>CAVRBL010000008.1:0-59324 GCA_963719305.1 uncultured Actinomycetes bacterium | reverse complement strand
CTGCGCCTCGGCAGCCGAGTACTGGGCCTTGATGACTTCCTTCTTTGAGCGGAACTGCTCGGTCTTCGCCTCGAGCTGCTTCTCGGACTCGATCAGCTTCCCCTGCTCTGACTCGAGCTGTGCGACCTGCTGGTCGAGCGAGCCAGCCTCCTGAACGGTCACCTGCTTGCGCTCCAGGGCTGCGCGAGCAAGATCCTCACGTCCCGCGGACATCGCCTCGCGGGCCTGAGCGTCGAGCTTGGCGCCCTGTTCACCGAGCTGCTGCTGCTGTAGCGCCAGCCGCTTCTTGGCGGTGACGATGTCGGCGATCCCTTTCTTGACGTTCTGGAGGTTCTCGACCTGGCGCTCATACGCATAGTCGAGCGTCTCGCTCGGGTTCTCGGCGCGGTCAAGCTGTTTTGAGATCTTTGACTTGACCACAGTCGAAAGCCGTCCCTTCAGTCCAGGCATCGAAACCTCCTAGCGGCTTCGTAATGGGCGTGGCTCACTCATCTCAGCGTACTCCGGCTCACCGGCTTCGACACCGAACTGGGCAGTAGTAGTTCAGGACCCGAGGCGGTCACGGGCATACCGTCTCAACGCGAATCGAACGCCGCGACGCAGGACGGACGCGCCGGCAACGATGACCACCGGTCTGAGGAGGAGCAAAAGGACGATTCCGCCGACCACGGGCGGCTGCAGTTGGTTTTAGCCCTTTGGGGTAGTCTCGCCCCGGCCGCGTGGCCGTAGTCGTTCGGCAAGAGCGCGTCCGCGCTCGGCGGCTATCCGGGCTCGCCTTGAACGCTCCAGCTCGATGGCAGCCGGTTGTCGCTGGCCGTCACGTCGACAGCGTTGGGCGTGCTGCTCCGCTAGCTCGGCAGATCCCTCAAGCGTGTCGGCGACCCGCAGATAGAGGGCGGCCAATGCGGCGCTCCCGATGACGCCACCAGAGTACTCGGTCGTCCCGAGGTCGCGGCCGGTTGGCAAGTGGGTCCCGGTACGGGATGGCGGGGCATTAGGACGAGGCGCTCCCGATGCGCCCCCCAGACCCAGTTCCGAACTGCTCACCCGGCGCCTCGCAAGCTCGGTGGACAGCGATTTCCTTAAACTCATCCTAGACCGGCAGTCGAGGCCGCAAGGGCTCGGTTTCCCGTTGGTCCCACGCAGGTTTGGGATCCAACTATTGATCGGGCTATCGCAACGAGCGAGCACCGGCAGCGAGAGCTAGCCTCGATCAATCCGCCCCCTCCCTCGCCGCGACCACGTAGTTTCTGACGGACGACAGGCGGCAGCGAGTCATGCAGCACGACAGTGTCGCTTGGATCGATTACCGACACTCTGGTTCAGCGCACGGCGGGACTCGAGCCGGTCGGTGTGGCCCGGTTGAATGTTAAGTTCGCGGGCCGCTCCCCCAGACACGTTCCGTAGGAGTACTGTCTTGGGTGAGCTGGCCCTGCGGCCAGCATCCTCAGCTCAAGCGCGAAAGCCACCGACGGCGCCACGGCGCCACGAGGCGAGGAGCGGGGCTGTACTGGTTGCGACTGCGGGGCCGGTCCGCTATTTCTACGAGCGTCGCCAACCGGCTACGGCAGCTCGCCCATCATGCCGGATCGCCCGCCGGGACATCCCTTTCCCCTGCCGCGCGAATCCAACGAGGGATGGAAGGTTGAGGACCATGACGCGCACTAAACGCGCCGACGCAGCGCGCAAGCGCGGCGAACTTAGTCACGACGGCGTCGGCCGCCGGCTGTCGCCGGCAATCGATGCCCGACGGCGATTGAATGTCCAACGACAGGGTCCTGCCGGGACCAGCGCAAGCCACTTCGGTCCGCCAACCCCGCTACGACTACCTCGCGCGGCCGCACGACTAGAAGCATCAGCGCGAGGCCATGTTGCAAGACAACGGTTTCGCGGAATCTCGATGGTCCACGACTCCTGGCTCGTCTACCGTCGATTCGAGGTTTGCGCCCCAACCGGGGGGGCCGCTTGGATGACCCAGCCGTACTTCGAGATCCATGAGCATCAAGAGGGCCCCCGTCTGCGGTTGCGGCTGACGGGGGAGCTAGACATGGCTTCGGCGCCTGTCCTGAGGAACCGCCTAGAGCAGTTGTGTGCCGAGGATCAGTTGGTTCGCCTTGACTTCTCAGGACTTGAGTTCATTGACTGCAGCGGCATCCATCTGCTGATCGGCGCAGTCAATGACACTCGCGAGAAGCGATGGGAGTTTGAGGTGGACGGTGACGTTTCTCCGGAGGTCGAGCGCCTCTTCAGGCTGACCGATCTGGAGGGAGTCACCGGGATCCAGCTTCAGCGGTCCTTCGCGCGACAGGCTCTCCGTACTTAGGGTTGCAACGACATGAATGGTCAGGTGTCATCGCTACCTGTCTGTATTGCGGCGATCAGATCAGCGTGCATGAGCGGATCATCGTGGCCGCCTGCCGCAGCCGGTGGACCGCCTCCGCAGTCGCTGGCTCAGATCGCATCAAACGGTCTTCCGTCATCTGACCACCTACCGGACGACCCCTATGGCGACCGCGCGATCGCCCGGCTCGCGGGGCCCTGACGACCGGTATCGCGTGATTGCAGGCGTCCTGCGCCCTGACGCCGGGAAGACGTCGCTCCCTCACCGATCCGGGTTAGGACGCCAACGGCGGGCCAACGAACTCGATCCGGTGCTCGCGGGCTGTCGCCGCGAGCGCCTCCGCCTGCTCGGGGGTGGGCGGTCCCTGGGGCGTGGGCAGCTCGGGTCGCTCGGCGGGGCGGCTCAGTGCGCTCATGAACCGCACGAAATCGCCGTGCGTGGTGACATTGAGCCACCGCGCTCCCTTGGGCGACTCGACCCGGTAGGTGTGTGGCACCCCGCTCGGGGCGAGCGCGGCCTCGCCGGGGCCGATCCGCAGCTCCGCCTCCCCGGCCTGGAGGCGGAGCTCGCCTTCGAGGACGTAGAACACCTCGTCCTCTCTGTGGTGGACGTGCAGCGGTGGCGAGTCAGCGTGCGGGGCGCGGCGCTCGAGCACCGAGATCCCGTCTCGCCCTTCGTCGTGATCGACGCGAACGGTGGCCAGCGTGTCCAAAAACCACAGCTGCGTGTCGGTCGCGGTGCTTGCCTCCATCTGTAGCTCCTCCTGCCTGTGAACGATGGTAAACTCCGTTTCGGACCTTATACCTCCGATTCGGAGCTTTGTCAACCCCCGCGCTCACACCCTTCTCCTACGTCATCCTGACTCTGATCGGGCGGGGCGGAGCGGGCCCACACGACCTCCTCCGCATGGCGCGAACGGGTCGGATCTACTGGGACGCAGCCGACAGCCAGTTCTACGCCGAGCCCAAGCGCCTCGAACGGCTCGGGCTGCTCACCTCGCACACGGAGCCCGGCCGGACGAGACCCCGCACGCACTACACGCTCACCGACCAAGGCCGCCAGGCCCTTGTCGCGTGGATGGACGAGCCGGCCCGCTTCCCCCGGATCCAGAACGAGGCCATCGTGCGGCTGCTCGCGGCGGACCTCGTCCCCGAGCACCGCGTCCTGGAGAGCCTCCGAGCGCTACGTGGAGAGATCGCAGCGATCTCGGCCCAACTCGACGCCGCCGAGATGGCAGCGGCTGCGATCCCCAGCCGCACCCAGTACCTGCTGCTCAACCACCAGCTCAGCCGACGGGTCCTTCAAGCACACGCCGAGTGGCTGGATCAAGTCGAGCGGACGCTGAGCAGCCATTAGTAGCCTGCGGAGCGCATGACCGAGCTGGGCGGCACCCGGGCGCTGGTCACCGGCGCCACCAGCGGCCTTGGGCTGGCAATGGCCCGGGCGCTGGTGGATGCGGGCGCGCGGGTGGCCGTCACGAGCCGGGACGCGGAGCGCGCCGGCCGCGCGGCCGCCGAGCTGGGCCCCGGCGCCCTGGGCCTGGCGATCGACGCCCGCGACGAGGATGCCGTCGCCGCCGGGGTGGCGGAGGTATGGGAGCGTCTCGGGGGCATCGACCTGCTCGTCAACAACGCGGGCATCGGGATGCGCACCGTCAACCCGCGCTTCCTCTCGGACCCGCAGGCGTTCTGGGAGGTGCCGCCGGAAGGCTTCCGCGATGTGCTCGAGACCAAGGTGACAGGCTGCTTTCTCATGGCGCGAGCGGTCGTGCCGCTGATGCTCAAGCAGGGCGGCGGCCGCATCGTCACGATCTCGATGAATCAGGCCACGATGGTGCGACGGGGGTTCGTGCCCTACGGCCCCGCTGGGGCGGCGGTCGAGGCGCTGACGCGGGTGATGGCGGCCGACCTGGCCGACACCCCGGTGATGGTCAACCTGCTGCTCCCCGGCGGCGCCACCGACACCGGGATGGTCCCCGAGGACACGCCCGCCGAGGCCCGCGAGCGACTGCTAGACCCCGCGATCATGGGGCCGCCGATCATCTGGCTCGCCTCGCCGGCGGCGGTCGGGGTCCACGACGAGCGGATCGTCGCCGCCGAGTTCGAGCAGTGGCTGGCCGCTCGCTGAGTCGTCAGTCGGTAGCGATCACGCGTACCAATCGGTGAGCCCAAGCCCGAGGCCGTTGCCGTCGGGGAGCGCGATCCATCCCCGGCGAGCCGGCAGCGGGTCAAGACGGCCCTCGAACCCCGGCAGCGTCGCCAGGCCGCACGGGAGATCAGGTCTGACGACCGCGGCGGCGTGAAGCGCCGCAGCGATCCCCAGCGGACCGTCCAGCGTCGAGGCCAGGTAGACGCGGTAGCCGGCACGGCGGGCGCGGGAGGCCGCATCGCTCAGGCCTGAGATCCCGCCGCATCGGGCGATCTTCAGGCAGATCGCGTCGCAGACGCGGTGGTCGAGCGCGGCCGGCTCGGAGGCGGACTCGTCGAGCGCGATCGGGATCGACGTTTCCGCGGAAACGCGCTCCAGGGCTTCGAGACCGCTCACCGGCTCCTCGCACAGCTCGATCCCGAGCGGCGCGAGCGCGTGCAGCGCGCCGAGCGCCTGATCGACTGACCACGCCCCGTTGGCGTCCAGCCTGATCGCCATCTCTGAGCCGGCGGCTGTCCTCACGGCCTCGACGCGCTCGACGTCGTCGCCGAGGCCCACCTTGACCTTCACGCAGCGAAAGCCGGCCTCCTGCGCCACAGCCGCTTCCGAGGCCGCGCGCTCGGCGTCAGCGGCCGCGATCGTGGCGTTGACCTCCACCGGCGGCGCGTCCGCAGCTCCCAGCAGCCGCCATACCGGCTTGTCCGCCTGCCGGCCGGCCAGGTCCCAGAGTGCCAGGTCGAGCGCCGCCAGCGCCCGCGGCTCTCCCGTCTGGCGTCCGCACGCGGCCATCAGCTGTTCGCGATCGCCGCCCTCCGAGGCCGCCAGAACCGGGCGGCATGCCTCGATCGCCTCGTGCAGGGCCTCGGGGCCGACGTCGAGAGCTACGGCCTCGCCGTGACCCGCGACCCCGGCGTCGATGACGCGAGCGTGCACCAGCCGCACCGCGTCCAACCGCTTACGCGCAGTGACAAACGGCGCGCGCAAGCGCGCCTCTACAAAAGATGTCTCGAGCCTCACCTGCTCAGCAGGAGCCCGGCGGACAGCAGCGTGCAGAACGCGAGCTGGAGCATCCCCGTCTGGGCCAGCGCCTGGTTGAGTGACGCTCCGTCGACGCGATTTCTCACCTGGCGCACGATCCCGGTGGCGATCGGCAGCGTCAGCCAGGGCAGCATCACCCAGGCCGTCAGCGGCCCGAAGAACCACGTCACCGGTGCCAGCAGATACGAGATGTAGATCATCCCGGCGAACAGCGAGCGGGTGCGGCTCCGGCCCAGGCGGACGGCGAGCGTGCGCTTGCCCGCGCGCCTGTCGGTCTCGATGTCCCTGACGTTGTTGACCACCAGGATCGCGGCCGCCAGCAGACCCACGGGCACCGCCAAGGCGAACGCCTCCCAGTCGAGGTGCTTGACCTGGACGAAGAACGAACCGGCGACGGCCACGATCCCGAAGAACAGGAACACGAATAGCTCGCCCAGTCCCTCGTACCCATACGGACGGGGGCCGCCCGTGTATAGGACTCCCGCCAGGATGGAGGCCGCCCCGACCAGCAGCAGCTGCCAGCCCGCGACGACGATCAGGTAGATGCCCGCCAGGACCGCCACCCCGAAGGAGATGTAGGTCGCGAGCAGGACCCGCCGCGGCGGCACCAGGCCCCCGGCCGTGACGCGCACCGGCCCCAGCCGGTCCTCGGCGTCCGCGCCCCGGCGGGCGTCGGAATAGTCGTTCGACAAGTTGGTCCCCACCTGGATGAACATCGCCCCGACCAGGGCGGCGAAGAACCTCAGGGGGTGAAACACGTGGCCGAACCCGGCTAAGGCCGTCCCCACCAGGACCGGCGCCACAGACGCGGGCAGCGTCCGGATCCTGGCCGCCACCAGCCAGATGCGAACGCCGCTCGGGGCCCTTGCTGGCGCGGCGGTGGCCATCAGGCTCGACGCGGGAACTTCGAGAAGTCCGGCCTGCGCTTCTCGAGGTAGGCGTCACGGCCCTCCTGTGCCTCCTCTGACATGTAGAAGAGGAGGTTGGTGTCGTGGGCCAGCTGCTGGAGCCCGGCGAGCCCGTCCTCATCGGCGTTGAAGCTGGCCTTCAACAGCCTGAGCGCGAACGGTGACATGGCGAGCATCTCGCGGCACCAGGAGACCGTCTCCGCCTCGAGCTCGGCCAGTGGTACGACGGTGTTGACGAGCCCCATCTGGAGCGCCTCCTGGGCGTCGTACTGGCGGCACAGAAACCAGATTTCCTTGGCCTTCTTGGGCCCCACCAGCCGCGAGAGCACGGTGGCGCCGAAGCCGCCGTCGAACGACCCGACCTTGGGCCCGCTCTGACCGAAGCGGGCGTTGTCGGCGGCGATCGTCAGATCGCAGATCACGTGCAGCACGTGGCCGCCGCCGACCGCGTAGCCGGCGACCATGGCCACGACCGGCTTGGGCATCCGCCGGATCTGGACGTGGAGATCCGTGACCTCGAAGCGGCCGACTGCCTGGTGTTTGCCGGCAGCGGCCGGATCGGCGCCCGACACATAGCCGCCCCGGCTGCCACGCACCCGTTGGTCCCCGCCGGAGCAGAACGCCTCTTCTCCCTCGCCGGTCAGGATCACCACTCCGACGCTCGGATTCTCGCGGGCCTTCTCGAAAGCGTCGGACAGTTCGAGCACCGTCTCGGGGCGAAAGGCGTTTCTGACCTCGGGACGGTTGATCGTGATCTTGGCGATCCCGGCGTCCTCGCCCGTTGAGAGCTCGTAGCGAATGTCCGCGTACTCGGCGGCGGGTTCCCATGTGACGGCCACGGAGCGGCTGAGACTACCGTTTCGTCCGTGGATCACTGGATCCTGCGCGCAGCGGCCATGCACCCCGATCGGGTCGCGATCGAGACGCCTTCGGGCGGGGTGACGTACGCGGAGCTCGAGACCCGGGCGCGGGCAGCAGCGGGTGCTCTCGCCGCGCGCGGCGTGGGTGTCGAGGACCGAGTGGCGCTCGCGCTGCCCGCCGGAGTGGAGTTCGTCGCGGCTCTGCACGGCTGCATGCTGGCGGGAGCGGTCGCCATGCCGATCGACCTCCGGCTGAGCGAGGCGGAGCAGGCCTCGCGGGCGAAGGATGCCGTGACGGTCGTCAGCGGCGGCCTCGACGGATCTCAGCTCACGCAGACCGCGCCGCTGCGCGCGGAGGCGATCGCCACCGTCATGCACACGTCGGGGACGACGGCGGCTCCGCGCCAGGTCCCGCTGAGCTATGGGAACTGGCTGCACGGCGCGCTGGGCTCAGCCGTCGCGCTGGGCCTCGACTGGGACGAACGCTGGCTGTGCCCCATGCCGCTAGCCCACGTGGGCGGGCTCTCGATCCCGATCCGCTCGGCCATTTACGGGACCAGCGCGGTCCTGAGCGAGCGGTTCGACGTGCAGCAGGCGCTCGATCAGCTGATGGATCCGGCCCGGGCCATGACGCTCGTCTCGCTGGTGCCGACGATGCTCTCCCGCCTGCTCGACGCCGGCCTCCGCGACCCGCCGGCTCTCCGCTGGGCGCTGTTGGGCGGAGGGCCACTGCCGCCGCCGCTGCTCGAGCGGGCCGAGCGGGCGGGGGTGCCGGTGGCGCCGACGTATGGGATGACCGAGGCCTGCTCGCAGATCGCGACTTTCGGCTGGCCGCTGCCGGGGGTAACGGTGCGGATTGCCACCGATGGGGAGATCCTGGTGCGCGGGCCCAACGTCTCGCCCGCGGCGCTCGAGGCCGACGGTTGGCTTCACACGGGCGATGTCGGGAGACTCGATCAGCGTGGCCGACTACGCGTGGTCGGCCGCAAGGCCGAGACGATCATCAGCGGGGGCGAGAACGTCGCGCCGGGGGAGGTCGAGGCCGTGCTGCTGGCGCACCCGGCGGTCGCCGACGCCGGCGTGTTCGGGCGCCCGGATCCGGAATGGGGGGAGGCGGTGGTGGCGACCGTCGTCGTGCGCGATGGCGCGACGGTTCAGGCCGATGAGCTTCGGGCCTTCTGCACAGAGAGGCTCGCGCGGTTCAAGGTGCCGAAGGCGATCGGGTTCGCCGATGCGCTGCCGCGGACGGACACCGGCAAGCTGCTACGGCGAGAGCTGTAACGTCACATCAGACAACGTCACATCGTCTGCCGATATGATCGCTGGATGACAGCTTCCGGCGGCGACCGTCGCGACGGCGCGGACTCCCCGAACCAGCTGACGATCGAGCAGCTGGCCGCACGGTCGGGGATGTCGGTCAGGAACATCCGCTCACATCAGGCGCGGGGCCTGCTGCCGCCCCCGGAGGTGCGCCTGCGGGTCGGCTACTACGGGCCCGAGCACGTGGCTCAGCTGCGCCTGATCCGCGACCTCCAGGCGGACGGGTTCAACCTGGCCGGGATCAAGCGGCTGCTGGAGGACAGCCAGGGCACCGCCGAGCGGCTGATGCGCTTCAAGGAGTCGCTCACCGAGCATCGCGAGCCCGCCGAGACGCTGACCCTTGCTGAGCTCGGCCGCCGCTTCCGCGTCAGCGCCGAGCAGGCGCCACGGGTGCTGGCCATGGCCGAAACGCTGGGGGTGCTGGTTCCCGCCGGCGAAGGTCGCTACGAAGTTCCCAGCCCGTCGCTGCTGGCGGTCGCGGAGGAGGTGGTTGAGCGCGGCATCCCGCTCGAGTCGGCGCTGGCGGTGTTCGAGGAGCTCGACCGCCACTGTGACGCGGTCGCGCGCGCGTTCGTGAAGCTGTTCGTCACGCAGGTGTGGCGGCCGTTTCAGCGCGCCGACATGCCGGCCGAGCGCTGGCCGGAGATCGACAAGGCGATCGAGCGGCTTCGTCCCCTGGCCACCGACGCCCTGTTGGCGATCTTCTCCAGCAGGATGGAGTCACAGATCGAGGCGGCGTTCGGCGAGATCACGCAGCGGCTTTCGGAGCGCGCGCGGGGCTGAAACAGAGCTTGCATTTTGTAAATCGGCTTGCAGGAGTTGCGTCTTCGGTACCGACGTGCCGACACTGCGGGCATGCGCCTCAGAACCGTCCTCCCGCTGGCCGCCAGCATCCTGCTCGCCGCCCCCGCCGTCGCCTCTGCCAACTTCCTTCATGTAGTCGCCCCCGGCGAGTCGCTGTCGTCGGTCGCCGCCATCGACGGCCTGAGCGTGACGCAGCTCGCGGCTGCCAACGGAATCTCCTCGAGCACGTCGCTGATCTCCGGCGCGACGCTTGCGATCCCGCCACGGGGGGCCGGGGTGGTTTCGGCGCCTTCTGTGACGGCCAGTACAGCGGCCGGCTCCAGGGTCGGCGACGGTGACGGCGACAGCGACGACCGCGGCGCGACGGCCCCCGCCGCCGTACCGTCCACGGCGCGCACCTCCGCCTCGGGCTCATACATCGTCCGGCCGGGCGACAGCTTGTCGGCGATCGCCGCCCGCGCCGGTATGACGGTCGCGCAGCTTGCCGCCGACAACGGGCTAAACCCGAACGGCTATCTGATCTCCGGGACGGTGCTCCGCTTCGGCGGCAGCGGCGCCGCCGGCCCCGCCGCGGCATCGATGTCGCAGCCGGTAGGAGCGACAGCCCAGGGCTCGCCCGCGGGGCCCCCGTACTTGACCTCTCAGCGGGTATCGGCGGCTGAAGTGGGGTCCATCGCAGCCGCCAACGGCGTCCCGCCCTCGCTGGCGCAGGCGATCGGCTGGCAGGAGAGCGGCTTCAACAACGGGCTCGTGTCGAGCGCCGACGCCCGGGGCGTGATGCAGATCCTGCCCGGCACCTGGCAATGGATCAACTCCTCGCTAACGCGCACGGCCTTGTCGCCGACCTCGGCAACCGACAACGTCCGCGGAGGCGTATTGCTGCTGCACTCCCTGCTTCAGTCCACCGGAGGCAGCCCGTCTCTGGCCGCGGCCGGCTACTACCAGGGGCTTCCGTCAGTTCAGCGCCACGGGCTGTTCCCGTCGACCCAGCGCTACGTCAGGGACGTGATGTCGCTCGCGGCCTCGTTCGGAGGCGGCTAGTACGCGCCAAGCTCAGGCGCTCTGAACCGGGGAGGGGACGGGGTCGGACGGTGCAGTCCCAGAGCGAGCGAGCGCCGCACGAATCAATGTCTCGATCGCCGGTAGGCCCTCAGCCGGACTCTCGCTGAGCACGCCGTCCGGGCCGACCAGCACGGCGGAAGGGGTGGCGCGCAGCCGGTAGCGCTCGAACGTTTCGGCCCTGTCCTCGGCCAGAACCAGGCTCAGCTCGTGCTCGTCGCTGAGGCGACCGATCTCCGTACGTTCACCTGCAAATACGGCCGCGATTGGCAGGCGCAGCGAAAGCGTCTCCTGCCAACGCGAAAGCGACGGAAGCATCTGGAGGCATGGGGCGCAGGAGGTGCTGATGAAGACCAGCACCGCCGGTCTGCCATCGGAGAGCAGGTCGTCAAGCGACCGAGCGGCGCCGCGCACCGCGTCCAAGGCGAACCCCGGCGCCAGCGTGCCAGGCGGCAGGCCGGCAGGGGCCCGGGCTGCGATTGCGGCCCGAAGCTCTCCAGCGAGCCGCCGCCGGTCGCTCCAAAGCTGTCCCACCGCCACGGCAAGGACCGCCGCGAGCACGGCGGTGGCGACCAACGCCAGCTGCGCCGCGCTGAGCCCTTCAAGCGCCTCGTCGAGGGCCGGGCCCGGGCCCCCTGCGATGACCACAACCGCGGGAACGATGAGCGCAAGGTTGCGTACCAGCGTCGCGCGGCCGGCGGGCTCGGAATGGAGCTGACCAAAGCAGTGACAGTCAGGCGCCTGGCCTCGGGCCATGACCCGAGCGACAGCTGCCGCGAAAGCCAACAGAAGCAGGAGCGCGCCCACGGCGCCCCACCTCGCGGAAGGTGCGAGCACGAGGGCGATTGCGGCCGCCAGCTCCACGCTGGGTAGCAGACGCGCGCCAGCGGGAACGAAGATCCGGGGGACGCCGAACGCTTCCAGCGCCCGTCGCGAGCCCGACGGATCGAGCAGCTTTCCCACTGCCGCGACCAGGAAGACGACGGCCAGCAGGCATCGACATGTGAGCAGCAGCGCGTCCACCCCGGGACATCATAAATTCAGCGTCCCGGGGCTCGTATCATTGCCCGCGTGCGCCTGTGGACAGGAAGGCGGCCGGGGACGCTCACGTTCGAGGCATTCGGGGTTCGGGTGGGATTGGACGTACCCGAGCCGGACCTGGAGGCGGCGGTGGCTGACGTCTTCCCCGCGGCGTGGCGAGTGGCCGGGGCCGGCGAGGAAACCGGCCGCTTCGTGCTCACCAGATCCGCGCTCGGCGGCTACCACGTCGGCGAAGCCGGAGCGCCCGGCAGCCAGCACGCGACGCTCGAAGTGGCGCTGGGGATGCTCGAGTCGTACATCGAGCAGTTCCTCGCGATCCATGCACATGCCTGGGTATTCATCCACGCCGGAGCCGTGTCGCACGGCGGCAAGGTATTGCTGGTTCCAGGCGACAGCTTCTCGGGCAAGTCCACTCTGGTCGCGGCGCTGGTGGAGGCCGGGGCGACGTACTTCTCGGACGAGTACGCCGTGTTGGACTCCGAGGGTCGCGTCCATCCCTACCCACGACGTCTGGCGCTACGGAGCGCTGACGGGCAGCCGGAACAGCAGCTGCATGCTCACGATCTCGGCGGGGTCGAGGCGCGGGAGAGCGGCGAGGTCGGCATGGTTGTCGTCACCCACTACCGGCCCGGTGCCGACTGGCGGCCGCGGGCCCTGTCGCCCGCCCAGGTGGTGGCCGCGCTGTTCGGGATGACGCTTGCGGCAAATGAACGCCCGGTGGAGTCGATGCAGACGCTCCGCCGCGCTGTCGCCGGCGCTAGCGCCGTCCAAGGAGAGCGGGGCGAGGCTGGTCCCGTGGCGGCTGCGCTGCTCGACATGCTCACGAACTGAGATGCATCAGCCTAAGGCGATCGATGTCGATGGCTTGGCTTGGCGCGGCCAGCGGCTTCGCTTCGATTCTGCCGCCGCGGAGCTGTTCGGCCAGTTCGATCAAGCAGACGTAAATGCCCTCCTGCTCAAGGGACGGTCGATCTCCGGCTGGCTGTACGACGAGACCGAGGAGCGCCGGCAGATGGACTGCGATCTGCTCGTCTCCCCATCTGACCTCACTAGAGCCGAGAAGATCCTGCTCGCACTCGGATACAGGCGCAGCTGGGACGACCGGCGGATGCCCTCCTGGTGGCGCGAGCACGCCGGGGAATGGGTTCGAGACCGCGACGGCGCAGTAATCGACGTGCATCGCACCCTGGCCGGGATCGGGGTCGATCCAGAGACCGCGTGGCGCAACTTGTCCCGGCACACGGAGACGGTCTCCGTCGCTGGACGTGAGGTTCCCACCCTCGGTCTACCCGCCAGGGCACTCCATGTCGCGCTGCACGCCGCCCACCACGGTGCGGGACCCGCGCCTCCGCTCGAGGACCTGCGAAGGGCACTGCGATCCGTCGATAGCTCGATCTGGCGCGGTGCGGCGGAGCTCGCCAGACAGCTCGGGGCGATAGACGCCTTCACGGCAGGACTGCAACTGGAGCCCGATGGGGCGGCCCTGGCAGGATCGTTAGGTCTGCCCCCCGGTGTGTCAACGGAAGCCGCTCTCAAAGCCAGCTCGCCGCCCCCGCTGGCTTTGGGCTTCGAGCAGCTGGCCCGCGCCCACGGGCTCCGGGCGAAAGTCGCAATCGTCGCCCGCAAGCTGGTGCCCCCGGTCGACTTCATCCGCCACTGGGACCCCCGGGCGCAGCGAAGCCGGCCCGCGCTGCTCAGGGCCTACCTGCAGCGTCCGCTGTGGCTGCTCCGCCGCGCGCCGCGGGGGATTCGGGCGTGGTACCGAGCTCGAGCTAGGGTCGGGACTAAGTAGGGTCGCCGGAGGAGCAGGTATGGCTGGCGCCGGCGCAAGCCCCTGAGCAGCATGCGGTGCAAGGCGTTGTCGACGGAAGCATCGTGCCGCCAGGCTGACACCCGGCGGGGACACAGAACCGCGCGTTCGCGGTCCCCTCATAGCACATGCCTGATGCGCAGTCGCAATCGCAGGCCACGGCTCCGCTCACTCCATTGGTGCCGCAGTTGTTCGGATTGGGCACCGGACTACCGTTCGGCGTGGTGCCAGGATGCGAGCACACGCACCCCTGCGCCGAGGCGACGGACACGGAGTAGACAAACGGGGCCACGAAGGCCGCGCCCCCAATCGCGGCAAACTTGCCCGCGACTTCACGACGCGTGTGACCGGACCGGACCGCGATCGTCTCCTCAAGGAGATCCTTCTCGCGCAGCTCGTCGAGCGCCCGCTCCACCACCGCGGAGTCCATCCCGACCCGCTCACAAATGTCGACCGCCGAAAGGCCGCCGTCGCACGAGTCCCATACCGCGGCGGCCTCTCGCGACAGCGCGTGAGCCATCTGGCTGCGCTCGTCGTAGACGACGAGCTCATCGTCGACCCTCTCGACGACGAGATCCTCAGTCCGCGCCCTAGGCCGATTGTGCATCACTGCCCTCCGGGTCCGCCCCAAATTGACTCAAAAAGCTATCCAGACCGCTCGATTGCGCACGAACTGTTGGTTGATTTGCCGCCGAGAGTCTGCCCCTCCGCGCTTGACGATCTCACGCAGCTCGCGAAGCCTATCAGCTGTCGTCCACAACGTGCAGCGATTGTTGTCCTCCGCCCCCTACACCAATCCGTCACGGTCGCCGTTCCGGGTCCGTCCGGAGCCCGAGCGAACCTAATGTCCCGTGAGGCGTATCGCCTGGGAGCTGTTGCTGTTGCTGTGGGGCCTCGGCGGGCCCCGGAGCCGCCGCCACGGGTGCTGATCGAGCGCTGATCGACGCCCGGCGAGAGCACGCCGCCCAGCAGCGCGGCGGCTGGGCCCGTGGCCGCGATCAGGGCCAGGGAGCCCGGAGTCGGCAACGGCAATCCGAGAAAGCGTCGCAGCGGGGGCAGGGCGAACGACAAGGCGGTGACGCCGCCGGAGCCCGCGATCGCGCCGACCACCGGCGGGCTCAGCCGGCCCTCCCTCAATCCGGCCTGGACGGTCTGGGCCAGCTGCGTGCAGACGATCGAGCCGAACGCGATCGCGGAACCCTGGCCACCGAGCAGCGGCGCCGCCAGCACCGCGGCCAGGGCCGGAACCGCCGTGGCCACCGCCCGGGTGACGATCGCCGGCAGGAGCTGCCGATCGAACGATTCTCGGGCTGCGGGCGTCAGCCACTCGAGCTCTCGCTCGCGCGGCGGCTGCACGGCGACAGACACCGCAGGCAGAACGTCGGTGACGAGGTTGATCGTGAGGATCTGTCGGGCGCTCAGCAGCGTGCCGCGCCCGAGGGCCGCGACGCCGACCATCATCCCCACCTCTCCGAGGTTCCCTCCGAGCAGCAGCCCCAGCGCGCCATGCAGGTTCTGCCACAGCGATCGCCCTTCGATCAGCGCCTCGGTCAGCGTCTCGAATCGGTCGTCGGCGAGCACCACATCCGCGGCTTGGCGCGCCACCTCGGTGCCTCCGGCACCCATCGCCACTCCCACGTCGGCCAACCGCAGGGCGGGCGCGTCGTTCACTCCGTCGCCGGTCATCGCGACCGTGCGGCCTGACTGGCGAAGGCACTCCACGATCCGGACCTTGTCGATCGGCGTGATGCGGGCGACGACGGACACCCCCTTCAGGCGTTCGTTCAGCTCACCGCCCTGGAGCTGCTCGATCTCATCGCCGGTCATGATCGCCCCTTCATCGACGGGCAACCCGAGGTCAGCTGCGATCTTGCGCGCCGTGGCCGGATGGTCTCCGGTCAGCATGACCACCCTGATGCCGGCGTCATGACAGCGAGTGATGGACTCCTCGACGCCGGAGCGAACGGGATCGCTGATCCCGACGAAGCCCAGCGCGGTCAGCTTGCGGGGATCCTCGACCGAGGCCTTCGCGGAACCCTCCGCGACCATCAGCACCCGCAGCCCCTCGGCAGATAGGGCCTCGGCGCGCTCGAGCAGGCCTTGCCGGCGGTCGTCGTCGAGATGCTGCGGTGAGCCGCCATGACCGATGATCCGCTCGCAGCGGGGTGCGACCTCCTCGGCCGCGCCCTTCACGAGCACACGATCGGAGACCGCGGTGGCGTGCAGCGAGCGGGCGGGATCGAACGGCGCCTCGCTCATGCGGGGGGCGCCAAGCTCGCTCTGAAGACCTGCAAGCCGCACTGCGGCCAGTACGGCTCCGTCGGTGGGGTGGGCCAGAGCGTCGGGTGAGTCGGGCGGGGGGCTGGCCAGCCCGGCCGCCAGCAGCACGCCGGCGGCGCCATCCGGCAGCCGCGACGAGATAGCGGTGGTGCGCTCCAGGTCGTCGATTATGGTCACCTCGAGCCTTCCCCGGGTGAGCGTTCCGGTCTTGTCGCTGCACACCACGTCCACGCGACCGAGGGCCTCCACCGCGGTCAATCTTCGGACCAGCGCCGAGCGGGTCGCGAGGCGCCTCGCGACAGCGGCTTCGGATACCCCGGCCAGCAGCGGGAGGCCCTCCGGAACCGCCGCCACCGCGACGCTCGCGCCCACCGTCAGCTGCGCCAGCGGCGCGCCACCCCAGAGGATCCCGGCGATCGTCACCAGCGCCCCGCCCGCCACCACGACCGGCATGCCCTGCCGGAAGAGGCGATCTAGGCGCTGTCCGAGGGGGCTCCCCCTGGTCTCCTCGACCGCCAGCGCGGCCGCTGTGGCGCCCCATCTGGTGCCCTCGCCCACAGCGACCACCACGGCCTTGCCGGAGCCGACCGTCACGTCGCTTCCTTCCAGCACCACGCGCGCATCGGCGTGCTCTGAATCCGGAGCCTTCGCGACCGGCAGCGACTCGCCGGTCAGAGCCGCCTCGTCGAGCTCGAGCGCATCGGCCTCGAGCAGCCTGGCGTCGGCGAGCACCCGATCTCCGGCGCCCAGCAGCAGGATGTCGCCCTTGACCACCTCCTCGGACGGCAGCTCCCGAACTGTGCCCTCCCGTAGCACACGCCCGGTCGCCCCGCCCATCCGCTCGAGCGCCCGCGCCGCCGCTCCCGCCTGGCGCTCCTGCCAGGCGCCGACGGCAGCGTTGGCGACGATCACCGAGCCGATGATCAGCACGTCCGCCGTGGCGCCCATCGCCAGCGACAGCACGGCACCGGCTCCGAGCACGGCGGCCAGCGGCGACTGAAGCTGGTCCGACATCGCCTGCACGAACGCGCTGCGTTCCGCGCGGGGGGGCCGGCGCCGGCGGCGGCTTGCCACCTCTTGCTCACGCAGGCCATGGGGCCTGGTTTCAAGTTCCCGCAGCACGTCCGCGGGGTCCAGGCGGCCCCAGCGCTCGGGCTGCGGATCGGTGAGCCGGCTTATCACCGAGCGGGAGCGGCCACCGCCGCGCAGCCGCTCCCACCCTGCGCCCAGCGCCGCCATTGCCCCGATGTAGGTGGCGTACGAAGCCCGCACCAGGCCGGGCTCGCCTCGCAGGCCCCAGAAGGCTCCGGCCAGGTTGGCCACGATGGACATCCCGACGCTGATGTCCGAGGCCTGCTCGCGTCGATCGCCGGCCTCCAGGATGGCCGCCACGGCGGGCAAGCCGGGAGCGAGCAGGTCGGCCCGCGCCTGGAAGACTGAGCTCCGTCCCGAGCTCAGCCCGATCGCAAGATCGCAGGCTTGGAACGGCTCCGCGGCGGACGCGCTGTCCGAGAGGACCGCCACCCGCTCGCCCTGACGCTGCCGATCGCGGACGAGATCGGTGAGGTCCGCTTCCACGATCAGCGGCAGATGCGCGCGCCTGGCAAGCGCGCGCGAGGCTCGCCTGTCGTCGCGCTCCAGCACGGCGATCTCGACGCCCATTGCCTCGCAGCGCTGAAGGAGCTCCTCGACACCGGGAGCCAACCGCGGGCGCAGGCGCACGTAGGCGATCGGTTTGCCGGCCGGGTCATCACGTAGCACGAGCGCCTGCTCGCCGGCCTCGATCACCCGCCTGACCTCGGGGTCGTCCTCGTCGGCGGCGGAGGGAGGTTCGAGCCGCAGCTTCCTGCCGCGGACCGTGGCGGTCACGCCATCGCCGTCGTAGCTCGCGTCGGCGGCCGCCTGTCCGTTGACCCGCGGCAGGGTCCGGCCCCATGGCGCGTCCGCGGACGAGGTCAGCGCGGAGACCAACTGCGCCAGCTCGGCCCGATCGCCTCCTGCGGCCGGAATGACGTGCGTCTGCTCGAGTCCGCTCGTCAGCACCCGCGGCCCGTCGATGAAGAGCACGTTGGGGCGGCGGATCTTGCGCTCGGGCCGCGTTCCGACGACCGTGACCCCGGCGCGGAGAACGCGGGCCGAGGCGCCCACGTCGGCCGACTCGGCTCCGACCACGGCCGCGCGCGGGTTGGCGAGCAGGAGCCCGGTGAAGAGTGCGCCGAGCGACCGGAGGCGAGCGGCGCGGACGAGTGCGTAGGCGACGGCCGCCGGACCGACCGCCGTCAGGTACCAGTGCAGCGTGTCCGGTCGGGGATCCGCGGGGCGCGGCTGGGGATCCCAGCGGCGGTCGCCGAGCAGTTCTACTACCAACGACCCGCAGAGGACATGCGCCCCGCCGCGGATCTCCACGCCCGGACAAGTCCCGTCGGGCAGTCCGTCGGCGCCGACGACGGTGCCCACCCCCTCGATGACCCGGGCCGTGAGCGGTACCCGGGAGCCCGGCTCCAGCCGGACTACTGCTCCCACCTGGGCCTCGTCGAGCTCCTGGACGCGCCGCTCGTACTCCCGCCAGGCGTCGCGGCGGGCACGGTCCTCGGTGAACACCCGCAGCGCACCGGCGCCGGTCAGCAGCAGCCCGAGCGGTGAGCCCGACAGCGTCAGGCTTGCGATCGCGGCGCCCCCCAGCAGCAGCTGGCCTCGGTCGCGGCCAAGCGCCCGCTGGATCCCATCCCGGACCGGCGGGGCGCCTTCGATCAGCCCCAGAGCACCGGCGACGGCTGCTGGGGCGTTCGCCGCCCCCTCGGCCACCGGCGCCTTGAACAGCGTTCGAGCCGCCACCAAGCCCAGTCCCAGCAGCGACCCGGCCACGCGGGCACCGCTCTGGATGATGGGCGCGGGATCGAGCGGGTGTGCAGGTCGATCCTCGCCCGGCTGCGGGGGCAGCTCGACGCTCGAGATGTCGGACAGGAGGTCCTGAATCGAGGTGACGCGGCCCGAGAACTCCACCATCACCCGTCCCGTGGTCGCGCTCGCCACGGCCCGATGGACTTCGGGACGGCGCTCGAGGATCTTCACAACGCGCCGGGCAAGCTGGGGGTCACGGTCGATTCCCCGAACCGCGATCCGGGCGCGGCCGAAGCGGCCGGCGTGCTCGCGGAGGATGCCCTTTACGCCGGACAGCACGCTGGGTTTATCCGGTTCCTCTTCGTTCTCGGTCCCCCGCGCCCGGCTGGTCCGCCTCCCGCTCTGGTCGCCCGGGGTTCCCTGCCGCCGGTGACAGCTTCCGCATCCGAGCGGTGACTGCCGCCATCAGCCTGTCGTGGTCGACCGTGGGATCGCTCAAGAGCAGCAGCGCATTTCGAGTTGAGGAGCGAGCCGATGCCTCGCTCACGTCGGGGATCGCGACCAGGGCTTGCTCCAGCGCCTGGGCGTTCTCGCCGTCCCAGTCAGGGATATGGACCCGAACCCGACCGGGCGTGGCCCGCACGACGCGGGGCTGCTCGGCCGTTACGGTCACCGTGAAGTCACCGATGTCCCGAGCGGCTGCGCGTTACTTGTCGCTGGTGCGCGAGCTCTGACTCCGCGTCTTGGCCTCGGCGACGATGTCCTCGACCTCCTCGCGCACGCGCCCCGCGATCCGCTTGATCCATCGAGAGCCGTCGGTCAAAACCCGTTCGACGATCTCCTCGGCACGCTCCTCGGCCGAGCGCGAGCTCGAGGATGAGCTGTTGCCGCTGCTCATCTGGACGACGAGCTGCTCTTTCCGCTGCTGCGCCGCGAGGATGACCGGCTCCTGCTGGATCCGCTGTTGCCTCGGCTGGAGGAGCTGCCGCCGCTGCGCGACCGGGAGCCGCCGCCGCCCGAACTCGTCCCATTGCGTACGCCACGCACCGCGCCACGGGCGACGCCGCCCACGGCCTCGCCGGCCTTGAGCGCGCCGGTCACGCCGAGGACTGCTCCGCGCCGCATCGTCTCGCGCGTGCGGGGGGAGAAAACGGCCGCGGTGGCCGCTGCGACGAATGCCGACTCGGTGCTGAACAGGTCATCTAGTGCCACGGTCTCCGGTCTCCTTCGCTCGCTCTGTGGTCTGCGGCTACCCGGCCCGACTCCCGGCAAACGCCTCGCGGCGTGGGTCGGCGTCGCTGCCGCTGGGACGTCGATCTCGTCTCCGGGTGTGTAGCCTCGCAGATCATGTTCTACGACGACGATGCGGACCTAAACGAGCTCGACGGCAAGACAGTCGCGATCATAGGCTACGGCTCTCAGGGCCATGCCCACGCGTTGAACCTCAAGGATTCGGGCGTCTCGGTAGTCGTTGGGCTGAGGTCCTCGTCGCCCAGCGTGGAGAAGGCGCGCGCCCATGGGCTGGAAGTGCTGGAGCCGGCGGATGCGGCCAGTAGGGGAGACCTCGTGATGATGCTGGTCCCCGACGAGCTTCACCGCCAGGTGTGGGAATCGGGAGTAAGCGACGGGATAGCGCCGGGAAACATGCTGCTGTTCGGGCATGGGTTCTCGATTCACTACCAGGAGGTGGTGCCGCCGCCCGAGGTCGACGTGACGCTGATCGCGCCCAAGGGCCCGGGCCACCTGGTCAGGCGCCAGTACCTGGAGGGCTCGGGCGTGCCGGCGCTTGTGGGCGTGCATCAGAACGCGAGCGGCAAGGCGCTGGAGGTAGCGCTGGCGTACGCCAAGGGCATCGGCTGCACGCGGGGCGGAGTGATCGAGACCACCTTCAAGGACGAGACCGAAACGGATCTGTTCGGCGAGCAGGCCGTGCTGTGCGGCGGCGTCACCGAGCTGGTGCGCGCGGGTTACGAGACGCTCGTGAATGCCGGCTATGACCCGCGGTTGGCTTACTTCGAGTGCCTGCATGAGCTGAAGCTGATCGTCGACCTGATGCACGAGAAGGGCATCGCCGGCATGCGCTACTCGGTCTCCAACACGGCCGAGTACGGCGACCTGACCCGCGGAAGGCGCGTGATCGGCGAGGAGTCGCGGCGGGCGATGAAGCAGCTTCTGGACGAGATCCAGGGCGGTGACTTCGCGCGGGAGTGGATCGCGGAGAACCGGGCCGGGCAGGAGAACTTCAAGCGCATGCGCGAGGAGCAGTCACGCCACCAGGTCGAGGTGGTGGGGCAAGACCTCCGGGCCCAGATGGACTGGATCGACACGGAGTTCCACGAGTAGCGGCTGCGACTGACGCTAAAGGCTGCTTCTCCGACTACGTAATTCAGGCGTGGAGATCTGATCTATCAGCCGTAGGCCGGAGCCCCAATGAACGTCGCTAC
Source organism: uncultured Actinomycetes bacterium (assembly GCA_963719305.1). Taxonomy (GTDB): domain Bacteria; phylum Actinomycetota; class Thermoleophilia; order Solirubrobacterales; family Solirubrobacteraceae; genus Palsa-465. Next base: position 38,430 of record CAVRBL010000008.1, on the reverse strand, counting down.
CTAGGTCCACAAGCGCGACAACGCGTGGCGAGCCGAAGAAGCGTCGCAGAAGCTTCGAGCGGCTCACGAAGAACGTGCCGACGGTAGTAGGAACGTATAGGAACCAGCAGCGCTTGCTCCAAGCTGCGATGAAGCGAGAGAATGCGCGCTCGACAGCCGGGGTGGGTGGTCTTCCTGCGCTGCGCGTGACGTGCGCGATTGGAAAGTCGATTACGTACGCTGACCCGCCAGACGAGAGGGCATGGAGGCACGCGTCACTGCCGTACAGGTGATACTCGGATATGTCGGTCGAGCAGCGCGGTGCATTTCGGCGGTTGAAGACCAGGAACAATCCGTCCAGCGTCACCACCGGAAGCGGCAGGACCTCGCCGGTCGAGCCACCACTGGGGTCGAGAACCCGCCGCAGGAGACGGCCGCTTCGCATTACCCCGGCGGTTCCTGCGACAACCCAGTGAGGATCGATCGCGTCAAGCTGCTCGAGTGCGGCCAGAAGCTGTGCGGCCCCGGCACCCCGATCGGCCAGCACGTCTTGATGGCAGAGAATCGGATATCGGGCGGCTGACTGTTGGCCTATACGGGTGATCGCTGCGTACGGATTGTCGTCACTATCGCTCAGGCGTACGAAGGCGTTGGCGCTGAATCCCGCAGCGATGAACGACTCGCGCATCCGGTCAAAGAGAGCGCTGTCATTGGCGAAGGTGTAGATCTCGAAAGGCGGCCCGACGGACACAGCCGTACCGCGGCTGGCCGAGGTACCCGGAGCCTTCTGCGACGCGGTCCGCCCAGTGTCAGGGCAGTCCAGCGAGGCACCTGTCGCAGGAGCCAGAACACGGCCCCGAGCCGCAGCGCCACTGGCGTCAGCCGAAGCCGATCGGCGACGAGCCATGCGGCGCGCGGAACCTGGGCCCTGACTCTCGGATCCGACAGGAGGGTGGGAACGTTGATCTCCACGACGAATAGGTGGTGAGCCAGGGGGTAGGCGCGATAACGCGCTAGCTCGCGAAGAAACTGTCGGATGTCGTGGCCGACGATCGTCCTGTCGTGCAGGACGATGATGCCCCGATCACGGATCACCTGACGGCAGACACGGGCATCCTCAAGCGTGGGGGCGTTGGTATGTGAGGGGTCGATGAAGCAGAGATCCGCGCTTCGGTCCACTGCGCTCACGTTCTCACCCCTGGCCAGGATCGTGGTCACCTTGCCGGTATCCGCTCCACCCTGGAAGCGGGCGAGGTGATCTGAGCTGACGTTTAGATAAGTGAAGTCGCCGCGATCGGCCAACGCCGCGTGTAACGCGATCAGTGACTCGCGGTCCGCGGAGGAGATCCCGCCGACGTTGATCTCTTCACCGACAAAGAAATCGAACTGATCTGCGCGATCCAGTCCGGATTCGGAGAAACCCACGCCGCCGAACTCTAAGAGCGGTGGTCAACCGTGAGGTTGCCGCTCGCGCAGAAGCTCCTCTGCGCCCGTGACCGTCAGCGGAGGCTTGCCCTCCCGCTATAACAGGCCGGACCGTGTATCGAGAACTTGTTGCGCTGGAGCGGGCCGGTTGTCCGATCAGGGTGGCTGTGATGGGCGCAGGCGGGTCAATGGGCCGCGGGCTTGCACTGCAGTGCGCGCGCACTCCAGGTGTACGTATGGTGGCCGCCATCGACATCGACGTCGGGCGCGCCGAGCAGGCCGCCCAACTCCAAGGGCGGCCGTGGACGGTCGCCAGCTCAGGCGCTGAGGTGCGCGCGGCAGTCAGAGCCGGCAAGACGATCGTCAGTGCGGACCCGAAGGCCGTGCTGGCGGAGGGCCGCGACGTGGTCGACGTGCTGTTCGAATCCAGCTCAAGCGTCGCCGCCGCCGCCGGCGCAATCGACGCCGCGCTGCAGATGAAGATCGATGTTGTGCTGATGAACGCTGAGATTGATTGTCTCCTCGGCCCTTCGCTCCACCGCAGGGCAGATGAATCCGGCGCGGTCATCACGAGCGACGCCGGGGACCAGCACGGCGTCCTGATGCGGATGATCGACGAGGTTCAACTGTGGGGATTCGAACTGGTCATGGCTGGAAACATCAAAGGGTTCCTGGACCGTCGAGCGACAGCCGCCTCGGTCGTCGACGAAGCGCGGAAGCGCAACCTCAACCCGATCATGTGCGCTGCATACACGGACGGTACGAAGCTGAATATCGAGATGGCGTTGGTCGCCAATGCCACCGGACTTCGACCTGCCAAACGCGGAATGATCGGGCCAAAGGCTGCCCACGTGAGCGAGGTGTTTGACAAGTTCGACCTGGGCGCTCTCCGCGAGCCGGGGATTGTCGACTACGTCTTGGGCGCCGATCCGGGCGGGGGGGTCTTTCTCGTCGGATACTGCGACCAGCCGGTCCAGCGGGAGTACCTCAGGTATTACAAGATGGGCGACGGCCCCTTCTATCTCTTCTATCGCCCGTACCACCTCTGCCATCTGGAATCCATGTACGCGCTAGGTACCGTGGCGATCGACCGACAGCCGGTGTTTTCACCTCTGGAGCGCCCAGTCACCGAGGTGATCGCGATTGCGAAGACCGATCTGACCGCTGGAACGGTGCTCGAACGCGCCATTGGGGGGAGCCAGGTGTACGGAGAGGTCGAGCAGCGGACCATCGCTAACAGGCTCGGCGCTGTACCGATTTGCCTGCTCGAACCCGACGAGCCAAACCACGCGCGCCTAGTCCGCAACGTCCCAATGGGAACACCCGTGGTTTGGGAAGACATCGAACTCCCCGAGAGCGACCTGGTCACCGCCTACCATCGACAGGAGCAAGCGCTGCGGCCAGACTAGGCGCGAGCCGAAGTCACTCTCGCGCCACTGTCATCCAGATCTAACGTCTCCGCGCCAGCGAGATGACCTGCTGATAGGTGGGGCGGTTGGTGGTCGGGAACGTGGTCGGGATGAGTCCGGGCACGAACTTGGTCGTGCCCTGGTTGACGCGCCACCGCGACGGGTTCGAGCCCACCAGCTTGACCAAGTCGGACCGTGCCGTGCTGATCGCCGCCCACAGCGAGCGAGCGCATGCTCTCACCTTCCCGCGGCCGCAGTAGCGGAAGTTGTACGGCTGCAGGACGCGGCGCCCGAGCTGTGTCTTGAGGTCCTTGTCGACATAGGAGGGATCGGTGCCGAGCAGGTTCTCGAACGCCGCCAGAAGGTTTCCGTATCGCGGTCCCATGACGGCCTGGAAGATGTGTGGCCATGCGACTTGGAATACCGCTGCGCCCGCGTAGGGGATGGGCCCCCCGGGCGGACTGCCCACGGTCGGGGCCCCACGGCTGACCCATTTATCGATCAGCGAGACCGCACTCGCCGTCTGGGCGTTCGGCGCTTTTGCGCGACGCAGCATGGCCCGGATGACAGGCCACACGAGCGCGCCGGACTCGTCCTGGGTGGCGGCCTTGTTCATCACGCCCACGACGTCGTTTATCCGCGGGCGTCGCGGGAAGGGACCGAACAGCTCGACGTGCTGCACCGAGCCAAGGTGCTGGTCGTCGCCGTGCATCCACCCCGGCGCCGCCTTGTTGTTCCAGTTCAGCAGCAGATTGTTTGGGCCGCCGATGTCGTGTGGATGGGCCAGCTCCGGGAGGAAGCCGCGCCACTCGTACGCGCCGGTCCCCAGCGTCGGCAAGCGGCGATCCAACCCTCGGGCGCGGATCGGGAGCCGCCCCGAGGAGAAGAACGACGTGACCGTGCGCGACACGTATCCCCAGTTGAAGGTGAAGCCGAACCGGTTCGCGAACTTCCAGAACTTCTGTGGCGTCGTGGCCCGCCCCTCGGTCATGGCCTTGAGCGCCGCCAGCGACAGCACGTCCTGGCCGTAGGTCGAGCGCTTGCGAGCGAGCGCGTAGGGTCGCCCGTGCACGGTCGCGGTCCCGATCACCGGGCCGTGGACGGTCATCGGGAAGGTGACCTCCTTGTTCCCGAGCCGGCCGGCATCGAAGATGCGCATTGGCTCGCAGCGCCCGCGGTACGCATATGAAAGGGTGGCGCGGGTCGGAGTGCCGCCACCCGGCACGCACAGCTTCTCCGCGAACACGTCCTCGTTGTCGTTGCTTGCGGAGGTGAGGCTCCAGGCATAGTTGCCCGTGCGGCCGATCAGCATGTAGAGGCCAATTCCCGACGCGGCGATGCCCTGGGCGTCGATGCCCGGCCCCTGGAGTTGCTCCTGGTAGACGATCTCCGGGTAGTAGTAGCCGAGCTGGGGGCCCATCACCGCGAGCGCTCGGCCGGTAGCCGAGCGGCTGGGCGCCACCAGCTGCCAGTTCGAGGCGTGGCGCCGGGCAGGCTCCGTCGTGCGGGCGGCGCCGGTACGCGGGTCCTTGGCAAGCTGGACCGACCCCGCATCGACGACAACCGACCCGCGCGCCTTGCCCCCCGTGAGCGTGGGGTAGTTGAAGGTCTTATGCGTCGTCACCGGCGCGTCGGGATCGTTCGCCTCCATGGCGTCACTCCACATCGCGTGCCCGCGCCGGCCGCCGAACTTCTGCTGGAGGCGGGCCAGTAGGTCGGAGTTCTCGTGCTCGTCACCGCCTCCGTTGCCGAAGATCGAACCGATGAACGCGGTCACCGCGATCACGTCATTGGCGTCGAACGGACGGCCGCTACCGGGGAAGGGGATGTGGTTCGACGTGTAGTAGGCGTTGATGCCGGCGGCGTAATTGTTCATGTCGGTAAGCATCTGCCGACCCTCCGCCCCGTAGGCGCGGACGAGGGCCTGCTGCTCGCTGGTCACGAGCGCCTCGGCCTGGGCGCTGGGCTGAAATGGCGTCGCGCTCGTGACGAGCGAGAACGCGTCGAGGCCGGGGATGTCAGCCACCGCGGCTCGCGCCGGCTCCCGGCCGAACTGGAACAGGAGTCCACGGTCCCGGGCCATCACCCAGCCCGCGCCGAACATCATCCCGGCGCGCGTCTGGCCCTTGATATGCGGGATCCCGTAGGCGTCGTAGGTGACCGTGACGTCATTGCGTCCCACGGGCTGGACCTGCGTCGTCCCGATCGGGCTCAAGTTCATCGGCAGGTAGAAGCGGTTGACGGCCTGCTTCGAGACATTGCGCCGCAGGGGGGTCAGCCCCGAATAGAGAGGCAGTTGATCGAGCGAGTGTGGGCCCGTCGGAAGCCCGCCGTAGTTGCCGGGCGGCAGGACATAGCGAGCGATGTCGCTCCGGTTGGCCCGAGCCACGGCCGGAACCAGGAGGGGAAGGACTAGCGCCAGCGACGCCAGAATGCGTCGAGCCATGCGCGGCGTTCTATCAGGCTCGCGATGAGCGTCGTCGGCTGCTCCAGAACACCACCTGAAGGTGCATTGTCCGCCACGGCCGGCGTGGCACGAGGCACCAGCGGCACCGGGATACACTTCAATGAGCCGTCGCAACTGGCGCTTGAGGTGGATGCAACCACCGGGGAACGACGGGCAACTGATCGCCGCGCGCCTGGGCATGTAGATCCCGCTAACTTCGAGGAGTCCGCATGACCCAGACCGAGACCGCGCTCAAGATCCCGGACGAGCTGAAGCCCGCCGACGGCCGGTTCGGCTCCGGCCCTTCGCGGGTCCGGCCCCAGCAGCTAGACCGGCTGGCGACCGAGGGGGCGAAGGTGATGGGAACCTCGCATCGCCAGAAGCCCGTCAAGGATCTGGTGGCGCGCATCCGCTCAGGCCTGCGCGAGCTGTTCTCCGCGCCCGACGACTATGAGGTCGCGCTGGGCAATGGGGGCACCACCGCGTTCTGGGACGCCGCCACCTGTTGCCTGGTGTGCGACCGGGCACTGCACCTGACCTACGGGGAGTTCTCCTCGAAGTTCGCGGCCTGCACCCGGGCCGCGCCGTTCCTCGACGAGCCGATCGTCGACTCGGCGGAGCCCGGCGACGCGCCGGACCCGGTGGGGATCGAGGCCGGCGACGCGGACGTCGTCGCCTGGGCCCAGAACGAGACCTCCACGGGCGTGATGGTGCCGGCGATCCGACCGCCGGGTGCCGGTGACGCGCTGGTGTTGATCGACGCCACATCCGGCGCGGGGGGCCTGCCCGTCGACGTCTCCCAGGCTGACGCGTATTACTTCGCGCCTCAGAAGGCGTTCGCCTCGGACGGCGGCCTGTGGCTCGCGCTGCTGTCGCCCGCCGCGCTCAGACGGATCGAGGCGCTTGTGACCGAGCGGCCGCGGGGCCGGTGGATTCCCGACTTCCTGTCGCTGGCCATCGCACTGGACAACTCGGCGAAGGACCAGACTTACAACACCCCGGCGATCGCCACCCTGTTCCTGCTCGCCGACCAGCTCGACTGGATGCTCGGCCTCGGGGGTCTCGAGGCGATGGTGGCGAGGACCAGGGAATCCTCGGAGGAGCTCTACGGATGGGCCGAGGCCCACGACGTGGCCACGCCGTTCGTGAGCGACGTCGAGAAGCGCTCGCTGGTCGTGGGCACGATCGACTTCGCCGAGGAGGTCGACGCCGCGGCGGTGGCGGCCACGCTCCGTACCAATGGGATCGTCGACGTCGAGCCGTACCGCAAGTTGGGACGAAACCAGCTGAGGGTCGCGATGTTCCCGGCCACCGACCCGGCCGACGTGCAGGCCCTGACGGCCTGCATCGACTGGGTGCTGGAGCGTCAGTCATGACCGCCTCCGCGCTGGCGCCCGAGGCGCAGGCCGTGGACAGGCCGCGCGTGCTCGTGGCGGAGAAGATCGGCGACTCGGGGATCGAGCTCTTGCGAGAGCACTTCAACGTGGACGTCGGAGTCGGCTGGTCTCGCGAGGAGCTGGAGCAGCGGATCGGCGATTACGACGGGATCCTGATCCGCTCGGCCACCAATCTCGACGCGCAGCTTCTCTCAAAGGCGGCGCGCCTGCGCGCCGTGGGCCGCGCCGGGGTGGGGGTGGACAACGTCGACGTTCCCGCCGCGACCAAGCGGGGGATCGTCGTCGCCAACGCGCCGCAGTCGAACGTGATCACCGCCGCCGAGCACACCATGGCGTTGCTGCTGGCACTGGCCCGCAACATTCCCCAGGCGCACGCGTCGTTGACCGGCGGCGCTTGGGAGCGCTCCAAGTTCTCAGGCGTGGAGCTGGACGGAAAGGCGCTCGGGATCCTGGGCTTCGGGCGGATCGGTCAACTGGTCGCGCAGCGAGCACGCGGATTTGGCATGAGGGTGATCGCGTTCGACCCGTTCGTGGCCGCCGACCGCTTCCGCGAGCTCGGCGTGGAGCAGGCCTCCTCATCGGACGAGGTCTACGCCGCAGCCGACTTCCTGACTCTGCACTTGCCCAAGACTCCGGAGACGGAGGGCTGGCTCGACGCCGAGGCGCTCGCCAAGTGCAAGGACGGGGTCCGGGTCCTGAACGTGGCCCGAGGTCCTCTGGTGGTCGAGGAGGATCTGAAGGCGGCGCTCGACTCCGGCAAGGTCGCGGGTGCGGCGCTCGACGTGTTCTCGCTCAGAGCCCGCGACCGAGCATCCGCTGTTCGGATACCCGAACGTGATCGCGACGCCCCACCTCGGGGCCTCGACGGCGGAGGCCACCGACCGGGCCGGCTATCAGGCGGCCGAGCAGGTGATCGCGGCGCTTACCGGCGGGGTCGTCACGAGCGCGGTCAATGTGCCTGCCATTCCGAGCGAGGACATGGAGGTGCTAGGGCCATTCGTGCCTCTGTGCCGCTCGCTGGGCAGAATTGGGGTGGCGCTCGCTGAGGGTTCGTCGATCGACCGCGTGGAGACTGAGTTCCTTGGCCGGATCGCGGAGCGCGACACCCGGCTTCTGTCGATCCAGGTACTGATGGGCGTGCTCCAGGGCCACACGGAGGAGGAGGTCAACGAGGTCAACGCCCCCGCTTTGGCCGAGGAGCGAGGGATCGACGTGGCGGAGACCAAGCGAACCAGCGCCCGCGACTACACCGATCTGGTGCGCGTCTCGGTGGTGGGCGGCGAGGATCGAGTGCGGGTCGTGGGCACGCTGATCGGCAGGCGCAACAGGCCTCACCTGCTCGAGGCATGGGGACAGCGCTTCGATGTCCAGCTCGAGGACCACATCACGGTGTTCCGGTACCGCGACCTTCCCGGGATGATCGGCCGCGTCGGCACGATCTTCGGCAAGCACGGGATCAACATCGTCTCGGCTGCCGTCGGGCGCCAGCCCGACGGCTCCGAGGCCGAGGCCGACGGCCGCCTGGCGGCGATGGTGATCACCACCGACGCCGCCGTCCCGCAGCAGGTGCTGGAGGAGATCGTCGCCGGCGATGGATTCGTCGCCGGGCGCACCGTGACGCTGTAGCGTTGGCGTCGTGACAACGGCCACGCGGGTCGAGGAGAGCAGGCCGGCGGCGCTCGACGCCGCGACGATGTGCGAGGCGTTTCAGCTGACCGCTTCGGAGCGGTCCGATCAGGTGGCGCTCAGAACACTCGGCGACGCCGTGTCGATCACGTTCGGCGAGTACGCCGAGCGCGTCGAGCGGCTGGCGGGCGCACTGCACGCGCTCGGCGTGCGCCGCGGCCACACGGTCGGGTTCATGCTCACGAACCGACCGGAGTTTCACCTACTCGACACGGCCGTCATGCACCTCGGCGGAACGCCGTTCTCGATCTACAACACCTCATCGCCCGAGCAGATCGCCTATCTGCTTGACGACGCGGCCAACCGAGTGTTCATATTCGAGGCCGCCTTCCGAGACCGGGCTGCCGAGGCCATGCGCAGCGCCGGCGTGGTCGAGCACGCGATCGTGCTCGACGGCGCCTCCGATGATGAGATCGCGTTCGGGGATCTGGAGACCGGCGAGCCGTCGCCCGAGGGGTTCGACTTCGAGGCCAGCTGGCGCGCCGTGGAGCCAAACGACGTGTTGACGCTGATCTACACCTCGGGCACCACGGGACCGCCGAAGGGCGTCCAGCTGACGCACTTCAACGAGCTCGCCCAGTGCCGCATGCTGCACGATGCCTCGCCGTGGCTCAGCCGCGGCGGGGGATCGGTCGTGTCATACCTGCCGCTGGCGCACATCGCCGACCGAGGACTGACGCACTACGCGCAGATGGCGTGGGGCAACACGCTCACCTGCTGCCCGGACCCGACGCAAGTGTTCGCCTACGTGGCGGACGCCCGTCCCACCCGGTTCGGTGGGGTGCCTCGGGTTTGGGAGAAGCTGATGGCTGCGCTCCAGGCAGGGATCGCGGCCGAGCCCGACGAGGCGAAGCGCAAGGCGACGGAAGAGGCGCTCGAGCTCGGCATTCGCAAGGTCCGGCACGAGCAGAAGGGGGAACCGGTCCCGGATGAGCTGCGCGAGGCCTGGGAGCGAGCCGACACACAGATCTTTGCGGCGATCCGGGCCCGGTTGGGGTTCGACCGTTGCGAGTCCTACATCATGGGCGCCGCTCCCGCCCCGCTCGAGCTGCTCGAATTCTTCGCCGCCATCGGGATCCCGATCTGCGAGGTGTGGGGGATGTCGGAGCTGTCGTGCGTGGCGACGCTCGTCCCTCGCGACCAGCTGAAGTTCGGCACGGTGGGGAAGGCCCTGCCGGGCATGGAGCTCAAGCTCGCCGACGACGGCGAGCTCCTGGCGCGCGGGCCGCTGGTGATGGCCGGCTACCGCGGGCAGCGGGAGAAAACCGCCGAGACGGTCGACGGCGACGGCTGGCTCCACACCGGCGACATCGCCTCGATGGACGACGATGGGTTCGTCCGGATCGTCGACCGCAAGAAGGAGCTGATCATCAACGCCGCCGGCAAGAACATGTCCCCGGCGAACATCGAGCAGCAGCTCAAGTCCGGAAGCTCGCTGATCGGGCAGGCGATCGCGATCGGCGACCGGCGGCCGTACAACGTGGCCCTGATCGTGCTCGACCCAGACGCGGCCGCTTCGTTCGCGGCTTCGCACGGGCTCGGCGATTCGTCCCTGGAAGCGATGGCCTCGGAGCCTGTGGTCCTAGACGAGGTGGCGGCGGGAGTGGAGCGCGCGAATTCTCACTTGTCGAGGGTCGAGCAGATCAAGCGCTTCAAGGTGCTGCCCTGCGACTGGCCTCCGGCGGGCGACGAGCTGACGCCGACGATGAAGCTCAAGCGAAAGCCGATTGCCGAGAAGTATCGCCAGGAGATCGAGGAGCTGTACGCGAGGGCGTAGCCGCCGCAGGCCGGCAGCCCGCGTGCGACCCCCTCCGCTCCCGAGATCGGCCCGCTCCCGAGTCGGCTCCGCTCCCGAGATCGCCTCCGCTGCCGAGAATACGGAACCGTTCCCGAGATCGTCCATCCCTCCCGAGATCGCCTGCGCCAAACTCGGCCATTTCACCAAGCCGTGGGGAGAACTACGGGCACTATTGCCAGGGTTCTGCGAACCGCCTCCCGAAATGCGCTTCGGAACTGACCGCTGGAGCTCAATTACACGACGCCCCGATGGCGCCGCAGCGGCGCAACCAGGTTATCTTTGACTGGTTGGGTGGGGTCTTTAGAGCTTGACGGTGCTGGGGCCGCGGCCCGGCGGCTCGCCGATATGCATAACTCCCCAAACCGTGATTCCTCGGCGACGGTTGGGGGGTTTCGCTAGCTGGGGGGTGCGTACGTCACCGCCCCTGCCCTCGAAGACCGGGATCGCGACGTTTTGCATGCCCAGGGCGGAGGGACCCGAGGCTCTTGCATCGCAAACGGGCGTTGCTAGTCTCCGTCGCTCATGGCGCTCAGCCTCGACAGCGCAGTTCCTCCGCGGGCCATCCCGGCCCGCGTTTTGAGACGGTCGTGCGACCTCCGGTCGCCCTTGACCGCTCGCGCTGCGCGCTCGCTTCTTCTCCTCCCCCTTCGGGGGGAATAGCGCGTCGGCGGCCGCCCGTAGCCGCACACCAGCCGGAGAAGAGCCAGATCGAGAACTTCAAGGAGTGACATGAGCCCGGACCGAGACCCAAACCGAGTACTGATCTTCGACACCACGCTGCGTGACGGCGAGCAGTCGCCCGGCATCTCGCTGAACACGCAGGAGAAGCTCGAGATCGCCCAGCAGCTCGCACGGCTGGGGGTGGACGTAATCGAGGCCGGGTTCCCCATCACCTCACCCGGCGACTTTGAGGCGGTTCAGGAGATCTCGCGCAACGTGGAGGGTCCGATGGTGGCGGGACTGGCGCGAACCCACGTGGCCGACATCGACGCGGCCTGGAACGCGGTCCGCGACGCCGACCGGCCCCGCATACACACTTTCATCTCGACCTCTGACATTCACATCCGCCATCAGCTCCAGACCACGCGCCAGGACGTGGTCGGCCAAGCGCGCGCGGCGGTGGCACACGCCAAGCAGTACGTGGAGGACGTCGAGTTCTCGCCGATGGACGCCACCCGGGCCGACGTCGAGTTCACGGCCGAGGTTTGCCGGATGGCGATCGAGGAGGGAGCGACCACGATCAACATTCCCGACACGGTCGGATACACGATGCCCCACGAGTACGAGGACTACCTCCGGAAGCTCTACGAGTTCGTTCCGGAGCTGCGCGACGTGATCGTTTCCGTCCACTGCCACGACGACCTGGGGCTGGCGGTGGCGAACTCGTTCGCCGGGTTGCGGGCCGGAGCGCGTCAGGTGGAATGCGCGGTGAACGGAATCGGCGAGCGCGCCGGTAACGCCTCGCTCGAGGAGATCGTGATGCTGCTCCACACCCGTCAGGCCGACGTGGGCCTCCACACCGGCGCCAACACCCGCGAGATCGCCCGTACGTCGCGGCTGGTCTCGCGCCTCACGGGCTATCCGGTACAGCCCAACAAGGCGGTGGTGGGCCGCAACGCGTTCGCGCACGAGTCGGGGATCCACCAGGACGGTGTCCTCAAGGAGCGCACCACGTACGAGATCATGGACGCCACGACCGTGGGGCTCGACGCCAACTCGATCGTGCTGGGCAAGCATTCAGGCCGGCACGCGCTCCAGCAGGCGCTGGGCCAGCTGGGGTTCGAGCTATCGGGCCAGAACCTGAACACGGCGTTCAAGCGGTTCAAGGAGATCGCGGACAAGAAGAAGCACGTGACCGCGCTGGACCTCGAGGCGCTGGTGACCGACGAGCTGCGCGAGGAGGTCGCGGGCTACCAGCTCGAGTGGTTCGACGTCGAGGCTTCGTCGCGCCGGCCCCCGCACGCCACGGTGGGCGTCCGCACGCCGGATGGGGAGGAAGTCACCGGATCGTTTACCGGCGACGGCCCGGTCGACGCCATCTTCCGGGCCATAAACGCCGCCACCGGCGTGGATCCCCGGTTAAGGGAATTCCGCGTCGACGCTGTGACCGGCGGTCAGGACGCGCTCGGCGAGACGTCGGTGGTGCTCGAGATCAGCGGCGTGACCGGCTCGGGACAGGGCGTCTCCACCGACATCCTCGAGGCCGCCGGACGGGCGTACGTGCGGGCCCTGTCGAACGCGCTCAGGCGAGCCGAGATCTCCGCTCGGGCGGAGGTGGAGCCGGTCAGCGCGGGGTAGAAGACCCCAGCCGCAGCCCCTGTCGATAGCCCGCGCCCAGCACCCGCTTTCGCGGCTCGGGATCCATGAAGTCGCCGCCCATCGCGGCCGCGGAGTCGAGGTCCGGCGCGACGGTCTGGACGATCGCGCCTTTGCGCCGCAGCGCTAGGGCCTCGATCGACACCGCCGAGCGCGCCAACCGCCGCGCGACCGACATCAACGTGTGCGTGCCGCTGATTCCGGCGGTGGGGTTCAGGCAGAGAACGTGGGTGTGAAGGCCCGCCGGGGCGGCATCGAGGTTGGTGGCGCTCCACACGCCGCCATCGACGTATTCCCGGCCGGCGATCGTCACCGGGGAGAACAGCCAGGGGACCGCGCACGATGCCGCCACCGCCGCGCCGACGCCGGCCTTGGGCGCGCCCGGGCTTCCGAACATCACCCGCCGGCCACGGGCGCGATCTACCGCCGCCACCCGCAGGCGCCCGTCGAACCGCGCGCCATAGCCGTCCACGTGCTCCCGCAGGCCATCCAGGGTCCGGTGCGGCGGCGCCATTCGCGTCAGCACTCCCGCTCGCATGAACGCGCCGCCGGGACCCGATGCGGCCAACGCCAGGGGCGCGACTGGGGCCGATGCGGTCAGCGTCAAGTCGGCGGCGCGGCGTGCTACCGCGAGCGCCGCCGTCGCAAAGCCGTTTCCGACCCTGGGAGCCGGCGCGAGCTCGAGCTCGGTGGCCGACGCGTCTGGCCGCCGCGGGCTGAGTCCTGCTGCCAGCCGGGCCGAGACGATCGAACCAGCAGACGTGCCAACGAAGTGCTCGCAGCCACGCAGGTCGAATCCGGTGGCGTCCTCGATGCCGGCCAGTACCCCCATCAGCCACTCCACGCCCAGGACGCCGCCGCCACCTAGTGCCAGGACATCGGGTCGAGAGAGCATGGACCTCAGACTAGTCGGCACGGTACTGCGACCTCCCTTGGCGGCATCCGCTCGAGTGGCGAGCCCGCGGGACAAGCCCCAGCCGTACGTGATAACGTACGATCGTATGCCAGCCGTGGAGCTAGCCGAGTCGGGGGTTGGTTCCCGCATCCGCGCCCTGCGCGAAGCAATGTCGATGTCCTTGCGCGACCTGGCCGAGCGCTCGGGCGTGAGCGCCCCGATGCTTTCCCAGGTCGAGCGCGGAGAGACGAGTCCCACGCTCCAGGTCGCCTCGAGGATCGCCGCCGGTCTCGAGCTGCGGCTGTCGCAGCTGTTGCGGCTCGACGAGGACGGCGCGGTCACGATCGTGCGCGCCTCCGAGCGGCGCAAGGGCCCGAGCGCCCCCAAGAGCGGCCACCGCTACGAGATCCTCACGCCGCCGCTCCCCGGCCAGCGGGCCGAGCTATCACGTCACACGCTCGCGCCGGGCGCCGTGACCGGCGGCCCGGGTGACCCGCCGATGCACGAACCCGGCAGCCGCGAGACTGCGCTGGTGGAGTCCGGCTCGGTGGCGCTCGTCTGCGACGGTGAGCGCCAGGTGCTCGGCGAAGGCGACTGCGTGACCTTCGACGCCGACCTGCCACACCATTTCGAGAACCCCTCGGACGACAACGAGGTCGTGCTGCTGGCCGTGGTAAGCGCCGGCCTGCGGAGGAGCTGATGACCGAAACGCCCAAGACCCTGTTCGACAAGATCTGGGACGGCCACGAGGTGGCACCCGGGCTTTTGTATGTCGACCTGCACCTGGTGCATGAGGTCACCAGCCCGCAGGCTTTCGACGGTCTGCGGCTGGCCGGCCGGAAGGTGAGGCGTCCCGACCGCACGGTCGCCACGGCCGACCACAACGTTCCCACCGACGGCACGCCCGTCGCGGCCCGCATCCGCGACGAGCTGAGTCGCGTCCAGGTTCAAACACTCGAGCGCAACTGCGAGGAGTTCGGCATTCCCGTCTACTCGCTGGGCTCCGAACAGCAGGGGATCGTGCATGTGATCGGTCCCGAGCTGGGCATCAGCCAGCCGGGAATGACGATCGTCTGCGGCGACTCGCACACCGCCACCCATGGAGCATTCGGCGCGCTGGCGATCGGAATCGGCACCAGCGAGGTCGAGCACGTGCTCGCCACCCAGTGCCTGGTGCAGTCAAAGCCTCGCTCGATGCGGATCAACTACGGGGGCTCGCTGGGCTTCGGTGTCACGGCCAAGGACCTCATCCTCCAGACGATCGGCCAGATGGGGGTGGACGGCGCAGTCGGTCACGTCGTGGAGTACGCGGGGCCGGCGATCGAGTCGCTGTCGATGGAGGGCCGGATGACCGTGTGCAACATGACGATCGAGGGTGGAGGACGGGCGGGGATGATCGCCCCGGACGACACCACTTATCAATGGGTCATCGGCCGGCCCGGTGCGCCCGCGGACGTGCCCAGCCGAATGGCTAGAGCTACACACCGACCCCGGCGCCAGCTTCGAGAAGGAGATCACCGTCGACGCCACCGCCATCAGTCCGATGGTGACCTGGGGCACGAACCCGGGAATGGTCGTCCCGGTGACCGAAGCCGTTCCCGAGCCCTACTCGGAACAGGACCAGCGCGCGCTCCACTACATGGGCCTCGAGCCCGGGATCCCGATCGAGGAGATCAGGCTCGACCGCGTGTTCATCGGCTCGTGCACGAACTCGAGAATCGGGGATCTGCGCGCGGCGGCGTCCGTCATCGACGGGCGTCGGGTCGCCGACGACGTCTACGCAATGGTCGTTCCGGGCTCCCAGCAGGTCAAGACGCAGGCCGAGCGCGAGGGCCTCGACGAGGTGTTCAAGCGCGCCGGGTTTGACTGGCGCGGCGCCGGGTGCTCGATGTGCCTGGGAATGAACCCCGACATCGCCGCGCCGGGCGAGCGTGTGGCCTCGACGTCGAACCGCAACTTCGAGGGCCGGCAGGGCAAAGGCGCCCGCTCGCATCTGGTCTCGCCGCAGATGGCCGCCGCCGCGGCGCTCGAGGGTCACTTCGTCGACATAAGGGGGTGGAGCCGATGAAGGCGATCGAGATGATCGAGGGCCGGGTGTCGGTCCTGAACCGCCACGACGTCGACACCGACCAGATCATCCCCAAGCAGTTCCTCAAGCGAGTCGAGCGCACGGGCTTCGGGGAATTCCTGTTCTACGACTGGGCCCAGGAGCCGGGGTGGGAGCTGGCGCCCAATCCGATCCTCGTCACCGGGCGCAACTTCGGCTGCGGCTCAAGTCGCGAGCACGCGCCGTGGGCACTCGAGGACTACGGATTCGAGGCGATCATCGCTCCCAGCTTCGCCGACATCTTCCGCTTCAACTGCACGAAGATCGGGCTGCTGCCGGTGGAGCTGAGCGCCGACGCGTGCACCGCGATCGCCGAGGCGGGCGAGGCCCAGATCGACCTCGAGGCCCAGGAAGTGCGTTGGCAGGGCGGCAGCGAACGGTTCGAGATCGATCCCGAGACCAAGCACCGGCTACTGAACGGCCTCGACGACATCGCGATGACGCTCGAGCAGGAGGCGGCGATTGACGCTTACGAGCGCGGGCGCGAGCGCTCGGGCCCGGTTACCACCGCGCTGTGAGCGCCGCCCTCGAGCGCGATTGGGACGCGGGCACCTACGACCGCGTCTCGGACCCGCAGTTCGGGTGGGCGCTCGAGCAGCTGGAGCGGTTGGAGCTGGCGGGCGACGAGGTGGTCCTCGATGCGGGCTGTGGCTCCGGCCGCGTCACCGCAGAGCTGGTCAGCCGCGTCCCCCGCGGCCGTGTCTACGGGGTGGACGTCGCGCCGTCGATGGTGGAGCACGCGCGGCGCGCGCTGGGCGCGGAGGCCACGATCCTGTGCCAGGACCTGATCGAGCTCGAGCTGCCCGAGCGGGTTGACGTCGTGTTCTCGAACGCCACCTTCCATTGGATCCACGATCACGAGGCGCTGTTCGCCGCCCTGCACCGCGGGCTGAAGCCCGCGGGACGGCTGCTCGCCCAGTGCGGCGGACTTGGCAACATCGACGCCTTCCGCGAGATCGCCGACACGGTCGCCGCGGAGGACCCGTTCGCTCCCTTCTTCCAAGGGTGGCGGCGGCCGTGGAACTACGCATCCGCGGAGCAGACCGCCGAGCGGCTGGGGAGAGCCGGGTTCGTCGAGGTCAAGACGTGGCTTCAGCCCAAGCGGGTGGAGCCGCAGCGGGCGTTCGTGGAAACCGTGTGCCTGGTCCGCCACCTCGATCCGCTGCCCGATGAGCTGCGTTCCCGGTTCGTGGATCGCGTGCTCGCGCGGTGCGGGGAGCCGGTGGTGCTCGACTACGTAGCGGCTCAACATGACCGGCCGCCGGGGGTGAAGAGGCTGGGCGGTTGCCTCAGAACGTGTTGAAGCAGCCGTAGAGGGTGAACAGCGGGTTCACCGCGCTGTGGCCGGCCGGAGTGCGCATCGTCTGCTGACCGACGAACGAGGGCGGCGCCGTCGCCTTGTAGCAGCCGTCCGAGTTGAGGCTCACGTCGTAGGTGACGGGCGTCTGCTGGAACGGCAGCGCACCCTGTTGGGGGATGAAGACCGTCATTGTGCAGCTCCAGTCGCCGGGTCCGTTCGGCGAGCTCCCCCGTCGGTTGCAGGCGGTCTGCAGGTTCAGCTTGGTCCCGGGTGGAGCATTGCGGCCTAGCAACCGTTGCTGGAGCAACGTCAGGTTGTTGAACGTCGGGGTGATCGACGACCTCACGCGGGCCGGTGTGACTCCTGCCGGGCCCCAACTGCCTCCGATCGCCAGCACGGCGATGACGGCCGCGAACACCACCACCACCCGGGCCGGCGCAACCCAGCCAGCCCTATGGGCGACTGGGGTGCCCGCGAAGTCCCGTCGACCCAGCAGCCGCCACGAGGCCGCGACGCAGACGATGATCCACACCAGCGAGATCGCGATCCCGGCAAGGACAGGCCCGTAGAAGGGATGCGTGACGAATAGCGGGTGCCAGTCCTGGAACGCCGACCCCACGAGCAGCGCGTGGATCCACACGCCGGAGCCGATCAGCAACAGCAGCTGCATCGCCAAGCCGGCGATGCTCGGGCCGATGACGCCCACGATGCCGTTGCGCGTCGCGACCGACAGCAGCACGGCGAGGCTCGTGAACGCCAGCATCGGAAGTAGGCACAGCAGCCAGCTTACGAACACCAGCAGCAGCGACTTGCCTGGCGACCACAGGGTCCCGGACAGGCCGACGAGCGACTGATCGCCGACGAAGATCAGCCCGGCGATGAGGCTCGAGAGCCCTGCCAGAGTCGCAAGCGCAACGGAGAACGTCGCCGCCGCCAGCAGCTTGCCGGCGAACAGCTGCCCGCGCGTCCGCGACCGCGTGAGCACCGTCTTCCATGTGCCGTGACGGTCCTCGGAGGAGAAGAGATCTCCGGCCACGATCCCGGCGATCAGCGGGAAGCCCCAGGCTCCGGCGAAGCCGAGCACCACCAGCGGGATCGCAAACCCGGAGGTATGGACCCACACTCCGAACAAGGTGTCGGCGGGGCTCGCGCTCTGGGTGCTGAGCAAGGCGGCGAACGCAAACGGCCCGAGGAGGCAGACGAGCGCCAGCAGCCGCAACCACAGCTGCGCCTGAAGCTTGCGGCGCTCTGCCCTGAACGCACTCCAGACTCCTTGATCAACCCCCAGTCGGGGAAGCGCCGCGGGCGGTTTCAGGATCTGGGTGGCGCTCATCGCTCCGCCAGCGCCTCGCGCGGGAACTGATCCTCGCTTGCTCGATCCGGCTCCCGCGGGCCGCCCGTCAGCGCGAAGAACATCGACTCCAGTGGGCTCACCAGCAGCGCCAGGCGCCGGACTGCAACGCCAGCCTCACCGAGCGCGACCGTGTAGGCATCGAGGCTCTCTTCCTCGGCTTCGAGAGCCAGGCCTCCGTCGCGGGCAGGGGTCGCGGCCACTCCGGGCTGACGCTCGGCGATCCGAAAGGCCCGCGAGTCGTCGCTGGTATGGAGCGAATATGACGACGGGGGTGCCTCAGCCCGGAGTTTCGACGCGGTGCCGTCCCACACGACTCGTCCCTGATGAAGGACGGTGAAGGAATCGCACGCGTCCTCGATCTCCCCGATCTGGTGGCTCGAGACCAGTGCGGTGACTCCGGTCGAGACGAGCTCCCGCAGCAACGCACGCACATCACGAGCGCCGGCCGGGTCCAGGCCGCTCGTCGGTTCGTCGAGCAACAGCAGGCGCGGGGCTCGCAGCAGCGCCGCCGCGATCCCCAGCCTCTGCTTCATCCCGGTCGAATAGCCGCTGACCCGCTCCTCTGCCCGTGAATCAAGTCCGACCCGATCAAGCGCCTCGCCCACCCTGCCGTACGCGTCTTCGCCATCGAGCTCGGCCAGCACCTCGAGGTTGGCGCGGCCCGATAGGTAGGGATAGAAGCTCGGATCCTCGACAAACCCGGCGACCCCGTCGAGTCACCGGCGAGCTCCGGGCTCCGTGCGGCGGCCGAGCAACTCCACGGAGCCGTCGTCTGGCCGCACCAGTCCGAACAGGAGACGCAGCAGCGTCGTCTTGCCGGCTCCATTGGGCCCCAGCAAACCTCGAACCTCGCCTTCCTCGACGAGCAGGGTCACGTGGTCCACGGCGCAGATTGCGTCGAAGCGCTTGACCAGGCCCCTGGCGTGCACTCCCGGCACGCGCCTGCACTATAGGGCGGGCGTACTACCGAGGTAGTAGGTCGAATTCAACCGAACGGATGACGACGCTCGCCGGGGGAATCTGCACAATGGGCCGATGCCGCTGTCCGTCGATCGGATATTCGAGGCGCTGGCGCGCTTCGTCGTCCGCTTCCGCTGGGCGATCGTCGCCTTCTGGATCCTCGTCGCGGTCGTGACAAGTGCCGCGCTTCCGTCCCTGGGGAGCGAGGTCAACAACAACAACAGCGCGTTCCTGCCTTCCAGCTCGCCGAGCCAGAAGGCCGCGACGCTCGCGAACCCTGTCCTTGGCGGCGGGGGTACCGGCAGGGTCGGCGACGTCACGATCGTCGCTTCCCGCTCCGGCCCGCTGACGAGCGCCGACCTACAGGCGATCGCGCGCGAGGCGTCGCTGGCGCGGGACGTGCAATCGGTCAAGTCCTCCACGGAACTGGGCGTGTCCTCGGACCGGCAAGCCGCGCTGATCCGCGTCCGCGTCCTGTTCGGCGGAAACGACATCTCGAAGGACAAGGCGATCATCGATGCGCTCCAGGCGACGTTCTCGCACTCCGGCGCCCCGGCTGGACTCCAGCTCCACGTCTCCGGCCAGATCGCAACCGCCGTCGCCAACCAGGCGAGCTCCAACAAGGCGGGCAAGCAGGTACAGACATTCTCGATCCTGTTCGTGATCGTGCTGCTGCTGGTCGTGTTCCGCTCCGTGCCCGCGGCCCTCGTGACACTGATTCCGAGCGTGCTCGCGCTGCTTATCTCGATGCGCCTGATCGGAGGGCTCGGCCAGAGCGGCCTGAAGATCTCCTCGATCACCCAAGTGCTGCTGATCATCCTCCTGATCGGCGCCGGGACCGACTACGGCCTGTTTCTCGTGTTCAGGGTGCGGGAGGAGCTGCGGGGAGGACTGGAACCGCACGACGCCGTGCGGCGGGGGATCGTGCGGGTTGGCGAGTCGATCTCCGCTTCGGCCGGGACGGTGATCCTTGCCCTGCTCACGCTGCTGCTTGCAACGTTCGGGCTCTATCACGACCTGGGGGCGCCGCTCGCGGTGGGGATGGCGGTGATGCTCGCGCTCGGCTTGACGCTGCTGCCCGCGTTGCTGGCGATCCTCGGCCGTCGCGCGTTCTGGCCTACGAAGGTCGTGGCCGGCACCCAGCGCGAAGGGGTCTGGGGGCGGGTTGCAAGCCGGCTCGTCCAGCGCCCCGAGGCGACGCTCGCGATCGGCGCGATCGTGTTCCTCGGGCTGGCAGCAGGTGCCCTCGGATATCACTCGTCCGGCTTTGGCGGCGCCACCAACCCGCCCAAGGGCTCTGACGCCGCCGCCGGCAACGCCGCGCTGGCCCAGCACTTCCCGCAGTCGAGCAACAACCCGGCGAACCTGGTAATGGCCTACCCGCGCCCGGTGTTCGGCGATCCGAGCGCGATCAGCAGCGCGCAAGCCTCGCTGCGCTCCTCCGGGAAGTTCAGGACGATCGCGGGCCCCCTCAACCCGAACGGGACCACGGTTTCGCCCGCGGAGTTCTCGCGTCTGCACTCCCTGCTCGGACCGCCGCAACGGCTTCCGGTGACCGAACCACCCAGCGGTGCCGGTGCCGGCCGCCGAATACAACGCCTACCGGGCCTCGGCCCAGTTCGTCTCGGCCGACGGTCGCACGATCCAGTTCGAGGCCGCGCTCCGGGCCGGTTCACAAGACTCGACCGCGGCCTTGAACGCGACCCCGCAGATCCGCACCGCAGTCGACAGCGCCGCGCAGCAGTCGGGCGCAACCGCCAGCGGCGTGGCCGGGGAGGCGGCAGCCGTATACGACATCTCTTCGACCGCCAACAACGACCTAGCCACGATCATCCCGATTGCGATCGTCGCGATCGGACTGCTGCTCGCGCTCGTGCTGCGGAGCCTGGTCGCACCGCTGTATCTGATCATCAGCGTCGTGCTCTCCTACCTGGCGGCGCTCGGCGTGGCGACGCTCGTGTTCATCGACATCGGCGGCGACAGCGGGATCATCTTCATTCTCCCGTTCCTGCTGTTCATCTTCCTGCTGGCGCTAGGGGAGGACTACAACATCCTCGTGATGACCCGGATCCGCGAGGAGGCCCGGCACCTGCCGCTGCGCGACGCGATCATCAAGGCGGTAGGCCGCACCGGCCCGACCGTGACCGCCGCCGGGATCATCCTCGGTGGCACATTCGCGGTGTTCGGGATCATCGGCGGCGGGGGATCGAACGGAGGCCAGCTGCGAGCAGTGGGCTTCGGCCTGGCGGCCGGGATCCTGATGGACACGTTCCTGGTGCGAACGCTGCTGGTGCCCTCGACGGTGATGCTGCTCGGGCGCTTGAACTGGTGGCCTTCGTCTATGGGAAGGCTCAGGCCGAAGCGCGCGCCGACGCTGGAGCCGGCAGAGGTTCCGGAGTAGCGGCTTTCGAGGCGGCGAGGACCGCCCGGATCCGTTCCCGATACCGTCCGGGCCACCCATGTCCCAGCGCATCATCCTGCTCCCGGGCGACGGGATCGGTCCCGAGATCTCCGCGCCCGCCGTCGCCGTGCTGAACGCCGTCGCTCCGGGAGAGCTCGAGTTCGAGGAGCACATCTTCGGTGGCGCCTCGATCGACGCCCATGGCAGCGCTCTGACTGATCAGACGCTCGCGGCCTGCAAGTCGGCCGATGCCGTTTTGCTCGCCGCCGTCGGCGGGCCGAAGTGGGACACGACGGATCCCGCCAAGCCGCGGCCGGAGCAGGGACTGCTCGGACTGCGCAAGGGGCTCGGCCTGTTCGCCAACCTGCGGCCGGTCAAACCGCTCGAGGCCCTCTACGACGCAAGCCCCCTCAAGCGCGAGCTGATCGAACGCACCGACCTGCTGGTGGTGCGGGAACTGACCGGGGGGATCTACTTCGGCACCAAGGAGCGGACCGCGGACCGAGCTTTGGACGAGTCCGTCTACACCCGGACAGAGATCGAGCGGATCGCGAGGGTGGCGTTCGAGGCCGCGCGTTCGCGGGTGACAAGCGTCGATAAGGCCAACGTGCTCGAGACCTCCAGGCTTTGGCGCGAGGTGGTTCGAGACATTCACGGCCGCTACTTCCCGAACATCGAGCTCGAGCACCTGCTCGTCGACAACGCGGCGATGCGTCTCGTGGGGGCGCCGAGGCACTTCGAGGTGATCCTGACCGAGAACATGTTCGGCGACATCCTGAGCGACGAGGCGGCGATGCTCAGCGGGTCGATCGGGATGCTCCCGAGCGCTTCTTTGGGAGACGGCGGGCCCGGGCTGTTCGAGCCCGTGCACGGGTCCGCTCCGGACATCGCCGGCAGCGGCACCGCCAACCCGCTGGCGATGTTCCTCTCCGGAGCGCTGATGCTGCGGTACGGACTGGGCAAGGAGGCGCAGGCGGCGGCGGTAGAATCGGCAGTCGACCGGGCGCTGTCCGACGGGCTGCGCACGCCGGACCTGGGGGGCTCAGCAACTACTCGCGAGGCCACCCAGGCGGTACTCAAAAACCTCTAAGGAGCCCGACAAGTGGAGCAAGCTGACCTCATCTGGCACAACGGAGAGCTGGTGGCCTGGGAGGACGCGAAGGTCCACGTATTGACGCACGGGCTTCATTACGGCACCGGGGTGTTCGAGGGTGAGCGGGCGTACGAGACACCCCACGGCACCGCCATCTTCCGCCACCGTGACCACCTGGAGCGCCTGTTCAAGTCGGCGGAGCTGTACTACATGCCGATTCCGTACACGCTGGAGGATCTCCGGGCCGCGACGCACGAGCTGATCGCGGCCAATGAGCTTCGGGAGTGCTACGTGCGGCCGATCGTGTTCCGAGGATACGGCCAGATGGGCCTCTATCCGCTCGACTGCTCCGTCGACGTGGTGATCGCCGTGTGGCCGTGGGCTGCGTACCTCGGCGAGGAGGGGAAGCGCGACGGGGTACGGGCCAAGGTCGCCAGCTGGCGCCGGATCCCACACGACTCTCTGATCCCGCACGCCAAGGCCTCGGGCCAGTACCTGAACAACGTGCTGGCGAAGGTCGAGGCCTCGAAGGCCGGCTACCAGGAGGCGATCCTGCTCGACGCACAGGGCTTCGTCAGCGAAGGCTCTGGCGAGAACATCTACGTGATCAGGGAGGGCGCATTGCTCACCCCGCCCCAGACTGCGGGGATCCTGGACGGCATCAGCCGCAAGTCCGTGATCCAGATCGCGCGCGACCTCGGCTACGAGGTCGTCGAGCGAGATCTGGCCCGGGCCGAGCTGTATCTGGCAGACGAGGTGTTCCTGTCGGGCACGGCGGCCGAGCTGGTGCCGGTGCGTGAGATCGACGACCATCAGATCGGCGGCGGCCGCCCCGGACCGGTGACTCGAGAGATCCAGCGCGTGTTCGACGACGCGCTGCACGGCCGCGACTCTCGCTACGTCGACTGGCTGGACGTGGTGAAGGTGCCCTCGAAGGCGGTGTGACGCCGCCCCGATGACCAAGATCGAGCTGTACGACACCACCCTGCGCGACGGGATGCAGGGCGAGGGAATGTCCCTGTCGGCGCAGGAGAAGCTGCGCGTAGCCCACCGGCTGGACGAGCTGGGGATCGACGTGATCGAGGCGGGCTTTCCCAGCTCCAATCCCAAGGAGCTCGAGCTGTTCGAGCTGCTGTCAGAGGAGAGCTTCGAGCACGCCTCGATCGCCGCGTTCGGGATGACGCGACGGCGGGACTCGGCGGCCGCGGAAGACCCCGGGCTGCGGGTGCTCGCCGGCTGCTTCGCGCCGGTCTGCACGCTGGTGGGAAAGACCTGGGCGCTTCACCTGGAGAAGGTGGTCAGGGTCAGCCGGGAGGAGAACCTGCGGATGATCGCCGACTCGGTCGGGTTCGCTCGGTCGGAGGGCAAGCGGGTCATATATGACGCCGAGCATTTCTTCGACGGCTTCCGTGACGACCCCGAGTACGCGCTTCGGTGCCTGCGCGCCGCTGCCGAGGCCGGCGCCGACGCGGTCGTGTGCTGCGACACCAACGGGGGCACGCTGCCCGACGGGATCGCCACGGCGATGGCCTCGGTGCTCGGCAACCTTGGGTCCCTCGTGAGCGTGGGGATCCACTGCCACGATGACGCCGGCTGCGGCGTAGCCAACACGATCGCCGCGGTCCAGCAGGGCGCCACGCACGTGCAGGGGACGATGAACGGCTACGGAGAGCGTTGCGGGAACGCCAACCTGGTCACGATCATCCCCAACCTCCAGCTCAAGCTCGGGTACGAGTGCCTGACCGACGAACAGCTCACAAATCTGACACCCACGGCCCACTTCGTCGACGAGCTCCTGAACTTCAACCCCGACTCCTTCCAGCCCTACGTCGGCCGCAATGCGTTCGCGCACAAGGGGGGGATGCACGTGGCGGGCGTGAGCGCCGATCCGGCGACGTTCGAGCACATCGATCCCCAGGTCGTCGGCAACCGGCGTGAGGTCTTGATCTCGGAGCTGTCGGGCAAAGGGACGGTGCACGCCCGGGCCCGCGATGCCGGCCTGTCGCTCGATGACGCGGAGGCCGGAGCGGTCGTCGAACGGGTCAAGGAGCTCGAGCACCGCGGGTATCACTTCGAGGCCGCCGACGGCTCTTTCGAGCTGCTGCTGCGCAAGGAGACCGGGGATTACGAGCCGCTGTTCACGCTCGAGTCCTGGCGCGCAATCGTCGAGAAGCGCGCCGACGGCCGGGTGGAGACCGAGGCCACGATCAAGATCTGGGTCGACGGCGAGCGTTACGTGCGCACCGCCGAGGGCAACGGTCCCGTCAACGCCCTGGACCGCGCGCTCAGGGAGGCGCTGGCGCAGACACATCCCCGACTGCGCGACATCGATCTGGTCAACTTCAAGGTGAGGATCCTGGACGAGGCGAAGGGGACCGGCGCGGTCACGCGAGTGCTTCTCGATACCTCCGACGGCGAGGAGGTGTGGGGCACGATCGGCGTGTCAGAGAACATCATCGAGTCCTCGTGGGAAGCGCTCGTCGACTCGCTGGAGTACGGGATGTTGCGGGTGGAGCGGCGCGTCGGGCGTGGGACCACCGCGCCCACTCCGTGATCCGGGGCTCCGAGGAGTCGCTGTGAGCCGGCGTCCCGAAGAGTCGCGGTGAGCCGGCGTCCCGAAGAGGCCCTGTGAGCCGCCGTCCCGAAGAGGCCCTTCCGCTCGCCAGGCCGGTGATCGGCCCCGAGGAGGAGGCGCGTGTTGTGGCCGCGCTGCGCTCCGGCCGGCTAGCGTTGGGGCCCCTCCTGCCGGAGTTCGAGCGGGCGTTCGCCGAGCGCGTTCGCGCCCCGTACGCCAGCGCCGTGTCGAGCGGCACCGCCGGCCTGCATCTAGCGCTTCGGGCTGTCGGCGTCAGTGACGGCGACGAGGTGATCACGAGCCCGTTCTCGTTCGTGGCCAGCGCGAATGTCGCGGTGTATGAGCGCGCGCGCCCGGTGTTTGCCGATATCGACCCCGTCACGCTGAATGTGGATCCGGACGCCGTGGCCGCGGCGGTGACGCCGCAGACCGCCGCCCTGCTTCCGGTCCACGTCTTCGGCTACCCGGCCGACATGCCCTCACTGGAGCGGCTGGGACTGCCGGTCATCGAGGACGCGTGCGAGGCGCTAGGCGCTGTCTACGACGATGGGCTCCCGGTCGGCGGACGCGGTCATCCGACGGTGTTCGGCTTCTATCCGAACAAGCAGTTGACGACGGGGGAGGGGGGGATGGTGTGCGTGGCCGATGCTGGGCTCAAGGAGCAGCTCGACTCCGAGCGAAACCAGGGACGCTCGCCAGACATGGGCTGGCTCGACCACGACCGGCTCGGCTTCAACTACCGCCTGTCCGATGTCGCCTGCGCGCTGGGCCTGGCCCAGCTCGAGCGACTGGATGAGATGCTCGAGGGGAGGGCGCGAGTCGCCTCTCTGTATCGGCACGCGCTTTCGTCCATCGAGGGACTGGAGCTTCCGTGCCCAGACTCGGGAGGGGCGCACCGGGGTTGGTTTGTGTTCGTCGTCCAGTTGCCGCGAGGGGTCCAGCGCGATGAGGTCGTCAGGGCGCTCGGCGAGCGAGGCGTCCCCAGCAAGCCGTACTTCCCGGCCGTCCACCTTATGACCTTCTACCGCGAGCGCTTCGGGCACCGTGACGGCGAATTTCCCGTGTGCGAGGACGTCGCGGCGCGCTCGATCGCGCTCCCCTTCTTCCCGCAGATGACCGACGGGCAGGTCGCGCTGGTGGCGGACGAGTTGCGCTCCGTTGTCGAGGCCCGGGCCCGGGCCAGCGTCCGACCGTAACATCCGCCGCTCGATGGCCCCGACTTCGGATCCGACAACCCCGCCAGCGAGCACCCGGTTCACGGAGCCGCAGCACGCGGCGTTCCGCCGCCTCAATGACTCGGTCGGCTTCGACTGGCGCCTAGCGCCCTACGACGTCGCTCAGTCGCGGGCCCACGCGTCGATGCTCGCCGGCCAGGGGATCATCTCCGCCCAGGATCGCGATGCGCTGCACCAGGCGCTGGGGCAGGTCGAGCGTGAGCTGTCCGATGGCTCGTTCCTGTTCGCGGAGAACGACGAGGACATCCACATGGCGATCGAGCGCCGGGTGACGGAGATCGCGGGCGCGGTCGGTGGAAAGCTTCACACGGGGCGCTCCCGCAACGACCAGGTGGCGACCGACATGGCCATGTATGTCCGCGAGCACGCCCGACGGGCGCAGGAGGGCGTCGTCAGCCTGGCGCGAACGTTGCTCGACCAGGCGCGGGCGCACCTCGACTGGCCGATGCCGGGCTACACGCACCTCCAGCGCGCGCAACCCGTTTACCTGGCCCACCATCTGCTGGCCTACGTCTGGATGCTGGTCCGCGACCGCCATCGGTTCGACGCCGTGCTGCAAGCGGTATGCCGGTTGCCGCTGGGCGCCGGCGCGCTGGCGGGCGTGAATTTCGATACCGACCGGGCGTTTGTGGCCGTGGAGTTGGGGTTCGAGGGCGTGGCCGAGAACTCGATCGACGCCGTCTCGAATCGGGACTTCGTGCTCGATTATCTTGCGGCGGCTACCACGTGTGCGACCCATCTGTCGAGGCTGGGCGCCGAGATCGTGCTGTGGTCGAGCGAGGAGTTCGGCTTCGTGGAGGTCTCAGACGCCTGGGCCTCGGGGTCCTCGCTGATGCCGCAGAAGAAGAACCCCGACGTCGCTGAGCTCCTGCGGGCCAAGGCCCCGCGGATCGCTGGGCACCTGGTCGCGCTCCACGGCGTCCTGCATGGCCTCCCATTGACCTACAACAAGGACATGCAGGAGGACAAGGAGCATCTGTTCGATGCGGCCGACACCCTCGAGCTGTGCCTCGAGGCGGCTGAGGGGATGCTGGCTTCGGTCGTGTTCAACCGCGAGCGGCTGGCCTCGGCGGCGTCCGATGAGTTCCTGGCCGCGACTGACATCGCCGACATGCTGGTTCGCCGTGGAGTTCCGTTCCGCGAGGCGCACGCCATCGTTGGTGGCGTCGTGAGGACTGCGATAGAGCAGGGCAAACGGCTGTCCGAGCTCACGCCCCAAGAGCTCGTCGAGCACTCGCCGCTGCTGGACGAAGAGTTCTATGCGCTGCTCAAGCCGACGGAATCCCTGGAGCACAAGCGCTCCGAGGGCGGCACGAGCTCGCTGCGCATACGTGAGCAGCTCGAGCAGGCAGAAGCGGCGTTGGCGTCCTCGCGTTGACGGCGCTTGCGCAAGCTCTCCCCGCGGCCTTCTACGACCGGCCGGTGCTCGACGTCTCCAGGGACCTGATCGGCTGCGTGGTCTCGTGCGGAGAGTCCGCCGGGGTGATCGTCGAGACCGAGGCCTATCACCACTCGGAGCCCGCATGCCACGCGTTCGTCGGCCTCACCCCCCGAACCAGCGTCCTATTTGGCCCGCCGGGCGTCGCGTACGTGTATCGCTCGTACGGCATCCACGCCTGCCTGAACGCCGTCTCGGAGCGAGAGGGGGTGGGAGCGGCCGTCCTGATCCGGGCGCTCGAGCCTCTGTACGGGATCGAGCTGATGCGCGACCGGCGAGGTCTCGAGCCGCCTCGAGAGCCTGTGCTCGGGCCCTGGGAAGCTGACCCAGGCCCTCGGGATCACGCTCGCTCACAACGGATGCGACCTGGCGCGGGGCCCGGTCGTGGTCTCCGAGTCCCCTTCGTCGTGGCGTGAGCTTCGCGTCAGCGCCGGCCCACGAGTGGGGATCACCAAGGCCGCCGAGCTTCCGTGGAGGTTCTGCGTCGCGGGCAGCCGCTTTCTGTCGCGGCGGGCGCTCCCGCGGCTGGTCGCTCTCCGTCCCGCGCAGGGAATCAGCGTTCTGCGGCTCGCTGACGGCGCGCCTCTATTTCCCAGCGAGCGCTGCGCCTCTATTTCCCGGGAACCGCTGCGCCCCCGCTGGCTCCGCCCGAGGGGGGTCCTCCGGTTCCAGCCCCGGCTGGCGGAGTGCCGCGTGGGGTGCCGCCCGTCGTTCCGGCACCGGCCCCCGGTGCGCCCTGCGGGGCGACCGGCGCCGGGGTCCGGGGGACGGGAGCGGTTGGGGCTTGCCGGGTCGGGGCGGGTGTCGTGGTGGCCGGGGCCGTCGATGGGGCGACGGGCGCAGCGCCGGTGCTAGGCGGGACCGGGGCCACGCTCGGGGCCGGCAGCGGCGTCGTCTCCGTGCTCGTCGTGTTCTGGCCGTTGTTGTTGTTCTTGGACTGCTGCTCCTGCTGCAGGACCTGTAGGGCCTGCACCATGAATGCGTGCCAGATGATGGCCGGCCAGGTTCCGCCTTCGACCGGTCCCCCGTTGTACAGAGTGCTCATCGGCACGAGCTTGTCGGGAAACCCGACCCAGACCGCGGTTGTCAGCTGGGGTGTCCAGCCGACGAACCAGGCATCGCCGTAGTTGGTTGTCGTACCGGTCTTGCCCGCGACCATGACGCCGCCGATCGCCGCCTGGGTCGCGGTGCCCGACTCGACCGGCCCCTGCAGCATCTGCTGCACTTCCTGGGCGACATCGGGCGGCAAGATTCGCTTCAGCACCGGCTTGTTCTGAAGGCGCGCCGGGATGCCGGTGTGAGCGCAGTCGTTGCAGTCGATCGAGTCGATCCCGATCGGTCCGCCGTTCGGATCGCCGAGAAGTGGGTTGTAGACCTTCAGCCCGCCGGTGGCGAACGTCTCGTAGGCGTGGGCCATGTCCAGCGGTGAGACCCCGATTCGCAGGCCGCCGAGGATCATCGCGTAGTTGTTGGAGACGGGCGAGCGGATCCCCATCCGTTTGGCCAGTACGGGCGACTCTCGAGGTTCCGACCTTGATCCCGACCTGAGAGAACACCGAGTTATCCGACACGTCGGTGGCCCCCTGGAGCGAGATCGACCCCGAGTAGGAGTTTCCGAAGTTGTGGACGATGAAGTGCTCCTTGCCGCCGCTGTTGGGAACGATGAAGTCCTGCGGCGCCGAGGTCCAGACGGAGTCCGGCCCGATGCCGGATTCGAGCGCGACCGCGAGCGTGAAGGGCTTGAACGAGGAGCCCGGCTGGCGGTGGCCCTCGGCGGCGAGGTTGAACGGATGGTGCTCGTAGTCCTCGTGCCCGTTGACGACCGGTCCGCCCACCATGGCCCGCACCTCGCCTGTCTTGTTGTCGATCGACACCAGCGACACGGTGGGCTGTCCGGGGCTGTAGGGCAGCGTCTGCTCAATCGCCTGGTCGGCCGCCTGCTGGATGCCCAAGTCGAGGCTGGTGTGAATCTTCAATCCGCCGTAGTAGGCCCGGTATTCGGCGACGCTTGCCGAAACCCCATGTCCCAGGCCCATCGCCTTGAGGATCTGAGGCCGCAGCCAGCTTGTGAAGTAGGGCGCGGCGCTCGGCTCGGCGGGCTGCTGTAGGTCGTTGGCGGTCGGCAGGGGCTGGGTGATACTGGCCTGGTACTGCGCCGGAGTGATGTGGTGCTGCTCCAGCATGTCCCTGAGCACTTCGTTGCGGCGGGCCAGGGAGGTGCGCGGATGCGCCACCGGATCGAACTGGGCGGGCGAGGAGATCATCCCGGCCAGCAGCGCGGACTGCCAGGGCTGGAGCTTCGATGCGCACGTCGGTCGCTTCGCGCTGGGCGTGCTGTCGCCGCAGCCCCCGGTCGATCCGTCGATGGCGGCGTTGGGGTCGTACCCGAGGGCCTTGCCGAAGTAAACACGCGCCGCCGACTCGACCCCGTAGGCGCCATTGCCGAAGTAGACGGAGTTCAGATACTCCCGTAGCACCTTTGACTTCGGCCATCTGTGCGTGAGGTGGAAGGCCAGCGTTGCCTCGCGCAGCTTCTCGAATACCGTCCGGTTGTTCTGCTCGGAGAGCGCGTTCTTGACGAACTGCTCGGCGATCGTCGAGGCGCCCTGGTGCGAGCCTCCGGTTACGTCGCTGACCAGTGCCCGCCCGACCCCTTGGATGTCGACCCCGGGCTCCGACCAGAAGCGCTTGTCCTCGACGGCCACCACGGCTCTTTGCATCCAGGGCGAGATGTCGCTCAGACGCTGGATTACGACCGTGTGGGTGGGCGGCGCCAGGATCCCGACCAGCTTCCCGGTGTCGTCGTACAGGAACGAGTTCTCCTCGTGCTTGTACTGCTGTCGGTTCTCGAGCTGCGGCAGGTCGGACGCGACCGCCATCATCATCCCGAAGGCCGTCGAAACGAACGCCAGCGCGCCCAGGCCGATCACGATCGCGAGCAGGCGAAGCTTGCGCACGCGCGGCTTGGGCGGAGGCTGCTCGCCACCTCCTTGGGCCGGGCCACCACTCCCTCCGCCGCCCGCAGTTGCGAGCGCGGGGGTGCCGGGCGGCGGCTCGCCGCCGTTGCCAGCGATCTCGCGCGTGCGCGGGACACTACTCGGCGGGGCGGGCGCTCTCGCGGCGCGGTGTGCGGCGGCCCGGCACACCCCGGGGCGCCCCGGGCGCTGCCTCCGCGCGGGCTGAGCCAGCGCCCGCTCCGCGCGGCGAGCCAGCCCCACCTCCGCGCGGCGAGCCAGCCCCACCTTGCTGCGGGCCGAACGGGATCAGCGTGTGTCCGTCGTCGCTCATGCGATCGATTCGTGCTTCTCGGTGCTCTGACCGGCAGTCGCGGCCACCTGCAGGCCGCATGTCCGGGAACGAGCGGCGGCAAGGTCCCCGGGGCGGGCGCAGACTCTAGCATTGGCCCGCGATGAACTCCCCGGCGGATCAGCAGCTGTCCGCATGGCTTCAGCGCGATGCGGTCGACTGCCTGCCGAAGGGGGAGCTGGAGCGAAAGCTGGAGCTCGGCCGGCCGCTGCGGGTGAAGCTCGGGATCGATCCCACGGCCGCCGATATCCACCTTGGCCACACCGTGGTCCTACGCAAATCTGCGCGAATTTCAGGACCACGGCCACCTGGTGGTACTGATCATCGGCGACTTCACCGCCCGGATCGGTGACCCCAGCGGGCGCTCGGAGATCCGCCCGATGCTCTCGAGCGACGAGATCGAGGCCAATGCACATACCTATACAGAGCAGGCGTTCGCGATCCTGGATCGCGAACGGGTCGAGGTCCGTCGAAACAGCGAGTGGCTCGACATGACCATGGAAGAACTGTTCCGCCTGGCACGGACAGCGACGGTCGCACAGATCACCGAGCGGGAGGACTTCGCCAACCGGCTGAGCGCGGGAGCGCCGGTCGCTGTGCTCGAGCTTCTGTACCCGCTGTTCCAGGGCTACGACTCGGTCGCTGTCAAGGCCGACGTCGAGCTGGGGGGGACCGACCAGAAGTTCAACCTGCTGCTCGCGCGCGACGTCCAGCGCGCCTACGGCGTGGACGAGCAGGTCGTCCTGACGATGCCCATCCTCCCGGGCACGGACGGGGAGCGGCGAATGTCGAAGTCGCTCGGTAACTACATCGGCGTGACCGAGCCGCCGGGGGAGATGTACGGCAAGACGCTCAGCATCCCGGATTCCGCACTTCACACCTGGTACGGGCTGCTGCTCGGCGCGGACCCGCCCGCCGAGCTGGGTCCCCGAGACGCAAAGCGCGCCCTAGCGCGAGCGCTGGTCGCGCGGTTTTGGGGTCCGGACGCCGCCCTGGAGGCGGAGCGCGAATTCGACCGCGTGCACGTCGCCCACGAGCTGCCGGAGGACATGCCGGTGGTCGAGTGGCCGGCGTCCACACCCGAAGTGCACCTGCCGGCGCTGCTTCAAAGCGCCTTCGGCATCTCCACCTCGGAGGCGCGGCGGGCCTTGGCCCAGGGTGGCGTGAGGCTCGACGGTGAGCAAGTCGCCAACGGCTCGCTTGACGTTCACGTCGATCAGGTGGCTGGAAAGGTGCTGCAGCTCGGTAAACGCCGCTTCGCGCGCGTGCGCGTGAACTAGAACGGGGCCGACGATGGCGGTCCACGGCGGGCTGCTGCGGATGGACACGCCCGGCAACGGGCACATCGTGGACCTGACGGACGGCGTGACCCGCGTCGTCAGTACCTCCGGCGTCGAGCGCGGACTGGTCACCGTATTCGCGACCGGCTCGACGGTCGCCGTGACGACGATGGAGTACGAGCCGGGAGGCGTGCAAGACCTCCAGGCGCTGCTCGATCGTCTGTTCCCAACCGCCCCGATTACGAACACAACGTCCGCAACCACGACACGAACGCCCATGCCCACCTGCGGGCAGCGGTGATCGGCCCCTCGGAGACGATCCCGCTGGTCGACGGACGGCTGGCGCTGGGCACCTGGCAGCAGGTCGTGCTCCTGATTTCGACGATCGGCCTCGGCGGCGGACGGTGACGGTGCAGGTCGTGTCGTAGGGGCGTCCGGCGGACTGCCGTCCCAGGCCTCAGTCCGGTCCCGAGACATGCTCCGACCCCCTCCCCGATCATCAAATATGCTTGCCCAGCGCTTCCTCAGGGGCCATTTTCGGCGCTATACTCGTCTGTCCGCCTCGGGGGCCGGATCCGATTTGCGGTGCCCGGGAGCGCCCCACGTGGAAAGGAGCCACCTTTCCAGAAGAGGTGCGACGGTCTTTGAAAACTCAACAGCATGCGCACCTTCGGCCGACCCCTCGGCCGAGGAGTGTGTCCAGGTTCGACGCCGTCGCTCGACACCCTTGTGGGGTCGCTCGAACGGCGGTGCCAAGATTGACCCCGTCTTGCGCCCCGAAGCCCGCTGTGTACATCGGGCTTCCGCGTGTGGGCGCAAGGGTCTGATCCCACCAGGGACAGGCCCAGGGTTTTGCCCGTAGCCGCCGCCTTGTGCGGCACAGGCGAACGGGCGTACCCCTGACGACTCTTTGTGAGAACCGGTTGCCTCTGGCGTGCGGCTTTGGCCCGCGCAAGAGCAGCTAGTTCAGTAGTTCTTCACGGAGAGTTTGATCCTGGCTCAGGACGAACGCTGGCGGCGTGCCTAACACATGCAAGTGGAGCGACGAACCAGGCTTCGGCCTGGGGCAAAGCCGCGAACGGGTGAGTAACACGTGGGTAACCTGCCCTGATGATTGGGACAACCCGAGGAAACTCGGGCTAATACCGAATGTGCCCTCCGGCCATAAGGCCGCTGGGGAAAGGAAGCTTCGGCCTCCGCATCGGGATGGGCCCGCGGCCCATTAGCTTGTTGGTGAGGTAACGGCTCACCAAGGCAACGATGGGTAGCTGGTCTGAGAGGACGATCAGCCACACTGGGACTGAGACACGGCCCAGACTCCTACGGGAGGCAGCAGTGGGGAATCTTGCGCAATGCGCGAAAGCGTGACGCAGCAACGCCGCGTGGGGGAAGAAGGCCTTCGGGTTGTAAACCCCTTTCAGTTGGGACGAAGCTCCGCCGGTGAATAGCCGGCTGGAGTGACGGTACCTTCAGAAGAAGCCCCGGCTAACTACGTGCCAGCAGCCGCGGTAATACGTAGGGGGCAAGCGTTGTCCGGAATCATTGGGCGTAAAGAGCGTGTAGGCGGCTCGGTAAGTCTGCTGTGAAAGTCCAGGGCTCAACCCTGGAATGCCGGTGGAAACTGTCGAGCTAGAGTCCGGAAGAGGCGAGTGGAATTCCTGGTGTAGCGGTGAAATGCGCAGATATCAGGAGGAACACCGATGGCGAAGGCAGCTCGCTGGGACGGTACTGACGCTGAGACGCGAAAGCGTGGGGAGCAAACAGGATTAGATACCCTGGTAGTCCACGCCGTAAACGATGGGCACTAGGTGTGGGGGGTGTCGACTCCCTCCGTGCCGACGCTAACGCATTAAGTGCCCCGCCTGGGGAGTACGGCCGCAAGGCTAAAACTCAAAGGAATTGACGGGGACCCGCACAAGCAGCGGAGCATGTGGTTTAATTCGACGCAACGCGAAGAACCTTACCTGGGCTTGACATGTTCCTGACAGCCGTGGAAACACGGTCTCCCTTCGGGGCAGGATCACAGGTGGTGCATGGCTGTCGTCAGCTCGTGTCGTGAGATGTTGGGTTAAGTCCCGCAACGAGCGCAACCCCCGTCGCATGTTGCCAGCATTTAGTTGGGGACTCATGCGAGACTGCCGGTGACAAACCGGAGGAAGGTGGGGATGACGTCAAGTCATCATGCCCCTTATGTCCAGGGCTACACACGTGCTACATTGGCGCGTACAGAGGGCTGCGATACCGCGAGGTGGAGCGAATCCCTTAAAGCGCGTCTCGGTTCGGATTGCAGGCTGAAACTCGCCTGCATGAAGGCGGAGTTGCTAGTAATCGCGGATCAGCACTGCCGCGGTGAATACGTTCCCGGGTCTTGTACACACCGCCCGTCACACCATGGGAGTGAGCAACACCCGAAGCCGGTCGCCTAACCCGTTATGGGAGGGAGCCGTCGAAGGTGGGGCTCGTGACTGGGGTGAAGTCGTAACAAGGTAGCCGTAGCGGAAGCTGCGGCTGGATCACCTCCTTTCTAGGGAGCCCTCTACGAGGGCACCGGTCGACCGAACGTACGTCGCACCGGAGCTCTCCGAGCTCCGCGCCGACTACCTCGTCGCAGCGATCGGCCACTAGAATGTCGACCGGATCTGGCAGGTCGCACGCCTGGGCTTCTAGCCGAGAGCGATGCGGCTCGCATGCTGTTGAGTTTTGAGAGACCGGCGCGCAGCCGGCGCCGCAGGACAACTGCTCCCGGTCGTCGGAGGCGGGTTGCCTCTTCGCGGACCTTGAAAACTGCACAGCAGCCAATGACACGGGTATCACCGGGCGGGAGCCGCAAGGCTCTCTCC
Source organism: uncultured Actinomycetes bacterium (assembly GCA_963719305.1). Lineage (GTDB taxonomy): Bacteria > Actinomycetota > Thermoleophilia > Solirubrobacterales > Solirubrobacteraceae > Palsa-465. Next base: position 3,190 of record CAVRBL010000008.1, on the reverse strand, counting down.
CAGATCACCGTCAAGATAGTAAGGGCACATGGTGGATGCCTTGGCACCAAGAGTCGAAGAAGGGCGTGAACGGCTGCGATAAGCCGCGGTGAGGCGCTGAATGGCCAGTGACCCGCGGATGCCCGAATGGGGAAACCCAACGCCGGTAATGCGGCGTTATCCCGCGCTGAACACATAGGCGCGGCGAAGACAAGCGGGGGAAGTGAAACATCTCAGTACCCCGAGGAAAGGAAATCAACCGAGACTCCCTGAGTAGTGGCGAGCGAAAGGGGATCAGCCCAAACCTGATGCGTGTAAGCGGCCACGCGTTGCGCGTCGGGGGTTGTAGGACGCCTGGTCCGGATCGTGGCCGGTCCGGCGGAAGTCACAAAGTCATGCTGTAGTCGAAGCGTGTGGAACCGCGCACCACAGAGGGCAATCGTCCCGTAGGCGAAACTGCATGGCCTTCCGCAGGTGTTCCTGAGTAAGTCCGCACCCGTGAAACGCGGACTGAACCTGGGGGGACCACCCTCCAAGGCTAAGTACTCCTTGGTGACCGATAGCGGACTAGTACCGTGAGGGAAAGGTGAAAAGTACCCCGGAAGGGGAGTGAAATAGTACCTGAAACCACGTGCCTACAAGCGGTGGGAGCGGCTTCGGCCGTGACCGCGTGCTTTTTGCATAACGAGCCGGCGAGTTACTCGTCTGCGGCGAGGTTAAGCGATGAGCGAAGCCGTAGCGAAAGCGAGTCCGAACAGGGCGCCATAGTCGCAGGCGGTAGACCCGAAGCTGAGCGAGCTACCCATGGGCAGGTTGAAGCGGGGGTAAGACCTCGTGGAGGACCGAACCGACCTAGGTTGAAAACTGGGCGGATGACCTGTGGGTCGGAGTGAAAGGCTAATCAAGCTCAGTGATATCTGGTTCTCTCCGAAATATATTTAGGTATAGCCTCGGATAAATTCCGTGGCGGCCGTAGAGCACTGTTTGGACTAGGGGCCCTACCAGGTTACCGACTTCAGGCAAACTCCGAAGACCGTCACGGTTACTCCGGGAGTCAGTTGCTGGGGGATAAACTTCAGCGTCAAAAGGGAAACAGCCCAGACCGCCAGCTAAGGTCCCTAAGTGCTAGCTAAGTGGGAAACGATGTTCGAATGCCGAGACAACCAGGAGGTTGGCTTAGAGGCAGCCACCCTTGAAAGAGTGCGTAACAGCTCACTGGTCAAGTGTTCGAGCGCGGACAATGTAACGGGGCTCAAGCTAGTCACCGAAGCTGCGGGTGCGTGAGGTCTTCGGACCTCATCGTGCGGTAGGAGAGCGTTCCCGCGCCCGCGAAGCGGCGGCGTAAGCCAGTCGTGGAGGCGCAGGAAGTGAGAATGCCGGCATGAGTAACGAAAGAGAGGTGAGAATCCCCTCCGCCGATTGCCCAAGGTTTCCTGAGTAAAGTTCCTCTGCTCAGGGTTAGTCGGGTCCTAAGGCGAGGCCGAAAGGCGTAGTCGATGGCCAACGGGTTGATATTCCCGTACCACGTCGCTTCCGTTTGACCGAATGGGGGGACGAGGAAGGCTATGGGAACCCAGGCGATGGTCGTCCTGGGGTAAGCATGTAGGGGTGGCTCTAGGTAAATCCGGAGCCGCATAACCTGAGGTGCGATGCCAGCTGGCTCTAAGCCGGCGAGTCCCGGATGCCATGCCTCCAAGAAAATCCTCTAGGGAGGAAGCGCGTGCCCGTACCAAAACCGACACAGGTGGGCAAGTGGAGCACACTAAGGTGATCGAGATAACCCTCGTTAAGGAACTCGGCAAAATCGCCCCGTAACTTCGGGAGAAGGGGCGCCCCAGTAGGGTGAAGCTCTTCGCGAGCGGAGCCCGAGAGGGCCGCAGTGAATAGGTTCAAGCGACTGTTTACCAAAAACACAGGTCTCTGCTAAGTCGAAAGACGACGTATAGGGGCTGACGCCTGCCCGGTGCCGGAAGGTTACGTGGAGGTGTTAGGGCTTCGGCCCGAAGCACCGAAACTAAGCCCCGGTAAACGGCGGCCGTAACTATAACGGTCCTAAGGTAGCGAAATTCCTTGTCGGGTAAGTTCCGACCTGCACGAATGGCGTAACGACTTGAACGCTGTCTCAACGAGGGGCTCGGTGAAATTGCAGTCTCGGTGAAGATGCCGAGTACCCGCGGCTAGACGGAAAGACCCCGTGAACCTTTACTACAACTTGGTATTGGGGTTCGATGCATTTCGCTCAGGATAGGTGGGAGGCTTGGAAGCGCCGGCTGCGGCTGGCGTGGAGCCAACCTTGAGATACCACCCTTGATGTATTGGATCTCTAACGGTGCGCCGTGAATCCGGGCGCCGGACAGTGACAGGTGGGTAGTTTGACTGGGGCGGTCGCCTCCCAAAATGTAACGGAGGCGCGCAAAGGTTCCCTCAGCACGGTCGGAAATCGTGCGTAGAGTGTAAAGGCAGTAAGGGAGCTTGACTGCGAGACCGACAGGTCGAGCAGGTGCGAAAGCAGGCCTTAGTGATCCGGCGGTAGCAAGTGGAAGCGCCGTCGCTCAACGGACAAAAGGTACTCCGGGGATAACAGGCTTATCGGGCCCAAGAGTCCACATCGACGGCCCGGTTTGGCACCTCGATGTCGGCTCGTCGCATCCTGGGGCTGAAGTAGGTCCCAAGGGTTGGGCTGTTCGCCCATTAAAGCGGTACGCGAGCTGGGTTCAGAACGTCGTGAGACAGTTCGGTCCCTATCTGCCGTGGGCGTTGGAGAGTTGAGAGGATTCGTCCCTAGTACGAGAGGACCGGGATGAACGCACCTCTGGTGTATCTGTTGTCCTGCCAAGGGCACTGCAGGTTAGCTACGTGCGGATCGGATAACCGCTGAAAGCATCTAAGCGGGAAGCCGGCCTCGAGATGAGCTCTCCCATCCCCTTGAGGGAGTAAGACCCCTGGAAGATCACCAGGTTGATAGGCCGGATCTGGAAGGACGGTGACGTCCGTAGGAGACCGGTACTAATGGGTCGAGGGCTTGACGGATATTTGATATCCGTGCATTGGCACTGTGTAGTTTTGAAGGCCCGCGGGAGGCGGTCTCTACCAGTTTCCGGTGGCTATGGCGAGGGGGAAACACCTCTTCCCATTCCGAACAGAGCCGTTAAGCCCCTCAGCGCCGATGGTACTTGGCTCGCAAGGGCCTGGGAGAGTAGGTCGCCGCCGG
>CAVRBL010000007.1:0-499096 GCA_963719305.1 uncultured Actinomycetes bacterium | reverse complement strand
AGCAGCCCTCGCTGACCCGCAAGAAGCTCCGCCGCCTGGAGATCACCGCCGGCGCGCCCAAATACACGCGCCGTGGCTTCCGCGTTGTGGTCGACCAACGACCTCATGCGCCAGAGCGGAGCTGGAGCTTGCCCGCCAAGCCGAGACCTGGGACAAGCGGATGGTCCAAGACCAACAGGCCGGCGCCCCAGCGAGAAAGGCGGGCGCGAGCGTGACACTGGAGCGCGCATAGATTCAAGTCACTCACTAGGGAGGACATTAAAGCGCGCGGCAGACCACAAGTTCCTGACGTCTGCGCTTCGCTACGTCATCGGCTCGCGCCCGCGCACAACCTAACGCGATCTCCCGACGTCAACAACCGCGACGGAGGACAGACGCGCGCGCAAATACCGACCAGAACCAGCACCGATCAAGCCCCCGGCACCGGCCGCACCGAACTCACAGGAGGCGATCTAAGACCTTCGGCGAGACCTCACGCGACCAGTCACCTCCCAGAAAAAACCACGCAAACTGCATCAGAGAAGCTCGACCCGCCCCTTGCTTTTCATGGTCAATCAAAGCGGAAGGCAGCCGGAGGCGGCGGAGTCCCGAGTTCACGCGCAAAAGAGCCTGAGGCGCAACGAGAGCCTGGCCGGTGTCTTACCCACACAAGCCCAAGAGGGCGGCTGTGGTAGCCGCCCTTCGGTCGTCTCATCTTCGGGCAAGGCCTCTACGGGTCGATATGAAGCGAGACGGCCAGCTGTTCTGCGCCGGAGATGACCCGAACACTGACGGATTCGCATCGAATATCTATCTGCAACGTGAAGCTGAGCTTCCCGTGGAGGTTCGTGTAGAGAGCCGGTCCCCCCTTCACGGTCGCTGAACCCTTATACACAATCGTATTGCACTGGTCGCCGGTATACGTCGTGTCGCCGTTAGGAAGGTAGGAGTTGGGCCGCACCCTCAAAACCTGGGAGAAAATGTTGCAGACCTTGTTGATGCCGAGCGTGAACGTGCCGCTGCCGTCGGAGGCCGTGTAGACGTCCGTGCGATGTTCGGTGTCGACAATCGAGTGTTGGAACGACTTAGGGGTGTGGGTTCCGCGCGCGGCGATGACGCAGTCCGTGCCGCTGACAGCACCGTTGGGAAAGATGTCCCCGGTTGCCGGAAGCTGTCTGCGTAGCCCGGGTTGACGCCGCAACCCGGGCTTTGAGGATCGACGTAAAACGTGTTATCGATCGTGACTGGCTGGGGTTTGGACGCTGCGGCGGAGGACACCAATCCAAGCGCCGCTCCCGCGGAGAAAGCCGCGTCAACAAAGCTCGGCCCAGAAGCCGGCGTGACCATCTCATAAGAAACTCCTTCCCGACTACGCTTGCGGTCGGGGCGTCGCCCTCGACCCGGACGGAGCATCGGGTCGGCGCACGATTCGCACCCTTATTGCCCGGTACGCCCGCACCCTGTCCCCGGTGCGCCAGCGTATAAGCGTACCGCCGCTACAACCGTTCGGCAACCTACCGACCATCACCTAAGACAGACGACACGCCGTCCTCGACCGCTGACACCCCCGCGGCGGTAGCGGCAGCAATACGCCCTTGCGGACCGTACTGAGGCGCTGCGTTGTCGAACGCGTGCCCAGCGAGCAGCGGCCAGCCTCCGCATCGGGCTTACTGGTCAAGCTTCTGTGTTGTCGGCGGATCAGGAAGAGCGCCGTTCGGGCTTGCCCGTTTAGAGGGCCGCTTTTAGACCAGCGCCTTCCCGACGTTCCGTCGAGGTGCCCAGTGAGCGGCAACAGGAGGTCGCGCCCATCGAGCGCCATCAGTAAGCAACCGCCAGGGATCTCGCGCCGACGCTTGGTCAATGTGTTGGAGGTGAGTGGTGGGAGTGCCTAGATGGGTCGGTCGTGCGATCGGCCTGGATGTGCATCGTGACTTCTGCGTGGTGGCGATCTGCGAGGACGGGATGGTCCGTTCGGCGGGGCGGGTGCCGGGCACGCTGGAGGGGATAGAGGCGCTGGGTGAGAGTCTGTTCGTCTGGCCGGGTGGCGCTGGAGGTGACCGGGAGCTGCTGGGAGGTAGCTCGCATCCTCGAGCCGTATGTGGACCGTGTGGTGGTGGTCTCCCCGGATGACACCGGGATCACGAGCGCGCGGGCCAAGACCGACCAGCTCGACGCCCGAGCGCTTGCCCAGTTGCTGTGGAAGGGTGAGCTTGAGGCGGTGTGGATGCCCGATGAGCGCTGCCGGGTCCTGCGTCGTCGGCTCGCCCGCCGCGAGCAGCTGGTGCGTTCTCGCTCGCGGGCCAAGAACGAGATCCATGCCGTACTGCAGCGACGTCTCCAGGGCAAGCCGCCGTGCTCTGACCTGTTCGGCGTCAAAGGGCGCCGATGGCTCGCCGGGCTGGAGCTGCCTTTGGAGGAGCGCGAGTCGGTCGACGCCGGGATTCGTCATGTCGAGTTCCTAGTCAGGAGATCGCCGCGGTGGAGAGGCTGATCGCAAAGCAGGCGCTGTCTTGGCCTGAGATCCGCCGATTGATGACTGTGCCCGGCGTGAACCTGATCTGCGCGGCGTCGTTCATCGCCGCCATCGGCGATCCCAACCGCTTTATGACCAGCCGCAAGCTCGTGGCCTACCTCGGCCTGGACCCGAAGGTCAAACAGTCCGGCGAGGCGCCGGCGCGCAGCGGACGGATCTCCAAGCGTGGCTCCCCGGCCGCGCGGTGGGCGCTGGTCGAGGCAGCGTGGACAGCGGCGCCGCAGCCCGGCCCATTGCACGCCTTCTATGAGCGCACCAAGACCCGGCGCGGGCACGGCAAAGCAATCGTCGCCACCGCCCGCAAGCTCGCGGTTCTGTTCTGGTGCATGCTCACCCGCTCAGAGGACTACGCCCACCAGCAGCCCTCGCTGACCCGCAAGAAGCTCCGCCGCCTGGAGATCACCGCCGGCGCGCCCAAATACACGCGCCGTGGCTCCGGCGTGTGGTCAACCAACGACCTCATGCGCCAAGCGGAGCTGGAGCTTGCCCGCCAAGCCGAGACCTCCTACAAGCGGATGGTCCAAGACCAACAGGCCGGCGCCCCAGCGAGAAAGGCGGGCGCGAGCGTGACACTGGAGCGCGCATAGATTCAAGTCACTCACTAGGAGGACATTAAGTCGCGCGGCAGACCACAAGCTCCTGACGTCTGCGCTTCGCTACGTCATCGGCTCGCGCCCGCGCACAACCTAACGCGATCTCCCGACGTCAACAACCGCGACGAGGACGACGCGCGCGCAAATACCGACCAGAACAGCACCGATCACGCCCGGCACCGGCCGCACCGAACTCACAGGAGGCGATCTAAGACCTTCGGCGAACCTCACGCGACCGTCACCTCCCCAAAAAACCCACGCAAACTGCGTCAGAAAGCATCGACCGCCCCTTGCTTTTCATCGGTCGATTGAAGCGACACTCTGCTTGGCTAGTCTGGAGCCCGCTTTCCGCGGAACCGGGAGCGTCGAGATGGGTGGCGCCGCAAAGCTATACCGCACAGGGCTGACAGGATGAGAGGGCGGGACGCCGAGCGGTGCACTCGGAATTCCGTGGGATTCGCAGGCCGCTCTCTTGGGCGGAGCGTGTCACGAGGCCAAATAGATCCATCTTTGATGAACAACTGCTACCGGGACTACGCGGTGCGCGACGCTGCGGAGCTGTGCGACTTGCTCCCGACTGGCGGCCTCGTTGACACATCCGTAGAGCGGCGCTACGGTCGCTGGCGGGGGCATCGCCATAGCGGACGCATTCCTTTCCTATTCGCGACTGGACGGCGAGTTCGTGCGTCGGCTCGCTTCCGCGCTCGAGGCGCGTGGCAAGGACGTGTGGGTGGATGTGGAGGGCATCCGTGACGGCGGAGGTGTTCCCGGAGGTGCTGCGCCGCGCGATCGAGTCAAGTGACGCGTTCGTGTTCGTGATCAGCCCCGATGCGGTGAGGTCCTCGTTCTGTGTGGAGGAGGTCGAGCACGCGGCGAAACTCAACAAGCGGATCGTTCCGCTGGCGCTGCGGCCCGTTGAAGACGCGGCTTTGCCGGAAGAGGTGCGGTTCCGCAACTGGATCCCGGCGGACGGGGACGGCGAGTTTGAGGGGATGGTCAACCGTGTCGTCACGGCGCTTGACACCGATCTGGAGTGGGAGCGCCAGCATTCCCGTCTGACCGTCAAGGCCTTGGAATGGGATCAGTCGGATCGCGATCGCAGCTTCCTGCTGCGCGGCGCGGACCTAAGGCCGCGGAAGGCTGGCTGGCGGCCGGCGCCGGCAAGGATCCCGGGCCGACCGTGCTCGAAGGCGAGTACCTGGTCGCCGCGCGCCGTGCCACGGCACGGAGGCAGCGCAGCTTGGTTGTACTCAGCGGGGTCGTGGCCGCCATCTCGGTGGGGTTGCTGATCTTCGCGCTGATCTCGCGCAGCAACGCGGTTGGTCAGGCGCTCACCTCCGACGCCGAGCGCGTGGGTGCCCAAGCGCGGGTCGAGCCGAACCTGGATCTGGCGATGCTCTACGCCGTCGCGGGCGTGAAGCTCCAGAACCGCGTCGAGACGCGCGGCGACCTGCTGGCGACGCTCCAGAACAACCCCGACGCGATTCGGCTGATCCGCCCGTCGCATAATCAGATCTACTCGCTCGCAGCCGACCCACGCGGGCAGCTCCTGGCAACGGGCGACTCGGCGGGTGTAGTGCGTTTTGAGGACATGTCGCGCTGGAAGCCAAGCGGGTCGCCGCTGGCGCTCACCGGCGCGATCGCCGAAGAAGCCATGACGTTCTCCCCCGGCGGCGACACGCTCGCGGTCCTCACCGAACAGGGCAGCCCGGAGCGCGCCATCCAAACCGGGCGCACGAACCTCTATGCGATCGACGTCGCGACCCGTCGGGTCCGTCGACTGGGCTCCTGGAAAGGGGTCTCTGCGTCCCCGCCGTACCCCGCCGCTTCGCTTGCCTACGATCGCACTGGACGGCACATTGCGCTGTCGCTGTCGAGCTGGGCACCCGATGGGGCGGTCGCCGCGGACACGCTGCGGCTGCTCGACGCTTCGACCGGTCGTCAGATCTGGCGGCGAAGCTACCCGCTGCGCGCCGGGCAGGGGGAGGCGCGGCTGCTGTTTGCTCCAGATGGTGCGCTTCTGACCTCCGCGCAGCAGGGCAACACGCTGGTGTGGAACCCGCGAACAGGGCGAGTTAAGCGGCGCTACCCAATTGGGGGACAGCCTGCGATCAGCGCCGACGGCAAGACCCTCGCGCTCGCGGTGAACAGCGTTAGTCTCGCGAACGCGACTTCGCGGGTCGCTGTGCTCGACCTGGGCAGCGGGCGTTACCGTTTCCTGCGCGCGGGGCTTCCGAACGTGTGGCTGCGGGGGTTTGGCTTGACTCCTGACGGCACCCGCATCGTCGGCGAGTCAATTCACGGCGACGTCTATGTGTGGGATGTCGCGACTGGTGCGCTCATCGCGACGATCCCTGCGCTCGCGCAGGGCGCGCAGGCTGCGGAGGTCCTCGACCCGACTGGGCGCACTGTGCTGGTCGGATCGCAGGCAGGCAGCGTCGTCGCGCTGGATCTGGCGGGAACGCGACGCGTGGGGCGGGCGTTTCAATGGAACACCGCCGAGCAGGGGTGCCCCCTCTCCCCGTGCATGGCTGTGAACCGGTATAGCGACCTGATGGCGACCGACCAGGGCGACGGCTCGGTGGCGCTCGTTGACCTCCGGACGCTGCGGCGGAAAGCCACCCTGCCCGCGCACAACGGCCCTTTCGCAGGCGCGATCGCGTTCTTCCCTGACGGCCGCACACTCTTGACCGGCGGGATCGCGGGACGTCTGACGCTTTGGGATGTGGCATCACGCACGGTCGTGCGGACGATCGAGGCGGGCGCGCCTGTCTGGTGGGCTGCTGTGAGCCCCGACGGCCGGCTGCTGGCGGCCCAGACGCAGGCGCAAAACAGGACAACGTCGCGCGTTCAGGTGCGTCCGGCACGCGGCGGAGCGCCGCTGTGGACCCACGACGTGAAGGACGGCATCGGCGGGCTGTCCTTCAGTCCGGACGGGCGAGCGGTCACCGCATTGGGGTGCTGTACCTCGCTGTCGACGGTGGCGAGCTGGGACGCGCGGTCCGGTCATCAGTTGTTCTCCCGGCGGCTTTCCAACCATGCGACAGCGATCGCCTACTCGCCGAACTCTCGGGGGCTGGCCGTCGGAACCGAGAGTGGCCAGGTCCTCTTCTGGAGCGTTCGCGGTGCAGCCGCGGCGCCGCCACTTCGTGTCAGCGCCGGCAGCGTCGCCGGGCTGTCGTTCTCCCCCGATGGCACCGTACTGGCGGTCTCCTCGTTTGATGAGAGCACCACCCTTTGGGACCTGCGCTCCCGCACCCAGATCGGCAAGTCATTTCCAACTCGCCCCAACATCATCCCCACACCAGTTTTCGAGCCCAACGGACGCCTGCTGATCGACTACAACGCCGACGCCGCCGAGTGGCCGACCAACGTCAGGACGTGGGAGCGCTTCGCCTGCCAGGTGGCAGGCCGGAATCTGACGCAGGCCGAGTGGCGGGCGATCCTGCCCAACCGTCCGTACATGCACGTTTGCCCCGTTTCGAGGTAGGCCCGCACCAATCGACCCGGAGCCGACTGCGACGCGTCCTAGCGACCGACCGACTCGGTACGCGAGTCGGGAACCGGACCTCTCGCGACTCATTTTTGACGCTCGTGTGCCGTGACGAGTCGATCAAATTCACGCCCGAGGAGCGGGCTCGCTTCCGTTGAGGAACCGGGTTCGCCCCGGCTGAACCCTCGCGTCACTACGACTGTCCTGGCGACCAGGTTCATAGGTGATGCTGGCTCCCACCAAGTGCGCGGGCGCTTCACGGCCAGCCACGAAGCGTTCGCGCCAGGCGAGAGTGCTCCTTCGGGCTACCAGCACCAACCGGCTCTCACTGCTCCTTACTCGCGGAGCAGCATGGCCGCTGACGGGTAGGGTGAGGGCGTCCGTCTAACTGTGTAGGCGGCTTTGATGGTTGTCAGTCGGGCAGTCGGTCTCCGAATTGGATCTTGAACGCGAGTAACGCTTTTGTCCACCCCCGGGTCCGGGTCCATTGGGGGACCGCGTTTTGGATCGCGAGGTAGACAAGTTTGCGGGCGGCGTCCTCGGTCGGGAAGCTGCCCTTGGTTTTGATCGCCTTGCGTAGCTGACGGTTGAGCGCTTCGATGGCGTTGGTGGTGTATATGACGCGGCGGACTTCGGGTTCGAAGGCCAGAAACGGGACTACGTATTCCCAGTGCTCCCGCCAGGCTTGGCCGATCACGGGCAGCTGCGCTCCCCACTTCTGATCGAAGGTCTCGAGCGCCATGAGGGCTTGGTCGGCGTCGATCGCGGTGTAGATCGGGCGGAGGTCCTTGACCACGGCGTCGTATTGCCGGCGTGGGACGTATCTCAGACTCTGTCGGATCAGGTGCACGATGCAGGTCTGCACCACCGTGTGAGGAAAGATCGCCTCGATCGCCTCCGGGAATCCTTTGAGCCCGTCCACGCAGCAGATCAGGATGTCTGAGACCCCGCGCTGTTTGAGATCGGTCAGCACCTGCATCCAGAACTTGGCGCCCTCAGTGGCCTGAAACCACAGCCCCAGCACATCGCGCTCGCCGTCCATATTGATCGCCAACGCCAGATAGCAAGCGCGGCGCTGCACGCTGCCGCCGTCACGGATCTTGAGCACAAGCGCGTCGAGGAACAGGACCGGGTAGACGTCATCCAGCGGGCGGGTCTGCCAGGCGCGGGCGTCCTCCATCACCGCGTCGGTGACCTTGCTGACCAGATCGCGGCCGACCTTGACGCCGTAGATCTCCTCCAGGTGCGCCTCGATATCCCTAGTCGACATCCCCCGGCTATAGAGCGCCAGAATCTTCTCGTCGAACCCCTCAAACCGTCGCTGGCGCTTTCTAACGATCTGCGGCTCAAACGTCCCGGCCCGATCCCGCGGCGTCTTGATGTCCACCAGCCCGTGCTCGGTTGAAAGCGTCTTGGGCGTCAAGCCGTTGCGCGTGTTCCCGACCCCGCCCGGCGGCTCCTGGTGAGGCTCATAGCCCAGGTGGTCTGTCAGCTCGACCTCCATCGCCCGCTCCACCAGCCGCTTGGTCAACTGCGACAAAAGTCCGCCGGAGCCGGTGATCTCCTCCTCGGTCCGGGCGCCGGCCAAAAGCTCGTCGATCAACTCATCAGGCAAAAGCGCCTTAACCTCAGCCGCGAGCTCCGGCCGCGAGGAGGGCTCGCGGCGCGCGCCGCCAGCGCGTCGCTTCGCTCGCCCTCCGGGCTCGCTGCGCTCCTCGCCGGCGCTGCCGGCATCGTCAACGGGCTCCTCCAACCTGCCAGGGATTGTCGTAGACACGTGGATCTCCTTTCGATCCAGTACCTACACACTTGATCGGACACTCCCGGTAGGGTTGGTTGGGCGGGGGCCGCGCTCGCAAATCCGGAGAGCACCAGTCTTGGGCACGACTTGTCCGTTTCGATCGATCCGTCAGTCTGGGCGAGTGCAGCGGGGCGTTGTGGTTGGCTCTTCGGCGCCTGTGTAGGTCGCGAATTGGGCTCGCGCTTGATGTCAGTCCTGGTAGGGTGCGCCGTGAGGGCTTGGCACGTCAGGGACGAGGGAAGAGGCGAGATTGGAGAGGGCGCTTTCGGGTTTGATTGGCCGATCGATGCTGTGGCGTGGTGGTCTGGCGATTGTGGCGGTGGCTGTGGCGCTCTCGGTTGGTGAGGCGGTCGCTGCCGGGCCGGGGTCGGCCCGCTCGGCGGGGGCGCTCCGCGGCGCGATCCATTGGGCGTCGTGTGACCCGCCGGGGCCGCGGTTGCAGTGCGCTCGGGTTCGCGTGCCGCTCGACTGGGAGCATCCAAACGGGCGGAAGATCCAGCTCGCGGTGATCCGCTACCTCGCCACAAAGCCGAGGCGGCGGATCGGCTCGATGCTCATCAACCCGGGCGGGCCCGCCGACACCGGCATCGGCCTGGTTCAGGGTCTGGGCGCCGAGATCGACAAATGGGGCGGCGGCCGCTTCAACGTCGTCAGCTGGGATCCCCGCGGCACCAACGCGAGCACTCATGTTCGCTGCTTTACCAGCACGCGCAGCGAGGCGAGCTTCTGGAAGGGCGTCTCGATCCCCATCACCCGCGCCGCCTCGCAGCGCTATGCCCGTAAGGTCGCCGAGCTGGGACGCCGCTGCGGCAAGGTCAGCGGTTGGCTTTTGCCCCACATCTCGACCGCTGATACCGCCCGCGATCTTGACTACCTGCGCCGGCTGGTCGGCGACCGCAAGCTCACGTACGTGGGGCTGTCCTACGGGAGCTTTCTTGGCCAGACCTACGCCAACATGTTCCCGGGCCGGGTCCGGGCGATGCTGCTCGACAGCATCGTGGATCCGGTCCCGTACTCGAAGGGAGCCGAGGCGAGAGTCGCCAGCCAGGCGTCGGGCGGAAACCCGGTCTTCGAGCAGTTGCTCTCGCTGTGCCAGAGCGCGGGACCGAAGCGCTGCGCGCTCGCCGGTGGCCGTCAGACCCCGGCCGAGCGGGTAGACCGGCTGTTCGCGCGGCTAAAGCGCGCGCCGATCCCGGCTCCGGCGGCGAGCCCCCCGGGCAAGCTGACCTACAGCGATCTGGTCGTCTCCCAGTTCAATCCATTGAGGCTCCCGGACACCTGGCCACAAGACGCAAAGAACCTCGAGGCCGCGGTGCGCGGCGACGGATCGGCGCTCTTGACCGAGGCTCGCAAGTCGCTGACGCCGGCCGGGTTCATGGGCGCGACGACGTCGGCGGCGATCTCGTGCGCCGACGCGCCGGCGCACGCGGGGTTGCGCAGCTGGCCGCGCGTGATCGGCGGGCTCACCCGGGAAGACCGCCTCTACGGTCCGCTGCTGGGCTGGTGGTTGTGGGCCCCATGCGCGGCCTGGCCGGTCCGCGGCGATGACAACTACCGGGGACCCTGGAACGCGAGGACGAAGAACCCGATCTTGCTGATCGGCACCAAGCACGACCCCGCTACTCGCTACATCAACGCGGTGCGATCCGCGCGACGACTCAGAAACGCCGTCCTGCTCACCCTAAACGGCTACGGCCACGTCAGCTTCCACGATCCCAGCACCTGCATCGACCGGGCACGCGTCGCCTACCTCGTCAGGCTGATCACTCCGCGCAAAGGCACGGTCTGCCAAGCGAACAAGAAGCCCTTCACTCCAGGCTTCGGCTAGCCGCCCGAACACAGCCGGCTGTGCACAAAAAGGAGCAGGCGCACCGTCGTTCGGCAGGTTGTCGACCCGGCGGGTCGTGCTTTCCCGGCTAGTCAGGGAAGTCTCCATCACCGCACCCAGATACTCCCGGGCGGAAGCAGAGCACGACACTCTCTCAACAGGCCGAGCAGGATCCTCTCAACAGGCGCAAATCCAGGCGAGGGAAGCACGAAGCTCGCTTTCGCAACGGGCTACTTGCAGCGCTCCGCCGAGTCGCCGATCACGACGATGCCGCCGCTGCTTCGCCGCGACGGCGCGGTGTCCGGCGTTGGCCCGCCGCGACGCGCCCGCGCCGGAGGAGAATTAGCGCTGCGGCCGGGCTGCTCCTCGCGGCGGATGCAGTCATCGTCTTCGACCGCAGCGCAGCAAGGAGGTTGGCGCCTGGAAGGGTCGCTAGCGGCGCGGTAGGGCTGGCTGGTCAATTGTCCTGCTCTCATAGGAGGGAGCCATGTCAAGTGTCCAGCCGTTGGTCGATGCCGCCGGTCGGCGCCGCTCGCCGGCGACCATGCCAGCGTTTCGAGCCGGCAAAGCGCCGCGCAACAAAGGTCAGCGCTACCCGGCCGATCCGCCGACAGTCGATGAGATCGTGGCGGTGATGCGCCAAGCTCGGCAAACTCGTTACGGCGCTCGTCTCAATGGTCTGATCGTGGTGCTATGGCGCGCCGGGCTGCGGATCCACGAGGCGCTTTCGCTGTTGGAGTCAGACCTGGACCAGCGCCGCGGGTCAATTCTGGTCAGGCACGGCAAGAACGACCGCCGCCGGGAGATCGGCATGGATGCCTGGGCATGGTCGGCGCTGGAGCCGTGGCTCGCCGAGCGAGCAAACCTCCCAGCCGGTCCGCTGTTCTGCGTGATCGTTGGCCCGACTCGAGGCCATCGCTGGTCGGAATCCGCCGCACGCCTCGAGCTGCACCGGACAGCAGTTCAGGCCGGCGTGCGCAGGCGCTTCGCGCCTCATCAATTGAGGCATGCTCATGCCCTCGAGCTGCTGCACGAAGGAATCCCACTCCCCCTGATCCAGCGCCAGCTGGGCCATACACACCTGTCCACCACCGGCACCTACCTACAGGGGATCTCCTCTGAAGAGATCATCTCGACTATCCACGCTCGGCGGGCACCAATGATGAACGCCAGCGCCGGCCTCGCGCTGTGACACCAGTGGCGGGAGCGCGCCATGCGCTCCCGCCACCGACCCCAGCCACCGCCCGTCTTGCTGGTGTGCTCAGCACAAAAGCAACGGCGAGAGCCCAGCGCTCCTCCTCGTCCGGTGCGGGCGCATAGTGGCGGGCCCACGCCGGTGACCCCACCGTCGCGGCGAAGCAGCGGCGGCATCGACGTGATCGGCGACTCGGCGGAGCGCTGCAAGTAGCCCAAAGCACCGGTCTCAGGGGTAGGGCCTGTTTAGGGTTTTGACGGTGTGTGCCCTGCTCGTGTTCTTGGCCTTACCGGCCTGATTTTTGGCCGTGACGCTGCAGGTGTATTTCCCGGCGCTTGATGCGGTTAGCGTCTTCTTGGTCGCGCCCGAGATGTGCTTGCCGTTGCGGTTCCAGGCATAGCTGAAGCTCACCGGACGCTGGTAGAGGAATGACTCGATCAGGTCCGGCGCCCAGGTACCGTTTGAGCAGGACAGCCTTGAGCCGACCTTGGAGCCACCGCTGAGCTTTGGCCGGGCGGTCGCCAGCGGCCTCTTCAACAGCGCTGGGAACACTGGGTCATTCAGGGCGCTGGCGCCGCTGGTGTTGAGGTCGCCGCCCCCGCCGCCGTTGAGCTTGGCGAAGGAGATCGTGAAGACGCTGTTGCCGTTGTTTGCCCAATAGATCTTGCCTCGCTCGGGGTCGATCGCCACTCCGTTGGGGTTATCCACCGTCGCATGACCGACACTCAGATCCCCACCGCCGCCGGTGTCGTTGAGGTTCGCGAACGAGATCGGGATGGCGCCGTTAGCGTTGGCCCAGTAGATCTTTCCGTTGGTCGGGTCGATTGCCACGCCCACGGGGACGCTGACCGTGGCACCCGTGGTATCGAGGTCGCCCCCGCCGCTTCCATCGAGGTTCGCAAACGAGATCGTGTTCGCGAAGGCGTTGGCCCAGTAGATCTTCCCGGTCGCCGGGTCCACCGCGACGCCAGCGGCGCCAGACGCAGTCGCTCCGCTGGTTGACAGATCGCCCCCACCGCCCGTGTCATTGAGGTTCGCGAAGGAGACCGCGCTGTCGTTGATATTGCCCCAGTAGATCTTGCCTGTGGCCGGATCGGTCGCGACACCGGTCGGGCCGCTGGGCGTACTGGCGCCAGTCGTCTTGAGGTGTCTGCCGCCCCCGGTGTCGTTCAGCTTGGCGAACGAGATCTTGTTGTCGCCGTTGTCGCCCCAGTAGATCTTTCCCCCAAGGAGGTCCATCGCGATACCGCTAGGGACATTCGGAGTGACCCCTGTGGTCTTCAGATCGCCACCATGGCCGCTCCCGTCGAGGTTGGCGAAGGAGATGAGATTCGAACCAGAATCCTCCCAGAAGATCCTGTTCGCGGCGCTCGCGCCCGGCGCCCACAACAGCACAAGCGCCACGGGGAGCAACACCGCCAAGCCATGCCGGTACGGCCGGTGCCTAAAGCGCGAACCACGCAACCCACCGAAAACCATCACCATCACCCCCAGATCACGTCGGAGAGGCACCTCCGCGGCCGCTCTTAACAGTGACAAACCTACCGCACCCCGCCACACAAAGCAACAACGCAAGCACCGACGGAGCGAACGCTGGCGCTTTGATCGAGCAGCAAGCGTGCCGGCGCGCCCGGCGGACTGCTGGATCGTCCCGACTGTGCGCGAGTCGAGCCGCTTCGGACGGCGCGCCGCCCCATCACGGTGCTGCTTTCCAAGGCGATGGCGGCAGCGGCGGGGATGGCGACCGCCCCCGCGAAGCAGTCGTCGGCTAACGCACCGCCGCGCTACAGCTATCGCGTGATTGCGATCGTCCGCATCGTGCGCGCCCTGGCTTGACCGTGGTCACGGTGAGCCGTGTCCATGATCGGCGAGCGGAATCCACGAACCCGGGGCGGGACGAGGGCCTCGTCCGGCCGGTGCGATCGCCTCGCGCTCAACGGTTGCGGTGACCTCAGCAGGCAGCCGGCGCTCGGCGAATACCTGGCGGTTGCGAGCGGCATCCGGCCGCTCGAACCGCCAGGTCTTTGATCTACGGGTCGGAGCAGAATCGCTCGATCAAATGTTGTTCTGATTTGGAATTGAGGCGCCGAGTGCGTTGGTGGGCGAGATCGCCTTGGCGACTGTCTTGTCGCTCACGCCGAGCGCCCGCGCGATCGCCTTATCGCTCATCCCGAGCTCGCGTAAGTGCTTCGCCTCATCGGCGATGCGGAGATAGACCGGCCCCTCCGTCCGCTCGACGATCACCGCCTCGATCGGAATCGCTCCGGCGGTTCGAATTCTTTGCGTTCGCGTCCACCTTTTTCAGAGAATCGCCCTCCGCTCCGGCGGGGGGCGGTTTTTCTATGTTGGGCGAGCGCGTCCAGGGTTGTGACGGCGCGGTAGAAGGGGCCGGCTGATATCCGGCGTGACGGGCTCGAGATGAACCAGTCACGGCGGGTGCGCCGTACACCCCGTCGTGTCAATCGTGGATCACCCATACGAGGAGGCACGCACATGACAGAAAAAGACTCAAGCGTTCGATGCCCCCGGCGAATACGAGGAGTACCGGCGCGAGCGCAATCGACTGCTCGAGGCCGAGGTCGGGGTGCGGCGGGCTATCGAAGACGTCGCCGTTCACCGGCGAAAGCTGCCGCCCGGAGGCCTCGTGCCAGACGACTACGGCAAGTCGACGTCCGCGGAGCCGCTGGCGACTTCGCGGGCGGTTGCCACGAACGCCCCGATGGTCGGCGATGAGCGGCCTGGAAGCCACGCTAAGGAAACGACGGCAGGTTCGGCGTCGGTGACCGGCAGGTAGACGACATCCGGGCGCCGATCGCGAAGCGCGGCCGCTGTGGGCACCAGGCAGACGCCGCGGCCCGCTCCAACGAGGGCCATTATCTCCTCAGTGCTGCGCGCCTCGGCGGCGACACGCCCGGGGAGACCATGGCGTCGCTGTTCGGCCAGCCATCTGGCCGGGGGGCCGCCATGAGAGACCATCGGGTTCACGATGAACGCTTCACCGCGCAGGTCCGCGAATGACAGCGTTCCGCGGCTCGCCAGCCGATGCGTGTTCGAGAGCGCGATCAGCCGAGGCTCGGTGGCGATGACCTCAACCGCCAGCTCTGTCTGATCAGGCATCAAGCGCGTGAACGCGACGTCGACCTTGCCGTCGAGGATCTCGTCGACGTTTCCGAACAGGATCTCGCGGACGCTGACCTCCGTCGCGGGTTGGCGCTCGTGGAATACCGTGAGCACCGCGGGCAGCAGCGCCCTGCCGGCCGACCCATAGAACCCAATGGTCAGCAGGTCGGCCGCGGCCGCGCGCGTGGCGCTGACCGCGCGCTCAGCCTGCGCGAGCGCACGACGGCCCTCCCGCAGAAGCGCTTTCCCCGCTGCGGTGAGATGAACGTTGCGGCTGTTTCGTTGAAGCAAGGTCACTCCCAGCTGTCGCTCGAGTCTGCGGATCTGCTGACTGAGCGACGGCTGCGCAATGTGCAGCCGCTGGGCCGCGCGGCCGAAATGCAGCTCCTCCGCGACTGCGACGAAGTAATCCACTAGCCGAAGATCGAGCCGTTCCATAGGCACAGCCTACTAATCCACGACTCCGCCCCGGCCTGACGACGGCTTCGGATCAATAGGCAGAGGTGAATTGATCAGGCGGCAACTTGTCTTGGACTATGGGGCGGTTCGGGGTCAGACTGGCGCCGTCTTTACCGACCTGACCACACCGACTCGAGCACGACCCGAGGAGGCCCGATGCCCACCAGCCTGAGTACCGATGAGATGAAGGCGAAGGTGCGATCGCACTTCGAGGACTTCGTTAACAAGCGCAAGGCCGAGGTGATCCGCACAAACATGACCGCCGACTTCTATGACCACGACGGGCCCGGGGAGGAGCCGACCGACGCGTCAGGCGACGAGCAGATGATGCGCCAGATGTACTCGCTGATGCCCGACCTTCACCTCACGATCGAGGATCTGGTCGCGGAGGGCGACAAGGTGGTCTGCAAGAACCACTGGCGCTGGACCGATCCGAAATCGGGCAGGAAGATGGGCTTTCACGGCTTCGTTCTGTGGCGCTTCGAGGGCGACCGGATCGCAGAGCGCTGGGCCACCGTCACCAAGCCCGCCGAGGACCACGGATGGGAGTGAACACTCAGGCCGGCTCCGCGGTCACCGGGCTCGCGGGGGAATATCTCGACGCCGTGGCTCGGGGGGAGGGCGCCGCCGCGGCCCAACGCTACTTGCACCCGAGCGCCCCGCGAGCTCGGCTCTCGTGTCCAGCGCCCCCAGCTCGCCGATCCAAAACCATGAGCTCGGATCTCCAATTCGAGCATCGCCTCGCAGGTAGATAGCGGTGGCTCTAGCGTCAACGGCGGGGCGCGCAGGCGGCCGCCCGCCCGAGCAGCGCGGCCCGCTGCCGCGAGTTGGCGGTCAGCAGGGCGGCGCGTTCGAACTCGGCTCTGGCCTCGTCGAGCCGGCCCAATTTCTCGAGCAGGTCGCCGCGCACGCTTGGCAGCAGGTGGTAGCTGTCGAGTGTGGGCTCGTCCCGAAGGCGCTCCACGATCGCGAGTGCCGCCCGCGGGCCGCGCGCCATCCCGACGGCGACGGCGCGATTGAGGTCGACCACGGGCGAGTGCGTCAGCTGGGCGAGCCCGTCGTAGAGGGCCACGATCCGCTCCCAGTCGGTGTCCTCGGGCGCGCGGGCGAGTGCGTGGCAGGCGGCGATGGCGCCCTGCAACGTGTACGGCCCGATCGGGCCGCCGGTCACGTACGCGCGCTCGAGTGCCGCCAGCCCCCGGTTCACAAGGAGCCAGTCCCAGCGCGAGCGATCCTGGTTAAGGAGGAGCACCGGCTGACCCGAGGGCGTGGTCCGGGCGCGGGTGCGCGACGCCTGCAGCTCCATCAACGCGACCAGCCCATGGACCTCGGCCTCGCGCGGAAGCAGCTCGGCCAGCATGCGCCCTAGGCGCAGCGCCTCCTCAAGCAACTCGGGCCGGGTTCGGCGCTCGCCCGCGGTGGGGTAGTAGCCCTCATTGAAGATCAGATACACGACCTCGAGCACTGACGTCAGCCGCTCGCGCAGTTCCGCCCGTCCCGGCACCGCGAACGGCACCCGCGCTGCCGACAGCGTGCGCTTCGCGCGCACGATGCGCTGCGCCACGGCCGACTCGGACGCCAGATAGGCCCGCGCGATCTCCCGCGTGGTCAACCCGCAGAGAAGCCGCAGAGTGAGCGCCACTCGCGCTTCGGTCGAGAGCACCGGGTGGCAGGCGGTGAAGATGAGCCGCAACAGGTCGTCGTCGAAGGGGTCGTCGGCCGCGGCTGCAAGGTCGTCGTCCCCCGGCGAGCGCAGCTGCGCGTCACGGCGGAGCTCGTCGGTCTTGCGCTGGTGAACCTCCGCGCGCCGCAACCGGTCGATGCCGCGATGCTTGGCCGCGGCCATGAGCCAGGCGCCCGGGTTGTCCGGGACGCCTGACTCAGGCCACTGCTCGAGGGCAGCGACGAGCGCCTCCTGCGCGAGGTCCTCGGCGAGCGCGACGTCACGCACCAGGCGGGCGATGCCGGCGATCAGCCGCGCGGATTCGATCCGCCAGACCGCCTCGACGGCGCGCCGGACATCCGGGCTCGCCACGCGGCTACGCCCCGCCTGCGGCGCTATCCTATCACGCAGCTCGGGGGTGAGCTCGTCTCCGAAGTCGGCGGCCTCGAACACCGGACGGACCTCCACGACACCGTGCTCGCCCGTCGGGTTCGGGATCCGCTTCGCCCACTCGATTGCCTCATCCATCGACTTAACCTGCCACAGCCAGTAGCCGGCAAGCAGCTCCTTGGTCTCGGTGAACGGGCCGTCGATCACCTTACGCTGGCTGCCCGAGAACGCCACCCGCGCGCCCGTCGAGCTGGGGTGAAGACCCTCCCCGGCGAGCATCACTCCAGCCTTGACGAGCTCCTCGTTAAAGGCTGTCATCTGCTCGAGCAGCTCCTGGCTCGGCATCTCGCCCGCCTCGCTCTGCTCCGTCGCCTTGATGAGCACCATCACTCGCATCCGCGATGCCTCCTATCGGTTGAGTTGCTTTCACTTCTGCGTCGAGCGAGCGAAGCGCAAATCGACACGCTCGCTAAACCGGAGCGTGTCGCCCTCCGGCGGTTGCCGCTGCTCGGCAACCGCGCAGTTGCGGCCCAGGGCTTTGGGCGGCGCGCCCGCCAATCTTAAACGGCGCTGACAGGACACGCGGTCATGCACGGCAAAGGGCACCATGGACAGCGAGGGCGAGCAACGCGAGCTCCGACGGCTGGCGTTCGCGGATGGCGATCGCGAGCGGACCCTCGTCCAGCGCGCTCCGGTTCGTCCCGGCAGGGGTCTGATGAACGATCCATCCTGCGACAAGACGCGAAACGAAAACCGAGAGTCCGGGGCGTGTCGATTTCGGCCGGCCTCGTTCGACATGGGAGTAGAAGGCACTCGACATCGAGTCAATCGTGAGCTACCGAAGGTTCGAGCGAGAGCCAGAGCAGAGAGGAGACGCCGTGTCCGCAACCGTTCTGTATATGTCTATGTCCCTCGACGGATTCATCGCCGGGCCCAATGAGCGACTGGACAACGGCCTCGGCGACGGCGGCCGCCGCCTGCACGAGTGGGTGCCGGACCCTGGCGAAATCGGCCGTCCGGCGGGGGTCAACGGTCAGATATTCGACGAGTTCATGTCCACCGGCGCGGTGGTCGCCGGCAGGGGGACGTTCGAGCCCGCCGGCGGGTGGGGCGGCGACCACCACGATGGCGTGCCGATCTTCATCCTCACCCGCCAGGACCCCGCCAATTTCACACAGTGGCCGTTGGTCAGCTATGTGAAGGATGTCACGACCGCGATGACTCAGGCCAAGGAGGCTGCGGGCGACAAGAACGTCTTGGTCCACGGCGCCGGCATCACGCAGCTCGCGCTCGCGGCCGACGTCCTCGACGAGATCGAGCTCCACGTCGTACCAGTGCTCTTCGGCCAAGGGCGCCGACTGTTCGACGGCCTCGCTGCCGAGCAGATCGAGTTGAAGCGCACCCGAGTTCTCAACGGAGAGAGCGGCGTCATCCACATCCATTACCGAGTCAGGAGCTGAGATGACCGTGCACTACGAGCAACTCGTCAAGAAGCTCGAGCTGCCTGGCGGCACCGCGCCGGCACGGCTCGTCGACGGCGACCTCGACGCTCAGGCGATCAGCCGCGAGCACCTCGACGACGACGTTGCCGGCATCAATGCAAGCCTCGAATTGATTCGCCGTACTCGAGGCGGCGCCTGGCCGACGGAGCCGGTCACTGCGCAGGGCAACTTCGTCGACCTAGTCTGGCATGAGTGCGAGTTCCGTGACGGCGGCTCACTCACCTACGCGATCTACCACGCCAAGCACGGCTACATCGGCTGTTGCTATCTCTACCCGCTCGGTCGGCGCACGACGTTGACCGAAGCGCTTGTGCGCGATTACGACGTTGACGTGAGCTGGTGGGTGACCCCCTCTGCCTACGCGCGCGGCGACTACGCCGCTCTGCATGCCGCGCTGCGACATTGGCTCGCCGAGCACTTCGCCTGCTGGCGGCCCTACTACTCCAACCGCGAGCTACCAGGCACCGTGGCCTGAAAAGCAGGCCGCCAGGCGCTCCCCCGCCGGGGATCAGTACCTGCCCTACCTGACGCCGTTTAGGTTGCGCATCCTGGCCCACCAGTCGACGGCCAATATGTGATCACGGTCTGCGGGGTGAGAACTGATCTTCCCGACCCGGAGCGTTTGGCGCGGCGTTTAAGGCGTTTGCAGGGGCGTGGGCTTGATCGAGCGAGTGATGGCGATCGGGCGCGAGGTGGCGCACGCCGACGCTTGTCTTTGAGGACATAGACCTGGTCGCCGCCGAGCGCACGATGCAATTTGGCAGCGAGGGGGGGCTGTTTGAGCTCCTGAACCAGATGCCGTCTGTTGGGGTGAAGCGTCTGGTTTGACCGGGGGTGGTTTTGGTGGGACCATCTGTGGTTGGTTGAGCCTCTTGTGAGGCAGGCACCGTGTCCGATTCGGATTTCCCTTTCCGTGGCGACGCTCTTTCGGGGAGCGAGGGGTACGGTGCGCGGGGGATGGTCGCTGAGGCGCAGCGGTTGATCGATCCGCCTAGGCCAGTGGATGGCTACCCGCTCTCCTGGTATGTGAAGGCATGGCACATCGGCGATCTCACGACGCTGGCGATGGCCACGCTGCGGGAGAAGGGCCGTTAGTTCAACTCAGCTGGCTCGGCTCGGGTAAGCGGGCGGGCGTCGCGGTCTTTGCCACGCAGGCGGTAGTTTGTCTAGCGGTTCTGGGCAGCGCAGAGCAAGGTGCTCGCGCGCGATCTCGACGCACAGTTCGATGCACTTGTCGCGGATCGCGACGTCGGGCATCGGATCACACGACGGCGCGCAGATGCCGCCAATCGGCGCGGCGGGCGAGCTGTTGGGTGCGTCGAGGCTAGGGTAGGTGAGAGTACGGTGTCGTCAAATCGAGGTCTAAGACAACGGGTCGAGCGCGCTATGAGCGAAGGCCGCAAGAGGCTTGCGCAGGGCGCTCGAGACGTTTCGAGCGCGGCGACGGGCAGCGCCGAGGAGGTCGCCAAGCAGCTCGCTCGCGCCCGAGTTGCCAGCGGGAAGGCCGTGGCTAGGCGCGGATCTCGCGAGACCCGACGAGAGAGGGATAAAGCTGTCGCGGACCCCGCCGCCTACTTCAATGGCGACTACGAAAGACAAGTGCAGCAGCTCGGGCTTGCCAACATACTTATTAGCGGCCAGACGGGGGTTGGGAAGAGCACGCTTATCAACTCAGTGTTCCGTGCCCGGCTCGCTGCAGAGGGCGTCGGGAAACCGGTCACCGAGCACGTGCGGCGCTATCAGGTAGACGGTGTCCCGGTGACGATCTACGACACCCCCGGTATCGAGTTGGGTCAATCGAAGAGAGAGGTTATCCGCGAGTACAAGAAGACCATCAAGGACTCGCTCAATCGCCCGCTCGACGAGCACGTCCACATTGGGTGGTATTGCATGAGCGCGGAGACCCCGCGTATCCAGGACTACGACGTCGATGTCATCAGGGCGCTCGCAGAGGAAGTGCCCGTGCTCCTCGTCCTGACCCAATGCGTCGACGACGAACGCGCAGAGGACCTGGAGACCGCCATAGCCGCCGAGAACTTGCCCATTCATGGGGCACCGTTGCGGACGCTTGCGCGCGAGCGCACGGTCGCTGGACACACGATTCCGCCCAGGGGCCTGGAGGAGCTGGTAGAGCGGACCCACGAAATCCTCCCTGAGGGGGTGAGGCGGGCGTTCACAAACGCCCAAGGGGTAGTAATCCGATTGAAGGTCCGCCATGCGCGTGCGATCGTCGGCGCTGCGGGCGCTACAGCCGGCACTGTTGGCGCGGTACCCATTCCGATCTCGGACGCCATCGTGCTGATGCCTATCCAAATAGGCATGCTCGCCGGCATCACCGCAATCTTTGGCGTCGACGTCACCCGAGGTCGCATCGCCGAACTAATTCGCGGACTCGCCAAGACCGGGGGAACGGAATGGGCAGGCAAGGCGGTCGTTCAAGCGCTGCTCAAGGTGGTCCCGGGGACTGAGCTAATCAATGCAGCCGTCGCGACCGCTATCACGCTCGCGCTCGGCGAAGCACACATCCAGCTCTGCAAGGAGCTTCTGCATCGGCAGTCGTCTGACAGACCGATGACCGATGCCGACATGCTGTCGTTCCTGCTCGACGCATATCAGCGCACGTGGCGCGCCCGTCGCGGTGAATAGCACTACCGGGCCTGGATTGACGATTGCTCTAGCTATTTCCTAACCGCAGTCGATCCCCGTGGCCGCTAGCACAGATTCGAAGCCACGGCCGAGGCGTCGGCTCCAGACCGAAAACCGCGTCCGACGCTTCGTCGCCATTGCGCTCGCGCGCCACTGCGCCGGCGCACAGGCGAAGGCAATCGCCACCCTGATGCGCGGTTTCCGCGCGCGAAGCGGGTAGTTGCCGTCGACGTCAGATGATCGTCGTGGGGGCGAAGCAGGGCTCGACGGGCGCTGCGGAGATCGGTAGTGGGAAAGCGAACGCGGTGCCTGCGGGGTGCTTACGTCCGGGCAGAGTCGAGCACGCTGTGCAGCTCGGCGCGAATGAGCTCGTGCTGGGCGCCCCACGAGTCCCACACTGCTGCCGCCCATTCCCGGGCGCGCGACTCGTAGTCGTCGCGGTCGGCTGCTCCGACCATGTGCAGCACGGTGAGCGGCCCAGGACCCTCGGTACGCGCGAGGATGGGGTAGTCGCCCCGTCTATGTTGAATAACGTGGCCGAGCAGTTTTGTCACGTAGGGATGTGGCAAGTCGTGTTCGAGCAAGGCGCAGAGGCCGACCAGGTGAACGAACACCGATTGGCGGTCGCGACGGTCGCTGCCGTCACCAGGGTGCTGTGCCATATAGGCGTCGACCACCACTCGGTGAGCTGGCGGATATTGGAAGCGGTGCGCCTCATCGGCCTGAACCTCGCCAAAGGTCTTCCAGCAACCAGGCGAGCTCGGCACGTACTTATGCACTGGGCCGTCGATGTCAGGCACCAAGGCTCCGCAACCCGGACAGGCGATCGTCTTGTCTATTACCAAGAGCGACTCACCAATGCAGGCGGCTGATCTGAGCGATCCCGGCTAGCGGGCGGCATCGAGGCGACCACTAGCAACTTCACCGTACGACCGTCGCGATGTCCATCCGCGCCGCCTTGGACGATGGTCACCAGGCTCAGCCAGCCACCGATTTCGCTATGGGAGACTCGATCAGTCAAGGCGCTTGAAAAGGGACAGCGACTCGGCGGAGTAGCCAAGGGATTCGTAGAACGCTCGCGCTCGCTCGTTCGTAGCCCAGAGATCGAGGCTAAGCACTCGCAATCCTCGCTCGCGTGCCCACGCTTCGCCGGCCCTTATCAGCGCTGAACCGACACCCATCCTACGTGCGTCCTCGATGACACCCAGATCGGCCATATGACCTCTTTTCACCCCGGTTACGTCCTCGCGCACTGTTAGCGAAATAAAGCCAAGCCTCGTCCCATCTGCGCTCTGTGCGATCAACACCGTTGATCGCGAGTCCTGAGCGCGCACCGCACTGGCCAATAGCTCGGCGAACCCCGGAGCTAGGGCCTGAGAATCCGACCAGGCCGGAGAGCCGAACTCCAGCAAGCTCGACACAAGGCCAGCGACGAAGTCGGCGTCGGCCTCACAAGCGCACCGGATAGTTATCTCTTCAGACACTCAGCTCCTGACGCGGACTCTCGAGTAGCTCTTGCACGGACTCGGACGCGTTCACCCCGGTCCCCACCGCTAGCGCCGGCGTCCTGAACGCTTCTTCTTCTTGCGTGGGGGACGCGGAGGCGGGGCCGCACGCCGCGCGTGTGCGCTCGCCCCCACCGAAGCGGGCTGCTTCTCGTTGGGTTTGGCCCCACCCCGCAGCAGCTCCGGCAGTCCTCCGCCCGACCTGTCCCCATTGGTGGTCACACGTGCGCGCCGACCATCGCGGCCGCTAGACGAGGAGGCCGGAGCTGCCGGTGTCACCGGCACGACTGGCCCGGATCGCCGGCGGATCACCCATTGCTGGGCCATCGTCCACGTGTTCGTGGTGATCCAGTAGAGGATCAGCCCGGCGGGGAACCTGATCATGAAGATCACGAAGAACAGCGGGAGCAGGCGCATCATCCACCGCTGGGTCTGATCCATCGTCGGCGCCTGCAGCATCACGCTCGAAGCCAGCTGCGTGCCGAGGTAAAGCACGATCAACGCGACCAGCGTCAGGCCGGTAGCGGTGTTGGTCAGGTCGTGGATGAACAGCCAGCCCGATCCGTTGAGCCCGTGGCAGGCGACTGTCTGTCCCGCAGCTTCGTGGAGCGGAATGTTGTGATGCGCGGCGTAGGCGTGGCGAAACGCCGCCTGAAGGCCCGGACAGATGTCCTCGCGCAGCCTCGTCCGCAGGGTGTAGTAGAGGCCGATGAAAACCGGGATCTGCGCCACGAGCGGGAGAAACGAGGCGAACGGGCTGATGTCGTTCTCCTTGTAGAACTTCATGATCTCCTGCCGCTGGCGCTGCTTGTCGTCCTTGTACTTCGCCTGAATCGCCTTCATCTGCGGCGCTACCTGCTGCAGCTTCTGCATTGAGCGCATCTGCTTGAACGCGAGTGGCAGGAGCAGAGCGCGAACCACGACCGTCAGCGTGATGATCGACCACCCCCACGAGCCACCGATGATGCTGTGGAAGAAGACCAGGACCGGACCGAAGATGTCGATCAGCGGCTGGAAGATGTTGGCGAGGATCATGATCAGGTCGACGGGGCGACGGGGTTCGGACCCACGGTTCGCGGTCGGCGTGTGGTGCCGGCTGGGAACCGTCTCAGAGCCGAACCGACGCTGATCCTCCAGCCGTGCTCGATGACACCCAGATCGGCGATGTAGTCTCTTTCCAAGCCGGTGACGTCCTCGCGCACCCTCAGGGAAATGAAGCCAAGCCTCGTCCCATTCGTGGTCTGGGCAATCAACACCGTTGATCGCGAGTCCTCAGTGGGGACCGCGCTGGCCAAACCTCGGCAAACCCCCGGGCCAGGGCCTGAGAACCCGTCCAGGCCGGAGAGCCGAACTGCAGCAAACTCGACACAAGGCCCAGCCACGAACTCGGCGTCGGCCTCACAAGCGCACCGGATAGCTATCTGTTCAGACACTCAGCTCCTTCGCCGCCGCTGACGCGGTCTCCGTGCCGAGGACTTCCGCGAGGAACGTCTTGATGGCCTGGAACGAGCGCGTGTCCGAGACGGGGTCATACGCGACTCCTGGCGCCTGCGGGCCGACGTCGTGGGTGAAGCCGTGCATCGCGCCGCCGTACACGATGAGTTGGAAGTCGGTCTGGGCAGCGTTCATCTCTTCGATGAATCCCGTCACTTGGGCGGTGGGGACGTGCGGGTCCAGAGCACCGTGGCAGACGAGGAGTTTGGCCTTGACCGCTCCCGGACTGGCCGGGTTTGCCGTCTCGAGAGTTCCGTGGACGCTGATCGCGCCCGCCAGGTCCGCCCCGCTTCTCGCGAGCTCGAGGACCGCCCGGCCACCGAAGCAGTAACCCACGGCTGCGATGTTCCCGTCAAGCAATGGATGAGAGGTGAGCACCACAACGCCAGCCTGCGCCCGCCGAGCAATCTTGTCGCGGTCAGCCACGAGCTCCTGGATGCACGACATCACGCGCTCACGGTCGCCCGTCACGGCCTTGCCGTACATGTCGCAGGCGAACACGAGGAGTCCGAGTTCGGCGAGCTGCCTTGCGCGGCCCTTGGCGTGATCGTCCAGCCCGGCGCCGCCGTGAACGACGAGGACGCCCGGATGGCCGAGATCACTGCCGTCCCATACGAGGAGACCGGCCAGCTCGGTGTCCCCGTCGTGGTAGTCGATCGTTGCTTCTTTCAGATCCATTTCATGACCTCCTAGACGGGCCTGGGGGCTAGGCACGCGCGGGTTCGGGCTCGATCGCCGCTCCCGGTGGCCGTCGGCGGCTGCTCTGTGGCGTGCAGCGGTGATGGCTTGACCCGTAGTAGGCGCGCGGCCCAGCCGGGCAGCCACCAGTTGTAGCGGCCGAACAGGCTGACGAACGCGGGTACGAGCAGGCAGCGGATCAGCGTGGCGTCGACGAGGATGCCGGCGCCAAGGCCGGTGGCGAGGATCTTGAGGTCGGTCTCCCCTGTGGTGGACATGGCGAGGAACGAGAGGACGAGGATCAGCGCGGCGCTGGTGACCAGCCGGCCGGTGCGGCCGATGCCCTCGACGACGGCTTGGCGGGTGTCGCCGGTTCGGTCGTAGCTCTCGCGCATCCGGGCGAGGATGAACACCTCGTAGTCCATTGACAGTCCGAACAGGAATGCGAAGACCATGACCGGCACCCACATGGTGATCGAGCCGGTGGCGGGGATTCCCCACACGGCGTGGCTGCCGTGACCCTGCTGCCAGATCCAGGTCATCACGCCGTAGGCGGCGGCCAGCGAGGCGAGGTTCATCACCACGGCCTTGAGCGGCAGTAGCAGCGAGCGGAACGCCCGGGCCAGCAGCACGAACGTCGCCAGCGCGATCAGCGCGAGCATCAGCGGGAAGCTGCCGTAGACGTCGTGGCTGAAGTCGATCATCGAGGCGCCCGAGCCGGCAACCCCGAGAGTGCCCGGGGTATGCGCGAGGGCGTGGCGGACCGTGTCGACCGTGCTCTGCCCGGCCGGGACATTGGTCTCGGCGGTCGGCAGCACGGTGATCAGCGCGGTGTCGTGCCGGCGGAACTGCGGGGTGGTGGGTGAGATCACCGCGTGCACGCCGGGCAGCTCAGCGAGCTGGTGGGTGATCGCCGGGGCGGCGGTCTGGCGGGCGAGGACGTCGATCGGGGTGAGCGTGCCGGACGGCACTGCCCCCAGCCTCCAGGGTGCGGAGCGCGGCGTGCGCGGGGCCGCTCTGGGCGAGGGCCGCGGTGCTGGGCTCGCCGACGTGCATCGAGAGCGAAGGGAGCATCAGCACGATCAGCGTCGCGGTGCCGGCGATCGCGGCGAGGCCGCGGTGGCGGACCGTGAAGCGAGCCCAGGCGCTCCAGCCGCGGCTCGCGGTGTTGTCGGTGCGGATCCGCGGCCAGTCGAGCCGCGGCCCGATGCTGGCGAGGATGACCGGGAGCAGAGTCAGGGCTACGGCGACCGAGATCAGCGGGATCAGCACGCCACCGATGCCCGCGCTGCGCAGGAACGGGACGGGGAGGACGACCAGCGCGAGCAGGCCGATTCCGACGGTGAGGCCGGAGAACAGCACGGCGCGGCCGGCCGAGGTCATCGCCGCCAGGACAGCCTGCTCGTTGTCGCGTCCGTGGGCGCGCTCCTCGCGCCAGCGGGTGACCACGAGCAGCGAGTAGTCGATCGCGACGCCCAGCCCGATCAGGGCGATCAGGAACTCGACGATCTGGCTGACCGCGGTGATGTGGGTGAGTCCGTTCAGGGCCAGGAAGGTGGTGAGGATCGAGATGGCGGCCATGACCAGCGGCACGAAGGCCAGGAAGCTGGCGAACACGAAGGCCAGTACGACCAGCGCGCCGAGCGCGCCCAGCATCGACTCGAGGAGCACTCCGGCGCCCTTGGAAACCTGGCTTGCTGGTGGTCAGTGCCTGGATGCCGGTGACCCGGACCTGCCACGAGGAGGGCATGGCAGCGGTGATCGCCTGCTGGATCCGGGCGGTGGTTGCGGTCGGGGAGATCGGGCCGTGCTGCGGGATGAACACGAGCGCGTACGTAGTGCGCCCGTCGCTGGTGGCGAAGGCGCGGTCATCGCGGGTCTGCGTAGTCGGTCACGCGCGCGGTTGGGATGACCTGACGCGCGCGCGGCAAAGGCGCGATCGAGCCGGGCGGCGACTCCGGGCGTGTGGATCGGTGATTCCGGCCGGCAGGGTGATGACCGGGACGACAGGGTCCTGCGCTCCGTTGTGGAGGTACAGCGCCTGAATGCGTGCGTCGGTGCGGAAGGCAGCGCCCGGCATGGCGAAGCTATTGGTGAGGCGGTTGATAGTGGTGGTCGCGGTCATCGCGCCGGCCACCGCCAACGCCAGCCAGGCCACGAGGACGAGAAGCTTGTGCTTGAGAACGAATCGCGTGAGCGTCGACATTGCAGATCCTCCTGGAAGCGGCGTCGAAATTGACTGCCGGAAGCATCGGCCGCGGGGCGCGGCTTGTCGTCGGCTGCGCGGAGTGATCTGCGCTACGAGATCTGCAGCATTCGCGGACTGGGTGTACTCCAGTTGGAGTAGCTCTCGGACTCCGTTCGGATGACGACGGCGGCCGCCGCGACGATTACCCTCGCATGGCGATGAGCATCCCGCCCGCCGTCGCGCATCCCGCCGCCCGCCGCCGCTGGTCGGGGCTCGCGGACGCGTGGGGGCGAGTCCGGCGCTCGCCGCGCGCCTTTGACGTCGCCCTGGCGGTGGTGCTGGCGCTGGTCACGCTGGCCGGGTCGGTGGGTGAGAGCCACCCCAGCCAGGCGTCCGACAAGCCGCCTCCGGGCGTTCACCTCGCCGCGCCGGCGGCCGCTTACCTTCTGGTTGCCGTGAGCGCGCTGGCTCTGATCTGGCGCCGTCGCCGGCCGGTCCTGGTGCTCGCGGTCTCGCTCGGTGCGGCGCTTCTCTACACCTGCCTGGGCTATTTCGGCGGCGCGGTCATGCTCAACCCGATGTTCGCTCTGTACGCGGTCGCGGTCGAGGTCCCGGCCGCTCGCGCGATCGGCCTGTCGGTGATCACGATGCTCTTGCTGATGGGGGCCAACGCGGCTTTCGGGCCTTTCGGGACCGGCGGTGGGTTCGTTCTCATCCCGGGCGAGGTCGCGGCGGCCCTGTTTCTCGGACTGTGGGCGGCCAGCCGCCGCGCCGCGCTCAGGGAGAGCGCAGAGCGGGCCCGGCGCGCGGTGGATGCCGAGAGGCTGCGGATCGCCCGCGAACTGCATGACGTGGTGGCCCATACGATGGCGACGATCAACGTCCAGGCTGGTGTCGCGGCGCATGTCCTCGACCGGCAACCGGACCAGGCGGCCCAGGCGCTCGAGGCGATCAAGCAGGCGAGCAAGGAAGGCCTCAGGGAGTTGCGCGGCATCCTCAACGTCCTACGACAGGCCGACGAGCATGACGAGCGCTCGCCCGCACCGCGCCTGGCGCAGCTCGACGAGCTCATCGAGAACGCGACGCGCGCCGGGCCTCCCCACTTCGGTGACCATCCGCGGCCGCGCACGAACCTTGGCGCCGACCGTCGACCTTACTGCCTACCGGATCGTGCAGGAGTCGCTGACCAACGCCCTACGCCATGCCGGCCCAACCACTGCCAGCGTGACGCTCTCCTACACCGATGACGAGCTTCAGGTTGAGGTCCTCGATGGCGGACGCGGCTGTGTCGACGGGACGCCGCACGGCGCCGGGCACGGCATCGCAGGAATGCGCGAACGCGCCGAAGCCGTGGGCGGCACGCTCATCGCCGGCCCGGGCCCCGAAGGCGGCTTTCGCGTCCAGGCCCGGCTACCGCTGAGCGCGCCGTGATCCGCGTCCTGCTGGCCGACGACCAGGCGCTGATCCGCGCAGGCTTTCGCGTTCTCCTGGATTCCGCCGAGGACATCGAGGTCGTGGGTGAGGCCGACAATGGCGCACAGGCGGTCACGATCGCTCGCGACCGCCTCGCGGACGTTGTACTGATGGACATCCGCATGCCGACGGTGGATGGACTCGAGGCGACGCGCCGGATGGCCGCCGACGAGAACCTGGCCGGGGTCAAGGTCCTGATCCTGACCACCTTCGAGAGCGACGAGTATGTCTACGAAGCCCTCCAAGCGGGCGCCAGCGGCTTTCTGGTCAAGGACACCGAACCGGAGGAGCTGCTACGCGCGATCCGCGTGGTCGCTCGTGGGGATGCGCTGCTCTCCCCGGGGATCACCCGTCGCCTGATCGCCGACATCGCCGCGCGCGGTCCATCCCGCCCGAGCGCCCATCCGGCGCTGTCGGAGCTGACCGACGCGGGAGCGGGAGATCATGACGCTGGTCGCCCAAGGCCTGTCGAACGACGAGATCGCCGGCCAGCTATTCCTCAGCCCGCTGACCGTGAAAACTCACGTCAGCCGCGCGATGCTCAAGCTCGGCGCCCGCGACCGGGCGCAGCTGGTCGTGATCGCCTACCAGAGCGGGTTGGTGGCGCCAGGTGAGATCCCGAGGGTCTGATACGCCAGGCGATCAAGGGGGTCTCTGCTTGAGCCGCTCGTAAGCGGCTCGGGCTGCTCGCCGGAGCATTAGTCGTCCGCTGCGAACTTCGGGAAGCCGCGGCAGCGGCATGAGAAGCGCGCACGCGAGCGGGAGAGCGATAGCCGCCAACTACTCCCACTGGTGTACGGCAGGACTGAGCCTACGCCGAGCGCAGCACCCAAGAGCCGACCGGCGGACGACGACAGCACGGCGGCTCGGAGTCAGCATGAGCGTCTCACCAATCGCTCAAACCAGGAGCTTGAGATGAGCACCCACACGGCAATCCAGACCGCAACCGCAGAGCCCGCGCACGTGCTGCAGGTGCTCACCGACCCTGTGGCGTGCGCGCGCTGGGCGCCGATCGCAGTTCAGCACCGACCAGGCGTCCGGCGAATACCTGCACGCCGGCAGCCGAACCAGACTGCAGGGCCGAATCGCCGGCCGGAATGTCACCTTCGAGATCGTCGTCCTCGCCGCCGACGAGCGCGGTCTGTCTCTCCGGGCGACCGGTCCCGTCGGACTCGAGGTCGACTACCAGCTCACACCCTCCGACTGCGGGACGCTGATCGAGGCCTACATCACGCTCGCCCAGGCGGGAGGGGTGACCGGGGCGCTCGCCTCGCGCGCAACCGACGCCATTCTGGGTGCCGGCGCGCTGCGCTTCGCACTGCGCGCGATCGCCGCCGAAGCTGAGCAACTCCAGCAATCCGTCAGGCCACGAGCTCGCCTCCGCGCCGAAGCGGCGAGCAGCATGAGCTCTTGTAACCACAGCTACGAGTAAAGGAGAAACAGTTGATTGACGCGCAGCACATCACGAAACGGTACGGCGAGAAGGTCGCCGTGGACGACATGACCTTCACCGTTCGGCCCGGCGTCGTCACCGGCTTCCTGGGTCCGAACGGGTCCGGGAAGTCGACGACGATGCGGCTGATCCTGGGACTCGATGCCCCGACCGAAGGATCGGTGACGGTGAACGGAAGGCACTACCGCGACCATCCGGCGCCACTGCATGAGGTCGGGGTTCTGCTCGAAGCACGCTCGGTTCACACCGGCCGCTCCGCCTTCAATCACCTACTGGCCCTCGCTCAGACCCATGGGATCCCGCGTTCGCGGGTCCGGGAGCTGATCGAGCTGGTAGGGCTGCACGAGGTCGGCAGGAAACGAGCGGGCCAGTTCTCGCTCGGGATGAGACAGCGGCTCGGGATCGCCTCCGCGTTGCTCGGCGATCCTCAGACGGTGATCCTCGACGAGCCCATCAACGGGCTGGACCCCGAGGGGATCCACTGGATCCGCGAGTTGCTCAGAACCCTGGCGGCGGAGGGCCGGACGGTGTTCCTCTCATCGCATCTGATGAGCGAGATGGCGCTGTCGGCCGAGCATTTGATCATCGTCGGCCGCGGCCGGCTGATCCGCGACGTGAGCGTCGCCGACTTCGTCGCCGAGCACTCAAAGCAACTCGTTCGGGTGCGCTCACCGCAGGCGAGCGAGCTGCGCGAGACGGTGCTCGGGCCCGACATTCGGGTCTCAAGCGATGAGCGGGGAGTGCTCGAAGTCGAAGGACTGACCTCCGATCAGATCGGGAAGGCCGCCGCTCGCAACGGCCTGGTGCTCCACGAGCTGACGCCCCACCAGGCCTCGCTGGAAGAGGCGTTCATGGAGCTCACCCATGACGAAATCGAGTACCGCACCACCACCCCCACCCTCCACATTCTCGGCAACGCCGACGAGCAGGAAAGGATCGCCGCATGAGCACCTTAGCCCCAGCAATCAATCTCCCACGCGCAAGCGCCGGCAGACGGGTCACCCAGGCTCGAGTCTTCCTCTCCGAGTGGACAAAGCTCCGCTCGTTGCGCTCCACCCTCTACACGTTGGGGGCCACCGCGGTCCTCACCATGGGGATCAGCATCCTCATCGCCGCGATCACCTCCTCGAACTGGAACTCGATGAGCGCCACTGTCCAGGGCCAGCTTCGATCCGCTGCACACGGGCCTCGCGGGAGTCCAGTTCGGGGTCCTCACGATCGGGGTGCTTGGCGTGCTGATGATCACCGGCGAGTACACCACCGGCATGATTCGCTCGACGTTCGCGGCCGTTCCTAAACGGCTCCCGGTTCTGTGGGCGAAGGTTGGGGTGTACGCCCTCGTCGCGCTGGCGGTAGCCGGGGTTTCGACTCTGGTCGGGTTCTTCGCCAGCCAGGCGATCCTGTCCTCGCATCACATCCAGATCTCGTTCTCGCACAGCGGCGTGCCGCGTAGCGGTGCTCGGCTCGGCGCTCTACCTGACGCTCGCCGGGCTGTTTGGTCTGGGCCTCGGCGCGATCCTGCGCAGCACGGCGGCCGGTATCGCCACCTTCGCCGGGATCATGTTCGTGCTCCCTCCGCTGGTGCAGCTGCTGCCAACCAGCACGGCGGACGCCATCGACCCGTACCTCCCGAGCAACGCTGGGGGAGCCATCATGCAGATCGGCCACCACGCCCACACGCTCTCGCCGTGGGTGGGGCTGGCGGTGTTCGCCGGCTACACCGCTCTCGCGATTGCCGCAGCGGCGGTTCTGCTGGTCAAGCGCGACGTCTAGCAGCGCCCGAAACAGACACCTTCGAGATCGGGACCCCGCCGCCGAGGCCGGCGACACTGCGCAACCGGATGTCCCTGGCCTCGTTGGCGTTCACTTTGAGCCAGCCTGGACACCAGCGGTGACATCACCTTCTCCGAGCTGGCCTCACCCGACCGGGCTAATCTGACCTGCTGTGCGTGGCGCGGGGGTGTCTCGGCGACGCCTTCGGCGCACGTGCGGGCCGCCGGATTTCGCTTGCGAGCTCGTCCCACGCAGCTGGTTCATTCCTGGCAGTCGGTGTCCCTGGCCAGCGCGGCGAGGCGAGCAGGAGGCGTCTCCACCCACTGGCGGAGCCGCTCGTAGACGACTGGATGGTTGAGCAGGGCGATGTGGTGCGTGCGCCCGATGCACCTGCCGTGCTCGGCCTCAAACGGGATCCGGCGGGTGCGGCTGCGGCCCGAGGCGCTCGGCTCCAGCACCAGACAATCCCCAAGGAGGCGCGCGATCGGGTGCTTCGGATTCTCCACGATCGTTGCGGCCACGAAGCAGTGCGTGGCGCCCTCGAGCAGCGGCACCTCCTTGCAGGCCCTGGCACGCAGAGCGTCCGGATCACAGTCACGCCAATCCTCATCGACGAGCGAACCATGACGAAGGTCCCGTATGCCTCCGCTGCGCCGGCGCAAAAACCGGGCGAACGGTCGCATCTCGGGCACGGCATGCAGCGCCGCGCTGGCGTAGTGGACACCTTGCGCAAGCGGCGCGCCCATGTGCGGCGTGCCCAGCGACACGACATGCCCGACGTGCCTGATCCAGTCAGCACCTTGCTCGCTCCCCTGATAACAGGCACTACGGCAGACGAGCCCGCCCATCGAGTGGCCGATCAGCGCGAGCTGATCGACGTCAACCGGCCACGCGGCCACGAGGTCCGCGAGCAACTCCCCAAGCGAATGGCCGTTCTCGGAGATGTGACGCCCGGTGTTGTAGCGGACGAAGACCGGGGTAGCGCCGAGATCGCGCTCGAGGCGCGACCCGTAGCACGCCCGGCTCGGACCCCCGCCCCACCACCATGGGAACTCGGTGCCCATCAGGCCGTGAACGAACACCACGATGCGAGGAGTCGCAGCGGGGAACGCCGCCCTGAGCGCCTTTGCCTCGCACGGCACGGCGAGCCCGTCGACCCGCACCGCCATCGGCTCCTGGAGGACGCTCCTTTCCCGCTCGAGCGCGTCGCCGACCAGACCGTTGATCGCAGCCAGCCCGAGCCCACCCCACGGAGTCGTCGACAACCGACGCTCTCCTGAGCGGTCGCGCTTACCAAGCGCCACGTCGGCGGCCTTGCCCACCACCGTCGGGCCTCCTGACACGGCTGCGTAGACAGTCCGGGAAATCGCGTCGTGAGCCGCCTGCGCGACCGTGCCGCCCGGGCCAACCGCCCTGAACACACGCTCGGCCATCGCTCCGTGGATCTGACCGATGCCGCCAATCGCGCCGCTCAACTCCTTGAAGCCGAGCTCGGCAAGCGCACGAAGCTCGTCGGGATCATCTGGCGGCCACGAGGGCCGGGACGCGGCCGACGAATCGAGCGGGGAGGACTGGGTGGCAGGTCGCTGTGGAGCGATAGCGCGACCCTACTCCGGGGCGCGGCTGGACTGCACCATTTGCAACGAGGCTTGCGGGCCGGGCGGTCTGTCCTCGAGAAAGGCACCACCGCGGGCCCAGCCGGCGGGCCGCCGAGCCAGTGGTCACCTGCTCATCCAATGATGCAGTGGATCGACCCGAGAAACGGGCCGCGCGGGTAGGACTCAAGAACCTCTGACGCGCGAACGCCGAGGCTACACCACCGCGACCGCGGCCTGCTCCTCGTCGAGATACTGCTCGCCGCGCTCGGCCCTCTCCACCAGCGACGCCGGCGGCTCGAACCGCTCGCCGTAGCGCTCGGCCAGCTCGCGTGCCCGGGCCACGAACGCCGCCGGCCCGTGGCCGTGAACGCGATGCTGGTAACCGTTGATGTACTGGAGCACGCCGCCGGACCAGCCCGGGAAGCCGATTCCCAGAATCGAACCGATGTTGGCGTCGGCGACCGTCTCGATCACGCCCTCATCGAGGCACTTGACGGACTCGAGTGACTCGGCGAACAGCATCCGCTCTTCCAAGTCGCGCAGGTCGATCTGCGAGGGATCATCGGCCAGGGGGAACGCGTCACGCAGACCCTTCCAGAGCCCGGCTCGCTTGCCATCGCCGTACTCGTAGAAGCCTCGGCCTTCGAGCTTTCCCGGACGGTAGAACTCGTCGAGCATGCGGTCGATGACCGTCTCCGCCGGGTGGGAGTCCCAACCGGTCGACGACGCCTCGGCCGCCGCCTTGGAGGCGTCGCGGATCTTCCGCATGAGTTTCATGTTCAGCTCATCTGACAGCTGAAGCACCGGCGCCGGGTAGCCGGCCTGCGAGGAGGCCTGCTCGATCGTGGCGGCTGGAACACCCTCCAGCAGCATCGCGATGCCCTCGTTGATGAAGGTCCCGATCACGCGGCTGGTGAAGAACCCGCGGCTGTCGTTGACGACGATCGGGGTCTTCTTGATCTGCTTGGCGAAGTCCAGGGAGCGGTACAGCGTCCGCTCCGAGCTCTCGCGGCCCTTGATGATCTCCAGCAGGGGCATCTTGTCCACCGGGCTAAAGAAGTGAAGCCCGATGAAGTCCTCCGGGCGGCTGACCCCCTCGGCCAGTTCCGTGATCGGCAGGGTCGACGTATTCGAGCCGAGCAGCGCGTCGGGCGCCAGGTGCGGCTCTACTTCTTCGTAGACCTGCTTCTTGAGCGACGGGTCCTCGAACACGGCCTCGATCATCAGGTCACAGCCGGCGGCGTGCTCGGGCTTGTCCGTGGGATGGATGCGCGCAAGCAGCGCGTCTCCATCCTCCTGAGTTGAGCGCCCGCGCTGCACGGCCTTCTCCACCAGAGAAACCGAGTAGCCCTTCCCCCGCTCGGCGGCGTCGAGCGAGACGTCC
This sequence comes from uncultured Actinomycetes bacterium, assembly GCA_963719305.1. Classification (GTDB taxonomy): domain Bacteria; phylum Actinomycetota; class Thermoleophilia; order Solirubrobacterales; family Solirubrobacteraceae; genus Palsa-465. Next base: position 464,348 of record CAVRBL010000007.1, on the reverse strand, counting down.
TTGAGCACCACGTCGATGCCGGCCTTGGCACACACGTACGCGATCGCGGCGCCCATCATGCCCGCGCCGAGCACGACTACCTTCTTGGCCTGGAAGGGCTCGATTCCCTCCGGCCGGTTGCGGGCGCCCGAGACCGCCTGCAGGTCGAAGAAGAACGCCTGGATCATGTTCTTCGCCACCTGGCTCACGACCAGGTCGACGAAGTAGCGGCCCTCGACGTCGAAGGCGTTGTCGATGTCGAGCTGGGCGGACTCCACGGCCACGGCCATGATGTGGTGCGGGGCCGGGTAGTTGGCTCCCTTCAGCTGCTTGCGCAGGTTGGCGGGGAAGGCCGGCAGGTTCATGGCCAGCGACGGTGTCGACGGGGTTCCGCCCGGGATCTTGTAGCCCTCTCGGTCCCAGGGCTGGGTGGCGTCCGGGTTGTCCTTGATCCAGGCCTCTGCCGCCAGTAGCAGGTCGTCCCTGGTGGGAACGATCTCATCGACCAGCCCGAGCTCCTTGGCCTGTGCCGGACGGTGGCGCTGCCCTTGCATCAGCACCTGCATGAGGGCATTGACGATGCCCAGCAGTCGAACGGTGCGGACCACGCCGCCCGCCCCGGGTAGCAGCCCGAGTTGTACCTCCGGGAAGCCGACCACCGCCTTGGGGTCGTCGACGATGATCCGGTGGTGGCAGGCCAGGCAGATCTCGAGCCCGCCGCCGAGCGCCGCGCCGTTGATTGCGGCGACTACCGGCCGGCCGAGCGTCTCCAGCTGCCGCAGCCGCTGCTTGTTCGTCCTGACCATCTGGCTGATCTGCTCGGCGTCCTCCTTGCGCGCCCGCCTGAGATCGTGAAGGTCGCCGCCGGCGAAGAAGGTGCTCTTCGCCGAGGTGATGATCACGCCCTTGATCGAGTCCTTCTCGGCCTCGAGCCGATCGATCGCCTCGCCGAACGAGGTCATGAATGCCTCGTTCATCGTGTTGGTCGACTGGTTGGGGTCGTCCAGCGTCAGCAGGACGATCCCGTCGGGGTCCTTCTGCCAGCGAATGGTGCTCACCGCACCGCCTCCGTTACTCGAACCCTCACTCATCGAATGGCCTCCACGACCGTCGCGATTCCCATACCGCCACCCACGCACAGGGTGGCCAGCCCGTAGCGACCACCGGTGCGATGCAGCTCGTCGATCAGTGTGCCGAGGATCATCCCTCCTGTCGCGCCGAGCGGGTGGCCCATGGCGATCGCGCCTCCGTTTACGTTGACCTTCTCCATGTCGAGGCCCATGTCCTTGACGAACCGAAGCACGACCGCTGCGAACGCCTCGTTGATCTCGACCAGGTCGATGTCATCGACCGTCAGCCCGGCCTTCTCGAGCGCCTTGCGTGACGCGGGGGCGGGGCCGGTGAGCATGATCGTCGGGTCGGTGCCGGACAGTGCCGTCGCCAGGATCTTGGCCTTGGGCGTCATCGACAGCTCGTCGCCGGTTCGCTCGTCGCCAATCGCCAGAAGTGACGCGCCGTCGACGATTCCGGAAGAGTTGCCCGCGGTGTGGACGTGGTCGATCTCCTCAACCCAGTGATACTTCTGGAGCGCGACCGAGTCGAAGCCGCCCATGTCCCCTATGGCCTGGAATGACGGCCTGAGTTGACCCAGTGACTCGACCGTGGTATCGGGCCGGATGTGCTCGTCGCGGTCTAGGACCACGTGGCCGTTGATGTCCTCGACCGGGATCACCTGGTGAGAGAACTTGCCTTCCGCCTGAGCGGCGGCGGCGCGCTTCTGGGAGCGGGCCGCGTACTCATCCACGTCGTCGCGGCTGAAGCCTTCGATGGTGGCGATCAGGTCAGCGCTGATGCCCTGCGGGACGAAGTACGTGTCGTAGTTGGTCTCCGGGTCGGTGGCCATCGGTCCGCCGTCGGAACCCATCGGGACCCGTGACATCGACTCCACGCCGCCGGCGAACACCAGGTTCTCCCATCCGGACGCCACCTTCTGGGCGGCTACGTTCACCGCCTCCAGTCCTGAGGCGCAGAAGCGGTTGAGCTGGACGCCTGGGACCTCGTCCGGCAGGCCCGCCTTCAGGGCGGCGGTCTTGGCGATGTCCATCCCCTGGTCGCCAATCGGCGTGACGCAGCCGAGCACGACATCGTCGACCCGCTTGGGGTCCAGCTTGGTGTTGCGCGAAAGCATCTCGTGCATCAGGCCGACGACGAGATCGACTGGCTTGGTGGAGTGGAGCGATCCGTTCACCTTGCCCCTGCCGCGCGGGGTGCGGATCGCGTCGAAAACGAGCGCTTCGGTCATCGTTTGCTCCTGAGGTGAGGATCGGGCGACGCCCGGGGCCCGTGGAAATCAGACCGGACCATCGGGGCGTGCAACTGTTGGCGGTCTGCCAATAAGGATAGCGGGGGGCGGCTGGCGGCGCGCCTAGGGCTGGGCCTGCGTCACGTGGGGGAAGTAGCTGGGGCCGTTGGAGGCCGCGTTGCTCGGCCACGGGAACTTGGGCTGAAGCCGGCAGGGAACGTTGCCGGCGCTGAGTATCGACGACAAGCTGGTACTGCTCAGGTTGTTGCAGTCCGAGGACAGAAGGCCGCCGTTGGCTATGTTCGCCAACCCGCCCGGTGAGACGTAGGGGTTGTGGCGGTTCGTCGCGGGTCGCTGGCTCTGCCCGAACAGCGCCTCGTTATTGAGCGTGATCGCCGCGCGGATGTACTTGGTGATGCCGTTCGAGGCCGGCGCCGAGGCGTTCAGCAAGGCCGGCAGGTTGGCGAACGCCGCCAGGATGTCGCGCGGGTAGAGCTGGATGTAGTTGATGACCGGGACTACCTGCTGCGCGGCTTGCAGCAGCGGTGCGAGCGCCTGGTTGAACGCAGCGCTGAATTGCGCGATCGCCGGCAGGGCCTGGTTGGCCGCCTTGATCAGTGAAGGCGTTTGGTGAAGCAGGTTCAGCGCCGGGCCTGACAGCGCGATCAGCTCGGATAACGCGGGGCGCACCAGCGGTGCCGCGCTCCGGATCACCGATAGGGTCGGCCTCGCGATCCCGAGCGTGGTGTTGAGCGTCTTGAGCGTGGAGCGAAGCTGGGTCATGAACGGCGGCAGACGGTTGATCGTCGCCTGAAGCTGCGCGTCCCGGGCCGCGGTTGCCGAGAAGACCTGGTTGCCGGCGTTCACCAAGCTCTGCACGTCGGCCGAGTGATTTCCGATCGTGGTCAGTACGACTCCCAGGTTGTTGATCAGCCGCTGCAGGTTGCCCTGCTGGTCGTTGAGCACGCCCACCACCGCGGTGAGCTCGGTCACCGCCGGATCCAGGTTTCCGATCGCGTTGTTGAGGTCCTGTCCGCGGCCTGACAGGGCCTCGAATGAGCCATTCAAGAACTGCTGGAGCGCCTTTTGCGTAGACGGGTCGAATGAGTTCAGGACCTGATCCAGGTCCTGGGTTCGCTGGATCTGGCTGGGCGGGATCGTGCCCCCGTCGGGAAGCTTCGGGCCGGCTCGGTTGCCCGTGGAGAGCTGGATGTACGCCTCCCCCAGCAGCGTCTTCAGCCGCAGGATTCCGCGGGTGTCCGCGGGGATCGGGGCGTACTGCCTGTGGAGATCCATCGTCACCAGCGAGTTGACTCCCTGCGACTGCACGTTCGTCACCTTCCCTACGTTCACGCCAGAGATACGAACGTCCGCGCCCGCGACCAGCTGGCCGGTCTCGGGGAACACGGCCCGAATCCTGTAGCCCTGTGGGGCGAACGGAACGGTCCCCGCAAACTGGGTCCAGACGAAGATCATCAGCCCGACGCAGGACAGCGTGAACGCGATCGCCGCCAGCACTGCTGTGCGTTTGGGGGCCTGGGTGACCATCAGCAGCCGAGCACGGTCGAGAGGTTGGAGCCCAGAAGCGCCGGCAGGAGGGTGCCGAGCGAACCGCCCTGGAGGTCCGAGCACGAAAGCGACAGAAGCCCACGCCAGCCCCCGCCGTTGGCGTCCACAGTCGAGAGGAAAGAGTCCGAATTGTGCGCAAACCATGCGAGCCAGTACAGGAAGCCTGGGTTGCCGTTCCCGGGGACGTACGCGATCTCGTTCGTCACGGCGCCAAGCACCCGGAAGGAGCTGAGCAGGGCCGGCGTTTCCTGAGTGAGGTTTGCCTGCACGGTCGGGAGCTGAGCCGCCAGGGGCAGAACTGCGTTGACGAACGGCGGGATCTTGTTCAGCGGCAACAGCGCCGCCCCCTCGAACAGCGTGCGCGTGTCCTTGAGCGTCGCCGGCAGGCGACGGGCGGTGGGAGTAAGGGCAGTGGCCGTGGGACCCAGGGCGTTTGCCAGGGTTCCGACGTCGTGCAGTGTGGTCCGGGTGGTCTGAAGCGTGCCCGGCAGCCGGGTGATCGCCTGGCGCAGCGCGACGTCCTGGCTGGCGAGCGCGCTCACCGCCTGGTCGCCGGCCCGGACCACGGTCTGAAGCTGAGCGTCCTTGGCGCTCGTGGCCTGCGTCAACACGCCCAGGTTGTGGACGATGCTCGCCAGCTCGTGCCGCCGATTGGCGAGCAGATCACCGATCTGGCGTAGCTGGGCCGTTGTCGGTCCGACGTTCTGGAGCAGCTGCTTGAGGTCCTGCGCGCGCCCGGTGGTGCCCTGGTTGAGGTCGGTGATGAGGCTCGCGAACCAGGTGCGGGTGTCGGCATCGAGCGAGTCGAGAAGCTCGTCCGAGTCTATGGGGCTAGTCGTCTGGCCGACCGGGATGGTCCCGCCCTGGCGCAGCTTGCCCGCCGACGGCGTTCCGGGGTTGATGTCGACTTCCATGTCCTTCAGCGGCGTGTTGGGAAACAGAGTTGCGCTGGCGTTGCGGTACAGCACATGTGGCTCCGGCAGCGAAGCCGGCTTGAGCTCCATGTGGACGACCGCCTGGCCGCCCTGCAGCGAAGTGCCGGTGATCTCGCCGACATTGACCCCGGCGATGTTGACCGGCTCCCCCAACCCCGGGACCACGCCGGCCGCCGTGCTGAACGTGCCGTTGACCTTGACGAAGCTGGCGAACGGATTTGGGAACCGCTGGTTGATCACGATGTATCCCCCGGCCGCGATCCCGACCACCCACAGGGCGATGAGAACCACGAAGTAGCGGCCGTAGCGCTTCAGCTGAAGCTTGAAGCGGGTCATCAGCGGCTGCTCCCGCCTGCCGAGGAGGAATGCGCGCCCACCAGCTTGGCGAGCTTTTGCACTTGCGCTTTGCTCGGTGGGGCGGCGTAGCCGACGTGGCGCACGTCGGCCTGGGCGGTGGTCGCGGTGAGGCTGGGAACCGGCTGGCTCGAGCACGCCACATCCGGCCGGAAGGCAGCCGGGGTCAGATCACCGACCCACTTCGGCCGCGCACCTTCGATTCCCGGGCTGCCGGGCGACACTCCGAGTATCTGGCCCAGTAGCGGGAGGTTGCCGATGCTGATGCCGTTATCGCCGATGCTCGAGATCAGCCTGATCCAGTAGCCGTTGCCGTCGAAGTTCTGCACGGCCGACGACAGCCCGGACAGCAGATGGACGAAGTCCTGCCACACGGGCCGGCCGCTCGACAGAGAGCCGTCGGACACGGCTTGCATCAGCACCGGCGTGACGTGCGTGCGCAGGCAGTCTGTGACCCCCTTCGTGATGGGGAATAGCTGTCCCAGCTGGCTCAGGGTGTTCGGGAACCCGGTGAACGTGTTGTAAAGCGCGTCGAGCAGGCGGGTGCGCTCCACGGGCTCGACGATCGCTCCCAGCTGGTTGACCGCTTTGGTGACGGCATCGACAAGCGGCGGCGCCACCTTCAGCGATGGGTCGAGCGCCACGCCCAGCTTCACCACCGGGGGCAGAGCGCGATCGATCGCGGCCAGCGACGGCGGGGCGGCCTGCAACGTCTCGTCAACACCTGAGATCGACTGCCCGAGGGATCCGTCGGTGGCCGCCAGGGCACCCGACGCTCGGTTGAGGCTCGTGACCAGGTCCGCGAGCTGAGGCGAGCTTCCCTGGAGCGTGCCAGTCACGTTCGAAGCGCTGCTCAGCAGCCGCTCGACGTCACCGCTCTGGGTGCCGTGCAGGGCCTGCGCAACCCAGGCGATGTCCCTCAGCGTCGGCGTCAGCTGCGGGATCGCCTCCTTCAAGCCGCCTGCACCGCTGTTGGCGGTCGTCGCCTGCTGCCCGGCTGGCGGGCTGAATCCCGCGTTCAGCGTGTTCAGCGCGTTCTCGAGGCTCTGGCGGGTGGCCAGATCGAAGGTCGAGAGCAGCTGGTAGAACTGGACGGGATACGAGGTGTTCGACACCGGGATCGTGAAGCCGTCGCCTGCGATGGGCGCGCCCGGGCTGCCGGGGTCGAGCTGGAGGTAGTAGCCGCCCTCGAGGAATAGCCGGTCTCTGATCGTCACCGTGGCGTCCCTGTGGACAGGAAGCCCGCTCGGTTCCATCTGGAACGAGAGCTTGGTGAGCGTGCCGTCGGCATCGGCGCCCGTGACCTTGCCGACGTCGATCCCCGCGATCCGGACCGGGGAGCCGGGGATGATGTCCACGCTGTTTCGGACCAGCGCGTGCATCGTGAAGTGATGAACGAACGGGATCTGCTTGCCGCTGAACGCGTAGTAGGTGATGGCGACGGCGAGCAGGATCGTGATCGCGGCCACCAGCAGCGGGTTGCCCGCTCGCCGCCTTCCACCGACACGGGTCCGCCGCCGACTGCGTCCTAGCGGGCTCACTTGTACGTCCCTTCCAGGCCCGCCTGCTGGTAGCGCTGAAGGACGCCCGGCGGGGGCGAGGTCTGCGGCACGATGTTCGAGATCGAGCTCGGCGGACCGATGGCCTGCCCGGGGCCGTAGTGCTCGTTGCCGGCGGTGCAGTGGCCGGCGGTCGCATCCGGGTAGTAGTTGAGGTGCAGGTTGGATGCCGGCGTTGGGGACTGGAGCAGTGTGCTCGTGTCCAGAACCAGGCTCGATCGCAGCCACGAGCCGGTCGCGTCCCCTTCCGAGAGCGGGTTGTTGGGGCCGCCGAAGTTGGCCGCCCAGCTCCCCTCCACGTTGCAGGCCAGCTGGGCGTTCGCGGCCGAGTCGAGGATGGCGCCGAGGCCTACGAACGCCGACGCGCCGAGCGTGGCCAGGTCGTTGTCTCCGAGGACGTTGAAGGTCTCGATCGCCGCCGGGTTGGAGGCAAGCTTGTCCACCTGCACCAGCGCCGCTTGGAGGTTGGTGGCGAGCGCCGGAGCCAGCTTGTAGACCGGGGTCGCCGCGCGGATGATCTCATCCAGTCGCCGCGCGCTCTTGGGCAGCAGCGCAGCGGCGGGCTTGAGCGCTTGCACCGTGGCGGCCGCGTCTGCCAGGACGGGCTGGGCGTTGGTCAACACCGTCGTGGCGACCGACTCGGTCGGCGGCAGCTGGTCGATCGTCGGGCCAAGGGCGGAGCGGTTCAGGGCCTGGAAGGTGACGGCGCTGTTGGACAACAGCGCCGAGATGGTCGGCGCGACCGGGGCAAGGGCGCCCGTCGCGGAGGCGGCGCCGGAAATGAACTGAGCCAGGTGGGTATTGGGCGATGCGAGTAGGCCCAGCAGGCTGTCCAGCGGGCCGAGCAGCTGCCGGGTGGAATAGATCGCGCCGTTGAAATCCGTGCCGCGCCCGGCGACCGCATTGCCGAGCTCGCCGGTGGCGTTGCGAATGCCCTGCTGGGTCTTCGGTCCGAACACCCTGAACGCCGTGTCGACGTCCACGATCGGGATGTTGTGCGCGAACCTGCTCCCCAGCTGGAACGTTCCTCCGTCCTGGAGGGCCGGCGTCTGCGGTGTGTTCCTGGCGCCACCCGGGAGGATCTCCACGTACTTGCCGCCGAGCACCGACGCCAGCCGGATCTGGTAGCGGGTGTCGTACGGCAGCGGCTGCAGGCTCCGCTGCAGCGCAACGGTCAGCCGGGCGAACGGCCCGTTGTAGCCGGGATCGGTGCCGCGCGGCTCCGGGACGATCTTCAGCACCTGACCGACGCGCGCCCCTCCGATTCGCACGTCCGCGTTCTTGACCAGCTCGGCCCCGTTGGGGACGTCGAGCTGAACGTTGTAGGTCGGCACGAACGGAAGTCCGTTCTCGGCGATGTACGACAGGTACACGGCGACGGCGACCACCAGGATCGTGATCGCCCCGACCAGGATCGGGTTGTCGAAGACCTCGCTCAACGCCCGGCGCTGTGATCTCATGCTCTGCGGCTCGCGGATCTCATTTGAGGAGGTAGTTGAGGAGGTTCAGGAGCGAGTTGGTACCGGAGCCCTGCTTGGCGCCGGAGCTCGGGCTCGTAGTGGTGGTGGTCGTGGTTGTGGGCTGCTGCGGGGCGGGCGCGCTTGGCTGCGGTGCTTGCGCGGGCTGCGACTGCTGTGGAGCCGAGGCGGACTGCTGCGCGCCGGGGGAGGCGGCCGCGACGGGACCGGTCGCGTGGGTGGCTGAGCTGCTCGTGCTGCGACTGACCGCACTTCCGGTCCCGGCGCGGGCGGCTGCCCGCGGCGGGCCGCACCGCAGATGCCGGAGCCGACCCGTAGTTGGCCCCGCACCCGGGGACCGGGGTGGTCGCGTAGTTGATGCACGCCCCGTTCTGGATGTTCTCGATCGCGAAATCGAGCAGGTGCGAGGTCTGATCGAAGCGCGCGACCCCGGCCCCCACGTAGTAGACGATGCCCAGGAAGTTCTCGATGAAGCCGGAGTGCTGGAGGCTCGTGAACAGCCTCCCAGACAGTTGCGTCTTGGGCAGCGAGCGGGTGGTGTAGCTGCCCAGCGCCGCGACCACCGGGGTGACGTGCTTGATCGCGGGGATCGCCGTCGTGAGCGCGGCAGAGAGCTTCGCCAGCCCGGGCCTGGCCTGGGTCACGAACGGACCGAGGTCGGTTGAGACCTTGTTCAGGTACGGCGCGGCGGCGCCGAGCTGCTGTACGAGCGGAGTGCCCTCGCGCGCGACCACGTCGAGCTGCGACAGCGACGGCTGCGCCACCGCAAGCAGTCGCGGCAGGCGATTGATCGCAAGCTCGAGGTTCGAGCGGTGCGCGGCGGTGGTGCTCGACACCGCCGCCGCCTGGTCGAGGAAGCTCTGCACCGCGCCGGTGTGGGTGGCCCCCTCCTGGGCGATCGTGTTGGTGGCGTCGATGAGCGTCTGAAGCTGGGCGCTCTGATGGGCCAGGATGCCGATCACCTGGTTCGGCGAGCTTCAGCGCCGGGTTGGCTCGGTACAGGATGTCGTTGAAGTTCTGACCTTCGCCGGCCGTCCCGATTCCGAGCTCGTTGAGGATGAGCGCGAACCGCTGACGCGTCGGAGCATTGAAGATGTTGAACAGGTCGAGCAGGCTGACCGGCTCGGTGGTGTTTTGCACGGGCACCGTCGGGGGCTGACCGTCCTTGCTCTGGAGTACCGGTGCCGGCGGGCTGCCGGGATCACACTCCAGGTAGTTCTCGGCGATCAGGCCCTGGGGGCGGATCGTGCACGTTGCGTTCGCGTGGAACGGCATGAACTTCGAATCGATCGAGCCTTCGATCTTCGCCTTGAACGACGTGTTGCCGCCGCTGCCCTCCTTGACCACGGTGACGTTCTTGATCGACCCGGCCTGGGCCCCGGCCACCTTGACGAGTTGACCTGCGATCAGCCCCCGTGCGTCGTCGAAGACGACCGCGAACATCGAGCTCGACGATCCCTGCGCGCTGCCGCTCTCGAGGATCGCCGCGAGCGCGCCGGTGGCGGCGAGGGCCAGGAAGATGGCGGCCAGCCGTCTCACGGGTGGTTATTCGCCGGGTTGCAGACGCTGCCGGTGGCCGGCAGGACGTCTGGCGTGTTCCAGGGGTTGCCGCCGTTCGGCGAAGGCTCGACCGCGCCACCCGGACAGGGGGCGAGCACACCGAACCGAGTCCCATTGAAAGCGGGCAGCTGGCTGACGACGCCGTTCAGGATGCCGAGGACGCCGCTGAAGCCTCCGGGCCCGAACAGCGGCGAGATCCTCACGAAGTGCCCGTTGGCGTCGTAGTAGCCGCCGCTGTAGCCACCGACTCCGCCGAAGAATCCGGACACGACCTCGGGTGCATACGGCCTGACCCCGGCCAGCACAGGCGTGATCGGCGGGAGCGCCGCCGCCAGAGAGTTGACGGCGGGGACAGCCTGGGCGACCACGGGCGGCAGCTCGGTCAGGGCCTGCTTTGCCGCCGGGACCAGCGCCGCCACGTCCTTGACGGTGGGGATTGCGTTCTTCGCAGTCGGAACCACCGCCTTGAGCAGCTTCGCCAGCCGGGGCACGACGGGCTGAAGGTCTTTGAGCACCGGATTCAGCACTCCCAGCGAGTAGCTGACATCCGCCAACACGCCGGTCCCCTGAGCGAGAACGGCGGGGGCGCGGGCCAGCAGGTCCTCGAGCGCCGTTCGCTCGCTTGCCACCTCACGCAGAGTGGCCGCGGTGTTCGTCACCGCGCCACTCAGATCGGCGTCTCGATTGGCGAGAGTTGTGGCGACGTCCGCGGTCGAGGACACCAACCGGTCGAGGGCGAACTTGTCGGCGACGATCTCGCTGCCGAGAGCCGTTGTCTGGCTGAGCGCCGGATTGAAGTATTGGATCGCCTGGTTGAGCGCGGCGGGCGTCGTGCCCGACATCAGATACGCGCCGGTCTTGATGAGCTGCTGGAGCGAGCTCCGTACTTGCGGCGTGAGCGAATCGAGGAGGGTGTCCAGGTCGACGATGCCACGCGTCTGGGACGGGGGGAGCGTGCCTCCGCTCGGGATCGGCGCGCCGCTTCCGGGGGTGAGCGACACGAAGCGGTTGGAGACTCCGGTCAGGCTCAGCTGGCCGATCGTCGCGACCGTCCCCTGGCGCAGCGGTGTCGCGCTCGAGTTCGAGATGTGGAGCTCGACGTCGGCCATCCCGTTGGGGGTGATGCTGAGGCTGCCGACAGAGCCGACGGGATGGCCGGCGACAGTCACCAAGTCGCCGCCAACGAGCTGCCCCGCGTCGCTGAACTGGGCGTGCAGGATGTAGTTCGAGCCGCCGGTGAGGAGCAACAGCACGGTCACGACCGCCGCGATCGTCAGCGCTCCGAACGCCACGAGGCGCTGCAACTGCTCTCGAGCCACGCGGCGTCAGCCCCCTATCGGCGCGTGCGCGTTCCCACCCCAGAAGATCTGGGTGCCGACCATCCCGATCAGGTGGATCCCCAAGATGTTCGCGACCATCGATTGCGCGGTCGCTCTCCCCACGCCCACCGGGCCGCCGGTGACGTGGTAGCCGTAGTAGATGCACACCAGCACGATGAAGGTCGCGGTGACCATCACCTTGATCCCCGCGAACAGGAAGTCGGGCGGGTTCTGGAACTCCCAGAAGAGTTGTAAGTAGCCGCCGGGAGAGACCTGCCCCAGCTGGACGACGACCGCAAGGTAGGAGGCGATGTAGCCGAGCCCGACGGCCGCCATGTATAGGAACGGCAGCACCAGCCACGTGCCGAGCAGTCGCGTCGCCCCCAGGTAGAGAACAGAGTCCAGCCCCATCACCTCGAGCGCGTCGATCTCGTCGGAGATACGCATCGAGCCGATCTCGGCCACGAACCCCGTGCCCACCTTGGCGGCCATCATGTATCCGAAGGCGTAGGGGATGATCTCGCGCAGATCGCACAGCGCGGTGATCGCCCCAGCGGCCGAGGTGGCGCCGACCGACTTGGCGCCGTAGGCCCCCTCGATCCCGCACTGCAGGCCGAAGATGAACACCAGGCCGAGCACGATGATCGCCGAGCCGGTGATGAGGATGCCCGCCTGGCGCACCGTCTCGCCGATGAACTTCAGCACCCGGCCGTTTAGGACCTTCGCCAGTACCCGCCAGCAGAACAGCGAGGCGATGCCGAACGACCTCAGTGAGGCGACCACGTTCATCGCGGCGTGTTCAGGGCTGGGTGGGTTGCCAGGACCGTCTGGGTGAACACGTAGTCCACCGAGCCGATGGCCAAGAACGCCAGTACCACCGCCCGGTTCACGGCCCGGCCCACCCCTTCAGCGCCACCCGAGGCGGTCAGGCCCATGTAGCAGCAGACGATGGCGATCACCCCTCCGTAGATGACGGCCTTGACGAACATGGCCTGAAACTCGACAGTCGTCGCCTGGGCGAAGAAGTCACTGAAGAACGGGCCCACCTGGGCGCCGTTGGAGATCGTCACCAGCACGCCGCCGAGCGTTCCGAACAGCAGCGCGTAGATCGTGAATAGCGGCGTGAGCAGCATCAGCGAGAGGAACCGCGGGACGACCAGGCTCTTGACCGGGTCGACCCCCAGCACCATCAACGCGTCTAGCTCCTCGCGGATCTTGCGGGCCCCGAGGTCGGCTGTCATCGCTGTACCGGCCACCCCGGCCATGACGATCGCGCAGATCAGGGGCGCCAGCTCCCGCATCACGATGATCACGAACAGCGACCCCAGCCTGTCCATGGCCCCCACCAGCTTCAGGAAGTCCCCGACCTCGATTCCGGCGGGGCCATAGGTGAACGCCAGCGAGGCCACGATCATCGGGAACCATCCGAGGCGCAGCGCGAACAGGAACTGGTCGACCAACTCCGGGCCGTAGTTGTACGGCGGAGTGATCGACGCGACCATCGTGCGGCGCGCCAGTAGGACCATCGCGCCCACGGTCTCGATGAAACCGCGGACAGGCTCGTAGGCCAATCTCAGAACCGCATCCATCTGCCGGCCTGTCTCCTCCTCTCGCCGCAGCGGGCCGTGGCCCGTCGGTGATCATATGCAGACGATTGGTCACATGGCAACGTGCAACCGTCGGGTCGAACGGGGTCTCGATCACTACGCGGGTAGGAGGGGATCAAGCCGGTCATGGTCGACGCCACCGCCCAGATCCTCGGCGAAAGCTGATCTGCTTATTTGGGTGGTGAGGACCGCCGCGGGCGGGAGTCGCGCGAGTCTCGCAGCCATCCGGCCCTGAATCACCTCGCACACGCCCGCCGGCGGCGGCCCTCACCACCCCCGCTATCTTTTGTAAAGCATGCAAATCTTCCGCCGACTGCTCGGCTTCCTGAAGCCTTATCGGCGCGCTGTTGCCTGGTCGGGTGGGTTGGCCGCCGGGGCGATGGGGATGACGGTGCTGATCCCGTACCTCACCGGCCGGGCGATCGACTCGATCCGCTCCCAAAGCAAGCACGACCTGGTCATGTTGGCGATCGTGATCGTCGGCGCCGGGCTGCTGCGCCTTGCCCTCAGCGTCGGCCGGCGGCTGATCGCAGGCCGCGTGTCGCTGGGTGTCGAGCTCGACCTTCGCAACCGCCTTTATGAGCACCTGCAGCGGTTGGAGCTCTCGTTCTTCGACCGCCAGCAGACGGGTCAGCTGATGTCCCGCGCCACGGTCGATCTGCAGTCGGTCCGTTTCTTCCTCGGCTACGGCCTGATCTTCATCGGGCAGTCGGCCCTCACGATCCTGCTGGCGGCGGTGGCCATGTTCGCGCTTCAGCCTCCCCTAGCGGCGCTGGCCCTGGCCCCGGTGCCGTTCGTCATCCTGATTGCCCGCAACTACGGCAAGCATTCCCGCCCGGCGATGCAGGAGGCACAGCAGCGGATCGCCGAGCTGACAGCCGAGGCCGAGGAGAACGTCTCCGGGGTGCGGGTCGTGAAGGCATTCGCCCAGGAGCCACGTCAGCTCGACCGCTTCGACCACTCGGTCACGCGCGTGTTCGACCAGCAGGTGTACGCCACCCGGATCCAGGCCAAATACGGGCCGATGATCAGCTTCCTGCCCAACCTCGGGCTCGCCGCGATCCTGCTGGTCGGGGGACGGATGGTGATCCAACACTCGCTGACCGTCGGCCAGTTCACAGCCTTCTACGCCTACCTGCTGATGCTCATCTCCCCGATGCGGACGCTGGGCTACATGCTCGGCGCCGCGCAGCGCGCGACCGCCTCCGGAGCACGCATCTTCCAGGTGCTTGACCGGGCTCCAGGAATGACCGCTCCGGAGGACGCACCGCCGCTCCTCGATGGAGACGGGCAGGTGTCGTTCGAGGGCGTGTCGCTGACGTTCGAGGGCGCCCCCGCTCCGGCGCTGCGCGACGTCGACCTCGACGTTGAGGAAGGGCGGACCGTCGCCCTGGTGGGAGCGATGGGGTCGGGCAAGACCGCGCTCGTATCGCTGCTGCCCCGCCTGTACGACGTCAGCGCCGGCGCCGTTCGGGTGGACGGCGCGGATGTTCGCTCGGTCGACGTCGTCAGCCTGCGAAGCGCGATTGCGATCGCGGGCGATGACCCGTTCCTGTTCTCAGCCACGGTGCACGAGAACATCGCCTACGCCCGGCCCGACGCCACGCGCGAGGAGGTGGAGGCCGCCGCGCGGGCAGCGCAGGCCGACGGGTTCATCCGCGAGCTGCCCAAGGGATACGACACGCTCGTCGGGGAGCGCGGGCTGACCCTGTCAGGAGGCCAGCGACAGCGGATCGGGATCGCCCGCGCGGTCCTGGCCGACCCCCGGATCCTGATCCTCGACGACGCCACCTCGTCCGTGGATGCCTCCACCGAGCAAGAGATCAAGCTCGCGCTTCGGGCAGTGATGACCGGCCGAACCACTTTCATCATCGCCCACAGGCTCTCCACCATCACGCTCGCGGATGAGATCGTCGTGCTGGAGGACGGCCGCATCGCGGCCCGCGGCGATCACGATCAGCTGCTCGAGCGCTCGCCGCTGTACCGCGAGATCGTCGAGAAGGGCATGCCGGACCAGGTCTTCCTGACCGAGAAGGAACCAGAGGCGGTGGGGCTGTGAGCCGCAGTGCCGACATCAGGCGGCGCCTGCGGGAGACCGGCGGCCGGGGGCGAAAGCTCCGAGGCCTGGCGGAGATCATGGCCCCCTATCGGTGGCGCGTGCTGGCGATGTTCGTCGCGCTGGTGGTCGCGACGGGCGCCGCACTCGCTCCAGCCCCGCTCGCGAAGCTGGCGATCGACCGCGGCATCGAACAGCACGACACCACGGCGCTCGACCTGGTCGTGATCGCCTTCCTGATCTCTGCGATCGTCTACGCGGTCGCCTCCTACTGGCAGACTTACCTGGTCGGCTGGGTCGGCCAGCGCGCGCTGCGCGACCTGCGGCTGAAGCTGTTCTCACACATGCAGGCGCTCTCGATCGGGTTCTACTCGCGCAACCGGGCGGGCGTGATCATCTCCCGCCTCACGAACGATGTCGAGGCGCTCGATCAGCTGGTCGAGGACGGGATGGCGACCCTGTTCCAGTCAGGGCTGACGCTGATCGGGGTGGTGGGAATCCTGCTCGTGCTGGATTGGCAGCTGGCGCTGCTCACCTTTGTCGCGCTGCCCGTGCTGGCGATTGGAGCCCTCTGGTTCCGCATCGCCTCGGCCGGGGCATACCGTCTGACGCGGGAGAAGATCGCGGCGATCACCGGCTACCTCCAGGAGTCGCTGTCTGGAATCAGGGTGGTACGGGCGTTCGGAGCCGAGCAGCGACACATCGCGCGGTTCCGCGAGCTCAACGAGGAGAACCGCGCGGCAAACATGACAACGGTCAACCTGAACGCCGCCTATTTCCCGGGGGTCGAGTTTCTCTCCGCGTTGGTGACAGTTGAGATCCTGATCGTCGGCGGGTACGAGGTCATCAACGGCCATGTCTCGACCGGGGTCGTGTTCGGGTTCATCGCCGCGCTCAACAACTTCTTCGACCCCATCCAGCAGCTCTCCCAGCTGTACACCACGTACCAGTCGGGGATGGCAGCCCTGGACAAGATCTTTGAGCTGATCGACGAACAGCCGGAGATCGTCGATCGGCCCGACGCTGCCAGCCTGGAGCGGATCCGCGGCGAGCTGCGCTTCGAGGACGTGTCGTTCAGCTACGGCTCATCCGAGGATTCAGCCTGGGCGCTCCAAGACATCGACCTGGTGATCCCGGCGGGCCAGACTGTGGCGCTGGTCGGCGAGACGGGCGCCGGGAAGTCGACGTTCGCGAAGCTGGTCTCGCGCTTCTACGACCCGACCGAAGGCCGAGTGCTGGTTGATGGCCACGACTTGCGGGAGGTGACGGCTCATTCGCTGCGCTCGCAGATGGGGATCGTTCCCCAGGAGGGGTTCCTGTTCTCCGGAACGGTCCGCGAGAACATCTCCTTCGGTCGCCCCGGCGCGTCCGACGACGCGGTTCGGGAGGCGGCCCGCGCGGTCGGCGCCGACGCCTTCATCTCCGCGCTCGAGCACGGCTACGACACCCAGGTGGGCGAGCGCGGAGTGCAGCTCTCGGCCGGTCAGCGCCAGCTGATCGCCTTCGCGCGGGCGCTGGTCGCCGATCCCCGCATCCTGGTGCTCGACGAGGCAACGTCGAACGTCGACGTGCACACCGAAGGCTTGATCGAGCATGGACTCCGGAGGCTGGTGGCGGGGCGGACCGCGATCGTGATCGCGCACCGGCTGTCGACGATCCGAAACGCCGGGCGGATCATCGTGCTCGAACACGGCCGGATCGTCGAGGACGGCACACACCAGGAGCTGCTCGAGGCGGGCGGCCGGTACTGGGGGCTGTACCGAGACTGGGCCGAGCAGGCCGCGGCGTGATCACCGTCTTTGGGCTGGCGAGTACCCCGGTCAAGGGGACCCGGCTTCAGCCGGCGGAGTCGGTGTGGCTGGATCGCGATGGCGCGCGGGACAACCGCCGGTTCTATGTGATCGACGACCGCGAGCGGATGCTGAATGCCAAGCAGCTCGGCGAGCTCGTGACCGTGCTCGCCCACTACGACGCCGACGGCGGGCGCCTTACCCTGACGTTCCCCGGCGGCGACGTGGTAGAGGGCGTTGTTTGCCTCGGCGACTGGGTGCAGACCCGATTCTTCTCCCGCATGAGTGAGGCCAGGCTGGTCGAGGGGCCGTGGTCGGCGGCGCTGTCGACGTACTGCAGCCGGCCCCTGCGGCTGGTCGAGGCGGACGGCGACAGGAGCGCGGTAGACCGAGGACGGACCGGCGGGGCCACGCTCATCTCGCGCGCCTCCCTTGACGTGCTGGCGTCGGCCGCCGGCGCGCCGGTCGTGGACGAGCGGCGGTTCCGGATGCTGATCGAGATCGACGGAGTGGACGCCCATGCCGAGGACGGCTGGGTGGGCGGCCGGACGCGCATCGGCCAGGCGGTGATCGCCTGGGACGGCCACGTCGGCCGCTGCCTCGTCACCAGCCGGGATCCGGACAGTGGCCAGATTGACCTGCCGACGCTTGACATCATCCGCGAGTACCGCGGCGACTCCGCCACCACCGAACCGCTCCCGTTCGGGATCTACGGGGCGGTGATCGAGCCGGGTGCCGTCCGGGTCGGGGATCCGGTTAGCCTGTCGGCGCCATGAGCTCCAAGCGCGTCCAGGTCGCAGTCTCAGAGCACGTCGCGACCGTCACCTTGACTCGTCCCGACAAGCACAACGCGCTCGACGCAGAGATGTTCGAGGCGATTGTCGCGGCGGCCGAGCAGGTGACGGGCGAGACCGGGGTGCGGGCAGTCGTGCTGCACGGCGACGGTCCCAGCTTCAGCTCCGGACTCGACCTGATGAGCATGATGTCGCAAGGGGAGGGACTGGACGGCCTGGTGAACCGGCTCGATGAGGATCCGCCGAACTGGTTTCAGAGGGCGGCGTATGACTGGATCCGCGTGCCGGTACCGGTAATCGCGGCGGTGCACGGAGCCTGTTTCGGCGGCGGGCTTCAGATCGCCCTGGCGGCGGACATCAGGATCGCGACGCCCGACGCCCGCATGTCGGTGATGGAGATCAAGTGGGGACTCATACCGGACATGTCGATCACCCGCACGCTCCCCCGCCTGGTAGGGATCGACATCGCCAAGGAATTGACCTACACGGGCCGCGTACTCAGCGGGACCGAGGCCCATTCGCTGGGTCTCGTCACTCGCCTGGACGACGATCCGCTCGCTGCCGCGCGGTCGCTCGCCGCGGAGGTGGCGGCGCGATCGCCCGACGCCATCAGGGCTGCCAAGCGGCTGTACGACGAAGCCTGGACCGGCTCTCCGGAGGAGACGCTGTCGCTCGAGGCCTCCACGCAGCGCGGTCTGGTCGGATCCCAGAATCAGATCGCCGCGGTGACCGCTGGGATGACTAAGCAGCCTCCCGAGTTCGTCGACCCGGAGCCCTCGAGGGCGTCCGCTCCTGCCAGGACGCGCTAGGCGGCCTGCTCGAGGACGTCCGCTCCTGCCAGGACGCGCTACGCGGCCTGCTCGAGCGCCGGCTGAACCGCTTCCGCCGCGTTTTCTTTTCTCAGCCGGTAGGCGCGCAGGAAATAGGCGTCGCCAATGCTCCCTCCGACCACTCGCCGGAGGACGATCGGCGCCAGCCGCTGACCGAGCGGAAGGGTGGCGCGGACGGCGGCGATCTCGGCGGCGTCGATCGCCGCCGGGCGATCGATGCCCATCAGGCGGCGAAGGTCGCGCGGGATGGTGGCGATGGCCGCCGTTCCGAGCAGCCGCGTGCCCGGCAAGACCGCTGCCTGCTGGAAGGACTTCGGCAACCGGCGACCGGTGACGAACGCAATCGCCTCCGCCGCGCCCTCCGTCACGCACAGGCAGGGCTTGACGTCCTCGAAGTAGACGCGGGCTTCCTCGACCGAGCTCGGCACCATCTCGGCCGGCGTCCCCACCAAGGTCGCCACCTTCACGCCCTCCGCCAGGAACCTATCCTCCTCCTGCGGACCGAGATCGCCGACGAAGATCCGGTGGGCGACGAGGTAGGAGTACCACTGCGCCAGGTGGACCCACACCTGAGCCTCGGGATCATCGGCGCTGTAGGGACGGCTGGTCACCGGATCGTGGCCGCGCACGTGCTTGTGGATAGAGCGGACCAGCCGGCCAGCGCGCTCGGCCTCCTCGACCGTGCCCAGGGCCGTCGCGGCGACATACGTGGCCGTGCGCTGGAGCCGTCCGAGGGGTCGCCGGAGGTAGTCGCTGTGGTCGAACACGCCACGCATCGCGTGCGGGTGAAGGGCCTCGATGGCGAGGGTCCTCAACCCTCCGATGAGCGGGACGACAGGGGTGGTGAAGATCCGCCAAGCGACCGCGCTCGGTCCGAGCAGCCAGTCAACTGTCGCCGGGTCGTCGATCTCGGCGGGCCCGTACAGGGCTTCGCGTGGGCTGGTCACATCGCCTCCACAATCATCGGTTCCACGATCACCGGCCTCCCACCCAGGTCACGAAACAATCCCCTTCCAGATCAGGAAACGGTCGTATTCGACAACGGCCGTTATCATATCAGCGGTGAGCGCGAATGCGGCCCCAACCGGCGTGTACCGCGGCGTTCCCGCGGCCCAGCGCCAGGCGACCCGGCGCCAGCAGCTGCTCGACGCCGCATACGACCTGCTCGGGTCGGACGGCTGGCAGGCGACGACCGTGCGAGCCGTCTGCAGACGAGCGGGGCTGACACCGCGCTACTTCTATGAGAACTTCCCGGACCTCGACTCGCTCGTGGTCGCGGTGTTCGATCGGGTCGTCGCCGAGCTCGTCCAGGTCGTACTCGAGACGATTAGGGCTGCGCCCGAGGAGGCCCACGCCAAAGCTCGAGCGGCGATCCGCGGTTTCGTGCGCCACGTGACGGACGACCCACGGCGCGCACGAATCGTATTCAGCGAAGCGCTCGGCTCGGAGGCGCTCGCGCGCCGCAGGTTCGACACCTTGCACATGTTCTCTCGCCTTATCGCCGAGCAAGGACGCGAGTTCTACGGCGTGCGCGGCCATGACCGGCTCGCTGAAACGACCGCTTACCTGTTGGCCGGCGGCCTGGCCGAGCTACTGCTCGCCTGGCGCGACGGGACGATCGACTCCACGCTCGAAGAGCTGATCGACGACTGCGCCACGCTGTTCGCCGCGGCCGGGGAGGCGGCGGTGGGGATGGCGGCGGGGCGGCTTTAGGCCCAAGCTCGAGCGACCCGGACACATCGGGTCACTTCGGCTGTACCCCATTGCAGCTGCGGATCCTGGACTCGAACCAGGACTAACGCATCCAGAGTGCGTCGTGCTGCCAATTACACCAATCCGCAGAGCGGCTCAGCTTCCTGCAGAAACGGACGATAGCGGAGCACTGCAGGCATTCCATCCGGGACAAATGAGAACATATGTTCGTGACTGAGCTGGGCGCGAAAACCATCGAGCTTCATCTGCAAGGGGTCCGATCGATCGACATCGCCCATAGGCTGAACGTGGCGCAATCGACCGTCCACTACCACCGTCGGAAGCACCGCGAACGGGAGGCCAGCAATGCCACCGAGCGCCGATCGCGCGGGCGCCGCCGCCCCGGCCCCGAGCTTCGCACGAGAGCGCTCGTCGGCGAATTGCTTCGCCGAGGTGTGAGCCGTGCAGAGGTCGCTCGGCGCTTGGGCCTTGCCAAGTCCACGGTCACGTACCACGCAGGACGGCTCGGTGAGGAGATCGATCAGCGATTCGGCAAGCGCATTGATTGGTCACTTGTTCAGGCGTACTACGACGCTGGCAACAGCGTCCGCGAGTGCGCAAAGGTGTTTGGCTTCAGCACATGGGCCTGGACAGATGCCGCCCAACGTGGCGTGGTGACGGCACGGCCCGCATTCAAGCCGGTCGAGGAGATCTTCGCGGCGAATACCCGGAGGGGCCGCGGACATCTCAAGCGACGACTGCTTCAGGCGGGGCTCAAAAACGGCTGCTGCGAACGGTGTGGGATCTCGGAGTGGTTGGGTCAGCCACTGTCCGTGACACTGCATCACGTCAACGGCGACAGACTCGACAACCGCGTCGAAAACCTCGAGCTCCTGTGTCCGAACTGCCACAGCCAGACGGATAACTACGGCGGTCGCAACGGACGTGAATAGATGCCCGCCAGCGGGATGCCAACGGACGATGCGTCGCCCTGAGCTAGCCTCCACGACCCATGCGCCTCCTCGGCGTCCCGATCGAGTCACCGCAGACAGTCGTCAACCGGATCGTCTCGGACGTCGGAGCGGTCGCTCGGATGGCCAGGACGGCGCCGGCACAGATCAACCGGATGCTCGAGCTCGGGGAGGAGATCGCGACCACCGGCCGCGCGGTGCTGGAGATTGCAGAGCGGCTCGATAGGCGGGCCGAGGCCGTGTTGTCGATAGGGAAGCGTCTGGACGAGCGAGCGGCGGCGCTGCTCGAGCTCGGGACGAGGGTCGAGGTGCTCGGAGGGCAGGTGAACGCCCGCGGCGCCGAGATCGTCGCTAGCGCGACGCAGGTTTCCGAGACGGGCTCGGAGCTGATCGCCGTGCTGCCGACGCTGGAGCGAGCGCTTCAGATGGCGAGCCCGCTGGAGGGCGCCATCGACCGCTTCGGCCGGCTTGTCGACCGGCTGCCGGGCGGCGCGCCGCGCAGGCCGGTCGAGCCCTCGCAATAGACTGCCCGCCCGTGAAGCTGCCGCGCGGTGTGCACGACATCTGGCGCCAGACGGGAGTTATGCGGGACTCGGGCCGACTGGCGAAAATCGTCCGCGACCCGGCGCGGCTCGAGGACGCCCTTCCCGGTCCAGTCCGCCGCGTCGAGCTCGAGGCCCGGTCGGCGGCCGCGCTCAAGCGCGCCGGCGCCCTCGGCGGCGGGCCGCCGCAGCTCATGGTCCAGACCCTTTCGGCCCTCCGGGCGTTCGGGGTCTTCGGCGCCACGCCCCGCATCGCGGCGCTGCGGCACGGCGAGCGGCCGGCCATAGCCGACGAGCTGGGGGTCATCTCCTTCACGGAGTTGGATGAGCAGATCGACCGGCTGGCGAGCGCGATGCGGGCTATGGGCCTGGGCGAAGGCTCGAGCGTCGGCGTCCTGTGTCGCAACAGCCGCATGCCGCTGATCGTCGCGTTCGCCGCTTCGCGCCTGGGGATGAATGGCATCTGGCTGAACACCGCCTTCTCCGCCCGCCAGGCGAGGGAGGTGGCAAGCCGGGAGGGGATCGAGTTTCTGATCTACGACGCCGACCTGGCGGAAGCGGCCGCCGATATAGACCCCCGCTACGGGCGCTTGAAGACGGCGACGGATGACCGCACGGCCGATGAGCTGGCCCAGCTCATCGCCGGCGGCGACCCCACCCCTCCCCCGGCCCCGAGTCGGCCGGGACGGATCGTGCTGCTGACGAGCGGCACGACCGGAACCCCCAAGGGGGCGCCACGTTCCGATTCGCGATCGCTGACGATTCCCGGGGCTGTCCTGGACCGGATGCCGATGTCGGCCCGGGAGGTGACGGTGGTGGCCCCACCGCTGTTCCATGGCACCGGGCTGCTGATCGCGCTGCTGACGATAAGCCTGGGCTCCGAGCTGGTCCTGCGGCGCCACTTCGACGCCGCGCAGTTCCTCGACGACATCGAGCAGCACCGGGCCACCGCTGCGTGCGTGGTGCCGGTGATGCTGCAGCGTGTGCTGGCGCTGGGCGAAGACGAGATCCGCAGACACCAAATTCGTGGTCACCTGAGGATCGTGTTCTCGGCCGGCTCGCAGCTCCCCGCGGAGGTTGCGCTGAAGACGATGGATTTGCTCGGCGACGTGGTCTACAACCTGTACGGATCGACCGAGGTGTCGGTGGCCACGCTCGCGACCCCCGCGGACATCCGCTCCGCGCCGACCTCGGTCGGCAAGCCGGCCCTCGGCGCGCGAATCAAGATCCTCGACGAGAAGGGTCACGAGCTGCCGCAGGGCCAGACGGGCAAGATCTTCGTCGGCACGATCTCCCCGTTTGAGGGCTACACCGGCGGCGAGCACAAAGAGGTCGTCGACGGCATGATGGCGACAGGCGAC
The DNA here is from genome assembly GCA_963719305.1 of uncultured Actinomycetes bacterium. Classification (GTDB taxonomy): domain Bacteria; phylum Actinomycetota; class Thermoleophilia; order Solirubrobacterales; family Solirubrobacteraceae; genus Palsa-465. The sequence continues at coordinate 441,650 of CAVRBL010000007.1, read as the reverse complement.
GTCGGCCACTTCGACGCGGAGGGGCGGCTGTACGTCGACGGCCGGGACGACGAGATGATCGTCTCCGGCGGGGAGAACGTATTCCCCGTGGAAATCGAGGAGCTGTTGATGACCCACCCAGCCGTCGCAGACGTCGCCGTGATCGGAGTGGACGACCAGGAGTTCGGGCAACGGCTGAAGGCGTTCGTCGTGCGCCGGAATGGGCAGGAGGTCAGCTCAGAGGACCTGCGGGAGTTCGTCAGGGAGAACCTCGCCCGCTACAAGGTGCCTCGAGAAGTGGTGTTCGTGGACGAGCTCCCGCGCAACCCGACGGGCAAGATCGTCAAGCGCGAGCTGGCGCAGAGATCCTGAAGCTCAAGCCGGCCTAGAGCGCCTCGAGCTCGGTCGATGTGTCGCTCAGCGCTGCTGCCGACACCTCGGAACCGCTTGCTATCAGTCGGCGGGCGTGCTCCAGATCCTCCGAGCGACCGACGGACAGGGCGCCGGCCACCCGGCCACCATCCAGATACCAGAGGCTGAACTGGCCATCGTCCATCGAACCCCGTACGACCTCCTCGTCCCACTTCGATGCCGGCCCGACGTACTCGAGCGATGCCCAGTCGGAGAGGTCGGAGAAGAAGTAGGGCACGACATCGTGGTCCTGGGCGCGGCCCAGCATGTTCAGCGCCGCCGTCTTGCCATGGTTGAAAGCCACGTCCCAGTGCTCGACCCGTATCTGCCGACCGCCGTGGATGACGCTCTCGTACTCGGCGATGTCGCCGGCCACGAACACGCCGGAGACCTCCGTCTCCAGCAGCGAGCTGGCCAGCACGCCGCCCTTCTCCCCGAGCGCCAAACCGGCCTGGCGCGCCAGGGTCACCTCGGGAATCACTCCTACGCCGATCACGACCGCGTCCGCCTCGAGCGTGCGGCCCGACTCGGTAACGACCCACCTGAGACGTCCCTCGGCGCCCTCGAACCGTGCGAGCGACTCCTCGCCGAGGACGGTGATCCCGTGCTCCTCCAGCCGGTCCTGGAAGAACCGACCAGCGTGCTGGCCAAAGTTGCGACTGAGGACGACAGGTTCCAGCTCCACGATCGTGCACGTGCTGCCGCGTTCGGTGAGCGATGCCGCCACCTCGGCCCCGATGTAGGAGCCGCCGATCAGCACGATGCGTTTGCCCGAGGCGTCTTCGCGGATCGAGTCACTGTTGTGAAGCGTGCGCAGATAGTGGATCCCGTCGAGCTCGCAGCCGGGCACGTTCAGCCGTCTGACGTTGGCACCGGTCGCTAACAGCGCCTTGCCGAACTTGACCGAGTCCCCGTTCGAGAGCTTCGCCGTCCGCTCCTCGACGTCGAAATCGGTCACCGAGGTGCGCGCCAGTACCTCGATCTCCTGCTCGGCGTACCACTCGAGCGGACGGAAAGGCACCCCAGAAGCATCCTCGGCCCGGAGGTACTCCTTCGAGCAGGGCGGGCGGTTGTATGGGAAGTCGGGCTCGCGCCCGACGAGCAGGACCGACCCGTCCGCACCGGATTCGCGCAGCCAGCGGGAGCAGTTCCCCGAAGCGAGGCCCCCGCCGATCAGCAGGTACTCGACCTCGCGTTCAGCCACGAGCGCCGTCGGATTCAAACTGGGGAGTGATGTTCTCCTCCAGACCCGGGTCGAGAATCAGCAGGACCTGGTCACCGGCCTCGATCACCGAGTCGTTCTTCGGCACGAAGCCGGTCCCGTTGCGCAGCACCGAGATGATCAGCGACCCGTCGGGGAGGACGACATCCTGAACCCGCCGGCCGGCGGCGGCGGAGCCCTGGGCCACCTCGAGCTCGATGATCTCGAGCCGTTCCTCCTCCAGCGCCAGCAGCTGCACCAGTCCGTACTCGGGCACCTCGTGCTCGATGAGGCGCAGGATCAGGTCCGTCGCCGAGACGGCGGGCTGGATTCCGAGGAGCTTGAAGTGCTGCAGGTTACGCGGGTTGTTGACGCGCGCGACGATCCGCTGGACGCCGTACTTCTCCTTGGCCACCTGGCAGATGAGGATGTTGTCCTCGTCGTCCCCGGTGACCGCAATCACCAGGTCCGCCCGCTGGATCCCCGCGCGCTCGAGCACCCAGAGCTCGGTCGCATCGCCGTAGGCGATGGCGTGCATGAGCTCCTCCTGCACGATCCGGTAGCGGCGGTGGTCGGATTCGATCAGCGTCACCTCTTGATCCTTGGCGATCATCTCGCGCGCCAAGTTCCACCCCACCTTTCCCGCCCCAGCGACGATCACGTACATTCGCAGCTCACCTTACGCCGCCAACGCCGCCCGGGTGGCTTGGTCAATCGCCTCCTGCGTCGGGGAGATCGTCTGCAGCCCCTGCTCTGCATACCAGGCGGCCCTGCCGGGGTCGGCCACCCGCACGACCACCCGCTGGACGTGGAACCGCCGTTGGGCGATCTGGGCGATCACCAGGTTGGTGTTGTCACCGCTGGTCGCCGCCAGGAACACGTCGGCGTCGGCGATGCCCGCCTCGGTCAAGGCGTCGATCTCGAGCGCCGCGCCGACCGTGAAGCGGCCACCCGCGTCCTCCCAGCTGGTCGATTGATCCTTGTCGAGGCGCTGATGCGACAGTGGATCGAGGTCGAGCACGGACACGGTGTGACCTTCGGCTAGGGCGCGCTTGGCGACCCCCGACCCCACACGACCCGCTCCGACGATGACGATGAACATCGGGGCGGACTTTAGCTTTCCGGGCGCCCAGGCGCGACCGGTCTTCCTGCTTTTTCACAGGCCCGGCACGGTAGCCTCGTCAGCATGAGCCCACGGCTGCGGCGCAGCCTGCATGAGGCGGGACACAAGCTCGATATCGACGAGCCGACCCAGCTCGGCGACGACGATCCCCAAGCGACACAGGGCCAGCAGCAGCAGCAGCAGCCGGCCAAGGGCGGCCAGCGCAGGGTGCTATATGAGGCGGCGCACAAGCTCGAGGTGTCCGAGGAGGCAGCGCCGGAGGAGCGGCCGGCTCCCAGGGTCTTCGAAATCGAGCGCGACGTCGTCCCCCAGGCCGGTCGGGCGGCGCTAGCGCTCGCCGCCCTGGGCGTCGTCTTCGGGGACATCGGGACAAGCCCGCTGTACACCGAGCAGGTCGTGTTCACCCAGCATCGGGCGGCCGCGCAGACAACGGTGGCCGGCACCTACGGGGTGGTCTCGCTGATCTTCTGGGCGCTGGTGGTCATCGTGTCGTTCAAGTACGCGGGCGTGATCATGCGCGCCCACAACCGCGGCGACGGCGGGGTACTGGCTCTGACAGCGCTGATTCGGCGCTGTAGGCCGGCCCACGGAGTGGCGCTCGTGATACTCGGAGTCTTCGGCGCGTCGCTGTTCCTCGGAGACGGCATGATCACGCCGGCAATCTCGGTTCTGTCCGCAGTCGAGGGCTTGAAGGTGGCGACGCCCAGCGTGGGGCACCTCGTGATGCCGATCGCGCTTGCGATCCTGCTGGCGCTGTTCCTGATCCAGCGTCGAGGCACCGGCGCCGTCGGCGCCCTGTTCGGGCCCGTGATGCTCGTGTGGTTCACGGTGCTGGCGGTCCTCGGCATCCACGGGGTCGCGCAGCACCCTGGAGTTTTCGAGGGTCTGTCGCCCACCTACGGAGCCCGGTTTCTAGTCGACCATGGCGGCGCGGCGTTTCTCACGCTGGGCGCCATCGTGCTGGCGGTGACGGGAGCTGAGGCGCTGTACGCCGATCGGGGGCACTTCGGGACCGCCCCGATCCGGATCTCGTGGTTCGCCCTCGTATTCCCCGCCGTGATGCTCTGCTACCTCGGCCAGGCCGCGCTGATCCTGACGCATCCCGCCGCGACTCGAAATCCGTTCTACCTGCTCGTCCCGCACTGGGGCCGCTTCGCGATGGTCTTCCTCGCGACCGCAGCGACGATCATCGCCTCGCAGGCGGTGATCTCAGGTTCATACTCGGTGGCCAAACAGGCAGTCCAGCTGGGCTTTCTGCCGCGCCTGAAGATCACGAACACCTCCGAGGAGGCGGGACAGATATACGTGCCCGTGATCAACTGGGCGTTGTGCCTCGGCGTGGCTGCGCTCGTGCTCGGCTTTCAGCGCTCCTCGAGGCTTGCCGAGATCTATGGCGTGGCGGTCACCGGGACCTTCATCCTCGACACGGTGCTGTTCCTGGTCGTCGGGCGCGCGCTGTGGGCGGTATCGAAATGGAAGCTGGCCGCCGTGGGGACGCTGCTGCTGGTCGTGGAGATAGCGTTCTTCACGTCCAATCTCGCGAAGGTGGAGCACGGCGCCTGGCTTCCGCTGCTGGTAGCGCTCGCGATCTCCATCGTGATGATCACCTGGCGCCGGGGCCAGGTGATCGTGACGCGCAACCGGACCAAGAAGGAGGGGTCTCTGGAGGAGTTCCTGGACAGCCTCGCGACCCGAGAGCCGCCGCTGCGGAGGGTTCCGGGGACCGCCGTCTTCCCCAACCCCAGCGCGCACACCACTCCGCTTGCCTTGCGCGCGGAGGTCGAGCACACACACGCCCTGCACGAGAAGGTGGTCATCGTCTCCGTCGAGCCGGTGAGCGTCCCGCACGTCGATCGCGACGACCGCTTCGTGGTCACCCGCATGGGGCAGGGACTGTTCCGCGTCTTCCACGTGGTAGACCGGATCGGCTATCGCGACACGCCCGAACATCCCGCAGGCCCTCGCGCTGGCGCGCAAGCAGGGCCTGCTCGATCGCAACCTGGACCTCGAGCACGCCTCCTACTTCGTCTCGCGCATCACGATCACGCCCGACCGAAGCACCTGGGATGACGCGCTGGCGCAAGAAGCTGTTCGTGGGGATGGCCCGCAACGCTGCCAGCCCGATCGAGGCGTTCGGCCTCCCCAGCGACAGGACGGTCATGATGGGCTCCCAGGTGGCGGTGTAGCTGGTCCGCAGCTCAGAAGTGCCCGCTTACCCCAGCAGCCGAGATCTCGCGTGTGTCTTCCGGCGCTGGCCGTAGGATCATGACCTCGGCTGGCACGCGCTCGAGCAGCCACTCGAGATCGTCGCCACTCAGCCCGACGCGGGGGCTGTCGGTCGCCGAGACGATCACGCGGTCGAACTGCTCCTGCTCGAGCAGATGCTGGAGCGCGTCCCGGTAGGTGCGGCCGCGGGCGACGTGAGCATCGACCGGGATACCCTGGCCGGCGGCGCGCTGCTCGATCGCTTCGAGCAGCTCCATTCCCCCGTTGCATTGCCCGGGCAGCGCCGAGTCCAGAGGCAGGGTGAGAGGCACGGTGGCAAGCAGCGCGGGCATGATCGTCGCGTCTTCGGCTTTGGCCAGGCGTACGGCTGCTTCGAATGCTCGGCGCGAGATCGCCTGGCCCGTGAACGGAAGGAGGATCCGCTTGACACTTTGCGGGCGGTGGCGCGCGGGGCGGCGGCCGTGGGGCGGAAGCCAGAATCCGGCAGCAACGCCGACGGCCACGCACGCGATCGCGATCAGCACGACGGGGACCGTGCTCATCGCACCTCCGGGGCGCTCGACCGCCGGCGCGGCGTGTTTGAGCGCGTACACGATCGCGGTCGCGAGTGCCACGGCCACGGCCGCCACCGCCACGCCCAGCAAGAGCGGGGGACGCGAGGCGCCGAAAGCAAGCAGTGAGCGCTTTGGTGACATCGGCCATCAGCGTACGCCCCGGATGAGCCCGTGGGACGAGGATCCTGGCGCGAAGGAGGTGGTGTAGCGAGCCCCTAGGTAATGATGGGGATGATCAGCAGCGCCACGATGTTCGCGCACCTTGATCATCGGGTTGATTGCCGGTCCGGCGGTGTCCTTGTAGGGATCGCCGACCGTGTCGCCGGTGACAGCGGCGGCGTGGGCCTCCGATCCCTTACCGCCGTACGCGCCGTCCTCGATCAGCTTCTTGGCGTTGTCCCACGCGCCGCCGCCGGAGGTCATGGCGACGGCCACGAACAACCCGACGACGATCACGCCGATCAACAATCCGCCGAGCGCCTCGACCGACACCAGTCCGACGATCACTGTGATCACGATCGGGATCAGCGCCGGCGCGATCATCTCCCGCTGCGCGGAGCGCGTGACCAGTCCACTGCCGCCCCGTACTCTGGGCGTTCGGTGCCCTCCATGATTCCCGGCTTCTCGCGGAACTGGCGGCGCACCTCCTCGACAACGGCACCGCCCGCGCGGCCAACCGCCTCCATCGACAGCGACGTGAACAGGTACACCATCAGGCCGCCGATCAACAACCCTATCAGCACCGGCGGGCTCCCAGATGCGCGAAGTTGTAGCCTGCGCGGCAGCTCGCGCTGGAAGGCGTCGAACAGCACCAGCGCGGCAAGCGCGGCGGAGCCGATCGCGTATCCCTTGGTCACTGCCTTGGTCGTGTTGCCGACCGCATCGAGCGGGTCGGTGATGTTTCGAACGTCTTCCGGCAGCTCGGCCATCTCGGCAATCCCACCCGCGTTGTCGGTGATTGGGCCGAACGCGTCGAGCGCCACGATCAGCCCCATCAGTGACAGCTGGGCCATCACTGCCACGCCGATCCCGTAGATCCCCTGGTGCCGCCTCCGGCGAGCTTCCACGAGCCGAGGATCCCCATCGCAATCACGATCGCCGGCAGGGCGGTCGACCTGCAGGCCCTGCCGCCAGGCCCTGGATGATGTTCGTGGCGTGGCCGGTCTGGGACGCACGAGCCGTGCTCTTGACCGGCGAGAACCGGGTCGAGGTGAAGTAGTCGGTGATGATGAACAGGCAGGCCGTGACCCCGATGCCGATCAGCGCGCAGAGATAGAACTTCCACCAATGCGGAGCCGCGCCGCCGCCTGCTTGAGCGTCAGCCCGCGCATCATCCAGTAGGTCGCGGGGATGAAGCCAGGGCGGCCAGCCCGCCCGACACGATCAGCCCCTGGTAGAGCGCACGCTCGACGTTGCCCACCCGGGAGCGCACGGCGAACGTGCCGGCCATCGAGGCGACGATCGAGATCGCGCCCAGCATCAGCGGGTACAGCGCCACGTTCGCCAGCTGGTCGAACAGCAGCACGCCCAGCAGCATCACCGCGACTGCAGTCACCGCATAGGTCTCGAACAGGTCCGCGGCCATGCCCGCGCAGTCGCCGACGTTGTCCCCCACGTTGTCGGCGATCACAGCCGGGTTGCGAGGATCGTCCTCCGGGATCCCGGCCTCGATCTTGCCCACGAGGTCGGCGCCCACGTCGGCAGCCTTGGTGAAGATGCCGCCGCCGAGACGCGCGAACACCGAGATCAGCGATCCGCCGAAGCCAAGACCGATCAACGCGTCGACCGCGTGGCGCTGGCGTCTCCCCGACGATCCACGTGAGGATGCCGTAGTACACGGCGAGGCCGAACAGCGCCAGTCCAACGACCAAAAGCCCGTCACAGCCCCACCGCGGAACGCGGTTGACAGCGCCGCGGCAATGCCCCTGCGCGCCGACTCGGCCACCCGGGCATTGGCGCGCACCGACACGTTCATGCCGATATAGCCCGCGGCAGCGTAAACATGCCACCGATGGCAAACCCGATCGCCACCCGGATGTTCTGCAGCGGAATCAGCAAGATGAATACGACCACCCCGACGCCGGCGATCGATCAGCTATTGCCGGTTGAGGTAGGCCGTTGGCCCCCTCCTGGACGGCCGCCGAGATCGCTCGCATGCGCTCGCGCCGGGCGACAGGGCCAGGAGCAGCGCGAGCCGTGAACACGCCGTAGACGAGTGCTGCGCCGCGCACAGAAGTGCGACCATACGCCGTGGTGCGTCAGAAAGCTGGACAAGAAGATCCTCCGGGGAAGCTCTTAGATCGATGGGCGCGCGAAAGCCGCCGCCAACACTGAAAATGGCCGCCGCCCGATTGCCGAGCGGAGGCCGAAGGGCCGGGAGTGTACCGGGCGCAACGGAAAAAATGCCGGGCGCGCGCCCTACTGCCCTGGCACCCAGAGCCGGCCACTGCGTCTGCGCTGGACCCGGCCTCGCCGACTTCGACTGCTCAGCGGCGGGCTCGGCTGGCGTTCGCCGACCTTCGCGCCGGCTGCGGGCTCCCGCTTCCTTCTCAGCCCCGGCCTGGAGCCTGCGCGCCGCCGATCTTCACGAACGCGAGCTGAAGCTGTGACAGGGCGTCGCGAACCGGCTTTACCTGCTCCGGCGCGGTCCGCTCGAGCAGCGGCAGCATGGCGCGGATGGCGTCGATCGCCAGGCGCACCTGCTCGACATCGCGCTCGTCCTCCGTTCCCTTGGAGAGCCCGGTTCGCCGCATCCCGAGGTTGATCAGCGATACCACGTGCTCCAGCACCACGTGCTCGACCCGGATCTTCTTGACCTCCGCCTCGTACGCGGCGCGAAGCTCTTCCTCAGTTGGCTGCTCGGTGCTCATTTCTCACCTCCTCGGAACTTCGAGGAAACCAGCATACGTCTCCCGCGTCTCGGCCACGGTGTTGGCATATACCTCCGGAAGGCTCATCCCCGCGCCCACCATCCGCCGCTGCCGCTGGGCGCCGTTGAGCTCCGGAAAGGCCGGCTCGATCTCGAGCTCCGCCCGGGCGGGGGCGGTCCACTGGAGGAGGCGATCGAGCACCTCGGCCGCGGGATACGGCTCTCGCCGCTCCAGATCAAGCAGCTCACCGTCGAGGCCGTAGCGCACCGCCCGCCACACGTTCTCTTCGATCAGCCGCCGTGGATGGTGCACAAACTCGATGCCCGCGTCGATGTCCCTGGCCGCCTGCGCGACGCTGGCCACGATCAGAGAAGCCAGCGCCTCCGATTCGGCGGCGGTCGACTGTGCGTCGCAGATCCTGACCTCGACCGTCCCAAAGGCGAAGTGGGGCCGGATCGACCACCAGACCTGGGTGTACTCGACGATCGAGCCGGTGTCCACCAGGAAGCGGATGTAATCGGTGTACGGCTCCCACCCGCCGAATTCGTCCGGCACCCCGCAGCGGGGAAAGCTCTTGGTGAAGATCTGGGTGCGCATGGAATGCAGGCCGGAGTCGCGCCCGTCGAGGAACGGGGAATTGGTGGAGATGGCGAGCAGCAGCGGCAGCACGGGCCGCAGCCGATCGCAGACCAGAACGGCCCGGTCGGCTCCGCGGATTCCGACGTGCACATGCAGCGAGAACGTGTTGTTTCGCCAGGCGACGTACTTCAGCCCCTCCTCGACCCGGCGGTAGTGATCGCTCTTGATGATGTGCTGCTCGCGGTAGTCAGCCCAGGGGTGCGTGCCGGTCGCCGCCAGCGCCACCCCATGGTCGGCGGCGAGCGAGAACAGCCTCCGGCGCCGGTCGCGCTGCGCCTGAATCGCTTTGTCCAGGTCATCTCCCCTGCCCGAGCGAATCTCGATCTCGGAGGAGATCAGCTCCGAGGTGATGGAGTCGGCCAGGACCGGATCATCGGTGGCCGCCGCGGCCTGCAGCTCCTCGAAGCGCTGAATGAGCCCCAGATCGGCTGGATCCAACAGCGCAAACTCCTCCTCGATTCCCACCGTGAAGTCGGTCGAGTCCTCGAGGGCCGCGCGGGCGGTGTCGAAGTCGAGGGTGTTCAGGTCAGATAGAAGTAGAGGGCGTACAGGAGGTCGACCGCGGGGCTGGACGTGTGGACGGTCACCTCCGGCGGGACGTGGATCAGCGCGTCGGAGTAGTTGAAGATGATCTTCACGCCCGCGTCGGCCACCTCGTCGGCGAGCTCCTGGGCGGCTGACGCTGGGACGGCCAGGACAGCAACCACGATGTCCTGCTCGTCGATCACGTCGCGCACATCTAACTTGGAGCGGACCTCTAGCTGGCCGATCTGAGTCCCGACCTTCCGCTCGTCGTTGTCGAACACCGCCACCACGCGGAACCCGTGGTCGGCGAAGATGTCGGAGGTGGCGATCGCCGTCCCCAGGTGGCCGGCTCCGAACAGCGCGATGTTGTGCTGCCCCGAGGTCCGCAGAATCTTGCGGATCTGGGATACCAGGGAGTCCACGTTGTACCCGACCCCGCGCTTGCCGAACTTCCCGAACCCGGATAAATCGCGCCTGATCTGCGTGGAGTTGACGTGGGTGTAGTCGGCGAGCTCCTGGGAGGAGATCGTCTGCTTGCCCATCTTCCGGGCCTGTGTGAGCACCTGCAGGTAGCGCGATAGACGGGCCGCGACGCCGAGTGAGAGCTTCTCCCCCGGCTTTTCGATTCCGGGCTTGTCGTTGCCTGTCTCAGCGATTCCAGTCCCCGGATCGACCGTGTAGCTCATCCCGCCTCCACTCTACAGAGCAGCCGCTCCAGCTCGGGCTCGTCCACGAACAGCTCAAAGGCCTCGAGCCCGTCGATCGCCACCACCGGGATCCGCTCCAGGTATCGACGCAGCAATTCGTCGTCCTGCTCGATGTCGCGCTCCGTCAGCGCGAACGGATGTCTCTGACGCACGCGCTCGAGCACCTGACGTGCCTCGTCGCACAGGCAGCACCCGGGCCGGGTGAAGAGCACGACGTCTCTCACGCCGGCACCGGCGAGCGCTCGCCCGTGGCGTACACGTCGACGTCGAGATAATCGGGGTAATCAAACCTGGGCACGTACCGGGCGGCGCTGGCGATCATTGCCGCGTTATCGGTGCACAGCTCCCGCGGCGGCACATCGATCGCCACGCCGATTCGTCTCAGGCGTTCGCGCAACGGACCGTTGGACGCGACCCCCCCGCCGATTGCCAGGCGGTCGAGGCCGGTCTCTAGAAGCGCCCGCTCGACGCGGATCGCCAATGCCTCCACTATCGCCCGCTGATAGGAGGCTGCCAGGTCGGCCCGCCGCCTGTCCGCCTCTCGCGCTCCCAGGTCCCGCACCCTGTAGAGAAGCGCGGTCTTCAGGCCCGCGAAGGAGAAATCGAGCCCTTTGACCGAGCCCGAGGTCGGGAACGGGAACGCCTCCGGATCTCCGTACCGGGCGAGCTGCTCCAAGGCGGCACCTCCGGGATAACCGAGGCCCAGCAGCCGAGCGCCCTTGTCGAAGGCCTCCCCCGCGGCGTCATCGAGCGTCTGGCCCAGCAGCTCGAACCCGGGCCCATGGTCGCGGACGTGCGCCAGCAGCGTGTGGCCGCCGCTGGCCACGAGGCTCAGGAACGGGGGCTCGAACGGCTCTGGTGCCAGGAAGCTGGCGGCCACGTGTCCGTGCAGGTGGTCCACCGGCGCAAGCGGCAGCTGGTGTGAGGCAGCCAGTGCCTTCGAGCTCGCCAGCCCAACCAGCAGCGCCGCGACCAGCCCCGGTCCCCGTGTGACCGCCACCAGGTCGAGCTCGGCCACAGAGGTGCCGGCTGTCCGCAGGGCGTCATCGACGACGTCATCGATCAGCTCCAGGTGGTGGCGCGAGGCGATCTCCGGCACGACCCCGCCGTAGCGGTCGTGAACACCCTGCGAGGAGATCACGTTGGCGGCGATCATCCCGTCCTCGGAGCTGATCACCGCCGCGCATGTGTCGTCGCAGCTCGTCTCGAGCGCGAGGATCATGGGCCGGCTCACGATTCCAGCAGCGCCTGAGTCCCGGTCGTGCGCCACATGATGAGGGCATCCTCGCCGGTGTCGGTGTAGTAGCGCGGGCGCGTCCCGGCGGCCCTGAACCCGAACTGCTCGTACAGCGCGATTGCCACCGCATTGGACATGCGTACCTCAAGCGTGTACGGCTCGTCGGGTCCGGCCCGTTCCAGCATCTCCTTGAGCAGCTGGGTGCCGAGACCCTGCCGGCGTCGGGCGGGATCGATCGCGATGTTCATCAGGTGCCAGACCCTGTCGTAGCGCGAGCAGATCAGATAGCCGATCAACCCGTCACGAGACTTGCCGGCCGACCGTTCGACGGCCGCCAGGCAGACGCCGGACGGCTTGGAGAGCTCCAGAACGAACATGGCCAGCGACCAGGGGGTGGGAAACGACCGCCGCTCGATCGCGATCACCTGCGGCAGATCCGAATAGGAGAGCGATCTGATCGCGATGCTGGTGGAGTCGAGAGTCACTGCCCGTGTGTCCGAAGTCGGGTGAGCTCGGCGTCGGGTAGCCGGAGATATTCGGGCCGTATCTCATTGGGGTCAGTCGCAGCCAGCATCCCGGCAAGCCGCGCATGATTGACCGCTGTGACCCTGTTTAGCGTTGAGCCGTCGGCTGGAATCAGGGCGCCCGCGCGCTCGAGAACTGCCCTGAATTCTACCGCCCCCTCGCCGATCGCCAGCGTGGGGAGCTCCAACCTCCTGACGCGTTCGGAGAGCTCCTGGGGAGCGAACGCCCCCGGTGCCAGCAATTGCCGCCGCGGCTCTGCGAGCTCGAAGGCCGCGGCAAACGCCTCCCCCCGCCGGGCATCCAGCATCGCCAGCACGGCCTCGGGGCTGGGCGCCTCGCCCTGTGTTGGGAAGGTGTGGCTGCCGGCGGCGTTCAGCGCGAGCGACTCGAGCGTCGAGATCCCTACCAGCGGGATCCCGCGAGCCCGAGACAAGGAGCGAGCGGTCGCGACCCCGATCCGCAGACCGGTGAACGTGCCCGGACCGATGCCGACCGCGATGCGGTCGATCTGGGGCCACGCGGTTTCAGTCCGCTCCAGCGCCTCGACGATCAGCGGCATCAGGCGCGTGGTGTGGCGGGGGCGGATGCCGGCGGGGGGGTCGTCGCGTAGCTCGAACTCGTCGAGCGCTACCGAGGTGGCCCGGGTGGCCGTGTCGAACGCCAGGACCCTCATTCGATCTCCACGATCCTTTGGTCTCGACCGGCGTGGACGATTCGGACGCGGACGGCGATCCGGGCGAGCGCCAGTAGCTCTTCGTCTCCAGTAACCGGCCACTCGACGAATCCGATCGTGTCCGGCCCCAGATAATCGCTGAGAAACCCGGGCTCCTCAGCATCTAGGTGCTCGATCCGGAACAGATCGAGGTGGGCCACGGTGACCCTCCCCTGATAGCGCTGTCCTACCGTGTAGGTGGGGCTCGTGACGGGGCCCTCCACCCCCAACGCGCGCGACGCTCCACGCACGAACGTCGTCTTCCCCGCCCCCATCTCCCCCTCCACCAGCACCAGGTCGCCAAGGCTCAGGCCCTCCGCCACCTCGGCGCCGAGTGCCTCGGTCTGGGCAGCGGTGCTCGTCTGCACGCGACGCATGCTCCTCGGAGCACCTTAGCGACACCCTAAAGCTGCATCCGTTGATCGATCGGGCGGATTCGGTAGCGTGATCTAGCTGGTGAGCACCCAGAAAACAGGTGCGGGGACTGCGTCGGCGGTAGGACCGGTGGCTGCGTTGAAGCAGAGGTACGCGCCTGCCCTGGCGAGCCTGCGCGCTTCCGAGACGGCCAAGGCGGCGGGCCTGGCCGTGGCGATGATCATCAACAACGTCGTCGCGCTTGGCTCGACCCTCGTGTTCGCGCGGCTCATCAACGATTACGGCTCGCTAGCCGCGCTGATCAGCTACCTGCTCATTCTCACGGTAGCCGGACAGGCCATGCAGGTGGCGACGGCACGGGAGAGCTGTCCTTGGGCATCTCGGCGTCGGTCGCGCGATGGCTCGCCACGCTCGCAGCTGGACGAAGTCGATGCTGGCCGCCACAGCGGCGATGACCGTCATCTCGATCGTCGCTGCGCCACCAGATCGCCGATCTGGTGGGGGTCAAGCACAACGCGTGGGCGGCCGCCGCCGGTCTGCCGGCCGGGTCCCTGTACCTGGAGGTCTCGCTGCTACGGGGAGCGCTCCAGGGCATCGGCGACTATCGGAGCGTCGGCATCAGCCTCGTTTTCGAGCAAGTGGCCCGGCTCGTGCTCGGGCACCGTGCTTGCTGTGGCCGGACTGGGGCTCACCGGAGCCTATTTGGGATCGCTGCTCTCGTATCTGGCGATGTCCGTGTACTGCGCTACGTGCTCCGCCGGCAGCTGCTTGGCCCCGCACCACCCAGGCCCCTCGCGGCCGCGCTCAATCTGTGGCGCACGTGAAGCTCGCGTGGGCGCCGATCGCTGGGCTGATCGTGATCGCGGTGCTTCAGAACATCGACCTGATCGCGGCCAAGCACCGGTTCAGCAGCCAAGTCGCCAGCTCGTATGCCGCCACCGCCGTGGCGGCGAAGGTCCTGATCTGGGTGGCGATGGGCGCCGGCTTCTACCTCGTGCCCGAAGTCTCGCGCCGCCGGGCCGCCGGCGAGGACCCAGGGGTGTCCTCCTGCTCGCGCTAGGGATCATCGTCGTATGCGCGGTGCCCGCCGTTCTGATCTTCCTGGTCGCGTCGCACTCCCTGCTGGCGATCGCGTTCAGCCCCAAGCGGGCCACCGCCTCCTCGTCATTGCTCCCCCTGGGCGCGGCCTTCACGGTGCTGGCCGCGACCTACCTCGCGGTGCAGTACATGCTCGCGCTCAAGCGCACCTGGTTCTTGGTGGCCATCGGCGCCGTGGCGGTGCTCGAGCCAATCCTGCTTTTGAACGCCTCCCGCCATCCGGCCGGGTTTGCCGGCGTGGTCCTCGGCGTTCAGGCGCTTGGGGCGCTGGTCGCCTTGGCGCTCGCGCTTGGAGGCGCCCGAAACCGTAAGCCCGCGACGGCGGTCAACCCAGAGCTGGCCTAGGATCGGTACCATGCCCGGCCGTGGTTTTGATTACCTACCTAGCTAATCTTTTAGCGGTAGCTGGGGCACCGAATGGGGGCACGCCTGGGGGCCCGCCCGATGTGGGGACGACTGGCGTGGCACATGCATCCCGTCGATGCCAACCACGGACCCGGAAAGGATCGTCATGACAGTCTCCTCTTCCACCGATGTTCAGCGGCCGGAGCCCGAGCTTCCTCCGCTGGTCTTTCCCCACTCCCCCGAGTACGACGCCGCCCGCCTGGCCTGGAACCTCCACGCCGACCAGCGACCAGCCGCTGTTTGCGCTGCCACGTCCGTCGAGGACGTGCAAGCAGCCATTGCCTACGCCCGCCACCAAGGGCTGCGCATCGCTCCGCAGGTCACAGGCCACATGGCAAACGCGCTGCCGGCACTCGAGGACACGATGCTCCTGAAGCTCAGTCTGCACGACGGCGAGGTCCTGGTGGACCCAGAGGCCCGGGTGGCACGGGTCAAGGCCGGTGCGCGATGGGAGGACGTCGTCAATGCGGTGGCCCCGCACGGCCTGGCGGGCATGCACGGCTCCTCGCCCAGCGTGGGCGTGATCGGGTACCTGCTGGGCGGCGGGCTGTCGTTCTACGGCCGTGCGTACGGCCTGGCGGCGAACCACGTGCGGGCGTTCGAGGTCGTCACCGCTGACGGACGGGCACGTCGCGTAGATGCGGAGCTCGAGCCAGACCTGTTCTACGCGCTGCGCGGGGGCGGCGGCGGTTACGCGATCGTGACCGCGGCGGAGGTCGGACTGCTGCCATACCCGGAGGTCGCCGCCGGCGCGATGTTCTTCCCCGCCAACGAGGCGCAGGGTTTGCTCCGGGCCTGGCGAGACTGGACGTCGGGCGCCTCGAATGAGATCACGACGACTTTCCGCTTGCTCTGCCTGCCGCCGCTGCCCGAGGTCCCCGAGCCGCTGAGGGCAGTGCCGACCGTCTGCGTCGATGGCGTCTCGCTCGAACCGAAGCGAGGCGGAGCGTCTCCAGGCGCTGCTGCGGTCCGTGGGTACGCCCATTCTCGGCGGCTTCGGGCCGATGCCCAGCGCGGGCGTGGCTCGCCTGCACGGAGATCCGGAGAATCCGGTGCCGGCGATCAGCGACGGAATGCTTCTCGACGGGCTCGACGACGGGGCGATCGAGACCTTCCTGAATGTCGCCGGGCCGGGATCGCCGCTGCTGACGGCGGAGCTCAGGCACGTCGGCGGCGCGCTGGCCGCATCACCGCCCGGGGCAGGCGCGCGCGGACATCTCGAGGGCAACTTTCTTCTGTTCGGCGCAGGAATTCCCGGCGCGCCGGCGCCGGCGTCCGAGCTGGATGCCTTCTTCGATCGCTACCTGGGCGCCATGAAGCCCTGGGCCACCGGTACGCGCTTTGCGGGCTTCGCCGAGGGGACGAGCTCGCTGAAGGCATGCCTGCCTGACGAGGCTCTCGGGCGAGTGACCCGGACCAGAGCCCAAGTAGATCCGGATGGAATGCTCATCGGACCGCAGCTGCCGCCGAGCTGAGGCCGCCTCAGAACAATCCGAGCTGTGCCGCGGCGCGCTCCGCGCTGTCCGGTTGATCGGGCCCGGGTAGCTCCTCGGGCCCGGTCGGCTCCCCGGGCCCGGTCAGGTTCCCGGACGCAATGAGGTCCTCGGGCTCCGGCACCTCCTCCGTGGGCTCCGGCTGCGGCGGCGCACCGGCGGCCAGCAGCTCGGGAATGCGATGGAAGTCGGTCCTCAGGGCCTCGAGGGTGGAGGGCGTATAGAGCGCGGCGGCGGGGTGGTAGAGCGGATACAGCCTCACCGCCCGCGAGCCGACCACCCTGATCTCCTCCTGCCCGTGCAGGCGTCGAGATCCCGGTGGTGTCTCCCCGCAGCAGCTTGGTCGAGAAGTTGCCCAGCGTGCAGATGACCGTGGGCTCGATCAGCTCGATCTGCTTGTCGAGATAGCTCCGGCAGGCCTCGATCTCGTTTGGGTGCGGGTCGCGGTTGTCGGGTGGGCGGCATTTGAGCGTGTTAACCACGAACACGTCGTCCCGCTCCAAGCCGATCTCCCCCAGGAGCTTGTCGAGCAGCTTGCCGGCTTGGCCCACGAACGGCAGCCCCATCCGATCCTCGTTCGCTCCGGGCGCCTCGCCCACGAACATCAGGTCGGCGTCGGCGTTTCCGTTGCCGAACACGACCTGCGTGCGGGTCTGGTGCAGCGGGCAGCGGACGCAGTCCCTCGCCTCTCGATAGACGGCCTTCAGGGCCTCGCGGCGCTCGGCGGCGCTTGGCATCCGTTTGATCCTAGAGCCGTCGCTGGACGATACGAGGGCGGCAATCCGGAATCTGCGGGGATCGCCTCAAGCGACCGAGCCGCGGCGGGAACGAGGGATGGTGCAAGTCGCCGTGTGATGGGTATCACCTAGGCGAGCCGGGTCCCCGGCGCTAACATCCCGTCCGAGGCCGTCACCGCCAGTGGGACGGATCTCAAGCCACCAATTTCCCAACATCACCGACCGGTATCTCTGATGCGAGAACTGGAACGGAAGCCCTCAGCGGACGACCCTTCCTGTCCGTGCCTGGCAATCATCGGCCAGGGTCGTGTCGGTACGGCCCTCGCCGCCGCTCTCACGGCTGAAGCCGACCGCACCCAGCGGTACGCCATTCGGGGTCCGCTTGGTCGCAGAGCCGATGCCGCCGGCGCCGATGCCGTACTGCTGTGCGTCCCAGACCATGAAATTGCCGCGGCCGCCTCACTGATCGCTCCCGGTCCGCTGGTCGGTCACTCCTCGGGCGCCACGGCCCTCGATGTACTCGAGCCTCACGAGGCGTTCTCCCTGCACCCGCTCATGACCGTGGCCGGCCCCGGCGCCACATTTGCGGGGGCGGGAGCGGCAATCGCCGGCAGCACACCGAGGGCGCTTCGCTTCGCCCGCCAGCTTGCGGAGGCTCTGGGCATGCGAGCGGTGGAGATCGAGGCGGCCGATCGCGCCGCGTATCACGCCGCGGCCTCGATCGCGTCGAACTTCTTGGTCACGCTCGAGGCAGCCGCCGAGCGGGTTGCGCACAGCGCCGGCATGGAGCGAGAGCTGCTCGTGCCGCTCGTCCGCGCCACCGTCGAGAACTGGGCCGCCATGGGCCCCGACAGGGCGCTGACGGGACCGGTTGCCCGAGGTGATCGCGCCACGGTAGCGGCGCAGCGGGCGGCGATCGCCGAGCGTGCAGGCGACCTGCTTCCGTTGTTCGACACGCTGGTGCAGGCCACCCGCGCGCTGGCGCGGACGAAGCCGGGCGGAGACACCTCCAGCCCGAAGGCGGCGGCCGCGTGAAGGTCGTTCGGACCGTCTCCGAGTTACGCGGCCTGCTCCGGCCTGCCCGACGGGCTGAGAAGACGATCGGGCTCGTCCCCACGATGGGAGCGTTGCACGACGGGCACCTGTCCCTCATCACACGCGCGCGCGAGCAGTGCGACGTCGTGGTGATGTCCCTGTTCGTCAACCCCTCGCAGTTCGACGAGCCGGCGGACCTCGAGGCTTATCCCCGAGACCGCGCGCGCGATGACGAGCTCGCCGCCGGCGCTGGTGTCGACTATCTGTTCGCCCCCGATGTCGAGGAGGTCTATCCGCACGGCTTTGCGAGCCGAGTGTCGGTCGCCGGCGTCACCGAGCCGCTCGAGGGCGAGCACCGCGGAAGGGCCCACTTCGACGGCGTGGCAACCGTAGTGGCGAAGCTCTTCAACATCGTCCAGCCCGACGTGGCGTACTTCGGGCAGAAGGACGCGCAGCAGGCGATCGTCATCAGGCGGCTGGTGCGAGACCTCGACTTTTCCGTGCGAATCGAGGTCTGCCCGACGGTGCGCGAGCCCGATGGGCTCGCGATGTCAAGCCGTAACGCGCAACTGTCGCAATCCGATCGGCGACGCGCGCTGGCCCTTCACCTGGCGCTCCGAGCCGCCACCGAGGCGATCGCCTCCGGCGAGCGAGATACGGGGGCGGTCATCGGCGCCGCCCGGGCCGAACTCGAAGACGTGGAGCTCGACTACTTCGAGCTCGTCAACCCAGACACCCTCGCGCCGGTGGGGGCGCGGATCGAGGGCGGGGACGTGCTCGCCGTCGTCGCGGCCCGCGTTGGTGCGACCCGACTCATCGACAACCAACCGATTCACGTGCCCTCGACCGGCCATGAGGATCAGGCGGGGAGCGCGAAACAGGAGGTACTGCATTGCAGCGCACGATGCTGAAATCGAAGATCCACCGGGCGACCGTGACCGACTGCGACCTGCACTACGTCGGGTCGATCACGATCGATCCCGACCTGCTCGAGGCGGCCGACATCAAGGAATTCGAGCAGGTAGCCGTGCTCGACGTGAACAACGGCGCACGGTTCGAGACCTACACCATCCCCGGCGAGCCGGGCTCCGGAGACATGAAGCTGAACGGCGCGGCCGCCCGTCTCGTCCAACGGGGGGACACGATCATCGTGATCTCCTACGCCGGCTATGACACGGAAGAGCTCGAGCACTACCGCCCGCGCGTCGTCCACGTTGGCGAGCGCAACGAGGTGGTGGCGGTCGACGAGAACGTATCCACCCTGCTCGGGTCGCCGGTCGCGGCCTAAAGGAGATACACGAGATGTCGCACATTCCACAGACCCCGGTACCGCAGGACCTCAGCCGGCCGCTGCCTATGACGCTCCCCCGCCTTGCGGAGAAGAAGCAGCTCGGCGAGCCGATCGTGATGATCACCGCCTACGACTACCCCTCGGCGCAGGTAGCCGAGGAGGCTTCAGTCGACATCGTCCTGGTCGGCGACTCGGGCGCGATGACGGTGCTCGGCTATCCGTCGACCGTGCCTGTCTCGACCGACGAGATGCTGATGCTGGCCGCTGCTGTCCGCCGCGGTCTCGAGACCCCGCTGCTGGTTGGAGACCTGCCGTTCGGGTCCTACGAGGCCTCCGACGAGCAGGCGATCCGCACCGCGCAGCGCTTCGTAAAAGAGGCAGGATGCGACGCCGTGAAGCTCGAGCGGGGCGGCACCAGCGTCCAGCGAGCGAGGGCCATCGCCGAATCCGGGATCCCCGTTATGGGTCACGTCGGCCTCACCCCCCAGACCGCCACGGCTCTGGGCGGCCATCGGGCCCAAGGCCGGACCGCTGAGCGGGCGCTCCAAGTCGCGCGCGACGCGATCGCGCTCCAGGAGGCGGGCTGCTTCTCGATCGTGTTCGAGGCCATCCCGGCCGCCGTCGCGCAGGAGCTCATGGAGCGCCTCGACGTGCCGGTCATCGGGATCGGCGCCGGGCCGGCCACCGATGGTCAGGTGCTCGTATTCCACGACCTGCTCGGCATCTACGACGGCCACGTGGCGCGATTCGTCAAGCGCTACGTGGAGACCAAGGCTCAGATGGTGGCTGGAGTGGCTGAGTACACCGAGGACGTCCGACGGCGAGCTTTCCCCGGCCCCGAGCACACCTACACGATCGACGAGGAGGAATTGGCCCGCTTCCGGGAAATGCTGGACTAGAGCGAGCCCGAAGGGCGAGCGGTTAAGCGAAGCCGGAGGCGAAGCACCCAGTCAGACCGCGGGTCCGGATGACCCGCGGAGCACTACCATCCCAGCATGCCGCGCCTGTCGCAGGTGCTGATGCCCCACGACCGCGTCTACTTCGAGCTGTTCGAGGAGGCCGGCCAGAACATCCTGCGCGCCGCCGACCTGCTGGACCAGATGCTGTCCAACTACCCGGACAGCAAAGCGCTCGCCCATCAGATCAAGGAGCGAGAGCAGGAGGGCGACCGGATCACGCACGACATCATCGACCGCCTCAACCACACGTTCGTCACGCCCATCGACCGCGAAGACATCCTGGCGCTGACCTCGGCTCTCGACGACATAGTGGACTTCACCGAGGAGGTGGCCGACTACCTCGGCCTGTACAAGATCGAGGCGCCCATGGATCAGTCGATCCAGCTCGCACGGGTGCTGCGGGCCGCCACGCGTCAGATCGCGGAGGCCGTGCCCCTCCTGCGGGGCTTTCGTGATATCTCGCGCCACACCGTCGAGGTTCACCGGCTGGAGAACGAGGGGGACCGCATCACGCGCGAAGCGGTGGCGTCCCTGTTCGACACGGGCATCGATCCGATGGTCGTGATCCGCTGGAAGGACCTGTTCGAACGCTTAGAAGAGGCGATCGACGCCAGCGGAGCACGCTGCGCTGATCCTGGAAGGCATCGTCATCAAGAACTCGTAGGGGGCTTCGTGTCCTTCGGAGCGCCCTGCGCTTCGCGCGACGGCGCCCGAAGCGACACCGAAGCCCCTTGCTTAGCCGGCGCACCCCTACGGATCAGGCCCGTACTCAACCTTTCTCAGCACGTTCGCCGGGGCGCCTGCGGCGATCGAGAAAGCGGGGCAGGTCGTGGGTGACGACGGAGTTGGCGCCGATCACGCACCGCTCGCCGACCGTCACCCCGCCGGTGATGACCACATGCGCGCCGCACCACACGTTGTCCCCCACCCGGGTTGGGCCCTGGGACTTGAATCCCTGCCAGGGGACGGGTCGGTCCGGGTCGTCAAAGCGATGGTCGGCGTCGGTGACGAAGCAGCCGTTGGCGAACATGCAGTGCTCGCCGACCTCGACCAGCCCCGCTGAGGCGATCATCACCCCCAGGTTCAGGAACGTTCCCTGTCCGATGCGGATCCGAGCCGAACCCGGCGCCGTGAGCCACACACCGGGCTCGAACAGCACGTGCTCACCGATCTCAAGCCTCTCCTCGCGCAGTGCCTCCAGCACGTTGCCGTGGAGAGGCCAGCGCGCAAACGCGCCCCGTCGCATCAATTCCCAGTGGATCCTCGCTCGGTTCCAGGGCAGCGAGTTGCGCTGATAGAAACGCCACTTCTGCGCCCAGAGCACGAGGCGGGCGGCCGACGTCTGCTCGGCTCTGTCCGGGGTCAATCCCGCTGACCGTGCCGGCCGTAGAGCCGGTCGCGGACGGCCCGCTCCACATCCGAGTCGTCGTAGAGCACGCGCTCTTCGTGCCGCTCTTGGCCTTGCCTGCGGGCCTGCGTCGGGTCGCGCCCGCTCTGGCCGGGCGTCGCGTCTGCTGTGGTCGACGTCCGACTCGCTCCCGCCGCGCTCGCTGGCGCTGCCGCGGATTGCTGGGCCAGGAGAGCCCGAAGGCGAGGCGCCTCCAAGCGAGCTCTCACGGAGCCTGGGAAGCCGGAAATCCGCGAGCCCGACCCGAGCCAGCTCGACCAACAGCCATGCGAGCAGCACGGCTGCGGCCACGATGAGGATGATCAGGAAGACCAACGTCCCCCCCTTCCAAAATCGGACAGACTGAGTTGAACCCCGCTGAAGAGGTTAGCGACCGCCAGCCGCTGTGCCCACTGAATCAGGCAGCCGCCACGGCTCGGTGGCCCGGGCACGGCTGGCGGAGCACGCCGAGAGGTAGGCGCCGGTGTAGGAGTCGGCCACTCGCGCCACCTGCTCGGGCGTCCCCGTGGCGATCACACGACCACCCTCCTCACCGCCCTCGGGACCCAGGTCGATGATCCGGTCGGCCACCTTGATGACGTCCATGTTGTGCTCGATCACGATCACCGAGTTGCCGGCCTGGACCAGCCGGTCAACACCTCCAGCAGCCGCTGGATATCCGCAAAGTGCAGCCCTGTGGTTGGCTCGTCCAGGATGTACAGGGTCCGTCCGGTCGCCACCTTGCACAGCTCGGCGGCGAGCTTGACCCGCTGGGCCTCGCCCCCGGAAAGTGTCGTGGCGGGCTGCCCCAGCCGCATGTAGCCCAGTCCCACGTCGTTCAGCGCCTTCACCCGCCGCTTGATCTTCGGGATGTGCGCGAAGAACTCGAGCGCCTCCTCGATCGGCATCTCGAGCACGTCGGCGATCGTCTTGCCCTTGAACCGAACCTCCAGCGTCTCCCGGTTGTAGCGCTTGCCGTGGCACTGCTCGCAGGGGACATATACGTCGGGAAGGAAATGCATCTCGATCTTGATCTGTCCGTCACCGCGACAGACCTCGCAGCGTCCGCCCTTGACGTTGAACGAGAACCGGCCGGGCTTGTAGCCCCTGGCCCGAGCTTCCTGGGTCTTCGAGAACAGCTCGCGGATCTGGTCGAACAGCCCGATGTATGTGGCTGGGTTCGAGCGAGGCGTGCGACCGATCGGAGACTGGTCGACGTAGATGATCTTGTCCAGCTGCTCGAGGCCGGTGATCCGCCTGTGCGTGCCCGCTCGCTGTCTGGTGCGGTGCAGCCGGTTGGCCACAGCTTTGTAGAGGACCTCGTTGACGAGCGTCGATTTCCCCGAGCCGGAGACGCCGGTCACGCAGCACAGCACGCCCAGCGGGACCTTGACGTCGATCTTCTTCAGATTGTGCTGGGCGGCGCCCTCGATCTGTATGTAGCCGCTCGGACGGCGCCGGCGGCGGGGGATCTCGATCATGCGCGCGCCGGTCAGGAACTGACCGGTCAGGGATTCCTCCACGCGCTCGATCTCCTCGGCCGTGCCTTGCGCCACCACGTGACCGCCGTGCTCACCGGCCGCCGGCCCCATGTCGATCAGGTGTTCGGCGGCCCGCATCGTGCCCTCGTCGTGCTCCACCACCAGCACCGTGTTGCCCAGGTCACGCAGCCGCTCGAGCGTCGCGATCAGCTTGGCGTTATCTCGCTGGTGCAGCCCGATGGACGGCTCATCCAGGATGTAGAGCACGCCCACCAACGAGGAGCCCACTTGGGTCGCGAGCCGGATCCTCTGCGCCTCGCCTCCGGCCAGTGTGGCCGCCGCGCGTTCCAGGGTCAGATAGCCGATGCCGACGTTCTCCAGGAACTGAAGCCGCTCCTCGATCTCCCTCAGCACCAGCCGGGCGATCCGGCGGTCGTGGTCGGACAGCTCGAGCTGGCGGACCCACTCCAGCGCCCGCCGCGCCGACAGCGCTGCGAACTCGTGAATCGGGGTGCCCGCCACCAGCACCGCACGCGACTCCGGCCGGAGCCTGGCGCCGCCGCACTCCGGGCACGGCCTCAACGTCATGTACTCCTCAATCTTCTCCCGGGCGAAGTCCGATTCGGTCTCCCGGTACCGGCGCTCGAGGCTGGGGATGATCCCCTCGAACCGGGTCGCGTACGACCGCCGGCGGCCGAATCGGTTGCGATAGGTGACCTGGACCCGGTCACCGTTCGTGCCATGCAGAAAGAACTCGCGCTCGGCGGCCGACAGCCTGTCCCAAGGCGTGTCGAGATCGACCGCGTAGCGCTCGGCGATGGCCTGGGTCAGCTGGTCGTAGTAGTCAGACGCGCTCTGCGCCCAGGGCGCGATCGCCCCCTCCCCAATCGATAGAGAGGGATCGGGAACGACCAGCTCGGGGTCGATCTCCATCTGCGACCCGAGTCCAGTGCAACGCGGGCAGGCACCGTGCGGAGAGTTGAACGAGAAGATCCGTGGCTCGAGCTCCACGAGGCTCGGCCCGTGGACCGGGCAGGCGAACCGCTCGGAGAAGGTCAGCGTCCGGCCAGAGTCGACCAGCTCGATCTCCATCAGCCCGTCGGCCAGCGCCACCGCGGTCTCGATCGAATCCGCCAGCCGCTTGCGAAGCTCGGACTTCATCACCAGCCGGTCGACGACCACGGAGATGTCGTGCTTGAACTTCTTGTCCAACACGATCTCCTCCTCCAGCCGCCGCAGCTCTCCGTCAACCTTGACCCGGGAGAATCCCTCCGCCCGCAGCTCGGACAGCTGCTTTCCGTACTCGCCCTTGCGGCCCCGGACAATCGGGGCCAGCACCATGAACCGCGAGCCCTCCTCGAGCTCCATCACCTGGTCGATGATCTGCTCGGCCGACTGCCCGGCTATGGGACGTCCGCAGATATGGCAGTGGGGATGGCCGATCCGCGCCCACAGAAGCCGCAGGTAGTCGTAGATCTCGGTCACCGTCCCCACAGTCGAGCGAGGGTTCCGGGAGGTCGTCTTCTGGTCGATCGAGATGGCGGGGGACAGTCCTTCGATCGAGTCGACGTCGGGCTTGTCCATCTGCCCCAGGAACTGCCGGGCGTACGCCGACAGCGACTCGACGTAGCGCCGCTGGCCCTCGGCGTAGATCGTGTCGAACGCCAGCGACGATTTCCCGGAACCCGACAGTCCGGTGATCACGGTCAGCGATCCGCGGGGGA
The DNA here is from genome assembly GCA_963719305.1 of uncultured Actinomycetes bacterium. GTDB lineage: Bacteria > Actinomycetota > Thermoleophilia > Solirubrobacterales > Solirubrobacteraceae > Palsa-465. The sequence continues at coordinate 416,956 of CAVRBL010000007.1, read as the reverse complement.
TCGCGACCGTTATGTCCTTCAGATTGTGCTCTCGGGCGCCCGAGACGATCAGCTGGTCCACCAGAGCGAGTCTAGTGGAGCGAACAGACGTTCCCCTTGCGGCCCGCTCGCACTTTGCGGGCGATCTCTAACCCTCGACGCTGGCGTAGACCTCGTCGAGCAGCCGGCCGCGATCGGGGACCTCGAAGTTCTCCGCCAGGTAGCGGTCTGTCTCCTCGCGCGGCGTGCCGTTGAGGGCCATGTTGAGCGCGATCAGCCGAGCGCCTTCAGCGTCGCCGGTGTCCGCCCCCTGCCGGGATCCTTCCGCCACGAGCGGCTCGGACTTAGGCGCCGGCTGCGCTTCGGCTGCCGCCTCGACTTCGGCCCTGGTCTCCGCGTCGGCCACCGGCTCTTCCTCGATCAGCGCGGTCTCGGACTCCTCCTCGACGGCCTCGTCCAGAACGGGCTCCGGATGAGCCGCCGTCACCGCCGAGGGCTCCTCCATCGGGGTCGCGGCCCCTGCTCCGCCCGACGCCGCGAAGGAGCTCAGTTCCCTCATCTCGGAGTCCACCAGCTCGAGCTCGGCCGTTAGGCGGGTGGCGCCAGTGCGAAGCGATTCCGTCAGCGTCCCCAGCTCGGCCTCCATCGCCTCCAGGCGCTCCAGCATCTGCGAGGTCGAATCCGACACGCGCTGCACGTATTCCCGCGCCTGGGTCGAGGCGTCTTCGCGCTGTCGCTGGGCCTCGCTGGCAGCCTGGTCGCGTTCGGTCTGCGCCGCGCGGGCGGCCTCCTCCCTCTCTCGCTTGGCGTCGCGGTTGGCATCCGCGCGGATCTGCCGCGCCTCTTGTTCGGCTTGGCGGCGGATCTCGGCGCCGCTGGTCTCGGCGGCCTCGATGATCGCTTTTACCTGGTCGCTCGCGCTCCCGGCGAGGGTCTCCGTGCGCTGACGGTTCGAGCGCTTCAGCTCGTCGACCTCTTCGGCGATCGACTGCAGGTGGGCATCGACTGCCGATGGGTCGTAGCCCCGACGCCCTACGGGGAAGTCCTTCTTCTCGATGGTCTCTCGTTCGAGGGCCACGACAACTGCACCTCCGGTTCCTGGACTGGCTAAAGGCACGCGCAGCCTACCGGACGTGGCAGGACCCTAGGTGGGTACGGAGGTACCGAAAGATCTACACAGGAGCGCGGCCCTCGGCGAGGGCCTGATCGAGCTCTCGCTTCAGGTCCCGGATCTCGTCTCGCAGCTTGGCCGCGTACTCGAACCGCAGCTCCTCGGCGGCCTGGAGCATCTCCTCCTCGAGCTCGACGATGGTCTTCTCGATCTCTGCCGGGGGCATCGACCTGGCCGCCTCGCGGAGCCTCCGGCCGCGCCGGCTGCGGGGAACCTTCGACTCCGCCTGCAGGAACTCGGCGATGTCGGAGATCCCCTTGACGATCGTCTCCGGGGTGATCCCGTGTCGCTCGTTGTAAGCCCGCTGGATCGCCCGCCGGCGGTTTGTCTCCTCGATTGCCGCCCGCATGGCCGCCGTCTCCTTGTCGGCGTACATCAGCACCTTGCCCTCCACGTTTCGCGCCGCCCGACCGATCGTCTGGATAAGCGATGTCTCGCCGCGGAGGAACCCCTCCTTGTCGGCATCGAGGATCCCCACCAGCGAGACCTCCGGGAGGTCGAGCCCCTCGCGCAGCAGGTTCACCCCCACCAGCACGTCGAATTCTCCAAGCCGCAGCTCGCGGATGATCTGGATCCGCTCCAGCGTGTCGACCTCCGAGTGCAGGTAGCGGACCTTGAACCCCATCTCCAGCAGGTAGTCCGTGAGATCCTCGGCCATCTTCTTGGTCAGGGTGGTGACCAGCGTCCGCTCGTCGCGATCGGTGCGCGCCCGGATCTCGTTCATCAGGTCGTCGATCTGGTTGCGGGTCTCGCGCACCTCTACTTCGGGGTCCACGATCCCCGTCGGCCGCACAATCTGCTCGACGATCCGCTTCGAGTGGCTGCGCTCATATTCGCCCGGGGTCGCGGACACGAACACCATCTGGGGGGTGATCGACAGGAACTCCTGGAAGGTCTGGGGCCGGTTGTCGAGCGCGCTGGGCAGGCGAAACCCATACTCGACCAGCGTCTGCTTGCGCGAGCGGTCTCCCTCGTACATGCCGCCGAGCTGCGGGACCGTCTGGTGCGACTCGTCGATGAAGCAGACGAAGTCCTCCGGGAAGTAGTCGAGCAGGCAGTACGGGCGATCGCCAGGCCGGCGGCCGTCGAGGATCCGGGAGTAGTTCTCGATCCCGGAGCAGAAACCAAGCTCCCGGAGCATCTCCATGTCGTACTGGGTGCGCTGCCGCAAGCGGTGGGACTCGAGCAGCTTGCCCTGGGCCTCGAGCTCGGCGCAGCGCTCGTTCAGCTCTCGGCCGATCTCGGCGACGGAGTCGTCGATCATCCCCTCGCGGACGTTGTAGTGGGTGGCGGGCCATACCCCGATGTGCTCAAGATCATCGTTCAGCAGCTCCCCGGTCAGCGGGTCGAACTCCTGCATCTGCTCCACCTCGTCGCCGAACAGGACGACACGGAACGCGGTCTCGGCGTAGGCCGGAAACACCTCGAGCGTTTCCCCTCTGACCCGGAAGTTGCCGCGGGCCAGCGCGGTGTCGTTACGCGTGTACTGGATCGAGACCAGCTTGCGAAGCAGCGCCTCCCGGTCCACGAAGTCCCCCTTGGTCAACGTCTGGAGGTTCTCGTCGTATGTCTGCGGCGACCCCAAGCCGTAGATGCACGAGACGCTGGCCACGATGACCACATCACGGCGGGCGAACAGGGCGGCGGTGGCAGAGTGACGGAGCCGGTCGATCTCCTGGTTGATGGCCGAGTCCTTCTCGATGTAGAGGTCCTTGCTCGGGACGTAGGCCTCAGGCTGGTAGTAGTCGTAGTAGGAGACGAAGTACTCGACGGCGTTGCGGGGGAAGTAGGTGCGGAACTCGTTGCAGAGCTGCGCGGCCAGTGTCTTGTTGTGAGCGATCACCAGCGCCGGCTTCTGGACCTCCTGGATCACGCCGGCCATGGCCATCGTCTTGCCGGTTCCGGTGGCACCCAGGAGGGTCAGGAACCGCTCATCTGCCTGAACTCCCTCGGCCAGCGACTCGATCGCCGCCGGCTGGTCGGCGGTGGGGTGAAAAGCGGGGTCGAGCTCGAAGTTGGGCATCGGTCGTCTGAGCGTAGCGGGGGCCGCGGGCGGCCTGGCGGAGACGAAGGATGGCGATTTGCTTCCACCCCTCGGAAGCAAATCGCCAAAGTTCGGACGGAGGCGACCGCGGGCGAGGCTATGCGTTTCCGCGCAAGCGGGCGATGAGCATGCCGCGAGAACCCTTGTGGGTTCGCCGCTCCTGGATCGCGGCTGCGGCCGCCAGCTGCGCCGCCCGGGAAGACAGCAACTCCACGAGTGGCCGCGTGCGGTGAAACGGATCGGCGATCACGGCCCCACCCAGCAGCGAGAGCGCAGCTCGCAACTCGCCGTTCACCTCCGCGACGAGCAGCGGCGGCGGCGGAATCTCCCCGCTATCGAGGGCCGCCAGCCTCACTAGCGCGAGGGCATCGTCCGGGAAGGCGTGCCTGATCGTGACGCTATCGGCTGGCGCGTCCATAGTGCTCCACGTAGCTGGGGATGGAAACGGTGCAGCGCCCGTCCGGCTTGGGTCGATCAGCGGTCAACCGCAGCGGCAGCTCCCCGGCCCAGACGGAGAGCTTGTAGTCCTCGGCCGCGTCGACCGGCGGGCCGGAACGGACCTTGGCCGAGGCCTCCACGATTTCCATCGCGACGACCTCGGTGGCCTCGAGCTCGCCCTCGCTCGGCCCCCGGACCTCGCGGGAGCGGCCGGGGACGACCCGTTCGACGATCGTCGTCAGCGCGTCGCGCTTCCGGGCGGGGTCCCGTATCGGGTAGCCGGTTCCGAGAGCGACGACGGAGCGGTAGTTGACCGAGTGGTGGAACGCCGAGCGGGCCAGGACGAGGCCGTCGATCAGCGTCACCGTTAGGCAGAGCGCGATCCCATCCGCCATCCGGTCGACTAGCCGGCTGAGCGGTGATCCGTGCAGGTACACCTCCCCGGAACCGCGGGCGTAGAGCATCGGGATCGAGTAGGGCTGGCCTCCGGAGGTGAACGCCACGTGTGCCACGAGGCCCTCGTCGAGGATCGCATCGATCGTCTCGGCGTCGTAGCGCGCCCGACCCGCGCGGCGACGGACGGTGGTACGGGCCGACCGAGGCGCCTCCTCAAGGATGGTCCGCGGTTCATCCTCGACAATGGTGAGAGCCGGCTGGGCCTCAGATCGCCCCCCGTCACGACGTTTGTTATAGTACAAACTCATGTCTGAGCTAGAACAATACCAGAGGCCGGAGACTGACGCGCGGCCGGACCCGGACGCGCGACCGGACCCGGACGGGCGACGGGACCCGGACGGGCGACGGGACCCGGACGGGCGCCGCTCGCACGGCTTCATCACCGGTTCCAGCTCGCGGGAGATCGCGGCCAGCGCCGAGGCCGCGATCCGCGAGGGCCTGCTCGAGTCCGGCGATCCTCTGCCGACCGTGCGGTCGCTGGCGAGCGCGCTGGGAGCCAGTCCGGCAACTGTCAACTCCGCCTACCGGGTCCTTCGCGAGCGCGGGCTTGTGATCGCCGAGGGCCGCCGCGGCACCCGCGTCGCTCCGCGTCCCCCTTTGCGGACACCGATGCGGCCGGCGGCGGTGCCCGCAGCCGATCAGGCTCGCCTCCGCGACCGCGCCATCGGACTTCCCGATCCGGCGCTGCTCCCCTCGATGCCGGCAGCGCTAGCCCGGGTGGATGTCGAGAAGCGGCTGCGGATCAGCGGCCTGGAGGGGCCGGACCCGGATTTGCTCGATGTGGCCGGGAGTGGATTTGAGGCGGACGGTGTGGCCACGGACTCGATAGCCGTTCTCTCCGGCGCGCTCGACGCGGTCGAGCGCCTCCTGCAGGCCCACCTCCGGCCGGGCGACCGGGTCGTGATCGAGGACCCCGCCTATCCGTCGATCCGCGACATCCTGCTGGCGCTCGGCTTGGTCGCAGTGCCGGTGCCGGTGGACGAGCAGGGCATGGTCCCTCATGCTGTGGAGGCCGCGCTGGCGGATGGGGCGGAAGCGATGGTGATCGTGCCTCGGGCACAGAATCCGCTCGGCGCCGCGCTCGATGAGGAGCGGATCGCCATGCTGCGGAGCCTCCTGGACCCGTTTCCCCGGCTGTTGCTCATCGAGGACGACCACGCCGGCCTCGTCTCCGGAGCCCCGTTTTCGACCGTGATCACCCCCGACTCCGAACGGTGGGCCGTGATCCGCTCCATGTCGAAGATCCTTCATGCCGACATGCGACTGGCGGTCGTGGCCGGCGATGAGACGACGATCTCCCGCGTCGAGGGACGGCAGGCGCTAGGGCCGCGATGGGTCAGCCACCTGCTGCAGGCGCTCGCCGCCGAGATGCTGCGGGACGCTGAGTTTCAGGGACTCTGTGCGCGTGCCGCCGAGGCCTACGGACAGCGCCGTCAGGCGTTGCTCGGCGCCCTCGCCAGCCACGGCATCCAGGCGCACGGACGCTCGGGAATGAACGTATGGGTGCCTGTGCGCGAGGAGGCGCTCGCGGTGCGAGCGTTGCTGGACGCCGGTTGGCTCGTGCTCGCCGGAGAGCACTTCCGGATCCGGAGCGCTCCCGGCCTGCGGATCACGATCGCGTCGCTCAAGGACGGAGAGGCCGAGGAGATGGCGCGCGTGATCGCGGCCGCTGAGCACGCGGGCCGCCCGCGCCGCGCGTACTGAGCAAACGGTTGAAGCAGTTCTCGACACCGCACCTGGCCGCGCTGGTCATCCTCGCCGCCCTGGCGGCGGCCTCGATCTGGGTGGCGCGCAGGCACCCCGGCCGGTGGGTGGAAGTGCTCTCGAGGCTACTGGCGCTGGCGATCCTCGTCGCGTGGGTCGGCGAGTATGTCGCGGACGGCATCGAGGGGACATGGAGTGCCCAGTACGGGCTTCCGCTCCAGCTGACCGACGCCGTATCCGCCACCGCGATCCTGGCGCTGTGGACGCGTCGCGCGCTGCTGGTGGAGCTCACCTACTTCTGGGCCCTGACCGCTTCGCTCCAGGCGATCTTGACGCCCGACCTCGGGCAGGGCTTCCCGAGCATCTACTACTTCACCTACTTCACCTACCACATCGGCGCCGTAGTGGCCGCCTGCCTACTGGTGTTCGGCTGCCGGCTCTATCCCCGGCGGCTAGCCGCGTGGCGCACCTTTGCGGCGACGTTGTGCTTCGCCGCCATAGCCGGGATCGGGGACGTGATCACGGGCGGCAACTACATGTATCTGCGGGCCAAGCCGGCGCACAACTCGCTGCTGAGCTTGCTGGGGCCGTGGCCCTGGTACATCGTCTCCGCCGCCGCGGTCGCCCTGGTGATGCTGCTCGTGCTGGCGCTCCTGGCGGACGCGGTGCGGTGGGTCGACCAGCGGCGCTCGGCCCACGAGGGCGTCGAGCTCGCCGGCTACGGGCGGGTTGGGAACCGGAAGCGGATCGGGAACCGGGAGCGGGTCGGGGACCGGGAGCGGGTCGGGAACCGGGGCTACTCGTAGCCCAGCTGCTTGGGGTACGTACGGCGGTAATCGTGCTGCGCGCGCTGCACCCGCTCAACGTAGGCGCGCGTCTCCGGGTATGGGATGTCGCTGATCGTGAATGCGTGCGCATCGCCCCCCGATTGCGCCAGCCACCGGTCGACGTTCGTGATGCCCGCGTTGTAGGCCGCCAGTGCCGGCATCACCTGGCCGCTGTAGTGGTCGATCAGATATCGCAGGTAGTAGCTGCCGTAGGCGATGTTGACCTGCGGGGTCGCCAGATCACCCACAGAGAACCCGGTTCCGCCCGAGCGCTTCGCCAGGTAGGCGGCGGTCTGCGGAAGCAGCTGCATCAGCCCCTCGGCGCCCGCCCTCGACGTCCGGGGGTCGAACTTCGACTCGGCGTAGATGACGGCCGCGATCAGGGCCGGGTCGAGATGCTTCTCGGCCGCCTGCTGGCGGATGACGTCCTGGTACTGCAGCGGGAGCGAGAGCTCTCGGATCGCCTTCTGGAACAGCGGCGCGACCAGCACACCGACCAGCACCGCGAGGGCGATCGCTCCCAGGGCCAGTACCCCGCGGCGTCGACGCACCGCAGTACGCCGTGCAGCGGCGCGGCGCGTGGCGACGGTGGCTGCGGGGGGCGTCATTTCTGAAGATTCTCAAGTGCGGACGAGAGCGCGCGCTCGAGATGCTCGATCGTCCCGTCGTTGGCGATCACATACGTCGCTCGTGCCGCTTTCTCCTCCTGAGAGAGCTGGCGCGCGGTTCGTTCGTCAAGCGACCGATGATCCCTGGCGGAGGCCCGATCCCGCCGCACCTGTTCGTCGGCGACGATCGCGATCGTCGCGTCAAATGCCCGCTCCATCCCGGACTCGAACAGAAGTGGCACCTCGACCACTGCAACACGCGGCAGGGGCGAGAGTCGCTCCAGCTCCTCCCGCCACTCCGCGATTCGCGCCCCGACGCGCGGCCACAGGGTCTCCTCGAGCCAGGCCCGGTCCTCGGGCCGGGCGAAGGCCCGCTCCGCGATCGCGGCACGGTCGACCGTTCCGCCCGTGGCCACTGCCGGGCCGAAGCGGTCTGCGATGAGCGCTTGCACGTCGTCTGACTGGTATAGCTCGTGCACGACGCGGTCGGTAGAGAGTACGGCTGCACCGAGACGTTCCAGCGCGTCGAGTGCCGTGGACTTGCCAACCCCGATGCCGCCCGTGAGCCCGACTAACGGGATCACCGGATCACTGCTTGCCGGCAGAAGCTCAGGCGGAGGATTCCGGGCGTGACTCAGGCTCGTCCGGCGGCTGCTCGGCCTCGGAAGACGGGTCCGGCTCGGGGCCTCGCCTTCGTGCCGTGGCCACGCCTCGCCTTCGGAGGCCGGCGCCTCGGGCGGACGCGTCCTCCGTGCGCCTGCGGTGGTGCGTTTTCATCGGCGGGAGCAGGAGGCTCTCCCGGGGGAGTGGGGTCGGGTTCCGCGGCCTCGGCCGCGAACACGTCTTCGGAGAGGCCGAGCTCGGGAACATCGTCGAGAGCGACGCTGGGCTCATCCTCTCGGGCGCGGACCGGCAGTACCTGGCCCTCGACGCGCTTGATCGACAGCGACAGGCGGCGCCGCTCGGAATCGATCTCGAGGATCTTCACCCGCACCGGGTCGCCGGGGCGGATCAGCTCGCGGGGATTCTCGACGTGATGCTGGGCGAGCTCCGAGATATGCACCAGTCCCTCGACTCCGTCCAGGATCTCGACGAAGGCGCCGAACGTCACCACCTTCGTCACCGTGCCCTCGAGCTCGTCGCCAACGTTGTAGGTGTCCACCACGCGCTGCCAAGGATCCTCCTGGGTCTGCTTGAGACCCAGCGATATCCGCTGTCGGTCGCGGTCGATGTCGAGCACCTTGACGCTGACCGTGTCGCCGATCGAGAGGATCTCCGACGGGTGGTTGACGTGCGACCACGAGAGCTCGGAGATGTGGATCAAACCGTCGATCCCGTCGAGGTCCACGAACGCGCCGAAGTCCACGATGTTTGAGATCTTGCCCTCCACCACCTGCCCCGGGCTGCAACCGGTCGAGGATCCGCTCGCGATCCTCCTTGCGCTGCTCCTCCAGCACCGCCCGACGCGAGAGGACCACGTTGTTGCGAGAGCGGTTGAGCTCGATCACCTTGGTCTCGATCTTCTGACCCATGTACTCGTCCAGATTCGGAACGCGGCGGATGTCGACCAGTGACGCCGGCAGGAAGCCGCGGACGCCGAGGTCGATGATCAGCCCGCCCTTGACCACCTCGATCACCTGGCCCTCGACCGGCTCGCCCGAGTCGGCCGCCGCCTCGATCCGGCGCCAGGCCTTCTCGAACCGGGCGCGCTTCTTCGACAGGATCAGCCGCCCGTCCTGATCCTCCTTGGTCAAAACAAGCGCGTCGACCTGCTCGCCGAGCTGGACCTCTTCAGAGGGATCGACCGACTTGCGGATCGAGAGCTCAGAGGACGGGATGACGCCCTCCGACTTGTAGCCGATGTCGACCAGGACCTCGTCGGTGTCGATCCGGACCACGTGGCCTGAGACCACGTCCCCTTCCTGGAAGGGGTGAAGCGTCGCGTCGTAGTTGGGCACGATGTGCCCGTCGACCTCGAGCAGGAGGCCGTCGGAGCCCTCGACGACCTTCGCGTTCGCCTGATCCGTGCTGGGAGTTTGAACGGCAGTTGGGGACATGGGGTGCTGTCGGAGGATAGCCGGGTGCGGCTTGTAGAGGCCTATGATGCCCCGAATGCCGCAACGGGCCACAAAACGAGGGCTCGAGCGCACGGCGCTCGATCGCGACTGCGACGTGCTGATCTGCGGAGCGAGCTTCGCGGGGCTGGCGGTCGCACGGGAGCTGGTCGCGACCGGGGCCGAGGTGCTCGTGGTCGACCGATACGAGATCGGAGAGCGGCAGACATCGGCCTGCGGGATTCCCACCGAGTGGCTGTATGCCCTCGATCTCCAGGAAAGCCTGCAGCAGACGTTCGGGCAGTTGGTGATCCATACCCCCCACGCCGTCACACGCTTCGATTTGCCGTGGACGTTCTCGACCTTCGACTACCGGAGCCTCTGCGGTCTTCTGGCCGATCAGGGGTCGTTTGAGTTCGAGACCGCCAAGCTCGACGGGCGAACCGGGCACACGGTGCACACCGACCGGGGAGACATCCGCTCGCCGATGATCGTGGACGCCCTCGGCTGGCGCCGGGTGCTCGGCTCGGGCGAGCCGATCCAACCCCCGGACGCGTTTCTCTCCCGTGGGCTAGAGGTCCACCCGCACGGAGGCGGCGAGGAGCTCGAGGTGTGGATCGACCGCTCCTACGTCCCGGCCGGCTATGGGTGGAGCTTCCCGGCCGATGGCGAAGTGAGGGTCGGCGTCGGCTCGTTCGAGCCGCGGTTCCATGTCAAGGAGCCGACCGTACGGCTGGCGTCGGACCTCGACCGCGACGCCATCCGCTACCAGGGCAACTGGATCCCCCACCGCATCCGAAGCGCGACCGAGGACGGAGTGTTCTTCGTCGGAGACTCCGCCGGCCACTGCCTGCCGCTGACCGCAGAAGGGATCAGGACAGCGTTCTACTTCGGCCTCGCGGCCGGGCGAGAGCTGCGGGAGGTGATATCGGGACGGCGCACCCGCGAGCAGGCGCTGGCCGCCTACGGAGCCTTCAGCGCCGCCCACGGCCGGAAGTTCGAGTGGATGCTGCGGGTCCAGCGGTTGATCCCGCGCGTCCCGCCGCGGGTCCTGGCGCGGGCGCTCGGGGCGATGCAGCACAAGCGGTTTGTGGATTGGGCGTTCGGCCACTACCTGGAGATCGCCCACCCGAGGTTCGCGGCAGCGTCGTCGGCGTCGCGTGCTCACGCACCCGTAGCGGCGTAATCATCCGGACCTGTCGAACAAACACGTCTGTATGACCGGTTTCATCGACAGGCTCGTAGCCCGCCGTTAGCGCTCGCCCCTAAACGTCCATACGGCGCTCACAAGCACAGTCAACGTGACTGCCAGCGGCAGTATCGGCGCGAATCGACGAGCCTCGACCAGCAGCACCCCGCACACCACGGCGCCGATCAGCAGCCCGGCGAGCACCGCTGCCCGGCGCAGGCGGCCCCGAACGTCATCTCCTCCGACCGCCATCGCGCGGAGCAGCCCTGTCAGCGTTCCGGTCACGTACGTGCTGGTGACCCCGGCGACTCCGAGCGCCGCCACCGCGTCGCTCTGCATCCCCATGGCGAGCGCCGACATACCGACGAGCACTACCTCGAACGTCGCGCCCGGATGACCGCCCACGGTGAGCCAGCCCGCGAGGAAGCCGGCCTGCACCAGCACCTCGAGGGCCAGCACGACGCTCACGCCGACCGGCCACACTCGCGAGCCACGCGGTTCCGCCCTCCGCCTGGAGATCGCGGCCACCAGGGACACGGCGAGCAGGACTCCCGCGCAGAATGCGCCCAATGACACCCCCGATCGCACCACCTCCGATCCCTTTTCCTGAGCAGCCGCCAGCCCCAGAAGCACGAGATTGCCGGTCATGTTGCCCGTGAACACGCGGCCCAGGCCGAGAAAGCTGATGGCGTCCACCGCTCCAGCCCCGGCCGTCAGACAGACGAGCAGCACGTCCCGGACGGCCGTCGCCCGGGCGCTCGTCAAGCTCACTTGGCTTGGAGCCAGTCGGAGCCGATCCCGGCCTCGACCGCGAGCGGGGGATCCATCTCGAATGCCTCACCCATCTCGCGGCAGGCAATGTCCTTCACCTGCTCGGCCTCCGCGGCAGGTCCCTCGAACAGAAGCTCGTCGTGGATCTGCAGGATCAGTCGCGTCTTCAGCCCCGCGTCCGCCAGCGCTCCGGCACATCGCACCATCGCCATCTTCATGATGTCCGCGGCGGTCCCCTGGATCACCATGTTGACCGCGAACCGCTCGCCCTGCCTGCGCAGCTCCCAGCGGCGGGCGCGAAGCTCCGGGACCTGCCGCCGGCGGCCAAACAGGGTCGAGACGTAGCCATGCTCCGTTCCCTGCGCGATCGTCTCCTCGATCCACTTCGCCACCGCCGGGAACCCGGCCATATAGCGCTGGATGAACTCCTCGGCCTCCTCCTGGGGAATATCGAGCCGGTCGGCCATCCCCCAGGCGGACAGCCCGTACACGATCCCGTAGTTGATCATCTTTGACTTTGACCGCATGCCGGGATCGATCTGGTCGGGGGTGACGCGGAACACACGACAGGCGGTCGCCGTGTGCACGTCCTCGCCACGACGGAAGATCTCCTTCAGCGCCGTCTCGCCGGCGATGTGCGCCAGCAGCCGCAGCTCGACCTGTGAGTAGTCGGCGGACACGAGCAGGTTCCCGGGCTCGGCGACGAAGCAGGCTCGGATCTCGCGCCCCAGCGGCGTGCGGATCGGGATGTTCTGGAGGTTTGGGTTGTTAGAAGACAGCCGCCCGGTCGTGGCCGCGGTCTGATTGAAGGTGGTGTGCAGGCGGCCGTCGGGGCCCAGCAGGCTCGGCAGGGCATCTAGATATGTCTGGGCGAGCTTGGTCAGCTCGCGCCAGCGCTCGATCTTCGGGATTACTTCGTGCTCCTCGCGGATCGCCTGGAGCACGCGAGCGTCCGTCGAATAGCCGGTCTTGCCCCGCCGCTTCCGCGGGAGATCGAGCTTGTGGAACAGCACCTGTTCGAGCTGCTTCGGGGAGCCGAGCATGAACTCCTCGCCGGTGAGCTCGAAGATCTGCCGCTCGAGTTCGTCGGCCTCGGCCTTGACCCGACGGGAGATCTCCCGCAGTCGCTCGGTATCGAGCTTGGATCCCGCTTGCTCCATGGCGCGCAGGATCCGGACCAGCGGCAGCTCGACCTCGTTCAACAGATCGGTCAGCCCCCGACCCCGGATCTCCTCCCGCTGCCAGCGGGCGAGCGCCTCCAAGAGCAGCGCATCCGCGGCGACGGAATCCTCGACATCCGCCGCCAGGCCGCGCTCCTCGCACAGCTCGCGGAACGGATAGGCCCTGCGGGCCGGTTCGAGCAGGTAGGCGCCGATCTCGGTGTCATGGGCCAGGACCTCTGGCACCTGACCCAGGGACTTGGCGTCGTGGGCGACCGCCGGTCGAGCCCCGATCGCAGCCACGAGGTCCTCCGGTAGCGGGCACTCGCCGATCAGCACGGTCGCGGCGCCATCGCCGCGCGCGCCGAAGCGCCAGCTCTCGATGGCCGCGAACAACGCCTCCGCCGGCTTCTCCGGCGCGCTCACCGCCAGCGACACCTCGGATCGGGGCAGCTTTGAGTCAAGCTCGGCGAGCGCGGTCTCGACAACGGTTGCGGTCAGAGCCTGCTCGGCGACGGGCGCCGGCGCCGCGGCGTCGGCCGACCCGAGCGCCTCCTCCAGCCGCCGCAGGGGCTCGCGCAGCTCAAATTCTCTGAACACCTCCCTGAGCCTCGAGCGGTCGGGCGGCTGCGACGTGAATGAGGCGATGTCCAGGTCGACCGCGATGTCGCGTTTGATCGTCGCCAGCAGCTTCGACAGGCGGGCCTCGTCGGCGTGCTCGATTAGGTTCTGCTTGCGCTTGGCGCCGGAGATGTCGTCCACATGCTCCAGCACGCCCTCAAGCGATCCGAACCGCTGCAGAAGCTCGGCCGCCGTCTTGTCCCCGATTCCCGGCACGCCCGGGATGTTGTCGCTGGTATCGCCCTTCAGGCCGATGAAGTCCGGGATCAGCTCCGGCGGGATCCCGTAGCGCTCGAGGACCCCCTCCCGGTCGTACACGCGCGTATCGGTGATTCCCCGGGAGGTGGTCATGATCTTCACGCCGTCGCCGACCAGCTGGTAGGCGTCGCGGTCTCCGGTCACCACCATCACCGGGACGGGCGGCTCGGACTGACGGGCCCGCTCGACGATCGAGGCGATCACGTCATCGGCCTCGTAGCCCTCGACCGCCAGGTTTCGGTACCCGAACGCATCCACCAGCGGCTCGAGGTGCGGCCACTGCTCCTTGAGGAGATCCGGGCGCGAGGTCCGCTGCGCCTTGTAGTCGGCGTACACCTCCTTGCGGCCGGACGATCCCGCATCCCACACCACCAGGGTCGCCTTCGGCCCGTAATCGGTGAGGATCTTGACCAGCATGGAGGCGAACCCGAAGATCGTGTTCGTCGGCACTCCGGTCGACGTCGCGATCGATTCGGGCAGCGCGAAGAACGCCCGGTAGGCAAGGCTGTTGCCGTCAATCAGGAAGAGCTCGTCAGGCACTGCTGTTCTGAATCTAGCTGGCTTCTCGGCAGCAGCCAGGGGCTCTGCTCGCCCGCCTCGGCAGCGGCCGTCGGCCCTACGCCGCATAACATCCTGAGGGCCCGTGCCGCCCATCCCCAGCGCCCAATACAGCCTCACTCTGCGAGTCGAGATCGACCACCGTCCGGGGATGCTCGGCAAGGTGGCCAGCGCAATCGGCGAGGCCGGCGGGACGATCGGCGCCGTCGATCTGGTGCAGGTCGAGGGGACGCACACCATCAGGGACATCACGGTCGCCACGGCCGATGCGTCCGACTGGCCGCGGCTCAGCGAAGCTGTGGACACCATCCCCGGCGCGCGTGTGCTCGACGCGACCGACCGTACGTTCTCATTGCACGTGGGGGGAAAGATCGAGCTTCGCAACAAGAGCCCGATCAAGACCCGAGACGATCTGTCGATGGCCTACACCCCGGGGGTGGCCCGGGTGTGCGTCGCGATCCACGAAGACCCGGACAAGGCGTTTCAGTACACGATCAAGCGCAACACGGTCGCCGTGGTGTCAGACGGGACGGCGGTGCTGGGGCTTGGCGACATCGGTGCCCGCGCGGCGATGCCGGTGATGGAGGGCAAGGCGATGCTGTTCAAGGAGTTCGCGGGCATCGACGCGTTCCCGATCTGCCTTGATACGCGCGACCCCGACGAGATCATCGAGACCGTCAAGGCGATCGCCCCCACCTTCGGCGGGATCAACCTGGAGGACATCTCCGCGCCCCGCTGCTTCGACATCGAGGAACGGCTCAAGGCTGACCTCGACATTCCGGTGTTCCACGACGATCAGCATGGGACGGCGGTGGTCGTGATGGCGGCGCTGCTCAACGCCCTCACCCTGACGGGACAGCGCCTCGAGGACATCCGCATCGTGATCTCAGGCGTCGGCGCCGCCGGGATCGCCGTCGCCCGGATCCTGCTCGAGGCGGGCGCACGGCACATCGTCGGCTGCGACTCACGCGGCGCGCTGCACGTTGAACGAGACGACTACCTGGACGGGACCATGCATGTCGTCAAGCGCTGGCTGGCGTCGGTGACCAACGAGGAACGCCGCTCGGGTCCGGCGGCGGAGGTGCTCGAGGGCGCTGACCTGTTCATCGGCGTCTCGGGGGCGCGCGTGGTCGACGGTCAGGCGCTTCAGCGGATGAACCCCGACCCGATCGTGTTCGCGATGGCGAATCCCAATCCGGAGGTGCTGCCGGAGGAGGCGGCGCCGTACGCCCGGATCATGGCCACCGGCCGCTCCGATTACCCAAATCAGATCAACAACGTCCTGTGCTTCCCGGGTATCTTCCGCGGCGCTCTCGACGTTCGCGCCATGGCCATCACCGAGCGGATGAAGATGGCCGCCGCGCGCGCCATCGCTGAGATCGTCTCTCCGGAAGAGCTCCGGGAGGACTACATCATCCCGTCTGTGTTCAACCGGGAGGTGGTGGGCGCCGTGGCCCTCGCGGTGGCCGAGGAGGCGCGCGAAAGCGGAACCGCCGCCGCCGGCGCCGAGGTTGGGTTCGCGCACACCGAAGAGTTCGGGGTGATGCCCGGCCGCTGAGGCGGGGTGCACGACGGAGTGCCGACGCCAGCCGGCGCTACTTCGTGCGTGGCCGGATCGCCTTGGCGGCGGCGAGCACCTCGCGCGCCGGCGGGTTGTCGCTCGCGTCCTCGGACAGATGCGCGTAGCGGACCGACCCGTCGGGGGCCACGACGAGCACGCCGCCGAGTTGCGCGGCATGACCCTTGATCGGTCCTTGGTGGACGACGATGCTCCCGAGGCGAAGCCGCGACAGGATCGTGTGCCTGAGCCCGCGCGAGATGATCCTGGGACCGAGGAGCTCACCGAGCGTTGCGAGCTTCGCTCCGGCGAGCGCGTAGGTGCGCCGGTCGGGATCGACGAGCAACGGGAGGTCGACTCCCTGGACTCGTCGGAACTCCGCGGCGTCAGCCGGGGTACCGATGCCGATGACGGCCAGACGCACTCCGGCCTCGTCGAACTCCTTGCGGGCGCGATGCAACTGCACCGCGTGTTGGCGACAAAACACTCAGCCGTAGTGGCGGAGGAAGATCAGCGCCGCCGGGCACTCGCGCCACAGGTCGCCGAGCCGCACATCCCTGCCCGAGTCGTCCTGCAGGATCACGTCCTCGAGGTCGCGCGCGTGGACCGGGGGATGCACGTCCTGCCGGATCTCTACCGCGTCAAGCACGCGTCTAGGCTACCGCTTCGCCTGGGAACGGCGCGAGCGTTCGCCGTGCAGTGTATGTTCCCTCGCGCGCTGGGAGGTCAGACGCGATCGTGAACATAGAGGTGAACGGTCAGAAGCAGTCGCCCCGGGCCGGTGAAGAGTCACCGGCGGAACCGCCCATAGTCCTGTCGGCGGCGCTAGCAGCGAAGGTCAGCGAGCTCAGGGAGCGAGCAAAGGCCGACGTCGAGGCGCTGAGGCGAACCGCCACCCAGTCCGCCGTGGTGCACTCGCGCGAGGAGCTCCCGCAGTCCGACGCGAGCGTCTCGCAGCTGACCGAGCGCTTGAAGGAGCTGCAGGCCGAGGTCGACCAGCTCAGAACGGAGCTCACGCTGGCCGGCGAAGACCGGCCGTCGCTCCCGCCGCCCGATCCGGCGAACGTCCCGCCGCAGTTCGATCGGCGCGCGCTGCTGATCTCGCTCAGTATGGCCAGCAACGGCGCCTCGCGGTCGGAGGCCGCTGATTACCTCGCCGAGAACCTCAATCTCCGCGACTGCGACGAGCTGCTCGGCGCGGTTTACAGTTATGTCGCCTCGACGCGCACGGGTCCGGGCGAGACGAAGCCTGCCCCCTGGCGCAACGATGCGAGCCCCCGCGATTGAGCCTGCAAACAGGCACCTAGCTCGCCCTCTTGAACCTCCTCAGAACCCGGCTGGCGCCGGGCGCTTGAGATCGCATACCGGGGCCAGCGGAACGGCCGCGGCCTCCGTCCCGGTCGCCGTCTCCCCAGGCAGCGGATTGATCCTGCACCATGCGAGGCGGCCGCTGGCGGTATCGACCCTGGCCCAGAAGGGGTCTCCGAAAGCCCCGACCGTATGTCCACCCGCCTTGATGTCCATCGTGACCGCAAGGCAGGAATAGGCGCCGAACCGACCGGACTGCGGGATGGGGCTCGGAGGGTACTCCGCGCAGGTCACGCGAAGCACCGGCCCTGAAAGCGCCCTCGCCCGGGCCCGCGCCTGGGCGTCGGTCTCGATCTCCCGCTGGAGGGCCACGACCAGTTTCTGCCTGCCCCGCACCGGCACCGTGGCCGTGTGGACCCTCTGCTGCTCGGCCTCCACCTTGGTCAGCGCCGCTCTGGTCGCTGCCTGCTGGCGCTCCAGAGCGGCGACGTTGTGGCGCTTTGCGTGCTCGATCCCGGGCGTCAGCAGCGCCACCAGCCCGCCGGCCACTCCGAGCACCGCCACCACGACCACCCCGGCGATCAGCCTCGCTCGCCGCGTGGCCAGCAGCTTCTTGCGGCGTACCACGTATGGCTCACCGCAGGCGGGGCACGTTCGCGCCCCTGCCCGCGATCGGAACCCGCAGCTTGAACACACGCGCTCGCCGGGGGCGAGCAGCGAGTGCACCTCCGAGCGCGCCTGGGTGCGCGCTGCGTCCCAGTTACCGTTCGGCGGAGTCGCGACGCCCATCGCGCCTGGCCTCAGCCATCCGGTCCTGCTTGGTCCGGCTACCGATGATTCCGGCCGTCTTCCACTTCGATCCCTTCCCGAGCGGGTATCACGATCCAGATCAGCAGGCCGAGGACGAACAGCAACAGTCCACTGGCCAGACCGGCCCGCTCCCCGTAGCCCTTGCGGTCCGCGAGGTAGCCCGCCAGCGCGGCCGACACCAGCCAGGCGTACAGCAGATAGAGCGCCTTGACCCCGATCAGCGCGAAGACGGTCATACGCCGAGGTAAGCCCTTCTCACGTCATCGTTCTCGCGCAGTGCCCCGGCCTGGTCGCTGATAACGATCTCCCCGGTCTCCAGCACGTAGCCCCGATGTCGAGATCTCGAGCGCGAAATTCGCGTTCTGCTCCACGAGCAGGATCGTAGTCCCCTGACGGTTGATCTCGGCGACGGTCTCGTAGATCCGCTCGACGAGGATCGGCGCCAGCCCCATCGATGGCTCGTCGAGCAGCAACAAATCGGGATTGGCCATCAGCGCGCGGCCGATCGCGAGCATCTGCTGCTCGCCGCCGGACATCGTGCCCGCCTTTTGCTTGCGCCGTTCCTCCAGGCGTGGAAATAAGCGGAACACCCGCTCGAGATCGTCCTGGATGCCATCGTCGCGGCGCAGGAACGCGCCCAGCATGAGGTTGTCAACAGCGGACATCCGCGGGAAGCAGCGTCGCCCTTCGGGCGCATGAGAGATGCCCAGTCGCACGATGTCCTGCGCCGGGGTCACCGGTGATCTCTCGTCCCCGGAACCGGATCGTGCCCGCCCGCGGCGGAGTGAGGCCGGAGATCGAACGCAGGGTGGTCGACTTTCCCGCGCCGTTGGCGCCGATCAGTGTCACGACCTCGCCCTGGTTCACGCTCAGGCTGATCCCCTTCAGAGCCTCGATGTTGCCGTAGAAGGTGTGGATGTCCGTTACCTCGAGCAGCTCGTGTCCGTCTTGCGAGAAGCTCAATTTCCCGCTCCTGCCCCCTGCTTGCCGAGGTACGCCTCGATGACGCGCGGGTCGCCGGCGACCTGGGGCGGGTCGCCCTCGGCGATCTTCTCGCCGTGATCGAGCACCGTGACGCGCTCGGAGACCTCCATCACCACCTTCATGTCGTGCTCGATCAGCAGGATCGTGACACCACGCTCGTCGCGCAGCTGACGCATGAAACCCACCAGACGGGCGGACTCATCGGCGTTCATGCCCGCAGTTGGCTCGTCGAGCAACAGCAGCGAAGGATCCGACGCCAGCGCCCGCGCGATCTCCAGCCGGCGCTGGTCGCCGTATGACAGGTTGACCGCGCGCTGCCCGTAGGCGTTCGCGGGCAGCCCCACGTAGTGGAGCAGCTCTCGCGCCTTCTGGCGCACGTCCCGCTCCTCCTTTCGGACCCATGGCGCGTGCAGGATCGACCCGAAAAGTCCTGCCTTCATCCTGGAGTGCTGGCCCACCAGCACGTTCTCGAGCGCGGTCATCGTGCCGAACAAGCGGATGTTCTGGAAGGTCCGCGCCACGCCCAGCTTGGTGATCCTGTCGGGTCGCCTCGAGGTGATGTCGCGTCCGCGGAAGAAGATCCTGCCGCCGGTCGGACGGTAGAGACCCGTCAGCATGTTGAAGAAGGTCGTCTTCCCCGCGCCGTTGGGACCGATGATCGACACGATCCCCCGCTCAGGGATCCAGAAGGAGACGTCCGAGACGGCCAGCAGCCCGCCGAACACCTTCGATACTCCCCGCGCGGCGAGGAGCACGTCCTCGCTTGGCTCCTGCGCCTGAGCCGTGCCTGTTATCGGCACGCCCGTGCTGGTCATGGGCGCTCCGGGACCATCTCGGTGGGACCGGTGCCCACGTGCTCAACCAGCTCCATCTGGCGTCTTCGCTCAGGCAGGAGGCCTTGTGGGCGGAGCACCATCATGATGACAAGCAGGAAGCCGAAGATCCCGTAGGACAGCTGGGTGAGGTCGAAGTTCAGGCCGATCTTGGAAGGCAGGTTGTTGATCACCTGAGGGATCAGCCAAGTATTGATCAGTCCCAGCACGACAGCGCCCACCACCACCCCACGGATGCTCGCGATCCCGCCCAGGATGATCATCGCCAGAATGAAGATCGAGAACGAGAACTCGAACTGATCGGCGTTGACGGTGTTCAGGTAGGACCCGAGGAAAGCGCCGCCCATGCCCCCGAAGGCCGCGCCGGTCGCGTACGCCAGGAGCTTGGTCTTCACCAGCGGCACGCCCATGCTGGCCGCCGCGACCTCGTCCTCCCGCAGCGCGATCCAGGCCCTTCCCAGCCGGGAGTCGCGCAGGCGGACATTGACGAACAGCACGAGCGCCACCATCGCCAGCGCAACCCAGTACCACGGTCTCAAGTTGAGCGGGGTGAACTGCGAGGTTCCGGGAATGAGCTGGGGCGGGTCGACCGGGGTGATTCCCTGGCGGCCCAGGGTCAGGGTCGCCGAATGACCGAGATGGATGTTGACCCCGTTTACGGCTACGTCGTGGATGATCTCCCCGAACGCCAGCGTGACGATCGCGATGTAGTCGCCGCGCAATCGGAGGGTCGGGAGGCCGATGATCGCCCCCGCCAGCGCTGCAAACCCCGCCGCAGCGATCAGCACCAGGATGAAGTTCATGTGAATCCCTGGCAGCGTGGCCGGATAGCCGGAAACCAGGATGTGGACGCCCTTGCTGTGGTTTATGTAGGCGAAGAAGCCCGACCCGAGCCAGCCGATCGTATAGGCGCCGATGGCGAAGAAGGCAACGTAGCCCAGGTCCAGGAGGCCGGCGAATCCCACGACTACGTTGAGGCCGAGCGCCATCACGACGTATGCGACCGTCTCGACGAGATCGAACAGGAACGTGTCGCCGGACGCGAAGAGGAACGGCAGCAGGATGGCGAGCGCCGCGATGACAACCCTGAACCCGATCCGGACTGGCTTGTGCGCCCACAGCGCGAGCCACCGGTCCCGAAGCTGGCCCGGGCGGTCGCGCAGGCGTGTCACCCGCCGGCTCACCCGGCCTCCCTCGTCTCCTCTCCCAATAGCCCCCGCGGCCGAAGCACCATGATCCCCACCAGGTAGCCGAATACGACCACGTTCGTCCACTGGGCACCGATCCGGTTATCTGAGATCTGCTGGATGCAGCCGATGATCAGGCCGCCCAAAACGGCCCCCTGGACATTGCCGATGCCGCCCATGACGGCGGCGGTGAATGCGATCAGCCCGGCCGTGAACCCCTGGAAGTACCAGATCGTGGTCTCGAACAGCGCGAACACGAGCCCGGCGGCGCCGGCCATCATGCCCCCGAGCAAAAACGTCAGCGAGATCGTCGTGTCCACGTTGATGCCCATCAGGCGCGCAGCCTCCGGGTCCTGCGCTGTGGCCCGCATCGCCTTGCCCATCCTGCTTTGAGCCAGGAAAGAGACGAGCAGGATGACGAGCGGGATCATCGTCGCGACCGCGAGCAGGTCCGAGTTGGAGATGTGGATCCCGCCGATCGAGAAGAGCGTGCTGTTGGAGTGGATCAGGTCCGGCACGCTCTGCTGGGAGCCACCGAGCCACAGAAGCCCCACGTTCTCGAGGATGAACGAGAACCCCACCGCGGTTATCAGCGGCGCGAGCTTGGGGGCGTTTCGCAGCGGTCGGTAAGCGGCGCGCTCGATCAGCGCGTTGAGCGACCCACACGCGATCATCGCCACGATCATCGTGACGAGCAGACCGCCGATCAGCCCCAGTGGGCCTGTCGTGAGCGTCAGCCCCAGCGTGCCCCAAAGCCCGACCGACACGAACGACCCGATCATGAACACATCGCCGTGGGCGAAGTTGATCAGCTCGATGATCCCGTAGACGAGCGTGTAGCCGATCGCCACCAGCGCCCAGATCGCGCCGTTGGACACCCCGTCGACGAGGTTCTGACCGATGCGAGTGAGGCTGCCCGTGCTGATCAGGTCATTGACACCAAAGGCCACCGGCAGGATCAGCAGGAAGATGATCAGCGCATAGCGACCCCAAACGCGCCGCGCCGTGGCCAGGGCGGACAGCGGCTTCGTCGGTGCGGGTGCGGCGGCGTGAGCTTCCAATGCTTTCCGGGTCGCCCGGGGCGGGCTGGAGCCCGCCCACGACGGGCGGGCTCCAATCTACGCCTAAACGGTACGCCTCATGCCACCGGCTTGATCGTCTTCAGGAACACTGACTTCCCGTTGACGATCTTGTACGAGCCATAGTCGGTGATCGTCGTGTCGCCGTTCGAGTCGATGCTGTAGGTCCCAAGCACGCTCGGGAGGTTCTTCGTCGCGAAGATCGCGGCGGTCACCTTCGAGCGCGACGCCGCGGCGGTGCCGTTGTTGGTCGCGCGCTTAATCGAGTCGAGCATCAGGTTCATGGCGGCGTAGCCATAGATGGCGTACGGCTCAGGCGTTCCGTACTTCGCCTGGTACTGCTGGAAGAACGTCTTGCCTGCCGGCGGATATGCGGTCGGATCGAGCGTCGCCACGGTCACGAACACGCGTGAATCGAGCGAGGTGGGGATCCCGCCCTTGCTCGGATCGTAATACGTGGACTCGGCAACTCCGTCCGGGCCGAAGATCTTCGCCTTCGGCATCGCCGCCGCCATGTCCTTGGTCATCTCGACCGCGTTGTTCTCGGTGATGGCCGACACGAACACGCAGTTGGCTCCGGTGCCGGCGGCGCTGGACGCCAGCGAGCGGTAGTTGGACGCCTTGGGGTCATAGCCCTGGACCGCTGCCACCTGCACGCCTTGCGACGGCGCGGCCAGCTGGAAGTTCTTCGCCAGCCCGGCGCCATAGACCTCCTGGTCATCGACCACGTAGGTCTTGGTGCATCCCTCGCTCTTCTGGAGCGCGACCTGCGCCGCAGCCTGCACGGTGTCCTTGGGGACGACGCGGGCGTACGTGCGCTTGCCTGTCGGGTAGTACTTCTGCGGCTCACCGGGAGTCGCGCCCGGCACGTTGGCGGTCAGGCCGACGGCCGTATTAGCCGGACTGATCTGCGGGATACCGCAGCGATTCAGGATCGGGATAGAGATCGCGCTCGCGCCCGAGTTGAACTCGCCCAGGTAGCCGATCGTGCTCGAGTTATCGCACGCCGTGTGGGCGTTGCTGGTGGTCTGGCCCGGGTCCCACTTCCCGGCCGCGGCGGTCGAGTCGTCGAGCTGCTTGAAGGAGATCGTGTACTTGCCGACCTTGCCTCCAACCGCGGACAGCGCGATCTGCGCGCCGTTGTTGACGGCCACGGAATTGACTCGCGACGCGCCCTGCAACGGCAGGCTCGAGTAGACCGTCAGGTTGGTGCCCGAGATCGTCCCGGAACTGCCCGAGCTTGAGCTGCCGCACGCGGCTACCACGACGGCGAGCACCGCTGCGGTGGCGAACGCTACCGCTGAACGTGCCTTCATTCGGTCCTCCTCACTCAGTGGTTTCCTCGCGGTTTGCGAACCGTCTCTTATTCGCCGGTTCGCCCGGAGTACCTTGAACTTCGGCCGTCAGCCTAATCCCGTAACGGGTTGCTCACAAGCCGAATTGCGGCCAGACCTCAAGGCGCTAACGCAACCTCAACGGTCCCGCAGACCGGCGTCAACATGGGCTAAAACGTCCGTCCACCCGTTGTTGGACGGGGCCGATCGCCCTATCCGTCCAGCGTCTTGAAGAACTCAAGCCGGCCGCCTACCACCCGCCAGACGCCGAATGCCTGAAGTGTTGTGTCGCCGTTCGGAGTGATGCTGTACGTCCCGAGCACGCTGTGGCGGCCGCGGGCGGCGAAGATCGCCTTGAGCACACTGGCGCGGCTCGCTCGCCGCTTTCCCTGGTCGGTGGCGCGGGCAATCGCGCTCAACGTCAGGCTGGTCGCCTCGTACCCCAGGATCGCATCGGGCTCCGGTGCCCCGTATTGGCGCGCGTACGCCGACAGCAGGGTCCGAGCGGACCCCGGATATGCGCCGGCGCCGAGCGCCGGCGAAGTGATCAACAGACGCGAAGCCAACCCCGGCGAGATGGCCCGAGCGAAGCTACTCTCGGCCATCCCGGCCGTGGCGAAGATATGGGCGGTTGGCACAGCCACGGCGAGCTGCTTGGTGAGCAGCGCTGCGCCCAAGTCGTTGATCGCGGCGATCAGCACGCAATTGGCGCCGGTGCTGGCGACGCTCGCAGCCAGCGCTCGGTAGTCGGTCGCCTTCTGCGCGAACGTCTGGGTTGCGATGACGCTCAAGCCCGCGGCCCGGGCTGCGAGGTCGAAGCTCGTCGCCGTGTCCTCCCCATCAACTTCGTCGTCGTCCACGACGAAGGTCCTGGTGCACCCCAGGCCTCTTTGAAGTTGGACCTGTACCGCCGCCTGGATGGTGTCGCTCGGCGCGACCCGAGCGAACGTCCGGACACCGGTCGGGTAGTACTTGTCGGGCTCGCCGGGTGCGGCCCCAGGGGCGCTGGAGGTCAGCCCTACCGCCGTGCTGGTGGGACTGATCTGGGCGATCCCGAACCGGTTCAGGGCGGGGATTGACACGGCGCTGGCACCGGAGTTGACATCCCCGATATAGCCCACGGTGGTGGGATCGGCGACAACCAGGCGGATGTCATTGCTGGTCTGGCCCGGGTCCCACTCCGCCCGGGATGCGGTCGCGTCGTCGAGCTCCTTGAGCACGATCCTGAAGCCGCCGATCTGACCGTGGATCTGATCAAGCGCCATACGCGCGCCATTGGCCACGGCCTCCCCGGAGACGGCGGAGGGACCGTCAAGCGGGACGCTCACGTATAGCGTCAGCGTCCGGGAGGCGATCCGGCCGCTTTTATCTTGAGAGGAACCGCATCCCGCCAGGATCGCGAGCGCCGCCACGATCGCTACCGCGAGCTTCAGCCGGCGTAAGTGTTCCCTCGGCTCAGACCCGCTCAAGGGGACGCTTGCACGAACTTGTACGGAACGAGCGTCCCCCTGACAAGGCGGCTGAAGACGAAGGGCGCGATGCTGGTGTCGCCCATTGAATTGATGGAGTAGGTCCCTAGCACGGACGGGCGGTTTTTGATCGCGAAGAAGTCATGCACCACCCTGGAGCGATTGTTGGCCTGCGAACCTGCCTCACGCAGCACCGCAAGGACCGCCGACATCGCCTCGTAGCCGAAGATGGCGTCAGGCATGGGGGCATGGCCGTACGTGGCCTCGAACGGCATCAGGAATTGCTGCTTGGCGCTCTTCGAGAGCGAGCTGGTCAGGAATCCGGGCTCCGATACGTACAGCTCCCCCTTTGCCGATCCCAGCGAGGCCGCCAGCGAACTCGAGTCGAGCGCAGAGGGAGCGAACAGCTTGAGCCTTGGGTTCTGCCCTTCGTTCACCGCACCGAACAGCGTCTGGGCGGTCGCCTCCGCCCCCGCAGACGCCCCGTAAAACAGCGCATCGGCACCGGAGGTACTGACCGCGCTGGCGCTGGCCGAGCCGTGCGTGACGCTGATTCCGTCGGTGGTCGCGTCCTGGCTGACGGCGTAGGCGATGGCCTTTCCGTAGTCGGAGCCGTCGTCGGCTACGTACAGCTTCCTGACCCCCAGGGCCCGCATCTCCGTCGCCTGCGCCCGGGCCTCGGCCACTCCCGAAGGCACCACTCTGGCGAACGTCCGGCCGTAGGTCTTCAGCTGCTCGTAGTAGTCGTCGGGCGCGCCGTGGACCGCGGGGGTCGCCTGAGTCAGCGCGATCGCCGTGTCGGTGGGCGTGACCTGCAGAAGATCCTGGTCGTTCGTGATCCCCAGCGTGCCGGAAGAGTCGCCCGGGGACAGCTCACCCAGGTACGCGATCGCGTTCGAGTCCTGGATCGCGGTGCGGGCGTTGTCGGTCGGCTTCTGAGACAGGGACACGAACCTGAGCGTGAACCTCCCGGCGCTGGAGCCGGCCTGCTTGAGCGCCAGGCGCTCCGCGGCCAGGATGTCTCGCCGATCCCGGCGCTCCCGGGGGATTGCTGGCGTAGATGGTCAACGTATTGCCGCTCACGGTGACCGTGGAGCTGGTTTGGGTGGCGCAGCCGGCTAGGGCGGCGATCGTCGCCGCGCAGGCCACCAGCCGCGTCCGGGTCCTCATGTGGAGGCCGGCTACTCCCGCCGACCGGGCAGGAACGGGAGCAGGTTTCTGATCCCGATCGCGATCACCACGAGGGCCAGGACGATCAGCATCCCGTCGAAGCCGCTGATCTTCAGCGACCACAGGATGATCCACAGGCAAAGTCCGGCGGTGGCGGTCAAGACCAACCCCATCGTGCACGGATGCTACTGGCTCTATTGGCTCGTGGATCCGGCGGCGGCCGCTTCGAACGGCGGCGCCTATTGGCTGGCGGGCTCTGGCGCTCCAAACGCCAGAGCGGCGGAGAACTCGCGCACCAGCGCCCCGACCTCGGCTGGCGGATCCGTCGCCTCCTGGGCCGCTCGCACCAGGCGGCTTCCGACGATCACCCCGTCCGCGCCGGCATTGGCGGCGGCGACGGCCTGCTCGGGGGTCCCGATCCCGAACCCGACCGCCACGGGCACGGTGGCGTGCGATTTGGCTCGGCGGAGCAGTCCGGGCAACACGGTGGCGAGAGCCGAACGCTCCCCGGTCGTGCCCGTCAGCGACACCACGTACAGGAACCCGCGCGCGCGAGACGTGATCTGCTCGAGGCGCGCCGTCGGGGTGGTGGGCGAGACGAGTGGCACGAGTGCCAGGTCGCGCTCGTCGCAGGCGGACAGGGTCGCGTCCGCCTCCTCGAGCGGCAGGTCGGGGACGATGAGGCCGCTGACGCCCGCGGCGGACAGCATGTCGGCGAATCGCTCGACCCCCCGGGCCAGGACCTGGTTCTGGTAGCACATGATCACGACCGGGACCTCGTCCTGGGCGAGCTTCCCCGCCAGCTCGAGCACGTCGTCGAGCGTGACGCCCGCTTCCAGGGCCGCCGTGCCCGCGGCCTGTATGACCGGCCCGTCAGCGAGCGGGTCGGAGAACGGGACCCCCAGCTCCAGCAGGCTGGCGCCGGCATCGACGCACGCCCGCGCGATCTCAATGGAGGTGCCCACGTCGGGAAAACCGCCCATCAGGTACGGCATCAGGGCCGCGCGGCGGCCGTCGGCGCGGGCCGAGGCGAACGCCTCCGAGATCCGCTCGATGCCGCTCACGGCCGCGGCGTCATGCGGCTCACGACTGGGCTCCACTCTCATCGCCGAGCAGTGCGAGCGCCTCGGCCAGATCCTTGTCTCCTCGCCCCGAGAGACAGACGAGGTCAAGCTCGCCTGCGCCGGCCGCAAGCAGCCAGGCGATGGCGTGGGCGCTCTCGAGCGCGGGGATGATCCCCTCCAGGCGCGCGGTGAGCGCAAACGCGTCGAGCGCTTCACGATCCGTGACGGCCTCGTAGCGAGCCCGGCCCGAATCCCGCAACCACGCATGCTCGGGGCCGCTGCCGGGGTAGTCCAGGCCGGCGGAGACCGAGTGCGTCTCGAGGATCTGGCCGTCCTCGTCCTGCATCAGCGCCGAGTAAGCCCCGTGCAGCACCCCCGGCAGGCCGCCCGCCGTCAGCGGCGCTCCATGGTGGCCGGTGTCGATGCCCTCGCCGGCGGCTTCGACCCCGATCAGCTCGACGCCCTCGTCCGCGATGAACGGGGTGAAGATCCCGATCGAGTTGGAGCCCCCGCCGACGCACGCGATCACGCGCCGGGGCAGCCTTCCGGTGCGCTCGAGCATCTGGGCCCGGGCCTCGTCGCCGATCACCCGCTGGAGGTCGCGCACCAGCGCCGGGAACGGGCGCCGGACCCACGCACGAGCCGATGATGTAGTGGCTTGACTCCACGTTCGTCACCCAATCGCGGATCGCCGCCGACACCGCCTCCTTGAGCGTGCGAGCGCCGGCCGTCACCGGCTCCACCCTGGCCCCGAGCAGCTCCATCCGCTCAACGTTGGGCTTCTGGCGGCGCATGTCCTCGGTTCCCATGTAGACGACGCACTCCAGGTCGAGCAACGCGCAGGCGGTGGCCGTGGCCACTCCGTGCTGGCCTGCTCCCGTCTCGGCGATGATCCGGCGCTTGCCCATCCGGATCGCCAGCAGCGCCTGCCCGACCGCGTTGTTGATCTTGTGGGCACCGGTGTGGTTGAGGTCCTCTCGTTTGAAGAAGACCGGGTGGCCCGCGGCGTCGCTCAACCGAGCGGCGTGGTAGAGAGGGGTCGGTCGGCCGACGTAGTCGCGGAGCAAATCATTGAGCTGGGACCGGTAATCGTCGCTCTCTCGCGCAGCGATCCAGGCACGCTCGAGCTCCCCGAGCGCTGCCATCAGCGTCTCGGGCACATACTGGCCCCCGTAGGGGCCGAAGCGGTGCTCGACCGCGCTCATCGAGCCGTCAGCGCCGACGGCGCGGCGGCGGCGACCGCGGCCGCGAAGGCGTCCAGCTTGTCGCGGTCCTTGTGCCCGGGCGAACGTTCGACACCGCTGGCCACATCGACGGCGAACGGCTGGACCACGGCGATCGCCTCCCCGACGTTGTCGGGCCGTAGTCCCCCCGAGAGGATCATCGGCACCGGCCCGCGGTGGGCCCGAGCCAGCTCCCATTCGAACGTCTCGCCGCTGCCACCGGGTCGACCCGGCACGTAGCTGTCCAGCAGGTGGTAGTCGGTGTGGAAGGCAACGAGGGCCTGGATGTCGGCTCCGCTGCGCACCCTCGCTGCCTTGATCACCTTGCATCCCGTGCGGCGAGAGGCCTCGGTACAGAACGCCGGTCCCTCGTCGCCGTGCAGCTGAAGGGCGGTCAGCCCCACGGCCTCGGCCGTCTGCGTCAGCTCACCCAGCGTGGGGTTGACGAACACGCCCACCACCTCGACGCGCCGCTTCAGCGCGGCGCCGATCTCGACCGCCGCGCCGGGATCGCACTGCCGCGGCGATTCCGACCAGAAGTTCAGCCCGATCGCCCAGGCGCCGAGCGCGGCGGCGTCGCGGGCATCGGCCAGCGACGTGATCCCGCAGAACTTGATCTTGGTGGGTGCAGAGGGCACATCCACATCGTAGGGGCAGGCAGCACTGGCCTTGAAGCGACCCGCCGTCCACTGGCGCCGCGGGCCGTGGTGGCCACCCCTCACGAGGAGATGGTGGGAGCCACCCCTCACGAGGAGATGGTGGGAGAAATACGTACATAGTCCGTACTTCTTCCAACGGCCCCCCACCGCGCGCCGCGGCCCCCGCCGCCCACGCGCCGCGACCGCCTACTGCGGCGCCTGCGCCGGGCTGGAGCCCATTACGGCGTGCAACGTCAGCGTGTGGTCGCCTCGATGGACCCGGAGGTCGACCGCCTGGCCCGGGCTACCCGCGTCGACCATGGCTTGGAGCTGCTGCCCGCTCTTCACCGTGCGCCCCGCGATCGCCTCGACCACATCGCCGGACTTCAGCCCCGCGTTTGCGGCCGGTCCCCCGGAGACGGGCGCCACCGTGACGCCGCGCCCCGCGCCCGCCGACTGCAGCACGCTGATCCCGAGCCACGCGACCCGCGCCGGTCGGGAGGCCTCGAGTGCGCCGAGCGCGCTCTTGGCGGTGTTGATCGGCACCGCGAACGCGATCCCGACATTTGCGTTGCCGTTAGCCGCGATCTGGGAGTTGATCCCGATCACACGGCCGTCCGCGTCCAGCAGCGGCCCGCCTGAATTGCCGGGGTTGATCGGGGCATCGGTCTGGATCACGTTGTCGATGCTGAAGCCGTTCGGAGCCTGAATCTGGCGCTGCAGCGCGGACACGATGCCGCTCGTGAGAGTGCGGTCATAGCCGAACGGGTTGCCGATCGCGAGCGTGGGATCCCCGACGCGGACCGTCGAGGAGTCGCCCAGCTGGAGGGGATCGACGCGGGGCACATTGGTCATGTCCACGCGCAGCACCGCGAGGTCGTCGTTCGGATCCTGTCCGACGACGCGCGCGCGCCGGGCCACGTTGTCCGCAAACTGCACAGTCACCCCTGTGTTTCGGTCGGCGCCCTCGATCACGTGGTAGCTGGTGAGGATGTCGCCGCGGCTGTCGACAAGGAACCCGGAGCCGGTCGAGGTGCTCTGCTGCTGCTCGGGGACCATCTCGAATGGATCCTGCACCTGCCTGGCGAGCTGGGCGCGGACGAATACCACCCCCGGGGCATCGCGGATATAGATGGCGTGCGGAGTCAGGGCCGAGGCGCTGGCCGAGGTCGGCTGCCCGGCGATCGGGGCCTCCTCGACGATCGTCTGTGTCGTACGACGGCCCGTTACTCCAAGCGCCAGGAACGTGCCAGCGACGACCAGCCCGCCGAGCACCGCCGAGACGAGGTGCGACCGCAGCAGAGAGCTCATCACGGCTGAGTGTTGGTTGACGCGTTGAATCCGCGCTAAAGCGAGTCGCTCAACGGACGGATGGCGCGTCTCTTGTCAGCGCTCTGACCGCGCCCTCGATGTCCGTAGCCCGCATCAGCGCCTCGCCCATCAGCACGGCGTCTACCCCCGCCCCCGCGAGCTCCTCGAGCTGATCGCGCCGGCTGAAACCTGACTCCGCCACGACCGCGGTGCCCTGGGGGATGAGCGGCAGCAGTTCGAATGTCCGCGCCACGTCGACCTCGAGCGTCGCGAGGTCGCGATTGTTGATGCCCACCAATGCGGCCCCGACATCAAGCGCGCGCTCGAGCTCGCGTTCGTCGTGGACCTCGACCAGCGCGTCAAGTCCTCGCTCGCGCGCATGCCGGTGGAGCGCGCCCAGCTCGTCGTCGGCCAGCGCGGCCACGATCAGAAGGATGGCGTCAGCCCCGGCGACGACCGCCTCGTCCACCTGGTAGCGGCCCACGACGAAGTCCTTGCGCAGGATCGGCAGGTTCGAGGCGGCTCGCGCGGCGCGCAGGTCGTCGAGCGATCCGCCGAAGCTTGGCCCCTCGGTCAGGATCGACAGAGCAGCGACGCCCCCGCGCTCGTAGGCCGCGACGACCTGCTCCAGCGCGATGCCGTCGCGGATCGCGCCCGCCGACGGCGATCGCCGCTTGTGCTCGGCGACGAGGGAGATCCCCGGCCGCCTTACGGCGGCCTCAAAAGCACCGCCGCGGGTCACGCGCGCCGCCGCCTCGCGCTCCAGCCCCTCGGCCGGTACGGGCTCGCCTGCGCCGCTCGACCTCCTCGCGCGTCAGCGCCACGATTCGTTCGAGCTCGTTCAAGGCCTCACGTCCGCGCGCCAGCGCCGCTTGCGGCGAGCTCGTGGGTGCGGTTCACGAACCGCTCGAGCGCGGCCTGTGCGGCGCCCGCGTCCACCGACCGCTCCGCAACCCGTACGCCCTCCTCTATCGAGTCCGCTCCGCCTCCGGCGTAGATCGCGGCACCGGCGTTGAGCACCGCCAGGTCGCGGGCGGCGCCGGGCGTGCCGTCGAAGATCCTGCGCGCGGTGTCGGCGTTCTGCAACGGATCGCCGCCGGGCACCTGCTCCGGCGAAGCCGTCTTGTACCCCACCTGCTCCGGCGCGATCGTGTAGGTCCGCACCTCATTGTCGATCACCTCGACCACGCGCGTGGGGGCGGAGATGCTCAGCTCGTCAAGCCCGTCCTCGCTCGAGACGATGAGTGCGTGGCGGGTGCCGAGTCGGGCCAGCGCCCCCGCCATCGTGTCCAGGAAATCGGCATCCGAGACCCCGATCAGCTGCCGCGTCGCGCCTGCCGGATTGGTCAGCGGTCCCAGGAAGTTGAAGATCGTCCTCACGGCCAGCTGGCGCCGAACCGGCACCACGTACCTGGTCGCCTGGTGGTGGGCGGGAGCGAACATGAACCCGAACCCGACCTCCTCGATGCAGCGCGCCACAGCGTCCGGACCAAGGTCGATCCGGGCGCCGAGCGCCTCCAGCAGATCGGCAGATCCCGACAAGCCGGTGGCCGAGCGATTGCCGTGCTTCGCCACCGTGCATCCCGCCCCCGCCGCAATCAGCGCGGCGGTGGTCGAGACGTTGAACGTCCGCCGCCCGCCGCCGGTGCCGGCCGTGTCGAGGAGGTCGTCGCGAGACGCCCGCACGGGCGTCGCCAGCGCCCGCATGGTCCTCGCCAGTCCCGCGAGCTCGTCGACGGTCTCCCCCTTCGTCCGCAGCGCGATCAGGAACCCCGCGATCTGGATCTCGGTCGCCTTGCCGTGCATGATCTCCGACAGGACCGCCGCCGCATTTTCGAGACTCAGGTCGCGGCCGTCGGCCAGAGTGTCTATCGCCCGGGTGAGGAGCTCGTTGTCCTCGCTCATGGGGTCCTCTGAAGGAAGTTGCGAAGCAGATCTCGTCCCTGCTCGGTCAGGACCGATTCCGGGTGGAACTGAACGCCCTCGGCTGGCAGGTCGCGGTGGCGGACGGCCATCACGATCCCCTGGCCGTCGCCTGACGCGCTGCGCTCCAGCACCTCGGGCAGCTTGGGGTCCGCGATCAGTGAGTGATAGCGGCCCACCTCCAGTGGAAGCTGGAGCCCATGGAAGATCGTCCTTCCGTCGTGCTCGATCTTGATCGTCTTTCCGTGCACGGGCTCGCCGACCACGACCTGTCCCCCCCACGCCTGGACCAGCGCCTGATGGCCGAGGCACACGCCTAGGGTGGGGACGTTCGCCGCAGGGAACCGGCGGACGGCCTCGAGCGAGATCCCAGCTTCGTTCGGGGTGCACGGCCCTGGCGAGACGATCACCCGGTCGTAGCCGCGGATCAGCAGCTCCTCGACCGTGGCGTGATCATTGCGCACGACCTCGATCTCCGCGCCCAGCTCGCCGAGGAACTGCACCAGGTTGTAGGTGAAGCTGTCGTAGTTGTCGATGACGAGCACCCGCACCCGTCGAACCGTAACGCGCTCGTTCCTGGGTGCTAAGGCGGGCCCGGCGGCGCCCCGGGTGTGGGTGCCGTCAGCGGTGTGGCCGATGCTGCCGTGGACGCGGACCGGCTCCGCCGCGGATGTGCGTACTCAGGGGCGTAGGCGAGGTAGCGTCGCGACCGGAGCTCGGCGCGAAGCGCGGCACGGCTGCCGGGATTGTGAGCGAGGTTCTCAGGGTCCGATGGGGTGAAGCCTTGGTAGTAGTTCATCATCCGAACCCGCGGATGGGCGCGTGCCCAGGCGAATAGGGCGTGGACGAAGCCGGGGTCGTCGCCGCCGTCCACCCCCCATTCCGACAGCACGAACGGCTTACCGGTGAATTCGTCATAGAAGCGGCTCAGCTGCGCGAAGTTCGGAGACGAGCTGTAGAAGTCGGTCCCGACCCAGTCGACGTAGGCACTGCCCGGCCAGAAGGCTCCGGGCCTGTTCTGGGGGATGTCCGGGCTGCCGGCGTCCTGGGGAACCCACAGGAATGTAACCTTGGGGTGGGGAAGGTTTGCGGCGCCCACGATCCGCGGCTTGAGCCGCGGCAGGCCCAGCCGGCGCAGGTGGCGGTTGATCCACCAGACCGGGCCGCCCCGGAGGATCATCACCGTCCTGCGCCAAGCCTCGATGTAGGAGTGCGAAGAATTTTGGTTCCCCCGGTACGAGCCGTTGCTGTTGTACGGGGCATACGCGTTCCAGTAACCGTTCGGCTCCCCCATGATTCGCACGTACACGATCTTTTTGGAGTGGGCCAGGTTCCGGCATAGCGCCACCAGGAAGCGATCGCTGTGACCCATTGCGATCCCACGCGGGGAGATCACGCCCGGCTTCGCGTAGCCGGAGGCGGTCGAGATGTGTAGCGCGAGCCGCGTCCGAGAGGGGCTGCCGCGGGGCCTCAGCCAGGCCGTCGGGGTCTTCCAGGTCATGTACGTCTCGAACACCGGCGGGTGCTTGCCGACCATCCGCTCCCACGGCACGATCGAGGTGCCGGCGGTCAGCCCTACGAACACGTGGCCCAGCGGCGGCAGGTATTCCCGACCGGCCGCGCCTGGCGCCAATCCCATCGTGACGGCGATCGTCGCCACGACTCCGCACTTCCTTACACCCACTACCGATCGAGATTAAGGGCGCGGTCCGCCTCGGTCAACCTAAAAATCGAGCGTCGACCGCACTGCCGAGTCCTTCCGCGGGTTTAACGCCGGTATGCAGCGCTTAACGGCCTCCGGTTCCGTACACTCCCGCGTTCTGTCGCAGAGGATGCTCTCCTGCGTTGCGGTTCTGGCCGCAGCATCTTGGGGACTGGGACACGCGACTGCGGGGCACGCCGCTCCGGTGCTCGTGCTGCACGGAAACGGCCAGATCACGGTCCGAAACGACCCGCCGACCCTGGCGCTGACCCCTAAGCCGCCCCCGGTCTTCCGCTACCACGCCACGCGGGCGGCCCAAGCGGCGGCCACCCGAACGGTTCCCAGCGAGCTCGCCCGCCTGCGCCGGCTGCACCGGATCTCGAACGCCTCGTATCAGAAGTACACGGGAATCCTCAGCACCGCGGCGAACGCGGCTAGGCGGCTGGGCGGCACTCCCCGCCGGGAGCTCCAGGCCGTGATCAACAACCTCTACCACATGGCCGCGGCCGGATCGTTGACCCCTAACCGGCTGCCGGTGTTGTTTCTGACGCTCGATCGCAATCGCCAGTGGTGGACGTCCGGACGGGTACCCGGCGACGGGACCATCGTGGGATTCTCGGGCTCGCAGCTCGACTGGGAGTACTACCCGGGCCAGGGGATCGAGCTGCAGCCCCTCGCGACCTTCGGCAAGGCGCAGTGGTGGTTCGCCCACGGCTCGCCAGTACTACAGCCAGGGGCGCTCCCTGATGTCGGAGCTCATCCCACTGGCGTCCCGTCGCGCCGGGGGCCTGACCTGGGAGTACTACTTCTATTTCGACGGTGGCGTGCCGCCGTGGACCAGCGCGATGTCCCAGGGCACCGCGCTACAGGCGCTGGCGGATGGCTATCAGGCCGTGGGGAACCGGTCCTATTTGAGCCTGGGGGCGAGCGCTCTGCAGGTGTTCACCAAAACTCCCTCCCGGGGGGTGGGGGTCCCCACGCGGATCGGCATCCGCTACGTGCAGTACACGTTCGACCCTTCCCGCAACGACGAGATAATCAATGCCTTCCTGCAGGCGCTGGTCGGCCTCGGCACGTTCGCGCAGATCAGCGGCAACCACCAGGCGCAGCACCTGTTCAACGCCGGAAACGCGGAGGCCCAGGCCGAGGTGCCCTCGTTCGACACCGGTCGGTGGTCTCTCTATCAGCCGGGCCAGCTGGACTCCTTGAGCTATCACCAGCTGGTTACGGGCTTCCTGCAGAAGCTGTGCTCGATGACCCACGCCCAGGTCTACTGCACCACGGCCTCTCATTTCCAGGCCTATTTGAAGCACCCCCCGCCCGGGGTCTAGGCGTGATAGGGGTGTAGGTGTGATAGCACCCTGCACCACGCAGATTCCTGTGCAGAACATCCCCGCACAGGTCACAGTGGTGCGGGGCGGGAGCCAGCTGTCCTCTCCCCCGTCCTTCCTGCAGGCCGGCGACGAGGTTCGCGTCCCTGCTCCCCGCTACTTCACGTTCTCCTACGCGGGTAACACCTACACGCTCTGGCACGGTGCGGTGAGCCTGCAATGCCGCACGGTCTTGTTGCGCCCCGGTCGAGCGCGCCCCTCGATCCTGGCCGTGGCGCTCCGGTACGGGCGCGTGCGGGTGGTATCCGGGGCCCATCCTGGCCGGGCGCTCATCATCAGCCCGGAGATGCTGGCCTTCGCCACCCGTCCCAGAACGACCTTCCTAGTCCAGCGCGACCAGAAACGCCGGGACACCGAGGCGCTGACCCACAACCGCCCGATCGTCGCCGCCAAGGCGGCGGATCAGAGACTGCGGATCAACACGCGCACCACCTACACCGCGATCTCGGACGGCCGTGGCCTGCGACTTGACATCTGGCCGTTCTCCTTTTCCCCGTTGCAGCGGCGCACGACACGGGCCGACGGTCTGCCCGCCTACTGGGCCGATGGCCAGGCCTGCTCGGTGGGCTGCACTACGGCCGTGGGCTGGCCGCTGCAGCCGTTCCACCGGCAGCATGCGATCCGGGCGGGCATCAACGAGCTGCGGCCCGCCAATTTCCACGTAGCGGTCGATATCGAGGCCCACAACTTCCAGAACGTGTACGCGATCCAGTCGGGCGTCGCATCGATTCGCTATCCGGGCACAGGCGACGTCAACGTCGACGTCGGCAACTTCTACTACTGGCACATCAATCCCACCGTCAGCAACGGCCAGTACGTGACGGCGTACAAGACGGTGATCGGCCGAGTGCTGTACGGCTTCTACCACGTGGCGCTGTCGGAGGGCAGCACGGCGCGGTACCTCAACCCCCTGAGACCTGGAGGCAGCCTCAGGCCGTACACCAACGCCGAGCCGCCGATCATCGGGGTGCCGCGGATCTTCTCCAACGGGCGGGTGACCGTCGGCGCCTTCGGCCCCCAGAGCTACGTGGCCACGGGATTCCCGTATGAGACCCCGGTGCTGGCCCCCTCCTCGCTCGCCTGGCGGCTCTACGACGCCCGCGGGCGCGCGCTGACGGGGCTTGAATGGGCGATGCGCGGCTCCCAGAACTACCCGCCGAGCCTGAAGCCCGTCATCTTCGCCCCGGGCGCAGCCAACCCGGGATTCGACTGCTTCTTCAGACGGAAGCGATGCATTCCGAACTGGGTCTACTGGCTCGCCGGCGGGCTCACACCGCCGCTTCCGCTCAGCAGCCTGCCGCGCGGCCGCTATCGGTTGACGGTGTACGCCTGGGACTGGGCGAACAACACCTCGGCGCTCGACTACTGGTTCAACGTCCCGCTGGCCGGCGCCGCGGCCGCGCCGAGCGGTCCGCTCCAGCCGCAGTTCGACTACGACGAGAGCGGCGGCGGGATCGCGCCGCCGACGCAATAGCCCTCGGGCCGCCGAGTCCTACGGCCAGTCCGGCTGAGCGGCCGCGAGCTCGATGGCCTGCAGGACCCCCTTGGCCTTGGCCTGGGATTCGCGCAGCTCGAAGTCGGGCTTCGCGTCCGCGACCGTGCCCCCTCCCGCCTGCACGTGCGCCACGCCATCCTTGACGACCACAGTCCGGATGTAGATGCAGGTGTCGAGATCCCCGGTGTAGCTGGCCCAGCCGATCGCGCCCCCATAGCCTCCGCGCTTGACCGGCTCCAGCTCGTCGATGATCTGCATCGCCCTGCACCTTCGGCGCGCCCGACAGAGTGCCCGCGGGCAGCACCGAGCGCAGGGCGTCCAGGGCGCCAACCCCCTGCCGCAGCGTGCCGACCACGCTCGAGACGATGTGCATCACGTGGCTGTAGCTCTCGATCTCCATGAACTCGCGCACCTCGACCGTCCCGTAGTCAGACACCCGGCCGAGATCGTTGCGTCCGAGGTCCACGAGCATCACGTGCTCCGCCCGCTCCTTCGGGTCACCCAGCAGCTCCTCGGCCAGCGCCCGGTCCTCCTCCGCCGTCGCTCCACGGGGACGAGTACCGGCGATGGGACGCGTCGAGACCTGCCTGCCGGAGACCGTGATCAGCGGCTCCGGACTGGTGCCGGCAATCTCGAAGTCGCCGAAGTCGAGGAAATACATGTACGGACTGGGGTTCACGGCCCGGAGGCCGCGATAGATCGAGAACCCCTCCACCGGCACGGGGGCCGACCACCGCTGCGAGGGCACGACCTGGTAGGCGTCGCCGGCGCGGATGTACTCGATGATCCTGGCGACGACCGCCTCAAATTCGCCGTCAGCCATGTTGGATTTAAAAGGCGGGACCTCCCGGTCCCGCCCGTTTTTGATCGGGGCCGGACGCGGAACCGGACCGCGCAGACGACCGCGCACCTCGGTGATGGTGTCCACAGCCTGCCGGTAGGAGGTCTCGAGGTCGTCCTCCACGTAGGCGTTTGCCAGCACCGTGATCGTGCGCTTGAAGTGGTCGAAGACGACCAGCGCGTCGCTAAGCATCAGGGCCAGATCGGGCAGGCCGAGCGGATCGGGGTTGGGCTCCCCCAGCGGCTCGACGGTCCGCACGAGGTCATAGGCGAACATGCCCACCGCCCCGCCGGCGAACGGCGGGAGGCCCGGGAGCGGGGCGGGATTGAAGCCACGCAGTTGTCGGCCGCCACGGCGTAGGGGTCGCCCGGGTCTCCGAGCGACCAGCGCAGCACCTTGCGGGGCCGAAACCCGATGAACGAGTAGCGGCCCACGCGGCCCTGTTCCGCCGACTCGAGCAGGAACGCCGGCTGGCGCTCTGTGCGCAGCTTCAGGAACGCCGACACGGGCGTCTCGCAGTCCGCGATGAACGTCTGGCGGACCGGGATCAGGTTGTGGTCCTGCGCCAGCGCACGCGCCTCCTCGAGGGAGGGGGTGACAGTCACGGCGGCGTCGGCGGGCGCCGCTTTACCGCTGGCGACGGCCATCGAGCACCCGCTCGGCGTCGGCGAGCTCCAGGCCCCGGCCGCGAAGGAGCACCGCCAGGTGATAGATCACGTCCGCCGCCTCCTCGGCCACCCGCTCGTCGGATTCATCTCGCGCCGCCCGCGCCACCTCCTCGGCCTCCTCGGCGACCTTGTCGCCGTTGAGGCCCTGATCCGCCAGCAGCTTCGCCGTGTAGGAGCCCTCGGGACGCTCAGCCGCGCGCGATGAGATCGTCCGCTCGAGCGTGGGAAGCGCCTCGTACGGAGCGGCTGGATCGAGCTGGCCGCGGTGAAAGCATGATCGCTCTCCCGTGTGGCACGCCGGGCCGGCGGGTTCCACCAGCGCCAGCAGCGCGTCGCCGTCGCAGTCGTAGCGGATGGCCTTGACCGCCAGTGTGTTGCCCGAAGTCTCACCCTTGTGCCACAGCTCCTGCCTGGAGCGACTGAAGAAATGCGCCTCACCGGTCTCCCGGGTGAGCCGCAGCGATTCGGCGTTCATGTAGGCGTGCATCAGCACCTCGCCCGTGCGCCAGTCCTGCACGACACACGGCACCAGCCCCCGCTGGTCGAATTCGATCTGGGAGTCGTCCATCTGAGCGTTCGATTCTAGGTGCGCCGCCGACTGTGACCACTCTCACTGCGGCGGACACGCAGCGTTTACTCCGCGTTGCACTCCGCTTCTAGCATCGCTACCGGACCCTTTCTACAAGGAGGTAGCCAATGTCGCGGTTGCCAGCAATGCGTCGCGCCGTGCGACGCATCACAACCAGACCGGAGCGTTGCGCCGGGTGCGGTCGGCCGCTCACCGCGGGACGCGTCGTCAAGGACGTGAAGGCCGGGGGCGTCCTGGCGGGCTATCACCAAGGCTGCGCGCCGAGCTTGGGTCGGCGGGCGCTGTAGGCCCTCCGCTGCCTAGCCGCGCCAAGTCCCGAAGGATGGGCCGGGCCGGAGGTTGATCCGAGCGAGGGCCTCCGGCCCGGCGCGTGGGCGTGCGCAACGTCGCACGGCCGGTGCGGACGGTGGCCAGTGGGGACATATGCAGCGTGGAGGAGGAGGATCTCTCCCAACTCCGGCCCCCGGCTCGAGCTTTGGGGAGTTACGCAGGGAGCACTCGGGCCACGAGTCTCCGGCGTCTCGCGCGCCCGCGGGCCCGGCGCCCCTCCGGGCCGCGGCGCCCCTCTACTCGATCCCCAACCGATCGAGCAGACGCTCGTCCGCTCGCCAGTGGCGGCG
This sequence comes from uncultured Actinomycetes bacterium, assembly GCA_963719305.1. Classification (GTDB taxonomy): domain Bacteria; phylum Actinomycetota; class Thermoleophilia; order Solirubrobacterales; family Solirubrobacteraceae; genus Palsa-465. The sequence continues at coordinate 377,921 of CAVRBL010000007.1, read as the reverse complement.
CACGCGCACCGACAAGGCCAGGTGCACCTGCACGCCCAACTCTCGCTCGATCGCCCGGCGTGCGGCGGTCCCGATCGCCTTGACCATTTCTCCCCCGGCCCCGACCAGGATCCCTTTCTGCGACTCGGCCTCCACCAGGATCACCGCCTCGATCCGAATGAGGTCCTCGCGATGCTCGATCTCCTGCAGCTCGACCTCCACCGCGTGCGGTACCTCCTGCCGCGTGCGCGCCAGCACTTGCTCTCGAACCAGCTCCGCGAGCCGAACGGGCTCCGGCTGGTCGGAGTGCTGTTCGGGCGGGAAGTAGAAGGGTCCTTCCGGCAGCAGCGACACGAGGTGCTGGGCAAGCGCCGGCAGGCGCTCGCCGGTTCGCGCCGACACCGGGAAGATTTCATCGGCGACGCCGAGCTCCTCGGCGTCGGTCAGTGCCTCCGCGATCCGAGCCCGGTCTGCGCGATCGATCTTGTTGACCGCGACCACGACCGGGACCTTCGCGCCTGCCAGCAGGCGGGCGATGAAGCGGTCGCCGGGTCCTATCCCCTGCTCGGCATTGATGACAAGCAGGCAGCCGTCGGCGTCTTCGAGCTCCTGTTCCACCCGGCGCTGCATGCGCTCGGTCAGGACGTCCCTGGGCCGCTGCACCCCGGGGAGATCGACCAGCACCAGCTGCCAGTCCTCGCCGGTGGCGATTCCCCGGATGGCGCGCCGTGTGGTCTGCGGCTTGTCGGAGATGATCGCCACCTTGGCCCCGACGATGGCGTTGGCCAGCGTCGACTTGCCGACGTTCGGCCGTCCGGCGATCGCGACGAAGCCGCTGCGCGTCAACCCGAGACCCATTGGAGCAGCTCGGCCTGGAGCGCGAGCATCTCCCCATCGTCGCGCTCGTGGTCCATGCCGCTCAGGTGAAGCGCGCCGTGCACGACCGCCTCGCGTATGTCCTCGGTCCTATCGGGGCAGATCACGATGTCGCCGAGCTCTCGCGGCCCTGCCGTCGGTCCACCCTCGTCGACGCCGAACGACAGTACGTCGGTCGGCTCGTCGAGCTCCCGGTGCTCACAGTTCAGAGCACGGATCCGGTCCTCGTCGACGAACGCGATCGCGACGTGGCCGTCGTGGATCCCGGCCGACGCCAGGGCCAGCGCGCAGAGCTGCTCGAGCTCGGCCGCGCCCGGAGCGCCCGGCCCCAGGACGTCGGCGCCGATCAGCTCGACTTCGACGCCGCTCACGCGCGGCGTCGCTGAGGACGCAGCTCGGGTGCCAGCCGCTTGGCGTGCTCGTTGTAGGCCGCGACGATCCGCTGCACGAGCTTGTGGCGGACGACGTCTTCCTCCCCGAAGCGAATGAACTCGATGCCGTCGACGCCCTGAAGCACATCGCTCACCATGACCAGGCCGGAGACCTGGTCGGGCGGGAGGTCGATCTGGGTCACATCCCCCGTGACCACCATCTTGGAGTTGAAGCCCAGGCGGGTGAGGAACATCTTCATCTGCTCTGGCGAGGTGTTCTGGGCCTCGTCGAGGATGATGAACGAGTCGTTCAGCGATCTACCCCGCATGAACCCGAGCGGCGCCACCTCGATCACTCCCCGCTCCAGATGCTGTGAGACGCGGTCGGACTCGAGCATGTCGTGCAGCGCGTCGAACAGCGGCCGCAGGTAGGGGTCGACCTTGGCCATCAGGTCCCCCGGCAGGAATCCCAGCCGTTCGCCGGCCTCGACCGCAGGCCGGGTGAGAATGATCCGGTTCACCTCACGGCGGCTGAGGGCGGCTGCGGCCAGCGCGACCGCTAGGAACGTCTTTCCCGTGCCCGCGGGCCCGATCCCGAACGTGATCGTGTTGCTGCGGATCGAGTCCACGTAGCGCTTCTGGTTGACGGTCTTGGGCGCCACCTTCGTCGTGCGGTGACGCCACACGACGTCCTCCAGGATCCGCGCGGGCGACTCGTGCTGGTCGAGCGCCCCCTTGACGGCTTCGATGGTGCCCGGGCCGATTGCGTGTCCCTGGGCGATCAGCTCCGACAGCTCCCGCACCACCAGCGCGGCGCTGTTGATGGCGTCGGGATCGCCATCGAGCGTCAGCACGTTCCCGCGTAGGTAAATCTCGCAGTCCAGGTGGCCTTCGAGGGAGCGCAGCACCGCGTCCTTCGATCCCGCCAGCTCGGCGGCGATCGCGTTGTCGAGCTCGATCTGCTTACGCACTCAGGCTCCGAGAGCCTCGCGCACGCGGGCGGACGCACGCTTTCCGTCGGCTCGCCCTTCGGCCTTCGCCATCACGGCCTTCATGACCGCGCCCATGTCCTTGGGGCTCGTTGCTCCGGTCTCGGCGATCGCAGCGTTGACGATCGCGTCCAGCTCGGAATCGTCGAGCTCCGCGGGGAGATAGCCGCCGATCAGCTCCGCCTCTGACTCCTCCTGCCCGGCGAGCTCGGGACGGCCGCCCTGGCGGAACTGCTCCGCCGCTTCAATGCGCCGCTTGCGTTCCCGGCGCAGCACGGCCAGCTCGTCGCTGCCGCCCTCCTTGGCCGCCTTCTGAAGCTCGGACAGCACTAAGCGAAGCGCGCCGACGCGCTCCGTGTCGCGGGCCTTCATGGCCCCGTTGATATCTGATCGCACCTGTTCGCTGATGCTCACAAAGCCTGAGGATAGAGCCCGCACCTGATCCCATCCGCATGCAGCTCCTCGCAGCGGACGCTGATCAGCTCGCCTCGTCGCGCCGCCCCCGCCGGCAGATAGCAGCGCGTGTAGTCAGCCGTGTAGCCCGAGCACTGGGTGTCTGCCACCTTGTCGACCAACACCCGTTCGACCTCGCCCAGCTTCGCCGCCCGGTGGTGCCGGGAGCGGACCTCGGAATGGCCCCGCAGCTCGCGGGATCGGGCCTTCTTCTCCTCGGCGGGCACCTGATCGCCCAGGTCCTCGGCGGCGGTCCCGGGCCTGGGTGAATACGAGAAGGCGTGCACGCGCGTGATCCTCGCGGCGTCGATCAGCTCGAGCGTGCGCCCGAACGCCTCCCGAGACTCCGTCGGGAAGCCGACGATCACGTCGGTCGTGACGTTCACGTGCGGCACGGCGTCGCGCAGCTCCGCGATGCGCTCCAGGTATTGGGCCGCGGTGTAATGCCGCCCCATCACGTGGAGCACGCCGTCGTCGCCCGACTGCATCGGGACGTGAAGGTGTGGACACACTTTTCCCTCGGTGGCCAGCGCCGTCAGGAGCGAGTCCTTGACGTGGATCACCTCGACGCTCGACAGCCGCACCCGCTGCACGCCCGGGACCCGGGCGACTTCCATCATCAGCTCGCCGAGCTCCAGCCCTCGCTCGGGGTCACGGTAGTCGCCGACGCTGATGCCCGTCATCACCATCTCCGGCTGCCCCTGACCGACGCGGCGTCGGACCTCCTCCACCACGGCCGAGGCGGGCCGCGAGCGTGCAGAACCCCGGACCGTGGGAATGATGCAGTACGCGCAGTGGCAGTCGCAGCCGTCCTGAACCTTGACAAAGCCACGGGTGCGCGTGGCCTGCTCGACCGTCTGGCGCGGCAAGACGTCGTGCTCCAGGTCCGCACAGCCGCCCATCGCCGCCGCCACGTCTTCCGCCGTTCCCGTGAACGGGCGCACGCGCGAGTCGATCTCTTCGAACTGGCTGGCGTCCAGGTTCGCGGCACAGCCGGAGACGTACACCTCGCGTGCCGTGCGCAGCGACCTCCTGACCGACTGGCGCGACTTGCCCTCCGCTTCCCGCGTGATGCAGCAGGTATTGATGACGTGCAGCTCCGCGTCGGGTTCAGGGACCTCGACGTGCCCGGCGGCCAATAGCGCGCGGCGGGCCAGCACCGCGTCCGCCTGCGAGACCTTGCAGCCGAGAAACTTGACTGCGAACGTGCTCACGCCGGGCGGACGGTAGCGCGCTTTAGGAGTCGAGCAGTGCGCCCCGGAGGATGGCCTTGATCGGCTCGCCGGCCGTCTCCCGTAGCTCGCGTACGTCGCGGCCCTGCTGAAGCGAGATCACCGCCAGCTCGCGCAGCCCCCCGACGATCATCACCGCGGTGTCCATCGTCAGCGGCCGGGCCATGATCTCGGGCTGCTCGCGCCTTCCCGTCTCCACCAGCTGCACCAGCAGCTGCGCGAAGCGTTCGATCACTCCGAGCTGGCGGTCGGCGCCGGCTTGTCCCAGTGCCGGCAGCTCCCGGACGAAGCTCTTGTAGAGCGCCGGGTGCGCCATGACGTTGTCGATGTACGCGCCCAGGGCCTGATCGACCTGCTCCTCGGGCGGCCGGTCGGGACGCACCGCCGCGGCGATCTGCTCCATCGTGGCGTCGTTGGTGGCGTCGAACAGGGCCAGGAAGCATGCCTCCCGGTCCTCGAACTGCTCGTAGAAGCTGCGCCGCGACGTGCGGGCGATGCGGACGACGTCGGCGACAGTCGTCTGGCGATACCCCTTCTCCTCGATCGAGGCGGCCATGGCCGCGATCAGGCGCTCGCGATGGCCCAGGCCCTCGGGGATCGAGGCTGAGGTTGTCTGCTCGGTAGCCACGGCGGAACCGTAGCCGGTGAACCGGCTAGTGGTCTCGTCTGTGAGTGTCGGTGCACCGAGAGTGGTCACTGACGGATGACTGGCGAGGACGCAGGAGGTGACGCGTAGCAGCGCTACGCGAGCCTCCGAGGACGAAGCCAGGCGCCGTCAGGGGCCGCTCGAATGAACCGATACTTGCGGACGGGGCCACTAGTGCTAATGCTTGCGCTCGACCACGACCCGGCCGCCGCGGGCGGGGATCATCGTGACGTTGCGCTGACGGGGTCGCTCGGGCGCTTGGCGCGGCGCACTGAGATCGACGCGCTTCGCGATTTCATTGAGCACCACCCGCTGCTCGGCCATCGCCAGGGAGGCGCCCAGGCAGCGCCGGATGCCCCCGCCGAAGGGGATCCAGGTGTAGGTCCCGGGCTTTTGGTCCACGAAGCGCTCCGGCCTGAAAGCGTGGGGATCCGGATAGACGTCCTCGCGATGGTGGAGCGCGACGATGCTGACGCCGACCGGCGTGTCCGCGGGCACCACGTACTCGCCGAGCTGCCATCGTCGCTTGACCATCCGCACGATCATCGGGATCACGGGACGGACCCGCATCCCCTCGTGGATGGTGGCCTCGACATAGCTCTCCGCCTCCTCCCCGCCTGACCGTACGAGCTCGCGGAGGCGGTCGTAGGCCGCCGGGAAGCGCAGCAGGCGCTCGAACGTCCAGGCCAATGAATTTGCTGTCGTCTCGTGTCCCGCGAGCACCAGCGACACCACCTGGTCGCGCAGCTCCTCGTCGGTCAACGCATTTCCGTCCTCGTCCCGGGCCTCGAGCAGCATCGAGAGGACGTCGTGCGCTCCGGGCTTCACTCCCTGGGCGCGACGCTCACGGATTGCCGGGTAGAGCTGGCGGTCGAGCAGATCGATCATCCACTTCAGCGGCCCGCGCGGCTCGGGCCGTCCCAGCTGCTGCAGCTCCACCAGCTCGAACAGTAGGTTGGTCGAGGCCAGCAGCAGCCGTCTGAACGTCTGGCGGATCCGGTGCTCGACGGTGCCGGGTGCGGGCCTCCCCTCGATCCCGAAGACTCCGCTCATGATCACGTCCAGCGTCACGGCCTGCATGCGCGGGGCGAGCGCGAACGGCTTGCCGATCGGCCACCGGTCGATCTCCCGCTCCGCGACCGTCTCGATCATCTGGACGTAGCGCTGGACGGCGTCGCCGTGGAACGCGGGCAGCAGCAGCTTGCGCTGGCGCATGTGTTGCTCGCCGACCGTCGTCAGAACCGAGTTCGGGCCGAGGATCGGCCGCAGCGGCGACTCTCCCGTCAGCGACGGCGCGTCCTGCGGCTTGGCCTTCAACAGGGACTCGACGTGATCGGGATGGCAGGTGATCACGAACAACTCCTGCTGGCTCAGTAGCTGCACCATCCACACGTCTCCGTGCTGCTCTCGGGCGCGCAGGCTCGAGAGGAATGGGCGAAGGCCGAACTGGACGGTCTGCAGCAGACGCGGCTGTGGTCGGGCCGGAGGAAGGCGGATCTCCCGATCCGGGCCGGTGGGCCCCGCTGGAGACGGCGGTGCCTGCCTCTCGGCGGTCTCGGGGGCAGGGGGCGCGGTTACCGTGCTCACGGTACGTCAGTGTACCAGAGCGACGGACCGTCGTGGTTCGAGCGCCCACCCGCCCGCGATCGCGTTTCCCTACCTGATTGCCCGACGAACCGCGGTGTCCTCGGGACGGCCGGGCAGCCCCAGCGGAGAGAGGACTGGAACGACAACGCCAGCCCGAGGCTTTGGTCGCGGCGCCACCACGTCGAGCACCAGGCCACCAAGGGTCACGCCGATCGCGAGCGGGTTTGGCTCACCAGAGTTACCTCCTTCTTCCTCGGCTCGTTCGCAGCGTGGGCGTAAGGATGAGGCAACGCGGTCCGGGCGTCATGGGCCACGGGGCCAATCTTCAGCCGCCGCGGGTTGTCCAGATGTTCCCGCCCGCCGGTGGCGCGGCCCACTGCGGCGCGGTCGGCGCGCCCACCGACAGGCTGGTTGGCGCGCCCCCCGCCGGGCGCGGCTATGCCGGTTCGAACAGCAATGCCACCCAATCGCCGTCTCGGCGCCTGGCCTGCTCCTGAAGGCCGCGATCCGCGAAAGCACGCGCCACGCGGTCAGCTTCCTCGGCCAGGATCCCGCTGGCGATCAGTCGCGACGGCGCCGCTCCCAGCCGTCCCGCCCACTCGACCAGCAGCGGCGTCAGCAGGTTCGCCGCCACCGTGTCCGCCGCCGGAACCGGATCACGGCGAAGGTCGGCCCGACCCACCTCGACGCGCACGCCATTGGCCGCAGTGTTCGCGCGCGTCGCCTCCACGGCCGCCGAGTCGTTGTCGACCGCGAGCACCGGCTCGAACCCTAGGTATGCCGCGGCGATCGCTAGCACGCCCGATCCGCAGCCCAGGTCGAGGAATGATCCCCGGGCTTCGAGCTCCAGCATCAGCTCCAGGCACAAGCGCGTGGTGGCGTGCGCGCCCGTCCCGAACGCCTGTCCCGGATCGATCACGATGTCGAGCGGCGTCGAGCCCCTCGGAGCCCACGGCGGCCGCACGGTCAGCCGGTCCCCGAGGACAAGCGGCCTGTGGAACTCGCGCCAGCGGTCGGCCCAGTCGTCTGGGACCTCCTGGGTCGAGACCTCCACCAGCGCGCCGCCGGCGGCGGCACGGAGGTCGGGAAGCGCAGGCAGCTCGCCCGGCGGTCCGTACAGCGCGTACTCGACGACGTCGTCCTCGTCGACCTCCTCCACTCCTCCGGGCGCGAGCTCCAGCAGCTCGGCCAGCACCAGCTCAGACTGCTCGCGACGAACGCGAACCGCGAGGCGGATCATTTAGGCGGAGGTGAGTGGATCAACCGCCGAACGCGCGCCGGAGCTTCCCGAACACGCCCTCGTCGGTGCGCAGGTTGTGGTCGGTCATCGTCTCCGCCAGCTGTTCGACTAGCTCCCGCTGGTCGCGGCTCAGGTGGCGGGGGATGACCACGTTTACGATGACGCGCAGGTCGCCGCTTCGCCGCCCGCGCAGCGCCGGCATCCCCTCGCCCCGCACGACCAGCGTCTCATGAGGTTGGGTCCCGGCGGGGATCTCGAGCTCCACCGCCCCATCGACCGTCGGCACCTCGACTGTGGTGCCGAGCGCCGCCAGCGGCGCGGCGACATCGACCGCAGTGACCAGATCATCGCCATCTCGGACGAAGCGCGGATCCTCGCGCACGCGGACCTGGACGTAGAGGTCACCCGGAGGACCGCCGCGGTCGCCGGCGTGGCCGCGTCCCGCGATCCGGATCCGCTGCCCATCCGCGATCCCGGCCGGAACGTCGACCGATACCTTGACGCGCTCGACCTTGCGTCCCCGGCCGCGGCACACCCGGCAGGGCTGCTTGGGCACCCGTCCTTCGCCCTCGCATCTGTCACACACGGTGCTGCGCATGACCTGTCCGAACGGCGTGCGCGTGACGGCCCGTAGCTGACCCGCACCGCCGCACCGCGAGCAGGTCTCGATCGGCGTGCCCGGCTCGGCGCCGTTGCCGTGGCAGTGCTCGCAGAGTGCGATCGATTCGTACGTGACCGGCACCGACGCGCCTTGGGCGGCGTCAATCAGAGCGATCTCCACGGTCACGGCGACGTCTCCGCCTTGGACGCGACCGTACGCACGCCCGCCGGTGCCTCCGCCGAAGATGTCGCCAAAGGGCCCTCCGCCGCCACCGAAGAATGCCTCGAAGATGTCGGCCACCGAGCCGAAGCCCTCGAAGTTCGGGGACCAACCGCCGCTGCGCAGTCCTTCGTGGCCATAGCGGTCGTACGTGGCGCGGCGGTCGGCATCGGAGAGCACCTCGTAGGCCTCGGCGGCCTGCTTGAACTTCTCCTCAGCCTTCGGGTCGTGGCTGTTGACGTCAGGGTGAAGCTCGCGCGCCAGCCGCCGGAACGCCTTCTTGATCTCGGACTCCGAAGCGTCGCGGCCGACCCCCAGGACCGCGTAGTAGTCGCGTGGCATCTGCGAGGCACTCATCGCTCGTCGTACACCTCGGTTACGAAGCTGGACAGCTGCGCGGCCGCGTCGCGTACCGAGCGAATGGCGCGGCGATAGTCCATGCGCAGCGGCCCGATGACCGACACGGCCCCCAGGCTGCGCTGCGGGAGGCCATAGCTGGCGGCGACCAGCGCCAGCGAGTGGAGCGCCGGGGCGTCGTTTTCGGCCCCGATCCGGACCAGCACGCCGCGCTCCGCCAGCGAGGCCCGCAGCACGCCGAGCAGCGACACTCGCCGTTCGAGCATGTCCATCAGCTGCTGGAGCTCGGTCACGTCGGCGACACGGTCGAGCTGCAGCAGTCGCGCCGCGCCCTCGATGTACAGCGTCTCTTGCGCGGATTCCTCGAGCTCCGTGAACACTGGGGCAATCGACTCCAGGAAAGCGGTCTCGATGCCCGAAAGCGAGGGGTCGTGAAGACGCTGGTGGATCATGCGGGCCCCCAGCCCCAGGCCCACCAGACGCTCGTTCAGGTAGCTGGCCGCCCAGTGCGCCAACCCCGGGTCAACCGGCTCCGGGAATGTGAACATGCGCTTGGTCACGCCGCCCGTTGAGGTGATCACCACCACCATAAGCACCTGCGGCTGGAGGACAAGCACCTCGACGTGTTTGATCGTGGAAGTCTCGATCGGCGGCGCAGTCACGATCGCCAGCAGGTTCGTGACCTGCGACAGCGTCTCAGTCGTCACCTGCATGGCGTCGTCCAGCTCGCGCCGCACGAGCGACAACGACAGCGACGGTCCGCCGTCGTCCTCGCGCAGCAGGCGATCGACGAAGTAGCGGTAGCCGGCCTCGGTCGGCACGCGGCCGGCTGAGGTGTGGGGATGAGCCAGCAGGCCGAGCTCCTCGAGCGAAGCCAGCTCATGGCGCACCGTCGACGGTCCCCACGCGATATCCGTGGCAGCCGAGAGAGCCTTCGAACCCACGGGCGAGCCGGCAGCCAGGTACTCCTCGACGGCCTTTCGCAGCACGAGCTCTTGCCGTTCTGTCAGCACCGTCCTGATTGTAGGTGTAGGGTTTCCGGCCAATCGCTGGTCTAGTTTTCCGTCAATCGCGGGCGCTCGTGCCGCGATCGGAGCTATCGGGAGGAAGAAAATGGGCGAAGGACTGACGCGCCGCCAGGCGCTGCAAGCCGGTGCAGCCGCCGGCGCTTCCGCCATGGTATGGGGGCCACTGATCTCGCGGGCCCTGGCCAACCCACCCAACTGCGGCAGCCTCAACGACATCCAGCACGTGGTGATCCTGATCCAGGAGAACCGCTCGTTCGACCACTACTTCGGTTCATACCGCGGTGTGGCGGGCTTCGCCGACCCCAACGTGCTGGCTCTGAACGACGGCAGCGGCCTGAGCATCTTCGCCCAGCCCGGCTACCCGGGCGGATTCGATGGCGGCCACCTGTACCCCTTCCACCTCGACTCGTTCCACAACGGCGAGTGCACAAATGACATCAACCACAGCTGGGGCCCGCAGCACATCTACTGGGACTCGGGCAAGCTCGACGCCTTCGTCAGCGAGCACCTGGCCGTGGACGGGAGCGCCAATGGCCCACTGACGATGGGCTACTACACCCGCAAGGACCTCTCGTTCTACTACGCGCTCGCCGACGCGTTCACGATCTGCGATCACCACCATTGCTCGGTCATCGGCCCCACTGATCCCAACCGCCTGTACACGATGTCGGCCTGGCTCGACCCGGCCGGAACGCAGGGTGGGCCGATCCTGTCTACCAGCTCGACCCGCGTCGAGCGCTTCGGCACGCTGAGCTGGACCACTTATCCCGAGCAGCTGCAGGCGCGAGGGATCAGCTGGAAGGTCTACGGCAACCCTGACGGCAACTACGGCGACAACGTGCTGCCGTACTTCAAGCAGTACCAGACCAATCCAGCGCTGAGCGCCAATGCCCTTACGCCCACCTACCCGGCGCAGTTCCACGCCGACGTGGCGGCCGGCACCCTGCCCCAGGTCTCATGGATCCTGGCGAACTTGATCGATTCCGAGCATCCGCCGGCGCCTTCGATCTACGGAGAGTCGGTGACGGCCGACGTGCTGAATACGCTCGTGTCCAACCCCTCGATCTGGTCGAAGACCGCACTGTTCATCACCCATGACGAGAACGGGGGCTTCTTCGACCACGTCCCGCCGCCGGCCGCCCCGGCAGGGACAGCGGGCGAATACCTGACTGCCAACCCGCTGCCGTCGGATGCGTCGGGGATGGCGGGGCCGATCGGCCTCGGCTTCCGCGTCCCTCTGCTGATCGTCTCCCCGTTCAGCCGCGGCGGGTTCGTGTATCACGGTGTCTCGGACCACACCTCGCTGCTGCGGTTCCTGGAGACGCGGTTCGGCGCCGAGGTGCCGAACCTGAGCTCCTGGCGGCGGTCCGCCACGGGCGATTTCACCAAGGCGTTCAACTTCGTCAAGCCGAACACGTCGGTGCCTTCGCTGCCCCAGCCGTCGGTCACGGATTCCAGGGTGACGATGAGCACCTGCGCGACCAGTGCGCCGATCGATCTGGTGACCAGCAACACCAACAGCTACGCGCAGATTGAGGACACGCTGGTGGCCACCTACCCGGTGACGGTCAACTCCTCGCCCCCGCCCCAGGAATCTGGCAGCGCCCCGGCGCCCAGCGGCCCGGTGCCGTGCAAGAAGTGACCTAGTCGACCTGAAGCTCGGCCACCGCGCCCCGGATCAGACGAGTGTCTGCCTGCCTGGCCTCGGAGTCGACGGTCGCAATTCCGTTACCTACCTCGCGCACGGTTCCCTCGACCACGATTTCCTCATCCAGCCGGCCCATCCCCCGGAACTGGACCGACAAGCGCTTGAGCTTCCCCGGTGCCCCGGCAGCCTCGGTGTGGGCCCGGGCGACCTGGGCCATCGTCCACAGCCCGTGGAGGATCCGTCCCGGAAGTCCGACCCGCTGCGCAAACTCCTCGTCGATGTGGATCGGGTTGAAGTCGCCGGAGGCCCCCGCGTAGCGGATCGTTACGTAGCGGTCGGGCTTCACCTTCAGCTCGATCCGGTCGCCCTGCTTCACGACGCTCCCCTGACGATGATCGTCCAGGTCCCGGTGCACACCGTCTCGCCGCGCTGGTTCTCCGACCGGGCCTCGAACACGTAGAAGGTCATCCCGCCACGCTCCGAGACCTCCTTCACGGTTGCCGTGGTCGCGATCTCATCACCCGCGATCACGAGCGGGCCCCAGACGAGCTCCTGGCCGCCGTGGACGACGCGCGTGAAGTCCACACCGAGCTCGGGATCGAACATCGCCACCGTCACGGCGGGCGACGAGTACACGACGGCGAACATGGGGGGTGCCACCAGGTCGGCGTGCCCGGCCGCCCGGGCAGCCTCGAGATCCAGGTGGAGAGGATTGGTTTCCCCTACGGCCGCGGCGTACTCCCTGATTTTCTCCCTGCCCACGGCGTAGGTCACCGAGGGGTAGGCCTTGCCGACGGCGGCGGCCACTTAGATGATCACCGGAACGGCGCCCCCGTCCACGGACCACGCGGCGCCGGAGACGTTGGAGGCGGCTTCGGAGCAAAGAAACGCTATGACGTTCGCGATCTCCTGCTGCTCGCCAAACCGGCTCAGTGGAACCCTGGAAGCCGTGGCCTCGAGCACCTCCTCGCGCGTGGTGCCCTGGGCCTCCGCCGCCTGATCCGCCATCCCGCCCGGCGCTAGCCACAGCTCGCCCCGCACCGGCCCCGGAGCGACGGCATTGACGAGCACCCCCCGGTTCGCGTACTGATCGGCAAAGGAGCGCGACAGCGACAGCTCTGCGGCCTTGGTCACCGAGTAGGCCATGTTCATAGAAGACGGTCGCTTCCCGGACGACGAGCAGACATTGACAATCCGCCCCCAGCCTCGATCGGCCATCGCCGGTGCGGAGGCTCGCATCAGGCGCATCGGCGCCATCACATGGAGCTCCCACTGTCCTTGCCACTCCTCATCTGTCAGCTGCTCCAAGGACCGCACCGCGCTGGTGCCGGCGCCGTTGACCAGCCCGTCGATGCGGTCGAAGTGGCTCACGCACTCCCACACCGCCCGCTCGCCCGCGTCCGCCACCGTGACATCGAGCTCCAGGGCGGCCGGCGCGCCACCCGCCGCCCGGCACTCTGCCTCAACCTCCGCCAGCACGTCGGCTCGGCGCCCGACGAGCAGCAACGCGGCTCCCTCCCGCGCCAGGGTCACGGCCGTCGCGCGTCCGATCCCGCCCGACGCCCCGGTCACGATGCAGGCGCGATCACGTAGGCCAAGCTCCATCGGCGATGATTCTTCCATGGCCACCGACTCCGAGGCCGGCCGCGTCACTCCCGCCGGGCAGGTGCTCGCGCCGCGCCCGGTGATTGCGCTCGCGGCACGGGCGGCGCTGGCACTGGTCGGCGCGGCGCAGGCTGAGATCGGGATCTGGGGGGTCGCCGCTCCCCGCTCGTTTTATGCGAATTTCCCGGGGTTCGGCCGCCATTGGATCTCGCCAATCGGCCCCTACGACGAGCACTTGGTCCGCGACTACGCTTCGGCCGAGCTCGGCTTCGCCGTCCTGCTCATTTGCGCCGCAATTTGGTTCGAGCGCCGCGTCGTCCTCATCGCCGGGGCGGCGTTCCTGATCGGGACGCTCCCCCATTTCGCCTACCACCTGACGACCACGGACGACCTGCCGCCTCTGGACAACGCCCTCAGCCTCGGCGCCTTCGCGCTTGAGATGGCGCTCGTGGCGGCCGCGATGCTGGCCGTGACCAGAATCACCAGAGCGTCCCTTGTCGCTCCCGGCGCCGCGCGGTAGCCTGATGTCAGGCGGTCCCGTCCGGGTCGCCGGCTATTCCAAGAGATGGCTTACCGCCAGAGTCTCAGAGCATCCGATGCCGACCGCGAACACGTGGCCGAGCGGCTGCGCCAGGCGGCGGCTGAGGGACGCATACTTGCGGAGGAACTAGAGCAGCGCCTCGGGGAGGCGTTCAAATCCCGCACCTACGGCGAGCTCGACGCAGTCGTAGCCGACCTACCCAGCGACCGTGTCTCCCGACGGTCTGAGCGCGTCCCGTTCGCGCGCCCCGCGATGGTGGTGGCGATCGCGGTGGCCGCCCTGGCCGTCATCGCTGTGGCCATTCTCATCATCACCGGGCTGCTCGCCATGTGGGGGCTGTGGGCGCTCGTCGCGTGGTGGGTGTTCGGGGGACGGTGCGTCCGGCGCCGCCACCGCGCGCTGCGCCAGGGCCAATGGCAGGTTCACGGCGTCGGCCACCAGGCCCAGCGCCGGGCCTGGCTTTAGGACCGGCCGAACACCGGGTCAGGTTTCCACGCGCTCGACGGGATGACCGGCGAGCTCGCCGGCGCGCTCGGGCGACGCGTTGGCGATCTCGCGCTCGCGCGAGCCCGCCGCAAAGCCAGCAGTCCGGGTCTGCCGTCCCGCGGCCCGACGGCGCTCGAGCATCTCGCGAACGAGCTTCTTGAGGGTCGCTACTGGATTACTCATGGCCTCCAAGTTCTACCCACTCAGCCCCACTCTGATTATCTTGCACGCCCCCGGGCCATGACCGACATTGACACCGATCAGCTCGATCCGCAGCGAATCGCGACAAACGACGGCGACTGGCAGGCGGCCATCCGCCAGCTCGCGGCGATCGAGCGCCCGTCGGCCTCGGACGGGGAACGGAGGGCCGCGGAATGGATCGCAGCGACCCTTAGAGAATTGGGCTGCCAGGCCGGGGTCGAGCAGGAGCAGGCGCACGGAGGGTACTGGTGGCCGATCGGGCTGGCCAACGCCATCGCTGCCCTCGCGGGGGCGGTTGCGCTACGCCGTCGTGGCCGCGCGTCGCGCCTTCTGGCGGCAGCCGCCGGCGCTGTCAGCGCCGCGGCGCTGTGGGACGACCTCGGGCATGGAAGCCGGTGGTTTCGCAAAGCGCTGCTCCCGCGCCGCCCGACGTGGAACGTCGTGGCTGAGACCGGCGATGCAGACGCCGAGCGCACAATCGCTTTGGTCGCCCATCACGACGCTGCCCATTCCGGTCTCGTGTTTCACCCCGCGCTGGGGCGCCTCGGCCCCAGGTTCCTCCCGCGCCTGCACGAGCGCTCGAGCCACACGGTCCCGGTCCTGTACGGAGTCTGGCTCGGGCCGGTCATGATCTGCGCCGGCGCGGTGGCCGGCTTCAGGCATCTGCTTCGGGCCGGTCTGGTCCTCTCGCTCGGTGCCATCGACGCCATGACCGATATCGGCGTTCGCTCCGTCGTGCCAGGGGCCAACGACAATCTGTCAGCGGTGGGGGTGCTGCTGGGACTGGCCGCCTCGCTGCGAGATCGTCCGGTCGACGGGACGCGGATCCTCCTCCTTTCGACCGGTTCGGAGGAATCGTTCAGCGAGGGGATGCAGGCGTTCGGGGATCGCCACTTCGGCGAACTGGATCCCGACCGTACGGAGTTCGTGTGCCTTGAGTGCCTCGGCGGTCCGATCATGATCGTGCTCGAGGGCGAGGGAATGCTGCGCATGCGCGACTACCCGCGGCAGATGCGTGAGGCCCTGGCGAACGCCGCCGCCGATGCCGGCGTCACCGTTCGGCGCGGGATACGCACGGTGGCCGCCACCGACGCGATCATCGCGCTCCGCGCGGGCTATCCGGTGGCCACGCTGGCGTCAGTTGAAGACACGAAGCTTCCGCTCAACTACCACTGGCCGTCGGACACCCCGGAGGCGTTGTATTGGGAGACGGTCTCCGACGCCATCGCGGTCTGCGACTGGTTCTTGCGCCAGCATGAGCGCGGGGGTACGCTCTCCGGAGCGCGCTAGAGAGTGGTTCGGTACATGTCACGCCAGCACTTCTTCTTCAGCCTCGGTGCGCTTGGAGCCGCGGTTCTCCTGATCCTGGCCGCCGCGGCCTTTGGTCCAGGCGCGGTGAAGGGAGTCGGGCTAGGGATCGGGGTGGCGGGCAGCGCCATGTCGGTGTCCTTCACGGCGTGCTCAGGCACCACCGCCGGCTGAGGCCCGGCGGCCATCCCGAGCTCCGGGTCTCGGGCCGGGTGCTCGGGCTGTGGTCGCTCCTAGGCGGCGCGACCGCCGCCGTTGCGATCTGGGAGGTCGTCGGCGCGGCGGCCTTCGCCCCGGACGTCAGCCGGTGGTTGACGCTGGCCAACGGCGTGGTGGTCGCCATGCTGGCGTGTGCCGGACTGGTCGCGCACGAGATCTACAGCGAGCGCGTAGTCCACATGCTGGAAGTCGTCGAGCGACCTCCGCGCGAGCTGGCCTGAGGAGCCCATCCGCGGAAGCGGCGCGAGCCTCCCGGAAGCTGGCCTGAGGAGCCCCTCCGCGCGCCTCGCGATCAGGCTCGCTCGAGCTCCTCCGCCGGCACCTCGATCTCGCGCTTGATGATCTTCCCCGTCGGTCCCTTGGGGAGCTCCTCGACCAGCCAGACGACGCGCGGGTACTTGTAGGCCGCCACCCGCTGCTTCATGTACTCGCGGAGCTCCTCGGGCTCCGCGCTCGCTCCCTCTTTGAGGGCTACCGCGGCGCCCACCTCCTCGCCCAGTGATGGATGCGGAACACCGAGCACAGCCGCCTCCCGGACGGCCTCATGTTCGTACAGGACCTCCTCCAGCTCGCGGGGGTAGACGTTGTAGCCACCGCGGATGATCAGATCCTTCTTGCGGTCGACGATGAAGTAGTAGCCATCGTCGTCGACAGTGGCGATGTCGCCGGTGTGGAACCAGCCATCGCGCATCACCTCGGCCGTGGCGTCATCGCGGTCCCAGTACCCATCCATCACGAACGCCCCACGCATCACGAGCTCGCCAGGCTCGCCGGCGCGAACATCCTTGCCGTCCTCGTCCACCAGGCGGATCTCCGTGTCGCCCACGGGCACGCCGATCGAACCGGGCTTGCGCTCACGGTCCGGCTGGTTGAACGTGCCCATGCCGGTCGTCTCCGACAGACCGTAGCCCTCGAGCACCTTGGTCCCGAACGCCTCGTCGAACCCCCGCAGCACCTCGACCGGCATCGGCGATCCGCCAGACACGCACAGATCGAGGCTCGAGACGTCGTAGCGCTCGCGATCGGGATGGTGAAGCAGGGCGGCGTACATCGTGGGGACGCCGCCGAACACCGTCGCCCGGTCGCGCTCGATCACCTCGAGCACCTTCTCGGGGCTGAACCGCGGCACTAGCGTCATCAGCCCGCGCGCCTGGATCGTGACGTTCATCAATGAATTCATCCCGAACACGTGGAACAGCGGCAGGGTCGCCACGGCCACCGAGTCCGGATCGGCGTCGACCAGATCCCGCGCCACCTCCGCGCCGGAGATCAGGTTCTTGTGCATCAGGGTCGCGCCCTTGGGCGTACCCGTCGTTCCCGAGGTGTAGATGATCACCGCCGGATCATCGTCCGCTCTGTCGGCCACCTCGTCGAACGGCTCGGCGGCTCCCACCTGTTGCTCGAACTCCCCCGGCGTCGCGATCACGGCCTCCGCCCCGGCCTTCTCGCTTCCTGCCGTCGCGGGCTCGGAGAACTGGTGCCATCCGACCATCACCTGCGCGCCGGAGTCGGACAGGTGATAGGCGACCTCCTTCTCCTTGAGCAACGGGTTCATGGGCACGACGATGGCGCCCAGCCGGAGCGCCCCGAAGTACACGATGGGGAAGTAGGGCACGTTCGGCAGCTGCATCCCCACCCGGTCGCCCTCGCGCACGCCCTTCTCGCGTAGGAACCCTGCCGCGCGGGCGGTGGCGGCGTCGAGCACCGCGTAGCTCATGACGATGTCGTCGAGCTTGACGGCCGGGTGTTCGGGGTCTGCCGCCGCGGCCGCGGGCACCTTCTCCGCGAAATTGGTCATCTAAAGCTCCTCCTTCTGAAGCTGATTGTTCTCAGCCCGCGCAGTCATAGCTTCCCTGGCCCCTTGGGCGCAAAGCACGATCTCGTCGATTACGCGGTCCCACAGCGCCGGTGGCAGATCGTGGGCCATGCCGGGGATCATTACAAGCCGGGCCCCGGGGATGGCGGAAGCGGTCGCCTGTCCGCCGGAGCGCAGCACGAGCCGGTCGCTGTCGCCGTGGATCACGGTCGTCGGCACGGAGATCCGCGCCAGCAGCGGCGTGCGGTCCTCGGTGGTGAGGATCGCGGCCAGCTGCCGGGCCGCCCCGGCTGGGTGCACCCCACGTTCGTAGCAGCGCTCAGCCAAGGCCCGGAGCCGATCGTCGCCGGGCGGATAGCGCCGGGAGCCGATCGCCTTGAAGGTGGCGATGAAGTCATGCACATACCCCTCCCTGTCGCGCGGCCGGCGGCGGAATAACAGGGGCAGCATCGCCGGATGAGGCCTGCCCACGCGGCGGTTGCCGGTGGTCGACATGATGGAGACCAAAGACAGGACCCGCCCGGGGTCATTGATGGCGATCAGCTGGGCGATCATCCCTCCCATCGAGACTCCGACGACGTGCGCCGCTCCAACTCCGAGGTGGCCGAGCAGCCCCGCGGCGTCGGCCGCCATGTCCGCCAGCGAGTAGGCGGCGCCGCGGTGGTCGCGCAGCACAAGCTGTCGCGTGCTGGGAACCGGCGAGTCGCGCATGATCGTCGAGCGGCCGACATCGCGATTGTCGAACCGGATCACCCAGAAGCCGCGAGAAGCGAGCTTCTCGCAGAACTCGTCCTCCCACATCACCATCTGCGAGGAAAGGCCCATCACGAGCAGCAGCGGCGGCAGGGACCTGTCGCCAAACGTCTCGTAACAGAGCCTGATCGCCCCGAGGTGGGCGAATTGCTCTCCCGAGCTGGCGGTGGTTTCAGTCACCCCTTGAGTCCGGTTCGCTCGCGCAGCCTCGCTGACCGCCGTTCAGCCAGCGAGCGTGGCGTCAAGGGTCATTTCACTGACGCCGGCCAGCGCCCGCGACACAGGGCATCCCTCTTTGGCCTGAGCCGCGTATTGATCGAACTGTTGCTGGTCGATCCCTGGCACCTGTCCCTCCGTCACCAGGTCGATCCTGGCGATCGTGGGTTGGCCGTCGACGTTGCGCAGCTGCACCTTTGCCCTCGTCCTGACCGACTGCGGCCGATGCCCGGCCTCGCTGAGGATGTTGCTGAGCGCCATCGAGAAGCAGCCGGCGTGGGCAGCGGCGATCAGCTCCTCGGGATTGGTGCCCGGTCCCTCCTCGAACCGGCTGGCGAAAGAGTAGTTCCCATCTTGGAACAGTCCGCTGGCGACCGACACCGTCCCGGACCCGCTTTGCAGATCCCCACGCCATTCCGCCGTTCCGTCGCGCGTCGCCATGTCGTTCTGCCTCCTTCCTCGCCGGGCTCTGCCTGACGATCCTATAGACCGAGGTCCACCGGCATTCGCGGGGGACCGCTCATCACTTCTCGCTCAGCTCCAGGACCGCCAGGAAGGCCTCCTGCGGCACCTCGATCCTCCCGACCTGCTTCATCCGCTGCTTGCCCCGCTTCTGCTGCTCCAGCAGCTTGCGCTTGCGGGTGATGTCGCCGCCGTAGCACTTTGCGGTGACGTCCTTGCGGTAGGCCTTGATCGTCTCCCGGGCCACGATCCGGGCGCCGATCGCGGCCTGAATCGGCACGTCGTACTGCTGGCGCGGGATCTTCTCCCGCAGCTTCTCGACCATCGTGCGCCCCGCCTGGTAGGCCTTCGAGCGGTGCACGAGCATCGATAGCGCGTCGACGGGATCGCCGGCCAGAAGGATGTCCAGCTTCACGAGATCCGACTCGCGCATTGCAATCACCTCGTAGTCCAGCGACGCGTAGCCGCGCGAGCGCGATTTGAGCTGGTCGAAGAAGTCGAGCACGATCTCCGCCAGCGGCAGGTCGTAGGTCAGCTGCACCCGCTCCGCGGAGAGAAAGTGGATGCCGTGATGGGAACCGCGACGGTCCTGGCAGAGCTCCATGATCGGCCCCACAAACTCCTTTGGCGTCAGGATCTGGGCGCGGATGTAGGGCTCCCGTATGGCCGCCACGCGCCCAGCCTCCGGCATGTCGTTTGGAGAATGGACCTCGACAACGCCGCCGTCCGTCAACGTGACCTCGTACTCGACGCTCGGCATCGTCGCCAGCAGCTCCAGATCGTATTCCCGCTCCAGGCGCTCCCGCACGATGTCCATGTGAAGCAGGCCCAGGAAGCCGCATCGGAACCCGAACCCCAGGGCATCCGAGGTCTCGGGTTCCCACGACAGCGCGGCGTCGTTCAACGACAGCTTCTCCAGCGCGTCGCGCAGGTCGGGATAATCGTCTGACTCGACCGGGAACAGACCGCAGAACACCATCGGCTTCACCTCCCGGTAGCCAGGGAGCGGCTCTGATGCGGATCCCGCCCGCCCCGCCTTGGTGGTGAGGGTGTCGCCGACGCGAAGCTTGGTCACGTCCTTGATGCCCGTGATCAGAAATCCGACTTCGCCCGCGTGCAGCGCGTCGGCGGAGGTCATCTGTGGCGTGAAGAACCCGATGTCGTCGATGTCGGCCTCCGTGCCGGCCTGCATCGCGCGGATCGCCTCGCCCTTGGAGAACGTGCCGTCGACGACCCGGATGTAGGCGACCACGCCGCGGTACTGGTCGAACTGGGAGTCGAAGATAAGCGCCCTGGGCGGGCCGTCGGGGTCCCCGTGCGGCGGCGGGACGCGCGCGATCAGCTCGTCGAGGATGGCCTGCACCCCCTCCCCGGTCTTGGCGCTGATCCTGCGCACGCTGTCGGCCGGCTCCCCCAGCAGGTCCGCGACTTCACCCGCCACGCGGTCGGGCTCCGCGCCGGGCAGATCGATCTTGTTCAGGCAGGGAATCAGCTCCAGCCCCGACTCGATCGCCAGGTAGGTGTTGGCGACCGTCTGCGCCTCCACCCCCTGGGAGGCGTCCACCACCAGCAGAGCGCCCTCGCAGGCCTGCAGCGAGCGCGAGACCTCGTAGGTGAAGTCCACGTGTCCAGGCGTGTCGATCAGGTGCAGCTGGTAGGTCTGGCCGTCGGGTGATTCGTAGAACACGCGGACGGCCTGGGCCTTGATCGTGATTCCCCGCTCGCGCTCGAGCTCCATCGAGTCGAGCACCTGGGCACGCATCGCGCGGGGACCGACCGTATGCGTCAGTTCCAGGATGCGGTCGGCGAGCGTCGACTTGCCATGGTCGATGTGGGCGATGATCGAAAAGTTGCGGATGTGAGCCTGGTCGGCCATGTCAGTGAAGGGTATTTCGGGCTCGGCGTCCGGCGCTCGGCGCGAGGCTCGGCGTCCGGGGCTCGGCGTCCGGGGCTCGGCGTCCGGGGCTCGGCGTCCGGCGCTCGGCGCGAGGTCGCTCAGGCCGGGCGACTCGCAGCCGCCCCAGCACCAGTTGCTCGATCTGCCGCGCCTCGGGGATCCGCATCAGCAGCACCACCCTCGCGTAGAGCACCAGCGGCGACCCCGATCCCCAGCCCTACAGAGATCAGCTGGCCGATGAGCGATGTGCCCACGATGCTGTTCGCTACCACCCACACGCCGCGGGCGACCGCCGCCATCACCACGGTGGCGGCGAGAATCCGGAGCGTGATCATCAATGTCTGCCTGCCCTCCAGCCGCCCGTCGAGGCCCAGCCGCAGCCGGTCGAGCAGAAGCCAGGTCATGACCGCGTTCGCCAATGCCGTCCCGATCACCAGCCCGGCGATCCCGAGCGGCTTGTAGAGGACGACGCTGACGATGATGTCGACGACCATGTTCATCGCCGCCAGGCCAGTTGGGATCCACGGGCGCTGGACCGCGAAGAAGCTCCGAGTGAGCAGCAAGTTGACGCCCGCGAACGGGAGGCTGACCGCGAACCAGAACAGCGCCACCGACACGTAATGCGTCGATAGAGAATTGAATTCTCCGCGCTGGTAGACGAGCCGGACGATCGGCGTCGTCAGCACCATCATCAGAGCGGCTGACGGGATCAGCAAGAGGTTGATCTGGCGCATCCCGATGCCGACGGCGCGTCGCATACCAGCCACGTCCCGGCGGTTGGCCAGCCGGCTGAGCGTCGGGAACAGGACCGTGGCCACGGCGACGCTGAAGATGCCCTGGGGCAACATGTAGATCCGGAAGGCGTTGTCGATGGCGCGCGGCGCCGCGCTCGAGACCAGCGAGCCGAACGTGGAGTTCAGGAGCTGATCCAGGTTGACGATCCCCAGCCCGATCGTCACTGGGAGCATCAAGACGAACACCTGGCGTACACGGGGGTCCTGCCAGTCGAGCGTGAACTGCAAGCGGAAGTCGATCCGCCTGAGCGCGGCGGCGACCATCAGAAACTGAACGATCGTCGCCACCAGCCAGGCGATCGCGTAGGCGTAGATCCCGAGGTTGCCCTTGGTGTAGAAGACCGGGCGGAGCGCGACGAGCAGGACCAGGATGACCAGGTTCCAGACGGCGGGAGCGATCGCCGGGATCGTGAACTCGTCGAAGGACTGGAGGATCCCCACCAGTAGTCCGGTCAGCCCCAGGATGAGCACGACAGGGAACAGCACGCGCGCCAGCCCTACCGTGAGCGCGTTGGTCGCCGCGTTGAAGTGGCCCGTGAACAGAGGCATGATCACCCCGGCCGCCAAGATCAGCACCACCGTGATCGCGCCCAGACCGATCAGGATGAGCCAGAACAGGGTCGAGGCCAGCTTGACGGCCTCGCGCTTGCGGCCCTGCTGGAGCAGGTCGGTGAACACCGGGACGAACGCCGCCGAAAGCGCCGCCTGGGCGAACAGGTTCGCGACCAGGTTCGGGATCTGGTAGGCGATGGTGAATGCCGAGCCCGCGGCTGAGGTGCCGAAGAAGCTCGCCGCCACGATCTCCCGCGCCAGTCCCACAACGCGCGAAACGGCGGTGGCCACCGAGAAGATGGCCGTGCTGATGGCTAGCCGACGCCGCGGGCGTGCGGCCGTCGGCATTCCCGACGGCGGATCCGAGACGATGGTCTCATCCGACACGAGCGCGCTATAGTACGCGCGCGCCGCGGCCCTTCTGCCGCGGCTTTGCTCTGTCGTAACCCATGGCCAATATCCATTCCCAGAAGAAGCGGATCCTCCGAGCCGAGCGCGAGCGCCTCGAGAACCGGCGTTACACGTCGAGGATCAAGACCTACTTCCGCCGCCTGGAGCGGGCGGTCGGGGCTGGGGATGACCCCGCCGCCGACGACGAGCATCGAGCGCTCGTGCGGACGATTGACAAGGCGGTCAAGCGCGGGGCCTTGCACCGCAATACGGGCGCCCGCAAGAAGTCGCGGGCGGCGCGTGTCCGGCGCGGCGCGGGCGAGCAGTAGCCGCTCACAAGCAGGCTTGCCAGGCCGTCACGTGTGTGCGCCGATCGCTACCTTGTGAGCCGCGTGGAGGACTTGGCACCGCACGTGCTTTCCGAGGCTGGGGGGATCGGCTTCGAGCTCGACGGGTTCGAGCTGGCGGATGGCCGGCTCGAGCTGACCGGCCGCTGGTTCGGCGTCCAGGGCCGTCGGTTCATGCGGCCCTCGTTGATCCTGCGCGCTGATGAGGGCGAGATCCGGCTGCTTGCGGACCTGGTTCACAAGCCGTGGGCGGCCGAGAACGGCGAACCGTGGCTGGCGGCGTTCCCGTGTGACGGCGAGCTGGACGCCGCGGATGACGCCGAGTTGAGCGTCGCGCCTGACGTGACGGTCGCGTTGCGCGTTCCGGATGCAGCGCGGTCGCGTCGCGGTACACGCAAGCGGGACGGAGCGGCGCGGGTCCAGCCGAGGCGGGACACCCGGGCCCCGCAGAAAGGCATGCAACCTTCAGTCGAGGCAGGCGCTCCCCTACCCCGCGCCTCCGTTTCGCAGGATCGAGTCGCAACCGACCAGACTCGAGCGCTCAGCTCCGCCCGCGCGGAGATCGTAAGCCTGCGCGAGCGGGTCGAAGAGTTGGGCGGACAGCTCGAGCGCGAGCGGACGCGCGTCGCAGAAGAGCTTCGTGAATCGCAACGGGCCACTGCCGAAGCCGTCCAAAGCCGCGACGAGGCCTTGGCGCAGCGAAAGGAGGCGGTGGCCCAACGCGACGAGGCCTTGGCGCAGCGAAAGGAGGCGGTGGCCCAACGCGACGAGGCCTTGGCGCAGCGAGTGGAGGCGCTGGCGCAACGCGACGTCGCCTCGGCACAGCACGATCAAGCGCGCAGGCAGCGCGATCAGATCAGTCCCAGCCAGCGCGATCGGGCGGCGGCACAACGGGATCGAATGGCCAAAGACCTCGAGCGAGTGGCCGGCGAGCGCGAGGAGCTTGCTCGCGCGAGCGCGCAACTAAGTCATCAACGCGAGCCCACGGTCGAGACGCGCGGGGCCGCGCCGGTGATGCCCGGCGCCGCGAGCGAGTCCTCCCCCGAGCGGCGCGACCTGCACCGGCTGGCTGTGGCGATGGCCGTCACCGCGCTGCTGGTGGTGGCCCTTGCGGTCATCGTCATCCTGAGCTCTCACTAGTCGCTTCCGCCCCTGTCTCCCGCGATCCGGCCGATCGCGAGCAGCATCTCCGTGTCCTCGCTGGCCGCGCCGGAACCGCCGCCGCGGGAGGCCACTTCGAGGTCGGCCAGCTGCTCGAGCGCCCGCCGAAGCCTGTCGGCCCCCGCGCGGCGCGCGTCCCCGATCAGCCGGTCGGCAGCCCGTGAGGGCATCCGCAGCCCGCGCTTGATTTGGGAAGCAGGCTCACCGCGGTCGAGGGCCTGCGCCACCTCGATCGCCATCCGCACTCGCTGTGTCATCCAGTAATGCAAGCTGGTGACCCGCTCCCCCTGAGCGCGGAGCGTCAGATAAAGGGCGGTGGCGGCGCCTTCGTCGGAGCCGAGGACGGCGTCTGCAAGCGTCCACCCCTTGCGCTCGGCGGATGGCGCCGACAGCTCGTCGATTTCCTCGGGACCGATGGGGCGACTGTCGCCGAACTCGAGCGCGAGCTTCTCGAGCTCGCGCAGCAGGCGCTGCTGGCGGTCGCCCACCTGCTCGACCAGCGCGCGCGCGCCGTTGCCATCGAGCTGCACACCGAGCTCGGCAGCGCGCTCCAGAACCCACTTCGGAAGCTCCCACGACTTGACGCCGTTCTCCGCGGAGATGTCGCCGCCCGCGGCGCGCACTAGGTCGTGGAGGCGCGCCGGCACCTTCAGCTTTCCTTCCTCGCGCGCGAAGAAGGCGATCGTCGTATCTGGAGGGACCGGCGTCATGGCGGACTCGAGCTCGTCCAGGTCGCGATCCTTCCATCGCTCCGCGCCGTCCACGACGATGAACCGGTGCCCGATCGCGAAGGTCATCGTGCTGAGGGCTGCGACGGCGGCGTCGGGCGTCGCTCGCTCACCCTCGAGCAGTTCCACCCCCTGAGCGCCGGCGGCCTCCTCCGCCAGCATCCGAAGCCGCGCTCGGCGCTCGGCGATCCGGCCATGGTCATCGCCGTGGATCAGATAGGCCGACTTGAACTTGGGCACTGGCTCAGCGGGCTACGACGTTGACCAGCTTGTCGGGGACGACAATGACCTTGGAGACCTCGCGTCCGTTGAGATGCGCCTTGACCCCTCGGGTGTCGAGGCACAGGCGCTCGAGCTCTTCGCGCGGGGCGCCACTCGGCGCCGTCACCCGGTCCCGGACGCGTCCGTTCACCTGGCACACGAGCTCGAAGGTCTCGGCTTGGAGCATTGCCGGATCGGCCGTTGGCCACGGCTCCTCCCACACCCTCCGTCCGCTGAGCAGCTCGTAGACCTCCGCGCCAAGATGGGGAGCGAACGGGAACACGAGCGACGCAGCGGTGGCGGTCGCGAAGCGCCGCGCTTCGACATCGGCATCCGCGTGCCGGTAGATCTCGTTGACGAGCTCCATGATGGCTGCGATCGCGGTGTTGAACGCGAACCGCTCCGCGATGTCGGTGGTGACCTTGTCGACCGCCCAGTTCGCCTTGCGAACCAGTGTCAGCGCACCGCCGTCGGGGTCCAGCGGCTGCTCGATGCCTCCGGGCACAGCCGCCAGTTCGCTGCCCAGCCGCCAAAGCCGTGCGAGGAACTTGTGCACTCCCTCGACGCCGGCGTCCGACCAGGCCGCGTCCTGGTCCAGGGGACCCATGAACAGCACGTAAGTGCGGGCGGCGTCGGCCCCCAGCCGCTCCACAATCGAGGCGGGCTCGACGACGTTGCCCTTCGAGCTGGACATCTTGTTGCCGTCGGGCCCCAGGATCATGCCCTGCGTGAACAGCGCGTGGAACGGCTCCTGGACGTCAAGCAGCTCCATGTCCGCGAAGGCCTTGACGAAGAACCGGGCGTACATCAGGTGCAGGATCGCGTGCTCGACGCCGCCGATGTACTGGTCGACCGGCATCCACATCTCGAGCACCCGGCGGTCCCAAGGAACGCGCTCGTTGTGCGCATCGCAGTACCGCAGGAAGTACCAGCTGGAGTCGACGAACGTGTCCATCGTGTCCGTCTCGCGCCGGGCCTCGCCGCCGCACTGCGGACAGCTGGTCCTGACCCAGTCCTCGGCCGCCGCGAGCGGAGAACGGCCTTTGGGCTGGTAGTCGTCTACCTCGGGGAGCTCCACCGGCAGGTCCTGGTCGGGTACGGGGACGACCCCGCAGCCCTCGCAGTAGACGATCGGGATCGGGCAGCCCCAGTAGCGCTGGCGGGAGACCAACCAGTCCCGGAGCTTGTAGCTGACCGATGCATGACCCTTCCCTTCGCGATCGAGCCACTCGACGATCGCTTCCTTGCCCTCGACGGCGCTCATCCCCGTGAACTGGCCGGAGTTGACGAGCCGCTCGTTCTCGGAATGGGCGACGAATGCCCGTCCCTCGCCCTTGGCCCTCCTCTCCCCCCTCGGCCTGGGCCTGGCCCTCCTCTCCCCGCTCGGCCTCGCCCTCGGCCGGCGCGACCACCTGGCGGATCGGGAGGCCGAACGCCTTGGCGAAGTCGTAGTCGCGCTGGTCGTGCGCCGGCACAGCCATGATCGCGCCGGTCCCGTACTCCATCAGCACGTAGTCGGCGACGAACATCGGGATCCGCTCTCCGTTGACGGGATTGGTCACGGTCCGCCCCAGCGGCACCCCGGTCTTCGGCTTCTCGGCAGCTCCCCGGATCTCGGACGACTCGGTCAGCGCATGGTTGACGTACTCGTGTACCTCACGTTCCTGCGCGGTGCCTTCCGCCAGCCTGAAGACGTCCGGATGCTCGGGCGCCATGACGAAGAATGTTGCGCCGAACAGCGTGTCCGGCCTGGTGGTGAAGACGGGGTAGTCGATGCCGAGCTCCTCGCAGCGGAACGTGACCTCCGCCCCCTCGCTTCGGCCGATCCAGTTGCGCTGCATGGCCTTGACGTACTCGGGCCAGTCGATCAGCTCGAGGTCATCCAGCAGTCGGTCGGCGTAGTCCGTGATCCTGAAGAACCACTGCTCCAGCTGGCGCGCCTCCACCTCCGCGCCGCAGCGCTCACAGCGCCCGTCGATCACCTGCTCGTTCGCGAGCACGGTCTGGTCGTTTGGGCACCACTTGACCGCCGCCTCCTTGCGGTACGCCAGGTCACGCTCGTAGAGCCGCAGGAATAGCCACTGGGTCCAGCGGTAGTAGGACGGCTCGTGTGTGGAGAGCTCGCGACTCCAGTCGATCGATATCCCCCAGCGATGAAACCAGTGCCGGTAAGCGGTGATCGAGCGCTCCGTCGCCTCGCGGGGAGGAATGCCTGTCTTGATCGCGTTGTTCTCGGCCGGCAGGCCGAACGCGTCGTAACCCATGGGGTGCAGCACGCGCCGGCCGATGCGGCGGTTGAAGTGAGCGATCGCATCCCCTAGCGCGTAGTTCTTCAGATGTCCGACGTGGGGCTCCCCGCTGGGGTAGGGCAGCATTTCCAGGACGTAGCACTTCTCCAGGTCGCCGCCGTCGTGTGCGCGGCCGGGGTCGTTCGACACTTCCCAGGTGCGCTCGCTCTCCCAGACGCCCTGCCATTTCGGCTCGATTACGGCAGGGTTGTAACGGTTCTCGACCATCACGGTTTCAGGTTATCGTCGCCCTACCTGACTACGATGACGCTGGTGACCCCTGATTCCGACGCTGCTTCCACCGCGGCTGAGCAGGTCGCCTCCATCCTCGAGGCCGCCGAGCAAGCGGCCGAGCGGCTGCGGGTCGAAGCCCAGGAGCGCGTCCGGAACCGGATCGCGGAAGGCGATCGCGCCGCCGAGCTGCGGGTAAGTGCTGCCGAGGAGGAGGCCGCCGAGATCCTTACCGCGGCTCGCAACGAGTCGTCCTCGAGCATCGCGTCAGCGCGCGAGGAAGCGTCCCGGACTTTGGCTAAGGTCCGCGAGGAGGCGGCGGGGCTGCGCGACCAAGCCGCGCAGGAAGCCAAGCGGATGCGGAGCGAGGCAGAGCAGGAGGCCAAGCGGATCGTCTCTGAGGCGGGCACCAGGGGACTCGAGGCGGTGGGCCATGCGGAGAGCGAGGCGGAGCGACTCCGGGCCGAGAGCGCGAAGGACCACGAGGAGGCGGCGTGGAAAGCCCAGGATCTGATGCGCGCCGCCGAGCAAACCGCCGCCGAGATCGATATCGAAGGCAACCAGGTCGTGCGCGACCTGCGCGAGCTTGGGGATTCGTTGCGGGCCAATGCCGAGCGCCTGCTCCGAGACGTGCAGGCCATCCATTCGCGCATGGTTGAGCAGATCGAACGGATCGAGTCGGCGGCCCGCGAGGCGCCGAGTCGCGGTCGGTCGCGTGGCGACACGGACTCCGCCGCGGCCGAGGGGCCGACACGGCCACGGCGCCGGACCACAGCGGCTCCGTCCGCCGATGGAGACGAGCTCGACGTGCCGGAGTTCCTGCCGCCGGGATAGGGCGTTCACCGGGTCGGTTCCGTCCGGGGCGGGTGCGAACATCTGTTCCGTGCGGTTCGACCAATGTCAAGGGCGCCGTAGCGGAGCAGGCGATCGTGCTAGCAGCGATGAAGCTTGAACGTCCCGGTGCTTAGACCGGTCGGTGAGCACGGCCGCGCAGACCTCGCGCTTGACATCGGCGGTCGTTTGTGGCGGGTTCAGGTCAAGTGGGGCCGGCTGAGCAAAGCGAGGGATGTGGTGATCGTCAGTACACGTCGACGAGCACGGCACACGCCGCACGGATACGTGCGAACCACGTACAACGAACAGGAGATCGACCTTATCGGCGTTTATTGTGCGGACGCTCGATCGGTGCTTCCTGATCCCGATATCAGTCGCTGCGGGCAAGTATGCGATTCAGCTGCGGCTAACGCCAGCGCGGAACGCCCAGCGCGCATGCATTAACCTTGCAGAAGACTTCGATTTCGAAGGGGCTATAGCTCAGTTGGCCAGAGCGCGGCACTGGCATGTGCAGAGGTCGCGGGTTCGAGTCCCGCTCAGCTCCACTCCTCAGAGAAGCGCGTCCAGCACGACGGTCGGCTGCGACTCCGTTCCGCGACCATTTCGGTTATTGGCTCGACCGGGCCGTGCTTGGCGAACACCTCCTCGATCACCCGCCGCGGCAAGCCTCTGGCCAAGCTTGTCCCACCCGGGAAACCGTTGACCCTGTGGCCGCTCGCGGCGCTAAGCCTCAGCCAGCCGCTGTCCCCCTTCGCCGCACTTTCGGTCGTTGGTCTGCGCGGCACGGTACCGCGATAATCATTGGCCAGTGTCGACGATCTATGTGACTGGTCACCGCAATCCCGACACCGACGCGATTGCCTCCGCAATCGGGTACGCCGAACTGAAGCGCCGGGTCGACCCCAACAACGACTACGTACCGGTGCGCCTCGGTCCGTGCAACCCCCAGACGTCGTGGTTGCTCGAGCGCAGCGAGGTCCAGGCGCCGCAGTTGCTGCCGCACGTGATGCTGCGCGTCTGCGATGTCATGCAGCCCAGCTTCCCGGTCGCCCGCCTCGACGAGCCCATCCGCGCCGCCGGTCTGGCGATGTCCCGCGCCAACCTCGACCTGGTGCCGATCGTCGACCGGGACGGCGCTCTGGTCGGCGTGGTCACTGAGCGGGCGCTCGCCCGTCGCTTCATCCGCGAGTCGCGCGAGACCTCGACGCTCGAGGATGCACCCACCCTGGTGGGCGCGATCGTCGACGTCGTAGACGGGGAGCTTCTGACAGGCGAGGACGCGCAGCTGTCGGGACGGGTCTGGGTGCAGTCGATGGATGTGAATTCCCCGAGCGGGATCTCGGATGGCGACGTGGTGGTGGTCGGCAACCGAGCCGATGCGCAGCGTCTGGGAATCGACCTGGGGGCCGCGCTGCTTGTCCTCTCGAACGGCTCCAGGCCAACGGACGACGTGCTGGAGCTCGCCCGCGAACGGGGCACCGCGATCATCGTCTCGCCGCTCGACACGTACGTGTCCGGGCGGATGGTCACGCTCGCCGCTCCCTGCAGCGCGCTGATGGAGAGCGACCCACTGACGGTCACACGCGAGGATCTCGTGGGCGACGTGTCCGAACAGGTCAAGGAAATCCACTACGGCGCCGCGGTTGTGGTCGACTCCGGACGGGTGCCGGTGGGTCTGGTCACTCGCACGGACCTAGTTGCCCCGACCCGTCGTCGCGTGATCCTGGTCGACCACGCCGAGCAGGGGCAGAGCGTCGCCGGCGTCGAGCAGGCGGAGATCGTCGAGATCCTCGACCACCACCACATCGGCTCGATCGAGACGCGGGTGCCGGTGACGGCGACGTTCGACCCGGTGGGATCGACGGCCACCCTGGTCGTCGAGCGCTTCCGCCAGAACGGCATGGAGCCAAGCCAGGCGACGGCGATGCTGCTGCTCGGCGCCGTTCTGTCGGACACCGTGATCCTCAATTCGCCTACGACCACTGACCGCGACCACGCCGTGACCCAGTACATGGAGCGGGTGCTGGCGCTCGACGCCAGCGAGCTCGGACGCGAGATGTTCGAGGCCACCGCGGACGTATCTGAGGTCTCCGCAGAGGAGATCGTCTCCCGCGACTCCAAGGAGTACCAGATCGGCTCGGGGCAGACGATCTGCATCGCTCAGGTCGAGGTGGTGGGCAAGGGCCTGCTGGACCGCCGGTCCGAGCTACTCGACGCTATGGCACGCGAGCGCGAGCGGCGCCACCTGCACCTCTACGCGCTCATGATCACCGACGTGATGTCGAAGGGAACCGACCTGCTCGTCGCGGGCGACGTGGGCGCTGTGGCGCGGACGTTCGACGTGGCCCCGGAGGACTCCACGATCGAGCTGCCCGGCGTGATGAGCCGCAAGAAACAGGTCGCGCCACGTCTGCTCGCGATGCTATGAGTCGAAGCGGGCGGTCGACGCCTCTCCGGCTACACCCCGGCACCGACGGCCTCGATCGGCGCCTCGCCCCACAGCTGCTCCAGCCGGTAGTACTCCCTGGTGACGGGGGTGAAGACGTGCACCACCACATCCAGGTAGTCCATCAGCACCCACCGAGCTTGGGACAGGCCCTCGACGCGCTCCGGTAGGAGACCATGCTGGTTCTTCATCCCGGTGTGGATCGCGTCGTGAATGGCCTTCACGTGCCGGTCTGAGCGGCCACTACAGATGACGAAGTAGTCGGTGTAGCCGATGATCCCGCGAAGGTCCAGCTGGACGACGTCAAGCGCTTTGCGGTCGGCGGCCAAGAAGGCGATCGCGCGGGCGGCCTGCTCGGGACTCAGTGGTACAGCCCCTGTTCCGCGATGTAGCCCGCGACCTCGTCGGGCACCAGGTAGCGGATCGACTGCCCCGCGCGCACGCGCTCGCGTATGAACGTCGACGACACGCCGATCCGGGGCATATGAAAGAACCTGGTTCGCTCCCCGCCCCGCAGCCGGGCCAGCGACTGCTCGACCATTTCTCTAGGAGTGCCGCGGCGCTTGGCGACGGCCACCGTGGCCAGCGACAGGACGCGCTCCGGCTCATGCCAATCCGGCAGTCCCGCCGCGATGTCGCCGCCGAGGATCAGGTAGAGGTCGGTGTCAGGGGCACTCGAGTGCAGTGATGAGAGCGTATCGACCGTGTAGGACGGCCCCTCCCGCTTCAGCTCGAGCTCGGAGACCTCGAACCGCGGATCTCCCCGCACCGCCAGCCGGCACAGCTCGAGCCGATGCTCGGCTCCGGGCTCCTCGTCGACCGGCTTGTGGGGAGGTTGTCGTGTCGGGATCAGGATCACGCGCTCCAGCTCGAGCTGAATGTACGCCTCCTGCGCGCACACGAGGTGACCAAGGTGTGGCGGGTTGAACGTACCGCCCAGGATGCCGATTCGCACGTCAGGGAAGGTGGTACGGGCGGTTCACGGTCGGACGTGGCCGTCGCCCTCGACCAGGTACTTGAACGTGCACAGCTCGCGGAGCCCGATCGGCCCTCGGGCATGGAGCTTCTGGGTCGAGTTGCCGATCTCGGCGCCCATCCCAAATTCCCCGCCGTCCGTGAACCGCGTCGAGGCATTGACGTAGACACAGGCCGCGTCGACGCCGAGCTGGAACGCACGCGCGGCCGCGGTGTCGCGAGTGACGATCGCCTCGGAATGGCCCGAGCCGTGGGCATTGATGTGCGCGATCGCTTCCTCGACGGAATCAACGACCCTCACCGCCAGTTCGAGCGCCAGATACTCGGTGTCCCAGTCGGCTTCTGTCGCGACCCCGATGGGCAGGCCCGGGACAGTCGCCCGTGCCCTGTCGTCGCCGTGCAAAGTGACGCCGGCATCATGCAGCGCGGTCAGCGCATCCCGCAGAAACGGTGTGGCCACATCGGCATGAACGAGCAGCGTCTCGATGGCGTTACATACTCCGGGCCGCTGTAGCTTGGCGTTCAGCACGATGGCCTCGGCGGCGTCCTGGTCGCTCCAGCGGTCTACATATATGTGGCAGTTGCCCGACGCGGCATACAACACAGGAACCGTGGCCACGGCCTTGAGCGAATCCTTCAGCCCCTCGCCGCCCCGAGGGACGATCAAGTCGACAAGCCCCGTTTGCGTTGCCAGCTCGGCTATCTCCTCGCGCCCGGAGCCGGAGACGAGCGCGAGGGCGTCCTCCGGAAGCCCCGCGCTGACTGCAGCGGATGCAGCGAGCCCGGCCAGGACAGCGTTGGAGCGCGAAGCAGCGCTCGAGCCCCTCAGCACGATCGCGTTGCCGGCCTTCAGGCACAGCGCGGCGGCGTCGATTGTCACGTTTGGCCGGGCCTCGTAGACGACGGCTACCACGCCCAGAGGCACCCGGACCTTGCGGACATCCAAGCCATTCGGCAGCCGGAAACCGTCGATCACCTCCCCCACCGGATCCGGAAGCGCGGCGATCGTCCGCACCCCGTCGGCCATCGCGGCCACCCTTGCCTCGTCCAGTCGCAGCTTGTCGAGGAAGGCGGAATTGTAGTCGCCGGCGCGCGCCTCCTCGAGGTCCTGGGCGTTGGCGTCGAGGATCTCCGGCACGCGGGCCTCGATGGCCTGAGCGACCGCCTCAAGCGCCGCGTCCTTGACGCCCGAGCCGAGGGTGGCAAGCGCCTGCGAGGCGCGCTTGGCTGCGGCGCAGATCTCCGCGACGGGTGCTGCGGTGGTCGCCATCCAGCTAAAGGGTAGCCTCGACGCCCGGGGCGCAGGTGGCGAATCGGGTCGGCCGGAACTGGAGCCGAAGGAATCGGTCGGCCGGGCCGGGACCTGAGGCTCAAGGCCAAACGCCGACCGGACGCGCCCGCGGGGCAACGGGCGCGTCCGGGGGCAATCGGCGTTTGGACCGGGCGCGATCGGGGGCAACGATCGCGGGGTCGGAGGCGGACGAACCTCTTGGCCCGGAACTGTTGCGGTCCCCGGCTAAGAACCGGTCAAGAACCACGGCGTGCCGGTTGGAAACCGGTAAAAACAAGCTTGCGCGAGGCGGAATCGCCCGCGGCTGCTTGCGATAGAGTGACGCCCGGCACGTGGTTGAGTTCAGAATCCTCGGGCCGTTGGAGGTAGTCGATCACGAGCCGCTATCGCTCGGGGGTCATAAGCAGCAGGCGGTGTTGGCCGTGTTGCTGCTCCACCGGGGAGAAGCGGTCGCGGCCGATCGCCTCATCGAGGCCGTGTGGGCCGGGCGGGCCCCCGCCACGGCCGGCAAGACCCTGCAGGTCTACGTCTCCAATCTGCGCAAGGCGCTCGGCGACGGGCTGCTCGTCACGCAGGGACGCGGATACCTGCTCGCCGCCGACCCCGACCAGGTCGATTCCGACCGGTTCGAGAAGCTCGCCGCGAGGGGCCGAGAGGCGCTCGAACAGGGAGATCCGCAGAGAGCTCAGATGTGGCTGGAGGCGGCGCTGAGCCTATGGCGGGGGCCGGCGTGGGCCGATTTTTCCTACGAGACCTTCGCCCAGTCGGAGATCGCACGGCTGGAGGAGGTGCGGATGGCCGCACTCGAATCCCGGATCGAGGCGGATCTCAGGCTGGGGCAGCACGACGCCCTCGTGCCGGAACTCGAGGCGCTAGTCCACGAACACCCGCTGCGCGAGCGGCTCTACGAGCAGCTGATGGTCGCGCTGTATCGCTCGGGCCGTCAGGTCGATGCCCTCGAGCGCTACCAACGAGCTCGGCGGAAGCTGATCGATGAGTTCGGGATCGAGCCCGGACCTCGCCTCCAGGAGATCCAGCGTGCGGTCTTGACCCACGACGCAACGCTCGAACTGCCGGGCCGCTTTTCGGCTCGGCGGCAGCAGGAGCACGACCGTCGAGGAGTCGTGGCCCCGGCGCGACGTTTGGGGGCGCGGGTCCTAGCGGTGATCGCAAGCTTGAGAGGCCGGCTTGCCGGCGGCATGTGGGCACTCGCCGCCGTGGGCGCGCTGCTGATACTGGCGGTGGTCCTCGTGCTCACAGTCGGTGGCCACTCAGGAGCGCATGCCCATAAGCGCGGGGTCCCCGCCGGTTGGGCGGGGATCTCCTCGCCGTCGTCGGGCGGGGTTTACGCACGCGGCCAGTGGGTGGCGACCAACTTCAGCTGCGAGGCTTCCGGTGGCCCGAGACTCGCGTCATGCACCGACAGCACCGGCACGGCTACCGTCAGCGGTGGCCATGGGCACCTGGACACCTCGATCACCGGACTGCACCGCTACGCGGTGGTCGCAAACGTGAACAACGGGGCGACCAAGACAACGACCATCGCCTACATGGTCGTCCCGCCTCTCAGCGCGTCGGTCGAGACAGCGGTGGCGACCGCCGCACATTCGCGCACCAACGTCATGGTTGCCTGCTCCGGTGGCGGGACGGGTGCGGCGTGCCGCGGGTCGCTGTCGCTCGCGGTCGCACGGCCCGTGGTCCGTCGAGTTGGCCGCCGGCGCGCGGCCACCGTCGAGACCGTCACGCTCGCCCACGCCAGCTACGCACTGCCAGCCGGCACCAGGCGATCGATCGGCGTGCCCCTCACCAATGCGGGAACCCTGGCGCTCAGGTCTGCACGCGGCCATCAGCTGCACGTGCATGCGGCCATCACACTCACCAATGGCTTGACGGCCGAGCGAACGATCACGCTCAAACGCCGCCAGCGTCGCTGAAGTTGGGCGCGGCTCACCCGAGCACGAAGTAGTCCCGGTGAACAGCCTCCTCGCTGGCGCGTGGCAAGAGCTCGCGCACCGCTGGCGATTTGAGGCCTCGGACCCGACGGAGCTCGCCGGCCGAATAGTTGGAGATCCCCTTGCCCACTATGTCGCCGTCGTGGGCAACCTCCACCGCGTCGCCGGCGTCGAAGCTTCCCACCACCTCGACGATGCCCACAGGCAGCAGGCTGGTCCCACCTTCCCTCAGGGCCCTTGCTGCACCGGCGTCGACCACCACCCGGCCACGGACGGGCTTGGCGTACTTCAGCCACAACTTGAAGCTCGAGTAGCGTCCCTCTCGAGCCGCGAAACGGGTCCCGGCAGGTTCGCCCGCCGCCGCTCTGCTCAGCGCGCGCGGCTCGAGCCCGCTGGCAATGACGACTGGGATTCCAGCGGCGGTGGCCATCTCCGCCGCCACCACCTTTGATCGCATCCCGCCGGATCCCAGGATCGAGGTGGCGTGTCCGATCTGGAGCCCTTGCAGGGCGTCGATCTCCTCGACCTCCGGGACCAGCCGGGCGTCCGGATTGCGGCGGGGATCGGCGGTGAACAGCCCCTCGCCCTCGGTGAGCAAGAGGAGCAGCTCGGCGCCGAGCAGGATGGCCACCTGCGCCGCCAGGAAATCGTTGTCGCCGAACGAGATCTCATCGGTGGCCGTGGTGTCGTTCTCGTTGATCACTGGCAGCACGCGCCATGCGAGCAGTCGGCGTAGCGTCTGGCGCGCATTCACATAATGGGTGCGGGCGCTCATGTCGAAGAACGTGAGCAGCACCTGGGCGGTCGGCACCCCGCGCTCCCGGAGGAGCTCGTCGTACACCTGATAGAGCTTGCCCTGCCCCACCGCGCTTGCCGCTTGAAGCTCGTCCATCGCTCGCGGTCGCAGCGGAATCTCCATCAGGCCCATCCCCCGCGCGATCGCACCGCTCGTGACCACGACGATGGCTCGGCCGGCGTGGTGTAGCTCCGCAAGTTCGTCGCAGATGCGCGCCAGGACATCAGCGCGCACTTCGCCGTCGTCATCGGCGACGATGCTGGATCCGAGTTTGACGACCAACGAGGACATGGGTTGAGACAGAGTACGAGGGCGTCGCCTAGCGGCCGGGATCGAGCTCGAACTCGACCCCCGCGATCTCGACGTCGTCGCCTGGCTCGAACCCCTGCGCCTCGAGCGCGCGGATCACCCCGATCCTCCGCAGCCGCCGCTCGAGGTGGGCCAGGGCGTCTTCGTTGTCGAGGTCGTAGCGCGCCAACAGCCGCTCGATGCCGGCGCCGGTGACCCTCCAGCTGTGCTCACCGAGACGTTCCACCCTGTATCCCCTGCCCGCCCCCGGCCGGAATACTCGATGCTCGGCCATGTCATCCGTCTCATCGGACGCCAGCGTCGAGCGCGACTGTGCCGTCGCCCGGTCTCTCCCGTCGACCGGGACCCTGTCCATCAGGGTTTGCGCAAGCTCGTCCAACCCCAGGCCGGTGACCGACGACGTCAGGATCACGGCCACGTCTCTTCCCAGTCGCCGCGACGGTTCCTCGCGAGCTGTGGCCCGGGCCTCGGGCGGGAGGAGGTCCACCTTGGAGAGTGCGAGTATGCGTGGCAGTGCAGCCAGGCGGGGGTCATGAAGCTCCAGCTCCCGTTCGACCATCTCGTAGTTTGCGAGGGGGTCGGATCCGTCGAGCGGGGCCACGTCCAGCACGTGGACGAGCAGACGGGTTCTTTCGACGTGCGCGAGGAACTCGTGGCCCAGTCCAGCCCCGGCGCTTGCGCCCTCGATGAGCCCCGGGATGTCGGCGATCACGAGCTGGCGATCGCCGCGGTCGAGTGTTCCCAGCGCCGGCTCGAGCGTCGTGAACGGATAGTTCGCGACCTTGGGATGGGCCCGCGTCAGCCGCGCCAGCAGGGAGGACTTGCCGGCGTTCGGCAATCCAACCAGCCCGACGTCCGCCAGCAGCTTCAGCCGCAGCGTGAGCCACGACTCATCGCCAGCAAGGCCGCGCTCTGCGAAGCGCGGCGTCTGTTGGGTGGGGCCGGCGAAGTGCTTGTTGCCCCGCCCCCCAGGTCCGCCGCGCGCGACCACGGCACGCTGGCCGGGAGCGACGAGGTCGTGACGGGTGCCATCGGCCTCCACCAGTACCTGCGTGCCCGGCGGGACCTTCAGCTCGAGGCTCTCCCCTTCGGCGCCGTGCTTCAGCCCGCCCCGGCCGTGTCCGCCTCGCCTGGCCTTGAAGTGCGACCTGCGCCGAAAGCCCTCAAGGTCACGCAGCGACGGGTCGCATACCAGCACCACGGCTCCCCCGCGGCCACCGTCACCGCCGTCTGGTCCGCCCTTTGGCACGTAGGCCTCGCGGCGGAAGCTGAGACAGCCGTTGCCGCCGGCGCCGGCCTGGACGAAGATCCGAGCACGATCCTGCATGCTGTAAAGGATGTCGGACCCAGTGTTCCTGATCACGGGCGCCTCGAGCGGAATCGGAACCGCTACCGCTCGACACGCCGCGCAGGCGGGCTACAGGCTCGTACTCTTGGGGCGCTCTGAAGAGCGGCTTGGCCAGATTGCGTCCGAGCTCGGCGGCGAGCAGCGCGCCATGCCCGTCCAGTGCGACGTGACCGAGTGGGACCAGCAGCGGGAGGCCATCGAACGCACGCTCGAGCGCTTCGGGCGACTGGATGCTGCGTTTGCCAATGCCGGGCTCGGGGCCGGGCGGGGATTTCTGGAGGAGACCCCAGAGCTGTGGCGAGCCATGGTCCTGACCAATGTCTACGGAGCAGCTCTGACGATCCGGGCCACCATGCCCGCGCTGAAGGAGTCCAGGGGGCACCTGCTTCTCACGGGCTCCGTGGCCGGTCGTCGCGCGCTGCCCGGCTCGCTGTACTCGGCCACTAAGTGGGCCGTGACCGGGATGGGTGAGAGCGCGCGCCAGGAGCTGAACGAAACGGGTGTAAGGGTGACCGTGATCGAACCCGGAATGGTCGATACGCCCTGGTTCTCCCGCGGCGCACCCGACTGGGCCCTTCAGCCCGACGACGTCGCCCGCGCCGTCATGTTCGCCCTCTCGCAGCCACCGCACGTGGACGTCAACGAGATCCTCGTCCGTCCGACAGGGCAGTCGAACTGATCCTGCCTAAACGCCCCGCTGGGCAACTGGGGTGGGGCCGTCTGCTTAATCAGCGGCCGGGACCAGGACCGAGATCCGCGCCCGATGTCGCGAGTTACTACTCCCCGGTGGGAGAGTCGGACACGACCGAGATCACCCGCCCGCGGCGACCGCGCGTGAACTCGACCGTCCCGGCCGTGCGGGCGTAGATCGTGTCGTCCTTGCCGATGCCGGCCCCGTCGCCGGGCTTGAAGCGAGTCCCGCGCTGGCGGACGATGATCTCCCCCCCGGAGACGGTCTGGCCGGCGAAGATCTTGACCCCGAGCCGCTTGGCCGCGGAGTCACGCCCGTTGCGCGAGGAGCCGAGACCCTTCTTATGAGCCATCTTCGTCCTCCTTTGGCTTGCTCGCGGCGCGGCGCGACGAGGATCCGGCGCCGCGCGATGAAGATCCGGCGCCGCGCGACGATGACGCCCCACGCGACGATGACGCACCACGTCCCGATGACTGTCCGCGTCCGGACGACGCTCCGCGTCCCGACGTCGTGCCCTCCCCTCGGGAGCTGCCCTTCTCCTCCGAAGCGCCGGCGCCTCGAGAGCTGCCGCCCCGTGCCGCTGGAGCCTTGATCGAGCTGACCTCGAGCCTGGTCAGCTCCTGGCGGTGGCCGGTGCGGCGCTTGTAGCCGCGCTTGGGCTTGAACTTCACGATGCGCAGCTTTGGGCCGCGCTCGTGGCCCAGGACCTTGGCCTCCACCTTCACCTTCGCCGCCGAGTCCCCGTCGAGCATCCTCGAGTCATCGACGTACAGCAAAGGCTCGAGCGAGACGCGCGCGCCCTCATCAGCCGGCAGCCGCTCGACGAGCAGAGAGGAACCCTGCTCGACGCGGTACTGCTTGCCGCCGGTCTTGACGATTGCGTACATGATCACTCTGAGGAAGCCGAGGCGGATTGGGCCTTGGCGCCCGAACGGCGCCGTCCGCCTCTGCGGCCACGGCGCCGGGGCTTCGATTCTAGAGCGTCGTCGCCGGCCGAGGAGGACTCGCCCGTCTGGGAGGAGTCGCCTTGTCGGGAGGAGTCCCCCGCGGGGGAGGAATCGCCCGCGGGGGAGGAGTCGCCCGTGCGGGGGGAGCGACCCGCGCGGGAGGAGCCGCGAGCCGGAGAGGCCTTGGCCCTGTCCGCGCTTGCGTCCGAACCGTTCGACCCCTCCTTCGCATCGACCAGCGAAGCGACGGCAGACGTCCTGCCAGCCTCTTCGATCCGGACAAGGCGCTTCTCCCCGACGAAGGGCGTCCCTCCGTGGACGGAGATGATGTAGCCGTCGACCTTGGCCACGGCGTCGTCGGGGCTGTACATGTGCGGTTCGACGATCTCGACGTAGACCTCCTCGCCCTCACGGAACGGGAGCGCGCGATCCACAACCTCCTCGCGCGTTCCCTCCTGCAGCACCGCGAAGTGCTCGAGCGGGAGGCCCTCGGATCCCTCGAACACGAAGATCTTGCCGCTCTCCTGCTCCACCGCGTGCAGCGCCCTGGCGTCATCCTTGACGAATTCGGCCGACACGCGCGGGTTCATCTGGATCAGGATGGCGTCGGCCGAGGTGTGCGTCGCCAGCTCACGCATCTTGCGGGAGAACTCGATGGCGATCGTCTCCTCGGACTTGATCACCCCTTCGCCCCCACACGTCGGGCAGGGGCGGGTCATGATCTCCCTGACACCTTCGGTGACGTTCTGCCGGGTCATCTCGACCAGCCCCAGCGGGGATATCTCGACCACGAACGTCTTTGTCCGATCTTCGTCGAGTGACTTGCGCAGCGTCCCCAGCACCGCGTCGCGGTTGCGCGCCCGCGCCATGTCGATGAAGTCGATGACGATGATCCCGCCGATGTCCCGCAGCCTGAGCTGCTGGACCACCTCCTCAGCGGCCTCGAGGTTGGTCTTGGTGATCGTGTCTTCGAGCCGGGCTCCCTTTCCGCGTCCGATAAACGACCCGGAGTTGACGTCGATCACCGTCAGGGCCTCGGCGTAATCGATCATCAGATAGCCGCCGCTGGGTAGATCGACGCGCCGCTCGAGCGTCGAGTCCAGCACCTTCTCGATTCCGAACGCTTCGAACAGCGACTGCTTGCCATCCCATAGCTCGACGTGCTCGACCAGCTCCGGCGCGGTCCGGGAGAAGAACGACACCAGCCGGTGGTGCTGCTTGGGATCGTCCACAATCGCCCGCTCGAACTCCGAGGAGTAGATGTCCCGCACGACCCGGACGGACAGGTCTGCCTCCTGGAAGACGAGCGCCGGCGCCCGGCTCTCGCGCACCCGCTTCTCGAGCACCTCGGCGAGCTTGAACAAATACACGAGCTCGCGCTCGAGACCGGCGCGCTTTGCTCCCTGAGCGGCGGTACGGATGATCGCTCCCGCGCCCTTCAGGTCGAGCTTGGCCGCCTCCTTGCGCAGCCGGTCACGCTCTCCCTCATCCAGCCGCCGCGACACGCCGATCCCCTCGCCGTAGGGAGCGAGGACCATGTAGCGCCCGGCGATCGTGAGCTCCATCGACAGCCTGGCGCCCTTGGTCTTCAGGGGATCCTTGACCACCTGCACGACGACCTCCTGCCCGGGCTTGAGCATGTCCGTGATCTGCCGGCCCTCGCGCGAGGAGCCGCGGCCCCGGCGGGGCGCATCGACGCCCGGCATCACGATCTCGTCGACGTGCAGGAAGCCGTTCTTCTCCAGGCCGATGTCGACGAACGCCGCTTCCAGTCCACCGAGGACGTTGTCGACGCGGCCCTTGTAGATGTTTCCGACGATCGAGCGGCTGCCGCGCCGCTCGACGTACAGCTCGGCTACTCGGTAGCCCGCACCAGGTCGGGCCGACCTACGGCGCCGACTGCTCGTGCGGCGGGCGACCGTGCCGGTCGCCTCCAGCAGCGCCACCCGGGTCTCGCCCCGGTCGACGCTGACCAGTACTTGCTTCTTCAATTTTCATTCAGTCCTTTGTAAAAGTCGGGGCCGCGCGCTGAGGAGCTGCGCGGCTTTACTTACGAAATTAGCGCCCGGCCCTTTGCAGCAGCCGTCTTTCGCGCCTGGATATGGATCGACTGCAACAGTCCGACCGCCGCCAGCGTGACGAGCACCGACGATCCGCCGTAGCTCATCAGCGGTAAGGGGACACCGGTGATCGGCATGATCCCGATCGTCATACCGGTGTTCACGAACACCTGGAACATCAGCATCGCCAGGATCCCCCCGGCGATTACCGTCCCGTATAGGTTCTTGGCCATCGTCATGATGCGCAGCGCTCGCCAGATGAGCAGCGCATAGAGCGACAGCACCAGCGCCGCCCCCGCGAACCCGTACGTCTCGCCAACGGCCGAGAAGATGAAGTCCGTGTTGGGGGCAGGCAGGAAGTCGAGTCTCGTCTGGGTCGCGTTCGAGCCCCGGCCGGTCTTTTGACCGGAACCGATCGCGATCAACGACTCGGTGATGTTGTACGTCTGGTTCTTAGGGTCGTGCGAAGGGTTGAGGAACCCCGTCAGCCTCTGCTGCTGGTAGGGCTTCAGCACGTGCACCCCCAAGCGCCGGCGCGCCGGCGATCACGATCGCGAGCGATGCCGCGAACATGGCCACCAGCGCCGTCAGTTGCTTCCACGAGGTGCCCACGACGAACAGGGTCGTGAACCCGATCGCCACGAACACCAACGCCGTCCCGAGGTCAGGCTGCGGGATGACGATCAACGCCGGAATCAGCGCCAGCAACATGATTCTGGCCGTGGTACGCCACTCGTGCAGCCGGCGAGAGCGATCGACCGCGAACGCGGCCAGCGCCAGGATCAGCAGGATCTTTCCGAACTCCGAAGGCTGCATCTGGAAGAACGGCAGCGGGATCCAGCGCCTCGCTCCCTTGCACCTTCGGCATCCCGAACACGATGACGTTCAGGCCGATCAAGATCGCGTAGAAGCCGTACTTGTACTCACGCAGCCGCGAGTAGTCGATCCTCGCCAGGCCGATCGCGATCAGGACGCCGATCGCGGCATAGATCCCCTGCCGCTCCACATAGAACAAGGGCCTGCCCGGGACGTAGTTCGCCGTCGCGCCCTTGAGCGTGATCAGCGAGCAGGCAATCAGCGCCAGCGTTCCGAGCGTCAGCACCGGGTCGGACTGCATCAGGACGCGCGGCCGCGCCGGCGCCCGCTCCTCGGCGGCCTGTATGGGCATCACGTTCACAGCGTCTTCGAGCTCCCCGCCACGTACTGGCCCTTGTTGCCGGAGAACCACTGCGAGAGGATCTCCCTGGCCACCGGGGCCGCGGCGATCGCCCCGAACCCACCCTGCTCGACGTGGGCCACGACCAGGATCGGCTTGTTGGTGGCCCAATCGGGGACGAAGCACACGTACCAGGCGTAGTCGTTCTGTCCGTTGTACTGGGCCGTGCCGGTCTTGCCGTAGACCTGCTGGGGGAAGTTGCCCATCACGTCGTAGGAGGTCCCGCCTGGCGACTGAGCGGCCTCGTGCAGGCCCTCACGGATCGCATTCAGGTTGTCGGAGCTGATGTTCAGGTGGCGGACCGGCGGCGGGTCGATTTTCTGGAGCACGGTCCCGTCGCCCGACTGGACCGCCAGCCCCACGTGCGGGCGGACCACGTTGCCGCCATTGGCGATTGCCGAGTAGGCCACCGCCAGCTGGAGCGGTGTCACCTGCACGTCCCCCTGCCCGACGGCCAGGTTGACGTTGTCGCCTTCTGACCAGGGCCGCCCGTCGGCGATCCCGCAGGACGGGACGTGCTTCTTACGCTCACAGGCCGCCTCTTCCTGGTCGATATGCGTCCGCCACGCGGGGCTCGGAAGATTGCCGGCGTACTCCCCGCCGAGGTCGACCCCGGTCTGATGGCCGATACCCAGCTTCCGGGCCCACTGCTGCAGACCGCCGCCCGCCGGAGCGTTCGAGTTGAGCCTCGCCCCGAGGTTGTAGAAGAAGACGTCGGAGGAGACCTGTATCGCCTGGGTGATGTCGAGCACGCCATAGGCCGCGCCGCCGGCGTTGCGGCGGCACAGACCGCCGCCCTCGCAGAACGAGCCTCCGTCGTCGTACGTGTCCCCGACGCTCCAGGCGCCGCTCTGGAGCGCAGCGACCGCGGTGATCCCCTTGAACGTGGAGCCCGTGGGACCGACGCTCTGGATGGCCCGGTTGAACAGCGGATAGCCGCTGGAGGCGTTGTTGAGCTGCTGGTAGGCCTGCTGCGAGATCGGCTTGGTGAAGATGTTGGGGTCAAACGTCGGCAGCGACCCCATGGCGTAGACCTGGCCGTTGTCGGGGTTCATGGCGACGAACGCGCCCGCCGGCGCGGCGTTGGAGTCCATCGACTGCTGAAGCGCCTGCTGCCCCACGCGCTGGAGGTTCGGGTCCAGCGACAGCTTGAGCGAATCGCCGGCCTGCGACGCGCGGCCCGGCAGGTAGCCGTTGAAGTCCCCCAACGCGTTGACCTGGAATCGCTCTTGCCCGTCCGTTCCCTGCAGATAGTGGTTGTAGTACCACTCCAGGCCAGCCTGGCCCACGTAATCGGTCTCGGGAATGCCCTTGAAGCGAGGATCTTTGAGCTCCGAGTTTGAGATCGGGCCGATCGTGCCAAACAGCTGCGCGGCCAGGCTGCCTAGCGGGTAGCGGCGAACGAACGCCTCCTGCACCTGCACCCCCGGGAACTGGTTCTGGCGCTCGAGGATGTAGTACTGGACATCCGGGGAGACGTTGCGCTGAATCCGGACGTTGGCGTACGGCGTCGTGACCAGCTGCTGGTCGACGGCGCACTCGATCTGCGACACGTGGAGGATCCCGTAGTAGTGGCCCAGGATCCGGGCGTTCATCTTGCACGGAGCCGGCGCGATCGATATGCCGACCACTCGGGCCAGTCGACGGTAGACGGCCTTGTCCGCCTTGGGCGTCTTGTCGATGTTCAGCTGGGTCAGCTTGACCGGCAAGCTCGCCGGCGCGATCTGGACGTCCAGCTCTTTGGTGTTGTCGACCAGCACGTTGCCGTTGCGGTCGAGGATCTCTCCGCGCGGCGCGGGGGTCGAGATCTCCCGGACCTGGTTGACCTGCGCCTGCTTGACGTACGCCTGGCCGTTGAGCACCTGTAGGAACCACAGGCGGAAGAAGATGATCCCGAACATCGCCAGCGCGAACGTGCCGATGATCGCAACGCGCAGGGCGAGCTTCGGCGTCAGCGGGGGGCGCCT
The DNA here is from genome assembly GCA_963719305.1 of uncultured Actinomycetes bacterium. GTDB lineage: Bacteria > Actinomycetota > Thermoleophilia > Solirubrobacterales > Solirubrobacteraceae > Palsa-465. The sequence continues at coordinate 333,607 of CAVRBL010000007.1, read as the reverse complement.
GTCTTCGGGAGTCTGGATCATCTCGACCGTGGAACCGGGCCAGAGCGGCTTTGGAGCGGACTGAGGCCGCCCGTGGTGTAAGCCCGACGGCGCCGGCGTCGGGGATCATCCGGCAGCGATGGCCTGAGAATCCGGCGCACGAGCGCGTAGACCGGCAACGCGATCAGCGTATTGACAAGGATCGTGACGAAGATCTGCTGGAGCAGAAGCGCGCTGACGGGGGCGTCCACGCCCAGCAGGAACTGGATCAGCGCCATCCCGAAACCGGCCACCGCGGTCGCTCCCGCACCCATGCCCAGGGGGATGAGACCGTGCGCGGGGTCGAGCAATTCACGCACCCGGCCGGACCAGTAGCCGATGACGATATACAGCAGCGAGGTCACTCCCAGGGTCTGGAACAGGACGAGATCGACCAGCAGCCCGGTGCTGAACCCCATGATCGCTCCGGGCAGCGAGCCCGCCAGCAGCCCGACCGACATCACGACCAAAGGGCCAAGGTCCGCGGTCACGCCGAAGATCGAGATCTGCGAGACGGCGGCCTGCTGGATCACGACCGTGCCGAACGCCAGAGCCGCAAGGCGGAGCGTGAGCTTCGTCTGATCGGTCATCCGCTAGGCAGCTGCGCCCGGGCCGTGCCCGCGTTCGGCTTGATCAGGATCTGCACTGCGTAGAGGTGGCGCAGGTCAACCGTGGGGGAGATGACCACCTGGTGGTTGTTGTAGAGGGTGTTCTGGTTTGCGTCGGAGACCTGCCCGATCGGGATCCCGGCCGGATAGAGGTCCTGAAGCGGCCCGTTTTTGAATCCCAGCGTTACGACCTGCTGGCCGACCTGCGGCGCGGGCTGGCCGGGATTGATCTGGGGCAAGTCCTCCAGCACCAGCTGGTTGGGATTGCCGACCCTGGGGACGAGCACGCCGGAGTCACCGTTCTGGTCCTGGACCTGCGCCGCGGCCGCGAACGTGTGGTCGGTGATAAGCGTCACCTCGGAATAGGTCGATCCGACAGCCGTGACTTTGCCGACCAGCCCTCCCTCCCACACGACTGGAGCATTGATTCGGACCCCGTCATCCGACCCCTTGTTGACCTCGATCGTCTCGTACCACAGGGTGGCGTCGTGGGAGATCACGCTGGCGGACAGCTTGTGGTAGGCGTCGATTGTGTTGCTCTGGTCGAGCCCCACCTGCTTTTCGAGCTGGCGGTTGAGCAGCTCGGCGCTCTGGGCCTGCGCGAGCTGGGCGCGCAGCGAGCTGTTCTGCTTCTCGAGCTGGTCCGCCCGGGACTTGGCGTGCAGCGTGTCAGAGAACCAGCCGGCGACGTCCCGGAAGGGCGTCAGGACCTTGCTGGCCCCCTCCTGGATTGGCGAGATCACCTGGACGATCCCCCGCTGCAGCGTGTGAAGCGGGCTCGACTGCGGCTCGCCGAAGTACGCGGTCAGAAGGATTAGGGAAACGACGACGAGCGCTAGAAGTACGGCGCGCCTGCGTCGAACCTGCTTGTCATGCACGGGATCCGTGTCTCCAAAAGCTTGTTCGGGGCCATCTCAGCTCCAGGCCCTCAAAACCTAGTACCGGCGGCGCCGATTACGTGAATTCTTGCTTGATCGGTGGATGGCTTCGAACTCCTCCAAAGACCTCCCGGACCCAACCGCTACGCACGTCAGCGGTGACTCCGCCAGGTGCGCGGGCATCTGCGTCTCGTGGCGCAGGCGCTCCTCGATCCCCTGGAGCAGTGAGCCTCCTCCGGCCAACATGATGCCACGATCCATGATGTCCGACGCGAGCTCGGGCGGGGTTCGATCGAGCGTCTCCTTGACCGCGTCGATTATCTGCGACGCGGGCTCATCCAGAGCGCCGCGGATCTCCTCGCTCGTGAGGACCACCGTCTTCGGCAGCCCGGAGACCATGTCGCGCCCCCGGATCTCCGCCTGGACCTCCTCGGGCATCGGGAATGCCGAGCCGATCTCCAGCTTGACCTCCTCAGCCGTCTGCTGCCCGATCAAAAGCTTGTACTCGCGCTTGACGTAGTTGATGATCGCCTCGTCGAGCTCGTCGCCGCCCACCCGGATCGACTGCGAGACCACGATCCCGCCCAGGGAGATAACCGCGACCTCGCTGGTGCCACCGCCGATGTCCACCACCATCGACCCCGTCGGCTCACCGACCGGCAGGCCGGCACCGATCGCGGCTGCCATCGGCTCCTCGATCAGGTAGGCCTGGCGGGCGCCGGCGGACAGGCACGCCTCCTCGACCGCCCGCTTTTCGACTCCCGTGACCCCACTCGGCACGCACACCACCACGCGGGGGTGCGCCCAGCGATTCTGATGCACCTTCTGGATGAAATGCCTGAGCATCTCCTCGGTGACCTCGAAGTCGGCGATCACGCCGTCCTTCAGGGGGCGGATGGCCTGGATCGTTCCGGGCGTGCGGCCGAGCATCCGCTTGGCCTCGATTCCCACGGCATGGACCTCGCCGGTGCGGGAATCGACCGCGACGACGCTCGGCTCGGAGAGCACGATCCCCCGTCCGCGGACGTACACGAGGGTGTTTGCGGTGCCCAGATCGACGGCCATGTCACGGCCGCCGAATCCGGTTAGGTACGTGAAGAAACCCATGCGTCTATATCCAGAGAGGCGGAAGCACGGACGGGACCCAGGAGTTGCTGTTAGCCACGACCAGGCTGCCGGTTCCGTCCGGGCGCGAGTGTAGCGATTGCGGGGAAAAAGCGCGGCGCAGCCCCCGGTGCGACCCCATCCAGGCCCGGGCGCCTATCGAGGGCCACGCGAGTGGTCTGCGCCGCGCGCTTTTCCCCGCGTCTAAAGCGTTAAAAGGCCTGGTTCCAGTTCCAAGAGCGCCCCCAGCGGCAACCCGACGACGTTCAGGTAGTCCCCCTCGATCCTGTGCACCAAGGCGGCGCCTTTGCCCTGGATCGCGTACGCGCCGGCTCGGTCTCGCCACTCGCCGGTTCCCAGGTACCAGTCGAGCAGCCCGCCGTCGAGGCGACGGAACTCGACTTCGGTCGTGGTCACGGCCGTCCGGGCGGCAGCGGGCCCGATCAGGCAGAGGCCGCCGATCACCGCGTGGGTGCGGCCCGAAAGGGCCTCGAGAGTGCTCCGCGCGTCGGCGGCGTCGGAGGGCTTGCCGTAGAGATCGGCGCCGAGGGCAACGACCGTGTCGACCCCCAACACAAGGACATCGTCGTCTGAAGCCGTGGCGACGGCCGAGGCCTTTTGGCGTGCGTTCTCCAGCGCCACCTCATGCGGCGGGCCGCTGTCGAGCTCCTCGATGTCCGACACCCGGATCTCAAACGGGATCTCGAGTTGCTCGAGGATCGCCCGGCGCTGAGGGGATCGGGAGGCGAGGATCAGGCGCGGGGGCGTCAGGATGCTCAGGAGGTCGGTCGGGCAAGCGTCGGAGTCTGAGGCCGCTGCATAACGTCACAAAGCTCGATCCGGCCATCGCGTTTGGGAAGAACCGGCGGGCCGTGATGCGTATGTCCCCAAGGACCTGACCGGGTTCGAGGTTTGGGGAGTTTTGCAGCCCGCTCGACCCGCGGGGCAGGCCGTCGTGGCCCGTGATGGCGCCTGCTCACCCCAACTCGGGAAAGAACAGCCCAACCTCGCGCCCCGCCGAAGAGACCGAGTCAGAACCATGGACCATGTTCTGGCCGACCTCGATCGCGTAGTCACCCCGGATCGACCCCGGACTCGCCTCCAGGGGATTGGTGGCACCGATCACCTGCCGTGCAGCATCGACCGCCTGCTCGCCCTCGAGCACCATCGCCACCAAAGGGCCGGAGGTGATGAAGCTGACCAGCTCGTCGTAGAACGGCTTGCCCTCATGCTCGGCGTAGTGGCGCTCCGCCAGCTCCCGGGTCATCGTCATCTGCTTGAGCCCCATCAGGCGCAGCCCCTTGCGCTCGAACCGGGCGATGATCTCGCCGGTCAGGTTACGCGCGAACGCGTCGGGCTTGATCAGGATCAGCGAGCGCTCCATGGGCGCGGCATCCTACGTGCCCCGCCCAGTTGAGCGTCGCGTCAGGTGATCTGCGGCTGTCCCGCTGCCGGGGGCTCGGCAGTCGAGGGCGCTGCACCGGAGGGAGCCGGCGAGGGCGTCTCCCGCCGTCGGCGGGCCCGGCGTGGTGTCGGCGCCATCGCACCGACTTCGGACTCGCAGAACGGGCAGATCTTCCAACTGGGGTCGAGCGGCTTGCCGCACGTCCGGCACGGGTCCTTGAGCTTGCGCAGGCAACTCGGGCAGCGCAGGAAGTCCTTCTCTACCTCGGCGTCGCAGTGCGGGCACACGTGGTAGCCGAGCTGCGCGAGGCGGGCCTCGGCGGCCTGCATCTCGATGTCCCGCTCCCGCACGTCCTCCAGATACTCGGGTGGCCGGACGATCATGTAGACGATCGTGCCCACGAACGGGAACAGGGACGCGGCGGTCGCGCAGCCGACCAACATCGGGTCCGAGATCCTCCGCCGGGCGTCCGCGTACGTCCAGTAGATGAGCGCGAGCCAGACGACGACGAGAAACAGAATGACCAGGTTCGCCGCGAGGTTGAGCCCGCTGCTCTTGATGCCGAAAACGGCCGGGAGGAACATGTGAGAACGCGAGTGTAGTGATCGGGAGCGATCCGTCGCATCAGACTTTCGTTGGCGGGCGACGATCGCCTGCTACAGGAATACGCGCCCGAACAGGTACCCGATCCCGAAAAACACCAAGATCACGACGGCCACGACCAGCGCCACAAGACCAATCATGGTCAGGAAGCTCGGCTGCTGTTCGGGCTCGTTCACGGTAAGCGTTGGCTGGTCAACCATAGTTCACCACCACGCTCACAGAGTTGACGCCCGGGCCCGAGTGGTCGGCGCGAGCAGGTCGGCAACCAGGTAGATCGAGCCGGTCGCCAGGACGATCCCGCCGGGCCCTGCCAGCTCGCGAGCATGCTGTAGCGCAGCGCGGGGATCGCGGACGATTTCGGCCGCTGGGCCCTCCAGCTGACGAGCGAGTGATTGCAGGGTCGGCGCGGGCAACGCGCGCGAATTATGCGAGCTCGTGAACACCATTGCGTCGCACGCCGGCAGAAGCGCCTCGAGCATCCCGGCCGCATCCTTGTCGTCGAGGATCGAGACCACCGCCACCAGCGGCGAGCGTCCGGCGGCGAACGGCTCGCCCAAGGACTCGACCAGAGCTCCGACGCCTTCCGGATTGTGCGCGCCGTCGAGCAGAGTCAGCGGGTCGCGCCCGACGATCTGGAGCCTGCCCGGCACGCGTGTGTGCGCCGCGGCATCGGCCACCGCCTGCTCGTCCAGCGATCCGAGATAGGCCTCGGCGGCGGCGCGCGCCAGCGCGAAGTTGCGTCGCTGGAACGAGCCGAGCGCCGCGACCGGCACGCCCGGATCATCCGGGGCGTTCACGATCCGCGCGCCGCGGGCGGAAGCGACCTCGCGAGCGATCGCTACGGCATCGGGGTGCAGCCCGTGGCCGAGCACGAGCGTCCCGCCCTCTCGCACGACGTCGAGCTTCTCGGCCGCGATGTGGGTGATGGTGGGCCCCAGCCACCGCGTGTGCTCGAGACCGACGCTGGTCAGCACCTGCACCTTCGACGGGATCACGTTGGTCGCGTCGTAGCGGCCGCCGAGCCCGGCCTCGATCGCCGCCGCTTCGACCCCGCGCCTGGCGAGCGCCGAGTAAGCCGCCGCGGTCAGCGCCTCGAACTGGGTCACACGATCGTCGGCGTCGAGCGAGTGGTTGACCAGCTCCGCCGCGCGCGCGCGCGCGCCCGACGGCGGCCGCGAACGCCGAGGGCTCGAGATCCCGTTCCTCGATCTGTATCCGTTCCGTGAACGACACGAGATGCGGCGAGGTGTAGGCGCCGGTCCTCAGTCCGTGACGCGCGAGGATCGCGGCGATCATCCGCGTGGTCGAGGACTTGCCGTTGGTCCCCACGACGTGGATGGAGTCGAACGTGTTCTGGGGATGATCGAGCGCGGTCATGAGCCGGCGCATCCGGTCCAACCCGAAGCGCATCCCGAATAGCTCGAGCGACAGCAGGTAGCGCTCGGCGTCCTCGAGGGAGAGGCTAGGCACTGACATTCAACGCCTCCAGCTCCATCCTCAACCGTTCCAGCTTGTCGCGCTCGGCCTGAACGACGTGCTCGGGCGCCTTGGCCACGAATCCCTCGTTCGAGAGCTTGGACTGGGCGCGCTCGATCTCCTGCGAGAGCCTGTCGCGCTCGGCGGCGCGCTTGCGGCTGGCGGCGTCCGGGTCGAGGGCCTCGGTGGCCAGGATCTCGACCGCTCCCCCCGGCACCGGAACCGAGTCTATGGGCGCCGCACCATCCTCGGATAGCGACAGACGCCCGAGCGCGGCGATGTGCTGGGCGGTCTCCTCGTAGCCGGCCGCGGCCAGGCGGGCCGGCACCCTGACCCCGACCTTGACCCCGGCCGCGTCACGCCAAGCACGCAGCGCGGTGACCGCCTCGATGACCCGGGCCATCGTCTCCTCCGCGGCCTCGTCGACTGGAGTGGCTGGGCCCGCGTGGCGAGCCGCCAGCAGCCCCTCGCCACCAGGGACGTGGGAGTAGATCTCCTCGGTCACGAACGGGATGATCGGGTGGGCAAGCACCAGCGTCTCGGTCAGGACGTACGGCAGCGTGGCCATGAGCTCCGGCTCGCCTGCTCGCAGGCGTGGCTTGACGAGCTCCAGGTACCAGTCGCACAGCTCGCTGAACACGAAGTCGTACAGCACGAGCGCCGCATGCGAGAAGTCAAAGCTCTCGATCAGCTCGTGGACCGAATTCTTGGCCCGCGCCAGTCGGGACAGGATCCAGCGATCCTCGATCGTGCGAGGCGTGACGGCGGCCCGCGCGTCGTCTCCTACGCCCAGCAGCACTAGCCGCGACGCGTTCCACAGCTTGTTCGTCAGCTGTTGGCCCTGGGCGATCTTCTCCTCCGAGAAGCGAACGTCCTGGTCGGAGGCCATCGCCAGAAGCCCCCACCTGACGGCGTCGGCGCCGTAGGCGGGGAAGGAGCCACCCTCCTTAAACACGGGCGGGCGAAGCCCGCCATTAATCAAATCCATGGGATCGATCCCCGTCCCCAGGGATTTCGACATCCGCCGTTTGTCCGGAGCCAGGATGATCGAATGAACGCTCACGTCGTCGAACGGGATCTGGCCCGTGAACTCGATCCCCATCATCACCATGCGCGCCACCCACAGGAAGATGATGTCTCGGGCTGTCGAGAGCACGTCGGTCGGATAGAACGCCCTGCAGCTCGGGCGTCTCCTCGGGCCACCCCAGCGTCGCGAATGGCCACAGCGCGCTCGAGAACCACGTGTCGAGCACGTCCGGGTCGCGCTCCCAGCCGTCGCCCTGCGGCGGCTCCACCCCCGCGTAGCTCTCACCCCCGCGGTACCAGACGGGGATCCGGTGTCCCCACCACAGCTGTCGGGAGATACACCACGGTCGAATGCCCTCGAGCCACTGGAGGTAACGTCGCCGTTCGGAGTCCGGATGGATCCGCAGGCGGCCGCTGTGTACCGCCTCGATCGCCGGGCGCGCGAGCTCCTCCATCCGCATGAACCACTGAAGCGACACCAGCGGCTCGACCCGCTCGCCGGACCGCTGCGAGAACGGCACCGTGTGGTGGTAGTGCTCCGCACGGGCGATCAGCCCCTGCTCGCGCAGCTCATCGACGACGGCCCGCGACGCCTCCGCCACCGGCAGACCCTGGAAGCGCTCGGGCGCCGCGGCGGTGATGCGGCCGTCCTCCCCGATCACGGTGACCTGATCGAGCCCGTGGCGACGGCCGATCTCGAAGTCGTTGGGGTCGTGGCCGGGAGTGATCTTCACCGCGCCCGTCCCGAACTCGGGCTTGACGTAGTCGTCGGCGATGATCTTCAGCTTCCGCCCCACCAGCGGCAGCACCGCCGTCTCGCCGATCAGCCGCTGGTAGCGCTCGTCGGCCGGGTTCACGGCGATCGCCGTGTCGGCCAGCATCGTCTCCGGCCGCACCGTGGCGACGGTGACCGCGCCCGATCCGGAGGCCAGCGGATAGTCGACGTAGTAGAGGGTGTCGGTCACCTCGCGCTCCTCGACCTCGAGATCGGAGATCGCCGAGCCGAGCCCCGGGTCCCAGTTGACCATGTAGCGGTCGCGGTAGATGTAGCCCTTCTCGTATAGGGCGACGAACACCTGCAGCACCGCAGCGGCGTATTGCCCATCGAGCGTGAAGCGCTCGTCGTCGTAGTCGCAGGAGGCGCCCGAGGCGCTTCAGCTGCTCGATGATCCTGCCCCCGTACTGCTCGCGCCAGCGCCACACCCGGGCCACGAACTCTTCCCTTCCGATCTCCTCGCGGCTCAGACCTTCCTCCGCCAGCGCCTTCTCGACCTGCGTCTGGGTGGCGATCCCGGCGTGGTCTGTCCCCAGGATCCATTTCGTCCTCACACCGCGAGCGCGGGCGTGGCGCACCAGCACGTCTTGGATTGTGGTGTTGAGCGCGTGCCCCATGTGCAACGCGCCGGTGACGTTCGGCGGGGGGATGGCGATCGAGTAGTTCTCGTCCGCGGTGCCGACCGGCTCGGGGTGAAACAGGCCGCTCTGCAGCCACCGCTCGACGATCCGCGGCTCGACCTCCGAGGGGTCGTAGCGGGTCTGTGACTGCAGGTCGCTCACGGGATCCGCAGTCTAGGCGCGGACCCTCATCACGGTCTCGGGATATTTCTCCTGACTATCAGGGAGAAACCTCCCACGCCCCCCCAACCCGGCCCCGGCCGGGCGCCAACAGCTAAGCCGCCTCTTCCTCCGGCGCGGCCATGGTCACCAGCGTCGGGGCGGTGCCCTTCTCGATCGTGTCCCGGGTGACCACGCACTTGCGCACGTCGCGGCGGGAGGGAAGCTCGAACTGGACCTCGAGCAGGGTCTCCTCGATGATCGAGCGAAGGCCGCGCGCCCCCGTCTCGCGCTCCAGCGCCTTGTCAGCGATCGACGACAGCGCATCGTCGGCAAACACGAGCTCGATCCCGTCGAACTGGAAGAAGCGGTGAAACTGCTTGACGAGCGCGTTGCGCGGCTCGGTCAGGATCTGCATCAGCTCGTCCCTGCTCGAGCTGGTGGATCGCCGACATCACCGGCAGGCGGCCGATGAACTCGGGGATCAGCCCGTACTGGATCAGGTCCTCGGGCAGGCAGTGCTCGAACACCTCGCCCGTGTCGCGCTGATCCTTGGTCTGGATCACGCTGCCAAAGCCGATCCCCTGGTGTCCGATGCGGCGCTCGATCACCTTGTCGAGCTGGGCGAACGCACCGCCGCAGATGAACAGCACGTTGGTGGTGTCGATCGACAGGAACTCCTGGTGGGGGTGCTTGCGGCCCCCCTGGGGCGGAACGCTTGCCGTCGTGCCCTCGAGGATCTTCAGCAGCGCCTGCTGGACGCCCTCGCCGGATACGTCGCGGGTGATCGACGGGTTGTCCGCCTTGCGCGCGATCTTGTCGACCTCGTCGATGTAGATGATCCCCGTCTCGGCCTTCTTGACGTCGTAGTCGGCGGCCTGGATCAGCTTCAGCAGGATGTTCTCGACGTCCTCCCCGACGTAGCCGGCCTCGGTCAGCGCGGTGGCGTCGGCGATCGCGAACGGCACGTTCAGGATCCGGGCCAGCGTCTGCGCGAGCAGGGTCTTGCCGCACCCGGTCGGCCCCAGCAGCAGGATGTTCGACTTCTGGAGCTCGATGTCGTTCTCGTCGGAGGACATCATCTGAACGCGCTTGTAGTGGTTGTAGACCGCCACCGACAGCGTCCGTTTGGCCTGCTCCTGGCCGACCACGTACTCGTTGAGCACGTCGTAGATCTCCCGCGGCTTGGGGAGGTTCTCGATGTCGAAGCTCGGCGGAGCGGTGAGCTCCTCGTCGATGATCTCGTTGCAGAGATCGATGCACTCGTCGCAGATGTAGACGCCCGGACCGGCGATCAGCTTCTTGACCTGGCGCTGGGACTTGCCGCAGAAGCTGCAGAGAAGCTGTTCGTTGGAGTCCGTGGGACGTGCCATGCGTTGCCCTCCTACACGTGCGGCTTAACAGCCGGCCTCGCTAAGACTAGTGCACTAGTGCTGCGAGATCACGCGGTCGATGATGCCGTACTCCTTCGCCTCCTCAGCGCTCATGAAGTAGTCACGTTCGGTGTCGTCCCGCACCTTCTCCAGGTCCTGGCCCGAGTGCTGGGCGATGATCTCGTCCAGCCTACGCCGCACGCCGATGATCTCCTGCGCGTGGATCTCGATATCCGTGGCCTGCCCCTGGAAGCTCGATGACACCTGGTGGATCAGGATCTTGGCGTTGGGCAGCGCCATCCGCTTGCCGTGCGCGCCGCCCGCCAGGAGCAGTGCGCCCATCGACATGGCGATCCCGACGCAGATGGTCTGCACGTCGGGCTTGATGAACTGCATCGTGTCGTAGATCGCCAAGCCGGAGTAGACCGAGCCGCCCGGCGAGTTGATGTACACCGAGATGTCCTTGTCCGGGTCGTCGGACTCGAGGTGGAGCAGCTGGGCGACGATCAGGTTCGCGATCTGGTCGTCGACCGGGGTCCCGAGGAAGATGATCCGCTCGTTCAGAAGCCGGCTGTAGATGTCGAACGCGCGCTCCCCGCGGGAGGTCTGCTCGACGACCATCGGTACCAGTGGGCTCATCTGTCTCGCTTCTTTCGTTTCCTCGGCCAGAATCCTGCCGAGGCCCGAGCCGACCCGGCTGGTCGAATGTAGCAGCGGGGCCTCGTCAGCCTCCCGGCGTCCACAGCTGACCCGAGCCCCGCTCGCCGGACTCCTTCTCCGGCGTCCAGAGCTTGTCGCGGGCCTTCGCCTGCTCGACCGTGATCGCCTGCGCTTCATCGACCAACAGCTTGAGCGCCAGGCGCGAGGCGACCTCCTCCTCAAGGGGTCCGAGCCGACCACGCTTGCGCAGCTGCTCGAGCACGTTCTCGGGCTTGCGCCCGTCTCGCTCGGCCACGGGCCGGATCGCGTCGAGCAGCTGCTCGTCCGTGGGCTCGATGCCCTCCTCCTGCACCACGGCGGCCAGCACCGCCTCGCGCTTGAGGATGGCCTCCGCCTCCGGCTCCGCCTCCCGGGCCAGCGCCTCCTCGTCCTTGCCCGAGATCCGCAGGTACGCCTCTTTGGAGATTCCTTGGCGGGCTAGGGCTTGAAGTGTCTCGTTAAGGAGCTCGTGCGCGCGCGCGTGAACCAGGTTCGGCGGGACCTCGATCGTGGCCTCGGCCACGGCGGCATCGAGCACCGCCTGCTCGAACTCCCGCTCCACCGCGGCGGCGTCCGCTTCGCTCAGGCGCTTGGCGATGTCCTCGCGCATCTCGGCGAGCGTGTCGAAGCCCCCGGCGGCCGAAGCGAACTCGTCGTCGAGCTCCGGCAGCCGCTTGGCCTTCACCTCGGTCACCGTCACTTCGAAGGTCGCTTCCGTGCCCGCCAGCTCCCCGGGGTAGTCGTCCGGGAACTTCACCGGGACCGAGCGCTCCTCGCCCGCCGAGGCTCCGGTCAGCTGCTCGTCGAAGCCGGGCAGGAGCCTGCCGGTGCCGAGCTCGAGCAGTTGGTCGCGCCCCTCGCCGCCCTCGAACGGCTCGCCGTCGATCGCCCCCACGTAGTCGATCACCACGTGGTCGCCTGACTGGGCCGGACGGTCGACGGTCTCGAGCGTCGCCAGCCGCTCCCGCAGCCGCTCGAGTTCCTCGTCGATCTGCTGCTCGTCGGCGTGCGGTTCCCGGCGCCCGACTTCCAGTCCCTTGTACTGCCCGAGCTTGGCCTCGGGGCGGACGCCTATCTCGATCGAGAACTCCAGCGACTGGCCCTGCACCGGAAGGTCTCCGGGCACGTCCAGCTCGGGCTCGCCGACGGGCACGATTCCCGCGCCGTCGATCGCGTCGGCGTACCACCGCCCCATGGAGCTCCGCAGCGCCTCGTCGAGCACGGTCTCGCGTCCCAGCCGCCGGATCACGACGGGGGGTGGGACCTTGCCCTTGCGAAAGCCAGGGATGCGCATCTGCCGGCCAAGGTCGCGCGCAGCCTCCTGCACTCGCTGCTCGACCTCCTCGGCCGGCACCTCGGCCTGCACTCGAACCCGGGACTCGGGCAGCTCTGTAACTGTCGTCTTCAGGGCCATGACCACCCCGAGACGATAGCTTCACGGCCATGGAGCGCATGGTCTCCCGGGCTGCGGGATGGCTCGTTACGGGGCCGCTCGCGTTTCTGCTGGCGGGTCTGATCGACCTGGCCGCGTTCTGGCTGCGATCTCTCGTCGGGCGCAACTGAGACCCCACCGGCTACCGCCGCAGCGTCCGCTTCCGCCAGGTCAGCCGGTCGCCGTCGCCTGCTCGACCCGCTTGGCCTTCCCCGGCTCGCCCCCGTCCGACTCTCGGATCAGGTTTCGCACCTCCCGTAGTGCGACCGGCAGCGTCGTCGTGTCGTAGACGCGCGAGGCCTTGATGTCGTCAAGTATTCCCAGGCACCGCTCGACGGCTGCCTCGTTGCGCTCCCTCCAGGCGCCGATCGCGGTTTCCGGGTCGTCGTCCTTGGCCGCGACCTCCAGCACCTCCTCGGTCAGCGAACGATGCAGGCTGTACAGGTCGTCGCGCAGCGCGGCACGCGCCAGCGCCTGCCAGCGGTTGGCGCGCGGTAGCTCGATAATGCGATCGCGCAGCCAGGTCAGCACGATCTCCGCCCCCAGCGTGAAGTAGGTCTCCATCACCGCCTCCGGCGCACGGTTGGTGCTGTTCGCGATCTCGACGATGTCGAACACGGCCAGCAGCTGGGGCATGGCCGCCACCCGCTGGGACAGCTCCGAGGGCACGCCGGCCCCGTCGAGCTCGCGAACGCGAGCATCGAACGCCTCCCGATCGGCTCCGTGCAGCACCCCGGGCAGCGCGGCCGACAGCAGCTCGGCTCCGCGCACGTAGCGCTTGGCGGTGGCGTCGATCTCGATCTTGCGCGGATTGGCTCGGACCAGCCATCGCGTGGCCCGTTCCACAAGCCTCCGGGCCTCGATCAGCATCTCCAGCTGGACGTGGGCGTCGATCTTGTTGTCGAGCGACTCCACCTGGTCCCAGAACGGCTGCATGTCGAACACCCCTCGGGCCACGGCGTAGCCGCGGGCCAGCATCGTCACCGACGCTCCGGTCTCCTCGCCCAGCCGGAAGGCGAACGTGCTGCCGGCGCGATCGATGAGCTGGTTGGCGACCAGGGTGGCGATGATCTCCCGCCGCAGCCGGTGTTCTTGCATCTGGCGCGCGTAGCGCTCCTGCAGCGGCTCCGGGAAGTAGCGCTCGAGATCGCGTCCCAGGTAGGGATCCTCGGGAACGTCTGACTCGAGCAGCTCGGCGTAGAGGTGGATCTTGCAGTAGGCCACCAGCACCGCCAGCTCCGGCGAGACCAGGCCTTTGTGTTCCACCTTGCGCTCCTCGATGGCGTCGTCGTCCGGCAGGAACTCGATCCCCCGGTCGAGTCCCGCCACCTGCTCCAGGCGTCGGATCAGGCGCGCGTGCACGTCGATCATCGGCGCGGCCTGGGCCAGCGCCAGGCTCAGCGCCTGGGTCTGGGTGTAGCTGCCGTACAGGACGCTGTCGCCGACGGCGTCGGTCATCTCGACCAGCAGCTCGTTGCGCTCCTCCTCGCTCATGCGGCCTTTGGAGACGATCGAGTCGAGCAGGATCTTGATGTTGACCTCGTGGTCCGAGCAGTTGACGCCCGCCACGTTGTCGGTCGCGTCGGTGTTGATCCGCCCGCCGTTTTCCTTCGGTCCACCGTGCAGCGCGTACTCGACCCGACCGCCCTGGGTCAGGCCCAGGTTGCCGCCCTCCCCGACAACCTTGCAGCGCAGCTCGGCCCCGTTGACGCGAACGGCGTCGTTGGCCTTGTCGCCGGCGTCGGCGTGCGTCTCGGTCGAAGCCTTGACGTACGTGCCGATTCCCCCGTTCCACAGCAGGTCCACCGGCGCTCTGAGGATCGCGGAGATCAGCTCGGTGGGAGGCAGCTCGTCGTCGTCGATCGCCAGCAACTTCTTGACCTGCTTTGAAATCGGGATCGACTTGGCGGTTCGGGCGTATACCCCGCCGCCGTCGGAGATGACCGACTCGTCGTAGTCGCTCCAGGAGGATCGCTGCATCTTGAATAGCCGCTTGCGCTGCTCGAAGCTCGCTTTGGGATCTGGGTCGGGGTCAAGGAACACGTGCCTGTGGTTGAACGCCGCCACCAACTTGATGTGGCGCGAGAGCAGCATCCCGTTGCCGAACACGTCGCCGGACATGTCGCCGATGCCGGCGACCGTGAAGTCGGTTGACTGGATGTCGCTCCCCAACTCGCGGAAGTGCCGCTTCACGGCCTCCCAGGCGCCCCGGGCCGTGATGCCCATCGCCTTGTGGTCGTAACCGTTCGAGCCTCCGGACGCGAACGCGTCGCCGAGCCAAAAGTCGTAGTCAGACGAGACTTCATTTGCGATGTCCGAGAAGCTGGCCGTGCCCTTGTCGGCGGCGACGACCAGATAGGGATCATCCTCGTCGTAGCGCACGACCTGCGGCGGCGGGACGCACTCGCCCGACTCGATGTTGTCCGTCAGATCGAGCAGGCCGCTCAGAAACGTCCGGTAGCAGGCGATCCCCTCCTCCTGGATCGCTTCGCGATCGCCGTCGGGCGGCGGGTGCTTCATCACGAACCCGCCCTTTGACCCCACCGGCACGATCAGGGCGTTCTTGACCATCTGTGCCTTCATCAGCCCCAGGATCTCGGTGCGGAAGTCCTCCGGCCGGTCCGACCAGCGCAGTCCTCCGCGCGCGACCTTTCCACCACGGAGATGAACGCCTTCGACCCTCGGTGAGTAGACGAAGATCTCGAACTTCGGCCGCGGCAGCGGCAGGAGCCGAACCTTCGCCGGGTCGATCTTGAATGACAAAAACGAACGCTCGGTTCCGTCCGCGACCAGTCCCCCGGCGGGCCCGGGACCCTCCGTGCGGAAGTAGTTGGTGCGCAGGATGGACTGCACCACGGAGAGGAAGCTGCGAAGGATCCGGTCCTCGTCCAGGCTCTCGACCCAGTCGATCGCGCCCTCGATCTCGCTGGTGATCTCCTCCGTGTTCCGGCGTTCCCCGCGGTCGGGATCGAAGCGGGCGGTGAACAGCCTGACCAGCAGGATCGCGATCTGCGGATGCTTGAGCAGCGTGCGGACCATGTAGGCATCGGAGAAGGGGATGCTCGCCTGCCGTAGATACCGAGCCACGGCGCGCAGAATCACGATCTCCTTGCCGGTCAGTGCCGCCTTGAGCACGAGCCCGTTGAGACCATCATCCTCGAGCTCGCCGTGCCACACGCCCAGGAAGGTCTCCTCGAAGAAGGCCCGCACCCGCTCGGCGTCCTCGTCGTGGCAGCTCAGCCCGAAGTCGTAGATCCAGACCGGATCGCAGCCGCGAGGGGTGATCTCGTATGGCCGTTCGTCCACGACCCTGGCCCCCATGTGCTCGAGCGTCGGCACCACGTCCGAGAGCGCGACGTCCCCGTCGGAAAACAGCTTGCATCGCGTCAGGCGCGCCTCCTCGGGGGCGGCGCGGTAGAGCGTGATGATTGGCCCCCGTTCCTGGGAGAGCAGCTCAAGGTTTGAGATGTCGGCCACCGCCGCGCGCCCCGACCAGTCGTCGCGGTAGGCCGGAGGGAACGCCGACTCATAGCGCCTGAACAGCTCTGCAGCGTCGTGCTCACTGTGCTTGTCGTTGAGCGCCGCGCGCAGATCGTCGCCCCACCCCCGGATGGCCTGCACGAGCCGTCGTTCGATCTCCTTGAGGTCGTAGTCGTCCGGGAGGCCATCCGGGCAGTGGATGACGTAGTGCACGCGCGCCAGCAGCGACTCGGACAGCTGGATGCTCCAGTCGAGGTGGCTCCCTCCGAACGCCTCCAAAAGGATCCGCCCCACGCGTTCGCGGTTCTGGGTGTTGAACCGGTCGCGGGGGATGCAGACCAGGCAGGCCATGAATCGGTCCAGCGGATCGCGCCTGACGAACAGCCTCAGCCGCTGGCGCTCACCCAACCCCAGAATCCCCATCCCGATCTCGAACAGCTCGTCCGTCTCCATCTGAAAGAGGGAGTCGCGCGGGTAGGCCTCCAGGATCTCCAGCAGGGCCTTGAAGTCGTGGGTTGAGGGTTCGAACCCCGCGCGGTCGAGCACCGCCCGTACCTTGTCCCGCAACAGCGGAATCCGCTGAGGGCTCTCTTTGTATGCGAAGTGCGTGAACAGGCCGAGGAAGCGACGCTCGCCTACCACCTCGCCCCCTTCCGAGAACTCTTTGACCCCGACGTAATCGAGGTACGACGGTCGGTGCACGGTGGCGCGGGAGTTGGCCTTGGTGATCACCAGCAGGTGCGGCGCTCGCGCCAGCTTGAGCGCCTTATCACTTAGGGGGGTGAACTTCCGCTCAGGCGTTCGCCGCAGGATCCCGAGCCCGGTGTCTTCGCGTACCCGTGGCCCCGCCTTCCCATTCTTGCTGACGAGGTCGTACTCGCGGTAGCCGAGGAACGTGAAGTGATCGTCGGAGAGCCATTTGAGGAATTCCTGGGCCTCCTCCACCTCGGCGCGGTCGATGGCCGCCGGGCGCGAATCCAACTCCTTCACGATTTCGCCCAACCGGTCACGCATCGGTCCCCAGTCCTCGACCACCGCTCTTACCTCGTTCAGCACCCGGTCGACGCCGGCCCGTAGCCGCTCGCGTCGCTCTCCGTCGGGTTCGCGAGTCACCTCTGCGCGAAGGACCGACTCCGACACGCTGTCGTCGGATGGCTGGGTGCCCGGTTCGAGCACCTCGATCAGCTCGCCGCCACCGTTCCGGATCACGTGCAGAACGGGGTGGATCACGAGGTCGATCCCGTAGCTCTCGCGCCCGAGCGCCATGGTGACCGAGTCGACCAGGAAGGGCATGTCGTCGGAGACGACCTCGACCACTGTGTGGGGCGAGCTCCAGCCGTCCCGATCAGGATCGGGGTTGTAGACGCGGATCTTGGCCTCACCGGGCGCGCGGTCACGGGCCAGGCGCCAGTGGGAAAGCGCGGCGCCGTAGAGGTCGTCCGGGCTTCGATCTGCCAGGTCCTCGGGTGGAACCCAGTGGTAGTACTGGCGGGTGAACGCCTCCGCTTGGGCCGCTTCACCGCCCGAGAATCGGTCGCGGATCCGGGCGCAAACGGAATCGACCAGCTCCGCCTCGAGGCTCTCGGTCTTCACGGCCATGGGCTCTCCTCCACAGGTATCCGCCCTGAGCCTACCCAGCAGCGGCCGAACACTGTCAACCACCGTGCGCCGCCGACGACTGCTCCTTAAAGCGGCGGACGCGCTCTTGCACTGATCCTTGCCACAATTGCGCGCGATGCCAGGAACCGGTCGCGGGGACGGGGAGCGCTGGGTGGCCCCACCGCTCACATCTGAGAGTCTGTCGATTCGACGTGCGGCTTGGCGTCGCCGACGCGCCCGCAGGCGTGCCGTGATCGCAGCGGCTCTCGTGGCTGCGATCGTCGCTGCCGTCGTGGCGTCGACTTCGGGTGGAAGCTCGGTCTCGCGCCCTCGCGCTAGCCATGCCGCCCCGAGGGCCAGCGCCTCAGCCGTCCGTAGGGCTACGACGGCCCGCAAAGCTGCCTACGCGGCGGTGGGGCTGCCGGCCTGGCTGGTCGCGCGCGACGTCAACAACGTCCTTGCATACACGCCTCTCATCCACGTCGGTAGCGCCCGCGCCCGGGAGGTCGCCCTGACCTTCGACGACGGTCCGAGCATCTATACGCCACGGATCCTTCACGTCCTCGCACAGGGGCACGTTCCGGCGACCTTCTTCGTGATCGGCAGAGAAGCCAAGGCATATCCGCAATTCGTCAGAGCCGAGGCACAGGCCGGCGACGAGGTCGGCGACCACACCGAGACCCATCCGCCCATGTCGTCGCTGCCTTCGGGAGAGCAGCATGCCCAGATCGTCGATGCCGCCAACGCCATCCGCGCCGCGGGTGCCCCGACCCCCCACCTCTGGCGCCCGCCGTACGGGCTCTACAACAGCACCACGATCTCGATCCTGCGCTCGCTGCGGATGCTGATCGTGATGTGGACGGTGGATACGAGCGACTACGCCCGCCCCGGCGTCTCGAAGATCGAATACACGGCGCTGAGCGGCGCCCGACCAGGAGCCATCATCCTGATGCACGACGGAGGTGGAGATCGCTCCGAGACTGTTGCCGCGCTACCGAAAATAATCGCCGCCCTTCACCGCCGTGGCTTCAAGCTCGTCACGGTGCCGCAGCTACTGGCAGACGATCCTCCGCCACACAACCAGACCAGTGGCCCGCCGCTCACCGGGGGCGAATCGGGCGGGCCAAGCGCGGCGTCCCGGCGCTAGGCGCGGCCGTCCCGGCGCTAGCTTAGGTTGACGGCCCGACGGGGGACGGGATAGGCTCGGCGCGTCAGGATAGGCTGAGCGCGTCAGGGCGAGCAAAGACGAAAGGGGCAAGCGATGTTGTTTGGAGTGCTCTATCGGATCAGGGCCGGAACGACCGAGCAGCAGCAGACGCGGTCGCTGCAGCTGTTCACGCAGTGGTCACCGCCGTTTGAGTTCAAGTCCCATTACGCGCGCGGTGATGGCAACGGCGGGATCGCGATCGCCGAGAGTGACAGCGCCGAGGCGATCGTCGAAGGGATCAGTCCGTGGCTGCCGTTCTTTGAGTTCGACGTGACGCCGGTCGTGGACATCCAGGCCGCGGTCCCCTTGTTCCAGCGCGCCTATCAGTGGCGCGACTCCGTGAGCTGAACAGCGCGCCTACGGGCGGCTACGCGCCGCCTGCCAGGACCCCAGGAACGCCAGGAGGCCGCCGGGTTCCGTCCGGCCGATGGCCGAACATACGTTCGTGACCAGCGATGGCAGCCCCTACAGCCGCTTCCGACGGGCGCTGGCCACTGGCAACGAGACGCTCGTCATCGCCGCCGCCCGGGAGCTGCCGCGGATCAGCCTGGATGACGCGCTACGGGTGTGCCTGGTTCTCCGTGATGGTGATCCGGCCCGCTTTGAGCGCGCGGCCGTCAGGTGGCTCGGGCGATTCGCGCTCGAGGCGAGGACCGCGACCATTAATGACCTCCGCGCCGCCGCCGACGCGCTTGGCGCCCTCCCCCATCAGCCGGTGGCCGCGATGGAACGGCTGCAGGCGCTCTGCCTGGCGCGGGGGATCGGGTGAGATCACCGGGTTTGTCGTCGAGCAAAAGCGCTGGTAGGCGCGTCCCCTGGCGGGCTGTCGTCAGCGCTCGATGGTGTGCACGGTCTGTACGAAGGCACCGAACGCGGGCTTTTCCCTCACCTGCCCGTCGCGGAAGGCCAGGAGACCTGAGAAGCTGAACGGAGGCGCCCCCGGATACTCGTAATCCATCCACGTGTACCAATCGAAGCCGATCAGCCCTAACGCTCGACGATTCGCGGCCAGTAGCGGCAGTAACGCGCGGAGCTTGCGGGCCTGCCCCGCCTCGGTTGTCTCGAACTGGAATGCTCGTGTCGTCTGGTGTAGCGAGGACAGCCACCCGGTCTCGGCGGCGATCATCGGCTTGCGCCGGTCCCCGGCCTTATCCATCGTGGCCCGCACATGGCGCAGGATCCGAACGACGCCCGCTGGGTACTTCGTGTAGGGGTGGACATCGACCACATCGAACAGGCGCCGCGCGCCGGGTCGGCGGTAGATCGAAGCGAGGTCCCGCCAGGAGTAATTGGTCAGCCCCGCCAGCACTACCCGGGCGCCGGGGTCGGCGCGCCTGATGGCCGAGTGGGCCGTACGCAGCAGCGCGAGGTACGTGGACGTCCACGGCTGCGTCGGCCAGAAATCGTCTATGTCGGGCTCGTTCCAAACCTCCCACATTCGGATCGGCCGTCTGGGTAGCTCCGGGTGCTGAGCCCAGAAGCTTCCGCGCGGACCGTAGCGCCGGATCAGGGTCGTCAGGAACCTTCCGTACAGACGGTCGTCGCGCGGGAGCCTCCCGCCGTAGCCGGACTGCGCTGCGCCATCCCACGGCGGGGCGTCCATGACGACCGCCAGGATGGGCATTCCGCCCGCTGCGGCAGCCGCCACGATCTGGTCGGTGCCGGCGAAGCTGGTCGGGATGCCGCCGGTGCCGGTCGCGAACGCCCCTCGCTGGCCCGCTGGAATGTCGGCGGAGCTCGCGTACGGCTGTGCGAGCGCCCAGCTGAACAGCACGCGGATGCTCTGCACGCCGCTCGAGCGCATGAGCGCGAATTGATCCGGCAGTGCAATGCCGCCCTGCGACGTTAGGACCGGACCATCCACGTTCGTCCCGACGAATCCGCGCGGGACGGGCGTTCCCGGAAGCCGCCGAGAGCGTCCCGCCGCCTGCCCGGGCCCAACGAGCATCACCGCCGCCGCGAAGAGACTCGCCGCAAGCCGGTGCATGTCTGCCACGAGTGTAAGTTGCCCCGGCTTGCCGTGAGCCACATGCCCTCAGGCTCCCGAGCCGCGCTGCGTCGAGCGGTCGAGCGCTACTCAGGAAGACTCGTGGATGACGTCCTCGATCGCGGCGACCACGGTGTCGGGGGCCTTGCTGAGGATCTGCGTGTGCTTGTGGGGCGTCGTTGCGAATACCGACACGCGCTCGTTGCTCTCCTCGGCGTCGGCGACAGCAGCACGCACCGTGCGCATCTCGTCCTCGGTGGCGCCAGAGTGGGCTCCGGTGCCAACCACGAACACGGTCGGGCATGCCAGCGCCGCGAAGTCGGATCCGAGTTCGCCGTTGACGGCGTCCATCTCGATCGCGACGTCGGCGGACTCGGCGGGAGACATCCGGGCCGAGCGGCCGAACGCTGCCAGGATGCGCATCATCCACCCCAACCGACGGAACTGGGTGCGGACCTTCTGCTTTCCGGCCTCGTCGAACATGGCGATCGGATAAGCGCCGTCGATCAGCACCAGCCCGCGGACCCGCTCGGGGTGCTGGGTGGCGTAGCGCACCGCGATCGTGGCGCCGTGAGACCAGCCGACGAGGATCGGGCGTTCGATACCGGTCGCGTCGATGACCCGTCCGATGTCCTCGACCGCCGCCTGTACGGAGTAGTCGGCCGATCTGCCCGACTTCCCGCGCGCCCGCGCGTCGAACCGCACCGTGCGGTACTTGCCGTCGAGACGGCGGATGACGCGGCTCCAGTTCCGCACGGTGGCGAAGCCGCCGCTCAGGAAGAGCAGGGCAGGCGTGCCGCCCGGGGCGTCGACGGCGTAGAGCCGAGTGTCGGCGGCAGGAATCATGAGTTGTCGTGACATCGCGGTCGAGCCTTTCGGATTGGCGTGCGTCGGTAGTCAACCCGACGCGGCCGAGACGGGCCTGCCATTTGAGCAGGTCCAGCGCCTCACGGGGAGCTCTGGTGTCACGCCACTTGATGCCTTGCGACGCGCGCCTGCGCGCGTCATCTGAGCGTGAATGCCGGCTGGCACAGAGCTCGCAACGTGAGGGGTGAGCGAGGGGACTCGAACCCCCGACCGCCGGGACCACAACCCGGAGCTCTACCAGCTGAGCTACGCCCACCGTGGAGGCCATTGAATCTACCAGCGTGGCGGGCCGCTCCCCAGCGGCCGCCTCACGCATTCACACGGCGCGACGAGTCTGCCACACCGCTCACCGCGCCGAGGTCGCAACCCTGAGCAGGTGAACGGGCAGCGACTCCGGCGTCTGCCGCCAGACGTGTCGGTCGCCGTAGGGCCAGGCGTAGATCGGGCTGCCGTCACGAATCAGCCCGCGTAGCTCGGGGATACCGAGCTCTCCGGCCGACCACTCGTAGAGCAGCTGAAGGCGTGGCCCGATCACGCCGTAGTCGAGCATCCGGCCCAGATCGTGCTCATTCTTCAGATAGACCTCCAGATCGTCCCGCAGCGGGTACTGGTTCGGAAGCACACGACCCAGCGACAGAAACGCGCCGGCCATGCCCAATCGGGGATCACCGAGGACGCGGCTGAGCGGTGCGAACCGACCGAGAGCGAGACTTGGCGCGGCGTTCAGCGCATGCGCGTAGAGCACTCGGAGCAGGGCTACGTTGAGAAAGAAGCGCTCGGGCGTCGATTCTTGGTCTGCGAGATCGCGGTTGTCCAGGTACGCGGAAACGATGCTGGCGTTGTGGGCGCCATACCAGTTCCGAGAAGTCGGCGCGACTATGAACCGGAACCAGAGCTCGATCGTCGGGGTGGAAGATGGGCCGCGGAGACCACCCGAGCGGGCCATCGCCTCGCAGCCGTCGAGCAGCAGGCGATCGTTCACCGCTCGCCACCACCGGCTCCCGGGAGGGACTCCATCGACCGGCCGAAGGACGCCCCGGCCGAGCTGCCAACGCATGAACGACATCGCCGCTCGTCGGAACGGCAGATGCCGCGGCGCCCGGCCTAGCGGTCCGCCATAGGTGCGTGACAGCAGCGCCAAGCGGCCCGCCGGATCATCTCGCACCCGCTCGAGCTGCGCCGCGGCCCAGTCGGCAGCCTTGGTCCTGCGCGTCATGCGCGACACATACCAACTCACGACCTAGCGGAGTGGACTCGGCTCAGGAGCGACGATGGGTGATCAGCACTGAGCGGTTTGTGTGTGCGGCAACAGCACCGGCCACGCTGCCGAGCAGAACGTCCGCGAGCCCCGTGCGGCCGTGCGAGCCGAGCACGATCAGGCTTGCGTCGCGCTCGTCGGCGAGCGTGACGATGCCCTTCCAGCTGGGCGTAGCCTCGATCGCCAGCGCCCGTCCACGAAACCCGGCCGCCTCGGCAGCCGAGACTCCCTCGGCGGCGGTCTGCTCGGCGGCCTTTCTGACCGCGGCAATCTCCTTCGCGTCGAATTGGAGCCCGGCCGCCGGCACGAACCCGACGTCGAACGGCTGCCAGACGGTGAGGATGATCGCTTCGCGTCCCGGGCCAAGCAGCGTGCCGGCCTCATCGATCGCGAGCCTGGCGAGCTCGGAGCCGTCGTAGGCGAAGACGATGGGACCGGATCCGGAGATATGGGCGTCCCCGGTCACGGTCATGCCGGTTCCTCAGCAAGCGCCCGAGCAGCGGCGCGCTTGCGGACTCCCGCCAGCAGCGGCGGCGAGTACCACGCCGGCCCCTCCCCACCCATGAACCGATCGAGGTCCGGTGTCTGCGGGCGCGCCCGGCCAAGCACGTACAGCAGAACACCGGTAAGCGCGCCGCCGACCGAGAGCCCCAACCCTATCCAGAGGGCGATTCCGGTGCCCGTCCTGAGGTTACCGGTGACGGTGACGGCGAAGTGAACGAACACGGGCGCGATCATGAACGCGGCCACCGCGCGTAAGAGCTCGACGATCGCGAACACCCGCTGCAGGTTCGCGGCCGGAAGCGAGAAGCCGGCCACGAACAGGGCGGGCGCCACGGTCGCGCCCAGGCCGATACCGGTCAGCCCTGCGCCGACCAGCGTCAGCGCTTGGGTGGGCGGAAGCTGTATGCGGAATACCGCGATCCCCGCGGCGAGAAACGCCATCCCTACCAGCGGGAGGTAGTGCATCTGGCGTTTGTTGATCACCAGGCCGAGCGCGAACGCCGTCAGCACGGCTCCGGCCAGCTCGGGGAGGTAGAGCAGCCCCACGTGCAGGGGGTCGTAGCGTGCCGCCAGTAGGGTCGCGGTCAGCGCGGTGGCCGATACCGACGCCGCCGCCGCGCACAGGGCGACGACGATCCCAGCGACCGGCATCGTGCTGCGGAGCATGCTGCGAATCGTCAACAGCGGCCGGGCCGCCAGGGACTGGTAGGTGACCAGAATCACTATCAGCGCCAGACCGCCGAGCAGCGCCCCGATCGTCAAGGGATCCAGGAAGCGGTGGGTGAGCAGCTCGGACGCTCCATAGAACGCGGCGGCGGAGCCCGCGGCCGCCAGCCCGATCGCGGCCCCACCCCAAGGGGCGCTGCGGTCGGCCGGTGGGGAGTCCTCGAAGGTCAAGATCGACAGCACGAGCGCCGCCAGCGAGATGGCGGCCACGACAAAGAACAGCGGCCGCCAGCCGCCCGAATTGGCCTGGATCCCGCCGATCGTCGGACCTAGCGCGACCGCGCCGAAGATGCACAAGTTCATGATCATGGCCGTGTCGCGCAGCTTGCTCGTCCCAAAGCCGAGAGCCAGGGGCGGCACCGCCGCGATCAACAGCAGGCTGGTGCACAGCCCCTGCAGCACGTGGCCGCTGATGAACATCCACGGACCCTGTGCTGCCGCGGTCAAGACGGAACCGATCACCAGCACCGCGGCGTAGACGACCATCATGCGCCGCTGGGGCAAGTGCTGGGCCAAAGCCACCGCGAGGACCGTCCCCACCGCGTAGCCGGCATTGGCCATGCCCGTCGCCAGGCTCATCGTTTGCAGACTCATGTGGAGTTGACGCGCGATGATCGGCGTCAGCGGCTGCAGCGCCGCTGACAGCGCCAGATAGGGCACGAGCGCGAAGATCACCATCGCCGCCGCCACCGGGTAGCGACCAGCCAGCGGGCCCTGTCGCATCAGTGCGTGCTCGTCCGCAGACGCGTGCCTGGTAACCGTCGGGCGGGCCGCCGCGATGCCGTTTCCCGCGGGTCTCAGCTGGCGCGCGAGGCGGCGAGCCTCCGAGGCGACCACCGCCAGATAGTGGCGATCTGCCGCTCGACGCCCCGTGGGCAGTGCTGCCCGGGCCCGGAGGCGCTCGGGGCCAGGGTGAGTCCTGTACAGATCTTCCTGCCGTTCAGTCATGTGCTACCGGGATCGCGGTGCTGCGCAAGCGCGCGCGGATACGTCCGGCCCACGACGGTCGGGGTCGCGCGGGCGCCAAATCTACGGGCCGCTCGCCAGCCGCAGCCAGCGTAAGACCTGGTTGGAGTCAAGCACGAACCAGTCTCCTCAATGGGCATGGCTCGCCTCCCTGCCGAGGTCACGGCCGGCGAGGTAGCGGAGCGCTCTGCGCTGAGCGCCGAGGCCCGTGAAGCGGACGAGCTCGCGACCGTCGGTTAGCGTCACCGCCCAGCCGTGGTTGATCGGTTTGAGCATCAATGCGAGTGCCTTCATGGTGGTCCCTTCAACGCGCTTGTTCGATCCGGACAGTTATCACCGGTTCAATATACACAAATCGGAGAGCCCTATCCAGTTTGGGCCACTTGCAGGAAACTTCTAGGTGTTCTGATGCTCCTTGCGGACAGAGTCGTCCGGTACTAGACTCCTCCCTGTGACCGCTACAAGCGAGGCCCCGCGCCGCAAAGACGCGCAACGAAATCGGGACGCGATCCTGGATGCTGCCCGGGAGCTGTTTGCCGAGTCGGCCGATTTTCCGATGTACGAGGTCGCACGGCGGGCGGGAGTCGGTCAGGCCACGCTGTATCGCAACTTTCCCGACCGACGAAACCTCGCCGCGGCGCTCCTGGTGGAGCACATGGAGCAAACGGAGCAGCTGGCGTCCGAGCACGCCGACGACCCGGACGCCTTCTTCGTGCTACTCCGAAACATCGTCGAGACCATGGCTCGCTTCCACGCGGTGGGCGAGCTCGCACGACGCGATGCGTGCCTCGGCTCCGAGCTCGAGCGGCGTAGACAGCGCCTCGCTGAGCTGATGAAGGACCCGCTTCACCGGGCCAAGGCCGCCGGGAGGCTACGCCGCGATGTGACCATCGACGACGTGTTTCTGGTGGTCTTGATGATCAAGGGTGCCGTTGAAGCCGCGGACGGGCCCGCAGCCCGTGCCGCCGTCGCGAGCCGCGGTCTCGCGCTTCTCCTGGATGGTCTGGCGGCGTCGCAGGTCCACGTCTGACGCTCGCCCTGTTGGGTGAGCCCGGCTGGAGCGTCCGGCATACCGGACAGCTACTTCCAGAAACCCGCTAATCGGATAGATCTGTCCGATACGACCTGGTGGTCGACAGGCGCGTGGCGCTCCTGTCGGGTCTCGCGTCGGCTTCACCAGGTCGCGCCGCATACTCCGAGCATCCCGGTTTGCATACTCAAGTTCTGCGAGTCCGCATACTTTTTATCTGCAACCTGATAGTCTGGTCTCGGTGTCAGCCACCCGAGACCTCAACCCTTTTCGATTCTCGGGACCCCTGCCTCCCGAGGAGATGATCGATCGTGATCCCGAGGCCGATGACCTGCTGGCGCTGGCCGGAGGCGGCCATTCATTTCGCCTGGTCGGTCCCCGCCGCTATGGGAAGACCACCCTGCTGCGAAGGGTGTTGGAGACGGCGGGGCGGGAGGGAATGGCGACGGTGCTCGTCGACCTCCAAGACGTGCTGTCGATCGCCGAAATCGTGGTCAGGATCGAGCGCGCGTACGAACGGCTGAAGGGGCCGATCCGGCGACACGTAGAGAACGTGCTCCGAACTTGGAACATCGGTCTCTCGCTGGGGGGCGGTGGCTTCACCGCGACCTTGCAGCGCAACCCGAACGTCGACGCGGAGTCGGTCCTTCTCCGCCTCCTTGAACTGCCAACAGCGCTGTTCGATCGCGAGGGGACGACGAGCCTGATCGTGTTCGACGAGATCCAAGACGTCCTCGCCGTGCCAGGCGCCGACGGAAAGATCCGTAGCGTCATCCAGCATCAGGCAGAGTCCGCGACATACGCGTTCGCGGGGTCCGCGCCCGGCGTGATGCAACAGCTGTTCGCGGATCCGAAGCGGCCGCTACTCGACCAGGCCGTGCCCAGAAACCTCGACCCGCTTCCGATCGCGGACGTGGCTGACTATGTCTCACGGCGCTTCCACCAGACGCGGCGCGAGGTGGGCGTCGCGCTCAGCCCGCTGCTCGAGTTCACCCGCGGGCACCCCCAGAGAAGCATGATGCTGGCGCACTACCTCTGGGAACGGACGCCTCGCGGGGGAGCGGCCAACGAGGACACGTGGATTGCGGCCCTCGATCAAGCGGCTAGTGACTCCGCCCAGCTGATGCATGCCATCTGGAGGGCTCTGACCATGAACGAACGTCGGGTCGCGCGGGCCCTGGCGGCCGCGAGCACCCCTCTTCACAGTGAGGAGACAGCAGCAGCCGTGGGGATCAAACGCTCGAGCATCGGAAAGGCGCTCGAGAGCCTGATCGCCAACGCGGATGTCATCCACGTCGAGCGAAAACCACGCCTGACCGACCCCATGTTCGAGCTGTGGCTGGGGGCCCGCGGCCTGACGCCAGCCGGCGGAGACGACGAAGAAGCCGACGAATACGCATAGCGACGCGATCGACATAGGCTTCGGCGATGGCATCTGTCTCGATGACCGACGAGCAAGGCGTGTCGGTGCTGGCCATTGACCGTCCGCCCGCGAACGCGATGGACGTTGGGCTGCTCGGCGAGCTCGTGTCGGCGCTCGGGTCTGTGGCTGCCGATCCGCCGGGTGCCCTCGTGATCGCCGGGCGGCCTGGGTTCTTCTCTGCAGGCGTCGATCTGAAGTCAGCCCCGAACTACGGCCCGGAGGAGCAGCGTCAGATGGTCGAGAGCATCAATGGGATGGTGCTGACCAGCTACGCGCTGCCGTGCCCCGTGGTCGCGGCCGTCACGGGCCACGCGATTGCCGGCGGTCTGGTACTGGCGCTGTGCGCCGATTTCCGTGTGGCCTCGACCCAGGGCTCCTACGGGTTGACCGAGGTAAAGGTTGGAGTGCCCTATCCACAGGCCGCCATCGGAGTCGTACGTGCAGAGCTCGCCCCCCACGTCGCACGCAAGCTCGTGGTCGGCAACGAGCTGATCAACGGCGAGGAGGCGACCCGCCTCGGGGTGTTTGACGAGGGGCTCCCGGCTGAAGGAGTCCTGCTGCGCGCGCGGGAGATTGCCGCCAGCCTCGCCGCTATGCCGGCCGCGGTCTATGAACGCACCAAGCGCGACCTGCGTGAAGGCGCGCTGAACTCGATGCGCGCGGCCGCAGCGGCGGATCCACTGCTGGCTGGTTGGCGGTAACGGGAGATGCATCCGACAGCCACCCGACTCGCCGAGCGACTCAGGACCAGGGGCCTCGAGATCGAGGTCAAGACGCTCAGCGACTCGGCGCGCACCGCGCCGCTCGCGGCAGCGGCCCTGGGCGTGGAGGTCGGCCAGATCGTCAAGTCGCTCGTGTTCTTTCGTGACGAGACGCCGGTGATGATCCTCTGCGCGGGCGATCGCCGCGTCGACGTGGAGAGGCTCGGTCTGTCGCCGGCGTCTCCAGAGCGAGTGCGAGAGGTGACCGGCTTTTCGATCGGCGGGGTACCCCCTCTGGGTCATGACACCGACCTGGACACGACGATCGACGAGTCGCTGCGGCGTTTCCGACTGGTGTGGGCCGCCGCCGGAACTCCACACGCCGTGTTCGCGATCGGCACCGAGGCCCTGATCGAAGCGATCCCCGGGGCACGCGTGGAGAGCGTCAGCTGAAGAGATGCTGGCGCTCGCCGACGTCCGTAGTTGTCTAGCAACACCTCGGTTTGCCGCCGCCGGTTCCCGTCGAGACTGAGCTCGTACTTGGTCGTCGGCCACCCCGCGGACAACTGCACGGATCGGGATCACACCAACTACCTAGAGCTGAACAGCGCGCCGACGGCAAACCGTGCGGGCACGACCAGCATGTCGGCACGTGTCCAGCATGCCAACGCGCGCAGCTTGCCCGCTGGCGGTCACAGCTGAGGGAGTGCGAAGCCAATAACACGCCGGTAGCGGGCAATCGCGCTCCCGGGCAGTGAAATCAGACCGGGGCCTGAGTTACGCCCCCAGGTCATGCGCCGTTCGAGCGATGAGCTCGACCACTGCCCTTCGGCGCTCGTGCCGGTTCGTCTCCGTCCACGCCAAGAGCCACAGCGCGCTCTTCGAGTCTTCGGGCAGATGGACGCACCCTTCGATGTACTTCTCGATGTCCTCTAGACGGACATCCTCACCGACCATCCCCTCAACGCATGCGCGTTCGTTCTTCATCCCGGTCCTCCATCGCCAATCGGACCGGCGCCACCCCGAACTCCGAACCTACAGCTTCCGCTTCGCGGTTATCCAGCCTCCTACGTACTGACGTTGGTTCTCAACGGTGGGGCCCAGCTTCACTCGGTCAGCATGAAGCCCGGTAGAGAGCGCGCCATGATCACGACCGCTCGCGGAAGCGCCGAGGCCACCGTCGATGTCGTCGGCTGACAAGCGCTTGCGCTTCTCCGATGCCAGCGGGGTGACTGCGGCCGGTCCAGGGCGCTTCGGGGCCGGCGTCGATCCCGAGTGGACAATCGGGGGCAAACCGAATGGCGGGTATCTGCTGGCGATGCTCGGACGAGCCGCCACCGCCGTGAGCGCCCACCCTCACGTCGTCTCGGCGAGCGCGTACTACCTGCACGCCCCAGACCCCGGCCCGGTCCTGATCGACACCCAGGTACTCCGGCAGGGACGCTCCGCCAGTCAGCTCCAAGCCCGGATGACCCAGGAAGACCGGGTGTGCGCTGAGGCACTGTTCATCACCAGCCAGCTCGATCCCGGCGGTGCTCCCCATTGGGAGGGCGGTCTACCTCAGATCAGCCAGGTGCCGTACGACGAGTGTCCGCCGCTGGTCTCGATACTGCCCGACGGAAACCGGGTGGCGATCATGGAGCAGATCGAGGTGCGCCTCGATCCCGATGCGAGCGGGTTCACCAGGGGCGAGCCGAGCGGAAATGGAGAACTGAGGGGATGGCTCGCGCTCCCAGGCGAGGACGGCTTCGATCCCGTGTCGTTGCTGTTCGCGGTGGACGCCTTCCCGCCGGCGACATTCGACATCGAATTCTCCGGCTGGGTGCCGACCCTCGAGCTCACCGTCTATGTCCGCGCGATCCCGGCATCCGGTCCCGTGCGGGTGCTGCAACGTGCGGAGCTGATCGACGGCCAGCGCGTGGCTGAGTCCTGCTACGTCTGGGATCGCACTGGCCGCCTGGTGGGCCAAGGACGCCAACTGGCCGGCGTCCGGCTCGGCTGAAGAACCTCAGGTCGAGCGGTAAACCGTGCGCATCCAGACGGTGGTGAGCGTTCGCACCAGCTCGCGGTCGCCGTGTGACGATGGGGTCCGCTGAGATGCGTCGTAGAACGCGCGGAGATTCATTCCGGTTAGGGCCGCCGCCAGCTGTCGGGCTTCAGGCGGGGCGGGGTATGCGAGCCCCGCGTCGCGCTCGCGCTCGATCTGGGCGGCGGTGGCATCGACGTACCGCCGGGCGATCCCGCGCCACAACGCTGCGCTCTCCGGGTCGCTGTTGCGCATGTCGTAGAGGGCCCGCAGGATCGGGCCACGCTTCCGCCACAGAGCGAGGTTGTCGGCCAGGGCACGCGCCGTCACCTCTGCCGGCGGCTCGTCGGTCCGTTTAAGCCAGCGCTCCGCGCTCGCGAACACTTCCTCTTGCGCCTGCTCGCCGAGCGAGCGGAGGAGGGCCTCGCGCGAGCCGAAGTAGAAATAGAACGAGGAGCGGGAGATGTGGGCGGCGGCGGCGATCTCGTCCACACCGATCGAGCCCGAGCGGCCGGGTGGCAAGCAACGCCTCGGCCTCGCGCATGAGGCGCTGCTCGGTGAGGTCGCCCTTGCGCGGGGCGCGCCGGCGAGTAGGCGGGGAGGCGGGCTGGGCCATCGCGCAAAGAATGGCTGACCACGCGCAGGATGTCAACAGCATGTCTATAAAACTCGACGCTGCGTTGACAAAAGGCGACACAGGGTCTAGCTTGTGGAAATCGCGAGTGGTTGACAAGCTGATCGCGGCGATCCCGATGCGCCGCGCGGCCTGCCCGAGGACGTCGCGCACGCAATCGCCTACTTCGCGTCCGACGAGAGCGCATACACGACCGGTGCAGAGCTGGTACTTGACGGCGGCACACTGCCTGAGAACAAGGAGACCTCGATGAACTCGGCAAACCATCAAGTCCGCCTCGCCGCCCGCCCGACGGGATTGCCCGACGCATCCAGCTGGGAGCTGACAACCGAACCGATCCCCACCCCCGGATCAAATGAATTCGTCGTGGAGGTCTCGCATCTGTCGGTCGATCCGGCGATGCGGGGGTGGATGAACGACGTCCGCTCGTACGTCCCCCCGGTCGAGATCGGAGCCGTGATGCGCGCGCTCGCGCTGGGGAAGGTCACGGCATCCGAGCATCCGGACTTCGCAGTCGGCGATCACGTCTCCGGCGTCTTCGGGGTCCAGGAGTACGCGCGCTCGGACGGGAGCGGGGTGACCAAGGTCGACCCGTCGCTCGCGCCGCTGCCGACCTACCTCGGCGCGCTTGGCATGACCGGGCTCACGGCGTACTTCGGGCTGCTGGACGTGGGCCGGTTGAAGGACGGCGAGACCGTGGTCGTGTCCGGTGCGGCCGGGTCGGTCGGGAGCGTCGCGGGCCAGATCGCCAAGGTCAAGGGATGTCGCGTGATCGGCATCGCCGGAGGGCCGGAGAAGTGCGCCTGGATCGTCGACGAGCTCGGCTTCGACGCGGCCATCGACTACAAGTCCGAAGAAGTCGGGCAGGCGCTGCGCGGGCATGCTCCCGATCGGGTGGACGTTTTCTTCGACAACGTTGGCGGCGAGGTGCTGGACGCGGTCCTGACCAGGCTGGCCCGAGGGGCGCGAATCGTGATCAGCGGCGGCATCTCGCAGTACAACGCGCAGCAGGTCCGTGGCCCATCCAACTACCTGGCGTTGATCCCCGCCCGGGGCACGATGACCGCGTTCGTGGTGTTCGACTATCTCGCCCGCTACCCGGAGGCGATCACCGACCTCGCCGGCTGGCTGGGCGAGGGCAAGATCGTCTCGCGCGAGCACATCGTCGAAGGCGGCGTGCAAGCCTTCCCGGAAGCGCTGCTCAAGCTGTTCGCCGGGGAGAACATGGGCAAGTTGGTGCTGGCGGTTCCCTGAGTCGACGGTTACGGAGAGGAGAGCGAGATGCAACGGATGAGCGCGCAGGACGCGTCCTTCCTGCACATTGAGGGCGACGACCGCCCGATGCACGTCGGCGGCGTAAGCATCTTCGAGGGTCCGCCGCCCCCATTCGCCGAGGTGATGGCGATGATCGAGGGCAAGCTGGCGCTCGTGCCGCGTTACCGGCAGGTCGTCCGCTTCGTGCCATTCGCGCTGGCGCGCCCGGTGTGGGTCGGACGATCCGCACTTCAACCTCGGCTACCACGTGCGGCGCACCGCGCTGCCGGCGCCGGGTGGCGAGGATGAGCTGCGCACCCTCGTGGGCCGTGTGATGTCACAGAACCTCGACCGCGCCAAGCCGCTTTGGGAGATGTGGGTGGTCGAGGGTCTGGACGAGGGCCGGTGGGCGCTGATCTCGAAGGTGCACCACGCCATGGTCGACGGCGTCGCGACCACGGACCTGATGACCGTGCTGCTCGACAAAGAGCGCAACCCCGAGCGGCCCCCGCCGGAGTCATGGAGCGCCGAGCCGGCACCGGGCGGGGCTCGGCTGCTGGCCGACGCGATCGTCGAGCGGGCGGTCAACCCGTTCATAGCTGCCGAGCAGTTGGTCGACGCGCTGCGAGCGTCCGCGGCGATTGGCGTCGGTGCTCGCCGACACATCCCGCGGACTCGGCGGGGTTCGCCGGCGTGGCGCGGCGTGGCGAGGCCTCCTCGCTCAACGGCCCGCTCAGCCCGCACCGCCGCTGGGACTGGGCCCGCGGCCGCCTGTCGGACGTGCGGCTCGTACGCCAGGCGTTCGGGGGCACCGTCAACGACGTCGTGCTGGCTGCCATCACCCACGGCTTCCGCGAGCTGCTCGAGTCACGCGGAGAGCCGGTCGACCGCGTGCTGCGTACGCTCGTTCCGGTCTCGGTCAGGCGTCCCGGACGAGCGAGGCACCTACAACAACCGCGTGTCGGCGATGTTCGCGGAGCTGCCCGTGGGGATCGAGGATCCGGTGGCGCGGCTGGAGTCGATCAGCGCCCAGATGGCGGGCCTGAAGGAGTCCAAGCAGGCGGTCGCCGGAGAGACGCTCACCTCGCTGTCGGGCTTCGCGCCGCCGATGCTGCTCGCGCTCGGCGCGCGGTTGGCCAGCAGGCTGCCGCAGCACGCGCTCAACACCGGCACCACGAACGTTCCCGGCCCGCAGTTCCCGCTGTACCTCGCCGGCCGGCGGATGCTCGAGTCCTTCCCGTACATCCCGCTGTTCGCGAGCGTTCGGGTAGCGGTCGCGATCTTCTCCTACGACGGCGCGCTGAGCTTCGGCGTCAGCGGCGACTACGACACCGCACCGGACATCGACGTCCTCTGCCGCGGAATCGAGCGCGGGCTGAGCCAGCTGGTGAGGCTCGCCCAACCGCCGGCAGAGCGGCCGGAAGCGGATGCCCAGCCTGAGTCAGAGCGCGGCGAGCCGCGCAAGCCTAAGCCCGCGCAAGCCTAAGCCCGCGCAACCGTCGTAGCGCGTCTCGATCAGGTCGGCTCGCTAAACCCGGGTCCGGGTTCGGGGGTGACGTTGTACGCCGTGATCTCCACTCCGCAGTTGGCGCACACCAGCGTGGGCTCGGCGATCTCGCCGCACACGTGGTGACGGAGCACGATCGGCGGCCCTTCGGTGCCGGCCAGGTATTTGTCCCCCCAGCGCATCAGTAGGGCGGCAGCGCCGAACAGCTCGCGGCCGGCCTCTGTGAGCCGGTACTCGTACCGGTCTGGGTCGGAGGCGTAGAGAGCGCGCTCGAGCAGACCGGAGTCGACCATCGAGCGCAGACGTGACGACAGGGTCGGGCGCGGGATCCCGAGGTTGCGCACGAGCTGCCCGTAGCGGCGCACACCGAACAGCTCCTCGCGCAGGATCATCAGGGTCCAGTGATCGCCGATCAGTGCCAGCGCGCGACTGACGGAGTCGCCCTGGAAACGATGGGCGAGGTCCGCGGCGCGCCTTGTTCGCTTCACGCCGGCACCCGCCTCGCGAGCGCTTCCAGGAGACCGCGTCCCCCTGGGTCCTCGGCTGTGCTGGGGACCAGCGCGACGTGCCCTGCGCCGGCGTCGTAGTAGCCCGAAATGCGCGCCGTGACCTCGCTCTCCGCTCCGAGCGCGCCGATCCGATAGATGAGCTCCGGGGGAATCGAGGCCGCGAGGTCGGCCCGGCTGCCTCCGGTGCGCGCCTGGTCGACCAGGGCCCGGAACCCGAGTTGGGCGAACAGTTCGCCGTATCCGGGCGCACCCAAGTAGATCGCGAGTTGTCCGGCGAGCTGGGCCAAGGCCAGGTCGCCCGGATCGATCGCGGCCGGAACCCACACCGCCAGTCGGGGGGCCGGTCTACCGGCGGCGGCCGCCTCCTCGTCGATCCGCGAGCGGACGATCGCGACCTGCTCGGGCGTCACGAGGTTCAGCACCACCCGGTCGGCGTGGCGTGCAGCGACGCGCGTGACCTGCGGCCCGAAGGCGGCAACCGTTATCGACGCGTCCGCGCTGCGCCGCACGAAGCTTGAAGCCATGGGCCCGGACGTGCTCTCCATCGAACTCGATCCGCTTGCCGTCGAGCAGGGCGCGCAACGCGAGGATCGTCTCGCGCATCGTGCCGCCGAGATTGCCCCACGGCCGGTCGTGCCAGCCGGTCACGATCGCCGGGCTCGAGGACCCGAGTGCCAGGTCCACGGGGCGTGCGATGAGCGCGGCAACCGATGCGACGCCCAACGCGATCGCCACCGGGCTGCGAACTCCAACCGGGAGCGGGCCGATCGTGAGCCGCAGACGCTCTGTCCGCAGCCCGATGGCGGTGGCAAGCGCGAACGCGTCGAACGAGAGCATCTCGCCGATCCACAAAAACTCGACTCCCGCCTGCTCTGCGGCCTGCGCGATCTCAACCGCCTCCTCGTCGGGGCGGTCGAGCCAGAACGGCAGCGCAACGCCCAGCTCGCGACTCACAGCATCGCCGTTTCCGTGGGCTGGCCGAGCAGCAACCGCCCGCTCAGCTCCCAGGTTGCGAGGTTGACCTGGAAGTGCGCGGTCGCGCTGTGGGCGTCACGGAACCGGCGCTGCAGCGGTGAGCCGTCGTAGATCGACGCAACCTCCGCCGAGGTCGTACATCGTGCGCGCGACATCCGCCGCTGTCCTCACGGCGTAAGTCGCCGCCAGCCGCAGTCCAACCCGCAGCTCGACCGACACGGGCTCAGGGGACTGCGCGGCTGCCCATGCCTCGTCGATTGCCTGGTAGAAAAAGGCGCGTGCGGCGCGGAGCGACGCCTCGGCCTCAGCGACCGCGGCCCACGTGGCGGGGCGCTCGGCCAGCGTCCGACTCGACCCCAGCCCTACTTTGTCGACCGCCAAGGCCTTGAGGTCCTCGATCGCTCCGCGGCCGTTCCCGAGCGCGGCGGCCGCGATAGATAGGGCGAAGAAGGCGAAGATCGGGAACCGATACAGCGGCGCGCCGGATGTCGGCGGCTCGAGCAGCCACAGGCTCCTGTGCTCGGGCACGAACACGTCCTCGGCGACGGCGTCGTGGCTCCCGGTGCCGCGCAGCCCGATCGTCTGCCAGGTATCGACGATCTCCAGATCGCTGACGGCCATCCCGAGCACCCGCGGCACCGACGAGCCACCCTCCTCGTCGCTCACCATGCACCCTCCGAACAGGAAGTCGGAGTGGGCGATCCCGCTACAGAACGCCCACCGGCCGGACACGCGGTAGCCACCGCCCACGCGGCGCGCGGCTCCCCGGGGCGCCCAGACACCGGCGGCGACGGTATCCGGATCACCGAAGATTTCGGTCAGCCCCTCCGGCGACAGCCACCCGCCGAGCAGGCTGCTCGTCGCAGCGATAGAGACGCACCACCCGGCGGACGCATCACCGCGCGCGACGGTCTCGGCTGAGCGCAACGTCACGGCCGGAGGAGCCTCCGCCGCCCCCACGGCGGACGGCGCGCCGGCCCGAAATAGTCCCGAGCCTCGCAGGCGCTTGGCGAGCTCGTCCGGAAGGCGCCGCTCTCGCTCGATCTCCGTTGCGGCCTCGGCGGCCAGGACGGAGAGCTGCTCAGCCGCCCGCTCGAGGTCGTCGGCCGATTTGACGTCTCTGGCAGCGAGTCCGGGCATCAACATCTCCGGTTCAGTTGGCTTACTGGTTCAATAGCCTTACTATCCCTCGTGAGTTTGTCAAGGGTTCGGCGACGGCTCGGGAAGGGTCGGCGGGCGGCGGGCGTCGTAGCGATTGACGGTACGTGCCGAACACGAAGGAGGTCAGTGGTAATGCTCGGGGATCGAAATCAACATCGCGCGGCCGTGCGCATGGGCGCCGTGGGGCCCAGGGCACGTGCACTGCTCTGGACCGTCGGCCTGCTGTGTGCGTTATGGATGCTCGGCCCAGCGCTCGCGCGAGCGAATGACCGGCCGTTCATCGCCGGACTGAGCCCGACGACGATCGCGACAACTCAGCCCCATAACCTCGACCAGAATCCCTACGGGATCGTGACCGTACCCAGCAGCATTGGGTCACTGCAGCGCGGCGACCTGTTGGTGAGCAACTTCAACAACAGCGCCAACACCCAGGGCACGGGCACCACGATCGTGCAAATCCCGGCTGGCGGCAACAGCCAGGTGCCGGGCTCCGCTTCGGTGTTTGCGCACATCCATGCCTCAAAGCTTCCCGGGCCATGCCCAGGGGGCGTTGGGCTCACTACTGCGCTCGGAGTCACCCGCAGCGGGTTCGTGATCGTCGGCAGCCTGCCGACGACCGATGGTCAGCTCGATACTGCCGGCGCGGGATGTCTGCTGGTGCTCAACAGCCACGGCAAGGTCGTGAAGACGATCGCCGGCGGACCGATCAACGGGCCGTGGGACATGACCCTGGTTGATCACGGGGACTTCGCGACGCTGTTCGTGACAAACGTCGAGAACGGCAACGTCGCCACCTCCCCCACCCCCGTCAATAAGGGCACTGTTGTGCGGATCCAACTGCTGACGATTCCTGGCATCAAGCCGCAGGTGCTCGACGAGCGAGTAATCGCGACCGGGTTCCCGGAGCTGGCGAGCTCGACGGCGGTAGTGCTCGGACCGACAGGGGTTGCCCTATCTGAGTCGGGGACCTTGTATGTCGCCGATACCGAGGCAAACCGCATCGCCGCGATCCCCAACGCCAGCACTCGCGAGCGTTCCATTGGCGGCGGTGGACTCACGGTCACTTCCGGCGGCGCCCTGAATGCCCCACTGGGAATGACGCTGGCACCGAACGGCGACATCCTGACCGCGAACGGCGATGACGGTTTGGTCGTCGAGACGAGCCCGTTTGGCCATCAGGTGGCCAACGTCGACACCGGATTCGGCGCCGGCTCGCTGTTCGGCCTGACGGTTCCGCGCCACGGCCACAAGGTCTACCTGGTGGACGACGGGAACAACACGCTGGCAGTGCTGCAACGCTGAGCAAGGCGCGCTGGGCCGACATTGGGGCGTCGGCCCAGCGCGAACCAGCAGCCAGCCGAGCTGCCCGCGGAAGCGGGTCAGCTGACCTCGTACTTGATGTGCGTGACGCCAGGTGCGTCTACGGCCCGGATCTGCTGGAGCTTCACAGTGCCCCGGTCGACCTCGTCGAACAGCCGGGCACCGGCGCCGAGGACCAGGGGGGCGATCGATACGTCGATCTCGTCGACCAATCGGGCGGCCAGGTATTGGTTGGTCACCGACGCGCCGCCGGCAAGCCAGACGTCTGCTCCTTCCGCGGCGTCCTTGGCCTGCGCCAACGCGGATTCGATCCCGTCAGTGACGAAATAGAACGTGGTGCCGCCCTCCATCTCCAGCGGCTCGCGCGGGTAACGGGTGAGCACGAACACGGGATGGTGATACGGCGGATCCTCGCCCCACCAACCTCGCCAGGACTCATCCGGCCACGGGCCGCGAACCGGTCCGAACATGTTGCGCCCCATGATCGTGGAGCCAATATTCGCCCGCCGTTCCTTCGCGACGGCGGAGCTCGCGTTGACCTCGCCGCCTTCTTCGCCATGCATCTCGCGAAATTCCTTCAGCGGAAAGAACCACTGGTGCAGCTCCATCCCGCCGATGCCGAGCGGGTTCTCCTCGCTTTGATCGGGGCCGGCGACGTAACCGTCCACCGACATCGTGATGATCAGTCTCAGCTTGCTCATCTGCGCTCCTTCGTCTCGCGTTCTGTCTAACAGACCGTCGCAAGAGACAGGACTCATCGCACACGTAGCTGGGCCGCGTTATCCCTCCACTTTTCCGGGTGGACCACCGAGCGAGGCGATCAGTGCCGAGAAGCTCTTGCCGGCCGCGCTCGCTTTGCTGTTCTCGTCGCTCGTGGCGTTCCACTGGTGCGTCTTCGCCGCCAGGGTGACGGTGCTGACCCCGCTGCCCCATCCGATCTCGATCCCGGTCGCCCAGCCCGAGATGATGCTCGCGATCGGCTGGCCGGCGGCCACCGTCTGCCCGACGTGTAGTCCCGCGGCCGGATTCAGCCCTTCGGCGTAATAGACGTAACAACCGGCATCCGTGCCGCCGAGCAGCTGATACTCGATAAACGACCCTGGCCACCCGGCGCCAGACGTCGCCAGGTAGGTGATCCTCGCGGCGCCGATCGCCGCCAGCGTGCCCGAGCCCGCGTAGTCGACGCCCTGGTCGATCCGCTCGGGCCTCACGTGCGCGCGTGCAAGAGGGTTGACGTAATCGCTCGGCCCGCTGGCGGACTGACAGCGCTGAGCCAGCCCCGCTTGGGCCGGCCAGCGCTGCACCCACCGAGATACAGGTTCTGGGCCGCCCCCGTCGGCATGCGCAGGCGCTTTCGCCACATGCACCGAGGCTTGACTGCCTCGACCGGCAAACGCCCCGGGCAGGGCGACAAGCAGCGCCGCGACGGCGAAGATGGCCCCGGCGCCCATAACGAGCGTCCACGCATGCTTGGGCTTGCGCGTCCCGGCCCGGCGGCGATCTCTCGCCGGCCGGCGAGCCAATGGGGCCGGCACAACGACTCGCCCCCGTCTGCGCCCGGATGCGCTCTGCGCGAGGCCTCGCTTCGGCCGCCGCTCGTGGCGCTTGGCCGAAGGGCGCGACGACTTGGCCGAAGGGCGCGACGACTTGGCCGACGGGCGCGACGACTTGGCCGAAGGGCGCGACGACTTGGCCCTCCGCGCACGCGAGCGCTCGAGTGATTCTTGCCACGGCTCCATCCGCCCAAGGTCTCGGACGGTGTCCACGAATCCTCCTTATTGACGCGACCGGAAGCCTGCGGAGTTAGCTGACGGGCTCGCGCTTGTGCGCTACGCCGGACGGCAATCGGCGATTCGCCCCGGCGATCTAGTCGATCGCTTCGGGTCCCCCGCTCGCAGGCCACGGGTGGCACTGCGACTCGGCTCGTTATGTGGCGCGCGACGCTATCACGTTCTTCAGCGGAACAGCAGAAGCACGGCGCAGCGGGGCGATGCCGCCGCAGGCGGGTGCGTTGTACGCGAGGTCTTCCAGGCGCGCAGCGATTCGTTCATCGATCGGTAAGACGGTGTCTGCATTAATGACGAGCGACTCGCCGGTCGCTGGGAGAACGAGTCCACATGGCCCCTGGCGTCTCCCGGACCGGGCTCCTGGGCAGCCCGCAAAGCACTAAACCAGGAGAACTCAAATGCATTTCTTGTCACGCAAGTGGCTGGGACTTGTCGTGCCCGGGCTCGCTGCCGCCGCGGCCGGGGCCGCGGCACCGGCCGCGTCTGCGGCGGGGCATCCGTCACCGGTGGTCGGCTACGTCTATGTCAATGACAACACCACCGGTATCAACACCATCGGCGCCTTCGATCGCCACGCCGACGGGTCGCTGACGCCGATCCCCGGATCCCCGTTTACCGCCGGTGGCGCCGGCACTGGATCCGGGCTCGCCTCACAGGGAGCGCTCCAGCTCTCGCCCGACGGCCGTTACCTGATCGCCGTCGATGCCGGCAGCAGCCAGATATCGGTGCTCCGAGTGGGGCGCGATGGCGCGCTCACATCTGTGCGGGGCGGCGTCGTGTCGTCCCGCGGACAGGAGCCTGTGAGCGTCGCGATCGACCGCGATCTCGTGTATGTCGCGAACGCCGGCACCAGCCACAGCAATTTCACCGGCTTTCGTCTCGCCTCCGACGGCCGCCTGACTCACCTGGCGGGCTCAACCGTCCAGCTGTCGTCGACGTCTCAGCCCGGCGACGTGCTGTTCAACGGCCACGGGACTAAGCTCATCGGGACGCTCGTCGGCTCCTCGCAGATCGACAGCTTCCTGGTCGGCAAGGACGGGCGGCTTCGCGCCGCTCCGGGCTCACCATTCCCGGCCGAGGGCCAGGGCCCATTCGGTAGCGAGTTCCGTCCAACCAATCCGAATCAGCTGTTCGTGTCAAATGCACACAACGTCGGCGACGGCAGCGGCACCGTCTCGGCATTCCGCGACTCGCGCGACGGAACCCTGACCTCGATCGGGGGCTCTCCATTCCGGGACTTCCAGACCGCTCCGTGCTGGGTGGAGATCAGCCATGACGGAAGCTTCCTGTTCACCGTCAATACCGCCTCGGGGAGCATCTCTAGCTACTCGATCGGGCGCGGCCGCAGGCTGAAGCTGTTCGGGTCGACGCCCGTCAAAGGAACGACGGCCACCGGCGCGGTGGACGCTCGCCTGAGCCCAGACGGCCGCTGGCTGTTCCTGGTCGAGGGCAAGACCGCCGCGGTCGGGACCTTCGCCATCGATGGCGGCAACCTGACCGAGGTAAAAAGCTCCCCGACCTCGCTGCCCGCGGGGGCAGCGCCGGCTGGGGTCGTCGTCAAGTAGTTCCTCGCGCCCAGCGTTGGCTGACAACGCCGATCCGCGCCCGCGGGTGAGCGCCGAGCTGCGCTCACCCGCGGTGCGGCAGTCGTCGCGTCCACACCGCGGTGCCCGCTGAACGGGAGGATCGCTGGGGTTAGCCGTGCCTACTTTGGAGCTGCTCGCTGCCGGCGCCAGCGCACTGCGGCCCGTT
The DNA here is from genome assembly GCA_963719305.1 of uncultured Actinomycetes bacterium. Lineage (GTDB taxonomy): Bacteria > Actinomycetota > Thermoleophilia > Solirubrobacterales > Solirubrobacteraceae > Palsa-465. Next base: position 292,758 of record CAVRBL010000007.1, on the reverse strand, counting down.
GCCCCAGCAGCCCCAGGAGATAGAGCACGGCCGCGGCGGCCAGCGCCAGCCCGACCACCACAACGACAGCCAGAATCGCGGCCGCCCAGAACACGTAGACAAACGCCGCCAGCCAAAACGGGACCGACACCCATGTGTGGCGCCCCACTCGATGACTGACGCGAATCACGGTCCAGGCCCCTCTCAGATCAATGGTGGCACCAGGAGGTCAAGCATGCCAACCCGTTGTTCGCGCTTCCGTTCACACCCTAAGCCGTGGGTCGCAGGTTCGAGTCCTGCCGGGGGCGTACCGGGAAAGCCCCGCTCAGGTGGCGTTCCCGATGTCCCGGGCTATCCGCTAGCGCATTCAGCTCCTGCGCGAGCTGGCGCTCGCGCGGGAGGAGCAGGCGCCAGCGTCACGGAGGTTTTCGCCGGCGAGAGCGGGGCCACTCCGTTGCCTGCGGCTTCAATAGCCGCCCCGTCGAGGGTTCCTGGGTGACGTCTGACGCGGGAAGGAATCACCGGCTCCGATTGTTTGTGTCGGTATCGATGACTTCCGATACGAAACATCTCGGCCTCGTCTGCGTGTGCGCGCCGGTCGCGTTCGCCGCGGTCGGCTGCGGCGCACAGTAGTCACATCAACCCGCGACAAAATACGCGTGATGGCGATCAGGACCGAGAGCCGCATAACAATCGCGAGCAGCGTCCCAGAGGTATGGGCGTATGTCTGTGACGTCGGACGCTGGCCGGAGTGGGCGCCAACGGTTCTCGAATGTCGCGTTCGCGGAGGGGCTCCGCTTCAGCCCGGATCGCGGGTGGACCAGCGGGCGAAGGGGATTCTGTGGTCGAGTCGCAACCGGAGCCAAGAGGTGACCGCTGTGGAGGCGCCCCGCTCACGTGGCGTTCGCCGGGCCGATGGGCACTTCCGCGGCGCGCTGGGGAATGGAGCTCGAGCCGATGGACGATAGGCAGACCGAGGCCCAGATGTGGATCGAGGTCGAGCTCGGGGGCATCATGCGCACGATCCCCGGAAGCATTCTCAAAGGCAGAATCCAGCGCGTCAGCGATCGCGAGATGGCGGCGATCAAGGCTGCGGTCGAGTCCGTGACGCCGGACGGCTCGGGTTCCTAGATGGAGGGTGGCCGCGGTTCTACCGCGACACTACCGAGATCGAGGAGCAGACCGTGAGCCAGATCGACCGTACGCGAGAGCGCCTGATCGAGACATACCGCAAGAAGGCGAAGCACTACGACATCACTTCCCGGTTCTACCCCGTGCCGGGCTACCCCCAGCGGGCACAACGCCTCCGGGCCGTACAAGCACTCGGCCTTCGCCCGGGTGACAGTGTGATCGACATCGCATGCGGCACAGGTCTGACCTTCCCGCTGATCGAGGAGGTGATCGGTCCCGACGGCCGGATCGTCGGCGTCGATCTGACCGACGCGATGCTCGCTCAGGCCCAGGATCGAGTAGAGACGAACGGCTGGAGCAATATCAGGCTCGTGCAAGCCGACGCGGCTAACTTCGACTTCCCAAGCGAAGTCGACGCGATCCTCTCCACGTACGCCCTGTCGCAGGTGCCCGAGTGCGCAGAGGTCATCGCCCGCGGCGCCGCGGTCCTCTCCGGAGGCGGACGCTGGGTCGTGCTGGATCTCAAGGTTCCCGACAACACCCCTCGGTGGCTAGCGCAGCTCGGAACCGCATTTGTGCGGCCTTTCGCCTCCATAGATGAGTGGATCATGCGCCGTCCATGGGAGGCGATTCGCGCAGCCATGCAGGAAGAACTGGCTGATCTCTCCTGGACCGAGTTGTTCTTCGGGACCGCATACCTCGCTGGCGGGTCGCGGGCCCTAGAACCGTCGATAGAACAACCGCACGGGAGTGTCCATGAGTGACGAGCGGAACTCGAGATCGCTCGCCTGGCTGTACAGACTTCTCGCGCCGGTCTAGGCAGTCGCACCGTTGACTGCTGAACACGTCCCCCGTGAGGCACTCGCTGTGCGGCCGAACCAGCGGCACCGTCCGCCGTCCCGCGGACGTGACAACGGCGGCTCGATCGCCCAGCCCGAACGCGAAGTGCTCCTGGCCATCGACCAGCCCGTCAAAGCTGAAAACTCGGGCTGCCGTGGTCTACCCGTCGGCGAACCGCAGGGGCACGGGCACTTGGCTGCGGATCGTCGCTATGGGCAGCGGCATCGGTCTTCGATCAGTCGGTCTGGAACCGCGGTGAGAGCGCGTAGCGCAACAGCACAACGTCGCCAATCTGCCGGACCTCGGCAAGCGTCGCCCGCCGGCCGGGGTTCCAGGGGAAACGGCCGTCGCTCACGAATCGTGGGGCGCGTGAGTCGCCCACGAAGAACGGAGCGACGACAAGCTGCAGCTCGTCAGCGAGGTTTTCCGTCAGGAACTGGGTATGCACCTTGCCGCCCCCCTCGACCATCAGCCGTCGCACGCCGCGGGCTGCGAGGTCCTCGCTGACCCGGCGCATCTCGACGGGCTGGCCACTGTCGACAACGGTCGCCACGGTTCCAAGCCGCCAGCACGCGTCGCGGACGCGGGGGCTCGCGCAATACACAAGCTTCTCGGTTTCGCCGGTGGTGAAGAAGTCGGCGAATGGGTCCAGCTCCAACCGTTCGCTCAGGGTGACCTTGATCGGCGAGGGCGGCAGACCCTGAGCCGCGCGTTTCTCACGGCGGCTCTTCGCGCGCACGAGCAGCCGCGGGTTATCGGTGCGGACCGTTGCCGCGCCCACCATGATCGCGTCGCACGTGGCGCGTACAGAGTCGACCCGGTCGAAATCGGCGCTATTCGACAGCTCGAGGCGCCGCGGCGCGGCGCTCCCGAGATAGCCGTCGATCGACATGCTGCAGCTCAACAGGGTGTAGGGACGGTCATGCATGTGCTGTTCGCTCCCGAAGCGGCGGTCGGTTGGGTGCCCGGGTACGGCGGAACCATGTCGCCAGAAGGACCACGGCGCCAGGCAGACTGGCGACGAGCACCATGACGCCGTAGACGACGGCGGTGGCGACCCCGTGTTGCGCGCCGAGGCCGGCCGCGCCGAACGCCCATGCCGTCACGCCCTCGCGGGGACCCCAGCCACCGACGCTTGGCAGCATCATCGCCGCCATGACGAGCAACGCGATCGGCAGCATCTGCGACAGCGGTGCGCTGACGCCGGCCGTCCGCGCGGCGATCAGAAAGGTGGCCGCGTGGCCGCCGACGCCGACCACGGATGCCAGCGCGATGCCCAGCCACGCCCTCCGGGCGAGCAGCCCGTTGCGGATGTCGCCGGCCGCTCCGCTCAGGAGCCGCGCCCACGCAGACCGAGTGGCATCCGGTCGCGCCCGGGCAACGAGCACGACGCCGAACACCGCCACGACGACCGCGATCGCTCCCAACGGCATGAACGAGTGTACGGGCGACGGCAGCGCGAGTAGAACGATGACAGTCAGGAGGACCTGCACGAGCTGCCCGGCGAAGCGTTCCCACGCGACCGAGCGCAATCCGCGGCCGACATCGTGCACGTCGCGACCATGGCTGGCCCCGCGGTGGAGGTCGCCCAAGATCCCGCCGGGCAGCGTGGCGTTGAGGAACATCGACCGGTAGTAGGCGGCCACGGCAGCGGGCAGCGACAGGTCGACGCCGAGACCACCTGCCACGATCTTCCATCGCCAGGCATAGCACACCGTGGTCAGCACCGCCAGGCCTGCGGCTGCCGCGAGCGCCCCGCCGTCGACCGTGCGGAACCCGTTGAGGAACGGACCCGTGCCTAGTCGCCAGATCAGCACCGCGAGCGTCAAGGCGGAGCCAAGGAGGCGCGCCCACGCCCATAGCGTCCGGCTCATCTGTCCACCCCTTCTGCCGGAGCGTGTTGTCGCCGCGCAGGCCCGGACCAGCTGTGGCGGGCTGGGGACAGGGCGAGCGAGAAGCCGCCGACGGCAGCTACCGAGGCGTGACCGGCCTGCGCTTGCACACGTCCCGACCGATGGGGAGTGACGACGGCTACCAGAGCGACCTCCGCAGGCATCGGTCCCGTCCATGACTCTCGTTCACCGTGAACTACCGTTCGCCGGTTGGGGACCGTATGCGGTGAGGAAGCGGTCGCGGAAGGCGCTCATCGGCAGGACCGGCGCGTGTGGGCTGGGGCGCAGGCCCGCGTTCCAGCCCCATCCTCCGATCCGTTTCAGCACCGCCGGGTCGTGGGCGATGATCGAGATCGGCACGTCGTGATTGGCGTTCTGCCCGCTGACGTTCGCCAACGGCTGCTCGTCGCCGACGACGACGAGCGCGAGGTTCTTCTTGCCGTAGTGCCGGACGAACGAGATCAGGGTGTTCAGCGAGTACTCCAGGGACCGGGCGTAGGCGGCCTTCACCTGGTTGGGGTGCCACCAGAACGAGCTTGGCTCGCGGTCCACCGGTACGCGGTTGAAAATCGAGCCGTCGCCCACCTCGTTCCAGGGGATCGTCTGGGGGATGCGGTCCCACGGCATGTGGCTCGAGACCGTGTCCACCTCCGCGAACAGGGGTCGGCGGTGGGCTTTCGCCAGCTCCAGGCGCTGCAGGGCCGCGAACATGTACTGGTCGGGCATCGGCGCGTAGTTGAAACCTGGCCCCCGGTAGCCCATGTCACGGCGGTCGTAGAGCTTGTCGTAGTGGTAGAACGACGACCCCTCCGGCCAGGAGCGATCGTCCGCGGGCGCGAAGTTGATGGTCCGCCACCCGGCCCGGTTGAACGCCTCGCTGAGCGTCAACCGGTCGGTGGCGACCAGCTGGTCATAGCGCCGTTGATTGTTCGCCCAGACGCCCGACTGCAGGGTGGAGTGCGCGAGCCAGCTGATGCCGCCAAAACCCGGCGCGTTGACGAACGCGCTGCGAGCGGAGAAGCCGGCGTCCCGCAATTGCCCGGTCCCCTTGTTCAGAAGAGCATCGATGGCTGGCGAGAAGGAGGACCCCTGGACCGAAACCTGGCCGTAGGACTCGACGAACACGAGCAGGACGTCGCTGCCACGAAGACCGCTAAGCAGCCGGCCGCCCGCGGTGGAGCGGTAGGGATCGTGCCGGATCTGGCTGGCGAACACGCCCTCGTCGCGGATGTCGGCCCGCACCGCTCCGACCTCCTGGACGACGTAGCCGGCAGCGCTCGTGGAGGCGAGGGGCGTATGGGAGAGGAACTGCGCGCCCGAGACCGAGCACAGCACCCACACGGCGCCGAGCCCCGCGACCGCGCCGGCCGACCATCGGCGGTGGCCGGCCGCGACCCGCGTCAACCGGAGCATCGCCAGGGTCATGAGGACAAGCAGCGCCACGGCCAGCGCCACGCCGCCGAAGACGATCAGGTTCGCCTCCGTACGCCCCACGGCGCCCCGCAGCGTCTCCACGCCGATCCCGGCATCGCCCCCGTCCCCGATCAGGTCAAACGGCCGGGCGAAAGCCGTAAAGAACGCGATATCGAGGACCTTCAAGATGACCAGCACAGCGAGAGCCAATCCCAGGACCACCGCCAGAACGCGTCGAGGGCGGGCGGGCAGAACGACAGCCAACGCGATCAGCAACAAGCCCTCAAGCGGAACCCTCAGGAAGGCCGTGGCCGTCAGAGCCCGCGGCTGATCGGGAGCGACAAGCGCCGCCCACACCAGCAGGAAGGCCAGGATCGTGAGCACCGCGGCAATACCCGTTCGCACCCGCCCGCGTCTCGGATCGGCCGGAGGAGCGACCCCCAGACCGAGGGTGGAGTCCGCAACGGCCGCCACGGGACTATGGATGCCCTGCCGGTGCCGCCACAGCCACCACACGTCGCGGCCAAACGACTCCGCAAGCAGGACGAGCGCCCCGAGAAGGGCGGCCTGGGCCAGAGGCCGCGGCACGACGTCTGCGGCCGCGATCGTCAGCACAATCCCCTGCGTCGCAGCCACGAACTTGCGCCAGTAACGCGGCGGCAGCGACGCGCGCATCCACGACAGCGCCCACCCGGCTGCGAGGAACGCGTAACGTGCCCCGCCGATCGCGAGCACCCACACGCCACCGAAGCGGGCGACATACACGCTGAGGACCAGGATCAGGAACGCATCGACCTCGCCGTCGAACTGCCCGCCGAACGTCGCCGTCGTCCCCGTGCGTCGCGCGATCAATCCGTCGACCCTGTCCAGCGCGAGCGCAAGCGCCGCGAGCGACACCAGCACCATCACCGGCACGCGATGGTGAAATGAATCCGCGACCAGCGCCGCCACGCCGACGGCGAGCGTCGCCCGCGCAAGCGTCACCCAGTCGGCCAGCCCCAGCCGGTCGGCGCCGTAGCGGGAGAGACCGCGCGCCAGTGCCGCATTCATGATGACTGCGCATGTCGGCCCGACGACCCAGGCGCCGGCCCTGAGGCCGACGGTCCCCGCGAGTCCAGCAAGCAGCAGCACCTGGGCGATAAGCCCGGCCAGCGGGCCAGTCTGGACGGCGCGCGGCGAGCGTTCCGAGCGCGGTGCCCTCAGTGGCTGTGCGCTTGCCTCCATACGCCTAATGACGTTGCCGCCACGCCAAGCCTCCTCGGCCGCGGGCTGTCATTCTTCGGGCCCTGATGCATGAGCTACTCGAAAAGTACCCGACGTCCCGCCCTGGGTCGACCTTGCCGTGAAGCAGGACGAGCGGGCGCCGGTCGTGCGGGCCCTGCAGCAAGCCCGCCTTGCCGCGTACGCCGCCAGCGAGTTCGTCCGGCAGGAGAGCGTCATGTCTGCGCGCTGTTCTTACTGAACGCGATCGCCTCGGCGATCGTCGGGGCATCGGGCTGCTCGCGCCGATTACGCGAGCGCAGCGCACAGAGCCGACGCGGCGATCGGGCTGCTGGCGCTTAAGGAAAGGCCCGCCATTGACGGCGGAGGCAGGGCGGCGGGGACTCGATCCTTCCTGATCGATACCGAGCGATGCCCCCGCCCAAGAGCTCCTGACCTAGCGACGAGCGCGCAACGAGTGGGTCGCGGGCCTCTCGGTCAGCCCCAGGAAAGGTTTTCGGTATGGACGATGTCCTGAGGACCAAGGCCGTCCGCACGCTCCGAATTGACTTTAACCAACACTTCGGGCCCGTCGTAGCGCGCCGTTCCGCGCAGAACGCATCGATGCCCGAAGATTTCATGACCATGGCCGAGACCGCGGCCATCCTCAAGCTCAACCAGCAGACCATCCACGCTCGGTCGGCGCGAGACCTGTTCCCCGGCTGGAGCGCAGAGATCGACGGCCGCCCAACGGCGGTCCACAGCGCGGGCGCACTGTTCCAGGCCGTCCCCGTGCCAGCCGGATCGCACCACATCACGTTCAGCTTCGTCCCGCCGGACATGAACTGGGCGCTGCTCGGCTTGCTGGCCGGGCTCGCGCTGATGTTGGTGCCCACGGCGAGGAGCGCGTCCTCGTTCCGGGTCCGGAGATGAGTCTCGGCCGCTACCTGATCGGCGTCGCTGCGCTGCTGTGCGTGCTGGGCTCGCTGGGTGTCGGCGCGGCCGCCGTACGGCGGTATCTCCTCCCGGACTGGAGCGGCGCCTATGCCCGCCTGGCCGAGAGCGTCACCGGGTGCGCGCTGCTGGTCGGGATCATGGAGGTCCTCGGGACCGTGGGGCTGTTCAGGCTGGTGCCGATGGTCGTCGGTTCGGTGGCCGTCGGATCGGCGCTGAGACTCGGGCTGACGTCGCGCTCCAGTGCGCGGGTCGTCCGCCCCCGCGCCGCCCGGCCTGAGGTTACCGCCGCCGTCCTCATCCTCATATCGGTGGCCGGTCTGGTCGTCGTGCTGCTCCTATGGACGGGACGGAGCCTCCAGTCATTCGAGCACGGGATCACCTCCGCTGATTCGATCGCATACCACCTGCCGCACGCGGCGTCGTATGCCCAGACCGGTCAGATCCGGACGATCCGCTACACCGACTACGACTATCTGAACGGGCTGTACCCAGCGACCTCAGAGCTGTTCCACGCGCTCGGCATCGTGCTGATGGGCAACGATGTGCTCTCGCCGGGCATCAACGTCATATGGCTTGCGCTCACGCTGCTTGCGGCCTGGTGTATCGGTTCTGTCCGGGGATTCGGCTCCACGTCGATGCTGGCCGCGGCACTCGTCATGGCGACGCCGATGATGGTCGGCAGTAATGGCGGAACCGCCCACAACGATGTTCTTGGCGTGTTCTTTGTCATTGCGGCCGTCGCCCTGTGGATGCGCACCGCCGACATGCCCACGACCGACACGCGGGCGTGCCGCGGCGGCAGCATCATCGCCGCCGTCGCGGCCGGGCTGGCGGTGTCGGTGAAACTGAACCTGCTGGCTCCGGTGGGGGCACTCACGCTTGCCGCGATCGCGTTGACCCCCAGCGGCCGGCGCCGGAGCGCGACCGCGTGGTGGATCGGGGGGCTGGTCCTCGCCGGTGGTTACTGGTATGCCCGTAACCTCATCGCGATCGGGAACCCGCTCCCGTGGTTCAGCTTCGGCGTACTGCCGACGCCTCGCCCGCCGCCGCTGCAGAACGGCACCAACTACTCCCTGGCCGACTACGCCACCTATCCCCGGATCCTCCGCCACTGGCTGATTCCGGCGCTGAAGATGAATCTCGGGCCCTGGTGGCCGGCGTTGGTCGCCGCCGCGGTGGTCGGTCCTCTCGTGTGTCTCTTCTCCAAGCGCGACCGAGTGATCCTGGCCGCGGCTCTGATCGCCTTGGCCTCCCTGGTCGGCTACACATTGACTCCGGTCACGGCGTGCGGGCCCTGGGGACATCCCTACTGCTTGATGTACTCCATACGTTACGCAGCTCCCGCACTGACGTTGGCGCTGGCCGTCACGCCGCTGGCCCTGCTGTTCAGGAGCCAGCTTGGCCGCTTGGCGGTGTCGGCCGGACTCGGGACGCTGTTCGTGGCCACGGTGGCCCTGCGCCGCCTGTGGACACCGGACTACGACCTGGGCGGAGCCCACGCCGCCGTGGTGCTGGTCCTCGTGGTGGCGGTGATCGTAGTCCTCAGACCGTGGTCGCTGATCCCGCTCCGGCGCCCGCTGGTCCGCGGCACCGCCGCGACGCTGGCCCTCTCGCTCGTGCTGGCCGGGGTCGCAGTGGGCTACTCGGGTACCCGGGATTACCTGAGGCACCGATATACCGACAAGTACGGGCCGGTCGCCGTCTACAAGATGTGGCGCTGGGCTCGGGGCCTGCACCACGCGCAAATCGCCCTGGTGGGCACATTCGGCTTCTTCTTCGGCTATCCCCTCTGGGGTTTCGACGATTCCAATCGCGTCGCGTACATGGGCCAGCGCGGTCCCCACGGCTCGTTCCGGCCCATCACAAGCTGTGGGGCGTGGCGCACGGCGCTGAACCGGGGGCACTACCAGTACGTGGTCACCACCGCCCGCGCGGTCACGTTCACCACGCAGCTCGTGCACTCGCCGGAAGGCGACTGGACCCGGACCGACCCCGCGGCCAGGCTGGTGCTCTCCCCGAGCTGGGCGATCCAGGTCTTCCGCCTCACCGGGCCGCTCCACCCGGATCGCTGCTAAGGGATTTTTGTGGACGAGGCGCAGGACTTCTCGGCGAAACGATCCGGGCGCTGTTGCCCACCTCGCGCCCGATCACTCCGACTGCGGTGCAATAGGGTCGCTTCATGGCCTTGTTCGTGCACGGCGTCTGTGCGGGTGCTTGGACCTGGGACCTCCTGGCGCCGCATCTGCAACGCGCCAGACACGGGACGATCGCCGTGGACGCTCCCTAACGACGGAAAGCACGCGCCTGCGCGGGCGGCTGACGTCCCACAGGCGTGCGCGCACAACCGGCCGGCGCCATGCCTGCTCGTGCATCGAAGCAGCAGCCGCGCCGGCATGACCCGTCAGGCGTAGAGCAGCAGCGCCTTTCCCTTCGTGACGACCTCAGGGCGCGCCCTGCATTCGTCGTCGCACAACCATCCTTGCGCCGGCGCCGGCAGTCTCGGTAAGGGCGGAAACGACGATCGGCAGATTGTTTTCCTTGACAGTCGAGTCCCGTTACATGTAACGTCGGGTGCGTGTCTTCGACTCGTGACCGGGTGCGTCGGCACCGCGAGCGCTTGCGCCGTCAAGGTCTGCGGCCAGTGCAGATCTGGGTTCCGGACGTCCGAGCTCCCGAATTCATCGCCGAGGCCCATCGGCAGTCCGTCGCGATAGCAACGAGCGAACGCGAGGCCGACGACCAGGCCTTCGTTGATGCGATCTCATCCCGCCTGGACGCCGATGACGAGCAGCCGTCGTCTCCGTGACCCGCGGTGAGATCTACACGACCGCAGCCCGGGGGCCCTACATCGGCAAGCGTCGTCCGGTGGTCATCGTGCAAGACAATCGATTCGACGCCACAGCATCGGTCACCGTCTGCCCGTTCACCACAAACCCGGTCGACGCTCCGCTCGTCAGGCTGCTGATTGAGCCGTCAGACGACAATGGCCTCGATGAGCCGAGCCGTCTGATGGTCGACAAGCTCACCACCGTGCCGAGGGCCAGGCTGGGTGATCGGCTGGGTCGCCTCCGTGACGACGAGCTCATCCGCCTAAACCGATCACTGCTCGTGTTCCTCGGACTGGCCTCTGCGCCCTAGCCCTGACCCAAGCCATCCCATAACCACCCAAACGACCGCACGCCGTCGCCGATTCGCGCTTCGCTTTCACGACCCGTGAAGCCCATAGCGCGCTTGTTCCGTCTACGGAGCGGAAGCCCGGGCGCGTCGGTCGCCAAGCTGACCGCGACGGACGACCAGGGAGAGCCCAGCCGGACTGAGGCTCTGGAGCTCAGCGCGAGCCGACTCATAGCGATGCTCGGTTGTACGGTGCGGACGGCGGCCATGGCGGCGGCAGGGGCGAGCCGCAGCCGGCTGTCAAGTCGGATGGCTCGTTGCTCGTGCGAGCCGCTGGCGTCGATCACCATCGGACTTGACTGACGGCGGGCGAGCCACAATCGCCGCCATGGCCGCCGGCTGCACCTAATCGCGCAGTGGCGCATGCTCAGCCAACGAGCTAGCGGATGGGCGCGAGAGGTGGAGCGGCGGCGCGAGAGGCACGGTTACCAGCTAGAACGCGAACCGGGACCCACGGCTAGTGCGTGTTGGTCGCGAACGAGCTCCGCCGACCGTTGCCCGATACCGTTGCCCAGCGTTTGGTCGATTAGGCCTGGAACCTTGGCTGCCTGCCTAAAGGGCTCGATTTCCAGGTAGAAACTGAGCGCCCCCGGCAGGACTCGAACCTGCGACCCACGGCTTAGAAGGCCGTCGCTCTATCCACCTGAGCTACGGGGGCTCGCGATCAGGACTGTAGAGGGCGCCGAGGCCTAAATGGCGCGGGGGCCGAGCGCGTCAAGGATGCCAGCGCTCGGAGCCCGAGTGCTGTTGGGATGCCGGTCGACGCGACGACACCCGTCCACGATCCGCGCTCCCCCTTTGAAGACAAAAGCGCCGGACCGACTTGATATCTGTGGCGAGGCATCGCTGCAACACTCGGAGACCGGGCTCCGCGGCGCGAGTGCTCGTGGCCCTCGCATGTGCGACCGCGCTTGCGGCGGGTGCACCGACGATCGCTCACGCAGACTCATCGAGCTTCATTCAAGACAACAATGTGCAGTGGGAACCGAGCGCGATGCTGTTCTGGACGGTCAATCAGACGGCGATCATGGGCTTGTTCCAGAACGGCGAGTGCACCGACTGGGCGGCGTACAAGCGTCCCGACGTCCTGCAGGCGATTGTCGTGCACATGGTCGCGGCCGAGCTCGCCGCCGGAGACAACACGAGATACTGACTGGGCTCGACGCCCAGTACTGAGCACTGCAGGCGAGCGCGGCGGGCATGCATATTGGGAGAAAGCCCGCGCACACGCGTTGATGGTGTTTCAGCCCAGCGTGCTAACTGCGGGATCTGACGGCCATATCGCATATGTGGAACGCGTGGAGCGAGGCGGGAAGCTCAGGATCTCCGAGATGAATGCGCCGTGGCCCTACAGGGTCAGCTACCGCACGCTGCCGGCGTCGGCGGGGAAGCTGGCGGGGGTGCGGTTTATCTACTGAGGGCGGCCTCGAGCCGGACGAAAATCGGGGCGGCCGGATTTGAACCGGCGACCTCCGCGACCCAAACGCGGCGCTGCTACCAGGCTGAGCTACGCCCCGAGGCGTGGAGCTGAGTCTAGTCGCCAGTCCTCCCGGAGGTGATCGATCCAGGCTTGGATGCGTGCCCTAAGCAGCGTGTCGTGCACGTCGACCGTTGCCACGCCGTGCGTCGCACCGCCAGACCCGGCCACGCAAACGACCACTGTTTGATTTGGGCAACAAGCGAATGTCCAACGGATCCATCGTCGGTGACCGTCGCCCAGAAAGCGCGGAGCGCTTCGACGTCCTGATCGGCGTGGTACTGGACCCGGATGATTGGAGACTTGCCGGAGAGGCGACGTAGCCAGCCGGTGGCGAGAGCGACGATGCTCGGATCTGAGTTGCAGATGGAGCGCAGTGTGTCTCCTTCGCTTATAGCCCTCGGCGATATAGAGCACGACGAAGTCCCGAAAGGTGGGCGACTTCATGAGGTCGTCGTACTCGGCTATACCTTGCGCGTAAGCCTCCTCCCGAAGCCGCCGGTACTTGGCCTGCATCGCTCCATTGCCCTTCCGCTGCCCGAGTCGACCACCGCCGCGCCCTTCCCAGCGGCAGATCCTTGATCCAGTAGTACACCGTCGTTTTCGGCAGTGCCAGCCGCGCGGCAATCTCGTCAAGTGACAGCCTCTTCGCCACTCGCAGCTCGCGTGCGCGCTCTCTGAGATACGCCGGATAGGCCATATCGATCGAACAAATGTTCCCATGCGGTCCGGACGGAATCGCGCTGCGACACCCCCCCCAAATGCCCCCGCACGGACCCGCTCTCCGAAGCTCGGCTACGCGCTCGCCGCGACGGCAGCCACCCTGTGGGCGCTGAATGGCTCGCTGGCCCGATTTCTGCTCAATGACCACATGCCGCCGGCACGGCTGGCGGAGCTCCGCACGGTCGGCACGTGCGTGGTCCTCGTCGTCGTGCTCGCGCTAGCGAGGCCCCGACTCCTCAAGGTCAACCCGAAGGATCTCGGGCGGCTTACCTTCTTCGGCGTCGTCGGGCTCGCGGGCGTGCAGGTCCTCTACTTCGCGGCAATCGCGCGCCTGAAGATCGGGGTGGCGGTCACGATCCAGTACCTGGGCCCCCTACTTCTTCTGCTCTGGCTGAAGCTCGTTCATGGGCGAGCACTGCCGCGGGGCCTCTGGAGCGCAGCGGCGCTCGCAGCAGCCGGCTGCTTCTTCATCGTTGGCGCATACCACCCCGGCGCGCTCGACGGCGTCGGCGTTGCCGAGGCGTTCGGCGCGGCTGCGACGTTCGCGGTCTACCTGTTCGCCAGTGAGCAGGCGGGTCACCGCTACGAGCCCGTGACGACCCTGGTGTGGGGGTTTGGGTTAGCGAGCATCTTCTGGCTGATCACCCAGCCGGCCTGGTCCTTTCCCCTCCACCCGCTGTCGAGCGGGCGGAACCTGGCCTTCGCCCTGTACATCGTGATCGGCGGGACGCTCGTCCCATTCGCGTGCATGATCGCCGCGGTGCGCCACCTGCCGGCGTCGAGAGCGGCGGTGGTGGCGACGCTCGAGCCGGTCCTGGGGGCGCTGCTGGCCTGGCCGATCCTGAATCAGGCGCTCTCGCCCGTCCAGGCGGTGGGCGGGCTGGTCGTGGTCGGCGCGATCATCTGGGTCCAGGCGCAGCGGCCTGCGCTGGAAGCCGAGCTGGCGCCGGCCTACGGGGCGGGGCGGCGCTCCGGCGCGAGGGTCGAGTAGCCTGCGGCGCCGCCCATGGCCGATATCGAGCCGCTCCAGGCACTGCACTACAACCTCGAGAAGACGGGCGGCCTTCAGACCGTCGTAGCCCCGCCGTACGACGTGATCGACCACGAGCAGCGGCAGACCCTCGCGGCGCGTTCCCCTTACAACGTGGTCAACATCGACCTCCCCCAGGGCGAGGACCCCTACCGGACGGCAGCGGAGCTGTTCGCGGCCTGGAAGGCCGACGACGTCCTAGAGCGCGACCCCCGACCCGCGTTGTGGGTGCTGAGTCAGGACTACACCGGCCCCGACGGGCGGCAGCGCACCAGGACCGGCTTCTTCGCATGCGTGCGCGTGGAGGAGTACGGCGCGGGCCGCATCCGCCCCCATGAGCGCACCCATCCCGGTCCGAAGGAGGACCGGCTCAGGCTGACGCGCGCCACGAAGGCGAACCTGTCGCCGATCTTCGCGCTGTTCGATGACTCCTCCGGCGGGGCGCGAGCGGCGCTCGAGTCCGCGACCCATCGCCCGCCGTGGGGAGAGGCGACCGACGAGGACGGGACGGTCAACCACCTTTGGCGAATCGAAGACGAGGCGGCGATCGTCGCGGTGCATAGCGCTCTCAAACCGGCCGAGCTCCTGATCGCCGACGGGCACCACCGCTACGAGACCGCCCGGGTGTACGCCGAGGAGATCGGTGGGGAGGGTCCCCACCGCTACGTGTTGATGTGTCTGGTCGCCCTCCAGGACCCTGGACTGACCGTGTTTCCTACCCATCGCCTGGTGAGAGGCCTGGGCAGCGCCGAGCAGGAAGAGCTCGCGGGCGTGATCCGCCGCGATTTTGAGATCGAGGCGCTGGCAGACCCGGAGCGCCTGGTCCCCGTGCCCGACACCAGCGTCAGGATCGGCTACATGGACAGCCACTTCCGCAAGCCCTTCATGCTCTCGCTGAAGGACCAGGCGATCGCCGACGGCGCACTCGAAGGTCACTCAGAGCCCTATCGACACCTGGACACGGCTGTGCTCGAGGCCTTGATCCTGAAGGCAACGCTCGGGATGACCGACGAGGCCATTGACCGCCTGGACGGGCTGGGGTACGCGCGCGACCTGGACGAGGCCCTGAAGCTGATCTACGACGCCGAGTACGAGGCCGGATTCTTCATGGCGCCGATTCCCGTGCAACGGATTCAGGCAGTCGCGGCAGCGGGTGAGAGCATGCCTCCCAAGTCAACCTACTTCTTCCCCAAGGTTCCGACCGGACTCCTGTTCAACCCATTGGAATAGATGATGAAGATCAGAGCGATCGCCACTCGAGCGTCAGCGGAGACGTACACCCACCGGATCGACATCCGACACCATGAGCTGGCAGCCGACGAGCCTACCGATCAGGGCGGAGAGGACGAGGGGCCGACGCCTCAGGAATTGCTCGCGGCGAGCCTGGCCGGGTGTGTGGCAATCACGGTCGAGATGTACGCCCGGCGCAAGGGCTGGAATCTCGCCGAGCTCGCGGTGGAATGCCAGTACGAGCAAGCGGAACGAGGTCAACCCACTGTTTTTACCCTCATCCTCCGGCTGCCCGGCGGGATCAGCCCCGAGCAAGTCGAGCGCCTGTCGGCGATCGCGGCCAAGTGCCCCGTGCATCGAACTCTGGAGGGAGAGGTGACATTCGACCAGCGGGTCGAGCGGACGCCGGCCTCAACCGGCAGCTAGTTTCTGCGTATCGATACGACCAGAGCGTCGATCGCGCGCCAATATAGTCAGCCGATGGCCGTGTCCCTGGACGCGCTCCGCGATGGACTCCACCGGGTGCTCCTCGCCGCCGACGAGGCCGCGAAGCTCGACGTTCCCGGCCGGACCGACGCCGCGGTGCTGGTGCCGATCTACCTACACCGCGGGAAGCTACATCTCGTTTTCACCAAACGTCGCGACGACATGCGCCGGCACCCGGGCGAGATCTCATTCCCGGGCGGCAGGCGCGAGGAGCACGAGCGCGACCTGTGGGCCACCGCGCTGCGCGAGGCCGAGGAGGAGATCGGCCTCCCGGCCAGTGCCGTCACGATCATCGGCGCGCTTCAGCCCACTCCCACCATCGCCACGGGGTACGCCGTCTACCCGTTCGTGGGCCTGATCGAGTCCACCCGGGATTGGGTTCCGAGCGCCGGCGAAGTCGCCGAGGTGCTCGAGCTTCCGGTGCCGGCGCTGGTGGAGGGCTATGGACGGCGACGGCTGCTGCGTCGGGGCCTACCTATCCGGACCGACACCTACGTGGTCGGCGACGATCTGATCTGGGGCGCCACGGCCCGAATCGTCGCCGACCTGCTCGACCGGCTGGCCGCGCTGGGCCTCACGGTCGACCCATATCATCCGCCACAGGACGCAGGCCAACAGGCCCCGGGAGCGCCGGTGCCTACGAGCTCTTCTCGATCGGCACGTTGACCAGGTTCCCCCACTCGGTCCAGGAGCCGTCGTAGTTCTTGACGTCCTGCTCACCTAGCAGCTCGTGCAGCACAAACCAGGTGTGGGCAGAGCGCTCGCCGATCCGGCAGTAGGCGATGATCGGCTCGCCGCTCAGGACGCCCTTCCCGCCGTACAGCTCGCGCAGCTTATCGGCTGACTTGAAGGTCCCGTCCTCCTTGACCGCCTGAGCCCAGGGGATCGACTGCGCGCCGGGGATGTGCCCTCCTCGCTGGGCACCCTCGTTCTCGTAGCCGGCGGGCGAGATCAGCTCGCCCGAGTACTCCTGCGGAGAGCGGACGTCCACCAGGTGGCGGGCATCGTCGAGCGCCGCCAGCACCTCGTCGCGCTTGGCGCGGATCTGCTCATCGCCGGACTTGGCCTCGAACGTAGTCGAGGGGTGGTTCGGCACCTCGGTGGTCGTTGGCCGGCCCTCGTTGATCCACCGCTCCCGGGGTCCGTTCAGGAGCTTGACGTTGTCGTGGGCGTAGTACTTCAGGTACCAGTATGTGTAGGCGGCGAACCAGTTGTTGCGGTCGCCGTACAGGATCACTTGGTGTTCGTTTGAGATGCCTCGGCTGCCGAACAGCTTGCCGAAGTCCTCGGGCCCCAGGAAGTCCCGTTTCACCTGATCTTGCAGGTCCTCGCGCCAGTCGAACCCGATCGCGCCCGGGATGTGCCCCTCATGGTAAAGGGCCGGGTTCTCGTCCACCTCGACGATCCTGATCGATTCGTCCTCTAGATGCTGCTCGAGCCAGTCGGGCTCTACCAGTACGTCATTCGCGTATTCGGCCACGAGCATTCTCTCCTAAAAACTAGTCGGCTTTCACCTATTTATGGCGAGTCTAGCGCCGGCCTCAATCCATTACCCGTTCCACGGCCCCTTCCGCGGCCCGGACCCAGGCCCGGTGATCGGCGGGATCGGCGTCGATCAGCGAGTACGGGATTCGCGACCGTTGGCATGCGACCGTAACGACCTCTCTCCCGCGCTCCAGGACGTCCGGAGCCACGGCTCCCGCCGCCTCATAGACGACGCCGCGAACCGTCGTATCAATCATCTTTTCCAGCAGCATCTCGAGCCGGGGGCCGTGCAGGGCCGCGATGCGCCCGGGATCACCGAGCGCTGCGCCGAGCAACAGGCAGACGACGCTCACCTGCTGAAGCGCGGGAACGATGGTCCCGACTCGATCGGGATCGCCGACGAAGGCCTCGACGCCAGCAGCCTCCAGTGTCGGCCGTCGTCTCGCGTCCCGGCTCGTGCCGCGCACGGCATGTCCTTCGGCAATCAGTGACGCAGCCAACGCTCGGCCGCGACAGCCGCAGCCGATGATCAGACAGCGCACTCAGCCCGTGGGGTGCGAGTCCTGGTCTGGGCCGGAATCGGACGCTTCGGGTCCGGCTCCAAACTCGCTTTGCGCCTGCTCCCGAGTCCGCTCCGCCTCTCCCCGCGCCCGCCGCCTAGCGTTCGTCGCCTCGAGCAGCTCCTGGAGGTCACGGTCCTTAAGCTGATACTCGCGCCGCTCGGCCAGGTAGCGCTCGCTGCGCTCGCGCTGCTGCTGCAACTCCTGGCTGACCTGGTACTCCATCTCCTCGAGTGTCACCTCGCGCTCCCCTCGAGCTCGGCGCCTCGCGTTGCGGGCGGCGATCATCTGGTTGACGTCCTCGACGTCGAGCGCCTCACGTCGCTCCATGACGTCGCGGGCAGACTTCCAGCCCAGGGCTTCCTCCATCCCGCGGCGCGAGGAGAACTTGCCCACCAGGATCACCCACAGGACCCCCCCGACCAGTAGGCCGAGCATGGCCAAAGCAAACGGATCCACTCGTTCAGTCTACCCCTGACGACGGGCTGCCTCCATCCCATTTTGCCCCGGGGGATCCGGGCACATCGGATGATCGCCACCCTAGACTTCATCGCGAGTGCGCGTGCTTCCGCTTCCGCCCCACTTCGATCCAGATCGTGTGGGCGAAGTCTGGCGGGTGGCTTACGAAGATCGCGCGTGCGAGGCGCGGGACTGGGCAGCGACGCACGGCCTGAGCGCGGCCGCCGAAGACTCGTTTCGGCTTTGCCTGCTAGTGGTCGATGTCCAGAACACGTTCTGCATCCCCGGGTTCGAGTTGTTCGTGGCGGGACGGTCAGGTCATGGCGCAGTCGACGACAACCGCCGCCTCGTCCAGTTCGTGTATCGCAACCTGGGGGTCATCACCCAGGTGCTGCCCAGCCTGGACACCCACGACGCGATGCAGGTCTTTCACGCCATCTGGCTCATCGACGATGACGGCAACCACCCGGGGCCCTACACCCTCGTGTCGGCCGACGACGTGCAGGGCGGCCGCTTCCGCGTCAATCCGGCCGTCGCCGACGCCCTCGGCCTCGACCGCGAGTACGCTCAGCGCCACCTCGTGTTCTATGCGCGACGGCTGGCCGAGGGCGGCAAGTACGACCTCACCGTCTGGCCGTACCACGCGATGCTCGGCAGCATCGGCCACGCGCTCGTTTCGACCGTCGAGGAAGCGATCTTCTTCCACACCATCGCTCGATACAGCCAGCCGGAGTTCCAGGTCAAGGGCCACAATCCGCTCACCGAGCATTACTCGATCCTTGGACCGGAGGTGACCGAGGGACCCGATGGGGATCGGCTAGGCGTCTTCAATCAGGAGCTGATCGACAAGCTGCAGACATTCGACGCGGTAGTCGTCGCGGGTCAGGCCAAGAGTCACTGCCTGGCATGGACGGTCGATGACCTCTTGGAGCATGACGAGATGCAGGTGATCGCCAACCGGACATACCTGCTCGAGGACTGCACGTCACCGGTCGTCGTGCCCGGTGCCGTGGACTACACGGATGAAGCGGACGCCGCATTTGCGCGTTACGGGGCCGCTGGCATGCACGTCGTTCGGTCCACCGATCCGATCGAAGACTGGCCAGGTATTGCGCAGCGCGTTTCGTCGGGCTGACTGACACTCAGCTCAGCACGACGGGCGGTCGGCGCCCGTAATTAGAGGCGCAACTTTCTGAACCCTTGGGGTGTTTTGAGGGGCGTCAATCGGCACCGCCCCCAGGGTCGCAGCGGGCGGGCCCCTAGAAGCAGAAGGAGGCTCTCATGCGCCTACGCTTTGCCGTGGCCGCATCGACGTTCGCTGCGCTAGTGGCTGTCGCGATTCCGACGATCGCCCCCGCGCAGGTTCGGCATGCGCCAAATCAAAACAACAACCTGACGATCAACGCTTCTCCCAACCCAATCATTGCCGGTGAGGGCGTGTTGATCTACGGCCGGCTGCAGGGACCGAACGCTGGGGGTCAATTAATCCGTCTGTACCGCCACCTCGGGGGGCGACCCGGTTATTCACCGGTGGGAACGACAACGACATTTCCCAACGGCTTCTACGAGTTCACGCGCGCCGCTGGCGTCGTTTACACGAACCGCGATTGGTTCGCGCGCGGGCCCAACGGGTCTTTCTCTCGCACGGTGCGCGAACATGTGGCGGCGCTCGTCACTCTGAACGAGAGCACGAGCTCGGCCGTTACCGGAAAGCGGGTCGTGTTCACTGGACACGTCACCCCGGCGCACGCGTTCCAGCGGGTGCTGCTCCAGCAGCAGTTGGGATCGAGCGATGATTGGCGGACGTTGCGCACCGCACTGCTGGGCCCGCGCTCAAACTATGCCGTCGCTTACAGCTGGCGGACTCCAGGTGAGCGCGACATCCGTGTCGTGCTGCCAGGCGATGCCCGCAATATCCGCAGCTCGTCGGACGCGGTCCAGCTAACGATCCAACAGAAGCAGGTGACCGGATTCACGATCACCAGCTCCAATCCGATCCAGAGCTACGGACAGCCGGTGAAGATCTCGGGCGTGCTCACTCCGGGGCCGACGGCGCAGCCAGCGTTCGTCCAGCTTTGGGGGCGTCCTGCCCTGGGCGGTCCGTTCCGGTTCATGGGGCAATCCCCCGTCGGCGCGAACGGTGCCTACAGCTTCACCGTGACACCCACGGTGAACACCGTCTACCAGGCACGTGCGCCCTTCGGTGCACATCGGGCGAGCGCCGCTCTGTGGCAGGGAGTTCACGACGTGCTGACGATGACGCCGAGCTCGCCAACCTCGACGGTCGGTGGAACGGTCATCTTCAGCGGGACCGTGATCCCTGACAAGACGAACCACGTCGTCTACCTCCAGCGGCGGGGGGCCGATGGCGACTGGCACTCCGTCGAGACTCGGTTCGTCGGCTTCGGCTCGACGTTCCACTTCGGCTGGACGTTCGGAAAGGCGGGCACGTTCGAGTTCCGCGCTCGCATCTACAGCGACGGCCGCAACGTCGGCTCGGCCTCGGCGCCAGTGACGATCACAGTGTCGGGGCTGGCACCAGTCAACACGCTGCCGCCGACGTCAGCCGGGTAACCACCACCGCTTAAGGAACCTCAGGGCCGTCCTCAGCACGGTGCTTGCGCGAAGTGCTTCGGACGGCTCCTGAGGTTCCTCACGCGCTCCTCAGCCCCCTCAGGCCGCCACAGCCCAGAGGCGCCAGGCGCCCGGGACCCCTTTGAGTTCTCTCTCGCCTCGGTCCTCGAAAGCAATTCCGGAGCCCACCACCAGGTCCTTGACGGTGCCGGAGACCAGGACCTCGCCGGGGTCGGCGCAGGCCGAGACGCGGGCGCCGATGTGGACGGCGATGCCGCCCACGTCGTCGCCGATCAGCTCGATCTCCCCGGTATGCAGACCGCTTCGGACCTCGATGCCGTACTGGCTGCGAGCCCCGTCGCGAATCGCGGTGGCACAACGGATGGCGCGCGCCGGTCCGTCGAAGGTGGCCAGCATCCCGTCACCCATCTTCTTGACCATCCGCCCGCGGTGCCGGTTGAGCTCGGTCCCGATCGAGCCGTCGATCGATTCGAGCAGCGACCGCCAGCGCCTGTCTCCCATCTCAGCGGCACGCGACGTCGAGTCGGCGATGTCGGAGAACATCACGGTCGCCAGGATCCGCTCTGGGTCTGGCGCGTGGCGGGCGCCCGTCAGAAACTCCTCGATCTCGTCCACCAGCTCGTCCTGATCCGGGCCGAACGGGAGCGTGTAGGGCCCCGGGAGCTCGACCAGGCGGGCGTCAGGGATGTGATTCGCCAGATAGCGGGCGTGCCGGATATCGATTACGGGGTCGTCAACGCGGTGCATGACGAATGTCGGCGCCTGGATCGACGGCAGCACGGGACGCACATCGATCTCGGATTGCATGCGAAAGAACGCCACCGCTGCGCCTGGGCTCGCGGCCAGCCGCTCGAGCCGACCCGCCCATTGCTTGAACCGCTCGTTGTGCCCCCGGGGCGAGATCAGGCTCAGGACCCTCTCGCCGGACCCCCAGTCCGCCCCCAGAGCCTCGATCAGCGGCTCGCGCTCCTCACGGGTCAAGGGCCAGTCGTAGTCCGGGGCGGCGGTCATCCGCGGTGTCGCTTCGTAGAGCACCAGCGCCCTCGTGCGCTCGGGGTGCGTGGCCGCGAACAGGCACGCCATCGACCCGGCCTCCAGCATCGCCACCACCGCCGCCCGCTGTGAGCCGACCGCGTCCATCACCGCGACCACGTCGTCCATCTGCTCCTCCAGCGTGGGCGCGCCGGAAATCCTCTCCGACAGGCCCGCGCCCCGTCTGTCGAAGGTGATGAACCGCGAAAACGACGTGAGCCGATTGAACAAGCGGGCAGCCACGGGCCATTCCCACATGTGCTCGATCTGCCAGATCCAGGTCGGCACCCAGAGCAGGTCGACCGGCCCGTCGCCGACTACCTGGTAAGCAATGTGCAGATCGCCTGAGCGCGCGTACCTCGTCTCGGGGACCATGCTTAGCCTGAGCGTATACCGTGAGGGAAATGGACTTCGAGCTTTCAGAAGAGCAGCAGCTGATCCGCGAGACGGCTCGTGACTTCACCGACAACGAGATCGTCGATCGCGCCCGGGAGAACGATCGCAACGAGCATTTCGACCTGGAGCTGGTGGCCAAGATCGCCCAGCAGGGTTATCTCGGCGCGATCGTCCCCCGCGACTACGGCGGCGCCGGTCTCGACTATCTGACATACGCCTTGGTGGTCGAGGAGGTGGGGCGGGGCTGCTCGGCGATGCGGACCGTGATCTCGGTCCAGACGTCGCTCGTGTGCTCGTCGATTCTGCGCTGGGGCACGGAGGAGCAGAAGCATCACTACCTGCCAAAGCTCTGTTCGGGCGAGTGGCTCGGCTGCTACGCACTGACCGAGCCCGACACCGGCTCGGATGCCGCGAACCAGCGCACCCGGGCGCGCCAGCAGGATGGGGGCTGGGTGATCAACGGCGCCAAGATGTTCATATCGCTCGGTGTCAACGCAAAGGTCGCGCTGGTGTTCGCGCAGACCGACCCCGACAAGGGCCACCGAGGGCTGGCGTGCTTCCTCGTCGACACCGACCAGCCCGGGTTTCAGCCGCAGCCGATCCATCACAAGATGGGCCTGCGCGGCTCGGACACGGCGGCGATCTCGCTCGATGACGTCTGGGCGCCAGAGGATGCGGTCCTCGGGGAGGTCGGGGACGGCTTCAAGGTGGCGATGACAGCGTTGGACTCCGGCCGCTACAGCGTGGCTGCAGGCTGCGTCGGAATCTGCCAGGGCTGCGTGGATGCTTCCGTTCGCTACTCCAAGGAGCGCGAGCAGTTCGGCCGGCCGATCGCCAGCTTCCAGCTGGTGCAGGCCATGATCTCGAACATGGTGCTGGAGACCGACGCGGCGAGGATGCTCGTGTGGCGCGCCGGGTGGCTCAAGGACTCTGGCAAGCCGAACACGACCGAGACCTCGATCGCCAAGCTGTATGCCACTGAGGCAGCGGTGCGGTGTGCCAACACGGCCATCCAGGTCCACGGCGGATCCGGCTATGTGGATGACTATCCGGTCGAGCGCTACTTCCGCGACGTGCGCGTGACGACCCTCTACGAGGGGACATCCCAGATCCAGCAGCTGATCATCGGCCGGGCGCTGACCGGTATCAACGCGCTCACTTGACCGACGCCCCGCGAACGATCGGCATTGCCGGCGCCGGCACGATGGGCGCCGGAATCGCTCAGTTGGGCTGTCTCTCCGGGGCCCGCACGCTGTTGCACGATCCGGTGCCCGAAGCACTCGAGCGGGGAGTCGAGAGGATCGTCGCCCAGCTGGAGCGAGGGGTGGAACGCGAGCGTCTGGCGCCCGAGGAGGCAGAGCAGGCCCGGCAGAGGCTCGAGCCGGCTCCCCGACTCGAGGACCTGGCTCCGTGCGAGCTGGTGATCGAGGCCGCGCCGGAGCGGCTGGAGCTCAAGCGGGAGCTGTTCGTCGAGCTGGCCGCGGACGTGGTCTCGGACAGCTGCGTGCTGGCAACGAACACCTCGTCGCTGCTCGTCACCGCGGTCGCCGCGCCTGTCCGGCGACCCGAGCGGGTGGTTGGGATGCACTTCTTCAATCCCGCGCCGGTGATGCGGCTGCTCGAAGTGGTGGCCGGAGAGGAGTCCTCAGAGGAGGCGCTGGCGATCGCGAGAGCCGCGGGCGAGGCCATGGGCAAGCACGTCATAGACGCAGCCGACGGCCCCGGCTTCCTCGTCAACCGCTGCAACCGCCCTTTTGGACTCGAGGCGTTGAAGCTGCTGCAGGATGGGGTGGCCCCGATTGAAGAGATAGACCGCATCTGCCGCATGGGCGGAGGGTTTCGGATGGGCCCGTTCGAGCTGATGGATTTGGTGGGCATCGACACGGGCCTCGACGTCTCCCGCTCGTTCTATGAGCAGAGCTTCGGCGAGCCCCGGTGGCGGCCGTCCCCGATCACCGCTCGATACGTGGCCGCCGGCCGTCATGGACGCAAGTCCGGACGCGGCTACTACGACTACGCCCGCGATCCCTACCGCCCGCCCGACCCAGAGCCCCGTACGGCCGGCGGAGCCAACGGCCTGGTCGTGATCGCCGGCGATGTGCCGCTGGCCGCGCAGCTCTCCGAGGCTGCCGCCGACGCCGGCTGGCGCGTCGAGCGCTCAGCTCAGTCCGAAGACGTGGCGGCTCTGATCGTCGACTGCACCGGCGGCGAGGAGCCCGCGGAGCCGCTCCAAGGCGGACCGCGATTGATCTGTTGCGCCGCCGGCTCGCTGGCTGGACTGGACCTGGGCGGCAACGCCGTTGGCTTCCACGCGCTACCGCCGTTGGAGGAGTCCGCGCTGGTGGAGTTGACGCGGGGGCCTGACTCGGCCGAGTCGGCGGCCGTCACCTCTGAACGATTTTTCGCCACGCTCGGCAAGCACACCGCCTGGGTGTCGGATGCCCCCGGCCTCGTGCTGGGGCGGATCGTCTGCCAGGTGATCAACGAGTCTGCGGTCGCGCTCGCCGAGGGCATCGGCAGCGCCGCGGACATCGACGCGGGCCTGATTCACGGCCTCAATTACCCGCGCGGGGTCCTGCGCTGGGCCGACGCCATCGGACTCGACCACGTCGTGTCCGTACTCGACGGGCTGTTCGACGAGCGGCGCGAGGAGCGCTACCGCGCCGCGCCTCTACTTCGCAGTCTCGTCTGGTCGGGCCGCCTCGGCGCCCACACCGGCGAAGGATTCTTCGTCTACCCCTAGCGGCCGGAGGGGACTAGAACCAGGCGATGGCGATCCTGGCCTTGGTCGTCAGCTGTGTGGCGGTGACAGGGGCGATGAACATCGTCCAGGGCTGGGTCGTGCGATTCGGGTGGCCCCACAGCCACTTGCCGTTCCTGCAGGCGTAGCGACCGAAGACGGTGGGACTGATGGCCGGGCCCATGCCCTGGAGCGAGCACTTGATCCCCGAAAACGTCTGCATCGCCCATGGCGTGCTCCTCGTGGACGGCGAACGCTTGTTGCCGAACTTGGTCGGCAGCGCCTTGTTGAGGATGATCTTCACTCCCGACCGCCTCCACGCCGCGGAGGGGCAGAGGACGACCCCCTTCGCCTTGCTCGAGCTGAAGCAGGGGTCATAGATGAGGTTCTTGCTGGTGCAGCGCCACGCGTCGTTCCGGTTGGCCTGACTGGATCCCGCGAAGCAGTGCCCGTTGACCGTCTTGGTCACCGCGATCGCCGGGCTGCCGGATGAGGTGAACGCCCGGTAGATCTGGGCCGACGTCCGCGTCCCGCCCATCGCCACCGAGCCCGCCGCGAGCGCGGTGAGCGCGACGCCCACCACCACGATAAATGCCCTCATCTTCATGTTGCCCCCTTCTGAGCGCTCCGTCGATACGCGCGGAAGCTTACCCTCTGTGGCGGATGAGAGCAGTGACCTTCCAAGCTCCTGGGGACGTTCAGGTGCAGGAGCGCTCCGATCCGGCGCTCCAGGCCCGCGATGACGCGGTCGTAGCCATAGACGCCAGCGGCATCTGCGGCTCGGATCTGCACATCTACCACGGCCGGGTGCAGATCGAGCCGGGCTTCACGATCGGACACGAGTTCGTCGGCACGGTGATCGAGGCCGGGGACGCCGTCACGCGGGTGCAGCCCGGGGATCGCGTCCTGGGCTGCTTCCACAGCGCTTGTGGGACCTGCTTCTTCTGTCTCCGCGGGGCATTTCACAAGTGCGATGAGATGCGAGTTTTCGGACACGGCAAGCTGCTGGGCGGCCTTCAGGGGACGCAGGCGGAGCGGGCGCTCGTGCCGCGCGCCGACATGACGCTGCGCAAGGTGCCCGAGGGGGTCTCCGACGAGGTGGCGCTGTTTGCGGGCGACGTGTTGGGCACCGGTTACCACGCGGTCCTGCAGGCCGACGTCAAGCCCGGCGACAACGTGGCGGTGCTGGGATTGGGTCCGGTAGGGCTGTGCGCGGTTCAGGTGGCGCAGGCGGCCGGAGTGAATCCGGTGATCGCGATCGACAGCGTCGAGCAGCGGCTCGAGCTGGCGCGGTCATTCGGCGCGACGCCTGTCCATCTGAAAGAGGACAACCCACGGGAGGCCGTGAAGCGACTCACTTCGGGCCGGGGGGTGGACGCCGCGATCGACGCCGTGGGACACCCCGACGCGCTTGACCTCGCGATCCGTGTGTGCCGGAAGGCCGGCACCGTGGTCGCGATCGGGGTCTACGCGGAGCCCTGCCAGGTCCACATGGGGCTTGTCTGGATCAAGGCCCTGACGCTGCGCAGCGGGCACGCCAACGTGATCGCTCACGTCGACCGCGTGCTGGGGTTGCTGGCCGCGGGAACGCTTGACCCCACCCCACTCGTCACCCACCACATGGAGCTCGACGACGCCGCCGAGGCGTACGCGCTCTACGATCGCCGCGAGGCAATGAAGATCGTCCTTTCGCCCTGAACAGGAGGACCATGTCGGTCACCACCCTTCCCGAAGCGCTATCGGAGGCCTCGCGGGATTTCGCATCCCGCCAGCAACAGCTACTGATCGGCGGCGAGCGTCAACCGGCCGCCGACGGGCGGACGTTCGAAACGATCGACCCCGCCACCGGCCAGGCGATCACCACTGTGGCCCAGGCCGGCGGGCCCGACGTCGACCGCGCCGTCAAGGCTGCTCGCGATGCCTTGGAGAGCGGCCCCTGGTCCAAGGCCTCCGCCGCCGGGCGCGCCCGGCTGATGCACCGGCTGGCGGACCTGGTCGAGGAGAACGGGGACGAGCTGGCGGAGCTAGAGGCGCTTGACAACGGCAAGCCGCTGAAGTTCGCGAAGGTGGTCGACGTGGCCTCGACCGTCGCTCACTTTCGCTACTACGCCGGCTGGCCGGAGCGCCTGGTGGGCGACGTGTTGCCGGTCCACCAGGACGGGATGCTCTGTTACACGCGCAAGGAGCCGGTCGGCGTCTGTGGACAGATCATTCCTTGGAACTTCCCGATGCTGATGGCGGCGTGGAAGCTGGCGCCGGCACTCGCGGCGGGGTGCACCACAGTGCTCAAGCCCGCCGAGCAGACCCCGCTGAGCGCTCTGCGCCTGGGCGAGCTGGCGCTGGAGGCGGGCATCCCGCCGGGAGTGCTAAACGTGGTGACCGGCGACGGCGAGACCGGGGCGGCCCTGGTGGACCACGATGGTGTCGACAAGCTGGCGTTCACCGGCTCGACCGAGGTGGGCCGGGAGATCGGCTCCAAAGCCGGCCGGACGCTGAAGCGGGTCACCCTCGAGCTGGGCGGCAAGTCGCCCAACATCATCCTCCCGGACGCGGACCTCGACGCCGCCGTCAAGGGGTCCTTCCAGGCGATCTACTTCAACACGGGTCAGGCGTGCAACGCGGGCAGCAGGCTGTTCGTGCATCGCGACCAGTTCGACGACGTGGTATCCGCGCTCGCCGACCGGGCGGGCAAGTCTCGCCTGGGCCCGGGCCTTGACCCGGCGACGCAGCTGGGGCCCGTGGTCTCGGCCGAACAGCGCCAGCGCGTCCTCTCCTACATCGATGCCGGCCGCGACCAGGGGGCGGAGCTGGTCGTGGGAGGCGGGTCGTCCACGGCGAGCTCCACCGATGGCGACGACGGTTATTTCGTCGAGCCGACCTTGTTCACGGCCACCGATGACTCGCTCAAGATCGCGCGCGAGGAGATCTTCGGTCCGGTGCTGGTCGCGCTTCCGTACGAGTCGCTGGAAGAGGTTGCGGCGCGCGCCAACGACACCGACTACGGGCTCGCGGCCGGCGTGTGGACCAAATCGTTGTCCAACGCCCACCGGCTGGCGTCGATGTTGAAGGCTGGCTCGGTGTACGTCAACTGCTGGGGCGAAGACGACCCTGGTGCGCCGTTCGGCGGGTACAAGGCTTCGGGCATCGGGCGTGAGCACGGCCGCGAAGGACTCGAGGCGTACCTGGAGACGAAGTCCGTCTGGGCGAAGCTCGACTAGCGAGGAGCCGATCGCCCCGGATCGGGGGCGGGGACGCGGGCCAACCGAGGGCTGGACGGAAGTTCTAGTTCACCGAGCCGTGGCTACTCCTAGCCCGGGACGGCCCCGATCAATGGGACGTGCCCCCCCGCGGTACCGGTCAGGGGGTCGTGCCCCCTGTTGTGGCACTCGTCCGTCCCGTCCACTGGCGGCGCGTCGCCGTGCCGCTGGCCGCCGCTGCCGCGTTGCTCATCGCCGGGGCGATGTGGGCCGCCGCCCCGGCTAGCGCAGCACGCTGTCGGGATGCTGACGCTCAGGTCACCCGAATCAGCACCGCGGCGGCGCGGTGCCGTGCTCTGCCTGATCAACCTTGCACCAGCGGCGCACCGGCTCCCCGAGCTTCGAGAGTCGGGTCCGCTCAACGCCGCAGCGCAGAGCTGGACGAACGAGATGGTCGGCGCGGACATGTTCGCCCACTCCTCGAGCTTGGGCCAGCGCGTGACCGCCGCGGGGCTCGCCTGGCAGGCGCTCGGGGAGAACATCGCGACCGGATTCCCAACGCCCCGCCGGGTCCTCGAGGCATGGATGGCTAGCGTCGGCCACTGCCAGAACATCCTCAACCCGACCTACCGGCTCCTGGGGATCGGGCTCAACATCCACGCCGTGGGCGGTTATGCCAAGCGTTTCGGAACGTGGACCACAGATTTCGCGCTTCCTATGGGGCGGCCCGCTCCGTCCCACAACTCGGGCCCCTTCAACGGCTGCCCGTACTGACGGCCGGAGGCGGCGATGTGACAGGGGCGCAGCGCCGTGGGAGGTACCAGAGGCGCAGGCCTGGCTACTCGGCCGCGGTCACGGCGGCCGCCGGCTGTCCGATCAGCGAAGCAGAGTCGCGCAAGTACCACTCCGCATCCAGCGCCGCCTGGCAGCCTGTGCCTGCCGCGGTTACCGCCTGACGGTAGGTGTGGTCGACCAGATCGCCTGCTGCGAATACGGCGGGCACGCTGGTGAGGGTGGAGCGGCCCTGGGTCACGACGTAGCCCGCGGCGTCCGTCTCGACCTGACCCTGCACGAGCTGGGACTGCGGCTCATGCCCGATGGCGATGAATGCGCCCGAGATCTCGAGCTGTCGCTCAGAGTCGTCCGCGGTGTTGCGTAGCACCACCCGAGCCAGCGAACCGTCGGAGGGAACGAACTCCTTCACCACGTAGGGGGTCAGCCACTCAATGTTGTCGATCGCCCGGGCGCGCTCCAGCATGATCTTCGAGGCGCGGAACTCATCGCGGCGATGGACGATCGCCACCTTGTGGGCGAACTTCGACAGGAACATTGCCTCCTCCATTGCGGAGTCGCCGCCGCCGACGATGATCGTCGGCTTCTCCCGGAAGAAGGCGGCGTCGCAGGTGGCGCAGTAGCTGACGCCGCGGCCGCCGAGCTCGTCCTCGCCCGGGACCCCGAGCTTGCGATGTTGAGCCCCCATCGCCAGCACCACCGTACGGCCGAGGTGAAGCTGGTCGCCGACCCACACCTTGTGCACCCCGCCGTCCTGCGCGAGCTCGATCTTGGTCACGTCGTCGGTCTCGAGCTTGGCGCCGAACCGGGCCGCCTGTTCGCGGAACTTCTGCATCAGTTCCGGACCCATGATCCCGTCGGGAAAGCCTGGGTAGTTCTCGACGTCGGTCGTCTGCTGTAGCAGCCCGCCCCAGGCGAACCCCTCGATCACGAGCGGCTCGAGGTTCGCGCGGGCGGCATACAGCGCCGCCGTATACCCGGCCGGACCGCTGCCGACGATGATGACGTTTTCGACCGTGTTCTCCATTACTTCACTAAGTATAGCTTGGGGCTCGGGCGGCGCGCCACCGCTGAACGGTACGCCGGAGCTGCAGATACGCCACGGCGCCGGGCAGAGTCGGCAGCCAGAAAGCGAACACACGGTAGGCGAGAACGGCCACGATCGCCACCTGGACATGCACGCCAAAGGCGGTGAAGGCGCCGATCATGCCGCCGTCGACGCCGCCGATACCGCCCGGCAGCGGGAGCGTGTTGCCGAGCATTCCCACGAAGTAGGACATCACGATCACGCCGCCCGGCGGCGCGGCGCCGAAGGCGTGAAACGACGCCCACAGAACGGCGATGTCAAACCCCCACCACGCGACCGCGCCGAGCAGGAAGGGATCGCGGGAACGCACCAGGTCGATCGCAGTCCGCACCCCGGAGCCGGTGGTGGCCGAGGCCGTCGCCAGCCACGTCGCGACCTTCGCCGGCCATCCCTCTCCAGTGGAGCGACGCACAAACCGGTCGAAATTCCCCGGCACCAGCGAGATCGCCAGAAAAACCGCGACCACGATCGCCCCAAAGATCGCTGGCACGACCGTGATCGCAAATGAACCACCGCCCGGGATGACGCCCACGTACAGACCGAGCCCGCAGACCACGAGCGCGGCCATGTACACGGCGTACAGCAGCACCATGAACGCAATCAGTCTGCAGGCGGCGACCCGTGGCTCCATCCCCGCCCGTCGCAGCGCCCATGCCGTCAGCGCGATCCCCCCGGCGCCAGCCGCGGCGAAGAGCCTGGTGGCCGCCAGTCCGGACATCGTGATCTCATAGCTGGCGCGCCAGTCGATCCGGGAGATGCCGCGGGCGAATACAGCGCGAAACAGCACGATGTAACCGCCGAACGAGCACACCTCCAGTACCGCGGCCAGCCCCAGCCACCAGGGATCGCCGTGCTGGATCCGGTCCCAGGTCCCCTTGAAGCCGACCAGCTTCGGGAGCACGAAGTACAGAAACGCGATGACCGAAACCACGAACAGCGCCGAGGCCAGCAGCCGCCGGCGGGTAACCACGACCCGCGGCATCTCCTCGGTGCTGGGGCCGACCGGCTGTCTGGATTCGTCGGCGGCGGGTGCTGACGCGGCGCGCCCAGCGGAGGAGGTAGTTTCCGGCGTCCGCTGCTCTTCGGGAGCGTCGCCGGCCATGACCTCTACCCCGCGCTGGCCCGAGCCTCGAGCGCCTGTAGTGCAGAGGAAACCCGTCCCGCCAGCGGACGGGCGTGAGGAGCGCCGAAGCGGACGGTCTCGGTCAGGGCGGCTCCGGCCAGCAGGTCGGCCGCATAGTGCTCACCCAGATACACGAGCGCAAGCCCGAGCAGGGCCGAGTAAGTCCAACCAACGGCACCGGCGACCGGACCCACCTCAGTCAGCAGGTGGGCGGCCATCAGCGACGTGGCGAAATGAAGCGACGGCATGGCAGCAAGCGGATTACCTCCCAGCACATCGTAAAGCCCCTCCCAGCGGGGTCCCCAGAACTGCTCCCCGTACTCGATCATCATCCGTCGCAGGTGGATCGTGCCGCGGTCATCGAGGCGACCGCGGAGCGCGGCCCACCAGGGCGGCGCCGTCGGAATGGCCCAGTAGAAGATCGCGCCCACGTCGAACACGCTGTACATGCGCCCGGCCGCAAACGTGAACCGGTCATAGCGACGGACGAGCACGTACGCCAGGCTGGCGTGGGGCGTTAAGAACCACAGCCAGTGGCACCACACGAGCACGCGCTCAAAGCGAGAGATGCGGCCCGGTCTGGCGAACGCCCGCTGCAGGCGAAGCGTGGGCGGAACTCCAAAGCCGAGCGCGCGGTCAACCGTGATCGGATAGTCGATTCTGACCCGCGCCGCCAGCCGCTCTGGATCGTCATGGGGCATCTCGTACGCCGCGATGTAGCCCCACATGTTCAGCGCGCACACGGCCACGTCACGGGCGCGGTTGCGCGGCAGGACAACGCACAGCGCCACGGGCGCGAGCCCGGCGGTGCCGAGTACCACGCCGGGGCGGAGCTTCAGACGGCGCCGCAGCGCAGGCGCGGCGACACCCATCGCGACGAGGGCCCAGGCTGTCGCTCGGATGCCCCTCGACACGCGCAAACCGCCGCGAGTATACGTTTGGGTTCGCCCACCGCCTTTGCCCGGTGGTGATCGAAACTCCGGCGGCCGGATAGAATCCCGCGGCCTTGCGAGCCCCCGCGAACAGTCGCCGCCGCGCTGGATCCGGCCGCCTGAGCAGTCGGCGGCGTGATCCTCGGGACAGACGCCCGGGACTAGGGGGCGCCTTGCGGCGCGGCCTGATGGCTGCGGCCGGCGCAGCGGGGGTGGCCCTGCTTGTGGCGCCTGCCGCATTCGCCAACTTCATCACCCCCAAGGCGGGCGGGTCTCCGAACGCCAACAAGATCGACTCGCTCTACAAGATCATCCTTTACATCGCCGCGGTCGTGTTCGTGATCGTGATCGGCACGCTCGCTCTACTCGCTGTTCAAATTCCGCGCCAGGAAGGGTGCGATCGCCGCACAGATCCACGGCAACACCCGCCTCGAGGTCTCCTGGACGGTGGCGGCGGCGCTGATCCTGGTGGCGATCACGGTCGTCACGTTCGTCAAGCTGGGCGGCATCATCAACCCGCCGAACTCCAAGCCCGGCGTCGTACTGTCGGCCTCGACCACCGCAACCGACGCCCCCCAACGGCAAGCACGTCACGATCTGCGTGCAGGGGCGCCAGTACATCTGGCGCTACACCTATGGATCCGGCTGCCTGAACAACTACTTCACGAACAAGCTCCCGTACTCCTACCAGGAGATGGAGGCGCCCGCTGGCGCGACGGTGGTGCTCAATATTCAATCGACCGACGTCATCCACTCCTGGTGGGTTCCGTCCCTGGGCGGCAAGGTGGACGCCGTCCCCGGCTACACCACCTACACGTGGTTCAAAGCGTTGCATTCAGGACTGTTCCATGGCCAGTGCGCGCAGCTGTGCGGCCGAAACCACGCCGCGATGACGGCATTGGTGAATGTCGTGTCGCCCGCCCAGTATCAGGCCTGGCTGACTGAGCAGCAGCGGCTCATCAACCAGGCCAACGACCAGATCGGGGCGCTTCGTCAATACCTGACGCAATCGGGGCAGCTCTGATGGCGGTCGCGGCTCCCCCTGTCCGTGCGGTTCCGCAGGTGATCACCGACAAGGTGGTCAAGCCGCGTCAGACCAAGCGCTGGCTCGACTGGGTGATGACTACCGATCACAAGAAGATCGGGATCATGTACCTGGTCCTGACGATCGTGTTCTTCGTGCTCGGCGGGATCGAAGCACTGCTGATGCGCGTCCAGCTCGGGGTGCCCGGCAACACGCTGTTAACGGGCGAGAAGTACAACGAGCTGCTGACGATGCACGGTACGACGATGGTGTTCCTGTTCCTCGTACCGGTCTGGGCAGGGTTCGCCAACTACTTCGTGCCGCTGATGATCGGCGCGCGCGACATGGCGTTCCCGCGGCTGAACGCGCTCTCGTTCTGGCTCTTGCTGTTCGGCGGGATCGTGTTCTACGTCACCTTCTTCTTCAACCCGCCGGAGGCTGGGTGGTGGAGCTACCCGCCGCTGTCGAGCATCCAGTTCTCGCCATCGGGTGGTCAGGACGCCTGGATCTTCCTGATCCACTTAACCGGCATCTCCTCGCTGCTGGGCGCGATCAACTTCTACGCCACGATCGTAAACATGCGCGCACCAGGGATGAGCTGGGGGCGCCTGCCGCTGTTCATCTGGGGCATCCTCGTGTACGCGATCCTGCTGATCATCGCGCTGCCGGCGGTGGCGGCGGCCGTCACGATGCTGCTGACCGATCGGCATTTCGGGACTCATTTCTTCGATCCCACCGCGCACGGTGCGCCCGTTCTGTGGCAGCACCTGTTCTGGTTCTTCGGGCATCCCGAGGTGTACATCATGGTGTTGCCGGGATTTGGGGTCATCTCCGAGGTGCTCCCGGTGTTCTCGGGCAAGCCGATCTTTGGTTACAAGGCGATCGCCGCCTCGACCGCCTTGATCGCATTCCTGTCGACGCTGGTGTGGGCCCACCACATGTTCGCCTCCCCGCTTCCGATCGTCGTGCTGGGCTTTTTCATGCTGAGCTCGTTCCTGATCGGCATCCCGACCGGGGTCAAGATCTTCAATTGGGTCTCGACGCTATGGCGCGGTGCGCTGCGTATGACGGCTGCGATGTATTTCTGCGCGGGCACTATCGCGATCTTCTTGGTCGGCGGCATCACGGGCATCTTCCTAGCCACCTTCCCGGTCGACTGGCAGCTCAACGACAGCTACTTCGTCGTGGCACACTTTCACTACACGATCTTCGGCGGGGGTGTGTTCCCGGTGTTCGGGGCCCTCTATTACTGGTTCCCGAAGATAAGCGGCCGGTTGCTCAACGAGCGCCTCGGCAAGCTCTCGTTCTGGCTGGTGTTCATCGGCTTCAACATGACATTCCTGGTCCAGCACGCACTGGGACTGTCCGGAATGCCTCGTCGCGTCTACACCTACCAGCCGGACTTGGGCTGGTCGACCTACAACCTGATCTCCACGATCGGAGCGTTCGTGCTCGGCTCGGGCGTGCTGCTCACGATCATCAACGTCGCCCGGAGTCTCAAGGTGGGCCCTGTCGCCGGTCCGGACCCGTGGAAGGGCAACACGCTCGAGTGGTTCACCCCTTCTCCTCCGCCACCGAACAACTTCGACGCCATCCCGCGAGTCCGCTCGCTGGAGCCGATGCGCGACATCCGCCGCCAAGTGGAGCGCCAGACCGACGTCACGCAGAAGACCGGAGGCTCCGAACGCTTCGCCCGGGTCTGAGGTGATGGAAGCCCCAGCCGCCAGCACGATCACCGGCACCGGCGCCGCACCGCTGTCCGCGGCCCGGCGGCTGGCGGCGGACTACCTCGAGCTGACAAAGCCCAAGGTGCAGTCGCTGCTGCTGTTCACAACCGTCATGGCGATGGAGGTGGCGGGCAACCCACCGGTGTCGAAGATCGCGCTGACGTGCTTGGGCGGCTACTTGTCGGCCGGCGGGGCCGGGGCCGTGAACCACTTCCTCGACCGCGACATCGACGCCCGGATGCGCCGTACCGCGTCCAGGCCCATCCCGGCGGGCCGGATCGCACCTCGGGCGGCGCTGGTGTTCGGTCTCGCGCTGGCGGTGCTGTCGTTCGCGCTGCTGTCGTTGACGGTGAACGTTCTCGCCGCGTCGCTCTCACTCGCCGGGTTCGTCGGCTACGTCGGCGTGTACACGATCGCCCTGAAGCGCCGGACCCCGCAGAACATCGTGATCGGCGGCGCCGCTGGCGCCGTACCGCCGCTGGTCGGATGGGCCGCCACGCGGGGGTCGCTGGGCTGGACGGCGGCGTACCTGTTCGCGATCGTCTTCTACTGGACGCCCCCACATTTCTGGTCCCTGAGCCTGCTGATGAAAGACGACTACGCAAGGGCCGGAATCCCGATGATGCCCGTGGTGCGTGGGGAGTACGAGACGCGGCGCCAGATCCTCTTGTACACGCTGCTGTTGTACGCAATCTCTCAGCTGCCCTTCTGCGCCGGGGCGTTCGGCGGTATCTACCTGGGGGCCTCGATGGTCCTGGGACTGGCGTTCGTGGCCGGTGCCGTGTGGCTGTTCAAGCGCGCCGACCGCCGCACCGCCCTGCGCCTGTACCTGTTCTCGCTTGCGTATCTGGCGCTGCTGTTCGGGGCGATGGTCGCCGACATAAAGCTCTAGCGATAGGATCCTCGCGCGCATGGATCGCAGGCTCGCCCGCAAGAACATCCGCTCCGGCCTGATCGCAGGCGCGCTGGTCTTGATTATGTTCGGGCTGACGTTCGTCGCCGCCGCCGTCTATGTCCATCCCTGACGTGACCGCCACCGACCCATACGAGCGGACTCCGCCGGCGGGCGAGGAGATACACATGCCCCGGCCCTCGCTGCTGCCGCTCATCACCGCCGCAGCGATCACCGGGATCGTGATCGGCACCACGATCTGGTGGGTCTGGTCGGCGATCGGCGGCGTGGTGCTGATCCTGTGCGTGTTCCGCTGGGTGTCGGACACCAGCCGCGACGTCTCCTCCCTGCCCGAGGAGCACCGGCACTAGGCCGGCACTGGCTCGTCAGCGCGCGAACCGCGGGGCGGAGCCCAGCCCCCGCGCGCGCTATAAAAATAGGTGATGGCCGTGCAGGCTCAGGGGAAGCCTCCGCTCGCGCCGCCGCCGAGAACCGGTGGCGCCGCCGCCCTCGCGCGTCGCGCCGCCAACAAGATCGCTGGCGGCGCCTTCCTGCAGCTGCCGCTCGGTGTCCGCTTCTGGGATGGAAGCGAGCTCCACGGCCACGCCGGCCAGGAGCTGGCGACCCTCAGGATCCATGATCCTTCGGCGCTGGCCTATCTGGTCCACGCCCCCAATCAGCTCGGTCTGGCCCGGACCTGGGCGACCGGCGGCCTCGACGTCGACGGCGAGCTGAAGGACGTCCTGGCGCTGCGGGATCGTCTCGGTGCCCTGCGGCTCAGAGCGCAAGACCGCATCCAGCTGGTGTGGCTCGCGCTACGCCTCGCTGGGCGCCGCGCGCTGATCTCACCGCCCCCTCCCACCACCGAGGCCCGCCCCCGCGGCCGGCTTCACTCGCTCGGTCGCGACCGGCGCGCAATCGGCCATCACTACGACATCTCAAACCGTTTCTACGAGCTGCTGCTGGGGCCGACGCTCGTCTACTCGGCCGCGGTCTTCGGACGCGACGACGAACCGCTGGAGTCGGCCCAGGAGCGGAAGCTCGAGTCGATCTGCACCAGGCTCCGTATCCATCCCGGGGAACGGCTGCTGGACATCGGTTGTGGCTGGGGCTCGCTGCTGCTGCACGCCGCGCGCCACCACGGTGCGCGCGGCGTGGGCATAACGCTCTCCGAAGCGCAGGCCGATCTGGCCCGCCGGCGCGTGCGGGAGTCTGGGCTGTCCGATCAGATCGAGATCCGGATCGCCGACTACCGCACGCTGACGGATGGCCCGTTCGACAAGGTCGCGAGCATCGGCATGTACGAGCACGTGGGGTTGGCCAATTACCCGGCCTATGCCCGGAAGGTGCGCTCGCTGCTGCGAAAGGGAGGGCTATTCCTAAACGACGGGATCGCCAGGCTGTTCTCGGTCAGCCCGCGGCGGCCGACGTTCATCAGCCGCTACGTGTTCCCGGACGGCGAGCTTCACCCCCTGGCGGCTCTGGTGGGCAGCATGGAGCAAGCCGGCCTCGAGCCGCGAGAGGTCTCCTCGAC
Source organism: uncultured Actinomycetes bacterium (assembly GCA_963719305.1). Classification (GTDB taxonomy): domain Bacteria; phylum Actinomycetota; class Thermoleophilia; order Solirubrobacterales; family Solirubrobacteraceae; genus Palsa-465. The sequence continues at coordinate 255,651 of CAVRBL010000007.1, read as the reverse complement.
CCGGGAGCACTACGCCCGGACGCTGCGCCGCTGGTACGAGAACCTCCAGCGCCACCGGGACGAGGCCGAGGCCGAGGTCGGCCCGGAGCGCCTGCGGGTCTGGCAGCTCTACATCCTGGCCAGCGCCGCGGGGTTCGACGATGCCGAGATCAGCAACTACCAGGTGCTGGCCGAACGCCCCGCTTAGCTGGCGCCGGAACTCGCCGCGGCCGGGATGTCGCAGGTCGCGCCGTCGCCGGTCCAGGCCCGCACGATGTCCCGCATCGACAGGACCCCCACGAGCTCTCCGCCGTCGACCACCACCAGGTGACGGAAGCGGCCGCGCACCATGGCCTCGGCAGCCCGCTCCAGCGGCCACTCGGGATGCGCGAACGTGAGGTTGGAGCTCAGATGGTCCGCGACCCGGGCCTGGTCGGGATCGTGACCGGTCCCGATCGCGCGCAGGAGATCCCGCTCGGTGATGAGTCCTGGCCCAGGCAGATCGGGGTCGTTCACCACGGCGGCGCCCACGTTTCGGTCGCACATGGCAGTGGCCGCCTCGCGCAGCGTGTGTCCGGGGCCGACCGTCAGCACTACATCCGACATTCCGTCCCGCACGTGCATGTGTTCTCCCGGCTCGCTTGCGACGATTGCCGCAATCATACCCCGGCTTCGAGCGGCGGCGTCTGGCGTCCCGAACCCATAGGATGCCGGGTCTTGCAGATGCGTTCGGGCCAAGAGGCAAGCGGTGCGTAAGCGTCCTGTTCTGCAGATGGTTCTGATCGGGGTCATCGGCCTCGCCATCCTGATCCCGATCGCCCTCGTGATCCCCTGGTTCCCGTCCAATGCGTCCAAGCAGGCGGGGAACGTCCGGACGCTCTACAAGGTGTTGTTGCTGACGACGATCCCGATCTTCGTGCTGGTCGAGACGGTGGTCGTGTTCTCGGTCTGGAAGTTCCGCATGCGCGCGGGGGAGGAGGACAAGGATGGTCCCCCGATCCACGGCAACACCCGGCTGGAGGTCCTGTGGACCGTGCTCCCGGCGATCCTCATTCTGTCGCTGTGCACATACGCCTACACGGTTTTGCATTCCAACGAAGCGAGCAAAACCTCCGAGATGACCGTCAACGTGACCGAGCGCCAGTTCGCGTTCGAGTTCTCCTATCCTCAGGCCGGTGGAAGACGGTCGTCTCCCCGGTGCTGTATCTGCCAAAGGGCCGGCCCGTGGTGTTCAAGATCCGCTCCCTCGACGTGGTGCACAGCTTCTTCGTCCCGGAGTTCTCCGAGAAGATCGATGCGGTTCCCGGCATCACCACAACCCTGCGCGTCACACCCACGCGGGTGGGCACCTACCCGGCCGAATGCACGGAGCTGTGCGGGGCCGGGCACTCGCTGATGCGTGCCACCGTGTATGTCGTGCCGCCCGCGACGTTCCAGTCCTGGCTGTCCTCGCGGTCCGCCAATGCTGCTCCTCCGATTGGGGTCCCGCCGCCGTCCGCCAATCAGGCCGGCGTCCCCGGGGCCACCTCCAGTGCCGCAGCTCCGTCGGCGAAATCGGCTGCCCCCGCGGGCGCGTCGGCCAGCGGCGCCGGCGCGGGCAAGGCTGTGTTCACCGGCTCGGCCGGGTGCGCCTCCTGCCACACGCTTGCCGCGGCAGGCGCCACCGGCACGATCGGGCCCGACCTCGACACCCGGCTTCGGAAGGACTGCGCCACCGCTGCCTCCAAGCGGATCCGCGGCCCGACGGTTCAGAAGTGCATCAACACCGCGATCACGAGCCCGTACAAATACATACCATCCGGCTTCCAAGCGGGCATCATGCCGTCTACTTTTTCCCACACCTTGACCTCGACCCAGATCCAGTCGCTCGTGACTTTCCTGTCAAGCGCGGCCAAGTGAGAACCTTTATGGAGTCCAGCTGATGTCGACAACCGCGATCCCTCAAGCCGCGGCCCCGCCGCAAGTCAAGACCCGCGTTCCGCTCCCGCCCAAGCTTCGGGCGCCCGGGTGGTACCGGGCGGCGCTGTTCAGCGTGCTCGGGCTGGGATTCGCCGTCGGCATCACGGTGCTGATCCGCTGGCTCCAGCACCAGCACCCGGTGGTCGATGGCAGCGCCATCACGATCGTCGGTCTGTTCTCGGCGCCGATCGGGTTCCTGGTCGGAATCGGGACCTGCGACTACTGGCTCTACTGGGCCGCGGGCCGGGCCACCCGTCCCGAGGACCACTCGGGTCACGGCGCCCACAGCTGGCGCGACTACTTCCGGGTGAACACCGACCACAAGGTGATCGGCATCCAGTACACGGTCACCTCGTTCTTCTTCCTGTTCGTCGGCGGACTGTTGGCGATGCTGATCCGGGCCCAGCTGGCAAAGCCGGGGATGCAGTTCCTGACCGAAGAGCAGTACAACGGCGTCTTCTCGGTCCACGCCACGGTCCTGATCTTTCTGTTCGTGATCCCCGTCTTCGCGGGCCTGGCGAACTTCGTGCTGCCGCTGATGATCGGCGCCCCCGACATGGCGTTCCCGCGCCTGAACGCCCTGTCCTACTGGCTGCTGCCGCTCGGCGGGGTGATCATGCTGATGAGCTTCCTGGCTCCCGGGGGCTCGTTCGCCTCCGGCTGGACCGCGTACGCGCCGTTATCGACGACGATGCCCGTCGGGCAGCTGTTCTTCTCGATCGGGGTTCAGTTCGCTGGATTCTCGTCGATCTTCACGGCGCTCAACTTCCTGGTGACGATCATCACCATGCGCGCCCCGGGGATGAGCTTCTTCCGGATGCCGCTGCTCGTGTGGGCCAACTTCTCGACCTCGCTGCTGGTCGTGATCGCCACCCCGTTCATCGCGGCCTCGCAGTTCTTCATCCTGCTCGACTCGAGCCTTCACTTCCACTTCTTCGACGCGTTCGTGGGCTCGGGCGTCAACGGCAACGTGCTCATGTACCAGCACGTCTTCTGGTTCTACTCGCACCCCGCCGTGTACATCATGATGCTGCCGGGGTTCGGGATCATCTCGGAGATCATCGCGGTGAAATCGCGAAAACCGATCTTCGGCTACCGGATGATGGCCTTCTCGCTGGTGGCGATCGTCGTGCTCGGATTCACGGTGTGGGCTCACCACATGTTCGTGTCGGGGATGTCGCCGTGGATCCGGATCCCGATGATGGTCACCACCGCGGTCATCGCCGTCCCCACCGGCATCAAGATCTTCTCCTGGCTTGCCACGCTGTGGCGCGGGGTGCTTCACCTCGACGCGCCGATGCTGTTTGCGCTCGGCTTCCTGACCATGTTCACGCTGGGCGGGATCAGCGGCGTGATGCTGGCGATGATCCCGTTCGACATCCACGTCTCCCAGACGTACTTCATCGTCGCCCACGTCCACTACGTGCTGTTCGGCGGCTCCCTGTTCACGATCTTCGCCGGCGTCTACTACTGGTTCCCGAAGATGACCGGGCGCATGCTCGACGACCGCCTCGGAAAGTGGCACTTCTGGATGACGTTCATCTTCTTCAACCTGACGTTCGCCCCGATGCACCTGATCGGGATCCAGGGGATGCCGAGGCGGGTGGCTGAGTACGCGTCCAAATTTGCCGCCTGGAACCTGTTCATCTCGATCTCGGCGTTCATCCTCGGCGCCTCGATCTTTATCTTCCTCTACAACGTCGTGGCCAGCTGGCGCTACGGTCCGCGAGCGTCGGCCAATCCCTGGCGGGCGCTGACGCTCGAGTGGCAGGTCTCCTCGCCGCCCCCGGTGTTCAACTTCGACGCCGTCCCCACGGTGGTGGGCGGGCCGTACGAGTACGGGGTACCGGGCGCCGTGCACGGCATCTTCAAGGCACCCGAGGAGACGAGGGTGGCCGCAGGATTCACGACGCCTCCCAGCCAGCAAAGACACGAATGAAGACCGTTCTGGTCGTCGCCAATGAGACGATCGGCGGACAAAAGCTCGTCGACGCCATCCGTGCCCGCGCCGCCGAGGGGGATATCCGCTTCGTCCTGTGCGTGCCCCAGACCCGTCCTAAAGCCGGACTGGTCATCTACGACGAGGCGGTTTTCGACGCCGCCCAGGCTCGGGTCGACCTGGCGCTTTCGTTCATGCACGCCGAGGGGTTCGACGCCATCGGCGAGGTCGGTGATTCTGACCCGTACACGGCGACGATGGACGCCGTGCACGCCTATCACCCTCGGGAGATCATCATCTCCACCTACCCCGCGACCCGATCCGGTTGGCTGCGGCGCGATCTGATCGAGCGCGTGCGAGAGGCCTCGCGCCTTCCCGTCGAGCACATCGTCGCCGATCCCGATACCGAGGGGCTGCCGTTCCACGTCACGCTGGCGGTCGCCAACCGCACTGCCTCGGGCGATGAGTTGTTCGAGGCGCTGAAGGCGAAAGTTGAGGCCGAGCCCGAGAGGGAGCGCGGTCGCCTGTTCATCCTCGTCGTCCCCCAGGAGGGCGGTGACGGCCATGCCGCCAGGCGTGCCCGCACCCGCCTGTCGCTGGTGCTCGGCCGCTTGCACGCCGCCGGCTTGCTCGCGGCCGGGATGATCGGCGACCCCGACCCGTACACGGCCATCATGAACGCGCTCCAGTACTTCCGCGTGGACGACATCGTGATCTCGACGTTCGCCGAGACCAAGTCGGGCTGGCTTCGCACCGACCTGATCGATCGGGTGCGCAACGCGACCGGCAAGCCGGTCGAGCACATCGTCCAGCCCGACGTCCCCAGCCCCGCCACCGCCTGAGAAGCCCATGGAAGCTGCAGCGGCAACCCACGCCGAGCACCACGGGCCGCCTCCCGCCCATCGCTCGTCCCGGGTCGAGGCCCCGGTCCTGGGCATGCTGCTTTTCATCATCTCCGAGGTGATGATCTTCGGGGCTTTCTTCACGGCGTACTTCTTCATCCGCGTCGTCACCCACGACCCGTGGCCGGCCCACGGCACCAAGCTGCCGGAGGCCGTGGCCGGCGTGAACACGGCCATCCTGCTGTCGTCGTCTTTGACGATCCACTGGGCGCTGACGTCGATCAAGAGGGGCAACCGCTTCGGACTGAAGGCCGGAATGGTCTCCACCTTCCTGCTGGGACTGACGTTCCTGTTCGTACAGATCAACGAGTACGTGCACGTCGGCTTCGCCCCACACGACTCAGCTCAGGGAACGATCTTCTACTCCCTGACCGGCCTGCACGGCGCGCACGTGATCATTGGGCTGGGCGCGCTGTTGATCGTTACGATCCGCTCGTTCCGCGGGCACTATTCCCCGGAGCATCACCAGGGGATGGAGGTGCCGGGCATCTATTGGCACTTCGTCGATGCCATGTGGATCGTCGTGTACACGACGGTTTACGTGCTCTAGCGCGTCTTGCCCGCGCCGCGCCCTCGACGGTCCCGACTGCCCAACCCGCTGCGCTCCGAGGCCGAGGCCTTCCAGACGCTCGTCTACTTGGTCGTGTTCGTGGCCGTAATCGTGGCGATCGTGCTAATCGTGAGGGCGCTGACTTAGTTGAGGATCCGGTGAAGGGTGGTGGCGAACGCTTCCGGATCGCCCTGTTCAGTGAATCCGCCGTGGTGGCTGGGGAAGATCACCGGCTCGGTCCCAAGTCGCTCCGCCACGGCCTCCGCGGCGCGGTACGGGAACGTGCCCGCTGAGTCGGCTCCGCCCGCAACGACGATCCGCGTGGAAGCCGCGCGCAAGGAGTCGAAGTCGGGCTCGTAGCGGGTGACGTAGACCATATGCGGGCCCAGCAGTGGGTGGTCCCGGCTGCCGTCGTCCTCGGTCGGGAGACCGACGTCGGCCGGATCCGGAGCGTGGTTTCGGAAGTCGGGCGGAATCGGTCCCCTGACGCTCGTGAACGAGATGAACTTCGCCATCGCGGGTCCGAGACCGTCGCGCTCATACGTCTCGTGGATGTCCTCGGTCACCGCCAGCGTCTCCTCCCGATCTGAAAGCACCGTCGCCAGGGGAGGCTCGTGGGCGACGAGCGTGCGGACCGCTTCCGGATGCCGCGTCACCAGCGCGAGCGCATTCACGGCTCCGCCGCTGCTGGCGAAGATGTCCACGGGGCCGGCATCGAGCTCGGAGACCAGGCGGTGCAGGTCCTCCGCGTGCTCGTCCGGCGTCGCCGCCGTGATGCCGTCGGCCCGAGGGCTGCGTCCGACCCCGCGGGGGTCGTAGGTCACGACCGTACGGTCCGGGAAGTGGCCGACAAGCGTCGTGAACCCGCTCGCGTCCATCGGTGACCCGATCATCAGCAGGACCGGCTCGGTGCTCCGGGACTCCGCCTCTCGAACGTCGTAGGTAAGCGTGGCGCCAGGCAAATCCAGGGTTTGGGTCTTCGGCACGGTCATCGCTGTCCTTTCTCGATGTCTATTCATACCGACCCGCGGGACCGGCGAGACTCATCGAACGGCGGGAGCGCAATCTGTCTTGCGGTACACGGCGGATTGCTCCTCGACGGCTAAGGTCTCGTATTGATGAAGGCGCCTGACTCGGTCGCGCGGGTTAGCCGGGTTGAGTTTCAGCTGGCCCGCTTCGAGGTGATCGGCGACCGCTGCCGGGTGCAGGGCCGCTGGTTCGGCGTTCGGGGACGTCGCTTCATCCGGCCGGCTTTGACCGCGGACGTGGACGGCCGGTCGATCCGACTCCTCGCTGACCTCGCCGATAAGCCGTGGGCCGCGGAGGACGGTGAGCCATGGCAAGCAACGTTCCCGTTTACCCTCGAACGCGCCCAGTTTCAGGGGGCGGAGTTGACAGTGGCGCCGGACGTCACCATCACGCTCCCCGCACCGCAACGGCCTGCGGGTGCCGCGAGGAAAAAGTCCTCCTCGCGGCGCGCGGATGCAACCCCACGACCTGGCCTTCGACTGGGGCCGGTGGGTCGCGCGTCAGCGCCGAGGAACCGGTCGACGAGCTTGATCGGGGCCGCCGCAAATCGCGACGGTCGGACCTCGGGGGCAGGGGCGGCCAGGCAGATGCGCTGACGCGGGAGCTGGCTGAGTTACGAAAGGCACATAGCCGGTTACGCCGTCGGCTTGATCGCCTCGAAGCTGACAAGGCACGGACTGCGCAAAGCCTCGATGAGATGTCCCGCAGGCTGCGACGCGTGACGCACGAACGCGAGGAGGCGAACGCGGCTCGCGATCGGATCGCTGCCGAACTCGAGGCAATGCAGAGGGACCGGGGTGAGGTCGTCGCCGAGCGCGACGCGCTGCGACGAGAGCGTGACCAGATGGCACGCGAGCTCGAGGCAGCACGAGGCGCTCACGACGAGGTACTGCAGGAAAGCGGCGCCGCCCGCGCAGCTCGTGATCGTGCCGTATCGGTGAGGTGGGTGCGGTGGCGATAGCGGCGGCGCATGGTGCGCCCTCGGGCTGACGGTCCGGCTCCTTCTCCTACGGCCAGTGATCGATGCTGACGGCAACGCCGCTGGTGAGCGTCTGGTAGACGACGCAGTAGCGCTCGGTCAGCGACAGCAGCTTCTCAAGCTGCTCCTCGCTCGCCTTGGTGTCCAGGTCGAAGATGAGCCGGATGGCGCGGAAACCGACCGGCGCCTCGCCGGTCTTGTCGACGCCCAGGGTCCCGCGAAAGTCGAGATCACCCTCGGCCCGGACGGTCCCCGACACCGGAACCTCCAGCGAGGTGGCGACCGACCTCAGCGTCACCCCGGCACACGCAACGAGAGCCTGGAGCAGCATGTCACCGGAGCAGGCCAGCGTGCCTGATCCGCCCGTCGCCGGATGTAGCCCTGCCTCAACGAGGGCCCTGCCGGTCGCAACGGAGCATGAGACCGCCTCCTCGTCGAGATCCCCGGTTGCGGTCAGGGTCACGAGCGCAGACGCGGGCTCGCTGCGGTAGCGCTCCTTGAGCGGGCGCTGAATCGTCTGAAGCTCGGCACGGTCCACGCTGCGAGACTATCGCGGGATGCACGAGTCGGGGCAAAGTCGTCGAGCACCAACTCAACCTCCTCGCCAGCAGCGAACCGGCGCCCTTCTTCGACGAGCGGAACGATCCTCGCCGAGATGCCGTGCCATGCGGGTGATGCCAGCTTTCCGCCCGAAGCGGGAGCTGCCGCGCGGCGATCAAGAGTCGCGTGGTGCAGCGGAAGCAGGTGGCTGGTCGATGATTCGCTTGCGCGCACACGTTGCGGATCGCAGTGAGCGCGCGGTCAGAAGTCTCAGTCCATGCCGCGCGCGGATGCGCCTGTAGCGCTCATAGATCACCCGCGAGCCGAACGTCCTGGTCTCGATCAGCTCCAGCGGGACGTCCTCGGTGACCGGCGGAAGGAACGGCGTGCCGCCACCAACCACGATCGGATGGCGGAACATGCGCAGCTCATCGACCAGGCCGAGCTCGATCGCCGTCGCGGCGAGGCCGGCGCCGCCGATCTCGATGTCCTTGTCAGTCGCGGCGAGTGCGGCGGCGACCTCCTCCTCCACCGACCCCTCGGCGAGCCGAGCATTGCCCTGGACGCTCTCGAGCGTGCGGCTGAAGACGACCTTCGGAAGCGCGCACCAGACATCGGCGAACGCGGCGTGAAGCTCGGTGTCGCGCAGCGACGGATCGGTCTCCCACACCAGCATCGTCTCGTAGAGCTTGCGGCCGCACAGATGGCAGCCAAGCTCGCGCACCCGCGCCAGATGGAAGCGCAAACAGCTCCTCGTCAGGAACAGTCCACCCGAACTCGCCCTCGCGGTCGGCGATGAAGCCGTCCACCGAAACGCCCATCGAGTAGATCAGCAACGCTGCAGACCGTACCCGCCCCGTGACCGGCTCGGAAAACGGCGTGGCATAGGGACGGCTGCCACGCGATCCCAGCATGCCCGGGCCCACACAAGAGCAGGACTCATACGTGAGCTGCTCGCCCGTCCTGCTGTCGCCAGCCGGGGGCTGCGTCGGGTCGGCCGGAACACGCCGGAGCCGACCCGACGCGCTGGGAGCTATCGCCTCATCTGGAGGCCGGCGTTGGCGGAGATCGTCGGCGACGGGCGTCCGTGGACGGTGCTGATGATCTCGCTGCTGTCGATGCCCTGTAGGTAGAGGCTGGTGATGCCGAGGTTGGCGTGTCCGAGTTGGCGCTGGATCACGACTAGCGGACGCCCTCGTGCGCCATCTCGACCGCGTGAGCGTGCCGCAGCTGATGCGGAGCGAACCGACGCCTGACGCCGGCTTGCGGCAGCCGCGTGATGCAGCTGTTTGCGCGCGGCCGACTGTTCCCAGCGTCGCCCGGCTGTCGGTCCGTGGATCACGCAGAGCAACGCCCGATCGGGAGCTCGCGGCGGATCTCCAGCCATGGCTCGAGCTGGTCCCATGCCCAGCGGTCCATCCCGACCTCGCGTCGCTTGCCGCCCTTCCCGCGCCGGACGAGCACTGCGCCGCGGCATCGGTCCAGGTCGCTCTCCTGGAGAGCGAGCGCTTCGCTGATCCGCAGGCCGGCGCGCCAGAGCAACACGATCAGCGCGCGCAGTCGGATGTCCATCGGCGCTGTCGCCGACCGCGCGCATCACGGCGACGATCTCCTCCACCGTCGGCGGATCGGCCGGGTACTGCTCGCCCTTGTTGCGCGGTGGCGGCCTCGGTGATAGCCAGGCATAGTCGCAGACGAGCGGCGGTCGCCCGCTGCGTCCAGCAGCACAGATTCCATGAATCCTCCTTTGTGGAGTGGTTGACGGTGCGCTATCCGAACCGAACGGCCCTGCTCGAGCAGCGGTCCGCTGTCCGAGTGGGTGGCCATGAGCCAACTCGGCGCGCGTACGCAATAAGGTACACTTCGCGAGCATGGCGAAGATCGTTCCGGTTCGCGAGTTCAGAACGAAGCTCAGCGAACTGCTAAGCGACGTCGCCGACCGCCGAGATCACGTGCTCGTGACCCGCAACGGCAAGCCGGCCGCGGCGCTCGTACCGATCGATGAGTACCAGGCGCTCGAAGAGACCGCGGAGATCCTCTCGGACTCCGCGACGCTCGCTGCTATCGAAGCCGGCCTCGCCGAGCTCGCGCGAGGCGACAGCGTCACGCTGGACGAACTTCGCCACGAAACCGCCAAGCTCCGAGCCGCTCGCTGAGGCGTGGCCAAAGTTGTTCTCGCGCGGCTCGCTCGACAACAGCTGCTCGACTCTCGACTGGCCTTTGATCGACGCCATCGAGGACGCGCTCGGACTGCTCGAGCGCGATCCCCACATCGGACACGCCCTACGCGGTCGGCTGCACGGCCTCCGCTCGTTGCGCGTGGGCACGTATCGCATCATCTACCAACTGGCAGACAACGACCGGACCGTCCGCCTCGCCGCGATCCGCCACCGCTCAATCGCCTACCGCACCGACCCCCGCTGATGCCGGGCTCGGCCCCCCGACAGCGGCCGTCGATGGGTCCCCTGATGTCCGCGCTTTACAGCTCCGCCACGCGGTCGCCGACGATTACCGCGCGAGGATAGATGCAGGAGTTCGGCTGCCGGCGTCGTTTCCGGCGGGAGCGTCGCCGTCTTCGCTTCATCAGCCGCGGACGGCGCGCCGAAGCGAGCGCGAAGGCGGTTCAGGCGCGCCTGTGCACGATGAGCACGGTACGCCCGGAGTGCGCCGCGACGGCGCCCGCCACGCTGCCGAGGAAGATGCCTGTGAGACCGCTCTTGCCATGGGAGCCGAGCACGATCAGGCTCGCGTCGCGGTCGTCGGCGACGCGAGCGATCCCCTTCCATGTTGGCGCTTCGTTGACCGCGAGACCCTGGGCGCGGAAGCCGGCGGCTTGCGCCATCGAGGCTCCCTGCGCGGCGGTTTCCTCGGCAGCTTTTCTGACCTCGTCGCTTGCCGCCGCGTCGAACTTGACCTCGGGCGGCGGGATGAATCCAACCACGTATGGACGCCATACGGTCAGCACGACGGCGTCCCGTCCCGGCTCAAGCTGTCGGCCCGCCTCCTCGATCGCGAGCCTGGCCAGATCCGAGCCGTCGTAGGCGAACACCACAGGGCCAAGGTCGCTGGCACTCATGTCACCGCGCCGGCCGGACGGTCGGCCGCGGGCGGAGCCGAGTCCCCGTCGCGCGGGCCCCCGTACTGTCCGCCCGCGTCACAGGCGAGCGGCTCGGTCAGAACCGTCGCCCGGGAGGAGTCACGGATTCGGTCAAGCAGCGGCGGCGAGTACCAAGCCGGGGCCTCCCCGCTCATCCAGACGTCCAGCGCCGGCGCCGGCGGGCGCACCCCACCCAGCGCGTACAGGGAGACCGCGACCAGCGTGCCGCCGCTCGCGATCCCGAAGCAGATCCACAGCGCGGTCTGGGTGCTGGCCGCCGGGCTGCCTCCGACGGTCGTGGCCACGTGCGCCAATACCGGCGCGACCATGAACGCCGCGACGGCCCGCAGCAGCTCGATGATCGCGAACACGCGCTGCAGGGCGTTGTTGCGCAGCGAGAAGCCGGCGATGAACAGCGCCGGCGCCACCGAACCGCCCACGCCGAGTCCGACCAGCCCAGACCCGAGCGCCATGGCCAGCGACGTAGGCGGGAGCTGGGACTGAAGTACCAGGATCCCCGCGATCAGCGAGAGCATGCCGCCGAGCACGAGGTAGTGGAGACCCCGAGTCCGGAAGACCACTCCGAGCAGGCCCGCGGTGATCAGCGCCGCGATGAACTCGGGGAACTGAAGCAGCCCCAGGTGCACATGAGTGAACTTGTTTCTCAGCAGGACGGCGGCCAGCGCGACCGCGGATATCGAACCCGCCGCCGCGCACATCGCGACCACTATCCCGCTCACCGGGAGCGTGCTGCCAAGCGGGCGGATGCACAGCAGTGGTCGCTTGGCGCGATACTGGTACACCAACAGAACGACGATCAACGCGAGCCCGCCTGCCAGCGGCACGAGCGTCACGGCGTCCAGGAACGGGTGGGTGAGCAGCTCGGAGGCGCCGTAGAACAGGGCGACGCAGCCCGCGGCGGCCAGTCCCACGGGAAGAGGGTTGCGGGTGGCGCTGGGGTCAGCCGGCGGGGCGTCCTGAAAGGTCAGCAGCGACAGCAACAGCGCCGCCGCGGCGATGCCCGCGATGATCCAAAACAACGGACGCCACCCGTTGGCTTGCGCCTGGATGCCGCCCACAAGCGGTCCCAGTGCGACCGCTCCGAAGATACAAACGTTGAGGATCATCGCCGTGTAGCGCAGCTTCGCGATGGAAAACGCGACGACGAGCGGCGGGACGGCCGCGATCAGTAGCAGGCTGGTGCAGAGGCCCTGCAACACGTGCCCAGCTATGTAGACGCCGGCGTCGGGAGCGCCCGCCGCGAGCACCGAGCCGAGCACCAGCAGCGCGGCATACAAGACCAGCATCCGACGCTGCGGAAGATGCTGGGCCAAAAGCACCGCCAGGACCGTCCCGACGGCATAGCCGGCGTTCGCCATGCCCGAGGTAAGACTCATCGTCTGGAGACTCATATGCAGGTCCCTGGCGATGATTGGCGTGATCGGCAGCAGCGCCGCCGAGAGCGCCAAGTATGGGACCAGGGCGAAAATCACCATGGCCGCGGCCGCCGGATAACGGCCTGTCCAGGGGCCCTCTCGCATCAGTCGATCTCCCGGTGCACGGCGCCCATCCCATCATAGGTTCACGGCGCGCCGACGAGCGATTGCTGCTCAGCCGCGGCCCGTCAGACAGAAGTCCGCTGACAGCCGGCGAGCGGCGAGGCGCCGAAGCTCACCCGCGGGCGCGGCCCTTCCCGCCTGGGCTCTCGCGCCGCCAATCATCAATCACTGCCTCTATCGGCGGCCACCCCGAAACCGGTTAGCTGCACGACCGCAACGAGGCCGCCGCTGGCGCTAATTGCAAAGTGGCGCGGTCAGATCGAGCGGATGGCGCCGCCATCAACCGGGATCATCGCGCCAGTGATGTAGGAGGCAGCTGGAGAGAGCAGAAACGCCGCAACTCGCCCAAACTCTTCGGGCTCGCCATACCTGCGCAGCGGGATCAGCTCAGAATGGCGTGCACGCACCTCATCGGGGTCGCCGCTGAGCGCATCAAACTCACGCACCCTGTCGGTGGCGATCCTCACCGGCAGCAGTGCGTTTATGCGGACGCCGGATGGCCCGAGCTCATCGGCGAGAGTCTTTACCACGCCGGCGAGGCCCGGGAACAGCCCATTGGAGATCGGGAGCTGCGCGAGCGGGGCTCGCACGGAAGCGGCAAGCACGAGCACGATCGACCCGCCGGTTCCTGTCCTGGTGCCCGTCCCACCACCGTCGCCGCTTTGGCTCGCCAGATCCGCCGCGAGCACTCGAGCAAGCCGGACGGCCCCGAGGAAAACGCTCTCGAACGCCGACCGCCACGCCTCGTCGGTGGTGGCCGAAACGGTTCCTGCAGGCGTCCCGCCCGCGCTGATGAGCGCTCCGTCAAGCCGGGAAAAGCGCTCTTCAGCAGCAGCGATCAGGCGATCCGGGGTGCCGGGGTCGCCGTTGTCCGCGGCGACCCAGGTGACGGCGTCGGTGCGGCCGGCAGTTCCGGCGAGGCGCGCCGCCGCCGCAGAGGCCGTCGCCTCTCGCGGAGAGCTCAGCACGATTCGCGCCTCCTCTGCGACTAGCGCCTCGGCCGCAGCAAACCCGAGGCCGCGGCTGCCGCCAGTCACGAGGTACACCCTGTCGCGCAGTCCGAGATCCATGGGCCAAGCCCGCGGGCGGAAGGGCGGAAGCGGATGATCCGCCCGCTTGCTAATTCCACCGCGAGAACAAGCGATCGTACCTCGGCGCAGAGGACGAGAGAACAAGCCGCAGTGCAGCTCGTCGCCGGCTTATTGCTTTCGCGTGGAAGCGCCGGTGCCGCGTTCCGCGCGTAGGAGGCAACTAGTTAGCTGGATTCAGATGCGCGTGCTACAGAGGGCAGGGCGTCCCTCGTCGACGGGCCGTCCCCATCTCCGAGGCTCTGAGGCTCAGGAGGGCGACCGCGTCGATTCCAGCAACGATGACGAACAACGTCAGCGGCTACCCGCTGATGTCGTGGTTTAGGCTCTCTCAGGATCGGCAGCCGGCCGAGCCTCATCTGCGGGAGTACCGCATGAGCCGCCATTGGATTGGCGAACGATGATTTCTCAGCGGGTCGGCGGTCTAAAGAGTCCATGACACCAACTACCTGCCACATGTCCATATCGCTTGACGGATTCGTCGCGGGCCCTGATCAGAGCCGCGAGAACCCGTTGGGTATCGGCGGCCTCGAACTCCACCACTGGCACTTGGACGAGCCGCTCCACGAAGCTGACGCCCGCGCCCAGAATGAGCTAATGAGGCGCCGCGGTGCGTATGTCATGGGCCGCAACATGTTCGGCCCTATCCGCGGCCCTTGGGATGGCGAGTGGCGGGGATGGTGGGGAGACGAGCCGCCATATCACGCGCCGGTGTTCGTTCTCACTCACTATCCGCACGACCCAATCGAGATGAACGGCGGAACGACCTTCCACTTCGTGACCGAAGGGTTCGACGCCGCGTTCGAGCGCGCGACAGCAGCGGCCGACGGGCTTGGGGTCGATATAGCTGGCGGCGCCTCCACGGTCCGCCAGGCGCTCGCCGCGGGCGTGGTCGACGAGCTCATGCTCGACATCGTTCCAGTCCTGCTCGGTACCGGCGAGCGGTTGTTCGACGGGGTGGAAGATCCCGGGTTCGAGCCGCTCGAGATCATCCATTCCCCACACGCGACACACGTGCGCTACGGCGTAGGTTCGCGGACTCGACCAACACCCGACCAGGTCTGACCGCGCTCCGATCGGAGCGTCTCGCAAATCGCCACGAGCGCGCACACCGGCGCGGTCGGCAGATCGAGCCGGCCACCGTTGCGCAGCCCGCGCTTCGCAGGGCGGACGCGGCGCTCGCTCAGATGCGCGAGGCTCGGCGAAGCCAGGTCCGAGTCGGCAAAACGCCAGACGGCCCGCGCGAAGGCGGGCCGTCGACAGTTGCGACTCGGTGCGTCAGATCGTCTGAACGTTCGCGGCGGCCGGGCCCTTGGGGCCCTGCTCGGCGTCGTAGGACACCTTCGCGCCCTCGGCGAGCGACTTGAAGCCGTTGCCGGCGATCGACGAGTGATGGACGAAGAGGTCCTTGCCCTGGTCATCGGGTGTGATGAAGCCAAAGCCCTTCTCGTCGCTGAACCACTTCACGGTTCCGGTTGCCATGTGTTCCCTCCCGGGAGATTGTGTGCTGCGAAACGCGGGAGGTGCTGGAGGCAACAACTACGAACGCTGGCACTACTTTCGCCGAGCGGAGTGCCCGGCCTTCAGTGACAGTGTAGCTTCCGGGCTCTCCTCAGGACATTGTCAGGCACCGACAGACGAACCTTGTCCGCAGATGGAGCGCCCTGATGTCCGCGCTTAGCGGGGAGTTCGTTGGCGGCGGGGCGGATGTTCGCCGCCGAACAAAAGCAGGTCCGCGCTAGGCGGCGGTCACCGACCGTAGCTCTTCCAGCGACTCGTCGATCAGTCGCCGGAAGGCGGTCGAGTCATCCTGCTCGACCCAGTGGGCGAAGGCGACGTGAAAGACGGTCACGGCCGCCTGGGCGGCGAGGATCGCCGCGTTCGCTGAAACGCCCCGCTCGACCAGTGCGGCCTTGATGGCGTCGGCGAGGTTCTGCAGCTTGATCAGCTCACGCTCCTGCAGCTCGGGGTTGGCCTCGATGATCCCCGCGCGGATGCGGGCGAAGTCGTGACGGTTGGTGAACATCTCCGCGACCGGATCGAGTCCGGCCGCCACCATCGCGAGCGGGGTCGCGTCCGCCGGGGCGGCGGCAACCCCGTCGAGCCAGAGGCGCTGGAGCTCGTGGCTGCCGCTGAAAAGCACCTCGCGTTTGTCTGAGAAGTAGCGGAAGAAGGTGCGCTTCGTCAGCCCCGCGCGCTCGGCGATCTCGGCGACGGTCGTCGCCTCGTATCCCTGCTCGTCGAACAGTTCGATCGCGGCGCTCATCAAGCGGCCCTGGGCGTCTGGTTTCCAGCGTGACATCTGCGCAGAGCGTACTTGATGACACCGGGTGACATCGAGTGCTATCGTGATGACACCGGGTGACATCCCCCAACCGACTGGAGATTCCAATGCGCGTATTCGTGACCGGCGCCTCAGGCCACATCGCCTCCGCCGTGATCCCCGAACTCCTCAACCACGGCCACCAGGTCGTCGGCCTGGCCCGCTCTGATTCATCCGCTGAGGCCGTCGCCGCGCTCGGGGCCGAGGTCCGCCGCGGCGATCTCGACGACCTCGACGGTCTGCGGGCCGCCGCCGCTGAGGCCGACGGCGTGATCCACCTCGCGTTCAAGCACGAGGCGATGCGCACCGGCGACTTCATGGGCGCGGTCGATCCGCCGACATGGCGGCCACACAGGCGATTGGCGAGACCCTCATCGCCACCGACAAACCCTTCGTGTCAACCGGGGGCACGCTCATGCTCGCCACGGCCGGGATCGCCGGCCGCCCCGGCACCGAGGACGACCAATCCGACGGCGGTCCTCGGACCGACGCGGCGAACTACACGATCAGCCTGGGACAGCAGGGCGTCCGCTCCTCGGTCGTCCGGCTCGCGCCGATGGTCCACTCAGAGCTCGACCATCACGGCTTCACCCACGCCCTGATCGGCTTCGCCCGGGACAACGGCGTTGCAGCCTTCACCGGCGACGGCAGCAACCGCTGGCCGGCAGCGAACACACACGACGTCGGCGCGCTCTACCGCCTAGCGTTGGAGAAAGCCCCCGCCGGCTCGACCTTCCACGGCGTCGGTGACACGGGCATCTCACGCAAGGTGATAGCCGAGACCATCGCCGGCAAGCTCGGGGTGCAGACCAAGAGCATCACGGACGAGGAGGCGCCGCAGTACCTCGGCTTTCTCGCCGCCTTTGCCGGCCTTGACAACCCGACCTCAAACGACAAGACCCGCGCGGTGCTGGGCTGGAATGCCGACCCACCCCGGCTGGGTCGAGGACATGGAGACCGGCCACTACTTCGACTGAGGCACAGCCTCAGGCCACGCGCGGCGAGGACAAAGCACGGCCGCGACACGAGATACCTGCACTCTCCGCTCGTCGCCATCTTCGGGAAAAGCGGCGGACGAATCGCGCCCGAGCGCACCGCCACGGGTCCGCGTTACGCATCCCGCGCGACGCAGGGCGGTCGGCTGCGCCGTGCTGATGCTCGACTCTGACGAAAGCAAGGCTCCGGTAGTACGGCGAGCCGTCCGATCGCGCCCGATAGGTCAGGATCCCAGCCTGGGAGACTTTCGCCGACAGCGTCCTCCTCTCCACGCTCGCCGTATTGGCCGGCGGCTGCTGTGCGGCCAGGGCGGATTGCTTCGCATCGGACGTGACGAGCACGCCGCCGGTGACGACCACGGCCGCCAGGACGGCCGCTGCGGCCAGCCCCCCACTCTTCCGCCTCACCGCGTGGCCCCCGCTGCCGCTCCCGCATCGCGGCACTTCCGCATCGCGGCGTTGAGAATGCCCATACCACTGTTCGTTGCGGATGATGGGATTCGATTCGTGTCGACGAGTGGCCCATTTGGAAGGGGGTCCGGAAAGTCAGGCACGCCGTTGGCGCGGATGCACTGGGCGAACTTGAGGCCCGCCTGCTGCTGCTCGCGGCTCCGCTTGCTGCCTGTGAACCCAGCTGGCTCCAGGTCCTTACACGCGCTGATGGCCTGCTTGAACGCCGGGGTGCTCGTGTCCAGCGACGAGCCGTTCGCCACCGCATCGATGGTGAACTTGCCCGACGCGCTCGGGTCCGGGAACTCGCTGACCCCGCTGCTGCGCATGCACTGGGCGAACTTCACCGCCTTCTGAGCATTGGCGGCGCTGTTGTTGCCGCTGCGCGCCGGTGCCGGCAGGCGCGCTCGAACCGCACGCGCTGATCAGCGCGACCATGGCGATCAGGACAAGGGCGGCCAGCGGCCTGAGTCGTCTTATTCATGAGTTCTCCTGCGGGTGGTCACTTGCGTTGACATCAGTTCGAGTCCCGGGAACCGGGAGCGAATAGCTGCGAGTGGCCGTCCTGGGTGGAGGCACCACCCCGGGGGACGCGATCGTTGGCCCGCCACTCGCCGCGGCGACGGAGTTGACCAGTTGCTGGGCGGCCTCCCCGGCGGCGGCGAGGAGCGTCTGCGTGTTGGCGCCCTGCCCCTGCCCCAGCACCACACCGACGGCGGTCAGCAGGCGCCCGCCGACCGTCACGTGAGTGAAGAAGGCCAGGCACCCCCAGGCCGCGGAGTCAGAGCCGGTTTTGCCGGCGTAGCCTGCGGCGAGCAGGGGTTTGTAGTTGGTGAGCGTGCCGGCGACCGGCAGCGTCACGCTGGCCATTGAGACGATCTCGCGGAATACCGGGAAGCGCATCGCCTCCTGGAAGACGCGCAGCTGGTCGGCGGCAGTGGAGACCGTGCCCGGCTCGAATCCGCTGGGGTCGGTGTAGATCGTGTGGTCCATCCCCAGTGCGCGGGCCTCGGCGTTCATCTCGGAGATGAAGTGCGTCTCGCTGCCCGCCACCAGCGGGGCGAGCATCCGGCCGATGTTGTTGCCGGAGGGGATCAGCAGCGCCTCGAGTAGCTGGCGCTCGATCAGCTGCTCGCCCGCCTGCACCGCCACGACCGACTGGCGCTGGACGGCGTCCTGGGCCACCGCCTGCGCCTGGGCAGGGGTGACGGTAATCGTCAAGCCGTCTTGTGCGCCGCTCAGCGGGTAGCGCTTCAGGGTCAGGTAGGCCGTCATCACCTTCGCCAGACTGGCGATCGGGACCGGCTGCTCCCCTGGGCTCGCCGCCAGCCGGCCGTTGCCGAGCACCAATGCCGCCTGCCCCTGCAGCGGCCACCTGACCGCCGACACGTAGGTACGGCCCTGGTCGTTCCGCGTGCGGGCCGCGGGCATGCGCACGTGGCCCGTGCCGTTCAGGAGCTGGCCAGCCGCGTAGGCGAGAAGCAAGACCAGGACAACGCCGAGCAGCAGGCGCCGGCGACGCACGCGGTACACGGTCGGTCGGCTCCAGCTGGCAGCTGTTCGTGCTGGGTCGCTGTAGGTCACGCCGCCATTCCAGGCGGCGTGCTGTTGCCAGCACATATGCGGTTTTCGATATGCCGACGATATGCGTCAGGCTCGTAGCATCCGGAGCGTGCGCGTGTTGATCGTTGAGGATGAGCCCTACATGGCAGAAGCTATCCGCGATGGCCTACGCCTGGAGGCGATCGCGGCAGACATCGCCGGTGACGGCGACACCGCTCTGGAGCTGCTGAGCGTCAACGCCTACGACATCGCCGTCCTCGACCGCGACATCCCCGGGCCATCCGGCGACGAGATCGCCAGACGCATCGTGGCCTCCGGCAACGGCATGCCGATCCTCATGCTTACCGCTGCCGACCGGCTCGACGACAAGGCCTCCGGGTTCGAGCTCGGCGCCGACGACTATCTCGTCAAGCCGTTCGAGCTCCGAGAGCTCGTACTCCGTCTCCGAGCGCTTGACCGCAGGCGGGCCCACAACAGGCCGCCGGTGCGAGAGATCGCAGGCCTGCGTCTGGATCCGTTCCGCCGCGAGGTCCATCGCGACGGTCGCTACGTCGCGCTGACCCGCAAGCAGTTCGCCGTGCTCGAAGTGCTCGTCGCCGCCGAAGGGGGCGTCGTCAGCGCCGAAGAGCTCCTGAAACGGGCGTGGGATCAAAACGCCGACCCGTTCACAAACGCCGTGCGCATCACCGTCTCGGCACTGCGCAAACGCCTCGGCGAACCGTGGATCATCGCCACCGTGGCCGGCGTCGGCTACCGCATCGACACACAACCAGACACCGCGTGCGAGGGAGGAGACCGTGGATAGAGCCCCTGGTTTGAGTGTTCGCCTCAAACTCACCCTCAAGGCCGGCTACCGGATCTGACGATGTCGCGCCTCTCGCTCGCCAGGCTCGCGCCACGTCGGATGCTCCGCCTGCCCTCGCGGACCGTGCGTCTGCGCCTGACCCTGCTCTACAGCGGCCTGTTCCTTTTCTCGGGAGTGGCGCTGCTCGCGACTATGTACCTACTCTTTCGCAGCAACACCGGGGTCGACCTGATCGTCCCGAGCGGGACTGCGCATCGGTCGACCAGCTCGGGCGCCCTCAAAGGTGTTCTTGCGAACCCGCACGCCATCCGCCAGGTGCGCGAAATGTACGCCGGGGCCGTCGAACGCGACACCCACGGTCTGCACCAGGGGCTCATCCAGTCCGGGATCGCGCTGGCGATCATGACCGCGGTCTCGATCGCGCTCGGCTGGCTGGTCGCGGGCCGGGTACTGCGCCCGCTGCGCACGATGACGGCGACGACGCGGCAGATCTCCGAGCGCAACCTGAACGAGCGCCTCGCGCTCTCGGGACCCCGCGACGAGCTGAAGGATCTCGCCGACACGTTCGACGGCCTCCTCGCGCGGCTCCAGGCGCACGTTGCCGAGCAGCAGAGGTTCGCCGCCAACGCCTCGCACGAGCTGCGCACCCCGCTGGCGCTCACGCAGACCCTCCTCGACGTGGCCCGCAAGGATCCGAACGGCGTCAACGGCGAACTCGTCGACCGCCTCCGTGCCGTCAACACCCGAGCGATCGACCTCACCGAAGCGCTGCTCCTGCTCAGCCGCGCCGACCAACGGTCCTTCACCCCAGAACACGTCGACCTGTCCCTCATCGCGGAAGAAGCCACGGAAACGCTCCACCCGCTCGCAGAGAAACGCGACGTCAGCATCGAGACCTCCGGCGACATGACCCCGGCCAGCGGCTCACACGCGCTCCTGCTGCAGATGACGACGAACCTCGTGCACAACGCGATCGTCCACAATCTGCCTGCGCAGGGCACAGTGTGGGTCACGACCGGCGTTGACCCCGAGGGCGCGATGCTCACTGTCGAGAACACCGGCGAGCAGCTCACCCCAGAGTTGGTTTCCACGCTTGCGGAGCCCTTTCAGCGCGGAACCGCACGCATACGCGCCGACCACACGGGTATCGGACTCGGCCTTGCGATCGTCAACAGCATCGCGCAGGCACACCACGGAGCGCTCACCCTCACCCCCCGGGCAACTGGCGGGCTCCGCGTCACGGTCCAACTACCCGTCGCGCCCACCGCACACCGGCAGATGACGAGCACGGGAATTGCCGCACGACCCCGAGCTCGTCAACCCTCATGACGTTCATTCGTGCGAGAGTGCGGTGATCGATCATTCTGGCTCGGAGCGGCAGCCGCCCCTACGCGACGGGTGCTAGCGGACCGGGAGCGCGACTCTGACGACGACGCGAGCGGGGCGTGTCGGAATAGCCAGGGAGAGGAAGTCGCGCACTGGGCCGCGCGCGTCACAGAACGGACACGCCAGCAGCTCGGTCAGCAACATCGGACTAGTTCCCGGATCGATCGGAGCATCACAGCGGCGGCAGGCGAGCGTGCCGGTGCCGAGCACGCCCGAGCGCGTCGCCTTTCGTTTCTCCTCGAGGGCGGGCTGGGCGCGAGCGCCTCGCTCGAACTCGTCGTGGTCGATTCCGCGAAACACGCTCACCACGGTCAGTCTAGGCGTGAGTTGTTCACAGCACCAGCACTCGAACGCAGCGCTCCGCGGACTTCCGCGATCCAGCGTTGCGGGCGGCTCGCTGGCGGCACAGCGCCTGATCATCGATCAGACACACCTCCGCTCAGCTCAGCCTCCACCTCGCTTTGCGGGCGAGTCGAGGCTCGCTCCCTGGAGTCTCCATCGGTCAGGTGACACCCTCCCCCGCGATCGGATCCAGATCGATCCGCACTGTCAATAGTTCTGTTCCGAGTCCGCGGACCCACGCAGCATTCAACGCCCTTAATGGATGCCCGCGCGCAATTGTTCTCTGACGCTCGTGCGGATCATCGTCGGGCATCACCTGCGCCGTTCCCGTCCGCCATCGGAGGCGTATCCCGTGCCTAAATCTGACCCGGACCTTCGGCGTGCGCTCGATGTTCCGAACGTAGCCCGCCTTGCGCCCATGCTCGGTGACGATCCAGAAGGTGTTCCCCTCAGCACCGTTGCCCACCGGGGTCCGGCGTGGCTTGCCGCTAACGCGGCCCAAGGTTTCGAGCAGCGCGTAGCCCGGCGGCACGAGCTGAAGAGCGAACATGAACCGGATCGGCGGGTTGAACAGGTACTTCTGCAGGACGTGCACGATCCTGTGCTTCACCGGGGCTCGATGCTATCGCCCTCATCCGCGCAATCCCTGCGTCGGTTATCCCCTGAAACGGGTTGCGCGGCAGGCTACTTGCAACCAGCGATTGCCCCGCGCCGCTCTTGGCCGAGCGGCTCGACGGCGCGCCGGCTGAACGGCCCGACTGAACCGCTCTCGGCTCACCGCACGCCAAGGAGGCGCTGCGCGTTTCCCGCATAAACGGCGGCCAGCTCCGCCTGTGACAGCCCGGCAGCGCCGAGGTCCGCGATGCTGGCGTCGATGGCGTGGGGCGGTCCCAGCGGCGTGTCGGTGCCGAACAGCACGTGCTCCGGGCCGAAGAACTCGATGACGCAGCGCACTGCGTGGGAAGCTCCGAAGAGTGCTGTATCCGCGTAGAAGCGGTGAAAGTAGTCCAGCGGCGGCAGCGGGAGGCTTTCCTTCGTCTGCCGGTATCCCGGCCCCATCGCGAGCCGCGCCGAGAAGTGCGGCACCATGCCGCCACCGTGGTGGGCGATCACCCGGAGCCGTGGGTGCCGGTCCATCTGACCGGAGTAGACCAGCCGCGAGAGGGCAGCCGCCGTCTCGTATGGCCAGCCGAGTGACCACCAGATCCCGAAGTCGGACTCGCGCTCGGTCGCGTAGTCGGGCCACGCTGCGTTGCGTGTCGGGTGCAGCCAGATCATCCGGTCGAGCGCCTCCATCCGCGTGAGAATCGAGTCGAAGCGGGGGTGGTCCAGCGGTGCGCCGCGAACGTTGGTGAACACCTGGACGCCGAGCGCGCCGAGCTCCCCGACCGCATGGTCGATCTCTATCAGAGAGGCCTCGACGTCACCCAGCGGCAGTGCGGCCGCGAATCCCGCGAACCGCTCGGGGAAGCGCCGCACCAGATCGGCCATCTCGTCATTGGCGCGCCGCGCCAGCTCCGAGGCGGCCTCCGGGGGGTCCACCTCCTCCAGCGGAGGGACGGCCAGCACGAGGACCTGCGCGTAATCGCCGTGCCGGTCCATCATTCGGAGGCGCGCGTCGAGGTCGCTGATAGCCGGGTCGAAGCGAAATACACCCTCCTGGTAGTACCGCAGCTGGGCCGGCCTCATTGTCGAGGCGAGGTGGCGCTCCAGGTGCTCCAGATAGCCAGCCGGGAGAATGTGGGCGAAGGCGTCGATTTTCCGCACCGGTCCATTCTGGCCAACGCGACGCACCCCAGCTCTGGTCGTCGACGACGCCTCGCCAGAGAATTAGACCCTCAGCTGAGTGAGTTCCTTCTCCCTGCTTCGTGTTCAGCTACCTGGCGCTAGTCAGCCCACCAGTCGCGCTGGCCATCGACGTCTTCCCGCGGAGCCTCGCCGAGATTGGGCGCGCCGATGACGAGGATCTCGAGGCCCTCGGGCCCGGCCTCGTAGCCTCGCCACGCAGCCGGGCGGGACACGCACCGCGTCCCATTCCTTGAGCTCGACGATCTCGTCGTCGACCTTCATCCGCCCGCTCCCGCGCACGACCACGTACACCTCCTCCTGCTTCTTGTGCGTGTGGCCGTACGGAAATCGATAGCCGGGCGGGACGCGCTGGTAGCTCAGGCCGGATTTCTCGAGCTCAAGCGCCTTGGTCGCCAAGCGGAACTCCAGGTCGGGCGCGCCGTCGAACCTAGAGCCGACGTCCTCCAGGTCGTCCTTGAGGTTCTTGAGCGTGAACGGCACGGCGTGATCCTATGGCACCCCTGATCAGTGCCTCGGGGCTGGGCTGGTCGATGAGGACATCGACGCAGATCCACAACCGGTACCCGACCGATGCCTCAACCGGGAGGCCTGGCAGGGAGAGCGTCGCATGCTGCGGACTACCGGTCGCGACTCTCGGCAGTGGGCGTGCCCAGGTTCTCGCCCCACTGCGGGCGGAATTGGATGCTGATTCGCGCACCCAGACAGCTGGCCACTTTGGGGATGCCGTGCAACCAGGTCCGCTGGCAGCTTCCGCCCATCACAAGCAGGTCCCCATGGCCGACTTGGAGCCGCAGTCCCGGGCCACCCGACTTCGGCCGTAGCCCGAACGGCCGGGTTGCACCGAGCGAGACGATAGCCACCATCGTGTCGCGCGGACTCTCGCGGGCGATGCGGTCCCCATGCCAAGCGACGCTGTCGCTACCGTCGCGGTACAGGCAGAGCCCGACGCTGACGAACGGCTCGCCGAGCTCCTCGGCGTAGTGGGCATTCAGCGCCGAGCGGGCCTCGTCGAGCACCGAATGAGGCAGCGCTTCGCCCTGCGGGTAGCGAGCCAAAAGCCGTGGGACCCGCACGGTGCTGTCGTAGATGTGCATCCGCTCCTCGTGCCATGGCACAGCGCTGGCCAGGACATCGAAGAGCTCGTCCGCCGCGGTGACGAAGCCCGGCCGGAGATCAACCCAGGCGCCGTCGGCCAGCGGCCGACGCTCGACGGCGGCGCCGAGCTCGGCGACGCCGAGTTCGCCCACGGAGCCAAACAGCGAGGGTTGGACGACGAGCGACACAGAATGAAGTCTATCCTCTGCACGAACAGACGTTCGCGCACGGGTGCGATGCGGCGCTGAGGTCGAAACGGCGGCGTGCCTGGCCCGGGCGCGAGGTGCCTTCCATCGGAACGTCGCGTGGCCCGCTACGCCGCGAGCGTCGGTTGAAAAGCCGAGCGTGTGCCGGCGGAAGGCACTCGCTCCCGAAGCACTATTTGGCCGCGCTCGAGAGGAAGTTGACCAGCGCGGTGACCTCGTTCGGCTTGAGCTTGGTCCCGAAGTTGCTGGGCATGATCCCGGCCGCATAACCGGACGGCAGGAACGCATACGGGTCGACGATCGCCTTGTGGATGCACTGCTGAAGAGTCGCCCCGCGGATCTTCTTCGAGGCCGGCAGGGCGCAGTCGCTGCGCAGGCGGGTGTCGAGGTTCGGGCCGACGGTCCCGCTCGTTCCGGCCGCCGCCAAGACGTGACAGCTGCCGCAGCCGCCGATCCCCGTAAAGACCTGCTTGCCGGCCGCCGGTGAAGTGCCCTGCACCGCGCCGGCTTGTGCCAGCGCCCCCGTGTCCTGGCCCGGGATCGCGGCCACGGTGCCGACGTAGGCGGCGACGTTCTGCGCGTCCTGGCCGGTGTATAGCCGGGCAGGCATTCGCCCCTGGCTGCTCGGGTACTGGATCCAGTAGCCGACGAGGCCCTCGATCGAGGCGCTCTTGACGCCGTCGGCGCGGTCCTGCCTGAAGGCGTCGTCCAGGTTCGGTCCGATGGAGCCGTTCGTCCCGGCATGAGCGAGGGTGTGGCAGGAGCCGCACTTGGACACGAATTGCTCCTTGCCTTTGACCGGGTTGGTGACCGGATGTTTGATCCCGCACCCGCCGAGGATGAGCAGCACCAGCGCGCATGGGAGCAGCGCCGCGAGCGTACGGGGGTTGCGTCCGAGGGCTCTCACCATCGTGTGGGCGCGCACTCTATCCGAGCCGGAGGAATCGTCGCGGCATCACAGCCGCTACGATCGCCGCGTGCGTATTCGCCAGAAATACCGCATGCGAGCTCCCTCGTCAGGCCGGGAGATCATCATCGAGGCGGAGCCGGACGAGATCTACCGAGACCGCGAGACGGGTGAGGAGCTCGAGGTAGTGGCGGAGCTTCTGCCGCTGGCCCCTACTCCATCTGAGCTGCCGTGGGCGGTGGAGAATATGCGCTTCTGCAACTGGTGCGACCAGCTCTGCCAGAAGGACTTGAACGACTGCCCCTACTGCGGTCGACGGATGGAGCCGCTCGGCGCCTGACGATGATTGCGGTTGGACGAATGGTGGCGCTGGCAGCCGCCGGCGCGGCGCTGGCGGCCGGGACAGCCGGGTGCGGCGGCGGTGGCCCGTCTCGCCCGAACGACACCTCCGGCGCGCCGCGCCTCACCGTCCCCAACGGCTCCGCTAGCGTCCCGCAGGCCAGCACCGCACCAGCACCTCGACCACGACGACGAACACCACGCAAAGCGCGCCTTCTTCCTCTGGCGGGGCTTCCGCTTCGGGGAACGCGGCCACGGGAGGCGCCTCGGCCTCGGGCGCCGGAGCGGCGACGGGCGGCACGCAGGCGGCGCCGGCCACGGGCGGCACGACGTCGGCCGGCGACCTCGCACACCGGCGGCGCGACGCCCTCGGGCACCGCTGGCGGCGGCTCGGCGGGGGGAGGCTCGAACCCGAGCAGCAGCGGCGGCGCGGGGCTCAGTCCCTAGCAGGGAGATTTGGTGCGTCCGCCCGGCGCGAGCGCGCGGGGCGTCGAGCGATGACGAGGTCAGCGCGCGGGGCGGCGGGCGATCAAGATGTCAGCGCGCGAGGTGTCGGGCGATGACGACGCGCTGGATCTCGTTGGTTCCCTCGTATATCTGCGTGATCTTCGCGTCGCGCATCATTCGCTCGACGGGGTAGTCGCTGACATAGCCGTATCCGCCCAGAACCTGCACCGCATCGACCGTGACTCTCATCGCGTTGTCCGAGGCGAACACCTTCGCCATCGAGGTCCACATTCCGAGATCGGGCGGCCGCGGATCCCGATCGGCCATCGCACACGCCTTGTAGAGCAGCTCGCGTGCTGCCGCCGTCCCGGTCTGCATGTCGGCGAGCTTGAACTGGATTCCCTGTAGCTCGATGATCGGCCTTTCGAATACGACTCGCTCCTTCGCGTACTCGATCGCGTAATCGGTGGCTCCCTGCGCGATACCTAGAGCTTGCGCCGCAGCCCCAAGCCGAGTCCGCTCCAACGTGCCGAGCGCGACTCGCATCCCACCTCCGACCTCGCCGATCACGTTCTGAGCCGGAACGCGCACCCCATCCAGCACAGGCGACCCCGTCGGAGAGCCCCGGATGCCCAGCTTGTGCTCGTAGCCACCTATCGCGAAGCCCTCCCGGTCGCGTTCGACCACGAAACCCGTCGCGCGCCGCTGCTCTCGGTCCGTGACGGCAAACACGATGTAAAAGTCGGCGACGCCTGCGTTGCTTGTCCAGTTCTTGGCTCCGTTGATCACCCACTCGTCGCCATCCCGCACCGCCGTCGTACGCATGGCCCCTGGGTCTGACCCGGCTTCGGCTTCGGATAACGCGAATGCCGGAACCCACTCGCCCGACGCGCACTTCGGCAAAAACCGCTGCTTGAGCTCGTCCGAGCCAAATAGCGAGATCGGAAGGGTGCCCAGTTCCTGAAGCATGAGCATCAGCCCGGTGGACGCATCGACCTTGGCCAGCTCCTCGACCGCCATCTGCAGCATCAACGTTCCGGTCCCGGTGCCGCCGTACGCTTCTGGGAGCGCCAGCGCGAAGATGTCGCCATCGGCCAGAAGCTGGCGGATGTCGTATGGATACTCGCCGCTGCGGTCGATCTCGGACGCTCGTGGCGCAATCCGCTCCTGAGCGATCTGCCTGATCGTTGCCCGCAGATCAAGCAGTTCCTGCGGAATCTCGTACAGACGCTCGCCGGAGGCAAACGTGCTGGTTGGGACGTGGGAGCCGTCGCGGATGCTCGCCATTCCCCAACATTAATCCGTGCCAACCGGATCCGCCGCGGCGCGCTCATCGGACCCGGAACTTTGGCCCTCCACTTCGGGACGCCCGAAGCGTAGAGACATCGTTCAGAGGGGCTCTGGGCTGGCGCTCCCTACCCAGGCGCGATCAGCGCGACCCGGCGACTCGCTCGGGCGCCTACCTACGTACTACCTACCTACTTAGGCGCGACCGGCGTCGTCAGCTCTGTGCCGCTGTACTCGGCGCGCGTCCCGGGGTAAGTGCAGCCATACGTGGTGCTCGCGCCGGCCCTGAGCTGGGCGTTCTGCTGTGAGCCCACGCTCTTGCAGTTCAACGACCTGCTCTGCCGGTAGGAGTAGAGCTTCGGCGACAGGTTGTACGACAGGATCGGGGCCCAAGTGCGGACCGTCAACCCAATCGCTTCCCCGGCCCTGATGGGAATCGGATTCGACAGTGGGAACTGGACGACGTAGCCGAGGTACCGCTGGAGCTGCACGACCGGACCCTGCGCCGCGACCGTCCAGCGATTGTTCTTGCCTGGACTGAGGACGGTGATCTGGACCTCGGGTGAGCCCCCGTACTTGGCGTTCAGCGTCTTCGCGAAGCTTGCGGCGGTCGTCGAGTTGCTCGATAGCTGTGCCAGCCCGACCGTGAAGCCCACGAGCTGCCCCGACTGCTTGACCGCCGTCGGGTTTGCACCGCCGTTGGTGAGCGTCTCGAGCGCCGTCACTCTCGTCATCACGAAGATGCAGTTCTGAGGCTTGACACCAGAGGGGCAGACCGGCATGCGCACAGGCACGCTGGTGCCGCCCAGCTGGACGGTGCTGCCCAGCTGACTGCCCGGCTTCGGAGCCCTGGTGACGGCCCAAGTGGTCGCCGCCGTTGCCAGCAGCAGCGCCACGGCGACAGCGGCCATGAGCGAACGTCTCATCTTCAGCAATTGAACACGATCGGTCGGCCGCAGTTGCGGCCGGGTGGACGGCGCCTAGAGCTTTGCGACGTTTATCGCCTTCGGGCCTTTGGGCCCGGCCTCTTCTTCGTAGGAGACCTTGACGCCCTCGGCCAGTGAGCGATAGCCGTCGCCGGAAATGCCCGTGAAGTGGACAAAGAGGTCGCGACCGCCCTCGTCAGGTGTGATGAACCCGAAACCCTTATCGTCGCTGAACCATTTGACAGTGCCTGTTGGCATCGGGCGGAAACGTATCAAGGTGCGCCTGAGGTCGTCAGCGACCCTTGAACGTCGCCTTGCCCGGTCCCCGCTCCAAAAAAGAGGCCACTGCGCCCCGCAAGTCCTCGGTGTCGAACAGCGCAGCAGCTACCTTCCCCACCCGATCGTTGGCGAGCTCGATCCCGCCCTCGAGGTAGTCGCGGATCACCTGCTTGGTCGCCGCGTGGGCGCGCGTCGGCCCGCTCGCCAGCTCTGCTGCCAGCTCCCGCGCCGTCGCGTCGAAGCCCTCGTCGGGGAGCACCAAGTTGACGACGTTCCAGCGCTCGAGCGTCTCGGCGTCGTACGGTCGTCCTGTCATGACCAGCTGCCGCGCCCTCCCGCTGCCGGCGCGCTCCGCCAGCCGCTGCGTCCCTCCCATGGCCGGCGTCAGCCCGACCACTTTCTCCACCAGACCGAACGTCGCCGACTGTGCGGCCACGATCAGATCGCAGGCCAGCGCGAGCTCGAACGCCCACGTCAGGCAGAGGGCGTGCGCGGCGAACACCGTCGGGCACGCAAGGTGATCGACGCGGCGAGCGATGTCGATCAGCGGCTGGAACGTCGCCTCGGCGGCCTGGGCGTTCTCCTGCGCGGCGAACACGGACACGTCCACCCCACCGGAGACGACGCGGCCCTCGGCCCGGAACAGCACCGCGCGAGCCGGCGCCTGCTCGAGCTCGGACACGGCCCGCTCCAGCTCGCGTCCCAGCTCGGCGTCGAACAGGTTCAGCGGGGGCGAATCGAACGTCACGACGGCGAGCCCGTCTTCGCGCTCCAGGCGAAGCGGGGCGCTCATCTGAGAGCAGCCGCCGCGGCTTCGATCTCCTCCTTGTCTCCCTCTGCGGGAGTCCACGGCAGGCGGAGGGGATCGCCGTCGTAGCGTGGGATCACATGCACGTGGAAGTGGAACACCACCTGCCAGGCAGCAGGGCGGCAGGAATTGAGGAGATTGACGCCGTCGGCGTCGAGTCGCTCGACTGCCCTTGAGGCCAATCGCTGGGCCGCGACCATCGTGGCCTCGAGGTCTTCGCTCCCGATCTCGAGCAGATCGCGCCAGTGGCGCCGCGGAACCACCAGCGCGTGGCCGCGCGTGGCGGGACTGATGTCCATGAACGCCATGGTCCGCTCGTCCTGATCGACGATCGTGGCGGGCAGCTCGCCGGCGACGATCTTGCAGAAGATGCAGTCGGGGTCGCGCTCGGGGGGTCCGGGGTCGTTCACGAAACCGGCAGCCTATCTGTCGCCGGCGGCCAGCAGCTCGCGGGCGCGCTCGACGGCCTGCCCGGGAGTCTCGATCTCCCCGGCGAACGAGTCCTCCTGGAGCTGGCCCAGGAGCCGCCCGATCTCCGGCCCCGGGTCGATGCCCAGCGCGCGAGCGAGCTCGTCGCCGCGCAGGGGCGGGCGCGGAGGATCGGCCAGCCAGGCGAATGCTTCACCCACCAGCTGGCGTGCCAGCTCGAGGTGCCTGGCGATCGCTCTGTCCGAGCCCGTCCCCCGGGTCGCCAGCCGGTCGGCGACGCTGAGCGCGATGACGTCGACCTGGAACGGGGCGGTGGCGTTCAGGTAGCGGTAGATGGCGCGGCGACCAAGCGGGGCCTCGTGGACGAGGAAGCCCAGTCGCAGGTGGTGCCTGGCGAGCGCGCCCACGTACTGGGAGAGCCGCTCGCTGGCGCGCAGGCGGCCCAGCAGGGCCAGTGACAGCTCGGCGCCAGCCTGGTCATGTCCGATGAACGTGACCCGTCCCTCCGGCGTCACGTCCCGTGTTTGGGGCTTTGCGATGTCGTGCATCAGAGCGCCCAGACGCAGCGCCTGACTTCGCGAGAGATCGTCTGCCAGCGGCTGTGCAAGGAAGCGCGATAGCGGCCCGGCGTGCTCGCCGAACGCCGGCTCGGGATCGCGCTCTAGCGCGATCACCTCCGCCAGCACGGCCCGGGTGTGGTCGTAGACATCGAGGTGGTGATACTGGCTCTGCTCCACCCCCCGCAGGTTGGTGAGCTCCGGTAGGACCACCGCGGTGGCGCCCAGTGCGCCCATCAGCTCGAGCCCCTGCAGGGCCCCGTCGGAGGTCACGATCCGCTTCAGCTCCGTGAACACCCGCTCCGGGGCAACGGAGGCCAGCGCGTCCACCTCGCTTGCGGCCGCGCTCTGGGTGGCGGGATCAACCGTGAACCCGAGCTCGGACCCCAGGCGGGCAAGCCTCATCGTCCGCAGCGGGTCCCGCCGGAAGGCATCCGGGGAGATCATCCGCAGCCGACGGTCGGCCAGATCGCGGAGGCCGCCGAACGGGTCCACCCGCTCCCCGCCCTGCACCGGCTCGGCAATCGCGTTGACGGTGAAGTCGCGCCGGGCAAGATCGGCCTCGATCGACTCTCCATCCAGGGGCAGAACGTCGACCTGCCAGCCGTCGCGCCGCGACACCACCCGCCAGACGCCGAACTCCTGCGACAGGGCGAACGCGTACGCGCGCGCCTCGCCCGCCAACGCTCGCGCCAGGGGCTCCGGCTGGCCGGCGACCACGACGTCGTAGTCACTGGTCGGCCGTCCCAGGAGCCGGTCGCGCAGCGCCCCGCCCACCAACCATGCACCGGCCGGCGCAACCCCGGCGAGCACGGCGATGGGATCGGTCTTCTGGTGGGAGCTGGCGCTCATGCGCTCCCCTCTCCGTCGTGGTGATACTGCCGGGGAACCCTCGCGGAGATGCCGCACACGATCTCGTAGTTGATCGTCCCGATCCGGCGCGCCAGCTGTTCGGCGGTCTGTCGCTCGTCGCCGTCCCTCCCGATCAGGATCGCCTCGTCGCCGGGCTGCGCGACCGGCTCCGGTCCGAGATCGATGGTTATGTTGTCCATGCTCACGGTGCCCACCAGCGGAAAGCGTCCGCCCCGCACCAGCACATCGCAGTTGTTGGAAAACGAGCGCCTGACGCCATCGCCGTAACCGACCGGAAGGGTCGCGATCCAGGTGTCGCGCGCGGCGACGAACCGCCGGCCGTAACCGACGCTGTCGCCGCTTCGGGCCAGCTTGACCGCCGCCAGGTAGGAGCTCAGCGCAAGCGCCGGCTCCAGTCCGCGCTCGCTCGGTTCTTCATGCATCGGGTCGCAGCCATAGATGGCGATCCCGCAGCGCACGAGGTCGAAGTGGCTGGCGGCCGAGCGCAGCGTCGCCGCACTGTTGGCGGCGTGGACGACGATGCCCGGAAAGCGGGCACGAAGCTCGGATGCGAACGGCTCGAACGCGCGCAGCTGGCGATCGAGGAACTCGGGGTCATCGTCGGCCGTGGCGAAGTGGGTCATGGCCCCGGCCAGCTCGAGCGCTCCTCGCGAGCGCGCGATCAGCTCCGCGATCTCGAGCGCCTCGGCCCGATCGCGCGTTCCCAGCCGGCCCATCCCGGTGTCGAGCTTGACATGGACCCGCACCGGGCTCTCACGGCCGGACCCGGCAACGGCGAGCCGCTCCACGAACCGCCGGTCCCACGCGACGAGCTCGGCTCGGGCCGCGATCGCCGCGCCGAGCTCCTCCGAGCTGACCGCTCCCATCACCAGGATCGGCTCGTTCAGCCCCGCGGTCCGCAGCTCGGCGGCCTCATCGGCAGTGGCCACCGCGAGCCACGTGGCGCCGCCCGCGAGCGCCGCCCGGGCCGCGGGCGCCGCCCCGTGGCCGTAACCGTCAGCCTTCACTACGGCGCACAGCTCGGCCTGGCCGCTGAGCGAGGACCGAAGCCGCCCGACGTTGCGCTCGATCGCGGCCAGGTTGACGCGGGCCAGCGCGCGCAGCGCCACCGCCTCAGGCTCCCGGATCCCGCAGTGCGGCCGGCAACCGATCGATCACGTCGCTGGCGATCACGCCCTCCGGACCCTTGTCGCGCGCGGCCAGCTGACCGGAGCGCGCGTGCACGAGCACACCGGCGCAAGCGGCCTCAAAGGCGTCCATGCGCTTGGCCAGAAAGGCCCCGATCACGCCCGAGAGGACATCCCCCGTACCGGCCGTGGCGAGCGCCGAGGCGCCACCTCGACTTACTGCCACCCGACCGTCCGGACTCGCGACCAGCGTGTCGTCGCCCTTCAGCAACACCACGGAGCCGGCGGTCCTCGCCGCCCGGCGCACGCTTTCGAGTCGCTTCGCCGCCACGGCACCGCTGTCGGTCTCGAGCAGTCGCGCGAGCTCGCCGGCGTGCGGGGTGAGGACGGCGGCCGCCTCGCGCTCTGCGATCGTCCACAGCGAGCCGGCGTGGGCGTTGAGTCCATCCGCGTCGAGCAGCAGCGACACCGGCGCCTCGCGGGCGATCTGGCGGGCGAGCTCCAGGGCCCCATCCTCGCCGTCCAAAACCGGGGCCGAGCACCAGCGCGTCGGCGCGCTCGCAGCGCTCGATCACGACGTCCAGAGCATCCGGCGTCAGCGACCCGTCCTCGTCCGGCAGCGGCATCGTCATCACCTCGAGCAGCCGGACCTCGAAGATGGTGCTCAGCGATCCTGGCACGAGCGCGGTCACGTATCCAGCGCCGGCGCGCATCGCCGATTCCGAGGCCATCGACGGCGCCCCGGTCAGCCCCGTCGACCCCCCGCACACGAGCACGCTCCCGGCGGCGAACTTGGTCGACTCGCGGCCCCGGCGGGGGATCGCGTCGACGACTTCGGGGTTGATCAGGCCGATCGACGGCTCGCCGGGCCCTCCCGGCGGGATCCCGATGTCGACGGTCCGGACCTGGCCGGCGTGGTCCTTGCCTGGAGCGATCCACAGGCCGGGCTTGCTGGCGTGGAAGGTGGCGGTCGCGGTCGCCCGAACCGCGGCACCCTCGACCTCACCGGTCGAGCCGTTGACGCCGCTCGGCACGTCGCACGCGATTACCTCGACCGCCTCCCCCGCCGCACCCTGCGCGCCGGCCGTGTTGATGGCCTCGATCGCTCCCGCCGCAGGCTCGCGCGGCGTCCCGGAGAACCCCGTCCCGAGGATGGCGTCGACGATCGCCGCGACCCCTTCCAGGCCCTCGGGGGCGAGGGTGTCGGGCGGGGGGCCCGGCAGGCGCTCGAAGTTCGCCTTGGCGTCTCCCTGAAGCTCGCCGGGATCGACGAGCGTCAGCACTCGCACCGACCGCCCCTGCTCGCGCAGCACCCGGGCAGCGACGTAGCCGTCGCCGCCGTTATTGCCCTTGCCGCACACGACCGCGATCGGGCCCTCGGGCGCCCGGTCGCTCACCAGCTGCGCCAGTCCGCTGCCCGCGCGCTCCATCAGCTCGAGTCCCGGAATGCCGAGCTCTTTGATCGCCCACTCATCGAGCGCCCGTTGCTCGCCAGCGTCGGGCAGCGGCTCGAGCCAGGGAGGGAGCGCCGTCATGAACGGCAAGCTACAGCGTTACTGGGTGCTTTCCGCCGCGGCCAGGGCGACGGCGGCCGCTTGGCTGCGCGTGTGGGTCAGCGACACGCTGACCCGTACCCCGAGAGCTGTCGCTCGAGCGGCCGCCCTGCCCGACAGGCGAACCTCCGGCCGACCGCTGCCGTCTGCCTGGAGCACCTCCACGTCCCGGAAGCTCCAGGCCTCGAGCCCGAGCGCCTTGGCGACCGCCTCCTTGGCGCAGAAGCGGGCCGCCAGGTGCTGGCCCGGGCGGGCACGCGAGGCCGCATACAGCCGCTCGGAATCGGTGAACAGGCGCTCGGCGAGACGTGGTCGGCGCTCGAGCGCCCGCTCGAGCCGGTCGATCTCAAGCAGGTCGACCCCGACCGACGTCACTCGACGGTGACCGTCTTCGCCAGGTTGCGCGGCTGGTCGATGTTCAGGCCGCGCAGGCGGGCGATGTGGTAGGCCAGCAGCTGCAAGGGGATCACCGCCAGCAGCGGGGCCAGCATCCAGTCCGTGCGCGGCACGCGGATCACCTCGTCCGCGGCCTTCTCAATCAGCTGGTCGCCTTCGGTGGCGACCGCGATGGCGTGCGCCCCGCGGGCCCGCACCTCCTGCACGTTCGAGATCACCTTCTCCAGCACCGGGGAGTCGGTCGCCACCGCGACGACGGGCGTCTGCTCGTCGAGCAGCGCGATGGGGCCGTGCTTCATCTCCCCCGCCGCGTACGCGTCGGTGGCGATGTAGGAGATCTCCTTGAGCTTCAGCGCGCCTTCCAGCGCCACCGGCAAGCCGACGTGGCGACCGAGATACAGAAAGAAATCCGCTCGGTGGTGGCGCTCCGCGATCTGCTCGATCGTCGGCCCGCAGCGCTCGAGCAGCTCAGCGATCGCGTGCGGTAGCCGCCGGAGCTCCGCGACCTTGGCCGCAAGCTCGTCCGGGGGAAGAGTCCCGCGCAGCTCGGCCAGCCGCAGCGCGAGGAGGTACATCACGACCAGCTGGGCGACGAACGTCTTTGACGCCGCGACGCCGATCTCGAGCCCCGCGCGTGTGTAAAGAACGCCGTCCGCCTCCCGCGTCGCCTGGGAGCCCATGATGTTGGTGACGGCGAGCACGTGCGCGCCGTGCTCGCGCCCAGTGCGCATCGCCGCCAGCGTGTCGGCGGTCTCGCCGGACTGCGAGATGCCGATCATCAGGTCTCCGGGACCGATGACGGGGTTGCGGTAGCGGTACTCGGAGGCCACGTCTACCTCCACGGGCAGCCGGGCCCACTGCTCGATCGCGTAACGGCCGACCAGACCGGCGTGGTAGGCGGTGCCGCAGGCGACGATCACGACCTTGCGGACGCCTCGCAGCACCTGATCGTCGATCGCGCCCAGCTCCCCGAGGTCCACTCCGCGTTTTGCCGCCACGCGCTCTCCGAGGGTCTCGGCGACCGCGTCCGCCTGCTCGTGGATCTCCTTGAGCATGAAGGTCTCGTAGCCCTGCTTCTCGGCCGTGTCGGCGTCCCAGTCGATCTCGACGACCTCGCGGTCCACCGGCTCTCCAGCGGCTGTGTAGAACTCGACGCCTTCCGGCCGGAGCACGACGATCTCGTCGTCGTTTATGTATTGGACGCTGCGCGTCTCGCGCAGGAACGCGGGGATGGCCGAGCCGATGAACTGCTCGCCGTGGCCGCGGCCGACGATCAGCGGGCACTCTTTTCGCGCGCCCACCAGGACCCCGGGTTCCTGGGCGCTCATGGCCACGAATGCGTAGTGGCCGCGGAGCTGCCCGTACGCCTCACGTACGGCTTCGACGAGGCTTCCCTGCGCGTAGTGGAACGCGACCAGGTGGGCGATCACCTCGGCGTCCGTCTCGGAGGTGAACACCGCGCCCATGTCGATCAGGCGCTCCTTGAGCTCCAGGTAGTTCTCGACGATCCCGTTGACGACGATGTGAACCTTGTCGGCGGTATCGAAGTGCGGGTGCGCGTTCTCCTCGCTGACCCGGCCGTGTGTCGCCCAGCGCGTGTGGCCGATTCCCGTTCCTGGTTGTTCGCCGGGGGGTTCGGCGAGCGCAACCGAACTCGCCTCCGGGCGGGCGTCCAGCGCGGAGCGCAGCTTGCTCAGGTTGCCGACGGCTCGAACGGCATCGATCCTCGAACCGTTGAGCACGGAGATGCCGGCGCTGTCGTAGCCTCGGTACTCAAGCTTCTCGAGCCCTTGGAACAGCAGCGACCGCGCGTCCCGGGGCCCCACATACCCGACGATCCCGCACATGCGCGAGGACTTTACTTAACGGTCTCTTCGACCACCGAGACCAAGCGCCCACAAACCTCATCCGTCTCGTGATCTGACGGAGCCTCGACCATGACGCGGATCAGGGGCTCGGTTCCGGACGGGCGGACGAGGACCCTGCCCCTCCCGTTGAGCCTCGACTGCTCACGCTCTATGGCCTCTCGCACCGGGACCGCGTCCATGGCCGCCGCCAGCATCTTGCGGTCTTCGGCGCGGATGTTGACCAGCCGTTGTGGAAGCTTCTCCATCGCGTCCCGCTCGCGCAGGTCGCGGTCGCCCAGCGCCTCGAGCGCCAGCAGCGCGCTCGCGATGCCGTCGCCGGAGGGGCCGAAGCCCAGGTCGATTATGTGTCCCGATTGCTCTCCGCCCAATGCCCAGCCGCGCCGCCGGAGCTCATCCAGCACGTACCGGTCCCCGACCGCCGTGGTGGCGACCTTTACCGCGGCGGCGGCCATCGCGGTGTGGAAGCCGAAGTTGGTCATCACCGTCACCACGACGCCGTCGCCGGGAAGGGCGCGCTTCTCGCGCAGATGGATCGCCGCCAGCGCGATCAGCTCGTCTCCATCGACCACCGTGCCTTCTCGGTCGACGGCCAGCACTCGGTCGCCGTCGCCGTCGAACGCGAACCCCACGTCGTAGCCACCCCGGTTGACGCCGTCCACCACGTGGTCGATGTGCGTCGACCCGCAGCCGTCGTTGATGTTCCGGCCGTCGGGGTCGTCGGCCACCACGTCGACTGCGGCGCCCAGACGCCGGAAGATCTCCGGCGCCGCCCTGAACGTGGCGCCGTTGGCGCAGTCGAGCACGATCCGCTTGCCGCTCAGGTCGAGATCGGCGAACCGCACGTGGAGCTCGCGCAGGTAATCCTCGAGCGCGCCGTGGAACCGGCGCACGTGGCCGATGCGCTCGGCCTGAGCGGGAGGATTCTCAAGCTCGGCCTCGATCGCGTGCTCGGTGTCGTCGTGCAGCTTGAACCCGTCCGAGCCGAACAGCTTGATGCCGTTGTCCTCGAACGGATTGTGCGAGGCCGAGATCACGGCCGCCATGTGCAATCCGTGGCGCCGCAGAAGAAGTGGCGCCGCGGGGGTGGGAAGGACGCCCGCGATGAGCGCATCCGCGCCGGAGGCAGCCACACCGGCGGCGATCGCCGCCTCGAGCATCTCGCCCGACTCTCGGGTGTCGCGGACGATCAGGACCTGGGGGCGGTCGGCTTCGAGATGCGTGACGGCCGCTCTCGCCAGGCCGAGGGCGAGGTCCGGGGTGAGGAAGTCTCCCGCCCGGCCACGGACGCCATCCGTGCCAAACAGCGTGCGCGGCACCGGTCGCTCAGCGCTTCGAGAACTGCGGACGCTTGCGCGCTTTCTTCAGGCCGGCCTTCTTGCGTTCCTTCACCCGCGGGTCACGGGTCAGGAAGCCCCGGCGCTTGAGCTCGCCGCGCAGATGCGGGTCTGCCACGATCAGCGCGCGCGAGATGCCGTGGCGGAGTGCCTCCGCCTGCGCCGCGACCCCGCCCCCGTGCATGCGCGCGACGACGTCCATGCGCGAGTCGTAACCGACGCTCTCGAGCGGCTGGCGGATGACACGCCTCAGCGTCTCCCGCGGGAAATAGTTATCGAGCGGCTTGCCGTTGATGGCGTAGGTGCCGCTGCCGGGCTTGAGAATCACCCGCGCGACGGAAGTCTTGCGCTTGCCGGTGGCGGTGTAGCGCGCGCCCGCGGCGAGGTCGATCGCGGCGTCGGCGATCGGCCGCGTCTCGACGTCCTCGTGTTCGCGCTCGCGGGCCGCCCGGGCCTCGGCCTCAGCTTCGGCGGCGGCGCGAGCCTCTGCGTCGAGGAACTCCTCGTCCTCGGTGGGCATGATGTCCGGGATCAGGTCGGCGCCCGGGATCTCGGGCCGCTGGCGCGGCGGCAGCTCGGCCTCCGGCGCCTCCTCGCGCGCTTCGGGCTGCTCCGCCGCAGGCTGCTCGGCCGCGGGCTGCTCCGCCGCGGGCTGCTCGGCTAGGGGCTCCGCGGCCGGCTCAGGCTCTTCGTCGGCAGCGGGCCCCGGCTGCTCCTCAGCGACGGGCGCGGGCTGCTCGGCCGCGGGCTGGGCCTGCTCCTCCTCGACCGACGGGCGCTCCTCGGCGGCTGACTCCGGGGACTCGTCCGCGTCCGAAGCCGACTCGCGGTCGTTCGTCCTCAGCTGGCGTCTCCGGCTCGGATGGCGTCGGCTTCGGACGAGGGCGGGGTTTCCGGAGTCGGTTCGGGAGCGGGCGGGGTCTCCGTCGTCTTTCCGGAGGAGTCTGTTCGTCGCTCACTTCCGAATCTCCATCGGTTGTGGCTGCTGGGCGGCGTGGGGATGGTCAGGCCCGGCGTAGATCTTGAGCTTCGTCAGCTGCTTGCGCGCCAGCCGGTTGCGGGGAAGCATGCCCTTGACGGCCAGGCGCAGGACCTCCTCCGGCCGCCGGTCGAGCATCTCCTCCAGGGTCCGCGACCGCAGTCCGCCTGGATATCCGGAGTGACGGTAGTAGCGCTTGGCCTGGAGCTTATTGCCCGAGACCGAGATCTTCTCAGCGTTGACGACCACGACGAAGTCGCCGGTGTCGATGTGGGGCGTGTAGCCGGGCTTGCGCTTGCCCCGAAGCGCATCGGCGATCTGCGTAGCCAGCCGCCCGAGCGTCCGCCCGGTGGCGTCGACGAGCAGCCAGTTGCGCTCTCGGTCGTCCGGTTTTGCAACGTATGTCTTCATGGCATGCACAAGCCGCGCACAGATCCGCGCGGCCCGGCCGACGATGATAGGGAAAGGCGACCGCGTACGCTGGTCGTATGCGGCTTCCTGTCCCCATTCGGCGTCTCGGCTTCCGCGTCGCCCACCGCTCGCTGCGAGCCTGGTGGTTCGTGCGCCGGCCCCAGATGCAGGGCGTCAAGTGTGTGCTCACCGACGGCGAGAACGTGTTGCTCGTGCGACACACCTACGGCAAGGCGGAGTGGGATCTGCCCGGTGGCGGGATCAAGCGAGACGAACGTCCCGAGGACGCGGCGCGCAGGGAGATGGAGGAGGAGTTGGGCGTCCGCCTCGACGGCTGGCGAGATCTCGGCTCGCTCGGGGCCACCGAGTACCACCGCCACGACACGATCTACTGCTTCCAGGCCGAGCTGAATGGAAAGTCGCTGACCCTCGAGCCCGGCGAGATCGACACGGCCGAGTGGTTCTCCCGCCGGCGCCTGCCCCATGACCGCGGACGGTATGTCAGGCGGATCGTGGCCCTGGCGGGTTTCTCGCCATCCTGACGCACGCCGCTGGCGACGCTCATGCAACTACCGCGGCCGATTCTTCGCCGGCAGGGACTTGATCTGCGCCGACGTTTCCGTTGGTGTTCCTCAAGAGGGGGAAGCGCACTTCGACCCGGAGGCCGCCAGGGTCGCGTGGCTCGATTTCGAGCGTCGCCTCGTGGGCGGCAGCGATCGCGGCGACGATCGATAGTCCGAGCCCTAGGCCATCGCACTGGCCGACCCGATCAGGAACCAGGCGCTGGAAGGGCTGCAACAAGCGCTCGACTTCCGCCGGTGGCACGGGTGGTCCGGTGTTGATGATCTGAAGTCTCGCGCGACCGGCGCGCTGCCCGACGAACGCTTGCAGAAGCCCATCGGGGGCGTTGTGGTGGATCGCGTTCTCGATCAGGTTCGACACGAGCCGCTCGATCAGCCGCCGGTCACCGTGGACGAACGCCGGTCTGAGCACCGCGTCCAGCCCGAGCCCGGCTGTGACCACCTCCGGCTCGTGAGCTTCAAGCACGTCACGCGTGACGGCGGCGAGGTCGATCGGCTCGCGCTGGTCGGTCCCGCGCTGGCCGTGGGCGAGCGCCAGGAGCGAGTCGATCAGCCGCTCTTGCTGCTCCCCTTCCTCGAGCGCATGGCGGCAGGTGTCGCGGAACGTCTCGACCGTTGCGTTTGGGTCCGATAGCGCCATCTCCAGCAGCGCCCGAGTCGCGGTCAGCGGTGTGCGCAACTCGTGAGAAGCGTTCGCCACGAACCGCCGCTGGGAATCGAACGCTCCCTCCAGGCGCTCCAGCAGCCCATCGATCGTGTCGGCGAGCGTCCTCAGCTCGTCGCGGGGCCCGGGCAGCGCCAGCCGGTGGTGGAGGCTGGCCTCAGAGATTTGCTGGGTGGCGGCGGTGATCGTGCGCAGCGGCCGCAGGACGCGTCCGGCGACCAGCCAGCCGAGCGCCGCGGCCACGATCGCCATGATCGCCAGCGCGATGCCGGACTCGATCTCGAGCTGGTGCAGATCTGACATCCGCTGGCCGTTGGCCGCGATTCTGACGACGTCGCCACCGGCGGGCGAGCGAAGCAGCTTCTGGACCTGGGCCGGTGGCTGCGTCAACTGCGTGGCTCGACACGTCATGTTGGGGGCCCTCACGGGCGCCGGCGCACGCGAGCCGGCCGGAGCCTGCGTGCAGATGCCCCGTCCCACGAAGACCGGCTTTGCTGGGCAGGACGGTAACTTTTGAGACCAGCGTGTAGGTGATCGCCAGCAGCGCGGCGCCGCAGGCCAGAAACAGACCGCCGTACAGCAGTGTGAGCCGCCATCGGACAGTGGTCTGCGGGTGAATAACCCGGGACGCCAGCCGGTAGGGGAGCTCACGCAGGGTCATCGTCATCAGCGATCCGGTACCCGATTGGGCTGACCGTCTCGATCACCGGCGGGTCGCCCAGCTTTGCCCGGACCCGGCTGACGGTCATTCGTACCACGTTGGAGAACGGGTCGGTGGCGTCGTCCCAGCACCGTTCGAGCAGCTCCTCGGTGGAGACGACTACGCCCTGGGCCCCGAGCAGTGCCTCGAGCACCGCGAACTCCTTCGAGCCAAGCGCCACCGGATGCCCTCCCCGCGTCACCCGGCGACGGGCGGAGTCCAGTAGGAGGTCGCCGTGCGCCAGCGTAGGTGGCAGCGGCCGGCGCGACCGCCTGGCCAGCGCCCGCACCCGCGCGATCAGCTCGACAAGGTGAAAGGGCTTGGACAGGTAGTCGTCCGCGCCGATGCCCAGCCCCTGCACGCGGTCCTCGAGCGTGCCGGCTGCGGTCAGCATGAGGACTGCGGACGGATGGCCGTCGGCGGCGAGCGAGCGACAGACGTCGTCACCGTGCACGAGCGGCAGGTCACGGTCCAGTACGACCACGTCGTAATTGGTCACCTGCGCGCGCTGTAGAGCCTCGCGCCCGTCGAATGCCAGGTCCACGGCCATCCCTTCTCGGCGCAGGACGCTGGCCACCGTATGGGCGAGCCTCGCATGGTCCTCAACCACAAGCACCCTCATCGCCTTTTGCCTCGAGCGCAGAAGCTCATTGTCGTGGGGAGCGCCGGCGCGGAGTTTCTCGTTCCGCGCCGGCGTCCGATTGCCGAGGATGCCCGATGGGGCATAACAGCGGCATAACAGCGTGACGCCCGTGTTACGCGGCCGGCCGTACAAAGGACCGCGTGCCAAAGCGAATCGCGATGATCTTCACCTGCGGCCTGCTGATTGCCGCCTGCGGGTCCTCGGGCAACCCAACCAAGGATGCGGCGAACGGCTACTCGCACGCGCTCGACTTCGCGAAGTGCATGCGCTCCCACGGCGTGTCGAACTTCCCCGACCCGAGCGCCGGCGGCGCCGGCATCCGCATTCCGGTCGGCCCAGGCTCCGGGATCAACCCAGGGTCGCCTGCGTTCCAGTCTGCCCAGAAGTCGTGTAAGCACCTGCTGCCGGGCGGCGGCCCGGGCTCGGGACCCCCATCGGCGCAGGCGCACGCTCGGCTGCTCCGGAATCTCGGAGTGCATGCGTCGGCACGGCATCACCAGCTTCCCCGACCCGCAGACTGGATCGCCGCCGAATAGCCCCGCCGACTACAGCGCGATCATCGGCCGCGGGGGGTACTTCCTCGCGATCCCGAGGTCGATCGACATGAACTCCCCGGCGGTCAAGCAGGCGGCAACCGCTTGCCATTTCGGCGGCCCCGGAGCGAAGGCCGCACCGGTGGGAAGCTAGATGCGAACCGCGCTGACAGCCATTTCCTGCGCATTGGCTCTCGCCGCGTGCGGCTCGTCGGGCACGCCCAGCACGACGGCGTCCAGCGTGGACCCAGCACTGCGGTTCGCGCAATGCATGCGCGCGCATGGGGTACCGAACTTTCCCGATCCCAGTGGCCACGGGCAGATCGCCATTGGTCCTGGTTCCGGGATCAACCCGCGGGCGCCCGCGTTCCAGTCAGCCCAGCGGGCATGCCGCCGGTACGACCCAAAGGGCGGCCCTCCTCAGC
Organism: uncultured Actinomycetes bacterium; assembly: GCA_963719305.1. GTDB lineage: Bacteria > Actinomycetota > Thermoleophilia > Solirubrobacterales > Solirubrobacteraceae > Palsa-465. Next base: position 212,990 of record CAVRBL010000007.1, on the reverse strand, counting down.
CGATGTCGGCGAGCGAGCGACAGGCGGCACTGCGGTTCGCAGAGTGCATGCGTTCGCACGGGCAGCCGAACTTTCCCGACCCGACTCTGAGCGCACCGAGCGGCGCCACCCGCGTCCTCGCGCTTCGGGGGATGGTGTTCGCGCTGGGGCCAGGGGTCGACCCCAAGTCTCCCGGGTTCAAACGGGCCGCCAGGAGGTGCGGAGTGACGCCGCCGAGCGGTGCCCCCGCCCCCGCGCCAGGTTAGGCGGGCTACCGAACGTGAGTGGCATTCCAATTTGCCGTCAACTCACTCGAGGTGAGCTTTGAGGGTCTGGAAACTATTTTCGCGCCGCCGCCGTCGGCGAATCGCGGCCGCGGTGGCGCTCCTGGCGGCGGTCGCGGTGTTGGCGGGGCTCGTCGCCGGCACCGGCTCTTCGACCCCGACCGCTTCCGGCAACTCCGCCAGCGCGCCTTCCGGTGCCACCACCGTTCAGCGGCGCGACCTGGTGCAGACCGATACCGAGTCGGGCACTCTCTCATATGCGAGTCCACAGACGGTGTATGACCGCCTGAGCGGCACGATCACCTGGCTGCCGAAGGTAGGACAGGTGATCAAGCCCGGACAGGCGTTGTTCAAGGTAAACGGCGAGCCCGTGACCCTGATGGACGGGACGACGCCTGCTTATCGGGACCTCAGCTCGAGCGACAGCGATGGCGAAGACGTTCTTGAGCTGAACCGCAACCTCGTGAGGCTCGGCTTCAACCCCGACGGGATCGTCATCGATGGCACCTGGCAAGCGGCGACGACCGCGGGGGTCGAAGCCCTGCAGGCGTCGTTGGGGGAGACCGAGACGGGCAGTCTGTCCCTGGGACAGGTTGCGTTCCTCCCCGGCGATCAACTCGTCTCGACCGTGAACGCAACACTGGGCGGAACCGGCGGCGGGAGCTCGAACTCAGGCAATCCATCCTCGTCGAGCAGCACCAGTGATCCGGTGGATGGCGGCACACCGGAGTTCGCCAGTCTCGAGACCCACCCGTCCCAGCCCTCCGGCTCCGGCAACCCTGGCAGTGGCCACAAGCCGGGCACCTCCACCAGTTCAAAGTCGCTCAAGGCGCTAATCGCGCTGCTCGAGGCCGAGATCGCTGAGCTGAAGGCCGCCAATAAGGCAGGCAACGGCTCTCACTCCGGGGCTGCTGGCAATGGGGGGAGCTCGCCCTCCTCAAATGGCGGTGGGTCATCGAACCATGGCGGAAGCCCCTCGTCCTCGAGCGGCGGTAACGCCTCGTCAAACGGCAGCAACTCGTCGGCAAACGGGGGCAGCTCGTCCAACGGCGGCAGTGGGAGCGGAAACGCCTCGGCCGTCCTTCAGACGACCTCGACGCAGCTGACCGTGACCGTCGACCTAGACGCCAGCAAGCAGTCGGAGGCCAAGGTCGGGGAGTCGGTGACGGTGCAGCTTCCGAACGGCACCACGGTCGACGGCCGGATCACAGCCGTCAGCCCGGTAGCGCAGAGCTCGAGCAACTCAAATAGCGGAAACGGCTCGGGGAGCAACGGCTCCGGGAGCAACAGCAGTTCGAACAACAGCAACTCGAACGGCAGTGGCTCGAACAGCGGCTCCGGCTCGACGATCCCCGTGACGATCACCCTCCAAGGCCACCGCGCCGGTACTGGACTCGACCGGGCATCGGTAAGCGTGAACTTCGCCCAGGCCGAGGCAAAGAACGTGCTATCGGTGCCGGTGACGGCGCTCCTGGCGACCGCAGGCGGCGGTTACGCGGTGCAAGAGGCGACCGCCCCGCACAGGCTGATCCCCGTCACGACCGGACTATTCGCCGCCGGCTATGTCCAGATCTCTTCTCAGGGGATCTACCCGGGCCTGGAGGTGACCGACTCACAGGGATGACCGCCGCGCTGTACCTCGACGCAGTCACCAAGGAGTACCGAGGAGGGGTGGTCGCACTGAACGGTGTGACCGCGGAGGTGCGCGACGGCGAACAGGTGGCGGTGATCGGGCCATCCGGTTCGGGCAAGACCACGCTGCTGACAGTGATGGGAACGCTCGAGCGGCCGACCCGGGGCGGCGTCAACGTCGCCGGCCACGGTGTCGCGGACGTATCCGACGTGCAGCTGGCGGGGCTGCGAGCGCATGCCATCGGATTCGTGTTTCAGGGTTTTCACCTTCAGGAGGCTCTCAGCGCGATCGACAACGTCGCGCTCGGGATGCTGTACACAGGCCAACCGCTCGGGCAGCGCCGCGAGGCGGCCCGCGCGGCGCTCCAGCGCGTCGGGCTCGGCCACCGGCTGAGCCACCGGCCCCCGATGCTCTCTGGCGGCGAGCGCCAGCGGGTGGCGATCGCGCGCGCGATCGCCAAGCGACCGCTGATCATCCTCGCCGACGAGCCGACCGGCAACCTCGACTCCAAATCCGGTGGGGAGGTCATCGCCCTTCTGCACGGGCTGGCCTCGGACGGCGCGACGCTGGTGCTGATCACCCACGAGACCGACATCGCCGCGGGATTCCCGCGTCGGATCGAGATGCGCGACGGCCAGATCGTCCGCGACGAGCGTCAATGAACGCGGCCTCCGCAACGCCCGCTCACCCTGATCTCATCCCGCCGCCGCGGCTGCCGCTCTCCCAGCTGTTCGGCACAGCGCTGCAGGGGCCACGGACGAGGCGACTGCGGGCCGCCCTCTCGGCGCTCGGGATCGCGATCGGGATCGGGGCGATGGTCGCCGTCGTCGGGGTCTCGGCCTCGGCCCAGGCGAACCTGCTGGCCGAGATCGATGCGCTGGGCACGAACCTGCTGACCGTCACACCCGGGCAGACGTTCCTGGGCGCGAACGAAGTCCTGCCCACCACCGCCGTGCCGATGATCAATCACATGCAGCACGTCGATAGCGACGCCGCCGTCTACCAGATCTCGGGCGCGAATGTGTACCGCAGCCCGGCCGTCCCCAGTTCTCAGACTGGAGGCATCGGCGTTGACGCCGCAGCCGACAATCTGCCCCAAGTGCTCGGCGTGCAGGTGGCCTCGGGACACTTCCTGGATTCCGTTTCGGACCGGTTCCCGGAGGTCGTGCTCGGCGCACAAGCGGCAAGCGTTCTCCAGATGAGCCAGGTCGGCGGCCACCTGATGGTGTACCTCGGCAACACCTGGTTCACGGTGGTCGGGATCTTGAGGCCGGTCGCCCTTGACTCGAGCCTTGATTCCGATGTATTCGTGTCACTCCGGGTCGCGGAGCGAATGTTCCAGACGCAGCCCAACCCGACCGAGATCTATGTGCGTGCCAACGTCAACGACGTCAAGCAGGTCTCCAACCTGCTCGCCCCCACGGCCGACCCGCAACAGCCGGATGGCGTCCAGGTGTCGCGGCCGTCCGACGCGCTCGAGGCCCGCGCCGCCGCCAAGGGACAGTTCACGACGCTGCTGCTCGGGCTCGGCGCCGTCGCATTGCTCGTCGGAGCGATCGGAATCGCGAACATCATGGTCATCAGCGTCCTGGAGCGACGGGGGGAGATCGGACTCCGCCGTGCCCTCGGCGCGACCAGGCAGCACATCTCGGCGCAGTTCCTGATGGAGTCGGCGCTGCTGGCGGTGTTGGGCGGGATCGCGGGCTTGCTGGTCGGCGCTGGGGCGACGGAGATCTACGCCCAAGCCAAGAACGAGCCGTTCGTCGTACCGCTCTATGCGCTCATCGCGGCGCCCGCTGCTGGCTTCGCGATCGGCGCCCTCGCCGGTCTGTATCCGGCTGCCAAAGCCGCTCGACTGAGCCCAACCGAAGCGCTGCGCACGACTTGAATGGGCGCTGCGACTAACCGCCCCGACTCTGATCCCGGGGCCGAACGAACCCCCTGAGCATCTTTCCCAGCTCGACCCGGCCGGTGCCGGTCGTGACCATCGGGATCGCGCGCGGCGAACGCCTTCAGCTCGCCCTCGTCCTCGGCCTCGACCACCCCTAGTCCCCAGGAGCCGGTGTCGTCGAGCACCGGCCCGAACACCACCATCTGGCCGGAGTCGATCAACGGCTGCCAGTGGGCAGCGTGGCGGCCCATGATCTCGCGCTCCTCGTCGCTCATGTCGAGCGCGAAGGTCGGGCGTGGAGCCTGGAGCCTGAACACGAACGTGGCCATCCCTATTCCTCCCCATCCCAGTAGTTGAGCCGCTCCAGGCGCGCGATCACGCCCAGGCCGCGAAAGGAGATCTTGTTCGAGCGCGGGTAATAGCAGGCATCACCCGGGTGGCGGGTGCCGTAGGCCAGGAACTCGAGTCCGTCCGGACCGGCGCGGAAGGCGTGGGCCACCCCGGTGCCCGGCGGACGAGCGACGACGTGCCCGGCTCTCACCGCCAGCTCCTCGTCGCCCAGCAACAGCATCCCATCCCCCTCCAGCATCACGAACAGCTCCTCCTCGAGCGAGTGGCAGTGAAGCGGAGTCGCGTGCTTGGACGGCGCGGCCCATACGTGCTTCAGCCCGGTGGCGCGCGAGCCGGCCGCCTCCCCCAGGTTGCGGCGCACCGACTCGACGCGACCTCGGCCAAACCGGACGCCGTCCACGTCGTCCACGTTGACGATCGTCTCCGGTCGCGGTCCCAGCTCGTCCGGCAGCTCGGGCGGACCCAGTTGCGACTCGCGGACGAACTGAAATGGCGCCCGGTCGATGACGCCAGGCTCTGAGGCCACCGCCCGGCGGCCAACGAGCGACATCCCAAGCCGGGGGAAGCCCATGGCTTCGTCGTGCTCGCGCAGCCCGAAGGCCAGCACGTCCAGCGGCTCGACCGCGTGCAGGGTATGGGCGCCGCGATTCGGTTGGTACACGACGCAGTCCCCGGCGCCGATCTCCGCCGTGCGGCCTCCCTGCCAGGACACACCACGGCCCGCGAGCACATAGAAGATCTCCTCCTCGCGACCATGCTCGTGCGCCGGTGTCGACCAGCCGCCGGCGGGCAGCTGAATCCGTCGCAGACCGACGCCAACGCTACCGGCGGTGTCGCCGAGCCTCGTCCACCGCCCGCGCAAGTGGCCGAGGTTGAACTCGAATGCCTGCGCCTCGTCGAAGTGGGTGATCGTCACGCGGGATCCTTTTTAGTCACGGGGCGAATGGATTCTCGATGCGCAGCTCTCCGAACTGCGCGCCGTCCTGGAGGTCTTCAGACAGCACACGATCACAGCCGCCGACTTGTGCGGCTCGGACGATGAGGGCGTCCCAGGACGAGATTCGGCGCTGGCGGGCGAGCGCGATGGCCGAGACAACCAGCGAGGAGTCGGCACCGATCACCAGCAGCTCCGACAGAGCCTCGACAATCTCGGCGGCCCGCGCCTCAGGGAGCGGTTTGGCCAGGCGCCGTGTGCACACCCAATAGAACTCCGCCAGCACCTGGGTGCTGAGGGCTAGCGGCTCCCCGTAATCGGCGAAGATGGACCGCGCTACCTCGCGCTTCGCCAGCTCGTCGCGGTCGTACGCATACACCACGACGTTGGTGTCGAGAAAGACCCCTATCGCCGCCCTCGCCCGACGCGATCTTCATAGAGGTCCTCTCGCGTCCAGCTCCGTCCGCGCGCGCCAGCGCCGGCACGCGCCTCGTCGGATAGCTCGAGCAGCCGAGCACGCGCCCGCTCCTGTCGTGAGCCGCCGGCATAGCGCCTCAGCTGATCGCGGACGACTGCGTTCACCGATGTGCCCTGCTCGAGGGCCCGAATCCGCGCCTGCCTCAGGACCTCGTCGTCGATCACCAGCGTGAGATTTGCCACGGGTCCAGTGTAGCACGGATTATGTGCCCGGCGTGGGCCGCGGTGCGCGGAGCTACCGCGATCTTCGGTCTACCGGCTCATGACGCCCGGCGGATCCGTCACTCCCACTCGATCGTGCCCGGGGGCTTGCTGGTGATGTCGAGCACGACCCGACCGACCGCCCGGATCTCGGAGATCATCCTCGAGGCGATCTGCTCGAGCAGGTCGTAGGGAAGCCGCGCCCAATCGGCGGTCATCGCGTCGTCGCTTGTGACCGCCCGGATCACGATCACGTTCCCGTACGTGCGCGAGTCGCCCTGAACGCCGACCGTCCGGATGTCGGGAAGCACGCAGAACGACTGCCACAGCTCCCGGTACAGACCCGCGTTGCGGATCTCGTCCTGAAGAATGGCGTCGGCCTCGCGCAGGATCTCGAGCCGCTCTCGCGTGGCCTCGCCACCTACGATCCGGATGGCCAGCCCTGGACCGGGGAACGGCTGGCGCCACACGAGCCGTTCCGGCAGCCCCAGCGCCGCGCCGACCGCCCGGACCTCGTCCTTGAACAGTGTGCGCAGCGGCTCCACGAGCTCGAGCTGCAGGTCCTCGGGCAGCCCGCCGACGTTGTGGTGGGACTTGATCGTCGCGGCTCCAGTCCCGCCTCCGGACTCGATCACGTCCGAGTAGAGCGTGCCCTGCACAAGAAACCGGACGTCGGAGAGCTCGGCGGCCTCCTCTTCGAACACGCGGATGAACTCGGTACCGATCCGCTTGCGCTTCTCCTCCGGATCGCTGACTCCCGTCAGCTGGGCAAGGAACCGCTCGGAGGCGTCGACCGCGACTAGCGGCACCTTGAAGTGGTCCCGGAACGCGTGCACGACCTGCTCGCCCTCGTCCTTGCGCATCAACCCGTGATCCACGAAAACACAGGTCAGCCGATCTCCGATCGCGCGGTGCACCAGCAGGGCAGCCACGCTCGAGTCGACGCCCCCGGACAGCCCGCAGATCGCGCGGCCGTCGCCGACCTGGTCCGCGATCCGCTCGATCTGCTCCTCCATCACCGAGCGCGGGCTCCAGGTGCGCTCGCAGCCGCACACCCCCTCGAGGAAGTTCTGCAGAACCTGCTGGCCGTAGGGGGTGTGAACCACTTCGGGGTGGAACTGGATCCCGTAGATTCCGCGTTCCGGAGACTCGAATGCCGCCACCGGCGAGGCCGTGGAGGAAGCGAGCGCCGTGAATCCGGGCGGCGGCGCAAACACGGTGTCGCGATGAGACATCCAGCACGTCTGCTCCCGCGGCGTCCCGTGAAGCAGCCGCCCGGTCTCGGTCACGGTCAGTTGCGAGCGCCCGAACTCCCCCACTTCGGCGCCCTCCACGCGTCCACCCAGCTCGCGCGCCAGCAGCTGCATGCCGTAACAGATGCCGAGCACCGGAACGCCGAGCTCGAGCAGCTCGCGCTCGAGAGGCGGGGCGCTCTCGGCGTACACCGACGCCGGTCCGCCGGAGAGGATCACGCCCTTCGGGCGCCGTCGAGCCACCTCCTCCGGGCCCACGTGGTGGGGGAGGAGCTCGGAGAACACCCCGCACTCTCTGACCCGGCGAGCGATCAGCTGGGAGTACTGGCCCCCATAGTCCAGGACCACTACTTGGTCGGTGGCCGCCGGGGACGCGTCCTGGCGAGCGAAAACCGAGTCGGCCAAGGACGCAGTGAGCGTGGCGTGCTCTGCACGCGAGCGATCGAGGACGCCGGCCGACGACGGTTTGCTGCCGCCAGGATTAGTCGCCGACACCGACGGTCGCAGGCTTGTCGATGGCGCCCATACCCACGCCCTGCTCGCGCTGGAGGTGCTTGCCCTCGGTCTGAAGCGCCGGTGCAACCATCAGCTCGGCGCGGTTGAACTCCGCGATGTCGCGGTAACCGCAGGTGGCCATCGAAGTCCTGAGGCCGCCCATCAGGTTGAACGTGCCGTCGTTCTCGCGGGCCGGACCCTTGATGATTTCTTCCAGGGTGCCGTTCTGGGTGGTCGCCACCCGCGTTCCGCGCGGGAGCGTGGGATGGAACGTGGCCATGCCCCAGTTGTAGCCCCGACCGGGGGCCTCGTACGCCCTGGCCAGGGCGGAGCCCAGCATCACGGCGTCGGCGCCGCAGGCGATGGCCTTTGCCACGTCGCCGCCGTTGCGCATCCCGCCGTCGGCGGTCACCTTCACGTACTCGCCCGTCTCGAGCATGTGCTGCGAGCGGGCCGCCGCCACGTCCGCGATCGCGGTTGCCTGCGGTACCCCGATGCCGAGCACGCCGCGGGTGGTGCAGATCGCGCCCGGGCCCACCCCGACCAGCACGCCGGCCGCGCCGGTCCGCATCAGGTGAAGCCCAGTGTGGTAGGAGGCGCAACCTCCGACCAGCACAGGCGTCGGCTGCAGCTCGCGGATGAACTCCTTGAGGTTCAGCGGCGGCCGGGTCTCGTCGCGGGAGACGTGTTCGGCCGAGACGACGGTTCCCTGGATGACGAGGATGTCGAGGCCGGCGTCCAGCGCCACCTCGTAGTACCTGCGGACCTTCTGGGGCGTCAGCGAGGCGGCGGTCACCACGCCGTGGGACTTGATCTCCTTGATCCGCTGGGCGATCAACTCGGACTTGATCGGCTCGCGATACATGTCCTGCATCTCGCGGGTGGCGATGTCGCGCGAGAAGGTCGCGATCCGCTCGAGCTCCCCGTCGGCATCTTCGTAGCGGCAGAAGATGCCCTCGAGGTTGAGCACCGCCAGCCCGCCGAGCTTGCCGATCACGCCCGCCGTCTGCGGCGAGACGACCCCGTCAAGCGCGGCCGCCAGCAGCGGCAACTCAAACCTGTACGGCCCCAGGGTCCAGGAGATGTCGATGTCGTCCGGGTCCCGCGTGCGGCGGGATGGGACGATCGCGATGTCGTCGAACCCGTATGCCCTGCGGGCCTTCTTCCCGCGTCCGATCTCTACTTCCATTGAGAAAGCGTAGCCGACGTTTCGGATGGCTCAGCTGATCTCGGCCCTCAGCTCCAGGCGCTCTGCCTGCACCTCCGAGAGCATCCGCTCGGCCCGGGCCGGATCGAGCACGCCGGCCCCGAAATGCTGGGTGGACTCGGCGCCGCACGCGACCCCGAACCGAAGCGCGTCCACTGGCGAGGAGCCGGCGTACCGGGCCGAGACGTATCCGGCCAGGAAGGCATCGCCGGTCCCGATCGTCGACCGTGGCTCGAGCTCCTCGACCCGCAGGCGCAGCAGTACGGGGACGCCATCCTCCAGGACCCTGGCATAGCAGCCGTCGGGAACGGTCATGACCGCCTCGCGTGCCCCGAGCCTGGTGATCTCTACCACCGCTTCGGCTCGATCGTCATCGTCGTTGAACTCATGTCCCACGAGCTCCTCGGCCTCGAGCTCGTTCGGGGAGACGACGTCGGGCTCCGCGCGCACCCCGAACCGCAGCGGCTCACCATCGGTGTCGAGCACTGTGGTCACGCCCAGCTTGTGCACCTCGCGGATCAGCTCTCCGTACACGTCCGGCTCGACGCCGCGGGGGAGGCTGCCGGCGAACACGCACATGCTCGCTCCCTGCGCCAGGTACAGAAGCTTGTCCCGGAACAGCTCGAGCTCCCGGGGAGAGACATCCGGACCGCGCTCGTTGACCTCCGTGTGCACCCCGGTGGTGGGGTCCAACACCGCGGTATTGGTGCGCGACTCCTCGCGGATCCGCACGAACCCATTGAGGATCGACTCGTCGGTGAGCGCGTCGATGATCCGAGTGCCGGTCGAGCCGCCCGCCAGCCCCGTGGCGATCACGGGCTGGCCGAGGCGCTTGATGGCCCGGGCGATATTCACGCCCTTGCCGCCGGGCATCGTGGTCTGGTCGACGGTGCGATGGCGGCGGCCCGGGGTGAAGTTCGGCACCTCGAGCGTCTTGTCCAACGCCGCGTTGAGGGTGACCGTGATGATCATGCTGGGGTCGGCTGACGGGCTCGCCGGTGGAGACGGCGGCGGACGATCAGCGCGGCTGTTCCCCCGAGCAGCATCACGAGCACCACAAGCGTAATCGGTTGGGTGATGAAGCGCACGGCGAGGGTGAGCGCGCTCACGCCCGGCACCGCGCGGGCCAGAATCAGCGGGACGCTGGTCAGCTGCCTGCCGTCATCGAGCACGATCGCTCTGCCGACGACGGTGTCCCGGTTGAGCGGGCCGCTGAGCTGACGCGGGACGCGGAGGCGCACTTGCACCTGGCTCGAGCGGGCGGCGACGTCCTGCAAACTGCGGGCCGCGACCACCGTCGCGTGCTTGCCGGGCTGGTCCGCGACCGTCGGGCGGGCGAGGACGGAGCCGCCGACGACGGGCTCGGTCAGGCGGAAGTTGGCATAGCCCCAGTTCAGCAGCGCGAGCGTGTTCTGGTCGCGCGCGCTCTCGCTCGCCGTGCCCAGCACGGCGCTCAGCAGCGTCAGCCCACCCTTGCGCGCCACGGCCACCAGCACGTAACCTGCGCCGTTCGTGTGGCCCGTCTTGACGCCGTAGATCCACGGCACCCGGCCGACCAGGCCGTTTCGAGAAACGACGGTGCGGACCTGGTCGCCGGTGTGGAGGACTGCGCTCGTTTGGGCCACGACGTGGGCGAACAGCGGGTAGCGCTCGAGCAGATAGGTGGCAAGCTTGACCAGATCGGCCGCGCTCGAGTAGTTGCCTGGCGTGTCCAACCCGATCGGCGTGGAGTAGTGGGTGTGGGTCAGCCCCAGCTGGACGGCCCGGGCGTTCATCATCGCCACGAATCGAGTGACCGAGCCGCGGCCGATGTTGTAGGCCAGATCCTGAGCGGCGTCGTCGGCGCTCGGAAGCATCATCGCCACCAGCAGGTCGTGGACGCTCATCCGCTCTCCCCCTACGAGGCCGATCTGCGAGGCATCCGATGAGAAGTAGGTGCCGGGATAGGGGAACGTCTCGCTCATCGGCGCCCGCTCGAGCGTCACCAGCGCCGTCATCAGCTTCGTCGTTGAGGCGACCGGCAGCTGGGCGTCGGCGTTCACGCCGTACAGCCGCTGGCCCGTGTTCTCAGCGACCAGGATCGCGGCTCGGACACCGAGCGCAGGCGGTGGTTGAGCGCGGAGCGGCACCCGCTGGACCGGCCGGAGCGACCGCGACGGCGGTGGCCAGCGTGACCGCCGCCGCCGCCAGGATTCCTACCCGGCGGCGTCCCCTCACTGACGCAGCCTGAGCCGTTGGCCGGTCTGAAGGCTGTTGGGGTCGAGCGACTGGTTGAGCTGCTCGAGGGTCAGGACCGGAACCCCAGTCTTGGTTGCGATCGTGGTCAAATTGTCACCCGGCTGCACCGTATAAAACGTGGCGTTCGCGTACTTCCCTCGTGGGCCCCGTTGATGCTTGAGCAACATGCGCGGACTGAGTCGAGCTACTCCCGCCGGTGTGGCTCGCCACGATCAACGAGGCACCGATGATGGCCAGAACGAGCACGATCGGTGCCAGGTAGCGCACGGGGTTCCGACCCACCATCGCCCGCCGATCATACAAATGCGTTCCGTCACGAAGACACGCCCCAGGCCAGCTCTCTGAGCCGTTCGGCCTCTCGCCTGGCCGCCGAGGCCGGATCCCCGCCGCGGCGCTCGTGCGCGGCGACGATTGCGCGAGACGCAGATACCAGTCCACCCCCCGGGCCGGGAGCAAATGCGGCCTGAAGCTCCTCGACGCGGCCCCCCTGCGGTCCTACTCCCGGGAGCAGGAAGATCGCGTTTGGCATCTGCTCGCGCAGCGTGGCCAGTTGCTCGGGAGCGGTCGCACCCACCACGGCCCCCACGTCCGCCAGCCCACTCGCGCTCACCCCGCCCGCGCCGAGCGACGCGATGACTTGCGCCAGCCGATCGCTGACCGTGCCGCCCCCCTGGAGTACCTGGCCCTGGACGTCCGCGGCGCCGGGATTTGAGGTTCGGGCCAGCACGAACAGGCCGCCGCCCCGCCCGCGCGCCTCGCGCACTAACGGGTCGAGCGAGTCGACGCCGAGCAGCGGGTTGACGGTCATGGCGTCCACCCCCAGACCCTCGACAGGACCGTATGGCGTCGGCGTTGAACCGAAGTAAGCCTGGGCGTAGGCCGCCGCGGTGACGTCGATGTCACCTCGCTTGGCATCGGCGACCACCAGCAGGCCACGCTCGCGGGCGCGGTCGATCACTTCCTTCAGCGCCGCCCAACCGGGCGCGCCCAGCCGCTCAAAGCATGCGACCTGAAGCTTGACGGCCACGCATTGATCGGCGACTGCCTCCATCGCCAGCTGACAATGGGTGGCGACGGCGAACGCCGCCCGCGCAGCGGGCGGCGCGTTAGGTAGATAAGCGAGTTCGAGCGCGCGCGGCCACAGCCGGGCCGGGTCCGGATCCAGGCCCAGCACGAGCTGAGATGTCCGCGCCGCAACGAGCCCCGCGACCCGATCGCCGAATGGCGGGCTGTCGCCGACGCCCGCGGTCCCGTCTGGGCGCGCGGCCGCCGAGGACAGTGCTACTTGACCGCCTTCTTGAGCGCGGCGCCGGCGGTGAACTTCGGTACCCGCGAGGCGCTGATGTGGATCCGCTCTCCGGTCGCTGGGTTGCGACCCTCGCGCGCGCTGCGATTGGACACGCTGAACTTGCCGAAGCCGGAGAAGGAAACCTCACTGCCGCGCCTCAGCGCGCTCTCGATTGTGTCGAGGAAGGCATCCACGGCATCCGATGCGTCCTTTTTGCTCAATCCGGCGCGGTCCGCGACCTGGTCGACAAACTCGGACTTGGTCACTTGCTCCCTCCTTCGGGTGGTAGGAATCGGGAACGTAACACGGGTGTCGGACGGCAACTGCGGGAGAAAAGGGTCCTTTTCCCGCAATTTGCGGGAAAACATGTCCGGTTCCATCGGCGACGCCGAGAGAATAGCCCCGTGGACCTCGCCCGCCTCGCCTGGTTGCTCACCGTTATCGCCTGCCTAATTGCCGTCCTCATCCTCGGGCTACAGGGCTACTACGGCTACGCCGGCGTCACCCTGGCACTGGCCGTATCGGCCGCGATCAACCTCAGGTGACCTAAGGCCGGACCTGGCGCTCGAGGTCCTCGCCCGGGCGGACGCGGTCCGCTGGTTCCAGGTGGATCAGCACGTCGGCGCCCGCCAGGCGCGAGGAGATCACATCCTGGAGCTCGTGGGCGGTGCGATGGGCGTCTTCGAGCGAGGTGCCCGAACGGAACTGGACGTGCAGGTCAACGTACCGCCGGGCTCCCGCCCGCCGCGTGCGCAGCTCGTGGTAGCCGACCACGCCGCGGGATCCGAACTCCTTGATCGCATCGCGGATCTCCGCCACCTCCGCCGCCGGCAAGGCCTCGTCCACGAGCACCCGCGACGATCGCCCGACCAGGCGGACGCCCGTCGTCACGATCGCCGCCGCCACTGCCAACGCCACCACGGGATCGATCCACTGGGCTCCGGTGATCTTGACGAGCGCCAGCCCGGCCAGCACGCCCGCCGATGTCAGGGCGTCCGTCCGGAGGTGGGCGGCATCTCCTTCGAGCGCGGCCGACTGCGCGACGCGGGCGCGCCGGGCGATGACGGCCGAGACGACTACGTCCGCGACCACCGAGAAGCCGATCACCGCGAGCCCGAGCGGAATGGATTCCACTTGCCCACCGCGGACCAGACGCCGGATGGCCTCGAATGCGATCACGCTCGAGCCGACGAGGATCAGGATTCCCTCGATGGCCGCCGCCAGGTTCTCGATCTTCTCGTGGCCGTAGCGGTGGCTTTCGTCCGCTGGCTCGTCGGCCTTGCGAACAGAGAAGAACGCCACGACCGACGCGACCAAGTCGATGCTGGAGTGGACCGCCTCGGTGAGGATCGCGACCGACCCGGTGATCGTCCCCGCGACCACCTTGAGCACGATCAGGGTGGAATTCGAGGCGACCGACAGCGCCGCAGTGCGCGCCTTCATCTTCCCTGAAGCCAGGCCAGCAGCGCGCGCGCTGCGTTCCCGCGATGGCTGATCGCGTCCTTCTCCTCGTCGGAGAGCTCGGCCATGGTCCTTGACCCATCGCTCTCGTCGGGGATGAACGCCGGGTCATAGCCGAACCCCCGCGAGCCGCGGGGATGCTCCGCCAGCCGCCCGCCGCAATAGCCGAAGAACAGCTGCTCCTGTCCATTTCGGGGATCGACGTACGCCAGCGCGCAGACGTAGCGCAGCGGGCTGCCGACCGGCGCCTCGCGCATCAGCTTGTCGAGGTTCTCCTGGTCGCTCGCCCCGCTCCCCGGCGTAGCGGGCGGAGAAGACCCCGGGCACCCCCCCGAGCGCGGCGGCCTCGATCCCGGAATCGTCGGCGATCGACACGCGTCCCGCTCCGCCGGCCGCCGTCCTGGCCTTCGGAAGCGCGTTCTCGGCGAAGCTGCTGCCGTCCTCGGGCGGCAGCTGGATGCCGTCGGGCAGTGGCTCAACGGCGACCTCGGCCGGCTCGATCAGGCGCCTGAACTCCTTCAGCTTGTGCGGGTTCCGGGTCGCGAGCACAAGCGAGCGAACAGCCATGGCCGCTACAGCGTGTTCGCGAGGACCGCCTCGTCCTGAAGCGAGCGCAGCGCCTCGATGCCGGTCGCGGCGATCGCCAGCAGCTCGTCCAGATGGGCGCGAGAGAGGGGGGTGCGCTCCGCCGTGGCCTGGACCTCGACCAGCCCGCCGTCCCCGGTCATGACCACGTTCGCGTCGACCTCCGCCGTTGAGTCCTCGGAGTAGTCGAGGTCGAGCAGCGGTACACCCTCGACCATCCCGCACGAGATGGCGGCGACGCTGCCGGTCATCGGCGAGCGCTCGAGCTTTCCCTCTGCGATGAGCCGCTCACAGGCCAGCCGGAGCGCCACCATCCCGCCGGTGATCGACGCGGTACGCGTCCCGCCGTCGGCCTGAAGCACGTCGCAGTCGACGTAGATGGTGCGCTCGCCGAGGGCCTTGAAGTCGATCACACCACGAATAGAGCGACCGATCAGCCGCTGGATCTCGATCGTGCGCCCGTCCGCCCGGCCTCGGCTGATGTCCCGCTGCTTGCGCTCGCCGGTGGAGGCCGGAAGCATGCCGTACTCCGCCGTCACCCAGCCTCGCCCGGAGCCGGTCAGCCACCGGGGCACGCTCTCCTCGGCGGAGGCGGTGCAGATCACCCGCGTCTCCCCCATCGAGATCAGCGCCGAGCCGGTGGCGGTACGCATGAACCCGGGCTCGATCGTCGTCGGGCGCAGCTCGTCGGCGGCCCGGCTGTAGCTGCGCTCGGTCATGCCGGAACCGTGGTCGCGACCTCGACGTGCATCACATCGCCCAGGGGCATCTGGAGAAAGCGAGTCCCGAGCGCCTTGAACGATTCGACATCGGCGGTGCACTGGAAGCGGTAGTCGCCCTCGTGCTGGCGCGGGTTGAGCAGTGCTCGGGCCGCCAGCGCCCGCTCCGTGCTGCGCGCGACGCCGGCCCCGGAGGTGACGAGTGCGACGCCCCGCCCGAGAACTCGCTGCAGCAGTGGCGCCACTAGCGGGTAGTGCGTGCAGCCCAGGATGACCGTGTCGACGCTCGCGGCCTTCAACGGCGCGCAATAGCCCCGGACGGTGTCGACGACGTCCTCGTCGAACGGGAACCCACCCTGGATGATCGGCGCCAGATCCGGGCAGGGGACGCTTTCGAGGTGAACGTGGGCGTCGGCGTCGCGTACGGCACGTTCGTACGCTCCGCTCGCGACGGTGGCGGGCGTGGCCAGCAGACCGACGCGGCCGGTGCGGCTTGAAGCCACCGCCAGCTGGGTGGCGGACTTGACGACCCCGATCACATCCAGCCGGTCGCCGATGTGGAGCTCGAGGGCATCCAACGCCGCAGCGCTCAGGGCGTTGCACGCCACGACGAGCAGCTTGGCGCCTTGGTCGAGCAGGTGCTCCGCGATCTCGATCGCGAACGTCCGAAGCTCGGTCTGGCTGCGGTCACCGTACGGGAAGCGGGCAGTGTCGCCGAGGTACAGGTAGTCCTCGGTCGGCAACGAGACCAGCAGCTCGTGCAGGACCGTCAGGCCACCGACGCCGGAGTCGAACACGGCGACCGGATGCTCTGCGAGCGCAGACATGAAGGGGATGGTGCCAGAGGGGACGGCTGCCGGTCGCCTGTCGTCGGTGAAGCGCCGCATCCTGTTCGATCTCACAATTCCGCTGCGGGTGGCGGAGGTTCGTGAGCTCGAACAGGTATGTCCTGTTCGATCTCACAATTCCGCGCCGGGTGGCAGAGGTTTGTGAGCTCCAACAGGTGTGCGCCGAGGGGAACTCCGCGACTACCCTCCCCGGCGCCGATGCGCGCGCTCGTGGTCACCAACATGTACCCCAGCTCCGCCCACCCGGCGCGGGGGAGCTTCGTCCGCGATCAGGTCGAGGCGCTGCGGCGGATCCCCGACGTGGAGATCGAGCTGGTCGCGTTCGAGCCGGGAGGGCCGGCACCGTATGCATGCGCGGCTGCCGAGCTCCGCCGGCGCTACCGGCGGCATCGCTTCGACGTCGTCCACGCCCATTTCGGCCTGACCGCTTGGCCGGCGCTCGCCGCTCCGGGTCGGTGGCGCGCAGTCACGCTTCACGGCACCGATCTCGCGCACCCGAGGTCTCGTGCCCTCACACTGGCGGCGCTCCGGCGCTACGACCTGCCGGCGGTGGTCTCAGCGGCGCTGGCCCCCGAGGTCCCGAGCTGGGCCGTGAAGCGTCGCCCGGCCGTCCTTCCGTGCGGCGTCGACATCAAGCGGTTTCACCGGATCGACCGCGACGAAGCGCGAGCGAGACTGGGATTGGATCCGCGCGGGCCGTACCTACTGTTTCCCGCCGATCCCGCTCGCCCCGAGAAACGCCACGACCGTGCGCTGGCCGTGGCCGGCGAGATCCCGCTGCTCGCGCTACGAGACGTGGATCCTGCCGAGGTCCCGCTGTGGGTCAACGCCGCCAACGCCGTACTCGTTCCGTCAGAGCGGGAGGGGTTCGGACTTTCGGTGCTCGAGGCTCTGGCCTGCGACGTGCCTGTCATCGCGACCCCGGTCGGCGTCGCGCCGAAGGCGCTCGAAGGGATCGCAGGCGCCTCCTGCGTCCCATTCGATGCGAGGACGTGGCAGCAGGCGGTCGCGCCGCACGTGGCGGCCGCCGACCCGCGGATCGCTGGTCGGGATCGCGCCGAGCGGTTCTCGGCCGAGCGGATGGCGGCGCGCGTGGTCACGACCTGGCGGGCGCTCGGCTGACGGCCTGGCGCTCTGGCCGCCGTCCTGCGCAGCCGCTGGCCGGCGGTTATACTCGGCCACGCCCGGAGCACCATGAGCGGCTTGTTAGAACGCATCGCCCGCCGCCGTCACGCGTCGGCGAGCCGCCAGCTCGGCCTGCGAGCGCCCGTCGCTGCGCCCGAGGAGGCGCCGGCAGCTACGGAGGAGGCGCCGCCCGCTCCCGAGGAGGCACCCGCCGCCCCTCCGCAGCCGGAACCTGAGCCAGAGGAGCCTCCGCCCGCTCCCGTCGAGCCGCCGGCCGCACCACCGGAACCGTCGCCCACCGAACCGTCGCCCGCTGAACCACCCCCTGCCGAGGCTCCGCCGGGCGAGCCGTCTCCGCCAGCCGCACCCACCTTTCTCGAACGCGATCAGACCCGCCGAGGCACGAGTGCGCGCGTGAAACTGGTCGAGCGGCCTAGCCTTAGTAGGGGCTACGCGTCATCGGGCCAGCGCCGGCCACCACGGCTCGAGTCGCGCCAGCGCCTCGCGCGCGAGATGTGTGACGGCGACGGCTCCGTCCGGTGCCGCTAGAGCGGCCGAGCCCAGCGTCTCCAGCGTTGCGGCCACCGATCGCGCCAGCGGACCAAGCGCGTAGCCACCCTCGAGCACGGCGCCGATCGGCGCCTCCAGCTCTTGGCCCAACCGTCTGATCGACGCCGCCATCGCCGCGAACCCCGCCTCGGTCACCGCGCAGTCGGCCAGCGGATCGTCGCGGTGGGCATCAAAGCCGGCCGACACCAGGACGAGTTGGGGCTCGAATGCCCGCCCCAGCGGCACCACCACGTGGTCCACGAGCGAGCGGTACAGCTCGTCGCCTGATCCAGGCGGCACGGGCAGATTGACGGTGTATCCGTCCCCCTCGCCAGAGCCGGTGTCGGCCGCCTGGCCCGTGCCCGGGTAGAGCGGCCACTGATGAATCGAGACGTACAGCACCGACGAGGTGGAGCGGAATATGTCGTTGGTGCCGTTGCCGTGGTGAACGTCCCAGTCGAAGACGAGCACGCGCTCCAGGGACCGGTCTGAAAGCGCATGCTGAGCCGCCACTGCCACGTTGTTGAAAAGGCAGAACCCCATCGCGCGCCCCGACAGGGCGTGGTGGCCCGGGGGTCGGTGGCAGCTGAAGCCGAACGGCGTGGCGCGATCGAGCAGGAGGTCGGCGAGCTGCACAGCCCCTCCAGCCGCGTGCAGCGCCGCCAGGAATGATTCTTCGCTGACGGCGGTGTCGGGATCGAGCAGAGCGCCCCCGCCCGCCGAGGCGGCCTCGATCGCATCGATGTATCGCTCGGGGTGAACCGCGGCCAAGACACTCCGCTCGACCGGCTCTGACCGAATTCGCTCGTAGCCCAACCAACCCGTGTCCGCGAGCTGGCGCTCGATTGCCGTGATCCGCGCCGGCTGCTCTGGGTGCATGCCGGTGTCGTGCGCCAGCGATGAGGGATGAGCGAGAAACACTGGAGCGCCGGCCATCGCCGAGTACCGTACTCCGCGCAGGTGAATCCGAATGCGACCCAGGTGTGCGTTGTCGGCGCCGGCGCCGCCGGGCTGTATGCGGCGTTGTCCGCCGCGCGACTCGGAGCGCGCATCACGCTGGTATCCGCCACGCCCCTGGCCGGCTCCTCCAGCTACTGGGCCCAGGGCGGGTTGGCGGCGGCCCTTTCAGCCGAGGACAGCCCCGAGCTGCACCTCCGCGACACGGTCGCGGCGGGCCGCGGCATGGTACGGCTATCGGCGGCGAAGATCCTGTGCGACGAGGCTCCAACGGCCGTGCAAGATCTGGCCTCCCTGGGGGTCAGGTTCGACGCCGACCGTCGTGGACGCCTGGCGCTCGGTCTGGAGGGCGGCCACTCCGCCCGGCGCATCGTCCACGCCGGGGGCGCCGCGACCGGGCGCCGCCTGATCCGCCAGCTTTCCGCGCTGGTCGCCCAGGACGATCGCGTGGATGTGCTCGAAGGGCGACGGGTGACCGCGGTGCTCGGCGCCGAGGGACGGGTGACGGGCGTCCAGCTGGAGGACGGCACCACGATCGCCAGCCCATCCGTGGTCCTGGCGACCGGAGGCGCCGCCGCCCTGTGGTCGCGGACCACAAACCCGCCGGGGGCCACCGGCGGTGGGCTCCTGCTCGCCTACCGCGCCGGCGCGGCCCTAGCCGACCTGGAGATGATGCAGTTTCACCCGACCGCGGTCGTGGCCCGAGACGGCGCCGATGGGTTCCTGGTCACCGAGGCGGTGCGGGGGGAGGGCGCGCTGTTGCTCGATGCCGCCGGGGATCGATTTGTCGACGAGCTCGCGCCGCGGGACGAGGTGGCGCGCGCGGTACAGCGCCGGATGGTCGAGACGGGGACGGACTCCGTGGCGCTCGATATGCGCGAGGTCGATCCTGCCCTGTTCCCCAACGTCGTCACGGCGCTCCGTACCGCCGGCATCGACCCCGAGCGCGAGCTGGTGCCGGTTGCGCCCGCGGCTCACTACATGATGGGAGGGATTGCCACAGACCTGGACGGCCGGACGACCCTCCACGGGCTATACGCCGTCGGCGAGTGCTCCTGCACAGGGCTTCACGGGGCCAACAGGCTGGCCTCGAACTCCTTGACCGAGTGCTTCGTGTTCGGGGCACGCGCGGCCCGCGCCGCCCTGGGCGAGCCGTCCCCGGCCGACCTCTCAGGAGGGGACAACGGTCAGCACCCATCCAGCGGCGATCGTGTCGCCGAGCCACCGCCTGCGCCCTCCCCCGAGAGCCGCGCGGCGCTCTGGCGCCACGCTGGGCTGGAGCGAACGGCGGACGGCCTACGGGCGCTCACGGACGATCCGTACCCGCTCGTACGGCTGATCGGGACATGCGCACTGCTGCGCATGGAGAGTCGCGGCGCCCATCGGAGGCTCGACTATCCGGTCCCCGATCCGGCTCTCGATGGCCAGCACGCAAAAGTGCGTGACGGCCCGCAGCCGGCGCTCGAGCGCTGGGATTAGACCCGCCCAACCCCGGGTAAAACGGGTCAGACGTCCGCTCTGGACGCCTGAATGGCCATGCGCTGCGCGTCCAACCGGATTTCGGCTTAACGTCGGATTAATACGTACATCTGCCCATGCTTCATATCTCCGAGGGATACTCGCCGCGCGAGGGATGGCACCCACGGCCGGTCGCACCCAAGCGGGAGAGCCGAAAGGAGAGACTGGATGTACCGGTTCAGCCGAGCTATTTATCGCGAGCTTTCGCGGGAGATCACGGAGGATCCGCATAGCCCGGATCCGTACATAAACCACGAGCGCGTGCTGCGGGCCTGTGAGGCGGCGGTGGAGCGGCTTGCCACCGACCGCCACTATTTCGCGCATCCTGCGCGCACGCTGTTCGGGGATATCCGCGCGTACTTCCCCCTGAACACCCAGGAGCGCGTGCTGTGCGTGGTGACCCGCTATCTCGATTTTGCCGACGAGTTCCTCCGCAGCCAGCCGAACAACGGCTACGACGTGTACGGCAACCCGCTGCGCTGCCGGGCCAGCACTCGCAAGGGCACGCCCTGCCAGCGGATACCGCTGCCGCACAACGGCTACTGCCCGTCGCACCAGCACCTGGCGGAGACCGAAGAGCTCGAGCCGGCACTCGCGGCCTGAGCGCAGCGCACATCGAGCATCAGGCGGCGTGTAACGTCGCCTGAATGCTCTTGGGCGTCGACGTCGGCGGCACGTTCACCGACGCGGTGCTCGCCTTCGATGGTCGGATCGTCACAGCCAAGGCGACCAGCACCCCGCAAGACCAGTCCGAGGGCGTGATGAACGCCATTGCCGCCGTGCTCGAACGGGCGGGACGCGGCGCGGAGCAGGTCGAAGCGTTCGCGCACGGGATGACCGTCGCCACCAACGCGCTGCTCGAGGGACGAGCCGCGCGAACCGCACTCGTGGCGACGGAAGGGTTCACCGACGTGATCGCGCTCGCTCGCCAGAACCGCACCCACCTGTACCGGCTGTGTGCCGCCCGTCCGGCCCCGCTCGTTCCCACGGAGCTCCGGTTCGGGGCGCACGAGCGGATGACGCCCCAGGGTCCGCTGGCGCCGCTGACCAGAGAGGATGCTCGCTCCCTGGCCAGCGAGGTGGCCGAAGCCGAGCCCGAGGCGGTAGCGGTCGTCTTGCTGCACTCCTACCGCCACCCGGAGCACGAGCGTGCCGCCGCCGAGGCCCTCCAGCAGGCCATCCCCGGCGTCCACGTGTCGTTATCGCACGAGGTGGTGGGCACGTTCCGGGAGTTCGAGCGCGCCGCCACCACCGAGGTCGATGCGGCGATCTCACCGTTGCTGGGGCGCTATCTGCGGCGCCTAGTGGACCGGGCCCAAGAGGGCCAGCTCCCCGAGCCGGCGATCATGCAGTCCAACGGCGGGCTGATCGACGCGGCGTCCGCCGCGTTGCATGCTTCCTGGACCGTGTTGTCAGGCCCGGCGGGGGGCGCAGCCGGCGCCGCATTCGTAGCACGAGCGGCCGACGCGCCAAACGCGCTGTGCCTCGACATGGGTGGAACCTCCTGCGACGTTTGCGTCGTCGACGAAGGGGCCGTTCAGGAGCGCAGCGCTGGCGAGATCGTCGACCGCCCGCTCGCGCTGCCGATGCTCGCCGTCCACACGGTCGGGGCCGGGGGCGGGTCGATCGCCTGGCGGGATCCAGGCGGGGCGCTGAGGGTCGGGCCACAGTCGGCCGGCGCCGATCCGGGCCCCGCCTGCTACGGGCGCGGGGGATCGGACCCGACCGTCACCGACGCCAATCTGCTGTTGGGTTATCTATCGCTCGACAGCCCCCTGGCGGGCGGGGTGGAGCTAGATGTCTCGGCGGCCGAGGCCGCAGTCGCCCAGGTCGCCGACCAGCTCGGGCTCGAGCTGCGCGAATGCGCCGAGGGGATCGTGCGCGTCGCCAACGCCGAGATGCTCAGGGCGCTCCGGGTCGTGACCGTCCAGCGCGGAATCGATCCGCGCGGCTATGCGCTGCTGGCGTTCGGTGGCGCCGGTCCGCTGCACGCGGCCGCGATCGCCGAAGAGCTCGGGATCGAGCGGATCGTCTGCCCGCGGGCCTCGGGCGTTTTAGCGGCCCTCGGACTGGTGGTCTCACCGCGCCGGCGCGACGTGCAACGGAGCGTCCTGTGGAGCGGCGAGTCGCTCACTGCGGAGGCCGTGGCGGGGGAGGTGCAGGAGTTGTCGACGCGGGCCCGCGAGGCGCTGGGCCAGCCGGATGCCGAGCTCGGCGCCGTCTACGAGCTGCGCTACCGGGGGCAGGCATTTGAGCTGGCGATCGCCGCCGACCTCGCTCCCGAGCTCGAGGAATTGAGATCGAAATTCGAGGCCGAGCACGAGGACCGCTACGGGTACAGCGACTCAGACGCACGGCTGGAGCTGGTGACGATCAGGGTCAGTGCGACCGTGCCCGGCGCGGAGGTCGAGCTGGGCGACGCCGCCCGAGGCGAATCACCCGAGACGAGCTACCGCGAAGCCACCCTGGGCGGCGAGCAGCTGGAGCTGAAGGTGTTGCGAGGAGCTCCGCCGCCGGGTGCGGCGATTGAAGGACCGGCGGTCGTCGAGCTGGCGGAATCGACGCTGTTGGTCCCGGGGGGATGGTCGGGCGAGGTCGACGCCACTGGCACCATCCAGGTCCATCGCGAGCGCAGGCGATGATCGACCCAAGCTCGATAGAGGTCCGTTGCGAGCGATGATCGACCCGGTCCAGCTCCAAGTCCTGACCGGTGCACTTCGGGCCATCTGCGAGGAGATGGGCGCGGTGCTGATCCACTCCGCGCACTCGGCCAACATCAAGGAGCGCCGCGACGCCTCGACCGCTTTGTTCGACAGCCAAGGCGAGATGGTGATGCAGGCCGAGCACATCCCGGTCCACCTCGGAGCGATGCCCGCCGCAGTGGCCGCGGTCCTGGAGGAGGACCACGCTCCGGGACGCTCATGGATCCTGAACGACCCGTACCAGGGCGGCACACATCTGCCGGACATAACCGTCATCACGCCGGTGTTCGCCGACGACGAGCTGATCGCGTTCGCCGCCAACCGGGCCCACCATGCGGACGTCGGCGGGCCCACACCGGGATCGATGCCAGCAGACAGCTGCACGCTTCAGGACGAAGGGGTCGTCATCTCTCCGCGGGTGCTCGATGAAGCAGCGATCAGCGAGTTGAGCGGACAGATGCGCCAGCCCGAGCAGCGGCGGGCCGACCTGCGCGCCCAGCTGGCGGCCAACCGCACCGGGGCCGGCCGGCTCTCGGAGCTGTGGGAGCGGTTCGGACGCGACATCGTGTCGGCGGCCTTCAGCGAGGTGCTGGACTACGCAGAGCGACGTACCCGGGCCTGCCTCCAGGAACTCCCGGACGGGGAGCACACCGCGTGCGACGTGCTCGAGGCCCGTGAAGGCGACCTCGAGATCGCGCTTACCGCGACCGTGGCGGGGGACCGGCTGACGCTCGACTTCGCCGGCACCGCCGCGCAGCACGAGGGCAACCTCAACTGTCCGCTGGCGGTCACCCGCTCGGCGTGCTACTTCGCGATCCGGGTGCTCACCGACCCCGACATCCCGCCGAGCGCCGGCGCCTACCGCCCGGTCGAGGTCCGGGCGCCCGAGGGGTCGCTGCTGAACGCCCGTTCGCCGGCGGCGGTGGTCGGCGGAAACGTCGAGACCTCCTCGCGCGTGGCCGACGTGGTCCTGAAGGCATTTGGCCGCGCATTGGGGCAAGGAACGATGAACAACGTGGTGATCGGCTCGCAGGACGTCGTCTACTACGAGACGATCGGCGGGGGGCAGGGCGCCTGTCCCGACGCCGACGGACCCAGCGGAGTACATGTCGCGATGAGCAACACCTTGAACACGCCGGTCGAGGCGCTGGAGCTCGAGTTTCCGCTGCGGATCGTCGAGTACAGCCAGCGCCGCGGATCGGGCGGGCCGGGGCGCCACAGCGGAGGGGATGGCGTGATCCGCGAGGTCGAGGCGACGGCGCCGCTGCGGTTCTCCCTCCTCACGGAGCGCCGGCGCCACGAGCCCCCGGGGGCGGAAGGGGGCCGGCCGGGCACGCCCGGGCGAAACCTGCTCGACGGGGAAGAGCTGCCGGCGAAGGCCAGCGGAGAGCTGAATCCCGGGCAGCGACTGCGGATCGAGACGCCCGGCGGCGGCGGGTATGGTGAGCCGTGATGCGCGTCGCGTTCCTCGGCCTGGGCATCATGGGCTCCCGGATGGCAGCAAACCTGGCCCGGGCCGGGTTCGAGCTGACGGTCTGGAACCGGACCGCCACGCGCGCCGAAGCGTTCTCCACCGAGCACGGGTCGCAGGTGGCGCCGACGCCGGCCGCGGCGGCGGCGATGAGCGAGGTCGTCGTCACGATGCTGGTCGACGGTCCCCAGGTCGAGCATGCGCTGCTGGGTTCCGAGGGGGTCGTGGAGAGCCGCCCGGAAGGACTTCTGTGCATCGACTGCTCGACGATCGGCCCCGCCGCGACCCGCTCGATCGCCGATCGGCTGGGCCCGCACGGCGTGGCGATGGTCGACGCGCCGGTGACGGGCTCAGCGCCACGGGCCGAGGACGGGACGCTGACGATCATGGCCGGCGCCTCGGACGCGGACTTTGAGCGGGCCCGACCGGTGCTCGAGGCGATGGGGAAGCTGATCGTGCACGCCGGTCCACTTGGGCACGGGCAGATGGTCAAGCTGGTCAACAACGCGGTGGCCGCCACCAACGCCGCCACCCTGGGACAGGCCCTGCTGGTGGCGGCTCGTGGCGGAGTCGACCTCGATGCCCTGACCACGGTGCTTAGCGCCGGTTCGGGAGGGTCGGCGATGGTCGAGCTGAAGGCCGGACCGATGCGCAACCACGACTACACGACCTTGTTCAAGCTCGACCACATGCTCAAGGACGTGCGGCTGTGCCTGGAGGAGGGCCAGGCCCTCGGTGCGCCGTTTCCGTTCGCGGCCCTGACGCGGGAGATCCTGAGTGCGGCAGCCGGCCGCGGCTACGGCGAGCAGGATTTCGCGGCGCTGATCGAGGTGCTGGAGGCGGAGGCCGGAATCCAGCTCTAGCGGGTGGTCGTACCCGGACGCCTGCTTGTCAAGGATCTGGCGGACACGGTCGGTCTCGGCAGCGGCGTTCATCTAAGCCTCCCATTGTGCCCGTCGAACGCCAAGGCAGACGCTTGACTTCGATGATTCCCAGGTGCCGCTCGTCGATTAGCGCGGGCGCAATCGCTTCTGCTCTGATCGACCGATGAAAGTCACGTCTCAAAGGGCGCCTCTGCGCCGCACGCGTCGAAGCGCGATTCGGAGGACGCACAGGCCAGCTTCAGGCGAAACGCCAGCTGGGTCACCCTAACTCCTTCAACAAGGCCTGCGGCACGAAGAGGTGTAAACGATTGCACGGCGCATCACGCCCCGTGGAGGCGGAGGCCGGAATCCAGCTCTAGCGGGTGGAACGCTCCGTCAGCGTTAGCTCGGCAGGCGGAGGATGAGGGCGTAGCTCTGCCCCCCGCCACCGCATATCGTGGCAGCGCCACACTCGACGCCACGGCGACGCATTTCGTGAACGAGGGTCACCGAGCTTCCCGACCGGTGTCCTGGCCGCCGAGGCAATGCCCGAGCGCACTGTTTCCCTATTACCCCGCCCCAGAGTAAAGTGGGACTTTCGAGGGGAAGAGAAGCCGAGGGGCGAGACGATGGATACACAGCTGTTGGTGATCGGCGCCGGGCCATACGCGCTGGCGACGGCAGCGCTTGCGCGCGAGCGTGGGGTCAACGCCATCGTCGTGGGACAGCCCATGGGCTTCTGGCGGGGGAATATGCCGGAAGGGATGTTTCTGCGTTCCGGCCCGGACTGGCACCTCGACGGCTCTGGCGTCGAGACACTGGAGGCCTACCTCGAGGATCGGAGGATCCGCCCAGACGAGGTCGACCCGATCCCGATCGGCCTGTTTCTGGATTACGCCGACTGGTTTAGCCGGCGCAAGGGGCTGAGCGTCCGCGAGGACCTCGTCACTCACCTGGCCAAGCCCGACGGGCGGTTCGAAGCCCAGTTGGAGAGCGGAGAGGTGATCGTCGCCGATGCCGTCCTGGCCGCGCCCGGCGTCCGCCATTACAAGAACCTCCCCGACTGGGCGGCCTCGTTGCGGCCGGACCGCTTTGCCCACACGTGCGATCTGGTGAGCTTCGATGACCTCGCCGGGGCGCGGGTCTTGATCGTCGGTGGCAGGCAGAGCGCCTACGAATGGGCGGCCTTGCTCCGGGAATGCGGCGCCGAGCGGATAGATATCGTGCACCGCCACGACGTCCCCCGCTTCGAACGCGTGAGCTGGAAATTCGTCGACCCGCACGTCGAACGCACGCTGAACGTCCGCGGCTACTGGCGCAACTTGCCCCAACCCGAGCAGCAGGCCATCGCCAGGCGCTTCTGGGAGGTGGGAAGGCTAACGCTCGAGTACTGGCTGACTCCGCGCCTCCAATGGCAGGGTCTCACCCGCTGGCCCGGAGTCCACGTGGCCGAGGTCATGCCCGGCCGCAACCCCGAGCCAATACGGGTGGTGCTGTCGAATTCGACCCGCCTCGCGGTCGACTACGTCGTGTTCGCTTCCGGGTATCGGGTCGATCTCACCAGTGTCCCCTACCTGCGCGGCGTTCTGGAGCAAGTCCAGCTCGCAGACGGCTTCCCCGTCCTGGACGAGTTCTTCCGCACCACCCTGCCCGGGCTTTACATCACCGGCTTCTCGGCGACCAACGACTTCGGCCCCTTCTTCGGGTTCGTGAAGGGGGCACCGGCCGCGGCCACGCTGATCGTTCGTGACCTGCTCTCGCGAGCTCACGATCGGGCCGATCGCCGGGGCCGGGGATCGCCAACCAGCTGGGCCCTAGGACCGGACCCAGGCCCCAGGACGGCGCCCGGGCCCTAGGACGGCACCCCGCGCCCTAGGACGGCACCCCGGCCCACGACGGCACTCCGGCCCCAGGACGGCACCCCGGCCCCAGGACGGGCCGCCGGACCGCGCCGCCGCCCAAAACCCTCTATTTCCAGCGATATTTTGCAATTTCGCGAACCTCGCTTACAATCCTCGCCTTCCCGGTTGCGCCCGTCGCAAGAAAAGTTGCGCGCACCGGGCCCATAAGTCCCCTTCCCCCTATTTTCTAGACATATGCCGATTGCTTTTAAAGAATGGGCCGTCACTGTGCGGGCTCTCGCAGAGGGCGAGCAGCTCCTCACTTTGCGCAAAGGCGGCATCCGCGAGCCAGAGAAGCACTTCAAGCTCGACTACGAGCGCTTTTTCCTTTACCCGACGTTCGACCATCAATGCGCCGACCTGGTGCGCGAATCCCACCTGCCGGAGCTCGGGCGGGCCCTAGAGGAGGGCGTCTGGAGCGACGGCGAGCCGCCGCCCCACGCGCTCCGGCGCGACATCCCGATCATGCCGCCCGACCGCGTGAGGATCCGCGCCTGGGCGGAGGTCGCGGCGCACTACACGATCACCGACCGCCGTACGGTCGATGCGCTGTCGCCATTCCACGTGTGGACGACCGATTACGCGGAGAAGCGGCTGGCCTGGAAGCGCCGCCACCCGCTGCACGTGATCCTGCTGCGGACGTACCGCATCCCGCGACCGGTCACGGTGAAGGTCCGAGACGAGTACGGCGGCTGCCGCTCATGGCTCGAGCTGACGCGCGAGCTGCCGTTCGAGGGCACGCCGGTCCTGTCAGACGACGAGTTCGAGCGGGCCACTGAGGAAATCGCGGCCATCGCCTCCGATCGTCAGCCGGTGCTGGTCTAATAACGTCTCGGCGACCGGCTGGTCGCAAAGATGACATGGGTTGAGTCGGTGTCGCCGTCGTTCCGCGCTCGACACGAGGCCGCGGACGCCGACGACGCCGACCGCGTCCTCTATTCGCTGGAGCGGACGCGCGACCGTTTGCAGCACCTCTTCCCGCGCGCCATTCCCGAGATGACTGTGGTGCTGCACCGGGGAATGGCGGGGCTGTCGCTGACAAATCCCCTGCTGCCGCTGTCGTGGATCGCCACAGCGCCCGCCGCCCGACGATATGTCGCCGGATGGGTCGGCGGGCGCGAGATGCACGTGCTGTCGCCCGCGTCGCTGCAGACCCGTGCCTCGAACGTCCCCGGGTCTCGGGAGATGCTGGGTCTGGCCCCGGCTGCGCTATACGCCCGCCGGGTCATCGCTGAGAACAACCTCGAACTGCGCCAGGCCCGTCCGCCCGTCCGCGTCGGTCTCGAGTTCCGGTGGGCATGGCTGGTGGAGGGAGGTGGACGGTGGTTCGCCGGCCAGACGGAGCATTCCCGCGCCGCGATTGCCCGCCGCCTCAAAGAGGGTGGCCGGCCATTTTTTCCCCCCAGCGCGCGCGACGCGCCGTTGCTCGGGCCTACGGTGATCGACCTCCTGGCGAGCGAACGGGGAGAGAAAGCCGCGGCTCAGTTCGTCTGCCGGCTGCACCCTCACGGGGCCGAGAGGGACGCTTTCAAGGGCCTTCGGTGGCCTCCCGATGGCCCACATCGAGGGAGGCTGGCGCTCGCACCTCGAACGCCTGGCCGCCGGACGCTGACCTCGGCGTCGAAGGGCTGCCTGGCCGCCGGCCGCTGACCTCGGCGTCGAAGGGCTCAGGTCTGAGTAGACAGCACCAGCCAAGCGATCAGCGCGCCGAGCGCGAGCGCGATCAACAGGCCGGCCAGAAGCCGAAGCGGCGCGACGGTGGCGGGTCTTGGTTCGCCTGACGGGATCAGCTCGGCCTGCATCAGAACCTCCCGCGCGGTCGCGGCGCCCGATTGGGGGACGAGCACGTCGCGGGGCCCAGCGGCCAGAAAGTCCGGGACATCGAAGCCCGCACTGCGGCGAAGCATGCTGGGCACTCCTTCCTCGAGCAGCAACCCCTGGATGAACTCGGCCTCCGGCTGGTTGCCGGCCCCGGCGACCTTGACCAGGTCGCCCTCGGCCAACTGCGGCTTGACCTTTCGTGCCCGTTCGTGGCGCTCGGATACAGGTACTTCTGCCGACCCCTCTGCGACGAACACGAGCGGCACGCGGCATGAGGCGCAGAAACGCTCGCTGGCGGGGTACCGATCACCGCAGCTAGGACAGACGAGCAACGTCACTCGATCACCAGCTCGGCATCCTGAACCCGTCCGTCGCGGATGTCGTACCCGCGGACCTCGGGTGGATCGCCGGCGAGCCCGACGATCAAATACACCGCGTCCGGATAAAAGGCCAGGTTGACGTCGGTCTGAGATGGGTACGGTTCGGTGCGCGTGTGGGAGTGATATATCCCGCCGAGCTCGAGGCCCGCGTCCTCGATCTCCATCTGGATTCTGTATTGCTCTGCGCCGTCGATCTCATAGCGGAGCGGGCTCGCGGCGGCGTTGGTGGCTCGATACACCCGCACTGCCGCGCCGTCGCGAGAGGCGATCATCCCGCAGCACTCGAGCGGCGCCTCGGACCGGGCGTGGTCAATGATCTCCTCGAGTAGCGGCCTGGCGATCCGCATCTCTCAGGAGACGCTACCAGCGCCAAAAGCGCCCGCCGGCGTCTTGGGTGGTCGGTCAGCCGGTCACGGTCGGGTATGGCACGCCCAGGAATACGTCACCGGCGTGCTGGAGCCCGCTGAGCGAGGTCCAGTGCTGTGCCTCGCAGGCCATGATCTGTGCAGCCTGGGTCAGCAGCGCGCCATCCGACAGCTTTAGCATCGCGGAGTAGTAGACGCCCTCGGCGACAGTTTCGACCCCGATCATGTAGCGGACGCAAACGGTGTCCCCATGAGAATCTCTGAGGCTTCCGCCCGCCCCCAGCTTCGCCAGCTGCCGGCTGGCAACCTTGACGTCGGTCGGGGCCGGAGGAGGGGTCTGTCCACGGTGGGCCAGGGCGCTCGAGAGCAGCCGCACGTGATCGCTCTCCTGGGCGAGGAAGCTCGTGAACACGTGCGAGGTCGAAGGCGACAGGCCCCCCGCCTGCAATAGGTGCGCGTATGCGAACTCGATCAGTTGCTCGATGCTCACCAGCCGTCTCAGAAGCTCCGTGTCTCCATTGGCGCCGGCGAGCGGATCGGCCGCGTCCGCGGTGGACGGCGCAGCCCCCGCAGCCACGACAGCGGCACCCACGGCGCCGCTGCGGATCAACTCCCGCCGGGTGCGCAGCATCTACTCGGCGGCGGTCACGAATGCGCTCGGGACGGGGACCAAGCCCAGGTTGCGGCGGAGGACCGACACGTGCTGCGCCTCGTTGGCCAGGATCGAGGCCGCCGCCGCGCGCGGCGCTCCCGGGGTGAGTTCGGGGATCGCATCCAGGTACGCGCGAATCGTTGCCTGCTCGGCGCGGTGGATCAGCTCGAGGACCTGCGTCTGGCTTCGGGGATGGCCCAGGTCATAGCTCGCGCGCGGACCGTGAGGCGTTCCATGCGCCACGCTTACGAGATTTGAGAGCTGGGTGATGTGAGCTACCTCCTGAACCAGGAAATGCTTGGCGGCGCGCAGGTTGTGGTCGCTCAGAAGGGGAACGCCCGCAATGTAAGCCGCCGCAACGACGTATTCGGCGTCGATCAAGCTATTGAAGATCGCTGCATCGACGGCCTTCAGACTCGGCGGAAGCTTCGACACGTGGGTGGCAGCTGGGTGACTGCGGCCGCAACCTGCGAGCGCCAACGCCACGCCGGCAGCACCAGAGGCACCCAGCAACTGCCGCCGGGAGACCGGGGAGCCCGGACCTACCACCAAACGGTGGCGTCCAGATTCTCGATCTCGTCGACCGGCTGCGTGTAAATGCCGCTTGACAAATACTTCCAGCCGTCGTCGGCGACGATGAAGACGACGTTGCCTTCGTCGAGCTCGCCCGCGATCCTGACCGCCACCTTGGCGATCGCCCCGGAGGAGACGCCCGCGAACAGTCCCTCCTCGTCGAGGAGTCTGCGGGTGAAGAGGATCGCGTCCTGATTGGTCACGAAGATCTTGCGGTCCAACATGTCTAAATCGATGATCGGCGGGATGAAGCCGTCCTCGAGCGAGCGTAGGCCCTGGACCGGCTCTCCCTGCATCGGCTCGGCCGCTACGACCTTGACCTGTTCCCCGAGCTCCTCCTTGAGCCGTCGCCCGTTGCCCATCAACGTTCCCCCGGTCCCGAGTCCGGCGACAAACGCCGCGACCTCGTCCAGCTCCTCGAGGATCTCCAGCGCAGTGCCGTTGTAGTGCGCCGCCGGATTCGCCTGGTTGCCGTACTGGTAGGGCATGTAGTACGAGGCGTCTCGCTCGGCCATGTCGAGGGCCATCTCCACGGCGCCGTTGGACCCCTTCGAACCCTCCGAGTACACGATCTCGGCCCCGTACATCTCGAGCAACTCCGTGCGCTCGCGGGTCACGTTCTCGGGCATCACGACCTTGACCGGGTAGCCCTTCCGGTTGCAGATCATGGCCAGCGAGATGCCGGTGTTGCCGGAGGTCGGCTCGAGGATCGTCTGGCCCGGAAGGATGAGTCCCTTCTCCTCGGCCTCCTCGATCATCGCTCGCGCCACACGATCCTTGACCGAGCCGGTGGGGTTTCGTGACTCGAGCTTGGCCCAGATCCTGATGCCGGGCTTTGGGCTGAGGCGTTTTAGCTCAATCAGCGGCGTGTGGCCGATCGACTGGACGAGATCCCCGTATCGCCCCCCGCAGGGCTTGTTCTGGAGCCGCTCGAGGGCCATCGCTTTACGAAGTGTAGCGATGGAGTGGCGCTAGCCGATGGACGGCCGCGAGCCCGCCGGAGGGGGTGAGACGGGCTCGCGGCCCCGATCGGGGAAGCTGCGGAAGTGGCTCCTAGGGGTACGTCGGGTTGGGGTTGGGGTTGGGGTTGGGGTTCGGCGCGGGCATGGGCATTGGCATGGGCATGGGCATCGTCGAGGTCGACGTCAACGTCGAGGACGACGTGGAGCCGATCTTCCACACGTGCCAGACACCGCCGAAGCTGGCGATCGCCTCGCCGTTGGCGCGCAGCTTGTGACTGTCGCCGGAATAGAAGTACAGCGGGTGCCCGCCGAGGGTGAGCTGGCGGACGCCGTTGTGCTTCCAGATGCCGAGGTTGGCCTTGATCATGGAGTTCTTCGTGGGTGTCTTCCCATTGCCGATCGCCGCCCAGGGCCAGATCGCTCTGCAGCCCTTGGAGAGGCACTTAGGGTGGCTCTTGGAGTCGCCGCTCAGGGTGTAAAGCGCGAACCCACCCGCGGCGGTCACGATCCTCATGCCGGTCGTGCTCTGGTGCGTGTTGAAGTTGGTGACGGTGCTCTTGTTCACCCCGAGCGTGGGTGACGACGCGGCCGCTATCCCGACCATCGCCGCCAGGCCGACTCCGAGCACGGCAACCGAGAGCGTCACCGCCAACCGAATAGCCCTACGCATATCGCTTCCTCCTGATCGTTGGGTACTCGATTGCTAAAGGACGCCGACGGGCAGGGAAACTTCCCGAGTTCCCGCAGGTGCGAGTCCCGCTTGCGCCGGGCGGCGCGGAGCTGAGCGGTCAGCCGTGAGTGGGGATCAGCGGCCGCCTGCCATGGCGGGCAGGATCACCAGCGTGTCGCCCTCACTCACAGAAGTGTCGAGTCCCTCGAGGACGCGCACATCCTCGTCGTTGAGGTACACGTTCACGTAGCGGTTGAGTCCGCCGTCCGGAGCGAATAGCTGCGATTCGGTATCGGGGTGGCTGGAGGCCAGGGCCCGAAGCACTTCGCCCACCGATGAGCCCCCGGCCGTCAGCTCCTTCTCGCCGCCGACCGATGGGCGCAGCACTGGTGGTATCCGGACCGTCGCCATTTTGGGATTCGAAACCCTAGTGGGCGCCGGCGCAGAACGCCTCGTAGTCCGGAAAGGCTCCGAGCTCGTCGTCGGAGATGGATTCCGGATCACGGGAGCAGATCGGGCACTGCGGGTCGCGGCGAACCTTGACCTCGGTGAACGTCGCAGCCAGCGCGTCGTACATCAGCAGGCGGCCGATCAGGGGCTCGCCCTCTCCGAGGATCAGCTTCACGACCTCGGTCGCCTGGAGCAGTCCCATCGTGCCAGGCAGCACGCCGAGCACGCCGTTGGCGCCGCACGAGGGCGCGAGCTCGGCGGGCGGCGGGACCGGGAACAGGCAGCGGTAGCACGGCCCCTCGTAAGGCTTGAAGACCGAGAGCTGACCCTCGAAGCCGAGGATGGCGGCGGAGACGACTGGGATCCTCAGCCGCACGGACGCATCGTTGAGCAGATAGCGGGTGGGAAAGTTGTCGAGGCCGTCGAGGACGATGTCGTAGCCCGGAAGGATCTCCATGATGTTCGAAGCGTCGAGCCGGACCTCATGCTTGACCACGTTCACGTCGGGATTCAGCGCAGAGATGGTCTGCTCCGCGGAATCGACCTTGGAGACCCCGATGCGGTCGGTGGAGTGGATCACCTGCCGTTGCAGGTTCGACATGTCGACCTCGTCTGAGTCGACGATCCCGAGCGTGCCGACGCCCGCGGCGGCGAGGTAGAGCGCGGCCGGCGACCCCAGTCCGCCCGCTCCCAGAAGCAGCACTTTGGCGTCAAGCAGCTTCTGTTGCCCGTCCGTCCCCACCTCGGGCAGTAGCAAATGGCGCGAGTAGCGCTCGCGCTGCTCGGAGCTGAGGGTACGGGGTACTTCGACGTCGTAGCCGCGGTCCTTCCACAGCGTGATGCCGCCGCGCATCGACTCGACATGCTCGTAGCCCAGGTCCTCGACCAGAGTCCTGGCGGCGTAGGCGGAACGGTTGCCTGACGCGCAGTACAGGATCACGTGCTGGGAGCGGTCGGGCACGGCTCCCTCGATCCTTGATTCGAGGTATCCGCGGGGGACGTGCTTTGCGCCGGGCAGCTTGCCGCTCTGAAGCTCCTCTGACTCGCGTACGTCAACGACCGCCGCACCGTTGTTCATCTGCTGGCGAACGTCGGCGGGATCGACCTCGTTTATGCGGCTCTTGATCTGCCGGAGCAGCTCCGCTCCTGACGGGCTCATCTCACAAACTCCTCAAAGGCACCCTGATTTCAATACTTCAATGAGTATAGGACGCGGCACGCCTGCCGTGCCCGGTGCGCTTGGTCCTACCCGGAAACGCATCGAGAGCCGCGCGACGGGCACGGGGACGGCGCAGCCACGCCCTCAGAAAAAGCCCGCGAGCGCCAGAAAAAGCCTGCGAGCGCCAGAAAAGCCTGCGAGCGCCTTGGGCGGGTTATGCTCAGATAAGGGCAAGCCACCGGCTCGCCGGGCACGGGGCAGGGCAAAAATCTATTTGGAGGGGATCATCATGAGGATGTCTCGCGCACGGCTGCTGTTGTTGGGCGGCCTCATCACGTTGCTCATGCTGGCTTCGGGCGCCATCGCAGCCCAAGCCGACACGCTGGACCAGCAGCAGACCGAAGCGATCACCGCCCAGGCCATTGACGGCCCGTCGAACGCATTTCCTCTCAGCGAGGCACAGACGTTCACGGCCGGGCTGTCCGGCTGGATCGACCGCGTCCAGGTCTACCTTTCTGGCGACTCCAACACAGAGGACCTCACCGTCGAGATCAGGACCGTGAACTCCAGCGGCAGCCCAACCGCCACAGTGCTCGCCAGCACGAGCGTCCCGGCGGCGGCCATCTCGTCTACGGCCGGCTGGGTCGAGGCGGATTTCTCCTCGCCGGCGCCAGTCTCCAGCGGCACCCATTACGCGATCGTCGCCTATGCCGGCGGATCGGACGTGTACGGCTGGTACTCCGGGGGCGGTGACCCCTACGTCGGCGGCGAGCAGTACTCCAGCTCAGCGTCGCCGCCGTCGTCGTCGTGGACCGCCAACACCGGCTTCGACTTGGCCTTCAGGGAATACGTGGAGTCGTCGCTGCCCGGAACGGCCACCGCAGCGCCCGGCTCGCTGACGTTCGGAACGCAGCCGCAGACCACGGTCAGCGCGCCACAGACAGTGACGATTACCAACACGGGTCAAGCAGACACCGAGTTGGACGTGACCGGGGTCGCGTTCGTCGGCGCCGATCCCGGTGATTTCTTCGTCGGGTCCGATAATTGCGGCGCGCCCATCCCGCCCAGCGGGTCGTGCCAGGTGACTGTCAACTTCGCACCCCAGGCACAGGGGTCCCGAGTCGCGAGGCTCTTGGTCGCGAGCAACGATCCGAACGGCCCGGCGATCGTGGGCCTGTCTGGGACCGGAGGCCAGCTGCCGCAGGGGCCACAGGGACCAACTGGGCCAAAGGGGCCGGCCGGGTCGACAGGCGCGACAGGTGCCGCTGGACCGACGGGGGCACAGGGTCCGTCGGGATCGAACGGCGCGATCGGGGCGCTGGGGCCGACAGGCGCCACCGGGGCGACCGGCCCGACGGGGGCCCCCGGCAAGGTCGAGCTCGTGGTGTGCAAGACCGTGACCCGCCACCACAAAAAGCAAGTGCGATGCACGGGGCGGCTCGTGTCCGGGACCTTGATCCTCACAGGATCGAGCGCCATGCAGGTCACCCTGACCCGAAGCGGCACCAAGTACGCGACCGGCCAGAGCCTGAACCTCGGCCATGGCCGCTCGGAACTGGTGCTAGCTCCCCTTCGGCCGGTGCGCCGGGGGACCTACACGCTGACCCTCCGGCACCGTCACGGCCGACGGTGGATCACCAGCCGGAGACACATCACTATGGGATGAGCTATCGGCCAGGGGCCGCGCGACGCGGCCCCTGGTCCGCCTCAAGAGCACCTCTACGATCAAGCGGGTGCGTGCGCCAGTC
Source organism: uncultured Actinomycetes bacterium (assembly GCA_963719305.1). Taxonomy (GTDB): domain Bacteria; phylum Actinomycetota; class Thermoleophilia; order Solirubrobacterales; family Solirubrobacteraceae; genus Palsa-465. The sequence goes on along the minus strand of CAVRBL010000007.1, from coordinate 177,280 downwards.
GACCACATCGCCGCTCCGCCCTTCCCCAAGGGGCTGACTTGGATCAATACGGCGCCCTTGCGACTGGACCAGCAGGTCGGGCGGCCGATGCTCGTCGAGTTCTGGGACTTCTGCCGCGCTAACTCGATCCGCACCATTCCGTACCTCACGGCGTGGCACGAACGCTACGCGGACCATGGACTGCGCCTGATCGGCGTCCACTCGTCCGGTTTCGAGGTGTCGGAGGACCCTGAGCTCGTCCGGGAGGCGGTCGGCCGGCTCGGCATCCCGTACCCCGTGGTGGTGGACTCCGAGCACGAGATCTGGCGCCTGTACGGAAATATGGGCTGGCCGGCGCGCTACCTGTTCGACCACCAGTTGACGCTGACCCACTACCACTACGGGGAGGGCAACTACGAGGAGACCGAGCAGGCGATCCAGGAGCTGTGCGGGGTCAGCCGGCCCCCGCTCGAGCCGATCCGGCCCGAGGATGTCCCGGGCGCGGTGCTCGAGGCCCAGACGGAGGACGTCGCCGGCCCGTACTCCGGTCCCTATCGAGCCGGTGGGGTGTGGGCCGTGATCGAAGGCAGCGGGACGATCCGCGCCTCAGGCCGGACGATCCGGGTGGACGGGCCAGGGTGCTACGAGCTGATTTCCCACGAGCGGAGCACGGAAGGCGAGCTCGAGCTCGAGATCTCGGACGGAGTCCGCTGTCACGCGGTGTGCTTCACCCCGGGCTTGGCCTAGTCCAGGAGGTTCCGCACCTGGGGTGCGCCGTCGCCATCGTCGATCAGGACGCAGAACCCGGGCCGGTAGGGACTCCTAGAGGGATCCGGACCGAGCCACTGGGGTTCTCTGACCCAGCAGCCGGCGTTCACCATCGAGGTGCCATCCGGCCTCGTCCACTCCTTGGCCTTGTCGTCCGGGAGCGGGCCGGCGCGGTGTGTGTGGCCGAACACCGCGTAGCGGGCCTCCACCCCCAGGCGACCCAGGACCTCCGCGAACCCGCGCAGCCCCCCGCGCCGTAGCTCCGGCCCGGACACGTCCGCCCGCAGCGGTCCGAGGCGGGCGCGGTTCAGCGCCCCGACGAACACCGGAAAGCCGGCGCGTAGGCCGACCTGGCGGACGCTGAGCCGCTGTCCGCTCGCGGTGAGCTCGCGCCAGATGGCGACCTGCAGGCTTCCGTGACTGTCATCTTCATGCGGGGTCCGCCCTTGCGCCACGGCGTCTACCCACGCGTAGATCGGCGCCAGCGTCGCCTCGTAGTCTTCGGCCCGCTTCGGTCCGCCGTCCCGTTCGGGCACGAACCTCGCCATCAGACCCGCGCCGAGCCGCTCCATGATCGGCGCTGTGTTGTGCCGGTCGCCGTAGTGGCCGTGGGAGGCATAGACGTCGCCGCGCAGCCAGACGCCTGGGTAGAGCACGCGTGCCCGCGCCGGACGCAACGCTCGAGCCACGGCAGCGAGCGGCTCCTCATCGCGCCAATCCACTTCCGACTGAAGCCCCAAGGGCGAAGGGACCGATGCGCAAGCCCTGCGCTCGAACCAGGCCCGCAGCAGCAGGTGATCGTGGTTGCCGGGCACGATCAGCACTTCCCGATCGCCGCCGAGCGCGTCTCCCAGCTCCCGGAGGATGGGCTCGGCGCCCGCCAGAGCGCTGCGGAGAGGCCCATGCCGCAGCTCGAGGACGTCGCCCAGCAGCACCAAGCGGTCGACGCCTCCCACCGCGTCCAGCAACGCTGCCTGCTCTGAGGGCAGGCGAAGCACGTCGACGCCGCTCAGCGCGCCCAGGTGCAGGTCTGAGACGACCAGCGTGCGCAGGGCTATGAGGGAAGCGCGCGGATCGGCTTGGGCAGCATGAAGCGGACGTCTTCCCGCACCACCTCGAGCTCCTCTATCTCCTCCGTGCCGTGCTCACGGAAGAACTCGATCACGCCCTGCACGAGCTCCTCAGGTGCGCTGGCGCCCGAGGTGATGCCCACCACCCGCTTGTCCTGGAGCCACTCTTCGCGCACCTGGCCAACGTTGTCGATCAGGTGTGAGTCAGCGCCGTGCTCCCGCGCGACCTCGACCAGCCGGTTGGAGTTGGATGAGTTGCGGGAGCCGACCACCAGTACCAGGTCGCAGGAGCGCGCGAGCTGCTTGACCGCTGCCTGGCGGTTGGTCGTCGCGTAGCAGATGTCGTCCGTGCGGGGCCCCACGATTTCGGGGAAGCGCTCGCGCAGGCGGTTGATGATCGAGCGCGTCTCATCGACCGACAAGGTGGTCTGGGAGATGTACGCGATCTTGTTCGGGTCCTCCACCTCGAGACGGTCGACGTCCTCGCTTGACTCCACCAGCACGATGTTCGCCGGCGCCTCCCCCATCGTCCCTTCGACCTCCTCGTGCCCGGAGTGACCCACGAGCACGATCGTGTAGTCCTCAGCCGCGAACTTCCTGGCCTCGACGTGGACCTTGGTCACCAGCGGGCAAGTCGCGTCGATCGTGCGTAGCCCGCGGGCGGTGGCGGTGTCGTGCACGTGCGGCGCGACGCCGTGTGCCGAGAAGACGACGGTCGCCCCTTCCGGCACCTCGGACTCCGAGTCGACGAAGATCGCTCCGCGTTCCTTCAGCTGCTCGACGACGTGCTTGTTGTGGACGATCTCCTTGCGGACGTACACCGGCGCGCCGTGCAGCGCCAGGGCGCGCTCGACCGTCTGGACCGCGCGGTCAACGCCTGCGCAGTAGCCGCGAGGGGCCGCCAGCAGCAGCTTTTCGGGAGCGGACAAGTGGTGAGCCGGGACGGCGGACATCTCCTGAGCAGTGTAGGGGCGCTCCGCCCTCAGTCGTTGGCGGTAACCGATTCCAGTAGGTCGGCGAATTGCTCACGGGCCGCCTCGCGGCGGCGGGGCACGTGCTCCGAGGGCACCCCGCCAGAAGGCGGTTCGTAACCCCGCAGGATCTGCCTGGCGACCGACGCCCGATGAACCTCGTCGGGACCATCGTAGATCCGCGCCGCTCGCGCGAACCGGTACATGGCCTCGAGCGGCAGGTCGGTCGAGTACCCGAGCGCCCCGTGGGCCTGGATCGCCCGATCGATCACGTCGTGGAGCACCTGCGCGCCGTAGAACTTGATCAGCGCAATGTCCTGCCGCGCCGCGGCAGTTCCCTCGGTGTCCATCTTCCAGGCCGCGTGAAGCGTCATCAGCCGCGCGGCCTGCATCTGGGCAGCCGAGTCCGCGATCCAGTTCTGGACCGTCTGATGGCCCGACAGTGTCGACCCGTGCGCGTAGCGGTAAAGCGAGCGCTCACAGAGCATGTCGAAGGCCCGTTTCGCGACACCCAGCCACCGCATGCAGTGGTGGATCCGCCCTGGGTACAGCCGCTGCTGGGCGATCAGAAAGCCCGCCCCCTCCGCTCCCAGCAGCGCCTGGCCCGGAAGACGCACGTCCTCGTACAGGATCTCGGCGTGATTGCCGTAGCGGCCAAAGCTCTCCCACGGGTGCTCCATCGTCGCCACGTCGCGCAGGACCTGCACCCCCGGCGTGTCGGCATCGACGATGAACATCGATGCCCGCTGGTGGGGGCGCGCGTCCGGGCTGGTGACCGCCATCACGATCAGAAAATCCGCGATCGACCCGTTCGAGGAGAACCACTTGTGCCCGTTGAGCACCCAGCCGTCCCCGTCGCGGACGGCGGTGGTTTGGAGTAGCGTCGGATCAGAGCCAGCGGTATCTGGCTCGGTCATGCTGAACGCCGATCTCAGGTCTCCCTCGAGCAGCGGGTAGAGGTAGCGCTCCTTCTGCTCCGGGCTTCCGGCGAGCGCCAGGATCTCCGAGTTTCCGGAGTCGGGAGCGGCGTTGCCGAACACCAGCGGGGCGATTGGCGAGCTGCCGAGGATCTCATGCATCAAGCCCAGCTTGACCTGTCCAAACCCCTGTCCGCCGAGCTGCGGATCGAGGTGGGCGGCCCACAGCCCCCGGGCCTTGACCTCGTCCCGAAGCGGGGCGATGGCCCGGCCCAGACCGTCGGGTCCCAGCTCGTCGAGCAGCGTCTCGAGCGGCCACACTTGCTCGCGGACGAACCCCTGCATCCAGTCGAGCTGACGCTGGAACTCGGGCTCGGTAGAGAAATCCCAAGCCATCCCGCCACAGCGTACCCTTCGATCGATGCCTCAGCAGCACCTCGACCGCCTGACCCCCACAGACGCGTCCTTCCTGGCTCAGGAGGCGCCCTCCTCGCACATGCACATCGGCGGCGTGCTGATCTTCGAAGGGCCTCCGCCCAGGTTCTCCGACTACCTGGACCACGTTCGCAGCCGGCTGCACCTCGTGCCCCGCTACCGGCAGAAGCTGGCTACGCCCCCGCTCGAAACGGGGCGTCCGCTGTGGGTCGATGATCCGAACTTCAACCTCGAGTATCACGTCCGCCACTCCGCGCTGCCCGCTCCCGGCAACGAGCACCAGCTGTTCCGGCTGGCTGGGCGGATCGCGTCCCAGCGGCTCGACCGCTCAAAGCCGCTGTGGGAGATGTGGCTGGTGGAGGGCCTCGAGGACGACCGGTTCGCGCTGATCTCCAAGACCCACCACTCGCTCGTGGACGGTGTCGCTGGCGTAGATCTGGCGACCGTGCTGCTCGATCTGGAGCGCAGTCCGGCACCGCCGAGCATGGAGCTCGAGCCGTGGCGGCCGCACCGAGAGCCTTCTTCTGCCGAGCTGGTTCTGGCCGGAGTGAAGGGACTTGTGGGTACGGCTCTCGAGCTTTTCGAGCGCACGCTGCGGGCGGCGGCGCAGCCCGCGAGGAGCGCCAGCGTCCTGGCCGAAGCGGCCGAGGGGTTGGGAGAGCTCGTGTGGGCCGGGCTCAACCCAGCCCCGGAGACGCCGCTGAACGTCGAGATCGGGCCCCACCGGCGCTTCCAGGTGGTGCGTCAGGAGCTGGCCGAATACAAGGAGGTCAAGGACGCCCTCGGCGGCACCGTCAACGACGTCGTCCTGGCTGTCGTCTCCGGCGCGCTGGCCCGCTGGCTGCGCTCGCGCAAGGTCCGGACAGAAGGCCTCGAGATGCGGGCCCTGGTCCCGGTCTCGGTCCGCCGGGAGGATCAGCGGCACACGCTGGGCAACCAGCTGACGGCGATGCGAGGACCGTTGCCGGTCTACATCACCGACCCGGTGGCCAGGCTGCGGTTCATCCGGCAGGCGATGGACGGGCTGAAGGAGTCAAAGCAAGCGGTCGGCGCGGCAACCATTGCCCGGGTCAACAACCTGGCACCGCCGACGATCCTGGCGCAGGCCTCCCGGATTCAGTTTTCCACCCGACTGTTCAACCTGATCGTGACGAATATCCCGGGGCCCCAGTTCCCGCTGTACCTCCTGGGCCGACGCCTGCAGGACCTGTTCCCGGTGGCTTTCCTGCCCCAGCACCACGCGCTCGCCGTCGCGATCATGTCCTACGACGGCGGCATCGACTACGGACTGCTCGCGGACTACGACGCGCTTCCAGACATCGACCTGATCGCGGAGGGGATCGAGGAGTCGCTGGCGGAGCTGTTACGCGCGGCGAGGTCCAAGGGGCGCCCGGGCGACAAAGTCGCAGGCCGCGCCCAGGCGGGCCGAGCAGCCCGTGGTGGTCACCGAGCAGGAGCAGCCGGTCCCGGAGGACGCCAGTGAGGGCGTCCCGGAGCCAGACGAACAGGGCCCGCCGGAGCCAGACAGTGAGGGCGTCCCGGAGCCAGACGAACAGCCGGCACCGATCCTGCCATCCGCGGGAAGTAGGCCCAAACGAGGTCCCGCGAGCGACATGCGCGCAAAGCGCGGACGAGACGGCCGCCGGCCGTCGACGGCGGCCAAGCCGCCTCGATGAACCTGCACGCCCATTCGCTGATCTGCGAGCGAGCGGACAACGGAGCCGTCCGGCTCCGCGGACGTTGCCGTCCGCCGTCGCGACGGATACGGTTCGGCCATGGCGGACGAGCTGATCCAGCCGGGCGAGATCGCGTACCGGCTTGATTCGACCGCCGCCCAACTGAAGATCGTGTACACCGCGCTCCGGTCGCTGTCCGACGACCTCGGCCATGAGGAGCATGACGTCAAGCAAGTCGTCGCCTCCGTTCTCGACAAACTGCCAGACGAGCACGACATCAGAGCGATCGACCTCCGCCGCGAACTGCGTGGCTCGGGAAATCCGTAGCATCTCGCCCCCAGGCGCACAGTAGATGTCGGTCACCTAAATGTCGGCTACAACCGTCTCCCCTTCCCGTGTCCGCGAGGGCCCGGGCGGCTGGTCGGACGCACGCTCCATAGCCAGTCGGCTGGCGCTGCCGGCGATTCTGGTGCTGGCCGCTGCCAACTTCTTCTGGCAGCTCGGTTCCCCGAGCTACTTCACCGACGAGGCGTTCAGCGTCATGCACTCGCTGCCCGCGATCCACACCTTGTTGCACCAGGTGGCGCATACCGAGACGACGCCCTACACGTACTTCCTCTTCCTACACGAGTGGATGATCCGTACCGGCTCGCAGGCCGAGTGGGTCACGCGATTGCCGTCGGCGGTAGCTGGCGTGGCGCTCGTGGGCGCCGTCTACTGGATGGCCCGAGCGTTCGTCGCGCGTTGGGTCGCGCTCGGCGCCGCGGCACTATGCGCGATCAGCCCCCTGATCCAGAGCTACGCGCAGGAGACGCGCGTGTACATCTTCCTGATCCTGGCGCTCGTCATCTCGGTCGGCGCGACGGTGCGCGCTTGCCAGCGCCCCGAGCGGCGGGCGGCGCTGCTGACGGTGGGCGCGGTGGGCGCCTTCGTCTCGATGTGGCTCCACTACACGGCCATCTCGGTGCTCTTGCCGCTGGCGGTATGGGTGGGAACGAGACCTCAGCTCTCCCGCCGCGCGCGGGTGGCGTTCATCGCTGCCTGCGTGCTGGGGGTGGGGACCGTGATGCCGCTGCTGCTCGAGCAGTACTCGATCTTCCCCAACGGCGGGGCCATCAACGGCCAGATCAACTGGAACAACGCGATCTCGGTCATCGGCACGCCGTTTGGTGGGCGCTTGGGCACGCCGATAGATGCGGAGACCGTGGCCGGTGCGCTTGTGGTCCTGTTCGCGATCGCGGCGCTACTGCTCTGGCGGCGCCGGCCGGTCGCCGAACGCGGACTGCTGGTGGCGCTGGGCATTGTCGGCGTGGTCGGGGTCTTTTTTCTCGATCTCCTTGGCAAGCACATCATGATCACGCGATACACGGTGGTCACCGCGCCGTTCCTGGCCACGGCGGTCGCCGCCGCCTGCGCGCAGCTGCCGCGGATCGGCGGCGTCGCCCTGGCGGCCGGAGCCATTGCCGTCTCCGCCGCCGGCTTGGTCGACAACCACAGCCAGTCGGGCTTCTGGCCGCCCGCGAAGGAGGCACTGGAGTACGTCGCGCCGCGCGAGCATCTCGGCGACTACATGCTCAACCCCGGCCTCCCGATCACCGACGTCCCGATCTTCTACTACGTCACGCACACGCGGCTGCTCAGACCAAAGCTCCAGTTGGTCGGGCTGGACAACCCACCACGCCTAGCAGAGGTTTTCAGGCGCTACAAGCGGATCTGGATCATCGACAAACCGCCCAAGGCGACGCGAGCGGCCGCGCTTGCCTCAGTCAGTCGCCTACTGCAACAGCAGCACTTCCACGCCGTCACCGTCCGCGTGTACAGCACCTGGCTGAATCTGGGAGTGCTGCTGGCGGTTCCGGATAACGCCGGAGCTAGAACCCGAGCGCGAACTTAGCGTCCTCGCTCATCCGCTCGGGTGTCCACGGGGGCGAGAAGGTCATCGTGGGCTGGACATCCTCGACGCCATCGAGCTCTGAGACGAACTCCTCGATCTGTTCGGAGACCTGGGGCCCGATCGGGCACCCCGGACTGGTCAGCGTGTAGGTCACCTTGACGGTGCCCCCCTCCACGTCGACGTCGTAGATCAGGCCAAGCTCCACGAAGTCGAGCCCCAGCTCAGGGTCGATCACGTCGCGAAGTGCGTCTGTCACTTCATCTACTGAGACCATGGCTCTGAGTGTAGGCCCGGCTAGGCTTGGCCGCCATGACTCTGCGCGCGCTGGCGTTCGGCGAGGTTGAGATCGGAATCTGGGGCTCCGCCTGGGACCTGGGCGGCGGCGGTCCGGCATTCACGGCCCTAGGTGCGCGCGGCGCCGCCACCGTGCTGGACGCACCGCACCGGATCGAGCTTTCGGATGACGAAGCTGGGACCTGGTGGCTGGCTTCAGATGAGGTCGAACTCGAGAGCCTGCCCGAGGGTGAGGCGGCGAGGTTGCCGGACGGCTTCGACCAACTGGTCAGGGTCCGGGGTAGGCTCCGGGCAGGAGGAGCGGATTACGAAGTCGACTGCCTCGGTACCCGTGCCGCCCGCGACAGCATCGAGCCGAGCCGGTTGGAATCGATCCGTGGCGTCTCGGCATGGTTCGGCCCCGACCTCGGTCTGACCGTGTTGGCCGGCAGGCCGCGTGGCGCAGCAGGGCACGACCATGACGTCATAACGGCCTCGATGTTCGAAGAAGGCCGGTCGCTGACGATCAAGGACCCGCGGTTGTCGACCACATATACAGCGGACGGGATCCCGGCTCGGGCCAGCGTTGAGCTCTGGCCGGAACCCGACGAGGCCGACCCGGCCGACGCCGAACAGGAGCCGCCCGAGCCCCGCCCACGTCGCGCGGCGGGAGAGTCGATTGGTTCGATCGCTAGCCGTTCAGAGGAGCAACTCGACGTCCAGGCCGCCCTCTTTCGCTGGCACGCGCAGGGGCGTGAAGGTCCCGGTGTCTACGTGCTCGCCAGACCGCGATGATCGAGGCCGTCATATCGGACTTTGGCGGGGTCCTGACCTCGCCGCTGCTTGACTCATTCGTCGCCTTCCAGGACTCCTCGGGGATCTCGCTCGAGCACCTGGGCCTGGCGATGGCCGCCATCTGGAAGCGGGACGGAGCCAACCCGCTGTATCGAGCTGGAGACCGGCCGGATGACCGAGCCCGAGTTCCTGCGGGCGCTGGGCCAGGAGCTGACCCGCCAGCTGGGCAAGCCGGTGGAGCTACGCGGCTTCGGCGAACGCTACTTCGAGCACTTACACCCCAACGAACCCATGATCGAGTACATGCGCGATCTCCGGAGGCGCGGCTACAAGCTCGCGATCTGCACCAACAACGTCCGCGAGTGGGAACCGCTGTGGCGGGCCAAGCTCCCGGTCGACGAGCTGTTCGACGTTGTGGTCGACTCGGCTTTCGTCGGCGCCCGCAAGCCCGAGCGCCGAGATCTACGAGATCACCCTCGAGCGTCTGGGCGTGCCGGCGAGCGGCGCACTGTTCATCGACGACGTCGAGCTCAACTGCCAGGTCGCGCGGGAGCTGGGGATGGAGGCGATCTGGTTTCGATCCAATGAGCAGGCGATCGCCGAGGCCGAGGCTCAGTTCTCGAGTCCCAGCCGGTCCCAGCAGTAGAGCTCGAGGCATTCGCGCGCGAGCTCGATACAGCGCTGCTCGGACAGCCACGGCAGCACCGTTTCCAGTGCCTGGTCCTCGCCGACGCCCGCCTCGAACGCCTCCTCCCCCCGGAACCCGGCGGCGATCTTGAGCGCCTCCCGTCGGTTCTCCCCAGCGACGGGAACACATTGACGAGAAACTCCTTGTTCGGGAGTGGGTGACCCACCTCCAGCGAGGCGTGCCAGGCGGCGAGCAGCGACAAATCGTGCTCGTCGAGGTCGGCGACGGCCTTGGCGTAGTGGGACTCGAGCTCCGAGTCGGGAATCTCATCCACCCACGCGTGCACTACCTCCCCGAGGATCTGGCGGCGTGCCTCGCGCCCGACCGAATCAGCGATGACCCTGATGGCGTTCTGCGGTTCGATGAAGCAGAGTGACATAGCGGCTCCCCCTCATGGGTGAGGACGCCGCAGAAGGTAAGAGGTGGCTCGGACGGAGCGGCTAGGGCCGAGAGCCAAACTCGGGACGCTAGGGCCTGATCGTGAGCACCCGCGAGACCGACAGGACGTTGCGGGCGTCTCCTTCGAACACCGCACGAACGGCGATGGTTCGGCTCCCGAGCGTTCCCGGGGCGGGTCCGTTGCTCGAGGACGATCGCCCCAGGCGAAGTCGCGCGAGCACCTTCCAGCTCTGCTTGACGCGCTTCTCGATCAGCACCCGCTCACCGGCGTGGTTCGGGCTGACGTGGACGCGCAGCGAGCGCGTCAGGCTAACGATCGCTCTCACCTTGTGCCTGACAGTCGCGCTGCGTGTGGCCCCTACCGTCACGTACCACTGCCGGCTGGTCTGGACGGCGGAGCGCACGAACTGGTACTGGCCGGCGGAGCCGGTGACGTTATGGGCCACCTGCTTGAACGTCGACGAGCGCGGGAGCTTCTCCCACAACTCGACCGTCGTCCCGGCGGTGCCCCCAAACCACCGCCCAGCGATCGTGACCGCCCTTCCAGCAGTCGAGGGCTCGGGGGTGGACCCGATCGTTAGCGGGGCAGGACAGGCGATTGGTTCGGGCGTTGCGCAGCACGGAAGCACGGCCGGGCTCGCCGTCGCCACCGGCTGGCCGCAGCACGGGAGCACCATCGGGCTCGCCGTCGCCACCGGCGGGCCGCAGCACGGGAGCACCGATTGGCTACCCGCCAGGGGGCAGATGATCTGCGCCGTCTGGGCCCGGCTCGAAGCGGGGGCCATGAGGGCGGCGAGGGCCAGCAATCCGGTCGCGGATACCAATGCGAGCGAACTGCGCCTCATGGCCTATACGGAGAGCGCCGCGCGAGCCGTGTCGAGCGCCGCGGGGTCGGGCTCTGCCGCGGAGCCCAGTCCAAGCGTTGCCCGTTCGTCCGAGGGGCGACCCCAGTTGAAGAGACCGAGGTCCAGGGCCGCGAGCGGTACCGCGCAGGCGTCAGCAAGCTGTTCGGCCCGGCGCTCGAGCAGCAGCGTGTCGCCGATCCCCAGCGCTCGCTTCGCAGCGATCGTGACCTCGTCGGAGCCGCCGAGCGCCAGCGTGCTGGCGTGCAGCTCGAACACGCCCAGGCATCCGAGGGTGACCAGCAGGTCGAACCTCGCGTCGCGATGGAACCCAGGCAGCGACAGGCGCTCGAGCGCCCGCGCAAACCGCCGCTCGGGCGTCCAACCAGGCTCGCCACCGAAGGCCTGCGCCTGCGAGCCGGCGCGCGCGGCCCACGCACGGTAGGCCTCGAGCGTGGACGTGCCGCGGCTGGGAGCGTGAGCAGTGCGAGGCCCCGTGACTACCTCATCGAGTGCCGGCACCCGACCGGAGGCCCATGTGGTCCTGACCTCGCGGATCGCCGCGAACGGGTCCTCGCCCTCGAGGGGGCAGAGGTAGGCGATCAGGAACGCAAGCCAGGCCCGCTCCTCGACGTCGCTTCCATGATCCGCGACCTCGGCGTACAGCCCCGGTGGAGCGGCGGCGAGCTTCCGGAGCCGACCCGTCGCGAATGCCAGCTCGGTGACGAGGCGCTCCGCGTCGGCCCGGGAGCGCAGTCCGGGCGCCAGCGGCGACCGGTACCCGTCGTCGGCGGATCGCTCCAGTCGGCGAACCCTGACGCCGGCGCTCGCGCTGCGGGCGGAGCGGCCCGAGGGGCGAGCCGGTTGGCGGGCGGTCCGCGCCGGATTGCCGACTGTCCGCGAGGCGCTGGCGGGCTCGCTCGAGGAGACGACCGGGCGCATCTCAACGTCCTCCTCGCGGGAGCAGATCGGACAGTTCTGGAGCAGGCGGTTGTGACGGCAGAAGGTCGGCATTTCCTACACCTGCAGTTTTAGCGCGCTCGCTACGCCATTAAAAGCCCGGGGGACCCAGATCCATCTGGGCCCCCCGGAGAGTCAGGGAAGTGGGGGCGCAGTTCCCTGACCGACAGGGGCGAGTTTCCCCGTCCCAAGCTAATCCTAAACCTTATGAACCTCGCCCTTCCACTCTGCCCAGAAGAAGAGCCTTTGTCCGTCTGAGAAGCCTAGCACTCGGGCCATCGGGACGCTAGGGGCTGGTCGTCCGCAGCCCGGAATCAGCGGACTCGCGAGCGGGCGTCGGCAGCGGAATCGCGTGCGGTATCAGCGGGCCCGCGAGCGGGCGTCGGCAGCGGAATCGCGCGCGGTATCAGCGGGCCCGCGTCCGGGTCCCCGGCCCGCTGAAGAACTCCTCGCCCGGCCGGACCGTGCCGGCGGCTTCGGCCTCATGTCGGAGCGTGCGGTCTGGATCGCCGCTCCAGGCGCCTAGCGCGAGCATCTCGCGGTCGGCGTCCATTGGGCTGCCACCCAGGTCCTTGTTGACGATTCGGGCGCACTTGCGGCCCTCTGCGATGGCGGTAACCACAAGCGACTGGCCGATCCGAGCGTCACCGCAGGCGTACACGCCCTCGGCCGTGGTGCGGTAGGTCATCGCCGTCCGGATGTTGCCCCGCCTGTCGAGGTCAAGCCCCAGCTCCGCCACCGGGCCCTCGTGCTCGGGATGCTCGAAGCCGATCGCGATCAACACGAGGTCAGCTTCGAGCACGAACTCGCTCCCAGGGACAGGAGTCAGATCGCGCGAGGAGGTGCCAGTCACCTTCCGGGCGTACACGTGGCTCACATGACCTTCCTTGCCACCGAACCCGGTCACCTCGGTGCTCCAGCGCCGCTTGCCGCCCTCATCGAGTGCGTACGTGCTCGGCGTGCGTTTGGGGGGCAGCGGCCACGGATGCCGCGGATCATGGCCCCCCAACGACAGCTCCTGGTAGACGTCGAGGATGCTCGCCCCCAGCGCCCCCTCGCGGTGAGCGTTCGAGAGGCAGTCCATTCCTGTGTCACCGCCGCCGATGATGATCACCCGCTTGCCGGCGGCGCTGATCTCCTCGCCGGGCGGGGTGGGGCGAGACGGGCGACCCTCCTGCGCGGCAACCCACCGGTTTCGCTGGTAGAGGTAATCCATCGCGAAATGGATGCCCTCCAGCTCGCGCCCGGGAGCGTCGAGGTCGCGCGAGACGCGTGAGCCGATCGTCAGCACCACTGCGTCGTGGCGATCGCGCAGCTCACTCATGGGCACGTCCCGGCCCACGTCGGTGTCATAGACGAACCGGATCCCCTCCTCTTCGAGAATCCTTGCCCGTCGGTCGATGATCCGCTTTTCGAGCTTGGCGTCCGGCACTCCGAAGCGCAGCAGGCCACCCGGACCCTCGTCGCGCTCGTACACGGTCACCTCGTGGCCGGACTTGTTGAGCTCGGCGGCGACCGCCAGTCCTGCTGGCCCGGACCCGACCACGGCGACCGTCTTGCCCGTCCGGCGGTCAGGCGGCTCGGGCACGACCCAGCCCTTCGCGAACGCCCGATCGATGATCGCCAGCTCGATCTGCTCGATCGTCACCGGATCGTCGTTGATCGCCAGCACGCAGGCCGACTCGCACGGCGCCGGACAGATCAGCCCCGTGAACTCGGGGAAGTTGTTGGTGGCGTGTAGCTGCTCGATGGCCTCGCGCCACTTGTCCCGGTAGACGAGGTCGTTCCAATCAGGAATCAGGTTGCCGAGTGGGCAGCCCTCGTGGCAGAACGCGATCCCACAGTCCATGCAGCGGGCCCCCTGACGGCGCAGCTCGTCTTCTGGCGGCAGGCTGAAGTACTGGCGATAGTCGTGAACGCGCTCGCTCGGGTCGCGTTTCTGGAAACCGACCCGGTGGATCTTGAGGAACGCGCCGAGCTCGCCCATCGGGCAGCGCAGGCTAGCAGTGGGCCTCCGGCATCCGGGAACCCGGATAGGATGGCGGCGTCATGGCTTCGATAAGGACCCGTATCGCCACTCTCGCCGTCTGCGCGGTGTCATTCGCCGGGGTCGTTGCCGGATGCGGCAGCAGCTCCAATAGCGGCGGCGGCTCCAATAACGGCGTTGCGGCGAAGTCGCCGGACGGCATTATCACCGCGGCATCTGACGCGGTTAAGGGCGTGCAAACGGTCCACGTCTCAGGCTCACTCGTCAGCGGAGGGTCGCCGATCACGCTGGACCTCAACCTGGTCGCCGGCAAGGGCGGGGGAGGCCAGATGTCTCAGAACGGGCTGAGCTTCAAGCTCATCAATCTCAACCAGGTTGTGTACATCAACGGAAGCGACGCATTCTGGAGCCACATAGGGGGCAGTTCGGCGGTGCAGCTCTTTCATGGGAAATGGCTGAGGGCTCCCGCCAGTGGACAGTTCGCGTCGATCGCCTCGCTGACCGGCGTGCAAACGCTGTTCGGCAAGCTCCTATCCAGTCACGGCAAGCTGGCAAAGGGGTCGACCTCCACGGTGGCGGGTCAGAAGGTGGTGGGGGTCATCGACACGACCAAGGGCGGCACGCTGTACGTCGCCACGACGGGTAAGCCCTACCCGGTGCAAGTCTCGAACCAGGGTTCGCAAGGCGGTCGCATCACCTTCGACCGCTACAACCAGCCGGTTTCCCTGACCGCGCCGGCGAACGCGGTCGACGTCACCAAGCTGCGCTAGTCACGGTCGCGCCCAACCGAGGCAGCCGCGGGGCTCAGGCCTCGATCGACTGCGCCTCTCGCTCCGCTCGCTCGGCGAGCACCCGCTTGTAGTCGCGCGGCATCACCTTCACGAACCGCTCGACCGTCCGGTCCCAGGCCGCCAGCACGTTGCGCCCCACCAGCGATCCGGTACGCGCCACGTGCTCGGCGATCAGCGCCTTGACCTCCTGCGCGTCGTCTTCCGCCAGCGGCTCGAGCTCGACCAGCTCCAGGTTGCAGCGGCCCTCGAAGCGGCGATCGACGTCGTACACATAGGCGATCCCGCCGCTCATCCCGGCCGCGAAGTTGCGCCCCGTCCGCCCCAGCACGACCACTCGGCCGCCGGTCATGTACTCGCAGCCGTGGTCGCCGACGCCCTCGACCACGGCATGCACGCCCGAGTTGCGCACCGCGAACCGCTCCCCGGCCAGGCCGCGGAAGAACGCCTTACCTGCCGTGGCGCCATACAACACGGTGTTGCCCACGAGCATGTTCTCCTCGGCCCGGAAGCGGGCCCGCTCGGGGGGCCTGACCGAGACGATCCCGCCGGAGAGACCCTTGCCGGTGTAATCGTTCGTCTCGCCGCGCAATGAGAAGGTCACCCCGGCAGCGAGCCACGCGGCGAAGCTCTGGCCGGCGGAGCCCGAAAACGCGATCTCGACCGTCCCCTCCGGCAGGCCCTGCGGTCCCCAACGCCTCGCTATCTCCCCGCTCAGGATGCCGCCCACGGTGCGGTTGACGTTTCTCACCAGCACCGGACCGAGCTTCACCTGCTCGCGCCGCCTGAGCGCCGGCTCACACTTCTTCAACAGCTCCCAGTCGAGCGCGCTCTCCAAGACCGGGAGCTGCGGCCGCGTCCGGCGGCGGGGAACGTCGGGTGGGAGCTCGGGCGTGCTCAGCACCATGCTCAGGTCGACATGCCGCGCCTTCCAGTGCTCGATCGCGCCGTCCATTTCGAGCAGGTCGGCGCGGCCGATCATGTCCTCGAACCGGCGGATCCCAAGCGAGGCCATTATCTCCCTGACCTCCTCCGCCACCAGCATGAGGTAGTTGACGACCTGCTCGGGTGTGCCGCGGAACCGCTTTCGTAGCTCCGGATCCTGGGTGGCGATCCCCACCGGGCAGGTATTCAGGTGGCAGACGCGCATCATGATGCAGCCCATCGCTATCAAGGGCGCGGTAGAGAACCCGAACTCGTCCGCGCCCAGCAGCGCCGCGACGATCACGTCGCGACCGGTGCGCATGCCGCCGTCGACCTCGATTGTGATCCGGGAGCGCAAGTCATTGAGAAGCAGCGTCTGCTGCGTCTCAGCCAGACCGATCTCCCACGGCACGCCGGCGCCTTGCACCGAGGACTGCGGCGAGGCACCGGTGCCTCCGTCGTGGCCGGCGATCGTGACGTGGTCTGCGTTGGCCTTCGCGACCCCAGCGGCGACCGTTCCCACCCCCACTTCCGCCACCAGCTTGACCGACACCGATCCGGTCGGATTGGCGCAGCGCAGGTCGTAGATCAGCTGCTTGAGGTCCTCGATCGAGTAGATGTCGTGGTGCGGCGGTGGACTTATGAGGCCCACGCCTGGGGTTGAGCTTCGGATCTTGGCGATGTACTCGTCGACCTTGTGGCCGGGAAGCTGGCCGCCCTCCCCGGGCTTGGCGCCCTGGGCCATCTTGATCTGCAGCTGGTCCGCGTTGACCAGATAGTGGATGTTGACTCCGAACCGGCCAGACGCGATCTGCTTGATGGCTGAGCGGCGCAGGTCCCCGTTTGCATCCGGGGCATAGCGCGAGGCATCCTCGCCTCCCTCGCCGGTATTGGACCGCGCGCC
This sequence comes from uncultured Actinomycetes bacterium, assembly GCA_963719305.1. Lineage (GTDB taxonomy): Bacteria > Actinomycetota > Thermoleophilia > Solirubrobacterales > Solirubrobacteraceae > Palsa-465. The sequence goes on along the minus strand of CAVRBL010000007.1, from coordinate 161,010 downwards.
GAGCCGATTCATGGCGATCGCCAGCGTCTCGTGCGCCTCGCGTCCGAGGGCGCCGAGGCTCATCGCGCCCGTCGTGAACCGCTTGACGATCTCGGTTGCAGGCTCGATCTCATCGAGCGGCACCGGCTGCACCGCCGGCCGGAGCTTCATCAACCCCCGCAGCAGAGACTTCCGGACGGCGTCGTCGTCTGCCTGGCGTGCATATTCCTTGTACGTCTGGCGTGGGTCGCCGTTCACGCCCTGCACCGCGTGCTGGAGCGTCGCCACCGTGTCGGGGTTCCAGACGTGAACCTCCCCGTAGCGGCGCCACTGGAGCACGCCGCCGACCGGGAGGACGTCGCGGCCGGTACGTGGATAGGCACGGAAGTGACGCTCCATGGCCTCGGTCGAGAGCTGCTCCAGACCCACCCCGCCGATCCGAGAGGCCGTCCCCGTGAAATACTTGTCGATCAGCTCACGCTCGAGCCCCACCGCCTCGAAGATCTGGGCCCCGCAGTAGGACTTGATCGTGGAAATGCCCATCTTCGAGATCGTCTTCAGCAGACCCTTGCCGATCGCCTTGACGATCCGCTTCTCCGCCTCTTCGCGATCGAGGTCCTCCGGTAGCAGCGAGCGCTCCGTCAGCTCATCGAGCGACTCGAACATGAGATATGGGTTGATCGCCGCCGCCCCGTAGCCGATCAGGGTGGCCATGTGGTGGATGTCCCGCGGCTCTCCGGATTCGATCACCAGCCCCGTGCGCAATCGAGTCCCACGCCGCACGAGGTGGTGGTGGACGCCACCGACCGCCAGCAGCGAGGGAATGGCAACCCTCTCCGGACCCAGGTTGCGATCGGAGAGGATCAGGATGTTTGCGTCGTTGTCGACGTAGCGGGCCGCCTCTTCACAAACCGCGTCGAGACGGGCCTCCATCCCGTCCGGCCCCTCCTCGATCGGCCAAGTCAGGTCGATCGTGGCCGCGTCGAACACCTCGTGCGAGACCTGCCGGAGCTTCTCGAGCTCGTGGTTTCGCAGGATCGGCTGGTCCATCACCAGGTTGTGCGCCTGCTCCGGCGTCTCGGTCAGTAGGTTCACCTCCGCGCCGACGCCGGCCTGCAGGCTCATCACCACGTTCTCCCGAATGGGGTCGATGGGCGGGTTGGTGACCTGAGCGAACAGCTGCTTGAAATAGGAGAACAGCGGCGGCTGGCGATCGGACATGACCGCCAGCGCGGCGTCGTTGCCCATCGAGGCCACGGGCTCCTCGCCCTTGGTCGCCATGGGGGCAATCACCAGACGCAGATCCTCCTGCGAGTACCCGAACGCGAGCTGCTTGGAGCGCAGCGGCTCGATCCTCGGCGTGCGCGGCTCCCGCTCCGGTAGGTCGTCGATGTGCACGACCGACCGCTCGTACCACTCGCCGTAGGGCTTGCGCCGTGCGATCCGACGCTTGACCTCCTCGTCCGCGACGATCCGGCCGTCCTCCAGGTCGACCAGGAAGACCTTGCCGGGCGCCAGCCGTCCCTTTCGCTGGACGTGCTCCGGAGCAACGGTCATGACGCCGGCCTCGGAGGCCAGCACCACGTAGCCGTCGGTGTCCTGCACCCATCGCCCGGGGCGCAGGCCGTTACGGTCAAGGACCGCGCCCGCCCAGCGTCCGTCGGTGAACGCCACCGCCGCCGGACCGTCCCACGGCTCGATCAGGCAGGAGTGGAAGTCGTAGAACCCCTTGACGTCTGCGTCGAGGTCCTTCCGCGTGCGGTAGGCCTCGGGGATCATCATCATCACCGCGTGCGGGATCGAGCGGCCCGAGAGCACCAGCAGCTCGAGCACGTTGTCGAAGATCGCCGAGTCGGAGGCGCCCCCCTGCGCAACCGGCATGACCTTCTGGAGGTCCTCGCCGAACAGCTCCGACGCCAGCTGGGACTCGCGGGCGCGCATCCAGTTGATGTTTCCTCGCAGCGTGTTGACCTCGCCGTTGTGGGCGATCATCCGGTAGGGGTGCGCGAGGGCCCAACTGGGGAACGTGTTGGTCGAGAAGCGAGAGTGGACGAGCGCCAGGCGCGTGGCCACGCGCGGGTCGCGCAGGTCGGTGAAGTAGCGGGGCAGCTGCGGGGCGGTCAGCATCCCCTTGTAGACCATCGTCCGTGAGCTGAAGCTGGGAAGCGCAAGCTCGGATCCCGCCTCATGCTCGATCATCCGCCTGATCACATACAGCTTGCGCTCGAACGCAGCCTGGTCCGGGAGATCGTCCGAGGCCTCGATCAGCACTTGTCGGATGACGGGGGCCGACAGCCGGGCGGTCTCGCCCACGTAGCGGTCGTCGACCGGCACGTCGCGCCAGAAGATCGGCCGCTGGCCCTCGGCCGCGATCCGCTCCTCGATCAGCTGCTCGAGCAGAAGCCGGCGGTCCGGGTCCGTCGGCAGATAGCAGACACCGACGCCGTAGCGGCCGGGCGGCGGGAGCGGAGCCCAGGCAACCGCGGCGCGCAGAAACGCGTCCGGGATCTGGAGCAGGATCCCGGCGCCGTCGCCGGTGTTGGGATCAGCTCCCTCTGCGCCCCGATGCTCAAGATTCTCGAGCGCGTCGAGCGCCTTCTCGACTACCGCGTGGCTGGCTTCACCCCACAGCTTTGCCACCAGCGCGATCCCGCACGAGTCGTGCTCGAGAGCGGGGCTGTAGAGGCCGGTGGCCGCTGGTGCAGCGGAGCGAGACATCTTGATTCGGCGTTCGGAAAAAGTTGGAAACGGCGCACGACGAAAGGGCGCTAAAGGGTACCAGCGACCCCCGGCGCACAGGCAGCGTAGGCCGCCACCCTCGGGCGCGGGAATGCGCTTCGCGCGACCGCGCCGGACGGCGGTCGGCCTCCTCGTTTAAGCCTTGGCTTTGGTGCGCTTGCGGGCGGGCGCCTTGCGGCCTTTGGAGGCGGGGGCTTCCTTGCTGGGCGCGGGCTTCTCGTCCTCCTCGCGCACCGAGGCCAGACTGGCCTCGAGCGCCGCCATCAGATCCGGAGCAGCAGCGGGCTCCTCGGTCTCCGGCTCCACCGCGATCTCCTCGCCGGCGGCCTTTCGCTCGATCAGCTGGAGCACCCGCTCGCGGTAGTCGTCGTGGTACTTGGAGGGATCGAATTCGCGCGACAGCGAGCCGATCAGCTGCTCGGCCATCTGAAGCTCGCGATCGGAAGCAGCCGCATCGTCGACGGCGTCGAGCTCGTCGAGACGATCCGGCGCCAGCACCTCGTCGCCGAACAGCATCGTCGACAGCGTCAGGACCTCCCCGGTCGGACGCAGCGCGCACAGCTGCTGCTTTGAGCGCAGCACCACCCGCCCGATTCCTACCTTGCCCGACTCCCGCATCGCGTCGAGCAGCAGCCTGTAGGCCTTCGCGCCGCCCGCCGTGGGGGCCAGGTAGTAGGAGTGGTCGTAGTAGATGGGGTCGATCTCGTCGAGATCGACGAAGTCCTCGATGTCGACCGTTTTCGTGGCTTTGGGGTCGAGCGCGTCGAGCTCCTCGGGATCGATCAGCACATACCGCTCGGGGCTGATTTCGTAGCCCTTGACGATCTCCTCGTAGGGGACCTCTTCGTCGGTTGACGGATCGACCCGCTTCTGGCGGATCCGGGCACCGGTCTTCGCCGACAGCTGATGGAAGCGCACCGTCTTAGGCGAGGTGGCGCTGTAGAGCTTCACGGGGACGTTGACCAGCCCGAAGCTGATCGCGCCTGACCATATTGCGCGTGCCATACAACCTTTGTATATCGCAGTGGCCCGCTGAGCAAGCGCCGGGCGCAGTCTTGCTCCTCAGCGGTTGACGCCCGACATGTCTGCGTAGCGGGCTCCCGCCGCGGCCCCGGCCGGCGCCGCCTCGTCGATCCGCCGCAGATCCTCATCGCTCAGCTCGATCTCCGCCGCCGCGACGTTCTCCTCCAGATACGAACGCCGCTTGGTACCGGGGATCGGTACGACGTCTTCGCCTTGGTGAAGGACCCACGCCAGCGCCAACTGTCCCGGCGTGCAGTCGTGTTCGGCCGCGATCTCCTTGACTCGGTCCACCAGCTCTAGGTTGCGCTTGAAGTTCTCCCCTTGGAAACGAGGGTTGTTTCGGCGAAAGTCGCCCTCGGGGAAGTCGTCCGGGCTCTTGAAGCGCCCGGTGAGGAAGCCACGCCCAAGTGGGCTGTAAGCAACCAGCCCGATCTCGAGCTCGCGGAGCGTGGGGATGATCTCGTCCTCGGGATCCCGCGTCCACAGCGAGTACTCGCTCTGCAGCGCGGCAATGGGGTGTACGGCCTGTGCACGCCTGATGGTCTCCGCCGAGGCCTCCGACAGACCGAGGTGGCGCACCTTTCCGGCATCGATCAGCGACGCCATCGCCCCTACCGTCTCCTCAATCGGGACATCAGGGTCCACCCGATGTTGGTAGTAGAGGTCGATATGGTCGACCCCCAGGCGCCCAAGCGATGCGTCGCAGGCCTTGAGCACGTACTCCGGGCGGCCGCTGATCCCGAGAGGCTCGTGGGTGTCTGGATCGCGCACGACACCGAACTTCGTGGCCAGGACGACTTGCTCGCGCCGGTCGGCGATCGCTCTGCCGACGAGCCGCTCGTTGGCGCCCGCGCCATACATGTCGGCGGTGTCGAGCAGCGTGACCCCCAGCTCGAGGGCATGTTGAATCGTCGCGATCGATTCGGTCTCGTCGGAGCTTCCGTAGAACTCGGACATGCCCATGCAGCCAAGTCCTTCTGCCGAGACCGCGAGGCCGCTTCCTAGTGTGCGTATCTGCATGCTCCTCATTGTGCGGCACGCGGAGATTCCCTACCAGGGGGCGGCTGATCCCAGTACCCGGCCCACCACGCATCTCGCGCGGCCGTTATCTCACGCCGCACGGCCGCCAAACGTTTCATCATCAGCGTGAGCGCTCGATCCGCGATGGCCCTTCCCCCCTTTCAGGTGTTGCTCGATGCGCACGGCGGCGACGTCCACCGTTTCCTGGTGGCGACCGTCGGCCGCTCGGATGCAGATGACTGCTACCAGGAGACCTGGCTCGCCGCCTTGCGGGCCTACCCCCGGCTGCGGGACGCCCGCAATCTTCGGGGGTGGATCTTCACCGTTGCGCACCGCAAGGCGATCGACCATGTGCGGTCGAGGAGGCGCCGGCCGATCCCCGTGGAAGACGTTCCCGAGCGCGCTCAAACGAGCGCCGACGATGGCAGGCCTGAGCTGTGGGGATTGGTGCAAAAGCTGCCGCCCAAGCAACGCAGCGCAATTGCGCTGCGGTTCATCGCCGACGCCTCCCACGTCCAGATCGCGGAAGCGATGGGCACCAGCGAGGAGGCGGCGCGGCGCAACGTGCACGAAGGCCTCAAGCGACTGAGAACGGAGTACCAAGATGGCTCACACTGATCAATTCGAGCAGGCGCTGAGGCGCGCAGCCGAAACGCTGCCCCCGGACCCCCCTCCTCAGCTGGAGCTGCCGGCCTCCGCGGCCGGGCTTCTCGACGTCGCTTACGCGACCCTCGATTCCCCCGTGGGGAGGATTCTGCTGGCCTGCACCGGCCGTGGAGTTGTGCGGATCGCGTACGTCGACGCAACCGACGAGGAAGCGGTGCTGGCGGAGCTGGCAGCCCGGATCTCTCCCCGCGTACTTGCCGCGCCGCGAAAGCTGGATGACGCGCGCCGCGAGCTGGACGAGTACTTCTCTGGTCGCCGCCAGCGGTTTGACTTCGGCCTCGACTGGCGCCTGACGCAGGGCTTCGGCCGGCGCGTGCTCAAGGCCACCGCACGGATTCCCTACGGTGACGTTTCGACCTATAAGCGGGTCGCAACCGCGGCCGGCAGTCCGCGCGGATCCCGAGCCGCCGGCAACGCTCTCGGCTCCAACCCACTGCCGATCATCGTCCCCTGCCACCGGGTGCTGCACTCCGACGGAGGCCTCGGCGGGTACACCGGCGGCGTCGAGCGCAAGCGCGTCCTGCTGGGGGTCGAAGGGGCCGCGACGAAGGGTGAGTGACCAACGTCACGTTTATCCCTTGACAGGGGGTAAGGATTCTGGGATAATTTGGGCATGGCTGAGACGGCGAAACTTGAGGACACCGTGCGCGAGCGTCTTGCCCGCGAACTGGACGAGAATCCAGTCGGGCGACACTTTCTCGCAGGTGGCGACCCTTCCGAGACGACCTCGGTCGATGAGTACATCTCGGCTGTCAGGGCGCATCTGCAATCTCTCGCTGAGGTTGTCGTGCTCATTGCTGCCGAAGTGGACAAACTCAAGGCGCACGATGCCTCCCGTTGACCGAGATAACCCGGTTCGAGGGAAGGCTTCGACTTCTCAGTATTCGCTGATGGAGTTCACGCGCGAGTTCCCCGATGACCGCGCGTGCCTTGAGTGGCTGTGGCGCAACCGCTACGCAGCGGACGGTCATCACACGTACTGCTCGAAGTGCGACCTCGAACGCAAGTTCCACAAGGTCAACGGCCGGCCGACATGGGATTGCGACCACTGCGGGCATCACATCAACCCGCTCGCGGGAACGATCTTCCACAAGTCCTCGACCTCGCTGCACCTGTGGTTCTACGCAATCCACCTGATGACAAGCACTCGCTGTGGGATCGCTGCGAAGCAACTCGAACGCGAGCTTGGTGTCACCTACAAGACGGCGTGGCGCATGTTCAACCTGATCCGCAACAAGCTCATGGCCGATGACGACGGGACGCTGCTGGTCGGTGAAGTCGAAGTGGACGAAACGTCGCTCGAAGGCAAGCCGCGTAAGCGCATGGGCCGCTCCGATGCTGCCCGCTTCCGCGAGCGTAGTAGAGCCACCGTTGTTGCCGCCGTTGAGCGTGGCGGACGGATCAAGGCGACCGTGCTGGAATCGCGGCGCGGTCCCGCGCTGTCGGCCCAGGTCATCGAGTGGGTTCGCCCGGAGTCGATTGTCTACACCGACGAGTGGCCTGCGTACAACCCGCTCGGCGGGTACTTCGCCGAACACAGTCGAGTTCGACACTCGTCCGGTGAGTACGTCATTGGCGACTGGCATACCAACACCATTGAGGGATTTTTCGGGAACCTCAAGACCGGCATTCGTGGGAACTACAAGAAGGTGTCCCGCAGGTGGTTGCAGGGCTACCTCAATGAGTTCTGCTGGCGCTACAACCATCGCGCCACCTTCGACGGTCGCGCGATGTTCCAGCTACTTCTCACGCGAGCGGCGAGCGGAGCCTGACCCCTCATCCGGGCGAAACGTCCGACGCAGCGCCGATCATGGGCGTGCTTCACCAGAGGCACGCCCTCGTAGCTCAGATGGATAGAGCAGCCGACTAGCGAATGGCAGGTCCCGGGTTCGAGTCCCGGCGAGGGCGCTGCAAAGGGTGCCAACCCAGACGGACGGTGTAAATGGTTCGTCGCATTTGCAGCAACTCCTACTAGCTTGCGTTCGTCCGATAACGCAGTTATCGTGGACATTGCTAGTCGGCTGTTGAGCTGGGCCTGCATAGGTGCCAACCCAACTACAAGCTGACGGAGGGCCCGCTTCGGCGGGTCCTCTGCGTTTAGAGTCCTACTTCTTCTTGCGGGGCGTAGTTGATCCCTTTGTTGGCTTCGCAACCTTCTTGAGGTTGGCGAAGAACTCGCCACGCTTCGGGACCGGGACTTCGTATCCCTTCGGGGTCTTCTCGGTCCGATCTCGCTTCCCAGCCATCGTCCTCCTTGCAGCGTATCGCGGTGCGTAGCCATGATCTAAAGCTCGCGTGGGCAGACCATCAGTCCAAGGTCTTCGAAGACCAGCGGACTGCCTGGCATGCGGCTGGCGGTTACGGCGTCGAGTTCGAGCCTCAACCGAACAGCCCGGAGCACGTCATCCGGCTCAAGGCCGAAGACACCCCCGATGTGTTCTCGCTGGTCATCGGTGACGCGCTCCACGCCATGCGCTCGGGGCTCGATCATCTGGCCTTCGCGCTCTCCGAAGCCTTCACAAGTCCGCTGACTACCGAGATTGCCGAGAGGATCGAGTTCCCGATCTTCGGCGACAGAGCGATGACCATTGGAGAACGCAGCCGAAAGCTCGGGGCCATGGATCCGGCTGCGGCGACAATCATCGAGGGGCTGCAACCACATCAGCGAGGGAATAACTACGCCGATGACCCCCTGTGGGTTCTTTACGACTTGGCGAGGATTGACCGCCACCGACTGCTGCACGTCACGGTCGCACAACTCCAAGGCGTTGGCGTCGGCGGAGACAACCTCCACATCGAGTCCATGACCATCGGAGGATGGGGTCCTAACGCAGAAGATGGCGCAGAACTCGGACGGTGCTCCGTTCGCCCCATCGATCCGGGCCGTCCCATGCACATGAATGTGGCACCTGAGCCGACAATAATCTTCAAGGAGGGGCCACGTATCGGGCGCTCGGTTCTGCCCGAGCTTCGCGCCATCCGCGACCACATCTCGGGATCGGTTCTCCCGCCGCTTGAGCCATTCCTTCCCCAGTAAGTGACCGCCTGCTTGCCACGCAGTCACATCATACCCCCCGTAAAGGGATATACGTGACCAACGTCACCCAACCGGCGGCGCGTACCTGTCTCAGTACTGATCACGATGAGGCGAGGAGCCTGAAGATGAAGCTGGGCGCAGGGACGACCCGGCGCGAGCTCAGGCGCCAGCTCCCGCCCGGCCCCCGCATCCCAGTGGTGTTCCAGCTGATCGCGTTCTGGAAGCGGCCCGCGGTCTCGCTGGAGCGGCTGCGGCAGCGCTACGGCAAGCGGTTCACGGTCAAGCTTCCGTTCCAGCCGCCGTTCGTGATCCTGTCCGATCCCGAGGAGATAAAGCAGCTGTTCACCGCGCCGGCCGATGTTCTTCACCCGGGAGAGGGAGCACGCGTTCTCGAGCCGACCGTGGGGAGCAACTCGGTGATCCTGCTCGACGAGGATGCTCACCTCGAGCAGCGCAAGCTGCTGCTGCCGGCGTTCCATGGCGAGAAGATGGCCCGCCTGACCGGGCTGATGGAGGAGCTCACCGAACGGGAGCTCGATCGCTGGCCCACTGGTGAGACGGTCGCGCTGCACCCGCTTCTTCAGCGACTGACGCTCGAGATCATCCTTCGGGCGGTGTTCGGGCTCGAGCAGGGGCGGCAGCTCGACGATCTGCGCGACCTGCTGACCCGGATACTGCAATTCAGCGAGAACCCGCTGTCGGTGCTCCCAGCGGTGCAGCGAGTGGCGAGCTGGTTCGGGCCTCTGAAGCGCTTCCGCCACTTGAGCGCCCAGGCCGACGAGCAGATCTTCAGCCTGATCGAGGAGCGCCGCGCCAACGGCTCCGGGCGCGAAGACGTCCTCGGGATGCTGCTCGAGGCCCGCCACGAGGACGGCACGCCCGATGTCCCGACAGGAGCTGCGCGACGAGCTGATGACCGCGCTGGTCGCCGGCCACGAGACAACCGCCTCACAGCTGGCGTGGGCGTTCGAGCGGCTGGCGCGCGAGCCGTCCATTGCCCAGCGGCTTGCGCAGGACGACGGTGACCAGTATCTGACGGCCGCGGTCTACGAGATCCTGCGCCTGCGTCCGGTGCTACCGAATGCCGAGCCACGGCTCAGCAAACGCCCGGTCAACATCGGGGGGTTCGAGTACCCGCCCGGAGTGGCGCTGCTGGCAAGCGCGACCCTGGTCCACCATGACCCCGGCATCTACCCCGAGCCATACGCCTTCCGGCCCGAGCGATTCCTCGATAGCTCACCGGGGACCTATACCTGGATCCCGTTCGGCGGCGGCCGGCGGCGATGCCTGGGCGCGGGCTTCGCGCTACAGGAGATGAAGATCGTGATTCGCGCTGCGATGAGGCGATTCGCACTGGCGCCAGCGGGCGACAGGCCCGAGCAGACCGGCCGGCGCAGCATCACGTTCAGCCCGACCGGAGGCGCGAGCGTGATCCTCGAACAGCGCTCGCAGGGCGAGCCCTCCAATGCTCGAGAGCTCGTGGGCGTCGCCTAGCACCGGGCCGCAACTGCTTGCGTATCCCGCTGCAATAGTTGCCTAGATACCCCTCCGGGGGGTATCACTTGACACATGGACGTGCTCCGCCCTGTGCGCGCGTTCGATCGTGTACAGCAGCGCCACAAGTTTCTTGCGGTGCCGATGGCGGTGGTGAAGAAGTTCTCAGACGACGGCGCTGGCGGGCTGGCGGCGCAGATGTCCTACTACGGGTTCTTCTCGATTTTCCCGCTGCTGCTGGTGTTCGTCACCGTGCTCGGATATGTCTTCCAAGGCGACCCGAGCCTCCAGCACTCGATCAAGTCATCCGTGCTGGGACGGTTTCCGATCATCGGGCCCACGCTTCAGAACAGCCAGCTGAGCGGGCACCTGACGGCACTGGTGATTGGCGCCGCCGTCTCCCTGTGGGCAGGGCTGGGAGTGACGAACGCGGCACAGAACGCGTTTGACCGCGTCTGGGCCATTCCGCACAAGGAGCGAGCGGACTTCTTTATGCGGCGCATCCGAGGGCTGACGTTGGTTGCACTTATGGGGCTCTTGTTCGTGGTCTCCTCCGCCGCGTCGGGACTCGTAACGGGTGGCCTCGGGGGACCGGCGCTGAAGGTCGCTGGCATTGCGCTCTCGCTGCTGATCAACCTCGTGCTGTTCGGGACATCGTTCCGAGTACTGACGGCACGGTCGGTCCCGGCCCGTTGCCTGTGGATCGGTGTCGTCCTAGGTGGTGTGCTGTGGGAGATTCTCCAGGTGGCAGGCGGGCTCTACGTCAGCCACGTGATTCGTCGCGCGACCAACACTTACGGCACGTTCGCCACCGTGATCGGACTGTTGGCCTGGCTCCACCTGGGAGCCCAGGCCACCGTCTACGCCGCCGAGACGAACGTCGTGCTGGCGCGCAAGCTGTGGCCCCGATCCCTGGTCGGTCCCCCCGCCGCCCCCGCCGACGAGGAGACGCTGGCGGCGCTGGCCAAGGTCGAGGAGCGCTCCGACCACGAGCAGATCGACGTCGAGTTCACTCCACCTGAAACAGGCGAGCCTGAGCTTCGGGCGGGGGGCGATGGGCCTGAGCCTGGGGCGCCGAAGGATCAGGAGGCTCCGGCGTCGAGCGACCCGGATCGGGGCGCTCACGCCTAGTCATCTCGAGCGGCCAGCTACACAGACCGCCCTCCCCCGGACACCCGCTGCAGACCTGGACGCACGGCTCTTCCGTGACCGTGAACTCCCCCCGCAGAGCGCCGGCCGCCAACCTCAGCAGCTCGCGCTCGAGTGTCTCGGTCTCTTCGCGCCCGTACGTTTGGGACACCGGCTGCTCCGGCCGCTCGAGGAACACGTGCACGACCTCGACGGTCTGCGAACCGGCCCGTAGCCCCGCGAGCGCGTAGAGGAGCCGCTGGACCCGGTACTCACGATCGACCACGGCCGCCGGGTCGGCGCCTTCCAGCCGGTCGCTCTTGTAGTCGACGATGAGCGTCCTGCCGCCGGGCTCGCTCGCGACGGCATCGAGCACACCGGTGATCAGCGCGTCTCCGAGCAGGAACGCGAATCCCTCTTCCCGACGCAGCTCACGGGCAGCCGCCAGTCGCTTGAAGAGCGAGCTGCCGATAAACCCTTCGATCAGATCGCCCACGTCGGCCGGCGCCTCCGCCGGACGCCGCGGACGCCGGAAGTCGAGCGCCTCGAGCAGCTCGTGAACGATGATGCCGCGCTCGGTGGCGCTCAACGCCGAGTCTGAATCCGCCGTGGGCACTGGCGCGCCGGGCGTCGGAGGGATGCCCAGGACGCGTTCCAGGTAGAAGCGATAGCCGCAGCGCCCGTACTGCGCCAGGGCCGAGTAGCTCAGGGTCCTGAGAAGGCGCGGCTCTACGACACGGGGTGGCGGTTGCGCGCTGGTCGGACCTTGCGGCTGCCGCGGGCCGGCCGTCTCGTCGGGCTCAGCCGGCAGCCTGACCGTTCGTCGCTCGACGCCCTCGCTGGGAAGCGCCTCCGCCACCCACTCGATCGGTCCTTCGGAGGGCAGTGGGCCGCTGAGGATCAGTCGTTCCCGGGCGCGGGTCATGGCCACGTAGAAGATCCGCCTCTCCTCCGCCTCTTCGACCAGCTGCTGCTGCTCGCCGAGGCGCTGATAATCGAGGGCGGGAACCGGTTTTCCCGTTCCCGGCCTTGCGAGCCGCAAGCCCAGCTCTCCCCCGGCGCCGACCCGGATCAGCTCGCGCCGCCGGAAGGGCTCGCGCCCGAGGTCGGCTACGACCACGATCTCGAACTCGAGCCCCTTCGCTCGATGGATCGTCATCAGCCGCACGGCGTCGAGCGCCTCACCCTCCACCGGTGCCTCGCTCTCCTTGGCGTCGACCCGACCGCCGGCCGCGCGCAGGCTCACGAGGTTCAGGAAGCCCCGCAGGTCGCGCCCAGAGCGCTGCTCGTATTCCCGGGCGAGGCGCATCAGTTTTCGCACGTTGGCGAAGCGGCGCTCACCGCCTGGCAGGGCCAGCATCGCCAGGTCGCACCCGGTCGAGATAAGCGCCCGCTCGATCAGCTGCTCGATGGCCACCCGCCCGACGAGGCGCCGCTCGCGCTCGAACCACTCCCTGAACTCCCTCAGCCGCCTCGCGTCCTCCCCGGCCAGACCGTCGGGCTCATCGAAATTGCCCTCCCGCCGGCCAGCCGCCACCAGCACCAGGGCGTCCATGGTCAGCCCCACCAGCGGCGAGGCCAGCAGGTGGTACAGAGCCCGCTCGTCACGGGGGTTCGCCAGCGCCCGCAGGTAGGCGACCATGTCCATCACCTGGGGCGATGACCAGTAACCGCGGCCGCCGATCAGGTAGGTGGGGATCCTGCGCTCCTCCAGGGCGCGCTCATAGGTGCGAAGGTCGGTCGCGGCGCGGGTAAGGATCACGATCTCGCGGGGCAGTGCTCCTCCGGCGATCAGCTCCTCGACCCGCTCGGCGACCATCCGCGCCTCGGCCGCGCGCCAGCCCGAGTCCTCCTTTTCCACCACGAGCAGCTCGACCAGGGGGGCGTCGGCCGGCGGCTCGTCGCGGCCGGGTCGAAGCTGGCGCCAGCCGAACGTGGAGTTGATGACCTCGAGGATCTCCGATCTCGAGCGGAAGTTCGTCTCGAGCGTGGCTCGCAGTCCGCGGCCATCGAGCTGCTCGCCGAGTTGCTTGAACAGCTCCACGTTCGCGTGGCGGAAGCCGTAGATCGACTGCTGGGCGTCGCCGACCGCGAACAGGTTCTCGCGAGCGATGGCCGAGATCAGCTCGAGCTGCACCGGGTTTGTGTCCTGGAGCTCGTCGACCATGATCCGCGCGAAGCGCTGCGCGTAGTGCGTGCGGAGCTGGGAGTCGCGCAGCAGCAGGTCGCGGGCGATCAACTCGAGGTCCTCGAAGTCAAGCCCTGAGCACGCCCGCTTGCGCTCCGCGTAGCGAGTGCCGAAGTCGTGCAGCAGCCGGTCTAGCTGCGGGTGGACTCGAGCGGCCCACACGTTCTCCGCCGCGGCGCGGAACCGCTCCAGCGCCTCGCAGTAGGCGAGGCAGGCGGGAGTCGTGAGCGAGGCGCCGTTGCCGCCCGGGAGGCGCAGGCAGTCGAGGTCTCCCGGCCACGGATCTGGTTGCTCGACGATCTTCGGAACCCTCCCCAGCCTGGCAACCGCCTCCTGCACTCTCGCGCCCTGCTCGGGCAGCGCGGCGAGTTCGGCGGAGAGCGCGGCGGCCGCCTGCCGGAGGGCGGCCCCGGGGACATCCCTCCCGTCGCCTTCCGCCGCCGCACCCTCCTCCACCGCCCGCAGCGGCGGCAGCGCCGGGTGCGACTCCCCCCGCGAGCGCAGTTGCCCGTATACGGACAGGATCGCGCCCCGCAGCGCGAGCGCACCGTAGGACGCGATCAGCTCGGCGTCGGCGAGCGCGATGGCGTCGTCGAACGCCAGGTCGGCTAGCCGCCCCGCTTCCAGCTCGTCTAGCACCACGAACTTGGGATCGATCCCGGCCGCCAGCGCGTGGGCCCGCAGGACTCGAGCGCAGAAGCCGTGAATGGTGGAGATGAACGCCCGTTCGGTCGCGCGGGCCTGTTCGACCGCTCCCAGCTGCCGCAGCCTCGTCCTGACCCGGTCGCGCAGCTCGGCCGCCGCCTTCTCGGTGAAGGTGATGGCGAGGATCGCGTCGACCTCGATCCCGTCCTCGAGCACGGATCGTACGAACCGCTCGACGAGCACGGAGGTCTTGCCGCTGCCCGCGCTGGCATCGAGCAGCAGCTCGCCGTCGCGACGCTCGATGGCGTTCAGCTGCTCTGCGGTCCATCGTTCACTCACCGCGACAGCTCCCACTACGTGGACCGGCAGATCCCCGGGTAGGCACACCCATCGCGCGAGCACGTCTCGGGGCAGGGGGTGAGGTCACCCGATCGCAGCCGCGCGGCTAGCGCCACTGCGCGGGAGCGGGCGTCTTCGAGCGCCTCGTTGAGCTCATCCTGAGAGCGACCGTCGGTGCCGACCACGCCTGAACCCACCGCCGCGCCGTGCAGGAACACTCCCCGCGCCCGCAGATCGTCACCGCCGAGGGGCTGGTAGAAGCCGGCCACCGGCGCTAGTCCCAGCAGCTCGCGCACCGCGATCATGTACAGGGCGACCTGGAGCTGGCGGTCATCGCTCCATCGCGCCCCCGAGTACTCGCTTCGCGCCCCGCCACTCTTGTAGTCGCGCACGATCGCGCCGCCGCCACCGTCAACGTCGAGGCGGTCGATCATCCCGCGCAGCCGCACGCCGTCGCTCAGCTCGAGCGGGGGCAGGGGCTCCTCCTCCTCGAACCCGAACCGCAGCTCGAGCGACTCCGGACCCCAGCCGCAGCCAGTCGCCGCCTCGTGCACGAGGTAGCGGCGCATGTCGGCCGCCACCGATCGCAGCGCCGCCGTCCTGACCGAGGCCGGCCGCCCGGGCGCAAGCGGCGAGTCCTGCGATTCCAGCAGCTCCCCGAGGATCCGCTCAGCTTCCGGTAGCGACTCGGGCGTGACGGCCCGCCCCAGCCCGCTCAGCAGTCGCTCCAGCAGGTCGTGGATGAACGAGCCGCGAATGATCGGCTCGGGCTCGGGCCCCAGCAGGGCCGGCTGTAGCTCGCGCTCCACTAGCCACTTGACCGGACAGTCGGCATAGGCCTCAAGCGCTCCGGCCGACAGGATCTCGCTGTGTCGGATGCGGCTGAGGGCGGTCTGCGAGAGCTTCTGGGGCGGGGCCGGCTCGGGCGAGAAGGGTGCGCTCACGGCCGCCTCGGCGCGCGCGCGCTCACGGTCCGTCGGCGCCTCGGAGGGATCGAACACAACGTCAGCCAGCAGCCGCCGGCGGCGGCGCGCGAACCACTCGGGCCCGAGCAGCTCCGCGACGTCGGCGATGAACGGGGACGCGAGCTCGATGTTGCCCTCCTCGTCGGAGCTGCTCCAGCTGAGCACGAGACGCTCCGTGGCGCGCGACACGCACGAGTAGAAGAGGTAGCGCTCGCGCGCCAGGGCGTCCTCCCGCGGACGGAGGCGAAGGCCCGAGGCGGCGTTCAGCTCCCGTCGGCGCTCGTCGGAGAGGAAAGGCTCGGGGGCGCCGAGCGCAGGAAACGTGCCCTCTTGGAGGCCGCAGACGAACACCGCCCGGAAGCGACGCGCTCGGATCTGTAGGGGCTCAGCCACTAGCACTCGGTCCGGGCCGGCGCGCCCGCTGGCGCGCACCACCAGTTCCTCGAGCAGCTGCACCAGTTCCTGTCCCGACAGCCGCTCCCCGAGCTCCTCGAGCTCCGCCAGCGATCGCACCAGGACCGCCAGCGCGCTCGCGTCGAGCTGCTCGTCGCGGTCGAGCAGCGCCGCCTCGCGCCGGTGTGGAAGCGCCAGCAATCGCCGCGCCTGGCGCTCGATCTCTCGCGCCGGAGCAGGGGCGACGCGGAGCGCGTCGAGCTCGCCCAGCCGCAAATCTGACCGCTCCCTGGCCTGGCCCGCCGTGCGGAGCCCCTCACGCATCACGATCGCCTCGAGCCGGTCGGCCAATTCGATCTGCCGGAGTACCCCGGGCGTCCGCAGGTAGCAGAGCAGCTCCCCGGCGCTGGCCTCGTCCTCCGGAAGGAGCGAGCAGCGGGCCATCGCCAGCATGCCCCGGCCGAGCGCTGTGTGCGTGAACGGGATCTCCCGCTCGATCGAAACCGGGATCCCGAACTCGTCGAACACGTGCTCGATGAGCGCGGCGGAGCCGTCAAGCGAGCGGTAGACCACTGCGATCTCCTCTGCGGAGATGCCTGTGCGCAGCAAGCTCGAGCACCTCGGCGGCGACCAACTCCACCTCGGCACGCTCGCCGCCCGCCTCGAGCAGCCGCACCGCCGCATCCGGGTCAGCATGGCCATCGACCCCCTCACGGGCATCGACCGTTTCAAACAGCTGACGCTCGACCCCTCACGGCAGACCCCACACTGACGCTTTGAGTACCGGGTCGTCGTAGTGCTCGTCCAATGCGGGCAGCTCGAGCACCCGCTCGGCCAACGCCCGCAGCTCCTCCACCACCTCGGCCCGCGCAGCGAGCGCCGCCCGGCCGGCCTCGTAGGTGAGCGACACGGTCACCTCGGCACCCGCGATCCGGGCGAGCGTCTCGATCGCGTCGCGCTCCAGCGGCGTCAGGTCATCGAAGCCGTAGAAGAACACCGGCGTCGCTCCCCAGCGGCCGGGCGCGGAGCGCAGCTCGTCGAGCGCCCGCCACGCGTAGAGCTCGGCGTCCACGCGACCGAGGCGCTCCAGCTGCCGCGTGTAGTTGCGGTAGATGGACGCGATCTCCCGCCCGTAGCGTGCTCGCCATTCGTCACCGTCGGCCCACGCGTCCAGCGCCTGGGTGAACCGTCCCGTCGAGATCAGCGAGCGCTCGAGCTCGGCGATCAGCTCCAGAGCGGCGGCGGCGAATCCGGGAGCGGACGCTGACTCGGCCAGCGTGACCAGCTCGGTGCGGGCCAGCGCCCGGCGCAACAGCCGCTGGCGCTGCAGCTCGCTGACGCACGGCCGCTGGTAGCCGACGCGGCGGGCGATCTCCCGCGCGCAGGCCCGCGAACGTGACGACCGACCCTCCGAGGATCGCTCCCTCGGCCGCGAGCTCACGAGAGTAGACCTCCGCGTCGCGCGCGGTGGGCACCACCAACACCGCCCCCCGGCGCCGAACGGCTCCGAACGCGCCCAGGACCTCTCCGGCCTTGGCGGAGTTGGCGGGCCCCAGGACGAGCGTGAGTGGCATACACCCATAGTGGCGCGGGGGGAGGACATGAGCCGTTCGGGGGGAGGACATGAGCCGTTCGGGGGGAGGACATGAGCCGTTCGAGAGCTCTGTATTGCTTGATGGGAGAAACCTGGACATAGTCCAAAGAACGCCCCACAGGTCCAGGTGGCAGCGCCGATAGACGCCAGAATCGCGGCGATTGCCGCTCGCCAGCACGGCAACATCGCCCACGCGCAGCTGATCGCTCTCGGACTGACGGAGAGCCAGATCTTCTACCGCGTGAAGATGGGGCGCATCCACCGTGTCCACCGCGGCGTCTATGCCGTCGGGCGCCCACCAAAGACCGCGCTTGAGCGCGCGGCCGCTGCCGTGCTGGCGTGCGGCTCTGGGGCCGCGCTCAGCCACCGCTCGGCGCTCGCCCTATGGGGCCTCGGGCACTGGACGCGCACCATCGAGGTGACCGCCCCGGGTGATCACCGGCCGAAAGGGATCAGAGTTCACCGGGCGAGGGGGCTCACTCCACGCGATCTACGCACGCACCAGGGGATCCGCGTCACCAGCCCGGCGCGGACGCTGCTCGATTGCGCGCCGAGGCTGACCGACAGGGCTCTCAGCCGTGCGGCCAACGACGCGCGCCGCTCCCCGCAGGCCCGGCTACGAATTCATCATCTCGCAGATGTCATCGAGCGCTTTCCGTACCACCCCGGCGCCGCGTACCTGAAACCGCTCCTCCGGGTGAAGGGCGGACCGACCCACTCGGAGTGGGAGGACGCCTTCCCCGCGTTCTGCGAGCGGCACGGCCTGCCCGAGCCGGTGATGAGCACGCGAGTCGCCGGTCACCTGGTCGATGCGCTGTTCCCCTCCGTCCGCGTCATCGTGGAGCTCGACGGCTGGGACTTTCACTCGGACCGCGACGCGTTTGAATCGGACCGGGATCGGGACGCCGACACACTGGCGGCCGGCTACCACACCGTGCGCATCACCTGGCAGCGCATGCACGAACGGCCGATGCGCGAGGCCGAGCGCCTGCACCAGATCATCAGGAGGTGGGGCGCGAGCTCCGGGTGGGAGCGAGCTCGGGTGGGGCGCGAGCTCGGGTGGGGCGCGTCCGGGTGAGGCCTACGCCGCCGCCGGCTGCTCCGAGGCCTCCGAGGCGGCCTCCGCAGAGGGCGTCCTGGCACCCTCTCGAGCCCAGGGCTCGTCGAACTCCACCCGCCACTTGCCGTCGTCGGATTGCTCCAAGGCCAACCGCGCCCGGAACGAACGGCCCGAGCGGCCCTTGAAGCCGCTCACCGGCTTCTCGGTGCGCCCAGTCTTGATCAGCTCTCGGGCCACGGACACGGGCAACGACTTGCCCGCCTTCGACTTCCAGATCACGAAGCCGCAACCCGGATCCTCGCGCGACCAGCATGAGTAGCCCTTGCGGTTCTCGACGATCTCGCGCCCGCAGACCGGGCACGGCCCCAGCTGGGCACGTGGGATCCTGACGCCCTTCAGGCGGGTATCCAGCTCGGAGACAGTCTCGGAGGTGAACTTGACGATGTCGCCCATAAACGCCTTGCGCGAATCGTCCCCCCTCTCAATCCGAGCCAGCCGGTGCTCCCACTCCCCCGTCAGCCCCGGCGAGGTCAGCGCGTGCTCGCCCAAGAGGCGGATCACGTTCAGGCCCTTCTCGGTCACGATCAGGGAACGGCCGTCGCGCTCCAGGTAGCCGACCTGGATCAGACGCTCGATGATCGCCGCGCGGGTCGCCGGGGTCCCGATGCCGGAGTCCTTCATCGCTTCGCGCAGCTCCTCTTCCTCGACCAGCTTGCCGGCGGTCTCCATGGCCGCCAGCAGCGAGCCCTCGGTGTAGCGGCGCGGCGGCTTGGTCTCCTTCTCTTCGGATCCGATCTCTCGCACCAAAGCGTCCTCGCCACGGTCAAGACGCGGGAGCTGCTGCTCGCGACCCTCGTCGTCGTCGGCCCGCTCTGAGTCAGACAGCTCGCCGTACACGCCCCGCCACCCCGGGACGAGCATCAGCTTGCCGCGGGTGCGGAACACGTGGGCGCCGGGCGCCGCGGAGCCGGCGTCCCCGTCGACGGTCGTCTCCACCCGCGTGTTCTCGAACACCGCATCCGGGTGGAAGATGGCCAAGAAGCGCCGCACGACGAGGTCGTAGATCCGGCGGTCGTCGTCCGAGAACTTGTCCACCGGGTGGCGCTCGGCCAGCGTGGGGATGATCGCGTGGTGGTCGGTGACGCGGGCATCGTTGACCACCCGGCCCAGCGGCAGAACGTCGAGCCCGAGCACGTACTCCGACGCCCGGCCGTACGCCGACCCATCCACGGAACCCACCAAGCGCGCGATCGGCTTGATCTGCCCCACGAGATCGCCAGTCAAGAAGCGGGAGTTGGTGCGCGGATAGGTGATCGCGGTGTGCTCCTCGTAGAGGCGCTGGGCCGCGGCCAGCGTCCGGCGGGCAGAGAATCCGAAGCGGCTGTTGGCGTCCCGCTGCAGGGAAGTCAGGTCGTAGAGGAGCGGCGAGCGCTCCTTGCGCTCGGACTTCTCGAGCTTGGTGATCGTGCCGGTCCTGCCCTGGCACGCGGCGACGATCGCCTCGGCCTCATCCCCGGAGGCCACCCGAGGATTCGCACCGGCGTGGTAGCGGCCCTCATAGACACGGTCAGAAGAGGCCTCGAATACCGCATCCACGACCCAGTAGGGCTCTGGCTTGAACGCCCGGATCTCCTGCTCGCGGCGGGCGAGGATGGCCAGCGTCGGCGTCTGCACCCGGCCGAGCGACACCGTGCCGTCGAACGAGGAGCGCAGGCGGATCGTCGCCGCCCGGGTGGCGTTCATGCCGACGATCCAGTCCGCCTCCGAGCGCGAGCGCGCCGCGTCCTGGAGCGGCTCCAGGTCGGCGCCTGGACGGAGACGACCGAACGCCTCCTCGATCGCCCGACGGGTCATCGAGTTCAGCCACAGCCGCTTGACCGGCTTGCGAGAGCCCGACTTCTCGTACACGTAGGCGAAGATCAGCTCGCCCTCGCGCCCAGCGTCGCAGGCGTTGACGACCTCGGATATCTCGTCACGGGCCAAAAGCCGCTTGACGACGTTCATCTGCTTCTTCGAGCGCTCGTCGCGGACTACCAGCTTGAAGCGATCGGGCACGATGGGCAGGTCGGCCATGCGCCACTTCTTGAAGCGATCGTCGTACTCGTCGGGATCGGCGAGCTGGACGAGGTGGCCGACGGCCCACGTGACCACGTGCTCCGGCCCCTCGAGGTATCCCTCCGACTTCTGGAAGGGACCGGGCAGGACCTTCGTGAGATCGCGGCCTACCGACGGCTTCTCGGCTATCACAAGGATCTTGGGCATGAGTCCGGGGAGGGTAGCGCCCGACTCAACGGCGCCACAAGGCGGCGCGCCAGTCGCTCAGGCAAGCAGCGCCGCCGCACGCCGCGCCAGCGCCGGCAGCCCCAGCTCGCGGGCGGCCGAAGAAGCGGAGTCGATCAGCTCCCGGGCGCGGGCCGATCGAGCCGGGCCGAGGGCCTCGGCGTAGTCGAGCTGGGTACGTGCCAGGCAGATCGACGCTCCCAGCGCGGCGTTTCGCTCCAGCGCAAGCTCGAAGTGTCGCTTTGCCTCCTCGCGGCGGCCGGTCGCCGTGGCCAGCCGCCCCAGGTACCGGGCGGCGGCGCCCTCGCAGACCACCCCGAGCCCGATGACCACGTTCACATCGCCGTAGGGCTCGAGCAGCGCGTAGAGCCGCTCGGCGCGCTCAGCGTCGCCCAGATCGGCCGCGAGATCGGCAAGCATCGTCATGGTCGTCAGCCAGTCGACGTCGTCCGGGATCTCATCGGGCGCCAGTGACCCGACCTCTTCCCTGGCCTCGTGGGGGCGCCCGGCCTCGGCCAGCATCAGCGCCAGCGCCGCTCGGTACCCGAGGCGGTTCGGGTACTGCGCGATCGCCTGCCTGACCGCTTCCTCGAGCTCGTTCATGCGGCCCTGGTCGCGCCGTATCGCGATCAGCTGGACCGCGTAGTACTGCGCCGCGGTCACGGGCTCGGCGCGGGCACCGACGGCCAGCGCCTGCGCCGCGAGCCTGTCGGCCTGCTCGAGACGGCCCTCGAGCAAAGCCCGCATCGCTCGCCACACCGCGGCCTGCCACAGATAAAGGGGCTGGCGAAGCCGCTCGGCGCCGTCGGTGAATGCCTCGATCTGGGCGTCGACCGCCTGCGGGTCGCCATGCTCCAGGAGATCCACCACCAGCCAGGCGTGTCCCTGGAGAGTCAGCTCCATGTCGCCGGCCTCGCGCGCGAAGCGCAGAAGCTCGCCGGAGTCCGAGAGCCGTTGGTCCAGCCGGGTCGGAGCCCAGAAGGTGCGTCGGCGCGCGGCCGCCGCCAGAGCTCGAGCCTCAGGGTCGCCCAAATCCGACGCGATCTCGGTGGCCTCCGCGCTGGCCGGCACCATCCGCTCGCGCCTGCTCGAGTAATAGAGCGCCCCGCACAGCCGGGCCAGCAGCCGCACGCGGAGCGTGCTGCGCTCCTCGGCCGTCATCTCGAGCGCCCGGTCCAGAAGCCCCAGCAGCTCTTCGTCCACCACCCCCGGCTGCTGCACGTAGCGTCGGGCCGCGGCCACCGCCGCACGGGCCAGGCTCTCGGCGTCCCCGCGCCGCATCGCCAGGTCCGCCGCTTCACGAAGCGGCTGCGAGGACAGAGGCCTGTCGCCCCCGCGGACGTAAGCCTCGCCCAGGCACAGCAGCAGCTCGAGCCGCCGAGCTTCGTCGTCCGGCGAGAAGCGCTCCAGCAGGGCGAGGGCCCGCGAATAGAGCTCAGCCGCCTGCTCGTAGGCCACCACGACGGTGGCCTGCTCCGCAGCCTGCATCGCGTACCGGATGGCCTTATCCGCGTCCTGCGGTCCGGCAGCCCGGGTGAAGTGCTCGGCGAGCATCGCCACCAGCTCGCCATCGGCGCGGCGGGCGCCGCCGTCGAGCTGCTCGAGCGCCTCCCCCACGTGCCGATGGATCCGAGCCCTGCGCAGGGCCGACATCTCCTCATACAGCGTCTCCCGGATCAGCACATGCGAGAAGCTGTAGCCGAACGGGGTCGTCGCGGGTTCGTGCGCACTCGTGGCCTGCTCGACCACCACCCCTGCGGCCAGCGCCTCCTCCAGCGCGGCGATCGATTCATCCTCGTCCAGCGGGCTGACGCGCTGGACGAACGAGGCATCGAAGTCCCGGCCGATGACCGCCGCCACCCGCAGCCACTCCTCGGTCTGATCGCCGAGCCCGGCAAGTCTGTGGGAAATAACGCGCCTGACGTCCTCGGGCAGCCCCAGTCCTTGCAACTCGCGTGGCCCGGCCGTCGAGAGATCGATACCAGCCCGGCGCAGCTCGCGCACGATCTGGGAGATGAACAGCGGATTGCCCTCCGTCTGCGCGTGCAGGGCGCGAACGAGCGTCGCGGGCGGCACCGTCCCGGTGCGGTTCGCCACCAGCTGCGCCGTCTCCTCCTCCCGGAGCCCGGCAAGCCGGAACTCCGACACGAGCCGCTCGTCGCGAAGCTCCTCGAGGGCGTCGCCGAACATGTCGCGCATCTCCTCACCGCGGCGGTATGCCGCCAGGATCGACATCCCGGCGGGGCGGGGCGCGCTGGCCAGGTGGCGAAGCAGCAAAAGGGTCGGCCGGTCGGCCCAGTGGAGGTCGTCGAGCACCAACAGCAGCGGGGAGGAGGCCGCAATCCGGGCCAACACGCCCAGTACGGCTTCGAACAAGCGGTAGCGCTCGGTCTGGGGCTGCCCCTGCGCGGGGGGCGGGAGCTCGGAAATCCGGCGGCCCAGCTCGGGCAGCAGGCGCTGAAGCTCCGGTCCGTGCTCGTGCACGATCGCCTGCAGCTGGTCGAGCGGGGCGCTCGCGATGTAGTGGCGCAGAGCCTCGAGGAACGGCTGATAGGGAGCCAGCGGCTCCTGCGGCGAGCGGCCGGCGAGCACGACGGCGCCCCCCTGGTGCAGGCGTCGGGCGACCTCCGCCGCCAGCCTGCTCTTACCGACGCCGGGATCGCCGCTCACCAGCGCCACGGGTGGAGCATCCGGCGAGGAATCCTCACACAGGCGTTGGAGCTCGGCCAGCTCCCTCTGGCGACCGACGAGTCCCGGGCGCCGGTCGACCCGCAGCTCGGGCGGCAGCTCGATTGCAAGCGGCGCCCGGACGGGCTCCAGCACCCGCCGCGGCGCGGGCCGCAACAGTGTTTCGTGGGCCGCGATGGCGTTTGGGGAGGGAGTCGTCCCCAGCTCGTCCCGCAGCAGCGTCCGCAGCCGCTCGAACACCCGCACGCCCTCGGCCCGGTTCCCGTCGGCGGCGAGAGCCTGCATCAGCAGCACGTAGCCCGACTCGCGGTAGGGCTCGGCCTCGATCAGCGCCCGCGCCGCGCGCTGGACCGACGCCAGCTGGGTCCCCCCCACGATCAGCCCCGCCCGGCCGACCACCTCGAGCGCCTGGAGCCTCAGATCCTCGAGCTCGCGCCGATGAAGCTCCAGCCAATCGGCGTGAGAACCCGGCAGGAGGCCGCGGCCGGAGATGTTGAGCGGGACCTGGGCCAGTGCCCAGGCGGCCGGCGCGTCGCCGTGATCGAGAGCCTCGAGGGCTCGCTCCACGCCGGCCACGGCGGCCTCGACGTCGATCCAGACACGCTCCGGCAGCACCAGCATCACGTGCTCCCGACCGACGACGGCCCCCGATCCCAGCGCCGAGCGCAACCGCGACAGCAGCGTCCGCAGCGAGGCGTCCTGAGAGCGCGGCACCTGATCGGGCCACAGGGCCTGGCTCAGCTCGTCACGCCCCACGTGGCGGTCGCGGTGCAGGACTAGGTAGGCAAACACCAGCGGGACCTGCTTGCCGCGTAGCGCGCCCGCCCGCTGGACGCCGTCGATCTCGACCGACAGCCGCCCGCAGAGCTGGATCCGAGTCCTGTCGGGAGCCGGCACGGCAGACTCGACCGGCGACGCGGACTCCTCCGGAAACGCGGACTCCTCCGGCAACGTTCTGGAAACGTAGCGCCAACGCGCCCCGACGATCCTGCCGAGCGTGGATCACGGGGCTGTACTCGGCGAGACGCAAGTGGGCCAGGTGACCCGCGTCAACGGGAACCGACGGATCGCCCGCTGTGAGTGTGGGGCGACACTCGAGGGCGGTTCGGAGGAGGGGCTATACGAAGCGGTACAACTGCATCTGGCTCAGCACCACCCGCAGCTCCTAGGGGCAATGGGGCTCGACGTGGTACTGCAGATGGCCGAGGACATCGGGGGTCCAGACGCTAGTGGTAGTGGCCACTAGGCACGGACCGGGGGCAACGAGCCCGCGGGGCGGGCGGCGAGCAGACCGCCGCCCGCCCCGGGCGTCTTAGGGGGACCCACTCACTGGCTACCCGCTCGCGCGAGCCTCTAACTGAGAAAATCCTAAGAACTGGTGCAGGGGCCCGTGCTGACCGTGGCTCCGCGCGATTGCGCCAGTTTCAGCTGCTGGCGGACCAGCGCGTTGGGCACCGCGAAGCCGCTGCCACCGGCGGCGCCGGTAACGGCGGCGAACACCGTGGCCTCGACCTGACCAGCCGCGCCCACCATCGGCCCCCCCGAGTTTCCGGGCCGCACCAGCCCCAGTAGCTGGGTCACCGAGCGCCGGATCGGCCCCTGGCCGTAGGCGTTCTCGGTGTTGACGTCGAGCGTCTGGCCGACCCTGCCCGGTTCGGCGTCGAATGGACCGTCCTGGGGGTAGCCGAGGATGGCGGCAGCCGTTCCCGGCTGGGGGTTCGCCGCCAGGCTTAGCGCCGGCGCGTGAAGGCCGCCTACGCGAAGCACGGCGATGTCGTCGGTGGGATCGACGTCCAGCGCCTGGGCCGGCAGGCCTGGGCTGTTCCCGCCCACCTCGACCTCCGTGTCCTGCTCCCCGGCAACGACGTGAGCGTTCGTCACCACGATGCCCGGCGCGGCAACCCATCCTGAGCCCTCGATCCCGAGGCCACACGCCGTGCCCAGGATGCGGACCACGCTTGCGCCGCGCCGCGCGTACGCCCGGCGTGGACAGGACCGCTTGAGTCGGCGGCGCGACATTGGGGACCGGACCGTGCAGCGAGGGAAGCGGATCGAAGCGACCGAGGGCGTGCAGGATGGGCCCCGAAGGCGGCAGGGCCTCGTCGAGGTGGCGGAGGATCGTCGACTGCTCGAGCGTTTGGCGCAGCGATGGAGAATTGGTCGATTGGAGCGCCACCGCGCCCACGATCCAGGCGATTCCCAGCCCCACGCACGCCGTCAACCCGGCGCCGAGCACGCCGTCGACCTTCCGCAGGCCCGGCAGCCGAAGCGCGGACCGGGCCCGCATCCCGACGCCCTCGAACCCGCTGGCCAGCACGCCCCCGGCAAGCAGCGCGCCCACCAGCCCGAACAGCGCGGCGTAGTGAGAATGGGACCCGCCCGGCAAAAGCAGCGGCCCCACGCGGGTGCCGATGAACGCGCCGAGGGCGAAGCCCAGCAGCGACAGCCCCCCGACCAGAAACCCCTGCAGGTACCCGTAGAAGGCGAGCAGGACGGTGAAGGCGACGATCACCCAGTCGATTGCCGTCATCGCTCGTGAGACTAGTCGGCGGGGCGCCCGCGCGCCGCAGGCTGTACCTTTTCCCGTCAAGTTGCAGCAGCTAGGAGTAAGGGGGCATAGATCGTCGGCCGTTCGCCGACACCGCTTGATGACCCGGGCGGCTCCGCTCGCGGGCCTGGCTGTGGTGGCGTTCGTGGTGGGGATCGTCCTGGCCCTCAGCTCAGGGGGCGACGAGACCCAGGTGGTGCAGCGCTACGTGAGCGACTGGCAGCGCGGCGACTACGCCAGGATGTACGCGCTGCTCGACCAGCGCTCCCAGCGCGCCACCTCCGAGCGGGCATTCGTCGCCGCCTACCGGCACGCGGCGGCGGTCTCAACGCTGACTCGGCCTCCGGCGGGTTCGGGTCGGGCGGTACCAGCGGCCAGATGGTTCCGGTGAGCCTCACCGCCCAAACGCGCATCTTCGGCTCGGTGCGCGGCACCCTTGAGGTGCCGTTCACGAACTCCGGCTCGGGCACCCACGTCAGGTTCGCCGGCACGCTTTTCTTCCCCGGGCTGAAGCCTGGCGAGAACCTCCGGCGACAGGTGTCGCTGGCGTCGAGGGGGTCCATCCTCGCCCGGGACGGGACCCCGCTGGCGCAGGGGCCCGACCGCACCTCCCCGATCCCGACGGTGGCGGAGCAGATCGCAGGCAGGCTCGGCCCCATCCCGCCGGCGGACAGCGAGACTGACACGGCCTTGGGCTATCCCCACAACGCCAAGGTGGGCATCAACGGGCTCGAGCGCGTCTTCCAGCAGCAGCTAGCCGGGACCCCGGGCGGGACGCTTTTCGCCGGCAGCCGCGTGCTGGCGCGCTCGACGCCCGTGCCCGGCACCTCGGTGACATCCACGATCGACCCCCCGATCGAGTCCGCCGCCACGGCCGCGATGGGCTCCAGCCTGGCCGGCGTGGTGGCGATGGACCCGCGCAACGGCCAGCTGCTGGCGCTATCGGGGATCGCCTTCTCGGCCCCGCAGCCGCCCGGGTCGACGATGAAGATCATCACCGCCACCGGGGCACTGGAAGCGGGCATCGTCACCCTCCAGAGCACCTTTCCGATCCAGACCTCCTCCACCATCGACGGCTACACGCTCCAGAACGCCGGCAGCGAGGCCTGCGGCGGCACGTTCCTGAACGCGTTCGCGGTCTCCTGCAACTCGGTGTTCGCCCCGCTCGGCGCCAAGCTCGGGAGCCGCGCGTCTGGTCAGCATCGCCCAACGGTTCGGGTTCAACCAGCCGCCGCAGTTCCCGGGTGAGGCGGAGAGCGTGATCCCTCCCGCGAACCAGCTGACAAGCTCGCTGGACGTCGGCTCCTCGGCCATCGGCCAGGGCAAGGTGCTCGCGACCCCGCTGGCGATGGCGGACGCCGGCGCGACGATCGCCATGGGCGGCCGTCGCCCCATCGCGACGCTGTCGGTACATGACACCCCACGCTTCAAGCCCGTGACCACGCAGACGGTCGCCTCCGAGATGCAGCGGATGATGGTGGCCGTGGTTCAGTCCGGCACCGGAACGGCCGCCCAGATCCCAGGCGTGCAGGTGGCGGGCAAGACCGGAACCGCGGAGCTGCGCAACACCGCCGCGCCCGGCGCCAGCTCAGCCGCCAACACGGACGCCTGGTTCGTCGGCTACGCCCCGGTCGGCGCTCCCAGGATCGTGGTGGCGGCCCTGTTCCCGAACCAGGGGGCGGGCGGCGCTACGGCCGCACCCGCCGTCCACGACGTGCTGGTGGCCGCGCTCGCGCAGCACTATTAGGCGCGACTACAGATCGAGCGAGATCGTGGCCCACACCTTGCCGGTGTTGCCGCGAATCTCGAGCGTCAGGGGACGGTTCGAGTAGACGCTGGTGTTGAACTTGAACAGCAGCAGCCCACCCTGTGTGGGGCCGAACCCCGCGGTCGTGTCCGGATTCGGCTCGATTGCTCCGGGCTTGAGTGTCTGCGAGGTCCACACGTATGGGTTGTTGAAGAAGATCGGGTGATAGACGTTTCCCTGCGTGTCCACGACGTCGAAGGCCGCCGTCGTCTGCTGGGGCTGCTGGGTCCGGTTCTTGGCCCACAGGAACACGCCGAACCACAACTGGTCTGGGGCGAGCGTCACGTCGCGCTTGGGCAGACCGGCCAGGTAGCCGGAGTCCTCTGAGCCGTACGGGTTTAGCGCGCGGGACACCTGGAGCTGATAGGTCATCGGCCCCGCCACGACGTAGACGCCGTCGTTGTTGGCGTCCGCGGTGTTCGGGTGGTGCACCCCGCAGGCCGCGACCAGGGCGCTGGCGGACACGAGGATGGCGGCTGTCAGGAGCCGACGCACGGCGCGGAAGTGTATTGCTCCGCGGGCCATCCAGGCCCGCGGTCTGAGACCTCGCTTCGCCTCCGGCTCCGCTTACCCGGCGCTTGCGCGCCTCAGCGCCCGGCCACTGTCGCCCGCTTGCCTCGGCCCCGATTCTCCTCCAGGATCGAGCGCAAACGCCGCATCGCCCGGGACGCCTGGCGCTTGCTCCAGGCCCGCCCCCCCAAGGCCTCCATCAGGCGGTCTGAGGGCATCACCGGGAGCGTCTCGAGCGTGTACTCCACCTTGGTCGATTCGCTCGGCCCGGGCGACAGCGTGTACGTGCCGAGCATCCGGATCCGGTTGTACTTGCCGCCGCGGCCATGCTCCACGATCTTGTATGGCGGCTGCACGTCGGCGAACGTCACGTCGGCCCACGAGAACCGCGCCAGCGGCGCCTTGATCCTGAACCGCGCGCCGGCCCCCCTGCCGTAGGGATCTTCACGCGTCAGATGCCAGTCGACCAGGTAATGGTCGGTGAACTCGGCGTGGTTGGCGATGTCGGCCAGGTACTCGAACACCTCCTCGCGGGGGAGGGAAATCGTGGTCGAGACCGTGAATGCGTCCACGGGCCGAATCCTATTTTTTCGGGGTCGCGCATGCGCGACCCCGCCGGTCCGATCATGATCGCGGGCTGGTGGCATCCGGCCTCGCCTATCGCGCGGCGCCCGCGTCATCCGGCTGGCCGGCGCACATGTGCGCCGGCCAACTTATTTAGTTAGGCGGCCGCCCGCTGATCGATGATCCTGATCGTGTGCCCGAACGCCGGGCCGTGAACCAGACGCACCTTCACCGGGGGCTTGCGCTCGCGCTCACGACAGAGATCGCAGACGATCTTCTGGCCGTCGTAGACGTGGACGTATTCGCCCACCAACAGGGTCCGCCGACAGCGGCCGCAGCGCTCCTCAGCCGCCGCAATATCGTCCAGGCCGCGGCGCAAAAGCGCCATCTCAAGCTCTGGCATCTCGCGAATAGAGGCATCCATGCCCATGGTTTTCGGGTTTGCAAGGGCTTTTTCCTTCCCACCCGATTTTTAAGCTCTCTTTGACGGACAGGTTATGATCGTGTTTCGGAGTTGTCCGTCCCGCACAGTTCGCCCCCACTTGCCCATCCAAGGCGGACTGCCCCGTTTTCCCTAAAGGAGATCCCCATGAGAGCTTGGACATCGGGCAACGTAGCGGGGACCGGGACGTTTCGCTGTACCGAGTGCGACTACCCGGTCTCGCTCGACGCCGTGGACGAGCTGCCGACGTGCCCCAACTGTGGCGGCACCGAATTCGTCAGGGCTTCGTTGTTCACCACCACCCAGACCGCGGTCGTGGAGATGCCCTCCCAGACCGAGGACCAGACCTGGCTCGATGAGCTCCGCGACAGCCTCGACGAGCCCGGCCAGTACTTGGCGTACCGCTCGCCGGCCGACGATGTCGTCGCGTTTGCGCTCAAGCGAGAGTGGACCCGAATCGGGCGCAGCCTGGCTGCCGACATCCGCTTCGACGACCCGACCGTCTCCCGCCGCCACGCCCTGATCGTCCGCCAGCCGGACGGACTCCGGGTGCTGGATGACCGCAGCCTCAACGGCGTGTTCGTCAACGGCGAGCGGGTCGAGTGGTCGACGCTGGCAGACAGCGACGAGATCGTGATCGGACGCCACCACCTGCACTTCATCGACGTGCCCGTGGTGTCCGGGATGCGCTACGCGCAGGACGAGGCTGGGGCCTCGATCCGCTAGCGGTCGAGCCCAACAGCGAGGCTATAGTCCGCCCTCAGATGGCGGCGACGATCGCGGTCCTGTCGCAGAAGGGCGGCACCGGCAAGACGACGGCCGTGCGGACGGTTAGAGACGTCCTGCAGCGGATCGGCCTGGACGTCCTGGCAGTCGATCTCGACCCCCAGGGGAACCTGTCCGACTACCTGGACGTCGACCCCGACATCTCCCCGACGATCGGCGACGTGCTGGCCGGGCGGGCGCAGGCCGGCGCCGCCGTTCACAACGGGATCATCCCCGCCAACCTGGGACTTGCCGAGGCCGAGCTGA
The DNA here is from genome assembly GCA_963719305.1 of uncultured Actinomycetes bacterium. Taxonomy (GTDB): domain Bacteria; phylum Actinomycetota; class Thermoleophilia; order Solirubrobacterales; family Solirubrobacteraceae; genus Palsa-465. The sequence continues at coordinate 130,869 of CAVRBL010000007.1, read as the reverse complement.
TGCTGAGCGGCAAGATGGGCCGTGAACTGGCCCTGAAGCGGGCTCTCAATGAGGTACGGCGACGGCTACGACGTGATCCTCGTCGACTGCCCGCCGGCGCTTGGGCTGTTGACCGTCAACGCGCTCGTGGCCGCCGACTATGCGCTGTTGTCGGCGGAGGCGCAGTACTTTGCGCTTCAGGGCGTCGAGCAGGCGCTCGAAGTGATCGAGCTGGCCCGGGAAAGCCTGAACCCCGAATTGGAGTGGTTGGGCGTCTTGCTCAACATCGCCGACATGCGCACCCGCCACTCCCGGGAGGCGTTCGACTCCCTGCGACAGCACTACGGCGAGAAGCTGCTCGACGCCACCATCAGGGCTTCGATCGCCTATGCCGAGTCGGCCGAGCGGGCCGTCTCGATCCTCGACTACCGCCCCGACCTGGCGGTCGATTATCTGAATGTCACCGACGAGTTGCTGAGGCGCCTGGGGATGGATGAGCCCCGGCACCGCCTGGAGGGCCTTGTCCGCAACGGGCTGAAGGTGGCCTGAGGGCCGAACTTTGGCGATCCACTTCCGAGGCGTGGAAGTGGATCGCCATCGTTCAGACGCTTCGCTGGTAGGAGCGAAACGCCCTGGTGGCAAACGCCAGGCATACAAGAAGGAGGGCCGCCAGGAACCCTGCCCTTGAGGCCACCAAGCCCCAGTCAGGGTGACTGGAAGTCGCGGCCCGGCCGGCTATCACCGCCCAGTTGGCGGGGTTGAAGTCGGCCACGTGCCTGATCCAGGTCGGCATCAGGTTCGACTGAAGGAACATCGTCGAGAGGAACGTCAACGGCAGGGCGATGAACTGCACGGCGCCGATCAGGGCCTCCTCCTGGCGCATGATCAACGCGAACCCATTCGACAGCCCGCCGAACACCGCTCCCAGCAGCGCGGAGACCGCGAACAGGACCACCACGCCGCCCACGCCACCCGGGAATGTCGCGCCGACGATCAGTGCCAGGACGACGATGATCAGCGACTGGATCACCACCACGACCGCCTCCTTGACCAGCCGGCCGGCGATCAGGGCCTCGCGCCGGACCGGCGTGACCAGAAAGCGGGCGGTGACGCCGCGGTTCAGGTCCTCGATCAGCGCCATCCCGCTCCAGGCGGAGTTGAACAGCGCGCTCATCACCACCACGCCCGGGGCCAGGAAGGCGATGTACGAGTGCCCGTGGAAGCCGGGGATCTCGACCACCTTCTTGAACAGGGCGCCGAACAAGAGCAGCCAGATCACAGGCTGAACGAGCGTCACCGCCACGAACCAGGGCTGGCGCCACAGCTCGCGCAGATGGCGCATCGTCATGTACAGGGTCTGTCTGATCAGGGTCATTGTTCTTCCGCCTCCTCAAATGTCCTACCGGTGTGTTTCAGATACACGTCATCGAGCGACGGGCGGGCAACGCGCACAGAGGCGACCGCGACCCCCTGCAGCTCCAAGGCCTGCAGGACCGCAGGGACGGCACGGCCACCGTCGTCGGCCCGGGCCCGAAGCAGACGACCATCGAGCGCCACCTCGTTGATTCCCTGCAGGCGCTCGAGGGCGGCATGGACTGGGCCATTGGCGGCGGCCGCCAGCTCGACGTGGATCGCGTCGCCACGGAGCTCGCGCTTGAGCTCGTCGGGCGTTCCGGCTGCGACCACCCTCCCCCGGTCCACGATCGCGATCCGCGACGCCAGCTGGTCGGCCTCCTCCAGGTAATGGGTGGTGATCAGGACGGTCTTTCCCTGATCGGCCGCCAGGCGCGCGATCTGCTGCCACATCTCCGCTCGGACCTCGGGATCGAGGCCGGTGGTCGGCTCGTCCAGGAACAGAACCTGCGGGTCGTGGATCATCGCCATCGCGATGTCGAGCCGGCGCTGCATCCCGCCCGAGTAGCCGCGGGCCACGCGGTCGGCCGCCTCTCGGAGGCCAAACCGCTCCAGCAGCTCCTCCACCCTCCGCTCGAGCGAGCCCCCGCGGAGCCCGTAGATCTGGCCCTGGAGGCGGAGGTTCTCGCGCCCGGTGGCCTGAACATCGACCCCCGAGCCCTGCGAGACGGCGCCGATCGCCCGGCGGACCCGACCGGGGTGGGCGACGACGTCGATCCCGGCCACGGCCGCCGTGCCTGAGTCCGGCCGGGTGAGCGTGGTCAGGATCTTGACCGCGGTCGACTTGCCGGCGCCGTTGGGGCCGAGCAGCGCGAACACGGTTCCGCCTTCCACGGAGAACGACAGACCGTCGAGCGCCGTCACGCCCTTCGGATATGTCTTTACGAGGCTCGCGGCCTCGATTGCCTGTTGCATGCCGTCTTCACCTCCGGATACGATTGTCTTGACGCGCCAGTATCTTAGCTATAAAGAGTCTTAGATGTCAAGAGAGCGCCAGCGACTATTCCAAGAACTGTTCGACGAGATCCGAGCGGGCCAGCGGGCGACGGATGCCGTCGATGAGGCGGCGGCCCAGGCACTCGGCGTCAACCGCACCGACTCCAAGTGCATCGACATCCTCGATCAGCACGGTCAGATGAGCGCGGGCGAGCTCGCGCGCCAGAGTGGGCTGACCACGGGCGCTGTGACCGCCGTCCTCGATCGGCTGGAGCGCGCCGGCTACGTGCGGCGGGTGGCGGACCCCGACGATCGCCGCCGGGTGCTGGTCGAGCTCACGCCGCAGCTGAAGCGGACGATCGAGGAGCTGATGGGTCCCCTGGGAGACACGGGGGCCCCGCTGCTCGATCGCTACAGCGACGAGCAGCTCGAGCTGCTGATCGAGTTCACGAGGGTCGGCCGCGAGCTCCAGGAGCGCCACGCGGATTGGCTGCGCGAGCAGCTCACGCGGCGCAAGCCCTAGAGCCCACTGACGTCAGCCGCCTGCGACTCGAACGGGACGCGCATCACCCGCGCCCATCCTCGTGTCTCGCGTCCCAGCAGCTCCATCAGCATCCCGGTCTGCTCGAAATGCGACCAGACGAGCACGCTGGGGCCCGCGCCGGAGATCGTGGCCCCCAGCGCCCCCAGCTGAGGCGCGCGCTCCAGCAGCTGCGCCGAGCGCGGGTAGAGCTGCGCCCTGTATGGCTGGTGCAAGCGGTCCCGCAGCCCGGCACCGATCAGCTCCCAATCGGACGTACAGAGCCCCAGGATCAGCATCGCGGCGTGCGCGACGTTGAACACCGCGTCGGAGCGCGGAACCGTGTCGGGGACGGCGGCCCGCGCTTCCGTCGTCAGGACCGTCTCGTCCGGGACGACCAGCACGGCCTCGAGCCCGAGCGGTGGGTCGAAGCGCTGGACGCTCTCGCCGTCGCAGACGACGAACCCACCCTCCAATGCGGCGGCAGCGTTGTCCGGATGCCCCTCGATCTCGGTCGCCAGCGCCAGCAGGTCGGCGTCGAGCTCGAACAGGTGGTCCGCGGCCATGAGTCCGGCCACGATGGCCGCCGCGCTCCCCCCCACGCCGCCCGACAACGGGATCTTCGAGGAGATCCTGAACTCGAACGAGTCCGCGGCGTGGAGTCGCTCGAACGCTTTGACCACGAGGTTGGACCTGTCTCGCGGAACTTCGAGATCCGTGACCACGGCGAACGAGCCTGTCTCCACGACCTCCAGCTCGAGGTGCAGGGAGAGGGCCGCGGCCAGCACGTCGAACCCCGGCCCCAGGTTCGCCGAGGAACCGGGCACGCGGACCAGGCGGCGACGGCTCATCCCCGATGTTGTCACCGCTTGCCTCCCTCCGGTCGGCGCCCCTGATCACGTCCGCGGGCATCCTGCCCGCGGTGACCGCTCGGCTCCGCCTCGCTCAGCACCGCCCTCTCGATCGCCTCGAGCTCCGGCGCGCAGGGCACGATCGCACCGGCCTGGGCCAGGGCGACGTCCGGGTCCTTGAGCCCGTGGCCGGTCAAAACGCACACCACACGCCGCGCACCTTTCGCCCCGTGGGCCAGCAGCCCCGCGACGCTCGCGGCCGACGCCGGCTCGCAGAACACGCCCTCCTCGACCGCCAGCAGCCGGTAGGCCTCGAGGATCTGCTCGTCGCTGACCGCGCTGACCGCGCCCCCTGAAGCGGTCATGGCGTCCATCGCGTCTTCCCATCGAGCCGGGTTGCCGATCCGGATCGCGCTGGCCACCGTCTCCGGATGCTCCACCGGCGCCCCTTTCACGAGCGGCGCCGCGCCGGCCGCCTGAAAGCCGAGCATTCGCGGTCGGGCGTCGGATTCCCTGAACCCCCTCCAATAGGCGGTGATGTTGCCCGCATTCCCGACCGGGATGCACAGCGCGTCGAGCTCGCCGTCGAGATCGTCGAGCAGCTCGAAGGCCGCCGTCTTCTGGCCCTCGATGCGGAACTCGTTGATGGAGTTCACGAGCGCGATCGGGTGGCGGTCGGTCAGCTCGCGCACGAGCCTCAGGGCGTCGTCGAAGTTGCCCTTCAGCGCTATCACCCGTGCACCGTGGACCAGTGCCTGCGCGAGCTTGCCGGCGGCGATCTTGCCCTCGGGGACGATCACCGCGCCGCGCAGACCGGCTCGGGCAGCGTACGCCGCCGCCGAGGCGGCGGTGTTGCCCGTCGAGGCACAGATGATCGCCGTGGCACCTTCGCGTAGCGCGGCGGAAACCGCGCAGGTCATGCCCCGGTCCTTGAACGAGCCCGTGGGGTTGGCGCCTTCCACCTTCAGCCACACCTCGGCCCGGGCGTGCTCCGACAGGCGGGGGGCCTCTATCAGCGGCGTCGAGCCCTCCCCCAGCGAGACGACCGGGTCGCCGGGGGCGAACGGCAGCCGTTCGCGGTAGCGATCGATAAGAGGTTGTGTCAAAACGGGTGCCCGGCTGGCGAGCGCCGGATCGAGCGGGGCGAGGACGCAGGACCCGAAGGAATCGCAGCGCTATTTCGAGGGTCCGAGGACGAAGCATCCGCGAAGAGCCGCCGCCGCCAGACGGGTGCCAGCGTTTTGAGACAGCCTCTTAGCCCGGACATGGCGGCGGAGCATGGCAGAGGGCGGCCGCGGCTCGCGGGCCCGGCCACCCCCCCGTCCCCACGGAGCCCGTTCCCGCCGCTTTCGGAATTGCTACACTGCCGTAGCAATGGTGCGGCCCGACCACCAGGTGGCGATCATCGGCGCCGGCCTCGGCGGCATCGGCGCGGCGATCGCGCTCAAGCGAGCGGGGATCGAGGAGTTTGTGGTCCTCGAGCGCGCGTCGGACATCGGCGGCACCTGGCGCGACAACACCTACCCCGGGATCGCTGTCGACATTCCGGCCCAGGCCTACCAGTTCTCGTACGAGCTGAAGCCCGACTGGTCGCGCGTGTTCGCGACCGGGGCCGAGGTCAAGGCTTACATCGACCGGTGCGCGGCCCGCTACGGCGTGCGCCGCCACGTGCGGCTCGAGAGCGAGGTGGTGGTCCGCGAATGGGACGAGGGCGCCCACCTGTGGCGGCTGAAGCTGCCGGCCGGAACGGAGATCACTGCCCGGTTCGTGATCAGCGCCGTGGGGGCGTTCGTGAATCCCAAGCCCGCGGAGATCCCGGGCGTCGAGGAATTTCAGGGGCCGGTGCTGCGCTCGGCGGCCTGGGATCACTCGGTGTCGCTGGAGGGGAAGCGCGCGGCCATCGTGGGCACTGGCGCCAGCGCGGTCCAGATCGTGCCCGAGATCTCGCCGAAGCTCGCTCACCTGGACGTCTACCAGCGGACTCCGATCTGGGTAGGGCCGAAGGTCGACTTCCGCACCTCGGCGGCGGCGAAGCGGCTGTTCCGCAGCTACCCGCAGGTGCAGGACAGGGTCCGCCAAGTGGTGACCAGTGTCGTCGAGGCGGGACTGGTCGGCGGGGTCGTCAACTACGAGTCATCCGCGTGGCTCACGCGTGGTGCCGCATGGATGGCGCGCAATATCTGGTACCGCCAGGTGCGCGACCCGGACGTCCGGCGCCGCCTGATTCCCGACTACGACGTGGGCTGCAAGCGGCCGTCGGTGTCGAACAGCTATCTGCGGACCTTCAATCGGGCGAACGTGGAGCTGATCTCAGAGCGGATCGAGCGGGTCTTCGATCGCGGTATCCGGACGATCGACGGACGGGAGCGTGAGATCGACATGCTCGTGCTGGCGACGGGCTTCCGGCTGGCGACCGACCCCGAGAACTACCGGCTCAACCCGGTCCGCGGCCGCGACGGCTTCGACCTTGCGTCGTTCTACGCGTCGCATCGGGCCCGCTCCTACGAGAGCGTCAGCCTGCCGGGGCTGCCCAACCACTTCATGATCTTCGGACCGTACGGCTGGACGGGCGGCACCTGGCACGTGCTGGTCGAGACCGCCTCGCACCACATCGTCCGGGTCATTGACGAGGCGGCTCGGCGCGGCGCGACAGCGGTGGAGGTGCGCGAGGAGGCGGCCGAGCGGTGGACCAGCTTCGCCGTCGAGCGGCTCGGCCGTTCGCTCTGGACCCTCGGCTCGTGCGCCACCGCCAACAGCTACTACTTCGACCAACACGGCGACACGCCGTTCCTGCGCCCGACCAGCTCGCGCGAGGCGTGGCACGCCGCGCGCAGTTTTCCCCTCGACGACTACGAGTTCAGCGCGCTCGACGGGACTCCTCGCGGCTCTCGGCTGGAGCCTGTCGAAGAAACCGCTGTATAGGTGCGGTTTCTTCGACCGCCTTCCCGCTAGCCGAAGTCCAGCACCACCTCGCCCATCAAGGTGCCGGTCCGGTGGCTCCGTCCGGGTTCACCTGACTGGAGAGGCCCGACGCATCGGTCCTCACGCGTGGCGCCACCGATGCCCCGGCCGTGCCGGCTACTGGTGTCTTTGCCGCGTGGGCCACCGGTGCCCTTGCTACGAGGGCCAGACGGCTAAGTACGACGGAAAGGCGGCGCGGCCGGTTGTGCCGCAGTACGGGTAGAGCGAACGCTTTGGACGCGGCCGATGGTCGCCTAGACGCGGAATTCGAACCGTGGTGGAGCAGCACCGCGCCGGCGGCGACAACGATCGTGAGCACCAAGATCGAAACGAGTGCCATCCATAGTCGGCTTCGCTTGCGGATCCGGGACTCCGGCGGCTCGGATCGCTGCGCCGAAACGTGCTTTTGGGTGGGCAACCGAGGTGCTGCCGCGTGGCTCGGTCGCTGCCGCGTGGCTCGTCGCTGCCTGCGGCCTGGGCTCCGGGAATGCCTCGGCCACCGAATCTGGAACCCACGGGCTGTCGGACAGCGTTGAGTGCTCCGGCTTAACCGACACCGGCGCCGGCTCCTGCAGCACGGTCTCCGGGGTGGTGCCGACCAGCGCCAAGTCAGGCGTCCGCCGATCCTGGTACCCGGCGCCGTTCGAGCCGTGGTCGCTGGGCGATGACGGGGAAATAGACGCCGCTTCCGGTGGTCCAGACCCGCTCTGCGGCGCGGGCAGCTCGTCCAACCACGTCCGCAGCCGCGCTAGCACCATTTCGTTGCACTGCACCGCCTTCGTGAGCGCGCGACGCCGCAGGTCCGCCCAAGCGGCGGCGTCGTAATTGCGCGGACGTACCGACACCGCGATTACTTCGGCCTCGTGCTGAGCCGTCCTTCTTCGGTCGTAGGTGTTTTCTTCGTCCGCAGCACCCTCCTCGCCCGTTTCGTCGAGGACCTTCCGCTATCCGACGTCCAGCACCACCTTCCCCACCGCGCCCCGCTCGTCGATCAGCTCAAGGGCCTCGCCAGCTCGCTCGAGCGGGAAGCGGGCACCGACGATCGGCCGCACGAAGCCCTCGTCGATCAGCCGCGCGACCTCGCCGCCGATCTGGCGAACCAAGTCGGGCTTGGACATCACATACGCGCCCCACCCCGCTCCGATCACCTCGGCATTGCCCAGCAAGAGGCGGTTGACCTTGACCTCGGGAATCGAGCCGCCGGTGAACCCAACCACCACCACGCGTCCGCCTTCGGCCAGCGACCGCAGGCTGTCGGTGAACCGGTCGCCCCCCACTGGGTCGAGGACCAGGTTCACGCCACCGCCCGAGACCTCCTTGGCCTCGTCCTTCCATGGCCCATCGACGCGCAGCACGTGGTCCGCGCCCGCTTCCCGCGCCGCCTGCTCCTTGGCGTCGCTCGAGACGATCCCGATCGTCCGCGCCCCCAGTCCCTTGGCCACCTGAAGCACCGGCGGTGCCGACGCCCCCGGCCGCGCCGTGGACGAGGACGGTCTCCCCCTCCCTGAGCCGTCCGCGCAGCTTGAGCGCGAAGTAGGCGGTGTGGTAGTTGAGCACCAGCCCCGCGCCCTGGGCGAAGTCGAGCGATTCGGGCAACGCGAAGCAGAAGTGCCCGGGCGCGACCGCGGCCCCGGCGAAGCCACCGGTCATGCAGAACGCCGCGACTCGGTCACCGGGTTTCAGCGGTGCGCCGTCGGAGACCTCCTTCACCACCCCGGCCACCTCGCTGCCAGGGACGAAAGGCAGCGGCGGCTTGAACTGGTACTCGCCCCGGGTCTGAAGGACCTCCGGAAACGAGACCCCGGCGGCCTGCACCTCAACCACGACCCCCTGCCCGGGCGTGAACATATGCGACGGCTCGGGATCCGGCAGATCGACGAGCTTCAGCGCACTCGCCGGCCCCGTCAGCTCCGTGATCTGCATGGCGCGCACGGCGGGGGACCCTAATGGTTCTCCGCGCCGATGCGGTCGCACCCGGCGCGAGCCACTAACCGAACTCCTCCTCCAGCACCCGGATCGCCCGCGGCGGAGCCCGCAGCACGTCGCCCAGCGCTGCGATCTCGCCCATCGCGGAGCCGAACCGCGACTCGAGCACCGGATGAACGACCATGACCAGGCGGGCCTGGTGGCCCAAGCCCTTCTGCACGACAGACTTGACCGACACGCCGTGGCTCGAGAGCACCTGGGCCACTCGCGCCAGCACCCCGGGCTGATCTGCGACCTCGAGGTGCAGGTAAAAGGCCGATACGACGTCCTGCACGATCTGGAGCCGGTGGGCCGCGGCGGGCGTAGAGGCCGGCGGGATCATGGCGCTTATGACGTCCCCGAGCACGGCGCTCGCCGTCTGGGGCCCGCCGGCGCCGGGGCCGGACATCGTGATCTCGGTGATGTCCTCGGACTCGACGGTCACTGCGTTGAACGGACCCCCGACGGACGCCAGCGGATGGCCGGGATACAGGAACGCGGGGTAGACCCGGACGGACAAGCCACCGTCGATCCGCTCCGCGGTGCCGATCAGCTTGAGCCCGAGGCCGAGCTCGCGCGCGTACTCGAGGTCGTCGGGCTGGATGTGCTCGATGCCTTCGTAGCGGACCTGGTCGATGTGCACCGGCGTGTCAAATGCCAGCCGGGCGAGGATGGCCATCTTGGCTGCGGCGTCCGAGCCGTTGACGTCGTCGGTGGGATCGGCCTCCGCGTACCCCAGCCGCTGCGCCTCCGCCAGGGCCCGGTCGAATGTCTCCCCCGTGCGGGCCATCTCGGAGAGGATGAAGTTTGTGGTGCCGTTGACGATTCCGTGGACGCGGTCCACCCTGGCGCCGGCGAGCGACTCCTGGAGCACGCGGATCACCGGCACTACTCCCGCCACCGCGCCCTCGAAGCGCAGCTGCACGCCCTCGGATCGGGCGATGTCCCAAAGCTCCTCGCCGTGACGGGAGAGCAGTTGCTTGTTGGCCGTGACGACGTGGCGGCCGGACCGCATGGCCCGCAGCACGTACTCATAGGCGGGCTCGATCCCGCCCATCAGCTCGACGATCAGCTCCGAGCGGTCGAGCAGCTCGTCGAACGAACCCTCGTTGCGAGTCAGGATCCCGGATAGCGACGGCCGCAGCCCCGTGATGCGCTCGACCCGCTCGGCCTGTTCCGGGAGCAATTTCGCGAATGCCGAGCCGACCGTCCCGTGGCCGAGAAGGCCGACCCGGAAGGCCTTATTCGACGTCACGGCCCGCTAGGTCCTCGTAGGTCTCGCGGCGCACGACCTCCCGCGCCGAACCGTCGCGGCAGAAGATGACCGGAGGTCGTGGGACGCCGTTGTAGTTGTTGGCGAGCGCGTGTCCGTAAGCGCCGGTGACCGGCGTGACGATGACGTCCCCGGGAGCGGGCTCGGCCAGCGCCACCTCATGGATGAGCACGTCGCCTGACTCGCAGTGCTTGCCCGCCAGGCGGCAGCGCTCGTTGGCCGCGGCCAGCGGCCGGTCGGCGATCAGCGCCTCGTACACCGATCCGTACAGCATCGGGCGCAGGTTGTCGGACATGCCGCCGTCGACCGCCACCCAGGTGGAGACGTTGTGCTTGACGGTCTCCACGGTGTAGAGGGTCACGGTGGAGTTGGCGACGAGGGCCCGGCCTGGCTCGAGCAGCAGCCGAGCGTCCGGACCTCCCGGGAGAAGCTCGTGCGCGGCGGAGACAACGGCGTCGATGTACTCGGAGATGTCGGGTGCCCGCTGGTCGCTCGTATAGGCGACGCCCAGGCCGCCTCCCAGGTTGTAGACCCCGAACGACCCCAGGCCGGCGATAGCCTCGACCGCGCGGCGGAATGGCTCGAGCTCGAGCAGTTGTGAGCCGATGTGGAAGTGAAGCCCGACGAGCTCCAGGTGGGGGACCGTCGCGGCCCGCTCGATCGCCTCCGGAGCCTGGTCCATCGTGAACCCGAACTTCGAGTCCGCCTGACCGGTCGACATCGCCTGGTGCGTGTCGCCTGCCACGTCGGGAGTGACCCGGATCAGGACCTCCTGACGCCGGTCGAGCTCTGCGCAAGCCCGCTCCAGGCGCTCGAAGTCGTCGAATGAATCGAGCACGATGTGGCCGACGCCCGCTTCAAGCGCCTGGCGCAGCTCGGCCTCTGACTTGGCGTTGCCGTGCAGATAGAGGCGGCGGGGGTGGAGTCCCGCCTTGAGCGCCAGCGCCAGCTCCCCGCCCGATGCCACGTCACACGACAGTCCCTCCTCGGCCAGGGCGCGATACACCGCAGTGCACGGGAATGCCTTGGAGGCGAACAGGACGTCGTAGTCGGAGTGGCGGGCGGCCAGCGCCTCGACGAACGCCCGCGCCCTCCCCCGCAGGTCGTCCTCGGCCACCACGTACGCCGGCGTGCCAAATTCCCGAGCAAGCTCGATCGCGTCGCAGCCTCCGATCTCCAGCCGCCCGCGTTCGTTGACGCGCGTCCCGAAGGGGTACACGTGGGAAAGCGTTGTTGTGGTCGCCGGCACCGGGCGATCATGCCATGATCGCCCGGGTGCGGAGGCTCGTGCGCACTGTGAATCCGTCGCGGCCGGCGCAAGCCGGACGGCACGAGGGACTGGCGTACTCCTTGTGGTTACCGAGCGAGACGCCGCGTGGCGGCGTGGTCATCCTGCACGGCGCAGGCTCCTGCAAGGAGAGCCACCACGATTACGCGCGCGTGCTGATCGCGGCGCATCTGGCGGCGGTCACCTTCGACCAGCGCGGGCATGGCGAGAGCGACGGGCCGATGAATGACCGCGTGCTCGAGGACGTGGGCGCGATGGCGCAGCTGCTTCGGGATGCCTGCGGGACCGAGCTACCGATCGGGCTGAGAGGGTCGAGCATGGGAGGGTATTTCGCGATCCTGGCCGCTCCGGTCGTGGGAGCCCGTGCGATCGTCGCCATCTGCCCCGCGAGCGGCGAGGGTCTGCGGCGGGGCCTCAGGGCGGGGACCCTGGGGTTTGACGCCGACGTCCCGGCGCTGGACTCGTTTCTCGCCTCCCACGATCTCCATGGCGAGGTCGCGGCGCTTGAGATCCCACTGCTGCTGCTTCACGCCGCCGGTGACGAGCAGGTGCCCGTCGAGCATTCGCGAGAGCTGGCCAAGGGCCTGCGCTCGCCGGCCAGCCGGTTGATCGTCCTGCCCGGTGGCCACCACCGCTCGATCCAGCACGACGCCGAGATGCAGGCGGTGAGCCTGCGGTTTATCGAGCGCGCATTGGCGTCCTCGCCCGCCGACGACGGCGGCGAGGCCCGCGCTACACCGGCCGCGAGGCCCGCGCTCACGGCACCCGCGCGATGCGAGCCTAGTGCCCGCTCAGCAGGCCGCCGACAGTGTGTCCCGCCCCACTCACGAGCCCGCCCGGCCGCTCCACCCGCGCCGGCGATCGTGTTGCCGAGCGCGCTGCCCGCTCCGCTCACCACTGAGCCCGCCCCCGGGATCTGGCTCCCGAGCGCGCCCGTGACCTGGGTGACTGTCCCGCCGAGGCTTTGAGAAGCGCCGGCGACCGTGCCGCCAAGCGCGTTCGTGGCCCCTTGGACAACGCCGCCCAGCTGATCCCCGAGCCCGGGAGCGCCGGGCGGCGCACCGCCGCCACCGGGCGAAGTCGGCGGCGTCGGCTGGGTGGGCTGGGACTGCACCGGTGACGGGCTGCCGGGCGACTGTGACTGCTGCCCGGTGGTCGGGACGGCCTGGGCTGTGCCCGGACCCACCGCGGCGCCACGCGGACCCGAGCCTGATCTCGCGGCCGTCGAGCCGCTGGTAGGCCCGGCGGTGACCCGGCCGGCGGCGATTGACGCGGCGGCGGCTAGGCGCGCTTGAGTGGCCGTGCCGCCGGGCGACTGCGGCGCTGAGATATTCAGCGGCTGGGCCGAGCCTTGTCCGCCGATGTTCGGCCAACCGTGGAATGCCACAAAAGCGCTGAGCAGCACAAACACGATCGCTGCGCCGGCAAGCAGGGACCCGGCGGTGCCAAAGCCGGCCATGTATGCCCGAGTTGCGCGCACGACCTTAGTTGAGATCGGCAGGAACGGGGCGAACCTTTAATGGATTTCCTGCGGATCCTTCAATCCCCCGTTAGGCAGTCTGCCAATATCAATGTGTTATGGCGCGACCAAACAAATTCGGCCGAGACCGCGGCCTACAGACTCGGATGGTGTTGACGCTGTTCCTGCTCGGGCTCGTCTATGCGGTGCTGGTGGGGGTGCTGTTCGCCGCCGGGGCCGGCGCGGTCATCATCGCCGTGATCGCCGGAGGCCTGTTCCTGATCCAGTTCTTCACCTCCGACAAGCTGGCGCTGCTTTCGATGGGGGCACGCGTGGTCGGGCCTGGCGACTCGTATCAGGCCCGCCGGCTACACGCGATCATCGAGCGCCTGTGCATACAGGCCAATATCCCCAAGCCCCGGGTGGCGATCGCGCAGACGCCGATGCCAAACGCGTTCGCCGTCGGGCGCTCCCCGAAGAACGCCACCGTGTGCGCTACCACGGGGATCCTGGAGCTGCTCGACGACGGCGAGCTCGAGGGCGTGCTCGGGCACGAGCTGACGCACGTGCAGAACCGGGACGTGATGGTGATGACGCTGGCCAGCTTCTTCGCCTCGATCGCGGCGTTCATCACCCAGGTGGGGTTCTGGTTCGGCGGCGCGTTCGACGACAACAACAACGGCCCCGGGGCCATCGTCGTGATCCTCGTGTCCGCCGTCGTGTACGTCATCTCCTGGCTTCTGCTGCAGGCGCTCTCGCGCTATAGAGAATTTGCCGCCGACCGCGGCTCGGCGATCCTCACCGGCCGCCCCAGCGCCTTGATCTCGGCCCTGTACAAGATCGAGGGCACCATGCAGCGGATCCCGCAGCGCGACCTGCGCGCCGCCTCGGGCGAGCTCGCCGCCTTCTACATCATGCCCCCGAGGGCCAAGCAGACTGTCGCCACCCTGTTCTCGACCCACCCGCCGCTCGAGGCCAGGGTCGCGAGGCTGCAGCGGCTCGAGGCGCAGCTCCAGGGGACGGCGTAGGCCGCTAGCGCGGCGGTCGCCGGTCTCCGGCGCGTCCCCCAGACCACTGCGACATAACTTCTCCCCGACCAGTGCGAGATAAGTCTCCATGGTGGAGACCTATGTCGCACCGGTCGCCTGATGAATAATCCCCCGGTGCTTCCGAGCGTGGCGATTCTCTGTGGTGGCGCCGGCACCCGGCTTCGCGAGCACACCCAGTCGATCCCCAAGCCCTTGGTCGAGATCGGCGGCCGCCCCATCCTGTGGCACGTGATCCAGATCTACCTGGCGCAGGGGTTCTCCGACTTCCTGCTGCTGACCGGGTTCAGGGCAGAGCTGATCGAGGAGTTCGTGGCTCGTGAACCATGGCCCGGCGGCGCGCGGGTGCGGTGCATTCCGACCGGTACCGACACGCCCACGGGTGGCCGCCTTCGCCGCTCGGCCGACGTGCTGGAAGGCGACGAGACAGTCTGCGTCACGTACGCCGACGGCGTGGCCGACATCGACCTGCGGCGCCTGCTCGACCACCACCACGGCGCACGACACGCCGGCGACGATGACCGTCGTTCGGCCCGAGCTTCCGTTCGGAGTCGCGGAGCTCAACGGCGACGGTGCCGTGCGCGAGTTCCAGGAAAAGCCGCGCTCGGAACACTGGATAAACGGCGGCTTCTTCTGCTTTGAGCCCGGCGTGCTGCGCTCGCTGGGGCCGGATGACGTGCTCGAGCGCCGGCCCCTGCAGCGCCTGGCCGCCGCCGGCCAGCTGCGAGCGTTCCGGCACGAGGGGTTCTGGGGCTGCATGGACACTTACAAGGACGCCGTGGCGCTGAACGAGCTGTGGGCCAGCGGGCGCGCGCCGTGGAAGCTATGGAGCTGACCGGGCGGGCGCCGTGGAAGCTATGGAGCTGAGCGGCCGGTCGGCGCTGGTCACCGGCGCCTACGGCTTGCTCGGCTCGTGGCTCGTCAAGGGCCTGCTCGAGCGCGGCGCGCGCGTGTGCGTGGTCCGTCGCGATCGACCGGCGCTGACGGCCCTCGAGAGCATGGGCCTCGAGTCACAGGTCGACGTCGTCGAGGGCGACGTCTGCAGCGAGGGCCTAGTTCTCAGAACCCTCGCCGAGTACTGCATCGACAGCGTCTTTCACCTCGCGGCGCAGACCATCGTCCCGACCGCCAACCATTCGCCCCTATCGACCTTCGAGACGAACATCCGCGGCACCTGGATGGTGCTCGAGGCCTGCCGGCTGCACGGGGCGGAGCGGGTGATCGTGGCCTCCTCGGACAAGGCGTACGGGCCCCACTCGACGCTGCCCTACAAGGAGGAGTTCGCACTCCAGCCCCGCTACCCCTACGACGTATCCAAGGCGGCCACCGATCTCTTGGCCCGCTCCTACTGGCACACCTGGCAGCTGCCGGTCAGCGTGACGCGGTTCGCGAACCTGTATGGCGGAGGGGATGGCAACCCGTCGCGGCTCGTGCCCGAGGCGGTGACCGCGGCTCTCGCCGGTCGCCCGCCGGTGGTCCGCTCCGACGGGTCGCCGGAACGCGACTTCCTGTACGTCGAGGACGCAGTGGCGGCCTACCTGGCGATCTGGGCAGCGCTGGCGGACGGCGTGGAGAGCGCCGCCGCCGGCGAGGCGTTCAATGCCGGCGGTGGCGAGCCCCACCGCGTCGGCAAGGTCGTCGAACTGATCTGTCGCCTGGCCGGAATGGACGTGCAGCCAGATGTGCGGGGCTCCGGCACGCCGAGTGGAGAGATCGACCGTCAGTGGGTGGAGTTCTCAAAGCTCAAAGCGCTCACCGGCTGGTCTCCCCAGGTCACGCTCGAGGAGGGCCTGGCCCGGACGATCGACTGGTATAGGGCACATCCGGAGTGGCTCCAACACCCGCCCGGCGTGGCGATCACCTAGTCCCGTCCGGCCCCAGGAGCGCCGCCCGACGCCGGAAGCGCCTAGCGTGACCCCGCATCGCTAGTCTCGAAGCCCGATGGGCCTGCTCGACATCATCACCGGCAAGCGAAAGCTGGCCGCTCCCGCACCCGACCGGCTGTTTGCGATCTCGACCGCTTACGTGCTGTTCGAGACGCAGCTCGAAATCACCTCCCGCGGTACGGCCGCAATCGTCTTCCAGCCACTACAGACCGCCGACTTCGCGGGCATCGTGCGCGACATGGAGGAGGTCGTTCGCGCCACGTGCGCCGATAGCGACACGACAGTTGACACCTCGGACGACTCGTACGGATTCCGCTGGCTGATCCTCCGCGGCAAGGACTTCGAGCAGCTGGTGGTGGGGATCAACGCCGTCTCGGGTGCGATCGAGGCCGGCGGCTACGGCGAGCGGCTGCTGTGCGCGGTGTTCGCCTTCGAGGACCAGAGCAAGCCGTCCGCTGTACTGGATCTACAACTACAAGCGGGGGGCGTTCTACCCCTTCGTCCCGGCGTCCGGCGATGAGCAGCGCGACACAGAGCGGGAGTTCGTGCTCAAGGCTCAGGTCGGCTCCGAGCTGCCGCTGGAGCAGGAGCTAGAGCGGTGGTTTCCGCTGTGGGGCATTCCGATCTGAAGTGATAACGCGGGCCTGCGGCGTCGAATGAGTCAGGACCCGTGACCATCGATCAGCTGCTGATGCGCGGACGCAAGCTCGCGCTGATCTTCTCGACGCCGTCGTACCGGCGTGCGCTGCGGCATGGTGTGGCGGCTTCGACAGAGCACCATTACGATCCGGTGCCACCACACATCCGCACGGTCATTGACGTCGGTGCGAATCGTGGTCAGTTCGCGCTGATCGCCCGCCACCGCTGGCCTGCCGCCAGGCTGATCTGCTTCGAGCCGCTTCCGGAACCGATCGCTGTGCTTCGCCGCGTGCTTGGCGAGAATGCGGATGTAGAGATCGTTCAGGCGGCGGCGAGCGCGGGCGCGGGAACGGCAACGATCCACGTCTCGCGTCGTGACGACGCATCGTCGCTGCTGGCTATCACCAGTCGTCAGTCGGCGACATTTCCCGGTACTCAGGAGATCGCCGCGATGGAGGTGCCAACCACATCGCTGGACCATCATCTTGGCGGAGGCATAGCGCGACCGGCGTTGCTCAAGCTCGATGTCCAGGGATTTGAGCTTGAGGTGCTTCGCGGCGCCGAACGCACCCTCAGCAGCATTGACTTCGTACTCGTGGAGTGCTCATTCGAGGAGTTCTATGCCGGTCAGGCGACCGCCGACGACGTCGTCCGCTTCCTTCACGGTCATGGGTTCGCGTTGCTCAGCGGAACGGGCCCGTCGGTCGATCGGCACGGCGTGGTACTCCAGATCGATTTCATCTTCGCGCGGGCCGGGCACGCATGAGCGGGCGCGAGCGGGGCAGGCGAGCGTGGCGCACGAGCGGGGCGCAAGCAACGGCTGCCTCACGGTAACTTCACCGCCGTGCCGTTCGGGGGGGAAATCCAGCAGACGCTCCGCGAGCTGATCGCCAGCGGCGATTACGACGCCCTCGAGGGCTATTACGACGCCCATGCTGCCACGGTCCGCGAATACTGCGCCCAGCTCTGTCCAGCGGCGCGGGTTAGCGAGGCCGTCCTGGCCGTGTTCACAGACTTCCTCGGCAGAGTCGCAACAGCCCAGCCTGACAGCGATCTGGACGAGTTGCTGCGTAAGAGCGCTCGGGTGGCTGCCGCCAGCCGTATGGATCTCACCGGAATGCGGGATCCCGTTTGCCGTTTCGTCCCAGAGGTGATCGTTGCGCGCACCAACGGCGAACACCGTCGCGACCCGGCGGCCGTCGACAAACACGTCGATGCCTGTCGCTTTTGTCAGACCACGTCTCAGCGCCTCTTGGATGCGGAGGAGACGTTGCGCGGCAGCTCGGCGCGCCCGGCGCCCGCGGACGTGCGTACGGCCTGGCTCGACATCGCATCACGAGCGGAGCCGACCTTCGGCAACATCGAGCCGGCAGGCCAAGCGGTCGCCGAAAGCATCCCCAGGGAGGAGCAGCCGACCACCGTTCGTCGTCGCCGCGGCGGCCTCATGGGCGCCGCTCGGCGGGTCGTGCCGTCTCGGTGGCGCTGAGGGCTATCTGCTCTTGAACAACTGGGCGTACTCGAACACGAGCGCATGCGGGCGTAGCTCGTACGCACGGCTGTAGTCGCGCGCGGCAGGGCCGAGCTGTCCGAGCTCGGTCTCGATGCGAGAGCGGATCAGCCAGTGGGCGTAGTTCGTCGGCTCATCTGAGATCGACAGAGACTCCTGGTGCTCCGCCCGGCCTAGGGCCCCGTCTGACTCGAGCACGAGCGCTTCCTGCTCGTGCGCGCTCGCCGACCAGGGCTCAGCCGACACCGCGTCGCGCGCCCGCGCAAGCGCGAGCGCAGTAGCGCCGGCGCGCTCGGCGGTCTGACTCGAGCGGAGGTTCAACGTGGAGAGCAGACCGGGGAGCTGGAGCAGCGCGGCAGCGGCCGCCACCGCGACGAGCACAGCCCGTAATGGGAGGTTCAGCCGAATCGGGCCACTTGACAGCCTCACGCTGAGTACGCCGATACCCGCCAGCGCCAGGACCGTGACAGCGGTTGACTCCCACATCCAGTCGACGCTCGCGTGCAGAAGGTAGACAAGGAACGCTGCCAGCGCCGCTGCTGCGGCACCGGCCGTTGCCCCCCGCCGAGCACGAACCCGAACCGTAACTGCGACGGCAAGCGCCGAGGCCGCGACGGCCACGATCAGGAGAAGACCGGGCACCCCGAGCTCGGCCATGTTCTCGATCCAGATGTTGTGCGTATCGCGAATAAATTCGCTCGTGCTGCCGTGCTGATTCCACCAGAACTCGAATGTCCCCGCCCCGGTGCCATCGATGGGGTGGGCGTCGAATGCCTTGATCGCGGACTTCCAGACGATGTACCGGTTGCTTGAAAGTGTGGCCAGACGGGCAGTCGGGCTGGAGCTCGCCGCGACGACGGCCGGCCGCTTGAACGAGCGCCAGGCACGGCTTGCGAGCCCCGGTCCGAGAGCTGCTGCGGCGACCACGGCTACCAGCGCGGCGGCGATCGTGAGTGTGCGGCGCAGGCGCCACGGCGGGCCCCACCGATTGACCCCGAACTTCAGCGTCAGCAAGGCGGTCAGAGCACCGGCACCGCCGGCGAACAGCAGCGCGGCTAAGACAGACCCGGCCCCACGTGTGCCGGTGGCGTGCGCGATTTGCGAGGATCCCCTCACTGCGGCGATTGCGAGGGCCGTCCCCGCACCGGCGACCGCGGCATGGATCAGCGCGGTGATCCGGCTTCGGCTGAGCATGATCGACGCGATCACGGCGACCGCGGCGCCGGCCAACCCTGCCCGCGAGTAGGTCAGGTAGGTCATCGTCCCGGCCACCGGTACCAACCCGAGCGCCGCCGCCCGGCGCACGCGGGAGGAGTCGTGGACGCTCCAAGTCAGCGCCAGTGCTATGCACATCGCCCCCCAGGCCGCGACGGCGTTCCAGTATCCGAATGGATAGGCGAGCCGATCCAGGTGCAGGACGGCATCGACGTGGTCGGTACCGAACACGGATGGCGCCAGCCGGCTTCCAACCGCGACCACGCACACGAGCAGTGCGCCGAAGAGGAGACCACCGGCCGCGTGGCGCCAAATGTCGCGGTCGAGCAGGGAGACCGCAAGCGCTACGAGCCCCAGGTAATCAATCGACCGCGCGAGTTCCTCGGTGGTGAGCTCGCTGCTCTGCGTCCACAGCAAGCTGAGTGCGGTCCAGACGGTGTAGGCGGCGAGGGCAGCCAGCATGATCATCGCCGCAAGCGACGGGCGACGCCGCGGTAGTAGCCCGAGCGCGATGCCGAGGGCGAGCACCCACCAGACGACGAGCCCTTGCTCCTCGAAAGTCACTATGTCGTAGGAGCCGCCGCCTCTGAGTGCGTAGACGAGGATCACGCCCACGGCACCGGCGAACGCCAGCCACTGCGCGGGTCTGGACCCACGGGCCCTGGTCTTCCCTCGCAGGAACCTCCGCGATACTGAGGGCTCGCGCAAGGGCGCCGTCATGACCGATTGATCGGTTACCATCGCTCAGGAAACAAGTCCGATATGGCTAGGTTTCTACGCACTGCCGTCGTAGTCCTCGCGTCGGGGGCCCTTGCACCGCTGTCCGCGGGGGCGGCAACCGTGCCCGGCTGCGCCAACCCGGCAGATAGCGCGCTGAACCAGTACTGCGAGACGGTTCCGGCACCTGGGGGAGGGCAGACGCCAAGGCCCGGCCTCCCCACGCTTGCCGTTACCTTGCCCCCGCGGGTGGAGAAACAGCTCGCCAGCGGCGGCGGAGCGGCCGCGCGGGGGCGCCGCGCCTTGCTGGCCGTGCCGGCGCCGTCAATCCACCGTGTGAATGTTTCGCTACCGGCCATCTCCACGGCCGGCACGTCGACCTTCCCTGTATGGCTGATCATCGTCCTGATCGCCACCGCGCTGACGTTGGCCGCAGCAGCCGCGGCCCGCTGGCGGCGGCACCGGCCCAGCCCCCAAAACGGCGCGACTCCCTGAGCCCTTCGCTGCTCACCGGTCCAGTCTTGGCGCAGCGGCCCTAAGGGCCGCGAACGACGGCTTGGGGCTAAGCCCGGTCGTGAAGAAACCCTCGTGAAAGCCCCACCAGCTCCTCGGCCCCGGCGCCCAGAAGCGATCCTGCCACTGGTACCACATCACCACCTGCAGCCCCACGCGCCCTCGGAGAGCCTGCACCAAGCGAAAGAGCCCTGCGACGCTCGAGCGCTGCTTGCGCGGATTGGTCAAGAACAGGTCCGGGTCTCCGCCGGACCAGCCGACTTCGGTTACCCACAGTGGCTTGGCCCGATCACCGAAGCGGTCCATCACTCGACGCGCGCCCCAGAGCCACTGCGCGACCTCTTGCACCTTATCCGCGTAGGGGTGAATCGCTAGCGCGTCGAAGTACCGCCGAGCGCCAAACCGGTACAGCTGGGAGAGATCGCGGATCTCGTCTTTCGGGAA
This sequence comes from uncultured Actinomycetes bacterium, assembly GCA_963719305.1. Lineage (GTDB taxonomy): Bacteria > Actinomycetota > Thermoleophilia > Solirubrobacterales > Solirubrobacteraceae > Palsa-465. The sequence goes on along the minus strand of CAVRBL010000007.1, from coordinate 110,257 downwards.
GTAGAACGGCATCCCGGCGGTCACGACGGTCGCGTGCGGGTCAACCCGCTTGATCGCGACGGACGTGGCCTTCAAGAGCCTCACGTACGCGGCTAGATTCGGCCGTGGCTCCCAGCTTTGAGCAAGATCCGGCTCGTTCCAGACCTGCCAGGCGTGAGTTGGGTCGTATGGAACCTGAGGGTTCTGGCGCCAGAACGTGCCATTCGGCCCGTATCGCTGTACCAACAGAGACGTGAAGTACGCAAAATCCTGCGGGTTCGAGGGCGGATAGAAGCCCGGCTTCGCGCCCTTGGCTGGGGCCGTCGATCGCCAGAGAGGCGCGTCGAAGACCATTGCCAGCACCTTCATGTGGTGCTTCGCGGCGGCGGCCTCGAAGCCGTCGAGAGTGCTGAAGTTATAGACGTTTGGCTGTGTCTCGATCCATCGCCAATCGATGAACTCGCGGAAGTACCCAACCCCTGAAGCAGCCATCTGCCCCATGCTGCAGTCGCGGTAGACGCCGTCGGGATTTGCGTTGCTCACCTCGACGCTAACGTCACTGATACCCACGAACGGACGGCGGTATTTGAAAACCGCGTTTTGGTTAGCGCAGTAGTTGAATCGCTGCGTCGCGTAGGACCGCTGTGAGAGGTGCGACTGAGCAGCGTCGGCTGCCCCGGCACCGCTGACAGCCCAAGCGGCTGCGACAACTAAGAGTGTTGCCCCGCCGCGGCGGGGCCCTTGGCGCACGAACCCCTCCCCGAGCATCGAGCACATGGTTGCACGGGCCCGGTCCGACGCGCAACCTAGAACTGGCCTAGCACCGGCCCTATCCGGATTCCGCCAACGACAACGCTTGCTACATTGCCCCGCCGATGTCGACGCGCGTACTTGTTACCGGGGCTGCCGGCAACGTGGGGCAAGCCGTCGTCCGCCACCTGATCGACGACGACCGCTATGAGGTGCGTGCTTGCGACCAGCGCGCGTTACCTCCGTGGATGGGAGAGCAGCTGCGAGACCCATACCGGCGATCTTCGGGACTTCGAGGAGGCCCATGCCGCGACCCACGGGTGCTCGCACGTCATCCACCTCGCGGCGATCGTCGGGGGGATAGGCAACTTCCACAAGCTCCCGTACACCTTGACGGAGACGAACGCGGCGCTGAACAACGCGGTCTTTCGAGCGGCTCTTGGGTTGGAAGTCGAGCGGTTCGTCTACATGTCCTCATCGATGGTCTTCGAACGAGCTGAGCGCTTTCCGACCCCCGAGAGCTACCTCCACGACTGTCCCACCCCGCAGTCCGCGTACGGATTTTCGAAGCTGGCTGGCGAGGTCTACTGTCGGGCAGCACACGAGGAGTTCGGATTTCCCTACACGATCTGCCGCCCTGGTAACGCCTACGGCCCCGGCGAGGTCCCGGCGGACGAGCCCGGCATCACGCACGTGATTCCGGACCTGATCGGCAAAGTCCTCTCGGGTCAGCGGCCGCTTCAGATCTTCGGCTCCGGTCGACAGACGCGCGCTTTTACCTACCTCACCGATACGGCGGCGGGGATCGTGGCGGCGATGTCCCACCCTCGCGGGTTGCACGAGGACTTCAACATCACGACGTCTGAGGAGGTCACGGTCGCCGATCTCGCCCGCGTGGTGTGGGAGGCATGCGGTCGTGATCCCGACGAGTTCGAGCTAGAGCCGCTGCCGCAGCCGTATAGGGTCGACGTCCAGCGCCGGATCCTCTCCGGCGAGAAGGCAAAAAGCCTGCTCGATTGGCAGCCGCAGGTGTCGCTTCGCGACGGCATTCGGATGACCACCGAGTGGATGTCGGAGCATTACGCCGCCACCGGCGGATAGGCACGAATCGAGCGCCGCGATGCCGCTAAGCTTCGCCGCCAGATGAGCCCGGACGTCTCGATCGTCGGCCTCGGTCGTGTTGGCCTGCCACTCGCCCTCTGCTTTGCGGATCGCGGTCTGAAGGTGCTGGGAATCGACCGGGACCGCGGGCGGCTCGATTCGGTGCGCAACGGACAGATGCCGTTCGACGAGCCCGGCGCTCAGGAGATGCTCGAACGGGTCCTCGCGTCAGGGATGCTTGAAGTGTCTGACGCGGTGGTAGAAGCAGCGCGGGCCCGTGACATCGTGCTGACACTGGGCACGCCATCGTTCTCTCACATCGAAATCGACATGAGAGACATCCGCTCGGCCCTAGACGACCTCATGCCGACGCTCGCCCCAGGTCATGCGGTGGTGCTCCGCTCGACGGTGGCTCCGGGCACGACAGAATTCGTCGCGGGTTATATCGAGCAGCGACGTGGACTTCGTTCCGACGAGGACATCTTCGTTGTTCACTGTCCCGAGCGGATTGTCGGTGGACGGTTCATCGAGGAGATCGACACGCTTCCATGCATTGTCGGTGGCACCGGCGACCCCTCCACGGAGCGCGGAGCTGGGCTGTTCGGCGTCTTCAACGCCCCCGTGTACCGCACGACGGCCACCCAGGCGGAGCTCGCAAAAATCTGGGCGAACATCTTCCGTTACACCTCGTTCGCGCTCCCCAATCTCCTGATGATGGACTGCGAGCGCTACGGCGCGAATGTGTTTGACGTGATCGATCTCATCAACCGCGACTATCCTCGCGGCGGGATGGCCTCCCCGGGGCTGACAGCGGGCACCTGCCTTCGCAAGGATTTCGCATTCAGCGAAGAGCGATCGAATGCGCCCGGCATGCTGCTGGCCGTATCGCGCGTAAACGAGTCTGTGCCGCGGTTCCTGGTCGACGGCATCCGTGCTCGTTTGGGATCGCTGCGGGGCCGTAGGATCGCCGTGCTCGGCTTGGGCTTCAAGCGCGATTCAGACGATGAGCGCGACTCGCTCTCGCACAAGCTGGTGCGTCTGCTGGAAAGGGAATTGGCGCTCGTCAGCGTGTGCGATCCGCATGCGCATTCGGTGACCGCGCCCCTCGAGGAGGCCGTCAGCGACACCGAGGCGGTGATCGTGGCCACCAACCACTCGTACTTCGAAAGCGACGAGGCGCGGCGACTGATCAGTGAGCTTTCGGCGCCGGGCTGCCTGCTGATCGACCCGTGGAAAGCGCTAGGCGCCGACAGCGTCTTTTCGTTGGTCAGCAGCCTGATGACCACGCGCCGTCACAGAACCCGTGCCTGCCGGCGAAGGCGACTCGGTCCTCTGACCTAATCGCGACGATCGCGAGATCGTCGCGGCCAGAACTTCGCGGGTCTGGGCTGCCATCTTCGTCCACGTGAACGATTCGACCCATGAGCGCGCCGCGGCGAGCTCGGCATTGTTCATCTTCCAGGCACGCGAAACTCCATCGGCGAGCGACTCCGGCGTCCTTCCATGTATCACGGTGGCATGACCACCCGTCACCTCCATCAGCGCCGGGTCATCTGAGATGACCAGCGGAATCCCCAGCCGCAACGCCTCGACCGCCGGTAGACCGAAACCTTCGAAGTCCGATGGAAAGACGATCAACCCGGCGGACGCGAACCGCTCGTGGAACCCGTCGCGGTCAAGCCACGCCAACGGCGTCACCAGGTCGCTCAGCCCCGCCGCTTGGATATGGTCCCTAACCGCAGCCCGAGTGTCTTGAGGGAGGCCGACAAGCACCAGCCGGGTTGCTTCGCCGCGCTGTTTGAGGATTCGCCAGGCGTCGATCACCCGTTCGACGCCTTTGTTGACGAAATGGCCGAACGCGAGCGCGTAGGGTTCCTGGTTGACGGGATCGCTGCGAGGCCAGCTATCGACGTGGTCGGCTCCCCAGAGGACAACCGTCGTCTTACCAGCCAGTTCGGGATGCAGGCGCAACAGGTCATCGCGTGTCCTCTCCGAGATGCAGATGATCGACGCCGCTTGGCGGTAGCCGATCCCGTAAGAGAGTCTCCGGCTGAGCCGCGTCAATAAAGTGAACTGCTCAGGAAGCAGTTCGTGGCGCATGTCGTAGACGGTGATCACCTTCGGGATGCCTACCGAGACCGCAGCGGTTGCGGGAAGCATGGCCAGAAGCACCTCAGCACCGGTGTCGCGGCATACGCGCCGAAGCTCGCGAGTCTGGACGACGGGCCGACGCGCAACCTCGGGCCGGCCTACGGCAACTTGGTGCACACGAACGGACGGAGGTATGGCCAGCTCCGCGGCTTGGGAAACTACGACGTGCAACTCATCAGCTGTCCCGAGCTTCTCCCACGCCGCGAGCATCTCCTCGAGGGCTATAGCGAACCCTCCAAAGCGCACCGGGATCGCATCGATGACGACGCGCATCAGCCTGACCGCGCGTCGGGGCGCCTCAATCGCGTGACCACGGTCACCGCGGTAAGCTACCGTGTCGGCCGGGGTTCACCGTCAGACGGCAAGTGAGACCTCTGCTCGGGGATACGTGGTTTGCCGCTCGTCCGCGGCATTCGTCATCGAGCCGACACGGGCCATGACATAACCCCACTCGGACAGAGGCAACGCGATTGAGATTCGTATGGTTGACCTGGGGGATCGCTGGATCTATAGACGCCTGCCTGCGTGCCCTGCATCAACTCGGCAACGACCTGCTCGTGGTTCGGCCGGCGACGATCCCAGACACATCATACGAGCACTCGAGCTTCTGCGAGTACGCGACGGACGTCGTGTGGCGGGAGGCGCCGAAGCGGGCGGATCTAATTCGACGAGTGAGCGACTTCGATCCACACGTGGTGCTGATGGGCTCGTGGACCAAGCCCGCTTCCTACCGCGCGGTGCTGAAGGCACAGCGCCCGCCCGTGCAGCGGGTGTTGTACATGGATAGCCAGTGGTTGGGAACGCCGAGGCAGTGGCTGGCGCGCGCACTTCACCGCGTTTATCTCGATCCGCTGTTCGACTGCGTCATGGTTCCGGGTGATCGAGCTGAAGGGTTCGCGCGGCGCCTTGGCTTCAAGGCAGAGCAGGTGATCCGTGGGTTCTACACCGCCGACACGACGATATTCGATGCGGCCCCTCGCGCTGGGGCAGAGCTGGTCGCGAACCGCAGCTTTCTGTTCGTCGGCCGGCTCGTTCCTGAGAAGGGCGTCGACGTCCTGGCAGCGGCCTACCGCCAATATCGTGAGCGCGCCGACGATCCTTGGGACTTGCATGTCGTCGGAACGGGCCCGCAGCGCGTCATGGTTGAGCACTTTCCGGGCGTCACGATGCATGGGTTCATTCAACCCCGTGAGCTGGCTACGGCGATGGAGGGCTCGTCTTGCCTCGTGCTTCCGTCGCGCTTCGACCCTCATCCTCTCGTTGTACATGAAGCAGCCTTATCGTCGCTGCCGTTGTTGGTAACCGATGTGTCCGGCTCTCACCCCACCCTTGTACAGGATGGCTACAACGGTTGGGTGATCGCAAGCGAGAGCGTTGAATCGCTACGGGACGCGATGCTTCGCATTTCTACCGCCGGACCCGAGCGTCTCGAACAGATGTCACAGATAAGCAAGGCCCTCTCCGCTCGGTTCAGCACCCCTGGTTGGGCACGCAACGTCCACGAAGAGTTCTTGCGCCGGACTGGTGCGGCGACGAGTCGGCAGTCGCCGTCGATGCGATGAGCTCGCTCAAAAAGTATGTCGCGCCCGGATCAGCGTTCCTGGCTCGGCGCGCAACCTCCACGAGCAGATCGAGTAGCGGATCCCGGTCAAGCGACCGCCGTCGTCGTCGATGCGCCTTCCCCTCGCCGCGCCGGCTAGTCGGCGTAGCAGCGCGGCTTGAACCGCGGCGGAGATCAGCTCGGCCAGGCGGGCGCGCCCGCGTTCGTTGAGGTGCTCATCCGCGAGTTTCGGGTTATCAAACTCCATCGGCTCAAAGATGTCGCCGGTCTGGAGTATCTGCGCTCGTTCGCTGCGACCGGCCCCGTACGCCTCCTCGAGCACCGCCCGGTTAGAGCGCGTCAGCGCCTCGAACTCAGGACCCAGCGCGTCGACGCCGGTGGCCACGCTTACGGGGCTGTGGTAGACGACGGTTTCAGCGCCTAGTTCGTCGAGCTGCAGGGCGAGACGCGTGAGCGGCTCGAGCCCAGGAGCGCCGTTGCTGAGTCGATGGCCCTGGTGGTAGGCATAGAGGAGGCGCACGCGCTCGCGCTCCGAAAGCCCGGTTCGACGCCTCAGAGGACGGGTGTAGTCCTTGACATGCCCGTCGCCGATCAGAGTTTCATACGGGAGCTCATCGTGCCGATGAAAGTCCTCGGCCGTCGGGCGCGGAGAGCTAGCCCATGCGCGCCACAACGGACCCTGAGGGTCAAGGCGCCTAATCGTGGCGAGCGCTGTTTCATAAGCGTAAACCGGGTGCTCGATCCATGGCCTGCAGCAGCCACGGATCCACAGCGGATGCACGACAAGCGGCCGGGCCTCCTGGCTGCTCGAGCAGACGGAGATACGCGACGAAGAGCCTGGCGCTATAGCCCGGGCCGGCGATCACATGGACCGAGGCGGTGTCGCCTAGCGCATCCGAGACCATCCGCCCAAGCGTGCGGCGATCAGTGTCGTACTGAGCAATCCGGATCACCGCTGACTCCCCGAGGTAGAGAACATCTGGAGGGTCGGTGCGCAGCCGCCTGAGGAGACGCCGTGCTGCGCGGACCTCAGGGTTGTCGAGGCGGTGGACCCACCGGCGCGCGATAGACCGCGCCCGGCTGGTGGTTGAGTTCAACGGCGGTGGTCTCCGTGAGCGAGTTGAGCCTACGGTCCGGCCTGAACAGGCTGGATTGGGTGTGCGAATATTTGCATGGATTGTCCACCTCTCTGGCAGGCAAGCACCTCGCCGCGCTACGACGAGAGTTGAAACGGCTGCGTCGTAACCCCGCGCTTGAGGCCGAGGCGCTCCTCCGGCGGCTGCAGTGGCGCATCGTGCGCCGCTTCACACCTGTGATCGCGGTCGATGCCGACGGGATGCGGCTCTTTGTGTCGACCGCTGATCAGACCCTCTCCAAGGGATTGTTTTGCTACCGAGGGCTGCGACAGCGCGACGCCGAGCTTGCCTTTGCCGCGCTCCGGTCGCTACCGGCGGCAGCCGGGCGTCTCAAAGAGGGCACCGTGCTCGAGGTTGGCGCGAACATCGGCAGCCACACAGTCGAGTTTCTCACCCACTACGACGTCGGGCACGTGGTTGCAATCGAGCCAGATGCAGTCAATTTCACGTTACTAACGCACAACGTGCTCGAAAATGGCTTTGCCGACCGCACGACGCTGCTGCGGCTCGCCGCATCTGACGATGACGGCATGGTGGAGCTCGAGCTTTCGTCAGACAATGCTGGCGACCATCGGGTTAGAGTTGGAAGCGCTGACCCCAGCCGGGCGACAGTGGCAGTTCGCGCAATGTCGCTGGACTCCCTAAGCGAAGCGGGCCAACTCGACCTTGATGCCCTGGCGCTGGTATGGATGGACGTCCAAGGGCACGAGCTACACGTCTTGCGCGGGGCGAGCCGGCTGCTCTCCTCCGACACCCCGATCGTGATCGAGTACTGGCCAGGCGGCCTCCGACGCTCCGGCAGCCTCGACGCGCTACATGAGCTGATCGCCCAGCACTATCCGTACGTGATCGACCTGGATACCCGCGGCCCCGGACAGCCACGGGCGATCTCGAGCAAGGACCTTCCGGCGCTCGAGCAGACGCGGAATTGGAGCGACGGCTGCCTACTCGAGCCGTCCACCGACCTCCTGCTCGCCCGGGATATCGATCCAGGCAGGAAGCGGCAAGAGCAAACAGGCAGGGCCTGGCGCCCGTAATGGCGAAGTGCATCGAGCTTGATCGCCTGCGCGCTAGCCCCGACTACGGACTGAACCACCTTACCGGGCCGCTGACACACATATACTGACCGCACGGGTATGCCGGTGGTGCTGGTCGATCTGGAAGACGGGCGTGGACCTCGGCTAGCCCGGGAGGCGCTGCCTGACGGGCCAAATGATCTTCCCTATTTTGTGCAGGTGGCCGAGGTGGCGGCCGCGTTGACCGAACACTTCGACCGTTTTGTGATCTCGTATTCGCCCTCGGTAGTTGAACGGCTCACTGCTCGCGACGTGTGGCTGTTCGTTGGCGATGAGACCGCAACTCCGGTGGCAAACGGTCCATGTCCTGTCCTCCGCACGCACGGCGAGCGTTTCACCGCGCCCAGGCGAGACCTCGTCAAGGACCCGCTGTTGGCGATGACGGAACAGCTGCAGTTGGCCCGCAACAGCCTGCGCGGGGTTTGGCGCAAGCGCGGAACACCTCGCCATGGTCCCAAGCGGCCGGGGCGACTTCCGCTCGGAATTCCTGCCTTCGCCGCCGCGCCAGACAAGGTCCCGCCCCTTAGCGCACGTCCCATTGATATTGGCTTTCGCGGCAGTATTGGCGGGGGCCGCCCGTACGCCCCAAAGACGATCAGCCGAAGGCGGATGGCAGCCGCGCTCGCGCAACTGCCACAGAATCTGGTTATCGACTTCGTTGAGTTCGAATCATTCGTCGCCGCCTTCACGCAAGACCCCTCCGAGTACGCGCGCTCGTTGCTGGACACGAAGATCTGCCTCGCACCTAGAGGTGGCTCGACGGAGACCTTTCGAGTATTCGAAGCGGCAATGGCCGGGTGCGTGATCATCACCGAACCGCTCCCTGTCACCTGGTTCTACGCGGGCCTGCCGCGAGTCGAGCTATGCTCCTGGTCGCAGCTACCGGCCGTGATCGGGGACCTCCGCAGCCACACCTCGCTGCTGGAGTTCATGGCTCGTACCGCGCGCGACTGGGCGCTTAACGTCGTTAGCCCGGAGGCGGTCGGTCGATGGGCGGCATCGTGGTTGACGAATTATTCGAAATGAGCACCGTCCTGCTGAACCGTGGATGGCGGCACATTCGCTACCAAGGGCGGTGGATCCCTCGGGTGTCAGGGGTACCCCGGAGCGTGGCGGGCACCATCGGCACGAACCTTGTGATCCAGGGCGCCTTGGTGCTCAGCGGCGTGGCGGCAGCCCGCATGCTCGGAGTTCTGGACCGCGGCCACCTGGCGATGTTCATACTGCTGTCAACGGTATTGCCGACGTTCTGCTCGTTGGGGTTGCCACTCGCCCTCACGTACTGGATCGCGCGGGCGCCGGAGCTCACATCTGCGCTGCTTCGCAGCGTTCGTCCTGTATTTGCGATTGCAATGGCTGTCGTACTGGCTGCCCATGGTGTTGTCCTGTACGCGATCTTCCGTGATGCGCCTGGAAACGTTCAGGTGAGCGCGGCCGTCAGCTGGATCAGCTCGCCCGCGCTGCTGGTTTGGATCTTCGGGATGGCCGTCCTTCAGGGCAACCAGCAGTTCCGAGCGCTCAACATCTCGCGCGTGATCGCCCCGCTGACGACCGCGCTGCTCATGACTTCTTATCTCGTGCTCGGAGCCCGTAGCCTCCTCCTCGCGACTGTCACCTGGACCGCCCTGGCCTGGGTGACCGCAGTTCTGACCTCGATCGCTGTATTGCGTGGGATCCCGGCGCCCGGCGCACGGCAGGAGGATGATCGCCTGCCGTCACTCCGCGCACTCGTCGGCTTCAGCCTGAAGGCGCTGCTCGGATCCGTCACGCCGCTCGAAGGGTTTCAGCTCGACCAGGCGATCGTCGGAATCTTCCTGTCTCAGGCAGCGCTCGGAGTGTACGTGGTCGCGGTCGCCTTTACGAATCCGCCGCGGTTCGTCGCTCAGGGCATTGGCTTGGTGGGGTACCCACATGTAGCGGCAGCGCGTGAGCGACATGACACGGCAAGGCTGACCATGAGGTTCATGGTGACGACCCTTTTGCTGTGCGGCGCGACGGTTGGAATGATTGAGCTCGGCCTGCCCTTACTGGTGCCGCTCCTGTTCGGACCACCGTTCCACGCTGCGATTGGACTGGGTCGCATCCTCCTCATCAGTGCACTGCTGTTCGCACTTCGGCGCGTGTTGAGCGAGTGCGCCCGCGGCGCGGGCAGACCCGCGCTCGGAAGCGTCGGCGAAGTCATCTCGCTCGTGGCGCTATTTCCTGCCGTGGCTCTGCTCTACCACTCTGGAGCCCGCGGCGTCGCGCTGGCCCTCGTGGTCGCCGCGTTTGCCGGACTGGCGGGCATGATTGTCGGGCTCGTTTTCCCCGCTCTGCGGCGGCAGCGTAAAGCCCTATCACTTGCATCGCCCGTAGGCTCGCCAGTTGACGCCTCTGCCGGAGTGCGGGTCGAAGAGCTCGCGGAGACGGCCTCGGAATGGACCAGGCATTGAGTGGGCCCGCCGCTATAGGCCGTACCGCCGTGCCGCGCGTCGCCGGAACCGTCGGTCATCGCTTGGACCGGCTGGCCTTCGGTGCGACGGCGCTTGTGGTCTTGTTCATCCCCTGGGACGGCATACGACTCGGCGGAGGCTCGCTAGTCAACGCGTTTCTCATCCTCGCGTTCGTCGCCTCGGTCGTGCTTGTGATCTATCAGCGGCGCCCTGTCCCACTGCCGGGCTGGATGCTGCTCGCCGGGGCCGGACTGCTCGTCTCCGCGCTGCTGACGATCGCGTTTCCCCCTGCACTCAAGCTGAAGCAGGCCTCTCTAATCGATCTACTCCAGTCGGCTGGACTCCCGTACATCCTGGGTCAAAGATCGGACCTGTCGGCTCTGGCGAAGTGGGAGATAGCGTGGCTCATTCTGCCGGCGATCCTGATGATCAATGGCGCCACCCGCGAACGGTGCAGGCTGCTCCTCGACCTCTTTGCGCTTGCGGCCGCCATCAGCGCGATCGTGGGGCTGCTGGATGTGGCCGGCCTCCACTTCCTCGCTACACGACCCATCGCGAATAGCCGCTCCTCGGGACTGACAATTCATCCGAACTACCTGGCCTTCGAGTCAGCCCTGGCTGTGCCTGTCACACTTCTGTGGATCGGCCGCGGCGGTCGCTGGACGCTCGGCGGTGTGTTTGCGAGCGCGGCGCTGCTCGGCGGGGTCTACTCCTCTGGCTCGCGAGCGGCGGCCGTGGGCGCAGTGCTAGCAGTTGCGACCACGGTCATCTTCGTCCCCCGACTACGACGCCTCGCCGGCCTCATGATTCCGCTCGCGGGAGTCGCCGTGGTGGTGCTGCTGGCGTTCACCAATGCCGGAACACAGATCCTCCATAAAGTCCGTCTGAATCCGGGCAACCCAACGACGGTCGCGAGCAACACGACGCGCAACGAAGCCGCTCACACGGCGTTGGTTCAGTTCCGCGCTCGCCCGCTGGAAGGGGTCGGATTCGAGGTCATTGAGGACGCCCACAACATCTACCTTCAGCTACTCGCTGCCGGCGGTCTGATCACTTTTGCTGCATTTCTCGTGTACTGCGGCGGATTGGGCCGTGCTTACCTTCGCGCGAGAGAAGGACCTCTGCGGGACGAGGCAACTGTCATTGTCGCGTCTGTGCTCGTGTGGCTGGTCGGCGGCGCGTTCGACAATCAATTGATCGACAAGTTCCTGTATGTCATGCCAGGTCTGCTGCTGGCCATGGCCTACCTCGTGGAACGGGTGCCCGAGGAGACGAGCGCTCTGCTATCCACGCAGGAGTCGGTGCGTGATGGGGGGACCGAGAGGCCGCGCCTGGCGGCGGGGACAGCGGCGTGAGCGAGCTACAGGCGGCGCAACTCGGTACTGGCGTGAGTTGCCCCGCGTGCTGCGCCGAGACGCAGCCGCATGATCTATTGGAGATTCGCCGCGAAGTCGCAGCGATTAATCGGTGTGCACGGTGCGGACTGTTCTTTTTCCCCGAGCCCCGGTGGCTGGAGGCTGCCTACGCGCACCCGATCTCCGAGGTTGACGTCGGGCTGGCTTCTCGCTGCGTTAACGCAGCGCGCATCGTGGAGGCCGTGATCCGCGCCGAGCGCCTTGGAGCATGCCGGCACCTGGACTTTGGAGGTGGATATGGGCTGTTGACCCGGCTAGCGAGGGACCGCGGAATCGACATGCTTCATCACGATCCGCTCGCCTACAACCTATTTGCACAGGGATTCGAAGGAACGCTTGAACAGAACTACGGCGTGGTGTCGCTGATCGAGGTCCTAGAGCACCTGACTGACCCTGCAGAGCAGATTCAGGCGATCGCGCGTCGGTGCGAGTTGATTCTGGTGTCAACATTTCTCATTCCTCGAGGTATGCGAGACGTTCGTGGCTGGTGGTATCTGCTGCCGGAGCTTGGGCAGCACGTGACGTTCTACACCGAAAAGGCACTCAGCGAGATCGGCCGCCGAGCTGGATTGATGCTGACCAGCAACGGAGAATCCTTGCACCTGTTCCATCGGCGTTCGCTCAGGCGGCTCAGCCGACTCGTCATCCGGGATCCTCGGGTCTCACCGACAGTGGGAACCCTTCTGCGCTTCCGGGACCGAGCGCGGTCGCTTCGCGAGCCTGACTCGGCGATAGCGCTGGAGCGGTTTGCCGAGCGGTCCGGCCATCCCGCCTGATGTGCGTTGTCGTCAAACGGCTTGCAGAAGCCGGACGGACCGGCGATAATCCCCACCCGTCCTGCCAGGGGCGCGGGCCTCGAGCTCGACACCCGAGTTTTAGGTGTGGGGGACAATCAGTGGAGGTCGTAGTGGCAGACATTGGCGGGGAGGACGTAACTTGACGATCAGCGCAAGTGAATCAGCGCAGGAGCTGGCCGTTGCTGGGGACGCACGTGCTTGCCGGGTTAACTCGGCCCATCGCGCGCAGGTGGACGACTACATCGGCCGTCTTCAGAGGGCCTTGGAGCTGCTGCCGCGGGACCGCATAGTCGAAGTGGGTGAGGTGCTGCTCACCGCCTACCGCAACGACAAGCAGGTATTCACGCTTGGTAACGGTGGGAGCTCGTCCACCGCTAGCCACATGGCCGCAGACCTAGCCAAAAACACGATCGGCCCCAATCTGAAGCGCTTTCATGTGAGCAGTCTGTCGGACAACATGTCGATCATCACCGCGCTGGCGAACGACCTGAGCTACGACCGGATTTTCTCGGAGCAGCTCGTGAACGTCATCTGCGCCGGAGACGTGCTGATCGTGATGTCGGCGAGCGGAAATTCCCTCAACGTTCTGAAGGCGATTCACCACGCGCGCCTTCAGAGTGTCGAGACGATCGGGCTGCTGGGCTTCGATGGCGGAGAAGCAGCGGCCCTCGTGGATATCCCGATCGTCGTGCGGTCGGCTGACTACGGGATCATCGAGGACGTGCACCTGGCGATCAATCACATGTTGGTCGAGTACTTCAAGGAGCACCTGGCGGAGTCGCGTCCCTGGGTGGCGTAAGCCGCTCCGTTCTCAGCTTGCCGGCGGTGTCAACCGCAATGATTCTCGCGGCCGGGCGCGGTACCCGCCTCGGCAGGATGGGACTGACGATGCCGAAGGTCCTCGTCGAGGTCGGGGGGCAGCCGCTGCTGCAGTCACAGATCGAGTACCTCGCTCGCGAGGGGATCGAGCGCGTTGTCGTCAATGCCCACCACCGCGCCGAGGCGATCGAGCGGTTCGCCGATCGCTACCAAGGGCCGCTGAGGCTCATCGTAATCACCGAACGCAAGCTGCTCGGCACGGCGGGCGGCGTTCGCAATGCGCTCGATGTTCTCGGCCCGGAGCCGTTTTACGTGCTGTACGGGGACGTCGTGATCGACGAACCACTGGCCCCGATCGCTGCCGCACATCGCCGCCGAGCAGCAGCGGCCACGGTTACCGTATACGAGAGCGACTCGGTTGAGGGCAAAGGAACGGTGCTCGTCGACGAACAGAGCTGGGTCCGGCGCTTTGCCGAAAAGCAGACCACCGTCCATGAACCTAGCCTGATCAACGCCGGGCTGTACCTGCTGGAACCGTCGTTCGTGGCCGATTTCCCGCCGCGCAGGGAAATGGACTTCGGCCACGATGTCTTCCCGGCAGCGCTCGCCCGCGGCTCTCGGCTTCTCGCTCACAAACTCTCCCGGCCGGTCATCGACGTAGGAACGCCCGAGGGCTTGGCGCTCGCCCGCGCCCGCGCTGCCACCGTGCGCTGATCAGCCTGCGAGCCGTCGCGCGGCATCAAGTAACGAGCTGGCGAGCTCGAAGCTGGCCGTTCCGGCGGTAGACCGAGTGGGGTCATCCGCGACCAATATCCCGCGCGCACCAATTCGCTGCGCGGCAGTCATGTCGCTGAGCGAGTCGCCGATGACAGCCGACTGGCTGAAGTCGATCTCCGGATGGTCCTGCCGTGCCTTGAGGAAGAGTCCGATGCCTGGTTTGCGACAGTCGCACGACCCGAGCGGATGGGGGCAGTGATAGATCCCGTCCAGCCTGGCCCCTCCGGCAGCGAGCGTCTGACGGAGGACGCTGTGAATCTGCGCGAGGTCGAGGGTGCTGAGGCGGCCGAGCGCAATCCCTCGCTGGTTGGTGACCACCACCACCAGCATGCCACTGTCGTTGAGCAGCCGGACTCCTTCCACCGCGCCGTCGAGCAGCTCTAGCTCATCCGGAGTCTTGATGTAGTCGCCGTATGCGGCGCGGCGGTTCAGGACCCCGTCCCGGTCCAGAAATACAGTAGAGGGACGCAGCCGCTAGCCCCCATTGGCGGGTTCGAACAACGGAATGTGGGCACCGCGCGAAGCAAAACGAAACGAAACCTCGCGGAGGTGACCGAGTGCGGCACGAACCGCCGGTTGTCGCTCAACCGGAGCTACAACCAGAAAGAACCCCGACGAACCGGCGCCCAGCAGCTTCGCGCCGGTCGCGCCGGCAGCTTTAGCGGCGTCATACAGCTCATCGATCTGCGGATTGGTGATGCCCTCCGAGAGCGAGCGCTTCAGCTGCCAGTTTTGATCGAGTAGCGGACCGAGCGCCTCAACCTCGCCTCGGGCGAGACGGTCACGCAGCTCGTATGCGACATCACGCATCCTCTTCAGAGATTCGATCGCGTCGGGTTCGTTTCGGTCGATCGCCGCTTTCTGCAGACGCAGCGTCGTCTCCGCCTTTCGCTGTCGACCGGTGTAGAAGAGCGACATCAGCCGGTGCGCCCGCTTCAGCGTGTCCGACGGGCAGACAACTGGGCTGACGCGGACTCCGCCGCCGCCTGGGATGAACTCGATCAAGTTGAACCCGCCCATGGCAGCCGAGTAGTGATCCTGCCGGCCAATCGGCTTGCCGAGCGCCTCGATCTCGATCGCGGCGGCCTCGTCTGCCAAGGCCTGCGGCGAGCGATAAACGCCCTGGAACGCATACAGTGCCGCCAACGTCCCCACCATCACGGCGCTCGACGATCCCATCCCTGTCCCCGATGGCAGGTCCGCCAAGGTCACGACGTCCAGGCCCCGGGGCATGCCAGTCGCACGCAGGCCCTCTCGGACCAGCTCGTGCTCGAGCTCCAAGGCGGTCGGCACGGTCTCGGTACGCGAGTAGCTGACCCTGATGTCGCCCTCGAATCGCCGCGCGACGATCACGTGGATCCATTTATCCACCGCCGTCGAGACGACAGCGCCCCCGTGCTTCTCGTAAAAGCCAGGGAGATCCGTGCCGCCACCGACGAAGCTGATCCGCAGCGGCGTTCTGGAGATGATCATGCGCCTTGGCGAGCGTGACGCGGCCGCGCGGCGGCTCGCCGTTGGACAACCTGGTGGTCCATCGCGGACCGAAGCGTAATCGTTGATCTCACCGCGCCGACGACCGGGACGGGCTATCAACCAAACCTACGCATGTCGCAGGCCGCCGGATTTTCGCTGCGAACCGCCGGATTTGCGGTAGGATCTTTGTGGGGTTTGAGCCCGATGCTCGCTAGGGGGTTGTTATCTGAACGCAACCGTTTCTGGAGCGTTAGACTTCCGGTTTACGGAGTATTGCCGGTCGCCACAGGAGACGGAAAACTTGCTCCAACAGGCTTGGGGCATGTGAGGGCGAACAGCAGTGGAGGAGGGACCTTTCCGAGATGAGATCACAAGCGAGCACATAGACGCGGATGTCGATCGACAGCTCACAGCAGTCAGCGCCATCGCTGAGCGGGAATGGGGCCAGCAAGGGCGACGTGAACGGAAATGCCGCCGCTGAGCTCAAGCCTGCCGATCAGGCGTCCTACCCATACCAGCCGAGCAAGCGTCTTCTCGGCTACGACGAGGGCTTGGCTGCGGGGGCATCTCCGCGTTCAGCACGGGATTCGACGCGGCGGAGGCTGCTGGTGGGCGCGGACCTCGCTTCGCTCGCGATGGCGCTCGCCGTTACCGGAGTGGGGGAGCACCTCGCCCATCCGTGGTATCGCCTCGCGGCCACCGTCGCGCTCTGGGTGTTGCTGAACAAGGTCCTCGGCCTTTATGACTGGGACTCCACGGTGATCGACAAGTGGACTTTCAACGAACTGCCCCGGCTGGCGCAGTCGGTAGCGATAGCAGCCGCCACGCTGTTCATCCTCGGTCCCCCCGCCGGCCTCAACGTGCACCGCTATGTGGCGCTCGAGTTCGGCGTCCTGACGCTCGCCGCGATGTGGGCGAGCAGAGCGCTCGTTCGTTTGGCCGTGTTGCGTCTCTTCGGTCCCGAGCGTGCGCTGATCATCGGCTCCGGCGAGGTGGCCGAGTTGATCGGACGCAAGCTGCGGACCCACCCGAGCTACGGCACTGAAGCGATCGGCTATGTAGACGGCAGCGACACGAACGGCGGTCCCCCTCACGGATCGTCGCTGATCGGCGACCTGGGTAGCGTGCATAAGCTGTGCCGTGAGCTGCAGATCGAGCGCCTGATCATCGCGTCCCCGCGCGTGGAGGACGAGGACATCCTCGATGCCGTGCGGGCGGGTAGAACGCTGGGCGTCAAGATTTCGGTGGCTCCTGGCCTATTCGAGGTGTTGGGCCCGTCGCTCGTCGTCGATGGTGTCGAGGGCATGAGCGTGCTCAGCCTTCAAAGCCATTCCCGCACCCGTGCGTCGCTCGCGCTCAAGCGGACTATCGACATCGTCGGCGCCGCAGCCGGCCTGCTGCTGCTCGCCCCCCTGCTGGCTCTAATCGCCGTCCTCATCAAGCTCGATTCACCGGGACCGGTGATCTTCTCCCAGGTTCGCATCGGACGCGGCAATCGGCCGTTTCGCATCCACAAATTCAGGACGATGGTCGCCCACGCCGACGAGCTGAAGGACACGATCCTGCATCTGAACGAGGTTCCCTTCCCGCTGCTCAAGATCCCTGAGGACCGTGATCCTCGCCTGACCCGGGTAGGGCGCGTCCTGCGCCGCACGATGCTCGATGAGCTACCGCAGCTTTGGAACGTATTGCGCGGCGAGATGAGCCTGGTCGGCCCTCGCCCCCTGGAGCCGCAGGACGATGCGGAGGTGATGGGCTGGCACAGGGCACGCCTCGAGCTCACCCCTGGGTTGACCGGACCGTGGCAGGCGCTGGGCCGGCATGCGATCCCGTTCCGCGAGATGCTCACGCTCGACTACCTGTATGTCGCGGAATGGTCGCTGTGGCACGACGTCAAGCTGTTGGTCCGCACGGTGCAGACCTTGCTGAGATCGCGCTGAAGCCGATCTCGCTCGCCGTAGCTTCCGCCGATCGAACGTGCCACGGGCATTGAACATCCAACTCTGGAGCCATAGCTTCGCTCCTGAGCCAACCGGCATCGGTCCGGTCAATACGGTCTGGGCACACGGGCTTCGTGACCGCGGGCACCGTGTGGAGGTGATCGCGGCTCACCCCCATTATCCGGAGCCGCTCTGGGGCAAATCTAGGCTTCCTTACCGTGAGAGACGCGATGGCATCGACATCCTCCGTCTTCCGATGTGGGTCGGGCGCGGGAGCGCGCTCCAGCGCTATCGCCAGGAGGTGTCGTTTACGACCGCACTGGCCGCAGCGGCGCCGTTCCTGGGTCGCCCAGATGTTGTGGTCTCCACTTCGCCGATGCTTTCCGCCTTGCTGCCCGCGGTCGCGAATGTGCGCGCCCGCAAGCTCCCGTGGGTGCTCTGGCTGCATGACCTGCTGCCCGATGGAGCGGCCGCGACCGGTCTTGTCGACGAGCAGGGAATGCTGGTCTCCTTGGCCCGGCGGCTCGAGCGAGGCGCATACCGAACCGCAGATCGGATCATCGTCCTGTCGCGGTCGTTCACCGACAACTTGCTTTCCAAGAGTGTCAATCCGGAGAAGATCGAGCTGATCTACGACCCGGCGACCCGGGTGCCTCGCAACTCGGGCGAACGCCTTGGCGATACCGGCGGCCTCCGGATCCTCTCGATGGGAAACATCGGCTACTCCCAGGGGCTGGCTCCAGTGATCGAGAAGTTCGAAGCCGCTGGCGAGCTGACCGGTGATGTGTCTCTCATAATCACCGGCACCGGAGTGGCGGCCGACGAGGCGCGGGCACAGATCCGCAGCGACCGCGTGCAAATGCTCGGCTTGGTCGATGATGCGCAGCTCGAGCAAGAACTGAGCCAGGCGGACGTCGGACTGGTGACCCAGCGCTATGAGGGACCTGAGTTCAACATTCCTTCAAAGCTCATGAACTTCATGGCATACGGGTTGCCGATCGTCGCAGCGGTCGATCCCGGCGGAGAGGTGGCGAGGATCATCAGCGGGGCAGAGGCCGGCTGGGTCGTCGACTCGCGGGATCTCGACGCCTTCCCGCGCGTGATCGCGCGGATCCGAAGCGAACGGGAAGAACTCCGGCAGCGGTCTGCGAACGCTCGCCGCTACGCCGCAGCGCATTTCACTCAAGACAGGTTCGCCGCGCGGTTCGAGGAGGTCTTGCTCGCCGTGACCAGCCGCTGATGGTGGCCGTGGCACGGACTCGGCCGAAGCTGCGTTTGCCGCGTCCCGGGTATCCGCCCGCAAGCCGTACCAAGCGGCTGCTCGTCAAGGCAGGCGGGCGCTCCTCCCAAAACGCGATCTACGGGCTCCTCGGGGTTTTCAACTACGTGCATCTGGGCTGGTGGTTGAAGCGCAAGCACTTCCCGATGGAGGCCGTGGTCGAGAGCCGAGAGCGCGTATTCGAAAACGTCGCTGCAGCTGTCCGCGGGCAGCGGGTGCTCTACCTCGAGTTCGGAGTGGCCAACGGGTACTCGATGCGCATTTGGTCTCGGCTGCTCGACAACGCCAGCAGCAAGCTTCACGGCTTCGACAGCTTCGAAGGCCTGCCGGCGGAGTGGGCGCTCGGTTGGTCGGCCGGCAGCTTCTCCCCGCCGGCAGGAGTGCCCGAGTTTGACGACGACCGCATAGAGCTGTTTCGGGGCTGGTTCACCGACACGTTGCCGCGGTACGTCTGGCCGGAGAACTACGAACAGCTGGTGGTCAACGTCGATTGCGATCTCTATGCATCGGCCGACTATGTGCTGCGCGAGATAGAAGAGCGGATAACCCCCGGGACCGTGCTGTACTTCGATGAATTCCATCACTACGCGGACGAACTGCGCGCGTTCGATGAACTGCTGCAGCGGACAGGGTGGCGCTTCGAGATCCTGGCGGCGAGCCAGGACTTTTCGCAGATCGCCTTCAGGCGGGTCGGGTAAGGGGTCGTGCCGGGCGTAGCCGTCACGGGAGGAGCGGGCTTCATCGGATCGCACGTCGTCGACGCGCTGATCGCCTCTGGAGAGCGGGTGGTCGTCATCGACGATCTGTCGAGCGGCCGTGCCGAGCTGGTCGCGCCCGAGGCGGATCTCGAGGTTCTGGACATCGCGGACGCAGCGGCGCTCGACCGTGTGCTGGATAGTGCCGCCCCACATGCGATCTACCACCTCGCCGCCCAGGCGTCGGTGACCGCGTCGGTGGTCGATCCCTGGCGCGACTGCGAGGTCAACGTGCGCGGGACTCTCAATTTGCTGCAGGTTGCGCGGCGCTACCGTGCGCCGCTTATCTTCACCTCGACCGGGGGCGCGCTATATGGCAACGAGGCTCCGATGCCGACCCCCGAGAGCTTCATTCCCTCTCCGCTCGCACCATACGGCGCGTCTAAATGGTCCGCCGAAGCGTACGTGAACACATGGGCTAACTCCTCGCAGTTACCACACGCGGTACTGCGCTTGGGGAACGTCTACGGCCCACGACAGAGCCCCCACGGCGAGGCGGGCGTGGTCGCGATCTTCAGCCATGCGCTCTGGCGAGGCGAGAAGCCGCGGATGTTCGGCTTTGGCAACCCCACCCGGGACTACGTCCACGTCGCCGACGTCGCCGACGCGATGCAGCGTGCGACCGGTGTCCGGGGCACGTTCAACATCTCTACCGGCGTCGAGACGCCGGTTTCTGAGCTGTTCTCGATCCTCTCCCAAGTGGCGGGCAGCTCCATCGAGCCCGAGCTGGTACCGCTGCGCGAGGGCGAGCTGGAGCGTTCGTGCATGGACCCGTCGCGAGCTTTGGAGGCACTTGGGTGGCGGGCACGCGTCCAGCTGGCGCAGGGGCTCGAGCAGACCTACCGCGAACTCGTCGCCGGCTTTGAGGCCAAGGAGCGCGAAACGGCTCGGTGAGGTGCGAGCCAGCGGGCGTCGCCAGGGCTACCTCGACGCTGTCGCGTAGTAGCCCGAGTAGTACCCGTAGTAGCCCGAGTCGGACTTGCGCAGGCCGGTAACTACGACCCCAAGCGGTCGCGAGGGCAGGCGGTCCAACGCCGATTGCGCCGCTCGCAGTTGCTCCCGGGTGCTCTGTCGAAGCCGGACGCAGAGAAGGACGCTCGAAACATTCGGAACGATCTCGAGCGTGTCGGCCACTGTCAGGAGCGGCGCGCTGTCGAGGATTACGGTGTCGTATACCTCGCTCACCTCCGTCAGGAGCGTCCGGAAGCGGTCCGAGCCGAGCAGGTCGGCCGGTCGCGGCGCTGGCGTGCCGGCTGTGACGCAGGCCAGCGGCTGATCCTCGACGTACGTGGCCATACCCTTTCCCCCGTTTGGCGTCCCGTTCAGACTCTGATGGATGGTCGGCACGGCCCTCACGACATCGCTTGGTTCCGCGTGGCCGATGATGTAGTCGGTCAAGCCCGGGCGCTCGGGGAGACCAAGTCTCTTCGCGAGCACAGGACGGCGGAGATCGCACTCGACCAGCAGCGTGCGCTGTCCCGAGGCCGCGGTCGTGGCCGCAAGGCACGCAGCGACCGTCGACTTGCCTTCTTGCGCACCGGCACTGGTAACGAGCACGGTGCGCAGCGCTTCGGGGGCAAAGTAACGGACGTTCTGGCGAAGGACACGAAACGCCTCTTCATCGGCCGGCTCCAGCGGGGCGGCGCCGTTGACGGCTTCGTTGGAGTGAGCGGCCACATGGCCAAATGCTTCTTTGCGGAGGTGACCGACGACAGGATGGTCGAGCAGTCCCTCGACATCGGCGGGTTCCCGCAGTCGGCGTTCCAGCGCCTGGCGCCCGTAGGTGAGCACCATGCCCAGCAGGAGACCGATGATTAGCGCGACCGCCGTGTTGCGCACTGGTCTGGGCGAGCTTGGCGTGGACGGAACCTGGGCGGTTGAGTTGACCTGGACCGGTGTCGCGACTGAGCTCAGGGTTTGGAGGCGCTGTAGCTGAGTCTCGGAAAGGAGCTTCTCGCTGGGGTTGTTTGCGTCACTTCCCTTCAGGATCTTCTTGGCGAGTGCCGAAGCCTGAACTGCGTACTGATGCCGAGTCGCCGAAGTCGTCAGCGTCGCGTCCTGCCGAGCAACGCCGTTGGCGATGGCAGCGGCCTCGCTGGCATTGCGCGAGTGCGCGTTGATGTCGATCAGGCCGGAGTTCGGATCCACGGAGACCGAGACCGAACGCAGCACCGCATTCGAGGGAAGCGGTGGGCGGAGACTCGATTGCACTGCCCGCACGACCCGCGGACGGGTCACCTGCGGCAGATGACTTAAAGCGAGCTGTACCTGGGTCTGCGCGCTGACGGCGCCCGCGCTACCAGCCAGGGCGAGCGCCTGGTTGGGGTCCTGGACCGCAAGCGTTGATTGCGCCTGGTAGGTCTTTTTTGTGGCCAGCGATACGCCAAGCGCGATTGCCGCGCAGACTACCGCCGTGGTCAAGATGATCGGAAGCCCTCGGCGCAGTGTCCCGAGGTACTCCCCAAGCGTCTTATCTCGATGCGTGCTCATGCCTCGGTCAATAATCCAGCCCTGCAGGCGTAGCCGCCCGCACTGCCTAGCCCATCCACGAAGCTATGGCCTAGACGGATCGCCGATGATAGCGTCGGTTTTGGCGGCAGCGCACCCGTACGCCGTTGATTGAGAATCGTCTAGGCTTCCCGCCGCTCCCGCCAGCAGTTCGCTCCAGCAGTCCGCCTCTGGCAGTGGGGCGCTCAGGGCGCAACGCCTTCGCAGCAAAGACCTCCATCCGCGACCCGGACTTCCAATTCGACCTCGTGGATGCCTGGGATTCGGCTGTCATTGAAATCGTGTCGCCGTACGTCGACAAATCCCGCCGCCGACATCCGAGCCATCAGTGACTCCTGGTCGTACATCCACTTGTGGTGATGGAAGTCGAACACCTTTTCGTAGATGCGAATGGGAACACCGCCAGCCCGCGCCACCGGACTGGCGAACCCGAGGTTGAGCACGAACGCATCGGCGTTCAGGACGATTACACCCTCCGGAAAGAAACCTGGATTCGGTTCCACGCTGCGAGCCTGATACTGCCCGATCAGAAACTCGAGGTCAGGCACTACGATCCGGCACACGCCTCCGGGAGACAGTACCCGGAGGCACTCCTGTAGCAGGCGCCTCGCATGGTCCCATGTCAGATGCTCGAGCACATGGCTCGCGTACACCGCCTCGAACTGACCGGCATCCCATGGCATCGGCTTGCGCAGATCGTGAATGACGATGTCGCTGGCCCATCGTAGATCGGCCTGCGGCTTAGGAAGCAGGCTGAGCCTGTCCAGAACCGCCCGCGCTCGCGGGTAATGCTGGAGCCGTGCGTTCCAGGAGCCGTCGACGTTCAGCCAGGTGGAGGGGGCGACCGGCCCACAGCCGAGGTGAAGCTTCGTGTGACCCTTGGCCGCCGCGCGAGCGGCTGATTTGGCCGAGAAGCTCATACGCGCGCAGCTTACGTGAAGCGTCCCGACCGGCCGGTCTGGCGCGCGGCTGCTGAGCCAGGGCGCTGATATCGTAACCTCCCGCGGGGCATGAGCAGGGACAGATTGATTGTCGTCACCGGCGGCGGTGGGTTCATCGGCGGCCATCTCGTAGAGCGATTGCTCGCAGACGGTGCAAGACGCGTGCGCGCCGTCGACCACGCGCCGCTCGACCAGTGGCACCAGATCTCACAAGATGCGGAGAACCTGGTGCTCGAATTGAAGCTGGCCGACGCTTGCAACCAGGCGGCCGCCGGCGCGACCACGATTTTCAACCTTGCCGCTGACATGGGAGGGATGGGTTTCATCGAGGCCAACAAGGCTCGCTGCATGTTGTCGGTGCTGATCAACACGCACATGCTTCAAGCGGCGATCGAGCAAGGCGTGGACCGATACTTCTTCTCCTCCTCGGCGTGTGTGTACGCGGCAAACAAGCAGCTCACGGCAGACATCGCACCGCTCAAGGAGTCGGATGCCTATCCGGCGGACGCCGAGGACGGCTACGGATGGGAGAAGCTGTTCTCGGAGCGCATGTGTCGCCACTTCATGGAGGACTTCGGCCTAACCACGCGCGTTGCCCGCTATCACAACGTCTACGGGCCGAACGGAACGTGGACAGGCGGACGCGAGAAGGCTCCGGCAGCGATCTGCCGCAAGGTCGCCGAGGCGAAGCTGTCTGGCACCCGCGAAATCGAGGTATGGGGCGACGGTCAGCAAACGCGCAGCTTCATGTACATCGACGACTGCATTGAAGGCACGCTCAGGATCATGGCGTCGGACATCGACGAGCCGATCAACCTCGGCAGCGAGGAGATGGTCACGATCAATGAGCTTGTCGACGTCGTGGAGGACATCGCCGGGATCAAGGTCGCGCGACGCTACGACCTCGACGCCCCGAGGGGGGTACGGGGTCGCAACAGCGACAACACGATGGTGCGTGAGCGCCTCGGTTGGGAGCCGTCGACTCGGTTGCGTGTGGGCCTTGAGCGCACCTATCGGTGGATTTACGATCAAGTCGCGGCGCTCGAGCGGGTTTAGGGTCGTCAGCAGCCGGCACGCCACCGGCATCCATGCAAACATGGTGTGAGGATGGGGAGGGCTCGACCATCCAGGTGTCCCGAACGCAGACCCCTGAGGCTGCTGCCCAGGCGCCTCAACGACAAGCCGCAGTACGTCTTCCATCCACAGCGTGCACTGCGGCGGGTGTTCCGGCCACCTACGAGCATGGCCGCTGACGGCGGGGAGGCCGTGTGTGCGCTCCCCTGGGGACTGCCCCTACACGTCTGGCCACAAGAGGCGATCGGATACGCGGTCCTCGTGTCTGGCGCGTTCGACCCCTGCGTGACGGAGACGATGTATCGCCTCATCGATCCCGGCGAGTTGATCGTGGACGTGGGCGCGAATGTCGGGTATCTGACCAGCCTTTCCGTCGTCCGAGCGGGCGGCGACGGCGTGGTAATCGCGTTTGAGCCGCATCCAGCAGTGTTCGGCCTCCTGGAGCGCAATGCGTCGATTTGGGACGGGCGCTCGAGGCTCGCGAAACTGGAGCTCCGCCGGATCGCTCTGTCAGACCGGATGGGGCACGCGCAGTTGGCCGCTGGATCCGCTCTGCGGACCAACATGGGCCTTGCCACGCTCGAGCATTCGGACACGGTTCCAGCGAACGACCTCGTGCCCGTCGACCTACGCCGACTGGACGACGAAATCGGGGACCGCACGGTCGGAGTACTGAAGATCGACGTCGAAGGGCATGAGCCCCAGGTCCTTCGAGGCGCCGCGCGCCTGCTCGAACGCGGACTTGTTCGAGATGTCATCTTTGAGGACCATGAGTCGTATCCCGATGCCGCGACGGAGATGGTGGAGAGCGCCGGCTACAAGCTGTTCGACCTTGATAATGACCTCCTAGGGCTGTGCCTTGGACCGCCCTCCAGTCGTGGCCGAAGGTCCGGTTGGCCCGGCCCGAGCTACCTCGCGACACGCGAGCCGGACCGCGCAAGGGCTCGGCTCGCGCCGCTCGGCTGGCAGGTCCCAGGGATCGGTCCCAGAGCGCTCGCTGCCATGACTCGTTTCACGCGCCCGCCACAGCCGGCTTGTCAGCAGAGCGCTGAGCGACCGCGCTAAGAACGCGGCTGCCGCCCACCTACTTCCAGGCGCGTACGTAGTCGATTGAGATGGTCGCTGGTAGCGGCGTAAGCGCCGGATTGAACGCCGCGGGATCCAGGCCCTGCGTGAGTGAGATGAAGAACGGCTGGTCGAACGGCCGCGGGCTCGTTAGCCCGCTGGCAGCGTAGTTGTCCTCCATGCACGTCTGGCCGTTGATCGAGACCGTCAGGTTGCCCGGCGACCAGACCAGCACGTAGGTGTTGTACCGCGTTGGATCTATCTGACAGATGTTTTCGTATGTGTTCGTGTGAGTCGCGGCGTCGACCCTGGACGGGTCCACGTTGTAGTGCACCCAGGACGCGACGACCGTCGGGTGGTTGCTCCAGGACTCAGCGATGTCGATCTCCCCCGAGCCCGGCCAGGCCCCGTAGAGCTTGTCGTTGACTGGCCACATCCAAAGTGTCTGGTCGAGTCCGGCGACAGTCGCCTGCGGCAGCAGCGCGCGGATCTCGAACCTGCCGTAGGTCTGGTGGAAGCCGTGAACCGTGCTCACCATCCCGCCCGTGTACGGCGAGTGAAACCAGCTGCAATTCACGGGCTGCGGCTCCTTGCGTACGGTCAGATGAAGGGCCCCGCCGTGGACGGCGATGTTGTCCCGGCTGTCGACGTAGCACACGTAGTCGCTGGGCGGACCGGTCGCGAACCGGGTCGTCGCCGAGAGCTCCGGAGTCCACCAGGAGGTGTTGAGCATGCTCGCGTCGCCAGTCGAGGCATCGAACTCATCGTCGAACGTGCAGACCCAACGACTACCGTCGGGCTTCCGCGGTAGTGCCTCACCTGAGCACCCTGTCGGCAGGGCGTTCGAGGGAACTGCCGGCAGCGCGGTGGAGGGAGCCGACGAACCTGTGTTCCATGGTTTCCAGGGTGCCCATGGTTTCCAGGGTGCCCATGGTTTCCACGGCGTACCCGACGGGCTCGCCGGCGTCGGCCTCGCCGCAGTCCGCCGGCCAGCGTGCTGTTCGCTGGCTGTCGCCACCCCAAGCAGCAGAGCGCACGCTGCGACGCACGCCAGCCCCCAGCGCAGTGCGGAATTTGCCGCGGACAAACCTTTACCAGCGTATCGGTGGTGCTCGGTCGCGTCGGGAACAGCCGCGCCAGACTAGAGCTTCGCTGCGGCCCGCGCCCTAGGAGCCCGCCGCGCTCGACTCAGGGACGACTCTGTCTCGCTCCTGCTAGGCCCTGCACGCTTAATCGCCGGTGCTCGGGCACGGCTCGTCTATCCTGGTGCGCGTGGCCAACCGACCGGCACATTTCCGGCTGCTTGGACGGCTGAGAACGCGGCGCGGCGACCCGCGCGGGGAAACCGAAACAGCGGGTGCTGAGCGGTTCACATCGTGGTTGCCCGAGGACGCCGGGAGCGCTCCGGCCGCTCCAGTCTCAGGCGATCCAGATGCCGGATCAAGTCGAGTGGTCGAGGACGAGCAGCCCCGCGACGGCGCCAAATCGTCGGAACCACCGCGCGAGCCGGCGAGCAGCTGGTTGCCGGACGACCAATCAGGGCACGACGGGGACGCGAACGGTCGGCGCTGGCTTCCGCATGGCGCGGGCGGGACGACAACGGCCCAGCCGGAACCGGCACCGTCAGAGCCTCAGTTGCCGGCACCCGAGCGGCGGCCATCTGATCCCCAGCCACCCGCGCCGGAGCCGCAGGGAGCAGCGGCGCCCGAATCCGACACGAGTGCGGCTAGCAGCCGGCGCAGGCGCGCAGTCGAGGCCTATTGCGCCGAGCTATGCCTGCCCGAGCAAGCTTCCGCGGCGGCAACTGAGACCCTTGGTTCGTTCGTCGATGGGGACGACCACCATCTCCTGCGGGTGATGCGCGTCGTCGCTGCCAAGCACGTCAACCCCCTACCCGATCACCGGCGCGGCTGGCGGCGCAAACTGTCGGCGGAGCGCGAAGGCGAATGCAGCCTCACTCCGTCCATCCTCGCCGCGCGGGCCAACGACGAGATGAGCGAGACAGAGAGAGCCAAGCTCGATGACCACTGCGAGTCTTGCGTCACCTGCCAGGCGCTCGAGCTGCGCTCGCGCCGCGCCGAACGGGCCTTCGCGGCGATCATGAGGATGCCAGTCGCGGCGGGCGCGGTCGCCGGAAGAGAAGCGACGGTGGTGACTCCCGAGGCGGCGATCGCTCCCGGGGCCGAGGCAGCGATCGCTCCCGGCCCGCGACGGGGCCGAGGCGCAGGCCGCGCCTGAGCCACGCTCTCCTGGCGCCTCAGCCTGGCTACCAGCAGAGCTCGCATCCGCGGAACCACATGCCAAGGCCGACGGATTGATGGCGCCTGCGACCGGACTTGGCGCCGGCGAGCGCGGCGCTGCGCGAGGTCGGCACTGTCAGCACACCGGTCGCCGAACCCGGACCCCCGAGGCGGCGCCGGCGCTCGGCGATTTTCGGCGCGGCGGCGGCAGTTGCGGCGGCCGCGATCGCCGCGGCAGTGCTCCTAACCAACGCCTCCAACAACAGTCACCCAGCGTCGCGGACGAACATCGCGGCGAGATCGACGGCGACCACGCCGGTACGGCATCGAGCTGTCAACCGAGCGGCGACGGCACAAAAACATCAGGCCGCCGCGCAGCACTCCACCCATGCCGTGGCGGCAGCGGCTCCCGCGGCATCGGCTCCCGTGTCCTCGACTCAACCGTCACAGTCAGCGGGTAGCTCGTCCGCGTCCGCTACGAGCTCCTCGGCACCTGCCGCGACTCCATCCGCGCCAGCTTCAAGCTCAGCCCCGCCCAGCTCACCGCCGCCGACCTCAGGCTCTCAGCCATCCTCTCCGCCACCGGTCTCGATTCAGCAGCCGTCGCTTGGCTCGGCGAACGCGCCCCAGGGCGTCGGCAAATAGACAGCGGGTCCGCCCGACCGGCTGGCAGCCACGTCCGGCGCAACAGCCGTTGCTTTATTCTCTTGAGGCGGATCGGCGCGAGTTGCGCCGGGATTGGCAATTGGGGGCGGTACCCGCAGGACGCGTCGCGGCGAAGGGTCCTCAGGCCGTCATCCGGCAATCGGGTACGAGATGAGAGTGAGCAGAATGGGCACGCAACGGGCGACTTCGCTCGAACCCTGCTCGATCCGACGACACCGTACCGCCACCCGCCAGCAGCGTTTCGCCGAGGGCGCAGTGGGATGACCTGAAGATGCGCTGCCTGATCACTGGTGGGGCCGGTTTCATCGGTTCGCATCTCTCCGACGTCTTGCTCGCCCGGGGTCATGACGTGCACATCCTGGACGATCTCTCGACCGGGGCCGTTGACAACTTCGCCCATCTGAAGCCGCACCCCAGCTTCACGTACACGATCGACACCGCCACGAACCGTTCGCTCGTGGCCGAGCTGGTCGACACGGCCGACGTCGTCTACCACTTGGCAGCCGCGGTCGGCGTCGAGCTGATCGTCGAGAGCCCAGCGCGCACGATTGACACGAACGTGCACTGCACGGAGGTCCTGCTGGATCAGGCGGCCAAGAAGCACAAGCCGGTGTTCGTGGCTTCGACCAGCGAGGTTTACGGCAAGAGCACCGACATTCCGTTCGGGGAGGACAGCGATCTCGTCCTGGGGCCGACCAACATCGGCCGCTGGTCCTACGCGATCTCCAAGGCGCTGGACGAGTGCCTCGCGCTGGCCTACTGGAAAGAGCGAAAGCTGCCGACCGTCGTCGGGCGGCTGTTCAACACGGTGGGTCCGCGCCAGACGGGTCGCTACGGCATGGTCATCCCTCGCTTCGCACGCCAGGCGCTAGCGGGGCAGCCGTTGACGGTCTATGGCGACGGGACGCAGCGCCGCGTCTTCTGTCACGTTCGAGACGTGACTCGGGTGCTCGCGGATCTGATGGAGCGCGAAGACGTGTACGGCGAAGTGTTCAACATCGGCGGCAGCGAAGAAGTGTCCATCACCGAGCTCGCCGAGCATGTCAGGAGCATCGCCGGATCAGAATCCGAGGTGGTGATTGTCCCCTACGACGACGCCTACGAGCCGGGGTTCGAGGACATGGCGCGGCGCGTTCCGAACACGGAGAAGCTTCGAAGCCGCACCGGCTGGGAGCCCCAGCTGTCGCTGCAGGACATCATCACCGACGTGATCGAGCACCACCGGATGATCGGCGCGACTGTCTGATGTGAGCGGGTCGGGTTGTGCCTCGGCCTCCGGCGCTGCCGGATCAGCCCGGGATCAGGCCCTCGCCGCTGAACTCCTGCTTTGCCTCCTGCACGGAAACGTCGGGCGGAGGCATTATCAGGTCAGATCCCACCAGCTGATCGTCGCTGACCGGTCGCCCCTGGGTTCGAACGAAGTCGAGCAGGCGTCCGAATGAGGCCTTGAACTGCTCCTCGTCGTCGGACCGACAGGCGGCGACGACCTGATTGTCGAGCTCGCCCAGCTCTGCCCGCGACTCCTCTGAAAGCTCGTACTGTCCTTCGGTCGCGATCCGGACGATCACGGGGCCTGCTGCTCCTGCTGCGGCGCCTGCTTCTGTTCGGCGCCACCGCTGGAACCGGCTTCAAGCTCACCCGCCGACCCGGTCCCCAGCTCCGCCTTCATCTTCTCGAGCTCCGAGTTCACCTCGGTCGAGGAGGACAGCTCCTTGAGCTGACGGTCGATGTCGTCCTCTCCCTGGCCAAGCTGCGTGAGGTCCTCGAACGTCCCCGCCGCCTCAAGCTCGCCCACCGCGCTGGCCCGAGCCTTCATGTTCTCGGTCTTATCCAGCGCACGTTGCATCGCCAGCCCGACGTCGGCCATCTCCTCGCCCACGCCTGTCGCGGCTTCTGAGATCCGCACCTGGGCTTCGGCCGCCGAGTACTGCGCCTTGACGACCTCCTTCTTGGAGCGGAACTGCTCGATCTTGGCCCGCAGTTTCTGCTCCGATTCGGTCATCTGCTGCTGCTGGCCCTCGAGCTCGGCGATCTGTGAGTCGAGCGACTGAAGCTCCGTCTGCCCGACGTTCTTGCGCTCAAGCGCGGTCCGCGCCAGCTCTTCGTTGCCGGCCGCCAGAGCCTGACGGGCTTGCGTGTCGAGCTTGACGATCTGCTGCTGGATCTTTTCCTCCTGAAGCTGCAGGCGCTTCTTCGAGGTCACGACGTCGGCGATCCCCTTCTTGACGTTCTGGAGCAGCTCGATCTGCTTCTGATAGCTGTACTCGAGCGTCTCGCCGGGATCCTCAGCGCGATCGAGGAGCTTTGAGATCTTGGCTTTGATTACTGTCGACATGCGCCCGGAAAGGCCCGGCATCGCATCCTCCTTCGCGGGTGGCAGGAAAAGGCTCCTTTAGCGTAGCGGGAGGCAAGCTTAGGATTCCATATGAAGAGCAATGCACCTTGACCCCAAGCCGGTTTCCGAGTCGCGCGCGCAGCTCATCAGGTGGATGGGGATCACGGACGCCAACAGCGCGGGCAACGTCCACGGTGGCACGGTGATGAAGCTGGCCGACGAGGTCGCCGGCTTGGCGGCGCTCAAGCACTCGCGCATGCGCGTGGTGACCGTCGGCATGGACCGTATGAACTTCCTGTATCCGATCTACGTGGGCGAGCTGGTGACGTTCAGCGCCACAGTCAATGCCGCCTGGCGCACCTCGATGGAGGTGGGCGTGCGGGTCGACGCGGAGAACCCTCGCACCGGCCAATCGCGTCATACGAACACGGCCTACCTCACGATGGTCGCACTCGACGACCACGGCAACCCGACACCGGTCCCCGGCGTCGTCGCCACCTCTCCCACCGACAAGCGGCGGATGCGCGAGGCCGAGCTGCGGCGGGCAAACCGCCTGGCGGAGCGGGCACAGATCCTCTCGGGCCGCGAGCGAGAGCAGGCGGAGCGCAGTCCCGCGTGAGGAGAAGTCGTCGGCGCATGCGCGTCGACAGAAAGCACGGTGCATTGGCGCCTGGTCGGTGGCCGGTCGCTAACGTCCCCGCCGCATATGCGCCGCTCCCGAAACCTCCTCGCGCTCGCCGCCGCCTGCGCAATGATCGCGGGGTGCGGTGGCGGCTCAAAGCTCGTGGTGACCTCGCCGTCGGTCAGCGGCGTGCCGTCCAAGTCGGCCCAGGCAACGCAGCAGCTGGGCTACCCGTGGCTGGTAACTAAGAACACGACACGCGTGGCAGGCGCTGACCCGACCGCCGACGCAGCCGCGGTGGCGCTCGCCGTGTATCCCTCCGCTGGGTCCGGCACCCATCCCCCTGCGGTCGTGATCGCTCCGACGGATGGCTGGCAGGGGGCGATTGCCTCCTCGGTCCTGATGTCGGGTCCCGTCAGGGCTCCGATTCTGCTCTCCGGCAGCTCCTCATTGCCGTCGGCGACGACTGGCGCACTCAGCCAGCTGGCCCCCACCGGTTCGGGCGCGGTCAACGGCGCGCAGGTGATCCTGGTGGGCGATGTCCCCAAGCCGCCGTCGCTGCATTCGGTCTCGATCGGCGGACACGACCCGTATGCGGTGGCCGCAGGCATCGATCGTTTGCAGAGCGCGGCACAGGGGCGTCCTTCCACCAGCGTCGTGGTGGCCTCGGCGGACGATCCGGCCTACGCGATGCCGGCCGCGGGTTGGGCCGCGGAGAGCGGGGATCCGATCCTGTTCGTCTCGGGCTCGGCGATTCCCGGGCCCACGCGCCAGGCGCTCTTATCCCATCTCCATCCGCACATCTACGTGATCGGCCCGCCCAGCGTGGTCTCGGACGGGGTCGTCAAACAGCTGGGACGATATGGGACGGTCAAGCGAGTCGGCGCGAGTGACCCCTCCGCCAACTCGGTGGCTTTTGCCATCTATCGCGATCCGCCCTGCGCGAACGGACAGCCGTGTGCCCACGTGCCCGGGAGCTTTGGCTGGGCGATGAAGAGCCCGGGCCACGGTTACGTCCTGATCAACCAGAACCGTCCGTTGGACGCCGCGGCGGCCGCCCCACTATCGGCCAGCGGGACCTACGGCCCCGATCTCCTGGTCGACAGTGCCTCTACGCTTCCGCAACCCGTGGAGAGCTTCTTCTTCGATTACGCCACGCCGGGCTACACGCAGGAGGGACCGACGGCCGCGGTCTACAACCACGGCTGGCTGATCGGCGACGAGAGTGCGATCTCGGTCGCGGTCCAGGCGAAGGTCGATGCCGACCTGGAGCCCCAGCCGGTCAGCTCCACTTCCCAAGGCCCTGCCCGATGAGCCAAGCCGAGCATCCGGATCGTGTGCGGCCGGGCCGCGAGGTCACGGTCGACGACGTGCGCCAGCTGATGGGTGCCTCCACTCCTCACTTCGCGCTACAGCTCCGGGAGCGAATCCGGGCTTTGATCCGCAACCTGCCGCCGGGACATCCGGCCCGGATCGAGGGGGAGCGAGAAATCGTTCGCCTCGACCGGATTGCGTACGTCGGCGAGGTCCGGGGCCACGAGGCCGAGGCTGGACTGAAGCCACTCCCGAGCGTGGGGCACGAGCGGGCAACGGCCGAGTAGCAAGCTGCACCTGTTAGCGCGCCTCCATCCTGGGAAGCAAGGTCAAATGAGCGCTTTCGAGGTCGTGCTGATCGTCGTCGCGGTGGTGGGCATCGCGCTCGCGGGGACGCGCTACTTCCGTACCCGTGAAGCCGTGAATCGCCTGGGAAGGAGCTCATTCGAGCATCCGGAGGATCGGCCGGTCAGCGAGCGCCCCAGCGAGGACGCCCGCGACCAGCCGCTGCCGAAGCGCCCGTTGCGGGCCCGCCACTAGCCCGGCTGCACGCCGGCCGGCCACCCGGCGGCAGCTTCCCGGCGCGCGGCCCCTTACAGGCCCAGCGTCTTGGCGATGATGTCGCGCTGGATCTCGCTCGTGCCGCCGTAGATCGTCGACGCCAGTGCGGTACGTACGTGACGCTCCATGTCGTACTCGGTCGCGTAGCCGTACCCGCCCATCATCTGCATGCCCTCGAGCGCCATCCACTTCGCGGTCTCGGTGGCCTTGAGCTTGGCCATCGACGCCTCGCGCGGCAGCAGCTGATGCGGGTCGGCGTCGGTGCGGCGTGCGACGTCATACACCAGCAGACGAGAGGTCTCGATCTCTGTCGCCAGATCCGCCAGCCGGTGCCTGAGCGATTGGAAGCTGCCGATCGGGCGGCCGAACTGCTTGCGCTCCTTCACGTAGCCCAGAGCATCGTCGAACGCACGCTGCGCGACGCCCAGCAGCTGCGCGGCGATGATCAGCCGCTCGTAGTTGAGCCCGGCCATCAGCTGCATCCAGCCCTGATCCTCCTGGCCCAGCAGCCGCTCGGCCGGGACGTGGCAATCGGTGAAGAACACGTCGTTGACCTCGCGGCCGCCCATCGTCTGGATGCCGCGCACTCTCGAGCCCGTCCGAATCCGCGGGCACCGAGATCATGCTGAGTCCCTCGTGCTTGTTCTCGGTGCGGTTCGTGCGGCACACGAGCAGGATGTGGTCAGCCTCGTGCGCGCCGGTGATCCACGTCTTCTGGCCATTGATCACGTAGCCGCCGTTCGATCGCTCCGCGCGACAGGAGAGGTTGCCGACGTCGGAGCCCGCCTCGGGCTCTGACATGGCGATCGACTCGAGCAGCCCGTCGACGATGCCGCCGAGAATCTCCTGCTTCTGCTCCTCGGAGCCAAACCGCTGGTATGCGCCGGCGACGATCATCGTCACCCCGAAAAAGCCCATCGGGATCTGGCCGCGGGCCGACTCCTCGAGCAGCAGGCACATGTCGACCGCGCCTCCCCCGAGCCGCCGTAGGTCTCGGGAATCGAGGCGCCGAGCCAACCGAGCTCCGCCAGGCGGTGGTAGAGGTCACGGTTGTGGACCTCGCGGCCGTTGTCGGTGAGCGCGTCGCGCTGCTCGCGCGTGCCGCATTCGCGCTTGGCGAAATCCCGGATCGATTCGACGAACGCCTGCTGCTCGTCGGTGAGCGTTACGGCCCCTGAAGACTGGGTGACGGACATTGCGGCTCCTGACGGATCGTTCTCTCTCGGACCGCGACCTTCGCGTAACCGAGATCTGCTGTTGGCATTGTGCCAATAACGGCTGAGCAGTGTCCGGCTGCTACGTTGCGAGCCCTTGTCGAGCAGACGGAGCAGCCACACCTGATCCGGGAGGCCGACCCCGCCCGCGACGGCGCTGGCTGCGCGGCCGTCTATGCCCCCTTTGTGACCGAGAGCGCCGCGTCGTTCGAGGAGCGAGCGCCGACCGCGGAGCAGTTCGCGACGCGGATCGAGCTGACCTCGAAGACCCATCCCTGGCTGGTGGCCGATAACGGCGAACGGGTCGTGGGCTTCGCCTACGGCTGTCCCCACCGGGAGCGGGCGGCCTACCGCTGGGCCGCCGACGTCAGCGCGTATGTGGCCCCCGAGCATCAAAGGCGCGGCATCGGTCGCGCCCTCTATGGCTCGCTGCTGCCGCTGCTCGTGCGCCAGGGGTTTCATGTCGCCTGTGCGGGAATCGCGCTTCCCAACGAGGCGAGCGTCGCGTTGCACGAGTTGTTCGGCTTCAGGCTCGTCGGCGTCTACCCGCGGATCGGCTTCAAGCGGGGGGAATGGTGGGACGTGGGGTGGTGGGAGCTCGAGTTGCGGCGGCCCGAGACCCCAGCCGAGCCGACGGCCCCGGTGCGGCTGGCCGATTCCTAGCGACGCAGCACCGGGGGCCGACCTACGGCCCCTCCCGCTCCAGCAGCAGCGCCAACGTCGGGCAGACATCGACCGCGCGACGCGCCAGGTCCTCGAGCTCGAGCGGAACCTCCGGCTGGTCGATGATCGGGTAGCCCCAGTCGTCGAGGCGGATCAGCTCGGGCAGGAGCTCGGCGCACAGCCCGTGTCCCTCGCACGTAATCGGGTTGACGCGAAGGCGGTGGCTCATCGCCCCGCTCCAGCCGCCGCGGTGACGCCGTCGCCCACCGGCAAGCTGGCCGGCCGCCCCGTGCACCTGCCTTGCTGGTGAGAAACCAGCTCGTCGCCGAACACGCTCAGCGCGCTCTCGACGAAGCGGGCGGCCCCGTCCGGGTGGTGGCAGGCGCCCCTCCCGCGGATCTCTGCACTCCAGCGGAGCACCCGCTCTCGCTCTTGAACGGGGGCCACGCCGTCGGCCAGTTCGCCGACCAGGTCCGCTATGGCCCGCAGGCCGTGAACGCACGGGCCGCATTGGCCCGACGACTCCCGAGCCAGGTAGTCGATTACGCGGGCGCTCTCGTGTAGTCCACACGAGCTCTCGCCGAGCGCGATGAGCACGCCCGACCCGAGCGAGCAGCCGACGGAGCGCAGGTCCTCCCGCGCCAGCCGCAGCCCCGATGCATGTGAGGCGTCCACCCAGGTGCCGAAGTAACCACCGACCAACAGCGCCCGCAGCGGCTCGGACGCTCCGCCGGCAGCGGCCAGTAGGTCGCGCATGGGTGTGCCGAATGCCAGCTCGTAGACGCCGGCGGCCGCGACGGCACCAGAGATCGTCACCAGGGCAGAGCCAGGGTCGGCATCCGTTCCGAGCTCCCGAAACCAGCGGTCGCCATGGCGGGCGATGAGAGCCAGTTGCGCGAGCGTCTCCGCGTTGGAGATGAACGTCGGCCGCCTGCGGTACCCGCGCTGGTACGGCCTGGGCGGAACGAACGTCGGCTTGGGCTGGCCACCGTTCAGGTAGTGGATGATCGCGCTTTCCTCGCCGCTGACGTATCCGCCGGCGGCGGGCACCAGCTGCACCGGCACCGGGTCCTCACGCACCGCGATCGCCCCTTCGAGCGCTTGGGTCGCGCCGGCCATGCGCTCGGAGACCTTGACGATCACCTCGCTGGCGCCCACCACATCGGCGGCCAGAACGGCTCCGTCGAGCACGAGGTGCGGCAGCCGCGAGAGCAATAGCCGGTCCTTGTTGCTGGCCGGCTCGGTCTCCGAGCCGTTGACGACCACGGCGCGGTGCCTGTCCCGAGCGTGGGCGACGGCGCTCAGCTTCCGGGCGGTCGGGAAGTCGGCTCCGCCACGACCGCGCAGTCCGCTGCGCTCGACGATCGCGATCAGGTCGGCTGGGGCGTGTCGCGGCATCGGGCCATGAATTCGCTCGTGATCGCAGAGCGTCGTCGGCGCGCCACTGGGATCGATCCCGGCCAAGAGACGCGGCAGACCCATCAGGATGCCCCGCTCGGCCGCGCCCGAAGTGAGCCCGACACGGAGTTGTCCGCCTGGTCCAGGTCCAGGCTGACCTGAAGCAGTAGCGTCGAACCATCGGCGCTCCGCACCCGGGCGTTGAATTGTTGTCCCTGGAGCGCGGTGATCGACCCCTGGTACACGGATCCGCCGGTCAGGAGATCGACCTGACTTCCGGTCATCGATAAGCCACCACCGCCGCCAATCGGCTGTCCGCCGAGTCGAACCCGCAGTGTTCCGTCGGCGCCGCCGCTCAGGTGCAGTCCAAGCTCCACGATCGCTCCCCCGTTGACCGGCGTCTGCTGTATCGATCCCGACAGCTGCGCCGAGAATGGGCTCGCGGGGCGAGCGGTGGATCTGCCCGGCGCCGACCGGACGGAGGCCGGCGTGGTATGCGCCAACAGACTCACCGGTGTTCCCGCACGCCGCGCCCAGCCTGACTGAAGCGGGCCGGCGAGCGTGAAGATCGCGAGCCCGAGGGGTGTGGCCACCGTGAGCGCGATCGCCGCCTGACGGAACCCGCCGTAGACGGGCGCGGCGGCCTGGACACGAGCCCATACCGCGGCAACCACGGCCAGGACGCACACCGCCGTCAGCGCCAGGTTCCACCAAGCCTTCGTGTCCGAGCCAGTGCCCAGGCCGTGGAGCACGGCCACCGGCCAGCTCGCGTACGCAAGCCAATGGATCGCCCTCCACGCCCGGTAGCCCACCCGGCGGCGCAGGAGGCTGGTGATCACGAGCGCCAGCAGGAAATCGAAGGAGAAGGCGCCGAGTCCCATCCACAGCGGCCTGTACGCCGACCGCAACGGAAGCACGGCATCCAGAAGATTGATCGGCGCAAAGCCGTCGAGGACGCTCGTCACGATATGGATCACGAGCACCGCCATCACGAGCAGTGACACGTCGCGGTGCAGCGTGTCGATCGCGAACCGCGGCCACCGCCCCGGAACGGTGAACCGCAGCGGGCCGAGCACGCCCAGCACGACGCTGGCCGTCAACAGAAGCAGCGACACGATTCCCGTCGCGCGGGCCAGGTACCAGTAGGCGCTCGGACCCAGCGTCGCGGCCAGTTGCGAAGTCATGCCGCCCCGGTGAGCCTCGTGTGTCGGCAGGTCGTCGCCGTCGACCGGCCAGCCGGCGAGGTGGACGCTGGCGCCGGTCGTGGTGACGAGGCGGCTCGGCAGCCCGAGCGAGGTGAGCCAGGCCACCGCCCGCGGGCCCCGGACGATCGCCGCGGTGCTCGCGATATTGGCGTCGAGGCAGGAACCGGCGGCGACGCTTGCGGTCCGCCATCCGCCACTGACGGGCCGTCCGGTGGCGGGATCCAGGAGATGGTGGACCATTTGGCCCCCTGCGCTCCAGCGGCGCGCGGTTGTGCTCGAGGTCGCCAGTCCGCCCGACCGCAGCCTGATCCACTGCCCCGGAGCGTCAACATCCCCGCGATGGTCGTCGGTGACGCGAATCCTCCAGCCATCCGGAGGCGGCTGACCTGCGAGCGCGATGTCGCCGCCCAGCCCCACCAGCACCCCACAGCCAGCTTGCTCTGAGGCGCGCGCCGCGGCGCGATCGGCGGCGAGCGCCTTCGCCGTCGCGCCGAGGTCCAGGCTGACGCCGCGGGGGAGCAGGATGGTGCCTGCGTCGCGGTCAACCCGGATCGCACGCCAGCCGGGCACCTTGGCGATCCCCGGCGACGGGCGGTCCGCGAGCTCCGGCGAGGGCGCGACCGGTGCCTGGGAAGCTTCGCGACCGCTGACCCCAGGTTGCGCTTCGGCAACGATCGACGCGAAGTCGCGGTCGTAGCCGAGGGCGATCAGCGCCTCACCGACGCTGGGATCGACGTCGCCCCCGGTGAGGGTGGCCGCGCGCAACGCGGCCTGCACCGAATCGATCAGGAGCCGGCTGACCTGAACGGAACGACCTCCGGCGGCGTTCAGCGCGCTCAGCTCGGAGTCTTGGCGGAATCGTGAGCAGGCGCGGTCGAACTCCTCCACGACCGCCGCGACCGCTTCGCGTGCCGGCTCGAGGCGGGCGGTGTCGGCGACCGCGACGAGTGCGACGCTCCCCCAGACTTCAAATGTGGTCGCGCTCATGACCCGCCGGAGACGGCGGGTGGTGCGCTGCTTGACGGAGACGAATCACCGCCCGATGACCCGCTCGGCGAGGACGGCGGGGCGCTAGGTGGGGCCTGGCCGACGGAGGAAGGTGGCTGGGCAGGACCCTGAAGTCCAAGCTGGCTTGCGCCAGCGGCTGGCGGCATCCGGGGCGAGGAATTGCTCGCGGAGGCGCCGGCGGCGCTCGTCGAAGGGCTCGCACCGTGCCCGCTCGCTCCCAGCGTCCGCCCGGGGGCCACCGCCGAGATCAGTGCGGCCACCCCGGCGGTGGCCGCCGCCGCCGCCGCGATGATCCAGCGGCGCGCGCGAAGGATGCGGGCCAGCGCTGCGTCGCGAACTCGCCGCCGCGACTCGCCCGAGGATTCACCGACCATAGCTGGGATTTTGCAGTTGCCGACTAAGAGACACGTCAGAGGAGCATGAGAATTCGTCCATAGCCTTTGATCTGCCCGGCATTGGCCCCGGCTGTGCCCCGGCCTTCACTTCCTTTCCGTCATGCCGTGGTGCGAACCTGTGTTCGTGTTGCGCGTACACCGGTACCGTTTGTATCCGACGCGCCGTCAGCGCGAGGCGCTTGAGGCGCAGCTCCGGGCGTACCGCGACCTTGTACAACGCGCGCGCTTGAGCAGCGCCGGCGCGCGTGGCGCGAGCGCGGCCTCTCGGTGAGCTATGGCGACCAGTCCGCCGAGCTTCGCCAGCTGCGCACCACCGGGCTCTTGCCGGCGGGGGCGAACTTCTGGTGTCAGCAGGCAGTGCTTCGCCAGCTCGACCGCGCGTTCCGAGCGTTCTTCGCGCGGGTGGCGCGTGGCGAGAAGCCCGGCTTTCCGCGCTACAAGGGCTCTCGGCGGTTCGACACGCTGACCTGGACTTTGAAGGGAAACGCCGGCGGCGTCGCGATCACCCGCCACGGGCGGCTGCGGCTGCAAGGGATCGGTGCCGTGAAGGTGAAGTGGCATCGCGAACTCCCGCCGGACGGTGTGCTCGGCGAGGTGAAGGTGACCCGCAGCACCGACGGGCGCCGCTGGCATGTCTGCTTCTACGCCGAGCTTCCGCGACCCCCGGGTTGAGCGGAAGTCTGCGCCGCAGGCTGCAGTCGGAGTCGACCTTGGGGTGCGGCGGCTGGTGTCGCTCTCGACCGGCGAGCAGCTCCCTGGCCCGCGCGCGGCGATGCGTAACCGGGCAGTAGTCCGCCGTGCGGCGCGGAAGGTCGCGCGGCGCAGGCGAGGCTCGAACCGTCGCCGCAAGGCGGCCGCGCTGCTCGCGCGCCACCGCGAGCGGGAAGCGAATCGCCGTCGCGACCGGGCGCACAAGCTCTCCCGCCAGCTCGTTGAGTGCTTCGACCTGATCGCGGTCGAGGACCTGCGGATCCGCAACATGCTCCGCTCGGCGCGCGGGACGGCTGATGCTCCAGGGAGGCGAGTCGCGCAGAAGCGCGCCCTGAACCGGGAGATCGCCGACCAGGGGTGGGGACAGCTCGTCTCGATGCTCGCCTACAAAGCGGAAGAGGCTGGTAGGCAGCTCGTCAAGGTTGACCCGGCGAACACCTCGCGAACATGCGCTCGCTGCGGCACGATCGATGGCCGCTCGCGGCGCGCCGAGCGATTCCACTGCGTTCAACTGTGGACACGCAGACGATGCGGACGTCAACGCCGCCAAAGTGATCCTCGATCGCGCGCTCGCGCAACAAGGAATCAGCCGGCCTGGACGGGGCCGTCAGGCGCCAACGGATGCACTGGCAACCGTTGCCTGAGAAGCCGCCTGCATCAGCTCGCGGAGTCGTCACAGCCTTTTTGCCGCTTAGCCGCATTTATTTTCGATACGACAAGATGCTGCCACATGACTCGACCCTTTCCCGCAGGGGGAGGCGAGGATCCTTTGCGTCCTAAGCGCCCACCCCGGGACCCCGAGCCTTCTGAGCCGCAGCCACGCCGTCAGCCAGCGCCTCCCGAACGGGAACGCGGCGCCGCTTGCCACCCCCGGGCGGCGGCACGCCGCCGAGGCGCCGCCCGGCGCAACCCGGTGGGCGTCCCGGGTCACGCCCGGGCGGGGGTAGGCCACCGGGCCGGCCCGCACAGACGCCGAGAGCCGACACGCCCCGAGGTGGCCGCGCCGCCCCGCCTCGAGCGGGCCGCACCAGGCCGCAAGGCAGCGGGGCGATGCCTCCCCCATCCCGGCGTAGTGCCGCCGCGCCGCCCGCAAGGCGGGGGAGCACGATGGCCTGGCTGGCGGTGCTGGTTGCCGCCAGCCTCGTGCCTGTCGCCATCGGCCTCGCGACCGCGTCCCGGCGCGGCGCCAAGGCAGCACCGAGCCCGACGGCGACGGCGACGGAAGCCCCGGCGGGCCCACCGTCGCTGCAGGCGCGCACGGTAGGACAGTTGCCGTTCGGCATCCAGCGGGCATCGGCCGCCGTGGCCGTTCCGGCGGGCGTGACGCTGCTCGGAGGCCTCGACTCGAGCGCTACGTCGCGGGCCAATATCCAGAGCCTGCAGTCGGGTAAGGCCTCGGCGCTGGGAACGTTGCAAGCGCCGGTTCACGACGCTGCTGCCGTAGCGATCGGGTCGAACGTGTATCTGTTCGGCGGCGGGAGTGAGACCTCATCGGTATCGAGCATCGTCCGCGTGGATCCGAGCACCGGTCGTAGCCAGCCCGCCGGCTCCCTGCCCCAACCAAGCTCCGACCTCGCGGCTGCGGCCGTGGGCGGCACTGCCTATTTGGTTGGCGGATTCACGGGCCAGGCTCCGCTCGACACGATCCTCGCCTGGCGCCCTGGCAGCCAGGCCCGGGTCGTGGGCAAGTTGCCGCAGCCTCTGCGCTACGCCTCCGTCATTGCGGTCAACGACAAGGTCCTGATCGCCGGGGGCGACGCTCCCGGCGGCCCCAGCCGGCAGGTACTTCTGTTCGACCCCAAGACCGGGCAGGTCTCACCGCTTGCGACCCTGCCGCATCCGCTGTCACACGCGGGGGCCGCCACCGTCGGCGGCTATGCGTTCCTGATCGGCGGTCGTGGGGCGAACGGTGCCACCACCCGCGAGATCACCTCGGTGAATCCCAATACCGGCGCAACGGCAGCCGCTGGCCAGCTCCCGCAGGCCGTGTCGGATGTCGCTGCAGCGGCCCTCGCAAATACGATCGTGCTCGCCGGAGGTCGCACCAGCACCGGCGGGGTGGTTAACGACATCCTCGAGCTGACTCGCGATCCGAGAACGACTGGCGGCCATGGGGCTGCGGCCGGCGGCTTCTTGAGACCCGGTTCGAACCCCTC
This sequence comes from uncultured Actinomycetes bacterium, assembly GCA_963719305.1. GTDB lineage: Bacteria > Actinomycetota > Thermoleophilia > Solirubrobacterales > Solirubrobacteraceae > Palsa-465. The sequence continues at coordinate 68,740 of CAVRBL010000007.1, read as the reverse complement.
GGTGCTTCCCGGCAACGTCTTGATCGCCGACAAGCTGAACAACCGCTTGCTGGAGGTCACCCCACAGGGCAAGATCGTGTGGCGCTTCCCGCGGTCCGGCGACTTGCGTGGAGGTCAGTCGTTCCTCGTTCCCGACGACGCGTTCTATGCCGACGGCGGTCGCAAGATCGTGGCCACGCAGGAGGACGACTTCGTCATCTCTGTGGTCGACACGGCCACCCATCGGTTCGTGTACCGCTATGGCCACCCCGGGGTGCCAGGGTCAACCCCTGGCTACGTCTACAACCCCGACGACGCCATCCAATTGCGCAACGGCAACATCATCTCGGCCGACATCAAGAACTGCAGGCTGATCCAGATACGTCCCCCGGCCAACAACCTTGCGGCGCAGACGGGGACCACCGGTGGGTGCGACCACGATCCGCCCGCGGCATTCGGCTCTCCCAACGGCGCGTTCCCGCTCTCGAACGGAGGCGTGGTCGTGACCGAGATCAGCGGCGACTGGGTCGACGTGTTCGACGCGGAACGGGAAGCTGGCATCGGCCACCAATCCCCCCGGATTCGGCTATCCGTCAGACACCAACGAGGTCCGCCCCGGCGTGTATCTGAGCGTCGACTACGAGCAGCCAGGGACGATCATGGAGTTCGATGGACACGGCAAGGTCCTCTGGCGCTACTCCCCCTCTGGGCCCGATGAGCTCAACCACCCGTCGCTGGCGCTCCCGCTTCCCAATGGGGACGTGCTGGCAAACGACGACTACAACCACCGCGTGATCGTGGTGGATCCGAAGACCGACCGCATCGTGTGGCAGTACGGTCACACGGGCGTGACCGGCACCGCGCCCGGCTACCTGAACAACCCGGACGGCGTGGACCTCGCACCGCCCTACTCGCTCATCGATCGCTTCCCCGGCGTCCGAGGCCTTCCGGGGCACTGACATGCTCGAGCGGCAGCTCGATCGTGAACGTCGAGCGCTCGACCGATAACGCTCCGTGGTGGCGCTCGGCGATCGCCTGGACGATCGAGAGTCCGAGGCCGGAGCCCGGTCGCGCGCCAGCATCGCCCCCGCGCCAGAAGCGCTCGAACAGGCGCTCGCGATCGGCGCCGGCCGGTCCCGGCCCCTCGTCCGAGACCGCCAGCAGCGCCCGATCCGAGTCGACCCGCAGCGCGACGGTGACCGGCCGTCCTGACGGTCCGTGCACTAGCCCGTTCTCGATCAGGTTCGAGAGGGCCCGAGCCAGCGAGTCACTCTCCCCTCGTACCCGCGCCGGTTCGAGCGCTGCCACCAGCACCCGGCCCTGCCCGTTCGACCGTACGGTCTCGCGGACGAGCTCTTCCAGCCGAACCGTCCCTGGCTCCGCGGCCTGGGACGCGCCGGCCCGCTCGAGCACCAGCAGGTCATCCACCAGCCGAGCCAGGCGCGCCGCGTCGTCGCGCAGATCGGCCAGCACCTCCGGCTCGGCTCCGTGCCGCATGGCGTACTCGACGTTGCCGAGCAGCGCCGCGACCGGGGTCCGCAGCTCGTGAGAGGCATCGGCCAGCAACCGACGCTCGCTGGCGCGCGCCCGATCAAGCGAAGACAGCATCCGGTTGAGCACTCCGGTCAACGCACCGATCTCGTCCGAGGTGGCCGGCTGCGGCAGGCGCTGGGATGGATCGGCCGTCCGCTCGATCTCGGCCGCCCCGCCCGCAAGCCGGCGCAGAGGCCGCAGTCCCTGTCCGGTCAGCATGAACGCCGCCAGGGCCGCCAGTAGCGCCGCGCCTACGCCGCTCAAAGCGATGATCACTCCCAGGTGCCCGACGGTTTGGGCAATGTCGCCGGTGTCGGAGGCGACGAGCACCGCGCCGCCCGATGCCGGACCGCCTGCCTGCGCGATCGGCGCGGCGTACAGCCGGAACGGGCGTGTGTCGAGGCTGACGCTCTCATACCCGGCGCGACCCTGGGCCAGCGCCGTCCGCACCACGCGATCCTCAGGCAGCAAGCGAGCACCGAGCGTCTCCGATCGTGCCAGCAGCCGACCACGCGAGTCGAGCACCTCGACCGCGATCTGGCGGCCGGAGATCGGACTCTCGAGCGCCCCCGGATTGGTGAGCACGGCGGGCGCCGAGACCGCGAGCTCGGCCACCTGGGTCGCACGCTGGCGGAGCGAGCTGTCGAGTGTCCCGCGCAGCTCGTGCTCGACCAGGACCACGGTGGCTCCGGCGAACAGGCCCACCGCGACCAGGATCGCCCCTGCCGCCGCCAGCACCAGTCGCGCCCGCAGGGAGCGGGGAAAGGCGCGCACGGACCTCACGCTCGCAGCGCGAACCCCTTCCCTCTGACGGTGTGGATCAACGGCGGCTGGCCCAGCTTGCGCCGCAGGCGCGTCACGTAGCGGTCCACCACGTTCGGCTCCGCGGCGCCCGCCCAGATCTCGGCGATCGCCCGCTCGCGCGACAGCGGGCGCCCCGGCGCCCGCAGCATCAGCTCGAGCAGCTCCGCCTCCCGACCGGTCAGCTCGATCGCCGTGCCCGCTCGCGTCGCCCGCCGGGCACGGAGATCGAGAGTCAGGTCGGCGTACGACCGAAGGGAGGCGGACTCGCCTACACGCCGGGACAGCGCCCTCAACCTGGCGATCAGCTCCTCCAGCGCGAACGGCTTGACGAGGTAGTCGTCGGCGCCGGCGTCGAACCCTGCCACGCGATCAGGAACAGCATCGCGGGCGGTCAGCATCAGGATCGGCGTGGCCAGGCCCTTGGCCCGCAGCCGGCGGCAGACCGACAGCCCGTCGATCGCGGGCATCGCCACATCGAGCACGATCACGTCGGGCGCGGTGCGCTCTGACTCGAGCAGCGCCAGGGCGCCGTCGCGCGCCACGGTCACCTCGAACCCCTCCGCTTGGAGTGCGCGCTCGAGCATTCGCCGAAGCGAGGGGTCGTCATCGACTACCAGCACCCGCTCGCTCGTGCGGCCGTCGCCCTCCGACGGCGCCTGGTCAGCCACCAGCGACGTCGCGGCGCAGGAAGACCAGGAATGACACGAGAATCGCCGGGACGCCGTACATGGCGCATACCCACACCGCGCGAACGATCGGCGACCAGTCGATCGGAGTTCGCAGCAGGCCCTGCCAGGCGTTGAACTGCGTGCTCAGGAGATAGGGCTGTATCGCTCCCGTACCCGGAAGCACGCCGATCAGCTGGAACAGAAGCGAGATCATCAACGTGCCAACGACGGCCGCAGCGCTGTTGCGCGTCACCGACGACAGCATCAGGCCGATGCACACGATCGTCGCGATCGGGATCAGGTACACGAGCAGGCTGACGTACACCAGCTCGAGCGACTTCGGCGCCGAGACGATCGTTCCCGACAGGCTCTGCAATGAATGAAACCCCGACTGGACGCTCCCGGCGAGCACGGCCACGGTTCCGTTGATGAGGATCGCCGCCACCGCGTAGGTCGCCGCCGCGAGCCCTTTTCCGGCGAAGATCTGGGAGCGCTCGAGCGAACGGGTGAAGATCGTCTTCAGCGTGCCGTTGTGGTCCTCGGAGGCGAAGATGTCGCCGGCCACGAGGGCCACGATCAACGGAAACATCCACACCGCGCCGAACAGCAGGATCACCAGCGGGAAGGCGAGCCCGCTCTTCGTCAGGTAGGAGGAGAAGGCGAAATCGCCGCCGCGCCGATCGGGTCGGAAGTGGACCGCCACCACGAAGATGATCGGAACCAGCGTCGCGGCGCCGAGCCCCAGATACGTGCGCTTCTGGAACCGGAGCTTGGTCAGCTCCCAGCGGTACACGGTCAGGACGCCGGGGGTCGCCTCGCGGCCGCCCCGGCTCAGGACGCCCGCCGTCATCCGGCGACCTCCGCGGCCTCTTCCTGCACCGGCGCAACGTCGGCACCGGCGCCCTCAGGCCCCTCCGTGAGCGAGAAGAACAGCTGCTCCAGCGTCGCGGTCTGCGGCGTCAGGGACACAATCAACGCGCCCGCCTCGATCAGCGCCTGGGAGAGCTCGGCGACGGCATTTTCGCCGGCGGAGTTGAACCACACCTGTCCCTGATGGAGCCGTGCGTTCTCGATGCCAGGCTGGGCCCGGGCGACCTCCACGGCCCTGTCATTGTCGGTGGTCGACAACGAGTAGGAGGCACCGGCGCTGCTCTTCAGCGCCGCGATCTCGCCCTCGTAGACGATCTTCCCCAACTGGATGATGGCCACCCGGTTGCACAGCTCCTCGACTTCGGTCAGCAGGTGGCTGGAGAGCACGATCGTGATCCCGTGCTGCGACAGGCGCTTGATCAGGACCCGCATGTCGCGCATGCCGGCCGGATCAAGTCCCGTGGTCGGCTCGTCCAGCAGCAGGAGCTTCGGGTCGCGCAGCAGCGCCGCCGCGATCCCGAGCCGCTGCCGCATGCCGTGCGAGTAGCCACCGACCCTGTCGGCGGCCCGGTCCGAGAGCTCGACCCGCTCGAGCGCTTCGTCGATCCGCTGGGCGGCGCCGTTGCCGTCGAACGCCGCCAGCAGCTCGAGGTTGCGCCGGCCCGAAAGGTATGGGTAGAAGGTGGGAGCTTCGACGAACCCCGCGACGCCATCGAGCGCCCGCACGCTCTCCCACGGATCGCGGCCGAACAGCCGGACGGCGCCCGCCGTGGGGCGTATCAGCCCAAGCATCATCCGGAGCGATGTGGTCTTGCCCGCGCCGTTGGGGCCCAGGTAGCCGTATACGTCGCCGACCTCGACCGTGACGTCGACGCCGGCCACGGCGGCCAGCTCGCCGTAGCGCTTGACGAGCCCGCGTACCTCCAGCGGCGCGGGGCCGGTCATAGAGCCCGTGCGGCGGCCTCCGCCGCGGCGGCCGGGACGGAGCCGAGCACGGTGTAGGCGACGTTCCCGCGCGTGAACGTGAGCACCGTCCCGAGGGCAGTGTCGAGCTCGCGAGCGGTCGCGCCGCCGATCGACACCGTCGGCAGGCTGAGCCCGCGCGCGTGGTCACCGGAGCCGCTCGAGGTGCCCGACGGCAGGCCGTGGGCCTTGCTCGCGTCCTGTTCGACGACCGCGATCCCGCCCAGGTTCTGGCCGTAGGTGACCAGCGCGGCAGGGCTCCCGGCCCAGTCGAGCAGGGAGACAGACTGCCGCGGCAGCCCGACAAGGGTCGTGGGAGCGACAAGCGTGAAGTGGAGGTGGCGCTGAACGGCGGCCGGGCCTGAGACCTCGGCGTGCCGCTTGGAGTGGCGCGCGGCGTGGGTCGGGGTGGTGGGTGTGGAGACCCTGACCACCTTGGCGGTGCCCGGAGGCTTGATCGCGAAGTCCGAGGCCGGCACCCGGCCGAACGAGATGTTGGTTGCCTTCAGCTCGAGCACGGGCGCCCCGTCGCCGCGGGCATAGACCGCGAAACGAAGCGGCACGCCTCGCGCAGCGTCCCACGCCAGCTGGGCATCGCCCAGCAGTCCGCCGTCGTGCTTGGGCGACACCTGCACGGTGTATGCGGCGTGCCCGGCGACGTCGCTGGGGGTGGCCCCGGAGAAGTTGATGTGTTGCGCGAGCTTGTTCAGGTCGGTCTGGATCTGGCTTACCGAGGGCAGCGTCTCGTGCCGGGTGCTCGAGCGCTTGGGCTTGGCGTGCGCCGGGACCGTGCCCTCGTACACGGTGTTGGTGCCCGGGTCGTACACCCAGAAGTGGCCGCCCGAGACCACGGCCTGGGCGTCGCCGTTGTCTGACTGGAGCTCGAGCCGCAGCTGGTGGGTTGAGGGCGAGAGCCACAGCCGACCGGACGCGCCCTGCAGCACTGGATCGGAGCCCTGGATGTTGGAGGCCGCGATGAGATGGTTGGTGAAGCTGATGCGGGCACTGATTCCCGGAACGGTCGGCGCGCCGAGCGCGGAGTGCACGGCGACAGCAAGCCGCTGGGGCCGCGGGACCGGACCGCCGCTTGACGCCGCCACCGCGATTGCGGTCCCGCCCGCAACAGCGATGAGGAGTCCAGCGAGCGTCGCCAGAAGTCGTTGAGTCGAAGCCGTCCTAAGGAACCTCATCACGACCGCCTTTCTTGTGAGCGTCCACAAGATAGGAACGGGAGCCTGAAATTACTCTGAAAATCACCAAGGATGCTAAGGGGCTGCCTTAGTCGTATTGAAAGGCCTGTGTCTGGGTCACTTTCGCGGCGAGCTTCCCGTCGTCGCGGGTGAGCTCGGTCTCGAGGACCATCATGGTGCGCCCCGAGTGAAGCGGCCGGGTGGTGGCGGTGACCGCACCGCCCCGCACCGCGCGCAGGAAGTTGGTCTTTGACTCGATCGTGGCGGTCCCCCGAGCCCCGGGGGGAAGGTTCAAGAACGCGCATACGCCGCCGCAGTTGTCCGCCAGCGCCATCAGCGCTCCTCCGTGCATGACCCCGGCGGCCGTGCAGCGCTCGGGTGTCCACTCCATCCTCGCGCGGACCACCTCCGGCGTCGCCTCCAGCATCTCGATCCCCAGCACGGCGGCAAACGGGATCGAGTTCGCGAGATCGTCGCTCAAGGTCATAGGGATAGGGTACGAGGCCCGACTCCAGGAGCGAGCTTGAGCACGACGGCACCCACCTTCAACACCGACGCCATCGGCCGCTGGTCGGACCCAGTCGAGTTCGAGGTAACCAGCGAGCGGATCGAGCAGTACGCCGCCGCGACAAACGACCCGACCGCTCCTCATGCCAGGGGCGAGTTGGCGCCGCCCGTGTTCGCAGTCGTGCCCGCGTTCGGCGTCGCGGGCGAAGCGGCGATGAAGGTGATCCCGTCGGAGCTGGTGATGATGATCCTCCACGGCGAGCACGACTTTCATTTCCACGCGCCGATCCGCCCCGGCACCACGGTCTCGACGCGCGCCGCCGCAATCGGCCTCTCGCCCCGTTCCAGCGGCGTCACCGTCACGGTCAAGGCGGACACCCGAGACCACGACGGAACGCTCCTCGTCGAGCAATACCTCATCAGCTTCGTCCGCGGGGCACAGGCGCCGGCGGCGGTCGGAGAAGCCGCACCAGGTCATGGCTTCGACGAGTCTCTGCGCTCCCGGCAGCCAGAGGCCGAGGTGAGCCAGACGTTCGACTCCGACCAGACATTCCGCTACGCCGACGCTTCGGGCGACCCGATGCCGATTCACCTCGACGACGCGCTGGCGAAGTCGATGGGGCTTCCGGGGATCATCATCCACGGCATGTGCACCATGGCGTTCACCTCGGTGGCGATGATCGAGCACGCCTGCCCCGAGGACCCAACCCGGCTCAAGCGGCTGGCGGTCCGGTTCTCGAGGACGGTCCAGCCTGGCCAGACGATCACCACGCGCATCTGGGCCGCGGGCGGTGGCACGTACCGGTATGAGACCGAATCGGATGAGGGCGTCGTCGTGATCAAGGACGGGCTGGCCGACGTCGCTCCTGGGCAGCTGAGCGTCGTGGGAGCACTTGGCGGGCGCATCTGCGCCATCACCGGCGCCGGCCGTGGCATCGGCCGTGAGCACGCATTGCTGTTCGCATCCGAGGGAGCGCGGGTGGTGGCCAACGACCTCGGCGCCGCCCCGGACGGGAGCGGCGCAGATTCCTCGGCGGCCCAGCAGGTGGTCGATGAGATTGTCAGCGCCGGCGGCGAGGCCGTCGCCCACACCGACGATGTCTCGAGCTGGGAGGGGGCCAGGACGCTGGTGGAGACCGCGATCGGCGCCTTTGGTCGCCTCGACGTCCTTGTCAACAACGCCGGCATCCTCCGCGATGCCTACATCGGCTCGATGAGCGAGGAGCAGTGGGACGATGTCATCAGGGTCCACCTGAAGGGTCATTTCGCGGCCCTGCGCCACGCCGCCGACCACTGGAAGGCCCGCTCCAAAGCGGGCGAGGAGGTCAGAGCCGCGGTCATCAACACGGCGTCGGGATCCGGGACGTACATGCCGAATCCGGGGCAGGCCAACTATGGGGCCGCCAAGGCAGGGATCGCTGCGCTGACGCTGGTGGCCGCCGCCGAGCTCGGCCGCTACGGCGTGCGCGTCAACGGGATCGCGCCCGTGGCCCGGACGCGCCTAACCCTCGCTACGCCGGGGCCGCTGGGGGAGATGTTCAGGCCGCCCGAGGACCCGACCGCGTTCGATCCGCTGGATCCGCGGCACGTCAGCCCGCTTGTCGCCTGGCTGTCCACCGAGGAATGCACCCTCACCGGATCGCTGTTCGCGGTCCAGGGCGGCTCCATTCAGAGGATGACCGGTTGGCAGGTTGCCGAGGGCATCGCCACCGACGGAGACTGGACGATCGAGAGCATCGCCGCTCAACTGGGCGCGGCGCGAGTTTGAGCGTATGCCACCATCGCTGAGGCGATGAGCATCGAAGCTGCCACCGACGCACCTGAGCGGCTGGCCGAGGCCGCTACGAAGCTCCCCGCGGGGCCCCGCCTTCCGCGTCTCTTTCAGACTGCCGCATTCATCCTGGGCGGGCCGCGGTACCTCGAGGCGTGCCGGCGCAGGTACGGCGGGGCGGTCACGCTCGGCACGGTGTTCGATGACAAGTTCGTGATGCTCTTTGACCCCGCGCTGGTCAAGGAGCTCTTCCAGGGCCCACACGACCAGCTCCACGCCGGGGAGGCCAACGCCCTGCTGGGGCCGGTGCTCGGCCAGCGATCCGTGCTTTTGCTGGATGGCTCAGAGCATCTGCGCCACCGCAAGCTGATGCTCCCCCACCTGCACGGCCAGCGAATGCAGGCCTACGGGCAAACGATTACGGACGCGACCGACCGGGAGATCGACAGCTGGCCGGTCGGCGAGCCGTTCGCGCTGCTGCCCACCATGCAGTCGCTGACGCTCCAGGTGATCATGCGCGCGGTGTTCGGCTACGAGCCCGGGCCCGAGAGCGACGAGCTTCGCTCGCGCCTGCGGGCCATGGTCGAGCCCCTGTCGCGCCCCCGCGGCTTGCCGCTGATGATGCTGCTGGGGCGGCTCGGCAGCGACCGGCGCGGCGCCGCACAGCAATTTGACGTCAGGCGCCGGGAGGTGGACGAAATCCTCTATGACGAGATTGCCCGCCGGCGGGCCGAGCCAGACCTGGCGGAGCGCGACGACGTCTTCTCCGCCTTGCTGCTGGCGGAGGACGAGGACGGAAACCGGCTGAGCGACCTCGAGGTCAGGGACGAGCTGGTGACGCTGCTGCTCGCCGGCCACGAGACGACGGCCACCGGGCTGGCCTGGACGTTCGACCTCGTCCTTCACTCCCCCGACGTGCTGGCAAAGGCCCGGGTCGAGGGGGATGAATACCTCGACGCCGTCGTCAAGGAGGCGCTTCGCCTTCGCCCCGTGATTCCCGGCGTCGGGCGCGTCGTGCGGGGCGAGCCGTTCCGCCTGAACGGCTACGTCATCCCGCCGGGCGTCGAGATCAATCCTTCGATCCGCATGATTCATCGCCGCGCCGACCTGTATCCGGACCCGGCGGCGTTCAAGCCCGAGCGCTTCCTGGCAGATGACGCTCCTGACACATACACCTGGCTGCCGTTCGGCGGCGGAACGCGGCGCTGCCTGGGGGCCAGCTTCGCGCTGATGGAGATGCGGATCGTTTTGGCCAGGGTGCTGGAGCGCGTGGCGCTCAGGCCGGCCGACCCGGAGCGGGAGAAGGTGCAGTTCCGAGCCATCACGCTCTCTCCCCGTAACGGGACCAGGGTCGTCCAGCAGAGCCCGCCGGCGCCAGCCTGATCGTCGCTAGTACGTCATCGCTCTGACGGTGGAATTAGCCGCTGTAGGCTATCGCGGTACGATATCTTTATACGATAGCTAATTAGGAGTAGTGCCATGTTCTTCGACGTAACTGCTGGCGAACGGGCCCGCCGCATTCGGGAGCGCCCCGGCGAGCCGGAGTTCCTGCCCGATCCGACCGATCCTCGCGCTGAGGAGCTCTCGTCCCCGGAACCTGGATCGCCGCACGCCCCGCGGCTGATCGCAGATCCGACCGATCCGCGGAACGGTGGGCTAGCGGGCTAGAGAGGCGCGCCGGGCGCGAAGCCGAAGAGCGGCTCCGCGGCGCTATCACCCTCCCGCCTGGCGCGCGGCCCGGGACGCAGCTCAACCGCCTGCGCCGCGCGACCGGCCACAAGATCATGTCGAGCGGCCAGCCGCGCCGCAGTCGGGCCGCCTGAGCGCACCACGGCCTGTTGGGCGACGCCGCGGGCCACCGCCACCACCGCCAGCCATCGCTGCGCCAGTCTCGCCGCGCAAAGCCTGGCAGGCACCAGCCCGCTACGGCTTTCGCTCGGCGTATCCCAACAGCGACAGGTCAGTGAGCCACTCGACGGGAGCACGATCGTCGGTATAGACAGTCCCGCCCCGCAGCGCCGGCCCCAGCCGGCCGACAACTGTGTCGGCGAGCGCCGCCAGTCCGGGCGACGCCGCCGGCACCGACTGCGCGATTCGACTGGCCTGAAGCGGCGCACCGCTGGCGATCACCAATGAATTTCCGTCGCTCACGCGATCGCGCATCACGCTCGGAAATACCGCCCGCAGTGTGGCGCTCACCACCTTCTCGAGCGCGTCCGATCCAGGAACGTGCCCCACGTTGATGACCACAATGCCGCCGGGCTGGAGGTGATCGCGCACCAGCGAGAAGAACTCCCTCGTCACCAGATAGAACGGGATGTAGGGCTGACGGTAGGCGTCCAGGAACACCGCGTCGTACCGGCCTTTGCTCTGCTCCAGCCACGGCCGCGCGTCGGCCGTGTAAAGGTGAAGGTTCGGGCCGCGCAGGTCGAAGTAGCGCCTGCCGATCGCCGTCAGCTTGCCGTCGATCTCGACCGCGTCGACCCGCGTGCGCGGGAAGTAGTGGCCATACGTGCGCGCCACCGTGCCGGCCGCGTCGCCTAGGATCGCGATCCGCTGTGGGACGCCCCGGCCCCCGGCCAGCGGCAGCACCAGGAAGTCGTCCCAGTAGCCGTCCGTCAAGAAGCTCCACGGCCTGTAGAGCGAGTGGATCGCCACGCCCTCGTTCAGCTGCAGCCATCGCTCGCCGTCGTCGAACTGAACCACGCGGGCGTACTGGTACGGCGTCTCGGTCTCGTAGATCACCTTGCCACCCGCGGTGCCGGCGCCCACCCCGGGCGGCGGTATGAACAACAGCCCGGCGACCACGACGGGTATCAGAAAGAAGCGCCGCATCTGCATCCACGGGGCAGCGATCGCCGTCAGGGCCAGCGCGAACACGATGAACGTCCGGTGGGTGCCGATCAGCGGGATCAGCAACAGGGCGGCCAGGAACGTCCCTAGGAGTGAGCCGGCCGTGGAGATCGCATACAGGCTCCCGGTCACCGTCCCGGTCTCGGTTACCCGGCCAACCGCCAGCCGGTTGGCGTACGGCGCCACGGTGCCGAGCAGCAACACCGGAACCGCCACCAGGACGAGCACGGCCGCCAGCGAGCCGACGAACCCGCCCACCGACAGCGAGCCCAGGGCCTTCACCGACAGGTGGAGGAAGGGATCGGCGACGAACGGAACGATCGCCAGCAGCACCCCTGCCGTGAGCACGATCGCGCACAGTCCGCGCAGGTCCGCGCGGCGATCGGCCAGCCGCCCTCCAAGGGCGTATCCGGCGGCCAGCGCCACCAGCACGGTGGCGATCGTGTTGGCCCAGATAATCGTCGAGGCCCCGAAGTAGGGCGCCAGCAGCCTGGCAGCCGCGATCTCCGCCCCCAGGCTGGCCGATCCCACCACGAACGCGATCGCCCGGAGCACCCATCGCGCAGGCGCTTCGCCGCGGACCGCCGAGGGAACCGGCGGCTCGGCCGTTTCGGAGACGCGGACGGGGTCGGTGACGGTCAACGTCGCTGAGGGAAGTTACCCGCTCGACCACGTTGCCGAAGCAAACACAAGATGGCCGCGGCACGACGGCCAGCGGGCGCCGGCCTACGCGGAGCGGCCCACCGGCCTCGCCCGGAGGCTGGCCGTCCAGGCGATCCCTATCAGGACGGCGCCGATCGCGAACACGACCCACGCAGGAGCGTCGCTCGAAGTCGCCACCGACCGCGACGTGGCGCTCGGAACGGGCACCGCGTGACCGGAGCTTGCCGCCAACCGCGCGACCGCCGCAAGCGCAGCCGTTCCCGGACTGCTGCCTGGAGCCCCAACCCGGCCCAGCGCTGTCTGCTGTGCACGGGACAGTCCAGCCTGGTGGAAGACGCCGTAGCCGTTGGGCATCAAGACGAGCAACAGCCCGTGGTAGACGAGCGACAGTTCCTGCCCGAGGAACCGCGAATAACTTTGAGGCTGGCGCCACAGCCCGGTGACCGAGCCAAGGTCCGCGGGCGATGCGATCACGGCGACTCGGATCGGCTCACCCGCACGACGCGCCTCCTCGAGCAGAGCTTGCAGTTGGCCCTGCTGGGCTGCCGGGATGCCCCCGTCCTGAGGCAGGAACAGGGCCTGGGTTGCGAGCACGTCGGAGGCCGGATCCCCGTCGGCGCGCGCTGACGGGGCGAACGACGTGCACGCCAGCAGCAAGGCTGCCACCAGCAGAAGCGCTTGTGTGCGCGGGGAGCGCTTCCGGGTGCGCGTACATTCCGGCAATGGCGATCGGGCGGAATTCTATGTCCAGGCCTGCCGTCGTTCTCGCCGGGTTCGCGCTGTTGATCGCGTTCCCGAGCAGGGCCGCGGCCCACGGTCCCACGGCGCCGGTCGCCTCGAGCTACCTGGCCAAACTCCGGAGTGCTCCGGCCGGCGTCGAGGCCAAGGTCGTCGACGGCGATCAGCGGATGTGGTTGCGCGTCCGGTCGAGCGAAACGGTCGTCGTGCTCGACTATCAAGGGGCCCCGTATCTGCGCTTCTCTCGCTCCGGCGTGAGCGTTAACCGCCACTCCGCCATGTACTACCTGAACCACAACCCCGTCGAGACGCCACCCTCCGGCATCAGCCGTGCAACTCCGCCCCGGTGGCAGGCGGTGAGCGCAGCACACGAGTACGTGTGGCACGACGGAAGGCTCCACGCGCTGGCGTCCGTCGCCATCCAGCCTGGCACGTCGTTCGTCGGCACCTGGAGGATCCCCCTGGTGATCGACGGGCGACCGCGCGTGATCGGGGGCGGGCTGTGGCACGCCAGCGATCCATCGATCGTCTGGTTCTGGCCGATCGTCGTCGTGCTGGCGTGCGTGCTGGCGGCCGTGCGGCTGAGGCGGCCGCCGCTCGACCGACTGCTGGCCCGCGCGCTCGGCATCGCGGCCCTGGTCGCGCTGGCCGTCGGCGGGTTCGGTCGCGAGCTCTACGGGCGCCCCACGGTCGGGGCGTTTCAGCTCGTGCTCATGGCGGTCCTGGGGGTTTTCGCGGCGTGGGGGCTCGTCGGTGCGCTGCGCGCCAGATATCTCCCGCTGCTGGCGATTGCGTTCGTGGCGCTGTGGATCGGCAGCCTGCTCATCCCCACCCTGGTCCACGGCTTCGTGCTGACGGCAGTTCCCGCTTTCCTCTCGCGTGCGGCCGCGGTGGGGTGTCTGGCGAGCGCCCCGGCGCTGATCCTGCTCGTCTTCCGGCTGGCGCTGAGCGAGGACGACCCCGGTACGTCTACGAACGATGACGTCGCCGTCCGGCAGAGCATTGCCTAGCCTGATCGTATGGTGCGTGCTCGGACGAGAACGAGGGCGGTCGGTCTGGTCGTGCTTGCGCTGCTGGCCGCCGGCTGCGGCGCCAGCGGCGGCGGCTCGTCCCCCACCGCCAGCAGCAGCAGCGCCGGCGGCTCGTCCCCCACCGCCAGCAGCAGCAGCAGCGCCGGCGGCAGCGCTGGCCCGGGGACGACGATTGATGTCCGCGTCCCACCGTCCCTTCTGAACCTGCCGCTGATCGACCAGCACGGCCACCGCACGAGCCTGGCCTCGTATCGAGGCAGGACGGTGCTGCTCGTCCCGTTCCTCAGCCTGTGCCAGGACATCTGCCCGCTGATAACGGGAAATCTCCTTCAGGTTCAGCACTCTCTGAACGCGGACCACGTGGCCTCCAACGTGCAGATCATCGAGCTGTCGGTGGATCCGGGGCGCGACACGCCCCGGCGCCTGGCGGCGTACGCCGGGCTGACGCACGCCAGCTGGGAGCTCGTGACCGAGACGCCGGCCGAGCTTCGAGCACTGGCGAAGTTCTTTGGCTTCACCTACCAGAAGGTGCCCGAGGACCAGCCGGCGTCGCTCGACTGGCTGACGGGAAAGCCGCTCACCTACGACGTCGATCACTCGGACAACTACTTCGTCATCGATCGGAGCGGCTCTGAGCGCGTCGTCCAGGATGCCGCCCCGGACTTCCACGGCAGCTTGAATCCCAAGCTCCGCAAATTCCTCGACAAGCTCGGTCGCCAGCACCTCGCGCAGCCGCCGCAGCCCGACTGGACTCCGGCTGACGCGCTCCAGGCCCTGGCGGTATCGGTCGGTAAGCCGCTCCCGGCATCGTCGCTGCAGTGACCGCTACACCCGGACGCGGGCCAGTTTCTCGGGGTCGACGAGCAGGTTCATCTCCTTTATGCGGCCGTCCGACGATCGTCATGGCCACCACCGCCTGGATGCGGTCCGGCAGCACGCGCGACGATCCCCGGCTTGCCCTCGACGATCGCCGGCCGCCCGAAGCGGGCAAACGGCCTGCCGCGCTCCAGCACCACGCTGGCCACCTGCTCCGCCCCCCTGACTTCGACCGGGACCGGGATCGGGGCCCGGCCCGCGTCTCCGCGGAACACGACGTCGGGATCGAGCACCGACACGAGGGCCTCGAAGTCGCCGTTGCGCGAGGCCTGAAGGAACGCCTCGACCACCTTGCGCTGCTGGACGAGGTTCTCGGACGGCGGTCCCTCCGCGCCCCTCACCCGTCGCCGGGCCCGGCTCGCCAGCTGCCGCGTGGCGGCCGGGTTGCGCTGCACGATCGGGGCGATCTCCTCGAACGAAACCCCGAACATGTCGTGCAGGACGAACGCCAGGCGCTCGGCGGGGGACAGCGCGTCGAGCACCACGAGCATCGCCAGCCCCACGGAGTCGGCCATCAGCGCCTCCTGCTCGGGATTGCTCTCGTCCTCGAACAGGCTCACGAGCGGCTCGTCCGGCCAGCCCTCGACCAGATCCTCGCGCCGGGCCTGGCGCGAGCGAAGCATGTCGAGGCAGATGCGGCTGACGACGGTCGTCAGCCAGCCGCGCATGTTCTCCACGTCCGCGGTGTCTGTGCGGTTCAGGCGAAACCAGGCTTCCTGAACCGCGTCGTCGGCCTCGGCGGCCGACCCGAGCATCCGCTGCGCGACGGCTCTCAGGTGCGCTCGGTTTCGCTCGAACTCCTGTGCCTGCCACTGCTTTGAGGTCATCGGTCACATCCTCTCGTCGGGGTCCGTCACTTGGGTGACGAACAGAAATGGACCGATGTGACGGGCCACAGGCCCGCTGCCACGGACCGGATCATCGACAGGAGGAATGACATGAACGCGATTGAGGTAAAAGCCTTGCGCAAGACGTACCCCGGCGGCGTGGAGGCCGTCAAGGGAATCGACTTCGAGGTGCCGGCCGGTGAAGTCTTCGGGCTGCTGGGGCCCAACGGCGCCGGCAAGTCGACCACGGTGGGAATGCTGACGACGACGATCGTCCCCACCTCGGGCACCGCACGCCTGGGCGGACACGACGTAGTGCGCTCGCCGCGTTTGGCGCGCAGCGTCTCCAGCGTTGTATTTCAGGAGCCAGTGGTCGACGCCGGCCTCAGCGGCCGGGCCAACATCGAGCTCCACACCCGCCTGTGGGGCGTGTCGCCTGCGAAGGCCAGGCGCCGCACGGACGAGCTCGTCCAGTCGCTCGGGTTGGGCGCGCTGATCGACCGCCCCGTGTCGAGCTACAGCGGCGGCGAGCGCCGGCGACTTGAGATCGCCCGCGCGCTCTCCTCGGCCCCCCAGGTCCTGTTCCTGGACGAGCCGACGGTGGGCCTCGACCCCCGGATCCGCCACGAGCTGCTCGACGTGATCGCCGGGCTACGGGCGCACGAAGAGTTGACCGTGCTCGTCACCACCCATTACCTGGACGAGGCACAGCGGCTGGCCGACCGGGTGGCGATCATCCACCAGGGCACGATTGTGGCCCTCGACAGCCCGAAGGCGCTCCTGGCCGGAATGGGACGCGAGATCCTCGAGTTCCGCGTCGACGGAAGCACGGAGCGGGCATTGGCGGACCTTCGCGAGCAGCGGATCGCGCGCGGCGATGCGTTCGCGGTCGGTGCCCGCGTCACCGTACCCCTACACGAGCACGCCGCGAGCGAGGCACTCGCCGCGATCGAGTCCGAGCACCTGAGGGCCTCGGAGATCGCGACGAGGATGCCCACGCTCGACGACGTCTACCTGCAACTGACGGGCAGCCAGCTGAGCGACGAGGCGGCCACACGGCCGTCCCAGCTGAGCCAGGCGGCCTAACTGAGAACCGAAAGGAACAAATCCAATGTCGGCTATCGCTGAATCCATCGCAATCCCCGTTCGCCGCAGGCGGCGGACGCGCACCGCCAGCTCGCTGGCGACGCTCGCCCGCAGGCGCGCGTCGCTGACGGCTGCCAACCCACGGCAGATCTTGGTGCCGCTGCTCGGCCCGGCGATCCTCGCGCTGGTCGTCGCACCGGCGCTCAAGGTCGCGACCGGGGGCCTTCACTCCCACATCGACTATCTGGCGTTCGTGGGCGTCGGCACCGTCGGGCTGGTCGTTCCGCTCAGCTCGATCTTCGCCGGGCTGAGCGTGATCGTCGACCGCCACTCCGGCGCGCAGCGCGAGCTGCTCGCCGCTCCGGTGCCACGGTCGTTCCTGGTGCTGGGCAACATGGCGGTCGCGCTGGTCCTGGCGGCGCTGCAGGTCGTGGTCCTGATCGGGCTGTCCGCCCTGCGCGGCGCTTCATTCCACGTGACCGCGAGCGGCATCGCGTGGTTCGTGGGCGCGGCACTGCTGTTCACCGTGTTCATGTACGGACTGGCCGAGACGCTCGCGGCCAAGGTGTCCAAGCAGGAGGAGTACATCGGGGCCACCCCCGCCGTGGCCATCCTGCCGTTCTTCCTGGCCGGGGCGCTGTACCCGATCCACGCCATGCCAGGTGCACTGGCTGCGATCGCGAAGGCTCTCCCCCTGACCCACGCGCTGGCGCTGATGCGCTACGCGATCGTCGACCACAGCGGCGCGGGCCTGCACGACATCTGGGGCATGAGCAACGTCACGGTCGAGGCCTTTTTGAGCCTGGCGGTGGTGGCCGCGTTCGCGGCGGTCCTGACGTTCATCTCGATCAGGGTGTTCTCCCGCTCGGCGGTCCACTGACGCCGGCGGCTGGTCCTGAGCCTGACGACCGGGCCCTCGCCGAATCCGCTTCGAATCGGCGGGGGCCCGGCGCGATCCGGTCTGGTCCTGTACCCGCCTTGCCCGAAAAGTTGGACGCGGCCTGCCCAAAGAGTGACACTCGACGTAGCCCGACAGCCCCATGAGGGTGCCGGGAGAGCCGCTTGGCTCGCCCGGCACCCCCGGGGCCGCTAATTCCGGTGGAAGGCCTAAGGCTTCCGCCGTCCCCGCACCATCCGCTGCGGAAGCTTGACCGGCGACAGCTTCTCGGCGACCTCGCCCACGAACAGCCGCGGCTCAGCCTTTGCCACCAGCCGCTGGAGCTCCTCGCGCTCCTTCTCCGACAGCCGCTGCGGACGGCCACGGCCGATCCGCACCAGGTGCAACAGCCGGCGCCGTTCCTGCGGCTCGAGCCTCGTCACGTGATCGTGCGCGATCAGCGCGATCTCCGCGAGCGCCAGCACCTTCACGATCGGGACGTGCCGCAATCCGGGTACCCGGCGGGTGAATCGTTGGGCCAATTGTGCTGATCGCTTGCCAGCCATCGGGTCGAGTGTAGGAAGCATGGCTGCTGGCGCCCTCCGCGGGACGACCAGGGCTCGCTACGTTTTCTCTCCGATGCAAGTCGAGGAAGCGATCCGCACCCGCCGAACGCACAAGGCGTTCGCCTCCCAGCCGCTCCCCCGCGAGCTACTCGACGAGCTGCTCGATCTCGCCCGCTGGGTCCCGAACCACCACTTGACCAACCCCTGGCGGTTCCGGGTGCTCGGCCCCCAGGCGCTCGACGATGCTCAAGGAGATCGCCGGGCCGGAGGCAGCGGCCAAGCTCGACCGCGCTCCGACGCTGGTGGCGGTGACCGCGAAGCGCTCCGAGGACCCGGTCCAGGACGAGGAAGACCTGTGTGCCACCGCATGCGCGACCTACGCCGTCCTGCTCGCCGCCCACGGCCGCGGGCTGGCCGGCTACTGGCGCACGCCGGCCGTCCTCCGCAGCCAGCACGGCCGTGAGGCGCTCGGGATACCGAGCGACGAACGCTTCGTGGCGTTGATCCATCTCGGATGGCCGCGCCAGGAGAAGCACCCCCCGGAGCGACTCCCGCAGCAAGACGTGGTGACATATCTGGGCTGATGACGCGCGATGCCCTGATCTGTGAGCCGCTACGGACGCCGGTCGGCAGGTTCGGCGGCGTGTTCCGCGATGTGCCCGCCGCCAAGCTGGCCTCGACCGTCTTGGCCGCGCTGCTGGAGCGCACCGGACTGGCGCACGACGCGATCGACGATGTGCTGCTGGGACAGTGCTATGCCAACGGCGAGGCGCCGGCGCTGGGCCGAGTGGCGGCGCTTGACGCCGGGCTGCCCGTCGAGGTGCCCGGCCTCCAGATCGACCGCCGATGCGGTTCCGGGCCTCCAGGCGGTGATCGAGGGCAGCATGATGGTCCAGACCGGCGCCGCCGACCTGCTGCTGGCGGGCGGCGCGGAGAGCATGAGCCAGGCGGAGCTCTACTCCACCGCTCTGCGCTGGGGGTCGCGGTCGGGCGGTGCGATGCTGGAAGACCGTCTGGTGCGTTCGCGCGTCACGGCCGGAGGCATCAATCACCCCGTTCCGGGCGGAATGCTCGAGACGGCCGAGAACCTCCGCCGGGAGTACGGGATCCCCCGCCAGGAGCAGGACGAGCTGGCGCTGCGCTCGCACCAGCGGGCGGTGGCGGCGCACGAGTGCGGCGCGTTCGGAGAGGAGATCGTCCCGGTGACAGTGGAGGACCGCAAGGCGGGTTCCCGTGTAATAGATCGCGACGAGCATCCCCGCCCCGACGCCTCGATCGAGAGTCTGTCGGCGCTCAAGCCCATCACCCGCCGCTCCGACAGCGAAGCGACGGTCACCGCCGGCAACTCGAGCGGCCAGAACGACGGCGCCGCGATCTGCATCGTGACCCACGCGGAGCGAGCGGCCGAGCTCGGGCTGAAGCCGATGGCCAGGCTGGTGTCCTGGGCGGTAGCTGGCGTCCCGCCCCGGACGATGGGGATCGGTCCCGTACCGGCGACAGCAGTGGCGCTCAGGCGCGCCGGGCTGACACTCGACGACATGCAGCTGATCGAACTGAACGAGGCGTTCGCCGCCCAGGTACTGGCGGTCCTGCGCGAGTGGCAACTGCCCGATGGCCTGGAGCGCCTGAACGTGAACGGCTCGGGCATCTCGCTCGGTCACCCGGTGGGGGCCACCGGAGGACGCATCCTGGCGACGCTGCTGCGCGAGCTGGAGCGCCGCGACGGACGCTACGGCCTGGAGACGATGTGCATCGGCGGGGGACAGGGACTGGCCGCCGTGTTCGAGCGAGTCCGGGATTAGGTCCGCCTCCATGCCGCTCGCCACCGACCTCGACCTCCCCCACTTCGACCACACCGACCCCTCGCTGCGGGGCGGGCGCTACCGGGAGGCGATGGAGACGCTTCAGGGCTACGACGGGTGGCTGGCCGCCAGCCCGTTCGGGTTCATCGTCCTCGACCGGGAGTCGGGGGAGTTCTTCCTGCGCACCAAGGACGCGGTGTTCCCCGGCCTGACGATCGCCCAGCTGTTCAAGATCGATGACGGGCCCCTGCACGAGGAGATCGTCAAGAACATCATCAACGTGAACGGCGACGACCACCGCCGGCTACGCAACCTGGTCAACCCCGCGCTCGCGCCGCGGGCCATCGATCGCTATCGGCCCGCCATGCGCCACTTCCTCGAGCAGCTGCTCCCGTCAGACGGCCAGTTCGAGTTCATCGCGGACTTCGCCAAGCCCTACCCATCGATGGTCATCGCCGAGGTGATGGGCGCCCCCATCGAGGACGCCCCGCGACTGCACCACTGGTCGAACTGGATCCAGCGCCAGTTCGACGCGACCAGCCTGATGACCGAACGGTCGCTGATCGAGGAGGCGGTGGCCGAGTTCTACGCCTACGAGGACCAGCTGATCGCCGCCCGCCGCGCCCGCCCCGCCGACGATCTGATCACGGACCTGATCCAGGCCGAGGAGGCAGGCGACCACCAGGCCGGCGAAGCCGGCCGAGATCGTCTCTCGGACGACGAGCTTCGAAACCTGGTGTTGAACATCCTGGTCGGAGGGGTCGACACCAGCCAGAGCCAGCTGGCGCACGCCGTCCGGCTGCTGGCCGACCACCCCGAGCAGTGGAAGGTGCTGCGCTCGGACCCCCGCGGGCTGGCGCTTCAGGCGGTAGAGGAGGCGCTGCGCTACGAGCCGATTACCCCGCTCACCGCCCGGATCACGATCGCAGACGTGGAGCACAAGGGGGTGACGTTCCCGGCCGGGACGATCGTGCTCGTTTCGGCCTGGCACGCCAACCGCCAGGGCATCGAGCCCGATTCGTTCGACATCGCCGCCGATCGGCCTCGCTCCCGCGTGCTGACCTTCGGCGCCGGGATCCACTACTGCGTGGGCGCCAACCTGGCCCGGGCCGAGATGCAGGAAGCGCTCGCGTTCCTGGCTGAACGTGTGCGGTCGTTGCGGCTGGCCGGGGAACCGGAGTTCGGCACGCCGTCCGGGATCTACGGGCTCGAGTCGTTGCCGCTCGAGCTGGACCTCGACTAGGCAGCCCGCTTCCAGATTGCGTCGTCGCCGAGCGGCTCGCGCACGGCTCGACCGGCGCCCACGAGCTCTATCAGCGCCGCCTCCGCGCTGACGCGATCGGGCGGGTCGTTGCCGCTCGCCATGAGCGCGGCCACCTCTTGCGTCGCCAGCCCTTCTGTGAATCGGTCGAGCAGCGGCTCGGGCGTCTCGGGAGGGGGTTGGCGCTGCAGCGTGGAGTCGAGGTTGGCGATCAGCACGTCGTAGGCCTCCACCGGCTGAAAGCCGCCGGCGACGAGCCGCTGGCCGTTCGCCTCGAACGCCACCGACGGCGCCGTGAACCGCACCGGACCGTCCGTGGTCGCGGTCTTTCCCTGTAGCTCGGCGGCCGAGCCTTGAGCGCTCCGCGTCTCGCGGCGGTCGCGCTCGTAGGCCTCGACGACATCGGGGGCGTCGATCTGCGCCACGATTTCGTTTGCCTCGATCCCGGGCACGGCCCGCAGCACATCGGCCAGCTGGGCGTCGTCTTCGAGCACGAGCGGGGTGGTGAAGTTGGCCAGCTGCAGCGCGCGGAACACGCGCCACTCGGATCCCGGCTGCGACATCCTCGCCGCCACGACGGCCCGGCAGGCGCGGGAGGTGGCGCTCAGCCGCGGCTTCGGAGCGGGCGCGAACGGCATTCCGTAGCGGCCGCGGAAGCGCAGCTGCCCGAGTGCCCCGCGCAGCGGCGTGTAGCCCCTTCGCTCATACTGCGACGCGTCTTCCGTCAACCCCACCAGCACCAGCCGCCACCTCAGCTGCTCGCCGTAGCGCCACTCGATCACTCGCAGCGCCGGGTTCTCGGAGTAGGCCCAGGGGCAGGCGGGATCGCTGTAGAGCGTCGTGTCGATCATCTCTGACCACCTCAGACCGTTCAGGCGGTTGACGCCTCAAGTATATGCGCACGAGCGGCCCCACGAGCCCGGCGCTCTGGCACCACGTCGGTCGCGCGGTGCAGCTCCGCCGCCGCGAACCCGGCTTCGTGCAGCGCCGCGATCGCGTCCGCCTCCTCGTCGAAGTGTCGGTACACGTTTCCGCGGACGAACGCCGCGAGCCCGACCCGGAACGCGCGCGTGGCCGCCGTCTCATCGACGTTCAGCCGCAGGTCGGACAGGTAGCGTCCGGTCCGAAAATCGGACAGAGTGCTTGCAAATCGCCGCCAGATGTCGAGCACAGCCTCGGTCGGCAGGTACACGAGCAGACCCTCAGTGATGATCACGAGGCCGCGATCTGGTTCGAGCGTCGCGGTCGCCGCCGCCACGCTCCTCGTCGGCAAGCACGTCGACATCGACGACGCGATGGCGCTCGGACAGCGCGCCCATTCGTTCGAGCGCGGCCCGCTTGCGTGCCGCCATCGCCGGCAGGTCGGCCTCCAGGTACGTGATCCGCTCTCCATAGCGCTGACTGAACCGCCACCCACGCGGAGACAGGCCGCACGCGACCTCGAGCACCTGGGTCAAGCCGTGCCGGTCAATCGCGCGCTGAAGCAGCGCATCGATCGCCAGGTGTCGGGCCAGCAGGTATGTCTCGAGCGTGCCGGAACCGATCGCGCCGGTGACGGCCATTGTCGGACGCAGGGTCTCGAACAGGACCCGTCCCTCGACCGTCTCGAGCTCCGGGTGAGAGAGGCCGTTCCGGGCCCAGACGTAGCCGGTGTAGTGCGCTGTCGGGCTGACCCGGCCGGTGGAGCTCATCCAATCCGCTCCGCGAGCCGGTCGAGCAGGGCGGCCTGGGCGGGGTTGATCTTCTCCCGGGCGGCCTCGAGCGTGAACCACTCGGCCCGGTCGACCTCGGGAAACGAGCGCATCCTGCCGGAGCGCGGTGGCCATTCGACCGTGAACGTGTTGCTGTTGATCTGCGTGGGATCCAGGTTGCCCTCGATCGCCCAGGCGCACACCAGCTTCCCTCCCTTCTGCTTGACCTCCCCAAGGTCGACCGCCTGGCCATCGGGAGGCGGCGAGCCAAGCTCCTCCTGGAACTCGCGCCGAGCGGCTTCGAAGGGGTCATCGCCCGGCTCGTACTCGCCCTTGGGGATCGACCATGCACCCTCGTCGCGGCGTGCCCAGAAGGGACCACCGGGATGCACGAGCAGAATCTCGTTCTCGCCGCGTGCGCGACGAAAGAGCAGGAGGCCGGCGCTGCGGCGGTTGGTAGGAATTCGGTGATCCTAGTCGAGCCGTCCGCAGCCACCGCCTGCCTCTACGCCGCGATGGCCTCGGATTCTTCGAGCTCGCCCTCGGCCGCGGGCCTCGACCGATGTCCGGCTTCGGCGCCTGCCGCAGCTGGAAGGCTGCCAGCAGCGCCCCGGCCACGCAGAACAGCGCGCCGACGCGGAACGCGAGTCCGAACCCGTTCGTCAGCGCCTGGGCCGAGCCGGCGCCCAGGCTGGCGTGCGTCTCGGACGCCGCCAGCGTGCTCAGGATCGCCAACCCCAGCGCGCCTCCGAACAACCGCGACATGTTCAGCAGTCCCGAGGCGAGGCCGCTCTGTGCCGCTGGCACGCCCTGGGTAGCGGCGATCGTCGAAGACACCAAGCCCAGCCCCATGCCCAGGCCTGACAGGACGGCGCCCGGGAGCACGAGCGCGAAGTAGCTGCCTCCGGGACGGACTGCGGTGAACAGCATCAGCCCGGCGGCGGCGAAGATCATCCCCGCCGTGACCACGGGGCGGACGCCGAACCGGGCCACCAATCGGGGTGCCAGCGAGGATCCGGTGAACACCGACAGCGTCATCGGCAGGAACGACAAGCCGGCCTGCAGTGCGTCGTCCCCGAGCACCTGCTGGAGATACAGAGTGATGAAGAAGAACGTCGAGAACAGCGCCGCATACATCAGGATCACGACCAGGTTCGCGGCGCGCAGGCGGGAGAGCCTGAAGATGCTCAGTGGCACCAGCGGCGCCTCCGCAACGCGACCCTCGACCAGCAGGAATGCGGCGATCAGGATCACCGCAGCGGCCAGCGGTCCGAGGACGCCCAGCGACCCCCACCCGAGCGTGTCGGTGCGGACGATGCCGTAGGTCAGGCTCGTGAGCCCGGCCGTCACCAGCAGGGCGCCCATCACGTCGAAATGGCGAGGACCGCGACGGCGCGCGTCGGCGGGAATGACGCGAAGGCCGAGGGCGATCACGACCGCTCCGATCGGGGCATTGATGACGAAGATCGCCGGCCACCCGAACCCTTGCGTCAGTAGGCCTCCGAGCAGCGCGCCGGAGGACGCGCCCAGCCCGCCCAGGGCTGCCCACAGGCCGAGCCCCCGGTTGCGTTCGGGACCCTCGGGGAGGGTGGAGGTGATGATCGACAGGGTGGTCGGAGACACGATCGCGCCGCCGAATCCCTGCAGGGCCCGAGCGGAGATGAGCGACGCCGGGGAGTCGGCCACCGCGCATGCCAGTGAGGAGAGGACGAACAGCGCCGTCCCGGCGAGCAGCACGCGCCGGCGCCCGAGTAGGTCCGCCGACCGCGCGCCCAGCATCAAGAAGCCGGCGAAAGTGATCGTGTAGGCGTTGACGACCCACTGCAGGCCGGTGGTCGAGAAGTGCAGCCCGGCGCGCATCGACGGCAGGGCAATATTGACCACCGAGACGTCCAGGATGACCATGAACTGGGCCAGGCAGACGACCAGCAGCAGAGCGTTTGTCGAGATCGGCTTCGCTTCTCTCATACCCTTGAAAACGTGCTCCCGCCCCCCGGCGTGAGATCGCGGTCGGAGGCGGGGATGAAGTCGCGCAATTGAACTCACGCCGCTAGTGTGGGAGCATTACTATCCAGGTACAAGAGAGGGGTTTATCCTGGTACTAATCGTCCCACCCAAACGCTAGGAGGCAATGCCCAAATGCCTACGACCGCGACCAACGGAGAGCGACGTCGGGCCGAGCTGGCCGACTTCCTGCGTCGTCGCCGGGCGAGCATCACCCCTGAGGACGTGGGACTTCCGAACGGAGGCCGCCGTCGCACGCCGGGTCTGCGCCGCGAGGAGGTGGCGCAGCTGGCGGGCGTCGGCGCCACCTGGTACACGTGGCTCGAGCAGGGTCGCGACGTACGGGCATCGCTCGAGGTGCTCGAATCCATCTCCCGCGCCCTGCGTCTGACGCCCGCGGAGCGAACACACCTCGTACTGCTCGGTCGGGGGGAGGACCCGCCTCCGTGCAAGTCGCCGACAGAGCATGTGTCGACCACCCTGAAGCGCCTGATCGAGAATCTGGGTCCGAACCCCGCGTACGTGCTCGGCCGTCGCTGGGACTACCTGGCCTGGAACCGCGCGACTTGTGCTCTGCTCGGCGATCTCGTGAGCGTCCCGCGGGCGTCGCGCAACCACGTATGGCTTCACTTCATGGATCCCGCGCGCAGAGAGACGTTTCCGGACTGGGAACGCGCTTCTCGCCTACTGGTGGCCAAGTTCCGCGCCGACAGTGCCCGGCATTTGGGCGACCCAGAGTTCGAGCAGTTGATCCAGGCGCTCCGGAAGTCGAGCCCCGAGTTCTGCCGGGAGTGGAAGCGACACGAGGTCTCGCGTGCCGCGGCAGGTCGCAAGGAAATCAACCATCCCGAGGTCGGCATGCTGGCGTTCGAGCACGCCGTCTTCAGGCCAGAGGAAGCGCCCGACCAGCGGCTGGTCCTCTACTCGCCGGTGGCTGAGCACGGTACGCCGGCGAAGCTCGCTCAACTGATGGAGGAGGTCGACGGGCCGCAGGTGGTCGAAGAGGCCTTGGCGGTCTGAGGCCGTTTGTGCCGCTGGACCGGCCAGGGGCCTCGTGACCGGCCCCGGCCTCGTGATCGGTCCCGGCCCTCGTCGCCGCGCACGGATGCCGTGAAAAACGTCGCAAACCCCTCCGGCGCCGCCGACGCTGGGGCGGAACTCACGACCAGTGAAACTGTCAGTTCACTCCGCCGACGTACGGAACTCACGACCAATGAGAATTATTGACCAACCGCTTCCGCCTCTACGCGGTTTGGGGAGTTATTCACGCCCCACCCGGCGTGAGCGGCATTCTCGCGCCTCCGGCGCTTGCGTCTTGCGGCGACGCCCAACCCGCGCCGACGCGCCTCGTTTGTGCCATCAGACCTCCCACGGACCTCGTGATCGGCCCCGGCCTCGTGATCGACCCCGGCCTCGTGATCGGTCCTGGCTCTCGTCGCCAGCGCACGGATGCCGTGAAAAACGTCGCTGACCCCTCCGTCGCCGCCGACGTTGGGGCCGAACTCACGATCAATGCGAATTATTGACCAACCGCTTCCGCCTCTACGCGGTTTGGGGAGTTATTCACGCCCCACCCGGCGTCTCGCGCCTACAGCGGCATTCCCTCGCAGTCCTCCGGCAGTCTCGCGCCTCCGCGCTTGCGTCTTGCGGCGACGCCCAACGCCTGCGCCGACGCGCCGAGCGGTCCCGCGGTCCGCCCTACCCCACCGTCAGCTCCGGTCCCTCCTCCGCGACATCCCGCGCCACCAGCGCCGCGTATAGCCCGCCGCGATCGAGCAGCTCGTCGTGTGTTCCGAGCTCGACGACCGTGCCGTGGTCGAGCACGGCGATCTGGTCGGCGTCGCGAATCGTGGACAGGCGATGGGCGATCGTGATCGTGGTCCGCCCTTCGGCCAGACGCTCGAGCTCCGACTGCACCGCCGCCTCGGTCTGCGTGTCGAGCGAGCTCGTGGCCTCGTCCAAAACGAGCACGGGCGGATTGCGGAGGATGGTCCGGGCGATCGCCATCCGCTGCTTCTCCCCGCCGGAGAAGCGGTAGCCGCGCTCGCCGACGATCGTTTCGTAGCCCTCGGGGAGCGAGGTGATCAACTCATGGATATGGGCGGTCTTGGCCGCCTCCTCGATCTGCTCGTCGCTCGCGTCCGGGCAGGCGAAGCGCAGGTTCTCGCGCACGCTGGCGTGGAACAGATACGTCTCCTGCGACACCACTCCCACGGTCTGGGCCAGCGACTGGAGCGACGCGTCGCGGATGTCGACGCCGTCGATCGTGACCCGCCCCGTCTGCGGGTCGTACAGCCGCGCGACCAGATAGCCGAGCGTGGTCTTGCCCGCGCCGGTCTCCCCCACGATCGCCGTGCGGGTCCCGGCCGGGACGACCAGATTTATCCCTTGCACCGTCCACGGCTCATGGCCGGAGTAGCTGAACGACACGTGCTCGAAGCGGACCTCCCCGAGCAGCTCCGCGGTACGAAGCTGCACCGGGTCCTGCTTCTCGACGATGTCGATCGGCAGGTCCAGATACTCGAAGATCCTGTCGAATAGGGCCAGCGACGCCTCGACGTCGGCACCCACCCCGAGCAGGCTCTGGATCGGGAACAGCAGCCGGGTCGACAGCGTCCCGAATGCGACCGCGGTTCCCACCGAGATGTGGCCCAGGAAGCTCTGGCCGGCGAACCAGTAGACGATCACCGGCTGAATCGCGAACGTCATCTGGATTGTGGACATGACCCACCGTCCGGCCATTCGCGAGCGCACCTCCAGGTCCGCGATCTCGGAGGACTCGCCCGTGAACCGGTCGGCCAGATCCTTGCCGCGCCCCATCGTCTTGCCAAGCAGGATCCCGGAGACCGACAGCGATTCCGCCACCAGCGACGACATGTCGGCCAGCCGGCGCTGCTGCTCGGTCGTGATCTTGCGCCGCACCTTCCCGACCCTTCGCGTCAGCCACACGAACAGGGGCACGAACGCCAGCGAGATCACCGCCAGCTGCCAGTCGAGAATGCACATGGCCACGATGGCGGCGATCACCGTGGTCGCGTTCTGAGCGATCGAGGTGGCGGTGGTGGTGACCACGTTGTCGAGGCCGCCGATGTCGTTGGCGATCCGCGACTGAACCTCACCGGTTCTGGTGCGCGTGAAGAACGCCAGCGACATCCGCTGCAGGTGCCGGTAGACCGCGGCCCGCAGGTCGTGCATCACCCGCTGCCCGATCGTGTTCGAGATGTAGGTCTGCCACACGCTGGATGCGCTGGTGGCGATCGCGATCACGATCATCGCCAGCACGAGCTCGGTCAGGAGCTTCGTGTCGTGCTTGAGGATCCCCTCGTTGAGCACGTCCCGCAGCAGGAATGGGTTGAGCATGCTGATCCCGGCGGAGACCACGATCAGCAGCAGGACCGCCGTCAGCCTGAAGCGGTAGGGCTTGAACAGCTTCAGGATTCGATGGCCGTCCCGCTGCCGGTCCTCATCCATCAGCGGAGGAGGCTTCTCGTCCCCCCCGCGCAGGCGACGCATCGCCCCGCTGTCCGGCGTTCCGTGACCTGCGCCGAATCCGCGATTTCCAAAGCTCATGCTCCTTCCATGATGACGCACGGCCTCCGCCATACTTGGTGGCCGTGAGTGGAACTGACTTTGGACTGGCTCTGTCGGTGCTTCTGGCCTGCTCGGTCGAGGCGGTCGAGGCCCTGACGATCGTGCTCGCCGTCGGGACCACGCGCAGCTGGCGCTCCTCGTTCTACGGGCTGGGCGCCGCGATCGGCGTGCTGGCGGTGCTCGTCGCGGCGCTGGGACCGGCCCTCACCTCGCTGCCACTCAACGCGCTGCGGGTGGCGGTCGGTGGTCTGCTGCTGGTGTTCGGTTTGCAGTGGCTGCGCAAAGCGGTGCTGCGGGCCGCGGGCCTGAAGGCGCTGCACGACGAAGGGGCTGCGTTCGCCGCCGAGACCGCCGCCGCCCGGACGGCCGATGAGCGACCGGTGGCCGGGATCGACGGCTACGCGTTTCTGATGTCGTTCAAGGGCGTGCTGCTCGAGGGGCTCGAGGTGGCGGTGATCGTGCTCACGTTCGGCGCGAACCAGCACCGGATCGGGCTGGCGGCAGCGGCGGCCGGAGTCGCGGTGGGGCTCGTGGTGCTGGCCGGGATCGCGGTTCGGGCACCGCTCGCGCGCGTACCGGAGAACGCCATGAAGTTCGCCGTGGGCGTGATGCTGAGCTCGTTCGGGATGTTCTGGGGTGCCGAGGGCGCGGGCGCGTCGTGGCCCGGAGGGGACGCGGCGCTGCTTGTGATCATCCCCGGTCTGGCGCTCGCGTCCCTCGGGATGGTGGCCTGGCTTCGCACCGCTCACGCCAGCGCCGCAGCTGAGCGCAAGGCGAGCGCCCGAGCCGCCGCCGGAGAGCTGGCATGAGCTGGGTTCGCGGGACGCTGAAAGGCGTGTGGGATTTCGTCGTCGGCGACGATTGGATCACGGCCGTGGGCGTCGTCGCCGCCCTCGGCGCAACCGCGCTGATCGCTGATGCCAGCGCGACCGCCTGGTGGCTGATGCCGGTGGCGGTGATCTCGCTGCTGGCGCTGTCGCTGAGACGCGCCGCGCGCTGACGTCAGCTTCGCAAGTCGCCGTTCGCCCCTCCCACTGAGGTCGATCGGGGCGTAATACTCCAGTTCATCGACCGCCTTACAGAGGAAGAGAATCAGCAACAGGCCGAGGCATTCGCGCCTCCGTCGGCCGCTCGAGGGCCGATCCCTCGCCTCCGCTCGGAGGTGCAGCCGGCCTCGAGCCCGTTTCCACCCATCGCGGACTACGGCTTCTTGTCCGACTGCGAGACGATTGCGCTCGTCGCTCCGAATGGTGCCGTCGAGTGGCTGTGCCTGCCACGGGTCGACTCGCCAAGCGTGTTCGGCGCGATGCTCGATCGCGACGCGGGCTCCTTCCGGATCGCTCCACTCGGCGTGTCGGTGCCGGCCTCCAGGCGCTACCTGCCAGGGACGATGGTCCTCGAGACCAGTTGGGGCACGGCCGAGGGCTGGATCATCGTCCGCGACGTACTGTTGATGGGTCCCTGGCGCCACGAGCACGACCGCTCGCACACCCACCGCCGGGCACCGACCGACTATGACACCGAGCACGTGCTGCTGCGGACCGTGCGGTGCGTCAACGGGGAGGTCGAGGTCACGCTCGAGTGCGAACCGGTATTCGATTACGGGCGCAAACCGGCGCAGTGGGAGTACCCCAACTCGGGCTACCACGAGGGGGTTGCCCGCGCCGACGGAGTCGACGTCGAGCTGCGGCTGACCACCGACTTGCGAATCGGATTCGAGGGACCGCGCGCCACCGCGCGCCACCGGATGAAGGAGGGCGAACAGCTGTTCTGCGCGCTCAGCTGGGCCGAGCACCCGGCGCCCAAGACCTTCGATGAGGCCTACCGCCGGCTGGTATGGACCGCGCACCACTGGCAGCACTGGCTGGCCCGCGGAAAATTTCCGGACCATCCCTGGACCACGTACCTGCAGCGCAGCGCACTCACGCTCAAGGGGCTGACCTATGCCCCGACGGGAGCACTGATCGCGGCCGCGACGACCTCGCTGCCGGAAACCCCGCACGGCGAGCGCAACTGGGACTACCGCTACAGCTGGATCCGCGATTCGACGTTCATGCTATGGGCGCTGTACTCGCTTGGGCTCGACTGGGAGGCCAACGACTTCTTCTACTTCATCGCCGATGTCGCCGAGGGCGCCGCCGACCTACAGGTCATGTACGGCGTGGGTGGCGAGCGGGCGCTCGACGAGAGCCTGCTCGATCATCTGCACGGCTATCAGGGCGCTCGTCCGGTCCGGGTCGGGAACGCGGCACACAGCCAGCGCCAACACGACGTGTGGGGCGCCCTGCTCGACTCCGTCTACCTTCACACCCGCTCTCGGGATTCGCTCGACGAGCGCGTCTGGCCGATCCTCAAGCGCCAGGTGGAGGCCGCGGTCGCCAACTGGCGAAAGCCGGACCGCGGCATCTGGGAGGTCAGGGGCGACCCCAAGCACTTCACCTCCTCGAAGATGTTCTGTTGGGTGGCGTGTGATCGCGGGGCGCGGCTGGCCGAGCTGCGCGAGGACGACGAGCACGTCGCGCGCTGGCAGGCGGCCGCCGATGAGATCCACGCCGACATCTGCGAGCGCGGCGTGGATGATCGTGGCGTGTTCGTCCAGCACTACGACACCACCGCGCTGGACGCCTCGCTGCTGCTGCTGCCGATCGTCCGCTTCCTACCGCCCGAGGACGAGCGTATTCGGAACACGGTGTTCGCGATCGCCGACGAGCTGACCGACCACGGGCTCGTGCTGCGATACCGCACCGACCAGACAGACGACGGCCTGGAGGGTCGCGAGGGCACGTTCATGATCTGTTCGTTCTGGCTCGTGGCCGCGCTGTGTGAAATTGGCGAGCTGGAGAAAGCGCGGGGCACGTGCGAACGGTTGCTGGGGTACGCCAGCTCGCTCGGGCTCTACGCGGAGGAGGTCGACGCCCGCACCGGACGGCATCTGGGGAACTTCCCCCAAGCCTTTACGCATCTGGCGTTGATCAACGCCGTGATGCACGTGATCCAGGCCGAGGGAGAGCTGGAGCAGGGACGGCTCCCCTGGGCCTACAGGTGAGCTAGGCGCCAGAGCCCCAGCTGCCGAACCTGGGCCGGCCCGACCCCGCCGCTCTACGCGGCCAGGTCGTTGGCCCGCGACGGGGGCGCCGGAAGCGGCTCGGCACGAGCCGGCAAGGGCTCGGGCTGAGAACGCTCGTCCACCTCGTGAGCTTTCTCGGCAGCGACCCGCGGTCGCTGGGCCGCGAGCGCGCCGCGTAGCCGGGCAAACCCCACTGTCCCACCGAGCGTGGGCACCCATAGGGCGATCGCGTGGTAGAGGACGACTGCTGCGGCCGTCGGCGCCGCCGGCAGGCCGTACAGCAGAAGGGCTCCCAGAAGCCCGCCCTCCAGCACGCCGAGACCTCCAGGAATCGGCACCAGGTTGGCCAGGTATCCGATCTGGTAGCCGAGCACCAGCGCGACGATGGGTGCGTTAACGCCGAGCGCCCGCAGGCATGCCCACAGCACCGCGATGTCGAACACCAGATACCCGACGGTGCCCAGGAGCCTCCAGTTGAGCGTGAACGCCACTTCCTCCGTATCGCGCACCCAGGTGGCCGCGCGCGCGAGCGCGCCGCCGACCCGGCTTTGCTCGCGCCGGCGCCCGGATTCTCCGATCAGGCGCGATTCTCCGGTCAGGCGCGGTAGCACTAGGAAGAACGCGATCCCGGCGAACGCCACTACGGCGGGGATTAGCCCATAGATGAAGCTGGCGTGCGTGTGACCCAGTCCAGCCAGCAGGCCCACCCCTCCCAGGCCGAGGACGGCTCCGTTGACCGCGCTGGTCAGGAGGAAGATGACCGCCGAACGGTTGGCGATCCGCGACCAGGAAATTCCCCACGTCCGCATCGCCCAGGCGCCGACCGCCAGGCCGCCCGCACCGCCCACCGGGACGACTGCGCCGAATGCCATCTCCGCCCATGCCAGCCGTCTGACCAGTTTGGCCGGGCCGCGGGAGAGCACGAGCCTGACCGTGCCCACGTAGCCCAGGCAGGAGGCAAGCTCCAGGGCGACGGCCAGTCCCAGCCAGCCGAGGTTGGCGTCCGAAGCGCGATCGAGTACCCCGCGCAGGTCGGGGACCGCGAGGCCGATCCCGAGCAGCAGCAGCGCCAGCACGGCGGTCCAAACCAACCCGTTGCGCAACCGGCGCGCGTCCCCCCGAGCGCCATTGTTGCCGTTGGTTGGTTGGTCCACAGTGAGCCTCCAATCCTCCTAAGCGGGACTTTGGCCTCCACAAAAAATGATACCAACTAACGATGCGTAGCGCAAAGTATTGTGTGGTCAACCGATCGCCTTCCCGGGAAGGACGCCACGGCGCGGCATCGGCTGCTGCTACTTCGCCTTGGGCTTTCCGAACCGCTGGATGAGGCGCCTGTAGGCCGCGAATGCCGGCTTTCGCACGTAGCTGTCGGTCAACAGGCCGCTCGTCTCAGCAAATGCCTGCGTCGTAGATAAGTTGTCGCGCAGGTTGAACCAGCGGTAGTCGGTCACGTCGAACGTCTTGTCTGCCCGCCTGATCGTGTTCACCATCTGCATCAACGCGGCGCGCTGCTGGCTGAAGGTGACCTTGCCGGGCGTGGTGTCGTAGCCGTTCTCGGTGATCCACATCGGGACGTTCGAGCCCAGCCCAGCCAGCGGCATGAAGCCCCTCCGGGCCCTGGCCATCATCTGCAGGGTGGCAGCCCGGATCGCTGTGGCGCCACCCGGGACCAGCTCCGGGTAGAAGTCGACGCCCACGAACCCAAGCGCCTTACGAAACTCCTTGCCGCCGCCGCGCAGAGCCCTGAACATGGCCGCGTCCTTGGTGGAGTTGAAGCAGTAGGCATAGGTAAACCCAAACCGAAGCTGTTTGAAGCCACGGCGCTGCGCCTCCCGGTGGGCGGCGATGATCCCTTGGATGAGTGCCTGCTCGGCCTTGGGATAGGCCCCGTCGGAGGTGTTCGGAGAGATCGCGATGTTGATCTCGTTCGTGATCGTCATCGCGACCAGGTGGGGATTGGAACCGAACACGTCGACGACGTGCCGCACGTACCTGGTCCAGGCCGGGATGTTTCCGACCTGGCTACCGCTGGGGTGGTAGCGGACCTGCAGCTCGGTGTCGAACCCCTGGCGCGCGTAGCGGTCGATGATCTGCTTGAAACGGCGGATCCCCGCTTGGCCCAGTGATTCGAACAGGCGATTGACGCGCAGCACCAACTCCTTGCCGCGAGGCCGCAAGGCACGCAGAGCCTGGAGGGTCTTGGTCCCGCTCACCGGCTTGGCCGCGTTCTGGCCGCTGCCGACGCTGCCGGCGAGCTCGGGATCGATCCCAAAGCGCAAGCCCCGCGCGGCCTGCAACGAGCCAGGCGCATAGTTGGAGGTGCAGATGGAGCTCGGCGCCGCCCTCGCACCGGCTGCCCCCACGGGGGACGGCCTCAACACGGCCACGAGTACCAGCGCCAACAAGCCGGCCACCACCGCCGTCCTGAAGCCGCGCCCAGGCAGCGCGCTCAGCAACCCATACCTCTGAGGGCGGGCTCATGCGGGGCGCTACCGCAGAAGCTGGCGATGAGATCGGCAAAGGTCTCGGCGGCGAAGACGTGCCCGGCATGGCGCTGGTGCGGGATCGACTCGCAGCGGGCTTCGGGGAACGCGGCTTGGAGCTCGTCGAGACCGTCGAGATATACGGGGTTGTCGGTGTCGCCACCCACAAGGAACAGGGTGGGCACGGGAATCGGTCCCTGAGGATTTCGCCAAGCGGTGCAGGCACGGAGTTCGCGTGGCAGCGCGGGAACGGCGTCGAGCAGCACTGGCCAGGCGCGCGAGGAGCGGATCGCGTCGATCTGGTCATTTGGGATGTCCGCCGACCGCAGGAAGGCTTCGACGGCAGCATCCTTGTCCTCGACAACAAGCTCCTCCAGCCCGACGACCCGGTCCTCCCGGACCGCGATCGGCGGCTCGTACAGGACCAGTCGTCGCAGCGAAGTCGAACGTTGGGCAGCCAAGATCGAGCACAGCGCGCCGTAGGAATGGCCCACGAGCAGCTCCCCGGCAACGGCGTCGAGCACTGCCAGCACGTCCTCAGCCTCCCGCTCGATCATGTAGTTGGGGCCGTCGCCGCTGTCGGCCCGGCCGCGGCGATCCATCGTCACGACGGTGAACCGGTCACAAAGGAACGGCTGGACGAACATCCAGTCCGCGCCCGACGTCGAGGCGCCATGCACGAACAGGATTGGCTCGCCGCCGCCCGACACGCGATAGGCGATGCGCGTGCCGTCGGGAGAGGCGACGTATCGGACCTGTGTCACTGCGCGAGAACCGTGCCAGAAATCGGGACCTCAGGGCGGGCCGGTGCAGCCGCCGGGCGTGCTCCGGCGCTAGAGGACCGAAACGCGGTCGCCGACCTCGATCTCTCCATCGGCGAGGATGTCCGCCCGTAAGCCGCCGCGGTGAACGAGCGGGCGCAGGATCGGTCGCCCGGCATAGCGCTGGATGACGGTACAGGGCTCGCACAGCCGCATCCCGCGGCAATGCACGCGGCCGATCACGAACTCGTGCCCCACGAGCTCGTTCAGCCCGATCCCGTCGACCACCACGTTGCGACGGTGCTCGTCGGCCGTCAGGCCGAGCTCCCTGCAGACCCGCTGTTCGATCAGGGTCAGCGCGCTTCCCGGGAGACCGGACGGAAAAGTCCCGGTCCCCGACCAGGTGGCGATCGCCCTCGACCCCGCGCCCGGCCAGCAGCCGCGCGGTGGTCAGCGACCGGGCGGGCGCGCCGGCGCCGTCGGACACATGGATCGAGACGACCGTGCCCGACCCTGCGGGAGCGGCTGCCCGTGTGGGGCGAGCTAGCGCGATATCGCCAGCCGCCAACACAAATCCTTCCTCCACCCAGTCGTGCTCCTCGCCGCCGTCCTCGGGCACTGGTGCTCCGCCCAACGGGTCGAACACGACGCCCGAGGGGAACCCATACATCACCACGGGCCGCGTCGCACCGGCCGAATCGCGCACGCGAGCAAGCCACGGGCCCGGCCAGTTGAACGTTTCCGGTTGCCAGATCGGGACGAGCCCCATGCCCAGGCGGGCAAGCCAGCGGGAGAGCAACGGCCCCGGCGGATGATCGTCGACATCCTCGGGCCGCGGTACATCGGCGGGGTCAAGCTCGAGGATCGTGGCCAAACAGGCCACGAACGCGCCGCGCGCGCCGGTCAGGCCTGGCTCGACCTGCCCGAGCGCGAGCTCCCTCATCCCGCCGCCCTCCCGCGCAGTCCTTGAGCCTGTCGGTATGTGACAGCCGGATGAATCATGCCGGTCACGGTACGCCTTCGCCGGCCCGCGGGGACGTCCGCTCCGATGCCGATGAAAGGGCCACTCCGGCGGCGCGCCCGGCGACGCCTCGCCGAGTTCCCGTAAGGCGCCTGTACGATGCCGGCTCGTGGGGACCAGTCGGGTCATCTTGATCACCGGCTGCTCGTCGCCGCAGGGCATCGGCTTCGCGACCGCTCGTGCCCTGGCGGGGCGCGGACACGCGGTGCATGCCACCGTTCGCGACCACGCACACGACGAGGAGCTACGCGAGGGGCTTAAGGAGCGGCTCGAGATCCACGACCTCGATGTGCGCCACGGTCCCGCCATCGAGTCGGTCGTGCGCGCGATCGGCAAGGTGGAGGTGCTGATCAACAACGCCGGCTACGGCCTGATCGGGGGCGTCGAGCAGGTGGACCTAGACCGCGTGCGCGAGAGCTTCGAGACCAATCTGTTCGGCACGCTGGCGCTGATCCAGGCGGTGCTGCCGCCCATGCGCGGCCAGCGCAACGGCCACATCATCAATCTCTCGACGATCTTTGCCGCCGGCCTGTGCCCCCCGGCGCTCGGCTACTACGTCGCATCGAAGGCGGCACTGGAGACCGTTTGCCAGGCGCTCGCGATCGAGGCGGCACCGTGGGGGATACGGGTCACGAACTTCCAGCCCGGGCCGGTGATGACCTCTCTGTCCCGCGAGTGGGGGACGCGTCTCAAAGGCGGCGACGACCCCCGCCCCAGTCTCAGCGACGAGCTCTACGAGTGGGTGCTCGGCGCCGAGGGGCCGGCGCCCCAATCGCCGGACGAGGTCGCTGACGCGCTGTGCCGGCTGGTCGAGTCCGAGGCGCCGGGGCTCGCGGAGCAAAGCGGACCTGCCGCACGCCCCTACGCCGCGGCCGCGCTGCTCGACCCGACGCGTGAGCGCGAACTCTCGCCCCTGCTGGCGGCATTCGCTGGAACTTGGGCCGCGGCCACCGAGGCGGGCTGAGCTCGCTGACGTATCGTGCGTCAAGCAAATGGATGTACGCCCCACCCTGGTCGAGTTTCCCGCTGATGATCCGCGGCGGGCACGGCGCTTCTGGTCGAGCCTTCTCGGCCTCTCGCTCGATGAACGCAGCGATGAGGAAGGGAGCGGCTGGCAGACGCACGGCGCGGACCCGCGTGTCGGCGTTCACGAGCGGGGGCGCGGCCCCGGCGACACCGCGTCGCTGCCCTACTTTGCGGTGGACGACCTCGAGCAGGCGCTCGAGCGGGTGAAGGAGCTCGGCGGCAGCGTCATTCACCCAGGCTCCAGATGGGCGGTCTGCCGCGACTCGGAGGGCAGCCCATTCGGTCTGGCGTGCGCGTCAGACCGACCGCTGAACAGCGACCGCTCCCTCAGCGCCGCGGCCCGAGCGCCACCGGCAGCGTCTTCAGCTGGTTGATGAACGCCGACTCGACGTAGGCGGGCGGGCCCGCGAGCTTCATCTCCGGGTAGCGCGCGAGCGTCTCCTCGAACAGCGCCCGCAGCTCGAGCCGAGCCAGTGCGGCCCCCAGGCAGAAGTGGCGGCCACCCGCGCCGAAGGCCTGGTGCTCGGGATTGCGGCGAACGTCGAAGCGGTCCGGATCCTCGTACCGGGTCTCGTCCCGGTTTGAGGATGCGTACCACATCACAACCTTGTCCCCCTCGCGGATCTGGGTCCCCGCCAGCTCCGTGTCTTGGGTCGCGGTCCGGCCGAAGTGCGCGAAGGCCGGAAACATCCGCAGCGACTCCTCGACCGCCGAGGGGATCAGCGATGGATCCTCGAGCAGCAGCTGCCGCTGGTCCGGGTGTTCCATCAGGGCGCGCATTCCACTGGCGAAGGTCGCCTTGGTGGAGTCGTTGCCGGCGGCGACCAGCAGGAAGAACCCCATCACGATCTCGTGCTCCTCGAGCTTCTGGCCGTCGATCTCGGCGTGGACGAGCACGCTTGTCAGATCGTCCGTCGGGCGCTCTCGCCGCTCGGCGATCATCCGCCCGCAGCGCGCGAACAGCTCGGGTACGTCCTTGGCGAGCACCTCCTCGATGCCGCCCGGGTTCAGATCGGGATCGCCCATCCCGAGCATGGAATTCATCAGCCGCGCCCAGACGGCGTCGTCCTCCGGCGGGATGCCCATGAAGCTCCCGATGACGCGAGACACCACGGGCTGGGCGACTTCGTTCACGAGCTCGCACGTGTCGCGGCCCTTCAGCTTGTCGAGCACGTCGGTGACGATTCGGCGGATCGCCGGCTCGTGCGCCGCGATCCGCTTGGGCGTAAATCCGGCCTGGAACAGCATCTTCAGCCGGTCGTGCTTGGGCGGGTCCATGCCGATGAACGTGGCCCGCACCAGCTCGAGCGGGAACACGTCCCGGGTGGCGGTCACGCCACCCAGCTCCGAGGAGTACGTCTTGTGGTCACGGCTGACCGCGTGCAGATCATCGGCGCGGGTCACCGACCAGAAGCCGGACTCGTTCGGATACTCGGTGATCTTGTCTGTCCAGTGGACCGGGCACTCGGCGCGCAATCGCGCGAACAGCTCATGCGGGGGGCCGTCGAGCCACAGTGGCCGCTCCCCGACCCGGACGCGGCTCAGGTCTTTCGTGGCACTGGGGCTGCCAGCCTTCGCCCCGGGATCGCTCGCCGTCGATGACACCCAATGACCTCCTCGCTCGCGGTCCGCCCGATCCGCGGATCCTACTCCCTGGCTGGCTGGCCAGCCACATGCGGTCAGGCAGGCGGTGGCCGCGGGCGCCACCGCCGTTTGGACGGCTTCCGGTGCGGGGAGCGAGCGCGTGATGGCGGTGGCGATCGTTACGGGCGGCAACAGCGGCATCGGGCGGGCGACGGCCGTCGCGCTTGCGAACTCGGGCTTTGACGTGGGCATTACCTGGCACCGCGAAGAGGACCGCGCGCAGAGCGTGGCTCGGGAGATCGAAGAGGCAGGCGCGCGCTGTGAGACTCGCCACCTCGACCTGCATGCGGTGCACGAAGGCGCGAAGGTGCTCAACGAGCTGTGTCAAGCGCTGGGGAGCGTCAATGTGCTGGTCAACAACGCCGGCCACGGGACCAGCAAGCCGTTTCTCGAGATGACGCCAGAGGAGTGGCAGGGAGTCATCGATGTCAACCTGACCGCCGCCTTCCTGACGGCCCAGGCCGCGGCGCGGAGGATGGTGGAGCACCAAAGCGGGGGCGCGATCATCAACGTGACGTCCGTACACGAGCACATTCCTCTGTCCGGTGCGGCGCCTTACACCGCCTCGAAGCATGGGCTTGGCGGCCTGACGAAGGCCATGGCCTTGGAGCTTGGGCCGCACGGCATCCGCGTCAACGCGGTCGCGCCGGGACAGATCGCCACCCGGATGACCGGGCAGGAGGACCAATCACCGTCCCCAAGCCAGGTCCCGCTCGGCCGGGCGGGAGACGCCAGGGAGGTGGGCGCCCTGATCGCCTGGCTGGCTTCAGATCAGGCCAGCTACGTCACCGGCGCGTCGTACGTCGTCGACGGAGGTCTGCTGCTGATCGCCGGCGAGCACCAGTAGACCCCCGCGCCCGCCCCCCGGGCGTGGCGGCGCCCGCTCCCCGGCGTGGCAGCGCCCGCCCCCCGGCGTGCCCCACGATGGAGGTCACGCCGAGCAGGCAGGGCTGCTCACATGTTCGGGCAGTTATGTGAGCTGCCGTTGGGACGCTGGCCGCTGGGCGGCTGCCCGCCTGGAGCACGGCCCGGCCGGGGTGTGGTGGTGGTCCTTGCCGGAGTCGTGCTCTGGGTGGTGGTCGTCGAGGTCGAGGGGGTCGAACTCGACGTGGCGGCACTAGCAATCGCGGCGCCGCCGCCCGCTACCGCGCCGGTCACCGCCAACGTCGTCAGCAGGTGCGTGAGTCGCATCGTCTGAACCTCCTTTCTCGATGGAGCTCAGACGATGCTGCGCGAGTGTCTGAATCCCGTAGGAGCGCGCTAAGAGTTTTGGATGGCCACGCGCCGCTAGAGGCGCGGCGGCTGGGGCGTCGTCAGCGGCGCGTTCTCCTCGCGAGCGACCTCGAGCGCGGCGTCCAGCCCCCGGCGAGAGACGAGGTCGACCAGCCGCTGGGCCAGCATCCTGATCGGCAGCACCGAACCGACCCAGGCCGGCGCAACCACACGCCGGGAGCGGCGCGCGATCCCCCGCTCGATGGCGTTCACCCCAACCTCGAGTGGCGCAACCCGCGTGAACGGGCCACCCAACGTCTTCATCTTCTCCGCGGCCTTGGTCCCGAATCCGCGCTGGTCATTTCGGTGTCGAGCTCGGCGAAGTACGCCACCCCGACCCGCGCGCCGCTGGAGGCAAGCTCGATCCGCAGCGCGTCGGCCAGTGCCTCCACCCCTGCCTTGGAGGCGGAGTAGGCGCCGAGCAGCGGCGCATGTACGGCGGCTGCCAGCGAGGAAATCGCCAGCGCGTAGCCGCGCGGGTGGGCGATGTGGGGGGCCGCCGCCCGCAGCGTGTAGTAGACGCCCAGCAGATTGACCTCGATCGTGCGCTCGAACACCGTCGGGTCGCCGCCGAGGATGGGCAGCTGGGCGGCTGTGCCGGCGTTTGCTACCACCACGTCCAGGCCGCCGAGGCGCTGCACGGCCAGCTCCACTGCATCCTCGACCTGCGGTCGGTCGCGCACGTCGCACTCCAGCCAGGGGGCATCGCCGCACTCCCGGGCCACCGTCGCCAAGATGTCCGGCTCCAGCCCCGCCAACGCGACCCTGGCACCGCGGGCGTGGAGCCTCCTGGCGGTGGCGGCGCCGATTCCCCGCGCCGCCCCGGTGATGAACACTCGTCGTTCAGCCAGGGCGCTCATCGATCAGGTTGCACTCGAAGGGCATTGAGGGTCATCGCCAACATCTCGTAGTGGCCGACGAGCATGCACAGCTCGATCAGCTCCACGTCCGACAGCTGGCTTGTGAGTGCATCCCAGGTCTTGTTGCTGATGTCGCGCCTGCGGTGAAGCTCGTCGGTCGCTCGCAGCAGCAGCGACTGGCGCTCGCTGAAACCGTCCGCATCGGGACCCTCGCGAACCCGCCCGACATCGTCGGCTCCGAGCCCGACCGTCTGGGCGATCCGTTCGTGGTGACGCCACTCGTACTCGCAGTGGCAGTTGTGGGCCACGCGCAGGATCACGATCTCGGTGTCCTTGCGGGGCAGCCGGCCGCGCGGCATGAGCATCCCCGCGAACCACAGCCAGGGAAAGAACAGACGCCGGTGACGAGCGAGCGTCGTGAACAGGTTCGGCGGGCCCGATCCGATCGCCCGGCCGGCAGCCGCGGCGATCGCCGTGGGAATGGCGCCGATGTCACGCCGGGAGCCGGGTGGGACCCGCGGAGCGCCGACGCTCATCGGGTCACCGGGGCTGTGGGAGCCGCCGCATCGCGAGCGGCACTCGGGCCACCGCCGGAAACCCGCCGCACGAGGGCGATGACGGGCTCGCGCAGCGCGGGCAGCTCATCCAGCCGCCCACTGCCGACCCGGACCGTGACCATCGAGCTGAGCGATGCGACCAGCGCTTCGCACGCGAATCTCCCCGGTGAGTCCGATTCGGTCGAGTCGAAGATCTCCGCCACCAAGTCAATGAATCTGCGCTGGAGTCCGATGCGCCGGGCGATCGCCTGCGAACCAGCGCCATAAGCGTCGATCAGGAACGCCTTGGCGAACGCCGGCTCACCCGCCAGGGTGTTGAGATAGGCCTTCAGCACGCGGTCGAGTCGCTCGACCGGATCGTCCCCGTCGTCACCGACCACGTCGGTGAGGATCTCGTGCAGCACCCGGGCGCCCTCGTCGAGCACCGTGATGAAGCACTCCTCCTTGTCGGAGAAGTGCTCGTAGAACGTCTCGCGGGAGACGCCGGCCCTGGAGATGACGTCGGCGACGGTGACCCACGCGAACCCCTTTTCCGCAACCGCCTCGGCCATCGCCCGGAGCATGCGCGCTCGCTGCGAGGAGCGTACCTGCTCCCGGGGCAGCCGATGACGCCCCCGCGGAAGCTGCCGCAGCCGGTTCTCCACGCGGGCAGCGTAGCGAACATCTGTGTTCGCTAACGGGCGTTGTGTCCGGGTCTGGACGTGAGGGTTCCGAGAAGCTAGCGGCGCCTGGCGACCGGCTGAAGCGCCGGGTTCTGCCAGCCGCCGTCGGCTGGATTGAGGTTGACCCCGGGTGGCACGATCTCGTCGATCCGGTCGAGGACCTCGTCTGAGAGGGAGACATCTGCCGCCGGCAGCTGCGACTCCAGGTGCTCCATGGTGCGGGGGCCTATGATCGCCGCGGTGACGGCCGGGTGGCGCACGACGAACGCCAGGGCCATCTCGATCAGCGTGACGCCCGCTTCGTCGGCCAGCTTGGCCAGCGCGTCGGCGGCCTCGAGCTTGCGCTGGTTGCCCGGCAGCGACATGTCATAGCGATGCGGCACCAGTCGGGCCCGGTTTGAGTCCGGCACGTCGGCGCCGAGGCGGTAGCGTCCGGTCAGCCAGCCGCCCGCGAGCGGGCTCCACGGAATCACTCCCATCCCGTAGCGCCGGCAGGTGGGCAGAACGTCGTCCTCGACCGCGCGCACGAGGATCGAGTACGGCGGCTGCTCGGACACGAACCGCTCCCGACCGCGCTGGTGTGCCGTCCACTGGGCCTCGACGATCTGGCTGGCGGGAAACGTGGAGGAGCCGATGTAGCGGACCTTCCCGGCGTGGACGAGATCGCTCAACGCCCCGAGGGTCTCATCGATGTCCGTATCGGCCTCTGGACGGTGGATCTGGTAGAGGTCGATCCAATCTGTCTTCAGCCGCCTCAGGCTGTCCTCTACCTCGCGCACGATCCACCGGCGAGAGTTGCCGAACTGGTTCGGGTCATCGCCCATCGTGCCGTGCACCTTGGTGGCCAGCACCACGTGCTCGCGCCGCCCTCCTTGCAGCGCATCGCCCACGATCTCCTCGGACTCCCCCCGCGAGTAGACGTCCGCGGTGTCGATGAAGTTGATCCCCGCATCGAGGGCTCGGTGGATGATCCGGATGCACTCCTCGCGATCGGTATTTCCCCACGGTCCGAACATCATCGCCCCGAGGCAGAGCGGACTGACTTTCACCCCGGTGCGACCGAGCGTGCGGAGCTCCATGTCTTCTACCGTAGCGGCCCTCACTCCGACCGGAGCCCGCCGCGTGAACGTCGATGTGAAAGGCTGATCCCTGATGCAGCTCTCACGGCGGGTCGCGCGCTTCAACAAGGCTGATCAACAACCCCGTCCAGGGCGTGTATTCGTGGCTGCTTCCACCGTGGGCGGTGATCGTCCACCGGGGCAGGCGTTCTGGCCGCCAGTACCGAACGCCGCTGCTGGCCTTCAAGCGCGACCGAA
This sequence comes from uncultured Actinomycetes bacterium, assembly GCA_963719305.1. Lineage (GTDB taxonomy): Bacteria > Actinomycetota > Thermoleophilia > Solirubrobacterales > Solirubrobacteraceae > Palsa-465. Next base: position 25,920 of record CAVRBL010000007.1, on the reverse strand, counting down.
CGTTGGTCATCGCGCTGCTCTACGGCGAAGAGTCAGGCTGGCTTCGGAACCTCAAGGCGAGTGGCGGCGGGTACGTCGTCCGCGCGGGCCGGACCTTCAAAGTGGGTGAGCCGCGCGTCATCGACACGGCCGACGCCAGCCTGCTGAGCAGGCTCTCTCCCCCGGCCCGCGCGTATTGCCAGCTGGCCGACAAGCAGGTGATCCTCGACATCGGAGCACAGCAGCCCGGGTTCGGCCCGCGGCCCCGCGTCGCGTAACCGCTCGCGTGCTGGCTAGCGCGTCCGAGGGTCCATCAGGCTCAGCCGCAGGGCCTGCAGGGGCTGAAGGTACACCCGCCAGCGCACGTCGCAGCGAGGACAGCCGCACTCCACCGACGGGTCGTAGCCCTCGAGCGCGGCCCGCCGTTCGACGCCGTCGCTGCGAAGGCACACCGGACAGGCCAGCGACGCGCTGACGAGCGCGTCTGAATCGTCGCTCCGGAACCGGGCCGTGTCGGCAAGCAGCGCCATGGTCTGAGCATGCCCCCGGACCGCGGTGGCGGCAACGCCTCGGACGCCATAACCCCCCACGTGGGGGGACCGACTGGCTATCGGTCGGCAGTCGCCCGCTGCTCGTTCGGACCGGCGGCCAGCTCGTCGATCAGCGCCGCCAGCCGCTGCAACAGCTCGGGTGCGAGCCTGCGCTCTTCCGCGGGCAGTTGGCTGTAGAAGTCGCGCTCGCGGGCCCTCATCCACTCGTCCTCGTCATAGAGCAACTCGCGCCCCGCCGGGGTGAGGGTGATCCTGACACCTCGGCGATCCCCGGAAGAGGGGCTGCGGTCCACGATCCCGCGGCGCTCGAGTGCATCGAGGATCCTGGTGGCGGTCGAGGGAGCGATACCGGCCTGCTCGGCCAGGTCCCGAACCCGTGCACCGTCGGTATCGGCGAGCGGCTGGAGGAGCCCGTACTGGGACAAGGTCAAGCTCCGCCCCCGCTCCTGTGCGGAGGCGCCGCGCGCGCGCCTCACGGCTTGCACGAACGCATCGAAGGCGTAGAGGAACTGCTCGGCCGAGGGGTCGGGTTGTTCGGGCCGCGATCGGCCACCGCCTTGGACGGTGGGACGCGACCGAGTGCCGTCCTGGATGGAGGGACGCGACCGGTGCGGTCCGACGAGACGCGACAGTGGCCCTGACGGAGACCCGAGGACCCGTCACGGCCCATCCCCGGCGGCGCGCAATTTCTCCCCCCGCACGTCGTTCTCCGTCGGTAGGCTCCTCACACGAGCCACCGTAGCACGGTATTAGGCATGCTAGTATTTGGCATGCTAAAGAGTGCATCTGGCTAGAGGCGACGCCTTGTTCCACAACATCCTCGTCAGCATCGATGGTTCGCCCCACTCGGACGAGGCCCTACGCCAGGCGGTGGATATCGCGCTCGCGGACCGCTCCCGGCTCACGCTGCTGACCGCGGTCCGGCACTGCCCGCCGTGGGCCTATAGCCCTGTGACCGCCGCGGCCGCACAGCAGCTGACGAACGACTTCGAGCGAGAGGCTCAACGGGTGATGTGCCAGGCGGTCGAGCGCGTGCCGCAGGCGATCCCCGTGACCAAGATCATCACCCACCAGCCGATCCGCACAGCTCTGATGCGGCGGATCAAATCGGGCAACCATGATCTGCTGGTGATGGGCTCCCGCGGGCGAGGCGGGTTGAAAGCGTCGCTGTTGGGCAGCGTCAGCCACTACGTGCTCAACCACAGCCCGATCCCCGTTCTGATCGCCCAGGCACCCGACGAGGGTGAGCGGCCGCACGAGGGACAAGTGGTGAATCCACCCCAGGGCGCGTCCGCAAAGCCCGGACTGCCCGCCAGCGGCCCCGCGTCGGCTGGCGCCGGCGCATAGCCAAACGCCGCGCGGGCGCCGCCCGAGCGGAGCGCCTCCGGCCGGCGGCTATCTTCATCGCCATGCGGCTCTCCGTCCTGGACCAATCACCGATCTCCGAGGGAGCGACAGGTGCGGACGCGCTGCGCAACACGCTCGACCTCGCCCGCCTCGCCGACGCGCTCGGCTATCACCGTTACTGGGTGGCCGAGCATCACGGCGGGCCGATGCTGGCCAGCGCCAGCCCGGAGGCATTGATCGGCCCGATCGCGGCCGCGACCGAGCGAATCCGCGTCGGCAGCGGCGGCGTGATGCTGCCCCACTACAGCCCGTTCAAGGTCGCGGAGACGTTCACGGTGCTGGCCGCGCTGTTTCCCGGTCGGATCGACCTGGCCCTGGGCCGTGCCCCCGGAACGGACCCGTTGACGATGCTCGCGCTGCAGCGCGACCGCCGGACGGCCCCTCCCGACGATTTCCCTCAGCAGCTCGCCGAGCTCCTCGCCTACCTTGACGACAGCCTGCCCGAGGACCACCCGTTCGCCCGGCTGGCGAAGATGCTCCCCGGAAGGCCTGAGCTTCCTGTCCCCTGGCTGCTCGGTTCGTCGCCCCAGAGCGCGATCTGGGCCGCGCAGCTCGGCCTCCCGTACGCGTTCGCGGACTTCATCAACCCGGGCAGTGGCCCGATCGCGGCCGAGTATCGCCGCCGGTTCAGTGCTGCGCGCGACCTGGCGCAGCCTGTGACGGCCGTCGGCGTATGGGTGCTGTGCGCCGACACCGATGAGGAAGCAGCTCGTCTGGCGTCGAGCAGCCGGATGACGCTGACGCTGCTGCGGCGAGGGCAACTGATCCCGGTGCCGCCACCCGAGAAGGCGCTCGCATTCCTGTCTTCCGAAGGAAAGCCGGTCAGGGACATGGCGCCCGGCCGGCGGGGAGTCGTCGGCTCCCCGGAGACGGTCCGGGCCGGTCTCGAGCGGATCGCCTCCGAGTACGGCGCCGACGAGCTGATCGTCGTCACGATCACCTACGACCACGACGCCCGTCGCCGCTCCTACGAGCTGGTGGCCGAGGTGATGGGGCTGGGCGCTGACCTCACAACGGCCGGCGACGCGTCGTTGTAGAGGCATGAGATACACCACCATTGACACCCCCATCGGCGAGCTGCTGCTGGCCGGAGGCGAGCACGGGCTCAGGCGGCTCTCGATGTCCCCATTCCCTATCCGGCCCGAATGGAGGCACGACCCGGAGATGTTCGCCGACGCCCACCAGCAGCTCGAGCAGTATTTCGCCGGCGAGCGCCACGAGTTCGACGTCCGGCTCGATCTCGCAGGCAACGGCTTCGAGCTCTCGGTCTGGAAAGCACTGCTCGCGATCCCCTACGGAGAGACGGCGAGCTACGGCCAGATCGCCGGACGGATCGGCGCCCCGAGCGCCGCGCGAGCCGTGGGCCTGGCCAATGCCCGCAATCCGGTTGCGGTCATCGTCCCCTGCCACCGGGTGATCGGAGCCGACGGGAGCCTGACGGGCTACGGCGGCGGCCTCGAGCGCAAGCGGTTCCTGCTCGAGCTCGAGGCCGGGGTGACGCAACTGAGCGCGTTGCAGCCGCCGGCCGCCTAGGACCCGGACGCAGTAGCGGGCGCGACATCCCGGACCTCGGGAGGAGCTCGCGATCCTCGGGACCGCTTGCGTTGTGGTTATAAAATCAAGCGGTCGCATTAAGACTCGTACGGAGGTTGGGAAGATGTCCGGAGGGAGTGGGTCGATCCTGCGTGTCAGCGTGGGCGTTCGCGCGTTGGCATGTCTCATCGCGACCGCGTGCCTGTTGCTGCTGGCAAGCGCATCTGCCGCGTCACGCACACCAGCGACAACGAGGACCGGCACGGCCTCGCACGCCAGAGCTGCATCGGCCTCCGCACGCGATTACCTGGGACAAGTACTCGCTGATGGTCGACGGCCAGCGGGTGTTCATCTACTCCGGGTCGCTGCACCCGTTCCGGCTGCCGAGCCCGAGCCTGTGGCCGGATGTGCTCCAGAAGATGAAGGCCGCCGGCTTCAACACGGTCACCTCCTACTTCGACTGGGGGTACGCCTCGCCGCGGCCGGGCGTCTACGACTTCAGCGGCATACGGGACGTTGACCTGTACCTGGCCGACGCGGCCAAGGCCGGGCTGTACGTGATCGCCCGCCCCGGTCCCTACATCAACGCCGAGCACGACGGCGGCGGATTCCCGGGATGGCTGGCGCGGATGGCCGGCACGCCGCGCACCACCAATCCCACCTACCTCCACTACGCCCTGCAGTGGCTGCACCACATCGACCCGATCATCGCCCGCCACCAGCTCACGAATGGCAGCGGCACCGTGATCGCGACCCAGGTGGAGAACGAGATCTACGACTCCAACACCGCCGACGGCCAGACCTACATGGCCGACCTGGAGCAGCAGATGCGCTCCGACGGAATCACTGTTCCCCTCAGCGGCAACGACAACTCGAGCTTCGTCACCGGGCCCGGGGCCGTCCAGCTGCCGGGATTCGACTCATACCCGCTCGGCTTCAACTGCTCCAGCCCCAGCACCTGGCCGGGCCAGGTTCCCGACGAGATGGGCTACCACCTGAGCAACCCGAACAGCCCGCTGTACTTCCCCGAGTTCCAGGGCGGCTCCTTCGATCCATGGGGCGGCGCCGGCTACGACAAGTGCCGCCAGCTCACGAACTCGCAGTTCGAGAAGGTCTACTACGACAACAACGTCGCCGCCGGCTCGACGATGATGAACTTCTACATGACCTACGGCGGCACGAGCTGGGGGTTCATGCCGTGCACCTGCGTGTACAGCTCGTACGACTACGGCTCGGCGATCACCGAACCGCGCCAGCTCACCGACAAGTACAACCAGCAGAAGCTGATCGCCAACTTCCTGCAGGCCGCCACCCCGCTGACCAAGACTGACGAGTTACCCGTGGCGCCACCGAGCGACCCGGCGTTGACGGTGCTGGGTCGCGGCAATCCGGACAACGGCTTCGAGCTGCTTACTCTGCGCCACGCCGACACGACGTCAACCGCCACGGACACCACCCACCTGTCGCTCGATCTGGCGGGGCGAACCACGATCAGCGACGACGACGCCAGCCCGTCGATCACCTACAGCTCGGGTTGGACCCACGTCTCCAACCAGTCCTACACGGCGGGCGACTACGACAACACCGAGTCGTTCGCCAACACCGCCGGGCCGAGCGCCTCTTTTAGCTTCAACACGAGCGCCGTCCGCTACGTCGGCGTCAAGGGGTCCAACGGCGGCATTGCCGACGTCTATCTCGACGGCAACCAGGTGGCCACGGTCGACACCTACGCCCCGGGGAACAAGGAGTACGAGCAAGTGCTCTACCAGGCGGTCGGCCTGGCCCCCGGCACCCACACGCTCAAGGTCGTGGTCACCGGCCAGCACAATCCGGCCTCGAGCGACGCGTTCGTGTCCATCGATGGCTTCGACGCCTTCAACGAGCCCGCCGGCGACTACTACCCGAGCGTGCCCCAGCAGCCGGGCACGGCGATCACGGTCGACGGTCGCGACTCGCAGCTGCTGGTGGCCAATTTCAGCTTCGGCGACCAGCAGCTCGTGTACTCCACCTCCCAGCTCGTCACCGACGGGAGCTGGGACACGAGCGGTGGCACCGACGTCGCGCTGATGTATGGCCCGACGGGGTCCGACGGGGAGACGGTGCTCCGGTACTCAAGTCAGCCGCAGGTACACGTGCTGCGCGGCTCCGCTACCAGCACCTGGGATCCGTCGCGCGGTGATTTGCGCCTGGACTACAAGCACAGCGGGCTGACCGAAGTGCGCGTGACCGGTGGCGGCAGGCGTCCGCTGGAGCTGCTGCTGGCCGACACCGGCACCGCCAAGGGTTTCTGGCCCGACCAGACCGCAGGCGGGCTCGTGCTCACCCACGGGCCCTACCTCGTGCGCTCGGCATCGCTGAGCGGCTCGACGCTCGCCCTCCAGGGCGACACCAGTGGGCCGACCGTGGCCCAGGCGTTCGTGCCCGCGAGCGTTACCCGCGTCACCTGGGACGGCCGTCCGGCGACCGCCACCCCGCGTGCCGACGGGAGCCTGGCGTTCGCCGTGGGTGGTCCACCTTCGGTCCAGCTGCCGGCTCTGAACAACTGGAAGTTTGCGTTCGAGTCCCCCGAGCGTCTGCCCAGCTTCGACGACTCCAGCTGGGTCCGGGCGGATCACACCACCACCAACAACCCGAACCCGCCGGGCAGCCTGCCCGTCCTGTACGAGGACGACTACGGCTTCCATCACGGAGACGTCTGGTATCGCGGCCACTTCACGGCCACCGGCAACGAAACGGGCATCACGATCGACGGCGAGGGCGGGTCCCCCGCGGGAATGTGGTCGGCCTGGCTGAACGGCGCGCTGCTCGGAACCGAAGCCAGCGGAACGCACACGTTCACGTTTGCACCAGGAACGCTCCCCAAGGGCAGTCACAACGTGATCGCCGTGCTGGTCTACGACTCGGGACACAACGAATGCGGCGCGCCCTGCACCTCGTTCCAGGATCCGCGGGGAATTCGCACCGCCGTGCTCACGGGCTCCTCGCCGCCCATCAAGTGGCGTATCCAGGGCAACCTGGGAGGCGAGCACCCCGTCGATCCGGTGCGCGGGCCGCTCAACGTCGGTGGCCTGTACGGCGAGCGCCACGGCTGGTTCCTCCCCGGGTACCCGGATGGGAGCTGGCAGTCGGTGTCGCTGCCGGACCGCTGGTCCTCGATGGGGCTTCCGCCTGGCATCGGCTGGTATCGAACGACGTTCTCGTTGCATCTGCCCAAGCACACCGATGTGCCGCTGGGGCTGAAGATCAGCGACAACCCGAGCCGGCGATACCGTGCCGAGATCTTCCTCAACGGCTGGCTGCTGGGGCTGTATGCCAACGACCTCGGCCCTCAGCACGTCTTCAGCCTGCCCACCGGCATTCTCAACCCGAACGGTCAGAACACCGTGGCGATCGCGGTATGGGGTGAGGACCAGCGCGGCGGTGGCCTGGGCAACGTCAACCTCGTGCGCTACGGCACCTACGCCGGTGGTGTTCCCGTGAGCCAGGTGCCCAGCCCTCGCTGGAACCGGGCCACGTATGGCTCGCCCGCACCGCCTGAGGACGTGAGCCTGGCCGTCCGCAGCCCCCGGAGCGTGGTGCAAGGAGGGCAGACGTTCAGGATCACGGGCACGCTCACCAACCCTGCCGGCGGCACGGTCACCGGAGCGAAGCTGACCGTCTCCGCGCCGTCGGGCTGGACGGTGTCGCCCTCGGCACCGGTCACCATCGCGAGGCTGCCATCGGGCCACAGCGCGAGCGCCAGCTGGACGATCCGGACCCCCGCGAACCTGGCCGCCGGCACCTACCAGGTAAGCGTGGCGGCCACCTACACCCAGAACCGCATGACCCGCTACACCTCGGGCGCGGCCACCTTCACGGTGCCCTACGCGGCACTGGCCGACGCCTTCACGAACGTGGGCATCTCCGATGACGCCAATCCCTCGGCCGGCAACTTCGACGGCGCCGGCTACAGCTACTCAGAGCAGGCGCTGACGGCCGCCGGCTTCGGACCGGGCGCCACGGTCCACCAGGGTGGGATCTCGTTCACCTGGCCCAACGTGCCAGCAGGCCAGCCCGACAATGTCGTCGCCGACGGCCAGGTCATCGACGTCAGCGGCCAGGGTTCCACGTTGGGCTTCCTCGGCGCCAGCAACTCCGGCAGCCCGAGCGGCACCGGAACGGTCTACTACAGCGACGGAACGACCCAGAGCTTCAAGCTCCAGTTCGATGACTTCTGGTACACGCCCGGTCCCGAGAACAGCGTCGCGACATCCACTTCCTACGTGAACAGTCCCAGCGGGCCGTACAGCCACACGGTGTACGTGTTCTTCGCCCACGTCCCGATCAACCCGGGCAAGACGGTGCTGGCGGTGGGGCTGCCGAGCATCAGCGCCAGCCCGGCCGGCCATAGCACCGCGATGCACATCTTCGCCATCGGCGTCGGCTAGCCAGGACCGCTTGCTGCTAAGGCCGGTACCTGATCGCGTCCCCGAAGGCGTTATGGCATGACGCAAGCTGGCCATTGACCCGGCAGTAAAACCGGAAGAACCTCATCCAGCCGCTCCGGTCGCCATCGTAGGCACCCACGGAGAAGGTCGTGCGACGCTGCTGGAATCCCTGAGCGTAGATCCCGGCGGCGGCGAAGGCCCAGTCGTAGGCGGGACTGTTGACGGCGGCGGAGCCCGGAGTATTGAAACCCGCGATTCGCCGGTGTGAGTAGTTCGACCACCGTCTGAGCCAGTGCCTGTCGTGCGAGCTGGTGACCATCAACGCGTTGCCCCCGTCACTGACGACGGCGCTGGTGAGGTGATGCGTCCGGCCAACGCGAAACTCCGCCAGGCAGCCCGCGCCGTTCATGAAGACCTGGGCCGCCGGACACGTGCTGTAGCCACTGCGTGTAGCCGTACTGCCGCTGCAACCAGCTGACAAACGTGCCCGTGGCGGCGGAGGCGGAGATGGCCGCTGCTCCTGTGGTCGGCAACGCCAACATCGCCGCGGCGAGCACCGCACCGATTGCCGTGGCGCAACGGCGCGGCCACCGCTGCTTGCGGTTTCGGCGGAGTCGCAAGCGCCACGCGGAGAGCCCGTCGCGAAAGTCCATCTGTTGATCGGTCATCGCGCCCCTTCAATGGTCGGTCGTTGGTGAGCACCCGGGCTGCGACCGGGCGGGCCATGTGAGGCCCGCCCCAGGCCGCCCGGTCATAGATCACCCCTAACTACTTACGTCCCAGGACTTTTGTGTCTGCCTGGGTGGCGAGACACTCCCGGCCACCGGGACTGGCCGCCGGCAAAAGGCCGGCGCGTGGCCCGGCTGGGCATCTGGCGCCCTGACCGAGTAGGCGATCCGCCGGACCGAGAATGTTACCGGGCGAGCTCAGGCCACCTGCGGCACGACCTCCGCCGCAAGCCGCTCGAGCTGCTGTGGCTCGTCGACCATGGGGTTCAGCTGGATCAACTCCGCCCCGGCGCTCGCGACCTCGCGCAGGCCGGCGATGCACGCGGCCGGCGGCCCGACGACCGCGACCGGCCCCAGCCCGCCGCGGCCGTAGTGACGCTCGAGCGCCGTCTCCATCTGCTCCCGCGCCCGCTCGCGATCTTCATCGACGTGGATGTAGACGCGCTTGGCGACGCGGAACGAGGATGGATCGCGACCCTGGCTCGAGAGCTCCTCGCGGGCTACCTGGACCTGTTGCGCGAACGCCTCCGTCGTTTGGGAACCGGCTCCGAAGAAGCCATCGGCCCGTCGCACCGCGCGCCGCACCGCCGCAGGATGATTGCCGCCCATCCACAGTGGTGGATACGGCTTTTGCACCGGCTTCGGCGTCATCGATGCGCCGTCGAGCTGCCAGAAGCGGCCGTCGAGAGATATCTGCGGCTGCGTCCAGCAGGCCTTCATCAGCTCTAGCCCTTCGTTGAACCGCGCCACGAACGTACTGGGGTCGACGCCATAGGCAGAGAACGGACGTCCAGGTCCGCCGGCCACGAGCCCGACCTCCACCCGCCCGTGGCTGAGGCAGTCGAGCGAGCTGATGCTCTTTGCCAGGTGAAGTGGGCTGTGGAGCGAGCTAACGAACACCGCACACCCCAGCCGCAGCCGCTCGGTGCAGGCGGCGGCGTACGTCATCGTCTCGAGCGGGTCGAGGGCGTTCCCCGGTCCGAGGACCTGCTCTTGAGTCCAGCCGCTCTCAAATCCCAGCTCCTCGGCTCTCGCCACGAAGTTCCGAAAGCCGGCCGCATCAAACCCCTCGGCATCGACGCGCTGCGGAATCGAGATCGCGAATCGCACGGGCTAACCCTGCCACAACGCCGGCTTGACTGCGGACACCGGTTGGGGGACGATCTGCTCTCGAGAGAGAAGGAGGTGAAGACATGTCGAGAGTGATGGCTGACTGTCGCCGCTGGCCGAGCGAGGTGAACTGCTCGCTCACGATCATCGGCGAGGAGGACGAGGTCGTGAGCGCCGCCGCCGAGCACGCCGCTTCGGTCCACGGTCACGAGGACACGCCCGAGCTGCGTAAGCAGGTTAAGGAGTTGCTGGAGCCGGCCGAGCAGTACTCAAACGCGCCGCGCCCCGACGAGACCATGCCCGCCTAGCAACCAGGCAATCGCGCCGTGAGGCTCCCCTTGCGGCGCGGTTCGTCTAGCGTCTCGAGCGGTGCCCGTCAACTGGGGAATCCTCTCGACCGCACGGATCAATGGGCTGTTCTTGGCCGGGGCTCGTCAGTCGCCCGAAGTGGAGATCGTGGCCGTCGCGAGCCGCGATGCCTCTCGCGCGGAGGGCTACGCGCAAGAGCAAGGCATCGAGCGAGCGCACGGCAGCTACGAGGCGCTGCTGGGCGACCCCGACGTAGACGTGGTCTACATCTCGGTGCCGAACTCGATGCACGTCGAGTGGACGGTGCGCGCGCTGGAGGCTGGCAAGCACGTCCTGTGCGAGAAGCCCCTCAGCCGCCGGACGGAGGACGTGGAGCTGGCGTTCGACACCGCGGAGCGCTGTCAGCGGCTGCTGATGGAGGCGTTCATGTACCGCCACAATCCGCAGACGCTCCGGTTGGTCGAGCTGATCGGCAGCGGGGCTGTGGGACGACTTCGATTGGTTCGCAGCGCCTTCAGCTTCGCCGCCCGCGAGCCCGCAAACATCCGCCTGAGCGCGGAGCTCGACGGTGGAGCGCTGATGGATGTCGGCAGCTACTGCGTGAGCGGCACCAGGCTGATCGCCGGCGAGCCCGTTCGCGTGAGCGCTGAGCAGGTTGTCGGGGGCGACGGCGTCGATGTGGTATTCGCCGCGACCATGAGCTTTCCGCACGACGTCGTGGCCCACTTCGACGCCGGACTGGCGCTCGCAACCCGCGACGAGCTCGAGGTCGTGGGCGAGGAAGGCTGGTTGTTCCTCGACGACCCGTGGCACTGTCGCAAGCCGCTGATCGAGCTGCGCCGCGGGCAGGAAGTGGAACGGATCGAGGTCCCCGTGGCCGACTCCTACCGGCTTGAGGCCGAGAACTTCTCGGCGGCAGTGCGAGGCCAGGCAACACCGCTTCTTGGCCGCGCCGACGCGCTTGGCCAGGCACGAGCAATCGAGGCGCTGTATGAGGCGGCCGACAGCGGGCGAGCGGTGACGGTCGGTCGGCCCTGAACCTCCGCCCCACGACGGGCGCCGTGTTACCGTGCGCTCGCGTGGCAGTGACACGATCGCCACGTAGTCCCATCGTCAACCGCGCGGCGCTGCTGGTCGTCGCGCTGGGCCTGGCGGGGTGCGGAGCGAGCAGCGCCGGTGGGGGCGGGAATCGCAATCCTCTACCCGCCGCCAGCTCACACGCCCGCCCGCAGGTGGTCCAGCCCACCGCTGGGCAGCAAGCGCAGGCGGTCGATGCCAGCCCCACCACCACTCCGGTCGGCGACCCCAACGCCCATGCGCCGCCGCTGTCCCAGGTCAGACAGCTGCTCCAGCAAGAGCTTGTCGTGGCGCCGCCGACGAGCGCCGGGTACATAAATCCCGCTCCATTACGTCACGGTCTGGGAACGCACGGACCAGGGCGTGGACGCGAACATGCCGGTGGGGGCGCCGATTCTGGCTCCCTGCAAGATCAAGATCCTCGCGATCATCCCCAACTGGTACGCCGGCCAGCCGCTCGTCTACTGGGAGCTGTTGGAGGGCCCGGACGCAGGCAAGATCCAGTACGTCGCCGAGGAGATCACCGACCTCGCGACAGCCGGCAGCTACCTCCAGCAGGGTCAGCCGATCGCTCGCTACGCGGCGTCGGGGACGGGGATCGAGTTCGGCTGGTCGACGAAGGACGGCGTGACTCTGGCCATGGCCACCACCGGATACGAGGAGGGCGTGGCCACGCCCGCCGGCAAGTCCATCCGCGCCTGGCTGAACAGCCTGGGCGCGAACGCGCCCCGGCCACGGCTATCTACCGCGCGACCGGCTGATCTACCGCGCGACCGGCTGATCTACCGCGCGACCGGCTGATCTACCGCGCGACCGCCACGTCGCGCGCGGCGCGGTGCTCCGCTCCCGCCAGGCCGCGCTCGTGGAGCAGCTGCGCGATCTGGACGGCGTTCGTCGCCGCTCCCTTCCGCAGGTTGTCGCCGACCACCCACATGTTCAGATGCTCGGCGCCCCGAGGCCCCGGATCGTGGCGGAGCCGCCCGACGAACACCTCGTCGCGATCGGCGGCGTCGATCGCCAGGGGATAGTCGTTGCGCTCGGGGTCGTCGACCACGATCACTCCGGGTGCCTTCTCAAGCACCTCGCGCGCCCGCTCCACGGTGATCGGCTCGCGGGTGCGGATCCGGATCGACTCGGAGTGCGAGTGGATCACCGGCACCCTTACGCAGGTCGCGGTGATCGCGAGCTGCTCCTCGTCCAGGCCGAAGACCTTGCGCGTCTCGAGCATCATCTTGCGCTCCTCGGTCGTGTAGCCGCTCGAATCCTTGAACGCCTCGACGTGCGGCAGCGCGTTGAACGCGATCTGGTGGGGGTAGACGCTCGGTGGCCCGGGATCGGTTCCGTGAAGCAGGGCGTGCGCCTGGTTCGCCAGCTCGTCGATGGCCGCGCGGCCCGTGCCGGACACCGACTGGTAGGTGGAGACCACGATCTCCTCGATCGGAGACTCGCGGTGGATTGGATGAAGCGCCATCACCATCGCCATCGTCGAGCAGTTGGGGCTGGCGACGATCCCCTTGCCGCCGGCAGCCAGCGCCTGCCCGGTGGCATCCGGGTTGATCTCGGGCACGACCAGTGGCACTTCGGGGTCCATGCGCCAGTAGCTCGACTTGTCGATCGCCAGCGCGCCCCGCTCGGCGAACCGCGGAGCCCATTCGGCGCTGACCGTGCCGCCGGCGGCGAAGAACGCCAGGTCGAAGCCAGCGATCGCGTCCTCCGACAACGCGCGGCAGGACAGCTGCCGATCTTGGAAGGTGACGGGCATGCCCTCCGAGCGGGCGCTGGCGAACGGGACCAGCTCGCGTACGGGGAACGACCGCTCCTCGAGCACTTGCAGCACCTTCTGCCCGACCGCACCGGTGGCACCCACCACTGCTACGCGATAAGTCATCGCGTCCATTATCCAGGCGCGAGCGCGAAGTCGATCACGTCGGGGAGTCGCGCCGGGAGCTCCGACCAGCTCTCGCCCGCATCCTCGCTCAGCAGCAGGGTCCCGCCGCGCAGGGCGACCAGCAGGCTGCGGGGCGTGTCGGGCAGCGGCGCCATGGCGTAGGGCATGCGCCGCAGGTGCGGCTCGTCAGGCCAACCATCGATCGGGTGCCATCCGTCGCCGTCGGCGCGCAGCAGCCGCGCCTCCCCGTCTCCGTCGCCGTGGGCGGCGAACGGCGAGCGGCTGACCGACACGTACCACAGGTCGGGGTCGGCGGGATCCGCCGCCGCCGCCCAGGCGTAGTGGCGGTCGAGGCCGTGCTCGAGCCGCCGCCAGCTCTCGCCCCGGTCGTCGGACAGGGCGATGCCCTGGCCGGCCGCCTCGTACACGCGGTCGGGCTTGGACGGATGGGTCAGCAGAAGGTGCGCGTCGCTGTGGGCCTGCGGATTGTGGTCGAGCCAGGAGGCGCCGCCGTCGCGGGAGCGCATCACCCCGCCCAGCTCGATGCCGACCGTCATCGCGTCCGGGTCGGAAGGGTGCAGGGCGATCGTCCGCACGTGATGGGTCCAGGGGCGCGGTGGAAAGGACCAGTTCGGCTCGCTGGGAGCTCGCGCAGAGCGGGCAGGAGCTGCCAGCTCCGTCCTCCGTCTTCGGAGCGGTAGAGGTTGCTGGGCTCGGTTCCGGCGTAGGCCACCGAAACTCCGCCCTCCCGGTGCGAGCCGGAGACAGAGACCGATAGCACCCGCTGCTCCTCCGGGCCACGCTCGGGGTGGCGCCAGGTGGTGCCGCCATCGCTGGTCACGAACAGACCGTCGTCGAACGTACCCACGTACCAGCGCTCGGGGTCGTGCGGATCGACTGCCACGCAGAGGGCGCCCACCCCTCTCAGAACCGGCTCGGGCTGCCCATCTCCCAGCGGGAGGCTGAATACGTCATCCCCTGTGACGGCAACCAGGCGGGTTCGCTCTGGCATGCGTCTGAGGTTAGCTGGCGAGTCTGGGCGCGATCTTGCAGTCCGTCCGCGGGCGGCCCTACGGTCGCGCCCCGCACGTGGAAGTCATTTCTTTACCCACCGAGGGCGCCGAGCAGCCCTGGTTGGCCCAGCTGAACCGCGAACAGCGGGCGGCGGCCACCCACGTCGGCGGCCCGCTGCTGATCCTCGCCGGCGCCGGCACCGGCAAGACCACCACCCTCTCGGCCCGGGTGGCGTGGCTGATCGCGCAGGGAACGGCGCCCGAGCGGATCTTGCTGCTCACTTTCACCCGGCGCGCGGCTCGGGAGATGCTCGAGCGGGTGCGGACGATGACCGCAGCGTTGGGTCGAGACGTCCGCGTCCTGGGTGGCACGTTTCATTCCGTGGCCCACAGGTTTGTGCGGCTGCACGCCGCGTCGCTCGGGCTGGCTCCCGGCTTTACCGTGCTGGACCCGGGCGACGCCGCCGACGTACTGGACCTGATCCGCGAGGAGCACGGGCACGCGGCCCGCCAGCGGCGCTTTCCGCGAGCGAGCACGCTGCTCGACATCTACTCCCGGACGGTCAACTGCCAGCGGCCGCTGTCGGAGATGGTGGCCGAGAGCTTTCCCTGGTGCGAGGATCACGTGGAGGCGCTGGCCGAGCTGTTCAAGGCTTACGGCGGGCGAAAGCGGGCACTGGGCGCCCTGGACCTGGACGACCTGTTGCTGTACTGGCGCGCGCTCGCTGCCGACGAGGTGATCGGCCCCGCCATGGAGGACGGGATCGAGCATCTGCTAATCGACGAGTACCAGGACGTGAACGGACTCCAGGTGGAGGTGGTACGCGGCCTGCGGGACCGTCGCCGCGAGCTGACCGTGGTCGGCGACGATCTCCAGGCGATCTACGGCTGGCGCGCGGCTTCGGCCGAGCACATCCTCGGCTTCCCAGACCAGTTCCCCGATGCCTCGGTCCTCAAGCTCGAGCGCAACTACCGCTCCCGCGAGCCGATCCTCGATACCGCCAATACGCTGTCCGTTCAGTTCAGGCGGAGCTTCCGCAAGCAGCTGCACACTCCGCTTGGCGGCGGGGCGCGGCCGGTGCTCGTCTTCTGCCGCGACGAGTCCGCCCAGGCCACGGAGGTCTGCGAGCGCGTGCTCGACGCCCGCGAGCAGGGGATGGACCTGCACCGCCAGGCAGTGCTGATGCGGACCTCGCATGACTCCGACCTGCTCGAGCTCGAGCTCTCGCGCCGCCAGATCCCGTTCGTCAAATACGGCGGGCTGCGCTACCTGGAGGCGGCCCACGTCAAGGACCTGATCGCGCTGTTCAGGCTCGTGGACAACCCGGCCAGCGAGCTGTCGTGGTTCCGCGTCCTCCAGCTGCTGGACGGCGTGGGGCCGGTGACCGCGCGACGCGCGCTGGGGCCCCTCATCTCCTCCCCGGGGAGCCTGGCTGGCTGGCCAGCCAGTCGGGGGTGTTTGCCCCAGGGGGCGCTGCCCGCCGCCGATCGGCTGGTCCGCGCATTACAGGACGCACGGGAGGCGACCAGCGCCGGGGGCGCCGCCGAGACGTTGCGCGAAGCGCTCGGGCCGCTGATCGAGGCCCGGTATGCCGACGGCGCCCTGCGCCTGCAAGACCTCGACCGCCTCGTAGAGGCGGCCCGCCACTCCTCCGACCTCGGGCACTTCACCGCTGAGCTGGCGCTCGATGGGCCGCAATCGAGCGCCGACCTCGCCGGTCCTCCCCACCTCGACGAGGACTACCTTATCTTGTCCACCGTCCACTCCGCTAAGGGACTGGAGTGGGAGTCGGTGCACGTGGTGGCGCTGTACGACGGGAATTTTCCGGCGGACATGGCCTGCGGCTCGGCGGAGTCGATCGAGGAGGAGCGGCGGCTGCTGTACGTAGCCCTCACGCGCGCCCGCCAGCGTCTTCAGCTCTACGTGCCGGTTCGCTATTACCACCGCCCGAAGGGGATCGACGACGCCCACGGATACGGCAAGCCGTCGCGCTTTCTGACGGCCGACGTGCAGGCCACGTGCGAGGTGATCACGCCGGCCGAGCCCGAGGCGCCCACCACCGGAGCCTCCGATCTGGCAAGGCGCAAGGTTGAGGTCTCGGTCGACGATCTGTTTCGCTGAGGCGGCGAGCGCGGACGCTCAGCCGGTCAATCGGTGAACGCCGCGGCGAGGCGCTGGAGCATCTCGCCGTAGACGCGGCGCAAGCCCATGGGCGCGAACAGGCGCTCGAAGAACCCGCCGATGCCGCCGCCGCCAACCCACGAGGACTCGACTGAGACCGTGCTGCCATTCGCCGCCTCGGCCACCGTCCAGGTGGTGGTGAACGACGAGAGCTCGTCGCGTTCGATCAGGCGGCCGTCCGACTCCTCCGCCCGCAGGCGGAAGTCTCGCTCGGTAGGACCGGATTTGAAGTGGTAGCTGAAGACGGTGCCGGCACCCTCGCCTCCCTCCTCGACCCGGTAGCGGCTGTAGCTGTCGGGGAGGATGGACGGCCGAGCCTGGTGATAATCGCGCAGGAAGGCGAGCACCCGCTCGGGGGGAGCGCTCACCGTCTGGGTCGCAGCGGCTGTCACCTGCGCCACGAGTGGCATTTTGGCATCGACCACACCGCGGTGGTGTTCGGCATGATGTCCTCATGCGCGCCGTGTTCGCCTCCGACATCGACCGCGACGATCCCCTCCGCGGCCTGGAAGTCGGGGAGCGGCCGGACCCGACGGCCCCGGACGGCTGGAGCACGGTCGTGGTCAAGGCCGCCTCGCTCAACCATCACGACCTGTGGTCGCTACGGGGTATCGGGCTCGACAGAGACCGTCTGCCGATGATCCTTGGCTGCGACGCCGCCGGGGTCGACGAGGATGGAAACGAGGTTGTCGTGCACTCGGTGATCACCGACGACGCGTGGCGGGGCGACGAGACGCTTGACCCACGGCGTTCGATCCTCTCCGAGCGCCACCAGGGGACGTTCGCCGAGCGAGTGGCGGTTCCCCGCCGCAATCTGGTGCCCAAGCCGCCGGAGCTGTCGTTCGAGGAGGGGGCCTGCCTGCCCACGGCGTGGCTGACCGCCTATCGGATGCTGTTCAGCCGGGCCCGTGTCGCACCCGGGATGACCGTCCTGGTGCAGGGTGCCGGCGGCGGGGTGGCGACGGCGTTGGTGGTCCTGGGGACCGCGGCCGGTCTGCGCATGTGGGTCACCTCACGTTCGGAGCACAAGCGCTCGGAAGCACTGGAGCTCGGCGCCGATCAGGCCTTTGAGTCAGACGCCCGGTTGCCGGAGCGGGTCGACGCGGTCATGGAGACCGTGGGTCAGGCCACCTGGTCTCATTCCGTCCGCTCGCTGAAGCCCGGAGGGACGATCGTGGTCTCCGGCGCGACGACCGGCGATTCTCCGCCCGCCGAGCTGAGGCGGATGTTCTTCCTTCAGCTATCGGTGATCGGTTCCACGATGGGCACGCGCGACGAGCTGGAGCGTCTGATCCGGCTGTGCGTGGAGAAGGGGGTGCACCCGGCGATCGACGAGACCCTGCCACTCCCGGAGGCGCAACGGGGATTCGAGGCGATGCTCGCCGGCGAGGTAGTGGGGAAGATCGTCTTTACGCCGTGAACAGCCGGGGGTCGGAGGTGGCGATACCGTGAACCCCCAGCGTCCGCAGCGCGTCGATCGCTCTGCGCTCATTCACGGTCCAGGCGTACAGAAGCCCGCTGCGGGCCACCACGTCCTCGAGCAGCCTGAAGTCGACCAGCCGGTGCTGGGCCATCAGCGCATCCCAGCGGTGGGCGGCTAGACCCGCGAGCACCTGCTCGCGCCAGTCCCTCCAGCGCCGGCTCAAGCGAGCCACCCGGCCGCCGACGGAGATTCCCAATCGCGCGTGGGGTTCGAGTGCCCGCACGCGGTCGAGCACCGCGGGCATCTGCGAGGAGATCACCGTGCGATGGAGCAGCTCCGCGCTACGCAGCTCGTCTAGCAGCACCGACTCGCATCCGACCTGTTTGACGTCCACGTTCAGCTCGATTTGGCGGAACTCAGGACCGGAGAGGTATGACAGTGCCTCGTGGAGCCGGAGGTTCCACGGACGGGGGGCATCGAGCCTCGTGTGGGCGAGCACCAGCTCGCCCCGCCAGCAGCGGACGTCGAACTCCACGATGTCGACCCCGATCTCGCGAGCCATGTCAAACGAGGCGAGCGAGTTGGCCGGAGCCAAGGCGCTCGCACCGCCGTGCCCGATCCGCTGACAGACGTTCGGCTTCACAGCGCACATAAAGATGGCACGTCGGGCGGCGGATCGAGCCGGGCCCGGGGCGGCCGTCTATCGCTATGCGGCGAGCGCAGCTGGCAGCTCTTCGGTCTCCGCCAGGTGTTGGTGGGATGGGCAATAGCCGTTGTGCGGCAATGGCATCCGCTGACATGGCGATCCCTTGCGGGTGCTCGCCCGGCACTGCAGGGGATTTCCGTGCACGTCGAGTCCGTTGCGAGGCAGATTGCGCACGAACTCGTCGACCAGAGCCAGATAGCGCTCGATCACTCGCAGCACCCGCTGTTGCGAGCTCAGCGGGAAATACCAGCGGATCTCCCCGAATAGGGTTCGCGCCGGCCGGGCGAAGTAATGGCGGTCGGTCGCCAGACGCTCCACAGTCTCCTCGCATGCTCGCAGGACACGTTCGTGATTCACGTGGTGCAGCGCGCTGTTGGGACCTTCAACGATCTCGTCCGCAAGCTCGCGATAGATAGCTCGGCTGAAGTGGTACATCGGTTCTCCTCCTCGGTCCCTACCGCCGAGGCACCTCCCAATAGCGAGAAACGTTCGCGGCGCAGAAAACTTGCGAAAACCGCATCGACGGCGAGATGCGAGAGGCCCCGCGTGCCAGCACGGACTGCGAGATGCGAGCGGCCCCGGCTGCCAGCAGGGGCTGCGTGATGCGAGAGGCCCCGGCTGCCACCACGGACGGGAAGTGACACGTCCCGGAGCGAAATGTGGCACAGTATTCCGGTGCGAAGGAGAGGTATGGTCGCGCGTACTCCTGCCCGGGTGAGGATTTTCTCGATCGTTGCCGTGCTCGTCGGCGCTGATGTCGGCCGAGTACGCCTCGGCCGCACGCGCGGCGCCGCCCAGCTTCACCGCTAAGGGCAGCGCCGAGCAGGTCTACGTCACGGGCGTCGCGCCGAACGCGCAAATGTCGCTCCTCACCTCGACGGGGACGACGCTCTATACGCAGAACGCCGACTCCCTCGGCGGCCTGCTGTTCCGCAATGTCCCGCCGGGCAACGGTTACCGGGTGAAGCTGGACCCCGGGGGCCCCACGTCGGCTCCGCTCACGGTTCATTCCAATGCTCCCGCACCGTGGGATCCCAGCATCTACAACCAGTCGATCCCGGACAACGGCTACACGTATCTCACGACGCGCGACGGCACACAGCTGGCGATCGACGTCCATCCCCCGACCAGCCCGGCCGGCGAGCCCGGCGTTCCGTCCAGCATTCACCTTCCGACCTTCCCCCGACCGGGCGTACCGACCCCGACGTACACCCCGCCTTACCCCACGCTGATCGAGTACTCGGGCTACGGCTACGCCGACCCGGCGGGACCGGTGAACGGCATCGCGGTCCTCGCCAACCTGATGGGATTTACGGTGGTCGACGTCAACATGCGGGGGACGGGTTGCTCGGGCGGCGCATTCGACTTCTTCGAGCCGCTCCAGAACCTCGACGGTTACGACGTCATCGAGACGATCGCTCACCAGCCGTGGGTGCTCGGCCACAAGGTCGGCATGGAGGGCATCTCGTACGGCGGCATCAGCCAGCTGTTCACCGCCCAGACCCGGCCACCGGACCTGGAGGCGATCGCGCCGCTGTCGGTGATCGACGCCACGGCGTCGACCCTCTACCCGGGCGGCATCCTCAACACCGGGTTCGCGGTTCCCTGGGCCCAGCAGCGACAGCAGGAAGCCCAGCCGGCCGGCCAGGGTCTGTCCGGCACGCAGCCCTACGCCGAGCAGCAGATCCAAAACGGCGATCAGACCTGCAAGTCCAACCAGGTCCTCCACGGCGAAGCGGCCGACCTGATGGCGAAGATCCGCGCCAACTCGACCTACAACCCCTCGGTTGCCGACCCCCTGGACCCGATCACGTTCGTCCACAAGATCAACGTGCCGACGTTCCTGGTCTGCCAGTGGGAGGACGAGCAGACAGGCGGCCACTGTCCCGATCTGGCCCAGCACTTCACGGGCACGAGCCGGAAGTGGTTCACGTTCACCAACGGCGCCCACATCGACTCACTTGATCCGTACACGTACGACCGCCTATTCGACTTCTTGCAGTTATTCGTCGCCCATCAGGCGCCGATCGTCAACCTCGCGCCCACCCTGGCCGCCGCCCCGGTCATCTACCAGTCGGCGATGGGGCTCCCGCCGACCGACATCGTCACGCTGCCGCCGGACCCGATCCAGCTACAGCCGACTTACCAGTCCGCGCTGGCTGCTTTTGAGGCGCTACCGCAGGTACGCGTGCTGTTCGACAACGGCGCCGGGAAGTCGCCGACCCTGACCTCGTCACCAGGCGATCCGTACCCGACGTTCGAGCAGTCGTTCTCGAAGTTCCCGATCCCGGGCACCACCGCCCGCACGTGGTACTTCGGGCCGGCCGGCAGCTCTCAACGACAGCCCTCCCGCGACCGCGGGCACGGATACCTATACCTCGAACCCGTCGGCGCTACCGGCGAATGACTTCACGGGGCAACACCGGAGCCGGCGGGCTGTGGGGCAATGCCTCTCAGTGGCAGTGGAACTGGCAGCAGAATCCCGCGGGCACCGCGGTCTCGTATACGTCCGCGCCGCTGACACGAACACCACCGCCATCGGAGGTGGATCCGTCAAGGCGTGGGTTAAGTCCTCCACACCCGACGTCGATCTTCAGGCCACGGTCAGCGAGATCCGCCCGGACGGCCACGAAACGTTCGTTCAGGACGGGTGGATCCGCGCCAGCGAGCGCAAGCTTTCCACCACCTCGAACAACATCTTCAAGCAGCCCAGTACCACGCTCGAGCCGATCCCCACCTTCCTGGCCGCCGACCAGCAGCCGATGCCAGCCGGTCAGTTCGCCCAGGTCACCATCCCGCTCTACTTCCAAGGGCATGCCTACCGGGCCGGCTCGCGGATCAAGGTCACGATCGCCGCACCGAACGGCACCCAGCCGATCTGGTCGTTCGCCGAGACCCAGCCTCCCACGGGTACCGCGACCGAGTCCGTCGCCTTCTCGAACACCATGCCGTCGAGCCTTACCCTCCCGGTCGTTCCCGGCGTGAGCGTGCCGGCCACGTTCCCGCCCTGCCCGAGCATGCGAAACGAGCCCTGTCGCTAGCGCGCGTTCCGCCGCGCCCGCGTCACGCTCCCGGCCCCAGCCGCTCCCCTACCTCGGCCAACGCCGCCCGGGCGTCGGCCCCAAGCTGACGCACGATCTCTGCGGCCGGCAGCTCCTGCGCCAGCTCATGCGCCTGGCCGGCCCACAGGTTGACCGTCTGGGCGTCTCCTCGGCGCCTGGCCGCGGCGCGCAGCGGACTGGTCATGTGGTGGATCTCGGGGTAGGCGGCCGGGGCGCTGTCTGAGTGCTCGACCAGGAAGCGGTTGACGATCCCGCGTGCGGTTCGACCGGTGAAGGCCCGGGTCAGCCGGGTCGGACCTGCCTGTCCCAGCACCTCGCGGTGAGCCTCAGCGGTCCCCGCCTCCGGCGCGAGCATCAGCGCCGTCCCGATCTGAGCAGCACTCGCGCCGGCGCACAGAGCGGCCGCGACAGCCGGGCCGTCCGCGATCCCACCGGCGGCGATCATCGGCAGCGACGCCCGCCGGGCGACGACGCGCAGGAGCGCCAGCAGCCCCCATCCGCTCTCCTCCGGATCGTCGCTGAACCCGCCGCGATGGCCGCCGGCCTCGACTCCCTGGACCACCAACGCATCCGCGCCCGCTTCTCGCGCCTGGACCGCCTCGTCCGCGTTGGTGACCGTGACCCACGCCGCGATCTCGTTCGCGCGCAGGGCATCGATCACCGAGGAGTCGGGGAGACCGAACGTGAACGACGCCACGGCCGGACGTTCCTGCAGGAGGAGCTCGAGCTTGCGCCCCCAGTCGTCGTCATCGGAGCGCGGTTCGCCGAGCTCCGCTCCTTGACGCTCTGCCTCCGTCGCGATCCGCTGGCGGTAGGCATGTATTGCGAAGGAGTCCTCCGCGGGTCGCGGCGGAACGAACAGGTTGATCCCGAACGGCCTGGAGGTGGTGCCGCGGAGCGCATCGATCTCCTCGCTGACGGCGTCGGCGGACTTGTATCCGGCGGCCAGGAAGCCAAGCCCGCCGGCTTCGCAGACCGCGGCCGCGAGCGCGGGGGTCGAGGGGCCCCCGGCCAACGGCGCCTGGACGATGGGCTCTGCTAGCTCGCCGGGATCGAACACGCTGCGGAGACGCTACCCCCCGTAGCCGCCCTGACCTCCGCCCCAATTGCTTCCGTAGGTCACGACCCGCCCCCACAGGCTCTTCGTGCCCCATATCCCGCGCCGCAGGCACTCGAGCTGGACGATCTGAGAATGGTCGACGAACAGGTTGACCTCCGGCCCATAGTTCTTGATGTACCAGCCGAACACCTCGGGGTCGGCGGCCTCGAACATCACCTTCTCCAGTCCGACATCACGGGCGATGTCGGCGACGACGTCGGTGCGCCAGGTCTTGACCTCCTCGGTGATCCCCTCGGACTCGATCATGATCATGTACGCGCCGGCGTCGAGGCAGCGCTTGGCCAGGTCGATGGCATAGCTGACGTCCCGGGTTCCCTCCTGCTCGAGCTCCTCGGGCGTCGTGGCGCCGCCGGCTCCGAACTGGATCCCGACCTCCGGCTTGGCCTTCAGACCCGCCCGCTGGACGCGCTCGGTGAGCCGCACGAAGTCATCCGTTGGCAAGCTGATGAAGCCGGCCGAGATCTCAAGGATGTCGAAACCCACGCGGGCCACCTCGTCTATGTAGCGATCCGTAGCCTCCGGCCCCTGCGTCAGCACGTGCTCGATGAAGCCGCCTGTCGAGACCATCACGTCGTGGTCGTGGGCGATGTCGAGGATCTCCCTGAGCGCGGGCTCGGGCATCAGCGTGAACGCCCCACCGGCGAACTTGAGCACGTCGACGTGCTCGCCCATCGTCTCGAGCACGTCGCGCAGGTAGCTGGGCCCGACCACCGTGTAATAGGACCCGCGGATCTCGGTCAGCCCCCTAGTGCGGGGCTTGGACGGCCGCTCATTGGACCGGATGAATGAAAAGGTGCTGGCCTGGTCAACTGTCATCTCAATACCTCCAACATGTCTGTCAGCTGCCGCGTCTCGATCTGATCGAGCGCCGCGACCGCATCCTTGATCTCTGAGCGCCGCCTATCGTCGACATGGGCACAGGCCAGGCGGTCGAACTTCTCCGCCACCGTATCCCACGCCATCGGACGGGTGTGGAAGCCCTCGTAGTCGCGCTGCTCGCGCTCAAGCACCTGGCCGTCGCGGAGATGGATCCTGATGCTGGCGCTGTGCTCCTGCGGAAAGCGCTCCGACAACGACTCGTCGGGCTTGATCTCCACCCGGTGCAGGAGATCCTGGACGTCGTCTGCGGCGATCCGCTCCGGTCGGTACTGGTCGGGCAACACCTGCCCGTCGAGCAGCGCGACGGCGAGCAGGTAGGGCAGGGAGTGGTCCGCCTCCTCCTTGGTGTGGACGTCGTACTTCGAGCCCTCCTCGCCGCCGCCGATGATGTCGAACGCCACCTGAAAGGTGTCGAGCTCGACCCGCTCCACCTGATCCGGCTCGACGTCGCGCTCTTTGACCAGCTCTATCAGGGCCTCGATCGCCGACTGGGAGTGGATCTCGGCGTTGAACTTCTTGAGGATGGTGCGCGTGACCGACTCCAGATCCTCCTTGGACCAGTCGATCTCAAATTCTCCGGAGATGGCGTCCATGAACCCCTTGTTTCCCTCGAACACCTCCCGTGGCCCGGTGATCCCTCGCTTGGCCAGAAACGCGGCATGCGTGGCGCCGAAGGCCGTGGCCGGGTAGGCAAGCCCCTTCCAGTTCGACAGCGAACCGGTGCGCGTGACCCGCAACGAATTAAGAGAGGTGCCGGCGATAGAGATGGCGTTGGCGGTGTGGTCGCGATCGAGCCCGAGTGCGCGAGAGACGCCCGCGGCCACGGCGTAGGCGCCCTGCGTCGTGTGATCGAAGCCCTTGGACCGCACGGGCGCGACGTCCGAAAGGCGAGTCTGGACCTGGTAGGCGACGGCTAGCAGCGCTCAGCAGCGTTCGGCCGTCGGCCTGGGCGTAGTCGCACGCCGCCAGGACCGGTGCCAGGTTGTCACTGGGATGGCAGGTCTCTCCGGGCGCCAGGTAGGAGTCGTTGAAGTCCAGGTAGCGGACCAGCGCGCCGTTGTAAAGAGCGGCGCGGTCAGGCGCCGTACGACCGGCGCCGATCTGCGCCGAAAGCGGCTCGCCGCCGAACTCACGATTCTGCTCGGCGATCATCTTCACCGGATCGCCCTCGAGCGCCCCGAGCGCACACCCCAACGCGTCGAGCACCCGGAGCTTGAGCTGCTCGCGCGCGTCCTCCGAGAGCTGGTCGAAATCGGCCCGGGTGACGAACTCCGCCAGCTGCTCGACTCGGGTGGGCGCGGAAGTCGTGGTCATGGAAGTCGCTACCCGTCTATCTTCTCTCCCATGCGCGCCGTTGTCTACGAGCGTCACGGCGGGCCTGAGGTCCTCGGGGTCAAGGACGTTCCCGACCCCTCTCCGGGCGAAGACCAGGTCGTCGTCGACGTGGAGGCCGCCGGCGTCAACTACCGCGACGTCTACGAGCGCGAGGGCCGGGCCTACGCGGTCGAGCCTCCGGCCGTGATCGGGATCGAGGGCGCGGGGAGGGTGGCCGACAGCGGGGAGTGCGTCGCGTGGGTCGGGGCCCAGGGCAGCTACGCAGAGCGGGTCGCCGCCCCCCGGGCTCTACTGGTGCCGGTGCCGGACGGCGTCTCGACCGAGGTGGCGGCCGCAGGACTCCTTCAGGGGATGACCGCCCACTGCCTGGCGTCCGACTCCTACCCGATCGAGAGCGGCGACTGGGTGCTGGTGCATGCGGCGGCCGGGGGCGTGGGGTTGCTTCTGACCCAGATGGCGAAGCTCCGGGGCGGGCGCGTGATCGCGACGACCTCCACCGAGGAGAAGGCGGCGCTCGCTCGGGAGGCCGGAGCGGACGAGGTGATCGGCTACGAGGGCTTCGCAGAGAAGGCGAAGGAGATCGCCGGTGGCGAGGGCCTTGCGGCGGTGTATGACGGCGTCGGCAAGACCACGTTCCTGGAGGGGTTCAAGGCCCTGCGGCCATTGGGACGGATGATCCTCTACGGGTCAGCCAGCGGACAGCCAGATCCGCTGGATCCCATGATCCTCGCTTCGGGCGGCTCGCTGTACGTGCAGCGCCCGACGCTACAGACCTACATCCGCACCCCGAAGCTGCTGCGCCAGCGCGCCAAGGCGCTGTTCGAGCTGATCGCGCAGGGCAAGCTCCAGGTGCGGATCGGCGCCCGCTATCCGCTGTCCGAGGCGCGGGGGGCGCACGAGGACCTCGAGGGCCGGAAGACGACCGGGAAGCTGCTGCTGATCCCTTGAGCCCGGAGACGCACTTCTTCGAGGACGACGGAGGAATCCCCAACTCCCGCCTGCCCGTGCTCGTCTACCACGGGGTGGAGTCGGCTCACGGCGCTTCAAGCTGCGAGGAGCTGTTCGCCGACAACGGGTGGCTCGGCGCATGGCGCGACGGGATCTTCTCCTACCACCACTTCCATTCCACCGCGCACGAGGTGCTGGGGATCGTCTCAGGCTCGGCGGCGGTGATTCTCGGCGGGCCGTCGG
>CAVRBL010000006.1:0-527253 GCA_963719305.1 uncultured Actinomycetes bacterium | reverse complement strand
CAAGGGCGACTGGCTGCTGGCCGTCGTCTGGCTGGTGGTGACAATCGCGTTCGGCGCGCTGGCCTTTCTCGAGGAGACGACCGCACTTCAGGTCCGGCCCGCGGTGACGGTCTCGCCGGTGATCGGGGCCGTGCAGGATCCTCTGCCGGTGCTGATGGCGTTGTGGGCCGGGGTCGAGGTGTGGGGCTCGGCGTCTCACCGGGTGGCTCCGCTGGCGGTGGGGCTGGCGCTGGTCACCGCCGGGGGAGCGCTGCTCGGCCGCTCCCGGGCGGTCGCCCGGGTCTCGGGCGAGGAGGAGCTGTCCCCACACGGCAACCGCCCGCGAGCCGGAGCCAGGAGACCCCGCTGATACGTTGGAGCCGTGCTGCCGCTGGTCGCCGCCAACCTTCGCCGCCGCACAGCAAGGACGTTCCTGACGGCGGCCGGAGTGGCCGTCGGCGTGGCCGCAGTGGTGGCGCTCCTGGCGCTCTCGGCGGGCCTCAACAACTCGGCTGCGCAGTTCGTGCACCTCGGAGGCGCCGATCTGGGGCTGTTCCAGCGCGACGCCGGCGACCCGACCTCGTCGGTGCTGCCCGTGACGTTGCTGCCCCGGGTGAGAGCCCAGCCCGAGGTCGCCCAGGCGACGCCGCTTCAGCTGCTTGTGGATGCCGTCCGCGGTTCCTCCGGAGCGATCGTCATCGGGTTTGAGCCGGGCAGCTTCCCTGCCCGCCAGCTGGTGATCACCCAAGGGCACGGGATGACTCCTCGCCAAGCGGTGGTGGGCGACCTGTTGGCGAGCCAACTACACGTCCGTACCGGGTCGACCGTGCGCATCAGCGGCCGGCGGCTGCCGGTCGCCGGCGTCTACCACACCGGGCTTTCCTATGAGGACTCGGGCGCGGTGCTGACCCTCCGAGATGCCCAGGCGATCGCCGGCCGCACCCCCAACGAGGTGACGACGTTCGCGGTCAAGCTGCGGCCGCTGACTTCCGCGGCCCAGGCCGAGCGCGAATTGACGAAGACGTTCCCGGGCCTCGTCCCGATCAGCGACCCAGGCGAAGCGGTCCGGGCCGGGTCCAGCACGGTGCTGATCTCGAAGGCCGTGCTGCTGGTGGTGGTGCTGGCGCTGCTGATCGGTGGGCTGGCGGTCGCCAACACGATGCTCGCGGCGCTGATCGAGCGACGCCGCGAGCTGGCGCTGCTGGCCACAATCGGCTGGAGCGCTCCCCAGCTCGGGGCGCTTGTGCTGAGCGAGTCGCTGGCGGTCAGCATGCTCGGTACAGGTGTCGGGGTGCTGCTTGGCTTCGTGGCGAGCGAGCTATTGCCCGGGGCGCTCGGCCTGGGCGGCTTCATCTCTCCGGACTTGACCGCTTGGGGCGTCGGCCGGGCGGCGCTGATCGGCGTGGCGATCGGCACGCTGGGCGCCATTTATCCCATCTGGAGAGTGACCCGGATGCGCTCGGTGGTGGCGCTGGCCCTGACGTGAGCGCTACCGCTGGGCAACGGTCGAAGCTCAATCCTGGATCTGCCCGTCGGCGAGCCGCAGGACTCGGTCTGCCCGCCCGGTGACCGCGTCGTCGTGGCTGGCGATGATCATCGTCATCCCGTGCCGCTCGCGCATCGCCGAGAGAAGA
Organism: uncultured Actinomycetes bacterium; assembly: GCA_963719305.1. Lineage (GTDB taxonomy): Bacteria > Actinomycetota > Thermoleophilia > Solirubrobacterales > Solirubrobacteraceae > Palsa-465. Next base: position 525,640 of record CAVRBL010000006.1, on the reverse strand, counting down.
GACAGAACCCGCTCGGAGCTGGCCGAGTCAAGCGCCCCGGTCGGCTCGTCGGCGAGCAGCAACCTCGGCTCGTTGGCGAGCGCGCGGGCGACTGCAACCCTCTGGCGCTCTCCTGCCGAGAGCTCCGACGGTAGGTGACGGACGCGATGTCCGAGGCCTACCTCGACCAGCAACTCTTGGGAGCGCAACTGACGAACGTCCCGGCCGACGCCGGTTGCCATCAGTGCCGTCTCGACGTTGCTTTTCGCGCTGAGGTAGGGCAGGAGCAGGTTGTCCTGGAAGACGAACCCGACCAGTCGGCGCCGGAACTCGACTGCCTCGCGCGGCAACGGGACCGGTCGACCGCCGACCGCGATCGTGCCCGAATCGGGCTGGTCCAGGGTCCCTATCAGGTTGAGCAGCGTGCTCTTGCCCGACCCGGAAGGCCCAGCGATCACCACGAATTCCCCGGGCGCAACCTTGAACGACACGCCGCGCAATGCAGTGACCGTCCCGTAGGTCTTAACGACCTGCTCGGCAAGGACCTCGGCGCCGCCATGCGTGGGCAGGACCGAGGCGCCGTCCGGATCGTGCTCGGTGCCCGTGGGGGACGTGAACGATCCGGCCGCCTGCGGCGGCCGGCTCACTTGGAAACGGTCACCGGCCAGCCGAGCGCGACTGCGCCGGCGCTGGTGCGAACGACCGTGACAAGCGTTATCGGGTGACCGACGGCGTCGGTAGGAAACTGGAGCGTGTCACTCAGCGTGCCGTTCTTGAGCTTATGGACGGCCGGTGTCTCCTTACCGACGACCCCCAGGCCGGCCACGACGAAGTCGGTCTCGACCGTTCCCTCAACCGCCTTGCCACTGGCATCGGTGGCATGGACTGTGTATGACCAGTTCTTGCCCGCCACGGGCGCGTGGTTGGCGCCGTGAAGCGTCGCGTGAACCGGACCGCTCGCGGCGGTCGGAGTGGTAGCCGTCGCGGGGTTGACGCTCGACGAGGCCGCCGTCGTCGTCGCTGAGCTGGTCGAGCTCGACGTGGTCTTTGATTTCGAGCTTCCGCAGCCGGCGACGACCAACACCAGCGCAACTGTGAGCGGCGCGACGCTTGTCCTTTTACGTGGCTGCTTCATCCCCGCTTTCCAACGAAAATCTTACTTGTGGGACCTCGGAAGCGGTCGATCTGATTCGATCCATTCGATGAGTACCAACAGCCACCGGCCTGACGTTGTTGAGCTGCTCCAGAGGCACGCTCCCGAAGCGATGGCGCTCAACCAGCGTCACCTCAACCCTCAGCTCGGCCGCGTTCTACGCACGCTCGGCTTCGACCGCGAGTGGGCCCACGGTCGCGGTCCGTGGCTGATCGACCGCGACGGTCACGAGTACCTCGACCTGCTGTCTGGCTACGGCGTCTTCGCCCTCGGACGCAACCACCCGTACGTCAAGCGCCAGCTGCAGCGGGTCCTCGAGGCCGACACCCCGAGCCTGCCGCAGCTCGGTCTATCGACGCTGGCCGGTGTTTTGGCCGAGGAGCTCATCGCCCGCACCCCGACGTCGCTCGACGCGGTCGTGCTCACAAGCTCCGGCACGGAATCGGTCGAGGGGGCCCTCAAGCTCGCGCGCGCGGCGACGCGCCGGTCGCGGATCCTGTACTGCGAGCGCGGTTTTCATGGCCTGACGATGGGGGCGCTGTCGGTCAACGGCAACGAGGAGTTCCGCGAGCGCTTCGGGCCTCTGTTGTCCGGCTGCAACGAGATCCCGTTTGGCGATCTGGACGCGCTCCAGAGGGAGCTGCGAGAGGGCGACGTTGCCGCCTTGATCGTCGAGCCGGTCCAGGGCAAAGGCGTCTACGTCGCGCCGGATGACTATCTTGCAGGTGCGCTCGAGCTCTGCCACAAGGCGGGTGCCCTGTTGATCGTCGACGAGGTGCAAACCGGCCTCGGCCGTACCGGGCGCTTCCTGGCGCTCGAGCACTGGGGAATCGAGCCCGACCTGGTGACGCTCTCGAAGGCCCTTTCGGGCGGGTACGTCCCGGCCGGCGCGCTCATAACCAGCCGAACCGTTTTCAGGGGGACGTTCGACTCGATGGAGCGAAGCGTGGTCCATGGTTCGACGTTCGGAGGCGGCGACTTTGCGGCCGCGGCCGCGCTGGCCACGCTGGCGGTGATCGACCACGATGGGCTGGTGGCGCGGGCCGCGCAACTGGGCCAGCTGCTGCTGGAGCTCACGCGGCCGTTCGTGGAGCGCTTCGAGATCGTTCGCGACGTCCGTGGCCTCGGACTCATGTGGGCGCTCGAGCTCGGTCCACCCTCCGGCCGCACTGCCCGCTTGGTCTGGGAGGCGATCGAGCGCCGGCAGCCCGGCCTTTTCGCACAGCTGGTGATCGTTCCACTGTTCCGAGACCACCGGATCCTGACCCAGGTCGCTGGGCACCACATGAACGTGATCAAGGTGCTGCCCCCGCTGACGATCGACGAAGCGGACCTGCGACGGTTCGTCGGCGCGCTCGAGCAGCTGCTCGAGGGCGTCGAAGGACGCATGCTCAGGCGCTACGCGAGCCTGGGCATGGATCTGGGCCTGCGGAGCCTAGTCGCACGCTGAAGCCGCCCGGCACCAGCGCTCCTACATATCTGTCCGGGAGGTCAGCGGGTGTTCTTCTTGGCGGCGCTACGGGTTTTGCCGACGGCGTTCCGCGCCTTTCCCTTCAGCTCTTCGCCGGCGCCTCGCGCCTCGGTCCCGGGGCGCCCGGCCGCGACTCCCGTCTCGCGCTTGACGCGACCCTTGGTCTCCTCGGCCTTGCCCTTTACTCGCTGTGCTCGATCGCCCATCGCTGCTCCTTTGTTGACGCTGTTGCGCGGGCTACCCCTCGTCTGAGGGATCGAATCCCGTTTCCGCAGAGCTGAAGAAGCGCTCCGCGCGGCGCTCGATCTCCTCGGACGAGAGCCGCTCGGTCCGCTGGCTCAGCATCCACTGATGGCCGAACGGATCACGCAGGCGACCGGCTCGTTCTCCATAGAACTGATCCGCGAGCTGATAGATAACCTCGCCGCCCGCCTCGAGGGCCCGCCCCCACACAGCATCGACGTCCGACCAGTAGGTGGCCATGATGGCGGTGACGGCGCCACCGACCGATGGCGGTGAGGAGGCGGGTGCGTCGCCGTCGACACCCTCTTCGGTGATCATCACCACGGAGTCGCCGATTTGCACCTCGGCGTGGATCAAGCCGCCGTCGGGTCCCACGAAGCGCTGGCCGAGCTCTCGCGCTGCGAACGCCCGGACGTAGAAGTCGATCGCGGCCGCACCATCTCGAACCACGAGCCGCGGCGTCACCGTGCTCAGATGCTCGGGAACGGCGCTCAGATCCGGATCCGTCGTCGTCACGCAGCGATGAGCGAGCCGAGCTTCGTCTCGATGCAGTCGAGCAGCTGGCGGTAGGAATCGCAGAACGATTGGACTCCTTCGCGCTCCAGCTCGCTGGTGATGCTCGCTAGATCGATCCCAGCCTCCTGAGCGTCCGCCAGGATTCGGGCGGCGCCATCGGAATCGGCAGCGAGGGTCGGCTTGACGTCGCCGTGATCGGCGAACGCGTGAAGCGTATGGTCGGGCATCGTGTTGACGACGTCTGGGCCGACCAGCTCGGCGACGTAGAGCACGTCCGAATAGTCGGGGTTCTTGGTCCCGGTGCTGGCCCACAGCGGCCGCTGACGCTTGGCGCCAAGCGTCTGGAGTCGCTCAAATTCGGGGCCCGCGAACTTCGTCAGGTAGCGCTGATAGGCCACCCGCGCCGAGGCGAGCGCGACCTGGCCGCGCAGCGGTGAGCCCTCGGGCAGCTGCTCGTCGACCTTGCTGTCGATCCGGGAGAGGAAGAACGACGCCACCGACGCGATCGTGTTGAGGGGCGCGCCGGTGTCAGCGCGAGCCGCGAGCCCGCGCAGGTAGGCGTCGATTACCTCCTCGTAGCGCTCGATCGAGAACAGCAGCGTGATGTTGACGTTGACGCCTCTGCGGGTGAGCTCCTCGATCGCCGGCAGACCGGCTGTGGTTCCAGGCACCTTGATCATCACGTTGGGCTGGTCCAGGCGCTGCCAGAGATCGGTGGCCTGCTCGATCGTGGCCTCCGTGTCGTCGGCCAGGTCAGGGGTGCATTCGAACGAGATGAAGCCGTCGGCGCCCTCGGTGCGGTCATAAACCGGGCGTAGCAGTCGCGCGGCTTCTCGCACATCGTCGAGCGCCAGCGAGAAGAACAGCTCCCGGGGATCTCGCTGCCCGGCCGAGGCCAGAGCGCGCAGCTGCTGGTCGTAGAGGTCGGAGGTGGTGATCGCCTTGGCGAAGATCGTCGGGTTGGAGGTCGCGCCGGTGACGCTGTAATCGCGGATCAGGGCGGCGAACTCCCCGGTATCGAGTAGCTCGCGCGAGAGGGTGTCGAGCCAGATCGAGACTCCGGCCTGGTGGAGCTGGTTGAGGTTCGGGTTGGGTGGCATGTTTCTCCTTATCTACCCCTATTAGCGTAGACGCGAGTGCCAGGCCTTACCGCGCATCGGCTAGCTTGGCGGCTCGTGACCAATGCGGAAACGTTGGACGGCCCGGTGGGGCTCGTCGGCGCCGGCTACATCGGCCATCTGTTCGCGCAGCAGTTCGCCCTTGCAGGTTACGAGGTGCGGGCCTGGTCCCCCGGTGGATCGGCCAGTACGTTGCATGACCGGCTGCGCGGGAGCCTGTCCGCGCTGGTCGAAATCGGGTCGGTCGAACCCGCGGCCGTCGACGGGGTGCTGGGGCGGGTTTCTGCACATCCCGACCTCGCCACGGCGCTGACGCCCTGCGCAGCGGTCATGGAGTCGATCGTCGAAGACGCCGAGGTGAAGGCGGCCTGCTACCGGGACATCGAGTCGGCGATCGGCGCTGACGTGCTCTTGTGGAGCTCGACGTCCAACTTCCCGATGACGCGGCTGGCGGCGGGGATGGCCCACCCCGAGCGGGCCATCGTCCTCCATCCGGTGCAGACCCAACTGATCATCTTCGTAGAAGTCGTCCCCGGAGAACATACGAACGACGAGACGGTCGCCGCGACGATGCGCTTCTGTGACGAGGTTGGTCTTCGAGCAGTTCTGGTTCGCAAGGAGATCCCCGGCTTCTTGTGGAACCGAGTGTGGTTCGCCCTACTGCGCGAGATGCTGCACCTCGTGGACATCGGCGCCGTCGACCCGCTAGAGCTTGATTCGATGGTCCAGACGACGCTGCGTGCCTTCGTCCCGGTGTTCGGACCACTGCAGATGACCGATCTCATCGGCCACGACACGCTGCGGGACATCTCCAACGCGCTGTACCCCGAACTCGCCAATGATCGAGGCGCGTCGGTGACGATCGAAGAGCACGTCCGCGCCGGGCGGCTCGGCGTCAAGAGCGGGCGGGGGTTCTACGACGACACCGACAAGCGCGTCGCTGAGCTCACGAGCAAGCTCTATGAAGTCGCCCGAGAGCTCGCCGATTCCAGCTGACCGTGTTTCAGACGACCGCAGCGCGGTTAGTTCTGCAAGTGCCACGCGTTACAGACATATCCGGCCCGGCAGGAGGGAGAAGATGGTGTGGGATCTGAGATCCGTTCGGGGGCTGAGATTTGTATTGGTCGCGGCAGCCCTGGCCCTGGCGGTTGCGGCCTGCGGGCAGAGCGCAAGCGGCTCCAGCAGCGGAAGCAGCTCCTCCGCTGGCGTGACCAGTAACTCGGTGACCTTTGGACAGACCGTGCCTTTCTCTGGGCCGGCCGCGCTTTATGGCGAGTCGACCGCGGGAGTGAAAGCCTACTTCGCGATGGTCAATGCCCAGGGTGGGGTGAACGGTCGAAAGCTGAACCTGACCGCGTTAGATGACCAGTACACGCCGCCGGTTGCGGTCCAGCAGACCCGCAAGCTGATCCCGCAAGAGCTCGGCGAAGTAGCGGTCAACGGCTCGGCCACGACCAAGGCCGTACTGAACGTTCTCAAGCCATTGGGCGTCCCGATAGTGGGCCCGCAGACCGGTGCCACCTACCTGTTCCAGAACACGCCCCCGATCCTGTTCAACGTCTGGCCGCACTACACGATCGAGGGCAAGCTGCTGGGAACCTTCGCCCAGCAGAAGGGACTCAAGAAGGTTGGGGTCCTCTACCAGAACGACGACTTCGGCCAGAGCCTCTACCAGGGCGTCTTGCAGTCGGGCCTCAAGCCCGCGAAGGTGATCACCTATGACCCCACGCAGACCGACTTCAGTCCTGACGCCCAGCAGTTCAAGTCGGCCGGGGTTGACGGAGTGATCATCCTCGCCATTCCACAACCGACGATCGCGTTCCTGAACGCGATGGCCGCCCTGAACTTCAAGCCCGTTCGGCTGATGAGCCAGGTCTCGGCGATACCGCAGAGCTTCTCCGCGTCTCGCCAGGAGTTCCCGGGCAGCTATGTCGGCGCATTCATCCCGGCCCTACAGGACACCAGCAACTCGCAGGTCAGCCAGTTCGAATCGGCGATGCACCAGTACCAGCCCAGCGCGCCGGTCTCGATCTTCGCCGCCTGGGGCTGGACTGAGGCTCAGGTGGCGGTCGCCGGGCTGAAGAAAGTGTCCGGGAAGCTCACTCGCGCCAGCTACATCAAGGGCTTGGAGAGCGTCCACAACCTCCAGACACTGGGCGGCACCATCGACTACAGCTCCAGTAGCCATGTCGGGCTGACGAAGATGTTCATGGTGCAGGCGCGAGGAGGGCAGCTGGCCCCGGTCAAGTGAAGCCCTAACGAACCTCGGTCGCCATGCACAACTTCTTCCAGTTCGTTATCGGTGGCCTGGGATTCGGCGGCATCTATGCGTTCGCTGCCTTGGGGCTGGTGCTGATCTTCAAGACCTCCGGCGTGGTCAACTTCGCCTTCGGCGCGATGGCGACGGTGGTGACGCTGACCCTGTGGTCGCTGCTGAATCACGCAGGCCTGCCCTTTGCCGGGGCCTGGCTACTGGCGATGGTGATCGCGATGCTGATCGGAGGCGTTCACCAACGGGGTCCTGATGCGGAGGATCGAGCGATCCGCGGTGCTGGTCCAGATCGTGCTGACACTTGGCCTGCTGATCCTGATCGAGGGGCTGGCCGGCGTTCTGTGGGGGTACGGGCCGAAGTCGATACCACAGCCGCTCTCCGGAACCTCGGTCAACGTGGCCTCGTTCCTCATCACCCCTAATGACCTGTTCATCATCGGCCTCACCGTGGCCGTCGGGCTGGCGCTGTTCGTGGTCTTCGAATGGACTCGCGTCGGCCTGGCGATGCGGGCCATTGCCGCCGATCGGGAGGTGGCCTCGCTGATGGGCATTCGCACCAATCTCTACGTCACGGGCTCGTGGGCGGCAGGCACAGCCCTGAGCGGGATCGCTGCCATCCTGGTGGCTCCGTCGCTGGGCCTGCAGCCGACGATGATGGACCAGGTGGCGGTGTTTGCGTTCGCGGCGGCCATCGTCGGCGGGTTTGGCTCGTTGATCGGAGCGGTCGTCGGCGGCTTTCTGATCGGCGTGGCCAGCAACCTGATCGCGGCCTATGTGTCGACGAACCTTCAGCTCACGCTGATCTTCGCCGTGATCGTCGCGATCCTCTATGTGCGCCCGGACGGGCTATTCGGAGCGCAGGCCGTCTCCCGGCAATGAGCGAAATACCGGTAACCGCGGACGAGGCGCGGCGCACTCCTGAGGTCGATCCGAAGGCTGCCGCTCGGCTTGCGAGTGCTGGCGATCGCGGCGGTGGCGATCGTGGCGATCGTCTTCCCTGCCTTTGAGGGCAGCGACTCGTTCGTGATGTACACCGCCACTCAGGCGCTCGTCTACGGGCTCGCAATCGTGTCTCTGAACCTGCTGGTGGGTTTTGGCGGTCTGATATCTCTCGGGCAAGCGGGGTTCCTGGCGATCGGCGGCTACGCGGCGGCACTGCTGGCGATCCACATCAGCGGGCTGCCGGTCCCGATCGAGGTGTTGGGAGCCGGAGCCGCGACCGCCGTCATCGGACTTCTTCTGGGGCTCCCGACGGGTCGCCTGCGTGGCCACTACCTCGCGATTCTCACGCTCGGGTTCGGCGTCGCCATACCGGAGATCGCGCTGAACTGGACAAGCCTCACCCAGGGCCGCACTGGACTCACGGTTCCCCCGCCGCGGATCGGAAATACGATCTTCCCCACTGCGACCGAGCTCTACTACTTCTCGCTGGTCGTGCTGGCGATCTGTCTGGTGGCCATCTTCAGCATCTTGGCCAGCAGCACCGGTCGCGCATTCGCCGCGGTTCGAGACAGCGAAGCGGCGGCCACCGCGATGGGCATCAACGTGACGGCGACCAAGGTTCTGCTGTTCACGACCAGCGCCTTCTTCGCCGGCGTGGCGGGTGACCTCGACGCCCATCTACAGGGTTTGGTGTCGCCCGATTCGTTTCCGTTCTCGCTGTCGCTGTTCTTCTTCGCCGCGGTGGTCTTGGGCGGTCTCGCCTCGGTATGGGGCTCCCTGGCCGGAGCCGTCATCCTGGCCGTCATCGAAGCCGAGACCAGCAGCTCGAGCGGCTGGGAGCCCGTGATCCTGGGTGGGGCCATGGTCCTGCTGCTGCTGTTCCTTCCCCGCGGCCTGGCCGATTTCCCGTATCGCGTCTCGCAGGGGTTGCGCAGGTGGAGGGGGCGCGAGCCACGCGCAGCCGCGCCACCATCCGGCGTGGAGGCGGGCTAGGCGATGCTGCGCCTGCGCGGGGTGTCCCTGTCGTTCGGCGGCGTGAAGGCAATCGACAACCTCGACCTGGACCTCAGCGATGGCGTAGTCGGCGCGCTGATGGGAGCAAACGGCGCCGGTAAGACCTCGGTATTGAACGTGATCAACCGCTTCTACGAGCCACAGTCGGGCTCGGTGCACTACGACGATGTCGACATTCTCAAGCTCCGGCCCTACCAGGTCATCAAGCACGGCATCTCGCGCAGCTTTCAAAACGTCGCCCTGTTCAACCAGTTGACCGTGTTCGACAACCTGCTGGTCGGCGCCGACCACATCTCCCGCCCTGGGCTGCTCACCAATCTCTTCCGGCTTCCCAAGGCCAGGCGCCACAACCGAGAGTCGCGGAGACGCGCGGAGCGGGTACTCGAGTTCTTGGGGATCTCCCACCTGCGCGCTCGCCGTGGCAGCGAGCTTCCGTTCGGCGACCGCAAGCTCGTCGACATGGGCCGAGCCCTCACCACCGACCCGAAGCTGCTGTTGCTGGACGAGCCGGCGGCCGGAATCCCGGAGGCGCGGCACGAAGCGCTCGCCAAGCTGATCCGCCAGATCCCGGACGAGTGGGGAGCCAGCGTGCTGCTGATCGACCACAGCATGGAGCTGGTGTTGAGCGCGGCATCCCATGTGGTGGCGATGGACTTCGGCGCGAAGATCGCCGAGGGCACCCCGGAGGAGGTCAGGTCAGACCCGCGCGTGATCGATGCCTATCTCGGCCCGCAGGACGCCGATCAACAGGACGGGGCCCAGGCGGAAGCCGGACTGGAGCGGTGAGGGAGATGCTCGCGGTCGAGGACATCTATTGCTCCTACGGACCGATCGACGCCCTACTCGGGCTCTCTATCGAAGCACCCAAAGGTTCGGTGGTGTGCATCCTCGGCCCCAACGGCGCGGGCAAGAGCACCACGCTGAAGGCGATCGCCGGGGTGGTTCGACCGCGCAAGGGACGGGTCACGCTGGAGGGTCGCGACATCACGCGCGTCGGCCCCTCGCGCAAGCTTTCGGAAGGCATCGCGCTGGCCCCTGAGGGTCGACGGATCCTCTCCGACTTCTCGGTCAGGGACAACCTGCGGGTCGGCGGCCACCTGCTCAGCCGCGGCAAGCTGGAGGCCCGTATCCGCGAGGTGGTGGAGCTGTTTCCGCTTCTTGCCGACCGGATGAACCAGCCGGGAGGTTCGCTTTCCGGCGGCGAACAGCAGATGCTGGCGATCGCCAGGGCGCTGATGACCGAGCCCGCCGTTCTGCTGCTCGACGAGCCCAGCCTCGGGCTCGCCCCCATCGTCACCCGCCAGGTGTTCGATGCCGTCGCTCGGATCCGCCAGCAGGGAACGACGACGGTGCTGGTCGAGCAGAACAGCCTGGCGCTTACGGTCGCCGACCACGGCTATGTGCTCAGCGAGGGGCGGCTCCGTCATGACGGGCCTGCGCAGGAGCTGTTCGGCGATGAACGGCTGCGCCGCGCCTACCTAGGGGGATGACCAGTACGCCAGACACAGGCGCGGCGGCGACCGGCCTTGGTGAGGAGTTCGACGCCCGCTACCGGATCGCGTTCCTCGACTGGCTCGGTTGCGGCTCGGCCGGCAGCTCGGAGCGTGCAGCCCGCTGCGCGCGAGCGATAGCCGAAGGCGTGTCGGGCCGGGTGTTCGCGGCCGGGGTCGCTGGCCACGTGCTCGACTTCGACGACACCTACGTCCCTGGCCTGGCCCACCTCAGCGCGCCCACCGCGCCGGTGGCGCTCGTCCTCGGCACCGAGCTCGGCGCGACCATCGGCGACGTTCTCCGTGCGTACGCGGAGGGCTTCGAGGCCATGGGTGCGCTCGCCCGCCGAAGCCACCCGGCGCTGTATGAGCGCGGCTGGCACCCCACTGCCGTCTGCGGCGCCATCGGCGCGGCGGTCACCGCCGCCGCCCTACTGGGCCACCTCCGCGACGAGATCGCGGCCACAGCCGTTCGGTTGGCGTTGGCTGAGGCCAGCGGACTGCGGCGCTCGTTCGGCTCGGACGCCAAGTCGATCCAGGTTGGCGCCGCGGCGGCCTCCGGACTGATGGCAGCGCAGCTCGCCAGCCTGGGCGCCACCGCCACCACCGATCTCCCCACCGGACCGGGAGGATTCGAGCAGGCTTTCGGAGGAGCCTGGGCAGAGCTCCTGGACGAGCCCAATGAACGCCGAGCGGTCGCCGAGAACTGGATCAAGGCCTATCCCTGCTGCCTGCAGACGCACGGCCCAATCGACGCAGCCGCGCAGGCTCGGGACAGGGCCCATCTCGACGCTCCCCTGACCGTAATGGTTCATCCCCGCGCCGGCCAGGCTGCTCCCTACGATGACGTCGAGGACGGCCTGAAGGCGAAGTTCTCAATTCCATACACCGTGTCCTACACGCTGTTGTACGGGCCACCGCTCGAGCCGGCCTGCTTTCAGGCAGTCGATGCGCAGGCCCGCCAGCTGGCCGCTCGCCGAATCACCGTCCGCCTCGACGACTCGTTGCCCGAGACTGGCGCGGCCCTGGCGCTGGGCAGCGAGGAGCTGGCTCGAGTGCAATGGGCCAGCGGCTCGCCAGCAAACCCGATGAGCGACGATCAGCTGGCCGCCAAGCGGGGCCGGTTGGCGGGAGCACGACTCGACGGCCTGCTCGATGACCCGGCGACCTCCGCGCGTGAGGCGCTAGCGGCGAGCGCGTTGGCGTAGCAGCGGCGCCGCGCACTGGCCGCGCGGCGCCGCCACCAGCACCTATTTAGTTGGGAACTTCCCGTGGCCCGCTGCGGATGCCGCTTGGGGCGGCCCGGTGCTCGACTGCCCGAACCGCGTGGGGCTTCCGCCCTGCACGCTCGTGTCGAACGCCATCTTCACAACGATGTCGGCGAACGCCTTCGACATGAACGTCAGCACCGTGGGGTCGTTGTTGTTCAGGTTGTCGCACCACCGGAACGGATTGTCGACACAACCTCCGTCGGTTCCTGGGACGTTGCCTTCGTAGTTGCCGACCGTGCCACCGAACAGGTTGACCTCGTCCTGGGTCTTGCAGCAATCCTGACCGGTCAGCACGCCGCCGGCCGGGATCCCGGCCATGTTGAAGGTGAACGCGTCGGTTCCCACTGGCGAGAACGTGATGTGGTTTTTGCCGATCGAGTTGAAGTACTGGATCAACTGATTCGTTGAGACCTCCGACGGCGCGTACACCTGGGCCGGGAACGTCGTCGACACGGTCCGGCCGAAGAAGTCAGGCGCCGCCGGGTCGAGGATCCCGATGTCGTAGTTCGGCGTGGCGGTGACGTCTGCATCGAGGTCATAGAAGATGTGGCTCTTCTGGATCGGGTTCAGGTGGCTGACGTAGTACTTGGATCCGAGCAGGCCCAACTCCTCGCCGCCGAACCAGATGAACCGCAGCTTGTGGATCGGGTCGACGTTCTTCATCTTCTGAGCGACGTCGAGAATCGTCGCGGACCCGGAGGCGTTATCGAGCATTCCGGCGCCGTAGATAGCGTCCAGGTGGGCGTCGATGACGAGCACGCTTTTGGGATCGCCGCCCGGCGAGTCGGCGATCAAGTTGTAGTCCTTGGCGTTCTTGCGCTCGATCGATTGGACGTTGAGCTTGGCCGTCGGAGCGCTGCCGCTCTGATACTGGCTGTAGAGGCTGGAGCCGATGCCGAACGACGTGAACGCAACCGGGATCGTCGGGGTGAACGGATTACCGTTCGCGTCCACGATTGTGCCGCCGGCCACGTCGGTGCGGCCGGGATTGCCCTCGTTGAAGATGATCACGCCGGAGGCACCCGCGGCCTGCGCGTTCTGGACCTTCACTCCGAAGTTGCAGCCACCGCGTTGGATCAGCGCGATCCGGCCGGCGACGAAGCCGCTGAAGTCGGCCGACGTGCACCCGCTGGTCGAGCTGGACGTCTGCGTTGGCGGGATGATGATGCCACCCGCCGGTTGAACCGCGGCATTCGCAGTCCCGTTGCTGCGCCCGGGAATCCACTCGGTGACGAGCGCGTAGTCGTGAGCGTTGGGGGACACCTCGCTGAACTGCGGCGTGCCGACGAACGAGAAGTAGTCGAAGTGGTAGGTCTGGATCCTGACCTTGTATCCAGCCTGCTGCATCACCTGCGCGACGTAGTCGACGGACGCCTTGTACCCAGGCTCGCCCGAGTTGCGTGACGGGTGGCCGTCAGCGCCTGGATTGGCGTTGGCGATCTTCTGGAATGCCTTCATGTGCTTCCAGAGATCAGCCGTCCGGATGCACGGAATCAGCTTGTCGGGCGTGTTGTTGGCGCGCTGGTTGCAGCCCGCCGCTCCGGCGGTGCCTGGCGCGAGCAGCCCTGCGGCGATGCAGAGCAACAGCACTGAAAGATGCCGCAGACGACCCGGGGTACCTCGAGGCATCAAATCCCTCCCTCCATCGCTTTTACGAAGCGGGTCCCCCGGCGCACGGCACTATATGACCGCCCGCCTCGGAAGACAAGCGCGGCGGTGCGGTACGCTCAGACCGTGACCAGGGTCCCGACGGTTCGAGCCTCAGACGCCGATCGGGAGCAGGTGGCAGAGCGCCTACACCGTGCGGCGGTCGAGGGTCGGCTTACGACGGATGAGCTCGAGGAGCGACTCGAAGCCGCGTCCGCAGCTCGGACGTACGGCGAGCTCGATCCCCTCGTGGCGGACCTGCCCGTCAGCCGCCCCCCCAACCCACCACGCGTCCGGATCCCCCGGTGGGTCGGGTTTGCCGGTGCCGCCACACTCGTATTCACCGTCCTTAGCGTGCTCGCTGGTGCGGGGCAGCATTTTGCCGAGCGGTTCGGCGATCATCCCGGCACCTTTGGCCACGTGCATGACCTGATGTTCGCCGCTGCGTCGATTGCGGCGGTGTTCGCAGGAGTTCTGCTGTGCGCAGCAGTGGTGATCTGCGCGGTGGTGTTCGGGCGCCTGCAGCGATCCAGGCAAGCGTCGCACAAGCTGAACGGCCGCCGCTACTAACTCGGAGTACCCCCAGCCGGATTCGAACCGGCGATCTCCTGCGTGAAAGGCAGGCGTCCTAGACCACTAGACCATGGGGGCGGGCTGGGCCATTGTAGGCCGGGGTTCTTCCCCGGCCGCGACCCCCGTCTTCGCCGAGGCGAGCCGCGCGCCCGTGCCTCAGCTGTGGCGGGGCTGGCCGAGCCTCTTCAAGCTCGTGCCGGATCCGAATCGCCCCTCTCCGCCCGCTCTATCCTGAGCCCGGGCCGCTGGCGTAACGGTAACGCACGAGCCTTTTAAGCTCCGAGATCCGGGTTCGATTCCCGGGCGGCCCACGTCCAGGCGGGAGTTCCGGCGGCAGGGCAGGACCGGCGGGGCGCGGGTCCCTGCTTACCGGCGACCTGTTCAATCTCTCGCGCGTGGTCGTCGCGGCGGGTTGCGTGAGTTCCAACAGGATTGTCGTGTTCGATCTCACGAACTCGGCTCACACCGACCAGCTTCGAGAGATTGAACACGAGCCCGAGCCGCAACAGAGCGCCGGGCGCGGCGGCGCGTCACCGCCCGGCGATCAGCGCGCGCCGACCACCGCCACGGCCTCGATCTCCACCTGCATCCGGGGGTCGATCAGCGCGCTCACCTCGACCATCGTCATCAGCGGCCGGACTTCGGCCAGGGCCCCGCCGTGCGCCCGGCCGACCTCCTCGGCCCGGGAGATATCGGTCACGTAGACGCGCGTCTGAATCACGTCCGCCAGCGACGCGCCGGCCCGCTCGAGCTCATGCCCGATCTTCTCCAGCACGACGACCGTCTGCTCATACGGCGTCTCCCCCTGAACGACCCCGTCCTCATCGATCGAGGTCGTCCCGCCGACCAACACGAACGCGCCCAGACGCAATACCCGGCTGAAGCCGAACCGCCCTTCGTACGGTGACTCTGGATCGCCCCCGAGTCGCTCGATCGCGTCCCGAGCTCCGCTCATCGCGTCCCGAGCTCCCCCTCCGAGCCCGCGGTCAATGCCGGAAGTGGCGGCGGCTGGTGAAGATCATCGCGGCGCCGGCGTGATCGACCGCTTCGATCGTGAGGTTGTCGCGCATCGATCCGCCGGGCTGGATGATCACGCTCACTCCCGCTTCCAGCGCCAACTGTGGTCCGTCGGCGAACGGGAAGAAGGCGTCGGAGGCCAGCGCTGCGCCACGCGCCCGACCGCCGTTCGGACCGGCGGAACCCTCCGCTACTGGCGAAGAAGACTTCTCGAGCGCGATCCGCACCGAGTCGACGCGACTCATCTGCCCCGCTCCGATCCCCACCGTCGCGAGCTCCCGGGAGAGAACGATCGCGTTCGAGCGCACGTGCTTGCACACTCTCCAGGCGAACAGGGCTTCGTTCCATTCGACCTCGGTCGGGCGGCGCTGGGAGACGACCTGCATCTCCTGGCGGTCCTCGAGCCCGGAGTCCGGATCCTGGACGAGCATGCCGCCAGCCACTTGACGCAGGTCGGCCTCGGGCTCGCTCAAGACCCTCTGCTCGCGATCATCGAGCACGCGCAGGTTGGGCTTCGAGGACAGCACCTCGAGGGCGTCGTCGTCATAGCCCGGGGCGAACAGCACCTCGATGAACTGCCCGATCAGCGCTTCGGCCAGCTCGCGATCCACGCGGCCGTTCACGCACACGATCCCTCCGAAGGCTGACATGGGGTCGCTCGCGAAGGCCCCCTCATAGGCCTCCAACAGATCCGACCCCAGCGCCACCCCGCAGGGGTTGTTGTGCTTGACGATCACGCAAGCCGGTACCTGAAACTCGTCGAGCAGGCTCCGCCCAGCGTCCAGATCGAGGATGTTGTTGAACGACAGCTGCTTGCCGCCGAGCTGCGAGACCATCGAAAGGACGTGCCGCCGCGCCCCGACCTGCGCATAGTACGACGCCCGCTGGTGAGGGTTCTCGCCGTAGGGCAGCTCGAGCACCTTCTCGTATGCCCGCGCCAGCATCGGTGGGAAGTCCTCATGCTCCTCCTGAAACCAGCGGGCGATCGCGATGTCGTAGCGCGCCGTGTAGGCGAACGCCTCCGCGGCCAGGCTCTGACGCGTGGCCGGCGCCAGCCTACGGTCTGACTCGCGGAGTTCGGCGAGCACCGCGTCGTAGCTCTCGGGGCTGACCACCGGGGCGACGTAGCGGTAGTTCTTGGCCGCCGCGCGGATCATGGTCGGACCGCCGATGTCGATGTTCTCGATCACCTCGCGCTCCTCAACCCCCCGCATGGCAGCGGTCCGCTCGAACGGATACAGATTGACGCACACCAGATCGACGAACTCAACGTCGTGCTCCTCCGCCTGCTGCAGGTGGCCCGGGTCGTCACGCACCGCGAGCATGCCGGCGTACAGCTTGGGGTGAAGCGTCTTGACCCGGCCGTCCAAGATCTCCGGAAACCCGGTCAGCTCGGAGATGGGACGGACCGGCACCCCCGCGTCGGCCAGCTCGCGCAACGTGCCCCCCGTGGAGACGATCTCGATGCCCAGCTGGCCCAGGCCGCGCGCGAACTCCACGATCCCCGTCTTGTCCGACACCGAAAGGAGCGCCCGCGCGACCTGAACCTCGGCGGCTAGCAGCGGGGCTGACGGAGTCGTGGAGGCTCGTTCCATTCGGTCCCGACTCTACCGCTCGATGGTGACGCGCTGGGGCCGGGTCCTACCGCCCGACGGTCACGCGCCGGGGACGAGTCCTACCCCGTGACGATGACGTGCCAGGGGCGAGTCCTACCGCTCGACGATGACGCGTCGGGGACGCTGCGGGTCGATCCTGACAGCCCCGCGCGCGATCAGCCGGACCGCCTCGGGCAGCAGCTCGTGCTCGATCGGGTGCAGCCGCTCGAGCACCTCCTCCGCCGAGCGGGCGTCGGGAAGCTCGACCGCCCGCTGAAGAATGACCGGTCCGGTATCGACGCCCTGGTCGACGAAGTGGACCGTCACCCCGAACACCTTCACCCCGTACTCGATCGCTTGCTCGACCGCACGCAGACCGGGGAACGCCGGCAGCAGGGCCGGGTGGACGTTGATGATCCCGCTGGGGAACGCGGCCAAGAATTCATCGGAGAGCAGCTGCATGTAGCCGGCCAGGACCACCAGCTCAGCGCCGCGCGAGCGAAGCCAGGACGCCATCGCCCGGTCGCGGGCCGCCCGGTCGCTGTAGCCGTCGAGCGAGAACACACCTGTCTCGACCTCAGAGGCCCGCGCCCGCTCCAGCGCCCGCGCATCAGGCTTGTCGGACGCGACCGCCGCGACCTCGATCCCCTCCCGTCCGTGGACCTTGTCGAGCAGCGCCTGCAGGTTGGTGCCCTGCCCCGAGGCCAGGACAGCGACCCTCATGTGGCCCGCGCAGCGACCGCTGGACGGGTGACGTGCGGAGCCTCGCGCCCGGTACAAACGTCACAGCACCGCCCCGTGGCTTCTGGTGCTTCGTGCTCGCCGAAGTACCGCAGGAGGGCCAGCCGCCGGCACTGTTCCCTCTCGACGTACTCCCAGATGGCCCTGTACTGCCGCCACCGCAGCCGCTCGCCGTCGCGAGCTGCGGTTAGGCAACTTGAGAGCCCAGTCCGGTCCCACTCACCGACGATGAGGCCCGCCACCCGCTCGGCCGGGGCAGGCAGAGGCTTGAGAAATCCGGCTAGAGCCAGGTGCCCGATCACTGCGCGCAGCGAATCGTCGTCGTCCACCACCCCGGCCAGATCGTCGATCTGAATGTCGTAGCGACCGTCGATGCCGGCCCACCGCAGCCGCTCTGCCACCTGCTCGAATACCTCCTCCGCCACCCGGGAGCGCTGGATAAAGAACACGTGCAGGCCCTTGTCGCGGCGCTCTGAAAACAAGAGGCAGCGGGCCGGCCCCCCGTCGCGTCCGGCGCGTCCCGCTTCCTGGTAGTAGGCCTCGAGCGAGGTCGGCACCGCCGCGTGACACACGGTCCGTACGTCGGCCTTGTCGATACCCATCCCGAACGCGTTGGTGGCGACGATCACCGGCGCCGAGCCGGCCATGAACCGCTCCTGCACCGCCGCTCGTGCCGCTCGATCAAGGCCGGCGTGGTAGGCCGCGACCCCGCCCGGCAGCCCGAGCTCTCTCGTAAGGCTCGCGGCGAGCTGCTCGCTCATGCTCCTCGTGCCGGCGTACACGATCGCCGGCAGCGCTCCGGGCGAGGCCAGCGCCGCCGCCAGCCGCCGGCGCTTGTCCAGGGCGCCACCGCAGCGGATCACGGCGTAGGACAAGTTGGGGCGATCGAAGCCCGTCCGCACCCTGACGGGGTCTCGCAGCAAGACTCGCCGGGCGATGTCGTCGGCCACACGCCGGGTCGCAGTGGCGGTCAGCGCCATCGTCGCTCTGGCGCGGAGGGACCGAGCCACATCGCCCAGCGCGAAGTAGTCGGGGCGGAAGTCGTGACCCCACTGCGACACGCAATGCGCCTCATCGACGACGAACAGCCCGACCCGGGTCTGACTGATGGCGTCAAGAAATCCCCGAGCCGCGAACCGTTCCGGGGCCACGAACAGAAGCCGTATTTCTCCGGACCGCACACGCTCCAGCGCGGAGACGTTCTCGGCGGCTCGGCGCTGGCCGTTGATCACCGCCGCCCGTCCAGGCGCGACCCTGGAGAGCGCACCGGCCTGATCCTGCATCAGCGACACCAGCGGCGAGACCACCAGCGTCAGGTCATCTCGCATCAAGGCCGGGAGCTGGTAGCAGATGGATTTCCCCGATCCGGTCGGCATCACGACCAGCGAGTCGCGTCCGCGGACGGCCGCAGCGACCGCCTCGGCCTGCCCGGGCCGAAAGTGCTCGAAGCCGAAGATTCGGCGCAGCGCGTCTGCTGGAGGCTCCACGGAGGCGGGCGACCATAGCGCCGCCCGGGGACGCTACGCGCGTACTAGTGGGAGCTCCGCCTCGAGCGCGTGCTTGCCGTTCGCGGACTCGGTGCCTTCGAGCGGGTAATCCCCGCTGAAGCAGGCGTCGCAGTGCTCGCCGCGGGAGCCGCCGATCGCCTCGTAGACACCCTCGAGCGACAGGTAGTGCAGCGAATCGGCGCCGAGCTCAGCCGCGACCTCCTCGACCGTCCGGCCGTGGGCGATCATCTCCTCGCGCGTCGACATGTCGATTCCGTAGTGGCAGGGGTGCTTGATCGGCGGGGCAGAGATCCGCAGGTGGATCTCGGCGGCACCGGCCTCGCGCAGCATCTGCACGATCTGCCGGGTGGTGTTACCGCGCACGATCGAGTCATCGACCACTACCAGCCGCTTGCCCCCGACGACCTCCGGGAGCGGGTTGAACTTCAGCCGCAGCCCGTGCCTGCGGAGCTCCTGGCCGGGCTGGATGAACGTCCGCGCGACGTAGCGGTTCTTGATGAAGCCGTCGTCCTGGGGCAGGCCGGCTGCCCGGGCCACTCCCCTGGCGGCGGGGTTGCCGGAGTCCGGGACCGGGATCACGACGTCCGCCTCAACCGGAGCCTCGCGCCAGAGGATCTCGCCCATCTTGGCCCGCGCGACCTGGAGCACTGTGCCGCCCATCCGCGAGTCAGGGCGGGCGAAGTAGATGTACTCAAACACGCAGAATGCGCGGCGCTGATCACCGGCGATGATCCGGGAGCGGAAGCCGTTCTCGGTCAGCGTGATCATCTCTCCAGGCTGGACGTCGCGCAGGTAGCGGGCGCCGATCAAATCGAACGCGCACGACTCGCTGGCCACGCAGTACGAGGCGTGCCCGTCCTCCTGCTCGATCATTCCCAGCGCCAGCGGCCTCAGCCCGTGAGGGTCCCGGAACGCGACCACCGCCTCGTCCGTCATGACCACGGTCGAGAACGCTCCCCGCAGCCTGGGCACGATGTCAGCGACCGCGTCCTCGACTCGGGCTGCCTCGTGGCGCGCCAGCAGTGCGGCGATGATCTCCGAGTCCGACGTCGATCCGAACGGAACCTCCTGATCGCGCAGCTCGCCGTACAGCTCGACGGCGTTGATCAGGTTTCCGTTGTGGGCGAGCGCGATCGTCCGGCTGTCGTCGCGCACGACCGGCTGTGCGTTCTGCCACTCGGAGGAGCCGGTGGTCGAGTAGCGGACGTGCCCGATCGCCATGTCGCCGAGCAGCGAGCGCAGGGTGTGCTCGTCGAATACCTGAGCCACCAGCCCCTGGTCGCGGATGGCCATGATGTTGCCGTCTCGCGCCGCAGTGGCGATCCCCGCCGACTCCTGGCCGCGATGCTGCAACGCGAACAGCGCAAAGTAAGCGAGCCGAGCGACGTCATGATCGGGGCCGAAGATCCCGAAGACGCCGCACTCGTCGCGAGGTCCGTCGCGATGATCAGAGAGAAGAGGCATGGCTGACCTCTTCCCTCAAGCGTAGCGGAGGCCGCCGTCACGAACACGGCGGAGTTCGGACAGTGCGACCTTCAGCCTGCCAGTGATCTCCAGCGACGGTCCCCCCACGCGGCCGATTAACCAAAATCCAGTGAGCTGCCGCTCGGGCGAGCCAGACGCGATGAGCTGCTCGGGCGGGCCAGACGTGATGAGCTGCTCGGGCCGGCCAGACACGATGAACGCCCGCCCCTGCGCTTCCCCGAACAGCTCGAAGCCCTCCGGCAACTCGACCGTCGCCCCGATGCCTCCGGCCAGACAACACTCGGCCAGCGCCGCCGCCAAGCCTCCCTCGGCGATGTCATGGGCATTGTGTAGCGCCCCGGAGCGCACCCCCATCCGGATCTTCTCCTGCGCATCACGGACACGTTCGCTCTCCGTGTCGGGGAGTGGGCCTTGCGGCGGCTCACCCCGAAGTTTGGCCAGCTCCGAACCGTTGAGGGAAGGCTCGAAGTCGCCGACCAGCGCGATCGCGTCGCCATCGCGCAGGAATCCCAGCCGACCGGCCTTCGAGGCATCCGGCAGCTTGCCCACCATGCCGATAACCGGCGTCGGGTAGATCGGCCCGTCCGGAGACTCGTTGTACAGCGACACATTCCCGCCGACGACGGGGACAGCCAAGGCCTCGCATGCTTCGGCGATGCCCTCGACGGCCTCGGTGAGCTGCCAGGCGATCTCCGGCTTCTCGGGGTTGCCGAAGTTCAGGCAGTTCGTCAGGCCTAGCGGCTCGGCCCCCACGCACGCCAGGTTGGCGGCGCACTCGTACACGGCTTCGGCGGCGCCGCGCCGCGGGTCGCATGCGACGCGCCGGCCGTTGCCGTCGATGGAGACAGCTATGGCGGAGCCATCGGGCAGCTTGAGGACCGCTGCATCCGTTTCGTCCGGTCGGCGGACAGTGCGGGACTGCACGATCCAGTCGTACTGCTCATAGGCGGGGCGGCGTGAGCATATGTTCGGAGAGGCCAGCAACTCGAGGAGCGTGTCAGCGGAGGGTCCACGCTCCGAGGCGATCGCGCGAAGCGCAGTTGTCGCCGAGGAGCGGGGCCCTCCGCGGGCATCAAGCTCGTATGTGGGGCACTTGTCCACAAGCACTTCGACCGGTAGGTCGCCTACCAACTCGCGGTCGCAGAGCACGCGCAAGCGTCCGGTGTCCGTCACCTCACCGATCGCCGTCGCGCGCGTCTCCCACTTGTCGCAGGCCGCCTTGACCTCCTCGAGCCGCTCGGGCTCGACGACACACAGCATCCGCTCCTGCGACTCCGAGATCATGATCTCGAACGGCTCCATGCCCGGCTCCCGCAGCGGGACCTTCGAGACGTCGATGTCGATTCCGACGCCGCCTTTGCTGGCCATCTCGCTCGCTGACGACGTGAGGCCGGCAGCGCCGAGGTCCTGGAGCGAGACCAGCAGCTCGCGGTCGAGCAGTTCCAGGCAGCACTCCATCAGCTTCTTCTCCGAGAACGGGTCGCCGATCTGGACCGAGGGGCGCTTGGCCTCGTCGCCATCCCCCAGCTCAGCACTGGCCAGCACGGACGCGCCGCCGATCCCGTCGCGGCCGGTCAGAGCGCCGAGCAGCACGACGACGTTGCCGACACCTGCCGCGGCAGAGCGGATCAGGCGTTCGCGCGGTGCCAGGCCGAGGCACATGGCGTTCACCAGGCAGTTCTGCTCGTAGCTGTCCTCGAAGTAGATCTCGCCGCCGACGGTTGGCACGCCGATCGAGTTGCCGTAGTGGCCGATCCCGGCCACAGCGTGCTCCAGCAGGTAGCGGGAGCGCTCGGATGAGTCGGGCTCGCCGAAGCGCAGGGAGTCGAGCACTGCGATCGGCCGGGCCCCGACGGCGAACACGTCGCGCAGAATTCCGCCGACTCCCGTGGCGGCGCCCTGGAACGGCTCGACGGCGCTCGGATGGTTATGGGACTCGACCTTGAACGCCACCGCCAGCCCTCCCCCGACGTCGACCGCACCCGCGTTCTCGCCCGGACCCAGAAGCACCTGCGGGCCGTCGATCGGGAGGCGGCGCAGGAGCTTGCGCGAGTGCTTGTACGCGCAGTGCTCGGACCACATCAGGGACAACATCGCCAGCTCGACACCATTGGGCTCTCCGCCGAGCAGCTCGACGATCAGCTCGTACTCGGGGTCGGTTAGCCCGAGCTCTCGGTGGCGGCTAGACGACAACGCGGTCATCGAGCTCCGCCCTGATCGACTCGAAGATGCGAAGGCCGTCGGTCGAACCGGTCAGCGGGTCGACCGCGTGCTCGGGATGCGGCATCAGGCCAAACACGTTGCCCTGCTCGTTGCATACGCCCGCGATGTCTTCCTGGGAGCCGTTGGGGTTCTCTCCCGGCGCGTAGCGGAGCAGCACGTGGACAGGGTCAGGGGAGTAATAGCGGCCAGTGGTGTGCTTGACCGGAACCGACAGCCGCTCCCCACGCGCGCACGCGCGCGTGAACGGAGTGTCGGCATCGAGAACCTCGACCCCGACCTGGCGGCAGACAAAGCGCAGCGACACGTTCGGCAAGAGCGCGCCCGGCAGCAGGCCGGCCTCACAGAGCACCTGGAACCCGTTGCAGACCCCGAGCACCAGCCCGCCCTGGTGCGCGAACTCGATGACGTCTTCCATGACCGGAGCAAACCGGGCGATCGCTCCGGCGCGCAGGTAGTCGCCGTAGGAGAAACCCCCGGGGACGATCACGGCATCGACCCCTTTCAGGTCCCGCTCGGCGTGCCACAGCGTCACGGCGTCACCGACCAAGGCTGGCGGCATCCAACGCATCGACTGTCGTCGCAGGACCCCGGGAAGCGGACGATCGCCGAACTTCATTCGTCGCCGTCCTCGACTATCTCGTAATCCTCGATCAGCGGGTTCGCGAGCAACCGCTCGCACATCTCGGGGAGCCGCGCTGGATCCTCGACGTCGAGCTCGATCAGCCGGCCGATGTGGACGTTTCGTACGCCCTCGAACCCGAGCGCCGGGAGCGCCCGCTCGACTGCTTGGCCCTGTGGATCGAGAATCCCGCGCTTCGGCCGGACCAGCACCGTGGCGCGCATCAGGCCCCGGTGCGCTGCAGCCATTCGGCGAACGGCTCCCCGGTGATCCGCTCATAGGCCTCGACGTACTTCTCGCGCGTGCGCGCGACCACCTCCTCCGGGATCTCCGGTGCGGGCGGCGTCCGGTCCCAGCCGGTCGAGGAGGCCCAGTCGCGCACGAACTGCTTGTCGAAGCTCGGCTGCGAGCGGCCGGGCTCGTACTGATCGGCTGGCCAGAAGCGCGACGAGTCCGGGGTACAGACCTCATCTCCGAGCGTCAGTGCTCCGTCGGCATCGAGCCCGAACTCGAACTTGGTGTCGGCCAGGATGATCCCCCGCTCGAGCGCGTGCGCGGCGGCGTGCTGGTAGATGGCGATCGAGATCTCCCGCAGCCGCTCGGCCTGGCCGCGGTCTCCGATCAGCTCCACCGCGCCCTCGAAGTCGATGTTCTCGTCATGCCCCTCCTGCGCCTTCGTGGCCGGCGTAAAGATCGGCTCGGGCAGCCTGTCGGATTCGCGCAGCCCGGCTGGGAGCCCGATCCCGCAGACGGCGCCGGTGCGCTGGTAGTCCTTCCATCCCGACCCGCTCAGATACCCGCGCACCACACATTCGACGGGCAGCATCTGGAGCTTGTGGACGACCATCCCCCGCCCGCGTGCCTCGGCAGGAACGCCATCGGTGACCGAGACCACGTGGCCCGGCACGATGCCAGCCGTCCGCTCGAACCAGAACGCCGACAGCCCCGTCAGCACGTTGCCCTTGTCGGGGACCGGCGTGGGGTGCACGACGTCGTAGGTCGAGACGCGGTCGGAGGCGACGAGCAGAAGCTGGTCGCCGAGGTCATAGATCTCGCGCACCTTCCCGGAGGCGAGCAGCGGCAACTCGTTCAGGGCGGTCACGGATGCGATCCTAGCGGCAGGCGCCGACGCTACTTGGCGCTCCCGCCGTCCAGCGCTACAGTCCTTGAGCGCAATGAGCGAAATGGGTTGACGCCTCGAAACACGGCTGGGTTGCGCCTTCACCCGGCCCCGTAGTCCGTCCCCCTCTCCCACTCGGAGGTCGTTCGTTGCCCTTTCCATCTGCCTCGCAGGCCGAGGCTCCGGCCCAAACAACTGCATTGCCGGCCGTCTCGCTGCGCGACGTCATCAAGCGCTTCGGGGAGGTCGTGGCGGTCGATCGACTCGACCTCGAGATCCCCACCGGGATCTGCTTCGGGCTACTCGGCCCCAACGGGGCGGGGAAGTCGACCACCATGCGGATGCTGACCGCTCAGACCCTGGCCGATTCCGGCGAGATCACGGTGCTCGGCTACCAGCTGCCGACCCAGTCGAAGCTCGCCCGGACCCGTCTCGGCGTCGTGCCGCAGGAAGGCAACCTGGACATCGAGCTGACCGTGGCCCAGGCGCTGGACGTGTTCGCGGCGCTGTGCCGCGTCCCTACCGCCAGACGCCGTGCGGCAGTGCTCGACGCGCTCGAGCTGGCCGGGCTGACGGAGCGAGCCAACTCCAAGGTGGGCGCTCTTTCGGGCGGGATGCAGCGACGCCTCCTGATCGCGCGCGGACTCGTCCACCGGCCGGAGCTCGTGCTGCTCGACGAGCCGACGGTGGGATTGGACCCGCAGGTGCGCCAGGAGCTGTGGTCCCTGATCTTGCAGCTCCGCGCCGGGGGGGCGACCGTCCTGATGTCGACGCATTACATCGAGGAGGCCCAGCGGCTGGCCGACCGCGTGGCGATCATGGCCGAAGGCAGGGTGGTGGCCACGGGAGCGCCATCCGAGCTGATCCGCAGGCACGCGGGACGCGAAGTGCTCGAGGTCGAGCACGGCGGCCAGGGCGAGCTGCAGCGGCTTCGCGCCGACGCCCAGCAGCGGGGGCTCTTGGTGCGCGCCAGCGGCCCGTCGCTCGCCTATCTGCACGCCGAGAGCGCCGAGAGCGAGCTGCCCGCGGGTCAGCGGCGCGACGCCACGCTCGAGGACGTATTCGTTCTGCTCACCGGCGAGGAGACACCGTGAGCACGGAGGTCCAGGACATCAGACCGCGGCGCCTGGAACCGAGCGCTCTCGGCGGCGTCCTGCTCCGGGAGTGGATCGTGTTCCTGAGCTTCTGGCGTGCGCGCACGTTCGCGGCGGTGGTCGAGCCAGCGATCTACCTGCTGGCGTTCGGGCTCGGATTCGGGCGGCTGGTGTCCAGGATCGGGCACATCCCGTACGTGCAGTTCGTCGGCACCGGCACGGTGGCCACGGCCGTTCTGTTCAGCGCCGTGTTCTCCGGCATGTTCGACTCGCTCTACAAGCGCCGCTACCAGCGCGTCTACGACGCGATGCTGGCCACCCCGGTCGACGTGGAGGAGATCGTCACCGCCGAGGTGCTGTTCATCGGCGCGCGCGCCGGGGTGTACGGCTCGGCGCCGCTGCTGGTCGCGTTTGCGTTCGGCCTCCCCCCGCAGCCGGCGATGTTGCTGGTGCCCCTGATCGGGGCCCTGACGGGGATCGGGTTCGCCGCGCTGGGGATGCTGTTCGGCGCACTCGTGCAGACCTTCGACGCGTTTGGGTACGTGATCAGCGGCCTGGTGACGCCTATGTTCCTGGTGGCCGGGACGTTCTTTCCGCTCAGCCGCCTGCCGGTATGGGCACGCGGTCTGGCGCAGGTCAACCCGCTGTATCACTGCGTCGAGCTGGTCCGCCACACGGCGTTCGGGCTGCGGCCCGTCGACCTTTTGCACCTGGTGGTGCTCCTGGCGTTCGGGCTGATCGCCTGGCGGCTTGCTGTGTGGCGCACGCAGGCGCGGCTGATCGACTAGTGGCGCAAAAGGTCCGCCAACGTGGCGGCGTTGTTGTGCTCGGTGTCGCGCGCGGCGAACAGCAGCGTCACGGTCTCTTTCCGCGAGCGCTTACGCAGCTGCTGGAGCTCGTCCTGGTGCGCCTTGAGCTCTTCGGCGTAGCGGCGCCGGAACTCCTCGAAGCGGTCCGGGTCGTGGCCGAACCAGCGGCGCAACTCGTCGCTGGGCGCCAGGTCGCGGGCCCACTCGTCCACCGCTGCCGCCTCGCGGCTCACGCCCCGAGGCCAAATGCGGTCAACCAGGACGCGGTATCCGTCACTGTTGGCCGCCGGCTCGTAGATCCGCTTGATCCTGACGCCCATCGGAGGAGCGGCGTCCGCTGACTAGCCGACGCGCGCGGGCACGGGGGCGATCTCCTCGAGCCGTCCCACGATCTCATCGGCATAGCGGACGTAGGAGCCGTAGTCGAAGATGGCGTCCAGATCCAGCCCGGCGCCAGCCTCGTCGGCGGCCAGCAGGTGGCGGAGCGATGTTCGCTCCTCGAGCGCTCGCTGCGTCAGGCGCTGAACGACGCGATAGGCATCGTCACGCCCGGAGCCCCGCTGGACCAGCGCGAGCAGCACTCGCTGGGAGAAGATCGCGCCGTGGGTCAGCTCGAGGTTCTCGCGCATGCGCTCCTCGTTGACCACCATGCCCTCCACGAGGCCGATCGCGCGATGCTGAAGATAGTCCAGCAGGGTCGTCGAGTCCGCCAGGACGATGCGCTCCACCGAGGAGTGTGAGATGTCGCGTTCGTGCCACAGGGCGACGTCCTCGAGTCCCGCCTGAGCGTTTCCTCGCAGCACCCGCGCCAAGCCTGCGATCTGCTCGGACTTGATCGGGTTGCGCTTGTGGGGCATCGCGCTCGAGCCCTTCTGCCCGGCGGAGAAGGGCTCTTGGACCTCGGAGACCTCGGTGCGGGCGAGCAGCCGGAGCTCCGTGGCGAACCGCTCGAGGCCCGCTCCGGCCAGCGCGATGGCCTGCAGCAGCTCGGCGTGGCGGTCGCGCGCGACCACCTGCGTGGAGACCGGCTCGCGCTCGAGCCCCAGCCGGGCCAGCACTCGTTCCTCGAAATCTGGCGAGGTCGCGGAGTATGTCCCGACCGCGCCAGAAATCGCTCCCACCGAAGCCTGCGCAAACGCTCCCTCCAGACGGCGCGCGTTGCGATCCGCCTCGAACGCGTACGAGGCCAGCTTGATTCCGAAGGTTGTCGGTTCTGCATGGATCCCGTGAGTGCGCCCGATCGTGAGGGTGTGAGCATGCTGGCGAGCGCGAGTTGCCAGCGCCTCCACGAGCCGTCGCGCCGCGGGCAGCACGACCTCGGCGGCCCGCCGCAGCTGCAGGGCGAGCCCTGTGTCGAGCACGTCGCTCGAGGTCAGCCCGTAGTGGATCCAGCGACCGGCCGGCCCAGCGGAGGCGGCCAGCACGTCGACGAAGGCCGCGACGTCATGGTCGGTGACCCGCTCGCGCTCGGCGATCTCCTCGACCGTGAAGGTGGCGCGACGGATCGCGTCAAGCTCGTCAGGCGTTGGCCCCTCCATCTCCTCACAGGCCGCCACCTCGACCTCGCGCATCGCCTCGAACCGGGCGCGGTCGGACCATATGGCATCAAGCTCTGGACGCGTGTAACGCGCGATCACGCGTTCACTGGATCTTCAGCCGGCGGCTGGCGGAGTAGGTGTGTGTGGTTCCCCCTGACCACGTGAGCGACGTCTTGACCCGTACCGTGACCGCCTTCCCACCCCGCAGCACGGCCCCGACCCGCCCCGGCACCCGGCCGCTGACGAGCCTTGTCTGCCCCGTCGGGATCGTGACGTACGCAAACAGGATCCGGAGCTGACCGGCGGGACCTCCTGAACTGGTGCGGAAGCTCCCGGTGGTGAGCACCAATACGGTTCCGGAGCAGCTGGCGCCCGGGGGCGCGAGACAGTTGATCGGAATGGCGGCCTTCCCGGAGCGGCTGACCGTGGCCAGGAAGCCGATCGTGGTCGGAGCCGTCACGCCCGAAAACGTACGCGGCGCGGTGAGCGTGGTGTGGCCGGCGTCGTCGGTCTGCATCACACGTGCCGTGTAGGGACCGTTACGAAGGCGCCTTGGCCAGGTCGCAGACCACTTCGGTCCACGGACCGGGATGCGAAGCTTTCCGATCGCCTTCCCCTTCGCCCGCTTTCCCCGCCACAGCTCGACGACAACCGACGGTGTATCTCCGACCACCGTCCCCGCCTGGCCCAAGAACGTCAGGCGTTGGCTCAGGTCCCACCCGCCCTTGGCCGGATAGCTGAGCGTGAGGGCGGGGCCGTGGGCCTTGATCCGGAACGTCACCGGGTTGCTGAACCCTCGTGTGTTACCGGCGGTCTGTCCAGCGACCGCCGTATAGCGGCCATCAGCGAGCGGCGGGGAGGCGCGCACGGAGAAGCTCCCGTCCGAATTGACCGAACCCTGGTACTGCTGCACCACAGATCCAGTTGCGCTGGATCCCGAGTAGATGTCGATCTGCACCGATCTGGCGTCGATCCCGCGCGTGCCGGCCCTGCCGGTGAATGTGGGCGACGCCGAAAGGAGGGGCTTCGAGCCGAGCGAGTTAAGCGTTAACCCGGGACCGTTGACGTTGAGGTAGAAGGAGACCGGGACGCTGTAGTTCGTCTGCCCGGCTGGGTCATCCTGGGAGGCCTGGACGGTGTACAGGCCGTTTGAGAGCTGGCCGCTGGGCACGACCGAGTATGAGCCGTTCGGTTCCACGGCGGCATTCAGCGTTTGGACCACGGAGCCCGACGTCGAGCCGCCGGAAAAGATCCGCACTGCCACCGTATTTGCCGCGTCGAACGCGGTGCTGGCGGTGCCTGAGAACTGGGGTACGCCGTTGGTGAAACTGGAGCCGTTCGCGGGGCTGGTGACGGACACGGTTGGGGTGCCCGTACTGATCCCGAGCGAAGCGGTGGCCTTGCATCCGACAGCGCCGTTGACCGTCAGGTAGATGGCGCTGCCCGGGGGCAGCGTGTCTGCCGCCGACACAGGATTGCTGCCCGACGTCGCCAGCGGCCCGAACGTCAGCGTGTGGCCACTACTGTCCGACAGGCTCCAGGCGGTGCAAACGCCCGCGGCCAGATCGATTGAGCCGCCGATCGATACCCCTTGCGTCTGGGTGAACGGGTCGGCCCAGCCGACCGTGGCCGAGCGGGCGACCCCCGGCACGGTCATCGTCAGGCTCCCGCCGCCCGAAATCGTGACTCCGCCTCCGGTGCACGAACCCCCCGCGCAGCTGAGCGGCGTCAGGCCGCCCGGGCTGCCCGAGTAGTACGACCACGACGGCCGCCCGTACTTCTGCTCAGGGTTGGCCTGGCCCGTGAACTCCCCGGGCTGGCTCCAGCTGTAGGACCCGGCCAGCGCGGCGCCGGGCGCACACAGAGCGAGCAGCGCCATCGCGCCCGCGAGCGAAGCGATCCATCGAATGGGGCCCACCGCTTTAGAGCGTACCCTGCTCCGGCGGCGAATGAGGCAGCCAGGCGCCGTCAGCCGGCAGGGGTCTGGGCCCTCTCCGCCTCCGGCTCAGACACCCGGCCGCGGATGAGATCGGCCGCCCGCTCGGCGATCATGATCGTGGGAGCGTTGGTGTTGCCCCGGACGAGCGTCGGCATCACGGAGGCATCGACCACGCGCAGCGATTCGAGCCCCAGGACGCGCAGCTCGGAATCGACGACGGCACCCATGGCGCAGGTACCGACGGGGTGGTAGAGCGTGGTCGCGTTGCGTTCCACGTGGGCCATCAGGCTTGCGTCGTCGTCGCCCGGCGGGGCCCCGTAGGGCCCGCTGGTGACCGAGCGCAAGGCCGGCTGATCGGCGATCTCGAGACACGTCTTCAGCCCGGCCAGCATCGTGGCGCGGTCCTCCTCGGTCATCAGGTAGTTGTTGAGGATCCGCGGTTTCGCGGTCGGAAGACGGGCCCGGAGCTTCACGGATCCGGTGCTGGTCGGACGGAGCAGACAGGCCGACAGAGCCCAGCCGTCTTCGAGGATCTCTCCGGCCCCGGCCTCGGGGAACAGGATCGGGATCAGGTGAAGCTGGATATTGGGAGCCTCGAGGTCGTCGCCGGTGCGAATGAAACCGCCGGCCTCCGCGAAGTTCGACGTCAGCGGCCCGCGCCCCTCGCCCTCCAGCAAGGCCAGATTCTGTGGATCCTCGGCCGTCAGCAGCGACGGCTCGCTCGTCCGGTAGGTGATCCAGGCCGCCAGGTGATCCTGAAGCCCACGGCCCACCGGTAACTCGTGCGCGGGCGGAATCCCCACCAGCTCGAGCTCGGCCGCGGGACCGACGCCGCTCAGCAGCAGGATCTGCGGACTCTGGTAGGAGCCGGCGCTCAAGATCACCTCGCGATCCGCCCTGATTTCGCTCAGCTCGTTCCGTTGTTCGACCTCGACTCCGGCGGCGCGGTCGCCGTCCAGAAGGACCCGGGTCACGTGTGCGTCGGTCACAACCGTCAAGTTGGGCCGCTCCATCGCCGGGTACAGGTACGCCACGGCCGCCGAGCAGCGCATCCCGTCGCGCTGGGTGACCTGGTACCAGCCGACTCCGTCCTGCTCGGCTCCGTTGAAGTCTTCGTTCGGCGGGATGCCCGCCTCCACCGCCGCCTCGATGAACGCTTCGCAGGTCCGGTAGCGGGAGCGGTTCTCGCTGACCCGCAAGGGGCCACCGGATCCGTGCAGCTCGCTCGCGCCGCGCTCGTTGTCCTCGGCCTTGATGAAGTAGGGCAGCACGTCGTTCCAGCCCCACCCATCGAAGCCCAAGGCCGCCCAACCGTCGTAGTCGGTCCGGTTTCCGCGGATGTAGACCATGGCGTTGGTCGAGGAGGAGCCGCCGAGCGTCCGCCCACGCGGGAGGTGGCGCTGGCGGAAGCCGAGGCCCGGCTCGGGGTCTGAGATGAACGCCCAGTCGTACTTGGTCTGGCCCAGCGCCAGGCACCCCGCGGGGAGATGGACCTCGTCCGCGGCGTCGGGCGGCCCGGCCTCGAGCAGGCACACGCTGACATCGGGGTCCTCGGACAGACGGGCGGCGAGCACGCATCCAGCGGAGCCCGCTCCCACGATCACATAGTCGTACTCGCCCATCTCGCCCTCCCTCGTAGCCACCGTTGGTCCGCCATTCTCGACGGGCACGCCCGCGGGGTCAAGCGGCTATTCGTAACTCGGTCCCGGGAAGGCTTCGAGGCCTTCCTCGCGCCGCCGGACTCGACAGCCGGTGCGGACCATGCTGTCATGCCGGTCCGTGGTGACCGATGACGCGGCTGTTGGGAGCGCGCCGGCGACCGAGCCCCGCGCGGGGCTCATCGACGACGTCACAGACGAGCTCCGGTGGACCTTCAGCGGCCGAAAGGGCTGGCTGTTCGGCATGGTGTTCAACCTCGTCGTGGCAATGGTCGTCATCGGCTTTCAGCGCTACGACCCACACGTCTCGGGAGACATCAGGATCGCCAACATCGGCATCGCGGTGGTGGTCTACGTGCTGGCCGGCACGCTCGCCACCAACCAGTTCGGAGCGGACGCCGACCGCGTCATAAATTCGCTGGAACGCGGGGACCGGGTGTCGAGGATCCTCGCGCTCAAGAACGTGTCACTCGCCGTGCTGCTGATACCCGTCGCCCTGCTCGTCTCGGTGATCGTGAGGATCCTCGTCGACCGGTGGCGGCTCCTGCCGAACACGGCCCTGTACGACATCGCCGCCGTATTCGTCTGGCTCGGCCTGGGCAACCTGGTCTCGGTCATGCTGCCTTACCGCCCGATCTCGTTGCGGGCTCGCCTGAAGGCACGTTCGACGTGGCTACGGTGGGTCGTGCGTCAGGCCGTGCCGTACGCGCTCTACTACCTCGGAGCACCACTGCTGCTGACGTTCCCCTCCGTAGTTATCCACCTCGTGGCGGTGTTCGGCCGGAGGGACTCGCTGTGGTACCCGCTGGTCACGCTGGCGAACGCTCTGGTCGGCTGGCTCCTCGGCCTGTGGCTGGCGACGGTCTGGGCCGACCGCCATCGGCGGCGCTTCGAGGCCGAGCTACGGCGTCCGCAGTGACGTCAGCCTGTCCGCGCCAGGGCTATCAGGCGTTTGCGAGGGCGGATGCGCGGATCAAGTCAGCGATCCCGTAGTGGTCCGCCGTCGCCGCGGGCAGCGTGGGGCGCCAGGTTCGATCGGCCGCCCGGTAGCTGTCGGGATCCGCATCGATGATCCCCACCAGGACCTCGCCCACGATCCGTCCCCCCACATGACCCAGGCGATCGCCGTCCTGCTGAATGTCGGCCTCGCGCAGCACGTAGTACCAAAGCGGCGTCTCCGCGTCCCAGCCGTACCGAACGAGCCCGACCTCCTCGGCACTCAGCGGCTCGACGCCCAGCGCCGCGGCGACCGCTTCGCCGGACGGCAGCCCCGTGGCCTGCCCCCGCTGGAGATCGCGGGCGGCGAGCGAATGGTAGGCGTCCTCGTCGACGCTGCCGGTGATCGCCACGGGCAGACTAATCAGGGACGCCGGTAGCCGTCCATCGATCCGCTTGGCCCGCTGCGCTGGCCGCTCGCCCGGAACATCAAACAGCATCGACCAGCTGACGACCCGCTCCGGTGGGACGGGCTCGAACCCGATCAGGTCGGGGAACAGCGGCAGCGGCTCGCTCATCTCGTTGACGAGGTACCGGTCCCGGATCTGGGAGTGGCCGTACCGGTACGCGGCATCGGCGAACTCGAGTGGGATCTGGGGCGCGACGCCCGGCTTGTACAGCTCCGGACCTTCCTCAAGCAGGCGCGCCGCTGAGCTCCGACCCCACGAGCGTGGGCAGGAAGTCGTTGAGCAGCACCCACTGGTAGTGCCAGGTGAGCGCGCGCCTGGCCTCCTCGAACACGCTCGATTCGGGTTCGCCGTCCTCGCGGAGCCGCTCGACGAGAAGGTTGTGGGCGTGGATCAGCGCGACCTGGAGCTGGTTGACGAACAGATGGACGTCGTTGCGCGGGTCGCCGATCAGCGCCACGCCCTGTCCGTTGCGGGGAACGTCACCGGCGTGGGCGCCCGTCAGCAGCACGACTGGATCCTCACGGTCGTACAGGTACGGAGACCCGACCGGTCCCCCGCCGTAGAGGCACTCGAGATTGGCGGCAGGCGTCCGATAGTTGCGGACGCCTGCCGGATCGGTGCGACTGACGAGTGGTGAGCGGTCGGCGGTGATGTCGTGTGCGAGTAACTGCCCGACGAACGGCCACCCGGCCGCCGCCCGGCCGTCGGGGCAGTCATCGCGGGCGTCGCACGCGCCGCCAGCGGCTCCCAACGCGTGCAGCAGCCGCTCGTCACCCGAGAGGCTCGGCAGCCCTTCGAACAGGCGGGTGTACCGGCCACCGTAGACCGGAGCGCCGACCGTCCGCCCGGGCGCGAGGCAGTGGTCTCTCGCGACGGCCGGACGCGGCGTGGTGCTCACCACTCCCAGCCTAGCGAGGTGCGCCTAGGCCGCTACGGAGCCGCCGGCTCCGCCGCTGGCAGCCATCGCGCCAGCAGCCGATCGAGCTTGTCGCTGTCTATGGGCTTGGCGATGTAGTCGTCCATTCCGGCCGCCAGACACCGTTCTCGGTCGCCGCGCATAGCGCTGGCGGTCATGGCCACGATCGGTACGGGCTGGCGTTGCCCGGTGGCCTCCCGGCGCCGAATCTCACGTGCGGTGTCGTAGCCGTCGAGCACGGGCATCTGGCAGTCCATCAGGATCAGGTCGAAGCTCTCGGAGTCGAGCGTTGCCAGAACGCCGCGGCCGTCTGTCGCGTTGACGGCCGAATGGCCGCGTCTGGCCAGCAGACGTTCGATCAGCATCCAGTTGGTGCCCTGGTCTTCGGCCACCAGGATCCGGCACGAACCGATACCGGCCTCGGAGGCTTTGGGCGCCGGGGCCTCCGGCGAGACTGGCCGCGCCCTGCCGTCCGCACCGGCCGTCATCGCCACGCGGATGGCATCGAGCAGCCTCGATTGGCGCACCGGCTTGGTTAGCTGATAGCTGATGCCGCGCGTCGGGTGGTCCTCGCGGAGCTCCCCACTGGAGGTGAGCAGGATGAGGCGAGTGCTGCGCAGCGCAGGAGTAGCGGCGATACGCCGGGACAGCTCGAGTCCGTTCTCGCCCGGCATGTTGAAGTCCAGCAGGGCCACGTCGAACGGATCGCCCGCTTCGAGCGCGCGTTGCAGTTCGACCAACGCTTCACCTGCGTCTGCCGCGACGGTAGCCCGCATCCCCCATGACGAGACATACGCTTCAAAGACGCGTCGGTTCGTGGCGTTGTCGTCGACCACCAAGACGTGGCGCCCCTCAAGCTCCGCCACCGGCACCGGCGGCTGAATTTGTCCGCGGGCGGCGGCGAGCGGGAGCTCGAACCAGAACGTGCTGCCCCTTCCAGGTTCACTGTCGGCTCCGATCGATCCGCCCATGAGGCGAGTCAACTCGCGCGAGATGGCCAGACCGAGGCCGGTCCCGCCGAACATCCTCGTCGTCCCCACGTCCTCCTGAGAGAAGGCCTCGAACATACCGCTGATCCGGTCCGGAGCGATGCCGATGCCCGTGTCGCGAACCTCAAAGCGCAGCGTGACCTCTGCCTCGGTGCGCTTGGCGACGGTCACCTCCACGATCACCTCTCCCGCCTCGGTGAATTTGACGCCATTCGCAAGCAGGTTCACGAGGATCTGGCTCACGCGCAGCCGATCGCCGCGGACGACGTGCGGCACGTCGTCGTGGACGAAGGACTGGAGCTCGAGCTCTTTGGCGGCGGCGGTCGCGGCGACCGTGTCGCAGCTGGTCTCCACGGTCTCGTGGGGGTCGAACTCGCGTTGCTCGATCTGCAGCCGACCGGCCTCGATCCGAGCGACGTCCAGGATGTCATTGATCACGGTCATCAGGGCGTCGCCCGAGGACTTGGCCACCTCGACGTACTCGCGCTGCTCGGGCGTCAGGCGGCTATCTGAGAGCAGGCTCAGCATGCCGACCACCCCGTTCAGCGGTGTCCGGATCTCGTGGCTCATGTTTGCCACGAAGCTGGATTTCATCTCGGAGGCCTTGTACGCGGCGAGCACGTCCCGCCTGGCGGACTGGAGCACGCGCCTGCCGAGCAGCAGCGCCACCACGGCGACGATGGCGAACGCGATGAAGATCAGCCACGGCACCCACTTGCGCCATCCGGACACGCTGGCGAACAGGGGGCCGTTGGGAGCGGCCAGCACGATCCTCCAGGTGGAGTTGGAGATCTGAACCTGGTCGTAGTAATGGCCGTTTCGATCGCCCGAAGCGTGGCTGAGGGCCTGGATCTGCCCCGGCTTGTCAAACCTGGAACCGACCGGGGCGGCGGGGTTGTTCGACGCCAGCACGGTGTTGTTGCCGTCCACGACGTAGTTGTGGGCGCCTTTCACGCCGGGGATCCTGCTCAGCTCGCCAGCCAGGAAGAAGTCCAGGACTCGCGGCGAGACCCCGGACAGCGAGATCCGCCGGCCGTAGCGTGTTGGAAACGCTACGGCGAGGTTGATGACGCCGCCGCGGCCGTACGGCAGCAGGTTCCCGAGCGCATAGGGATGACCCGCGCGGACCAGCGCGAGCGCGGCCGATATCGATAGATCACTGCGTGCCTGGGCCGTGAACCCTTGGGAGGCTGCGAGCACCCGTCCGCGGCTGTCAAGCAGAGCCACGTAGTCGTCCTGCTGGCGGGCGGCGTTCAGCGTGCCGGCTGTGACCACGCGGCCCCCGTACCTCATCTCGTCCTGCGGGAGTTGCTGCAGCACGGTCTGAAAGAGGCTGTCGACCAGGGCCGTCGCGAGCACGGCGCGCTCGTGAACGCGGGCCTTCACGTCGTCTTTCGAGGAGGCCTGCGTGTTCGACAGCTCAATTGCGAACACGCTCAACAGCGCGAGCGTGACCACTGCTGCAACGAGCAACACGACAAAAGCCCCGCGACGCTTGGTGGCGACCAGCCCCATCCCAGCACTCACGGTCAGACAGGGTACGCCGCTCGCGCCACTGAGGGGTGCGAGTTTCGGTCGTGCGAACTTGACAACCCCCGCATGGCGAAGCTCGCTTGCTTCCGAGTCGCTCCTCTGGGATGATCGGCCTTGGGCGCCGGCACGTATTTATTTGGCGATAGATGTGCGCGCATCGTGGAGCTATTGGCCGCCGTCTAGGTATCAGGCTGTTGCGCAATCGTGAGCCTCGCTGCGTGAGGATCCTGATCGCTTCCGCCGCTCTGGCTGTGGGAGCGTTGGGGCTTGCGGGGTGCGGCGGGAGCTCGCACCCTGCGGGCAGCACCGGTCCGGGGCAGCCGGAAGCCACAGCCCTGCGGGTGGTTCCGAGCCAATGGCCAGACGCCGCCGACTACGAGACGATCGAGGTTGCAGTCAGGGTGCGCGACCGGGCGCTGCTTAAGGAGCATGACTGGCGGCGGAAGGCGGGCTTGGCAACGGGCGCGATGCTCACCCTTATGTCATTGCGCGGCCACCTGCTCTCAGGAACGTGCGCCACGTTCGTCAACGGTCTGTACGACGAGCTGTTGAGTCTGTCGGATGGGTATCGGGGCGAGGACTGGCGCCCACTCGTCGCCTGGGTGCGGCAGCACCCGATGTTGGAAGCTTCATGTCGCCAGCCGCCCAGCCACGGACCGGGGCTCTGAACGCTTGCGCGTCCTGCTGAGCTTTGAGAATTTCGCCGGCTTCGGGGGAACCGAGACCTACACCCTGACGGTCGCGAAGGAACTCGAGCGGCTGGGCCACGACGTAGCGATCTACTCTCCGAATCAGGGGGCAATGGCCGAGCTCGCCCGGGAGCGAGGAATCCGCGTCCTGCGCATCAACGAAATTCCGCGCTCCGTTGACCTCCTGATCTTCTCGGACACCGCCACCTGCCACGAACTGGCCGGCCACTGTCGCGACGCGGTGCGCATCTACGTCGTCCACTCGGTGGATTTCGTGCTGCTGCAAACTCCGCCGCGGCTGCCCGATCGCTGCGCGGCACTGGTGGTTCTGAACGATCGAGTCCGCCGGGCGATGGAGGCCCGGGCTTGGCACGCGCCCATCGTCAGGTTGCGTCAGCCGATCGACCTTCCCCGTTTCGCAGGGCTGGGATCCGGCGCCGATGCTCGCACGGCTCTGGTGATGACCAACACGGTCAAAGATGCCCGGGCCGAGCTGATCGAGGAGGCGTGCCGGGCCAACGGGTTGGATGTGAGATGGGTAGGCGCCACCGGCGAGCCGACTCCCTCGCCGGAGCTGGCCATCGCCGGTGCAAAGCTCGTGATCGGTCTCGGCCGGTGCGCGCTCGAGGCGATGGCCGCCGGACGCGCCACGTACGTCTACGGCGTGATCGGCGGGGACGGCTGGGTGACACCAGAGAGCTACCCGGCCATGGAGGCCGACGGGTTCGCCGGCACATCAGCCCCCGACGTCGTAATCGATGGCGCTCGTCTGGCGGAGGATCTCGGGTCGTGGGATGAGACGATGGGCCAGCTCAACCGCGACCTGGTCGCCGCTCATCACACCGCGCGCGAGCACGCCGTAGAGCTCGTGAAGCTGGCCCGCAGGCTGGAGACCTCTCAGTTGGTCGAGCCATCACCTGGCGAGGAGCTCGCCCACCTGGTCCGACTCCAATGGCAGACCGAGTTCCGGGCGATCGAAAACCTCGCCGAGGCTGACCGGCTGAGATCGCGCCTGGCGCAAGCCGATGCGAACCTGAGGCAGAGCGAGGCCCGGGCGATCGAGAGCGTCGCCGAAGCTGACCGGCTGCGGACGGCTCTGGCGCAGATGGAAGCCGCCGCCAGCGCGGCCAACCAGCGCCTCGAGGCGCTTCAGAGCACTCGTCGCTACCGCCTGGCCTGCCGTATCGCGTCACCGCTGGACCGAATGCGCGCCCGGCTCGGCCTCATCCGGTGACGGTCAGGTGTCGCTTGAAGCTCCTCGATCAGGATGCGGTCCATCGCCCGCACGAAGCGCCCCTCGGAGAAGCGCTCGGCCCAATCGCGGCACGCGCGCGGACTCAGCGCGGCGCTCTCCAGCGCCCGTACCCCCTCGGCGATCGAGCGCGGATCGGGGCGATCCAGAAGGATCCCGGTCACTCCATCTCGCACCGCCTCCGGGGCGCCGCCGGCCCGAGCCCCGATGACGGGGGTACCGCAGGCCTGGGCCTCGGCCATGGCGAGCCCAAAGGTCTCGACCGACGGGCAGATCAATGCCCGGCTCGAGCGGTAGTGCCCTGACAGCGCCACGTCGTCGCAGGGACCCACGAACCTGACGTTGGCGGGCGCGGTGCGGCGCAACTCCGCCAATGCGGGTCCACCGCCCGCGACGACGAGTTCTTCCTCAAGGCCACGGAAGGCCTCGATGACCATGTCCACACGCTTGAACGACACGAGCCGCGCGACGACCAGGAAGCCCCGCCGGCCGGACGACCCCGGGGTGAAGAAGTGCGTGCGGACCGGCGGGTGAACGACGTCGGCTTCGCGTCTGTGGACCCGCCGGAGCTCGCGCGCCGAGAACTCCGAGTTGGCGATCAACCGCGATGGCCGGCGCAGCATCCTGCGGTCAAACGCGCGCAGCCCCGGCAGGGCGGCGCGGAGCGCCGGCCGCAGCGCCCCGGGCTCGTCTTGGAGGTAGCTCCCCGAGAATCCGTACAGATGAGGCGGGAGGCCCCCGCTGTAACAGACGTGTGGCGTCGATGGGGGCACCCGCGCCGCTGGGCTCCACCCTCCCTGGGTGACCGAGAGCACGACCTGGGCATCTTGCACGCCCGCGGCCGCGACCCGCAGGCCGTAGAGCGGTGCCAGGAATGGGCGGCGCCGGTCGGTACCGCGCCCGAGGAGCCGCGTGCGGCCGTCCCAGGAACTGCCGGGGCCCGAGGGACGGTTGGTGGCCATGAAGCGGGGCGCCAGGGCCGTGGCGTCCGGGTAATGCTCCATCAGTGCCTGAACTGCGCGTTCATGGCCGCCAATATCCGCGGCCTGGTCGTGCACTATCACCAGCCGCCGAATCACTGGGCAACCGCCGCCATCGACCAGCTCACCTCGTAGCGGATGATGCAGGGCCGCGTCAGCAATTCGATCGGCCCGCCGTTCAGGCCCGGCAGCTGCGAGCGGTATGCGGCGAGCGCGTGGAGCTTGCCCTGAGCATCGGTGACGGACAGCGCGTGCCTTGCCGCCACCAGGTCGAGACCTGAGGGCAGGAACCGCTGCCACCACTCCTCCACCACCAGATGGGGATCGTCGTCCCCCTTGCTCACCCAGCTCGGCCAGCCGTACCTGACGGCGTAGGGCAAGTCCGCGTACAGCGTTACCGGCGGGCCTCCGCTGGTCGCCAGCCCAAGCGCCGCGTCCCTGACCTGGAGGTGGTCGTCGTGGCCCCCGATCCCGGCTGGCGCCCACAGCTGTGCCGCGCCGTCGATGGCCTCCTCGAGTGCACCGCGCAGAGCACCGGGCTCGAGCGCTCCGTGGCGGTACTGGGCCTCTGGGAAGTCGAGCGGCGTCGCTTCGCGCCCAGCTCTCCTTAGCGCCACTCGGTCTTCCCGAAGCCGTTCGAGCATCCGCAGGCGTGAGTCGGTGGCGCCGGTCAAGCGGTCCCATGGCGAGAGCAGGCCGCTCGAGGGAAGCGCGCTGCAGACGTTGACCACCTGCACCTCCCGGGGGCCGGACAGCACGGACCAGGCACTGAGCACGGCGTCATCGAGGTGCGGGGAGAGCACGACGACGCGGCCGGCAGGTGCCTCAGCCACGGGCGATGACACGCTCGGTTTCGAGCCCTGCCACATCCGCGCTGGCGAGCGTCACGGTCTCCAGCGGTATGTCGTCGTTGGCGAACCGCAGCTTGTATGGCTCCGCCCCCCGAAGCAGGCGGTACTCCCCGACGCCGTCATCGAGGGCTTCCCGGATCGTGTGCGCCAGCAGGACGAAGCCGATCGACAGCCTGTCGTGGCGGCGGTCGCGCCCGGCCTGGTAATACCACTCGGCATCGCCATAGCGAAAGCCGTACCAGGCGGCGGCCGGGCGCCCGTCGAGCTCGGCGATCCACAGCCGGAGCCATCCTCGCTCGAGTGCCTTGGCCGCGAAGGCGCGGTGGAGGGTGGCCCGGTCGGCGGCGAACGACTTCGACACGCCGGCCCATCGCGCCTCGTGCAGGCGCAGGAGCACGTCGAGGTCCGCGCCCAGGCGCGAGGGGTCCTCAGCCAGCCGGTAGCGCAGGGCGTGATCGCGAGCCAGCCTCCGTTCCCTGCGCCGCGCCTGCTGGCGGAAGTTTGGGCTCTGGGTTGCCAGGAACCCCTCCCAGTCCCTGCCCTCACCGCGCAGAACGGGGCTGCTGGTGCGGCGCACGCTCCGGGCGCCGAGCGCAGCGCCCCATCCCTCGTGCTGGGGAAGGTCGTCACCGACGAAGACGTCGAAGCGCGCCCGGCTCTCGCGCAGCGCCCGACGGGTCGCTTCCGCCGCGGCCGGGCGGTCGCGGGGAGCGCACACAGGTCCCAGTGCATCTGCCTCTCGATGACCGAGGAAGCGCAGTTCGCGCTTCGGGCCGCCCGACGACACGTAGAGAGGGAGGAGCGCGATCAACGCTCCGCTCGCGTCGCGGCAGGCGAAGGACATCAGCGACCCCCGTCCGGCGAAGATTTCCCACCAGGTCGAGATCCACTGGCGGGTCGCGAACAGGTTTCCGCAGCGCTGGGCTAGTCGATCCCACTCCACATCTCCTACCTCCGCCAGGTCACTTAGCGGCTCGATGCGCAGGGGCTCTTTGTCACGCCTCCCCGCGTGCGGCATAGCTGCATTGGCGAATCTGACCCCGGTGTGGATCACCAAAGGAGCCGAACGGTAGCGTCCTCGCCATGAATCCGATGTCGGCCCGACCTGATCCTCCGCCGGGCCCCTACCTGGTCGCCGGACTCCGCACAGCCGGCCTGGCGGCGGCGCGTCGGCTCGTGGCGCTCGCCGACCCCGGCGCGGTGACCGCGTGGGACAGCGGCTCGAGCGACGACCTGCGCGCAGCGGCGCGCGAGCTAGAGCGGGCTGGCGTTCGGGTGGCGCTCGGCGGGGATGGCCTGGACCTCCTCGAAGGGCTGGGAGCACCGAACTGCGTCGTCAAGAGCCCGGGGATCCCGCCAACCATCCCGCTGCTGGTGCAGGCGCGGCGGACGGGGATTGCGGTAATCGATGAGCTGGAGCTCGGCTGGCGCCTGGACGGTCGGCCGGTTGTGGCCGTGACCGGCACCAACGGCAAGTCCACAGTCGCTTCGCTGACCGTCGCTCTACTGCGCGCCGCCGGTGCCCGTCCCGCGCTCGCGGGAAACGTCAGCCCTGGGCCAGCACTGACCGCACTCAGGCCCGAGGACGGAGACGTCGTGGTATGCGAGGTCTCGAGCTTTCAGCTGGAGGCATGCCCGGGGTTGCTCCCCGAGGTCGCGGTCCTCACCAATTTCTCGGTGGAGCATCTCGACCGGCACATGACCATGGAGCGTTATGGCGCCGCGAAACGACGCCTGTTCGTGCGTGGGCGCTCGTGCGCTGCCATCGCGGTGGTGAACGTGGACGACAACCTGGGAGAGGGTCTTGCGGAGAAGGTCCGAGATCGTGGCGGGACCGTGCTGTGCTTCGGCGACTCCCTGGACGCCGACTACCGCCTCCTGGACTGTCGCTGGACAGCCTACGAGGGCTGGCTCCTGGCCGAAACCCCGCGTGGAGCCGTGGAGCTGAGGACACGGCTACCGGGCCGACACAACGCGCTCAACGTGCTGGCCGCGCTCGCACTGGGGGACGCACTGGGCGTACCCCCATCCCGGTCAGCGGCGGCGATCGGCTCCGCACCGGGGGTACCGGGCCGGTTTGAGGTGATCGACGGCGATCAACCGTTCGACGTAATCGTCGACTACGCGCACAATCCCGACGGGCTCGGGCGCATCCTCGAGGCCGGACGAGGGTTGCTGGCCGGACGCCGGCCGGGCGCCCGCCTCCGTGCGGTCTGCTCCGCGCCCCGCATCCGCGACGAGGACCAGCGACGGATGATGGGGCGGGTTGCCGCGTCGCTGGCCGACCACGTAATCCTCACGAACGAGCGGTGGCCCGAGACGGACGCCGCCACGGAGTTGCCGTCGGGTTTTCAAGAGGCCACGCGCGACGGCGCGAATGGCCGCTGTGAGATTGTGCTCGACCGCTCCGATGCGATAGAGCACGCACTTCGCTCCGCGTCCACCGGCGATGTCGTGATGATCCTGGGGCGTGGCGACCTGGCCGGTGAGCTGCTCGACCGCGACGGCCGCCGCCGCCCGTTCGACGATCGCGAAGAGGCCCGGGAAGCCATGACGAGGCTTGGCCGCTCGCGTCAGCGCGCGTAGATGTCCCCCCACTCGAGCTGGGCTACGGCGTTGGCGGCGGCCCGCCCGTCCATCCACGGCGACAGCTCGGCGGAGTGGCCCGCCGAGATCGCGAACTGAACAAAGCCCAGCTGTCGCAGGCGTCTCAGACATCTCAGCGAGATGCCGGACGTTGCCCTATGGGTCTCGAGCGAAAGCGCGCTGACGCGCCGGGACAGGCCTCCCAACACCTGGTCCTCGTAGCCCTCGACGTCGAGCTTGATGAAGCTCGGCAAGCCGTGCCGTGCGATCAGGGCATCAAGAGTCGTCGCGGGGACCACAATCCGCTCGTCCCAGGGCCCCCGAGCCAGACCGGCCCGCTGCATGGCTTCGATCCATTCGGGAGACGCTGAGGAGATGTCGAGCGCTCGCGAGCACACAGCGAGCTCCAGCGTGCCGGCTTGTCGACCGACTGCGGACTGCTCGATTCGTATATCCAACTGCCCTTGGCTCGCACGGGCGACGATGGCCTCCGCACACGCCGCCAGGGGCTCGACGGCGACGACCCGAGCTCCGAGGCTTGCGAACAGCTCGGCGTTCTCGCCGACGTTGGCGCCGATGTCGAACACCAGGTCCCCGGGCCCGACGAAATTCCGATAGAGACGCCGGAAGTCCGCGAGTACGGCGGGCGGGGTCGGGGCGACGTTGATCACGCCGGCGACGGATCCTAGAGATGGCCCGCAATCGGCTCCATTAGGATCGCTGGGTCGATGCGGATACTCGATGTATCGCCGCGGGCGGTGTATCCGCCGCGTCGGGGGTCAGCGGTACGCGTCTACAGCCTCCTGCGCCATCTCAGCGCCCGTCACGAGGTGCGGCAGTTCTCGTTCCCCAGGGACGACGATCCGCTCAAGCTGTGGCCGAGGCTTGAGCAGACGCGGGTGACGCCGACTTACACCGAGCTCCGCTTCCGCCACCCGGTGGCCAGCGCCGCCAACCGGCTGTGCGATCGGGCCTGGGTCAACGCCCCCCTGCTCAGCGGTCTGGCGCTTCAGATCACACGGCCACGGTCGCTGACCAGCCTGCTGCGCTGGGCGGATGTTCTGCTGGTCGAGTTCCCGTGGCAGTTCGAGTATTGCCGGCGCCGGACCGAGGCTCCGTTAGTGCTGGCGTCTCACAACCTGGAGGCGGTCAAGTTCGCCTCGTGGGCCGAGGCGGCGCGTGCCTCGTTGACAAGCCGCCCGTGGGTTCGATACGTGGAGCGCATGGAGGAGCGGGCCGCCCGGGCGGCGAGCATGGTGCTGGCCGTGAGCGCCACGGAGCGCGAGCACTACCTCGAGCGGTATGGGCTGGACCCCGAGCGGATCGTCGAGATTCCCAACGGCGCCGACACGGACCGCTACTCGCCGATCCACCCGGATGCCAGGTCATGGGCCCGGCGCCGGCTGGGGCTTGCCGATCGACCGACTGTGATCTACGTGGCCTCGGACAGCCCGCCCAACCGCCGCGGGGCCGACTGGATCCGACGGCTGGCGGCTGCGGCCGAGGGCTACACGTTCTTGGCCGTCGGCAAGGGGGCCTGGCTCGATGATCGGCCCACGAACGTGATCTGCACCGGGGTCGTCGACGACTTGCGGCCCTATCTCCAGGCGGCCGACGTTGGGCTCTGTCCGATCGAGCACGGGGCCGGCACGAAGACCAAGCTGTTGGAGTACATGGCTGCGGGACTGCCGTCGGTCGTCTTTGCTGCGGCCCTGGACGGCCTGCTGGCCCGAGACGGCGTAGAAGTCCTGGTCGCCGAGCCGACTATTCGTGCGTTGCGAGAAGCGGTCGAGCGGCTGGCCGATGACCGGATGCTGGCGTTGCGCCTCGGCGGCGCGGCCCGGACGCTCGCCGTGGAGCGATACGACTGGAGTCGCATCGGGCGACGGCTGGAGGAGGTGCTGACCGAGGTTGTGGGCGGAAGCTTTGCCTCCGACTGGCCCGGGTCGAGCGATCGGATCGTCGATGAATTTGAAACACCGGCACTGGGCTGACCGGCGCCTTGACTCAGCGTCGCGCTAGGCGCCGGCGTACGTTGCGCTCTCGCGCTTGACGATTCGGATCAGATTTCCCAGCGCGATATTGGCATCAAGCAGGTGGAGCCCCCACATCGGTGTCGGGCTGGGGTTGGGGTTCTTGGCTCCGCCAACCCCCCGGATCTCCAGTACGTGCGCGTTGTTGGCCGACGAGCATGACGCGCGGTAGGAGCGGGGGATCGTCCACCACACGGTGGGCGGATGCGGGAAAGTGAAGCCCAGCAGGGCGTTGCCGGCGGAGAGGATGCTGCCCGTGTAGAACGGCTTGCTGGGGGCGATCGGGTCGAGCAGCCCACTGCCGCCACCCAGCGCAGCGGGATTGGTGCACAGCACCACCGTGTTCTTCGGCGCTCGGCTCGCCCAGGACGTTG
This sequence comes from uncultured Actinomycetes bacterium, assembly GCA_963719305.1. GTDB lineage: Bacteria > Actinomycetota > Thermoleophilia > Solirubrobacterales > Solirubrobacteraceae > Palsa-465. Next base: position 480,996 of record CAVRBL010000006.1, on the reverse strand, counting down.
TTGGGGCGCCCGAACAGACTGGGAGTGGGCACCGGCTGATCGAAGGTCGAGAACGCGATCACGCAGTGCAGCTGGCGGGCGGAGCGGCAAGCGGGGATGTGCTTGAAGTCGCCGCCGATGCCCTTGCCACGCTTGACCAGCACGTTTCCTCCCAACAGGATCGCCGATACCAGCCGGCGCCGGACCGCCGGCTTTGGATCGACGTCCTTGGCGATCAACTGGCGCAGCACGAAGCTCCCCTGGGAGTGGCCGAGCAGCACGAATCCGCGGCCGCGGTTGTACCTGCGCAGGTAGGTGGCGAACGCGCGCCGAACGTCGGCCAGGCCGACGGCCTGGTTTGGTGTGGTCGTCGGCGTTCCCTGCCCGATGCCGGCCAGCGTCACCTGCCGGTACACCGGCGCGAAGACGCGACAGTACTGCGAGTACCGCGCGGCTTGATAGAGCGCGATCGAGCGCTCAACCGGGTCGATGTGGAGGTTGGCATTACCGGTCGTCTGGCCGCTGACGGTCGGGTACACGTAGAAGCAATCGATCCGCGGGTTCTTGACCGGTCGGGGATGCTCGACCCTGATCTTCTTCAGGGTCGGCGTGTAGACCGTCGTGGACAGACCGGGCGTGCAGGGGTCGGGTCCGTGACCCGGGGAAGCAAAGCCACACCGTCTTGGCCGACGCGCTTGGAGCAAGCGCGAACCCCATCACCATAAACAGACCAATGACCAGCTTGCGCATCCCAACCTCCGCGATCTCCCCTGCGCGGACGATCATACGCCGCAGTCGGCGGCGGCCCGCCGGTTGAGCAGCGCGGCAGTGTGTGGAAGGCCCTCCACATACCTCTGCAGCTCGAGCGACATCTCCATCCTGAACCCGCCAACGGTGCCGCGCCGGACCTTGAAGTGCCCGTCGCTGAGAGTGCCCTGCTGGCGTGGGCCGAATCGGTCTGCATACCGGGTGCGGGCTTCGCGGCGGGTAAGCCGGCGCTCCCAGTCGCGCATGGCTTGAAAGCTGCTCGCCGCGAGCGCCTTCTGAAAGCACAGCTCGTCGACGGGGCGACCATCGAGCGCGAAGCTCAGGACACTCCGGAGGCCGTCGGCCGGGTCCTGGATGAGGCGCTCGTAGCTCACGAGCAGCCTGTCGCCCGGATGGGCGTCGTACAGATCCAACAGCAGGTTGGTTCCCTGGGAGATCCGCTCGATCCCGTACACGGGGGAGTCGGCGAACTGCTCCAGGCGTGCGGGGACGGGGCGCGCCTCACGGACGCGCTTCTCGTACCAGTAGGAGACCACGGTGTCCCGCGGATCCCGGACGAGCACCAACAGCCGACGCTGCAGGAGTAGACGTTCATTCAACAGCCGTGCGGGGGCGGTGACGTCTTCAAACACGTCGATGTGCTCGTGCAAGAACGCGATGGGCGGCAGCTCTCGCCCTGGGGCCAGAAGATCGATGTCAAGCGGGGCCCCCGTGCGCTCCGCCAGGTATTGGGCCAAGAAGAAACAGACCCAGGACCGTCCCGCCTTGGGGAAGCTCAGGGCAACGGTGGTCGCCCCTCGGATCTGGTCCCTGATGGTGGCCGCGCGCCGCGCCTGCGGCGACAGAGATTCGGTGCGCGACCGGCTTGCGGTCACAGAGAGACCTCCGCGTCCGAAGCTGCGAGGAGCTCCCCGTCGAGCACCTGCTTGATACGCGTCACGAACCGCTCCTCCGCAAAGCGTTCCGCTGAAGCGCGGCAAGCCACAGGATCGAAGTCGGCATCGCCGAAGCTCCCCACTGCCTCTGCCAGCGACCTGTGGTCCAAATCGTCGACGAGTACCCCAGTGGCTGGCCAGTCGACGATGTCGCGGGCTCCGCCCGCTCGAGGCGCGATCACGGGGGTACCGCAGGCGTGGGCCTCGGCCATGACGATCCCGAATTCCTCCACCGACGGGCAGATCAGGGCGCGGGACGAGCGGTACAGCTCGCGCAAGGTCGGGTCATCGACCCATCCGGTGAAGCGAACGTTGGACGGAGCGCTCGAGCGCAGGCGATCGAGCCACGGACCCCGGCCGACGATCACCAGCGCCTCCCGGAGCAGCGCGAAAGGCATCGATCAACACGTTCAGCCGCTTCTGCGGTACCAGCCGTGCCACGGCCAGGAAATGCCGTCTCGGTCCGCGGCCCGGCGCGAAGAACTCGGTGCGCACCGGGGGATGGATCACCTCGGCGCCACGGCCGTAGACGGACTCGATGGCGGCGGCCGAGCTTTGCGAGACGGTCACCAGTCGGTGGGGACGTCGCATGAGCCGCCGGTAGTGCGCGCGAAGCACGGGCAGGCCGCCGAGCATCAACGGCCTCAGTGCCGCAATCTCATCACGGAGATACAAACCCGTCTCGCCGTAGAGGGCGGGCGGCAAACCCGTGCTGTAGCACACGAGCCGTCCCGCTCGCGGTACCGGCGCGGCCAATCCCCAACCGCCACAAGAGAGCGTCAGCACCACCCGCGCGGGCGCGGGCGCGCTCGCCAATAGCCGTCCGTAGAGCGGCCCCAGAAAGTGTCGCTTACGCCGGCCTGAGGGGATCAACGTCGCCCGGGCCGTCCATAGCGGAGCGTCGGGACCGGGGCTCAGCAGACCCGCGAAATGGTTTGCGACGATCGGCGCCGCGGGGAAGTGATCTGCGAGCGTCTGCACCACGCGCTCGGTGCCTCCGCAGTCGACGGCCTCGGTGAAGATCGCCAGCTCGGCGTCGCTGGCAGGAGTGCCGCTGCACGCTGCCGTCGGCTGGATCCGGTGCCTCGGGATCGTTGCCGCCAAGGGCGCGATTATGCCCGTCTCTTCCCGCTCGGCGGGGCGTCGCGAACTACACTTGCGCCGCCTTTCTGCCGATGGCGGAGGCTCGCTTGCAGTTCGCCCAGACCAACATCCAGCTCTACAACCAGCTCCGGCAGCAGGGCCTAGCCAGGGATGAGCTGGTGCTCGTGCATCGCGCGTACGACCTGCTCACCACGCTGTACTCGGGCTACTACCAGGGGGACGGCAAGCCGTTCGTGGCCCACGGAGTCGGGGTGGCCAGCATTCTCGCCGAGCTCGGGCAGCCGGCGGACATCGTGGCGATGGGGCTGTTGCACGGCGTCTACGGAAACGGCGACTTCGGCGACGGCACGGATGGCCAGCCCACCCCATCGCGTCGAGCGGTCGTGCGCGAGGCAGTGGGCCCGGAGGTCGAACAGCTCGTCTTTCGCTTCACCCAGTTGCGCCTTCACCCCGACACGATCGACGAGGATCGCCGTGCATTGGCCGACCTGGACGACACGGGGCGCCGGTTACAGCTCGTGGCGATCGTTGACCACCTGGAGAAGTACGTCGACCTCGGGATCCTCTATTTCGGGGACGGCGCCGAGATCGTCGAGTGGACCGATCGCATCGGAGGCGATCTGATCGAGCTCGCCGGCGAGTTGGGCGAGCCGCGACTCGCCGAGCTGGTCTCGAACGCGTTCGCGCAAGCGGCCGCAGAGGCCGATAGCGTCCCGCCGGAGCTTCGCGTCTCCGACGGACGACGCCACCTGAAGCTGGTCGTGCCACGATCCTGCCAGCTACGGACCTAACCCTCGTCGGATTGTTAGACGCATCAACCGGGTAGGCGCAGCCAACGACCGTGAAACGGTCGGCGGACGAGAGCCAAGTCTTACAGACGGTAGAGAGCGTGCATCTGCGGGTGGTCATCGGTTTGGTCCTGGCCTTGGCGTGTGCGGGGGGCGCGAGCCTCAGCGGGCTGTGGAAGCAGAAGGGGGCCGTCCAAGCCGGCGATGTGGATGTACGGCGCCCGGTTCAGACCGCCCTCGCTCTGTTCCGGTCCAAGTGGTTCGCGATCGGCTGGATCGTCGCCGTGATCGCCTGGCTCCTTCATGTTGGTGCGCTCGCGTTGGCCCCACTGTCCCTCGCGCAGGCGGTGATCGCCGGGGGGCTGGTGTCGCTTGGACTGCTGGCCGAGCGCTTCTTCGGGTTTCGCTTGCAGCGACGGCAATGGTTGGGGCTTCTGGTCATCGCCTGCGGACTGGCGGTGCTGGCGGCTAGCGCGCACGGGGAGAACAACCACTCCACTTATGGGATTCTCGCGATCGTCGCGTTCGAGACGGTCTGTGTAGCTATCGGGGTCGGCTGTGTAATGACCTACCGGATCGAGCGCCTCAGCGAACAGCAGGGCCTGCTGCTCGGGATCGCCGCGGGCATATGGTTCGGGGTTGCCGACGTCACGATCAAGGCCGTCACCAGCGGGTCTCACGGACTGCTCGGCGTACTGGGCCCGTGGACATTGATCGGGGTCTTGACGGCGGTGGGCGCCTTCTACGCCTCGGCGCGCAGCCTCCAGATCGGGAACGCCGTGACAGTGATCGCGGCAACGGCGACAGCCGCCAACGTGCTGGGGATCATCGGCGGGATCGTCGTCTTTGGTGATCCGCTGGGCAACGATATGCTCACTGTCACCGCGCGGTTGGCGGCGTTCGTGTTGGTGGTGTTCGCCATTGGACTCATGCCAGCGCCGGTCCGCGCCCAGCGGGCGGCCAGTTCCACGGAGGATGAAGGCAGAGACTCGTCCACCCAGCCGGTCACGCCGGAACGGGAGACGCGCGGCGCGTACGTCTAGAGCCGCCGGGGCACGGCAGAAGCATTCTCATGAGGTGGCAGCTCTGATTGCTGAGATTCGCTCTTTCATGAATGCGATCTCGGCGGCGTTGTCGGTGCGCTCGATCGCAGCGAGGTAGGCGACTTCGGCTTGATCTGTGTAGCCGAGGCGCCGGAGGAGGTCGGCGCGGATCGCGTGATACAGGTAGTAGTGGTCGAGGGGCAGCTCGCGGATCAGCTCGAGTCCCACCTGTGGGCCGTCGAGCTCGGCGACCGCGACGGCACGGTTCAGCGCGATGACCGGGGTGGGGGTGATCGCGAGCAGCTGGTCGTAGAGCGCGAGGATCTGACTCCAGTCGGTTTGGGCGGCGGTGGGTGCGTCGCTGTGGACGGCGTTTATCGCGGCTTGGATCTGGTAGGGACCGGGCTGGTTTCGCCTTAGGCACCGGCGGACGAGCGCCTGTCCCTCCTGGATCAGGTTGCGGTCCCAGCGGCCGCGGTCCTGCTCGGGCAGCGGCACGAGCTGACCTTCTGGGGTGATGCGCGCGCGACTGCGTGACTGTTCGAGCAGCATTAGCGACAGCAGCCCGATCGCCTCGGGCTCGTCAGGCATCAGCTCGACCAGCAATCGGCCGAGACGGATCGCCTCCTTGGTCAGCTCCTCCCGGATCAGCCGCTCGCCCGAACTGGCGGCATAGCCCTCGCTGAAGATCAGGTATACGACCGCGAGCACGGCATCAAGGCGCTGCGGTAGGTCGGATTCGTTGGGGACCTGATAGGGGATCCGCGCGTCGCGGATCTTTGCCTTGGCGCGTACCAGTCGCTGGGCCATCGTCGCCTCGGAGACCAGGAACGCTCGTGCGATCTCCGGCGTCCTCAGCCCGCCGAGCAAGCGGAGCGTCAGCGCCACCTGAGCGCCTCTTGCCAGCGAGGGGTGACAGCAAGTGAAGATCAGGCGCAGGCGATCGTCTTGCACCGGGCTCTCCTCTGGCGGCTCGTGGCGAGCGTGCAGCAGCACCGCCTGGGCATGGCGGCTATCGCGCGTGGACTCGCGACGCAGGCGGTCGATCGCGCGATTGCGCGCCGTGGTGATGATCCAGCCCGCCGGGGCCGGCGGCACCCCGGCCGAAGGCCATCGCGCCAGCGCCGTGGTGAACGCCTCCTGGACCGCTTCCTCGGCCACGTCGATGTCGCCAAACACGCGGAGCAGAACGGCCACAGCGCGCCCGTACTGCTCGCGGAAAACACGCTCTATCTCCGATTGCGGAACGGCCGGCACGGGCCGTCAGTCCTCGAGCTCGCCCTGGAACGGGCGCACCTCGATCGGGAGCGTCGTCGCGCGCGCGAGCTTTCGCCCCCACTCGAGGGCCTGATCGATGTTGGCCGCCTTGATGATCGTCAAGCCGCCGATGTGCTCCTTGCCCTCCACATACGGTCCGTCCGTCATCGGCACCTCCTCGCGAGGGCGGACCACAGTCGCGGTGCTTGGGGCGTGAAGCCCGCCGGAGAACACCCATGCCCCCGCCGCACGAAGCTCCTCTTCCACCGCCCGGACGTCAACCATGATCTTCTCGAGCACGTCGGCCGGGGGCGGGTCGGCGTCCGGCTGGTAGATGCTGAGCAGGTACTGCTTCATCGTGGACTCCTCTCTCGGCATAGCGCTCTTGTTCACGTTTTAGTCCCCCACCGGCTCGTAGGTCGCCATCACCACACCGGTGGTTGTCGTCACGCTGTCGGTCAGGCGCAGCGGCACGTACACGCCCTCGGGAAACAACCGCCGTCCGGTGCCGAGCACGAGCGGGTGGATCATCAGCAGGTACTCGTCGATCAGACCGGCAGCCATCAGCGAACCGATCAGCTCGCCGCTGCCCATGATCGCCAGAACGCCGTCGGACCGCGCCTTGAGCGCGCCCACGGCGTCAACGATGTCGCCATGCAGGAGCGTCGAGTTTGGCCACGGCAGGGGCTCTGTCAGAGTCCTCGACGCGACGTACTTGGGCGAGTTGTTCAGCGCCGGGCCGAACGGGCTGTCGGGCTGTCGGTTCCAGTAACTCAACAGATCCTCGTAGGTACGCCGCCCGAACAGCCAGCCGGCCAACCCGCCCCCGGCCGCCATCCTCTCGCTCATGGCCTTGCCCACAACTTCGCTCGGTGTTTCTGACAGGCGGCCCCACCCTCCGTGGGTGAATCCGCCTCGTGTGTCCTCTTCGGGGCGGCCCGGTGACTGCATCACCCCGTCCAGGGTCACATGGTTCATGACGACGATTCGGCTCATTCAGCCTCCTTTGACTCGCAGCGGCGATGGGTTGCGCCGTCGGCTGTAGGTTGCGGGAGGCCGAGCAGCTATGGGCCTCTCACCCCCTACACGAACGGCGCAGCTAGAAATCGACACTCCGGCCGCAAGCAGGCCCGACGTCCGAGCAAAACCCCGCCAACGCGGGGCTTCTCAAGTGGGCCGCGGAGGACTCGAACCTCCAACCTTGGGGTTAAGAGTTGGCCATTTGCAGGGCTTTTCCGTTAGGTACGGGCGTTTGAGTGTGGCTCAGGTGTGCTCAGAGCGGGTCAGAATTGCTGAGTTCGGGACACGGTTCGGGACACGGTTTTTTCGGCGTCGATCCGCCGGACCTTCGCTGCCCCTGACCGTTCCTGAGATTCTGTCTGACATAAGCTGCGAGTGGAGATCAGATGGGCTCGCTCGGCAACACGACACCGGATCAGCCGCAAGCGCAGCGAGGACGTCGTTCGCAACCCGACCGTCACCATCGTCCAGCCGGCCCGGCCGACAGCGTGCACCAGGGCGACCGGCTCGTGTACCTCGGAACAGATTCGGATGGCACGCTGCTCGAAGTGGCTGTGGAGACCGATGAGGGCCTTGTGATCATCCACGCCATGCCGATCCGAGAGCGTTATCGCAAGTACCTCGAAGACCCAAGGAGATGAAGGCGGTGCTTAGCCGCAAACAACGAGCGCTCGGCAACCTCAAGGACGGAAAGCCGCTGACAGAAGAGATCGCGCAGGAGCTCGCCGACGAGGCCGAGCGGGGCTACGACCTGTCTCGCGGCCGCCACGTCGGCCGCAAGTCGCTTTCAGGCGGTAGCGGCCACTCACCCCGCATCAACCTGCGGATGACCCAAGAGCTGCACGAGCGAGCGCAAGCCCGCGCCCGAAGAGAAGGCAAGTCACTAAGCCAGCTCGCCCGCGAAGCGCTCGAACGCTACGTGAGATAGCCCTGCGCAGGGGCGGTATCGCACCCGTGCTATCTCAAGACCGCGCTCAATCGTCGGTCCATGTCGAGCAAACTACGCCGGCAAGCGGCGCGTGGCAGGTGGGGTGTCGCGCTCAGGCCGGGACGCGGGCCGCCACCTGGAGCTTCACGACCCGGCCCGGCGCGGCGAGGGCAGACTGCGCGGCAGCTGCGAGTGCCTCGCGGTCGAGGCCATGGCGGACCGATGCCGCAGCGATGGGCTCATCAATTCCCAGGTCTGGGCAGAGGATCTGCAGTTCGATCGGCTTTCCGTCGGCCAGCGCGACGACGCCTCTCGCGTGGACCTCGTCACTTTGATCGGCGTGAGGCACGTCAGCGAGCACGATCGAGATCGCATTCGCATTGCTGTCGTACTCGGCTCGCATCGCGCTTGTTCCAATTTTCTCTACTTAAGGTCAAGGCGGCCGTCGGCGCGCTGTGCGCGCTGCCGGCCGCGCAGAACCGCTGGCCTGGCGCTCGGTTTCCGCGAACGCAGCCATCTCGCGACGTAGAGCCAGGAGTGCTACTGCTCGTCCATTGGGCGTCTCGTCCGCGCCCTAGCGCGGCGAGTGGCTTCACGACCGAGCGCTCGTGCGGCGGCCGACGCGCTGGCGAGCCCCTCGTCGCCGAAGCGGTCGCGCGCTGCGTGTGCGCGGGAAGGCGAATGCGATCGTCCGCAAGATTCGAGCTTTCCGCGCTTAGGGGGTCTTTCCTCGACCGCCTTCAGATGCTCGTCATGTCGTCAAAGCGGGAGCGACGGTATTCGATGCTCGGTCTGTTGGAGCCGCTCAGCTGCGAGGCCGGCGCGCGACTCTCGCTGATTGCGATGGGACTCCGCGAGCGGGCGGCCACTCGGTCGGCGTTGTCGGAGCTCCGTCCGAAGCGCGCGAGAGCTCGCGGGTCGCGGTCAGGAGGGTTGAGTTAACCGGGATTGGCACCGCCGGGCTTGGGCGTCCGCGACGCGCGCGCTGGTCCGCGTTGCCGCTCGTGCGAGGTGTTGCCGGCGGTCGCTAGACATGGCGCCAGCGTTGTGATCGACAGCATCGTAGTTGCGGAGCTCCCGCTGGCTTTGGTGCGCTGTCAGCCGAGGGATGCGGATGTGCGGATCGCTCATGATCGCGCTCCGCTCGGCTTGGGAAGTGTGATCGAGACGGCGGTTGCGTAGGGGAGCTCGTGGGGGAGGTCCTCCGGTCCGACGAGGCGGAAGCCGAAGGTGCGCTCCAGGCTGGCGATCGGTTGCGGCGAGTCGCCGCATTCGGGGCAGGCAATGATGTAGGCCGCGGCGGCGGGAGTGAAGCGCAGCCGGCAGCGTGGGCAGCAGAGGTGGGTCATGGCTCGCATCAGGGTGAGTTCTTCCCAGGCAGGCCATGCCCGCACGCTGGGCAGACGCGACTCATCACGGGCTCGTCTGCCCGTTCGTCACCGGAGCTCGAAGTACACCCGGTGGCGCCCAAGACCCGACACGCGCAGAACGTGCCCGCACTCGGGGCAGGCTGTAGGTCCGTCTTGAATCAGGCCTTGGCGCACGGGCGCGAGGCGCTCAGGCGGCGCGATCAGCGTCCCGCTGGTCATCGGTCACCGCCTCGCTGCTGAAGCTGCCGCCTTCGTCCAGCCAGCGTTCTGCATCGAGATCGTCTCGCACCATCCGCTTCTCGCGGCGAGCAAGGAGATCGACCGGCGGGGTGTCGCCCGCGAGATGTTCGAACGACGCTGAGGCGGCGCCGGCGTGCACGACGCGAGCGGCTTGTTTCGCCTCCTCATAGGACGCGAAGCTCGCGGACCGCACGAGCGTCTCGCCGCTGCCGGCGACGATCGTCCAGTGATAGCCGCCGCCGTTGTCCTCAAAGATGAGGAACTTCATCGACGCCGGCTTGGGCCGAGCTCCGGAGCCGCCCGAGCCTTCCGCTTTGCGCTCACAGCTTGCGTGACCTGCGCGGAGCGGGTCATGACGCGGGCACCGCGTCGGCGCGGGCGCGCGGGTGCGCCAGTGGAACCTTGCGCTGGCGAGCGAGCCCGAGCAGCCAGCCGAGGATCGCGGCGAACAGCACCAGCCACACGAGCGAGACGTGCGAGCTGCCGAACACCCAGTTGACCTTGACGTGCGCGGTGTTCGACGCGGCGAGCGCGATCAGGTAGGCGACGAGCGCGACGCCGCGATCGCGTAGCCGTGAAGTCGGGTCCGGTGGGCCTTGCGGCGAAAGTGCCCGCCGCGGGTCTCCCTACCGTTCGCCGTCGCCGCGGCTGCCTGCGCGGGGCCGTCATGCTGGTCGCGCCGACTGGAGCGCCGTTGCTGACGGGGCCGGTGATCGGGTCGGGGATCACTCCCGGCGCGGGCGAGTGGACCGGCGTGCTGCGTGTCTTGGAGAGCATTGTGAGGACCTCCTCAGGGTGGTGCGAGGGGATCTTCTGGTCCTCTCGTGAATGTATGACCATTATAGCATGAAAAATGAGTCTAGAAACGTTAGAGCTACTCTTGGATGGTTGAGAGCACCTCACCCGGCTGGACGTTTCTGACCAACCACGCCCAGGTGCTGGTCTGTATCGCCGACGATCCAGGCGTTCGCCTGCGCGACATCGGCGAGCGTGTCGGGATCACCGAGCGGGCCGCGCATCGGATCATCGTGGAGCTGGCCGCCGCCGGCTACATCACCCGCCAGCGAAACGGGCGGCGCAACCAGTACACGATCAACACCCACTTGCAGCTCCCTGACCCGATCGCGCGCGAGCAGAACATCGGGGACTGCTCGAGATCCTGACTGCCACCCGCGGCTCCGAGCCGCGCGTCGCTCGCGCGGGAACGAGCCGGTGATCGCGGGGCTGCTGCTGGCGGTCGGCTGCGCGCTGGCGGGGCAGGTAAGGGCGGCCCGCTGGGGCCGAAGCCGGGTCCTCGGTAGGCCCGGGAGTTCCCGCAGGGGCTGGACCGGTTCTACAATTTGGTGACGCGCGAGGCCACGAGGAGCGACGAGGAGGTTTCAGACGATGACCGAGCATCAGCGGGATTCCGAGTGGAACGTCGCCGAGTGGCACGGCAAGATGCTGGTCGACCGCAACGGCGAGAAGATCGGCAAGCTGCAAGATGTCTACGTCGACGTGGAGACCGACGAGCCGCAGTTCGGCACCGTCAAGGAGGGCTTCATAGGGCGTCACTTGACTTTCGTGCCGCTGGGGGGATCAGGGTCGGTCCCGATGACCTGCAGGTATCGGTCTCCAAAGAGCAGGTTCAGGATGCGCCCAACATCGAGCAGCACGGCGAGGAACTCTCCCAGTCAGACGAGTCGGTTCTCTACCACCATTACGAGCTCAACTACACCCCGCCTAGTACGGAGAGCGGACGCCGACTCGCGCGCCGCTGATTTGCTGAGCCCTACGGCGCGACTCCGGCTGGCCCATCTACGCGCGGGGCGCGGCGATGCCCGTCAGGGCCGAGGGCTCCAGCGGAGTTGGTGAGGACGCAAGCGGCGTGTCCGGCCGTGTTGTCAGCTCGCTAGACGGCTTCCAGCGCCGCCACCGTTGGGCCGGTTTCCCGCTGGCTGTGGTCTACAAGTTCGCCGATGACCAGGGCAGCTACCTGGCGGCGCTGATCACCTACTACGGGTTTCTGTCGCTGTTTCCGCTGCTGCTGTTGCTGGTCACGATTCTCGGCTTCGTGCTGCACGGCGATCCGCATCTGCAGGCGAAGCTGCTGAACTCGGCGCTGGCCCAGTTCCCGGTGATCGGCAGCCAGCTGCGCGAGAATGTGCACGCGAGTTCGGGTAGCGGGCTGGCGCTGGTAGTGGGGATCGTGGGCACGCTGTATGGCTGCCTCGGCGCCGCCCAGGCCACCCAGAACGCGCTCAACCGGGCCTGGGCCGTGCCGCGCAACGTACGCCCCAACCCAATCAAGTCACGCCTGCGCAGCCTGCTGCTGGTGGTCGTGCTCGGGATCGGCGTGCTGCTTACGACCGGGCTATCCGGCCTGACAACCGGAGCGGGCGCGTTCGGCGCCACAGTGGCGGGCGGATTGCGAGTGGGCGCGATCCTGCTCGCGGTGCTCGCCAACGTGGCCCTGTTCATGCTCGCGTTCCGCGTGCTCACCGCACGACAAATCCCCGCCCGCCACCTCCGTCTCGGCGCCGTGGTGGCGGGAATCGGCTGGGAGATTGGACAGCTCCTGGGTACCTACTTCGTCAGTCACGCCCTCAAGGGCACCCGGGAGGCTTACGGCGTCTTCGGCCTCGTGCTCGGACTGATCGCCTGGATCTATCTGCTGGCGCTGATAACCGTGCTATCGGCAGAGATCAACGTCGTAGCTCAGCGGCACCTGTGGCCCCGGGCGCTGCTGACCCCCTTCACCGACGACGTGCAGCTGACCTCGGCCGACAAGCGCACCTACACCGCATACGCCGAAAGCGAACGTCACAAGGGCTTTGAAACTGTCGACGTCGACTTCGAGCCACAAGACAGCCAACACGATCGCAGAGAACCCGGGGATGAAGCCTGCTCTGCACCTGACAATGGACGGCGCAGCGGGGCCCGGGCCCGTTGGGACTAACCAACGTACCCGGCGACCGCTGCGCGGTCCGACTGTGGCTGCTTGCGCTGGCGCTGGGCGTCAGCGGACGCGTGAGAAGCGGTGGAGGACCGCCGAGAGGATCACGGTCACTGTGGCGACCAGCAGGCCAATGACCCACCCCGGCACGCTCAGCGCGCCCAAGATCGCTCCCACGATCAGCCCGATCACATAATGCCGATCAGTCCGAGAGGCACCGTTTTGCCGAGCGCGAGTCGCGTTCGCCGTGACGGCCCCGTCGGCTGTGCCTTGCCTTGTTGGAGGCGTTCCCCGACCTTGGTGTGTGACTCGCCCGGCCATTTCGCTCTCGTGCGGCGGCTCGTTGGTGTCGTCGGTCGTCGCGCTCGGTGGCGGGGGAGCCGGTCGCCCGGACCGGCCGACGGCGACGACCGCAGTGCTGGCGATCAGCGTCGCGACGAGCGCGCCGCCCGCCTTCGCGGTCGCCAACAACCCGGATGGCTCGGTGACGATCACTCTGAATGAGCTCACCGGCGTGTCCGCTCTCAACGCCAAACTGGCATCGATGGGGGTCGCGGTCCGCGCAGTTCCGGTCGTCTCCGGCTGCACCGCGACCGCGCAGGTCATCGGATCGGACGGCAGCCTCCAGCCCGCGAGCACGTTGGCTGTCAGCCAGCTTCCGAAAAGTCCCAGGACGGGGAGCCAGACCATCTTGCAGACGATCACGGTTGCGCCTCCCCAGACACCGGGCCAGACCGAGGTCCTGGCCGCGTCCCCAACCGGTATCGATCTCCTCGGCCAAGCCGTGCAAGGGCAGGTCCCGAGCTGTGTCGCCGCCGCCCGCTCAACACCACCGGCAGCGGGAACCCAGGCCGTCGGCGGCGTGGAATCAACAGTCCCAGCTCGGTTCTAAGTAGCGCCGGCTATCGATCGCCTCGCCCGGCCGAACACGATTTCGGACGCACTGCCCGTCGGTGGGCGGGGCGATCAAGGATGGCCACGATCGGGACACCGTCGTCGGTCAGATCCGCTCAAGATCCCATGCCTCTCGGCAATCTCGCCGGCGCCTTCGATCGCCGGACCCGGAAGCCGACCCAGCTCCGTCTCAAGACCCGCGCCCGACCACGCAGGGCCATGCGGACCACGATAACGGCCCTGATCCTCGTCAACACCGCGTTTCCGGATCGGCGTGGCAAGGCTCGACGGCGACGCGGACGCCGAGCTCGCCCGCAGTCCTCATTCCGCGACGGTCGTCTGGACTCGGCGTGCTGCGCGCGCGGACCGCAAAGTAGAACAGCCCCGCAGCCAGGCCCTACAGAACATTGGCATCTCTCGCCGAAGTGGAGATGCGACATTCGAGAAGGTCGGTGCCTCGTCTTTGCGTCAGGCGTTCGTTCGGCGTTCTGCGGCGTCGTGGCGGGCGTTCGCCTTCTGCTCCAGGGTCATCGCTCCGGGATGGTCGACCCCAGGCCATGGCGTGAGCAGCAGCAGGAGGCGGGTGTCGGAGCGGGCGTGCACGGCGTGACGTTCGTTGGGGGCGAAGGCGACCACAAGACCTGTACTGCCGGTCACGCTCTCTCCACCGCTCGTGGTGATCTCGACCTCGCCGTCGATCACGGTGACCCACGCGCTTTCGTGCACCTGGTGATCGTCGAAGCTCTCGCCTGCCGGGATCATCAGGGCGATCGCCCGCGCCTCGTCGGTGGAGGCGAGGATCTCTGGCGAGTGCGGCTTGAGATCGAGGTTCGTGATCGTCCAGCTGTTCAAGGGGTCTCCCTCAGATCGATTGTCGGTAGCCGAAGAATTCGTGGTCTTGGTTGTATCCGCCGTAGCCGCCGCCGATCTCGGAGTAGTGCGCGACGAACTCGATTCCTTTGATCCACTTGACCTGCTTGAACCCGAGCTCGATCTCGTTGCGCAGCCGCAGCGGCGCGCCGTGCCCGAACGGCAGGGGCTGGTCGTTCATGTCGTAGGCGAGCATCGTGAGGTGGTGGCTCATGTGCTCGATCGGGTGCGCGTCGTAGTAGACGCCCTTGTCGGCGCCTTCGCCGAGGGAGTAGAAGACGACCCACATCGCCTCCGGCTTGGGCTCGACGATGTCCAGGATCGTCTGCATCGAGACCCCGCCCCATTTGGCGACGCCCGACCAGCCCTGGATGCAGAAATGCTGGGTGATCTGTTCGTGGTGCGGGAGCGCCCGCAGCTGCGCGAGGTCGAGCTCGACGGGGTTGGCGACCAGTCCGTTGATCCGCAGTCGGTAGTCGGCGAAGTCGCCGTCAAACAGCGCCTTGTACTCGTCGGAGTCGGGGTATTGCCCGTTGTGCCAGAAGTACGGCGAGATGTCGCTCTCGCTGTACTCGCCGGGTTTGGGGTCGACGTGCTCGAACAGGTGCTGCAGCGGTCCGACGATCGCCTGGCCAACGCGCTGCACGACGCGGGGGTGGCGGATCGTAAACGGCGTCGCGGCCACCCACGCGGCGATCGCGACGGCCGTCGACGCGGCGAACACCCCGAACCCGATCCAGCTGTCGTCAGTCCGTCCCGCGTAGATGTGGTTGAGGTTGACCAGCAGCCCGGTGGTGAACACGAACGTCACGTGGAGCACGATGAAGATCAGAAACCAGACCAGCACCAGGAAGTGCAGGGACCGCGCGGTCTGGATGCTGAAGGTCCGGCTGATCCGCTTGAAACGGGTCGACAGCGCCGGCGACATGCCCAGGCCGGTGATCAGCGCCAGCGGCGCGGCGATGAACACGGTGACGAAGTACGCAATCAGCTGCAGGCCGTTGTAGGCCACCCAGGCGTGATCGGCCGGCCAGTTCAACGACAGGTACTGCACCAGCGTCGACAGCGCGTTGGGAAACACGTCCCAGCTGGTCGGCACCAGCCGCTGCCACCGGCCGGTCGCGAACAGCAGGACGTAGAACACCACGCCGTTGAGCAGCCACAGCGCGTCGACGCTCAGATGCCACCAGCGGGCCAGGCCGATCGAGTGGCGCAGGCCGGGCAGCCCCACCTGACCGGGCAGGCTGATCGAATCCTGCTTAGCCGTCCACAAGGGATCATCCGGGACGGGCCTTTGGATCCGAAACCAGTCCCGGCCCGGCGTGGAGTGCCGGGTCCAGTACAGCCGCGGATGATCCGACAGGATCTGCACGCCCGCGCGGATGATGAAGATCATGAAAAACAGGTTGAAGAAGTGCTGCAGATCCACCCAGGCCGGAAACCCGACCGTCCCCGCCGGCGGCGACGCCACGTCAGTCCCCGGGTAGCGCCGAATGAAGCGCTGCATAAACGCGTCACCGCGCAGACCCTTGGCGACGGCCACCAAGATGATCAACAAAAGGAAGCCGATCGGCAACAGCCAGAGCAGGTTGAACCATCGGCTGCGTCCGATCCGCACCCGAGGGGCGATCCCGTTGACCTGCGGGACTGACCCCGCCCAGGTGGCGGTGTCGATCACATCCTCGCCCGGCGTCAGCTGATAGCGGTAGCTGCGTACGACGTCCGGAGAGACACCCGACCGCTGATCTGCAGACAGATCCTCAGACGAGGCGTCGGCATCAGATTCCATAGCCCGGCAGCCTACGCCGTCAAGCACCAACGCCAAGGAACCAGACCCGCCGTCGATCGACCGCCAGTGCGGCAACACTCGATCCGCACGCCGCTGAACGTCGGAACCGACGACGACGACCAGGCTGCCCAATCCGGCCCGCAGTCCGCTTCCGCAATTGATCGCCGAGGCGTCATGAGCCTGCCGCCTCGCCACGTGGCCGCTCGTGGTGCAGCGCAGTCACAGTGGCGTCCGTCACGTTTGCGCAGCCGAGCCGTCCGGCCCCGAACGGAAGACTCTGCCCTCCTGTTCGCCACGAGCCGCGCGCAGCACCGCAGCCGACACGCGGGCGCTGGCCCCAAGCCAACGGCGGTGCCGACCGTCTGACCGTAGGCGAGCGGCTCGAAGCCATGCGGCGCTGGCCACGGTTGTGGCCGGCCCGCCCTCGTCCCGCCCTTGCGCGTGATGCCGCCCGTCGGCGGCGGCAGCGGCGGCGCTCGCGTAGATGGGCCACCCTCGCCTGCCGCTCGTTCAACCTCCAGATCAGGCCGCTTGCTCCAACTCCGCCCATTGACAGCGGGCGCGATCAAGCCTTCGAGATGGCGCTGGTGGAACCCGCCCCTGCGGCATCTCGCCGAGGTGCCGCTCTCGACCGCCTCCCGGAGCCGACAGTGCGGGCAGACGCCGAAGGTGCGCCGCGCATTGAAAGCAGATCCAGAACCGAACCAGAACTCCGCGCTGCTCCTCGCCAGCAGCGGGTTCGGCGTCGATACGGCGATCTCGCGCCCGGCGGGATCACCCGCGTGTCTCCTGTTACGGGCGCAGCAGGGCCGTCCTTGCCGCGGTCGAGATGCCTGCGTCGCGATGGATGCAGGAGCCCCGCGCCTGTCAGCCGCTTGCTGAGATTCCTCAGCAGCGGCACAGTGCATCTCGCTGCTGCATTCCCGGCCGACGGAGCAGCACGCGGATGTGGGCGAGCCCAGTCGCCATTCGCGCCCACAAGGTCGCCGAGAACCTCCGAGGCCCTGGGGCGGGATACTCCGCGCTGTGATGTCCCCGGCGCCGAAGGAGACGAAGGCAGTTCAGCGCGGGAATCCGGATTGGAGATAAGGCGATGAGCTGGAGAATCCGTGGCACCTATTTCGAGTCGTGCAACTGCGATGCCATCTGCCCTTGTCGAAGGATCGATGGCGCGCCGGGCGGACGCTCTACGCATGGCGTCTGTATGGGGGTCCTCTCGTGGCTGATCGAGGAGGGGGCCGTGGATGGCATCGACATCTCCGGGCTGCCCGTCGCGCTTGCCTCCCGCTACAGCGACGACGAGCCGGGCTCCCCGTGGACATGGATCCTGTACGTCGACGTGCGCGCGTCCCGCGAGCAGCTTGCCGCGCTTGAGGGGATCTTCACCGGTCGTCTGGGCGGCGACGCCGAACGCCATTTTCCGTGGGCATGGAAGGCCAGCGAGTTTGTGGCCGTGCGACCGGTGGAGATCGACGTCGATCACACAAGGCGGCGCGAGCGACTGCGGATCCGTGACCGCGTCAGCGTCCGCATCCGCGATCGATATGACGGCGGCGAGATCGTTACGTGCGTGATCCCCGGGCATGAACGAGCAGGAGAGGAACTCGTCGCGGACGAGCTCGTGGTCGAGGACGGCCCACTCGCATTCAGCTACCGCGGTGTGTGCGGCTACGGCTCGACGTTCGATTACGCGGGCTAGTCCGACTCGGCGGTCCTTCGTGGCGTAGCGGAAGCCGCGACACCTGTGGAACTGCCCCGCGACGAGCGCTCCGGAACGGACTCAAGCGTCAGGTCGGCGTCCACGCTAATTACCGCGCAGAAATGGAAGCAGGAGTCACGCTCGGAACAGGTCGTGTCCCAGGACTGCTGTAAATACGCGTCGGGTGCTGTCAGAGCGACGGCGTAGGTTCCCTCAAGTCCTGCAAGACGAAGAAGGAGGCCTACGCCGTGAGACGCACCGTACCGCCATCGGCGGAGATACAAGCGAACATCGACAAGCTGCTGTCGAGCAGGCTGGTTGATGACCCATCGCGGATGCTGTCTGAGCTGGCCCGGCTCGGCGCTCGGTTGATCATCCAGCGGGCGGTCGAGGAGGAGTTCGATATGTGGCTCGGTCGCGCTAGGTATGAACGCCGGCCGGAGCGGCAGCGCGGCTTGCGCAACTACGACTGGGGGTTGCGCAACGGGTTTCGCCCGCGAAGGGTGCAGACTGCTGAGGGCGAGCTCGAGATCGAGATCCCGCAGGTGCGGGAGGCGGCCGAGCCGTTCGTCTCGAGGCTGTTTCGCGAGGGCCATACGAAGCGGTTGTTGCGCACCGACCCACTCAGGGCGATCGTCGTCGGCGCGTTCGTGCGCGGCCTGTCTGTGCGGGACGTCGAGTCGTTGTGTGAGGAGGCTGGGCTCGGAAGGACCTCGAAGTCGACCGTGGCCAGGATCTGCTCGGAGCTGCACGAGCGCTTCGAAGCGTTCTGTTGCCGTGACCTCTACGAGCTCAAGCTGGTGGTGCTGTTCCTCGACGCGATCTACCTGCCGGTGCGCCCCAGCGGCCCCAAGGAGGGGGTCATGTGTGCCTGGGGATTCACCGAAGAAGGCGCCCGGGCGCTGATTTCCGTGCGTCTGGGAGCACGCGAGGCCAAAGAGGACTGGCTCGAGCTCGGGCGCGATCTGACTACCCGCGGGCTCGCCGCGCCAAGGCTAATCGTGGCTGACGGCGCGCCCGGGCTGACCTTGGCGATCGAGGAGCTCTGGCCGCGCGCCGACCGCCAGCACTGCGCTGTGCATCGCCTACGCAACCTGCTGGCGAAGCTGCCCAAGTCAGAGCACGACCGCGTTCGCTTCAACTACTGGAGCGCGCTCAGCGACGCGACCTCAGTCAAGGACGGCAAGCTCCGCCTCAAGGTCCTCATCTCGGAGCTCGAGCATGGCGGCTACGACGTTGCCGCGCGCTGCCTCTCAGACGACCTCGACGCACTGGTCGTGCACCTGCGCTACCCGCTCAGACACCGCGAACGGTGGCGGTCAACGAACCTGCTCGAACGATCGCTCGGCGAGATCCGCCGGCGCACGAAAGTGATCGGCCGGTTCCCCGGCGAGACCAGCTGCCTCACGCTCGTCTGGGCCGTGCTCGACCTGTTCTTCAGCCACGCCAGCAACGGCGCCACCTTCACAGACCTCGACCAAAAGCAGCTCTACCGAATCAAATACTCGCCAGCCGAACCAACCACCATCGACGAGGAGGTGACAGCCGCATAGACTCACCCCGGGAACCCAAGCCCGCAGCGAATTTACAGCGGCAAAGGGACGCGACCGGAACGCTGCGGCACCCGCTCCTCGCCAAATCTGCGCATCTTCCTGGCCGCGCCTTCGAGCTCGTGATGGGCGCCGCATTCGGCCTCGTCCTTACCGAACCTGGCCACGACATCAAGTACCAGGGCGTGGACACTAGCTGCTAGCTGACCCACTGCACCGCCTCACGCTGCAAGCGGATCCACGCACCTCGAGCCGCTTGTGCTTTGCGCGAGAGGAGGCGTTCCGATCGAGCGCCGCAAGCCTCGCAAAGGACGAGGACCATCAGCAGCGCGACACTCGTCGGCAACGCGGATTTGCCTAGGCAACGCCGCCGAGCCGCGCGCGCGAGCCGACTGCTGCCTTCGCCCAGAAGCAGGAGTCCGTGAGCGCCGCCGCGAACGACTGCGTTGCTCAGCCCGACCTCGCCGAGCCCACGATCGAGTTGGCGACGAGAGAGACGTCAGCGTTCGGCGCAGCTCGCGCCGCCTTCTGGGCGAACTCAGCAGCGCCGCGTCGCGTTTGCTGACTGTCGCTCGGCGACAGCGGCCGCTGGTTGCCCGGGTGCGGCCGTTAACCGAGGGGCCGATCGTCGAGTCTGAGCAAGCGCGCGGCCGCCTCGGCCGTACTGCTGCTTGCCCTCGCGGAGCGGCGCTCTCGGGCCGGCGCCGGATCGCGTGACGTCGGGTTCCCGACTCGCGCCGACTACTGCAGTGCTGGGCGGATGCAGCGACCTGGCGGTCGCGATGAGCCCGCCGGTCCTAGCCCGATCCAGCGGTCGGCGGGACCCGCCCCAGACGGTTCCTAACACCCGGGTACCATCCATTTGGATGGTGATAGGATGATGATCAGATGGTACAACCGTGGGGGCGCAGCGAAGATGGTTGATGCCCGAGAGGACCGAAAAGATCACGATCAACGTCGGACTCGTCGACCTGGGTCAGATCGACCTGCTGGTCAGCGAGGGCTTCTTCGCGAACCGGACCGATTTCATTCGTACGGCCATTCGGCGGCAGCTCGAAAGCCGGTCAGACGCCGTAGAGAGAACAGTGGTCAGACGCGCGCTGGTGCTGGGCATAGAGCACTACAGCCGCGACGCGTTGGAGCAGCTTCGAGACTCTGGTCGCATGGTGGAGCTGCGCGTTCTCGGGCTGGCCACGATTGCCGATGACGTCTCACCTGAGCTCGCCGTCGCGACGATCGCGAGGGTCGAAGTGCTTGGTGCCTTTCGGGCGCCGAGGGCGGTGAAGGCGGCGCTCGCCTCGCGCACCACATGATCATCGACCGAGCCGGGCGACCCCGATCGCGCGGTGGCGGTCCGTCCATCCAACCACCGATCTCTCGGCGATAGCCGACGACGTCCTTGAAAGGAACGTGCGATGAGCCTCGATGCGAACATCACGATGGCCGAGGCGTTGCGACTCACGCGCACCGGGCGGTTGGCCGAGGCCACGGCGGTTCTGCAGCGGGGTCTTGCGAGCGCCG
Source organism: uncultured Actinomycetes bacterium (assembly GCA_963719305.1). GTDB lineage: Bacteria > Actinomycetota > Thermoleophilia > Solirubrobacterales > Solirubrobacteraceae > Palsa-465. The sequence continues at coordinate 460,306 of CAVRBL010000006.1, read as the reverse complement.
GCACCGCCGCGCCGCGTGGATCGACTGCCGCGCAGCCTTTGACCGATCTCGGCCACGTTCGGTTGGCGGTGTCAAACAGTCGCCCAGCGAGGTCGCCAAGACTGCGGCGCGCTTATCCCGCGTCCGCGCGCCAGGGTCTGGTTGAGGACCTCCGGGCCGCGCTGCGCGGCTTGCCAGAAATTGTCAGCCCGGCCGGACGGCCAGGAGGGGCACGATCGTCTAGTGGTGGCGCAGCCGCGAGGGCCGCCGCCGCGCCAGGTGGTGAGATCCGCCACCTCACCCACACCGAGCGCGCCGGGGCCCGCAGCTACGACCTCTACATTCCGACCCGCTACGCCGGTGAACCCGTTCCACTCGTGGTCATGCTCCACGGGGGCAAGCAGAACGGATTGGATTTTGCGGCCGGCACGCGGATGAACGAGTTCGCCGAGCAGCACATCTTCCTCGTCGCCTACCCAGAGCAGTCGAGGGCGGCTAACGACGGTCGGTATTGGAACTGGTTCTCCGCGGCTGACCAGCAGGCCGATGCGGGCGAGCCGGCGATTATCGCCGGCATCACCCGCACGGTCATGCGCGATCTCAGCGTAGATCGGACTCGCGTCTACATCGCCGGGCTTTCCGCCGGCGGCGCCATGGCCGCCGTCATGGCCGCGACCTACCCAGACCTGTACGCGGCGGTCGGGGTGCACTCCGGGATCGCCTACGGCGCAGCGCACGACATCGGCTCCGCCTTCGCGGCGATGCGAACTGGGGGTACGCCCGCCCCGACCAGTCAGGTGCCGCTGGTCGTCATCCACGGCGACCGAGACGCGATCGTGGCTCCGGTCAACGCAGACAAGCTGATCGCCTCTCGGCTCGCGGCTGGAGACATCACAGGCCACGATGCCCCGATCACCACCCGCGGCGACAGCGGGCGCGGCTACACCCGCACTGTGCACCGCAACCTCGACGGCATCGCCGCCGTGGAGTCCTTGATCGTCCATGGCGGCGGTCACGCCTGGTACGGCGGCAGTCCGGTTGGCTCCTATACAGACTCTCACGGACCTAACTCTTCCGCCGAGATCATCCGGTTCTTCCTCCAGCACCAGGGCACGCACACCCCCTGAGGGAGCACGCCAACGCACCGCCCCCCGCATCCCTGTCGGCCACTGTCCGGCGCGTGGACTCGCAAAGCGCCAGCTCCCGGATCGACACGATCGGGAACGTCCAACAGCGATCATCCGGCCCCTCGTCGCCCGCACGATTGCATCCCTGTTCTCGCCGGCCCGAAGTTGACGATCCCTTCGGCGACGAGGGACTCGCCAGCGCGTCGGCCGCCGCACGAGCGCTCGGCCGTGAATGCACTCGCGCCTCCGCGGGGCCTCTCAAGTGGGCCGTGGAGGACTCGAACCTCCAACCTTGGGATTAAGAGTCCCCTGCTCTACCAGTTGAGCTAACGGCCCTTCCCAACGCGCGACCGTGGCCGAGCGCGGTCGGCGCCAGTGGGCGATGTTACCCGCCGCGCGGGGCGCTCGTGGACGCGGAAGCCGCCTGGGACTTCAGCTGCTGGAGTGTCTGCTTCATCTGCGCCTGCTGCGCCTTGGGCGTCAGACTGATCGCCTTGGCTTGCGCCAGATCGCCGAGGTCGTTTTCCTTCGCGGACCAAGCGGAGACGGCCAGATTCTCGAAGTACGTGGCCGTGTTCGGATTGGCGCGCGTCACGATCTGCCACGCCGCCGTCTCATTTTTGTAGTCGCCGAGCCCGGAGTAGGCACGAGCGGCCAGCTGGGCGAGCGTCCAGTCTGGGGTCTTCGTCAGCTGTAGGTAACGCTGCCAGGACTGGGTCGCGCCCGTCAACTCCGTGATGCCCGGCTTCGAGTATGCGCCGGTGGTCTGGTTCGTGTACTGGCTGGCAGCGGAGTAGCGGGCCTGCACGAGCGCCGCCCACGCCGCGGGATTGTTGGGTTGAAGCTGGGTCTGCTTGACGGCCGACTTCTCCGCCTGGCTGATGACCGGTTTGTTGCTACCCGAGCCATTGTTGGTGAACGCGTCCAGAAGCCCGCCGACTCCACTCCCGGTTCCCACGCCGAAGAGCACCAGCCCTCCACCCATCAGGATCGCGAGGGCGAGATAGACGCTTTGGACGGTGCGACGACGGCCGCGACCACGGAGATCGAACAGCATGACTACCCGCTTAGATCCAGCCCCTCATCCATGGAGCCCAGCTCCGATGCGGCACGCGCCGCCCGCCGTTTGTCGGCGAATTTGAGCAACCCAATACTGAGGATGTAGAGGAACAGCAACGGAACCATCTCAAGCCCGGTCGTGACCGGGTCTGCACCCGGCAGCGCGGCGGCCAGTACCGCGATGATGACCACAGCGTAGCGCCAGTGCCTGGTGAGCGTGCGGGCGTTTATGGCCCCTACCCACTCGAGTCCGAGAAGCCCGATCGGCAGCTGGAACGCGAGCCCGATCCCCAGCATCGTGAGGATCTCGAACGTGTACAGCTGTTTGGCCCCGACCAGGATGTCGAAGTTCTGACTGTTGTAGTTCTGTAAAAAGCGGACGGCCGGACCGAGGACGACGAAGTAGGCAAATGCCACCCCGCCGACGAACAGGATCGGGGCCAGGCTCATCAGCGGGAAGGCCACCCTCCGCTCACGCTGGGTCAGAGCCGGCACCACGAACGCGTACCCCTGGTAGATGAGTATCGGCAGGCCTAAGACCAGGGCGAAGTACGCCGCCACGGTGAGGGTCGTCGTGAATGGCTCGCCCACCCCGATCGTGATCGGCAGTCGCTGGGGATTCGACTGCGGCAGCGAGGTGGCGGCGTGGGACAAGTTGGCAGCGGCGGCCCCGAACTGTGCCCGGTCCTGTGAGGAGAGGCTTTGGGAAGTGGACAGGTTGCGAAGGTTGTCCGCCGCCGCCGTCAGGTAACGCGACTCCCTGAGCGCATCGCCGGTCAAGCCATTGAGGTGGTTGGCTCTGGAGTTCGTGGCAGACGGAGGCAGTGGCCTGTTGAGCACGTGGAGCAGCCGATGTTGCTGCCAGAGGCACAACCCGAACGCGACCAGCAGCGCCGCTACGCAGACGATCAGCCGCGAGCGCAGCTCGTCGAGATGATCGACGATGCTGAGACGCTCGTCGTGTCCGATGGGCTTGAAGACCCTGCCCATCGCCGTCCCGCGCTAGGCGCGGGAGTCTGATCCCTGGTCCGGGGACTGCTCGCTCGGGGCAGAAACCGTGGCCGGCTGAGCGGGCTCGGCGGCCGCGGGCGGGGGCTGGGGCGCGCTCGGCACTGGCTGCGCAGGCTGGGTGCCCGGCTGCGGGGGTTGCGGAGCTGCCTGAGGCGGCTGGGCGGCCTCCTGTGGGGGCTGGGGCGCGCTCGGCACTGGCTGCGCAGGCTGAGCTGCCGGCTGCCCGGGCTGGGGCGTGGCCGGAGGTGGCTGGGCGGCCGCCGGCGCGGGCTGCTGGGGCACGCCGGCAGCGGGCGACGGGGCCGCGGCCTCGAGCTCGGGGTGCTCTTCATCCGGGCTCTTCGACTTGCCGCTGATCGAATCTTTGAACTCGCGCATGCCGTGGCCGAGCGAGCGCCCGAGGGCGGGAAGCCGCTTTGGCCCGAAGAACAGCAACAAGACCAGGACGACGATGAGCGCGTCCGCGTATGGGCTCCTAAAGAACATTTCGTGAACAAGCCTCCCTTCGGGGCCACCAAGAGTAGCGGTCGTGCGAGCTCTTGCGCGGGCTACTGCGCCCAGTTCGCAGCGGCAGTCCGCATTCAAGTAGGGCAGGCCGAACGCCGATAACAGCTGCATCGCAGAGGCACCGGCGAACAAGGACCACCGACTCTCTCACTCGACCCGACGGATCGTGCTCCCGAGCGGAAAGTCGATCGAGGTGGTCCGCTTCGACGACGCGGTCGAGTCGCCTGGAGAGGGATTGCACGTCTGTCCCTGTTGCGACTCGGAACTCGTTCAACCGATCGAGTGGGGCGGGGTCGCGGACGAGGGGGTGGAGTTGACCCTACGCTGTCCGAACTGCTACTGGACCAGACATGAGGCCTACGGTCAGGAGCAGGTGGCTCAACTCGAGGATCGACTCGACGACGGCGTAGCGGCGATCCTCGGTGATCTGCGCCGGCTGACGACCGCGAACATGGCGGACGAGATCGAGCGCTTCGCCGCGGCACTGACGCACGACCTGATCCTGCCGGAGGACTTCTAGACGCAGCGCTCGGCGGTCGGGCGAGGCCTAGGCGTAGCGCTCGACCACCCCGTTCGGCGACCAGCTCGAGCGCCGCCCGCTGGCGCTCCGGTAGCGCCGGCAGGCCCGACTTGGCATCCGCAACCAGGGACAGCGCCCGCTCTTTCACTGCGTCGAGCGCGCCGGTCGCCGCGATCCGGTCGCACACGGTGGCCGCGTCTCGCTCGGTGCGCACCGATCGAACCTCTAGCGCCCGCAGCTCGGGATCTCGATCGCGGGCCTCGATCAGCGGCAGCGTGATCGTGCCGTCGAGCAGATCGGCGCCGCGGGGCTTGCCGGTCCTCTCGGGCGGCCCGCTGACATCGAGCACATCGTCGAGGATCTGGAACGCCAGACCGATCTGCTCCCCGAAAGGAGCCAGCGAACTCAACGGGACCCCACCGGCTAAGGCCCCCAGCTCGCACGCAGCGCGGAACAGGACGGCGGTCTTCAGGCGGCAGCGCTCGAGATAGCGCTCGACCTGAATCGCTCCCGTCGAAGGCGTCGGCCCGCTGCATCAGTTCTCCGAGCGCCAATTCCGAGCTCGCCCGGGAAAGGACTCGAACCGAGGCCGTCGACCGCCCCCCGGCCAGCTCGGCGAACGCCCGGGCAAAAAGCAGATCGCCTGTGGCCGTCGCCATCCTGCGCCCAGCGGAAGCAACCACCGTCGGCCGCCCCCGGCGCAGCGCCGAGCCGTCGAGCACGTCATCGTGCACCAGCGTCGCGGCGTGGACCAGCTCGACGGCGACCGCCGCCTGCACGAGACCGTCGCTCTCGGGCGGGGGAACGCCTGCTGCGAGGCACACGAGCAAGGGCCTCAGCCGCTTGCCGCCGGCGTGGATCGTCTCGCGCGAGTACCGCGCCAGCGCCGGACCGTAGTGGGCGGTGACAGGTCTCCATCCGATGCTCGACGAGCTCCATCAGCCTCTCGACGGCAGGTCCGCCCGCCTCCAGCACGGTCTCGAGCGCGCTCACTGTCGCACCCCGACGTGCAACGCGATGATCCCGCCGGCCGTCAGCAGTAACGGATGTCGGCGAGGCCGGAGCGCGACATAGCCCCGGCCAGCTCCTCGGCTGACGGGAAGCGCCTGACCGAGGTCGGGAGGTAGCTGTACGCCTCCGCGTCGCCGACGGCGCGGCCCAAGGCCGGCACGAGGTGGTCGAACCACAGCCCGAAGAACGTCGACAGAGGCGCCCGGCGCGGCGTCGTGATCTCGAGCACCACGACATGCCCGCCGGGGCGCACGACGCGGACCATCTCGCGCAGGCCGCGGTCGAGGTCCGAGAAGTTCCGCGCCCCAAATCCGACCGTCGCGGCGTCGAACTCGTCGTTGGTGAACGGAAGGGTCATGGCGTTGGCGATCTCGAACCGGATCGGCAGGCCATCCGCTTTCGCCCGCGCCAACTCCAGCATCCGCTGCGAGAAATCGACGGCCACCACTTCGCCACCCCGTCCGACTCGATCCGCCAAGGCGATCGCCAGATCACCGGTGCCCGTGGCGACATCCAGCGCCCGGCTCCCGGGCCGGAGCTGGGCCAGGTCGGCAGCTCGGCGCCGCCACTGATGGTGCAGGCCGGCGGTCATGACGGTGTTCATCCGGTCGTACAGCCCAGCGATGCGATCGAACATCGCCCGCACCTGGGTCTCCTCGAGCGTCCCGGTCATCGCGGGCGCAATTACTGCAGCTGTGAGAGGAAGGCGACCAGTGTGTTGAACTTGTTCTTCGGGAGCCCGGCGAAGGACGGCATCGGCGGCGTGGGATTGATCAGGGTGGCGGCGAGCTGCTGCTGCGGCACCCTGCTTGCGACATGGGTGAGGTTCGGCCCCGGCCCGTCGTTTCCGTTGCCGCCGAGGACATGGCAGGCCAGACAGCCGGACTGCCCGACGACGAGCTCGCCCTGGGTAAACGTGTTCTTCTGGGCCGCGGTGAAGTTCGCGGGCGGCTTCATGTCGACTGAGTTCGGCGAGCCGGTGTTGGCCCCGGTGTAGGTCAGGTAGGCCATCGCCGCGATCGTGAACAGAGCCGGCTGCGAGCGCGACCGGACGGTGTGTGATCCGTCGCTCGGGGCTGCGGTCGTAGAACGGCAGCAGGAACAAGAAGACCATGCAGATCGTCGGGACGCCCACCGTGGCCATCGCCGTGAACTTCGGCACGTTGCGCATAACGCGCAGCAACTCGAACAGGAAGAAGAAGTACCAGTCGGGACGGGGTACGAAGGTTGTGGTCGTCGGATTCGCCTTCGGCAGCAGCTCCGCGCCGAACATCAGCGACAGGAAGATGATGACGCCCAGCACGATCGCCGCCATGATCGAGTCCTTGGCCACCGCATACGGGTAGAACGGCTTGCCCTGGTTTTTCAGGATCGAGTACTCGCGGAGGTAGAGCTCCTTTTCGGCCTGATTCACCGGCTCACACCTCGGCCTGTGGCTGTAGCTCCGGCTCCTCTCTCGACCTTGAGGTAGGGCGGGGCCGTGATCCCCAGCTTCGTGACCAGATAGATGTGCGCCGTTATCAGGGCCACGATCGCGCCGGGGATGAGCAGCATGTGGATCGCGTAGAAGCGAGACAGCGTGGTCGCCCCGAAATCGCTCGAGCCGATTAGGAAATCCGCTAAGTACGGCCCAATGAACGGCCCACCGGCCTGGATATTCGTCGCGACCACCGTCGCCCAGTAGGCACGGTTGTCGAGCGGCAGCAGATAGCCCGTCAGGCCCATCATCAGCGTCAGGATCAGCAGCGTGACGCCGATGACCCAGGTCAGCTCGCGCGGGTACTTGTAGGCGCCAAAGAAGAACGTCCGCCCCATGTGGAGGAAGATCAGGATGATCATCACCGACGCCCCCCACTTGTGCATGCCGCGCACGAACTGCCCGAGGAACACGTCGTCGTTGATGTGCCGGATCGACTCGTAGGCGCTGCCCGCGTCCGGGCGGTAGTACATCGCCAGGAACACTCCGGTCACTGCCTGGCTGAGGAACGCGAACAGGGTGGCCGAGCCCAGCGTGTAGAACCAGTTGATCCCGCGGGGCACCTTGCGGAACAGCGACCAGCGAACGACGCCGGAGAGCGAGGTGCGCTCGTCGATCCAGTCGACGACGGTGATCCCCGCTTCCTGGATGGCCTCGCCTGGGGAGACCGGGCCGTCTTGCTCGTCCCCAGGCCGCTTCGGCTTGGGAAGAAAGACCTTCGGCAGTGGGGGCGCGGGGAGGCGGGGCATGGCGGCTAGGGCTTACTTCGGCCCGGCGAGCTGGCGGGGGTATAGGTACTGGCCGATGCCGTCGAGCGGCTCCCCGGGCAGTCGCGCCGAGAAGCGCCGCAACTCAGAGTTGACCGAGTAGCGCGGCCCGACCTCGACCAGCCCGGTCGAGTCGTTGATGCGGGTGTAGAAGCGGTCGAGCGGGCGCACCGGTGGACCGCCCGTGACCTTCCCCACGATGTTGTACACGCCGCCGTGGCAGGGACAGATGAACCGCTGGGCCGCCGGCGTCCAGCGGACCGGGCAGCCCACGTGCATGCACCGCGATGAGATTGCGATGATGCGGTTGTATTGGTCCTGGGGTCCCTCGTTGTCGATGCTCGGGTTGCGCTTGCGTACGTACAGGAGGGTGTTGCCGGACTCGGCGGCGCCCTGCTGGACCGTGATGACCCTCGTCACATAGTCGGTCTCGTTGAAGTCCGAGGGCGGCCCGATCGCCTGCCAGCTCCACTCCTTCGCTTTTGAAGACGGGCGCCAGCGCAAAGCCCAGGGCCGGCAGAGTGAAGGCCGCCGCGGCGATTCCGCCCGCCCCCTGCACGACCCCGCCCATGAACCGCCTGCGTGTGACCGTCTCCCCTTCAAAGGCTCCGGGGATGTTGCGGTCGGCGGTGTACTTGGACGGCTTCTGGAGATGTCGATCTGTCACGTGCGCCTCGGCTTTGCCTGAATTGAACGCGTCCCGGAGCGTATCGTCAACAACGCGACTAGCGTCACGAACTGGCGGCCGTGGCGGCCTCTCGTAGCGTCCTTGCCGCCTGCGGGTCGCCGGTGCGAGCAAGCTCCTTGGCCGCTTCATGGCGCTCGTCGGCGCCCCACCCGATCGCCACCGCGCCGGCCTCCCACACCGCGGCAGCAAGGGCCGCATCAGACGCCGCGTGGGCCTCCGCTACCAGCGAGATCACATCGGCAAGCTCTGCCACCGCCGCCAGGTCGGCCAGGGCGGCCAGCCGCGCCAAACCTAGCGCGTACAGCTGATCGCCGATCAGCAGCGCCAGGTCGGGATCGGCCGTGCGCACCACCCGCTGAGGCCCGTAATGAAGGTGCGAGCCCTCGAGGATCATCTCCAGCAGCAGCTCGTACTCGTCGGGGGCGGCGGCGGCCCGCGGTCCGGCGGCGGCGATCTGCGCTGGACCAGGGGAATCGTCCACTGCGGGCGGTGAGCGCTCATCGAGCAGCGAGGCCACGATCCCCCCGTGCGCCTTGAGCGCGACGACCAGCGACTCGACGCCCCTGCTCGCGGGTCTCATCGCGCCGCTACTTCCGCAAACGCCTCTCGAGCGGCGCGGACCGTCCGCTCCACGTCATCCCGGGAGTGGGCGAGCGACGGGAACCAGGCCTCGAACTGCGAAGGCGGCGGGTATACGCCGCGGTCCAGCAGCGCCCGCGCGAACGTGGCGAATGCCTCCAGGTCGCTGGCGCGCGCGGAACGGTAATCGCGCACTGGGGCGTCCGTGAAGAAGACCGTCAGCAGACCTGTAAGAGCCTTCACCTGCACCTCGCACCCTCCGTCCGCAGCGGCTTCGCGCAGACCCTTGGCGAGCGCTTCCGTGGTCCGCTCGAGCTTGCGGTACGCGCGGCCGTCGAGCAGGCGGAGCGTCTCGCGCCCGGCCGCCACGGCGAGCGGATTGCCCGACAGCGTCCCGGCCTGGTAGACGTCGCCGGCGGGCGCGACCAGCTCCATCAGGGCCGGGGGGCCGCCGAATGCCGCTGCGGGAAGCCCTCCGCCCAGAACCTTGCCCATGATGGTCAGATCGGGAAGAACGCCCGACAGCTCCTGGACGCCACCACGGCGAGACACGGAACCCGGTGATGACCTCGTCGAAGATCAGAAGCGCGCCGGTCGCGTCCGCCCGCTGGCGCAGCAGCTCGAGGAATCCCGGCTCCGGCGGCACGACGCCCATGTTGGCCGGGACCGGCTCTGCCAGGATCGCCGCCAGCTCGTGCCGCTCGGTGGCCTCGAGAACCGCGTCGGCGCCGTTCCAGGGGACGACGACAGTGGACTGGGTCGCCGCTTCTGGCACGCCAGGGCTGGCAGGGATCCCTTGCGTCGCCAGGCCGGAGCCGGCCTCCGCCAGCAGCCCGTCGAGATGACCGTGGTAGGCGCCCGAGAACTTGAGCACCTTCTCGCCGTCCGGTCGCGGCACGCGCCACCCTCAGGGCGCTCATCGTGGCCTCGGTCCCGGACGAGGTCATCCTGATCATTTGAACCGACGGAACTCTCTCCACGATTTCCGCGGCGAGCTGAATTTCGCGCTCTGTCGGCGCGCCAAAGCTGGTGCCGCTCGACACCGCCTCGGCGACCGCGTCGACGATGGCGGGATGAGCGTGTCCCAGGATCAGCGGACCCCAGGAGCAGACCCAATCGATGTACTCGTTGCCGTCCACGTCCATGATCCGGGAGCCGGCACCGTCTGCGATGAAGACCGGATCGCGTCCGATCGCGCGCATGGCGCGCACGGGGGAATTGACGCCGCCGGGGAGCAGCTCGCGGGCTCGGTGGTACAGCTCGGCTGAGCGCGTGTTCGGAAGTCTTCCGCGGGGCATCCAGCCCCGCGTTCCGATGTCGCCGCTCGACGTCATGTCTCGCTTAACCGCTCGCGCTTCGCGCTCGCTACACGCCCGCGTGCTTGCGTTCCCAGTCCCGGTACTCCTCGGTGAAGTAGAGCAGCCTGATCTTCTTGAACTCCGTCGACGAGTAGAGCGTCGCGCGCTCGCTGATGCTGGTGTGCTCGGCGATCGAGTCCAGGATCGCGTCGCACTCCTCCTTCGAGCGGCCGTGGGCCATGGTGAAGATGGAGTACGGCCAGTCCTGGTAGGTCGGGCGCTGGTAGCAGTGCGAGATGCCCCGGAAGGCAGCCATTCGGGGCCCGAGCTCCAGAATCCGCTGCTCCGGCACCTTCCACACCCCCATGCCGTTGGCGCTGAAGCCGGCGCGGCGGTGGTAGAGGATCGCGGCCACGCGGCGCAGCAGCCTGCGCTCCTGCATCTGCTCAAGGTGCGCCAGCAACTCCTCCTGGGGCATTCCCAGCTTCGCCGCCGCGGGCGCGTATGGCTGCTCGATCACCGGCATGTCGCCCTGGAGCGCGCGGATTACCGCGACATCCTGCTCGTCGTAGGGCTGGGGCTCGGTCTCGGCGGGCTGGGCCGCTTCGGCCGCTCCCGCCAGCGCCTTGGTGTCACCCTCCATGTCGAGGTCCATCCGGATCTTGAACAGCTTGAGGGTGGGGAGCTGGCGAATCGACTCGGCGCCCGCCTCGCGACCCAGCACCTCCAGAGTGCCTTCCAGTCCCAGCGGGGAGTCGGGTTCGGTCGCGATCGTGAACCAGATATTGAACTCGTGGTTACGCAGGTAGTTGTGCGACACGCCGGGGTGGGCGTTGATCACGTTCGCGGCCCGCCACGGGTTCGAGGCGTCGACCTTGGCGGCCACCAGCATCGAGGAGTACCCGAGCGCGCGAGTGTCGAAGATCGGCGTGACCTGGCGGATGATGCGCTCGTCGATCAGTTCCTGGACCCGCTCGATTGCCTGCCGCTCGGTCATCCCCGCTTGGGCGGCCACGTGGGCGTAGGGCCGCGGCGCCATCGGGAACTGACCCTGCATGAGATTCAGCAGCCGCTTGTCCCGCTCGTCCAGTGGGACGGCGGCACCGTGCTTGCGGCTGCGGAGCTTGGGCCCGTGCTGGCTGCTCAGCGAGGTCACGCTACGGCGTCCTCACTGCAGCCACCTCGCGGCGTCCTTGGCGTGGTAGGTGATCACGATGTCCGCCCCGGCGCGGCGGATGCCCGTCAGTGCCTCGAGCACGGCGGCGCGCTCGTCGAGGTAACCGGCCGCGGCCGCGGACTTGACCATCGCGTACTCGCCCGAGACGTTGTACGCGGCCACGGGCATGCCGGTCTGGTCCTTGATCCGCCGGATCACGTCCAGGTAGGGCAGCGCCGGCTTGACCATCACGATGTCGGCGCCCTCCTCGACGTCGAGCCTGGCTTCGCGTACCGCCTCCTGGCCATTGGCGGGGTCCATCTGATAACCGCGCCGGTCTCCGAAGGCTGGCGTCGAATCTGCCGCCTCACGAAACGGGCCGTAGAACGCGGAGGCGAACTTCGCCGAGTAGGCGAGGATCGGCGTGTCGCTCAGCCCCTCCTCGTCGAGCGCCTGCCGTATCGCTCCCACCCGGCCGTCCATCATGTCGCTGGGGGCGATGATGTCGGCGCCGGCGTGCGCCTGAGAAACCGCGGTCCTTGAGAGCAGTTCGAGCGTCTGGTCGTTGTCGACCGTCCCATCGGGACGAAGCACCCCGCAGTGGCCGTGGCTTGTGTACTCGCACAGGCAGAGGTCGGTGATCACGAGCGTCTGGGGGACCGCCTCCTTGATCGCCCTCGTCGCGAGCTGGACGATGCCCTCCTCATCCCAGGCGCCCGAGCCCTCCTCGTCCTTCGCGGCCGGAAGTCCGAACAGCAGGACCGCGGGAATCCCGAGCTCGGAGGCCTCCCTGGCCTCGGCCACGGCGTGGTCGATCGACAGGTGGTCGACCCCGGGCATGGCTTCGATCGGCTCCCGTCGGTCGAGCCCGTGAGCGACGAACATCGGGTAGACGAAGTCCGCGGGCTCCAGGTGGGTTTCGCGCACGAGCCCCCGCAGGGCGCGCGTCGCGCGCAATCGGCGCAGGCGGGTCTGGGGGAAGGCCATCTTCTCCCGCGAGGATACCGGTGGCGGTCGGTACGACTTAGACGAGCTTCCAGGGCTCGATGCGCCAGCTCGTCACCAGCCCCGCCTCGACGTACGGGTCGCCCCGCACGAACTCCTCGATCGCCCGCGGTTCGAGCCCCTTGAAGGCGATGGCCGCACCGCGGGGCGGGTTGCCGAGCGCCCCGGCCATCACGACGCGGCCCTGTTCCCGCTCGGCGGCGATCCGCGCCAGGTGGGCCTCCCGGTAGGGGCCGCGGCGCTCGGAGATGTCCTCGACGTAGTCGTAGAACAGCAGGTGATGATCCTCCGTACCGGCCATCAGGTTCAGCCTACGCGCTACGCTCCTTCGTATGTCAAGCCTCGAGAAGCGCGGTGCCTACTCACCCAGACGGGTGCGGGAGCGGCGTGCGTATCGCCTGGTGATGGTGGGGGGCGCGGCCGGGGTGGTCGGCGTCGTCGGCCTGGTCCTGGCGGTCGTGGGCGTCGTCTCTGCCGGCCTGCCGATCGTCGCGCTGATCGTGGCCGTCATCTGCGCGGTGCTGTTCCGCCAGATGACCTCGCCGCGCTGACGGTCTACGACGGGTCCAGGGGGAATTCTCCCGAGGTGGTCGACAAAACCGCACCTATGTTGCGGTTTGATCGACAGCCTCCCCCGCCGGAACGTACTTGACAGCTAGGCGGCGCGCGGGCGCCGCCGCCGAGCCGGGCTGGCTCTGGACGCAATCGACCGCTCCGCCGCAACGGGCGGGCGATCGCGGGCGGCACCCGAACTTGTCAACGTCAACCGGGCACGAAGCGCAAGTTACTCCGACCCGCAGCTTGAGGCAACCGCCCGCTTACGTCGATGCAAACCGCCGCAGGGCCAGCCTCGCCAACACGGCGAACACGATCGCCAGCACAACGAGGTGGAGGAGCGGCAGGCCGATCCCGGGTGAAGTGCCGCTGAACGCATTCGATGCCGCCTCGAGCGCGGCCTTGAACGGAAACACGAACGCGACCACGTCGAGGAAGGTCTTCAGCCCGCTGGATACCGCGTCCGCCGGTATGAGCGCGACGAACGCGATCGGCAGCGATATCAGGAAGGCCATCAACGACGCGGCGCTGACCTCGCGCGCCACGCCACCGATGGCCACACCAAGCGCCCCAAAGGCCAGTCCGCCGACGGCGAGCGCCACCACCCACAGCTCAAACCGGCCCCAGTCGAGGTGCACGAAGGCGGACACCGCCGCGGCCATGATCAGCGTGACCCCGGCCGCGCAGCCGGCGGCCAGCACGATCTTCTCGGACAGCAGGCCCTCGGCGGATACGAGCCCCCGGACGAGCCTTGAATACGCGTTCTCGGAGCGCTCAAGCGCCAGCATCCCCGCGGCCAGTAGCAGGGTGACGAACATCAGCGAGACGATCACCGCGATCGCCACCGCGTATGTGGCGGTGGGAGTCGTCTGACCCGCGAGCTGCGTCTGCTGGACCGTCAACGGAGTCCCGATCGAGCTGAGCACAGGGGAAGCGAAGCCGAGCCCCTCGATCGCCAGGTCAGCGAACGCCACCACCTGCCTGAGCGGGACCCGCAGCGACGAGGAAGGCGGTAGCGAGGCGATTGTGCCCTGAACGATCGTCCGCGAATTACGAAGGCCGAGTAGCGGGACGGTCTGCCCGAGCAGCTGGACGCTGCCACCGTTCAGGACCTGATGTAGGTCGCTGACCGCGACGCGCAGCACCTGTTTGGAGACGGCCTGCTCGACCTGGTTCAACCGCAGGCTGATCGCCTGTTGGGCGAACTGCCGCTCGAGAGGGTTTCTGGAGTTGAGGATCAGCTCCACCGTCGGGCTACCGACTCCCTGCGTGATGAGGCTCTGAATCTGATTGACGATGTCCCGCGGGACGATCAGCGCGGCGCTCGCCTGACCGTCGCGGACCTTGGCAATCGCCTCTGCCCGCGAGTTCGCCTTGATCGGCTGGATCGACTGGAACAGCTCGTTCGCCACCTTGGAGATGTTGATCTGCTGGCTGCCGAAGCTGACCCGCCCCTTGCCCGGGGCCACCTGGCTGTAGAACGCGACCTTCGGTTTGCCCGGCGGGCTCGAGAGGGCGAAGCCGATCATCAGCGCGATCGCGATCGGATAGACGACCAGCAACCCAACCAGCAGCGGAGAGCGCCGCAGGATCTGAAGATCCTTCACCAGCAGCCAGCGCATCGCTCACTCACAAGGCTCGGGGCGTCCACTCTCAGTGCCCGCGCTCGCGCAGGAAGCTGACGAACGCCGACTCAAAGTCGCGGGTTCCGCCGCCCACGGCGCGTTCGAGCTCGACGGGACTGCCGTCGAACAGAAGCTCGCCGTCGGCCAGCACCAGCACCCGTTCGCCGTAGCGCTCCGCCTCGGCGACGTCGTGGGTCGAGAACATGACGGTCGTGCCGCGCGCCGCCAACCTCGAGATGAACTCCCACAGGCGCTCGCGCTGGCGGGGATCGAGCGCCGCCGAGGGCTCGTCGAGCAGCAGAACCGACGGCTCGGCCAGAAGGCCGATGCCGATGTTCACGCGCTGCCGGTTGCCGCCGGACAGGTGACCGACCTCCTCGTCCGCTCGGTCCTCGAGTCCCGTCTCCACGAGCATCCGCGTAACCGCGGCCTCGGGATCGGCCACCCGCTCGAGCCGGGCGAACAGGCGCAGGTTCTCCGCCACGGACAGCTTGGAGTACAGCGCGACCTGCTGGGGGACCCAGCCGAAGGGCCGGGAATCGGGCGGTCGCGACACCTGGCCCTCGTCGGCGGGCAGAACGCCCGCGACGATCGAGAGCAGGGTCGTCTTGCCGGCCCCGTTCGGGCCGATGATCGCGACCAACTCTCCCGGTCGAACCTCGAAGCTCGCGGCGGCGAGAGCCACCCGGCGCCCAAAACGCTTGGTCAGCGAACGGGCTGCGAGCGCTGCCGTCTGCTCGCCCGGTGTGGTGGTGGTCGACACTCGCCGCAGGCTACCTGGGGGCGAGCCTGGGAGCGGCCAGTAATGGGTCGGGACGGAAAAGCCGAGCGACCGGCCGCGTGATGAGAGGATGCCGAACGTGACGGAAGGCACGAAGATCCTGTTCGTGGGCGACATCGTGGGTGGAATCGGCCGTCGTACGCTGACGGCGCTCCTGCCGTCGCTGCGCGAGCGCTACGCGCCCAGCTTCGTGGTCGTCAACGGTGAGAACGCCGCGGGCGGAGTGGGGATCACCGCCAAGGTGGCGCAGCAGCTGTTGGACTCTGGCGTGGACGTGATCACGCTCGGCAACCACGCCTACCGTCACCGCGACGTCTATCCGTTTCTCGATGCCGAGGCCCGGATCCTCCGTCCCGCCAACTTCCTGCGCAGCCAGCCGGGGCATGGCTGGTGCGTCGTGTCTCACGATGGGGTGCGGCTCGGGGTCGTTTCGCTGTCAGGCAATCTGTTCATGAACGCGGGCCGGCATGCGTTCTCGGAAGCCGATGCCGCCCTGCACGCGCTGCATGACCAGGTAGACCACGTGCTGGTGGATATGCACGCGGAAGCCACCAGCGAAAAAGTCGGTATGGGGTGGCACCTCGACGGCCGGGTGACGGCGGTGGTCGGCACCCACACCCACGTTCCCACCGCCGATGCGCGGGTGCTGCCGGGGGGAACGGCGTACATCTCTGACGTGGGCATGACCGGTCCCCGAGGTGGAGTGATCGGGGTCAAGCGCGAGCAGGCGCTGGAGTCGCTGGTGACGCGGATGCCGGTGCGATTCGAGACCTCCTCCGACGACCCGTGGCTGAATGCGGTGCTAATCACCGCGCAGGAGCCGATGCGAGCCCGGTCGATCGAGCAGCTGCTCGAGCCGGCGGAGGGAGTGAGCTAGCGACGCGGGGCTAGCCGCCGCTCCCGACCGCCGGCGCTTTGATCCCGCAGCCGTCCGGTCCGCGTCGTAGCTGGGCCAGCGTCGGCGGGTCCGCGGCGAGCAGCTCCGGCAGGCTCACGGAGCGCAGGTGCCGGCGCTTCAGCTCGGGCAGCAGCGTGGTCAGAGCCCGGATCGTCTGGCCGCGGTTCTCGTGCATCAGGATGATCGAGCCCGGATGCAGGGCGGCCTCGACGTTCTGGATGATGCCGTTCCAGTCTGCGCCCAGCGAATCCCTGGAGTCCTGCGTCCATATGACCTCCAGCATGCCCAGAGACTTGGCGATCCCCTCGACGGTCGCGTTGGTCCCTCCGTAGGGAGGACGGAACAGATCCACGGGCTGTCCCGAATCCCGCTCGATCTTCTCCTTTGTCACCTGGAGCTCAGATCTGATCTCATCCGGAGACAGGGCGGTCAGCAACGGATGGTGGTAGGTGTGATCGCCGATCGCAGCGAGCTTGAGCTCCTTTGGCAGCCAGCCGGGCCAGGCGTCCATGCTCTTGCCCACCACGAAGAACGTGGCCCGCTCGCCGGCTTGGGTGAGCTTCTTGACGGCAAAGTGGGTGTAGACGCCCGGTCCGTCGTCGAACGTGAATGCCACCTCGTTCCCCCGGGAGCCACCGCAATAGAGCGGTAGCCCGTACTGCGCCAGGCGCGCGATCTCAGCCCGTCCAGCCGCATCGGTCGCGGCCAGCGGGGACGAGGCAGTGTTCTTCACGCGTGGGGCTGGCGCAGGCGCCTGGGCGACCCGGGCAGGCGGATGGGCCTTGGCGCCGCCGCCACCGCCCGACCCGGCGATCGCGACCCCGGCCGCCGCGGCCGCCCCGACAGCGATGATTGCCCCGGCCTCGATCAGCCCACGCCGCCGCCTGCGGCGCCTGGCCGCGGCGCGACGGGCGGCCAGCTCCGTTGGAGACAGATGAGGCACGCGGCTCAGAAGCTAAGCAAAGGGTTCGCCTTAGACCGCAGCCGGGACCAGCTGTGGCGGCGCTTCTGCCGGCTCCGAGGCCCGAGCCGGTCTGGGATCGGCGCCCAGCAGCGCGAGCATCACCAGCGGGAAGAACCACACGATGTAGAGGTAGAACCAGTGGGTCAACGACAGTTCGACGGCGATCAGGATCGCGGCGGCCAGCGCCGAGACCTCGACCATGCCGCGGCGGCGCGGCAGCACGGCGGCCCCGATGGCAAGCAGGACCGTCAGCGCCTGGACGATGTGCTGCTCGATCCCCAGGCCTCCCCACAGGCCCCAGATCGAGAATGGCGACGGGCGATTGGCCTGGTAGGAGATCGTGTCGTGCCAGAAGCGCGACTCATTGTGGTGGAGCAGCACGGGCAGCATGACCAGGACCGTCGCCACCACGAAGGCGACGAGGAATCGAACGGCCGAGCGGATGCTCAATCCTCTGTCCGTCCCGCGCAGCAAGAGGGGGCCGAGAGCAAGGGGCGCGAACTTGGTGAGCCCTACGACCGCCGCCGCCGCGCCGCGGGCCGGTGCCCATCTTATGAGCAGCAGCGCCACGACAACGAGCAGCGCGACCAGCGTGTCGTTGCTGTTTGAGTTGAGCGTGAAGAGGGTGAAGGGGTAGGAGGCCCAGCCGTACGCCAGCCAGGTCCCGAGCGTGGGGCCTCGGATCCGGCGACCCAGCAGGTAGAGACCGAGGAGGGTCAGCAGATCGAACGCGATCGCCGCGGCGTGAGCGGCCGGCAGATCGTCCCAGGTGCCGCTCCAGCCGAAGATCGCCCGGAACGGGACGTAGGCGTAGTAGTTGGCGGGTCCGTATGTATCCCCGTAGGCGTTGTCCGAGGGCCAGTGCCCATACAGCGACTGGCCGTGCAGGACCTTGTTGGCCCCGATCACACCCGCGTAGCCGACATCGATCACGTTCGAGTCCGCGACGTTCAGTCCGATCCGGAACCCCATCAGGAAGACGACCCCTACCGCCAGCCAGGCGACGGGGATCGAGGGGCGCGGGAGCTGTCGCGGGCGGCCCCGGCCGAAGGCCAGCAGCAGCATGCGGACGATCAGATAAAGGAGGAACGGATACGCCAGCGGGACCGAAAGTCCGATCAGGGCGTGGTTGAAGAACGCCAGCGAGATCGAGAAGCCGAGCAGCACGAGCAGGTCGAGGTGAAGCAGCGTGAATCGCCTGGGGCGACGCCAGGGAAGGAACGGGACGAGGAAGAGCGCGCACAGCGGGAGCCATACGTAGAGCGCGTTCGCGCGCCGGCCGAACGCCCCCGGATAGCCGCGGGCCATCGTCCAGGCCACCTGAAAGCCAGTCCAGACCTCGGTGACCTTGCGGGTCTGATCGTCGACGTAGACCTCGAGCAGCTCCTTCTGGTTTCGCCCGCTCGAGAACCAGCTGATCTGCCACTGCCCGGCACCCTTCGTGTACTCGTAGGGCGTGGCCCGCGGGTGGCGCCGGAGCTCGGCCCGTGACCTGGGGTCGCGGCTGGCGATCCGCTCGGCCTGCGTCGGAGTCAGCTTGAAGCCCGCCGGGGGCTTGTTCAGCTCCGTTACGAGGACCGGCTGGTCACCCGACGCGACGGCTGGAGCGCTGCACAGGAGCACCGCGACCAGCGCTACGGGAACTACGGCGAGGGCGAGTCGGAGCCGCCTGCGCCTTAGGCCTCCCCACCGCCTTAGGCGCGGAAGCTCCAAAGCTTCTGGCCGACGAACGAAAGCGGCATGGCTGCCGCCACTGCCACCGCCTGGGCAACCACCTTCGCCACTCCCGCCCCGCTGACCAGCGCGACCAGCACCGCGTACGCGAACGCCTGTGCCAGCACCGAAATGGCAAAGAAACGCGTTCCCTGGAAGATTGGGTGCTCGTGCTTGGCGTCGAATGTCCAGTGGCGGTTCCACCAGAAGTTGTTGATCACCGAGATTACGAACGCTACGACGAAAGCAAGCCGGTAGTCGATCGCGAGCGCGTGCACGCACGCGGCAAACACGGCCAGGTTGAGCACGTAGCCGCTTGCGCCAACGGCGCCGAAGCGCATCAGCTGCAGCCAGTTGTGCCCTTGACGGACGCCATCGCGCACGCGGGCGTGGCCATCCCGGACCCGGTGGCCCACGCGCACTCGTCCTTCGCGGACACCGTGCCGCACCCGGACGCGGAACGGCAGCTCGACTGTTGTGGTCAGCTCGTCTGCCACGAGGACCAACTTTAACGGCGGCCCGTCAACCTCCTGTAAGAGGCGGCGGCGCTAACGCGCTCCTAATCGTCCGCGAAGAAGTGCTCGCGCACCATTCCGGCCACGTCGCGCAGCGACCACTGTTCCCGGACCCGGCGCGACTCCGGGCCCGTCCCGGCCCACAGGAGGGCCCCAAGCGAGTCGGTCGCGTGCAGCGAGCCGTGACTGCCACCGCCGACGTGGTCGGCGCCTCCCCAGTCGACGAACTCGTATCCGGGCGAGGCCGACAGCAGGATGTCGCCGGCGGTCGGGCAGTGAAGGGCAGACCAGATCCGCTCGAGAGCGTCCGGATAGGCAGTGCTGATGAAGAGGCCATCCTTCACCTCGGCTGCCAGCGCGGCAAGTTCGCCCTCGACGCTCCAGTGCTCCCCGCGGGGGTCCCGGAGATCGCCGCCTCGCGCGAAGCGGAGCTCTCCTCGGCTGCTCATCACCCGGACCTCATCACCGGACCCGGACAGGACGAGGTCGACTCCTTGGAGCGCGCTGGTGGCCTCGATCGCGCGCTCGACCACCTCGTCGCGGCGCTCGTCGTCGAGGGCATAGATCATTGCCGAGCGCTGCCCGGGGCTAAGCGCCACCTCGGCGCCGATCGAGCGCGAGGGGCTCGGCGTGGCGACGTCGAAGTCGGCGAAAGCCGCGTCCAGGCGGATGCGCTCCTCTACGGCCGCCTGGGAGTGGTCTGAGGTGACGATGACCGCGTGCTGGTCGAAGAACGCGTCGGGACCGCCGGCGGCGTGCATCAGGCGCTCGAGCTGGCGGTCGGCGGCGGCAAGCGACGTGACCTGCGCATGCGGCCCATGCTTGTGGGACCAAGCGTCGTTATCAGGCAATGAAAAGAGAAGGAAGTCGAACAGGTCGTGTTCCACCAGGTAGGCGCCGACGCAGCCGGTGTGCTGGTCGCGGATGCCAGGCATGCCGAGCTGGCCCCGACAGCCAGTCTTGCGGCTGGCGTAGAGGTCGGCGTAGAACAGCTCTTGGGGCCCCTCGATCGTCCGTCTGAACAGGGTCGAGGTGGCGATCCGTGCCAGCGCGGTCTCGTTAGAGACCTCGTGCTGATGGCGTCCGCGGTAGATCAGATAGGTGGTGCCGGCCGTGCGGACATCGGCGTCGTCGAGCGTCTCGAACACGGTGGTCACATGTGGAGACAGATGCTCGGCATTCATCCGGTAGACCGTGTCAGTGAGGGAGCGCAGCACCCCGAACTGCCGGCTGGCCGAGAAGCTCGACCCGTACTCGACGTATCGCGCCTCCTCGCGGTGGTACCAGTTCATGCTGGGGATCCAGTGGCGGTCAGGCCCTACACCGGTGGTGATCGTGGCGGCACAGACCGGAGTGACGGACGGGAACGCCGCCACGCAGTCGTCGACGTATACGCCGCGCTCCATCACCTGGGCCAGCGCCGGCGCCCGGCCGACCGCGATCGCCCGCTCGAGCATCGCCGGCTTGAGCGCATCGATCACAACGAGGACGAGCTTCTTCGGCGGCTTTGCGCTCAAGACCTTGCGACCTCTTGGGCGGGCGGTCGCGCTCCGGACCTCATCTGAGGATCCGCAGGCCAGCGTACTTCTGGCCCTCGCGCCGGCGCCCGGCGAGAAGGAGCCACACAAGCCCGGCCAGGCCGATCACACCGATCGGCGGCCCCACCACGGATAGCACGGCGAACAGGACTGCTCCCAACTCGGCGTATGCGGGCAGGGCGGCGGCCGCGGTCTGATCGAGTCGCCCCCGGACGCGCCGAAGCAGAGGCACGGTGGCGGCCGCTCCCACCGCCGCGCACAGCACGCCTCCGATCAGTCCCGGCCAGGCGGTGTAGTGACCGCGGGCGAGCGAGCCCGCGAACAGCAGCGCGCCAAGCGCCGCTCCGGCGATCGCGAGCACTGCGGCGAATGTTCCCTGCTCGGGCTTGAAACGGCGCTCGGCCAGTCCGACCACGATGGCGGCAGCAGCCACCGCCGCCAGGAACGGGGCGCCCTGCAGGAACGAATAGTCGGTGCCGTTGAAGTGGATCTGGACGCCGCCGGCGGCCAGCGCCCCCACCGCCAGCGCAGGCAAGAAAGGCCGGATCCCGACCGCTGCCGCGATCCCGATGCCCTGGAAGATGTCGAACGCGAGGTGCATGTGCGCTACCGTGAACGGGCGTGACGATACGTGTTCGGGCCGGTGGCGTGCCGGGCCAGAAGGGGAGGGCGACATGAGGTCTGGCTCGGATTCCGGCGAGGGACGTCGGCGATCCACTAGGCACGACCTCGAGCGCTACGCGACCCTGTTCGCGGAGCGCACGAAGGTCATGAAGTCCTCCGCGATGCGCGACCTGATGGCGCTGACCGAGCAGCCCGACGTGATCTCGCTCGCCGGCGGGCTCCCCGACACCTCCACCTTCCCTCCGGACTCCTACGCATCGCTGATGCGGACGGTGGCGGCCGAGTCATGCTCGCGCGCGCTCCAGTATGGACCCACGGAGGGGCTGGCGCTGGTCAAGAGCTGCATCAGCGATGTGATGAGCGAAGAGAGCATGGAGGTCGACCCCGACGAGGTGTTGGTGACGACCGGCGGCCAGCAGGTGATCGATCTTGTGTGCAAGACGTTGCTCGATCCCGGGGACGTCGTGGTGTGCGAGGCGCCCACCTATCCGGGGGCCGTGCCGACGTTCTGCGCCTACGAGGCAGACGTAGTGCAGGTGACGATGGATCGCGAGGGAATGCGGATCGACGAGCTAAGCGAGACTCTCGAACGCCTGGAGCGCGAGGGGCGGCGGCCCAAGTTCATCTACACCGTCCCCAACTTCCACAACCCGGCCGGTGTGACCCTGTCGCTCGAGCGACGGCTTCAGCTGGTGCGGATCGCCGCCGAGCGCGAGCTGTTTGTCCTCGAGGACAACCCCTACGGGTTGCTCCGTTACGAGGGCACGTCGCTGCCGACGCTTCGCTCCTTGGATGAGGAGTTCGTGATCTACGCCAGCACGTTCTCGAAGATCCTCTCGCCCGGCGTCAGGCTGGGTTGGACCGTCGCCCCACCGCCAGTGCTTCAGAAGATGAACATCGGCAAGCAGGCCTCCGACCTGTGCTCCTCGTCGATCTCGCAGTACTTCGTCAGCGCCTATTTCGAGTCCGGGCCATGGCAGAAGTACGTCCGGTCGCTGATCGAGATCTATCGCCGCCGGCGCGACGTGATGCTCGACTCGTTGGCCGAGCATTTCCCGCGCGAGGCGGAGTGGACGCACCCGGAAGGAGGGCTGTTCATCTGGGCCAGCTTGCCGGACTACATCGACACCACGGACCTGTTGGCCCGCGCGCTCGAGGAACGGGTGGCGTTCGTACCCGGACGCGCCGCATACGTCGACGGCCGCGGCGGCTCATCGATGCGGCTGAACTTCTCCGGCGTGTCCGAGCGGGATATCCACGAGGGCGTTCGTCTCATCGGCGAGGTGGTGCACGAGCAGGTCAACCTGTACGGCACTCTCACGGGTGCGGCACCGGCCACGCGGTCCGCGCCGGAGCGCGATCCCCGGCCATCCCCGGACGAAGCCGAGCTCGCCAAGGTGCTGCGGCTTCCGACTCGGCGTAAACGGGCCGGATGACGAGGGTCGCCGTCCTGAAGGGCGGCCGATCACTCGAGCGCCAGGTGTCGTTGAAGTCGGGAGCCCGGGTCCAGGACGCGCTAGAGCGACTGGGATACGAGGTGAGCGCGATCGATGTCGGAGCCGATCTGGTTGAGCGGTTAGAGAACGAGCGCCCCGAGCTCGCGTTCGTCGCGCTCCACGGGCGAGACGGTGAGGACGGCACCGTCCAGGAGCTGCTCGACGCGATGGGGATCCCCTACACCGGGTCGGGCGTGTCGGCCTGCATCCGCGCCGCCGACAAGGTCCTGGCCAAGCACGCCATGCGGGATGGCGGGATCCCCACGCCCGATTTCTTCGCCTTCAACGAGACCGCGTTCAAGGAGTTGGGGGCGGCCCGAGCGCTGCCCGCGATCGAGCAGCGCCTCCAGTACCCGATCGTGGTCAAACCGGCCGGGCAGGGCTCAGCCCTGGGGATCAAGTTCGCAGGCACCGCCGCGGACGTGCCCTCGGCGCTGGTGGCCGCCTTCTCCTACGACCGCAAGGTGCTGCTCGAGCGCTACGTACCCGGCCGGGACCTGGCGGTGTCGATCATCGAGCAGGGCGGTGTTCCCACGCCGCTGCCGATCGTGGAGGCGGTACCCAACGAGGAGGACTTCTACGACTTCGAGTCCCGCTATGAGATCGGCCGCACCACATTTGTGTGCCCCGCCCAGCTGTCCGACGGGGTCGCGGAGCGTGCCAGCACCCTGGCGCTCGAGGTGTTCACGTTGCTTGGCTGCTCAGGGTTCGCGCGAGTCGATTTGATGCTCGACTCAGACCAGAGCGAGCTGTCCGTGCTGGAAGCCGACACGATCCCGGGGCTCACGGAGACGAGCCTGCTGCCGCAGGCCGCGGACGCCGCCGGGATCTCCTTCGACGAGCTCGTTCAATTGATGCTCCACGCCGCAACCGCGCGGGGGTAGACTGGGCCGCCGCGAGCGGAAGACGGCTGGGGACTCCGCATCGCAGAGGCAATCGAATTGTTTAGGAGGGTGATGACAGGGAGTCGCCCATTTTCTAATTCACTCGCTGCTCCAGCCGCTCGGATTCTGGCCCTCGCCGCCGGGGTAGCGGCGATGACGGCCGTGGTCGCGGGCACCTCGCTAGCGGCCGGCGACCCCAGCGCGACGCTGCTGGCCAGCAAGCACGTCGCCGGCCTGCCCGCGGTCGTGTACGGATCCTCGGTCAGGCTGTCGGGCCACGAGACGCTGGGCGGGTCGAGGTCCTTTTCCGTTCAGGCCGAGTCCTGGCCGTTCAAGACGGGCTTTAGCGACGATCAAGTCAGGTACGACAACCGGCGGTGACTACTCGTTCCTCGTAACTCCGAGCCACGCCACCAAATACCGCGTGGTGATCGCGAACGGGCCGACGAGCCGGGGGCTGACCGTCTACGTGCTCGACAGGCGGCTGAGCATGAGCTGCAACCTGTGCCTCAACAGCAATACCTTTGGGAGCCATACCCTGGTCGTCACAGCCCGCTTTCGGAGGCCGCCGGGCCCCACCGGAAACAAGGGCCCCGTCTACCTCTACTACACGCTCAACCCATCCAGCGTGATCCCGACCATCCTGAACCAGGTCGCGACCGAACCCCGGCACTTCTCCGGCAACACCTTCTCATTCACCGTGAGCTACACGGTGCAGTTCCCGAACTCAACGTTCAGGTTTGGTGAGGCCTTCTGCTGGAAGGACAACGAAGCGGCGAGCGGCGTCGGCCTGCCAGGCCACCACGGCTGCGGCGACGCCACGGTGAACCGGCTCCGCTACCTGGGTTGACGTATGGGCGCGGGAGCTCGGCCTCCGGATCGAGCGCCTACTCGTCGCTGGCGAAGTCCTCGGGCGTGACGTGGTCGAGGAAGTCCTTGAACTTCTCGACCACCTCTTCGGTGTCCTCGACCTCGTGCTCGAACTCGATCGCCGACTCCGAGATCACGTCGTCGGCGGCGAAGATCGGCGCGCCGGCGCGTACCGCGAGTGCGAGCGCGTCGCTGGGGCGGGAGTCGATCTCGAGCTCGCGGCCATTCGCCCGGAGGCTGATCGAGGCGTAGAACGTGTTCTCGCGTAGCTCCGTGACCGCCACCCGGGTGCACTCGACGTCGAGTTCGCCCAGCACATCCGACAGCAGGTCGTGGGTCATGGGGCGCGGCGTTGAGGCGCCCTGGAGCTTCATCAGGATGGCGGCGGCCTCGGGATGGCCGATCCAGATCGGCAGGAACTTGTTGTTCTCGACCGTCTTCAGAAGCACGATCGGCTGCTTGCCGACCATGTCGAAGCTCACGCCGTAGATGACCATTTCCTGCACGCGCCGCTCCTCGTTCGCTGGTCGGGCAAGTATACGTACGGCAGGAGGGTGCCCCCACGGGGTGAGGTAGGCGGGGGCTCCCTCAGAGTGGCCGCCCTGGCGCCCCTAGACTGCCGACACGTGCAGGCAACTTCCGGGCTGGCCCCACCACAACCCGGCGAGGCGGCGGTCGACGCGGCCCGGCCGGCTGCGCGCCGTCGGATCTCGTTCGCTCTGACACCGGTCCGCTACGCGATCCTCGTTTACCTGGCGACGCGGGTGCTGCTGATCGCCGTCGCGGTGGTCAACGGCGCGCTGCGCCATCACGCCGTTCTGCACGAGCTGGCCAACTGGGACGGCCTCCTGTACCGGCAGGTGGCGAACAACGGCTATCCGAGCTATGTCCCGCACGCCCGCTCGACCCTCGGCTTCTTCCCGCTGTACCCGCTGATGATGTGGCCGCTCGGTCACGTGATGTCGTGGGTCACGGGCAAGGCCTTCATCAACGGGCTGACCCTGGCGGGACTGGTCATCTCCGGGGTCGGGGGGGCGATCATGACGGTGCTCGTGCAGCGCCTGGCTACCGGCTGGTGGGGCGAGGCGGTGGGCCGGCGCGCCGTGGTGCTGTTCTGTCTGTTCCCCGGCTCGGTCGTGTTCTCGATGGCCTACGCCGAGGGGGTGGCGCTGCCGCTGGCGGCGGGCTGCATCCTCGCCTTGCAGCGGCGTCGATGGCTGCTCGCCGGCCTGCTCGCGGGAATCGCCACCGCCGTCGAGCCTGAAGCCGTCGTGCTGGTGCTGGTCTGCGCCGTGTCGGCCGGGCTCGAGCTTCGTCGTCGCGGCTGGAGCGCTCGCGACAGCCTGATCGCGCCACTTTTGTCGGTGACCGGCGTCGCCGCATTCGCCATCTACCTGTGGGCGCACGCCGGCACGCCGTTCGCCTACACCCAGGCCCAGAAATACGGATGGGACGAGAAGTTCGACCTGTTCGCGATCGGCCACCTCTTCCGGTCTCTGGCGAACCAGATTTCCTTCTCGCACTTCAACAGCCCCACGATCAACCTCAACCTGGTGGTCGGAGCGGCAGGGGTGATCGTGGTGGTCGTGTTGCTCGTACTGCTGTTCATGCGTTGGCGGGAGGTCTCGGTGGAGGCATACGTGTGGACGCTGGGAATCAGCTGGCTGGCACTCACCTCCGAGTTCACGCCACCGAATCCACGGCTTCTGATCACGGCGTTTCCGGCGGTGATCGTGCCCGCCTACTACCTGCGCCGGAAGGGGTTCGCGTTGCTCGCGGTGGCCAATGGCGTCCTTCTGGCGGGACTCAGCGCGCTGACGTTCGTGGGAACGACGCTTCGGCCCTGAGCGGGCCGGGTCCCGCTAGCGGGCGAACAGCTCGACCGTCACCGGGGCGGCGTAGCCGAACGACCGCACACGGCTGCGCGAATACTCGGCCGAGAGCGAGGACCGGAGCGCGAGGTAGCGGGAATAGTCCGCGCGCGAGCCGGCGGTCCCGGTCGGTTGCCCCTCGTGGCTCGATACGAGCCACAGTCGCGGACAGCTGTTGGGCAGGAGGCGCAGCCGCCGCGAGGATAGGGACGCGTAGTCCTCGATATAGGCCCGCGACCCCGAGAACGACGCCGCCGGCAGCACGGGGCGCGGCGCGTTCGCGCCCGGGTGGAGGTAGTACCGGAAGGCATTCCGGCCGTCGGAGGGATAGAACGCCACGCAGTCCGCCGCTCTGGTGTTCGCCACCACGTAGCCCGTCGCGGCGCGCCAGTCCTCGGGTGAGACGCCGTAGCTGGGAGCAACCTGGAGCGCGCGCAGCGCGAGCAGCCCCGCGAGTGCCAAGGAGCCGAGCAACATGGGCAGGCCGCTGCGGGTCATCCCCCAGGCCAGCAGTAGCGACACCGCCGGGATGCAGATCAGCAGGTTGCGAGGCAGAAAGATCGACTGCCCGACCAGCGACTCGACGTATGCCACCACCACCGGCACCAACAACCAGGAGAGGGCCAGCGCCGGCCCCAACGATTCGGTAAGCCCCTTCCGCGACCACCGCGACGGCGATCACCGCCAGCGCGACGACGGTGCAGACCAGCAGCAAGGTGGTGGTCGAGCTGGCATGGAAGTTCGGCTCCAGCCCTGCCGAGGTCAGGGCCTGCAGCACTTGTTTGATGCTCGTGGCGTCCGGGCGCGGCACCCAGAAGAGCTGGCCCGATCCCCGCTGAGCTACGAGGACCATGAGCGGCACGCAGAGGACGACGATCGCCGCCAGCGCCGACCCCACGGCCCGCGCGCGTCCCCGGTGCCAGCCGAGCACGACGAGCTGCGCCAGCACGATCAGGATCGCCATCAGGCTGGCGTACATCGCCAGCGCCGTGCACAGCACATACCCGATCCAGGCAGCACGTGGCCGTTCGCCATCCAAAATCGAGACGAAAGCCAAGAAGGATCCGGTGACGAGCGCGACCAGGAGGGCGTAGCTGCGCGCGCTCTGCCCCCAGAAGACGAGCGGCAGGCTGACCGCGCTCAGGAGTCCGGCGACGAGGGCCGCCCGACGGTCCAATAGGCGCAGCGCCAGCACCTCGAGCACGCCAACCGCGACCCCGGCGCCGACGGCAGAGGGGAGGCGGAGGACGAGCAGACCCTTGCCGAACAGGCTGATCAGCACGTGCATCAGCACGTAGTAGCCAGACATGTTGCCCCCGTCGTGTGCGATCGCCGACCACAGAGCGGACCCGTGCTGGCTCGCGATGGCCACGGTCGCTGACTCGTCGAACCCCAGGCTCCGACCTCTGATCTCGATCAGGCAAAGGCCCGCGGCCAGCAGCGCAGGCCCGGCCAACAGCGCGAGATCTCGGGCCGGGGCGCGAGCCCGCGCCGTACCGCCGACGGGCCGACCAGGCCCACCGCGGAGCGCGGCCTCGCGCACGGGCACAGCGGTCCGAGCCATGCCCTCAGGGATTGGCAAGCATCGACGCCGGGCGGCGCGGCAGCCGCCGGGCCCAGTACCAGACGGCGACCACGAGCACCAACAGGTAGAAGACGACCATTTCCGGCGAGGTGCCGAGTGCCAGTGCCAGCTGCCCGGTGGGGATGACAATGAATGCCGACGCCACGACCGCCACCGGAATCACGCGCGAGAACTGGATCCCGGGGCAGGCGGCCAGCAGCGCCAGGCCCCAAGTGAAGTACCACGGCCAGGCGGCGGGCCCACCGATGGCAATCGCGAGCAGCAGCCAACCGAGCCGGCGCACCATGTTCTCCCATCGCGTCCGGTACAGAAGGACGAGGGCGAGCACACCGGTGATGGCAAACGTCACGTGGCTGAGTGTGGCCTCGAATTGCTTGCCGTTCAGCGGCACGCCGGCCCCGTGCAGCGCGTGGGCGATGGTGTAGCCGACGGCGGTGGCGGGGGTGATTGCCAGTCGCACCCGTCCCGGCGTTGAGAACAGTCCGGTCGAGATCCAGGCCAGTCCGAGGCCGGTGGCCGCCGTCACCACCCCGGCCGCCACGACGGTTACCAGGGCCGCCTTGGCCACCGCCTTGACCTGATCTTGCCGGGCCGGCAGGGCTCGCGCCCACGCGACGACGATGAACACGATCGCCGCGGCCGCTGGAACCTTGACGGTCGCCGCGACGGCGCACACAGCGATTCCCATCAGCGGCCGACGTTCGACCGCCAGGGTCACGCCCGCGACCATCAGGCCGACCATCAGCGCGTCGTTGTGAGCTGGAGAGACGAGCTGGAGCCAAACCAGCGGGCTGAGCATCGCCAGCCACAGGGCCCGCCTGGGATCGCCGCCCAACGCTCGGGCCAGCCGAGGAGCGAACATCGCGAGCAGCACGATGCCGATGAGGTCGAACAGTCGAACCACCATCACGTCCAGCACCAGGTGCGAACCCGCTGCGCCGACGATCAGGCTCACCACCCCCAAGAACAGCGGACCGTACGGGGCGGTCGTCTTGCGCCAGAACGGGTCCACGCCGTCGAGCACGTGACGGTGGCCGAGGTGGCCGAGGGCGATCGGCGCTTCGTGGTACGGGCTGTGGCCGAGGTGGACGAGCGTGCCCTGGGCGACATAGCTGTACACGTCGTGGCTGAACAGCGGCGGGCCGAGTAGGAACGGCAGGCACCAGGCTGCCCCTACGATCCACAGCGCCTTGGGCGATGTCTCCGGCGAGCGCTTCAGCATCTGCCCCAGCCCGAGCCATGCCCCGCACAGGGCCACCACTCCCGCCCAGAAGACGATCTTCGCCGGTTCGTGGCCGGATGGGACAGGTGCGTGGAACCACCAGCGGTTGGCGTTCCCTCCGCCCATGAGTCGCGTGCCTGCGTAGGCGCTGAGCGCAGACCCGATCAGGCCGAGCGCCGTCCAGCCCCACAAGGCCGCACGGGATGCGTGGGAGGCTTCTGCGGCGGACGCCGAATGCGCGTCCTCGGGTCTGATGCGTTGGTCCTCGACCAGCATCGGCGCTTGATCGTAGTGCGATGGGTAGTCGCCGGTTGCTCGCGCGCGTTACCGCTCCGTTAGCGGCTGGCGGGGGCCGGCTTAGCGGCGGGGGCGTTGCGTGCTCACCGGCCGGCCGATCGCAGCGCCGCCCAGGCGCGGCCGAGAGCGTAGCTAGCGGCGCTGATCGAACCTACGAAGAACCCGACTGGGTAATTGGTGGCATACGAGCAGGCGATCGCCGTCCACACAGCGATCAGCGCGAGCGCCACCGACAGCCCCATGGCGCGAGACGGTCGGTCGGTGAACGACCGGGCAGCGGCGGGCGGCCCGATCATCAAGCTGAAGATCAGCAGCGTGCCCACGACCGGGACGGTCATCGTCGTCACCAGCGCGATCACCATCAAGAAGCAGAGCTGCATGGCCAGGCGCGATATTCCCCGGGCCTCGCCCACATCCGGCAGCACCGAGGAGAGCATCAGCGGGCGGTACAGCAGGAGTACCGCGGCAACCGCCGCGCCCGCAAGCACCGCGGTCGGCACGACGTCGTTGCTCGAGATCCCCAACACCTCACCGAACAGCAGCGAATAGACCTGCGGTGCGTAGTCGTTGCTCAAGCTGAGAAACAGCGCCCCCAGGCCGAGCATGAGGGTCAGAGTGAGGGCGGTCGCGACGTCCTGACGACCGCGCCGGCCGAGCGAGCCCACGCCTAGCGCACCGAGGAACGAGAACACGCCGAGCCCGATCAGGACGTTGATCCCGATCAGGGTTGCTCCGGCCGCGCCGGCGAATGACCCGTTGGGAATGGCGTGGGCGGCGAAGGCCGAGCCTCGCAACACGGCGAAGAAGCCCACGATCCCGGCCACCACGGCCACGATCGTCGCCACGGTCCAGGCGTTGACCATGAATCCCGAAAACACCTAGTGTGCCGTCCGGTGATCAGGGTGCATGTAGCGCGAGACCCGGGGGCCGTCAGGCAAGGACGCAGGAGCCGTGGCGCAGCAGCGCTGCGCGAGGCTCCGAGGACGCAGCATGGCGGCCATCCGGGGCCGCGATACATGTGACCTGATTGCCGGACGGTGCACTAGCGCCAGTGATCCCTTCGAACCAGCGCCGGTACCCCGGCGAGCAGGTACGCCACGAGAACCAAGGCGACGACGAAGAAGCTCAGTGGCCAGCCGTGGCCCGTTGGCGGCCAGTAGAAGCTGTCGTAGGCCAGCACTACTCCCAGCCAGGTGGAGACCATCCCGACCGCTGCGGCGATTGCGATCGCCCGTCCCGGTCGGTTCGTCAGCCGAAGCGCGGTGGCCGCCGGGCCGATCAGTAGCGCGGTCCCCAGGATGGCGCCGATCGTGAGCGCCGCCAGCGCCACCGCCACCGCCAGCGCGAGCAGGTAGGTGGCGCCGATCAGGCGCACGGGAATCCCACGAGCTGCCGCCAGCTCAGGGCTGAGTGAGCTCAGCAGCAGCGGGCGCTGGACGAGCGCGATCAGACCAAGTGACAGCAGACTGAGCGCGATGATCGCCGGGATGATCCCGGGATCGACCGCGAACAGGGACCCGAACAGGATCGTGACCGTCGCGCCGGTCGTGCTTCTGACCGTGGTGCCCAGGTACAGGAGCAGCGCGGCCAGACCGAGGCTGGCGCCGAGCACGATGCCGGTCGCCAAGTCCCGGCCCCGGGGGCGTTGGATGCCGATCAGCTCCATCACGGCGGCCGCGCCCACCGCGGACGCCAGGAAGCCCCACAACGACCCGACCCCGGCCAGGAAGGCACCGGACCCCCCGGCGGCGCCGATATCCGACAGCGCTTCGCCGGCGAACGCCTGGCCGCGGATGACCGCGAACACTCCGACGGTGCCGGAGACCAGCGCGACCGCGGCGCCCACCGCGAGCGCGGTGTGGACCGACCCGCTGCTGAAGAACCCATGGCCGAACACGCTCCCGTGCAGCATGCTCATTCGGCGACCTCCACCGCTCTCAGGCCAGGACCTCCACCGGGTGCCCGGACTCTCCTTCCGGTCCCCCGTCGGCGGCCCCGGAAACGACGAGCACGCGGCCATGGACGCGGAGCACGTCGACGTGGTACCCGTACAGGCGGCTGAGCACGTCGCCCCGGACGACCTCGGCGGTGGTACCGGAGGCGGCGCGGCCGGCGGCTAGGTAGACGATCCGGTCCATCACCCCGAGCAGCGGGTTCATTTCGTGGGCCGAGATCAGGACTGCGATCCCCTGCTCGGTGGCGATCCGCGCCAGCAGCGCCACGATCTCGTGGCCGCTGCGCAGGTCGAGGTTGGCGAGCGGCTCATCGAGCAGCAGGAGGCGCGGGCGCGAGATGAGGGCGTGCGCGATCAGTACCCGCTGCTGCTCGCCGCCCGAGAGGTTCCCGACGCGGCTGTCGGCGAAGCCGTGCGCGTCAACGGCGGCGAGCATCTCGTCGATCCTCTCGGCACGCTCCCTTGAGGGCCGCGTGATCCCCAGCCGGTGCGCGTCGATCCCGAGCCCCACCACGTCGCGGGCGCGCAAAGGCATGTCGGCGTCAAGTACGTAGCGCTGTGGCACGTAGCCGATGAGGGGATTGCGACGCGAGCGGGGGCGGCCCGCTATCCGCACGCTGCCGCTGCTGGGGGAAAGCAGCCCGAGGATCGCCTTCAGGAGGGTGGTCTTTCCGGCCCCGTTTGATCCGATCAGGCCCGTGAACTCGCCGGCCCGGATGCCAAAGGTGACCTCGGAGAGGACGTCGCGCCCCCCGAGGCGCACACCGAGACGCTCGACGGAGAGAATTTCCTCGCGTCCGGTGCCGTTGAGCGCGTTCACAGCCGCTCCGTCGAGCTCCCGTGGGCCACGGCGTTCCTAAGCGCGTTCACCTCGGCCAGCATCCACGACTGGTAGTCGTAGCCGCCGGTGGGCATCGTCTCGTACAGGCCGACGACCGGGATTCCGTGCGACCGGGCTGCTTTCAGGAACGTCTGGGTCAGTGAGTCCGTTACCTGCTGGTTGTAGAGCAGTACCTTGACCTTGCGCCCGGAGAGCAGCCCGTTCTGGAGCGTGACGGACTGGGGAGCAGGATCGACTCCGTTCATGACCGCCGCTTGAAGCGAGTACGGCGTCTCGACTTTGGCGCCTGCCGCCTGAAGCATGTAGTCCCCAACCGGTTCGGTCGTCGCCACGGGCACGTTCGGGTAGCGCGAGCGGAATTGCTTGATGGCGGCATACCAGGCCGCCAGCGATCGCTCGAAGGCCGCCTCGTTCGCCCGGAAATAGGCGGCGTGGTTCGGCTCGACCTCCGCAAGGTCCGCGGCCACCGCCTTCGCCACGGCGGGCATCGTCGTCGGGCTGTACCACAGGTGCGGGTTGCGGGTCGAGGCGGGTAGACCTAGAAGCCGCTGCACGTCGATCACCCTGCGCTTGGGGTTCGGCGAGGCGGATTCCACCTTGCCCATGAAGTCGTCGTAGCCGAGCCCGTTCTGGACGATCACCTGCGCCGAGCTAACGGTGCTGGCCACGCTAGGGCTGGCCTCGAAGGTGTGGGGGTCGGTGTTCGGGTTGCTCATGATCGCGCTGGCGTGGACGTAGCGGCCGCCGATTTGGGAGATCACGTTCGCGTATTGGTTCTCGGCGCCGACGGCCACGATCTGGCCCGGGTCTCTACTGGCCCCGGCGGCGGCACCGCAGCCGGCGACGATCAACGCCGCAGCGATCGTCAGTAGCGGCGCCGGGTAAGTCAGTAGCGGCGCCGGGTGAGTCGAGTAGCGGCGCCCCGCGAGTCGGTGCGGCGCCCCGCGAAGGGCGCCGTGCGACTTGTTCGAGTTTTCGCCTCGTAGAGGCACAAAACCTCGAAGTAGTCGGGCGAGGGGGATCAGTGATCGGGCGAGGGGGATCGGTAGTCGGGCGAGGGGGGTCAGTGATCGGGCGAGGGGGGTCAGTAGTCGGGCGAGGGGGGCCGAGGTGGCGCCTGATCCGATGCTGCTTCACGACGCGCTACGATACCAGGGATGAGACTCAGTCCTATTCTTGTGAGCATGGAAGCGGGCCGCATCGCGGCCTTCGCTGATGGTGAAACCCGGAGCTAGACTGGCCGCGATGCCCCGAGCGAGCGTCGAGAGCTGGTCCGAGCGAGCGCAGCGGGTACTGGCCGACTCGCATCGTCACTCCGGCGGGGCGCGGCGGACGGTGGTCGAATTGCTCGACTCGCAGCCTTGCGCGCTGTCGGCCCTGGAGATCGAGGACACGCTGCGCGCGGGCAAGCGGAGGGTGGCGCGCGCCAGCATTTACCGCATCCTCGACGAGCTGGAGCGGCTACGCCTGGTCCAGAAGGTCCAGGTGGGGCAGGCGATGGCACGCTACGAGCCGATCCGGGGCGAGAACGGTCACCACCATCACCTGGTATGCGACAGCTGCGGAGCGGTGATGCCGTTCACCGACCCCGAGCTCGAGCGGGTGATCGAGAAGACTTCTCGACGGGTACCGATCGACGTCGACGTGCACGAGATCGTCCTGCACGGGGCGTGCGAGGATTGCCGCCAGTAGCCGCCTGACGCCGGGCAGCCGGGTGGGGGGCATCGCGCTCGTCGCGTTCGAGGGCCTCCCAAAGGGCCCGCATCGTGGGCCCGAGGTGAGCGATCTCCTCGAGGTGCGCCTCTGCGAGCTCGTCGAGTGTCTCAGCGCCCAGGGGAGTCAGCGTGACACGCACGATGCTTTTGCTCGAGGGATCGGGATTGCGCCTGACCAGGCCGTCGGCGGCGGCCCGGTCCACAAGTCCCACGGCACTGTGGTGGCGTAGCACCAGGTAGTCGGCTATTTCGCCGACCGTGGGGCCGTTGGGGTCAGGGTGGCCCTTGATCGCCAACAGCAGCTGGTGCTTGGCGGGCGTCAGCCCAGCCGACTGGGCTCGCTGTTCGCTCCAGCGCAGAAAACGGCGCAGACCAGTGCGCAACTCCAGCAGCTGCTCGAAGTCTCTCTGCCTCAGCCGCATATCGTGGCACGATATCGTATCCGTCGGATGAGGACCACCGCAGACGCGGCACCGAGGATGAGACTCGACGCAGAGTCGGGCGGCGCGGTGATGGCGACCGGGATCGTCTCCGTGGCGCTCTATTACCAGGGGTTCCAGACCCTGTCCCGCGTGCTGCTAGCTGTTTGCGCCCTCACGTGGGCGATTCTGGGCGCGCTCGTGGTGAGCGCACTGCTAATCGACTTTCGCCATGCGCGCGAGGAGGCGACACGGCCCGCCGCGCTGACCGCCGTCGCCGGCACCGCCGTGCTCGGCGTCCGACTGACACTCCTCGGATGGTCGTGGGCCGGCTGGGCGCTGCTCGTGATCTCCGCCGCGCTGCCGGCGCTCCTGCTCCCGGCCCTCGCCCGCGCGGGACCACTTCCGAGGACCGGGGGAAGCTTCCTGGTCGTGGTCGCGGTGCAGTCGCTCGCGGTGCTCGCGGCAACGCTCGGTAGCAGCACCGTCCGCACCTGGCCGGCACTCGTGGCCCTGGCTCCGTTCGTGGTGGGTCTGGCGGCGTATCCGGTGGTGCTGGCGCGGTTCGATGTCTCGGAGCTTCGCCACGGCGCCGGGGACCACTGGGTCTCCGGTGGCGCGCTCGCCATCACCACCCTCTCCTGCGCCCAGATCGCGCACGCGCTTTCGGTCTCACGTGGACCCACCGGCCTCCACGACCCGCTCCGAATCGCAAGCCTCGTTCTGTGGGGCATGACGATGGCCTGGTTGCCGGCGCTCATCGCCGCCGAGATCCGCTGGCCGCGCCCGAGCTACGACGTGGCCCGCTGGGCCACGGTCTTCCCGCTCGGGATGTACTCAGTGATGAGCACGGCGACGGGCAGCGTGGCGGGCGTGGATGGGCTGGTTCAGTTCGGCCATGTGGCAGCCTGGGTGGCGTTCGCTGCGTGGGCTGCGACGGCTGTCGGCTGGGGATGGCGGCAGCTTCTGTTCGTGCAGCGTCAATTCCGGGCTGGGCCCGGCCCTAGACGGCGGGACCCGGGTACCGCGGCGCGAGGTCCAATGCCTCGCTGTCGTACGTGACGCCGATCGGCTCGAGGATTACGCGGCGCGGGCCCTCTTCCACCGTGCCCGCCACCTGTGCCGACAGGCCGAGCTCCGCGGCAGTTCGAACGATGTCCTGGCCGGAGCCGGCCGCGGAATAGATCGCGAAGCCGCAACCCATGTTGAACGTGGAGTAGGCGGCGGCCGGCGTCATCCCCGCTTGCTCGACGACGAACGCGAGCACCTCTGGCACGTCGGGCAGGTGGGTGACCTTGTAGGAGAGCTCGCGACGGGGCCGCATCAGCTTGAGCAGGCCATGCCCCGTGATGTGGCTCTGGTAGTGAACGGCGACGCTGGATTGAAGAAGCGCCCTGACCAGCGGCACGTACATGACGCTTCTGTCGAGCAAGGCCTCTCCGAACGACCGGCCGCTCGAGAGCGACGTCTCGTATCCGTGCTCCAGCTGGCCGGCGATCATCCGCGCCAGCGAGGCGCCGTTGGCGTGTAATCCCGCGCTCTGCACCAACACGATCTCGTCGCCGACCTCGAGCCCGGCGCCCAAGATCGGACCTCTGCCCTCCGGGATCATCCCGACCGCGCTGCCGGCCAGCTCGAGCTCTGCCGGCTCGATCAGCTCCGGCAATGTCGGGGACTCCCCGCCACCCCAGGTGGCCCCGGCGTCGACGCACGCCTCTCGCCACCCCGCCAGCAGGCGGGCGTGCCGGTCCGTGTGTCCATACCAGGCTGCGGAGCCGGTGGCGAAGTACGCATTGACGACGAGCGGCAGAGCGCCGACGCAGCACAGGTCGTTGACGATGGCGGCCACCGCGTCATAGGCCACATTGTCGAAGGCGTTGATTCCGAGCTGGTCGTCGACCTGGCGAGCGATGATCGACTTCGTCCCGAGCCCCTCCACGACGAAGGCCATCGGCCGGCCCTCGAGCTCGAACACGAACGCCGGCTCGCCACGAGACTCATCGATGGCCCGTCCCCCCATGGACGCCAGCAGCTTGGAGGTCGCCAGCGCCTCTCTCAAGGCGTCGCGCTTGCCGGCATCGAGAGCGTCGTAGTCGACGCCTGCCGCGCGGTATGCAGAGCCCCGACCGTGTGGCGAGCCGGTCATCGCGCGACTCTAACCGTTGGCCGGCTCCTCGTTCGCGAGCTCTTGGAGCCGCGTCGGCGTCAGCTGCCCGATCGCGTCCACCACGAGCGCCGCCCGCGACAGCGCATCCTCGGCGGGGGGAAACTCGCGGTTGGGGATCGCGATGACCGCCATCCCTGCAGCGGCCGCGCTCAGCAGCCCGTTGGTGGAGTCCTCGATGGCGGCGCAACGTTCGGGCGCCATCGGGAGCCGTCGCGCGGCCTCGAGATAGACGTCTGGCGCCGGCTTACCCCGCGGAACCTCCTCGGATGACACCGTGGCCCTGAAGCAGTCGCGCAGCTCTGCCAGCTCCAGAACGAGTTCGATCAGCGGTCGGTTGGCCGACGACGCAAGTCCCAGCGGCCATTCCTCCGAGCACGCCACCACCACTTCTCGGGCACCGGGCAGAAGCGGGACGCGCTGTCTGTATAGACGCTCAAGTCGGGACACCACGGTCTCCGAGATCTGCTCGGGCTCCATGGCCACGCCGAGCTCCTCGTGCATGTACTGCGACCACTCGAGCGAGCTCATGCCCATCATCGCCCGCTGGGCCTCTTCCCGCCAGCGCCCTCCGTTCTCGGAGGCGATCTCCATCCGGGCCTGATTCCAGAGACCCTCTGAATCGATCAGGACCCCATCCAGATCGAAGATGACAGCGGCGATGCTGGCCATGGCCGAAGCATCGCTGTTTCATGGTCAACTTGTCGCTCAGGTAGAGCGGGAGCTTCAAGAGCTAGACGGTCGCGGCCCTCAGCCCTAGGCCCGGAGCGATCCGTCGCGCTGGGTGTGACGGACCGCACAGTGGCTGGTCTTGACAGCCCGGTACTCGCGAGTATCGTACCTGTGGTACGTGTGAGTACCGAGAGCCCTCCGGATCAACCCTTCCGTGTCCACCACCCTCGCCAGCCCCGTCCCAGCTGAAGAGTTCCGGCTGCCGGACGGCCCGAGCACCCCGCGCCTCCTGAACGGCTTGTTGTTCCTGGTCGCCCAGCGACGGTTGAGCCGGCGACTTCACCGCCGTTACGGCGACGCCTTCACGCTGGAGCTGCCGGTGATCGGCAGGACGATCGTCGTCTCGCACCCTGACCTCGTGAAGGAGGTCTACACCGCGAAGCCGACTGTTCTTCACGGCGGGAAGAACCCGCTCGGCACCCTGCTCGGTCCAGGATCGTTGTTCTCGATGGACGAGGAGCGCCATATCGAGGAGCGCCGAACGCTGCTGCCCCCGTTTCACGGTGACCGGATGCGCTCGTACGACGGACTGATCGAGGAGGAGGCGCTCAGTGCGATGCGGGGTTGGCCTGACGACCAGCGATTTCCCACGATCAACACGTTCAAGAGGATCACGCTGCGAGTCATTCTCCGCGCCGTGTTCGGGGCCGAGGGCGCCGAGCTCGCGGACCTGGAGGAGCTGCTACCCCGCATGACCGCGTTGGGTCAGCGGCTGGTCACCGCACCGATACTGCGGCGGGACTTCGGCCGATGGAGTCCCGGTCGCCGCTACGCGGCCATGCGCCGCCGGTACGACGAGGTCGTCGGGGCGTTGATCGACAAGCGCCTGGCCGACCGTGAGCTCAGCGGGCGGATTGACATCCTCGCGCTGATGCTGTCGCCGCTCCGCGAGGCGCGCCGGAAGATCAACCGCAGCGACCTGGCGGACGAGCTGCTGACGCTGCTCGTCGCCGGTCACGAGACGACGGCGTCCTCACTGGCCTGGACTGTCGAGCGCCTCCGTCGCCATCCCCACATCCTGCGGCGGCTCGAACAGGAGGTCGAGGGCGATGAATCGGCCCTGCGGACGGCGACGATTCTCGAGGTCCACCGCACGCGTCCGGTCATTGGGGTCACCGGCCGGATGGTGATGCAGCCGTTTCAGCTGGGCGAGTGGCGCCTGCCGCCCGGTACGCGGGTGGTTACCCAGATAGCCGTGACGCACGACGACAATCGGTTCCATCCGAATGCCGCCCGCTTTGATCCAGACCGCTACGTAGGCCGCAAGCCCGATACGTATTCCTGGATCCCGTTCGGCGGCGGCGTGCGCCGTTGCCTCGGCGCGGCCTTCGCGCAGCTCGAGATGGATGTCGTGATCCGGACGATGCTGCGACATTTTGAGCTGGTGCCGACGGATGCTCGGGGGGAGCGCGAGAGCTTCCGCGGAGTCGCTTTTGCCCCCGCAGACGGCGGCATCGCCGTCGTCCGACGGCGCGTGAGCCCGCTTGGCAGCGTTTCGGTGAACGGCAACGCTGCGCAGGCTTGCCCCGTGGACCACGCCCTCTCCTCGTCGGCGGTGGCTCGATGACGGCGCACGACCCGCGCGAGCACCTCGTGGGCGTCGGGCGTGGGATCGAGCTCTGCTACCGGGCCGACGGCGATCCGGCGGATCCCGCGATGTTGCTGATCGCCGGCCTCGGGCAGCAGCTCATCGTGTGGCCCGCAGCCTTCGTCGAAGCGCTCGTGGCCGAGGGCTACCGCGTGGTGCGGTTCGACAATCGCGACGTAGGTCGATCGAGCCGAGCGACAGCCCCCGCACCAGGGCAGTGGCAGCTCGTTCGCCGACGGTTTAGCAGCAGCCAATACACGCTGACCGAACTGGCCGCCGATGCCGAGGGCCTGCTCGATGGGCTTGAGATACCAGCGGCCCATGTCGTCGGCATGTCGATGGGAGGCATGATCGGACAGACGCTTGCAGCCAGATCACCCAAGCGGGTGCTGACGTTGACGTCGATGATGTCGAGCACCGGGGCTCGCCGCATAGGGCGCACCGCCCTTTCAACGCAGGCGCTGATGCTGCGGCGCCCGCCGCGCTCACGTGGCCGGGCTGCCGACCGGCTGGTGGCGATCATGCGTCACATCGGATCGCGGGGATTCCCGTTCGACGAGTCGCTGGTCCGGGAAGTGGCCCTGGAGGCATGGGATCGAAGCGGTGGTGCCAATCCCGCGGGTGTCCTGAGGCAGGTCGCAGCGATATACAAGTCGGGTGACCGCACCGACGAGTGCCGGCGTATCACTGCCCCCACCCTCGTGATCCACGGCGATCGAGACCTGATGGTGCACCCATCCGGCGGCCGAGCCACGGCAGCCGCAATCCCGGGAGCGCGCCTTGAGACGATCGCCGGACTGGGGCACGACCTACCCGCCGATGCTTGCTCGCAGCTCGTTGCGGCAATCGTCGCGCACGCTCGTCAGAGCCGCCCCGCCGATGAGGAGGTCGCCGCCTGATGGCACGGAACTCGCGTCGCCCCCTGGCCGGGCAAACGGTCGTGATCACCGGAGCCGGTTCGGGAATCGGTCGCGCGCTCGCCCAGCGCCTGTCGGCCCACGGCTGCCCGGTGGCGATGGTAGACGCCAATCCCGAAGCTCTCGAAGAGACCGCCGCCGCCCTCGGCGGATCGGTTCTGGCTCAGCAGCTCGACGTGCGTGACCGTCAGGGACAATTCGCGTTCGCGGCCCGAGTCAGTGAATGGACGCCGGCGCCGATCGGCGCGGTCTTCAACAATGCCGGGGTCGCCGTGTCCTCCACGGTGGCGGCAGCGGCGATCGAAGATGACGAGTGGCTGCACGCGATCAACTTCGAGGGCGTCGTTCACGGCGTCCGGGCGTTCCTGCCGCTCCTGCTCGAACAGGGCTCCGGGGCGATCGTCAATACATCGAGCGTGTTCGGCCTAGCCGGAATCCCGCACCAGAGCGCTTACTGCGCGTCGAAGTTTGCGGTTCGCGGCTTCACCGAATCACTCAGGCACGAGCTGGAGGGAACCGGAGTCCGTGCGGTCACGGTCCATCCCGGCGGCGTCAAGACGAATATCGCCCGCAGCGGGCGCCTACACACCGACCCGCGTGGTCTCGGCCGCTCGCGGGAGCAGATGGCCGACGAGTTCGAGGCGCTGGTACGCACCACGCCCGAGCGCGCCGCGGAGATCATCCACCAGGGCGTCGATGCCGGCAAGGCGCGGATCCTCGTCGGCCCCGACGCGTACGTATTCGACTTCCTGACCCGCTTGACGCCGACCCGCTACTGGACGGTCCTGAGCGCGATCGACCGCGTGCTGACCCGCTTGGCCAGCCGCAAGACCAATACGAAAGCGAGCACGTGGCAACAGACGTCGACGTCCTGATCATCGGCGCGGGGATCTCCGGAATCGGAGCCGCGGCCCACCTGACGCGAAAGCAGCCGGGCAAGAGCTACCTGATCCTGGAGGCGCGTGACGCGATCGGGGGGACCTGGGATCTGTTCCGCTATCCAGGCATCCGCTCCGACTCGGACCTGCACACCTTCTGCTACGCGTTCAAGCCGTGGCTCGAGGACCGCGCCATCGCCGAGGGACCAGCGATCCTCGATTACATCCGCGAGACCGCGACCGAGTACGGCGTCGAGGAGAACATCCGGTTCGGCCACAAGGTGCGCTCGGCGGAGTGGTCGACCGCCGGCGCCTGCTGGACGGTCGAGGTCGAGCGGGCGCCTGATTCGGAGCCGATCCAGCTCACCGCGAGGTGGCTGTTCTGCGCCGGCGGCTACTACCGCTACGACTCGGGTTACGTGCCGGAGCTTCCCGGGACCGAGCGCTTCGAAGGTCCGATCGTCCATCCGCAGTTCTGGCCCGAGGACCTCGATTACGAAGGCAAGCGCGTCGTAGTGATCGGCAGTGGCGCGACGGCGATGACGATCGTCCCGGCGATGGCCGAGCAGGCCGAGCACGTGACGCTGCTTCAGCGGACGCCGACCTACGTCGTGTCGGTGCCGGCCGTCGATCCGCTCGAGCAGCGGCTGAAGAAGTGGCTGGGGGCCACGCGGGCGCACCGCATCGCCAAGCGCAAGAACGTCGGTCTCCAGCGGTTCGTCTGGAACGCCTCCAAGCGTCGCCCGAACCTGGTGCGGAAGCTGATCCGCGCCGGGATCTGTCCGCGCCCTACCGGAGGGCTACGACGTCGACACGCACTTCAATCCTCCCTACAACCCGTGGGATCAGCGCATGTGCATCGTGCCCGATGCCGACCTTTTCCGGGCGATCAGCGACGGCCGCGTCTCGGTCGCGACCGACGAGATCGAGACGTTCAGCGAGAGTGGGATCAAGCTCCGGTCGGGATCCGAGCTGGAGGCCGACATCGTCATCACCGCCACGGGGCTCAATCTGCTGCCGCTCGCCGGCGTGTCCTACGCCGTCGACGGCCGTTCGATCCGCCTCAGCGACACGATCACATACAAGGGCATGATGCTGACCGGGATGCCCAACTTCCTGTACGCGGTCGGATACATCAACGCCTCCTGGACGCTGAAGGTCGACCTGATCTGCGAGCACTTCTGCCGTCTGCTGGCGCTGATGGACGAGCAGGGCCACGCGTACTGCGTCCCTGAGTCTCCGGATCCCGATGCGCCCACACGTCCGCTGTTGGACTTCGGGGCGGGGTACGTGCTCCGCTCCATGCATCACTTCCCTAGGCAGGGGGCCATGCCGCCTTGGGAGCTGAACATGGACTACCTGCGAGACCGCAAGGTCCTGCTCGACGGGCCGGTTGGAGACCACATGCGCTTCGGCGGCGAGCGGTCGGAGCCGCTGCCCGAGGTCCTCGGGGTCGACGCACGGCGCGCGGCCTGAGCGACGGACCCGCTCAGCCAGCGGGCGTCCCGGCGAATCAGATGCGCGTGCGTCGGCTGGGCCGCGAGCACGGCTTTCATGAAAGCCTTGATCTCGGTGGCAAGCTCGCCGAGATCGTCGCCACGAGCGACCGCCCGAATAATGGCCTGCTGGACCCCGCTGACCACCATGTACGCCCGCGTGAGCGGGAGCGGCTCGATGTCCGGGTCGCGCTCGGCGTCTGCCGCCACCACCGATGCGAGCAATTGCGCGTAGCGCTCGACGCCCTCCCGCTGGGCGATGATCACTCGCACGCCGAGGGAGGGACTGGCCCAAGTGGCCGTCAAGTTCGGTTCGTCCAGGAGGATGTCGACGTAGGTGTCGATCGCCTGGTCGATCTGGACAGCCAGCGGGGCGTCGCGGTCGATGGCTTCATCGACCCGCTCCAGCAACAGCATTGACATCGCGTCTGTCAGCTCGACGAAGCAGGAGTCCTTGTCGGGGAAGTGCTTGTAGAACGTCCGCCGCGACGCCCGGGCGTGGCGCACGATGTCGGTCACTTGGGTCTGTGCCAGTCCCTTCTCCCGAATCGATGCGGCGAGGCCCTCGAGCAGCCGCGCGTGCTGCGCCTCGTAGACGTCATGACCCTCGGCGCTCATTGGGTATCCAACAGTACCGGCGGGTTGGGATGGCGCCGCGGGTTGGGGTGGCGCGGCGGGTTGGGGTTGCCGGCCGGCTGCCTAGGCTTCCCGCGGTCAAACTACCGCGCGCTCGGGGCGCAGGCTGCGGCTGCTGAAGCGCTTCGCGCTGAGTTCGCTCACGTCCACGAACGGCATTCGGTGTAGGAAAAGGTCGCGGAGGATCTCCCCGACGGCTGGGGCTTGCAGGAATCCGTGGCCCGAGAATCCGGTCGCGTACAGGAATCTCGACACGTGGTCGGCTTCGCCGATCAGGGCGTTGTGGTCTGGGGTGACCTCGTACAGGCCGGCCCAGCCCCCCTGGATCCCGACATCGAGGATCGTCGGGGCTCTCCGGGCGATCGCGGACATCAGGTCGGGCATCCAGTCATCGGACTGCTCCGTGCTGAATCCGGGCTCCTCGCGGTCGTAGGACATCCCGATCAGCAAGCCTGGTCCCTCCCGATGAAAGTAGAAGCTGGTGGTGAAGTCGATCGTCATCGGCAGGCTGGCGGGCAGGTCCGGTAGCGGCCCGGTGAACAGCACTTGGCGTCGCAGCGGAGTAACGGCCAGGTCGACGCTCGCGAGGGCGCCGACTCGGCGCGACCAGGCGCCCGCGGCGCAGATCACGGTGGGCGTCGCGATATCGCCTTTGTCCGTACGGACGCCGCGAATTTGCCCGGCTGCCACATCGACTTCCGTCACCTCGCACCCCGTCTGTATCCGGCCCCCGAGGCTGCGTGCCGCGGCGGCGTAGCCGGCGACGACTCCCTCGGGAGTCGCGAGGCCGTCAGTTGGGCAATAGCTGGCGGCGAGGACGCCGGTCGCATCGATAAGGGGACAGAGCGCCGCCGCCCGCTGGGCCGTCACCAGCTCGCTCGGCACGCCCAGACGGCGCTGTAGGGCGATGCTGGCTCGGAACTCGTCGACCTCGGAGGAT
Source organism: uncultured Actinomycetes bacterium (assembly GCA_963719305.1). Taxonomy (GTDB): domain Bacteria; phylum Actinomycetota; class Thermoleophilia; order Solirubrobacterales; family Solirubrobacteraceae; genus Palsa-465. The sequence continues at coordinate 416,404 of CAVRBL010000006.1, read as the reverse complement.
CGAGTGAGCAGGAAGAGGTAGCCGACCTGCCGTAGATCGATCTCCCAACCCGGGCCGTCGCCCAAAGTCTTCGAACGCGCGGATGCTTCGCTGGGCGATACGGATGTTCAACTCGTCGGAGAACTGCGATCGGACACCGCCGGCGGCTTTGCTCGTAGAACCGCTCGCGAGCTCGTCACGTTCGAGCAGTAATGCGTCGGTCACGCCTGCCTCACAGAGGTGAAACAGGATGCTTGTGCCCATCACGCCTCCACCAACGATGACCACCTCGGCTCGCTCGGGCAGGCGCGCTCCGGGAGACATTTCAGGGCTCAGCGCATCGCTTGCCGGAACTCACAGGCGGATTATCTGGGTTTGGCACATTTAGGCCAGACCCTCGACTTTCGGAGGCTCCAGTGTCCGTCGCCGCATCCCACTCCCGTAGGCACCAGCGCTCCAGCGAGCCACGCCTTGCATCGCTCATCGCCGGACAGCCAAGCGCACCATCGCCCTGCCGAGAGTTGACCTCACGCAATCCCGCGCGCCTGGATGAGGTCGTCGCTGGAGCCCAGCTGGGGAACGACGGCACCTTCGTGGAAGCCGCGCGCGCCGCATGCGCTGTTCAGCCGGCGTGGGCGGCAACTCCAGCCCCACGAAGAGGACGCGCCATTCAACAGATCGGCCGGATCGTCGAGGCGAACAAGGAATCCCTTGCCCAGCTGATCACTCGGGAGATCGGCAAACCGCTGTCGGAGGCACGGGGGGAAGTCCAGGAGGTCATAGACACGTGCGACTTCTTCGTCGGCGAGGGCCGCCGCCTCTACGGACAAACGATCCCGAGCGAGATGCCCGACAAGCAACTGTTCACGTTCCGAACCCCGGTAGGAGTCGCCGCGATCATCACCGCGGGCAACTTCCCCGTCGCGGTGCCGGCGTGGTATCTCGTCCCCGCGTTGCTCTGCGGCAACCCGGTCGTCTGGAAACCGGCCGAGTACACGCCCGCGATCGCCGATGCCTTGACCCGCCTATTCCTGGCGGGCGGCCTACCGCCAGGAGTGCTGAACATGGTCCTGTGCGACGGGCCCGCGACGATCAGTGGCCTCGAAGTCGCGCTGAACGACCGCCTGATCGACAAGGTCGGCTTCACCGGCTCAACCGATGTCGGCGTCGGGATCGGAGAACTGTGCGGTCGCCACCTCCACACGCCCTGCCTCGAACTTGGGGGCAAGAACCCGCTGGTCGTGATGCCCGACGCAGACCTCGACCTAGCCGTGGAGGGCGCGCTGTTCAGTGGATTCGGTACCGCCGGCCAACGGTGCACATCGCTCGGCACCGCGATCGTTCACGAATCGATCCACGATGACTTCCTCGCCCGCTTTGCGCGCGCCACCGAGCAAGCTCCGATAGGCGCACCCACGCAAGCCGTGCTCTACGGACCGATGATGTCCGAACGCTTCGCGAAACGATTCGAAAGCTGGCTGGGCCTCATCGAAGACCACCACAGCGTCCACGGCTCCACCGCGGTTGGACGGATAACCGCGTCCAGCCCACGCCGCGGTTTCATTGGAGATCCCGAGGCGGGCCTCTTCTACCACCCCACGATCGTCGACGGCGTCACCGGCGACGACAGGCTGTACAAGACGGAGACGTTCGGTCCGATCGTGGGCGTAGCAACGTTCTCCAACGACGACGAGGCGATCGACCTCGCAAACGGTCACGGCTACGGCCTGTCCGCGGCGATCTACACGAACGCCGCGAAGAACGCCTTCCGGTTCCGGGAGCGCGTAAGCGCCGGAATGCTCTCGGTCAACAACTCGACGTCCGGAGCGGAGGCGCACCTCCCATTTGGTGGAAACGGTCGGTCCGGAAACGGCTCCCGCCTATCGGGCATGTGGGTCCTCGATCAGTTCACGCGCTGGCAGGCCATGAACTGGGATTACGCCGGCAAGCTTCAGAAGGCGCAGATGGACGTCGAGGATGTTGAAGCGAACCTCGACTTCCGACTCGATTAGGCGATGCCGCTGCGGACGGCTTGGACGGCTGCTTGGATGCGGTTGTCGAGGTGGAGCTTGGCGAGGATGCTGGCGATGTGGTTGTGGACGGTGTTGGTGCTGAGCGAGAGCTCGTGCGCAATCTCGTGATTGCTCTTGCCGCTGGCGAGGCTGGTGAAGATCTCCAGTTCGCGCACGGTCAGGGCGGCGCGGATCGCGCTGGCGGCGTCATGGCTGGTGGTGGTAACGGGGATGTCCCGCTCGCGGATTCGCTGCAGCAGTTTCCCCGCGACCTGGGAGGAGATGACCGACTCTCCGGCCGCAGTTGCCCTGACAGCAGCCGCGATCGCCTCCGGTGGCGCGCTCTTGAGGATGTAGCCGCTAGCGCCGGCGACGATCGCCTCGACCACGCGATTCTGCTCGCCGCGAGTGAGTACCAGCACCCGCGAGGCGGGGGCGAGCAGACCGAGCTGCCCGATTGCCTCCACACCCGCCATGCCAGGCAGCCTGAGGTCCATCAGCACGACGTCAGGACGCAGGTCGAGAACCATCCTGATCGCGTCTTGCGCATCGGCGGCCTCCCCGACGAGATCGAGCCCGCCAACCGATAGCGCCTGGGCCAGGGCGCCGCGGATCAGCGGCTCGTCATCGACCAGCACCACCGTGACCGGCCCGTGGCGCTCCGCGACGGGATTCTGCTCGGGTTGCATCTGCAGGGCTTCCGGCCTGAGCTCCTCCTGCCGCAATCTACCAAGGGGTATGACCACAGCCCCACGGAAGCACAGTGCCTGTAGCCCGTCCCGGTTCTCTACCGGCCCGTTCGGACCCCCCGATCAGGCTCGAACGGGCCATAGACAACAGGCCACCCGGGAGTAGCTTCGACATATGGCCGTTATCAGCCCGCTGAAACGCCGTGACAAACAGGACCTGTCCTCTTCGCGGGGGTCCTAGAAGCGAGGCTTGATGGCATATCCGGTTGAGATTCAAGGCACGGGCACTGAGGGGAAAATTCGCAACCCGCTGGGCGTTGTCGCCCTGAGTTTCGTCACCCTCGGGATCTATTCGATCTTCTGGTACTACTTCGTCAACAAAGAGATGGCCGCAGTGGGCAGGGCCAGGAACAGCAACGAGCTCGGCGACAGCCCGGGCACATCCGTGCTCGCCGTGACACTGGGCGTGGTGCTCATTGTCCCGCCGTTCGTGTCGCTCTACAACGCGTGGAAGCGCCTCAACAGCGGGGAGCGGCTCACCGGGCTCACCGGGCTGGAGGCCGCCCTCGGCTTCTTGCTGGCGATCTTCATTTCCCCCGTCGCCCAATACATCTTCCAGTCCAACTGGAACAAGGTGCTCGACGCCCAGACCGACAGCGCCCCGGTTCAGGTTGCGCCGTCGGCCACAGTGCCTGTCACCGAGCCCCCGCCGCTCGCAGTGCGGTGACGGAGACCGGAAAGGCTCAGCTCGCCTCACGGCAAGCCGGCCCGCCTCAGGGGGAGTGAGTCGGCCCGCCTCACGGTGAGCGAGAGATCAAGCGAGTGCGGCTGGGTCATGAGACCGGCCGCACTCACGGCTGGCTCTCGGGGCCCGACCCAACTCCGTGGACCACGAACCCGGGGCTTCCCAGGCAACCCCCAGTGGGCGATCCTGGACTCGAACCAGGGACCTCTTCCTTATCAGAGAAGCGCGGGCGTGGTTCTGTTAGGGCCCGATGTCGGGATTTGCAGGTAGGGCGGGCGATTGCCAATTGTGCTGAGGGTTGCTGGGGAGCGGGCTAAGCGAATTGAGGCTTCCATCACGCTTCCATCCGACGCCCAGCACAGGCGGCCTCCTTATTCGCTTGCGTCAACGGCGGCGCACAGCCGGCGGAAAGCGTCAGCGACCTCTGCACGCCGCGGTCCAAGTCGAGCTAGCTTGAAAGGTCGGCCCTCGACGACGCGTTCGCCAACGCGGCCCAAATCCTGGATAACGATTGCCTTCTTCAATTCGAGGTCGAACAGAACGTGGACGTCAGCGCCGAGCTCCGACTGGTCGAGCTCGTCGCGAGTCTGCTGCCACGCCGCAACACCGTCCGTGGGGCCGAAGGCGGTCACGAGGCGGAGGAGCTGAGCGAGGGCAAGCGCATCGTCCAGGCTGCACCCACCTTCGGACGCCTTCACTAGAAGCCCCCGCGAAACCCAGGTCTGTCGGCGCTGCTGCGAGGTTCCAGTCAGCTCACAGATTCGGGCCTCGCTGAGGTGTCCGGAAGCGTCCGCCTGAACCGACATAGTGCTCATATCTTTGTTCAAATTTTTGAGACCTACAACCCACAGCCCGGCAGGAAGCGCAAGTCACGGCGGGGCCCGGCATACGCCCTTCGCTGCCGCGACGGGCATGGTGTCCGCGACCGGTCCTACCATTGCGAACGTATGTTCGCAACGTGCTTAGACGCAGCTTCGGCTAACCCGTCCACCCCTCCTGCGCTATGACCTGCTGCCGTGGAACGTGCGAAGCTGACGGAGTTCGGGTACATCACCGCGATCGCGAACCTTCCGTCAATTCGCGATCAAGGGATCCTGTCGTTCAGCCTCGCTCAAGAGGTCTCGCACGTCGACCTCGCCATGCCCGAAATCCAGGAGCTACGGGCAGGACGCACCGTCCCAGACGTTCGCCTAACGAAGCAGCGGGAACTCCACGACTATGCGCCGCTCTACATCTGCGCCCGGAATCCCATGATGTTCGTCCGGAGTTCACGGCACGAGGAGATCTGCGTGCTTAGGATCGATCCAAGTGTCCTCGATCTCGAGGGTGTGGTGGTGACGGATGGCAACGCAGCTAGCGACTACACACGCTTCGCGGCTGCGCCTGCAGGCTTGGCGCAGGTTGACGAGGACCTAACGTTTGCCGAGTACTGGACCGACCCGAACCCCTACGCGTACTACGACAAGAAGCGCCGAAAGTGCGCCGAAGTGCTGGTACCTGATCGCGTCGAGCCGCGCTTCATCACCGGCGCTTACGTATCGTGCGAGCGTGCTCGAGCCGCATACGTCGCAACCGACGTCGCTTGGCCCGTGGCCGTCAACCCCCACCTTTTCTTCCAGTGATGCCACGTCGTCGCCAACTGAAGCCGGGTGTGGAGATCGTCGTCGGCGATATGTTCGAGTCCCCGGCACAGACTCTCGTCAACACTGTGAACACCGTCGGTGTCATGGGGAAGGGCGTTGCTCTCGAGTTCAAGCGACGGTACCCGGACATGTTCGAGGACTACGAGCAGCGCTGCGCCCGAGGCCAGGTCGCCCTCGGCAAGCCCTATCTCTACCGACGCTCGGAGCCGCCACACATCCTGAACTTCCCAACCAAGGGCCACTGGCGCGCGGTCTCACGCCTCAAGGACATCGTCCAGGGCTTGGAGTACCTCGAGGACCATCTCAAATCGTGGGGCATCACCTCGCTTGCCGTTCCGCCCCTCGGGTGTGGTCAAGGCGGGCTTGATTGGAGCGTCGTAGGCCCGACTCTCTATCAGCACCTACTGCGGCTAGGTATCCCGGTCCAGCTCTTCGCTCCACACGGGACACCCCACCGCGAGCTCGAGCCGAAGTACTTGCAGCGCAGTCTCGCGTCAGCATCCTCAAGCGACGTAACGGGAGTAGACGCGGAGCACCGGATCAACGCTGGTTGGGTCGCATTGGTGGCTGTGCTGGAGCGCCTTGAGGAGGATCCCCATCACTGGCCAGTCGGTAAGACGACCTTCCAGAAGCTGGCCTACTTTGCGGACGCGGCAGGGATACCGACAGGGGTCACCTTCGAGCGAGGGTCGTACGGTCCGTTCTCCCGAGACCTGGCGAAGGTCATGTCGAGACTGGTGAACAACGACCTGCTCGTCCAGGAGAAGCTAGGCAGGATGGTTGCCCACCGTGTAGGCCCTACCTACCCTGCCGCCGAGCATGTGTACGGCCCCGATCTTGAGCAGTGGAGCGACTCAGTCACCCGAGTCGCCGACCTGCTTGCGCGACTCAGGACGACGCGCAGCGTCGAAGTTGCCGCGACTGTCCACTACAGCGCCGTAATGCTCCGGTCCTCCACCTCGTCGGTGCCGACCGAGCACGAGGTACTCGATGACGTGATGGCATGGAAGCACGCGATGAAGCCGCCGCTCAGCGCAGACGAAGTTCTACTTGCCATGCGGAGCCTGGCAATGCTGGGATGGCTGGAGCTAAAGGCGAGTCCGGAACTCAGCGCCGACGAAGCCGCACTCGTCGGGCTTGACGACCGCGATCTCGCGCTGTTCTGAGCTCGGCCGTAACACCCGATGGCCAGCGGTACCAATCCTCGACAGTCCGTGGCCACGAGGCAACCGTTGCCGATCGTCGGGAGCCTCGTCTAACTTGGATTCGTGACACCGAATCCCAATGACGCTATCCGACGGGTGATGCTCCGCTACTTCTACGACCGCAACGCGAGCGCGACCAGCAAGTATGGGAAGAAGGGCTCGGCCGTGAAGATCAGCGACGTAAAGCGCGAGCTGAAGGCGAGCAGCAATCTGAATCAGGCGCAGGTCGTCGCGAACCTGAACTACCTATTGGATCGCGGCTGGGTCAAGGAGCTCAAGATCGAAAAGGAGGTCTTGCTTCGCGGTGGATCAACCACCGTGCCCTCCACTACCTCCTTCTATGAGATCACCGCTCGAGGCATTGATCGAATCGAGGGTGGATCGGAATTCGAGCCACGCGAGCGGTACGGGGAGATCAACATCCAAGCCACAGGCGCAAATGTCATCACCTTGGGCGACGGCAACATCGTCAACGCTGAGTTCAACGATCTCCGGATGGAACTCGATGAGCTGAAAAGGCAGCTCGTCGGCAGCGAACTGCTCTCGGACAGCGCGAAGCTCGACGCCGCAGTGGACATCGAAACGATCAAGGATCAGCTCGCGAAGCCGAGCCCTGATCCCGTCGTGACGCGCACCCTTTGGGCGCGCGTCGAGCGTGCAGCGGCTGTCGCGGGCCTTGCCGAACTCGCCGCCACCGTGGCGCACCTAATCGCTCCCCTGATCTCGTAGGTTACGAGGTGCATTACCGCTCGCGTCCAGAGCAGCCCTGATTACCCCCGAGTACTCGGACACCATGCGGGACCGGCGGAATGAGCGTCGCCGTGCGTCGGCAATCTCGCGCACATACACGGTCCGCGTCACGGTCGCGTCCCGATGCCCGAGCAAGAAAGCCACCTCGTCCACGCTCTCGCCTGCGAGCAGGGCCCGTGAGGCGACCGTGTGCCGGAAGGAATGCATCGAAGGCAACGAGCCGGCCGGCACGGGGATGGGCCTGCCGTCGGCATCGACCTCGTGAAGGATCGGGAACGTCGGGCGCCCATCGTGGTCCTTGGCGCGCATCTGCGCCATCCGCAACGCCCGCTGGACGTTCCGCTGTCCGAGCGGTCGACCCGAGCGAGTCGCGAACACGAACGCGTCCGACCTAGTATCGCGACAGGCGAGCTTGTGCCGAGCGAGTACCAGCGCCAGCTCGCTCGGGATCGGCACGGTCCGCGCCGAGCCGTCCGTCTTGGTCACACGGCGGTGGCCCTTGCGATCGACCTGCCAGCCGAAAGTGACCTCAGCGTCGTCCAGATCATCGAGCCGCACATCGGCCCAGGTCAGGCCACATAGCTCTGACATACGAGCGCCGGTCAACGCGGCCACCGTGAACATCGTGCGGTATGGCTCCGCAGCGACGGCGATCGTCTGCTCGATCTGCTCTGGCGTGAAGATCGGCCGACGCTTCGCAAGCGACACCTTTGGCCGCTCGGATGAGAGCATCAGCATGGTGGGGTTCGTGCCGGCCCACCCGAGGCGACGAGCAGCGAACCTGTAGATCCGGCTGGTCACGCCCAGCACCACAGCGATCGTCGCCTCGCTCTTGCCCTGCTCACGCATCTCGCGAACGAGGGTGGCCAGATCGTCGGCCGTGATGCTGTCTAGCCTCCGACCGCCATACCGGGGCCGCAGATGCTGGTCCACAACGACCCGGTACTTGGCTTGCGTTGACAGCCGAAGATCGAGTACGGGGCCGGCAATCCAGAGATCAGCAGCCTCTCCGAACCGCAGACGTGAGTCCGGTGCCACCGTCTCGCCGCGACCCCTCCGCGCCAATAGCTCGTCGCGCAGCGTGCGCGCTGCCATGATCCCACCATCAACGGTTCGCCAACGCTGAATACCGGTCGCATCCTTGAAGCCGACCTCCAGGACACCGGTCGAGCGCCGATAGATGTTCCGCTCGAGGCGAACGCGACGAGGCACGTCACGAGACGGGCTCATGAGACAGTCCTCAGCTGGCTACGTCCGGCTCTGCTCGATCGCCGCCACTCGTCGAGCTCGTCACGGCGGAAGTACAGCTTGCAGCCAGGACCGTCCTGGTGCACTGGAACCGCCCGCTCCGCGGCGAGCTTTCGAAGGGTGTCGCGGTGAACGCCGAGGTGCTCAGCCGCGGCCCTGGCATCCATCCATTCGTTCCGGTCTTCATCCTTCTCAGCCGTTGCGCGCTCGACCAGCCGGTCGACGACTAGATCGGCGAGCCAGCCCATCAGGCCATCCAGCACAGCGACGTCCAGAGCGCTCTCCTGTGCGACTCCGGCGTCGGGCGCGCGGTGCACGGGGCTGAGCTGGGCTTCAGAGAAGAGCCGGTCCGCGTTGGCGTACGCTTGCATTGTCGGGACCTCCTTCACAGGTCTCGGCCGGGCCTCGGGGTGTGCCAGCACCGCCGGGGCCGCCTTGTTTACTCCTTACACGGATAAGGTAACCGATGCATCGGACGGAACGCCTGACAGGCGTAAGGTGGTCTGCCGCTGTGGCCTATACGCTGTCAGCCATGGGTCGAAGGGTTGACGTTGACGAGCTGGTCGATGCCCGCGACGTGGCGCGGATTCTCGGCCTGACTTACCGCAACACCGTGAGCGAGTACCAGACCCTCTACGAGGACATGCCGCGCCCCGTCGTCAACCTTGGCCCGGGACGACCGATGCTCTGGCTTCGCTCAGAAGTCGAGCGCTGGCATGCAAAGCGAGTCGCTCGTGGCGGTACGCGCCGCCCTCGCCGCACAACGAGGTGATCCTCCAACTCTTCATGTGTTCGAGCGAATTCCCGGACCTGTGCATCAAACACCTGGCGGCTTCGAGCGGCCGGATGCCGCTCGAGACGCCAGGTGTGTCAAGGCCGGTTGAAATGTGTCCCGGTTTCGCCGGTTGAAAAGTGACCCGCCTCCGGGGGCTGCGCCGGTTGAAGATTGGGCCGCTTGAGGTTGGTGCGGCGGTGTTTCGCGGAGCGAGCCGTAGGCGAGCGCAGGGAAATGCCGCCGGGGCGGTGTTGGGGAGGGGTCAGCTGATGGTGGCGGGTTCGGCGAGGGGTCGGGCGTCGAGGTCTTTGCCTCTGAGCCGGTAGCTGTCGCCTTTGAGGGCGAGGATTTCGGCGTGGTGGACGAGCCGGTCGATCATCGCTGCGGCGACGACGTCATCGCCGAAGATCTCGCCCCAAGCGGAGAATGGCTTGTTGGAGGTGACGATCATCGAGGCGCGCTCGTAGCGCGAAGACACCAGACTGAACATTAGGTTGGCGGCCTCGGGGTCGAACGGGATATATCCGACTTCGTCGACCACGATCAGTGGGATGAATCCGAGCCGGCGGAGCTCTTGCTCGAGGCTGCCCTGGCGTTTGTGCTCGGCGAGTCGGGCGACCCACTCGGTGGCGGTGGCGAACTGGACGCGCTGGCCGGCGAGGCAGGCGCGGATCGAGATCGCGATCGCTAGGTGGGTTTTGCCGGTGCCGGGTGGGCCGAGCAGGACGACGTTCTCTTTGGTATGCAGAAAGTCGAGTTGGCCGAGGTGTTCGACGACCTGCTTCTTGACCGAGCGCTGGAAGGTGAAGTCGAACTCCTCCAGCGTCTTGCGGGCGGGGAACCGGGCGGCTTTGATCCTTCCTTCACCGCCGTGGCTGTCTCTCGCTGAGACCTCGGTGGAGAGCAGAGCCTCGGCGAAACGCTCATAGCTCCATTGCTCCTCGCGCGCCCGGTCGGCCAGCTTGGGCAACGCCCGCGCTGCCGCCGGCGCTTTGAGCGCGCGGAACAGGTGGGCCAGCTCCGAGGTCTTTGCCGTCATGCGGGAATCAGCTGGTCATATCTGGCCAGCGGGCGGATCTCGACCTCGACTCGCCGGCGGACGCCGCGCAGCCGCTCCAGCTGCAGCTGATGCGCCGGATCGGTCAACGTCAGCCCACCTGCGAACGAGCGGCGATGCAGGCAGGCCAGTTCCCCCGTGTCCAGCGCACCGGCCTTGATCTCGCGCTGGGAGACGCGCACCTCCACCCGCCGCCCCGCTAAACGCGGATCGAGCGAGTAGTCGTTGCGGTCAAAGCGCAGATACGGCTGCTGGGGTACCCGCCAGACGAACCTCCGGTCCAGGTCGGGGATCGACGGCATCGGCCGCATCCGCTCCCGCTCGAGCTGCAGTCGCTCGGCCGGGACCGCTCGAGTGGTGCGATGCACGCGGTTGTTGGCCTTCTCGCACCAGGCGTCGAGCTGGGCCTGGAAGTCAAGCTCGTTGGCGAACCGCCGGCCGGGGAGGAAGTTGGTGCGCATGAACCGATGCGAGCGCTCAAGCGCCCCCTTGGCCTGCGCATCCCCCTGCCCGAGGATGATCCAACCGACCCCGAGCCGGCCACAGAACGCCGCGAACTCCTCGCTCGGACGACCGCCGGCACCGATCGCCGCTTCGCGGTCCCACACCAGCTTCTCCGGCAGCGCGCCGATCCGAGAAAGGCAGCCCCCACAGGATGTCCGGCGCCTCCTTGGAGAAAATCAACGCCCCGGCGATCACCCGCGACCAACACAACTCCGCGGTCACCACCCACCCGCGCCGCCACTGGCCGTGACCGACCGGAATCAGCTGACGCGGCTCCCACAAATCGCACTGCAACAACTCCCCCGGGCGATAGACCGTCCGCTGAAACGTCCGCCTGGTCAGGAATCTGGGTCTGACCTCGCGCACATAGTCATCGAAGATCGTCTTGCCGCCCTCATAGCCAAGCTCCGCCGCCAGCTCCCGCAGCCGCTGCGAGGGAATCCGCGGATCGGCCTGCAACTGCTCCTCGATCCACAGCCTGAACGGGTCGAGCATGGACGGCGCCGGCGACCGCTGGTATCGAGGCGGCTCATCGCTCCTCAACGCCCGGCGGATCGTCCGACGGTGCAGCCCCGTCCGGCGGCTGATCTCCCGGATCGACAAACACTCGACCCGATGCATCCCTCTGATCTCCGCCCACCGCTCCACGCCGACCACACACTCCTCCTCACCCGATCGCTAGATCGAGCGAGGGTCAAGACCCAGCCGGACGCTCCCAGCCCCGCGCCAGACGGGTCACTTTTCAACCGGCGCAGGTGGATCAGTATTCAACCGGCGCCCACAAGGTGTTCGGACTACAGGCGGAGAGGGCCGCTGGATCCGATCGACGAATCGTTAATGCGGCTCGCGACCACGCCGGCTCTTCTGGCGGCTAGCGTGATCAGCCGAGAGAACTGGCTACTGCAAGGCTTCCAAATCGCTTCCATCCCGCCGCTACGACCGACCCTGCGGTGCGGCGACTTGAGGCGAAACCTGCCTGTTCGCAGGCCATTCCCCCAGTGGGCGATCCAGGACTCGAACCTGGGACCTCTTCCTTATCAGAGAAGCGCTCTAACCGACTGAGCTAATCGCCCGTCTTTGAAGCGGCGAGGCGAGGACGCCGGCACGCTGCTTCGGTAGTGGATCCTAGCGCCCTACGGACAGGCGTTCCGCCGCCATCGACTGACGTTCGCTCGGCTTGGCGCGCATGGCAAAATGCCTGCATACTGCGGAACTCTTCGCGGTTCGTCTTGTTTAATCCTCTCGTCTGCCGAGACGGCGCGCGAGCAAAGCGCCGCGGATCGCAGGGCCAGCACAAGGAGGACACACGTGGTCAGGGGCGTCGCGCCCGAGGCAAGACAGTCTTCAAGGCAGTGGTTTGTGAGGCCCTGGCGCCGGGCCTCGGTTGCGACGACCGCCGCGATTTTCGCCTTGACGATGGCCGCAGCGGCCAGCTCAGGCATGCTTGCGGCGACAGCCGATGCCCAGGGCATTGTCCAATGCCCTGACCCGACGATGCTGTTTGCGGGCTCAGGTCCCGCGGCCTTCACCTTGATGTGCACTGGAGACGGCTTCCCAACCCGGGCGGCCCGCAGTATCGCCGGCCTGTCCCACGTGCTTCCTCGGCCTGCGTTCGCGCCCAACGGGTGGCCTCGGTGGGCCATTGGGGGGTTCTGGGCTCCCGATCTCGAGAAGATCGGAGGCCGATATGTCCTCTACTACAGCGCGCAACGAAAGGGCGACCATCGCCGCTGCATCGGCGTGGCGACCAGCGACCGGCCTGACGGAGGCTTCCGCGACGTGGGATATCCGCTCGTCTCAAACGATCCTTATGGAGCGATCGATCCAGCTTTGCTGCACGCGCAGGGGAATGTGTACCTCCTTTACAAGCGCGACGGCAACGCCTTTGGACAGCCGTCGGTCATATATGGACGTCCGCTCGATGCGAGCGGCCTTCACGCCGGACGGCGCAAAGTGCTGCTGACCAGCCAGGCAGGCGGCTGGGAAGCCGGTGTGGTCGAGGGCCCGACGGCGTTCAGTATCCGGAAGACGACATACCTTGTCTACAGCGGTGGCTACTACGCGGGGTCCGGCTATGCCGAGGGGGAGGCAATCCGGCATGGGTCGCCGCTCGGCCCGTACCAGAGGGCGCGGAATGGTCCGGTGCTAAAGGCGGGTGCCGGTTACGTGGGCACCGGGGGCGGCAGCATCTTTGAGGCCAAGGGGATATACCTGTTCGCCTACAACGCCTTCCCTCCGAATGAGCATCCCGGGCAACGGCGGCTGTTCCTCATGCAAGTGGGCCTCGTGAATGGCGTGCTGCGCCCGACGCTGGACGTGAGGCCCATACCGCTAAGGGGCTAGGTGCCGAGCCGCTTGCTCAAGCGGACGGCACGTCGGACGACGAGCCGCTGACGGTCCAGACCACGCGGCCCGCCTGGCGCTAAGCCGGCGGGCCAGTTCGACCGTGTCATCGAGCGGACGAGTCGCGATCTTTAGCGGACGAGTCGCGATCTTTTCGGGCGTCGTCCGTGTTGAAGCTGTTCGATTAATCGCCGACCCTCGGCTGGGCCGCGGGCTATTGCGGGCCAGCCGGTCGCAGGACCAATGGGAGGACATACATGGTCTTGGGGCATGGGGCCCGAACGCACAAACGTCTCGGTGAAGTGAATGGTTGCCTCGATCGCCCGTCATGGCGACGGAAGATGGCCTCGGCGGCGGTCGCGCTTGGCGCCGGGGTGGCCGCCGTAGTGGGGTGGGCCGGGGTCGCCAAGGCTCAAGTTCTGCAGTGCCCGGACCCGACCATGCTCGTGGAACACGATGCGTCCCCCGTGGTTACGTTGATGTGCACCGGTGACAGGTTCCCGACCCGATCCGCGGACAGCATCGGTGGCCTCCGCTACGCCGTTTCTCATTCGGCGTTCGCGCCCGACGGATGGCCCCAGTGGGCCGCCGGCACCTACTGGTCTCCCGACCTCGAACGCGTGGACGGCCACTACCTCCTGTATTTCAGCGCGGTACGGAAAGGCGATCATCGGCACTGCATCGGGGTCGCGGTCAGCGACACGCCGGATGGAGGGTTCCACGACGTCGGACAGCCACTCGTCTCAAATGAGCCCCTGGGCGCGATCGACCCCACCCTCCTACGGGCGCACGGCGCTCTGTACCTCCTCTACAAGATTGACGGGAACGCCCATCTCGATCCGGCGATCATCTACGGACGGCCGCTAGATCACAGCGGTCTGACCGCCGGGCGCCGCAAGCTGCTGCTGCACAGCCGGTCCCGCGGGTGGGAAGAGGGCGTGGTCGAGGCTCCGACAGCGGTCCACCTGCGCAACGCCACTTACCTGCTCTACAGCGGCGGCATCTACACCGCCGCCGGTTACGCCGAGGGAGAGGCGACCCGACGTGGCAAGCCGCTCGGGCACTACCAGCGGATCGGTAACCGGCCCGTGCTCCACGGCGGGAAGTACTGGGTGGGTACGGGCGGCGGCAGCATCGTCCGCGACGGGGGCCGACTCCTGCTCGCCTACAACGCGTTCCCGGCGCGCGAACGACGGCACCGGCGGCGCCTGTACGTTCGGCCATTGAGGTTGGTAGGCGGCGCCCTGCGCCTCGCGGGCCGAGCGACGCGGGTACCGCTGTTCTAGGCCGCTCGATCTACGCGACCCGCTTGACGCCGAGCCTCCGAGCCAGCTCGAGCGCGTCATCGAGCGAGTCGAACGAGAGCTTGGCCCGGTACTCGCCGCGCGGTGCGGCGGTCACGTCGACGTCGCGCCCGAGTGCCGCACCCAGGGCATCAGCGATCCGGTCGATCGCCGCTTCCTGATCCGGGTGAAGTGCGCCGCGGCCGTTTCGCCGGCTGGTCGTAACGCGGGCCGCTGGGGCGGCGCGCGCCCGATGCTCGAGCTCGCGCACCGACCAGTGGCGGGCTGCGGCCTCCCGCGCCAGCCGGCGGCGTGCGTCGTGGTCGCCGGCCAGCAGTAGCGCACGGCCGTGGCCCTCGGTTAGCTCGCCTCGCTCGATCAGCGCGAGCGCCTCGTCCTGCAGCTCGAGCAGTCGGATCAGGTTCGAGACCGCAACTCGGCTGCGCCCCACCCGTAGTCCGACCTCCTCCCGCGACAGGCCGAGCTCGTCCACAAGCGCCGCGCAGCCGCGCGCCTCGTCGACGGGGTTGAGATCCTCGCGGACCATGTTCTCGATCAACGCCACCTCTAGAGACGCCGCGTCGTCCTGGTGGCGGACAATCGCCGGAATCGACTCGAGCTCGGCCATCTGGGCCGCCCGCCAGCGGCGCTCGCCCGCGATCAGCTCGTAGCGGCCTCCGACCACCGGTCGAACGAGCACCGGCTGGAGCACGCCGCGGGCGCGGATCGACTCCGCGAGCGCGAAAAGCCCCTCCTCATCGAATCCGCGCCGGGGCTGCGCCGGGTTAGGCGTCATCAGCTCAATCGGCAGCTCGCGGAACTCTTCTTGCTCGTCGCGGGGGGCAACCGACAGTATCGCGGCCAAGCCGCGTCCCATCCCCCTTTGTCGCTCAGCCACGGGCAGCAACCTCCTTCGCGAATTCGAAATACGCATCGGCACCAGGGCAATGCGGATCGTGATGGATCACCGGCTTGCCAAAGCTGGGCGCCTCGCCGACACGAACGTTGCGGGGTATCACCGTGTCGAACACCAGTTCGGGAAAGTGCTCGCGGACCTCGCGCTCCACGTCCTGCGCCAGACGGGTCCGCCCGTCGTGCATCGTCAACAACATTCCGGCCACCGTCAGGCGTGGATTCAGCTCGCGTTGGATCAGGGACAGCGTGTCCAGCAAACCGGCCAGCCCCTCAAGCGCAAAGTACTCCGACTGAACCGGGACGATCACGCGATCAGATGCGACGAGCGCGCCAACCGTCAGGGGGCCGAGCGAAGGGGGACAGTCGAGCAGCGTGAACGCGTAGCGCTGCCGGACACGTTCAAGCGTTTCCCGGAGCCGAGTCTCGGATCCGGCGATCCGCGGCAGCTCGACCGCCGCTCCAGCCAGGTCGGGACCGGACGGGGCGATCCAGAGATGGCCGATACCAGAGGGGACGATGGCCTCCTCGAGCGTCACCCCGCCGACCAATACGTCATACATCGTGGGGCTTGCGTCGCGCCCCAGGCCAAGCCCCACGGTCGCATTTGCCTGCGGATCGATGTCGACCAGCAGCGACTCATAATCAGCCTCCGCCACGCACGCGGCGAGGTTCACAGCCGTCGTCGTCTTGCCTACTCCCCCCTTTTGGTTGGCGATGGCGTAGACGATGCCCATGGCTCGCTCGGCAAGGTAGCGGCGACGGCGGTCAGACGGAGCGCGGCCGGCCTGAGCCCAGCGGCCGCCTGGCGGCCACGCCTGGTCGGCGAGGGAACCCCGCCGGCGTGTGTCTCACCTTCAGCATGAGGTGCAGGTGCCGCCTGCTGGCCGCGGGATATGGGCGAACAAGCAGCGGCTCGCGGGGTTCGAGGCCAAGCTGACCGGCGGCGCGGGCGGCGGCTTCCTCAGCATCGCGGTCGCGGCGGCCGCGCCACACCACCAGCGAGCCACCGATCCGCAGCAGCGGCGCCGCGTACTCGACGACCACCGGCAGCGGGGCCAGCGCGCGGGCCGTCACCAGATCGCAGCGGTCGATGCCGGCGTCCCAGGTTTCGGCTCGTGAGTTGACAATGCGAGCCCTGCCAAGGCCGCACGCGATAGCGGCCCGGTTGAGGAACTCGCACTTGCGCTTGTTGCTTTCGACCAGCTTCACGGTCGCGTCCGGGCGCGCGACTGCCAGCGGCAGTCCCGGAAACCCAGCACCAGAGCCAAGGTCCGCAATGACCGTGGCCCGGCGTACCTGGTCGAGCTCGAGCGCGACTAAAGAGTCGGCGAGGTGGTCATCGACCACCGCGTCCTCGCTGCGCATCGCGGTCGCGGCGGCTGAATCGGTCATAACCAGCTCCAACAGCGTGAGGAGCGCGGACTCGGCGCCGACCGGCAAGGAGTAGCGCCGCGTGAGGTCGCCGATCCTGGCTCGCGGTACGGATGTCATTCGGGCGGTTGTCGCGCCCGCTCGCGCTCGATGAAGCCCGCATAGCGGTCAACCATCGCCCGAAACCGGGCCGCGGCGTGGCCGTCGAGGCCGTCGGTCAGCTCGCCCTCAAGGATCGGGAGGACATCCTTGACCAGCGCTCGGCCACGCGCCATCCACTGGTAGTAGGAGCGACCTCCGTGCGAGTAGGGGCCGTAGAGCCGCGTCTCGGGCAGGCGCTCCAGGAGCCACCGGAACAGCGCCTCGTGCCGGACGTGCATCCGTAGCGTCACCTGTGGCTGCTTGCCGTCGCCGCCGAACGAGCCCTCTCCGACCAGCAACCCGACGATCAAGCCCCGGTCGAACTCACTCAGCTCGGTCACGGCAGATGTTGTAGCGCGGCCGGCGGGTGAGTTGTTTCACCGTCAGGAAAAACGTGAAACGCTCAGCCTCGTCGCCTGATCCACCCTGACGGCACCGTGCGCTTCGCGCGAGTGCCGTCAGGCCGGACCCCGGCGCCGCGGCTCTAGCTACCTAAACCGGCCTGCCGGCCTCATACCAGCGGCGCCACGACCAGCCTTCGGTCCGGCTCTTCCCCCTCGCTGTAGGTCTCAACGTCGCGGCGCGTTCGCAGGTGCTCGTGAACGAGCTTGCGCTCGATTGCGCTCATCGCCTCGAGCGCCACCGGCCGCCCGTCGTGCACGGCGGCCTCGGCCGCTTGGTCGGCGGCCGCCCGCAGGGCGACGGCCCGGCGCTCGCGATACCCGGCCGCATCTACCACAACGGCCTTTCGGGCGCTCTCGCCACGAAACGCCATCCGGTAGGCGAGATGCTGGATCGCATCGATTGTCTGGCCGTGGTGCCCGATCAGGATCCCCAAGTCCTCGCCCGCGAACTCGCCCCAGATGTGCTCCTCGTTCTCACGGACGTTGACGCGAGCTGGGACGCCGGCGACGTGCGCGATCCGCTCCAGCAGCTCCGTGACCCGGGCCGAGGCCTCGCTCGTGGCGTCACCGGCCGACTCCCCGAACTGCGAGACCTCCCCACCTCCGGTCGCGCTCACACTACCTCCGGCGACCCGAGCGCTTCTTCTTCTTCCGCGGAGGCGGGGGCGGGGCCGAGGTCCGCGTGCGGCTCCGTTGGGTAGTCGCCACCGGCTCGCGCTGGTCCTCGCCCTTGGTCAGCCCGCGCAATAGCCCGCCGAGTCCCCCACCGGTCGGAGCGCCGTTCGGGGCGGCGCTCGATTCGGGCTTTTGGGATGGACCCTTGGCCGCCGCGGCATCGCCGTCCGCCGTGGCAGTGATGGGCGTCATCGGCCCCAGGCGCCGGCGGATGAAGTACTGCTGGCCCATCGTCCACAGGTTGGTGGTGATCCAGTAGACCAGCACTCCGGCCGGGAATCCGATGATGATGAAGACGAACACCAGCGGCAGGCCCATCATCAGCAGCCGCTGGTTGCGGTCCATCTGCGGGGTCGACATCATCAGCGACGACGCGAGCTGGGTGCCCACGTAGAGGATGATCAACGCGACCAGCACCGCGCCGGTCGCGTGGTTCGTCAAGTCCGGGATGAAGAGGAAGCCGGCGCCGCCGTGAGGGGTCCACATGGGACGGTGTGGGCCGTGTTGACGACGGAATGGCCGTTGACGAAGTGATGCGGCTGTAGCTGCGGGCAGATATCGCCTCGGAGGCTGGTCCGCAGCATGTAATAGAGCCCGATGAACACCGGCAGCTGGGCCACGAGCGGCAGGCAGGAGCCAAACGGGTTCACGCCGTGCTCCTGGTAGAGCTTCATCAGCTCCTGCTGCTGGCGCTGCTTGTCTTGCTTGTACTTGGCCTGGAGCCGCTTCATCTCCGGCGTCAGCCGCTGCATCTTCTGCATGGAGTGAAACTGCTTGACGGTCAGGGGCAGCAGGACCGCCCGGACCAAGACCGTCAATAGGACGATGGACCAGCCCCAAGAGCCACCGATGACGCTGTGGATGGCCTTCAGGACCGCCTCGAAGACGTCCACAAGCGGCTGGAAGATCGTTGCGGTAACGAGCAGGTGGGTCATGCGCTTCGCGGCTCGGCCTTCGGCTTGGCTGCGGCTCTTGGCTTGAACAGCCGCTGGTTTTCGACCGGATCGAGCCCCCCGCGGCTCCAGGGGTTACAACGCAGCAGCCGCCAGCCGGCCAGAACTAGCCCACGGAGTATCCCGAATCTCCGAATCGCCTGCACGGCATACTCCGAGCACGAGGGGTAGTACTTGCACCGCTGGCCGAGCAGGGGCGAGATCAACCATTGGTAGAGCCTTATCGGGAGGATGGCCATGGCGCGCGCAATCTCTCATTTTTCCTCGCTCCCCGCTTTGCCGATCAGCTCCGCCACCCGCTCCTGCATGCCGGCCAGACCCTCACGCTCAGCTAGAGGCCAAGCATCCCGGCGAGCGACGATGACCGCATCCGTTCCGGGAGGCAGCTTCGAGGACTCTGCGGCGAACGCCTCGCGCAGCAGCCGCTTGACGCGATTTCGCTCCACAGCGCCGCCGACCTTTCGTGACACCGACAGCCCGAGCCGGGGCCCTTCGCCAGCCTCGCCGCGGGGGAAGACGTGCAGCACCAGCTCGCGGCTGGCGTGCGCTCGCCCTTGCCGGAAGACCCGGTCAAAGTCCGCGCTGCGCGACAGCCTCGCCCGGCGGGACTGTCGCCGCGAGCGGAGCGAGTCCTGCATCACACCGTCAGCCGCGTGCGGCCCTTCGCGCGCCGGCGCTTGAGCGCGAGCCGCCCCCCGCGCGTGCGCATCCGCGCACGAAACCCGTGCGTCCGCGCGCGCTTGCGTTTCTTCGGCTGGTAGGTGCGCTTCATGGCTCGAGGTGCCGACCGGCTGAGAACGATCCAGTATACGCAGGGTCATCCTTGCCAATGAGCGGCCGTCCGAGGGCCGGCGTGGCGGGCGAAAACTCCCCCCGCCATTTTTCTCGCGCTTTGCGTCAACGCCTTCTTCCGGGCCTGTTCCGCGTTGGTATATTCGCGCGCCCTGGGCGGTCCGCCCGGCCTCTTCATTACTCGCCGTGCCGCTCCCCGAAAAGGAGTCGATTGGAGCTACCCGCGCATCCCGAGCTGACGCCTGCCTGGCGCGAGGTACGCGCCGAGCTGAGGAGGGTCGTCGGAGAATCGACCTACGAGCTCTGGCTGGCGCCGCTGCAGGCAAGAGCGTGGGATGGACGGGTGCTGTCAATTGGGGTCCCGCCCGACATCGGGCCGTGGATCTCCAGGCGCTTCAACCACGTCATACAGCGATCCGTCCGGGCCGCCCTGGGAGAAGGGGCGCGCGTCGAGTTCGCGTCGCTGCAATCTCGGCCCGCGCGGACTCACGATCCCCATCTCGGGGAGCCGTCCACGTTCAATCCCCGATACAGCTTCAACCAGTTTGTCATCGGAGAGGGCAATCGCCTTGCTCACGCCGCTTCGCTGGCGGTGGCCGAACTGCCCGGCCAGGCATACAACCCGCTCTTCCTGTACGCCCCGCCCGGGCTGGGCAAGACCCACCTCCTGCACGCCATCGGCAACTATGTCCGGGACTTCGGCGCCGGCGCGGTCGTGCGCTACACGACCGCCGAGGCCTTCACCAACCACTTCCTCACCGCGCTTGGCTCACGCTCTCTGAGCCACTTCAAGCAGGCGTATCGCGACGCCGACATCCTCCTGATCGATGACGTCCAGTTCCTCGCCAGCAAGGCGAAGACCGAGGAGGAGTTCTTCCACACCTTCAACGCCCTCTATGAGACCGGCAGGCAGTTGGTACTCACGTGCGACCGACTGCCCCACCAACTGGTCACCGTCGAGGAGCGTCTGCGTGAACGCTTCGAGGCCGGGCTGGTGGCCATCATTGGCCCGCCGGACTTCTCGACACGCGTCACGATCCTTCGAAAGCGCGCCGCGTTGGATCACATAACGGTCGACGATCCGCAGGTCCTGGCGCTGATCGCCAAGCGCATCACGAGCAATGTGCGGGCCCTCGAAGGCGCCCTTATCCGCGTGGTCGCCTACCACTCGCTCACCGGGCATCCGATCGACTGCGACATGACGGCGCGCGTCCTGGACGCCATTTGTCCCGCTCCAGCTGCTGGCCACAGGTCGCTATCAATCGCCGCCATTCAGCAGGCCGTTGGCTCTCATTACCAGGTATCGGTCGACGATCTCATGTCGTCCGACCGCCACGCTCGCGTGGCCTGGGCCCGTCAGGTCGCCATTCATCTGACGCGCCAGCTCACAAACCTCTCCCTTCAAGCGATCGGCCAAGGGTTCGGCGGACGCGGCCACGCAACCGTCCTGCATGCCTGTAAGCGTGTCGGCGAGCGCCTTGTCTCTGACGACAACGTGGCGATCGAGCTCCGCGAGCTCACGGATGGGCTCGTCTCTCAACAAGCCGACCGAAGCTGTTGACAGACTTGCTCTTCGGCTCAAGCTCTCACACTGGCCGCTCGTTGCGAGCAAAGTCAGCCCTGTCAACAGAAGTTCTTGCCTCTATGACTCCTAATCCTTTACTGAGGTATTCACAGTGAAGCTGTCTGTTGACCGGGATGTGCTCCTCGAGCAACTTCAGACGGTCGGCAGGGTCGCCTCGACGCGAAGCGCAATCCAGGCTCTGTCAGGTGTTCAGATCGCCGCCACGCCCCAAGGCTGCGAGCTGCGAGCGACGGACATGGACGTCGGGCTGCGCGTTCCCGTGACCGCCGAGGTGATCAGAGACGGGGTGGTCGTCCTTCCTGCCCGGCTGCTACTGGACGTCGTACGGTCGCTCCCAGCCCAGCAGGTCTCGTTGGAGCTACGACCGGCGCAGCAGGACGTGGAGCTTGTCTCCGGCAGCGCTACGTTCGACATCCGGACTCTCAGAGCTGACGACTTTCCCCCGTTCCCAGAGCCCGACCCCGACGCCAGCTGTCTCGGTTCCCGCCGAAGCATTCGTATCCACTGCGCTGAAGGTTGCCGGCTCGGCCTCGCGCGATGAGACACGGCCGGTGCTTACCGGAATCCTGGTGTCGGCCTCCGAACGCGAGCTGTCGATGGTGGCGACCGACTCCTACCGGTTGAGCGTCAAGCAGACGCCGTTCGAGCAGCCGCTCGCGAGGTCTTTCGAAGTCAACGTACCTGCCCGCGCGCTGCAGGAACTTGCTCGCGTCGCGGTTCACGCCGAGGAGGAGGACTTGCGGGTCGCGGTCCAGCGCAACCAGATCGTGTTTATGTTGGGACGGACGATCCTGTCGTCGAGGCTGATCGAAGGCCAGTTCCCCAACTATCGGCAACTGTTGCCGGAGGGCTTCGAGCACGAGTTGCGTGTGGCCTCCGCGGAGCTGACAGAGGTTGTCCGCCGGATCAGCCTTCTTGCTCAGAAAAACGCTCCGCTGAGGCTGGCCTTTGCGCCCGGGGAGCTCACCGTCTCGGCCCAGACACCAGACGTCGGAGAGGCGCGCGAGTCCCTCCCGGTGGCGTTTGAAGGCGAGCCTCTTGAAATCGGCTTCAACCCCGAGTTCCTCCGCGCCGGCCTGGAGGCGATCGAGGAGGGGGACGTGTTGCTGAAGCTGATCAGCCCACTCCGCCCCGGGCTGATCGAAGCTGCCGACGGCAGCGGCTTCCAGTATTTGATCATGCCTATCCGGCTCAACGTGTAGTGGGCTGGAAGCCGCAGGAGCCGTGACGCGAGTAGTCGGCTGCACGGTGCGTGCCTTCCGCGGCTACGAGAATGTGCGAGTAGTCCTCGGCAGCGGGCTAACTGTCGTCTCTGGCCCCAACGGGGCCGGCAAGACCAACCTTCTGGAGGCAATCTACTTCGGCTCAACGGGCCGCTCATGCCGAACTACGAACGAGCGGGAGGTTGTGCGGTTCGGGTCAGACGCGGCGCGGGTGGTGGTCGAGGTTGCGGGCGAAGACGGGCCGCATGAGCTGTCGGTCGGATTCACACCCGGAGAAGCGAAGAGGATGCGGGTCGACGGCGCTCCCGTGGAGCGGCTGCTGGACGCCTCCGCCAGGCCGCTCGTGACCGTCTTTCTACCCGACCGGTTGGAGCTCATCAAAGGACCCCCAGCGGTGCGCCGGGCCCACCTCGACCAGCTCGTGGCGGCCGTGTGGCCCTCCCGGGTCGGGACTCGGCGCGCGTACGCACAGACGCTGGCACAGCGGAATGCGTTGATCGCGAGAATCCGTGCCGGCTCCGGTTCACGTGGCT
This sequence comes from uncultured Actinomycetes bacterium, assembly GCA_963719305.1. Classification (GTDB taxonomy): domain Bacteria; phylum Actinomycetota; class Thermoleophilia; order Solirubrobacterales; family Solirubrobacteraceae; genus Palsa-465. The sequence continues at coordinate 393,579 of CAVRBL010000006.1, read as the reverse complement.
CTCTGGCTAGCTGGAACGCCCAACTCGCGCGCCACGGCGTGCAGCTCATGGCCGACCGATCGGAGGCCGTAGCGGTGGTCGCCGAACGGTTCCAGGTCCTGAGCGAGGCGCTCGGCCTGGGCGAAGACTGCGGAGTCACCTACCGGCCCCGCTCGCGCGCCCAAGAGCCGGACCAGCTGGCCGCGGAGCTGTCAGAGCGAGCCGAGGTGGACCTCGACCGTGGCTTCACCTCGCACGGGCCCCACCGCGACGAGCTGGCGCTTCAACGTGCCGGCCGTGAGATTCGCACCTACGGGTCCCAGGGACAGCAACGATTGGCCCTGCTGTCGCTGCTGCTGGCCGAGCGAGAGGCAGTGGGCGACCGGCGGGGGGTCCTCCCACTGTTGCTGCTCGACGACGTGATGAGCGAGCTCGACCGTGACCGTCGCCTGGCGCTGGTCGAGTGGCTGCGCTCGGTGGGAGGGCAGTCCGTAATCACGACCACCGATCTCGAGCACGTCCCCGGCGCTGCCTCGCCCGACGTGGCGCGCATCGCGGTCTCGGACGGACGGGTGCTTCAGGAGGCATTGGCCGCATGAGCCATTCCAGGCGCAGTCCGCGCCCGGTCACGGTGGCGCTTGAGGAGATCCAGGGCGAGCTGGCGCCTGACACGCTGCTGGCCGAGGTCCAAGCCGCCTGGCGTGCCGCCGTCGGCGACGCGATCGCCCAGCAGGCGCAGCCCATCTCCGAACGGGCCGGTGTGCTCACGATCGGCTGCTCGGCGTCGGTCTGGGCGCAGGAGCTCGACCTCATGGCAGCCTCGATTATCGAGCGCCTGAACGGGGCGCTTGGTGGGTCCGAAATCACGCGGATCAGGTGCGTGACGACGCCTGCCTAGACGAACCAAGCGAGCCCCGTGCTCGGCACCTCGGCAGGGCTTCCGTGCGGGGCCTCGAACACGGTACTTGACGGATTTGCTAATCGCGCAGAAAGCGTTCCTTAACTGTGCCCGCTTTGTGCCATTTTGCAGGCAAAATCGGGGTGCCTGAGGGCCGGATCTGGGGTCGCGCTGTGCTATTCTTCTGTCTACCAGCTTTCGACGCCCCGGCGCGCCGTTCGATGCGCGGTACCGGGGCGTCTCGATGTCATCGGAGGATCGTTGGCAGACGGTAATGGCGCTGCGCGCCGAAACAAGAAGAAGAGCAGTTATGACGCCCAGGACATCACGGTCCTGGAGGGCCTTGAGGCCGTTCGAGGCGCCCGGGGATGTACATCGGCTCGACCGGTCCCCGCGGGCTGCACCACCTTGTCTACGAGGTTGTTGACAACTCTGTTGACGAAGCCCTCGCGGGCCATTGCGACAACGTCGAAATCGTCATCCATCCGGACAACTCCGTCACGGTGACAGACGACGGGCGCGGGATCCCCGTGGCCGTGATGGAGAAGGAAAAGAAGCCGGCGGTGGAGGTCGTGCTTACCGTGCTGCACGCCGGCGGCAAGTTCGGCGACGGCGGCGGCTACAAGGTCTCCGGCGGCCTGCATGGTGTCGGAGTCTCGGTGGTCAACGCCCTGTCGGAGAGCCTGACCGTGGAGGTCAAGCGTGACGGCTACACCTGGACCCAGTCATATGAGCGCGGAAAGCCGCTGGGCGACCTGAAGAAGGGGGAGCGGACCAAGGAGACCGGTACGACGATCTCCTTCGTTCCCGACGCGGACATCTTCGAGACCCTCGAGTTCGACTTCAAGACGATCGAGGAGCGGATGCGCGAGACCGCCTTCCTCACCCGTGGCCTGCGGATCGCGATCGTCGACGAGCGGGCCGAAGGCCACCAGGCCGAGTTTCGCTACGAGGGCGGGATCGTTGACTTCGTCTCCTACCTCAACGAGAACAAGGAGCCGATTCAGCGCAAGATCATCTCCTTCGAGGGCGAGAGCGAGGAGGGCGCGGTCGAGGTCGCGATGCAATGGAACTCCTCCTACCAGGAGTCGGTCTTCTCGTTCGCCAACAACATCAACACGCACGAGGGCGGCTCGCACCTGAGCGGCTTTCGCTCCGCGCTGACGAGCGCGCTGAACAAGTACGCGCGCGACAAGGGCGAGCTCAAGGAGAAGGACGAGAACCTGACCGGGGAGGACGTGCGCGAGGGCTTGACGGCCGTGATCTCGGCCAAGCTTCAGGACCCGCAGTTCGAGGGCCAGACGAAGACCAAGCTCGGCAACCCGGGCATGCAGGGCTTCGTGCACTCGATCGTCAACGCTCGGCTGGCGGAGTTCCTGGAGGAGAACCCACAAGACGCTCGGGCGGTGATCCGCAAGGCCGTGTCGGCCGCCCAGGCCCGCGCCGCCGCCCGTAAGGCCCGCGATCTCACGAGGCGCAAGTCGGCGCTCGAGAACTCGACCCTGCCCGGCAAGCTCGCCGACTGCTCGGTCAAGGACCCGGCGCTGGCCGAGCTGTTCGTGGTGGAGGGCGACTCCGCTGGCGGCTCGGCGGTCAGCGCCCGCGACCGCAACACGCAGGCCATCCTCCCGCTGCGGGGCAAGATCCTGAACGTGGAGAAGAGCCGGATCGACAAGGTGCTCCAGAACACCGAGATCCAGGCCCTGATCACGGCGATCGGGACGGGCGTTCGCGACGAGTTCGATCTCGAGAAGGCCCGGTATCACAAGGTCGTGTTGCTGACCGACGCCGACGTGGACGGCGCCCACATCCGGACGCTGGCCCTGACGCTGCTGTTTCGCGAGATGCAGCCGCTGATCGAGGCCGGCTACGTGTACATCGCCAAGCCCCCTCTGTACCGGCTCACCCGCGGTGGGAAGCATCGCTACCTGGAGCGCGAGTCCGAGCTGGAGGACATCCTGCTCGGGGACAAGTTCGAGAAGATCCAGGTTTTCGACCGTTACAACAAGCCGTTCAAGCTGACCGAGGCACGCTGGAAGCGGTTCACGAAGCTGCTCAAGCAGTACGAGGGTTGGGCGTCCGCACTGCGCACGGCCCACGGCCACGGGGTCGTCGCGTTCCTCCAGCAGGCGCGACTGCTCGAAGAGCAGATCACTGACGCCGACGCGCTGTTGCGGCACATCGCCAAGGACGGAAAGAACGGCGACAGCTACAGCACCGAGCTGGTGGCAGAGACTCCGGACGAAGTGGTGATCCGCACGGTCGAGAGCAAGACCGGGCTCGCGACCACCCACCACGTGCGCCGGGCGGCGCTCGACGCCAACGAGTACCACCGCCTGACGGCCGTGCATCAGGAGATCGCCGAACTGACCGGCACACCTCCGTTCCACGTCAAGCTTGGCGATGCCAGCAGCGACGCGACGACGTTCGCGGATCTGCGGACGGCCATCCTGGCAGTCGCTCAGCGCGGCATCCAGTACTACCGCTTCAAGGGCCTCGGCGAGATGGACGCCGAGGAGCTCCGCGAGACCACCATGGATCCCGAGACCCGCACGCTGGTCCGGGTGACGATGGAAGACGCGGCCTCGGCCGACCTTGTGTTCTCGATGTTGATGGGCGACCAGGTCGAGCCACGTCGAGCGTTCATCGAGGAGAACGCGCGGCTGGTCGCCAACCTGGACGTGTAGCCGATGTCGGCGGTCGACACGATCTCCGGCGGCAATATCGAGCCGCGCCCGCTCGAAGACGAGATGCGCTCCGCGTATCTCGACTACGCGATGTCGGTCATCGTCTCGCGGGCGCTGCCGGACGTCCGTGACGGCCTGAAGCCCGTCCACCGCCGCGTCCTGCATGTGATGAACGAGCTCGGGCTCCAGCCCGGCCGCCAGCACGTCAAGTGCGCGCAGATCGTCGGCGAGGTGATGGGCAAGTACCACCCCCACGGCGACTCCCCGATCTACGACACGCTCGTCCGCCTGGCGCAGGACTTCTCGATGCGCTACCCGCTCGTTGACGGCCACGGCAACTTCGGGAATATCGACGGGTACTCCGCTGCCGCCATGCGCTACTGCGTCACCGGCGAGACTCGGGTCGCGACTCCATCCGGGACGCTCCGAATTGATGAGCTCGCGCCTGGACTGGTCCCGAATAGCGAGGTCGATGTTGATCTGACGGTGCTCGATCGTCTCGGCCGACCGGTGCATGCGTCGAAGGTCTTTCACTCCGGATCGCACCCCACGCTGCGCCTCCGAACCCGCGAGGGCTACGAGGTCACCGGAACGGAGAATCACCCGCTGCTCTGCCTCGTAGACATGGGCGGCGTACCGCTTCTCATGTGGAAGCTGCTGGAGGAGATCGGCCCTGGAGATCGCGTCGCAATGGTGCGCTCGCACATGCCAACGCCATCCGCGGGCATTCAAAAGTCCCCAACCCCGGTCACGCTGTCCGATCTTGGGGCCTTGAGAACGACAGTGATCCGGATCTCCCCGAACGGTACGACCGGTAGCGACTTTGGGGATATTCGCACGCCGGGTCGAGAGCGCGGAGCGAGTACTGCCACCCTGGAGTCGCCTCCTGACGAGCACGGAGACGCGGTCTACTACTACGCCGAGGTCGCTTCAATCGAGGGTGCCGGTGTGCAGCCCGTCTACTCCGTCCGGGTCGATACGGACGACCACTCCTTCATCACGAATGGGTTCGTGTCTCACAACACCGAAGCCCGCCTCGACCGGCTCGCCGTCGAGATGCTTCGCGACATCGATCAGGAGACGGTCGATTTCGTCCCCACGTATGACGGCGCCAAGCAGGAGCCGGTGGTACTGCCGTCGCGGTTCCCGAACCTGCTCGTCAACGGCGGCTCCGGGATCGCGGTCGGGATGGCTACCAACATCCCGCCGCACAACCTGCGCGAGGTGATCAAGGCCACGATCGCGTACATCGACGACCCGGCGATCGACGTCGAGGCTCTGATGAAGCACATCAAGGGCCCCGACTTCCCGACCGCCGGCACCATCCTGGGCCGCGACGGAATCCGCGAGGCATACAAGACCGGGCGCGGGCGGATCCGGGTACAGGCCAAGGCCCACGTCGAGCCGATCGGCCAGGGCAAGGAGGCGATCATCGTCACCGAGCTGCCCTACCAGGTACGCAAGGGGGGCGACGGCGGCCTGATCATGAAGATCCGCGACCTGGTCCTGGAGAAGAAGCTGCCCGAGGTCACCGACCTGCGCGACGAGTCAGACCGCCACGGGATGCGGATCGTGATCGAGCTGAAGCGCGACGCGATCCCCAAGGTGGTGCTCAACAAGCTCTACAAGCACACGCCGATGCAGGCCACCTTCGGGGTGAACATGGTGGCGCTGGTGGACAACGTGCCGCGGACGCTGTCGCTGCGCGAGGTGATCACCCACTACGTCGACCACCAGCGCGAGGTGGTCGTCCGCCGGACGAAGTACGAACTGCGCCGGGCCGAGGAGCGGGCCCACGTGCTCGAGGGCCTGCTGGTGGCGCTCGAGAACCTCGACGAGGTGATCGCGCTCATCCGCGGCTCGCGCGACCCGGAAACAGCCCGCACCGGCCTGGTCGAGCGGTTCGAGCTGACGGTCGTTCAGGCCCAGGCGATCCTTCAGCTGACCCTGAGCCGGCTCACCGCCCTCGAGGCGGACAAGATCAAGCAGGAGCACGCGGACCTGGTCGAGCGGATCGCTGAGCTGCGGGAGATCCTCGGCGACGAGAACAAGATCTACGGCGTGATCAAGGAGGAGCTCACGGAGATCGCGGACGCCCACGGCGACGAGCGCCGCACCGAGATCACGTACGCCGAGGGCGACATCGACATCGAGGACCTGATCGCCGACCAGCAGATGGTGATCTCGATCACCCAATCGGGATACATCAAGTCGCTTCCGCTATCGACCTACCGCCAGCAGCGCCGCGGCGGCATCGGCATCTCCGGCGGCGACATGAAGGAGGACGACTACATCGCGCACCTGTTCGTCTCCTCCACCCACGACTACCTGCTGTTCTTCACCAACCGCGGCAAGGTCTACCGGCTGAAGGTGTATGAGCTGCCGGAAGCCTCGCGAACCGCGAAAGGGCGGGCGCTCGTCAACCTCCTGCCCCTGCGAGAGGGCGAGCGCGTCCAGTCCGTGCTCTCGACGCGCGACTTCAACGAGGGCAAGTACCTGGTGTTCGCCACCCGCAACGGGATGGTGAAGAAGACGGAGTTCGGCGCCTACAACACCCCGATCAAGGCCGATGGGATCATCGCCATCAACATCCGCGACGACGACGAGCTGATGGCCGTCCGCCGTACCAGCGGCAGCGACGACATCATCATGGTCTCGCGCTCTGGCCAGGCGGCCCGCTTCTCAGAAAAGCAGGTCCGGTCCATGGGCCGCGACACCAGCGGGGTCCGGGGGATGAACGTCTCCCAGAAGGGCAACGCCGTCCTGGCGATGGACGTGGCCCGCGACGACCAGGAGCTGCTGGTGGTGACAGAGAACGGCTACGGCAAGCGCACCCCGATCCCCGACTATCCCGTCAAGGGCCGCGGGACGATGGGCGTCAAGACGATCACGCTGACCGAGAACAAGGGCCAGCTGGCCGGCGCCCTCGTCGTCCGGGAGCACCAGGAGCTGGTCTTCATCTCCCAGAACGGCATGGTGCAGCGGACGTCCGTGCGCGGCATCAACCGCTACGGGCGGGCCTCCCAGGGCGTGCGCGTAATGAACATTCGCGACGACGACCAGGTCAGCGCCGTCGCGCTGATCGTCGAGTCCGAAGCGGATACCGCGGCCAAGGTCCGCGAACGGCGAGAACGGCGACGAACCCGGCGAGGCCGGCGCCGAGCCCGCCGAGGATTAATTGGGGCTTATATGGCGGCGACCGGTCCCCGACCGAGTGGCACTCGCGCGAAGCCCAGCGTGCCGACGGTCGGGGTCCGTCGCCCCATCCTATTTCCGTCGCCTGACCTTGTAATCTGAGGATCACCAGAGAAAGGAGGTGGTCCGGCTGAAGTTTTCCTTAGGGACCCTGGAGGTGTCCGGCCGCTAGGTTCGGAGGCTGACCCCGCTTAGCGGAGTCCCCCCGAGACACCGCCGTGGTGGGCGCCGGGACTAGTCCCTCCGGCTGCAGTACAGCTCACCTCGGTTCGGGCAGCCAACTGTCATGCGAAGGGCGTCGCTTTAGTGCGGCGCCCTTCGTGCCATAGGAGGGGTCACATTCCTTGGCTCCTCTGCCGGGTACCCTTGGCCGATGTGCCGAAACATCAGGACTCTCTACAACTTCGATCCACCGGCCACCGATGAGGAAGTGCACGACGCTGCCCTTCAGTACGTCAGGAAGATCAGCGGCTTCACGAAGCCGTCGAGGGCCAACGAGGAAGCGTTCGCCGAGGCCGAGACGCGGTGGCGCAGGTGTCGCGGCGGCTGCTCGACCAGCTGACGACCTCGGCGCCCGCCAAGGACCGCGAGGCCGAACGAGCCAAAGCTCAGGCCCGCGCCGCCGAGCGATTCGCTGCTTAACGCGAGTGACGGGATGCCGGCGGGCGGCCTCGCGTCCGCGGGCGGCCTCGCGCGGCGCGAGCGGCCGCACGGCCGGTATGCCGTCACGCAGCCAGGTACGTCCGCCACGCCGCCGGGATCGACGGCGTGGCGACCTGGATGAATACGTGGGGGCTGGGGGACCGGGGCTGGCGCAGCAGCCGCATCCCGACCTGGCGCGGCAGCGAGTTGCCCTTGCGCCGGTTGCAGGGCGCGCAGGAGGCGACGATGTTCTCCCAGCTCGAGGCTCCGCCCTTGGAGCGTGGGACGACATGATCGACCGTCAGATTTGAGCGCGAGCCGCAGTACTGGCAGGTCCAGTCGTCGCGGGCGAATACCGCCCGCCGCGTGATCTTTCGCCGGTGGGTGTCACGCGGGATGTGCACGTAGCTGACAAGGCGGATCACGATCGGCCGAGCGATGGTCGTGGTGGCGGAGTGGAGCTGCCACTCGGCGTGCTCGATCACCTCCGCCCTCTCCTTGAGAAGCAGCACAACCGCGCGCCGCACGGTGCAGACGTTGATCGGCTCATACGTCGCGTTCAGGACGAGCACCCGGCCGACCGCAGGCCCGCGCCGCTGGTGCTCCGGCGGCGACGCGGACCGCGCTGGTGCTGGTGTTACTGCGGTGGCCACGGCTGGCGCCAGTGTAGCGAGGGGTTATCCCGTCTTTGCCGAAGGGAATGCACCTTTTAGGGAGGTGTATCGCGGCGCCGAACGGTGCCCGCGGTCAGGCCCCAGCCCAGGCGGGGAAGGATCCGAGCACCCGCAAGCTCTCGACGTGTCCGGCCAGTGCCGCGAGGGACTCGGACACGTGGGGCTCGGATTCCCGGCCCTCGACATCGACGAAGAACATGTACCGCCCGAGACCCTGCTTGCGCGGACGCGACTCGATCCTCGTCAGGTTCACGGCGCGTGAGGAGAACTCCGCCAGGCATCGGACGAGCCAGCCGGGCGCCTCGGAGCCCACGCCCCAGAAGACGATCGCGGTCTTCCAGGGGCCCAGCGGCGGCTCATCCGTGGCCGGGGGGCCGGCAGGAGCGCCAGTCGGCCCCAGCCAGACGAATCGTGTCTCGTTATCCGCGATGTCCTCGACACCCGCCCGCAGGACCTGGCAGCCGTAGCGCTCGGCGGCCAGGCGGTTGCCCAGCGCCGCCCACGGCCCGTCGTGCTCGGCCACCAGTCGGACGGCGTCGGCGGTGGAGGATCCGGCCAGAACACGGGCCCCGGGAAGGCGGGTACGGATGAAACGCGCGCATTGGGCGGTCGCCTGGGGGTGGGAGACGACGGTCTCGATGTCCTCGAGCTCGAGCCCCGTTCGGGCGACCAGGCAATGGCGGATCGGGTGGACGACCTCACCCACAATCGCCACATCCTCGGTTTCCATGGCCAGCGCATCGAGCGTGGCGTTGACCGATCCCTCCAATGAATTTTCGATCGGCACCAGCGACCGCTCGACGAGGCCGTCGTGAACGGCCATCACCGTGTCGTAGATGGTCGGAAGGGCGACCAGCTCGAGGCCGCCACCGTGGGCGGCAGCGATCAGCGCCTCGTGGGTGAACGTGCCCTCGGGGCCGAAGTAGCCGACACGCATGTCCTGGAAGTGCTGACGCGGCGCCTAGGCCCGCTGGGCTTGATCGCCTGCCCGTCCGAGGGCCAGCCTGATGGCCTCGTTCTCCTCCGGTGAGAGCTCGTGCTCGCTACTGCCGCTGGTCACCTGCTTCGCGTAAAGGCGAGCCTGGTCCCGATGGTGGATCGAGGACAGCACCACGCCCGATCCGGTCTCGTCCAGTAACGCGATCGAGGTCGACTGGTGGCCCGACATCTCTCCCCAGGCGTCGTAATGGATGAGCGCCCGGTGGGCGATGGTCCGATCCAGCCGGGCCTCGACGGTGTCCATGCGGTCCTGAAGCGCGCCTGCCATGTCCTCCACGTACTGATGGAGCGCTTCAACCTGGCCCTGTAGCCGGGCCGCGTGCGCGACCAGATCCTCCCGGCGCTCGCCCAACACCAGCTGCTGAGCGGACCGTACGCTCCGGAGCCTGATGGCGAGCGCCAGAGCTACCAGGAGCGCGATGACGGCCACCGCGGCTGCCGCGATAGCCACGATCCCCGCGATGCTGGTCAGGTTGTGGACAACGGCTAGGGGGGCGCTGCTGTCGTCATGGGATCAGGCACGGCGGAGAGGATAAGAGACCCGTGGACGGAGGCGGGGTCTCGACCTCTAGTGGAACGTCACCGGGAACGTCAGCGTGTTGTGAGGAGTGGACGTCTCCCCCGGGACCTTCTCGACAGTGGCGGTGACCGTATGGCTGCCGGCCGGGGGTGCGGAGCTCAGCTGCACCTGCGCCGTGTACTGGTGACTGGGCACGGTCTGGGGCGTGACCGACTGGCCGCTGATCGACGTTCCGGCGACCTGCACCTTGACCACCACGTTGGTCTCGTTGTTCTGGCCATCGTTGGTGAAGGTGCAGGTGAACGTCGGCGGAGGGTTCGCGGGCAGCGTGTTCGTACCGCCGACGACCAGCGCCGTACCGTTGACGCTGCAGGACTGCATGGCGTGGCCGTGGATCCCCGGCGCCGGCTTGCCGGTTGATGTGGCGGGTAGGACGGCCCCGAACTTGGAGGCCACGAACGTGGGCGTCAACCACTCGATGTTCTGGACGAACTGGCCGGAGGCGATCGGTTGGCCGTAGATGCCGGCGCCGTGGCAGAGCGGAGACCACGGCGGGCGCGGTGTAGTCGGTGTACACCACGTCCGAGGAGTACAGCCTGGCCATCTCGGCCGCGATTGTCTTGGCGGCATCGGCGCTCGCCGCCTTCGACAGGGCTTGTTGTATCTCGGAAGCGATGTTGCTCACGCCGTCTCGTCGCATCTGAAGCGACAGCAACAGGTCCTGCTGGGCCACCCTCATCTCGGTGGGAACGCTGAGGCGCTTGGCCTGGTTCAGCTGTGACCGCGTGTCCTGCAGCGTCTGGTTGACCTGGGTCTGGAGGTTGGTGGCGTTACTGGCCCCGGTCGCGCCGGATAGCTCGTTGAACAGGGTCTTCCCGGTCTGGTTGGACTTTGCGATCAGGGTGCCGACGCTGTTGGAGTAGTCCTTGAGCGAGCTGTTGCGCTGGGAGACCTCGCAGCTGTGCACGCCGAGGACGATCAGGATGACCACGATCACGATCCCGGTCAGGGCGATCGCACGTCTGATCATGAATGCCTGCTGGTCGCCGCCCGACCGCCGCCTCCCGGTGGGCGGCCGGCGGCCAGCTGACGACGCTCGACCCCTGCGCGGCGCCGTGCGCTGCTCTGTCAGCGGCTCATCCGCGTCGTCGAAGAACGACAAGGTGTGGCTCCTTGGGCGATTCCGGGACCTCGCAGTATGACCGGATGACCGGGCGAAAATGCAAGTCGGGCAAGTGCCGCAGGTCCGCCCATCCGCAGGGACGAGGTCAGAAATGTGGAAGAACCGGGCATGCGCGCCAGCCAGCTGCCAACTGCCCGCCGGCAGTCGAGTGCGCCCACCAGGACGAGCTTCGCCGACGGGCAGGTGTTGGGGCGCTACCGGCTCGGCGAGCGTCTCGGCGCGGGCTCGTTCGGCACCGTCTGGCAAGCGCGTGATGAGCATCTCGAACGGGAGGTGGCGGTCAAGGTCGTCCCGCGCGAGCGGATCATGGAGGCGCGGTTTGAGCGCGAAGCGCGGGCCGCGGCTCGCCTCAGTCATCCGGCGATCGTGACCTTGTATGAGGCCGCCGCCGACGATGAGTCGGCCTACTTGGTGTCCGAGTTCGTCCGGGGCGCAACCCTCGGAGCGCTGCTCGAGGCCGGGCGGCTCTCAGACCGCGACATCGTGGCGATCGGAGTCGCCCTGTGCGACGCCCTTGCCCACGCCCACTCCCAAGGCATCGTGCATCGGGACGTCAAGCCGTCGAACATTCTGGTGCCCGACCAACCGGCGAGCACCAGCTATCCCGCCAAGTTGACCGACTTCGGCGTGGCGTGGGTGATTGGCGGGGACTCGCTGACCGCCACCGGCGACGTGGTCGGAACCGCCGCCTACATGGCGCCGGAGCAGGCCGCCGGACGGGCAGCAGGGGCGCCGGCCGACCTGTACGCGCTCGCCCTGGTCTGCTACGAGGCGCTTACGGGCGTGAACCCGATCGCGCTCGGTCCCTCCGGCCACCGCGCCGCCCGCCTGGGAGCACACCTTCCCGCGCTGCGCCGCCAGCGCCGCGACCTGCCGCGAGACCTGGGCCAGGGAATCGACCTGGCGCTGCGCCCCCGGCCCCGGGAACGGGGAACGATCGAGGACTTCAGGCGGGCGCTGTCGATGGCTTGTACGGAGCTCCGGGACGTCCCGGGGGTCGTAGAGGAGCCCTGGCGCCCGCGTGTGGGCCGCCCCACGCACCGCGAGGAAGCTCTGCCCGCTCACAGCGCTAAGCCTGGAGCGCCTGGCCGGCTGGGCGTTCAAAGACCTGGTGTCGATGGCGCTCGGGGGGTCGGTGGGCTCGATGCTGTCACCGAGAGCCGGGCGCCGCCGCGGTGGCAGGAGCGCGCGATCGCCTGTGCGTGCATGGCGCTACTTGCTGCCTGGCTGGCGCGGCGTATTTTGGGCCCGCCCTCGATTGCCCCCGCCGCGGTCGCGCTCTTAGCCGCGGGGATCGTCCTCGTGCTTCCCCGCCTGGGGTTCATCGCTGTGGCCTCAGCCTTGGCGACCGTGGCCGCGCTGCGAGGGCACTCTGGCGAGGCGGTGATCGTGTTGGCAGGGGCGGTTATCCCGCTGTCCGTCCTTCTCCGGACAGGGGTCGTGTGGCCGCTCGCGGCTGGAGCCCCGGCCCTCGGCGCGGTCGGCCTGGCCGGTGCCTGGCCGGCGTTCGCCGCGGCCGCTCGGTCCCCGTGGCAGCGCGCGGCCCTGGGCCTGACAGGGTGGATATGGGTCCTCCTGGCGACGCCGTTGAGCGGTTCTGATCTCTACCTACCGGCCCCGCCGGGACTGCCGCCGCACAGCATCTGGACCTCGTCGGCATATGGGACCGTCCATCACGTCCTCGCCCCGCTGGTCAGCTCAGGCGCGCTTGCCGGCGCTCCGGTGTGGGCGCTCGCCGCCGCCGCGCTTCCGTATCTGGTCAAACGCCGCTCGCTTGCGCTCGATGCGGCCCGCGTCGCCGGCTGGGCGGCCTTCACCGCGTCCGCGACGGAGCTCGCCGTGCGCGCCGCCGGGCATGGCTCGCCCCTTTCGGCCCCCCACACAGCGGTCATCGGAGCTGTGGCCGGCGCTGTCGTCGCCCTCTGTCCATCCGTGGCTGGCGCCCGGAGGCGGAGACCCAACCGTTCGAACGAACCTCAGGCCGGCATTCCGTAGCATCACCGTGCCGCGCCCGCGGCGTCGTATGAGCGTGCTCAGAAACCTGGAGGAAAAGATCGCAGGCCTGGTGGAGGGCACCTTCAGCCGTGCCTTCAGGTCCGAGGTGCGCCCAGTCGAGATCGCCCGGAAGCTTGCCCGCGAGATGGAGGAGCACAAGTCGTTCTCGGTCTCTCGGACCTACGTCCCCAACGAATACCGAGTGTTCCTCTCGCCGCGAGATCGCCAGCGATTCGCCGACTACGAGGACGCGCTGGCGAGCGAGCTGGCCGGATACCTGCTCGAGCACGCGCGCCGCGAGAAACTGGTGATGCTCTCTCGCCCAACGATCGAATTCGAGACCGACGGTCGGCTGGGCCTTGGGGAGTTTGGGATCCAGACCCGCGTCGTCCAGCCCGGCCAAGAGCCCGAGGCAGCCCCCAGAGCCCGCCGAGCAGGGCGGCCGGACGATGGTCTACAGCGCCGCGGGGCGTGTGGCCGAGCCGCTCGAGGAGCGGGCTCGAGAGCGGCGCGAGACCGCGCTTCTGCTGTTGGACGGCAGGCGTCTGGTGGTGGGGCCCGCGGGCGTCACACTCGGACGCAGCAGCAGGTGCGATGTATGCTGGACGATGCGAACGTCTCGCGCCAACACGCCGAGCTCCGGCCTCGGGGCGGCTCCTGGGTGCTCACTGACCTTGGTTCCACGAACGGCTCGAGCGTCAACGGACGCCGGATCGATGCTCCAACCGTCGTCAAGCCTGGCGACGAGATCGAGCTGGGCACGTCCGTGATGACGTTCGAGCTGGAGTGACGTGGAGGAAGGCGGATGCTCGAACCCGTATCGGTCGGATTGAAGTTCGCGTTCCTGGTCGTGCTGTACCTGTTCCTGCTGTGGGTGGCCTGGAGCGCGGTGCGGGACTTGAGGCGGGGCAGGCAAGGCCTCCCGAGACCTGACCACCAGCCGCCCATGGATGCGACCGGGATGTACTCGGCGGCTGACGCCCTCATCGACGCCCGCACCGACTCTGAGCCCAAGCTACTGGTTGAGCGGGCACCAGGGCACCAGTCAGGTGTGGCCTACGGGCTCGACGAAACCGTGACCCTGGGCCGAGGGGACGTCGAGATCCGGCTCGACGACCCGTTCGCTTCCTCGCGCCACGCCCGGATCTCGCGACAGGGACCGGTCGTCGTGATCGAGGATCTGGGCTCGACGAATGGCACATACCTGAATGACGAGCTGCTGACCGGACCGCAGCCCCTGCACGACGGCGACCGGATCCGAATCGGTGATTCGGAGTTCTCCTATGTGCAAGAACCGAGGGAAGTTGCTCCGCGCCGCTGACACGATCGCAAAGAGCGACACAGGCCGACAGCGCCGGGAGAACGAAGACTCGGCGTTGGCGCAAGCGCCGGTCTTCGTGGTTGCCGACGGAATGGGCGGCGCCCAGGCCGGCGAGGTCGCCTCCCAGATCGCGGTTGAGGCCTTCAAGCATGGCCTTCCCGATTCCGGCACGCCCGAGCAGCGCCTGGTGACGCGGGTGCAGGAGGCAAACCGGCGCATCTTCGACGTGTCCCGCTCGGAGCGCGAGCGGGCCGGCATGGGAACGACACTCACGGCGGCCTACCTGGATGACTCCACGCTCACCATCGCGCACGTCGGCGACAGCCGGGCGTACCTGTTCCGAGGCGGTTCGCTGCGGAGGCTGACGCAAGACCACTCGCTGGTCGACGAGCTCGTCCGCCGCGGGAAGCTGACCGAGGAGCAGGCCGCGGAGCACCCACAGCGGTCCATCATTACGCGGGCGCTGGGCCCAGAGCCCGAAGTAGAGGTCGACACGTGGACCTATCCGGTGCGGGCGGGTGACGTCCTCATGCTGTGCAGCGACGGCCTGACCTCGATGGTCGCCGAGGAACGCGTCGAGGAGATCCTCGGCTCCAGTGACAGCCTCAAGTCCGCGGCCCAGGCTCTAATCGACGAGGCCAACGCGGCCGGCGGGCGGGACAACATCACCGTCGTCCTGTTCCGGATCGAGGAGGTCGAGGGCACAGGCGACGGCGTGGTGGATCAGCCGACCATGGTCGGCAGCGCCGGCGGTGGCGGCGACACGGGGCGGCGCGGACGAGAAGGCGGCTGAACCGGCGCCACGGATCCGCGCCGGACGCCACTCGGGCGAAGCCGCGGTGGCGTCCGGGGTGGTCCGTGAGCGCCGAGCGCGGCACCTCCTTAGGCGCCACAAAGCCGTCGCGGCGTTAATCGCCGTCGTGATCGTCTTGGCCCTGATCATCGGCGGTGGCTACCTGGCCACACGGAATCTGTATTTCATCGGCACCAACGCCAACGGGATCGTGACGATCTACCGCGGGCTGCCGTACGACCTGCCGGCAGGCATCCCTCTGTACGAGACGTTCTACGTCTCGGGCGTACCCGCGTCGCTGGTGCCTCCGGACCGCAGGTCGGCCGTGTTCAACAACAACCTGCGCTCGGAGTCGGACGCCGCCAGCCTGGTGCGGGACCTGGAGCTCGGGCAGCTGGCGAAGTGAGCGATGCGCGCACGTAACCGCGAGCTCCTGGCTCTGATCCCGGCCTCTCTGCTGGTGACCGCCGGCTTCGCCGGCGTGTTCATCCAGCGCTCGAACGCGCTCTCGAACGTGTCGCTCACCTATGGAGCGATCTTTCTCGGTCTGTGCGTCGCCGGCCACGTGTTCATCAGGGCGACGCTCCCCCACGCCGATCCGTACCTGTTCCCACTGGCAGCGGTGCTGGCGAGCTTCGGGATCGTGATGATCTACCGGATCGACGCCACCCAGGCGCGCCTACAGGCGCAGTGGTTCGTGCTCGGGCTGATCCTGTTTGCGGCCACGATCGTGATCTTCCGCGACTACCGCAAGCTCGAGCGCTACCGCTACGTGATCATGGCCGTCTCGCTCGGGCTGCTCGTGCTCCCACGGCTGCCGGGAATCGGCTACTCGGCCAACGGCGCGTACCTCGGCGTCCGGATACCGGGCCTGTTCGTGTTCCAGCCGCCGGAGTTCGCGAAGATCGGTTTGGTCATATTCCTGGCCAGCTACCTGCGCGACACCCGCCAGGTGCTGGTGATGGGCGCCCGCCGGATCCTGGGCGTCACTCTGCCGCCGCTCAAGCACTTCGGACCGGTGCTGCTGATCTGGGGCCTGGCGATGGGGATCCTGATCGTGCTCAGCGACATCGGTTCGTCGGTGATGTTCTACGGCGCCCTGCTGGCGATCCTTTACGTCGCGACCAACCGGGTGTCGTTCGTCGTCATCGGGCTGATCGCGGCCGCCCTCGGCTTCTGGTTCCTGGGCACCCACATCGCGCACGTTCACGCCCGGATCGAAACCTGGCTGCATCCGTTCAACGCCACGCTCTACCACGCCCCGCTCGGCAGCTACCAGATCGCCAACTCGGTGTTCGCCCAGGCCGCCGGAGGGATGTTCGGACAGGGATTTGGGCAGGCGGTGCTGACGATTCCCGGCGGTGGCCCGCCTGCTGCCCGCGCCGCAGACCGACATGATCTATGCGGTGATCACCGACGAGCTGGGCCTGTTCGGCGCGGCCGCGGTGCTGCTCACCTATCTGCTGTTCATCTGGCGGGGCTTCAAGGTGGCGATGCTGGCGCGCGATTCGTTCTCGACGCTGCTGGCCACCGGCTTGACGGCGATGTTCGCTCTCCAGGTATTCGTGATCGTCGGCGGGGTGACGAGGGTGATCCCGCTGACCGGAGTCACCCTGCCGTTCATCTCCTACGGCGGCTCGTCGATCCTCGCCAACTTCGTCTTGCTGGCGCTGATGCTGCTGGTCTCGGATCGAGCGCGGAGGCCGACGTGAACGTTCCCATCATCCGGCTGTTCGCATTGACCGTGGCCCTGTTCGCGGTGCTTCTGATCTGGACATCGCGCTGGACGGTGTTCGACGCCAAGTCGCTGAATAACAACGCGCTCAACAGCCGCACGCTGATCGACGAGCTGAAGATCAAGCGGGGCAGGATCCTCGGAGACGACGGAACCGTGCTGGCCAAGTCGGTGCCCGCGGTGGCCAACACATGGAAACGGACCTATCCCACCGGCCCGCTGTTCGCGCAGGCGGTCGGCTACTCGATCGCCGCTCAAGGCCGGTCAGCCGGCCTCGAGCGCTCTCGCGGGACAGAGCTGCGTGGCCTTCAGGGCGGACTGTCGTCGGTCTTCGGCCAGACAAGCTCGCGGCGGGTCGGCGACGACGTGTACACGACGCTCGATCCCAAGGCGCAGCAGGTCGCCGTCCAGCAGCTCGCAGGCCAGGCCGGTTCGGTGGTCGCGCTCAACCCGAAAACGGGCGCCGTCAAGGTGATGTATGCCAACCCGTCGTACAACGACAACAATGTCGACGCTCCAGGCGTTTCCACCTTCAATCGTTCGACCCAGGCCTCGTATCCCCCAGGATCGACGTTCAAGGTCGTTACCGCCACGGCCGCGATCGACAGCGGCAAATACACGCCTGACTCGACGGTGAACGGCAACTCGCCGATCAATGTCTCTGGGGTGCCGTTGTCGAACGATGGCAACCAGTCGTGGGGCCCCCAGACGCTCACGACTGCGCTTACGTACTCGATCAACACCATCTGGGCCCAGGTTGCGCAGAGCGTGGGACGCGCAACCATGACCAACTACATGCGGCGGTTCGGCTTCTACGCAAAGCCCCCTCTCGATTACCCCCCGGACGAGCTGAACCCCAGCCAGCCGTGGACCCTGACCAAGCCGTCGCATCCGTACCCGCCGGGGAGCGCGAGCGAGGACATCGGCCGGATCGGGATCGGCCAGGGCGGCCTCCTTGTCACTCCGCTGCAGATGGCAATGGTCGCTTCGGCGGTCGCCAACGGCGGCAAGCTGATGGCTCCCCATTTGACGTCGCGGGTGGTCGACCAGACCGGCCGGACGGTCGAGACGATCAAGCCCAGCGTCTACAGCCAGGTGATGAAGCGATCCGTGGCCGGAGAGATCACCCAGATGATGCGCAACGTCGTCGAAGAGGGAACGGGCACGCCGGCGCAGCTGGGCGGCATCAGCGTCGCGGGCAAGACCGGTACGGCCTCGATCGGCTCGCCGAACTCCAACTTGACGGAGCCGTGGTTCATCGGCTTCGCGCCGGTCGAGAATCCGACCGTCGCCGTGGCGGTCACCGTCGATCAGTCGCAGGGGGGGTTCGGCGGGACGATCGCCGCGCCGATCGCCAAGGCTGTGATTCAGACCCTGCTTTCCGAGGGCCAGTGAGATGCCTGATGCCGTAATCGGCTCGTTTATTGACCATCGCTACAAGGTCGTCTCGCGCCTCGGCTCGGGTGGGATGGCCGACGTGTACCTCGCCGAGGACGAGCAGCTGGGCCGCAAGATCGCACTCAAGCTGCTGCACCGGCGCTTCGCCGAGGACCCCGGCTTCGTGGAGCGTTTTCGGCGCGAAGCCCAGGCCGCCGCCGGCCTGCAGCACCCGAACGTCGTCGGCGTCTACGACCGCGGTGGATACGACGGCACGTACTACATCGCGATGGAGTACGTCCCCGGCCGGACGCTGAAGCAGCTGATCCGCGACGAGGCACCGCTCGATCCCGTCAGGGCCATTGACATCATGATCCAGGTCCTCAAGGCGGCGAGATTCGCGCATCGGCACGGCGTGATCCATCGTGATCTGAAGCCGCAGAACGTCATGGTCGACGAATCCGATCAGGCGAAGGTCACGGACTTCGGGATCGCTCGCGCCGGCGCATCGGACATGACCGAGACAGGCTCGATTCTCGGCACCGCCCAGTACCTTTCGCCCGAGCAGGCGCAGGGGCATGCCGTCAGTGCCTCCTCCGATCTGTACTCGATCGCCGTGATGCTGTACGAGATGCTCACCGGTCGCGTGCCGTTCGACGGAGATCAGGCGGTGACAATCGCCATAAAGCACGTCTCCGAGGCGCCGACAGCCCCCACCATGGTCAACCCCAACTTGCCGGTGGAGCTGGAGCAGGTGGTGATGTGGGCGCTGAACAAGAACCCCGCCGACCGGCCCGCGGATGCAGACCAGTTCATCACGGCGCTCGAGCACGCCAAGGCGGCGATCGTCTCGGGCGCGACGGGCCAGCGGACCGCCGCGATGGCCGCGATACCCGCCGCAGCGGCGGTCGGCGCGGCGGCGGCTGGGGGCATTGCCCCAGCAGACGCGAAAGCTGGGTCCGAAATGCCCCCGCCGGCCGGGAGAGGCAGCAGCCGTGGATGGGGGCGGCCCGCCGGCCGGCGAGCCCGAGGCGTCTCGCAAGCGCCGGAGGCGGAGAATTTGGCTGTGGGTGGCGCTGGCGGTGGCACTCCTCGCCGGCGCCGGCGCGGCTGCGTATTTCCTGACGCGGCCCGCGCAGGTCGTGGTGCCCCCGGTTGTGGGCGAGCAGTTCGACGTCGCCAAGACGCAGCTTCTGAACAAGGGCTTCCAGGTCCACGAGCTGACCACGACCAGCAATCATCCGCCCAACTCGGTGTTCGCTCAGAACCCCGTCGGAGGCGCAAAAGCCGACAAGAGCTCGACGGTCACCCTCACCGTCTCAACCGGCCCGGGCAACACATCCGTGCCGGCTGTGGAGGGACAGCCGCTCGCCGCCGCCCAGCGGGCGATCCAACAGGCCCATCTCAAGGTGGGACAGGTGCAGCAGCAGAGCTCGACCCAGGTGACGTCCGGTGACGTGATCAGCACCTCTCCGACCGCCGGGCAGACCGTGCCGAGAAACACCTCGGTCGAGATCTTCGTCTCCTCCGGCAAGCCGCTGGTCACTGTTCCCGACGTGACCGGGCAGTCGCAGGACAGCGCCAGGTCTGCGCTTCAGGCGGCCGGATTCCAGGTGACGACGAGCACGAAGCCCTCCTCCGCCACCGCCGGCAACGTGATTAGCCAGGACCCGGCGGGAGGCACCGACGCCGCGTCGGGCTCGACCGTCTCGCTGGTGATCGCCACGACGCCTACAAACACCACTACGACGGCCAATGTGCCCGTCCCGAGCGTCAAAGGCGACAAGCCGGGGCAGGCTACGAGCGCGCTTCAGTCAGCAGGCTTCAAGGTCAACCAGACGACCAAGAACGTGACCGACCAATCGAAGGACGGCATCGTTGTCAGCCAGAGCCCGAGCGGTAGCGCGGCCAAGGGCGCGACGGTCACGATCACTGTCGGCAAGTTCCAGCAGCCGGGCGGGACGACGAGTACCGCCACGACGACAACCCCGTGACCGCACTCCGCGTCGCGGTTCTCGGAGGGGGGCGGTCCTCCGAGCACGAGGTCTCCCTGGCTTCGGCGGCGTCGGTGCGCGCCGGCCTCCAGGCGGCCGGCCACCGGGTCATGGCGATCGAGGTGGGTCGCGACGGAGTCTGGCGGCGCGAACGCGAGCCTCTGTCTCTGACCCCGGGCCAGGGCCTCGACGGAGCCGATGTCGTGTTCCCCGCCCTGCACGGTCCCTTTGGAGAGGACGGGACCGTTCAGGGGCTGCTCGAGTGCCTGGATGTGCCGTACGTCGGGGCGGGGGTCCTGGCCTCCGCCCTGTGCATGGACAAGGTTCTGTTCAAGGAGCTGATGGCCCGGGCCGGTATTCCCCAGGTCGACTTCCGTTCTGTTCAAATCGAGCGCTACCGCTCAGACGCGCAGGCGGTGCTCGATGACCTGGCCGGCCTCGGGCTCCCGGTGTTTGTCAAACCGGCCAGGCTGGGGTCCTCGGTGGGGATCGTGCGCGTGGCCGAACAGGCCAATCTGATCAGGGCGCTGGAAACGGCGTTCATCCACGACGCGCTCGTGATCGTGGAAGCCGCCTCGGACGGGATGGAGGTCGAGTGCTCGGTGATCGGCAATGGGGATCCGGTCGCCTCTGAGCCGGGGGAAATTGTCGTCGCGAGCCCGGAATCCGGGTGGTACGACTACGAGGCGAAGTACACCCCGGGCGGAATGGAGCTGATCGTGCCGGCGCGGGTGCCGCCGGCGGTCCGGGACGCGATCAGGGGGCTTGCGCTCCAGACGTTCGTGAGGACCGACTGCCGCGGGCTGGCCCGAGTCGACTTCTTCGTGGAAGGCGACCGCGTGCTTGTCAACGAGCTCAACACCATGCCCGGATTCACCGAGATGAGCGTGTTCGGCTCGCTGTTTGCGGCCAGCGGGATTCCCTATCCGGAGCTGCTCGACCGGCTGGTGAAGCTGGCCCTCGAGCGTCACGCAGCCGAGCGGGTGCACCGCCACTAGGCTCGGACGCCGCCCTGGAGGCGACGCTACTTATACAGCGAGATCTCGTTGAGCGAAACGCTCTGAAGGCCGGGGGGCAGCGACACGATCCAAACCAGGTAGTAGCGGTACGGAGCCGCGCCCGGCAGTCCGATGTCCTGCCTGTGGTGGACGTCAGGGTGTGAGGCCAGCTGGACCCAGCCGCCGGGCTGGTTGAAGTCTGTCGAGTTGGGTTGAGGCGGCGTGTTGCGGGCCCAGACCTGGGCAGTGAAGCCCGGGGTATCGGTCACGAGCCTCAGCTCGCGGGCGACGACGCCCGGGTTGGCGTCGACGTAGACCCCGACTCCGGGCTTGCCGAGGGTGCCGCTGTAGTACTGCTCGGTCTGCCACTTGGTCTGGGGGTCGTTGTCGACCACCAGCCCGGCCTGATTGTCGTTTTGCGAGGTGTCACCGTTCAGGCCGTAGGGGTTGTAGGCATGGGCGCAGCTCTGGCAGAGGCTTACCTGGCTCAACGCGGACCCTGGCGGCGACTGGGAGCCCCGGCCCGTGCCATGGTGGGCGCGGCTGGCCAGCCAGATCCCAGCCGCGACGATGCCGGCGATCACGATCAGCGCCAGGGTCGCCGTGATCACGCGGTGGCGCAGCTGATAGGGGATGCGGCGCTGCTTGGGCGCCGGCAGCGTCCGCAGCACCGCCGTCACCTCGCCCGAAGTATTGCCGGCACGAGCGGTCTCGATCGCCAGCGCGTCCTCGAGGTCGGCTATCAGCTCAGCGTCGTCGGCGTAGCGATCGGCGAGGCGCTTGGCGGTGGCGTTGTCGATCACCTTCGCCAGCGCGGCCGACACCTCTGGCCGCTTGGCCTGCACATCGGGCATCGCGTCACGGACGTGCTTCATGGCCACCGCCACCTGGTTCTCGCCCCTGAACGGGACTGCGCCGGTCAGCATCTCGTACAGCACGACCCCCAGGGAGTAGAGGTCGGACTGTCCGCTGACGGGCTGACCGAGTGCCTGCTCGGGCGAGACGTAGTCGGTCGTGCCGAGGACGCGACCGTCGGCGGTCAGCCCGTCCTCCTCGAGGGTGCGCGCGATGCCGAAGTCGGTCACCTTGGCCGAGCCCTCCTCGTCTATGAGCACGTTCTGCGGCTTGACGTCGCGGTGGACGATGTGGCGGGCGTGCGCGGCTCCCAAGGCCCGGGCGATCTCGATGGCGTACGCCACGGCCTCCGGGATCGGCATCGGCCCCCGGCGGCGGATCCGGTCCTTGAGCGTTTCCCCCTCGACGTACTCGAACACGATGTATGGCCGGCCCTCGTCCTCGCCGGCGTCGATCACGCCCACGATGTTTGGATGCGAGAGCTGTGCCACGGCCCGCGCCTCGCGCCGGAAGCGCTCAAGCTGGTCCGAGTCGCTCACGACCTCCGTGTTCATGAGCTTGATCGCCACACGCCGCTGCAGCGTCTCGTCAAGCGCCCTGTAGACGGTCGACATACCGCCAGCGCCGATCCGGGCCTCGAGCCGGTAGCGGCCGTTGAGCTTCGTGCCGAGCAGCGTGGTCATGGGTTACCTCTTTATTTTGAGCTACGTGAACGTCGTCCAGGTCCGCTACTACACGGATCCCGCCTGTCCGTGGTCGTGGGCGCTGGAGCCGGCGCTGCGCAAGCTCATATGGGAGTTTGCCGAAGGGCTCCATTTCCGTTACGTCGTGTGCGGAATGCTCCGCGAGGGAGCGGATCCGCTCCGGCAGGCCCGGCAGACGCTGGAGGCGGCTGGCCGGGCGTCGATGCCGGTCGACGCCCGCCTGTGGCTCGAGGGCGCTCCCACCAGCTCCTACCCGGCCTGCATCGCCGTGAAGGCCGCGGCCGAGCAGGCTGATCCCGGTCCTTACCTTCGGCGCCTTCGCGAGGGGCTCATGTGCCGCCGGCGCAAGCTCGACACTGCCGAATCGCTCATCGAGGAGGCGCGTGCCCTCGGAGGGCGCGACGTAGAGCGCTTTCGGATCGCCCTAGCCTCGCACGCCACGTTGGAGGCGTTCGGGGCAGACCTCGAGCTGGCGGAGGCCGTCGCCCCAGAGCACCAGGGGCCCGGGACGGGACGGGTGAGGCTCCCCTCGCTCGAGTTCCTGACGGCGGATGGAGAGACGGCCAGGGGCGTTTATGGGTTCAGCGACTACGCCACCTTGCGGGATGCGGCGCTCGCGGTGGGTGCCGCGACCGTCAAACTCCAGCGGGCCGCCGCCGATCGAGGATGCCCTGCGCCGCTTCGGGACGATGGCGACGGCAGAAGTCGCCTCGGTGTGCGAGCTGCCCGGCCCCCGAGCCCCGGCCGAGCTGTGGCGACTGGCGCTCGAGTGGCGGGTCAAGCCCGAGCGGGTCGGAAGCGGCCAGCTATGGACGCTGGGCTGACAGCCGCCTGAGCACCAACGTCGCGAGCCCGATCCGGTACAGGGCGTACGGCGCCAGCGAGCCGTCGCGCTCGAGGCGACGGATCAGCCGTGTCGAGCCGAGCGTCGAAGCGAATGAGGCGGCCGCGCCGAGCGCAAACGGAACCCGGGCCCCGGGCGGCAGACCGCGCCGGCCCAGGCGGACCCCCTTGAGGATCGCCGCGCCAGTGATCACCGGCAGCGCAATCTGGCGCGAGAGGCGACTGGACTCCGGCCGCGTGAACCGGCGAGCGCGGCCCACGGCGCGCGTCGCGCCGCCCCGTGAGACACCGGGAATCAGTGCCAGCGCCTGCGCGAAGCCCAGGTACAGGGCGTCATCGGGCCCCGCGTCGCGGCCCGAGCGCTCCTCCGGCATCCGTTCGGCCCAGGCCATTCCCACTGCGCCAGTCGCGAGCGCCGCGGCAATCGTCAGCGGCGTCCCGAGGCGCCGCTCGATCGAACGCTCCAGCGCGTAGCCGACGAGCGCCGCGGGGACGGACGACACCGCGATCAGGCCGCGGAGCCTCGAGGACTTCGCAGCGGAAGTTGCCTCTTCCCGCAGCGCGATCAGCAGCGCGGCCGCGGTGCCCGCGTGCAACGCGACCTCGAATGCCTTGCGCAGCTGAGGGTCGAGCTCGCCGTAGTCCCATCCAAGGAGCCAGGGAATCAGCGCGACATGGGCGGAGGAAGAGACTGGCAGCAGCTCCGCTGGCCCGTGCAGAGCGCCGAGCGCGATCGCCTGCGCCCTGGACAGCGGGACCCGGCGCGCAGACATGGCGGCCAAGCGTAGCGGCGCCTCCAAAGCACTCGGTCGCGCAGACGCGGTCGGTGTCCGCCGCTAGGGTTCGGCCCCGTCAGATGGCGATCCCACTGTTCGATGCCGATTCCATGCTTTCGCCCCTGCGGGCGCAGATCACGGCGCGCGTCGCCGAGGTGATCGAGGCAGGCAGGTTCATCCTCGGCCCGGAGGTCAGCTCGTTCGAGCAGGAGCTGGCCGCCTACCTGGGCGTCCGATCCGCGGTGGGAGTCGCCAATGGAACCGATGCCATCACGATCGGCTTGCGGGCGCTTGGGATCCGGCCCGGCGACGAGGTGGTCGTGCCCTCGTTCACGTTTTACGCCACCGCCGAGGCGGTCGTGACCGCCGGCGCCAGGCCGGTGTTCTGCGACGTAGATCCAGACACCCGGAACATGACCGCCGACACGGTCAGGGCCGCGCTGACGCCGCGCTGCAGGGCGGTCGTGGCGGTCGATTTGTTCGGCAACCCGGCGCCCGTGGTGGAGATCAAGCGGCTGGGCCTGCCGGTGCTCGAGGATGCAGCCCAGGCCGCCGGGGCCGGCTTACCGGAGGGCCGCGCCGGAGCTCTCGGGGACGTGGCGACGCTGTCGTTCTATCCCTCTAAGAACCTTCCGTGCCTCGGCGACGGGGGAGCGATCATGACCGACGACGAGGGCATCGCCGAGCGCGCCGGGATGCTCCGCTTCCATGGCTCGCGCGACAAGCAGACGTTCAGCGACGTGGGCTACAACTCGCGCCTGGATGAGCTTCAGGCGGCGGTCCTCCGCCTGCTGCTCGCGCACCTCGATGACTGGAGCGCCGGTCGGCGCGAGGCGGCGCTGGCGTACGTCGGCGCCGGACTGGGCGACCACGTGGGACTGCCGTCGGTGCTCGAAGGTGCCGAGCCCGCTTGGCACATGTACGTCGTGACCCATCCCGAAGCCGACGCGCTGACGGCGGCGCTGGCCGAGCGGGGAGTCGAGGCTCGCGGCTACTACCGCACCCCGGTCCACCGCCAGCCGGCGATGGCCCGCTTCGGCACTGCCGCGGGCGCCCTGCCGGCAACCGACAGGCTGGCGCGAACCAACCTGGCTCTGCCGATGAACCCATACCTGCGCTCACCTCAGGCCGATGAAGTCGTCCGGGCGATCGAGGGGGCAACCCAGGCCATCGGGCACGCAGCACGCCTGCGGTGAGGGTCTGGCTGGACTTCACGAACTCGCCGCACGTGCTCGTGTTGCGGCCCGTGATCGACGATTTGCGTGCGCG
Organism: uncultured Actinomycetes bacterium; assembly: GCA_963719305.1. Classification (GTDB taxonomy): domain Bacteria; phylum Actinomycetota; class Thermoleophilia; order Solirubrobacterales; family Solirubrobacteraceae; genus Palsa-465. The sequence continues at coordinate 368,142 of CAVRBL010000006.1, read as the reverse complement.
GGGACACGAAGTGGAAGTCACCGCCCGGGACTTCGCTCAGACGCTTGAGCTCTGCGAGCGGTTCGGCATCGAGCACACGGTCGTCGGCCGGCACCGCGGCGCGAACGTCCTGGACAAGGCCCGCGGCCTGGCGTCGCGCTCTCGGGAGCTTGTCCGCTGGGCCCGGCGCCGGCGCCTCGACGTCGCCCTCGGCCATGGCTCCAACGACATCACGGTGGCGGCAGCGCTGCTGCGGATCCCGAGCTCCACGATGTTCGATTACGAATGGGCCACCGTCCAGCACAACGTTAATTGCCGGCTGGCGAAGGCCGTCGTCGTTCCCGACGCAATCCCATCGGAGCGGTTGTACCGCTATGGGGCCCGGAGGAAGATCAGAACCTATGAGGGGCTCAAGGAGGAGTACTACCTGGCCGACTTCCAGCCCGACGGCGCTGTCCTGGACGAACTGGGCCTCGACCCGAGCCGCCCGATCGCGGCGCTGCGCACCCCGCCGACGGTGTCCCTCTATCACCGCTTCGAGAACGACCTGTTCGGGCAGGTGCTCGAACGTCTCCGGGGCGAGCAAGCGGTCGTGTTACCGCGGACTGACGCGCAGCGCGTAGAGCTCGAGCGGGCCGGCGGGTGGATCGTTCCTGCTCGGGCAATCGATGCCCAGTCGCTGGTCGCGTACGCCGACCTGGTGGTCTCGGCCGGTGGCACCATGAACCGCGAGGCGGTGGCGCTGGGAACGCCGGTGTACACGACGTTCGAGGGGCGCCCCGGTGCCGTTGACGAGCGGCTGATCGCGGAGGGCCGCCTACGCCGGCTCGAGCGGCCGGAGGACGTGAAGCTGGCCAAGCGAGGGGGTACGCAGACGTCGGCGGAACGGGTCCGCCGCGATCCGGCCCTGCTGACAGATCTCCTGCTTTCGGCAGTTATCCGCTCCTAGCAAATACAATTCCCGCGCCATGCGCCGGCGGATCAGATCCGCGGCCTTCCCCGTTCATCGACACTCGCTCCCGCAGCTGCTCGTTGACGGCGTGCTGGTCGCGCTCGCGTACTACCTAGCTTTTCGGCTGCGATTCGAGACCCTTCCGGGCCACTACTCGAGCCTGCTCGAGAACACGATCCCGTGGGTGGTTCCGCTGACGCTGATCGTGCTCGCTGCGTTCGGGGCCTATCAGCGGCTGTGGACCTTCGTCGGGCAACGGGATTACGAGGCCGTGCTGAAGGCGGTGATCGGCGCGACGCTGATCGTCGTGGGGGCGATCGCGCTGCTGCACCCTGTGACGTTCGCCGCCACGCCCACGGCTCCACGCACGGCGGTAACCCTGCCGTCGAGCGTCATTGCGCTCTTCTTCTTGCTGACCCTGACACTGCTGCTCGGTGCTCGGTTCATCGTCCACCTGGCCTCCGAAGGGCGGGCGCGTTCGTTCCGGGTCGCCCCGGGTGCCCGCGACGTCCTCATCGTCGGCGGTGGGGACGGCGGTCGACTGGTGGTGCGAGAACTGGTGCGAAACCCGCAGCTGCGGCTGCGACCGGTGGGGTTCGTGGACGACGATCCGCGCAAGCAGGGGCTCAAGGACGAATACGGGCTGCGCGTGCTCGGCACCACCTCGGCCGAGGACCTGGCCCGTGTCCTGGATGAACTGGAGCCGCAGGAGGTCGTGATCGCGATCCCCTCGGCGCCCGGAACGTTGAGGGCCAGAGTCGTGGCCGCATGTCGCGAGCGCGGAATCCCGGTCCGGACGACGCCCACGATGTTCGAGCTGCTGCGCGATGGCTCGGGCCAGCTGGCCGTCACGCGCCAGTTGCGCGAGGTGAGGGTCGAGGACGTGCTGGGGCGCGAGCCGGTGCTTATGGAGCTCGAGCGTGTCGGGGCATACCTCGCGGGACAGGTCGTCCTCGTCACGGGCGCCGGCGGATCGATCGGCTCTGAGCTATGCCGGCAGATCGCCCGCGTCGGTCCCCGCAAACTGGTGCTGCTCGACCACGCGGAGGACAACCTGTTCGAGATCCTGCGGGAGCTGGAGGAGGAACGGCACGTCCGTACAGCGGTACCGGTGCTCGGCGACTGCAAGGAAGAGGAACGGATGCGGGAGGTGCTGGCCGAGCACCGGCCGATGGCCGTCTTTCATGCGGCCGCTTACAAGCACGTGGTGATGATGGAGGTAAACCCCGTCGAGGCGGTGCGCAACAACGCGCTGGCGACGCGAGTGGTGGCCCGGGTCACCGGAGAGCTCGGAGTGGGCACGTTCGTGCTCGTTTCGACCGACAAAGCGGTCAAGCCGGCCACTGTCATGGGCGCCTCCAAGGCGCTGGCGGAGTGGGCCGTGGAGGCCGCCGCCGCCGAATACCCGACGACCAACTACGCCACCGTTCGGTTCGGAAACGTGCTGGGCTCGTCGGGATCCGTCGTGCCCATCTTCCGCCGACAGATCGCCGCCGGTGGGCCGGTCACGGTCACCGATTCCCGGATGACCCGTTACTTCATGACGATCCCGGAGTCCGTTCAGCTGATCATCCGCGCCGGATCGCTGAGCGGTAAGGGCAGCGGCCGAAGCGGAGACGTGTTCGTGCTCGAGATGGGCGAGCCGGTCCGGATCATCGACCTGGCCGAGGCGATGATCCGCCTATCGGGACTCGAGCCCGAGCGAGACATTGCGATCGAGATCGTCGGCGCCCGACCGGGCGAGAAGTTCCACGAGGATCTCTTCAACCCGGACGAGGTGCCACAGCCGACGCCGGCGCAGCGGATCGTGCGTGCTGATCACGAGCAGCTCGATCCTGGCTGGGTGGAGCGCACTTTCTCTCGCATCAACCTGCTCGTGCTCGAAGGGGACGCGCGGGCGCTGGCCGAAGAGGTCGCGGCCCTTGCCGCCGGCAGGATTGCAGCAGTGCCAGCGCCAGCCGAGCCCCGGGGCAACCGGGCCGCCACATAAACTCAGAGAGACGACGGTGCATCTCCCACTCGCCTTCTCCATCCATCACTTCATATCGTCTGTGGGGGCGGACGCAGGCTTCGCCGCCATCATCGGCTTGGCGATCCTGGTGCTCCTGTACTTCGCCCAGGCAAGGGAGACGACGACCCTGCGTGACGAGGCGATCTCGGCATCCCAGCGGGTGGAACAGCTCGAGCGGCGCGTGCAGCAACTTGGCGGCCCACCGGTCGCGCCGGCGCCGGAGTCCGCCGCCTCAAATACGCAAGCCAGGGCATCGGCGCCGGCGGCGCCCGGTGCACCGGCCAGCGGCGCGCGCGTGGGTCCGGCTCGGGCCGTCGACAATCCAGCGGCCACAGCAACCCCGGGCACCGGCTCCCCGGCGACTGCGGCGGGTGCCAGCCCCGCGCCGGCGGGCGCTGAGCGCGCCCCCCTCCCTGATCCTGGTGCGGTTCCTCCCACGCCGTCCCCAGCCGCTCCAGCTGGAGTTGGGGCTCCCGCGCTGGCCGACGCCACCAGGCTGATCCCGGCGGCGGAGGCCGCGCAACCAGCGGCGGAGGCCGCGCAGCCGGCGGCCGGGGCGGCGCAGCCGGCAGCCGGGGCGGCGCAGCCGGCGGCCGGGGCGGCGGGGCCCGCGACTGGGGCCGCGCAGCCCGTGACCGGGGCCGCGCAACCGGCGGCCGGGGCGGCAGCGCCGGCGACGAGGGCCGCTCGCGAGGCCGCGCAGCCGGACGAAAGCGAGGCCACCGGCCAGGCGCCACCCCAGGGCGAGGAGGAAGTCTCGCGCGAGCCGCAGGCGCCGCGCGAGGAGACCGTCAACAGGCCCGGCGCCCCGGCGGCGCTCGCAACCCCGCCCCCTGCCACGGCCGCTGCGGGGGCAGGCCAAACTCAATCCGCCGGCGATAGCCCGCCGGCACCGGTCGCCGCCAACGGCGGAGGAGGGCCGCCGAGGCCCCGGGCGCCTGCGGCCGGCCCTTCGCGTCCGGTCCCGCCACGCCTCCGTATACCCGACGGCGCACGCCCGCCGGGGCCGCTGTCGCTGGGGGCGCACGGCTCCCGCAACCGGTGGGTGCCGGCGCTCTTCGGGGTCCTGCTCCTCGCGCTCGTGATCGCCGTGTTGCTCGTGGTGACATCCGGGGGTGGAAGCTCGCAACACGGCACCGCGACGAAGAGCACGAACTCTCCGGCCCTCAGGGGTGGGTTCAGTCCCGCGTCGGTGACGGTCGCGGTCCTGAACGGGACGGATGTCTCGCAGTTGGCCCACCGGGTGGAACAGAAGCTCACCCGGGGCGGCTACAAGGGGGGGACAGTTGCCACCGCCGCTGACCAGACGCACAAGGCGAGCACGGTCGCATACCTGCCGGGTTACCAGAGCAACGCTTTGCACGTGGCATCGTCGCTGGGGCTCCCGCCAAACGCTGTACAACCGGTCGATCAGAGCGCCCGCGCGATCGCCTGTCCGCCGCCCTCCGCCTGCGGCGCAAGCGTGGTCGTGACCGTAGGGTCCGATCTGGCGAGCACCAGGTAGCGCCACCATCAACGCTTAGCGATGGTGGACCTGCTCGACCTCCCGCACAGGAGCGACAAGCCGCGAGAGCGCGGCATCACGCACGTGATCGACCGCGGACTGTCGATCGCCGAGGTGGACGGCCTGATGGAAGTCGCGGGGGAGTCGGTGGACATCATCAAGCTCGGCTGGGGTACGGCGCTGCGAACCGGCAACCTGGATCAGAAGCTGGCGCGTTATCGCCAGCACGGCATTCCGGTGGTGCTGGGCGGCACGCTCACGGAGATCGCGATCTCCCAGGACCGCCTAGAGAGGCTGATTGCCTGGGTTCATGAGCTGGGTCTAGAGCACTTCGAGATCTCGGACGGCACGATCGCGCTTGAGCACGGGCGAAAGGTGGAGCTGATCGAACGTCTCTCAAAGGAATTTGTGGTCCTCTCGGAGGTCGGCTCCAAGGACGACACCGGCGCCATCACCCCGCCGTACCGGTGGGTCGAGATGATGGGCGCCGAGCTCGGCGCCGGGGCGTGGAAGGTGATCGCCGAGGGCCGCGAAGCCGGCACCGCCGGCATCTTTCGTCCCACGGGCGAGGTCCGCGAAGGCCTGATTGGGGAAGTGGTTCACGACATCGACCCCGGACAGATCATGTTCGACGCCCCGCGCAAGCACCAGCAGGTGTGGTTCGTGCGCCGCTTCGGTCCGGAGGTCAATCTCTCGAACATCGCGCCCAATGACGTGCTTGCGCTCGAGACGCTGCGCCTCGGCCTGCGCTCAGACACGCTCGGAATCTGGGACCGTGGCTCGGGTGGATGAGAGCCCAGCTCTCTTCCTGGCACGGCACGGCGAGACGGACGACAACCGGGAGCCGATCAAGGTGCAAGGCTTCACCGACACGCCGCTCAACGACACTGGCCGCCGCCAGGCAGCCGAGCTGGCTGAGCGGGTGGCTCCGATGGGGTTCGTCTCGCTGTGGTCATCCGACCTGAGCAGGGCGCGTGAGACGGCCGAGATCGTGGGCAGCCGAATCGGCCTGCCGGTCCGGCTCGACCCAAGGCTGCGCGAGGCCAACCGCGGCGATTGGGAGGGACGGCGGTTCATCGACATCGAGCGCGAGGAGCCCGAACGCTACGCAGCATGGCGAGGTGCGCCGGCCACGTTTCAGTTCCCGGGGGGAGAGTCGTTGCGGGACCAGCTCGAGCGGGTTACGGCATCGTTGGCCGACGTGCGCAGCTCAGGGGAAATCCCCGCGCTGGTCGTCTGCCACGGGGGTGCGATCCGGGTCGCGCTGTGCGCCCGGGACCCGCGGGGGCTCGAGATCTTTCACCGGTTCGAGATACCGAACGTCGCGCTGGTACCGCTGTGAGCAGGCTCCCGCTGGCGGCGTTCGCTGCGCTCGTCGTCGCGACCGTAGGTGCTTTCTTCATCATCCAGCATCTGAAGGTCACGACGCCACTGATCTCGGCCGTATCGCCCCCCACTGCCCCGGTCATCGTCCCCGATGGAGGCAGTGCCACCTGCCCTGAATCGACGAGCATCTCGTTCTATCTCCTGCATCAAGCCGACAACGTCAACGTCTACATCGTCAATGCACGCGACGAAGTGGTTCGCACCCTCGCGACCGAAGTGCCGATGGGGCGCAAGCAGCGCGTTGCGTTCACCTGGATGGGACGCGCCGATGGTGGGCCCGCGCCTGTCGGCAAATACAACTTCCGGGTCGTGCTGGTCCATCAGCGGCGGACGATCGACCCCGTGATCGTAGGTGCGACGGACAGCCCGGCCACCGTGACCGTCAAGGCGGTCTGCTCCGCGGCCTGACGTACCGTTTCTTGGCGTGAGCGGCTATCTCAAGCGCCTGGTCAGCTCGCTGGGCGCCTACCAGCTCGCCGACGTGGTGTCGAAGTTCATGGCGGTGCTGCTGCTGCCCGTCTACACCCGGTACATCAGCACCTCCGGTTACGGCGTGGTCGAGCTGCTGGCCAACGGCGTGATCTTCATCAGCATCATCATCCGCTTCGGGATCATCGAGGCGTTCCTGCGCTACCACTTCTCCGACGCCGACCAGGAGCGCCGCGACGCGCTCGCGCGCCGGGCCATCGCCTTCCTCCTCGTTACGACGACGATCGTGGCCGCCGTGCTGGCGGGGCTGGCGCGGCCGCTCTCGAAGGTCGTGCTGGGGCACTACGACCCGGAGACGTTCCTCGTCGCCGTGCTCGGGCTGTGGTCGTTCACCAACCTGGAGCTCGCCTACGGCCTGCTGCGGGTCGATGAGCGCCTGAGAGTGTACGCCACCGCATCGCTCAGCAACGTGGCCCTCACCATCGCAGCGTCGCTGGTGCTCGTCGTCGGCCTCCGCGACGGGGCACGCGGGTTGCTGCTCGCGAACTATGGCGCCTCCACGGTCGTCCTGTTCGCGCTGTGGTGGACGATGCGTAACCGGCTTAGGCCCCGCCACACGAGCGCCGAGCCGCTCGCGCTGCTGATGCGCTTCGGATTGCCGACGGTACCGGCGGAGGCGTCGGTCTACGCCTTGAATCTCATCGACCGGTACTACATCTACCACGCCCGCAGCCCAGCGCTGGCAGGCCTTTATTCGATCGCCGTAAAGCTGGCCGGAGCTGTGGCGTTCATCGTGCGGGCCTTCCAGTACGCGTGGCCACCGTTGGCCTACTCGGTGCGCGACGATCGACAGGCCGCGCGCCTGTACGGGCTGGTGACCACCTACTACGTGTTCGTTTCAGGATGGGTGGTGGCCGGACTGACGCTCGAGGGACGCTGGGTGGTTCGGCTGCTCGCCGCGGACAGCTTCTTCGGCGCCTACCGCGCCCTGCCGTGGGTCGCGCTCGGGTGGGCGATGTACGGTCTGTGGGTCGTGTTTCTGGTGATCGCCGGGCGGGCCAAGGTCACGACTCGCAACTTCCCGGCCGCGCTCGCGGGCCTGGTCGCGAACGTCGTGCTTATCGTCGTTCTCGTGCCGCCCCTAGGCATCGCCGGGGCCGGGATCGCGCTGTGCGGCGCATACCTGGCGATGCTTGCGGCGATGTACCTGCTCACCCGAGGGGTGTTCGCCGTGCAGTTCGAGTGGCGCCGGCTCATCCAGCTCTGCCTGGCGATGGGAGGGCTCGCAGTTGCCGGCGACTTGCTGCTTCCCACGCATGGCGCCCTCGGCTTCGTCAGCCGAGCGGCGGTGTTCGCGGCGATCCCACCGGTGTTGGTCGCCACGGGATTCGCGCACCCACAGGAGCTCTCGCGAATGCGGATGCTGTTGGCGCGGGCCCGCCGCGCGAGGGCGACGGCGGCGAAGGAAACTGGTCCCGTCAGCGGGGCCGGGACGGGTCCCATCAGCGGGCCTGAGCAGACGTCAGCGGCCGCCTCCACCGAGCACCCCACACCCACCCCACCGGGAGGCCGATGATGCGCCCCGCGGTCAGCGTGGTGATGCCCTTTGCCGGTGACGCGGTGGCTGCGCGAGCAGCGGCCTCCGCGCTGACGGACCTCGACACGCAGCCCGGTGACGAGCTGATCCTGGTCGACAACTCGGGCACGGTACCGGAGCGGCCCGGGATCATGGTGGTGAGAGCCCCGGCGGAGCGCTCCCCCGCCCACGCGCGAAACGTCGGCGCCGAGCGGGCCACCAATGAGTGGGTTCTGTTCCTCGACTCCGACTGCCGCGCCCCGGAGCACCTGATCGACGCCTACTTCCCGGTGCCGATCGACGATCGGGTGGGCGCGCTGGCCGGAGAGGTGGTACCCGCCATGGATGGGAAGGCACTGGCGTCCAGGTACGGAGCGGCGCGAGCATTCCTCAACCAGCAGCAGCATCTCGCTCATACCTACCGCCCCCGTGCCGTCGCGGCGAACCTGCTTGTGCGTCGGGTGGCGTTCGAGCGGATCGGCGGCTTCTACGAGGGGCTGCGGGCCGCGGAGGACACCGACTTCTCCTGGCGCCTTCAGCAGGCGGGATGGCGGCTGGAACCACGACCGCAAGCGGCGGTCGAGCACCGCTACCGCGCTTCGGTCACCGAGCTGCGGCGCCAGTGGCGCGGCTACGCCGCTGGTCGCGCCTGGCTGGCGCGACGCTACAACGGTTTCGCTCCCCAGCCTGCGGCGGCACGCGCGGCGCACCGGATCCGGAGCAGGGCGAGACGGCTGGCCGGGAGCGGAGATGACCTCGTCGCCCGCTCCGCGCCCCAGACCGGCGCCGGTCCCCTCGAGCGGAGCCGATACCTGGCGCTCGACGCCCTGTTGGCGGGCGAGGAGCTGGCCGGGTTCGTGCTCTCAAACCGTCCCCGCCGGGACGGCGGCCAAGGGCCATCCCGGGTCGTGCTGATCGCCGAGCGCTTCCCGGCGGTGGGCGATCCTTTGGTTGACTTCGCCCGCACGCTGGACGGCGCTCGGGTGGAGGCAATCGCACGTCCGGAGGCTGTGGCCGTCGAAGCCGCCCGCCTGCTCCGGATCGACTACCGCGAAGACGACGGGGCGCTCCTGCGGGCGGCAGCGCTGCTTCAACTACTCATCCGCCACCCCATCCGCTCTCTGCTCGACCTTATGCGACGCGCTCCTGCCGATCCCAGGCTCAGCGCGCTTGCTCCCGCGGTACGCCGGCTTGAGCGCGACCGAGAGGCGCGTGTGCACGCGCTGGGCACCGAGCAGGCCCGGGCCATCGCCCGCCGAGTGGCCGCGCTCGCCGGCCGCCAGCTTGACTAGTGCATGCACCCTGATCACCGGACGGCACACTAGGGCCATGCGCGTCCACGTCGTCGATCCCTCGGCCTACACGCCCCCCTATGACCACGCCCTATGCGCGGCGCTTGCACGCCGGGGTGCCGAGGTCCAGCTGATCACGAGCGACTTCGTCTACGGAGAGACGCCAACGCCGAACGGCTACCAGGTGCGGGAACTGTTCTACCGTCGCGCGGTCGGGCAGCCAGGATCGCGGATGCGGCTTCTGTCAAAGCTCGCACAGCACCTACCAGACATGGTCCGCTACCGCCGGGAGGCTGGAGCGGCCGACGTCGTTCATTTTCAGTGGATGCCGGTGCAGCTTCTGGATGCGCATCTGCTTCCCCGCCGACCGGTCGTGTTGACCGCGCACGACTTGCTGCCGCGCGAGCCACGACCAGGTCAGGTCCGGGCCCAGCGGAGGCTGTACGACGCTGTCGACGCGCTGGTCGTGCACTCCGAATATGGCCGCCGGCAACTGGTGGCGGCGCTGGGAGTCGAACCGGCGAAGGTGCACGTCGTCCACCACGGAGCGTTCATCCATCTGCGCGAGCAATCGCGTGAAGCGCCCCTGCCGCAGGAGCTGGCCGAGGTGAGGGGCCCTGTCGTGCTGTTCTTCGGTCTGCTGCGTCCCTACAAGGGGATCGAGGTCCTGCTCGAGGCCTGGCGTGAGGTGGCTGGCGCCGAACTCTGGATCGTGGGCCGACCCCGCATGGCGCTCGAGCCGCTGCGTGCCAAGGCGCCGCCCGGGGTCCGGTTCGTGCCCCGGTTCATCCCCGATGCCCAACTACCGGCCTACTTCCGGCGTGCGGACGTGGTCGTCCTGCCCTACGTGCGAACTGAGCGGCTTGATTTCTCGGGCGTCCTTGCCACGGCCATGGCATTCGGAACGGCAGTGGTCGCTTCCGACATCGGCGGCTTTAATGAAGTGGCCGCCGCCGGCGGGCTCCGGCTGGTGGCGTCCGGGGATCCCCGCGCGCTGCATATGGCGCTGGTCGAACTGATCGGTAACCCGGCCAGCCGGGAGCGGCTGGCCGCCGGAGCTCGTGCCGCGGCCGCCGGTCCCTACTCGTGGGACCGGGCAGCGACTGCCACGCTTGAGCTGTATCGCCGGCTGCTGGCTACTTGAGTCCCAGCTTCTGCTTGATTGGATTGATGGCCTGCGTCAGTGCTGAGGCGTCGGCGGCCAGGCTCGCCGCCGCTTGCTGGGTGGCCGCGCTGTTGTGAGCGCCCGCTGCGGACGCGATCGCATTCAGGTCAGCATCGAGCTTTGTGGCGGCATTCGTGACGTTCTTCCACTGGGCCGTGACGCTCGACGGGGGCTTAAGCGCCTTGAGCTGGGAAAGCTGGCTCGAGAACCGCTCCGCCAGACTGTGGAAGCTCGCGCTGACCTGGGCGTCGGTCTGCTTGGACGCCTGGCTGATCTCCTGGGCGATCGCTTGGCCGGTCTCGTTCAGCTGTGTTCTCACGGCGTTGTAGCCGGATTTGAATTTGGCAGTGTCGTCCGAGCTCCCGCATCCTGAGAGCACCGCCACTACGGCCACAACACAGACTCCCGACACGGCTCGACCGTGATGCATGGCCTCTCCTTTTCCTCGCGACCTACCTGGCGAGGAGTGAAGATACCGGGGCTGCGCCACAATGGCCGCCGTCCATGACCGCTCTCGCGATCGTCTTCTGGGCCTCGGTGGCCTTGATCGTCTATGCCCACGTCGGCTACCCGCTGCTGCTGGCCGCGCTGGCGCGGTTGCGTGGAAGGCAGGGCTTCCTTTGGCCGCAGGATCTGCCGCTGCCGTCCGTGTCCGTGATCGTGCCCGCGTACGCCGAGGAAGAAGTGATCGAGGAGCGGATCGCCAACCTCCGTGACGAGATCGCGTTCCCTCGCTCGAAGCTCGAGTTGATCGTGGCCTGCGACGGATCCCCGGACCGGACGGCACAGCGGGCGCGACAGGCTGGCGCAGACTTGGTGCTGGAGCTTCCGCGCGGAGGGAAGGTCAGGGCCCAGGATGAGGCTGTGCGGCGTGCGAAAGGCGACATCGTCGCCTTCTCGGACGCCAATGCGCACTGGGCAGCGGACGCGCTCGTGGAACTGGTCAAGCCGTTCGTCGATCCACGCGTGGGCTACGTCTGTGGCGAGGTCAGGCTGCTGGGCGAGGACGGCACCAATCAGGAGGGGCTCTACTGGCGATACGAACTGGCGATGCGCGATCGGGAGTCATGTCTTCGTTCAGTCACGGGCGGCAACGGCGCGATCTATGCCACCCGCCGAGAGGCATACGTGGAGGTCGATCCGGTGATGGGTCACGACCTCTCGTTCCCGTTCACGCTCGTCAAGCGCGGCTGGCTGGCGCTCTACAACCCCGCGGCCGTCGCCAGCGAGAAGATGGTCCCATCGCTCGAGGGCGAGTTCGCCCGCAAGCGCCGGATGATGGCCCACACCTGGCCGATCGTCATCCGGGGAGGGCTGCTGTCCCCCGCGGTTACGGAGCCCTGTACGCGTTCATGATCTTCTCCCACCGGGTCCTGCGATACGTCACGCCGTTCCTTCACCTCGTCGCGCTCGGCACGGGCATCGCGCTCATCGGCCAGGGATGGGTCTATGTCGCTGCGGTCGTGATCCAGGGGGCGGTACTGCTGGCGGCCGTGGCCGCATCCGTCTTTCGCTGGCGGCCGCTGTTGATCGCGCGCTACTACGTGCTGACGACGGCGTCGCTGATGGCCGGCCTCTGGGATTGGCTGCGCCATGGCGTAGACCCGGGCTGGGAGCCTGCGGAGGGCACGAGGTGAGCGCCCCGACGGCCACCGGTCGGGGTGGCGCCAGCTCGATGCCTGTCCAGGACGCGACGAAGCGGGTGCTCGACCTCCTGATCGCCGGGATCGGGAGCATGTTGACGGCCCCAGTCGTCGCGCTGCTCGCGCTCGCAACCCGGCTCGAGTCCCCTGGCCACCCGATCTACCGCCAGGCCAGAGCGGGGAGGTACGGCGAGGAGTTCTCGATTTACAAGCTGCGCACCATGGTCCGCGGGGCGGAGTTCACCGGTGCCGGGCTGGCGATCCAGGAGGGCGATGATCGCATCACGCGCGTCGGCGCTTTCCTGCGTCGCTACTCGCTGGACGAGCTCCCGAACCTCTGGAATGTGCTGCGGGGCGATATGTCGATCGTCGGCCCCCGGCCGACCCTGCCCATCCAGGTCCAGCAGTACACCGAGCGGCAGCGAGGGCGGCTGGAAGTCAAGCCCGGCATCACCGGGTGGGCGCAGGTCAACGGCCGCGCGGCCCTGCCCTGGCCCGAGCGGATCGAGCTCGATCTCTATTACGTGAAGCACAGAACGCTGCTGCTGGATCTGAAGATTCTCGCCCGCACCGTGCGGATGGTGCTCGGCGGCCAGGGCCTCTACAAGGGAGAGACGGGCGGGTGGCAGGGGACCCTGTAGCCGTCCTTCTGACCGGCGTCGGCAAGCGCTACGACATCGTGTCGGCGTTCGGCCAGCATGCGACGGTCGTGGCGGTGGACCCGAACCCGCTCGCGCCTGCCCAGTACGCCGCCCATCACAGGTGCGCAGTGCCCCGGATCGATGAGCCCTCGTACGTGCCGGCGCTGCGAGAGTTGTGCGAGCGTTTCGGAGTGGGGATGGTCATCCCGCTCACGGATCTCGACATCGAGGTGTTGGCCCTGGCGCGCGCCGCGGGGGAGCTGCCCGCGCTCGTGCCGGATCCGGAGATCGCGCGCGCCACCTACGACAAGTACGAGACCCACCGTGTGCTGGTGCGGCATGGGCTGCCGAGCCCCCCGACGGTTCTCCCCGGCGAACCGATCGAGTCGTTCCCGGTGCTGGTCAAGCCTCGGAAGGGCTCCGGTGCGCGGTCGATCCACCGGGCGGACGACGTCCGAGCGGCGGAGTTCTTCGTGGAGTACGTGCCCGAACCCACGATGGTCCAGCGGCTGATGGACGGCCCGGAATTCTCGATCGATACGTTGTCCGACCTCGACGGCCGCTGCCTGAACGCGATCCCGCGGACCATGATCGAGTCGCGGGGCGGGGAGTCGATCAAGGGAGAAGTCATCGACGATCCGGAGTTGATCGCGCTCGGCTCCCGCGCGGTCGAGGCGCTGGCGGTCCGCGGCCCGTGCACCGTCCAGGTGTTTCGCGATGACGAGCTCGGCCTCGGCATAACCGATGTCAACACCCGCTTCGGCGGCGCTTTCCCGGCGCCTATGTACGCGGCGCTCCCGGGTCAGACCTACCCAGAGCTGATTGTTCGCATGGCGCGGGGCGAGCGGATCGAGCCGCACGTGGGGGAGTTCCGCACGGGCCTCACCTTCAGCCGCTACTACTGGCAGCTGGAGCTCGACGATCAGCTGCAGCCCACGGGACGGGACATAGTCGAGCCGCCGGGGCCGCCGCTGCCCCGTTAGGTGTTTGCTCCGGCGGCCTGTTGCGCCGGGCCGACCGCTTCTTCGCCCCAGCAGTCGTCTATGAAGTCATCGATTCTCGCCTCCAGACGCGCCGGATGGGTCCGGAGCTCGATGATCGAGTTCGCGTCGATCAGGCGGGCGTTGGGCAGCTCGGCGGCGAGCATGTCGGCGTCCGAGAACGGGTGGATCGGGTCCCGAGGGTGACCGATCACGAGCGCCGGGGCCTGGAATGTGCGCCGCTCCTTCCGGCTCGGCGCTGTGCGCCCGAAGATGATTCCCTGGAGCACCGCGCCGCCCGGCTCTGGATCCTGAGAGATCGCATCGAGCCCCAGCTCGGCTAGGAACGGGACCCGGTCACGGGGCACGGCCCGTGCTCCGCGCGCAACGACATGCATCAGCGGGGCGCCGAAGGTGAGCGCGAACAGAAGCGGCGTGAACGCGGCTGCGCACGCCGGGATCGCGTTGTCGAGCACCGGCATCTCGATGATCATCCCTTTGAGTCGGTCGGGGCGCCAGCGAGGCCACTTCGAGCGTGATGTTGGCGCCCAGCGACGTGCCGCCGACGATCGCCTGGTCCAGCTTCAGGTGGTCGAGCAGCGCGACCGCTTGCTGGGCGAACGCGGACATCGAGTAGCGCCACATGTCCTTTGGGCGGTCCGAGTCCCCGTGGCCAAGGGGATCGAACGTCACTACTCGGTTGCCCCGTCTGGCCAGGTGCCGCGCCAGCGGCGTCTGCATCTTCTGCGAGAGCAACAGCCCTGGCATCAGCACCGTCACCCGCGGCCCCTCTCCATGGACCGTGTACGCCAGCCGCTGCCCGTCGTAGCGGAAGTGCGCCATCGGCGCAGGATAGCCGTCAGCCCCGCGGCAAACCGCGGTTTGGCTGGCCAGCCGAAAGGCCGGGTTTGCGCGCCGGTTGGCGCCAGCATGTACCGTTCCGCACCGCGTCTACCACGCGTTCCGCCACCGCTTCTACCAGGAGGTCTGTCTAAATGGCCAAAGCTCGACGCTCGCTCGTGGGCAAGGTCGTCGCGATCACCGGCGGCGCGCGTGGGATCGGACGGGCGACCGCCGCCGCGCTGATTGCCCAGGGCGCGCGGGTTGCGATCGGCGACATCGACGCCCAGCTCGCGACGCAGACCGCTCAGGAGCTGGGGGCGGGGACCGTCGGGTTGCCGCTGGACGTCACCGACCGTGGGAGCTTCGAGAGGTTCCTCCAAGGCGTTGAGGAATCGGTCGGCCCCCTGGACGTGCTGATCAACAACGCTGGCATCATGCCGATCGGTCCGTTCATCGACGAGGACGATGCCACCGCCCGGGCGATGATCGACATCAACCTCCACGGAGTCATCTTCGGGTCGAAACTGGCGCTCAAGCGCTTCATCCCCAGGGGCTCCGGCCATTTGGTGAACATCGCTTCCGCGGCCGGAAAGGCCGGGTTCCCCTCGGGGGCCACGTATTCGGCCACCAAGCACGCGGTGGTTGGCCTCAGCGAGGCGCTTCGAGCGGAGGTCCGCGACAGCGACATCGGCGTCACGGTCGTGATGCCGGTCGTGGTCCATACCCAGCTGGGATCCGGTCTGCCGGAGACGCGAGGGTTCAAGGCCGTGGAGGCAGAGGACGTCGCGGCTGCCATCGTCGAGGGGATACAACTCGACCGGTTCGAGGTGTACGTGCCGTCCTCGACCAGGGCCCTGTTCAGGTTCAAGGCGCTGGTGCCCACCCGGGTGATGGAGGCGATAGCCCGCTTCCTCAAGGGCGACCAGGTGCTCGCGAGCCCCGACCGCGGGCAGCGCGCCGAGTACGACGCCCGGATGACCGCCACGATCAAGGACCACGACGAGGTCGTGACCGAGCGCGAGCAGGAAGCCGCGCCGGCCACCCAGCGCGAACCCGCGCCAGGCGCGGAGAGCGAGCCGGAGAAGGCGACCGCCTAGCTCGCCTGGGCCAGCCAGGCGGCGATCCGGGCCCCGATCTCGGGGCCCGCGTCCTCCTGCAGGAAATGTGCCGCGTCGGAGATGACGTGGTCGATCTCGGAGCCCAGTGCGGCAGCGAACCGCTGCCCTGTCTCGAGCGGGAGCACCGGATCGGAGTCCGCCCACAGCATCAGCTTGGGTCGGTCGTCGGAGCGCAACGCTTCCAGTACCCGCTGACCGGCGGCAGCGCCGGGCGCGTCGGGCGAAGTGGGCAGCATCAGCGGGAATGCCCGCGCCCCCGCCTTCGAGGCGGCGTTCGGGAACGGCGCGTCGTAGGCGGCGATCACCTCATCGCCCGGGTCCTGCTTGCACCCGCCGCGGACCAGAAACCCGGCCGGTAGATCCTCCGTGCGGTCCACGAAGTCCCTGAACGCCTGCCAAGCGTCGGTCATCTTCTGGTGTCCGGTGAACAGCCCAGTGTCGAGCACCACTATTCGCGCCACCCGCTCGGGATGCTCGATCGCGACTCGCAGCCCGATCGGGCCGCCCCAGTCGTGCACGACGAGAGTCGCGGCTTGCAGATCGAGTCGCTCGAACAGCTCGGCCACGGACTCGAAGTGGCGGTCGTAGCTGTACCAGCCAATGTCCGTCGGCTTGTCGGATCGGCCGAAGCCGGGCAGGTCGGGCGCGATGCAACGGTGCCCGGCTTCCACGAGCGGCGGGATCACCTTGCGCCACAAGAACGACCAGGTGGGCTCTCCGTGTACGAGTACCACGGGCGCGCCATCTCCTACCTCGACCTGCGCCAGCCGAAGCCCGTCCAGGTCGCGGTAGGAGGGCTCAAACGGAAACTCCGGCAGTTCCGCCAGCAGCTCGTCGGGCGTACGGACAACGTCGGACACCGGCGCAATATATTCGGCGCGCGGTCCGTGTGGCTGCGGCGCGCTCAACGCTCAAAGTAGAGCGCGCCGTCGCCGCAGACATCCGCCCCCTCATACCTATCTCGTCGACGGTAGCCCCGCTGGCGATACAGGGCGATCGCCTCCGGTTGCTGGCCGCCCGTCTCAAGCACGATCGAGACGCCTCGGCGGGTCGCCTCGGCCTCCAGGGCGTCCATCAACGCGCCGCCGATTCCACGCCGGCGGCCGGCCGGCGCCACATATAGGTGCTTGATCTCCACACGGTCGGGGCCGAGTTCGCGCAACGCCACGCACCCGACCGCGTCGCTCCCGCCCTCGATCGCCAGCCACAGCAGGTCCTTGCGTCCGTTGACGCCCTCCCATGACCCGCCGCCGCCGTAGCGCTCCGCCATATCGGCAGCGTGAGCCTCGAGGAGGCGCCGGGCCTCGGGGGAACTGGGGTCGGCGAGCTCGATCCGCATCTGACTTCGATTTCAGCAGTTGGCCGGGGTCGGTTACCTGTTCAAGCTCACAGTTGCCGCGGGAGGGCCGAAGTTTGTGAGATCCAACATGTATGTCATGTTCAAGCTCACATTCCGGGCGGGGGCATGACGGTTTGTGAGCTTCAACAGGTGCCGGGCGGGCGGCCGAGGCTCACGGTCCGTCGACGATCGCTCTGGCGTGCCGGGCGACCGAGCGAGGCCTACGGCCCGTTCACGATCACTCGCCCCGCGTCCGCGGCCACCGTGACCTCGATCGTCTGCGGGGCGCGGACCCAGGCGATCAGATCAAGAGCTTGTAACTCGTCGAGCATCGCCTGGAGCGCGTCGGCCTGACGGCGGCTTGCATACCGACGCTGGATCGCGAACGAGTAGCCGGTGGACGTGAGCGGGGCGGGCGGAAGGGGAAGGAGGTTCAGGTACTGGCGGTCGGCGACCGTGCTCATGACTCGGAGCGGCGCCGAGACGCCGGACAGGGTCCGCACCCGGGCGGCCAGCTCGATCAGCAGATCGAGCGCGGGCGCGCGCAGGCCGCGGTAGAGCGCCACGGGCTGGCCGAAGCGCCTGGCGAGTGAACCCATCGTCGGGTCGTACGCGAGCCCTAGCGCACCCGGGTTGGATGGCAGCGGCAGCACCTGGCGGGTGGCGTAGGCCCGGCGCAACTCCTCGGGACTGGCGAACGACTGGGTCGCGCCCGGCGGATGCAGCGCGTCTGCGCCCGCGGGGGAGGTGGTCTCAAGCCCCGACAGTTGAACGAGCGCCGCCGGACTGGTGCGGTAGAGGCGCATGATCTGGGCCGCTCCGAGCACACGCCAGTAGTAAAGGCGCGAGTCGTCACTGAAGGAATGAAGCAACTCGTAGGCCGCGACGTGATGGTCGAGTGCCG
Organism: uncultured Actinomycetes bacterium; assembly: GCA_963719305.1. Classification (GTDB taxonomy): domain Bacteria; phylum Actinomycetota; class Thermoleophilia; order Solirubrobacterales; family Solirubrobacteraceae; genus Palsa-465. Next base: position 350,380 of record CAVRBL010000006.1, on the reverse strand, counting down.
TGTCGAAGAACAGCTGTGAATAGGGGACGGCGCGGCCGCCGTCGTAGCGATCGATGACTTGCTGGAGATTGCCGATCCCCATGTGGTAGGACTCGACGGCCAGGTCCGAGCGGCCAAAGCGCGCCCCGGCGAGCTTCAGGTAGCGAACGGTCGCCGCCAGGGCCTTGCGGGGGTCGAACCGATCATCGACCTTCGCTCGCCGGGCCTGAAGCCGGGCGACCGCGGATGCGTCTCCGGCGGCGTAGGCGGCATCGATCTTGGCCGTCAGGGCCCGGGACTGACGCAGGTCGACGTGCATGCCCAGCAGCGCCTGGCCCGTCTGGGCCAAGATCTGAGTCAGCCCGGCGGCGGCCACTGGATCGCGTCCGGCGATCGCGTTTGGGTTGCCGGCGCTCTCGAGGAACACGATCCCCTCCAGCACGTTCGGATCCACTCCCGTTCCGGTGGTGACCGAATCGATGAGGCCTCGGTACCGGGCCATGCGCCCCGCGGTGGCGACTACGCCGCCGGGGCTCTTGGCGAACAGCACCTGGTCGCTGCCCGCCACCGCGCGGCGCTCGAACTCCGTTTGGCGGCCGGGGATGTACGCAAACGGATCGCCCGGACGGGCCGGGCGCCCGATGCCAGGCAGTGGCAGCGCCGGCTGTGAGCCGCCGCTGAGCACCAACACCAGCACGACGATCAGCACGATGGCGCCCGCGCCGGCGACGATGGCCCGCGCCGGCGAGCGCCTCAGGGTTTTGAGCATCCAGCCAGGCACCGTAACCAGTGCCTAAGAGACGTGTAAAACCAGGCGTTTAGCACCGGCTTGCAACGGCGCCGTCGGCTATGCTCAGGCACTCTGGCTTCGCAGCGAACGGTTGCGCCCCCACCGATGCAGGACGTGATAAAGCTGGCCGGGAGCGCCAAACGTCTCAATCAAACTGGAGTACTGGAGCATCCGCATGCGAATCATGGTTCTGGGTGGCGATGGGTACCTGGGTTGGCCGACCGCCATCCACTTGTCGGCGTGCGGTCATGAGGTTGCAGTCTGCGACAACTTCGCTCGCCGCAGCTACGACGAGGAACTCGGCGTGGACAGCCTGGTCCCGATCGCGACGCTCGATGAGCGCCTGATCGCCTGGACCGAAGTCTCCGGCAAGAAGATCAAGAGCTATGTCGGGGACCTGTGTGACGCCGCGTTCGTCCATCGGATGGTGCGAGATTTCCGGCCCGAGACGATCGTCCACTTCGGCGAGCAGCGGGCGGCTCCCTACTCGATGATCGACCAAGCCCACGCGGTCTATACCCAGACCAACAACGTGGTCGGCAACCTCAACGTGATGTACGCGATTGCCGACACCGACCGCGACATCCACCTCGTCAAGCTGGGGACGATGGGCGAGTACGGCACCCCGAACATCGACATCGAGGAGGGCTGGTTCGAGGTAGTTCACAACGGCCGCAGAGACCGGGTCTTGTTCCCGAAGCGACCCGGCTCCTTCTACCACCTGTCGAAGGTGCACGACAGCCACAACATCGAGTTCGGCTGTCGCATCTGGGGCATGCGCGCCACCGATCTCAACCAGGGCGTTGTGTACGGCATCGATACCGAGCACACGAAGCTCGACCCACGGCTCGCGACCCGGTTCGACTATGACGCCGTCTTCGGCACGGTGCTCAATCGCCATGTGATTCAGGCAGTGCTAGGTCACCCGCTGACGGTCTACGGCGACGGCTCGCAGACGCGCGGCTTGATCAACATCCTCGACACGGTCGAGTGCATCCGGCTCGCCTGCGAGCATCCCGCGGACAGAGGGGAATTCCGGGTTTTCAACCAGATGACCCAGTCGCTTTCGATCCGACAGATCGCAGAAACGGTGGCCGCCGCGTACCCAGGTCAGGCCACGATCGAGCACGTCGACAACCCGAGGGTCGAGGCCGAGGGGCACTACTACAACGTCAAGCACTCCCGCCTCGAGGAACTCGGCCTGAAACCAACGCTGCTGTCCGAAGCGCTGATCGACCACATGTTCGACGTCGTCGAGCGGTACAAGGATCGCGTCGATCTGGCCGCGATGATGCCGACAGTGGACTGGCGGGCCACCGCGAGCCGGCTGCCTCGCACCGCGAGCGAGTTGACGCCCACGGTGCAGTGACCGCGCCGAGGCCCACGGCGCGGTGAGCGCCGGCGCCCTGGGCGGGCAGCGGATCCTCGTCACCGGCGGCTCTGGGTTCATCGGCCGCCACGTCGTTGCGGCGCTCGTGAACGCCGGCGCGTCCGTGCGCGTAATCGACCTGAAGCCGCATCCAGATCCCGCGGTCGAGGTGGTGCAGGGCGATATCGCCGACGAGACGGTGCTGGAAGAGGCGTTCGCTCCGCGATTTGACTCCGTCGTGCACCTGGCCGCCGTGACCTCAGTGTTGCGGTCGCTCGAGCACCCGGAGCTCACCTACCGCACGAACGTGGCGGGTACGGCCAGGATGCTCGAGATGTCCCGAAAAGCGGGCGTGGGAGCGGTGGCGTTCGCCTCTACCAACGCCGTCACTGGACCGATGCACGCCCCGGCGATCGTCGAGACGGCGACGCTTCAACCGCTGACGCCGTACGGTGCGACGAAGGCGGCCGCCGAAATGCTGATGTCGGCCTACACGGCGTCGTACGGCGTCCGCTGCACGAGCCTGCGGCTGACGAATGTTTATGGTCCAGGAATGCAGGCCAAGGACAGCATCGTCGCGCGGCTGATGCGCGCCATCCGGCTGGGCACGACGTTCGAGATCTACGGGGACGGCCACCAAGTGCGCGACTACGTGCATGCGGCCGATGTAGTCCAGGCCGTCCAGCTGGCGCTCGCCGATGACCGCTGGAACGGGCCGATGGTAATCGGCACTGGTACCTCGCTGTCGGTGCTGGAGGTGATACAGGAGGTCCGCCGGGTGACGGCCGCCGAGCTGAACGTCCGGCACGGTCCAGCGAAGCCCGGCGAGATGCCGGCGGTGATTGTCGATCCGAGCCGTGCGCGGGCCGCGGGATGGTCGCCCCGCTACAGGTTTGCCGAGGGCCTTCAGGGAGTGTGGGAGGAGTGGTCGCAGGCCGACGTGCAGGCGATGACGGGGCCCCTGTCCGTGCCGGGAGTCGGTCAGTGAATGTCGCCCCACTGGGCGCTCGATTGAACGAGCCGGATCTGGGGGAGCTCGAGCCGGCCGAGCGCGACGCCGCCGCCGCGTTTCTGGCCGCTTACCCGGCGGGCGCCGGCGCGCCGCTGGCCGTTGTGGTGCCCGCCTACAACGAGGAGCCAACGGTAGGCAGCATGGTCTCCGAAGTTCCGCGCGAGGCTGCCGGGCTTCAGACCGAGGTGATCGTCGTGGTCGACGGAGCCAGAGACCGAACGGCGTGGCGGGCCGCTGCCGCGGGTGCGCTGGTGTGCGACGTGCCGGTCAACCGGGGCCAAGGAGCGGTGCTGCGGCTTGGCTATTGGCTGGCGCGGGCACGAGGCGCGAGAGTGATCGCGACGATCGACGCCGACGGGCAGTACGAGCCGCTCGAGGTGGAGCGGGTCGTAGCCCCGATCCTCGCCGATGAGGCGGACTTCGTCTCCGGTTCGCGTCGCCTTGGCGCGGAGCTGACGACGGATCGAGTCCGCCATCTCGGGGTGCTTGTGTTCGGAGGGCTGATCAGCGTGTTGGTCCGACACCGGATCACCGACCCCGCCTGCGGCATCCGCGCGATGCGGGCGGAGCTGACAGCGGCCGTGACGCTGGAGCAATCGCAGTACCAAGCCTCCGAGCTGATGATCTCGGCGGCCCTACACGGATTTCGCCTGGCGGAGGTGCCGACCACCATGCGCGATCGAGGCGCGCACGCCACGGGCACGAAGAAAGGCGGAAACCTCGGCTACGGGGTACGGTTCGCCCGCGCGGCGCTCCACACCTGGAAGCGCGACCGCAAGGTCGCGCGCACGCGGCTGCGACCGGAAAAGATCCAGTGCTCGTAGATCACGAAGCGGACCAGGAACAGCACAGCGAACACCGCCACATATGAGCCCGTCACCAGGGTGACCCTGATCCCGTAGTGCGACGGGATGCTCTGAACCTGATGCTGGGTCCAGGCCGTCGCCTCGGTGGAGGCCAGCAGCGTGAGGGCGGAGACGACGACGTAGCCGCAGATCTCACGACCAAAGGCCACCCGCCCCCTGATCGCCCATGCCCAGCGGCGGTTGAGGACCCAGTTGGGCATCGCGCCGGCAACAAACGCTACGACCGAGCAGGCGGTCGTAGAGACGCCGAGCACGTACAGCAGCGCGAACACGATGGCGCTCGTGGCGGCGGCAACTATGGATCCAATTGTGTAGCGCGTTATGCGAACACCCAGCGACGAGCGTCGCAGGCGCCGAAACCGATCTAGAGGCACGAGTGGACGATGGTATCGGGTCAATGCGTCAACTAAGCGTAAGAACACGTACTTAACAGATCGGTTTCACGCCGGATAGCCGAACGCGAGCACTCCCGGCACGCATCTGTGGCCCGGCGATGACGGCTCGATTCCATGTGGGCGCTGGAGAACCTTCCGGGGCTGGCGCTACGGTCTGGACCGTCATGCGGATCTGCACGGCCGCCGGTCGGCTACCCCTGGACGATGACACCGTAATCTGGGGTGACAACGCGGTGGCGCTCGACCAGCTTCCGGGGGCGGCGTTCGACCTCATCTACCTCGATCCACCGTTCAATACCGGGCGCCCGCGTGCTCGGCAGACCCTGGCCGTGAACGCCGACTCAGGCGGCGACCGGGTGGGGTTCGGAGGGCGCCGGTACCGCTCGCGGCTTCTGCAGAGCCTGAGCTATGAAGACGGGTTCGGCGACTACCTTGGATTTCTCGAGCCTCGGCTCGTCCGCGCAAGGGAGTTGCTGGCGCCGCACGGCACCCTCTATTTCCATATCGACTATCGCGAGGCGCACTACTGCAAGCTGCTGCTGGACGAGGTCTTCGGCCGGGAAGCGTTTCTGAACGAGATCATCTGGAGCTACGACTACGGCGGCAAGCCGCGGCGCCGGTGGCCGCCCAAGCACGACACGATCCTGGCCTACGTCCGGACGCCGGGCTCTCACCATTTCGACTGCGACGCGGTAGAGCGCGAGCCGTACATGGCCCCCGGCCTGGTCGACCCGGAGAAGGCGGCGCGGGGAAAGCGGCCCACCGACGTCTGGTTCCACACGATCGTCCCCACCAACGGGCGCGAGAAGACGGGCTATCCGACCCAGAAGCCGGAGGGGGTGCTGCGCCGCTTGGTGGCGGCATCCTCGCGGCCCGGCGGCTGGTGCCTGGACCCGTTTGCCGGATCGGGCACGCTCGGCGCGGTGTGCCGAAACCTCGGTCGGCGCTTCGTGTTGATCGACTCGAACCCCGCCGCGATCGAGGTGATGCGAACGCGGCTCGCGGTCGGCCTGCCCGGCAGCCATCCCGCTAGAGTGGCCGCCGAGCGGGGAGGACGGTAGGGCCAGACATCGCTACCAACGCTAGGAGGATCCGATGAAGTTGATAGGAGCTGGACTGCCGCGGACCGGGACCCTGTCGCAGAAGGTGGCACTCGAGGTCCTCGGGTTCGGTCCCTGCTACCACATGGTCAACGTCCTCGGCGACCTCTCAGAAGCGCCGAAATGGCGGCGAGCGGTGGAGGGCGATGCAGACTGGCAGGAGATCTTCGGGGAGTTTCAGGCTACGGTCGACTGGCCGGGGTCGTACTTCTACAAGGAGCTGATGGAGATCTACCCCGACGCCAAGGTGCTGCTCAGCGTGCGCGACAGTGACAGCTGGGCCACCAGCATGCGCGACACGATCTGGGGCATTTTCTACGGGGACATCCTGATCCGCGACCTGTCAAACGCCAGGGCAAAGGTGGACTCCGACTGGGCCGCCTACATCGAGATGATGCGCGAGATGTGGTATCGCAGCGGGCTCATGCCCGGCGGCCTGGAGACGACGCCCGAGGCGATGGCAGAAGCGATGGAGCGTTATCACGACGAGGTGGAGCAGACCGTGCCCTCCGAGCGACTGCTGGTCTGGTCTGTGACGGACGGGTGGGAAAGCCTGTGCGAGTTTCTGGACGTCGATGTGCCCGACATGCCATTTCCGCATCTCAACGACAGCAAGGAGTTCAACGAGCGCGTGATCGACGGCTCGCTGCAGGTGCTCTCGGAATGGCGGGCCAAGCAGGAGTCGGTGCCGGCCACGCAGTGAGCGGGGCCGCGCGTTGAGGCAGTCGTGCCGAGGCAGAACGGAAGGCTTAGCCACCTAGAGCGCCTCGAGGCCGAGAGCATCTACATCATGCGCGACGCCGTCGCGCAGTCCGAGAAGCCGGTCATGCTGTACTCGATCGGCAAGGACAGCTCGGTGATGCTGCATCTGGCGCTGAAGGCGTTCTATCCCTCCAAGCCGCCGTTCCCGCTGTTGCACGTGGACACCACCTGGAAGTTCCGCGAGATGTACGAGTTCCGCGACCGGATCGCCAAGGAGCATGGTCTCGAGCTGCTGGTTCACGTCAACCAAGAGGGCCTGGAGCGAGGGATCAACCCCTTCACCCACGGGTCTGCGGTCCACACCGACGTCATGAAGACCGAGAGCCTCAAGCAGGCGCTCGAGCTGTATGGATTCGATGCCGCCTTTGGGGGCGCCAGGCGCGACGAGGAGCGCTCCCGGGCCAAGGAGCGGGTGTTCTCATTTCGCTCCGCCCAGCATCGCTGGGATCCGAAGAGCCAGCGCCCGGAGCTGTGGCGGCTGTACAACGCCCGCAAGCGCAAGGGCGAATCGGTGCGCGTCTTCCCGCTGTCGAACTGGACCGAGCTCGACGTATGGCTCTATATCTACGCCCACCAGATCCCGATTGTGCCCCTCTACCTGGCCAAAGAGCGGCCGGTGGTCGAGCGCGAGGGAACGCTGATCATGGTCGATGACGATCGCATGCCGCTGGCACCGGGCGAGCGGCCGATGCGCAAGCAGGTTCGTTTCAGGACGCTCGGTTGCTACCCGCTGACCGGCGCGATCGAAAGCCAGGCCTCCACGCTGGAGGAGGTCATCAAAGAGATGATGCTGACTCGTACTTCGGAGCGGCAGGGGCGTGTGATCGACCACGATGGGGGCGCTTCGATGGAGCGCAAGAAGCAGGAGGGCTATTTCTGATGGCCGTCCGTGAAGCGGTCCTCGACGACCTCGCCGCCTACCTGCACGCGCAGGAGCGCAAGGGATTTCTGCGCTTCATCACCTGCGGCAGCGTCGACGATGGCAAGAGCACCCTGATCGGCAGGCTGCTCTACGAGTCAGACCTCTTGTTCGAGGATCACCTGACTGCGCTCGAGGCCGACTCAAAGCGGGTCGGCACCCAGGGAGGCGAGCTTGACTTCGCCCTCCTGCTGGACGGACTGGCCGCGGAGCGAGAGCAGGGGATCACGATCGACGTCGCCCACCGTTACTTCGACTCGGAGAAGCGCAAGTTCATCGTCGCCGACACCCCAGGGCACGAGCAGTACACCCGCAACATGGTCACCGGGGCCTCCACCGCGGACTGCGCGGTGCTGCTGGTCGACGCTCGCAAGGGCGTTCTGACCCAGACGCGCAGGCACACCTACGTGGTTTCGCTGCTTGGCATTCGTCACGTGGCGCTCGCTGTCAACAAGCTCGACCTGGTGTCCTACTCGGAGCCCGGTTTTAGAGAGATAGCCGCCGACTACCAGACGTTCTCGCGGGAGCTGGGCCTCGAGGACGTGGTCTGCATACCGGTGTCCGCTCTGCGCGGCGACAACGTCGTCGAGCGCAGCAAGCGGACGCCCTGGTACGACGGGCCGACCCTGCTCGAGTACCTGGAGACGGTTGAGATCGACGAAGAACGGCTCCGGTCCGCGCCGCTGCGCTTCCCCGTCCAGTGGGTGAACCGCCCGGACGCCGAGTTTCGCGGCTTTGCGGGAATGATCGCCAGCGGGCAGGTGGCGCCGGGCGATCGGATCGTGGTCGCTCCCGCTGGACGGGAGAGCACCGTGTCGCGGATCGTCACTCATGGCGGGGGCCTTGACCGCGCGGTCGCCGGTCAATCGGTGACGCTGACGCTGACCAACGAGATTGACGTCAGTCGGGGCGATGTGATCGCGGATGTCTCTTCGCCGCCCAGGGTGGGCGAGCAATTCGAGGCCACGCTGGTGTGGATGGCGGAGGAGCCGATGCTCCGGGGTCGCAACTACTTGATGCGCGCCGGGACCGCGACGGCCTGGGCCACTATTTCTCCATTGAAGTACAAGGTCAACGTCGATTCGCTCGAGCGCCTCGCGGCCGAGCAGCTCGAGCTCAACGAAATCGGCGTCTGCGAGCTGGCGCTCGACCGCCCGATCGCGTTCGATCCCTATTCGCAGAACCGAGACACGGGTGGCTTCGTGCTGATCGACCGGGTCACGAACGCCACCGTCGGAGCAGGAATGCTCAACTTCGAGCTGCGGCGCTCGCGGACGCTCCGTTGGCAGGCCATCGATGTGGACAAAGAGGCGCACGCGAAGCTCAAGGGCCAGCGCCCCTGCATGCTGTGGCTTACGGGGCTATCCGGAGCCGGGAAATCGACGATCGCGAATCTGGTTGAGAAGAAGCTGCACAGCCTCGGCCACCACACCTACCTGCTTGACGGCGACAACGTCCGCCGGGGGCTCAGCAAGGACCTGGGATTCACGGACGCCGACCGGGTCGAGAACATCCGGCGGGTAGCCGAGGTCGGCGCTCTCATGGTGGACGCCGGGCTGATCGTGCTCTTGTCGTTCATTTCGCCGTTCCGATCCGAGCGCAGAATGGCGCGGGAGCTCGTGGAGGAAGGGGAGTTCATCGAGGTATTCGTCGACGTTCCGATGGAAGTGGCCGAGGCGCGAGACTGCAAGCATCTGTACGAGAAGGCCCGGAGAGGAGAAATAAAGAACTTCACCGGGATCGACTCCCCGTACGAGAAGCCCGAGGCACCGGAAATCCACATCGACACGATGCAAGCGACTGCGGAAGAGGCAGCCGAGCAGGTTCTGGACGAACTGCGCCGGCGCGGGATCATCGGCGGTTAGCGACCACCGGACGCGGTGGCATCATCGACAGCCGATGACCGTCGACATGGTTGCACTGGATCAGGTAGTCGCGGCCGCCCGCGCGGCCGGCGAAGTGGTGCTCGAGGAATATCAGCGCGAGAGCAATGCGCGCACCAAGGCTGATGGCTCCCCGGTTAGCGGGGCCGACGAGCGCTCGCAGGAGATCATCCTTGCCCACCTGGCAGAGATCGCGCCAGACATACCGGTCGTGGCCGAGGAGGGAACGCCGGCCCCGGCGGTTCCATCCCGCGAGCGCTTCTGGCTCGTGGACCCGCTCGACGGCACGAAGGAGTTCCTGGAGGGCACCGACGAGTTCACGGTAAATGTGGCGCTGGTCGAGGACCGCGCGCCGGTGCTGGGGGTGGTTCTCGTCCCGGCCCGTGGACTGCTGTTTGCGGCGGCTCGGGGGGTGGGGGCCAGTGTCGAGGACGGCGCCGAGCGCCGGTCCATCGTCACCCGCGTGGTCCCGCCCGAGGGGGCCACGGTCGTATCGAGCCGCTCACACGGCGACCGCGAGGCGCTAGATCGCTTCAAGGCCGGCCGGCGGGTGGCGCATACGGTGACGGCCGGATCCTCGCTGAAGTTCTGCCTGCTGGCCGCCGGCCAGGCCGACCTGTATCCCCGCTTCGGCCGCACGATGGAGTGGGATACGGCGGCGGGAGACGCAGTTCTGCGGGCGGCCGGCGGTCGGGTCACCGATCTGGAAGGCAACCCGCTCTCCTACGGCAAGCCCGGATTCGAGAACCCCCATTTCATAGCCTGGGGCCGGGGTTGAGATCGCGCGCGCTGCGCAACCTCGTGCCCCCTCAGGTGTTGCTTGCCTTCAGCAATCGAAAGGAGCGATAGATGTCGAAGCGACTCCGCAGGCTAGGCCTGTGCACGGCGGTCTTGGCCGCCGTCGCGCTGCCGGCGGTCGCCATTGCGGCGGCCACCTCAACGGTGCTCACAACCCACAACGTAAAGCGGGGAACCGTGGTCGCGAGTCCGTCCGGCCTGACGCTGTACGGCTTCGTCGCCGACAAGAACGGCAAACCGACCTGCTACGGGGGCTGTGCGGTGGCCTGGCCGCCGCTGATGGCCATCAACGGCAAGGTTGCGGTCAAGTCCGGGTCCGGGCTGAACTCGAAGCTTCTCGGCAGGGTCAAGCGGACCAACGGCAAGTACCAGGTCACCTATGGCGGCAAGCCTCTGTACCGCTACGCCGGGGACAAGAAGGCCGGAACTCAGAACGGGCAGAACCTGAAGCAGTTCGGAAACAAGTGGTACGTGATCGGCAAGGGTGGGGGTTACCTCAAGCCGGTCACGCTGGTCGGGGGTTACTAGATCCCTTTAGGCTCTCGTCCGGGCGGCCTCCGCGGCCGCCCGGACGCGGTGCCCTGCGGCGCGCTGGGCGACGAGGCGCCGTGCCCTCAGCCGGACTCGTCGCGAACCAGCGGCACGAATCTGACCCCCTCCAGCGTCGAATGCCGAAATCCCTCCGGGGTGCGGCGCGTCAACACCAGGCGCTGGCTCGCCTCCCCCACGGGCGCCACCAACCTCCCCCCCGGCGCAAGCTGGCGCTCGAGGGCGGCCGGCAGCTGAGCTCCGGTGGCGGCGGCCACGTTGATGGCGTCGAACGGGGCCTGATCCGGCAGCCCCTGCCAGCCATCGCCGACGAAGAACTTGACGTTGTCGATCCCCAAGTCGCGAACTGTGCGCTCGGCGATCGCGCTCAGCTCCTCGTGGCGCTCGATCGTTAGCACCTCCCCGGCCAGCAGACCCAGCAGCGCGGCGTGATACCCGGAACCCGTCCCTACGTCCAGAACGCGATCGGTGGGGCGCAGCTCGAGTAGCTCGAGCATCCTGGCCACCACCAGGGGCTGCGAGATCGTCTGCCCGCAGGCGATCGGTAAGGCCACGTTCGCGTACGCCCGGCGCCGCTCGGACTGGGGCACAAACCGCTCGCGGGGGATCGAGGCCACGGCCGCCAGGACCCGATCGTCGGCCACAGCAGGATGGAGCTCGACGGCGAGCTGGGCTGCCGGGCTCAGCCCGCTGGAGGAGTCACCCACTCCGCTGGAACTCGAGCCGCTTGAGCTCGCTTCCGAACCGCCGCTCGAGCGCTTCGCTCATCGCCATCTGAAACAGAGACCCCACCGCCGCGGAGCCCACCGGACGCAACCGCTCGACGGCCTGAAGCAGCTTGTCCATTCCCTTCTCGTGCTCCCCGGCCTGGTCGAACGGCTTCCACACATAGTCGACGAACAGCCTCAGGCACGTGGTCGCGACATTGTCCAGCTGGTTGCGCAGTTCGGCCGCCACCATCACCAGGTCCTCGGCCGGCACGCCGAGGTCGGCGAACACCTCGCCGCCTCTGAATGCCAGTGGCGTGACCTCCTCTACCTGGTCGTTTCCGAGACGGCGCAGGAACCCCAGTTCCTCCAGGGTCGCGCGCACCTCCCCAGAGCGCGTCCGGAAGCGCCGCTCGAGCTCTTCGGTCGCCACCACGCGAGGCTGCTCGGGCCCGAACGGCTCGTGCAGGACTCCGGCCAGGCGCGCGAGGCTGTCGGTCGAATCGCCGGCAATGCGCAGCAGCCGCCGGATCAGGGCCAGGCTGAAGCCATCTTCCTGAAGCTTCTGGATCAGCTCGACGCGCGCGACGTGGTCCCTTCCGTAGTAGCCGGTCCGGCCCCGCAGTCTCGGAGGCGCGAGCAGCCCGCGTGACTGATGCGCGCGGATGTTGCGGGCGCTCATCCCTGTCCGTTGTGCGAGCTGGTCGATTGTCAGCTCCGCGCCGGCACCCATCGCGCGGATCCTACAAGCGGCCTTGATCCTGTTGGGGATTCCATGTCACATCCAGGGATGGGACGCTCACGCCACGCCACGTTCGAGCAGCTCCCTGATGTGGGCGAGAAAGCCCGCCGCCTCGGCGCCGTAGAGGATCCGGTGGTCACAGGCGAGCGTCAAGGTCATGACCTCGCCGGGTACCACCCCGGCGTCCCGGACGACGGGCGCCTGCCTGATCTCGCCCGCGGCCACTGCAGCGGCGTGGGGGGCGTGGATGATCGGACTGGCGCGGCTGACGCCGTAGCGCCCCAGATCGATCAGGGTGAAGGTGGCGCCCGAGCGCTCGGGGCTGGTCAGCTCAGCTGCTCGGCGCTGCAGCTCATCGATCTCCGATGCCAGCTCCGCTAGGCCTTTGCGATCGGCGTCGAACACCGTCGCGGCCGGGAGTCCATCGACTTGGGGCATCGTCACGCCCACGTTGACCCGGCTGTAGAGCTCGAAACGGCCGTCCCGATAGGCGGCGTTCGCGCGTGGGTGCTCGCGAAGCGCGAGAGCGCAGGCCCGAACCAGCATCGCTGTGGACGGCGTCGGTAGCCCGACGCAAGCACCCATGTCCACCTCGACCGACAGCTCGAGATCCGGCACGGTGGCCCGTGTCTCGGCGGAGCGCCGCGCCACCGCCCGCTCGGCCTGGGTTGGTTCGACGATCTGGACCGATCCCTTGACCCCGGGGGACGGAGGCTCTGCGGTCACTCCAGTCCCCATGCGCGCTTGAACTCCTCGACCTCGAACGACACGAGCTCTTCCCGCAGTTGCCTGAGGAGCTTCGCCGCCTCCTTCGCGGGCAGCTCCCAAAAGAGCACCACCTCATTATCGGCCACCGACACGACCTCGACCCGGTCCAGCCGCGTCGGGTCGGCCAGGAATGTCGGCTCCAAGCCGTCTCGGGTCACGATCAACTCAAACGCGCGGTTCGCCTTCATCGGCTGCTGTCCATCTTGCTGGCCGCCTGTCCCGCGCCGACCTGCCCTGCTTGCAGCGCGACGGCGGCCGCGCCCAGCCGGGCGTCACCACCGAACACGCTGTCTCCTACCTGCACGGCCGGCAGTGACCGAACGCCGGCTGCCCTGGCCCTTGCCGTGGCCTGCTCGAGCGCCTGCGCGACCGAGCGCAGCTCGACGCCCCTGAGCAGTGCCGCTGGATGCAGCTCGCATGCAGCCGCCGCGATCAGCACGGTGTCTCGCTCTGAGAGGTCGCGCCCGGCGGCGAACGCCTGGCGAAAGGCCGCCAGCGAGAACGCGACCGCCCGCCCTACCTGTTTGGCGTACGTGGCGGCCAGCATCGCCAGCCCGGTGTCGGGCGGCCAGGCCGACGGCCAGCGCACTGGCTGCAGCCCGCGTTCGGCGGCCAGCCGCTCGATCAGCCCCCGATCGACTTGCTCATCGCTGGCGCCCAGATCGACCGCCAGCACGGGCTCCCACTCCGGCACCACCGACAGCACCGTCGAAACGCGCTCGGCGGCCAGATAGCACTCGGGATTGCCGAGGTCGTAATAGAAGACCGGCTGCGGTCCCGGCGCCACGGCGCGACTCAGCCGTGGATCAGCCAGCCATCGGCGGCGCGGGCGGCCTCCATGATCGCCTCCGACAGCGTCGGGTGTCCGTGGATGGTGCGCGCCAGCTCGGGATAGCCGCCCTCGAGCACGCGGGCGTTGACCAGCTCCTGGATCAACTCGGTCGCCTTGGAGCCAACGATGTGGCCGCCGAGCAGCTCGCCATAGCGCTTCTCGCCGACGATCTTGATCATGCCCGTCCGATCTCCGTACACGGTCCCGGCTCCCACCGCTCCGTACTGGACCTTGCCGACCGTGACATCGTGCCCCTGCTCCTTTGCCTGCGCCTCGGTCAGCCCGAAGCTGGCCACGTTGGGGGTGCAGAACGTCGCCCTGGGGATGTCGATGTAGTCGATGGGATGGGTTTCGAGGCCGGCCGCATCCTCAACGGCGATCACGCCCTCGTCCGAAGCCTTGTGCGCCAGCGCCGGGCCGTGCACCAGATCGCCAATGGCGTAGATACCGTCAACGTTCGTGCGCTGGGCCCCGTCGACCTCGACCAACCCACCCTCGCCCAGCTTGACGCCGGCTCGCTCCAGACCAAGGCCCTCGACGTCCGGTCCCCGCCCGGCGGCGATCACCAGCCACTCGACTTCCGCCTGCTGATCGCCGTGGCTGAACTTGACGCCATCACCACTCGGCTCGACGTTCCCGACCAGGGCCCGGGTGTGAATGGTCATCCCCTGGCGCTTGAGGCCGCGCTCGGCGAGCCGCGAGATGTCGGCGTCCTCGGTGGGGAGCACACGATCGAGCGCCTCGAGCAGGGTTACCTCGACGCCGAGCCGCGCGTACGCCGAGGCGATCTCGGCGCCAGATGCCCCCGCGCCCACTACGGCCATCGACTTCGGCAGCTCGTCGAGCCCCCATGCTTCCTCCGTCCCGATCACTCGGCCGCCGAACTTCGTCCCGGGGATTGGCCTCTTGACCGAGCCGGTGGCGAGCACGATCGTCTTGGCGTCAATGGTTTCATCGCCGATGCTTACGGCGCCCTTCCCAGCGAGCGACGCCTCGCCCTCGAGAACCTCGATCCCGTTCTTCTTGAACAACCCGGAGACGCCGCCCGTCAGCGTCGAGACCACCTTCTTGCGTCGCGCAGCCACCGCCGCGTAGTCGACGGTCGGTTCCGCCAGCCTGATCCCGAAGTCCTCGGCGTCGCGCACCTCGGACAGAACGTCTGCGACCCGCAGCACGGCCTTGGCGGGAATGCAGGCGTAGTTGAGGCACCGGCCTCCGACGCGGTCCTTCTCCGCCACAGCCGTCTTCATCTCCAGCTGGGCGGCGCGGATCGCGGCGACGTATCCGCCCGGACCCGAACCGATGACTATGCAGTCGTAGGAGGACTCGGGCATGGGCGAAGGCTCAGCGTATTGATTTTCGCGCCGCTGGCGCTAGCGCTCCGGCGGCCGCGGCATCTGGATTCGGCTCAGGACCCTGACCAGCTTGTAGAACAAGAACCCACCGCCGGAGATCACTGCGATCGCGAACACAGCCCCGCCGACGTTGGTGACCCGCACAAGCGCCAGCGTCGAGAGAAGAACGGTCAGCAGGAGCAGCACCATGAAGCCCAGCACGGCCCAGTAGCGCGTGCGCCACAGCCCGTACGCGCACATCGGACATCACGACCAGGTACGGGATCTCCTGCGCCGCAGCTGACCCGCTGAGAGCCGACCTTGACCGTCACGTTCAGGATGAGCAGCACCAGATTCGCGATCACCAGGACGAGCGAGATGACCGCGCTCACCGCGGTCGGCCACGGCCGCTCCCCGGGCTCAACGGGGGTGAGCGTCGCCCGAACGGCGGCGTTTCGCGCCTCGGACGATGAGCGATTCCGTGGGGCGGGCGAGGGACCCCGCGCGGCGCTGGCCGTCGCGACCCTCTTTGCCGGCTTCGCGCGCCGGCCCCGCTTGCGACTACGCTGCGCCAACTCGCACCCCCGCATGCAGCGCGCCGCGTAGCGCGCGCGCCGATCGCTTCGGATCGGGCGCCTCGGTCAGCGCTCGCACCACGGCCACTCTTCTCGCGCCGGCATCGCGCACCCGCTCGACGTTGTCGATGTCGATTCCGCCGATGGCGAAGAACGGCACGCCCGCGGTGTGTGCCGCAAACCGGACCAGCTCGAGGCCCACCGCCGCCCGTCCGGGCTTGGTGGGCGTCTCATGGACCGGGCCAACCCCTATGTAGTCGGCGCCATCCGCCCCCAGCACCTGTTGCTCGGTGTGGGTCGAGAGCCCCACGAGCCGATCGGGACCGACGATCTCCCTCGCGCCCGGAACGGGTGTGTCCTCCTGCCCCAGGTGAACGCCGTCGGCGTCAGCCTCGACCGCCAGCTCGGCGCTGTCGTTGAGCAGGAACAGCGCCCCGTGCTCGCGGCAGATCCGCTTGAAGCGCGCGGCGGCGGCGAGGATCTCCGCGGCAGAGCCATCCTTGATCCGCAGCTGGACGATGTCCACGCCACCCTCAAGGACAGCGTGGAGAAACGGGTCCGGATGCGCGTCGCACACCAGGTACAGGCGGGCCTGCTCCAGTCGCTGCCTTCGGTCGTCCACGCCGCAAGTCTGGCACGCGCCCGGCGCTAGCATCACACCTGGACGCCGTGCCAGAGCGAACAGAATCGTTTGATGTGATCGTGATCGGGGGCGGCGTGATCGGACTCGCGGCCGCGTGGCGGCTGGCCGAGCGAGGCGCGAGCGTGGTCGTGCTGGAGCGAGGCCGCGCCGGGAGTGGAACCTCCCATGTCGCCGCGGGAATGCTCGCGCCCGTCGCCGAGGCTGACCCCTACGAGGAGCCGCTGCTGCGGCTGGGAATCGACGGAGCGCACGATTACCCCCAATTCATCGCCGAGCTGCGGGAGCGCGCGGGGGTGGATCCCGGCTATCTGCAATGCGGGACGCTGATGGTCGCGCGCGATCGAGACGAGGCCGAGTCGCTGGAGCGCGAGCATCACGTCAGACAGCGCCTCGGGCTGGAGGTCTTGAGGCTGCGACCGAGCCAGGCGCGAGCGCTCGAGCCGGCGCTGGCGCCCGCACTCCGGGGAGCGCTGGAGCTGCCCGACGACCACGCAATCGACCCCAGGATGCTCACGCTCGCGCTGGCGGAGGCCGTCAGGCGCAGCGGGGGAAGCGTTCAGGAAGGCGCAGAGGTCCAGGCGCTCGAGCTCGACCGGGACGCGGTGCAAGGTGTCCGGTTGGCGAGCGGGGAACGATTGGGCGGCGAGGCCGTGGTGGTTGCCGCGGGCGTTTGGTCCGGCCAGCTCGCGGGGATTCCAGCTGAGGTGCAGGTGCCGCTTCGGCCGGTCAAGGGCCAGATCCTGCGTCTACACGACCCGAGCGGTCCGGGCCTGCTCACCCGCGTGTTGAGGATGCGGCCAACGTATGTGGTGCCGCGTGCAGACGGCCGCTACGTGCTCGGCGCGACGATGGAAGAGCGCGGCTTTGACACCACCGTAACCGCCGGGGGTACGTTCGACCTGCTGCGGGACGCGACCGAGCTCCTGCCGGGTCTCTCAGAGCTCGTGCTCGACGAGCTGTCCGCCGGCCTGCGCCCTGGCACTCCGGACAACGCGCCGGTGATCGGCCCCGGGCTCATCGAGGGCCTGTTCTGGGCCACGGGCCACTACCGGCACGGGATTCTGCTGGCGGCCAAGACGGCAGAGCTGATCGCCGAAGCCGTGCTGGGGGGCCAGCCTGTGCCGGACGTGGTCTCGCCGCTGCGGTTTACCCCTGAGCTCAGCCTTCCGAAGCTCGAGGCCGACGCCGGATGATCGTGATGGTGAACGGGGAGCGGCGCGAGGTGGCTGAGGAAGCGACCGTGGCCAACCTGATCGAGCAGCTCTCGGCGCCGCCGCGGGGAGTTGCGGTGGCGATCGATGGCGAGGTCGTGCCCCGGGGACAGTGGGCGGCGACGCCGGTGCCGGACGGGGCCCGCGTCGAGGTGGTAGCCGCGATTCAGGGAGGATGACGTACATGGCGGCGCAGAACTCCCCCCTGGTCATCGCCGATCAGCAGTTCGGCTCGCGCCTGATGCTGGGCACCGGTGGCTTTCGCAGCCACGAGGCTCTGGCAGATGCGCTGAGCGCCTCTGGCGCCGAGATCTGCACGGTTGCGCTGCGGCGCTTGGACCCGTCCGCGCGCGGCTCGATCCTCGATGTCCTGCAGGCCGCTTCCGTCCAGATCCTCCCGAACACGGCGGGCTGCTTCACGGCCCGGGATGCGGTCATCACAGCTCAGCTGGCACGCGAGGCGTTCGAGACACGACTGGATCAAGCTGGAGGTGATCGGCGACGATCGCACGCTTCTCCCCGACGCCCCCGAGTTGCTGGTCGCCGCCGAGCAGCTCCTCGACGACGGTTTCATCGTCCTTCCGTACACGACGGACGATCCGGTGCTGGCTCGGCGGCTGGAGGACCTCGGATGCGCCGCGGTAATGCCGTTGGGGTCGCCCATCGGCAGCGGCATGGGCATCCGCAATCCGTACAACATCTCGATCATGGTCGAGCGGGCGGGCGTGCCGGTTGTGCTCGACGCGGGCGTCGGCACGGCATCCGACGCGGCGCTGGCCATGGAGCTGGGCTGTGATGCGGTGCTGGCGGCGAGCGCGATCTCTCGGGCCGAGGACCCTGTCGCCATGGCCCGGGCGATCAGACTGTCGGTGGAGGCCGGTCGGCTGGCCCGCGCAGCCGGACGGATCCCCCGGCGGCTGTACGCCGAGGCCTCGACGACTGACGAGGGCTTGCCGGAGTTCGACGAGGAGCCCGGCGCAGGGCTGACGCCACGCGGCCGCGCATGACGGTCCCTGAGCTGGCTGACGAGGGGGCGACCGCGCCATGACCGTCGATGAGCTCATCGACGGCTGGGAAGCGGCGTGGTCGGGCAAGGATCCCGAGGCCTTCGAGCCGCTCTGCGCGACCGATCTGCACTACGAGGATCCGCTCACCGGCGAGCCGCTGGAGGGCGTCGAGGAGCTGACTCGTCATGCCGAGCGGCTGTGGGCCGGCTTTCCCGACGCGAGGCTGGAGCGGACGGGGGCTCGGCTGGCGGACGGCCCCTACGTCGCGGCGCCATGCAAGCTCCTCGGAACCCACAAGGAGCCACTCGAAGGCCTGCCGCCGACCAACCGCTTCATCGTTATCCATTGCGTCTTCTACTGCGAGCTCAAGCGCAACAAGCTGCTGCGGGTCCGCGCGTTCTTCGACCTCTATGACGCCGCCGTCCAGCTCGGCGTGTTGCCGGGCCGGGGATCGATGGGAGAAAAGGCGCTGCTCATGCTGCGAGGCTTCGGCCTCAGGGCGGCACGGGGCTGACCTCAGACCCCCCAGCAGCGCGGGAGATGCGCAATCCCGGTTTTGCTGAACGCGCTCCCGGGAAGCTGCGTGCGTGACAGCAAGCGTCGGAGCAGCCAACGGGTATGAGCATTCTGCAAAAGGTCGACGCCGCGCAGAGGGGCACCAAGCCCACTGGGGTAGCGGTCGCGACGTTCAAGAAGTTCAAGGAAGATCAGTCCACAAACATGGCGGCGATGATCGCCTTCTGGGCCTTCTTCTCGATCTTCCCGCTGTTCATGGTTCTTGTGACTGTCCTGGGTTGGGCGCTGCCTGCCAGCGACAAGAACAACGTTCTCAGCCACGTCGCCAACATGTTCCCGCTGCTTGACGCCAGCACGATCAAAGGGCTCGGCGGCTCGTGGTGGGCGCTCATCGTGGGAGCCGTCACCGCACTCTGGAGCGGCATCGGCGTGGTCCGAACTGCCCAGACGGCGTTCGCCTCGGTCTGGGAGATCCCCTTCCACGAGCGGCCCGGGCTGCTCAAGCAGGTCACGCGGAGCCTCTCGGTCCTCGCGACGATCGGCGTCGGACTGGTCCTCACGACGCTGATCTCCGGGTTCGTCACCGGTTCCTCGACCGGCGTCAACCTCGGTGTCGGCGGTCGGATCGCCGGCTACGTCGTGTCGGCCGCGCTCGATGTCGGACTGTTCGTGGCCGCCTTCCGCATGCTCACCGACCGCGAGATCACGATCCGCGACGTCCTGCCGGGAGCGATCTTGTCCGGCGTGATCTTCTTCGTGCTTCAGGAGCTCTCGGCGTTCATCATCTCCCGCCATCTGAAGAGCGCCGGAGCGACGTACGGCCACTTCGCGACGGTGATCACGATCCTGTGGTGGTTCTATCTGCAGGCGGTGGTCACCCTCCTGGGTGCGCAGCTGAACGTGGTGCTCAAGGAACGGCTGCACCCTAGGTCTGTCGTCGCACCGCAGACGGAAGCCGACCGTCGGGCACTTCAGGCGTATGCCGAGGAGCGCACGTATCACCCAGAGGAGAAGGTGCGAACCGAGGTTGGGGGCGGGGAGGCCCCGTCTGACGGCGAGCCCGCAAACGCCCGACGTAAAGGATGAAGCGCCACCCCGCGCTTGAGTCGCTGTCCCGCGACCACCACCACGCCTTAGTCGTGGCCCAGCGTCTGAAGCGCGCGACGGACGCCACTGCCGACGGAGCCCGCACCGCATTCCTCGACTACTGGGCCGCCGAAGGCAGAGAGCACTTCCGCGAGGAGGAGGAGGTCCTGCTTCCGGCCCTCGCGCGCTTCACTGACCCGGACCAGCCGGTGGTCGCCAGGGTGCTGATCGACCACGTCCGGATCCGGCGATTGGCGGCCGAGGTGGCGGGTGTGGAACCGCTGGCCGATCTGCACGCCCTTGGCGAACAGCTCGAGCAACATGTGAGATGCGAGGAACGCGAGTTGTTCCCGCTTATCGAGCGGGCCATTCCAGAGCCCGAACTCCTTGCCTTGGCCGCACGGCTCGCCCTGAGCGGTCAGGTCCCTCGTTACGGACGCTCTCCAGCGTCACCGCTACCGGCGCGTGATCCGACAGCGGGCCGCGGTCCAGCACGTCGACCGCGGCGATCGGCGCTAGCCCTGCTGTGAACACGAAGTCGACGTCGTGACCGCCGGCGAAGGTCAGACCCGCGAGCGAGAGGCCGCGGACGTTGAAGTCCCCGCCGAGGACGAACGGCGCCCCCGACGCCCACTCGACCATCGTGACCCTGGCTCGCTCGCCGTCGCGCCGGGCGGCGGGATCGTCACCGACGGTGGCGTGCAGGTTCCCCATCCAGACGCCGGTGGCCAGGCGGACGGCGTGCAGCTGGCGCCGCTCGGGCCACCAGCACAACCTCCGGGTCCGATGCTCGGTCACCGTGATGTTGCGGACCAGGATGGCGTTGGCGCCTCCGCCATTTGACTTGATCACGTCAGGCCAGCGGACCGCGATCGCCCGGCGCAGCGGCAAGTACGAATTCCGCGACGTCAGCACGTGACGTTCCTCGACTTGGCCGTCCAGCCGTTCGGCCAGCGCCCGCGGCCACCACGGCGGCACTTCTTGCAGCAGCGCGGCGTCCCACTCCCATCCGGCGAGCGCCGCGGCGAACTCGGGTAGCAGGTCGCGGCCAGCGGAGGGATCGGAGCGCCCGTGCCATAGGTTCCAGGTGAGCACGCGGAGCCGGATCACCGCACCGTACACTGCCCATCTTGACGCACTTCTTGAACGGATCGGAGCTCAGCCCGGAGGAGCTCACGGCGGTGATCGACCGCGCGGCTGAGCTGAAAGCCGCTCCGCTCGGCTCCGACGCCCTCGCCAGGCGGACCGTCGCGCTGATATTCCAAAGGCCGTCGACCCGGACCCGAGTGTCGTTTGAGTCCGGGATTGTCGAGCTCGGCGGGCACCCGATGGTGCTGCGGACGGAGGACCTCCAGCTGAGCCGGGGTGAGTCGATCCGCGATACGGCGTACGTGCTGTCGCGCCACGTGGCCGCGATCTGCATCCGCACGGGCCCGGACGAGCTCGTAGCGGAGCTCGCTTCCCACGCCGGCGTTCCGGTGGTCAACATGCTGACCACCGGGCATCATCCCTGCCAGGCGCTGGCCGACTTGCTCACGCTGCGAGAGGAGTTCGGCCGGCTGGAGGGCCTGAAGCTGGCGTACGTCGGTGACGGGAACAATGTGGCCCGGTCGCTAGCGCTCCTGGGAGCGCTGGCGGGTGTTGAGGTGAGGATCGCCTCGCCCCCGGGATACTCGTTGAAGGAGCCCGTCACGGAGGCGATCCTGACCGATGATCCGCGCGCGGCGGTGCAAGACGCCGACGCGGTCTACACCGACGTATGGGTCAGCATGAACGATGACCCCGAGTCGGCGGCGTACCGCATCGAGGAGCTCGCCCCTTACCGCCTCGACGATCGGCTCCTAGATCAAGCGGCGCCGCATGCCATAGCGATGCACTGCCTGCCGGCCCATCCGGGCCAGGAGATCACCGCCGAGGTCCTGTACGGACGGCGACAGCGGATCTGGCAGCAGGCCGAGAATCGCCGCCACGCCCAAAAAGCACTGCTCGAGTACCTCATGGTGCCCGCCCCGCTCGCCGTGGAGTAGGCTCGTTCTCGGACAGCCGATTAGGAGGAACAGCATGCCCGCACCCAGGTCGTCATCCTCGTCCTCTCGATCCGGCGGCAAGAGGACGTCCAAAAAGGAAGGTTCGGCCAGCTCCGCGAGGTCGGGCCGCGGCTCCCGAAGCACGAGCCCGAAGGGACGATCGGCGACCTCGCGCACCGCGGCGCGGCCCGCTGAGACGGGACGGTCTGGAGGCAGAGGAGCGGCCGCTCGGCGGTCGGCGAGCGGTGTGACGGACGGGCTCGCCAGCCTCATCGACCAGCTCGTCAACCGGATCATCCGCCCGCTCGATCTGGTAATGCTGACGCGAGACCGGATCCAGGAGACGCTCGACGAGGCCGCTTCACGCGGCCGACTGACACGCAGCGACGCCAACGACCTGGTGACAGAGCTGGTACGGCGGGGACGCCAGCAGACCGACGACCTGCTCGCCGACTTCGATCAGTTGGTTGGGCGCGGCCGGGGTCAACTCGGCTCCGCGGCGCAGCGGGCCCGCCGATCCGACCCGGTCGACCAGTTGGTGCGCGCCGCCGATCGCGCGCGGCGCTCGGTCGGCGTTGGCTCCTCGTTTCCGATCTCGGGCTACGACGAGCTCACTACCAGCCAGGTGGCAGCGCGGCTGGAGCCGCTGTCGCCGGCCGAGCTGCGCAGGGTGCGCGACTACGAGGCCCGCCACGCGAACCGCAAGTCGGTGCTCGACGCGATCGAGAAGGCGCTCGGCTGACCCCGACAAAGTGGGCGGCCCCGGGTCGGCTGCCATGCTAGGCGCATGGAGACGGCGGCACCCAGACCGGCGCGCGGAACCGAGCTCGAGCTGAACATCGAATCGCTCGCCTACGGGGGAGCGGGAGTGGCGCGCACCAACGGCTACGTCGTTTTCGTCCGCGGTGGATTCCCGGGCGATCGCGTCAAGGCGGTGGTCCAGAAGTCAAAGCGGGCCTACGCCGAGGCCAGAGCGGTCGAGCTGCTCGAACCGGGCAGCGATCGCGTCGAGCCGAGGGCGGAGCACCCCGGCGCGCCCTGGCAGGCGTTGTCCTACGAGCGCCAGCTGGAGGTCAAGCAGGGTCAGGTGGACGACGCCTTGCGGCGGATCGGACACCTGGATGCGTTCGAACTCGAGCCGATCGTTCCGGCTGTTCAGCAGTGGCGGTACCGCAACAAGCTCGAGTACTCCTTCGGGGCCGGGCCTGATGGACGCTTGATCTGTGGCTTTCACGCCCCCGGGCGCTGGGACCAGATCGTCGAGATCGACGACTGCATGCTCGCCTCGGAGAGGGCCAACTCCGTCCGGCAGGCGCTCGTCCGAGCGTGCCGCGCGCAGGCGCTGACGCCGTTTGACCGTCGAGCACGCGAGGGTCTTTTGCGGAACCTGATTGTGCGCGAAGGAAGACGGACGGGGCAGCTGCAGCTCCGTCTGGTGACCACGCCGGGCGAGCTGGATCGACGCCCGCTGATCGACGCCGTGCCCGCAGACGCGAGCCTTCTCTGGACTCAGACGGACGCGGCGGCCGAGACCACTCAGGGAGGTTCGACCGAGGTCCTGGCCGGGAGCGAGCGGCTCGAGGAAGAGCTTGGTGGGCTGCGTCTTGAGATCTCCTCAGAGGCCTTCTTTCAGACCAACACCGAGATGGCGGAGAAGCTGTACGGAGTGGCGGTGGGCTATGCGGGGCTCCGCGGCTTCGAGCGGGTGTACGACCTGTACTGCGGGATCGGGACGATCGCCCTGCTGATGGCACCGCGGGCCGCGGAGGTGTGGGGGCTGGAGCTGGTGGAGTCCGCGATCGCCGACGCGATCGAGAACGCCAGGGCCAACGAGATCGACAACGCCCGCTTCTTCGCCGGTGACGTGCGGCTGGCGTTGCGCGAGCTGGTGGCCGAGGCCGGCCCGCCCGAGGTCCTGGTCGTCGACCCGCCGCGGGCGGGGCTCTCGAAGAAGGCAGTGCGGCGGGTCATCGAAGCCTCGCCGCGACGGATCGTGTACGTCTCCTGCAACCCAACGACGCTGGCACCGAACGCGGCCCAGCTCGTCGAGGCCGGTTACGCGTTGCGGCGGGTGCGGCCAGTCGACATGTTCCCGCATACGCCGCACATCGAACTTGTGGCGCTGCTGGAGGCACGTGCGCCCTGAGCCGTGCGCGGCGCGGCACGGACGCCCCGTGCGCACCCGCGCCCGCGCGAGGTGCGCCCGGAGCGCACCGCACCTCACCGCTTGAGCGCGACGGGTACGGTTTCCGGCTCCATGCGCGCTGTGACCATCCGTGATGGCGAGCTCGAGATCGCGGAGCACCCCGACCCGGAACCCGGTGCCGGGCAGGTGCTGGTGCGCGTCCATGCGGCCGGCCTGAACGGGGCTGATATCCACCAGGTGCGGGGGCGGTATCCGGCTCCCCCCGGCTCGCCGCAGGACATTCCGGGGCTCGAGCTGGCGGGGGAGGTCACAAGACGAGGGCCCGGCGCGATGCGGTTCGAGGACGGAGCAAGGGTGATGGGGATCGTCGGTGGCGGCGGCCAGGCCGAGCTGGCGGTCGTCCACGAGCGTCAGCTGATGCCGGTGCCCGACGCACTGGACTGGGTTAGCGCGGGCGGGGTACCGGAGGTCTTCACGACCGCCCACGATGCTCTGTTCACGCAGGCGGGCCTCGAGCCCGGTGAGCGCCTACTCGTCCAGGGCGGCGCCGGCGGAGTGGGCACGGCCGCCATCCAACTGGCCCGGGCCGCCGGGGCGCGCGTCTACACCACGGTTCGCAACGCCGACGTGCGCGAGCGGGTGGCCGAGCTTGGAGCGGATGTGCTGGACCCCGGCGAGTTCGCCGAGCACGGGCCCTTCGACGTGATCCTGGAGCTGGTTGGCGCGCCGAACCTGGGCCAAAACATCGGCGCGCTCGCGACCGGCGGGCGACTCATCGTCATCGGGATCGGGGCCGGCGCCAAGGGAGAGCTAAACCTCGGGGCGCTGATGGCCATGCGGGGGAGCGTGCAGGGCTCGATGCTCCGTTCGCGGCCGCTCGAGGAGAAGGCGATGACGGCCCGGGCGTTGGAGCGCTCGGTACTGCCCCTGTTCGAGGCCGGCAGGATCCACGTCCCGATCGCGGCGAGCTACGGGTTAGACGACGCGGCCGAGGCGTACGAGCGGTTCACCGCGGGTGGAAAGCTGGGGAAGATCGTGCTCGAGATTGCGAGCTGAAGAAGGCCCTACTCCTCGCCGAAATCTTCCTCGTCCTCGGCGACCGGAACGACCTCATCGGCATGGATCGTGCACAGCGCCGGGCCGCCCGACTCCATCACCGCCTCGATCTCTTGGGGCGTCAGCTTGGCGCCGCACACTTGGCAGCGGTCGCCCGCCTTCTCGATCGTCTTCTCTTCCAGGTCCATGTAATCGAGTCTAGGGATCCGTCTCGGAGGCTGGCTTCTAATAAGGGGGTAAGTCGGCCCACCACTGGCCGAGCACCCTGAACGCCGCCCAGAACTCGCGCTTGGCTGCTTCCTCGTCCAGCGCCTCATCGATGTTCGGGACGTACAGAGCCTCGGTCGACGGCGTGTAGCGCTGGACGACGCCACGCTCCGCCGCGAGCTGCTGGGAAAGCGGAACATCCAGATCGTTGACGACCGACAGCGCCTCTTCTCCCATCACGACGATGATCTTCGGCTGCACGATCGCCAGCTCCTCGACCAGCCGCCCCACGCAGGCGGCGTCGGCCATCGCCGGGTCCGGCACGGGGCACTTCACGCACAACGTCCCGTAGACCGCCAGGGGGTCGATCCCCAGCCTCTTGAGCGACTTCATCAAGGCATTGCCCGTGCGCCCGTAAAAAGCGACGCCCTCTTCGATCTCCGACGGGCGCGCGGAGTACTTGATCAGGAAGACGTCGGCCTGCGGGTGACCCGAGCCCAGGACGGGCATCAGCTGGCCCCGCGGACAGTGCGGGCAGGACTGGAGCTCGCGGGTGAACACGTTCAGCTCCCTGATCGCGCGCTCGAGGTATTTCTCGCGGATCTCGTCGTCGGTGGCCGGCATCCCTCTCGGATTGGACGGCTCGGGAGCTTGTCCTTGCGAGTGCATCAGGACTTGCGTGCCACTCTACGCACGCGCCGGTTCTTTGCGGCGCGCCTGGCGGGTGCGGGCATGGCCTTCGTTTGCAGGAACTTCAGCGCCTGGACGTAGAGCAGGCTGGCCGGGTTGCGGACGATGTCGGCGTCGCGCAGCGACTCGAGGAACTCCTCCGGACCGTCGAAGTCCCGCATCCGGATCCGGACCGATCCCAATCCCTGGGGCACGTGGGCGTCCGACCCCGCCCCGGCGGGAATTCGGTACTTGGCGGCGAACCGAGCGGCTTCCTCGTTGAACTCGGTGATCGCCACCCGGGGGTTGAACACCTCGATCGCGTCGACCTCGTCGAGCACCGGGAGCAGGTGCTTGTAATCGGGGACGGAGTGCAGACGGTCGAACGGGTGCGGGACGTAGACCAGCCCTCCCTGGCGCTTTATCTCCGCGATCGTGTCCCGCAGGGTGCCGCCGCGCGGGATCTTCTCCTCGATGAACAGCCCAATCACCTCACCCTCCTCGGCGGTCTTCACCTCCTCGGCGACAATCACCTTGACGCCGTCCGCCTTGGCCCGGGCCTCCAGCGCCCCGGAGATCTCGTTGTGGTCGGTGATCGCGATCGCTCCCAACCCGCGCGTGCGCGCCTCCGCCAGCAGCACCTCGACGGGAGTAGCGCAGTCATAGGAGTGATCGGTGTGCATGTGCAGGTCGACGTCGATCAGCGCCCGAGAACGAAGCCGCGCCCGGACGCGCTCGTCGCCCCGCCCGTCGCGCCGGCGGGTGACCAGGCCGCGGTAGACCTCCTCGAGTTCGTCCGCCACGCGCGTCCAGGTCAGCGACCCGGCGCAATCCCGCCGCGCGCGTGGTCAAGCGCTTTCGCAGTTCCTGGTCGGAGAGCAGTCGGCCCAGGTGCGCGGCGAGCGTCTGGGCGTCGCCCGGTTCGAACAGGAGCCCCTGCTCGCCGTCACCCAGGAGCTCCTCATAGGCTGGGAGCCGCGAGGCGACCGGGATCGCTCCCGCCGCGATCGCGCTGATCACCGTTCCCGGAACCGGGCGCTGTCCCTCGGAGGCGAGCACCACTACGTCGGCATCCGCGAGCAGCCGCTCCTGCGTGGTCTCGTCAGGCTGGGCGAACGACACGCGCTCGCGCAGCCTCCGCTCCAGCGTCGCCGGTGTCGCCAGCGCGCGGGGGGAGAAGACCCTGGCATACCACGCCGGCGCCGGGGGAAGCTGCTTGAGCGCCCGCAGGAAGATCCGAAGCGCCGCCCGCTCCTCTGTCGCGATCATCGCGATCTCGAGGGGCTTCTCGCCACGATCCCTGCCGACCTCGAACGGATCTGCTCCCGGCGTGATCACCCGATATTCATCGGGGAAGAACCGTTGCATGAGCTCGCTCGTGGCCTGGTAGCTAGCGAGCCGGGCGTCGAGCCGCGAGAACAGCAGCCGGGTCAGCGGCCCGGCAAGCTGAGTCGAAAGAACACGCTCGGTGGGGGCATGGAAGCCACCCACGTTCAGCGCCCTGGAGTGGCGAAGGGCGACGCTGGCCGCGCTGGGCGCAAAGGGCTCGTGGACGTGTACCAGGTCGAGGTGGACCGCGCTCAGCACCTCTTCGATCGTGCGGGCCACGTCTACCGGCAGCGACGCCGCTCGGCGGCGGGCGCCCGAAAACGGGAGCACCTCTCCGACCCCGAGGACGAGCGGCCCGTCGGTCGCGTCGTCCAGCAGCGACTCGGCGCGGGCGCGGATCGCGCGGCGAGAAGAGCGAACGAGCGCGCTCGATTCCGAGGGAGCGATCACCAGCACCCGGTGGCCGGCGCGCGCCAGCTCGTTCGAGACGCCCGCGACGTACTGGTTGACCTCGTTGGACGCCTCCCACGCGAACGGCGTCACCTGCGCGATCGCGAGGGCGTCGGCTGCCACGGAGGCCAGTTTATGACCGGGCGCGAGCCTTCTTCCGCGACGGCTGCGCCGGCTTGCGCGCGTAGCGCTTGATGAACGCCTCGGTCAGCTCTCGCGCTTCGGCGTCCGGACGCTGGTGCATGGGCGACTTCATCAGGTACGAGCTGGGGCCATCCAGCTGCCCGGAGATGCCGTTGTTGAGTGCCAGCTTGCAGCAGCGCACGGCGTCAATCACGATCCCCGCGGAGTTGGGCGAGTCCCACACCTCTAGCTTCAGCTCGGCGTTGAGCGGCACGTCGCCGAACGCCTGACCCTCCATCCGGATGTGGGCCCACTTGCGGTCGGTCAACCAGGGCACGTAGTCAGACGGCCCGATGTAAACGTCGTCGGCCGGCAGCTCATGGCCCATGATCGACGTGACGGCGTTGGTCTTCGAGATTTTCTTGGACTCCAGCCGCTCGCGCTCGAGCATGTTGTAGAAGTCCATGTTCCCGCCGACGTTGAGCTGGGAGGTGCGCAGCAGCTTGACTCCTCGCTCGTGGAACAGCCGGGCCAGTGCTCGGTGGACGATCGTGGCCCCCACCTGCGACTTGATGTCGTCGCCGATGATCGGGACACCGCTCTTCTCGAAGCGCTTGTTCCAGTAATCCTCGCGGGCGATGAACACGGGGACGCAGTTGACGAACGCACAACCGGCCTCCAGCACCTGCTCGACGTACCACTTCGTGGCCTGCTCCGAACCGACCGGAAGGTAGGAGACGACGACGTCCGTGCTCGTGTCTCTGAGGATGTCGACGATATCTGCGGTGGGCCCCGGCGCCTTCGTGATCTTCTCCTTCAGATACTTTCCGAGTCCGTCGTGGGTCATCCCACGCTGCACGGGGACGCCGAGCTTCTGGACATCCTCGCCGAGCTTGATCGTGTTGTTCTGCCCGGCGAAGATCGCCTGCGACAAGTCCTTGCCGACCTTGTCTGCGTCGATGTCAAACGCGGCCGAGAATTCGATGTCTGAGACGTGGTAGCCCCCCGACGTCGACGTGCATCAGGCCTGGCACCTGATCGCCCGGGTGGGCATCGCGGTAGAAGTGGACGCCTTGAACGAAGGAGCTGGCGCAGTTGCCGACCCCGATGATGGCGACGCGGACCTTGTCGGCCTGATAGCGCCCCGCGCCGTTGGTGGAAGCTTGCGGAGTCATCAAAAGCAGTATCCCCCGGGGGGGCGTTGGTTACATCGAGCGGAGTTGGCTACGAACGTGCCAGATCCGCTGGATGGTGGTGATCAGCGTCAGCCCCGCCAGCACGTATAGGGCGGGTGCCAGCAGCTCGAAGTGGCCCAGCGATGCGCCCTTGGCGAACACCAGGCCAGCCGAGAGGATCACGACCCGGACCGGCCTGGTGGCGAGTCCCACCTTGCAGGCCACTCCGAGCGCCTCGGCTCGAGCCCGGGTGTAGGAAACCATCAGCGATCCCAGCACCGCGGCCACGGCGGCCGCGACCGCCGGCTGGTTGTGCCGGGCGGCGAAGTAGGCGCCGATCGCGATCAACACGATCCCTTCCTCCAGGCGGTCGAGCGTCGAGTCGAGGAAGGCGCCGAACGGCGTGCCCTTGCCCGACATGCGCGAGTAGCGCCCGTCGAGCATGTCCATCAGCGAGCCGGCGATGAACGCCACGCCGGCGAGGAAGAACAGCCGAGAAACGACCAGCCCCGCGGCTGCCAGGTTGAGCGCGAAGCCTGTGAGCGAAATGGCATTCGGGGTCAGCCGGGACTCGATCAGCCGTTCGCGCATCAGCTCCTGAGTCGTCGGGCCCTCGCGCCGCGCGCGGGCGCGCCGCTGCCGGCGAGTGTGGGTCCGCGTCTCGGGCGCCATGCTCGCTACGCCGGCGCCTGGCTGAACGCCCATCCTGGGCGAGCGCGCGCGAGCAGCTGCTTGGCTAGCACTGCGGACACGCCTGCCGTCAACGCGCCGAGGAAAACATCGGTCAGGTAGTGGTTACCCGTCGCCACCACGACGAACGTGATCCACATGGGGTAGAGCACCCAGGCGATCTTCGCCCAGCGTCTGCGCACGAGCCGGGACATCGGCCAACCGGTCATGACCGCGAAGCAGACGTGCATCGACGGGACGGCCGCGTAGACATTGACGAACGCGCTGGCGGCGCCGTTGCCGTCGATGTGCGACATGCCCAGGAACTGGGAGATCGCGTCGGTGAAGCCCCACTCCGGCATCAGCGCGGGCGGCGCGGTGGGGAAGATCGCATACCCAATCAGCGCGATCAGCATCGCGATGATGAACATGTTTCGCACGAAGTAGAACGAGCTGTTGCGGCGGAAGTAGATGAACACCAGGACCGCGGCGGTGATCACGTAGTGCGAGTACAGGTAGGCCCAGTCCGCGGCGTCGATCAGCCAATGCTTGCTCAGCGCCCAGGCCTGGATGCTCGGCTCGACAAACACGTGTAACCCTCGCTCGAGGTCGATGATCTTCAGGGCATCGCCGAACGGCTTGTACGGGTTCCCCTCGGCGATCAAGCCGTTTACGAGCTGGTAGAGAACGTAGACCCCCACCATGAACGCGAGCTGGCGAGCGACGTCGCCCCAACCGCGTGGTGGATGTATCCGCGCCTTGATGAGCTCCAGTGCGCGCCTCATTGGCGCTGGGCATCCTATCGGCGGAGCGTTAGGTCTCTGTCAACGCCGAGACGCGCAGCGAGGGGATTGCGCGCCGATTCGATTGACCGCAAATGAGATCTTCAGCTGGGCCGGGCCGGGGCGGCGCAGCGTGACCGCGGTGAAGGCGCCCGCCGGGGACACGCATCCCGCGCCCTGGCTGAGGGCCCAGTAGGGGCTGAAGCGGACGTGAAGTAGGGTCGTTCCCGGTCGGGCCGCGTCGAGCGTCAGCGAGTCGGGCCCGATCGCCTTGAGCGAGGCCACGCCTTGGGCGATCGGAGTGGCGTCCTGGACCGCATACACCTTCCAGTGCGCGCTCCGCTTCACCAACCGCAGGTATGGCTGGCCGCGGGAGATGAGCCGCATCTCTTGCACTGCGGAATAGTCCAGCGGAGCGTCAGGCGCGGCTACGAACCGCACCGCGTTGCGGTGAAGCCACGCTTCGTAGGTGGCGGCATTGAGCGGGCCGGAGTAGAAGATCGCGTTGTCCTTGATGTCCAATTGCCGCTCCCATCCGCGCGGGCTCGGGAAGCGGGAGGCCACGACGTACGCCTCATAGTGGAACCGGGTGAACGGGATCTCGACCCGGAACGGAGGGCCCGACTGTCGTTCCAAGAATCCCAACAGGGGGCGGTAGTAGCTGGCGGAGGAGGTGGGGTCGCCGGAGGCGATGACCAAGTCGCGAATCGGCGCCTGCCATTCGAGGTACAGCAGCGGCAAAGCGGCCAGCGCGAGCAGCCATCTCCTCCGCGGCCACAACAGGAGCGCCGCCACCGGTGCCCCAAGCAGCGTCCCGAGCCTGGCCGCGTTGCTGCCGAGCGGCGTCGCGATCAGGTAGGAGGCGACCGTCACGAGCGCGTAGAGGACGACCGCCACGCGGAAGATCGTGGCCCGCCGTGGCAGCGCGAAAAGGACGGCTACCGCAAGCAGTGGAACGGGCCACAGCGCCGAGAACGCGAATGGCTCCGTGCCTCCCTCCGGGAATGCCACTGCCATGATCCCGACCGGGGCGAGCGCGGCGATCAGGACCGCGATCCCGGGGAGCGCTGGCTTCGGGCGACGGGCCTGTGCGAGCGATCCGAGAGCGTGGGCGGCGCCGACCAGCGCCACGAATAGGGCCGCGACGGGGCTGCAGAGCGCGGATAGAAGGGCGAGGCCGGACGCGATCAACGGCCGCTCTCGGTCCAGCGCCAACACTGCCCCCATCGCCGGCAGCGCGCCAAACGCGAACGCCAGCCGGCCCGTGAACAGGTTCGTCGCGGTGGCCGCACCGAACACCGCGGCGCCGAGCCAGGCGTCAGGCCCGAAGTGCCTGTGAGCGATCGGCTCGAACAACGCCGCCGTTCCCACGGCGGCAATCGCGGCAGCCCACTGCGGGGTCAGCGCGGCCGCGGCCGCGGGGAACAGCAGGCTGTACCCCACGGTGTGGTGCCCGTCGTACCAGTAGTTGTTCCAGATGCCGAATGGGTCGGAGGCGAATAGGTGGGCGCGGAACAGGTGGGCGGCGAGGTCGCCGCTGGCCGGCGAGGCGATCACGTAGGCCAGGGCGAACGCCGCGGCGATCGCCGCCGGGACGATCCGTCGGGGGTCGGGCATCGTGCGTCGGGGGCGCTGTGCCGCCTCTGGGGGCAGATCGTGCGTCGTCCTCAGCGCCGTCATCCCAGGACGAACTCCACGATCCGATCGGCCGCCGCGCTGTCGTCAAGCCACGGCCAGTGTCCGGCCCCTTCGATCCGCTCGACCTTCGCGCTCGGCAGTCGCTGTCCGTAGGCGTCCGCAAATGCGGGCGCGAGCCAAGGGTCCTGTTCCCCCCACAGAACGAGCGTCGGCATCCGCAGCTGATCGAGCTCGGCCCCGGCTGCCGCCAAATCTGGTTCGCCCGTGGCCCGGTACAGGCGGAGGATCGCCCGCTGCGTGCCCTGGTCGAACTGGCTCCAGATTGCCCTTAGGCGGTGATCCGAGAGGGCGTCGGGACGGGCGCAGCCGCGGCGAAGGAGCCGCCACAGAAACCACCGCGGTGTCGAGCCCATGAGTAGCTCGCCCACCAGCGCCCGTCTCAGCAGCCGGCCCTCTCGGTACCAGGCGAAGCCGTCGAGCAAAGGCATCGCGTCGCACAGGATGAGTCGCTCGATCGCCCGTGGGCGGCGCTGGGCGAAAAGCAGTCCGGCGGCCGCCCCCCAATCGTGGGCCACGAGCGTGACGCGCTCGACTGAAAGCTCGGCCAGGAGTCGCTCGAGAAACGCGGACAGGCCGGCAAGCGTGTAGTCGAGGTTGGCGGCCTTGCTAGAGCGGCCGAAGCCGATCAGGTCCGGCGCGATCCCTCCGGTTCGCTCGAGCAACCCGCTCCAATCGTCTGAGCTCGTCGGTACGCCGTGGAGGTAAAGGGGTGTCGATACCCCGCTCGCTACGGGAGCGCTGCGGTAGAAGATGGGGTTCTGATCGACACTGATCGTGTGCTCGTTAACGCCGGCGAGGATAACGTCTGGCCGATGCGCCGCAGCCTCCCTTCTCCCCGCTGGACGCTCCCTTCGCCCCGCCGCGTGCGTGCGATCCGGGACCGCCTGCGGCTCGTGTACGGGGTTCCCTTGGCCGAGCCTCACGGCCATCCGATCGCCGAGTTGATCCTCACCGTCCTGTCGCAGTCGACGAACGACCGAAATCGCGACGTCGCGTATCTGAACATGCGGACCCGCTTCCCGACCTGGGAGGAGGTGAGGGACGCGCCGGTCGACGAGCTCGAGCAGGCCATACGGCCAGGCGGAATCTCGAAGGTCAAATCTGCGCGCATCAAGTTGATTCTCCAGGCCATCACGGAAACGTCCCCCGATGGCGCGCTAAGCCTGGATTGGCTGCCCAGCGAGCGAGTGTCCGAGGCGCAGCGGTACCTCTGCTCTCTGCCCGGCGTGGGCCGCAAGACGGCCGCCTGTGTGCTTCTGTTCGCGCTCGGGATGCGGGACATCCCTGTCGACACGCACGTCGCGCGGGTGGGCACGCGGCTGGCCCTGCTGCGAGCGGGTGCGCCGTTCGACGAGCTGCACGACACGATGCTCGCCATCACCCCTCGGGGCCAGGAGCTCGAGTTTCACCTCAACCTGCTGCGCCACGGACGCCGCACGTGCTACGCGCGGCGCCCGAACTGCCCTGGGTGCCCGCTGCGGCGGATGTGCCCTAGCGCGGACAAGTTCGGATCCTGACTTTGACTCAGCTCGGCGGCGCAGAGGTCCCGCCTAGCAGTTAGATTCCATCGCGAGGTAGGGGCCGGGACCGGGCCGGCCCGTCTTGAGACCGGCGCTTCTGCGCCGATAGGTCAAGTAGCGGTACCAGTGGACCTTCGACGACAGCTGACAGTCGTTGCCGTGCTTGTGCTCGGGTCCCTGATCGGGGTCACAGCCGCGAGCGCCCGTCCGCGGCATAAGCGCCACTCGTCAGGGCCCCTGACGTCGATGGGCGCCGAACCGAATCCCTCGCTGTTCGGGATCGATACCGCGGTCTACGACTCAAGCCAGGCGTACTTCAACCGCGGCATCCCGACGGCTCGCGCCGTCGGCGCTCGCTGGGACCACTTCACGGCCGGCGCCGGCACTGGGGGCGGGAGCTTCGGCACGCTTGATCGGGAAGTCCGGCAGGCCCGGTCGCAAGGAATGGGGGTGGTCATCAGCGTGGGCGGGGTCCACAGCGCCTGCTCGCTGCATCCCCAGCCGGCCAACGTCCACGCTTGCCCCCCGACGACCGCCAAGGACAGGCGCCACTACCAGGCGTACTTCCGCCGCGCTGGTCCTTCGCTACCGCAACGTCGTCCAGTACTACGAGAGCTGGACCGAGGAGAACAACCGCTCATCCTGGCTGCCGGGCCCCAACGCCACTCGATATGCCGAGCTGCTGAGGGTGCAGTACTCGGTGATCCAAGCGGTCAACCGCCAGTACGGCGTTGACCTCCAGCTGCTGTTTGGTTCGCCCACTGGGTTCTCGATCACCCCTCAGACGAAGGGTTGGGTCGCGGTCCTGCCTTATACACGGCGCGTCCTGCGCGCTCTCCACGGCCATCGGGCGTTCGATGGGATCGCGCTGCACGCCTACCGGTTCCCGCCGGGCGGATACGGCCCGTCCGTCCCGGCCTTCGACTACGTGGGCGGCGTCCCGCGAGCGAGAGGCGCAAGCGGTCCGTTCCCCCAAGACAGCTGCAATTCCTCGCCGTGGTGTCAGATGACCTGGCCGCAGGAACTGTCGGCGTACGAGCAGGACTTCGTGAACGCCGGTTACGGCGCGCCCCCGCTGTGGCTGACCGAGTTCGGGTGGCCGGGCAGCGCCAGCCCGAACGGCAGCTACTTCCCCAGCGAGGCTACGCAGGCGTCCGATCTGGTTCAGGCCTACGGAGATCTGCTGCACCTGGGGTTCGTCAAGGCCGCTCTGTGGTTCAACCTCCGCGACTACCAGCCCGGCTATTCCAGCCCCGACCCCAGCTTCTTCTACCACTACGGCCTGTTCGAATACAGCTACGCCCCCAAACAGGCCGCCATCGAGTTCCAGGCTCTAGCGGCAGCCAACCCCGGCGCGCTGACGCGCTGTTTGGCGGGCGAAACGCTTAGACGGGCAGATCTGAAGCCTTCGTCCGAAAGGTCGGGCACGAGCAGGGGCGCCTCTCGCGGCCTCGGAAGCCGCGCCCACTTCCCCTTCCGGCGAAGGCGTTCAGATCTGCTATCGTCACGCTTAGATTTTCGACACACTAGGAGTGCAATATGGGAAAAACGATCGGTATCGACCTGGGAACGACCAACAGCTGTATGGCCGTGCTCGAGGGCGGTGAGCCGACGGTTATCGAGAACGCCGAGGGTGGGCGGACCACGCCTTCAGTCGTCGCGTTCACGCAGTCGGGCGAGAGGCTCGTCGGCACCGTCGCCAAGCGCCAGGCAGTGACCAATCCTCAGAACACAGTCTTCTCGATCAAGCGCTTCATGGGCCGCAAGGAGGCCGAGGTGAAGACCGAGGAGTCGATCGTGCCGTACAAGGTCGTCGCCGGCCCGAACGGCGACGCGCGCGTCGAGGCGGGCGGCAAGCAGTTCTCGCCGCCGGAGATCTCGGCGATGATCCTCGGCAAGCTCAAGACGGATGCCGAGGCATACCTCGGGGAGACCGTCGACAGCGCGGTGATCACGGTCCCCGCGTACTTCAACGACGACCAGCGTCAGGCGACGAAGGACGCCGGCAAGATCGCTGGTCTCGACGTCAAGCGGATCATCAACGAGCCGACCGCGGCATCGCTGGCCTACGGGCTCGACAAGGAGTCCGACCAGACGATTCTGGTGTTCGACCTCGGTGGCGGCACGTTCGACGTCTCAGTGCTCGAGATCGGCGAGGGCGTGTTCGAAGTGAAGGCCACCTCTGGTGACAACCACCTCGGTGGCGACAACTTCGACAAGGCGGTCGTCGACTGGCTGGTGGCGGAGTTCAAGCGCTCGCAGGGAATCGACCTCGCGGCGGATCCGATGGCCCTCCAGCGCCTGTACGAGGCGGCTGAGAAGGCCAAGATCGAGCTCTCGACCACTCAGGAGACCCAGATCAATCTGCCGTTCATCACCGCCGACGCGAGCGGCCCGAAGCACCTCGACATGCGGCTCACGCGAGCCAAGCTCACAGAGCTGACCGCGGACCTGCTTGACCGCACGGTCGCGCCCGTTCGCCAGGCGCTCGACGACGCCAAGGAGAAGGGCGTTAGCAAGATTGACCACGTGGTCCTGGTCGGCGGCATGACCCGCATGCCTGCCGTGCAGGAGAAGGTCAAGGAACTGACCGGCAAGGATCCCCACCGCGGGGTCAACCCTGACGAGGTGGTTGCGGTCGGAGCCGCGATCCAGGCAGGCGTCCTGGCGGGCGACGTCAAGGACGTGCTGCTGCTCGACGTCACCCCGTTGACGCTCGGGATCGAGACCAAGGGCGGCGTCATGACCAAGCTGATCGAGCGCAACACGACCATCCCCACGAGGAAATCGGAGATCTTCTCGACCGCCGAGGACAACCAGCCCTCGGTCGAGATCCATGTCCTCCAGGGCGAGCGCGAGATGGCGGCCTACAACAAGTCGCTGGGCAAGTTCCAGCTG
This sequence comes from uncultured Actinomycetes bacterium, assembly GCA_963719305.1. Lineage (GTDB taxonomy): Bacteria > Actinomycetota > Thermoleophilia > Solirubrobacterales > Solirubrobacteraceae > Palsa-465. Next base: position 313,788 of record CAVRBL010000006.1, on the reverse strand, counting down.
ACCGGGATCCCGCCCGCGCCGCGCGGCATCCCGCAGATCGAGGTGGCGTTCGACATCGACGCCAACGGCATCCTGAACGTCTCCGCCAAGGATCTGGGGACGGGCAAGGAGCAGAAGATCGAGATCAAGTCAGGCTCCGGTCTGTCCGAGGATGAGATCAAGCGGATGGTTTCCGACGCCGAGACGCATGCCGACGAGGACCGCCGCCAGCGCGAGCTCGCGGAGGCCCGCAACAACGGCGAGAACGCCGCCTACCAGGCCGAGCGCCAGCTGAACGAGCTGGGCGACACGGTCGACTCGTCCTCCAAGGAGGAGATCGAGGCGGCGATCAAGGCGGTCCGCGAGATCCTCACCTCCGAGGACGCGGCGGAGATCAACGCCAAGACCGAGGCGCTACAGGCGGCCTTCCACAAGGTCTCCGAGGCCATGTATCAGCGCGCCCAGGAGCAGCAGGCGGCGTCAGCAGGCGATGGCGCGGGCGCAACCGACGGCGCGAAGGCTGAGCAGGAAGAGGACGTCGTCGACGCAGAAGTGGTCGACGAGGGTAAGTAAGCCATGGCTGAACGCACCCGGCATGGCTCCGGGATGGCCGACGCGTCCGAACCCACGCGAAGGGGTTCGGACGCGCAGCCGACCCCGGAGCCTGAGACCGCCCCATCCCCTGAACTAGAGAAAGAGCAGGAGGAGTCTGCGGCCGTTCCCGATGAAGCCGATCATGAGGCTCAGCTCGAGCACGACCTCGAGGAGCTGACGGCAAAGGCGGAGAAGGCGGACGAGTACCTCGAGCTCGCCCAGCGGACGAAGGCCGACTTCGAGAACTACCGCAAGCGGGCGGCTCGCGAGACCGCGGCCGCTCAGGAGCGGGGAATCGTGAAGCTGGCGCTCGAGCTGCTGCCCGCGGTCGACAATCTCGACCGGGCACTCGCGGCCACGGATGGGTCGGGCGACTCGGAGACCCTCGTGTCCGGGCTGAAGCTAGTTCATGCCGGCGTGCTGGCCGCGCTGGCGCGCGTGGGAATCGAGCCATATTCACCGGAGGGCGAACAGTTCGATCCTCAGCTCCACGAGGCGGTTGCTCAGCAGCCGGTGGAGGGCGCCGAGCCGGGCACGGTCGTCGAGGTCTACCAGCGCGGGTACCGGCTGGGGGACTCCGTCCTGCGGCCGGCGGGCGTGGTGGTCGCGGCCTGACAGGTAAGCGGCGATGGCGTCCAGACCCGACTACTACAAGATCCTCGGGGTGGGCAAGAACGCCTCGGAAGAGGAGATCAAGAAGTCCTACCGCAAGCTCGCTCGCCGGTACCACCCCGACCGCAATCCGGGCGACAAGCGTGCCGAGGAGCGCTTCAAGGAGGTCTCGCAGGCCCATGACGTGCTATCGGACCCCGACAAGCGAAAGCAATACGATCGTGGCTCCGGGCCGTTTAGCTTCAACATGCCCGGCGGGTTCGACCCGAGCTCGTTCGGCTCTGGGTTCGGCGACATCCTCTCGAATCTGTTCGGCGGGGGCGCGGGGGGCCCAGCCCGTGGCGGTGGTTCCCGCGGCGGGGCCCGAGTAGCGCGTGGCCGCGACCTCGAGACCGAGGTCTCGCTGAGCTTCGATCAGGCGGTGGACGGCGCACAGGTCCCGCTCGCCGTGCCGACGTCCCAGCCGTGCTCGACGTGCCGGGGCACCGGCGCGAAGCCCGGCACCTCGCCCCGGGTGTGTCCGGTCTGCAACGGCCGCGGCGTCGAGACTGAGAGCCAGGGGATTTTCTCCATGTCCCAGCCGTGCTCTAACTGCGGCGGCGCCGGCACCGTGATCGACGACCCGTGTCCCACCTGCAGCGGCTCCGGCGCCCAGCGCAGCGTCCGTCGGCTTCGGGTCAATATTCCGGCCGGGGTTCGCGAGGGCAGCCGCATCCGGCTTGCTGGCAAGGGCGAGGCCGGGCCGCGCGGGGGTGATCCAGGCGACCTCTACGTGGTCACCCACGTCGCTACCTCGCCGGTGTTCAAGCGGGTCGGCGACAACCTCGAGGTCGAGGTCCCGCTCACGATTCCGGAGGCCATTCGGGGGGCCGTGATCGAGGTCCCGACCCTGCGCGGGTCCAAGCGCTTGCGCGTTCCGCGGGGCACCAAGCACGGGACCGTCCAGCGATTGCGAGGCGAAGGGCCGCCGCGGATGGGCGGCAAGACCCGGGGCGACATCCACTACCGGTTCGTGATCGACGTCCCGGAGTCGCTCTCCGCGGAGCAGAGCGAGGCGATAGATCGCCTCTCGCAGACGATGAACGGCAACCCGCGGGCCCGCCTGTTCGAGCAGGCCGGCCGCTAGCGAGGCGAACGACGACATGGCCGCGCGACGTAGGCGGGTAGAGCGCACCACGGTCAGCACCAGCCGCGGCGTGTTCATGATCTCGGTGGCCGCCGAGCTCGCCGAGATGCACCCGCAGACCCTGCGGATGTACGAGGCAAGGGGGTTGATCGAGCCCAAGCGCTCGCCAAAGGGGACCCGTTTGTATTCGCAGGCGGACGTCGAGCGCCTTCGCCGGATCCAGGAGATGACCGCCGAGCTGGGGATGAACCTGGCGGGGGTCGAGCGGGTGTTCGAGCTCGAGGACCAGCTCGAGTCGATGACACGCAAGGTGGCGGGGCTCGAGCGGCGGGCGCGGGAGCTCAAGGCAGAGGTGGAGCGGCTTGAGGCTCTGCGCCGCGAGCTGCGGGCGGAGATCGTTCCGTATGCGGGTGGCGGCGAGCTGGTCCGCAGCGACGACCTCAAGCACCTGCTTGTACGCCTGCGACGGTCCGGCTCGTAGCGGCCCCGGTGGGAAGCGCGATCGCAGCCCGCGGAAAGCAGTGATCGGAGGCCCCTCGGAAAGCGGTGATCGGAGGCCCTCGGAAAGCGGTGACCGGAGCCCCTCATTGCGCTTGTCAACGGCGTATCGATCTGCCATAATCTAAGTCTCTTAGACTTAGATTTTTCGCCAAGGAAACGACTTTATGCAACCTGACCGTTTTACGATCAAGTCCCAGGAGGCGCTCGCGGCCGCGCAGCGGCTGGCTGACGAGCGCCGTAATCCACAGACCATGCCCGAGCATCTGCTCGCAGTGCTGCTCGAGCAGGATGCCGGCGTGGTCGTCCCCGTGCTGCGCAAGCTCGGCGTCGATCCCGCGGCGGTGCGCCAGTCACTGGCCCCGGCGCTCGATGCCCTGCCGACGCTGGACACGAGCAGCGGCGCCTCGGAGTCCGCGGGCGGCTCGAGCGAGCTCTCGCAGGTCCTGCGAGACGCCGAGAAGGAGATGCGTGACCTCAAGGACGAGTACCTCTCGACCGAGCACCTGCTGCTGGCGCTCGCCAAGCATCCGGGCAAGGCCGGCGACGCCCTGCGCGCCAACGGCGCCACCCGCGACGGGCTGCTCAAGGCCCTCGAGGAGGTGCGCGGCTCCCACCGGGTGACCGACCAGAACCCGGAGGACAAGTTTCAGGCGCTGGAGCGCTTCGGCCGCGATCTGACCGAGGCAGCTGCCCAGGGGAAGCTCGACCCGGTGATCGGCCGCGACGACGAGATCCGGCGGGTCATCCAGGTTCTCTCCCGACGGACCAAGAACAATCCGGTCCTGATCGGAGAGCCCGGGGTCGGCAAGACCGCGATCGTCGAGGGGCTCGCGCAGCGGATCGTCTCCGGCGACGTACCGGAGAGCCTGCGCGACCGCCGGCTGGTCGCGCTCGACATCGGCGCCATGGTCGCCGGCTCCAAGTACAGAGGCGAATTTGAGGACCGGCTGAAGGCGGTCCTGAAGGAGATAGCTGACGCCCAGGGGCAGATCGTCGTATTCATCGACGAGCTGCACACCATCGTGGGGGCCGGCGCCGCCGAAGGGGCGGTCGACGCCGGCAACATGCTCAAGCCGATGCTCGCTCGCGGCGAGCTCCGCGCCGTGGGCGCGACGACGCTCGACGAATATCGCAAGCACATCGAGAAGGACGCGGCGTTGGAACGCCGGTTCCAGCCGGTGTACGTGGGCGAGCCGTCCGTCGAGGACACGATCGCAATCCTGCGCGGGCTCAAGGAGCGATACCAGGTCCACCACAAGGTTCGGATCCAGGACTCGGCGCTGGTGGCCGCCGCCACCCTCAGCCAGCGGTACATCAGCGACAGGTTCCTGCCCGACAAGGCCATCGACCTCGTCGACGAGGCCGCTTCGCGGATCCGGATGGAGATCGACTCCAAGCCGACCGAGATCGACGAGGTGGACCGGCACATCATGCAGCTCGAGATCGAGCTCCAGTCGCTGGGTTCGGACGACGATCCGGGCACCGTCTCGCGCCGCGAGCAGCTCGAGCGCACGCTGGCCGAGGAGAAGGAGCGCTCGGCCGCCATGCACGCCGAGTGGCAGCGTGAGAAGGCCACGATCGGCGCCGTCGCCGAGCTCCAGGAGAAGCTCGAGCAGGCCAAGATCGAGCTGGAACGCGCCCAGCGCGAGGCGGATCTCGGCCGCGCCGCGGAGCTCCAGTACGGCACGATCCCCGAGCTCGAGAAGCAGCTTCAGACGGCGGAGGCCGCTGAGAGCGGCAAGGACGGCGCCGCGCCCAAGTTCCTCAAGGAGGAGGTCGACGCCGAGGACGTCGCCGAGGTCGTCGCCAAATGGACGGGGATCCCGGTCTCGCGCCTGATGGAAGGCGAGATCGAGAAGCTCGTGCACATGGAGGAGCGCCTGCACCAGCGCGTCGTGGGCCAGGACGAGGCGGTATCGGCCGTAGCAAGCGCGCTGCGGCGCTCACGGGCCGGCCTGGCTGACCCCAACCGGCCGATCGGGACGTTCCTGTTCCTCGGCCCCACGGGCGTCGGCAAGACCGAGCTGGCGCGGGCGCTGGCGGAATTCATGTTCGATTCCGAGGAAGCGATGATCAGGCTCGACATGTCCGAGTACATGGAGAAGCACACGGTCTCGCGGCTGATCGGCGCGCCGCCCGGGTACGTGGGCTACGAGGAGGGCGGTCAGCTGACCGAGGCCGTCCGCCGTCGCCCATACTCGGTCGTGCTGCTCGACGAGATCGAGAAAGCCCACCCTGACGTGTTCAACGCCCTGCTCCAGGTGATGGACGACGGGCGGCTGACAGATGGCCAGGGCCGGACCGTGTCGTTCAAGAACACGGTCCTGATCATGACCTCCAACATCCCCGGGGGCCGGGCCGGAGTTGACGCCCACTTCAGGCCCGAGTTCATCAACCGGCTCGATGACATCGTCGAGTTCCAGCCGCTGACCAGGGAGCAGATCTCAGAGATCGTCGACCTCCAGGTCGCTAGCGTGATCGAGCGAGTGCGCGAACGCGACATCGAGATAGAGCTGACGGACGCCGCTCGGACACTTCTGGGGAACCTGGGCTACGACCCGACCTACGGGGCCCGGCCGCTGAAGCGAGTCATCCAGAAGCGGCTCGTCGATCCGCTGGCGCTGGCGATTCTCGAGGGTCGCTTCCAGCCGGGCGACACCGTGCGAGTCGACGCCGCCGACGGCGAGATCGTGCTGGAGCGGGCGGAGGCCGCGGCGGCCGTCTAGCGCTGGAAGCGGCGGTCTGAGGCGCCTTGGGGCGCCTGCCTGCACGCCCCCGGCCTCGCGAAAACGCCGCGGCCGATGGCCGTCCACGGCGGCGACCACGGACATCCGTGCGGCGACCGTCGCTGACCCCACCTCGCTCAGTCCCGCGGGGTGAGGTCAGGCCTGCTCGCCAGACGGCCATCGTCAACCCCACCCTGGCAGTGCGTGCGGGGTGGGGTCCGTCGTGGTCGCTGGTCCCGCTGACCCATCGCCGTCCGCCCCTGGTCCTCTGCTGTTGCCGGCGCTCAGCCGGCCGCTCGGCGCGCCTCCTCAAACGGCAACCGATCGAAGAGGAACCTGCTGTGGGTGATCTTGCCGTCCTGGACGGTGACGCACTCCGCGCCGGGTGCGCTGTTCACCGGAACCGTTTCGGTGTCGTACATGACCAGCGCCGTACGCTCATCGCCGAACGCGGCGATCATGCTCGAGCCCTTGAGGATCTGGACGAAGGGAGCCATGAAGGCGCGATATTCCTCTGCGCCCTCGATCCTCCCGGCCGGCGCCTGGCAGACGATGTCGTCGGAGATGTACGTCATCGCCCTGTCGATGTCCTTGCTGGTCCAGGCCTCGTAGTAGGCGAGCGCGACTTGCAGGGCGGGGCTTGTGGTGTCGGTCATGGCGGCTCCTCTCGCTAGAGGGTGTGTCCCTTTAGCTGAGGAGACACCAGACGGAGCGAAAATGAATCGCCGGATTTACGCCAGGGCCGGTGCTTCGGGCAACCGCGCGAGCGCCGCTTCCATGTCGCCCTCGGAGAACTCCGGATCCTCGAGCTTGCCGGCCAAGTAGGCGTCGTACGCGCTCAGGTCAAAGTGGCCGTGACCGCATAGCCCGAACAGGATCACCCGCTCCTCGCCGGCTTCCCGCGCGGCGTCGGCCTCTTCCATCACGGCGCGGATTGCGTGGGCCGGCTCGGGCGCCGGGATGATGCCCTCGGCGCGCGCAAAACGCACGGCGGCCTCGAAGGTCTCGTTCTGGCGGTAGGCGCGGGGCTCCACCAGACCCTGCTTGACGAGGCCGCAGAGAAGCGGCGAGTCGCCGTGGTAGCGCAGGCCACCGGCGTGAACGGGTGGCGGCACGAAGTCGTGACCCAGCGTGTACATGGGCATCAGTGGGGTCAGCCCCACCGTGTCGCCGAAGTCGTACGCGTACACCCCGCGCGTCAGCGTCGGGCAGGCGGCAGGCTCGGCGGCAATGAACCGCATCCCGGCTCCTCCTCCGATCATCCGGCGCAGGAACGGGATCGCCAGCCCGCCGAAGTTGGAGCCGCCGCCGACGCAGCCGATCACCACGTCTGGCTCCTCCTCGGCGAGTCGAAGCTGGGCGATCGCCTCCTGGCCGATGACGGTTTGGTGCAGCAGCACGTGATTGAGGACTGAGCCGAGCGAGTAGTTGGTGTCGGCGTTCTGCGCGGCGACTTCGACGGCTTCCGAGATCGCGATCCCGAGCGATCCGGTCGTGTGCTCTCGCTGAGAGCGCCCGGCTTCGGTCCGATCCGAGGGCGAGCGGTGGACCCGCGCCCCCCACGCCTCCATCATCGAGCGGCGATAGGGCTTTTGGTCGTAGCTCGAGCCGACCATCCACACCTCGCACTCCAGCCCGAACAGCCGGCACGCGAACGCCAGCGCCGATCCCCACTGCCCCGCGCCCGTCTCGGTCGTCAGCTTCTTGATTCCGGCGGCGGCGTTCTCGTAGACCTGGGCGACGGCGGTGTTGGGCTTGTGCGATCCAGGTGGCGAGACGCCCTCGTACTTGTAGTAGATGTGCGCAGGAGTGCCCAACTCCCGTTCGAGCCGCCGCGCCCGGTAGAGCGGAGTGGGACGCCAGAGCCGGTAGGCGTCCCGGACCGGGCCGGGAATCTCGATCTCAGGCTCCGGTGAGACCTCCTGCTGGATCAGCCCCAGTGGAAACAGGGGCGTCAAGTCGTCGGGGCCGGCGGGCTGCTTCGTCGCGGGGTGCAGCGGCGGCGGCGCCTCCCCCGGAAGGTCAGCCATCAGGTTGACCCAGGCGGTCGGGATATCCGCTTCGTCGAGGTTGAACTTAACGCGATCCTCGGCCATTCCCCTAGTCCTCCTCCGACCAGTCTCTGCGGTGCGGATCCCTGAGCCGGAGGCGGTCGAGCATCTCGCTCCAGCGGCTGGGCTTCACTCCGGGCTCGTTGGCCCGCCATGCCGGCGCGCCTCCGTGCGGCTGCTCCAGCGCTGCCGCGGAGGCTGCGTCGATGGTCAGGTCGACGCCCCGCTCGTGAATGGAAGCCACCTGATCGGCTGGGACGAAATGCTTCGTCGAACCTGTGCGGATCACGACGCCGTGGAAGATGTCCTCGCGCTCGGCGCTGACGACATGATCGACCGTCCCCAGCTGCTCTCCGTCGCTGGCGTACACCGGCACTCCCTTGTCGAGCACCTCATAGGCGATCGGTAGTCCTTCGTCCACCGGGAGCTGAGATTATCCGCTCAGCGAATGACTACGCGGATCCGGACCCGGGGTCCAGCGGGTCGGCTCGAGTAGGTCTGCTGCGTGTCGACCTGAAGCGTCCACGTGCCAGCCGACACCGTAAACGGGAAAACTCGACGCACGACGGTGCGCAGATAACCACAGGGCGCGCGAGTCGTCCCCAGCCACGTCGTCTTGCGGAGCTTTCCTGACGGCGTCAGGTAATGCAGGTACACGGGCCTGGTGATGCCGCTGAGGGACAAGCCCCATACCACGAACCGACCGGTGAGGGTGCCAGTGGCGCCGGCGAGGTTGGCGACGCGGAATCCCGCTCGTCGGGTGAGCGTGAAGTTCGTCTGGGCGCTAGCCGTGCCGTCAGTGACCTCGACCGGGTCGTAGTGCTCCGCCGCTCCTGCCGGTAGGCCACCTGGATACAGCGGGACCGAGAAGCTCCCATTGGAGTCGGTGGTCCTTCGCCCCAGATAGACGCCGTCGATCGAGACCACGTAACTCCTGTACGGGCCAAAGCCCGATCCACTGAGCTGGACTGGCTGGCCGACCACGTAGCAGGCGCGGTCCGTGCTGATGCTAGGAGCGAGGTCGGCGCGCGCCGCCGAGGCGCCGCAGACCGACGCCGCCGCGGCCGCGGACACGGCAGCGACCACCGGGCGTCTCAGACGCCGCCGAATCGGGTACAACGGTGCCCTCGCAACCACGAGCACAGGAGGATACGGCGTGGCCACGTACATCATGCTCTCTACCCTCACCCCGGACGGAGTTCAGACGATCAAGAACAACCCCTCCCGCATCAGAGAGGTCAATCGCGAGATCGAGCAGCTCGGGGCGACGGTCAAGGCCCAGTGGGCGACGCTGGGCCATTTCGACTTCGTCAATGTGGTCGAGGCGCCCGACGAGAAGACGATCGCCCGCGTCTCGCTCGAGCTCGGCTCGCGGGGTACGGCGAAGTACGAGACGCTGAGCGCCATCCCGATCGACGACTTCATCGGCTCGATCTGAACGAATTCGCATCACCACCCCGCGTGCTCGTGCTCGGCGGCGGCGGCCGCGAGCACTCGATCGTGCAGGCCTTGGCTCGCTCCCGGAGAGCGCCGGAGCTCATCTGCGCGCCGGGGAACGCGGGGATCGGCGCGGATGCCCGGCTGCTCGAAGTGCCCGCCGACGACATCGAGGCCGTCGTACGGGCGGCCGGGGACGAGGGGGTGGACCTCGTCGTCGTCGGTCCCGAAGCCCCCCTGGTCGAGGGGGTCGCCGACGCGCTTGCGAACGCCGGGATCCGCTGCTTCGGGCCGAGCGCCGCCGCGGCGACGGTGGAGGGGTCCAAGGCGTTCTGCAAGGAGCTGATGGACGCAGCCGGCGTCGCGACGGCGTCTCACCGGGTGGTGACCGAATTGGGTGAGGGCCTTGCAGCCATCGAGCGCTATCCGACCGTGATCAAAGCGGACGGGCTGGCGGCGGGAAAGGGGGTTACGGTCGCGACCGACGAGAGTCAGGCACGGGAGGCGCTGGAACGGCTGCTGGTCGAGCGCCGTTTCGGCACGGAACGCGTCGTGGTGGAGGAGCATCTGGAGGGAGAGGAGCTGTCGCTGCTCGCGCTTTGCGACGGCCGCGGCGCGGTTCCGCTCGCGTCGGCGCAGGACTACAAGCGGATTTTTGACGGCGATCGGGGCCCCAATACCGGGGGGATGGGCTCCTATTCGCCGGTGCCCGAGGTGGACGCCCCGCGAGCATCCGAGATCTGCCGCGCGGTGCATCAGCCGGTGCTCGAGGAGCTGGCGCGCCGAGGCACCCCGTTTCACGGCGTCCTCTACGCCGGCCTGATGCTGACCGACGAAGGCCCGAAGGTGCTCGAGTTCAACGTCCGCTTCGGCGATCCTGAGACGCAGGCGATCCTTCCGCGGCTGCAGTCCGATCTCCTGCCGCTGCTGGAGCGGGCTACGGTCGCCGGCGGCCTCGAGGGTGCCGAGCTCGAATGGACGCAGCAGTCGGCGGTCACGGTCGTGCTCGCCAGCGGCGGGTACCCTGAATCGTCGTCCTCGGGGGATGTGATCAGGGGTCTGGACTCGATTCCTGACGGCGTCTACGTGACCCACGCCGGCACGGCTCGCTCGGCCTCGGGCGAGGTGGTGACCGCCGGCGGTCGGGTGCTGAACGTGACGGGGCTCGGAGCCGACGTGGCAGACGCCCGGGCTGCCGCATATGCTGCCGCCGAAATGATCGACTTTGCGGGCAAGCAAATGCGGCGAGACATCGCGCTGGGGGCCGCTCGCCGTGGGTGAGACCGAAGGCGCGCCGGCGCGCGAGCCATCGCTCGAGGCGTTGGCGGAACCCAGCGAGGAGCTCGAGGAGATCGCGGTTGACGCCCCGCTGGTGGGGATCGTGATGGGCTCCAAGAGCGACCTTCCGGCCATGGAGGCCGCGGAGAAGGAGCTGCAGGAGCGAGGGATTCGGTGCGAGGTGCGGGTCATGTCCGCCCACCGGGAGCCTGACAAGGTCGCCGACTACGCTCGCAACGCTCGCATGCGAGGGCTGCGGGTCATCATCGCCGGCGCGGGGCTGTCCGCGGCGCTCCCGGGCGTAGTCGCCGCCCACTCGGAGCTTCCGGTGATCGGGGTGCCGCTCACCACCCGGACCTCCGTGGCCGGTGGGCTCGACGCGCTGCTGTCGATCACGCAGATGCCGCCCGGAGTGCCGGTAGCCTGCGTGGGCATCGACTCCGCACGCAACGCGGCGGTGCTGGCAGCCCGGATCCTGTCCACCTAGTCCTCCCCACTGCGCTTACGGCGAGAAGGACTGAGCCGACGCCGGGCGCGGTAGCCTTTCTTTCGATTCCCGGCGGATGCCCGAAGCGATCCTCCATCTCTCTTCGTTGCTCGGTGGTCCATTGCTCGACTCGGCCGGCGGGCGGCTTGGACGCGTGGAGGACGTGGTGGCACGCCTGGACCTCGGCGACGGCGAGCCGCCGGTCGTCGGCCTGAGAGCCAAGATCGGCGGTCGCCACATGTTCGTTCCGGCCCACCGGATCGAGCGGCTCGAGGAGACGGGTGCGCACGCCGCCACCACGAAGCTGAATCTGGCCCAGTTCGAGCGACGCTCGGGGGAGGTCCTGCTGCGCGCCGATGTGCTCGACCGCAGCTTGATCAATGTAGATCAGGCCCGGCTCGTAAAGGCACGTGAGGTAGATCTTGTGTGCAGCGACGGGACCTGGCGCGTCGCAGGAATCGACCCCAGCTTCCGCGCCCGGCTGCGGCGCCTGCTGCCACGCCGTTTCCGGCGCCACGAAGATGAGCATGATCAGTTCGTCTCCTGGGAGCACATGGAGGCGTTCGTGGGGCACGTCCCGACCTCGCGCCTGAAGCTTCCGGTCAGGCGGATCGCGCGGCTGCATCCGGCGCAGATAGCCGATCTCGTCGAGGCCGCCTCGCACGAGGAAGGCGAGGAGATCATGGCCGCCGTGGGCGAGGACAAAGAGCTCGAGGCGGACGTGTTCGAGGAGCTCGATGACGAGCACCAGGTCGAGTTCCTGCGCGAGCGCTCCGACAAGGAGGCCGCGGCTGTGCTGGCGCGGATGGAGACTGACGACGCGGCTGACCTGTTGCTCGAGCTCGAACAGGACCGCCGCCTTCCGATCCTCAACCTGCTGCCGGCGGTCAAGCAGCGCAAGATCAGGACGGTGCTGGGCTACAACCCATCGACCGCCGGCGGCCTCATGAACCCCGACTTCTTCTCGGCGCCGGCCACGGCCAGGGTTGGCGAGACGCTCGCGCGGGTCCGCGTCTCAGAGCTCGAGCCCGAACAGCTCTCGACGATCTGGGTCCTGGACGAGGCCGGGGGACTGGCGGGCGCCGTGCTGCTGGCGGAGCTCGTGAGCGCTCCTGAAGACGACCAGCTGTCGAGTTTGATCGAGACGCCCCTGCCGACGGTCACGGGCGAGACCGACCTTCCCGAGCTCGCCCTGCTGATGACCGATTACAACCTGGTGGGGATGCCGGTGGTCGACGAACACGGCAAGCCGGTGGGCGTGGTGTCGGTCGACGACGTGCTGGAGCTGTTGGTGCCCGAGGAGTGGCGGCGGCGGGCGGGCGCGGCCCGGGGGTGAACCTGAGGCCGGTCGGGTAGTCAGGGGTGACGGCGACTTGTTAATGGCCCGTTTCCCGGGTTGGCCGGTCGATGCGGCGCTGGTAGTCTGAAAATTGGCACCAGAGGTCATTTTTGATGCTGAACCACGACGGATATCAAGACAACGACGAGCAACCGCGAAGTAGCAGGCTCGCGGCCGCGTGGTCGGTGGCGCCTCGGAGATCTGATCCCCGCAAGTAGGTGACCTCCCTCCCCCGGCCGCGGACACCGCGGCGAGCGGGTCAGAAAGGAGGTCGAGCACGTGACGACGAAGCCGTCCGCCGGCGTCGAGAAGCCGGCACGCGGTTCCGCTGCTTCGCGCGAGCCCGCTGTGCTCGACTCCGCCCACGCCGGAGACATTCGCGGTGCGTTCGGCACGATCAAGCAGCACGAGGAGGCGCACCGCAGCTTGCGCGCGCGTGTGCTCGCGCTGCTGGCGATCATCGGGCCGGGGCTGATTGTCATGGTCGGAGACAACGACGCCGGCGGCGTTTCCACCTACTCCCAGGCCGGTCAGAACTACGGCACCAGCCTGCTGTGGGTGCTGCTCCTGCTGGTTCCGGTCCTGATTGTCAATCAGGAGATGGTCGTCCGCCTGGGAGCCGTCACCGGCGTGGGCCACACGCGGCTGGTCGTGGAGCGCTTCGGGCGAGGCTGGGGCTGGTTCGAGGCGAGCTTCCTGTTCCTACAGAACTTCCTGATCATCGTCACGGAGTTCATCGGGGTGAGCCTGGCGCTGTCTTACCTTGGGGTATCCGAATACGTATCGGTCCCGGTTGCCGTCGCCGGCCTAATTGCGGTGAGCGCCAGTGGCAGCTTCCGGCTCTGGGAGCGCTCGATGTTCCTGTTCGTGTTCGCGAACCTGCTGGTGTTTCCGCTCTTCTTCATGGTCCACCCAACGGGTGGGCAGATCGTTCGTCATTTCGTGATCCCCGGCATCCATGGCGGTGCCAGCTCCACCGCGGTCCTATTGATCATCGCGATTGTCGGAACCACCGTCGCTCCCTGGCAGCTGTTCTTCCAGCAGTCGAACATCGTCGATAAGCGCATCACGCCGCGGTGGATCAACTACGAACGAGTCGACACCTTCGTCGGCGGTATCGTCGTCGTGATCGTTGCCGGCGCACTGATCTGCATCACCGCCTTCGCCTTTGAGGGGACGCGGTACTTCGGGCACTTCGTCGACGCCGGGGCGGTGGCGCACGCGCTCCGCCACACGATCGGCTCACTCGGCGCCGCGTTCTTTGCTGTGGTGCTCCTCAACGCGTCGCTCATCGGCGCCGGCACGGTGACCCTGTCCACCTCCTACGTGGTCGGAGACCTCATAGGCGCGAGGAGCTCGCTTCACCGTAGCTTCTTTCAGGCCAAGGGCTTCTACACGGTCTTCAGCGCGCTCATCCTCGTGGCGGCGGGGATCGTGCTGATCCCCGGCGCTCCGCTAGGCGTGATCACCGAGGCGGTGCAGGCGCTCTGCGGGATCGTGCTCCCGGTGACGACCGTCTTGTTGCTCATGCTCTGCAACGACCGCGAGGTGCTCGGGCCCTGGGCCAATCCGCCGTGGCTTCGTGCGTTCGCGAGCGTGGTGGTTGGGACTCTGATCCTGCTGTCCGTGATCCTCACCGTGACCACGATCTTTCCTGGCGTCGATCTGACGGCGCTGGCAGTCGCCGGCGCCGGCGTCCTGTTCGCGGTCCTGCTCGGTTATGCGCTGAGATGGGTGCGCGCGCGGCGGGAAGCGGAAGCGGTGGGTGTGCTTGACAGCGCTCCCGCGGTTCCGCGCGAGTTGTGGACGATGCCGCCCGCCGCGTTGCTCTCGCGCCCGCAGTGGTCAGCGGCCCGCCATACCGCAATGCTCGGGCTCGGCGCGTACATGGTCGTGGCGCTGGTTTTGCTGGTCGTCAAGACCGTGCAGCTCGCAGGCGGCTAGCCCACGCCTGCGGCCGCGCTAGCTCGGCGCCCACTCCGGGTAGCGCGGCAGGCCGTCGTCCGGGATTGGCTCCCAGGGCGCCGCAGAGGCGACGAACTGGCGATAGCGGGGACGCACGCCGGGGTCGTGGTCAAAGGTGCCCATCCGGATCCCGATCCTGTCGGGGTCGTCGGGATCCCTCGAGAACATCGCGGAACCGCAGTCGCCGCAGAACCACTTCTCCCACCCGTCCGCGGGCGTCCAGGCCTTCAGGCGTTCCTGGCCCGCGACGATCCGGAAGGATCCGGGCGCGGGCCACGCGCTGCTCGATGACGCTGTGCCCGTGCGCCGCTGGCAGCGTCGGCAGTGGCAGTATGAGGCGCCGGTCAGTGGCGCGTTGACCTCGTAGCGGACGGCGCCGCAGTTGCAGCCACCGGTCAGCGCTTGGAAGCCACTGTCATCCACGCGATGGAGCTTAGGCCTACCGCGCTTCGGGCCGCTGCGATACTGGCCGCCGACGTGACCGCTCCCTACACCTCAGTGCTCGCCCAGGACCTCGCTCCCGACATCCTCGCTCGCTTCGAGCGCTACGTGCGCATCGACACCCAGTCCCGCCGTGACCGCGGGCGTTCCCCGAGCACGCCGGGGCAACTGGAGCTCGGCAGATTGCTCGTCGACGAGCTTCACCAGGCCGGTGTGGACGATCCCGAACTGGACGAGAACGGCTACGTGATCGCGACCCTCCCCGGCAACGTCGACGGACGAGGGGATGATCTTGCGATCGGGCTGATCGCGCACCTGGATACGAGCCCCGATGCTCCCGGGGCAGGCGTCGAGCCGATCGTCCACCGCTCCTACGACGGCGGCGTGATCGAGTTGCCTCGCGGCGGCACCCGGCTCGATCCGGCGACGATGCCCGAGCTCCAGGACAAAGCCGGCCACGACCTTCTCACCGCGAGCGGCGACACATTGCTGGGGGCCGACGACAAGGCTGGAGTCGCCGAGATCACTTCAGCGGTGGCATACCTCGCGTCCCACCCCGAGCTTCCACGCCCGACGCTCAGGATCGCGTTCACCCCGGACGAGGAGATCGGCGAGGGCGCCACCCTGTTCGACATCGACCGCTTTGGCGCCCTGTGCGCCTACACGCTGGATGGCTCTGAGCGCGGGGAGCTCCAGGATGAGACGTTCTCCGCCTACGAGGCCGTGGTGACGATCGATGGCGTCGACGTCCACCCCGGCCAGGCGACGGGCAAGATGGTCAACGCCGTCCGACTCATGGCGCGCGTCATCGCCGCGCTGCCGTCCGACACGCTGGCTCCGGAGACCACCGCAGAGCGCGAAGGGTTCATCCACCCCTACGAGCTGTCGGCCACGGCAGGCAGGGCGCAGCTCAGAGCCATCATCCGGGACTTCGACGAGGAGCTGCTCGAGCAGCATGCGCAGCTACTACGGCGCACTGCGCAACGATGTGGTCGACTCCGAGCCGCGGGCGCGGCTGGACATCGAGATCCGTCGGCAGTACCGCAACATGCGCCAGTACCTCGAGGGTGTCCCCAGTGTGGCTGGGGCCGCCGAAGCGGCTATCCGGGCCGAGGGCCTCGAGCCGATCCGGACCCCCATCCGGGGCGGGACGGACGGCTCTCTGTTGAGCGAAATGGGACTCCCGACGCCGAACATCTTCACGGGAGGTCACGAGTACCACTCGGTGCGGGAGTGGGCCTCGCTCCAGGACATGGCAGCGGCGGCGGCGACGATCGTTCGCCTGGCCGAGGTCTGGACCAGGCCGGAGCACGCCACCGCGACGAAGATGCGTCAACCCGCCTCGCGTTAGGCTCCGCCGCCGGTGAGTCCCACGTTTACTGGATGCCTGGCGTCGGTCGACGGCGCGATCACGCTTGCGTCGGAGGCGAGGATCCCCGCCACCGATGAGGGGCTCATCCGTGGCGACGGCATCTTTGAGGTCATCCGCGTCTACGAGGGCCGGCCGTTCGCGCTCGAGGGCCATCTCAAGCGGCTGGAGCGCTCCGCGCTCAACCTGCGGCTGCCGCTCGACCTGGAGGCCGTACGCGCCGACGCCAACCGCTTGCTCGCCCACGCCGGTCCGGGAAAAGACCACGAGTTGCTGCGGATCGTTATCACCCGGGGCGGTCACCGGCTGCTGCTGACCGAGCCCCTGTCGGAGACGCCCGAGCGGATCCGGCTTCAGTCGATCACATATTCACCGACCAGGGTGCTGGACGGAGTGAAATCGCTGTCGTACGCCGGCAACATGCTGGCCAGCCGGCTGGCGCGGGAGCGTGGCGCCGACGAGGCGCTGCTCGTCACTCCGCATGGTCGCGTGCTCGAGGCTCCAACCAGCTCGATCTTCTGGGTCAAGGAGGGAGACATCTTCACCCCGCCGTTATCCGAGCACATCCTGGCGTCGATCACGCGGGCGCTGGTGATCGAATTGACCGTCGCGCAGGAGCAGTCGTGCACGCTCCAGGACCTGTTCGACGCGGACGAGGCGTTCCTGACCTCCACCACCCGTGAGGTGCAGCCGGTCGTGAGAATCGACGAGCACAGCTTTAAAGCCGACAGTCCGATCACTGCGCGGCTCGCCCTGGAGGTCTCCGCGCGGATACAGGCGGAGCTCGCAAGCGGTTGAAGATCCTGACGGTCATCGGCAACCGCCCGCAGTTCATCAAGGCGGCGGCGGTCACCCCGGCGCTGCGCGAGCAGCACGAGGAGGTCATGGTCCACACTGGCCAGCACTTCGATGACGAGCTGTCGGCGGTCTTCTTCGCCGAGCTCGGGCTGCCGCCCCCGTCGCTCGAACTGGGAATCGCACTGGGGTCGAACAGCTCCCAGACGGCGCGGATGCTGAGTGCGCTGGAGCCGGTGCTGGCCGATGCCCGACCCGACATCGCGTTGGTCTACGGCGATACCAACTCGACGTTGGCCGGCGCTCTGGCCGCCGCCCAGGCCGGTGTGCCGGTCGCCCACGTCGAGGCCGGGATGCGTTCGTTCGACCGCTCCATGCCCGAGGAGCTCAACCGGGTGCTGGTCGATCACGCGAGCACGTTGCTGCTCTGCTCCTCGGGGAAGGCGGCCGAAAACCTCCGCCGCGAGGGCGTGAGCGGCGCGATCGACGTGGTCGGTGACGTCATGGTCGATGTGGCAATGACCGTGCAGCCGCGAGCCCGGGAGCGCCTTGACCTGGTGCGGGGCCGGGGGCTGGAGCCGCGCCGGTACGCGGTCGCTACAGCTCACCGTGCGGGCAACGTCGACGACCCGGTGCGACTGGCGGCGCTGGTGCAGCTGCTGGTCGCGATCCGGATGCCGTTGGTGTTCCCCATCCATCCTCGAACCCGGGACCGGCTTCAGAGCGCGGGGCTGCTCGAGCGGCTGGCGAAGAGCGAGACTGTGATGGTGACGCGGCCGCTCGGCTATGTAGAGCTGGCGGCCCTCGTCTGCAACGCGCGGGCCGTAATCACCGACTCAGGCGGACTGCAGAAGGAGGCCTATCTGGCCGGCGTCCAATGCCTGACCCTGAGGTCGAACACCGAATGGACGGAGACGGTGGAGCGCGGCTGGAACGTACTGGTGGATCTAGATCCGGCACGCGCCCTGGCGGCGCTGGAGCGACAGCCGGCCGCGGATCGGCCGCCTCTGTACGGCGACGGCCTCGCTGGGGAACGCGTCGTCGCCGCGCTTAGACTGCACGCTCGATGACTGAGCCTGCGATCAGCGTCGGCGTCGTCGGGCTCGGCTATTGGGGGCCGAATCTGGCGCGGAACTTCGCCGCCATGCCGGGATGCGAGCTCGCCTGGTGCTGCGATTCCTCGCCCGAGGCTCGGAGTCGGATCCGGACAGCAATCCCGGCGGTGCGCGTGGCGAGCGAGGTAGACGAACTGCTGCGCGATCCCGGCCTGGACGCGATCGCCATCGCGACGCCGGTGCCCTCTCACGCGGAGCTTGCGGTACGGGTGCTCGAGGCTGGAAAGCACTGCCTGGTGGAGAAGCCGCTGGCGCAGGCGCTCGCCGACGCCCAGCGAGTAGTGACGGCGGCCGAGGAAAGCGGTCGAACGCTGATGGTCGGGCATCTGCTCGAATACCACCCCGGCGTCCAGCAACTCAAGGAGCTGGCCGACTCCGGCGAGCTGGGGGACCGGATCTACTACATCTACGGCAATCGGCTCAACCTCGGCAAGCTGCGCTCGGACGAGAACGCGCTCTGGAGCCTGGGAGCACACGACATATCGGTGGTGCTCTACCTGGCTGGGGAGGAGCCGATCGAGGTCAGCGCCCACGGCGAGTCGTACGTCCGCGCCAGGCGTCGAGGATGTGGCCTTCTGCTTCATGCGCTTCCCGTCCGGGCTCTCGGCCCACCTGCATCTCTCGTGGCTTGACCCCCACAAAGAGCGGCGCTTCACCGTCGTCGGCTCCCGTCGCATGGCGACCTTCGATGACATGGCGATCGAAGGCAAGCTGACGGTCTACGACAAGGGCTTCGACGAGGACGCACGCGGGTACGGCGAGTACATAACTCGCGCCGGCGGGAGCTGGAGCCCGAGGGTCCCCAACGTCGAGCCCCTGCGTGTCGAGTGCGAGCACTTCCTCGACTGCGTCCGTACCGGCCAGCGGCCCCGCTCGAATGGCGAGAGCGGGCTGAGGGTGGTCCGCGTGCTGGAGCAGCTTCAGCGGTCGCTTGAGGCCTCGAGACGCGCCGCCACCACGAGCCAGCCGCGAGCCGGGGTCCGTGGCTGAGGTCTCCCCGAAGGCCCACGTGGAGCCCGGCGCACGGCTGGCAGAGGGGGTGCTGGTCCGGGCTGGCGCCGTGATCCAGGCGGGGGTGGAGGTCGGCGAGGGCTGCGTGATCGAGGAGTGCGCGGTCCTGGGAAAGCCACCGCGGCTGCGGGCCAGCTCGAGTGCCAGAACGGCGGCACGCCTCGCCTCGCCCAGTCCCCTCATCCTCGAGTCCGGCGCGACCGTCTGCTGCGGCGCGGTGGTCTACGCGGGGGCCCGGATCGGGGGGAACGTCATCATTGGGGACCAGTCGCAGGTGCGCGAGCGGGCCACCGTGGGGGCGGAAAGCGTCGTCGGGCGCGGCTCGTCGATCGACTTCGATGTGACCGTCGGGGAGCGGGTGGTGATCCAGACGGGCGTGTATGTGACCGGCGGTACGGTGGTCGAGGATGACGTGTTCCTGGGCCCCGGAGTGATCACCACCAACGATGACTCGATGGGCCGCCACCCGCCCGGCGAGGGCCTCGTGGGCGCCGTGTTCCGCCGGGCCTGTCGCGTCGGTGGCGGCGCCGTGCTCGTGCCGGGAGTCGAGATTGGCGAGGAGGCCTACGTCGCCGCCGGGGCCGTCGTAACCGGGGACGTTCCGCCGCGCGCCGTGGCCATGGGCGTTCCGGCCAGGGTCGTGCGGGAGGTAGGCGAGGCGGACCTCATCGAGCGGTGGCGGTGAGACAATCCGAGCACGACCGGGCGGAACTCGCCCGCCGATGACAGGAGGAGATCGCGATGGACACCTGGGACATCCTCTCATTGCCGATCGAGCCCCACCGCCCGCAGGTGCTGCGCTCCGACGAGGAGACGCGGGCGATCGCGATCGAGCTGCCTGGCGGCGAGGAGCTTCAGGAGCACCAGGTCCACGAGCGCGCCTACATGTTGGTCGCCGACGGCGAAATCGAGATAACGAACGATGGTCGAGCCGTCCGGGGCGGTCCGGGGTTCCTGTCGCATTTTGAACCGGCCGAGCGCCGCGAGGTGCGCGCGATACGCGATTCGAGATTGGTGCTCGTTCTGGCTCCTTGGCCCGGCGTCGGGCATCCATCCCGCAAGGGGTAGGAACCACTCCGATGGCCGGGTGCCCCCCGGTGGATTCACGGACCTGGCATGGCGCAGTTCCATTGGAATCCTGAGGGCTATCTCCAGCTGATCCGCGAAGAGGTGCCCGAATATGACCGCCTTCAGGCGGAGGTCGCCGTGGCGGCTAAAACCGACGCCGAGAGCGTGCTGGAGCTGGGTACCGGCACCGGCGAGAGCGCCAGACGGGTACTGGGACAGAACCCGCGAGCGCACCTGGTTGGTCTCGACGCCAGCGGCGAGATGCTGACTCGAGCCCGCGCCGTGTTGCCAGCTGATCGCGTGCAGCTGCTTGTCCGTGGCCTTGAGGACCCTCTGCCCGAGGGCCCGTTTGATCTGGTGGTTTCTGTGCTCGCGGTTCATCATCTGGACGGTGCTGGCAAGGCGGATCTGTTCCGCCGGATAGCGTCGGTCCTCGCTCCGGAGGGCCGGTTCGTGCTGGGCGATGTGGTCGTTCCGGATGATCCCGCGGACGCCGTCACTCCGGTCGATGGCGTATACGACAGGCCGAGCAGGGTGTCCGACCAGTTGCGGTGGCTGCAGGAGGTGGGCCTGAGTCCTCGCGTGCCCTGGAGGCACCGCGACCTCGCGGTCCTCGTCGCTGAGGGCCAGGGCGGCGGCTAGGACTTCGCGACGGGCACTGGCGCCTGCGCCGATGCAGCGGCGCTGGGACGCCCGACCACCGTGTCCTGGCTTGCCTCGGTCCAGATCACCTGATCTGGCCCTGGCCCAACACCGACCAGCGCGATCGGGACTCCGACGAACTCGGCCACGAACCTCAGGTACTCCCGGGCTGCGTCCGGGAGGTCAGATTCCGTGTGGCAGTCGCTCAGGTCCTCGCTCCACCCTCGCATCTCCATGTACTCCCCTCCGGCGTGGTGAAGCACCGTCTGGTGATAGGGGAAGTAATCGAACTCCGCTCCCTCCGCGCCCCTATAGCGCGTGCACACCTGTAGGCGCTCGATCCCCGAGAGGACGTCGAGCTTGGTGATCGCCAGCGCGGTCATGGAGTTGATCCGCGCGGCGTAGCGGAGCGCCACCAGATCGAGCCAGCCGACCCGCCGGGCCCGCCCGGTAGTGGTTCCATATTCTCGACCCCGCTCCCGCAGCACGTCCGAGAACGCGCCGTCCACCTCGGTCGGGAACGGACCAGAGCCCACCCGGGTGCCGTAGGCCTTCGTCACCCCCCAGATCTCATCGATATCCCTGGGTCCCACCCCGGCGCCGACACACGCCGCTCCGGCCACTGGGTTGGAGGATGTGACGAAGGGATAGGTGCCATGGTCGATGTCGAGCAGCGCTCCCTGCGCGCCCTCGAATACGACCAGGTGGCCGGCGTCAAGCCGCTCGTGGACGATCCGGGTCGTGTCCGCGATGTAGGGCTCGAGCCGGTGACCGTAGATCAGGTACTCCTCGGTCATCGTCTGTAGGTCGAGCGCCGGATCCTTGGCGTAGGGGCGCAAGGAGAGCCGCTTGGGCTCGAGGGCGACGATGATCTTCTGCTTGAGGATCTTCTCGTCGAGTAGGTCCTGGAGACGGATACCGAGCCGGGCCGCCTTGTCCGCGTAACAGGGGCCAATCCCCCGCCTGGTGGTCCCGATCTGCTGCTTGCCGAGCTTTGCCTCACCGGCGTGATCGAGCATCAGGTGGTAGGGCATGATGAGGTGGGCATTGGCCGAGATCCGCAGAGCGCTTGTGTCCACCCGCCGCCGACGTAACTCCTCGAGCTCGTCGGTCAGCACCTTGGGGTCGACGACCACCCCGTTGCCGATCACGCACAGCTTGCCCGGATGCAGGATCCCCGATGGGATCAGGTGAAGCTTCCACGTCTTCCCGTCGCGGACGATCGTGTGGCCGGCGTTGTTGCCTCCCTGGAACCGCACGACAGCGTCCGCTCGGTCGGCGAGCAGATCGGTGATCTTCCCCTTGCCTTCGTCGCCCCACTGGGCGCCGACGATCACGAGTCCGGGCATAGGAAGGTGAGTGTAGGCGCCAGCCCACCCGCCACGTGTGACCGATCAGGCCAGCCCGGCGATGCCCACTCACCCCGATCGCGGGAAGATGCACCCGAGGACGTTTACGCCAGAAAGGACGCGCGATGACAACGGGCCCCACCACTTCGGCCGCGGCCAGCGGCACGTTCGCCCTGGGTGGCGATCTCAATGTTCACCGACTGGGCTACGGCACGATGCAGCTTCCAGGGCCCGGCGTGTGGGGCGAGCCGCGAGACCGGAGCGAGGCGATCAGGGTCCTGCGCCGCACGGTGGAGCTCGGCGTCGAATTGTTCGACACCGCCGACTCCTATGGGCCGTTCGTGGCGGAGGAGCTGCTGCGCGAGGCGCTTTACCCCTACGAGGGGGTCACGATTGCCACCAAGGGCGGCTTCGTGCGGACCGGCCCCGGCGAGTGGTACACGCTAGGTCGTCCGGAATACCTGCGCCAGTGCGTCGAGATGAGTCTGCGCCGGCTAGGGGTCTCCACGATAGACCTGTACCAGCTGCACCGGATCGACCCGAAGGTCCCACCGGCGGAGCAGATCGGCGCGCTCGGAGACATGCAGGCCGCCGGAAAAATCCGCCATATCGGCCTGTCCGAAGTGGGCGTCGCTGAGATCATCGAAGCACGCGGAATCGCCCCGATCGTCTCTGTGCAGAACCTCTACAACCTCAGCAACCGCAACGCCGAGCCCGTGCTCGAGTATTGCGAGAGCGAGGGCCTGGGATTCATCCCCTGGTTTCCACTGGCCAACCGGGCGCTCGCCGCGTCGGAGGGCCCGCTGGCGTCGGTCGCGGCCGAGCTCGAGGCGACGCCCTCGCAGGTGGCCCTGGCGTGGTTGCTTCGACGTTCGCCGGTCATGCTTCCGATCCCGGGGACGAAATCGATCGAGCACCTGGAGGAGAACGTCGCCGCCGCTTCGCTCGAGCTCTCAAGCGAGCAGGCAGCCCGCCTGGATCAGCTGAAGTGATGGGCGCTGTCGCCAGCTTGGCCTGAAAGGCGCCCTCGCCAGCTTGGCCTGAAAGGCGCCCTCGTCAGCTTGGCCTGAAAGCGGCGGTAGCTGCCACTCACGCCAGCCGCAGATCCATCCGCCTGTCGTCTCCAAGCAACGGCAGCTCGTCACACATCTCTGTCAGGCGCGAGACCGTGCGCTCCGAGATCTGCTCGCACAGGGCCTCCCGGTCGAGAATGTTGGTGGTGATCACCATCGAGCGCTCGTCCTCGTAGCGAGCGTTGACGATCGAGTAGAGCTCCTCCAGCACCCAATCGGTCGTGCGCTCCACCCCGACGTCATCGACGTGCAGCAGGTCGACGGCGGTCAGCCTGTCCAGTAGGTCGAGGTGAGAGCGCTCGGACCCGTGCGCCGTCTCCCGGATCTTGTTCAGAAGCCGCGGCAGCGAGTAGATCGCGACCGACCGCCCGGCATTCAACGCCGCCTTCGATACGAGCATTGCCAGCGTGGTCTTTCCGGTGCCCACGGGGCCCATGAACCACAGCCCGCGTCCGCCGTCCAGCTGCTCCTCGATCGTCTCGGCGTACCGCCGCGTCGCGGTCACGACGTGAGGGTCGATGTCGGTCACCGGAGGTCGGCCGAAGCTGACGTCGCGGTAGCGGCGGGGGATCACGGCAGACAGGCTCCGCGCTCGCGCCTGCGCCACCCGCTGCGGGCGGCAGCGGCAGTCATAGGCGGTGTTGGAGGACTCCTCATACACGAACCCCGACCCGTCGCAGACGTCAAACGGGCAGGGCGAGGTCATGCCGTGAACCGGTCGCCGGCGTAGTTCATGAACTTCGGATACTGCTTCTGGAAGGTGAGAACCACATCACCGACCGGGCCGTTGCGGTGCTTGGCGATGATGATGTCCGCCTCCCCCGGCCGCTCGGACTCCTCGCGGAGGTAGTACTCCTCGCGGTAGATGAACATCACGAGGTCAGAATCCGCCTCGATCTGGCCCGATTCCCTCAAGTCGGACAGGATCGGACGCTTGTCTCCACCGCGCTGCTCCACGGCTCGGCTCAGCTGCGAGATCGCGATCACCGGTACGTTGAGCTCGCGGGCCAGGCTCTTGAGCCCGCGGCTCAGCTGACTGACCTGCTCTACGCGATTCTCCACCCGCCCCTCGGGCCGCATGAGCTGGAGGTAGTCGACGATGATCAGGCCCAGGCCACCTTCGAGCTGGTGGTGCAGTCGTCTCGCCTTGGCGCGCACGTCGAGCACCCCGGTGTCACTCGAGTCGTCGACGTACAGGGGCGCCTGCGAGAGGCGGCGGCAGGCCTCGAGGATCTTCGGCCACTTGTGCTCTGGCACCTTTCCCCGGCGGAGATCCTCGCCATTGATCTTGGATTGCGACGCGACGAACCGCTGCGCCAGCTCCGATTCCGACATCTCGAGCGAGAACAGGACGACCGGATAGGGCCGGTGCTCGGGATGCCCGACGCCGAGAGATGCGTTCTCGGCGATGTTCGCGACAAGCGCCGACTTCCCCATGGACGGCCGAGCCGCGATGACGATGAGGTTCCCGCGCTGGAAGCCGCCGGTCCGATCATCGAGGTCCTTGAAGCCGGATGGTGTACCAGTCAGCGGCGACTTGGCGACCGACAGTTGATGCAGCCGCTCCGTTTCCTCCTGCAGGATGTCGGCGGCTGAGCGAAGCTTTTTCTGGCGATCGTCGTGGGCCACCTCCAGCACGGCCCGCTCCGCCCGCTCGACCAGGTCGCGTGCCGGTGCCTCCCGGGCGAACACGCTGGACTGGATCTCGTACGCGCTCGTCAGCAAGGCGCGCATCTGCGCGTTCTCCCTGACAATCCGTCCGTACTCGCGGGCGTGGCCAGCGGCCGGGACCCAGCCGGCCAGCTCGTCGATTGCGATGGCACCGCCGATCTCCTCGAGCTTCCCGTGCTGCCGGAGCGTCTCGGCGACCGTGAGGTGGTCGATCTTCCGGTCGGTGTCGAACAGCTCCTTCATCGCCGCGAACACCGCTCCGTGCTGATCGCGGTAGAAGTGCTCTGCTCGCAGCTGCTCCTCGACCAGCAATACATTCAGGTGCCGGTCGTCCAGCAGGACGGCGCCCAGCACCGACCTCTCGGCCTCGAGGTTATGAGGGGGGACGGAGGTCTGCTCGACGGTGGTCATGGTCGAGGTCCACCTAGAGGCGTGGTCATGGGAGCCATCGAGAGGTCATGGATGAGGGCGATGGAGTGGTCGTGGCGAAGGCGGGCGGCGTCAGGGCCGAACGGCGAGGTTAGAGGCGCAACAGGCGTCAGCGTCCGGTGCGTTCCCGCAAGCAGCGAGGAGTTCGTCAGGCCGCCCGGACGACCGTCAAGAGGCGTGAAGGAGCGTCAGGCAGGGGGCGAGGACCGACGAGCTTACGCGCCAACGACCATCGTCTTGATGGTCGCGGTCACGTCGTCGGCGACCTCGACGACCACCATGTATGTGCCGGTGTGGCGGATCGGCTCCTCGAGGTGGATCTTGCGCCGGTCGACGCGGATCCCCCTCGCATCTCGGATTGCGTCGGCGATGTCATGAGGTGTCACCGACCCGAACAGACGCCCGTCGTCTCCCGCCTGCTGAGGAATCGTGAGCACGGTCCGGCTGAGCACCGAGGCGCTCTCACTGGCGCGCTCCTGCGCATCTCGCTGCGCCTGCTCGGCTCGCTCGTGCCGCTGTGCCGCGGCCCGGATGGACGCGTCCGTGGCGGTCTCGGCAAGCCTCCGAGGCAATAGGAAGTTGCGAAGGTAGCCGGGCGCGACGTCTACGACATCGCCTCGCTCACCGAGCGAGTCCACGTCTTCAAGCAGTATCGCCTGGGCCACGACGAGCTGCCTCAGCGCTCGTAACGCGACCCGCGATCGCCGCGTTCGCCGGACTCGGCGACGTACGGCAACAGGGCCAGCTCCCGCGCGCGCTTGACCGCCCGCGCGATCTGGCTCTGATGACGACGGCATGCGCCTGTGATCCGACGCGAGCGGATCTTGCCCCGCTCGGACACGAACCGACGCAGCATCGAGATGTCCTTGTAGTCGACCTGGTCGATCTTCTCGCGGCAGTACGGGCAGGGCTTGCGCCGGGTCGAGCCCGTAAGGCCCTTTCTGTCGCGCCGGCGAACCGGCCGTCTACGTTGCTTTGCCACTCGGGTGCCTCTAACTCTGTGGGGTGTGCCTCAGAACGGTATGTCGTCCTCCGCTGCTCCAGCGGCCGTCGGCGCCGTCTCAAAGTCGCCGGTGTCGATCGGAACATCGCTCTCCGCGGCCTGGACGTTGCTGGAGAACCCGTTCCCGTTCCCGCCACCGGGATCCTCACGTCCGCCGGCGAGGAACTGAACGGTGTCAGCGATGATATCGACCGACTCCCGCTTCTGTCCCTCACGCTCCCAAGTGCTCCATTCGAGCCGACCGTCGATCGCGACTGGCCGACCCTTCTTGAGGTACTGGTGGCAGTTTTCGGCCTGCTTGCCGAACACGGTCACGCGGAAGAAATTGGCCTTGTCTTCCCAGTCCCCAGCGGCGTTCTTACGCCGCCCGTTGACAGCGATACCCAGCTTGCAGACCTGAAGCCCGCTCCCGGTCGCGCTGAGCTCGGGATCTCTCGTGAGATTGCCGGTCAAGATGACTCGATTGATGTTCATCTGACGCTCCTTCTAGGTGGATTGAAAGCTTGCGGCGAGTCTAGGCGCGGCACAGGCGGCAACCCCGGGATCACCGCGCAAAGTGGCACAAACGACGCAGAGCCGAGCCGAAGTCGTTGCACGGCGTGACGTGGTCGTTGCACTCCGACCGGAGAGGGCCGCCGCCGACCGGAGAGGGCCACCGCCGACCGGAGAGGGCCACCGCCGACCGGAGAGGGAGGTCCGCGATCGGCCCGGAGTAGTTTGCTACTCGCTGGCCCCGGCTTCGGAAGGAGCCTCGGCGTCGGCCTCGGGCGCGGAAGCGGCTCCAGCCTCGGCGGCAGCGGACTGCTCGGAAGGCGGCGCCTCCGACGGCGCCGGGGCCGCCGGCGGCGGCTGGCTGGCGGCTGCCGGCTCGGGTCGAGACGGTGCGGTCGCCGCGGCCGGTTCCGGCTTTGGCGGTCCCGGCGTGCCGGGCAGCACCTTGATGATTCGGAAACGCAGGACGCCGTCGGCGATCCTGAGGCTGTGACCGAGTGAATCGAGCAGCGCCGAGGGCCCGGTGAACTGAAGAAGGTGGTATTCCGCATCGCCCTCATGCGCGATCCGGTAGGCAAGTGGCCGGGTGCCCCACTCGTCGTCGTGTGCGATGGATCCCCCGCCCGAGGAGATCGCCTGCCGGACGTCATCGACGATCTTCGCTCGCCGCTCCTCCTCCACGTCGTTGGAGAGCAACAGCATCAGGTCATACAGGGGGGCTTCTGTGGGCATCAGGAAAAGGTCGCGCATGGCCATCGCAACCGGGCCGCTTGGGCGGCGGACGACTATAGCGGCTGATCGGCGGCCGCCCCGCCCCGCGATCTTGCTGCAGACTGGGGAGGATGACGACGAAAGCCGAGCTTCCGATCCTCCAGTTCGACAGCCAGGCGGACTGGTCGGCGTGGCTCCAGCGCCACCACGACGGCAGTCGGGGCGTGTGGCTCAAGTTCGCCAAGAAGGCATCGGGCATCACCACGGTCAGTCACGCCGAAGCCCTGGAGGAGGCGCTCTGCTACGGCTGGATCGACGGTCAGTCGGCGCCGCTCGACGAGGCTTTCTACCTGGTTCGCTTCACGCCGCGCAGAGCGCGCAGCAAGTGGTCTCAGCTCAACCGGGACAAGGTGGAGCGGCTGCTGGATGCGGGCAGGATGAAGCCTGCCGGTCTGGCCCAAGTCCAGGCCGCCAAGGAGGATGGCCGGTGGGAGGCCGCCTATCCGCCCGCGAGCGCTGCCCCGGTCCCCGAGGATCTCCAGCGCGCTCTGGACGCCAACCCCGAGGCCAAGGCCTTCTTCGAAACGCTCAAAGGGGCCAACCGCTACGCGATCATCTACCGCGTCCACGACGCCAAGCGTCCTGAGACGCGAGCGCGGCGGATCGCGGAGTACGTCGCGATGTTGGCGGAGCATCGGACGCTCCACTGACGCTTGACGCCCCGCCCACACGGGAGCGGGGCACGCGGCGGGCACGCGGCGGCCGTCGGGCCATGCGGCGGGCACGCGGCGGCGTCCCGGGCACGCCGGGCCGACCGCCGCGATGCCGAGCGTCCGCCTAGGCCTGCGCCGGCGCGGCTTCTGCGTTTGCCATCTCCACGTGCGCGCGGCTGTCGCGGGTGCGGATCAGGACGAGGGCCGCGACGAACCCCAGGGCCGCGATGACCGCTCCGCCCAGGAACGCGCTCTGGAACCCGTCGGTCAGGGCCTGGTGCACAGACGACCCCCCGCTCGCCATCACGTGATGCGTGCGCGTCGTGGCGATCGTCGACAGCACCGCCAAGCCCAGTGCCCCGCCGATCTGCTGCGAGGTGTTGATGAGACCGCTCGCCAGGCCCTGTTCTCGCTCCTTGACTCCGGAGACGGCCGCGATCGTTGAGGTGACGAACCCGAACCCGAGGCCCATTGCCGCTAGTAGCGAGGGGCCCAAGATGTCGCCGATGAAGCCGCCGCCGACAGACACTCGGCTGAACCAGAGGAGGCCTGCGGCCACGAACAGCATCCCGGCGGCAAGGATGGGCTTGAAGCCGAACCGGGTCACAAGCTGACCGCCGAGCCCCGCCGCCACGATGATCGTGATCGCCAGCGGCAGGTAGGAGAGTCCGGCGTGGATGGGGCTGTAGCCGAGCACCTGCTGCATGTAGAGCGATATGAAGAAGAACATCGAGAACAGCGAGGCTCCGAGCAGGAGCCCGACGACGTTGGCGCCGGTCAGCGTCCTCAGCCGGAAGATCCTGAACGGAATCAGCGGCGCAGCCGAACGCAGTTCGATCGCGACGAACGCTCCGATCAGGGCGACAGAGAGCCCCAGCAGGCTGACGATCTTGGCCGAGCCCCACCCGGCGCTGCTGGCGTCGAGCAGCGCGTACGCCAGAAGCGAGAGCCCGGCCGTGATGGCCACGGCGCCAGCGGCGTCGAAGTGGCGCGTCGCGGACTCCGAGCGGCTCTCGGGGATCAGACGGGGAGTGAGGACCAGAGCGATAAGCGATACGGGGACGTTTACCCACAGGACCCATTCCCAGCCCAGCCCGTCGGTGAGGATCCCGCCCAGCAGCACGCCGGCCGCGCCGGCGGATCCCGCGACCGCACCCCAGGCGCCAAGGGCTTTGTTTCGCTCA
Source organism: uncultured Actinomycetes bacterium (assembly GCA_963719305.1). Taxonomy (GTDB): domain Bacteria; phylum Actinomycetota; class Thermoleophilia; order Solirubrobacterales; family Solirubrobacteraceae; genus Palsa-465. The sequence goes on along the minus strand of CAVRBL010000006.1, from coordinate 284,627 downwards.
GCCCCATCCTCGAACAGGGTGGTGACGATCGAGAGCGCCGACGGCGAGATGATCGCGGCACCGAGTCCCTGCGCGGCACGAGCTGCGATCAGCTGTCCCTGGTTGGCGGCAAACCCCGCTGCCAGCGATGCGACCGCCACGAGGATCAGACCGGCCATGAAGACGCGACGTCGGCCCAACAGGTCGGCGGCGCGCCCGCCGAGCAGCAGGAAGCCCCCGAACGCGATCACGTAGGCGTTCACGACCCAGGGCAGATTCTGCTCGGAGAAGTGAAGTCCCCTGCCGATGCTGGGCAGGGCGACGTTGACGATCGATGCGTCGAGAACGACTACGAACTGTGCGACACACAGAAGAATCAACGCCGTCCAACGGCGGTCCACATATTTCCGAGCGATCGTCATCGCCTGTCTCCTTTCGATTCGCGTCCGGCGCCCTTACGCCGGCTCCACCCCTTCGACGAACGGGAGGGGTCCGGGGGGACACGCCCGCCCGATGCAGTACGATTTACCGGAACCTGAACTCCCATTCCGCTACACTATAACGGAACCGGAATTCACATTCCATTAGATCGGGCAAATTTTTATGAGCCCGCAGGAGAGTGACCATGACCACCACCACCGACGGTAGCCCCAGCGCCGGGACCAAGGTACTCGGGGCCGATCGGGCGCTGCGGGCCGACGCCCGCCGCAACCGGGAGGCGGTGCTCGCGGCCGCGAAGGAGCTGTTCGCCGACCAAGGCCTCGACTCCCAGATGCCGGAAGTGGCAAAGGCCGCGAAGGTCGGAGTGGGAACGGTATACCGGCACTTCCCGACCAAGGACGACCTGATCGCGGCCCTGGTCGCCGAGCGATTCGAGCGCCTGGCCGAGAAGGCGCGTGAGGGCCTCGAGACCGAGGACGCGTGGGATGGGATCTCCGACTTCATCCGGTTCTCGGCACAGATTCAGGCCGACGATCGTGGGCTCTGCGAGGTGATGGGGTCACGCCCGGAGGTCATGGACGCGGCCGCGCGCGAGGCCGGGCTTCCCGAGCTCTGCGACGTGCTTGTGAAGCGGGCTCAGCGCTCGGGCCAGCTGCGGCGGGACCTGGCGTGGCAGGACATCCCGATGATCGCCTGCGGACTTGGAGGGATCGCCCAGACAGCCGTTGGCCCTGGCGCCGGCCGCTGGCCACGGCTCGTGGAAATCATTCTCGACGGCTTGCGCGCACCCGGGAGCGGGAAGCTGCCCCGGGTAGCCGCGATCAGGTAGCGAGCGGCACGGCACCGCCGGAGGGGCAGCAACTCATGTAGCGAGCGGCCCGGCACCGCCGGAGGGGCAGCAGCCCTCAGCCCCGGTGCGCTCCCCACGCCGCCCGCTGCCGCTCCCGTTCGCGGATGTCAGCCATCTGCTCGTCGACCCAGTCGCCCGGATCGCGGGCGGTGACTATCGACTTGAGCCCCTCGAGCCGTTGTCGGCGCTCGGACAACCCCATCGTCAGCGCGGCATGGATCGAGTCGGCGAGCTCCTGGATGTCGAATGGGTTGACCGACAACGCGTAGTCGGCGAGCTCCTCATGCGCGCCGGTGTTCTCGCTCAGAATCGAGACGCCACCCCGTTCATTGACCATCGGACCCTCCTTGGCCACCAGGTTCATCCCGTCGAACATGGCGTTGACGATCAGGACGTCGTAGTGCTTGTAGGCGGCGACCGCTTCCTCCACGTCGTCGCGAAGCTTGAGCTGAATCGGCATCCAATCCGGCGATCCATGACGGTGGTTGACGACCGCCACGACCGCCTCGATCCGCTCCAGGTACTCGGCGTATTCCGGGATGTCCGTCCGCGATGGCATCAGCTGAGCGATGAACGTCACCTTCTCGCGGAACTCCGGATGCTGTTCCAGGAACACGTCAAAGGCGCTGAACCCGCGTAGGACGTTCTTACTCAGATCGGCGCGATCGACCCGGAGGATCAGGTGGTCGCGGCGGCGATAGAGCAGCTCGTCTTCGAATTCCCTGACCCGCCGGCGGGCGGCGATCGCCTGCACGGCGCCGGAGTCGATCGGCAGGGGGTAGGCACGGACCCACACGTCGTGGTCGTCGCAGCGCACGATGCCGCGATCGAAGTCGACCTCGTACCCGAACAGGTCCTTGCAGCACTGGAGGAAGTTCCGCCGGTAGGAGCGGGTATGGAACCCGATGATGTCGTTGGCCAGGATCCCGTGGTAGATGTCCTCACGCAGCATCGACGGAAGCACTCGCCAGGAGTCCGACTGGCTCCAGGGGATGTGGACGAAGTGATGGAGGACGACGTCCGGCCGCTCCCGTCGGATCAGGGCCGGGAGCGTGTACAGGTGGTAGTCGTGGACCATCACGACCGGGTTGGAGACGCCCTCGATCTCCTCCAGCACAGCCCGCGCCAGGTCCTCGTTCACGACGTTGTAGCCGAACTCGAAGGCCTCGGTCTCGTTACGGCGGATATCGGGGGCGTTGGAGAGATCCCAGAGGTAGTGCTGGATGAACCACAGCATCGGATTGGCGATGATGTTGTAGAAGCGGTCGTAGGCCTCCGGGCTGGACGCGACCAGCTTGACGCTGTACTCGTGCCCGTCGTCCGTCGAGACCGGAAACGGCCGCCCGTCATGCCGCTCGGCCACCATCATGTCCTCGTCGGTCATGGCCGAAGCGACCCAGGTGACGTCGCGGTGGGTCGCCAATCCGATCAGCGCGGTCACCAGCCCGCCGGTTCCGCGGCGGACCTCGCCCCCAGGTCCGAACGTGACAGGCCCTCGGTTGGAGACGAGAACCAGCGGCTGGGCCGGAGAGGAAGAGTTCATCGAGACAAACCTAGCGGGCCGGCGGCGGCTGCGGCGGCCCCCGCCGCGGCGGAGCCCGCGGTCGCAGCGGAGGCGCGGTCGCAGCAGAGGCTCGGCCGCTTGGGTCTCGGGCGCAAGCTAGAGCGCCCTACACCTCCAGACGCTCGAACAGCTCGAGCCAGTCCCGCAGCAGTCGAGGGGTCAGAAACCGCTGGCGCACGATTTCCTTTCCGGCGCGCCCCAGCTGCTTGCCCAGGCCAGGATCCGCGAGGATCTCCAGTGCGCGCTGCGCGCAGTCCTCGACTCCGGAGACCAGGAAGCCGGACTGGCCGTCGATGATCTGAAGCGGGATGCCCCCAACGTCGCCGGCAACCATGGGCCGCGCCTTCCAGATCGCTTCGGTCACCGTCAGGCCGAAGCCCTCCCGGGTCGACTTCTGGATCACGACGTCGGAGTGCGACTGGAACGCGTTGACTTCGATCGCGCCGACGTTGTTGAGGTTGTTGAGAAGGTGGATGTCAGGATCGCCGTCGGCGTGGGCCACGGTGGCGTTGAAGTAGTCCCAGCCCTCGGGATCATCGGTGGCCATCGAGCCCACCAGCGCGAGCTGGACCTCGGGCATCTGCTCCTTGACGATCCGGTAGACATCGATCACCCCCAGTGGGTCCTTCCAAGGATCGAAGCGCGAGACCTGGCAGAGCAGTGGCCGGTCGACGTCGATCCCGAACTGCTGGCAGATGTAGACGGCGTCCTCGGGCGAGAAGGCCATGTTCTTGGGGGCCAGGGGATCGATCGCCGGCGGCACGATGTGGGAGCGACCATCCATTCCGCTCGGCACGTACTCGTCCAGGTGGAACACGACCGCCTCGTAGGGCTCGAGGTAGGGCACCAGGCGCTCGAGCGTGAACGGGTTCGGGGTCGAGAGGTCGATGTGACACCTCCACACCCAGCGACGCGCCTTTTGGGGAACCATCGAGCAGATCGCGGCCGGCTGAGGGTCGTGGATGATGCATACGTCCCAATCCTCGGACAGCTGTGAGGCGTTGATCTCGTTGTAACGAAGCCACGTTTGCCACTGCTCCTCGCTCAGATCCTGCGGGCTGCCCTGCAGCGCGTTGTGCATCACCTTGGTGGCGTTGAAGAACTCCTCCCGCCCGTAGATCACGTGCCACTCGCACTGAAGCCCAACATCCACCATCAGCGGTACGAGCGTGTTCAAGATCTCCGAGACGCCGCCTCCGAACGCGGTGGCCGACACGTTCAGGATGCGCTTGCCCTCCAGGCGTCCGGCCCGCTCACGGATCTCGTCGATCATCTTGCGGCCCGCGATGCTCTGATAGTCCGCGAGGTGCTTCTGGGCTACGCCGACTGGCTGGAGCATGGGTTTCTAGATGGAGGGGCGACCATCGGGCCGGACGATATCGCCCGCGATCTCGATGGCATTGGCGGCCCGTCTCGCCGTGCGCGCTACACCGGCAGCTCGAGCGTGAAAACGGTCTGACCCGAGCCCGACTGCACCGACAGCCGACCCGACATTCGCTCCGCTAGCTCGGAGGCGATGGCCAGCCCGAGCCCGGAGCCCTGCGCGTCGTCGGCGGTGTAGAACGGCTCAAAGATGCGCGTCATCGCCCCGGGGTCGATGCCTTCGCCGTCGTCGCGGACCGCCAGTCGCACCTGACCGTCTGAGCGTCCGGCGGTGACCACGATCTGGGTCCCCGGCGGAGTGTGGATGAGCGCGTTATCCAGCAGGATGCGCATGATCTGCGCGACGCGAACCGGGTCGCACTGGGCTTCGATCCTCCTCGCCGCGAGCCTGAGCTCGAGGTGCGAGTCGTGGTACGCCAGTGAGGGCTCGAACTCTCCGGACACGGATCGCGCCAGCTCGCCGAGGTCCACCTGCTCCTCCCGCAGCTCGAGCGAGCCCGCCTCCAGCCTCGAGAGGTCGAGGAGATCGACCGAGAGCTTGCGCAGGCGCTCCACCTGGTCGCGGACCTGGTCGAGGAATCGGCGCCTGGTCTCTGGGTCCAGCTCGTCGTCCTCCAGCAGCTCGACAAATCCGCCCAGCGAGAAGATCGGTGTCCGCAGCTCGTGCGACGCGGTGGCGATGAACTTCTCCCGCGCCGACTCGAGCTGCGCCAGCTGTCGCTGCATGTCGTTGAACGCGACCGCCAGCTGCCCAAGCTCGTCGCTGGAGTCGACCGGGATGGGCCGGCCAAAATCGCCGGCGGCGACCTGCTCGGCGGCGAGCTCCAGTCGCTTGACGCGCCACGTCAGCCAGCGCGCCACCAGGTAGCCGCCGACCAGCGCGAGCAGCAGCGCGATCCCGCCCGCGATCAGGATCTCCTGGCGCACGATCGAGACGTTGTGGACCACGTCCGAGACCGACGAGGAGTAGACGGCGACCGCCAGGATCCGGCCTTGGGAGCGGATCGGGTACGCGGCCTCGGCGACCGTCACGCCGGCCACCACCTCGGTACCGGCCTCCGGCTTGCCTGACTGCACGGCCTGGTAGGCGAGCGGGAATGCCATCGCCCGGTCGGCGCCGGGATTTGAGTCCACGCTCGGCGTCGAGAGCTGGGGCTGACCGTTCGCGGTATTGACGTACAGCAGCGAGACCCGAGCGCCGGATCTGAGCGCCGCCGTATCGACCTGGCGCTCAACCGTCGCGCGAGGAACATTGGTTCCGACGGCGATGTTGTGCGAGTACGTGCTGGCGGTGGCCGCCAGCGCCTTTAGCTTCTCGTCCAGGAGCCTGTTCTGGAGCCCTGGGGCCACGTAGAGGTAGAGCGCGGCGAACGCGACGAACGTGACCCCGAAGAAGACCAGCGCCAAGCGGTTACGCAGCGAGCGCAGCATCGGTGTAGAGGCTAGGTGCTCCCCGCCGCAAGTCCGTCGCATTCGAGTGGCCCTGGCAGTGCCTGGCGTCGTCCTCGGAGGCTCGCGCAGCGCTGCTGCGCCACGCCTCCTGCGTCCTCGCCAGTCACAGCCAGCGGCCACTCTCGGTGCGCGAACTCACGGCGAGAAGCACTACGGCTCGGTGTCCCGGAAGCGGTAGCCAACCCCGCGGACGGTCAGCAGGTACTCAGGCTCCTTAGGGTCGCGCTCGATCTTCTCGCGCAGGTGGCGGATGTGGACGTCGATCGTTCTCGGGTCGCGGTACGCCGAGTCGCCCCAGATGCGAGCCAGCAACATGTCGCGGGTGAACACGCGCCCGGGACTGCGTGCCAGCGCGGAGAGGATCTCGAACTCGACGTAGGTGAGCTGAGCGTCGGTGCCCCGGACGCGGACTGTGCGCTTGGGGAAGTCGATCCGCAGCTGGCGCACCTCGAGCGGTGCCTCATCTGGCGCCGTTTCCACCGGTCTGGTCATCTCCGCCCGGCGCAGCGCGGCCTTGATCCGGCTCGAAAACTCCCTTAACGAGAACGGCTTGGTGATGTAGTCGTCCGCTCCGAGCTCCAGCCCCACCACCTTGTCGATCTCCTCGGACTTGGCGGTCAGCATGATTATCGGCACAGAGCTGCGCGTGCGGAGTCTCCGGCAGATCTCGAGGCCGTCGATCTTCGGCAGCATCAGGTCCAGCACCACCAGGTCAAACGACTCCTCGTCGAAGCGCTCGAGCGCTTGGCGGCCATCGGTGGCCTGGACGACGTGGTAGCCCTCCTTGCGCAACGGATAGGACAGCAGCGTCTGGATTGACTGCTCATCGTCTACGAGCAGGATGCGCGCTGAATGGTCGTCCATGTTGGTTTTCTCTCCTATTAGCAGGAAAGAGTACGGCCTGACCGCTTGGAGTCCCCATCCGCGGTTAACCTTCCGCGGCCATGCTCGATCCGCGGATCTACCGCACGGGCTTGGTCGCGGTGGTGCTGGCCGTGATCGTGTTCGCGTTCTCGTTCCAGGACCAGCAGGGGTCGCTGGGGGCAACGCTTGCGCCGGATGCGTTCAACGGTCAGAACGCCTACAGAGACGCGACCAACCTTGCCCAGCACTACCGCCATCGCCAGGCGGGCTCGGCCAGCGACAACGCGATCGCGGCCGAGGTCGCACAGCGTCTCCACGTGGATGACTTCAGCGTCTCCACCCAGTCGTTCCAGGCCCCGACGCCCAGCGGCACGAGGACGCTTCAGAACGTGATCGGGGTCCGATCGGGCTTCTCCAGCGGCAGCATCGTCGTCGTCGCCCACCGTGACGCGACTGGTTCTCCGGCGAAGCTCGAGGCCTCGGGCACCGGCGTGTTGCTCGACTTGGCCCGCGTCCTTTCAGGCGAGACGCTCAACCACACGATCGTGCTGGCCTCCACCACCGGCTCGACCGGAGGGGCGGGGGCAACGCAGCTGATCCGCTCGCTCCCTGGTCCCATCGACGCCGTCCTGGTGCTGGGTGATATGGCGAGCCGCACGGTTCGCCCACCGCTCGTGGTCCCCTGGTCGAGCGGGCAACAGATCGCGCCGCCTTTACTGCGCAATACCGCCGCCGGCGCACTCTCGACCCAAGCCGGTCTAACGGCGGGGGGTACCAGCCTGATGGGCCAGTTCGTACACCTGGCGTTCCCGCTCACGGTCTCCGAGCAGGGCCCATTCAACGCCCGCGGCATTCCGGCGGTGCTCCTGTCGTCCTCCGGAGAGCGGACCCCGGCTGCCAACGCGCCGCTGAGCTTGGGTCAGATCAGCCAGTTCGGCAGCACGGCTCAGGAGATCATCAGCGCGCTGGATGGCTCCGGGCCGGTGCCGGCCCCATCGGCGTATCTACTCATGGGCGGCAACATGGTTCCCGCCTGGGCGGTCCGCCTGCTGATCCTCGGGCTCATCATTCCCGTGCTGGTGGCGACGATCGATGCTTTTGCCCGGGCCCGGCGCCGCGGCCATCCGGTGGGCCCCTGGGCGGCCCGCGTGCTGGCGGCCGGGGTCCCGCTCGCACTGGGGGTAGCAATTGTGCTGTTCGCTAAGGCCGTCGGGCTGCTCCAGGTGGCGCCGCCCGCCCCAGCAGCGGCCGGTGCGGTGCCGCTGCGCACGTCAGGCACGGTGCTGCTCGCGGTGATGGCATTTGCCATCGCGATCGTTTACTGGCTGCTCACGCGCACGGGCGTGCTGGTCAAGGCGAACGGGGATCCTGGTGCGGCCGCGGCGCTTCTGATCGTGATGTGCGCCCTGGCGCTCGCGGTCTGGGTAACGAACCCCTTCGCGGCGGCCCTGTTCGTACCGGCCCTGCACCTCTGGATGTGGGTGCTCTGGCCCCAGACCCGGATGCACCCGGCAGTCAGGGCTTCTCTGTTCGTGGCCGGGCTGGCGCCGCCGTTGCTCGTGCTCGCCTACTACATGATCACGCTGGGCTTCAACCCGATCACGTTCGCCTGGACTGGCGTGATGATGGTTGCCAGCGGTCAGATCAGCCCCCTTGTCGCGCTGGAATGGTGCGCGGCGGCCGCCTGCGCGGTGTGGGGGATCGCGATCGCGGCCTGGGGCGCACGCCAAGAGCGGCCGCAGGAGGCGCCGGTCACGGTTCGCGGTCCCGGTCACCTACGCCGGTCCCGGTTCGCTGGGTGGGACCAAATCAGCACTCCGTCGTTGACCAGCACTTAGTCTCTTCACCGTGCGCCGGCTGATCCGCGACTTCTCGTTGGTGCTGATCATCTCGGGGGCCCTGTTGCTTGCCGACGCCGCGGTGACACTGCTGTGGCAGGAACCGCTGACGGCCGTGATCGCGTTGATCAAGCGCGACGGCGTCGACAAACGCTTCCTCTCCTACTGCAAGGCGCCGCTGTCGGGGCTCGAACTCAGGGCGCTTCAGGCACTGAAGACCGAGAAGCAGCGGATCGCGTATCTGGCGCGGCAGGAGCGCAAAGAGGTCAAGACCGGCCAGGCGATCGGAATCCTCCAGATGCCAAAGCTGGGCGCGACCTACACCGTGGTACAGGGGACCGATGAATCGAGCCTACAGAAGGGTCCGGGCCACTACCCGCAGACCCCGTTTCCCGGCCTGGGCGACACGGTGGCGATCGCCGGCCACAGGACCACGTATCTGGCGCCGTTCCGAAACATCAACCAGCTCCGGCCCGGCGACCGGGTCGTGCTGACGACGCGCTACGCCCAGTTCATCTACACGGTCCAGTACAACAAGGTGGTCCAGCCGAACGCCTGGTGGGTCACGCACAATGTTCGCTACGAGCGCTTGGTGCTGTCAGCCTGCAATCCCCTGTACAGCGCGTCGCAGCGGATCGTGACATTCGCCCGGATTCAGTCCGTGCTGCCGCTGGGGCCAGCGGCCGTCCGAGGGCACACCGCGTGCTGACCGCGATCGGCTGACTGTCCGACTGGGAACTAATGGGTTAAGCCGGACGCGGGCCGAGCCGATAGGGGAGACAACGATGGTCGAGGATCAGGGCACCAGGCTGTCTGCGCTGCGCCAAAGCGTGGTCCGGGGCGAGTACGAGGTCGATCCCCGAGCAGTCGCCGAGGCGATCGTCCGGCGCGTTCAGGAGCGGGCCCAAGCGCTGGCTCCGCTAGAGGGAGTGCTCATAGCCCGAGAGCCCGGCGGGCGCGTCTCCGAAGCCGAGCCCGGGCACGCCTTCTAGTACCTGGCCAATCCACGTCAGGCCCACACCGCTGCGCCAACCCGCGGCCGCTGCCTCGACGGAGGCCCGGGCGCTGGGCGGCACACAGGCGCAGAGCTCGTAGTCCTCCCCGGCGGTCGCCGCCAGCGTGCCGGCATCCACCCCGAGCTGCGATGCCACCTCCACCACGGCGTCGGAGACGGGCAGCGCCGCCAGCTGTAGCTCGAGACTCACTCCGCTTCGCCGCGCCAGATGTCCGGCGTCGGTGGCCACACCGTCGGAGAGGTCGATCATCGCGCGAGCGCCGAGTGCGGCCAGCGACCGTCCTTCTTCCAGCCGGGGCGTGGGACGGGCGTAGCGCTCCCGCAGCGACCGGCCGCCCTCCCGGTCGGCAAGCTGGGCCCGTCCATCGATCAGCGCAAGGCCCGCGCCGGCCTCGCCCAGCTTTCCGGTCACTGCCACCAGGTCTCCAGGTCTCGCGCCGTCCCGTCCGACGACCGCGCCCGGGTCCGACGCCCACCCGACTACGGTGGCCGCCAGGGTCAGTGCGCCTGCCCGCGTCACGTCCCCGCCCGCGACCGCCACCCCACAGCGCGACGCAAGCTCCTGCGCTCCTTTCGCCAGATCCAGCACGGCCTCAAGCTCGATCTCGGGGAAGTCCGAGCGCCAGGTAGGCCTGTCCCGGCTCCACCCCCATCGCCGCGAGATCAGACAGCGCCGCTGCCATTGCCCGGTGCCCGATCTCCTGCATTGTCAGCTGCCCCACCCGGAAATGGACGCCGTCGACCATCATGTCGACGGACGTCACCGCGTAGCCGCCGGCCCGCACCACGGCCGCGTCGTCCCCCATGCCGCGGACCACGCGAGGGGACGTGTGCTTGAACACCCCTTCGAGGGCGTTGATGAGCTCGAGCTCGCGCATGGAGGCCTCGCTAAGCGGTGCCGTAGCCCGGCTGGGCCGCTCACTTATGCCTATAGACGATGCGTGCCCGGTCGAGATCGTATGGCGAGAGTTCAACTCGCACCCTGTCGCCTGGCAGGATGCGGATCCGAAACCGACGCATTTTCCCCGCCACGTGACCGAGCACCGTGCGATCCATGTTGTCGAGCTTGACCCGGAACATGGCGTTCGGTAGCGCCTCGACTACCTCGCCTTCGAGCTCGACTTTCTCTTCCTTGGGCATGGAGCGGGGCGAACGCTAGCAGTCACCTCGCCGCCCGACCGCCGTCTCGCGACCTACCGTCGTTTGCGTCCGCCCCCGCCACCTCCCCGCCCGGTGCCGAAGCCGGCCGGCGGGGCAGCGCCCGTTCTCGGGGCCGGGGCCTGGGTCTGCGGCGGCCCCTGCGGCGGCTGCGCATACAGCTGCGGGTTGTAGTACGGGCTCGCGGCGCCGTTGCCACCGTTGAAGTTGCCGTTGCCGCCGCCGTTCCTGTTCCCGTTGCCGTTCTGATTGAAGTTGCCGTTTCCGTTGCCGCCGCCTGACACCGAGTGGGGGCCGGTGAAGGCCGTGCCCTGCCAAGGACTCGACGGCTGGGACCAGTCGCCGCAGTATCCGTTGGATGCCGACTGCATGTAGTCGTGCCAGATCGGCGCCGCCAGCGTGCCGCCGAAGCCATTGTCCATTGGGGTATTGGCGTTCGGGTATCCGACCCACACCGCGGTCGAGAGCTTCGGCGTGAACCCCACGAACCACGCGTTCTCCAGGTTTTCGGCGGTTCCGGTCTTGCCGGCGGCCGGGCATCCGTAGTTGGCCGCCGTGCCTGTTCCACCCGAATTCGTGATCACCTGCTTGAGCACGCTGATGGCCTCGTCGGCCTCCGCGGAGCTGAATACCTGCTTCTTCGGCGCGATCGCCCATGTTGACGACGCTGCCGTCGGGGAACACGACCTTGTCGATCGCGGTCGGCGGGATGTGCCAGCCGCCGTTTGCGACCGTGGCGTAGGCATCGGCCATCTCCAGTGGCGTGACCCCCAGGGTGAGACCGCCGATCACCTCCGCCGGATTCCCGTCCAGCTTGGTCGTGATCCCCATCGCGTGCGCGGTTGCGTCCATCTTTGTTCATGCCCAGATCGACGCGCCAGCTGGGCGAACACGGTGTTGTCGGACACGATCGTGGCGTGGGTGATGTCGATGTTGCCCTGGTAGGTCTGCTCGGCAGTGTGCACGCTGTAGGTGGGATAGCCCGGCAGCCAGCCCGGAGCCAGGAAGTGCGAGTTGTAGAAGGTCTGGTTCGGGTCGCCGTCGTAGTCGTGGATCAGGGTCATCAGCGCGTAAACCTTGAATGACGAGCCCGGCTGCCGCTGACCCTCGGTGGCATAGTCGAAGCTCGATTGGCTGTAGTCGGAGGTATTGGCGATCGCCTGGATGTGGCCGTTCGTGGGATCGATTGACACAAGCGCGGCGGCCGGGTTCCCCGACCCTCCCTCATGGGAAATCACCGCTGACTGCGCCTCCTGCTGACCTTGGAGATTGATCGTCGTATAGATCTTCAGGCCGCCCTGGTCGACCTTGGGGCAACTGGCGGTAAACGGTCGGCCGGGACAGAAGCGCTCGTGCAGCTGCTGGACGACGTAGTCGAACGCGTACGGCTGGCGGCGCTGCTCGTAGGCGCTGTTGTGCTTTATCCCCAGCGGCTCGGTGGCGGCCGCGTTGGCCTGTGCCTGAGTGATGTAGCCGGACTTGACCATGCCCTGAAGGACGTCGCGGCGGCGCTTCGTGGCCAGCTTTGAGTTGATGAACGGGTTGTACTCGGACGGGGCCTGCGGCATCCCGGCCAACAGCGCTGACTGCGCCAGATCGAGCTGCGAGACCGGCTTGTCGAAGAAGATCTGTGAGGCGGCGCCGACTCCGTAGGCGGTCTGCCCACCGACCGTGCCGTACGGCACGTCGTTGAGGTACTCGTCGAGGATCCAGTCCTTGCTGTGGGCCTTCTCGAGCTGCTGGGCCAGCTTGGCCTGGATGATCTTGTACTTGAGGTCGCGCTGGTGGTGGGGCAGATACAGCTGGTTGGCCAGCTGCATCGTCAGCGTCGACGCGCCCTGGAGCGTCGAGCCGCCGTTGAATACGTCTCTGACCGCCGCCCGGAGGATGCCCTGGTAGTCGAGGGCCCCGTGCTGATAGAAGCGGCGGTCCTCGATCGCCACGGTCGCGTGCTTGAGCGCAGCCGGTATCTGGCTGCTCGGGACCGGCGTTCGCAAAACGGTCGAGTGGATGAAGCCGAGCGAGGAGCCGTCGGAGGCGAAAACCTGCGAGTTCGCGCCGGGGACCTCGGGGCTCCGCTGATTTAGGTTCGGGGCGGAGTCCGCCACGGCCGCGACCCAGCCGGCGATCGCCAAGGCTGCCAGGACGACGGTGGAGAGGCCGATCAGGGCGCTCATCACGACCACCCGCGTGACGGGATGTCGGCGGGTGCGGCGGCGGCGCCGCTGTCGATCGCGTCGGCTCATCGGTGGCTTACAGCTCCTCGACCGGCGTGTCGAGTGTAACCGCAGGGGTCTTTCGGGCCGCCGGTGCGCGCTCCTTCAAATAGTGATGGCCGGCGCTCATGAGCGCCGGCCCCGGGCCGATCATGATCGGCCCCGCGGCTCGGCACATGTGCCGAGCCGAACGTCCTCTAAGAGGCCGTCTCAGAACTCCGCGTGTGCGGCTGGCGAGCGCCGGATCAAGCGGGGCAAGGACGCAGGAGCGAAGCTGTAGCGGCGCTACAGCGAGCTCCGAGCGCAGATCCGTCGCCGCCAGACGTGCGCGGGGGGTTCTGAGACGGGCTTACTGGAGATGATTCGCGGGTCGGCGGATGTCGGGAAGAGCGCCGCTTTGGGCTTGCCCGTTTAGAGGGCCGCTTTTAGACCAGCGCCTTCCCGACGTTCCGTCGAGGTGCCCAGTGAGCGGCAACAGGAGGTCGCGCCCATAGAGCGCCATCAGTAAGCATCCGCCAGGGTATCTCGCGCCGACGCTCAGTCAACCGAGTGTCGGAGGGAGTGGTGGTCATGTCGGATGGTCGGTATGCCGGGGTGGATTGGGCCAGCGAGGAGCACGCGGTGTGCGTGGTCGACGAGCAGGGCCGGATCATCGAGGGGCGCCGCTACTCGCATAACGAGCCCGGGATCCGGGCGCTGTGCGCGCGGCTTTTGCGTTTGCGGGTGGCGCTGGTCGCGCTCGAGCGACCGGACGGCCTTCTGATCGAGCGGCTGCTCGACGCCGGCCTGAGGGTGGTGGCGGTGCATCCCAACCAGGTCAAGGCGATGCGCCCGCGCTTCAGCGTGGCGGGCGGCAAGAGTGATGGGTTTGACAGCTTCGTGCTGGCCGAGCTGGCGCGCACCGACAGCCATCGCTTCCGGGTGCTTGAGCCCGACAGCGACCAGACCAAGGCGCTTAGGGCGATGACCCGGGCGCGTGATGGGCTCGTGCGCACGCGGGTGGGGTTGGCCAACCAGCTGCGCGACCAGCTCGCCACCTTCTGGCCCGGCGCCAGCAAGGTGTTCTGGTCGGTGGACTCGAAGATCGCGCTCGCTTTCCTCAGGCGCTATCCCACCCCAGGTGACACCCGCGGCCTTGGGGAGCAGCGCCTTCAGGCGTTTCTCAAGCGCCACGGATACACCGGTCGCAAGCCCGCCCGCGAGCTGCTCGGCCGGCTGCGAGAAGGCGCGGAGGGACGCGGCTCAGAGCTCGAGACCCAAGCCCGGCGGCAGGTTGTTCTAGCGCTCGTCTCATCCCTCGAGCCGATCGTCGCCCGGATCAGCGAGCTCACGATCGAGATCCGCCACGCGCTCGATCAGCACCCCGACGGAGCCACGTTCCGCTCGTTGTTCATCGCCCAGGACTCGTGGCTATGCGCCGCCACGATGATCGCCGAGATCGGCGACTGCCGAGATCGCTACCCAACCTACCGCGCATTGGCGGCCGACGCCGGCCAATGCCCCGTGGCCGTCGAATCGGGCAAGAGCAAACACGCCCAGTTCCGCTGGGCCTGCGACCACCGACTACGCCAAGCGTTCTGCACCCTCTCCGACGCAAGCCGCCGCCACAGCCCCTGGGCGGCCGACATCTACCAACGAGCTCGTGCCAGAGGCGCCAGCCACACCCACGCAACGCGCATCCTCGGCCGCGCCTGGAGCCAGATCATCTGGCGCCTCTGGCACGACCATGACACCTACGACCCCCGCCGCCATACCGCCCTCCAACACCTAATCGCCACCGGAGGTTGACACAGGGGGTCTCTATACGCGACCTGTATCGCGGCGGTAGGCCCAGCGCGCCGCCGCGGCGAGCACCACGAACCAGCCCACCACTACGGCCCAACCGAGCGCGCTCCAAGCGTGGCCGTGCTCGGCGACGTGACTGGCCTGGACCAGCCAGTAGGAAGGCAGGAACTGCCCCACGTCATGGAGGAAGCCGTGCACCGGAAACCAGGTGCCGCTCACCAGCGCCAGCAGCGAGACGATGCCACCGATCAGCGGCCCCACGGAGTCGGTGTTGGTCAGGTGGCCGACGAAGATCCCGAGCGCCGCGAACGGGGCCAGGCCCAGCACCATCAGGCCCAGCATCTCGGCCAGCCTCGGACCAGACAGGTGCACGCCCAGCGACGTGCCGGCCACGAACAACACGACGATGGTCAGCAGCGCCATCGCGTAGGCGACGATCACCTTGGCGCGGAAGTACTGATACGGCGACAGCGGGCTGATCCGCAGCTGCCGGGTCCAGCCCGCCTGACGCTCGCCGGCGATCCGGGCTCCGGTGGAGATCGTGGCCATCATCGTCCCGAACGCCGCCAACCCGACCATGTAGTAGAGCGGCGCGGTCAGGCCGCTGCCGCCGAAGTCATGGGTATTGCGGTTTGGCGCCGCGATGACGAAGAACAGGATCAGCGGAAAGCCGAGCGAGAAGAAGAAAAAGCGCCGGTTGCGAAACGCCCGCATGAGCTCACAGCGCACGTACATCACGCCGCCTCCGTCGAGACCTGAAGGCTCAGTGGTCAGCTGGATGAAGGCCTCCTCGAGCCCGGCGCCCGCGATCTCGATGTCACGGGCGTCGGCGTAGCGCTCGAGCAGCGCCCGGATCGCCCGGTCCGAGTCCCGACAGCTGAGCACGATCGCCTCGCCACGCCGGTCGGCCAGCGCCACGCCCGGGAGAGAGCGGAGCTCCTCGAGCTCGGCGCCAGGGAGCGTGGCCCGAATCGTGCGCGTCCCCACCCGGGCCTTGATCTCCGTCGTGGCCCCGTCGGCCACGATCCGGCCGTGGGCCATCAGTACCGCCCGGTCGGCATTGGCGTCTGCCTCATCGAGGTAATGGGTCGCGAACAGAACCGTCTTGCCGCGCGTGGCGAACTCGCGCATCGCGCTCCAAAAACCGCGCCGGGCCTCGACGTCCATGGCCACCGTCGGCTCGTCCAGCACCAGCAGTTCGGGGTCGGAGACCAGCGCAACCGCCAGCCGGGCGCGCTGCGTCTCCCCGCCGGACAGTCTTTGCGTGCGCCGGTCGGCAATGCTCGTCAGTCCTGCCAGCTCCAGCGCCTCATCGGGATCCAGTGGGCGCTCGTGCAGGGAGGCCATCATCGTCACCAGCTCGCGCACGGAGAGGTCGCGGACCAGCTCGCCCGTCTGGAGCATGGCGCCGATCATGCCTCGGTTGATCGCCTCGCGGGGCGAGCGGCCGAATAGCGACACGTCGCCGGCGTCGGGCGGCAGCAGGCCGAGCAGCATGTCGATCGTGGTCGACTTGCCGGCGCCGTTGGGGCCCAGCAGCGCGACGGTCTCGCCGGCGGACACCGACACGTCGATGCCCCGCACGGCATGCACCGGCCCCTGCGGGCTGCGGAAGGTCTTGGCCAGTCCGTCGAGACTGATCGCCGTGCCCCGCGCGGTATTCACGGCCGCAGCTGTCCCTACGCTCACAGAGGGCGATACTAGACACGTGCCCGTCGAGGAGCTTGTCGAAGCCGCCAGGGTCTCCGGCCGGACGCCCACCGTACGCTGGCCGCGCCCGCCCCAGCGCCTGGCCCCGAGTCGCGTCGCGTGGACCGCGCTATGGACCTCCCGGCTCGTCGTCCTGCTCTCCGGCGTGCTGGCCGTCCTCTCGTTCGGCACGGCGCCCAACGCCCGCCAGTTCGACCAGTTCAGGCTCACTGCCCCGTTCGGGTACTTCGGCAACCTGATCGTCTCGCCGCTGGCCCGGTGGGACTCCGCCTGGTACCTGGCGATCGCCCAGGGAGGCTATGACCACAACCCGCCGCGCACGACGTTCTTCCCCCTGTATCCGATGCTGGTCCGGGGTCTGGGAGAGGTGGTTCGGTCCGAGCTGATCGCCGGCGTCCTCATCTCGCTGGCCTGCTTCGCGGTCGGCCTGGTCCTTCTCTACCGGTTGACCGCGCTCGAGCTCGGCAACGAGCGGGCTCGCATCTGCGTGATGCTGCTGGCGTTCTGCCCGATGGCCTACTTCTTCTCTGCGGTCTACACGGAGTCGCTGTTCCTGGCGTTGTCGGTGGGGTGCATCTACCAGGCGCGACGGGGACGCTGGGCCTGGGCGGGCGTGCTCGGGGCGCTGGCGGCGGCGTCTCGCAATACAGGTGTCGTGCTCGTGATCCCGATCGCGCTGTTGTTCCTGTACGGGCCGCGAGCGGACCGCCCGCCACCGCCGAGTGCGGGCGCAGGGCTCCTGGGGCGCATGCGGCCGCGGTACCCAGCCGGCCGCGAGCTCGCTTGGGTCCTCATCGTCCCAGTGGGTCTGGCGGCGTACATCCTGTTCCTCGCGCTGACGACGGGCGACGGGCTGACGCCGTTCAGCGCCGAGCAGTACTGGTATCACCACTTCGCCGGGCCGCTGGGCGGCATGTGGGATGGCGCGGTGGCGGCCTGGGACGGCCTTCGGCAACTGCTGCACGGGCCGGCGCCGCCGGTCTACTTCACGGCCGCGGGTGGCAATCCGCTGACCGTCGCCGGTCAGAACCTGATGCTGTTCGGCTTCCTCGTGGTGGGGTTCGTCGCGTTCGTCGGAGTGGTGCGGCGTCTTCCGTTCGCCTATGCCGCATACACCTTTGCCGCGATCGCGCCCGCGCTCTCGTACCCCATCACCCCGCAGCCGCTGGACTCGCTGCCGAGGTATGAGGTGGTGCTGTTTCCTCTGTTCATGTGGGGCGCGAGGTGGGTTCACGCCCGGCGCATCGAACCGCAGGTGATCGCCTGCCTTGCGGTGCTGCTCGGCCTGTTCACGGCCGAGTTCGCCACCTGGCGGTTCGTTTCTTGAACCGGCCTCCCGAGGCGCTGCTGCTGGACGCGCTCGGGACGCTCGTGGCCCTGGAGCCGCCCGCGCCGAGGCTCCGCCGGGCGCTCTCCAATGGGTTCGGCGTATCGGTCTCCGAGCGCGACGCGGAGCGGGCGATCGGCGCGGAGATCGCGTACTACCGCTCGCACCTCGACGAAGGCCGGGACGAGGCGACGCTGGCCGAGCTGCGCCGGGCCTGCGCTCAGGCCATGGGGGCGGCGCTGCCCAGCGAAGCTCGCGAGCCCCTGGAGCCCGCCGCGCTCGTATCCGCGCTGCTGGAATCGCTCGAATTCTCGGTGTTCGAGGACGTGCGACCGGCGCTCCGCGAATTTCGCGACCGTGGCCTGCGGTTGGTCGTGGTATCCAACTGGGACGTCTCGCTCGGCGATGTGCTCCGGCGCCTCGACCTGACCCCGCTGTTGGACGGTGTCGTCACCTCGGCGGCGGCCGGCGCGCGCAAGCCGGCAGCCGCAATCTTCACGCGCGCGCTCCGCCTGGTTCGGACCCCTCCCGGCCGGGCCGCTCACATCGGCGACAGCCTCGTGGAAGACGTGGAAGGCGCTCGGGCGGCAGGAATCGAAGCCATCCTCCTACGCCGCGACGGCAGTGCCGGGCCGCCGGGCGTGAGGACGATCTCGAGCCTCGCGGAGCTGGCAGCGGCGATCGAGGAGGACGAACCCTAATCTTGATCGCCTCTCATGGCATCCGAGCCGAGTACCAGCAGCCCGCCGCCGGACGGCCCCCAGTGGCGCTGGTGGATGGCCCCCGCCGCAGTCGGGGCGGGCGGCGTGGGCGGCATCTTCGCTACCTCGATCGTGGCGGTCGTGGGGCACTCGGCCGGGTCCAGCCTCTCCCATCCCACCGCTGCCGTCAGCCTGACCAGCGATCTGGTGTTCGACCTGGCGTTCGTGGCCTCCGCGCTGTACTTCTCGGCGCTGCGGGGCCGCCCTCGAGCGAGCGACTTCGGGTTCACGCGCGTGTCGCTCAAGCGGGCGGCCGGCGCTGTCGCTTTGGCCGCGTTCGCCTACTACGTTCTGACCGGCATCTACGCGGCGCTGTTCAAGCTGCACGCAAACGACAAGCTGCCCAGCGAGCTGGGGGCGGGCAAGAGCACCGCGGCGTTGGTCGCCGCGGGAGTGTTCGTGTGCGTGGTGGCGCCGATCGCCGAAGAGTTCTTCTTCCGGGGATTTCTGTTCGGCGTGCTGCGGCGGAGCTGGAAAGTGCGCGTAGCTGGCCGCGACCTCGGGACCTGGTTGGCCGCGGTGGTCGTCGGGATCGTGTTCGGCCTGGCGCACCTGGGATCGGCCTCCGCCGTGTACCTGGTTCCCCTGGGCTTCCTGGGGTTCGTACTGTGCATCGTGCGCTGGAAGACGGGATCGCTCTATCCTTGCATGGCGCTCCACAGCATCAACAACTCACTGGCCCTGGGAATCAACCAGCTCCACTGGAACGCAGCAGAGATATTGGCGCTGATCCTGGGCTCGCTGCTCGTCATCGGCGCCGGGACGATCCCCCTGGCCCGTCCCGTCCTCATCGAGCAGCATCCGGCGACACATCCGTGACGCCAGCGCCGAGGCCGCGGCGCAGCTGATTTAGCATCGCTCACGGTCATGAGCCTCGAAACCAACACGGCCGCGCGGGAGCGTTTGATCGCGGAGCTCCGCACGCACGCCCTCGTCATCGGCGAGGTGGTGCTGAGCAGCGGGCGCACCGCGCAGTACCTGGTGGACGCCAAGCGCGCCATCCTCCGTCCGCCCGCTTTTCGTGCCCTGGCCGAGTTGGTCGCCGCCCAGGCGGGAGCGTGGGGGGCGACCGCTGTCGGCGGCATGACGATGGGCGCCGACCCCATCGCCTGCGCGGCGCTGGCTGGAGGAGCGGAGGTGAAGGCCTTCTTCGTCCGCAAGGAGGTCAAGCAGCACGGCCTCTCGCGCCGGATCGAGGGGCCCGACCTCGATCCAGGCGAGCGCTGCATGCTGGTCGAGGATGTGGTCACGACCGGAGGATCGACGATTCGTGCGCTCGAGGCGATTCGGGCGGAGGGTCACGATGTATGCGGCGTGCTCGCGATCTGCGACCGCCTCGCCGGCGGCGCCCGAGCGATCGAGACGGCAGCCGGTGCTCCGTTCGTCGCGTTGACGACGATCGACGACGTGTACCCGGAGCGGCCGGACCGGGAAGGGCCGTTCCACACGCAGACCTGAAGCGCCTACGCTTCCACCCAAATCCTGGTAGTTTGTGAGGCGGGCTGGCGGCCCAGAGGAGCATCTGGGCCATCTATCAGTCCTCTGCGGGGGGCGGCAAGACTGGAAGGAGTTGGCAGCAGCGACCACCGCGTACCGGGGATGCCACCGATTCAGCCTTCGCGTCACGGAGCTGGACCGACGGTCTAGCCCGGTCAGAGCTTCGGCAAGGTGCTGACGTGGCGGGCGGCTTCTGGTACTACATGCACGGAATGGACTTCAGACGTGTCCCGGGATGAGGGGCCAGAGGCGCCCGACGGGCGGAGCGTTCACTCCCGGTTGCGCAACAGGCGACCGGCGGTATCTGACGGTCATCGCGAGGGGCAGGGAGAAGCCGTGGCGGCGGGGCCGGTCGAAGACCACCTGATCGCCCTGGCGGCCGCCTCGCTTGAGAGGGTGGCGACGGCGTTGGGGCCAGAGCGTGCTCTCGTCCTTGCTGTCTGTGACGCCCAGGGCCGCCCCACCGATGTCGTCGTTCGCGATCCGGAAGGAAGAGTTGCTGTCCTGGCGGGCGTACCGGACGATGCGGGGCCCGAGCTGAGCCGGATCGTCGCGCTGGCCGGGGGACGCCCCCGTTCGTTCGGTGCGACCGATACGGCCGCGGAGCCCGGCTGGCCCCTATCGGACGCGGTCGAGCCCGAGTCGCTCATGCGCATGGTGGTGGAGCAGGCGCCGGTCCCACTGCTGGTGGCCAACCGAGAAGGGACGATCCTGTACGCGTCCGCGCTTGCGACCGAGCTCGGATACACGTCCGCGCAGCTCGTCGGTCACACGCTCCCCGAGTTCGTGCACGCCGGCGATCAAGAGCGGCTGGCGCACGCGCTGGCGCCGCTTCAGCGCCGCGAGCGGCCGCGGGCCACGATCGAGATGCGTTGGAGACGGGGCGGAGGCAGCTACGCCGGGATCGAGGCGCGCATTTGCGCCGCCGGTGAGCAGGAGGGCGAGCTGGATGGCGGCGTCGTGATGGCAGTGCGGCCGTTGCCGAGGTCTTGGAGCGGTGTCGGCGAGATGGTGGCCGACACGCACCGCCACCGGGGCCTAGCCGATGCGGCGGACTGTGGCGTGGCGATCGTGTCCGGCGCGCACGCCACGCTCGGTGCCGTGATTGACGCCAACGCCCCGTTTGGGCGGATCATGGGCGCGACAACCGGGCAACTGGTTGGCACCCTGCTGACGGGGCTGGTGGCCGAACGGGACGGCGCCCGCCTGCGCGAGGCTCTCAAGGAAATTGCGTCGCGCGGGGGACAGCGCGTCCTGGAGGTTGCGCTCAGCGACCGGGTGGTCGCCGACCGGCTCGCCGAAGTCACGATCAAGGCTGACGCCGACAACGGCGAGCGCGGCGAGCTACTGGTCCGGGTGCGGGACGTCACTGAGCAGCTACGGCTGGTGGACGAGCTCACGCGGGCCGTCGATCGGCTCCAGCTGGCCAACAAGGAGCTCGCGGAGTTCGCTCGGATCACAGCTCATGACCTGAGCGCGCCGTTGCTGGCCGTATCCCGACTGATCGACTTGATCTCGAGCGGCGGCGACGACCCCGAGTTCCCGGTGGCCCTCGATGCGATCCGCTCGGCGATCGGCCGCATGCACGCGATGGTCGATGGCGTCATGGGGTACACCGAGAGCCTGGAGGCGACTCCGGCTCGGGCGCCGGTGGACCTGGACCAGGTGCTCGACCGCGTGCTGGACGCCCTCGCCGAGGAGCTCGATCAGCACCGGCGCGGTTGTCAGTCGGGGCGAGCTGCCCACTGTGCACGGAGATGAGCATCAGCTCGAGCGGGTGTTGCTCAACCTCGTCGCGAACGCGATCAAGTTCGGCGGCGAGGAGCCGCCCCGCCTGCGCGTGGACGCGGTTCCTCAGACCGGCGCGTGGCGTATCTCGGTCAGCGACGAGGGGACCGGTGTGCCGGAGGCAGCCCGCGCAAAGATCTTCGACCTGTTCGCGCGTGGTGAGCAGTCGTCCTCAGGAAGGGGGATCGGGCTGGCCACATGCCGCCGGATCGTCGAGCTCCACGGCGGTCGCATCTGGGTCGAGCCGAACGTACCGCGGGGCTCCATCTTCTACTTCACCCTTCCGAACGAACCCACCGTAGCCAGCGCATAACAGCCGAAAATCCGACCTCGGGTAGGTACGTCACCCAGCCGCGCCGGAGACCCGACCCTATCGTCGGTCGGGGTCGGTTCAATGTCCACCTCGCAGTTGTGTCTCTCCCGTCGTGCACTCGGTGTCTACTCGCGGACGCTGCGAGCAGCACTGGACGCGCTACCCGAAGCCGTGCTCCTGATCGATGAGCGTGGCGAAGTGCTGCTCTCCAATCGGTCCTTTGCGCAGGTGGCCGGCCTTGGCCCTGGCTACAGGTTCCAGCTGCGCGATCTGCGCGGTGCGCTCGAGGCCCTCGGCGCGACCGTGAACGAGGCCGAGCTGGACGAGTTGCTCAGCTCCGCGAGACGTTCGATGACGCTGGAGCTCCCCGCCGAGCGGACGTTGCAATGCGCGGTCACGCCGTTGGCGCTCGACGAGGACGGTGACAGCCGGCTGATCGTGCTGCGCGAGATCACCGCCGAGCACCGCGAACGGCGCGAGCTCGAACACCGCGCACTGCACGACGAGCTCACCGGGTTGCCGAGCCGCCTCCTGTTGATGGACCGCGTGGAGCGCGCTCTCAGCCGCCGAGCGCGGGAGGGCGGTGCAGTGGGGGTCGTATTCCTCGACCTTGACACGTTCAAGCAGGTCAACGATCGCCACGGTCACGCCATGGGCGACCGGGTGCTGGTAGAGGTTGCGGGCCGCTTGCAACGGGAGCTACGCGAGGTGGACACCGTCGCCCGGATCGGCGGCGATGAGTTCGTTGCGATCTGCGACGGGCTCGAGAGCAAGTCGGCGCTTGCCAGCATCTGCCAACGCATCCAAGAAGCTGTCGAGCAGACCTACCGGCTGGAATCAGTGGCGGTGACGTTGAGCGCGAGCCTCGGAGCGTTGCTCGAGTGGGATCCCGCTGTCACTCCGAGCACGCTGATCGAACGCGCGGACGGATTGATGTACGCCGCCAAGCGCCGTGGCTCGCATCGCGAGATCTTCGTCGACGGGCGGCCACTGGAAACGACTCGCCAGCCGCGAACGACGCGACGTCCGCTTGGACCGCGGTGGCTGCGAGAAGCGCTCCGGTCGGGCCAGCTGTTTCTCGTCTACCTACCGGTCGTCTCGCTCCACGACCAGCGGACGCTCGCCGTCGAGGGCCTGCTGCGCTGCCACCACCCCGAGCTAGCCGGTCTCCCGCCCACCGATCTGCTCGAGCTTGTCGAGCTGGCCGGGGTGGGTGACGAGTTCGACGCCTGGGTTCTGGACGAGGCAGCCCGCACCGCGCGAGCGCTGCTGGAGCGGGTCGATCTGCTCCGGGTAGTCGATCAACGGCGCGGCGAGATCCCAGACGACCCCGTGCAGGTGGTTCTCAATTTGTCCGAGATGCAGCTGGCGCGCAACGCGGTCCCGTCGGCGGTGGCGAAGGCCGCTGCCCAGCACGACGTCGACGCCGGGCTGCTCGGGTTCGACATCTCCGAGCGGCTCCTCAACGCAAGCCCTCCCTGGCTCGCGCCAAGCATCGCGGCGTTGCGGGGGCACGGCTGCTCGCTGCTGGTGGACGACGTGGCCGGACCCGAGTTCGACGCCGAGCGGCTGCAGGAGCTCGGGTTCGACCAGCTGAAGCTGGACCGTCCTGCGATTAGGCGAAGCGCCGAGGATGCGGCCTTCGCTGTAGTTGCGAAAAGGTCGGTCGCATTCGCGCGGTCGCTCGGCCTGACGGTGATCGGTGAGGGAGTCGACGACTGGCGCCTGCTCCGAGCCGTTCAGGAGCTGGGCTGCGACGGTGCGCAGGGTTACGGATTCCATGGCTTCCCGCGACCGTTTGCGGACCTTCTGAAGGTGGTCGGCTGAGTTGGCCGAACGTAGGACTATGATCGGCGCCATGAACGGAGTGGAAAGGGATCCGGTAGAGAAGGATGGCGATGACGTGACCGCTCCTGGACTGGAAGTCGCTGCCGCGCTAAGCGATCTGAGGCTGTGCGTCGAACGGATCCAGACGCTGCTTCCGCGCGTGAATGCGATGATCGATCGCCGGGCGGGGGTGGCAGTGACCGTGCTCCGGGGAAGGCCGCGCGTCATCTACGGCGGCGGCCCCAGCGCGTTTGCGCCTCGCGGGCGCCGAGCCGGCCGAGAGGCTCACCCCGGACGGCCTGTGCTTGCCCGATCCGTCACGCCCCGATCGTCGCGTCACATACTCGTCGCGACCGACCTTGCGCTGGCTGGCTACTCGAGGGACGAGATCGGCGCCCGCCTGCGCGAATGGCCCGGTCCCGGCGCCACGCACGCCCTCGACGAAACGTTCGAGTAGGCCCTCCAGCCGCTCGCAGTTCCCCTGCAAGCGCGGGGGAAAAAGCACCCCAGGATGAGGGCGCCCCCAGCCTAGATTCGGATCCGAGCGGCGAGCGGGCGGCGTCGGACGTGAGCGTCCTCCTCGCGCACGTCCGCGTCGGCCGCAGCTGCCTTACGCGGATCGCGGACAGGAAGGAGGGTCCCATGGGCTGGCGCAGTGGCTAAGACCCCGACGGACTCGCACAATGGGGCGGCGCATCACAATCGCCTACAGCGTCAATGAGCTTGGCAACTGGCTTGGCGCGGTTGCCCTAGCTGTCGCTGTCTTTGATTTCACGCGGAGCGCAGTCGCTACGGCTGCGCTGTTCGTGTCTATCTACTTCCTGCCGGCGCTGATCGTCACGCCCGCCGTCGCGTGGCTTGAATCCGTTTCGCGCCGTGGGGTGCTCGCCTTCCTGTACTGCGTGCAGGCGATCACCACCGCCGGCTTGGCAGCCCTCGTCCTCCATCCGGTGCTGGCGCCGATCCTCGTGCTCGCCGCCGTCGACGGGCTCGCTGCGCTGTCGGCCAAAGCCCTCCTGCGAGCTGTGGTCTCCCAGCAGTCCGGCGACGACGCCACGCGCCGTCGCGCCAACGGAATCCTCAACAGCTGCTGGTCGTTGACATTCGCGCTCGGCCCGGCCCTGGCCGGGGTGCTCACCGGCACGCTTGGAGCGTCGACCGTGCTCCTGCTGGACGTGGCTTCGTTCGCCATCACGGCCTCGCTCGTCCTCGATGTCCCCACTCCCCGGAGCGACGGCAGCCGCGGCCGGATGACCGAGCAGCTCCGTGCGGTCGCCCGCCACGTCAAGGCAAACTCGTCGCTCGGGTGGTTGCTGGGGACCGAAGCGATCGCTGTCGTCTTCTTCGCCGCGGTCGTGCCCGTCGAGGTAGTGTTCGTGAAGGCCACGCTGCACGGGGGCGACTCGGGCTACGGCGCGTTGCTGGCCGCGTGGGGCGCGGGAACCGTCGGTGGCAGCGCGATCTTCGCTCGCGCGCGGCGCTCCCCGCTCGGCGTGCTGCTCGCCGCTAGCACGCTCGCGGTTTCGGTCGGGTACCTCGGGATGAGTGCCTCGCCGGGCATGGTTCTGGCGTGCGTGTTTGCGTTCCTGGGCGGCACGGGAAACGGAATCCAGTGGATCGCGCTGGTGACGGCAGTTCAGGAAGCAACGCCGGCTGGACTGCAGGGGCGGCTGATGGGCGTCGTCGAGTCGATGGGCGCGCTGTGCCCGGCCGTCGGCTTCGCCCTGGGAGGTGCGGTCGCCGCGCTGGCCAATCCACGCGCGACGTTCGTCATGGCGGGCGTGGCGGCGGCCGCCGCCACATGCGCGTTCGGGCTCCTAGCGGCCCGCGGCCGCACCGGCGGTCCGCTACCCGTTGCCGCCGGTATGGGTACCCACCCGGGCTGACGCTCCGCTTGCGCGATTTGCTGCGGCTGGCTCGTTCCGGCATCATGGCGGAAGGATGCGCCCGCATGTCCGCCGGCTGACCGCAGTAGAGCTATACGCCGCTTCCCAGGTGGCACTGCTCGGGGCGGCTCTCGCCGGCGCGGCGCTCACGTCGAGGGCTCTGGATTGGCATCCCATCTGGGTCGCGGCTGTGCTCGCGGTGATCGCGGCCGGAGCCGAGGCCGTTCCGATCCGGGTCGGGCATGTGCGGCTGGCGTCCTCATTCAGCGCGCTGGTCCTGGCGATGGTCTTCCTGGGCCCAGCGCCGGCAACGGCGATCGGGCTGCTGGCGACCCTCGTCGACGGCCTGCGAAGGCGAAGGTGGCGGACCGTCGTTCCCTGGCTCGAGGACATTGCCACCTACGCCGTGTTCCCGCTGGCGGGCGGGCTGCTCGCGCGAGCGCTGCTAGGTAATGGGCTGCACGAAAGCCTCGGTTTGCGCCCGGACGCGCAGGAGGTAGCGCTCGCGGTCGGCGCCGTGTACGCCGCGACGAACCTACTCAACTTCGCGCTGGTCGCGCTCCTTTATCGCGTCACCGACGGGCGCGGCCTCCTCTATCAGGCCCGCACCATGCTTGTGCCGCTGCTTCCCAGCGAAGCCGCTGCCGCCGTACTACGGCTCTGATCGCGACGGCCTACGCGGAGCTCCGCAACGGAGGCGCCGTGGTGGTCGGTCTAGTGGTCGTCCTCGCGGTGTTCACGGCTCTGGTCCGTGCACTGAAACTATCCGAGGAGCGGGCCGACCAGCTCGCGGCCCGCTCGAGCCAGCTCGCCCAGCTACAGGTCGGCGTGCTCAGCACGCTGTTCGAGACGCTCGCGCTGCGCGACCCGGCGACCGCCCGCCACGGGGCGGCTGTTGCGCGCCTGGCGCGCGCCCTGGCGCGCGACCTCGAGCTGTCAGAGCGCGACCAGGACCTTGCGGCTACTGCGGGACTGCTGCACGACATCGGCAAATTCGCGCTGCCAGACCGGATCCTGCGCGCCACTGAGTTGACCGAAGAGGACCTGGCGATCATCAGACGCCATTCCCAGGAGGGAGCCGCTCTGGTCGGACGGCTGGACGGGTACGGCCAGGTCGCCGAGACCATCCTCTACCACCACGAGCGGGTGGACGGCACCGGCTATCCCGCCGGTCTGATCGGTCGCGAGATCCCGCTGTTGGCGCGGATCGTGGCGGTGTGCGAGACCTACGACATGCTCACTGGGCGGGGCACATACCGGACCGCGATCACTCCGGTGGAGGCCTTTGCCGAGTTGCGCCGCGTGGCCGGCCGTCAGCTTGACGCCGACCTTGTGGACCGCTTGGTCGTCATGGTCAGACGCGATCCGGCCGCGTACGCCGTGGACCGCGTGCCGAGCTCCGAGGCCGAGCTCGAGTTCGCGCGCCTTGCGCGGGCGATGGCAGAGCCACCGTCGTAGGGTGAAAGCCGTCTCGGGAGGGGAGCTGTGGCTGCTGCGGCTGATGGCCGAGCGCGGGCTTAGGCTGCTCGACGCGTCCGGGCTCCTGATCGTCATGAGCCAGGGCTCCAATCTAGAGGTGGTCGCCGAGGCCGGTGACGCCCATACACGCGTTCGCAGCCTGCCGCTCACGGGCACCGCGCTCGGCGACCTGTACCAGGATCGCGCGCGCTTGTCGTTGGAGCGACCCGGCCCCCGCGAGGCTCCATGGCTGGGCGAGCTCGGCCTCGATCCGGTTGCGGTCCTGGTCGAGCCGCTGCCCCTCGACGAGCAGCCTGGGGTTACGATCGCGCTGCGCTCCAAGCCGCCCCCATTCGGGCGCAACGACTCCGCGGCAGCGAGCGATCTCGCTCGCACCATTGCCGAGCGGGTGCTCGCAGAGCGCTCCAGAGAGCGCGAGCGCCTGCTCCACGGCGTGCGCTCGCGCGAGCTCGAGCGTGCTCGTTGGGCCCGCGAGCTTCATGACGAGACAGTGCAGGATCTGGGCGCCTTGCGACTGCTGCTGGCGGGGGCACGGAACCAGGAGGACGTAGAGCACCTGCGGCGCGCGATCGACGCGGCCGTCGGTCATGTGGACCGCGAAGTCGAGGCGCTCCGTCACCTGATCACCGCGCTCCGCCCGGCGGCGCTGGATGACCTTGGGTTGGTGGCGGCGCTCGAGGCGCTCGCCGGCCGGGCGGGCGCCGTGGACGGGCTCTCGGTAGAGACCGATATCGCCGTGGACGGAGAGATGCCCAGATTTGGACCAGAGGTCGAGAGCGCGATCTACCGCATCGCCCAGGAGGCCCTGACGAACGCCGCCAAGCACTCGGGCGCCAGCCGCGCTCGGCGTCGCGCTGCGAGTCGAAGGCGACCGCCTGACCGCGACGGTCAGCGACGACGGGGCCGGGTTCGAAGTCGAGTCCGGTGCCCTAAGCGGCCGACCAGCTGGCCGGCCCGGACTACGGGGTCGGCCTCGAGGGGATGCGCGAGCGGGCCGAGCTCGTCGGCGCGGAGCTTCAGATCGACTCAAGCCCCGGCGCGGGTACGACCGTGCGGGTCAGGGCCCCGGTGCGGGCCGGTTGATCACTCGATCAGTCCGTGCGTGCGGGCGTAGGTGGTCAGTTCGGCCCGCGTGGTGCAGCCCAGCTTGGCGATCGCCCGCGCCCTGTAGGTCTTGACGGTCCGCTCGGATAGGAACAGGCGCTCGGCGATTTGCGTGTTGGTGTAGCCGAGCGCGACGTCACGCACGACCTCTCGCTCCCGCTCACTGAGCGAGATCTCGCCGGCCACGTCGGCAAGCCTCGCGCCGATGCGGGGATCGACATACGAACCCCTCGCGGCGGCACTCCGGAACGCACGCAGTAGTTCCTCCGGCTCGGCCAGCTTCAGGACGAAGCTGTGCGCACCAGCCTGGAGCGCGGCCCGCGCGTATCCGGGGTCCTCGTGCATCGTGAGCACCGTTATCACCAGGTCCGGGTGCTCAGCGAGCAGTTCGGGAATGCTCCCGATACTCGATCCCTCGGGCATCGTCACGTCGACGATCAGCAGACGCGGCCGGTGAGCTCGCACCGCTGCGAGCGTCGCTTCGAGGTTGGCCGCTTCGGCTAGCACTTCGAACTCCCCCCCTGAGCGCTCTAGCAGCGCTCGCAGCCCGTCGCGCACGATCGCATGATCGTCGGCGATCACGGTCGTAATCGGCGCCCGCCGCGTGTCCATGGAGCACGAAGATATCGCCTTAAGTCTGCCCTCTTTGGACGACGCGATCCTCACCGCCGGGTCTACATCGGCCTCAGACGCCCCGCCGATAATCCAACAACATGAGTGTGAAGGGGAAGTGGGCGGCATCCAACAGCGTGGCCCCGCACGATCTCGTGCTTGTCTGCGGCGGTACCGAGGGCCACCGGGAAACGGCGCGCGCCGGTAACAGCGATCTCATCAATGGGTCCGAACCGGTGGTGGCGAGCGACGTCCAATCGCTGCTGCGCTATGCACCGCACAGCCGCGCCGTGATCGTCTGCGGGGAGCTCGCCGGTATGTCGGTCCCAATGGTCGAGCGGCTGATCAGGCAGCGTGCGCCGCAGGCCGGGCTGATTCGTGCGGATCGGGCTTCGGAGCAAGCCGGACCCGTGCGCCGGCGAGCACGCCGCGGGGTACTCGCCCGCCTTACCCGGCTGGCGAGTGTCCCCCGCTGACGGACCACCCTGGGTCAGTTTCCTGCCACGCCCGAGGCGACGTTCTTGCAATAGACTGTCGGCATGTGGTTGCGCGTAGGACGTGACCAGGACGTCGAGTTCACCGAGGGGGAGCCCAGCACGCGCAGCCGAGCGTGGCGTGAGCGTGCGGGTGCCAAGAACGGAGGACCGCCCGGTAAGCCCGTTGCACCTGGTAGGCCCGTTGCACGTTCTCCGTCGCCGAGCAAGGCGCCCAAGGCGAGCTCGCAGACGGAGGCACGTCCGGCGAACGCCCAGGCCGTCACTCGCCGTCGGCCGGTGACCCCCGAGAGACATCCGACCCGCCAGAGTCCCCACCGGCAGCAGGCGAAGCGATCGTCGGATCCGCTGCGCGCCCAGCTCGAGCAGATCACCGAACAGCTCCGCGACCTCCAGCAGCAGGTCGAGCTGCTGTCCGGCCCGAGGGCCGCGAGGATCGTCGGAATCCTCCAGTACAGTCCGCTCGATGGCGCTGCGGGCCAGACGCAACCGGGACGAAAACCTGATTGAAGGTGAGCCAAGCATGCTGGGGCGGGCAAGGCGCGAGCGTCAGCGGGACGGTGGTGAGCAGCAGGAGCCCGAGCCCCAGGAGGGCGACCCAGCTCCCGCCAAGAGGTCCACGAGGAGGCGTCCACACCGGAACGGCCGGTATCCCCAGAGTCAGCACCGGAGAGGTCATCCGAAGGCGTCAAGGACCAACTGGAGCGGCTCGCGGGTCAGATCCGAAGTCTCCAGCAGCAGGTTGAGGAGCTCGTTCCGCGACGCAACGACGTCTCCGTTGAGCACGCCAGCCAGCGCGTCGCGGCCATCGTCCAGGCGGCAGAAGAGTCGGCGGCCGAGATCACGGCCGAGGCACACGCGGAGGCCGCCGAGCTGCGTGAGCGCCTGCGGGCCGAGGCGCAGGCCGAGACCGAGCGGACCCTCATCGAGGCTCAGGCCGAGGCCAGCAAGATCCACACCGAAGCACATGCCGCCGCTGCGCTGCTCAAGAAAGAGACGTTGGACGAGATCCGGCGCGAGGTAGATCGCGTCTGCGCCCAGGTCGCCCAGCAGCTGCAGACAGCCGTGCGCGAGGCGATGGACCGGGTCGCGGGTAGCCCAGACCTGACCGCTTTAGCCCAGCCCGTACCGGAACCTGCGCCCCTCGCCACGAGCCGAGAGTGCCGACGAGCCCGAGGGTGCCGGCGAGCCCGAGGGTGCCAGCGAGCCCGAGGGTGCCGGCGAGGTCGACGTCGAGGAAGCGGTCGGCGAGCTTCAGTCGGCTGCCGCCGTGCTCGAGCGGTCACTCCGCCATCTGCACGAGATCGGCCGGGACCTCCCCGAACAGGAGTAGTCCCCGGGGCGGGCGACGTAGCTAGCCCTAGCTGCCCGGGGGCGGGCGACCTGGCTAGCTGCGGCTCCCCAGGTACGTGCTCCTGACATGCCTGGCCAGCTTGCCGAGACTGATCAGTCCGGGGGCCGGATCCGCAAGGGTCACCACAGAATGGGTGGTGTGCCGGCGCGGCAGCATGCCCGCGGCCGCGACGATCGGTCGTCCATGCCGCGCCAGGTGAAGGAGCGCACGCACGTCGAGCTCTTCTGATCGATAGCGAACACCGACCCGGTAGGAGACGGGCTCGACCGGCGAGCCGATAACGACCCCAGACCAGATGGCCGGAAGGTTGACTCCCGCCGCTGTCGCCAGAGCAAGCGAGCCGTACACGCGCGGATTGAGGTCGATCAGATACGGCCCGTGATCGGTGTGGATGAACTGAGCCTGGAACATGCCGCTCCAAGCGAGCGCCTCGATCAAACGCGCGACGTCGGCCTCCAGTGCCGGGTCGGGGGGGACGGTCTGCGCGAACGCACTCACGCCCGCCCCAGGCGGCCAGACCCGGAGGGAGCGCTGGTGCGAGGCGGTCACGACGTGGCCTTCCTGAGCCACGCCACAGATAGCGCCGAGCTGCCCGTCCAGCTGCGTCTGACAGAGCCATTGGCCACTGCCCGGGCCGTCCAGCAGTCTCGCTAATTGGTCGCGCGATCTGACAATTTGCGCGTCGGTCCGGATCAGCGTGCCGCCCTTCACCGTGCGCGCTGAGCGGACGGGCTTGATTATCAGGGGAAATTCCGCGTCATCGGGAAGGCGGTCGCCGTCGATCAGCTCCGTGGGAGGAACTCGGAGATCCAGTTCCTCGGCGGCCCGATACACGGCGCGCTTATCGATGACTTGCAGGACCACGTTCAACGACGGCACTCCTGCCGCCGCTCGCAGCCTTGAATCCCGCGAGTCGGCGATCGCGATCAGATCTTGATCGGTGCCGGGGATCACGACCCTCACCCCCAGCCGTTCCACTTCAATACCGAGACGATCACTGAATGCCCCGGGCTCGGCGCCCGAGTACGGCAGCGCGACCGTCCCGGCGGCGGCACGCGACCGGGCTGCGTAAGCCCGTGGGCTCGTGGCCACCACCCAGGGCTCATAGCCGCCCGCGCGCAAGGCCCGGACCGCCGCCAGCGAGGGGGTGTGATCTCCGCCCGTGACCAGCACGCGCGTACCCCTGGTGTCGCCCGTACGCATCCGGCTACAGTCTCGCCGACTTGGATGTCGCGAGCATCATCGAGGCGGCGGCGAAGGAACGGGTGCTGGTCGTCGGATCACTGCCGCCCGCAGGTCGGGATTGGGACCTACTCATCCAGGCCCCCGATCGCGACGCGATCGAAGCTCGTCTTCGTGAGCAGGGCTTTGTCGCGATCCACCGTCGCTGGGTGCGCGTATCCGGCGAGCGCCCCGACGTGGTCGAGCTGTTGGACCAAGCGCTCTGGCGCCTGCCTGAGCACGAATTCGACAGGCTGTTTGCAGAGGCCGTGCAGCTGGACGGCCGCGACCGCCTGTGCGTACCGTCGCCCGCCGATCGCCTGCTGATCCTGGCTCGAAAGCTGCCGCGCACGCCGGGGTTCCTGGAAGAGCACCACCGCGAGCGAATCCGCGTGAGCCTAAGCGAGGACCCCAGTGCATTCGCACGAGCCAGAGAGCGAGCGTCAGCGTGGGGCGTAGGGCGCGATCTACGCCGTCTCGAGGCACGTTACGCACGCGGCTCACGCCCGCTTTGGCGTCCGCCGTTTCTGCGCGTGCCACGCCGGGGGGCGATCATCGCCTTGTCGGGCCTCGACGGTGTCGGCAAGAGCACTCAGGCGCGAGCGCTCAGTACGTCGCTCGCGGCGCTGGGCTACGAATCCCACCTCGTTTGGACTCCGATTGGCCATACTCAATCGCTGCGGCGGTTCGCGGGAGCGGTCAAGCAGGCACTTTCGCACCTGCCCGTGGGGCCGCTCGCCGGTGCCTCTGGGGAGGCCGCGGAGTCTCACATTCTGTCGCGAACCGACTCGCGGACGCCCGCTTTTGGACCTTCCCGGAAGCTTGCGTCACATATCTGGTCAACCGTGACCACGGTCGCCAACGGAATCGCCTTCCGGCGGGCCGCGCGCGGGACCCGGACACGCGGCCGGATCGTGATCTTCGACCGCTACGTGGTCGACACGGTGGTCGAGCTGCGCTTTCGCTACGCGCCTGAAGGTCAGCTTCGCTTCCAGGAGGCCGTGGTCCGAGTGCTTGCGCCCACTCCCGACCTTGCCTACCTACTGGATGCCCCACCTGAGGTCGCTCACGAGCGCAAGCCCGACTGGAGCTTCGATCAGACACGGCTTCGGGCAGAGCTCTACCGCCGCGAGCGTGCCGCCCTTGGAGTGCGGAGGCTGGATGGCGACCGGCCGGTGGAGGAGCTCAGCCGGGAGATAACGCGGGACGTGCTCCAGTCGCTGCCGGGGTAGCAAAACCCCCGAACTGCAGCGCAAATCAGCTGCGATATTACGCAGCTCATGACAGACCGAATTACGGGTTCGCGTCCGAGCCAGGTGATCGTGCTCTGCTACCACGCGCTCAGCCCGAGCTGGGAGACACCCCTCGCGGTGACGCCCGAGGCGTTTGCCAGCCAGGTGACCATGCTCGTAGAGCGGGGCTTCAAGGGCGCAGGGTTCACGGAGGCCGTCTTGCAGCCGCCGCACCGACGCACGCTGGCAGTCACCTTCGACGACGCGTACCTATCGGTGCTCGCACGAGCCGAACCAATCTTGTCCCGATTGGGACTCCCGGCCACGATCTTCGTTCCGACTGGGTTCATGGACCGACGGCAGCCGCTGCTCTGGACTGGCGTTGACCACTGGGCGGACACGCCATTCGCCGACGAGCTTCAGGGGATGTGCTGGGACGATCTTCGCTCCCTGCACGCGCTCGGTTGGGAGGTGGGTTCTCACACCCAGACGCATCCGCGACTGAGCGAATTGGATGAAGCGGCGGCCTATGCCCAGCTGCTCGAGTCCCGGGTGGAGTGCGAACGCCAACTCGGCGCTCGATGCACCTCGATCGCCTACCCCTACGGAGACGCTGACGAGCGCACCGTTGCGGTGGCGGGAAAGGCGGGCTATGTAGCCGGAGCGTGGCTGTCAAGCAGCTTGGCCCCGGATGGCTCGCTCCGCTGGCCGCGCATCGGTGTTTACCGCGGAGACGGCCAGTGGCGCTTTCGGGCCAAGCTGAACGCCGTGGTTCGGCGCATTCGAGCCAACCGCCGATGGCCGGCGCACGAGTAGCTGGCGTGGACCCGAATGTGTCCGGACCACTCGGCAGCCAATCGGAAGGAGGCGGGGCGTGGCTGACGCGAGCTTCGACGTGGTGATGGCTGCGTACAACGCGTCCGCAACCATCGAAGCCGCGATCCGGTCGGTGCTTAACCAGACCCGATCGGACTTCGAGTTGATTGTCGTCGACGATGGCTCCACCGATGAAACGGTCGCGACAGTCCACCGGTTTCTCTCCGATCGGCGCATACGGCTCCTCAGGCAGGACAATCTCGGGCCATCCGCGGCCCGCAACACCGCGATAGAGGCGGGACACGGTCGGTACCTGACGATCCTCGACAGCGATGACCTCCTGATGCCGACGTACCTGGAGCGGATCGGGGACGCGCTCCACTCTTCGCCCGAAGCTGGGTTTGCATTCGGAGACGCCTGGCGGCTGGATGATGAATCCGGTCGGTTCTGGCACCGAACCGTGATGGCGGCGCGCGGCGCCCCGTGTCCAGTGCCTGCCGATCCCGATGCGCTGTTGGCTGCCTTGGTGAAGGCGAACTTCGTCCCCATCATGTTCACGGTTCGGCGAACAGCGCTCGAGCACGTTGGGGGTTTCCGGCAGGGGGACCGCAAGTTGGCGGAGGACTGGGAGCTACTCCTGCGGCTGGCGGCGTTCGGTTACGTCCCGGCCGTGGTGCCGGCCGTCCTCGGGGTCTATCGCCGCAACGTCCCCGGCTCATTCACCAGCGACCGCGGTTCGATGCTGCTGGTCTCGCAGCGGACGCTGCGTGTATTCGTCGAGGAGCATCCGGCGCCAGCCCATCTCAAGGCTGCGGCACAGGTCGAGATCGCGCAGCTCGAAGCCCAGATCGGGGAGGAGGCCGCTCGGCGATGTTTACATC
Organism: uncultured Actinomycetes bacterium; assembly: GCA_963719305.1. Lineage (GTDB taxonomy): Bacteria > Actinomycetota > Thermoleophilia > Solirubrobacterales > Solirubrobacteraceae > Palsa-465. The sequence continues at coordinate 249,780 of CAVRBL010000006.1, read as the reverse complement.
CGGTGCTGGCATCGGCTCGCAAGAAGCTTCGCGGCCCTGCCGCGCTGATTCGCCGAGACCCGCTTCGGCGGCGGCCCCCGCCTGAAGTGGCGCTCGCCTTCCCAGATCTCGCACGCTGAGCTGCGCTCGGCGACGGCCACTCAGGGGCGGACCACGCTGGAGGTCGTTGGGGCGGCTCCATCGGCCAAGAGGGACGCGTACAGTCGTTCGAACCGAGCCGCGACGGAGGCCAGCGTGAAGTCAGAGAGCCTTGAAGCTGCGGCCGTGGCCAGGCGCTTGCCCCTTTCGGGATCCTCCAGCAACCCAGCGATCGCCGTAGCCAATTTAGGGGCGTCCCGCGGGGGAACCAGTACTCCGCTGACGTCTGGTTCGATCAGATCCCTGAGACCGCCTACGTCTGTGCTGACCACCGGTACTCCGTAGGCCATGCACTCCATCACGAAGATCGGTGTTCCCTCGGAATCCGACGACAGGACCCCGACGTCGAGCGCACGAAGGACCGGGCCTATCTCCTCGCGCCGACCGAGAAAGTGCACGTGGCTCGATGTTCCGAGCGACTCGACCTGACGCTCGAGCTGTGTCCGGGTCGGACCTACTCCGGTCAGCACCAGGTGGGTGTCCGGGTGATCGCCCAGAACGAGGGCATGCGCCGCCACGAGTAGATCAAGAGCCTTGACCGGACGGAGCGTGGCGATCGTTCCGATCACCTTCGCGGACGGTGGAATTGCCAATCCGCGACGGAGATCCGTCGCGGATCGATCCTCCCGCGGGATATATGCCGCCGGGATGACCTCGGTCTTTTCTCTCGGCACTCCATGCAGCCGCACCATCGCGTCGCGAGTGAACGTCGATACGGCTACGTAACGGGTCGCCAACCGACCGACGACCCGTCCGTACAGGAACCGGTGCAGTCGCTCCGACGGGAACGTGCCGTGCTCCTGGGCGATCACGACGGGCACGCGTCCGAGCTTTCCCAGCAGCACACCCCAGAGGCTGGAGCCGAACAAGTGGGCGTGCACCACATCGAATTTCCTTTGGCGCACGAACCGGACAAGCCGCCCGAAAGGGATCAGATCAAGCGTCGCACGACGACCCAGCACGGTTAATGGAACTCCTGCCGAGGCCAGTGACTGCTGCACCGTGGGCGATGCGCCACGCGTGGCGCACATCTCGACCCCGAGTCCGTCGCCGGCCAATTCGCGCGCCAGCGCGACCGAAAATCGCTCAGCGCCGCCCCCAGGGCCGGCGAGATCGTTGATCAGCATCAACACGCGGATCGGTCTCTCGGCCCCGCCATCGCGCGGTTGGAACACGGCACCATGATCTCAGAACCCCACTCGCTGGCCAGACGTCAGCGCTGGTTATTCTGACCCGCCCATGCTCGCCTTCGCGGATCGAGGTGGTGCCCTATAGCCGGTCGCAAGGCCCGCCTCGCAGGAACCGCGGATGGTCTCGGTCTCGCACGACTGCCCCTGGGCCGCACCTGGCGCGGTGTCGTCACCTTCTCGTATCACAAGGTCGCCGAAGCCTCGCTCGCCCCACCACGATCGTCTGCGAGTGTCACGACCGAGACCCTTCAACAACAGATGGATTTCCTCCGGCAGCACTGCGATGTCATCACACCCGATCAGCTCACCGAGCAGGCACTGCTGCAACCAGGGCGCCGTGTGATGGTGACGGTCGATGACTGCTATCGCGACAGCTACGACATCGCGTTTCCGGTGTTTGAAGCAAACCGGATCCAAGCGACATTTTTTCTCGTCTCGGGATTCGTCGACAGAACCGCCTCGCCATGGTGGGACGAGATTGCGTGGATGGTGGCCTCAAGCACACGAGAGTGGGCGGAGCCATCACAGTGGTGGAACCGCTCGCTGCCGCTTCGGGGACCGCAGGCCCCGAACACCGTGACGCTGCTGGTCAGGCTGCGTCGTCGGCTGACGCCGGTGCAGGGCGCCGACATGCTCGAGTGCCTGGGAACCGCAACCGGAAGCGGTCGCAGGCCAGCAGAGTGCGCTGCACGCGAGTTCATCACTTGGGCGCAGGCCCGCGAGATGGCAGCTGCCGGGATGCGCTTCGGCGGTCATACCGACACCCACCCGGTGCTGGCGACTTTGCCTGAAGAGGACCAGCGAGCCGAAATCGAGCGAGGCCTCGAGCGGATCGCAGACGAACTAAAAGTGCGCCCGACCACGTTCGCTTATCCCGTTGGCTTGCAAGGCACGTTCACGGCATCGACAAAGGCAGCCGCGGGAGCCGCAGGTGTGCGCTTGGCATTCAGCAATTACGGCGGCTATACCCGTCGTCGCAACTGGGATCCGCTGGAGATACGGCGTGTGAGCATTGGTCCGGACACCACCGAGCCCGCCTTTCGATGGACCGCCGGCTTACCCGCTGTGTTCGCTCGTGAGTTGAGGCCTGATCCGGCTCAGCTGAACACGCGCCAGTAGCGGGCGTCCGAGGGCGACCAGGTCCGCTGTGGCCTCCGGCGCGATCAGCCGCAACGAGATCAGATAAATAGCGACGCCCAGCAGGCCCTCGAATACCAGGAGTGCAAGTGCGATGGCGACCTGATGCGCGCCGGCATGGATCGCCAGACGATCAATCGCATAGAGCGCCGATCCCATCACCACGGCGGCGACCGCCGGAGGCCAGATCTCCGAGACCAGTGCGCGGAGCCGGACGTCGATCGCGGCGTGGATCCCCCAGACCGCGTATAGGGCCACGCCGAGCGACGCGACGGAAATCGCCCCGCACACGGCCACGAGGCCCAGTGGAAGAGCAGCCGCCACGAGGACGGTCGTCAGGCCGAGCGCCAGCGCGTGCATTCGCGGCAAGTACCGCACGTGACCGGTCGCCTTCCAGATCTCGCTGGCGAGGGAGTCGAGCGACAGCGCGGCACAACTGACGGCGAGCGCCATCAGCGCGTACCCGGCTTGATGCCATCTACTCCCGAACACAACCGTCATGGCGGGAACCGCAAGCGGCACCAAGATCAGGCCGGCTGGAAATGCGATCGCACAGACCGCCCGCAACGCCCTGATCACGGCTGCTCGCAGACGTTGCTCGTTTGACGCAAGGCGTGCAAACGACGGGAGCAGGACATATGCGATGCCGTTCACGATCAGGCCGAGCGGCTGCGTGGCCACCCGCATGGCGTACGTGTACTGGCCAAGCGCCCCGGCACCGATGAATCGGCCAATTCCCGCCACCGGTATTTCCTCAACTCCTCGCCTGATCAGCTCCGCGGTGACGACGGGACGGCCGAAGCGCGCGAGCTCCCGCCAGGTTCGCATCGAAGCGAGCCGGGGACGAGGCCGCCACCGCGCCAGGGTCCACGCGGCGATCGCGCTCACGGATGCGCTGGCGTAGGTCGCCAACACAAGCGTCCACGCGCCCATCCCGTTCTCGCCGGCCCCGATCGCTACCACCAGGTAGGCGATGGCCGCCATCGGGTCGACGACCATTCGGCGCAGAAACGAGAGACGGCGCTGCAACATGGCCTCCGGGATATAGGCGACCATCCGCAGCAAGAGCCACCCTGACATGACAGCGGCGATCAGCTCGACCTGGTGACTTTGGAAGAACAACCCCAGTAGCGGTGCCGCGGCCAGGGCAACGAGACTCATAATCGCGCCTGATACGACCGTTGACACAAGCGCCGTGTTAGGTACTTCCTCGCCACCGTCTTGTGCCCGGATGACCGCCGCGGCCATGCCTGTGTCACCCACAAGTGTGCCCACTCCTGCGATCAATATCCCGGCTGTGAAATGGCCGAACTGGCGCGGCTCCACCAGCCGCGCGAGCACCAGATAGCTGACGAACGTGATGACTTGCGTCAGCACGTAGCCAATCCCGGTCAGACTGACACCCCGAACTACGATCCCTGTCAGGCTCGGTGCGGACGCCGGTGCTTCCGGTGGCGCTTCACCGGTGGAAGCTCCTCGAGGATGCTCCGACGGGGTCACGATCTGGTCAGCCTGGGCAGATCTCAGAAGGGGAGCGGCAGCCCAACGTCAGGGTCCCAGCCCAGCTGGTGTCAGGAGCCGAGTGTCGGGTGATCCAAGCCTGCGTATCGCCGTATGTAGGTAATAGGCAGCCAGCTGGTCGCGATGCACGTAGCGGTCAAAGTACGCGCGTGCGTTTGCGGCGAGAAGCTCACGAGCGGCGTCGTCGACCACGTACCGCTCGCACAGCTCAACCAGGTCGGAGAGGTCATCCTTTGTGTAGACGATCTCCTGCCTGTCCTTGGGCGGAACCGGAAACCTGACCGGCGGCTTAGGTCCGATCACGCAGGAGCCGACTGCCAGATAGTCCATCTGCCGAAAGCAAAGAAATCCGTTTCCGGGAAGGTCGACGCATACGCGCGCTCTGGCAATTTCCTTAAAGGTAGCTTGGGTAAGCCACCAACCTGGCGCCGCCCTCATACCTGAATCGGCTCTGGGCGGCAAGTATCGACATAGCCTGGCGCCGGACGTCCTCGGCGAACGAGAGCCCGAAACGCCCATAGGCGTCGAACGCGAAGTCGCATCGCTCCCGTATGCGACGGAGCCGTCGCAGGTAGTGGTAGATCTGCTCGGAGCGGGGAACGAATCCGCCCGGAAGGACCCGCTCGTCAGCGTCGGCCGGGCACTGCATCTTGAAATAGAGAGAAACCCGATCGAGCAGAGCAGGGTCGTATACGGGAAAGTCCCAGTAATCCAGAATCACGTCGTGAACGACGTCGTCGAACTTGATCTGGATCGCGACCACGCCTTTATGGCGCTGCGGGATATCGTCTTCCACGACGCGGACTAGGCGCTCCATACCGTGACGCAGCGGCACGACCCAGCGTGCCGCATCGGGCCACTCGTACCGTCGCGGCCAGCGTACCTCGAGACGAGCGCGATCCTCGGCCTCAATCGGCCAGGTCAGTCCCGCTGGCGGCTGGTGAGCCGGCCCGGCCAAACGGCATGCGTCGACCCCGCCGGCGGCAAGCTTCGCGATCCGAGGCCAGCCTAGTCGAGGCATCCGTCGGCCGCCTCCAGCGCCAACTCGGCCGTGATGATCCGGCCAAGCGTGCTCCAACCATGAGTCACCGCCGAGGTGGAGTACACGAGACGGCGCAACCCGGCAGCGTCGTAGAGCGGGCCGGATCGCATGTGCGAAGGGTCCGCGTGGGTCTTGGCGATGAACTGAGCGAGGGCCCGCCCCCGCGCGCTCATGACTTCGCCTGACGTCCGGACAGTGAGCGTCCCGAGCGTGGGCCCTGGGACATTCTGGGTGAGCTTGCGTGCAGCGCCCTTGGCGCGCCCAGCTACGAATGGCAGGAACCGGTGGGCGTTGCTCGGTCTCAGAGGGACAGCAGGATCGCCGTGCGTGGTGGGGAGCCCGGCGATCTCGGGGTCGAGCAATTCGATTGCCACACGGGCCAGGCGGTGCCAATTGCGGTGGCGGGGAGCCACCGAGAAGGCAGCGGTGAAGACAGGCTTGGCATAGAACGGCAACTCCACGCGCACCGTCCCGCGCGCCGCGGATTGGTAGGCGCCGAAGTGGGCCATCGACTTCAGCGCGTACAGCACATCGAGCTGCGTGGAGTTGAGTTCGCCAGCATATGGTGCAACCCAGTCGCGACAGCGTTGGATGAGGCTCGCGCGCGTCATGGCTGTGGGATCCGATCTGAACACCGACACGTCGATCGGGTGAAGGAAACGCACGCTGACCCAGCGGTCGAAGTTCACGCGCGTCGTCCGTCCGCCAAATGGGATCTCCTGCTTCCAGGCGTAGTCGCGCCAATGCTCTCCGCCTCCCCCGGAGAACAGCGCCGTCGCGTCACGCGCGCACGCGCTCTGGAGCGCCATCACTTCGGCCAGCTGGGTTGCCTCCAGCATGCCGTCACCCCAGGCGACCGCGGTGGGCAGTGCGCGCTCGCACTGAGCAGGCCAGTCTCCCGGTAGCGTCCCACGCGTCCATTGCCAACCGCTGCGCGCCGCGATGTCTCGTGCGATCAAGACGTCCGGTTCGTCGCGCGGGCCATTGGTGGTCGTCGTGAATCGCACACCCGCGCGGCGCAGGAGCAGCGCTCCGAGCCTGGTGTCGTAGCCGCCCGTCAGGTCGCACCAGTTATGGCCCAATGGGCTAAAGCGATCGTGAAACGTGGCGGCCGATCTCTCGATGCATTCCCGCGCGGCTGCTCGGTGGTTCATGTCAGCGAGCCGGCCCTCGATCTCTGGACGCCAGTATGTGCTGGTGCGAGGACCCTGGCGAAATGAAATCTGCGTGGCCGGCGGCAGGCGGGTGGCGCCCTCCCAGTTGGTCAGCTCGCCGAAATGCGGGCCGCTGCGCAGGAATATCTCGAGATCGCGCCGGCTCGGCCGTAGACGCAGATGCTTGGCGAGCGCCAGCACCGAGGTCGAGACGTAACTGAGTCTGTCGCGGTGCGCCACGTACAACGCCTGGAGTCCGAACGGATCGCTCAGCACCTCGAGCTCCTCATCGGATTCGCGATAGCGGACGAGCGCAAACTGTCCGTCCAGGGAGTGAGCAGCCGCCTGCCGGGCGTTGCCACCATCGACGTGCAGGCTGCCGACGTGGATCGCCCATGACCGCTCATCGCGCTCCACTCCCAGGCTCGTGTCCCCGCCACGGCCCAAAAGCGAGGCCAGTCCGCGAGCTCCGGCCTCTACGCGCGCGTGCTCAGCCTCGTCGCGCAGCGACCGGTAGCAACGCACCAAGGCATCGAGCTCGTCTGGACTCACAGGCTCGTCCGGCCCAGCGGCGATGACCGCGACGAGGCCAGCCATCAGCTAACCGGCGCTTGCGCCCTCCGCCCTGGGTGCAATCGCTTGACTCGCGGCACCTCATCCGTCCGCGCGGCTGACCGGGCGGCGGCCAGCATCGCCGGGTTGAGCGCGAGCAGCAAGTACAGCTGCTTGCTGTACTGATCGGACAGGAAGAACGACGCCGCGAGCATCGAGGCAGACGCCACCACAAGGCCGCGTGCCAGGATCTCCTCTGCCCGGCGACCGTCTCGTTCGAGGACCCCGGCGGCGACGATTCCAGAGCGCAGTGACAGCACGACGATCCCGGCAAACAGCACCAGGCCGACGATCCCCAGGTCGGCCCAGATCTCGAGATATACGTTGTGCGCGGGTTGGGAGATCGTGACGATCTGGTCGGCGGAGGTGGTCTCCCCGGGCTGAACCAGGAAGTTCTTGGCATCGAGCTGGAAGTTGTCATTGCCCAGGCCGACGATGGGGTTTGCGCTGATGGCCCGTCCGGCGACGGTCCAAAGCGTCGTGCGGCCGCTTTGCGTGCTGGTGATGTGGCTGCGCGAGCTCGCGGGGGCAAGCAGTAAGAACCAGCCAGCCACGAGCACGGCGCCGACGACCGCCGCCAAGGCGAGCTGGCGACGCCAGCGACCACCGATCGCAATCGCGACGACCGCGGTGGCAGCAAGTGCCACGACTCCCCCGCGTGAAGCGGTCGCGACCATCCCCACCAGCGCGAGCGCAGCAGCACCGAAGGCCATCCAGCGGCGCAGCATGGAGCGCCGCTCGCCAACTCCCAGAGTGAATGCCAGAACGGCGGCCGCGACCAAAACGGCGGCGGTTTCGTTCGGATCGCCAAGGGCGCCGACCAGCCGCGAGCCGTCGACGGTGCTTCCAGCAAGGAGGCCATACAGGCTCGAGACAAGCGCACCGGCCGCGAGTGATGCCGCTGCCCACCGAACATGCACCAGACGCCTCAGACCCACGTACAGGATCGGGAACAGGACGAGATCCTGGGCGTAGCGGCTGGCGCCCAAAAGCGCGGTCGAGCGGCTCTGGGCCCAGGCCACGCTGAGCATGCTCCATGCGACCAAGGCGACGGCGAACACGACCAAAGCTCGCTGGTCTCGCAGCAGGGTGCGTCGGTCGGCGGGCGGACGGTTGGCGAGGGCCGCCAGCCAGGCAAGCACCAGCAGGCCGCCGAGACCTTTTGCAACGGTTGCTGCCCCACCGAGATTGAGCACCTGCCCGAAGGACCCGATCGTGAACACGGCGATCCCCAGCGCGAGGCTTCGCAGCATCACCACCGCCACCACCGCTGCCAGGGCCGCTCCGACAGCCACTACGGGCCAGCGGCCGGCGAGTAGGCCGAACGCAGCCGCGGAGATCAGCCCAGCGGCGATCACCGCGGGCGCGTGGCCGCGCGGGGAATCCCGCAGGCCTCCCCAGCGCGGCGGGCGCTGGGTGGCGGCCCGAGGTCCGCTGAGCGCTATCGCTCTCAATGGATCGTCGCGCCGTTCTGCTCGACCGGCGCGCTCTCGCGCTCCCGTCGCTGAAGCACGCCGAACCGCGCCGGTCGACCGCTGCCATAGCCGTAGTAGTAACCACTCCTAGGCTCGGCCCCGCCGACCAGGACGACGCCACTGGGCACGATGTGCTCACGGGTCAGGAGTTCGCCGAGGTCGCTCATCTTGCGCACGTGGCTGTTGCCGACCCGCGCGACCAGCAGCAGGTCGTCGGCCGCCCTGGCGAACGGCAGCGCGTCGGCCACATCGGTCAGGGGCGGCGAGTCGATCACCACGAAGTCGCACAACGCGCACGCGTCGCGCACCAGCTGATGCACGCTCTCCGGCGCGATGCGGTCGACCTCCTGCGCCTCGACACCTCCCGCCAGCAGGAACTCGAGCTGCGGTCCATACGGACGCATCCACACGAGCGCATCGACAAGCTCAACCCGCCCCAGCAGTACCGCGGCCACTTCATGTGGACCGCGCAGCCGGAGCGCCCGCCCGATGCTGGGTCGGCGCAGGTCGGACTCGATCAGCATCACCTGATTGCCGGCGGCCACCAGCGAGGCGGCCAGGTTCAGGGCGACCGTCGTCTTGCCGTCGGCGGCCGCGTCGCCCGTGACCAGTATCGCCCTCCCGGGACCCTCGTCGCTCTTCTTGATGTTGAAGTAGGAGCGCAGTGTCCGAAACGCGTCGGACACCGGCGAGGTCAGCTCCGCGGGGATCAGGGGCAGGCTGCCGGAGCGCTGGCGGGGGACGCGCGCCAGCATCGGCAGATCGTAGATCTCGCGCAGCTGCTCCTCATCGCGCAGCTTGGGATCCAGTGCCTGCAGTCCAAACACCGCCAGCAGGCCGAAGATCAGCCCCGCAAAGCCGCCAGCCGCCAGGCTGACCTTGCGGTTCGGCGATGCGGGGGACGAAGGCGGCGTCGCCAAGCTTGATACCCGCACCGTCGGATCGGGGCTGGCCTGCAACGTTTCCAAGACCGCCAGTTCGCTCTGCAGCCCAGCCTGGTCGGGCGTAGCTCGACCTCGCAGACTGGCCTGCAGGGTCGGGATCAGGGTCGCCAGCTGGGCGTGCATCGAGTTGGTGCGCTCCTGGACGGTCTGCTGTGCGAACGCGTTCGCCAGCGCAGCCGCCCGATGGGGGTTGTGCGCGGTGGCCTGCACGGCGATGATCTCGCTTTGCGTCACGGGCGTCGACGAGATCTGCGCGAGCAGCCCAGTGGGCTTGCCGCCCAGCTGTCGGGCGACGCCTGACGCGACGCTTGGCGAGGAGGCCAGCTTGGCGACCGTCAGCACGTCGGCGGTGGGATCGCTCGTGGCGCGGATCAGCGGCAGCCCCATCAGGTTGGGGTCGTCAGCCGACACCGGGGTCACGAGCAGGTCGGCCTCGGCCGTGTAGCTCTTGGCCGCCACCGAGGTGTACACGAACGCCGCGATCAGTCCCGCTGCAATGAACGCGATGATCAACGCCACATGAGAACGGATCAGCTCCAGGTACCGGGACAGTTCCGCCCGTGGGGGTCGGGCGGCGAGCCACGACTCCCGGCTATCGCTTGCTCTGCGTCCTGACTGTTGCATGGTCACTCCTACCGTGGTTGGTGTTCGTGGAAGCCTTGTCCTGACCGCCATGCGGCAGCAAATCCCTGCCACATGCCGACGCCCCATCCGAAGTGCATCGCGGCGAACGCGAACGGGAGGCCGAGCACGTCGCGCAGCGGCGCGGTCCGCGCCACTCGGCCGGTCTCGACCGCGACTGTTGCTGCGTAGGCGCCAAGCGCCGCGAGCGCGGGCGTGCGCACCAGCCGTGGGCTGGCGGCGGCGGCGACCAGCGCGCCAACCAACGCCGGCGCGAGCGCGTGGGAGCGCCGCCGCGCGAGCGGATGACGCGCCAGCGTGAGCGCGCGATAGCGTCCGTAGTCGTGGTACTGACGGAGGAACGAGGGGAGGGTGCGGCGCGGCAGGTACTGGGCGGCCATGCGGGGCAAAGACACGATTCGCTCGCCGTTCTGAAGGAATCTCGCGGCCAGCTCCGAGTCCTGGTTGCGCAACCAGCGGGGGTCCCATCCCCCGTATCGCTGAAGCGAGGAGCGCCGCCACACGCCACCGAACACGCCCGTGTCCAGCTCCCATTCGCGACCGCCAAGCGCGCCAGGAGCGAACCAGGCGGCGAGACGGGCCCCGGCCGAGCGGCGAGCTCAGCGCCAGGGCCACGGTCCCGGAGAAACCGCCGTCGGCCCGCGGCACGGCGGGGCCAGCCACCCAGGCGACGTCGCCCTCGCCCAGGCGCGCGATCCCGTCCGCCAGGTAGGTCTCGGGGTAGAAGCAGTGGGCATCCATGCGCGCCACGAACTCGCCGCGGGCGTGGGTGAACGCGACATTGAGGCCGTCTGGTGTGCGGCTGCTGGGATTGTCGAACACGCGCACGCGAGAGTCCTTCGCGGCGAACCGCTCGAGTGCAGCGCGAGAGCCGTCGCGCGAGCGTCCCTCGGCGAACAGGAACTCGATCTCACCGTCCAACCGCTGGGCGAGCATCGTCGGGACCGTGCGTTCCAGTACTCTCGCCCTCCTCGAGCACCGGGATCAGCACGCTGACGGTCGGAAGGCCGGAGCGCTTCTGCGCTGAGCGCCCTCTGTGCGGCTGGTCGTCTACACCGACTACCTGTACCGCGAGCGCGACGGGGTCGTGTTCGGCGAGCGGGCGTTCGTGCGCTTCCTCGGCGAGCTCGCGGTCGAGGTCGGCGGGCTCCGGCTGCTCGGGCGCCTCGACCGGGGACCCGGGCCCGCTCACTACCAGCTCGACGCCGCGATCGAGTTCATCCCCCTGCCCCACTACGAGCGCCTCACCGACCTTCGGTCCGGTGCTGCGCTCCGTGCCGGTCACGCTCGCCCGCATGTGGCGAGCGCTCGACCGGGCCGACGCCGTCTTCTCGCTCGGCCCATATCCGCACGCGATCGCGCTCGCGCTGATCGCGCTCATCAGACGGCGACGGCTCGTGCTCGGCGTCCGCCAAAACTTCCCCGCTTACGTTCGGCACCGCCATCCCCGAAGTCGCCTTCTGCACCTCGCGGCCCGTACGCTCGAGGCCGTGTGGCGGGCGCTCGCGAGGCGTCTCCCCGTGGTCGCGGTCGGCCCCGACATCGCCAGCCGATACCGCCGTGCCCCGCGCGTGCTGGAAGCGACCATCTCGCTCATCACCGCGTCCGACGTCAAGGCCGGCGCCGCGGCCGCTGGTCGCTCCTATGACTCGGAGGTGCTCACGCTGCTGACCGTGGGGCGCCTTGACGCCGAGAAGAACCCGCTCCTGCTCGCCGACGTGCTGGCGCTCTTGCGGGTGCGGGATCCGCGCTGGCGAATGGTCGTCTGCGGGGAGGGGGACCTGGCGGGCGCGCTGCGCGCCCGCCTCGAGCAGCTCGGGCTGTCCGCCCACTGCGAGCTGCGGGGCTACGTTCCGCTCGACGGCGGCTTGCTCGACCTGTACCGGGCAAGCCACGTCTTCCTGCACGTCTCGCGCACCGAGGGGCTGCCGCAGGTCCTGATCGAGGCCTACGCCAGCGGCCTGCCGTCGGTCGCGACCGCCGTCGGCGGGGTGCGCTCTCTCGGTGACTGCTCGGTCCTGGTGGAGCCCGGCGACGCCTCCGCCGCTGCCGCCGCCGTGGAGGGGTTGGTCGGCGACGAGGGCGTGCGCGAGCGGCTGATCGCCGCCGGGCTCAGTCGCGCCAGGCAAGCCACGATCGAAGTCGAGGCTGCCCGGGTCGCGAGCTTCATAGGTTCGTGAGGGCCGGACGGCCGCCCGGGCGCGGCGCGCGCGCTCGTAGACGGCCGGGCTGGCGGCGCGCGCCACGCGCTTGATCCGCCATTGTGCGTTCAGCGCTCGCGCACGCGCCGCGGTCGCCACGGGCGTAGGAGGCCGCCCGGGCCGCCGGCGTATCGGCCCAGATCATGTAGCGACCGCGGACGGTGAGCGGTCCGTCGTGGCGCACTCGGGCCGTCGGCTCGCAGCTCAGGAGAAGCTCATAGCCGGCGGCCGCGACCGCTGCCAGGAGTGCACCGCTCAGTCGCCCGCCTGGCACTGCGGCAAGGCGCGGGGGCTGGTCGAGCAGCTCGGCGAGCCGTTCGGCGCTCGCGCGCCATTCGCGCTCGAGCGCTCCTGGCGCCAGCCGCTCGATATATGGCGGGTGCGTGTGCGAATGGCTGCCGATCGCGTGGCCGCGGGTGGCGAGCTCACGCACTGCACCAGCATCCAGGAAGCCGGCCGCTCCGAGCCGGCCCGTGACAATGAAGAAGTGGCCGCGCAAACCGCGACTCTCGAGCGCGTCGGCGATCCGCAGCCCGCTGGCGCCGCCGTCGTCGAACGTCAATGCCACGTCTGGACGCTGCTCCAGCATCCCGGGCCCGCTACCGATCGCGGTCAGCGCGTCGAGATGGCGCTCGAACTGGTTCGGGCTCAGCTTGTAACGGGCGCTGATTGGTCCCGGAAAGCCGGCCTGCTCGGACTCGGCGGCCGCGACCACGTCGTGGTAGCAGAGGATTCGGGTCACGGGGCCACCGTCGCCTGGGCGCGGGACGACAACATCGACGCGGCTTCCGTGATCGTCAGCGGATGCGCGCGTGCCGGCGCGGCGCTGCGCTAGCGCGATCACCGGCTCGCGGGGGTCGAGGGCGCTGGCGCGCTCCAGGCGCCACACGCTCGAGCCGTCGGCCGCCCGCGCGCTGCCGGCCCCGAGCCCGTCCTCGAGCCACAGGACCCAGTCGCCCGGGTCACGACGCAGCCCGGCCGCCGCGAAGCGCAGGCCTTGGTCCGTATGTCCCGCCCGAAGCTCGATCCCCGCCTCCAGCGCCTGTGGCGCGCTCGACAGCGGCTCGAGCTAGGCGGCGACGATAGCTGGTGGAGCGCGGCGGCCGGCTTGGTCGCGGCAAGCGCCCGTGCGGTCGGAGAGCTCGCGCTCGCCGACGTATGCGGACCCGAACAGCGCCAGCGCGACGCCGGCGCCCGCAAGCGGCACGAGCGCTGGGGCCGACGCCGTCCGCTCGCGGCCGGGCTCGAGCGCGCACGCCGCGCCGAGGAACGCGAACGCCGGGGCGCTCAGCGCTGGGATCTCCCAGAACCAGTCGACCGAGCCGTGCACCACCCAGACGACGAGCGGGACGAGCGCCGCGGCCAGCGCCAGCCGCAGCCGCGGTCTCCGCGTCGCTGGCGCCGCAGCCTGTACGCGGCGATCGCGCAGACCACGAACGCCACGAATAACGCGAAGCCAACCGCACCGGTGTGGGCCAGCAGGCGCAGCTCGAGGCTGTGGATCCACGCTGGCTCCTCGCTGGTGTGCCGCGCCGCCACGTAGGCCTGAGCGAAGTTGTCCTGGCCCAGCCCGCCGACCGGATGGGCGACGAAGCCGTTGACGGCGACCCGCCAGAAGTCGTAGCGGCCGCTGCCCAGGTCGGCGAAACGCTGCACGCCCGGGTGGACATGTGCGTTGGTCGTGAATTGGTGCCAGCCCCGGGCGGCGGCGCCGCTGCTGATCAGGACCGACGCGGCGCCGACGGCCGCCACGGCCACCGCCGGCCGCGACGGCGCGCCCGCCCGTGCGGTCACGCGCCGAGCGCGTTCGCGACAGCGAGTAGCGCTGGTCGCAGCCGGGCGACGCACGCAGTGCCGCCGCCGCGCTGGCGATCACCGCGCCCGAGCGCGACGCGAGCGCTCGATTCCGCCGGGCGCCGTGACTAACCCACGGCAGGGTCGCGGCGACGGCCACGGTCGGAAGGAGCCCCCAGGCCACGACCCGGCCGCGCTTCGGGGCCAGCGGCCAGCACGAGCACCACGATCAGCGGCAGCGTGTAGAGCCAGCCACGGCTCTGGGCCAGGAGCGAGATCTCAAGACAGGCCGTGGCGCCAGCCACCAGCAGCCGCGCGGGTGACCGGCCTGTGCGTCCGCGAGGAGCCGAGCAGGATCGAGCCAAGCGCGCCGATCGTTCCCAGCGCGGCGGTCCGTTGTGGTAGCCAAGACCGGCCGCGAGCTGGCCTCCCTGGAGCAGCTGCCGAGCGGGACCAGCGGCAAGCTCGGCCAGCATCGCTCGTTACCAGCGCTCCGACGCCGAGCAGGTAGGCGAGCAGCGCAAGCTCGAGCCGCCTGCGTGTTCCACTCGAGGCCGGCGAACAAGCCGAACACCAACAGGTACAGCAGCGCCCGGTGAGAACCGGTGAGCGCGGCCCCCTTGTCCACCGCCCAAAGCACCGACGCGTACGACCATGCGACGTACAGCGCCAGCGCGGCCAGCGCGAGCCGTCCCCGACGGCCGAGCGCCCGCGTGGGTCCGAACACCAGCCGCGCCCAGGCGGCAAGCGTGACGAGCGCGACGCCGCCCAGCAGCCAGGACGTTGCGTCGTAGCCGCCGTCGCGCGCACTCCACAGAAGAAAGAACGCCAGTCCCGGGGCCGCGCACAGCCAGAGCCGGGCGGCGCGCGCGTCGATCGTCCACGCCCGTCTCAGAAGCCGCACGCGTGGGTGGAGCTCGCCGATTCGGGGGAGCTTCTGTGCTGGGGCGGCGGCGCTCATTCGCCGCGCAGCGCCAGCACGACCTTCACGGTCCGGAGCGCGATCTTGAAGTCGAGCCAGAACGACCAGTTCTGCACGTAGAAGTGGTCGTACTCAGCCCGCTCCGCGATCGAGGTCTGACCACGGAGCCCGCTCACCTGCGCCAAGCCGGTGATTCCCGACTTGACGCGGTGACGGCGGTCGTAGAGCCGTAGCTCGGCGCCGAAGCGGCGCACGTACTCGGGCCGCTCCGGGCGAGGCCCGATCAGGCTCATCTCGCCGCGCAGCACGTTGATCAGTTGCGGTACCTCATCCAGTGACGCGCGGCGCAGCCAGCGCCCTAGCGTCGTTCGTCGGTCGTCGTCCTCGACGCCACCGGGCGCGCAGCCCGTGGGCGGCTCGAATAGCCCGGACCCCGCCAGCGGCTCGCGCATCGTGCGGAACTTGAGCATCGTGAACTCGCGCCCGTCGCGGCCGATACGGCGCTGGCGGAAGAACGTGGGGCCGGACGAGCGAGACCTTGATGAGGAGAGCGATGCCCAACAGCAGAGGTGCGAGCCCGAGCAACAGCAACGCGGCGGCCACGCGATCCACTACGTGTTTCACGCGCGAACCGGACATCTCCGGGCGCGACGGGCGCCAGCTCTGAGACCGGTAGCGATCCCACTTGCCTCACCTGCATCCGCCACCCCAGCGCCTCGAATAGGCGCGGTACGACGAGCGTCCTCAGGCCGAGACGCTCACACTGCTCGACCAGGGGCAAGAGCCGCTCGTCGGAGGCGAGGGGGAACGCGAACGCCACGCACTCGGCGCTGGTCCGTGCAATTGCCGCACCCAACTCGTCGGGGGTCCCGAGCAGCGGGAGGTCGCGCGAAGCGCCGTTGGCCCCGAGCCCGCGGGCGGCGTCGCCGTTGGCCCCGAGCCCGCGGGCGGCGTCGCCGGCCTGCAACTCAGGCGGGCCCCAGGGATACTCGAGGAACCCCACCGGCCGCATCCCATGGCGCGGTTCGGTGCGCAGATGCCTGGCGAGCTCCCCTCCGACCCTACCGGCGCCGACGATCAGGGTCGGCCGCCCGCCGGCCTGTGGCAGGCGCGTACGCACGTGGCGCAGGACGCTCCGTGCCGTCACGAGCAACGCCAGCGTGCACAACCAGATCCGCAGACCGAGCGCGACACCTGCCGCGGAGTCGACGATGGCGTCCGTTCCGATCAACGCCAGAGCTGACATCGAGGTGGCCGCGAATACTCGGCGGAGCTCGTCGAGCAGAGAGCCGTCTTCCCATGTAGCGGGCCGCCGGCCCAGGAGGCACAGAACGGCGATCGGGAAGCCGGCGATCAGCAGGCAAGCCGTCAGCAGGCTCGTATGGGTCTCGCCCCGGAGTCCCACGAGTACACCCAGGGCGATCGCCGCGAGGTCGAGCTGGAGCTTGCCGGGCCGCGTGGCGGCCGGCAGGGGCACGGGCCGAAGCCGCGGTGCCGCGGCGGTCGATTCCGGCTGCTCGCCGACCGCAAGTGGAGCGAGCAGCGTTCCATCGCGTCCGGGGGCGACCAGCGCTCCATCGCCCCCGGCGCCAACCGTCGGCTCTCCGAGCCCTGCAGCCAACTACTCGTTCCCGTGGCGCAGTCTGAGGCGCAGGACGATGCCGCCCGCGATCAGGATCAGCGCGGCGCCAACCAGCAGCCCGAGATCCAGGCCGGTGAACGGCAGCGTCGAAGTCGAGGCCGAAACCGGCTTCGAAGTGGCAGCCGCCGTAGTGGAGGTCGGGGTGGTCGAAGTCGGCGTGGTCGAGGTCGGCGTGGTCGAGGTCGGCGAAGTCGAAGTCGGCGAAGTCGAAGTCGGCGTCGTGGTCGAAGTCGGCGAAGTCGAAGTCGAGCTCGGACTGGTTCCGGCCAGCGGGATCTGCGACCCCTGGCCGCCGTAGGTGGACTGCGCCGAGCTCGGCTGAGCCTGCGCCGCGCCGGTGGCGAGTGCGAGCGAGCCGCCTCCGTAGGCGACCACCCAGAGGGTCAGAAATGTCGCGATGCGTCGTCGTGTAGTCATGGGACCTCCAGCTCTTGGCTTGGGTGAATGAGGGTTGGCATGCCCGCGCCTCCATTGGCCGGGCCCGTGGCAAGCTTGCGTCGCACGCTGCCGAGATGGCGTTGCGCGGTGGAGGGACGGATGCCCAGCTCGGCAGCTATGTCGGCAAGCCCCCGCCCGGTGCGAAGCAGCTCGAGCACGTGCGCCTCGGGTCCGGTCAGGGTGCGCCCGGGTGGCGAAGGAGCGCGACGGCTGGAGGACACGAACCGGTGCACGAGCTCGGTCACGAGCGCCCGTGGGGTGACCGCCTCACCGGCGGCGAGCGCTCGGAGGATGCGCGGCAGAGCGGCCAGGTCCGATTCCTTGGACATGTAGCCGGCGGCCCCAGCTAGCAGGCACAGGAGCCCGAACTCGCTGTTGGCCGGCGCGTCACACGCCAGGATTCGCGCCGTCGGGGCCTGGTTGTGAAGCTGCTGGATGGCGCGCAGCGCCGTCACGGCGGGGACCTGTACATCGAGCACGACTACGTCTGGCTCGAGCTCAGCGGCCAGGTTCTCGACCGCCTCGTTCAGGTTGACCTTGGCGACCACCTCGATGTCAGGCGCCCTCGCACCTGACCCGAACCCGCGGCGTGTGAACGGGTCGGCCGAGGACACGAGCACCCTCAGCTTGCCGTCCCTCGAGGACACGTCTGGACGCGACCGAGCTTCTCTAGAGCTCGCCGGACCGCCGCTGGCGGCTTCGCGTCGCGTTGTGCTGCCCCTCACAGGTCGCGCTAGTGCCGGCCCGGCGTCGGCCGCGGCCAGCATGACCCACTGCCCCTGATGCATGCCTGCAGACTGCCTTCGACCAGGACGAACTGGAAGGTGAACAACCGGGGTCTCCTGCAGGTAGATACCCGCCCCCTGGGTGGGGACATCTCTAACCTGGTGGTGCCTGCGTGGGTCATGGCCGTACCGCGCGCTGGCAGATGACGATCGCGTTTGGCACCATCCGAGCACGGGGTAGAAGGCCCGGCACTAGGGAGTCGACAACGGCCAATGGGGTAGATTGCTAACCACCATTCGCAGCGCTAAAAAGCCTATGCTGTACAACTTGGGGGTCAGATGAGGGAGGTAGGCAGCAACCGCAATCCGGGGTCCCGGCAACGGGACTTGACGAGAGAGGTCCAGGGGTTGGATGAACTCGAGGGGCAACCGGTAGCGACGGAGGAACGGCTCCGCGTGCTCGTAGTCGACGACGATCCGCTCGTGCGCAGGATGATCCGGGACGTGCTGAGGCCCGCGGGGATGCTTGTCGTGGGCGAGGCGCAGGACGGCCGCGATGCCCTCCGCGCGGCGCGCTACTACAAGCCGGACATCATCATGCTCGACGTCATGATGCCCGGCGTCGACGGTCTCACGGCGCTCGAGCAGCTGGTCGCCGACCCGAAGGTCGACGCGAAGATCGTGATCCTGTCGGTGCGCGGCGAGAATGATCTGGGCTACCTCGCACTGCGCATGGGAGCGATCGGCTATCTCAACAAGGACTTGGACCTCGGGGTGTTGCCGCGTGTACTGCGTGACGTCGCTGAAGGGGGCGCGGCTCTCTCGCGCAGCTTCACCGCCGACCTCGCGAGGCGGATCCGCGACCTTCCCGAAGGCGGGATCGGCATGCGGCCCGTCCAGAGCGTGCTGACCACGCGCGAGTGGGAGATCGTCGATCAGCTCTGCCTTGGCCGCTCGACCGAGGCGATTGCGGAAGCCCTGGTGCTCTCGACCGAGACGATCCGCACGCACATCAAGAACATCATGCGCAAACTGGATGTGCACTCGCGGGCCGAAGTAGTAGGGCTGGTACAGCGGTTGCGGGCCGGCGACCTCGGGGCGCGCGCCGCGCTAACTCGCCCCGGTGGGTCGACGGCATCGGTCCCCTAACCAGTCTCCATCATGCCCCCGGCAGGAATCGAACCTGCATCCCGCGCTTAGGAGGCGCGTGCTCTATCCGTTGAGCTACGAGGGCGCAGGCAGAGCGTAGCCGCGAGAGCGCCGGCAGAGGCAGGCGCCGCAGCGCCGGCAGATGCAGGCTCCGGAGCGCCGGTAGAGGCAGCCGCGAGAGCGCCGGCAGGGCCGGGCACCGTTCGTTGCGGCCTGATTAATCCCGCGTGACAACGATTAACCGGTGTGATATGCCGCCGCCTGTGGATGAGGAGGGATCCACCCTGACGCCGCGACGGACGGCTAGCCGATGAGCGTCGGGACACCGGAGCTGCTGTACGAGACCGAGGCGGCGGCCGAGGAGGATCTCGAGGGTGTAACCGAGGACGTCGTCGCTCGCTCCCCGCTTCAGCTGTTCTGGCGTCGATTGCGAGACGACCGGGTGGCCATCGTCTCCGCCGGGTTCATCGTCGTCCTGATCCTGATCGCGATCTTCGCCCCGCTGATCGTCAAGGCGGTCGGGGCCCCCGGGCCCTATGCGGCAGACCCCGGTGCTCACGATCAGTTCGGCGATCCGACCGGGCCGTCGCGGGGCGCCCTGTGGCCCTTCATCGCGCTGCTGGCCGGCGGCGGGCTGGCGATGGTCTCCCGCCTGATCCCGATCCCGACCATCAAGCGCTATGCATGGGCGGCCATCGGCGGCGTTGCGTTGGTGGCGGCCGTCGCCCTGGCGATCGCCTTCTGGCCAAGCGCACACCACATCTTCGGCGTCGACAAGGAGTTCCGCGACGTCTTTAGCCGGGTCCTATACGGGGCCCGAGTATCGCTGGAGGTGGCCATCATCGCCACCGGGGCCTCGATGATCATCGGAGTGACGTTCGGGCTTCTCGCTGGTTACTTCCGCGGCTGGATCGACATGACGATCTCGCGGCTGATCGACGCGTTGCTGGCGTTCCCGATCCTGTTGCTTGCGCTCGGGATCGCGGCCGCGTGCAAGTTGGGCAAAGGGTGCTTGGGAGGGCTGATCCAGCCCGGACTGACTGTGGTGATCGTCGTGATCGCGTTCGTCAACTGGACGTACATCGCGCGAATCGTGCGTGGCCAGGTGCTGTCACTCCGGGAGAAGGAGTTCGTCGAAGCCGCCCGTTCGCTGGGAGCCTCTAACCGACGGATCATCTTCAAGGAGATCCTGCCGAACGTCGCCGCTCCGATCATTGTCTACGCGACGCTGATCATCCCGCAGAACGTGCTGTTCGAGGCGGCGCTCTCGTACCTGGGGGTCGGCGTCCAGTTTCCGCAGGCCTCTTGGGGAGCAATGCTCGCGGACGCCACCACGATCTTCGATACCGCGTGGTGGTACATGCTGTTCCCCGGGGTGGCCTTGTTGTTCACCGTGCTGGCGTTCAACCTGCTCGGCGACGGGCTTCAGGACGCTCTAAACCCGCGAGCGAGCAGGACCTGAAAAGGCGGGAGGAACAGGAATGGACAGACGGGCAAATCATCCAAGTGAAAGGACCATCATGCGCAATCTCTGGCGGCTGTCGCCGCTGGCCATAGCGGTGGTTGCGGCGTTGGTGATCTCGGCCTGCGGGAAGAGCTCCACGACAAGCTCCGCCGGCAAGGCCGGGGGGACGCTGACCCTCCTCGATGTGGCAGGCGGTGTCGACAGCCTCGACCCCGGATATTGGTACTACCAGGGCGACTATGTGGACCTGGGGCTGACCACCCAGCGCCAGCTGTACTCGTGGCCGCCGGCTGCGACCACCCCGGTGCCTGACCTGGCGACCGGCATGCCCAAGATCACAAACGGAGGCAAGACGCTCACCTTCACGATCAGAAGCGGGGTGCACTACAGCTCGCCGCTACAGAACAAGACGGTGGCGGCAGCCGACATCGCGTATGCCATGCAGCGCTGCCTGCTGCCGAAGACCGGCAACGGCTATGCCGGGGCGTACTTCACGCCCATCGTTGGCGCGCCGGCGGTGCTGGCCGGGAAATCGAGCTCAGCCTCAGGGATCCAGGCTCCAAACGCGACCACGCTCGTGCTTCAGTTGACGAAGCCCGAAGGCGTGCTGGCCAACGGCCAGGCGCTGGCGTTGCCGTGCACGACGCCGGTACCCGAGTCCTACGCCAAAAAGTACGACCAGGGCGCGACGTCGTCCTACGGAATGCACCAGGTATTCACCGGCCCGTACATGATCAAGGGCGCCGGAGCGGGCACGGTCCCGAGCACCGGATATGCCCCTAACAAGGTCCTCGATCTGGTGCGCAACCCCAGCTGGAGCAAGTCGACCGACCCGTTCCGGACGCCGCACGTCAACGAGATCGTGATCAAGGAGGGGTATACGACGGACGTCGCCGCACGCGACATCCTGACCGGATCTCGCATGCTGAACGGTGATTGGGCCGCGCCTCCTCCGGCGATCGCCAAGGAGTTCCTGCAGAGCAAGAGGAGCCAGTTCCACGTGGAGGCCAGCCAGGGCAATCGGTTCATCACGTTCAACACCAAGCTGGCGCCGTTCAACAACATCAACGTGCGCAAGGCGGTAATCGCGGTGACCAACCGCAACGCGCTTGTGCTGACGCGCGGCGGCCGTTACATCGGGACTCCGGCGACGCACTTCATCCCGCCCGGGATGCCCGGCTTTGAACAGGCCGGTGGGACTGTCGGACCCGGCGAGGACTTCTACGCGAACCCCAACGGCAACCTGGCGCTAGCGGAGTCGTACATGAAGAAGGCCGGCTATGCGAGCGGCAAGTACACCGGGCCGCCGCTTCTGATGGTGGCCGACAACGCGTCGCCGGCGAAGGAGACGGCTGAGGCATTCGCAGGACAGATCGCCCAGATTGGGATCAAGGTGAACCTCCAGGAGGTTCCCCACAAAACGATGCTCTCGAAGTTCTGCGAGGTGCCGAAGAGTCAGCCGCCGCTGTGCCCGAACTTGGGCTGGGAGAAGGACTTCTTCGACTCCCAATCGATGATGGACCCGATCTTCAACGGGGCCAACATCGCGTCGACCGGCAACACGAACACCGCGCAGGTCAATGACCCGATGACCAATGCGCAGCTCAATACGGCCAAGCCGCTGACCAGCTCCTCATCCCGGGCCTTGGCGTACGCCGCCATCGACCGTAATACCACGGCCGATGCGCTGTACGACGTGTGGATCTGGGACAACGATGTCGGTCTGGAGTCCAGTGACGTCACCGGCGTGTGGAACAAGTTCGACGCCGATTGGGACCTCGTGGCGACGTCCTTGAAGTAACAGTGTGTGCGGTGACCCCACCGGCTAGGCCGGCGGGGTCACCGTCATTTGCGTGACACAGTGACCAGCATTAGGTGAAACCATGATCAGGTACATCATCCGACGGGTGCTGTGGGTGATCGTGCTCCTGTTCGTGGTGAGCTTTGTCACCTTCGTGATCTTCTACCTGTTCCCGTCAGCGGACCCAGCCGTGCTAAGGGCAGGTCGGCAACCGAGCCCGCAGCTGATCGCGGCCGTTCGGCATCAGTTCGGTCTGGATAAGCCCTGGTACGTCCAGTACGTCGACTATATGAAGGCACTGATCCTGCACTTCAACTTCGGCTACAGCTACCAGAACAACATCGCCGTCAGGACGCAGATATTCAGCCGGCTGCCGGCAACTATTTCTCTAACCGTGGGGGCGGCGATCCTGTGGCTTTTCTTTGGGATCGTGATTGGCACCATCTCAGCCGTAAAGAGGCGCTCTCTGTTTGACCGCTTCGCGATGGGAGGTGCGTTGGTGGCGATCTCGGCGCCCGTCTTCTGGCTCGGGCTGGTGAGCCTCTATCTGTTTGCCTCCGACATCGGAAAATTTCCGATCCTGCCGGGCCAGGGAAGCTACGTCCCGCTGACCCAGGACCCGGGGAAATGGTTCACGTCGTTGATCATGCCGTGGTTCGTGCTGGCGGCGGCCTTCTCCGCGATCTACGCCCGGCTGCTACGAGCAAACTTGATCGAGACGCTCTCCGAGGACTACATTCGCACGGCACGTGCCAAAGGCCTTTCCGAGCGCCGCGTGATCTTTCGCCATGCGCTCCGAGCCGCGATCACGCCGATCGTCACCGCCGCCGGCCTCGACATCGGCATCCTGCTGGGAGGGGCGATACTCACGGAGACGGTCTTCAACATCCCGGGGATCGGACGCCTCGCCTACGACTCGATACAGAATGCCGATCTGCCGATGATCCAAGGAACGGTGCTGCTCGGCGCGTTCTTCATCTTGATCGCCAATCTCGTCGTGGACGTCCTGTACGCGTTCATCGATCCACGGGTGCGCTACTCGTGAGCGCGCTCCTCGAGGTCGACGACCTACACGTCCAGTTTCACACCGAAGACGGCATCGTCCACGCCGTAGATGGTGTCTCCTATTCGGTTGACGCTGGCAAGGCACTGGGAATTGTCGGAGAGTCGGGCTCGGGCAAGACGGTTGCGTCGCTCACCATCCTGGGGCTGACCCGGGGCGGATCGGCACGAATCTCCGGGCGCATCCTGTTCGAAGGTCGCGATCTCCTGACGCTGGCGCCGGAAGAGCTTCGCTCGATACGCGGAAACGAGATCGCCATGGTCTTCCAGGACCCACTGTCCTCGCTTCATCCCTTCTTCAAGGTGGGGACGCAGCTGGTCGAGGCGATCATGACCCACCGAGAGGCGTCGAGGGCCGCCGCCCGTGACCGGGCCATCGACCTGCTCGAACTGGTGGGGATCCCCGACCCTCATCGTCGCGTCGACCAGTATCCGTACGAGTTCTCGGGAGGCATGAGGCAGCGCGCCATGATCGCCATGGCTCTGGCCAATGAGCCGAAGCTGCTGATCGCTGACGAGCCGACCACCGCGCTCGACGTGACCGTTCAAGCGCAGATCCTCCACCTCCTCGAGCAGCTGCAGGAGCGGCTGGGGATGGCGATCATCATCATCACCCACGATCTTGGTGTGGTGGCCGAGATCACCGACCAGATCTGCGTCATGTACGCCGGGCGGATAGTCGAGCGGGCCAGGACCGACGTCATCTTCTCCTCGCCGCAGCACCCATACACCTGGGGACTTTTGAAGTCGATTCCCAGCCTCGAAACCCCGCGCGGCGAGGAGCTGGTGCCGATCCCCGGCCGTCCACCGAGCCTCATCCACCGCCCGTCCGGCTGCTTCTTCCACCCCCGCTGCCCGTATGTACGTGACGAGCACCGGCGAACGGATCCCAGGCTGCAGCCAGTGCCCGGCGAGCTAGGGCACGAGGTGGCGTGCCTGCTGGAGCCGGAGGTGCGGGCTGCCATATGGCAGGGGCTTAAAGTCGGGCAGGAACCTGCCGCGCTGCGCCGGCTCGCGGAACCAGGGACCGCCGTTCGAGCTGCGGGGGCATTCCCCCCGGCGAAGAGCGGTAGGTCATGACCGGGCGTCGGTGGAGCGTGACCGGCAGCACAAAGGAGGGTGGAGCGTGACCGGGCCGCTGGTCGAAGTCAGAGACCTCGTCAAGCACTTCCCGATCACCAGAGGGGTCATCTTCCAGCACCAGGTTGGTGCGGTGCGGGCCGTGGACGGGATCTCGCTCGACGTACAGCGAGGTGAGACGCTGGGCATCGTCGGCGAGACCGGCTCCGGCAAGAGCACCGCCGCCCGGTTGTTGGTGCGCCTGCTCGACCCCACCGCCGGTCAGGTCCTGTTTGAGGGTGAGGACATCGCCGAGCGCCAGGGCGAGAGGCTTAAGGCCCTTCACCGCGAGATGCAGATGATCTTCCAGGATCCCTACTCGTCGCTCAACCCCCGCAAGACGGTCGGCTCGATCATCGCCGAACCATTCGCGATCCACGGGCTGCTGACCGACTCTGGGGCGCGCCGGACGCGGGTCGAGGAGCTGATGGACCGCGTCGGTCTCAACTCGGAGCACTACAACCGCTACCCGCACGAGTTCTCAGGGGGCCAGCGCCAGCGGATAGGCGTCGCGCGGGCCATCGCGCTCGAGCCGAAGCTGCTCGTGGCCGACGAGCCGGTGTCGGCGCTCGACGTCTCGATTCAGGCCCAAGTGCTGAACCTGTTGCGGCGCTTGCAGCGCGAGCTCGGGCTGACGGTGATCTTCATCGCCCACGACCTGAGCGTGGTGCGTCACATGTGCGACCGGGTCGCCGTCATGTACCTGGGCAAGCTGGTCGAGATCGCTCCGAGCGACGCGCTGTACGGATTCCCGCGCCACCCGTACACGGGTGCGCTGCTGGCCGCCGTCCCTGTGGCAGACCCCTCCCGGGGGCGTGAACAGCGCGAACTGCTCTCAGGCGACGTCCCGAGCCCCGCGAATCCGCCGTCCGCCTGCCGGTTTCACACCCGCTGTCCCAAGGCACAGGAAATCTGCTCCATCGAAGAGCCGCCGCTGGAGGACAAGGGCAGCGGGACCGTCGCGGCCTGTCACTTCCCGCTGAGCCAGAACGAAGTGCGGAAGCGCATCCCAACGGCCGCCATCACTCAATCCTCCCCCTCGACGTAAAGCGACTCCCGCGCCAACTCCTGGCCGCGCTGGTCCCAAAGCTTGATTTCGAGGAAGTCCTGCCTGTAGTTGTCGGGGGCGATCAGCGTGAAGCGGTCGTCGAGCAGCTCGCACTGGTCCACCGCCAGGTTTACGAGCTCCGCCGTGACGAGCGAACCGCCCGGGATCAGTGGCACCCCCCATACCAACGTGATGTCGGCGCTGTTGCCCTCCTGTCCTCGCCAGCGCCCGATCACCTCGTCGTTGAGGTCCAACTTCCAGTCTGGGTTCTCGGCGGCCACCTCCGAGGTGAAGTCCGCGCTGGCCGCGAAGTCGCTGGGGCCACCCGAGCCCTCCCGAAACGAGACATAGCCGAAGACCTCGTAGCCCTCGCCGGTGCGGGTCACCCCCGGTACGTACGTGCGACCGCCATAGGTGCGGTCCGGGAACCAGACGATCTCCCCGATGTCGCCCAGATCCGCTCCCTCGGTGTCGATCTGCTCGCAGGCGCTCCGGTAGTGCTCGCCAAGTGTGCTCGCCCACCGGCCATAGGGAAGTGTCTCCTGTGGCGGCTCGGCGGCGAAACTGATCACGAACCGGTCCGTGGGCGGCATCGGCGGCGTAGCCTACCTGCGAGGCTCCTCGGCGCTGCCTCGGCGTTTCCTCGGCCTGCTCGCCGCGCTCAGAACGCGCCGCGGCCGCTCAGGACTGCGGGGATCGTCTTGAGCAGGATGGAGAGATCGAGAAAAACGGACCAGCGTTCCAGATACAGGAAGTCGAGCCGGACCAGGTCATCGAAATCGAGCTCGGCACGACCCGAGACCTGCCACAGACCGGTGATGCCTGGAAGCACGAGGTAGCGCTTCTTGTGCCACTCCTCCAGATGCTCGAAGTCGCGCATCGGTAGTGGCCGGGGCCCGACCAGCGACATCTCCCCGCGGACCACATTGACCAGCTGGGGTAGCTCGTCGAGCGAGTAGCGGCGCAGGAAGCGGCCCACCGCCGTCAGCCTCGGGTCGCGTCGGATCTTGAACAGTGCGCCCGACTGCTCGTTCAGCGGCTCGAGGTCGTCTTGAAGCTGATCGGCGTGCTCGCGCATGGTGCGGAACTTGAAGCAGTAAAACGGCTTGCCGCCGATCCCAGGACGGGTTGAGCGATACAGGATCGGACCGCGCGAGGAGAGCTTGACGGCGCTCGCGATCACCAGCAGCACCGGCGCCAGCACGGTCAGCCCCAGCGTCGCGACGATGAGGTCGAAGGTGCGCTTGAGCGCATAGTCGATTCCCTCGAACACAGGTGGCCGAAGCGTGAATAGCGGAACGGTCTGGCCGGGCACGAACTCCGCTCTGTCGAGCAGGATCTCCATGGTCGATGGCGCGACCTGCACGGTCACGCCCCGCTGGTGGCAGAGGTCGACGAGCTCGACGGCCTGCTCCTGTGGGAAGTCGGGGTCGGCGATGATCACCTCCTGAACGCGCTCCCGAGCCAGCACATCTCGTAGGTCCTCGAGTCTCCCCAGGGAGCGCAAACCGTTCTCGAGCCGAGGGGTGAGGGAGACGTAGCCGACGACATCAACCTGCGTTCCCGATTCCCCTGAGAGCGCCTGGGCCACCGCCTCGATGTGCTTTCCCGTCCCGACCAGCAGGGCCCGCCGGAAGTAACCCGCCTGCTCCAGCAACCAGCCGGTCACCTTGGTGTGCAGATAGCGGAGGCCGGTGATGTAGACCGTCCCAAAGAACAGCGATCCGTAGAAGGTGTAGTAGCTCGAGAAGTGGTTGCCGGTCGCCAGCGCGAACACGAGCGCGATCACAGTGGCCTGGAACAAGGCGGAGACGATGCGAGCCAACCCGGGCCGCCTGGTCCGCTCGGCGTAGAGATCGACGCGCGCGAACATCAGAACGGTCACGAGGTAGGCGAACGCAACCCAGTGCCTGGTCTGCGTCCACACGGCGGAAGTGCTGCCGTGGTCGCGGAAGGCCACCTTGAGCTCGAGCGCGGTGAACAATGCGGCGGAGACGCCAACGAAGTCGAGCACCAGCAGCGACAGCACGCGCGCGATTCGCCGCCCCGTCTCCAGTCGCAGCACGAACGAGAGTAGGGGCGGCCGCTTGCGCCGCATATCGCGCTCGCCGGGCAGGACCGTCACGGAACCCGTGACGGCCCCGTTTTCCGCGCTCCCCGTAACTTCTCGCTGTTCGATGCTCACGTAGCTCTCACCCCTGTCACTCCCCGTGATAGCCGTAACGGTAACCGGCGGGCGAAGTTCCGGGGAAACGCCGGCGATTGCTCGCGTGCAACCAGCGGCAACGCTCAAGTTTTCGGCGGAGCGGCGGCATCAGCGTGCCGCGCCCACCAGAGCTTCCTTTCCGGCCTGCTCGATCGTGCGGCGAAGTCCCTCCCTCAGGTCCACAGCCGGCTCCCAGCCCAGGATCTCGCGGGCCAAGCTGATGTCCGGCTGGCGTACCTGCGGATCGTCGGTGGGGAGCGCCTCGAAGACGATCTCCGAGCTCGACCCGGTCACCTCGACCACCGCTTCCGCGAGCTCGAGAAGCGTGAACTCGTCGGGGTTGCCGATATTGACCGGCATGTGGTAGCCCGACTCGGCGAGCGCGATCAGGCCGCGTATCTCGTCGTCGACGTAGCAGAAGGAACGCGTCTGGGAGCCGTCGCCGAAGACAGTGATCGGCCGGTCTTGGAGGGCTTGGCGTAGAAAAGTGGGGATCGCGCGTCCGTCGTGAGGGCGCATTTTGGGCCCGTAGGTATTGAAGATCCTTACGATCGCCGTATCCACTCCCTGCTGGCGGTGGTAGGCCATCGTCAGGGCCTCGGCGTACCGCTTGGCCTCGTCGTAGACGCCGCGCGGACCGATGGGGTTGACGTGGCCCCAATACGTCTCGGGCTGGGGATGGACCTGCGGGTCGCCATAGACCTCGCTCGTCGACGCGAGCAGGAACCTGGCCCGGTGCTTCTTGGCCAGTCCGAGCGTGTGATGGGTTCCGTAGGAGCCGACCTTGAGGGTGTGCAGCGGCAGGCGGAGGTAGTCGATCGGCGAGGCGGGCGAGGCCAGGTGGTAGACGAAGTCGATCGGTTCCTCGACGAAGTAGGGCTCGATGATGTCGAGGTTCAGATGGAGGAACCACTCGGTGCGGATGTGCTCGATGTTCGCCAGCGACCCGGTCTCCAGATTGTCCACACAGATCACGCGGTGGCCCCGGGCTAGGAGCTCGTCGCACAGGTGGGAGCCAAGAAACCCGGCGCCGCCGGTCACGAGGCAGGTGGCCATGGGCCGCAATCTACACGGGGGTTCCCCGTAAACGCGCGGCGGCCGGGGCGCTGCGATGCTATATGCCAACCACCAAAGGAGCCGCAAATGGCAGCAGCTCGGTTCGTCGAGCGTCTCAACGAGCAGGTCGCATACGAGTTCGCCGCTCAGCAGCAATACATAGCCAACGCCGTCTACTACGACGGGCAGACGCTGCCCAGGCTCGCGGCGTTCTTCTTCGCCCAGGCGGTTGAGGAGCGCAATCACGCGATGATGATGGTCCAGTACCTCCTGGACTCCGATGCCCGCGTCGCCATCCCCGGGGTCGAGCCGCCGGAGACGGAGTTCGCCGACATCGTGGCGCCGGTGGCCCTGGCGCTCGACCAGGAGCGTCGCGTTTCGGAGCAGATCGCCCATCTGGCCGCGGTGGCCCGTGAGGAGAACGACTTCCTCTCAGAGCAGTTCACGCAGTGGTTTCTGAAGGAGCAGGTCGAAGAGGTGGCGACCATGTCCTCGCTGCTGTCCGTCGTCGAGCGCTCCGGGGAATCCCCGATGTTCATCGAGGACTACCTGGTGCGCGAGCAGGGTCAACGCCCTGCAGCGGACCCGACCGCGCCACCGGCGGCCGGCGGAGCGCTTCAGGCCGATTAGTCTCTGAACGCTCCACGGGCGGCGCGCAGGCCGGCCCCGGCCAGTTCGGAGTACCCATAGGTCCCCTGGTCGCGCAACTCGCGAGCGGCCTCATCCAGCGCTCCCAGGGCGGCGAACGCGAACGCTCCGCCCACCGAGATGCGACTCACGCCAAGCTCGGCGAGCCGAGCGACGGGCGGTAACCCAGGACGGGCAAGCACGTTCACTCCTCGCTCAAGCGAATCGACGATCGTGCGAATGTCGGCGGGATCTGTGATCCCTGGTGCGTACAGGACATCGGCACCGGCGTCCTGGTAGGCCCGGAGTCGCGCGACCGTGTCCTCGAGGTCCGGGCGGCCATGGAGGTAGTTCTCGGCGCGAGCCGTCAGCACGAGCCGGACCGGACCGGCGTGGGCTGCGTCTACCGCTGCTGCCACGCGCTCCGCTGCCAGCTCGAACCCATAGATCGGGTCCTCCCCATCGCCGCGGAAGTCCTCGATCGAGCACCCGGCGAGGCCGGCGTCCAGGGCGAGCCTCACCGTCTCCGCGACGTCTTCCGGTTCGTGCCCGAATCCGTTCTCCAGGTCGGCCGACACGGGCAGGTCCGTCGCTCGGACGATGTTCGCCGCGTGTGCCAGCGCTTCGGAGCGGGTTACCGAGTAATCGAGCCGCCCGAGCGTCGCGGCGTACCCGCTGCTCGTGGTGGCCACTGCTTCGAATCCCAGAGAGGCCAGCAGCCGGGCCGAGCCCAGATCCCACGCGTTGGGCATGAGCAACGGAGGGCTCGGGCGGTGCAACTCGAGGAAGCGGGTGGCCTTGTCGCTCTGGCTGGATGTCATTTGATTCCCTCCATAAATAGAGACCAGCGCCGAGTCTCGATCTGTTCGACATCGGGACAACGGCCCTGGCGGTACTCGCAGCGCTGGACCTCCCGGAAGCCGACGCGCTGCAGCCGCTCGTCGAGCGAGCTCGCGTTGTACATCCAGCGGTGAAGCGAAGTGCGGTTACGCCGTCCGCTGTGCGCGTCATACAGCCCGGCCAGGAAACCGTCCGGATCGGCGGGGTCATACTGCGCTACGACCTCATCGAGATCGGGCACGGCGACCCGCAGCAACCCCACCGGGCCGCAGAACGCGATGTGCCTCTTTGAGGCAGCTCTGGGCCACGCCGGGGTCGAGGTGCTCGAGCAGGTGGGAGGCGTACACCGCCTCGAAGGTCTCGTCGTCGAAGCGAAACGGGCGCGTGACGTCGAGATAGCTCAGGCGACGAAACGCCCCTGAGCGGTAGGCGCCATAGCGCTCGGGTCCGATCACACCGATCCGGTGCAGCAGCCACGCCAGGCCCGGCAGGCGCGCCACGACCAGGTGCGGGGTCACGTCGGTGTTGAGCCATCCCTCCTGAACCTGATCGAAGGCCCCGAGCTGGAGCCTGCGGTGGATGCCGGTCATGGTGCGTCTCGAGCGGCCGGCGGTCGGACGTGGTGCGCGTCGCCTCGGCGGATCGTGACCTTCTCCGAGTCGAGATGCTCGAGCAGCGCCTGGGCGAACTTGCGAGATGTCCTGAGCTCGTCGCGGAGCTGCGCGAGCGTGACGCTTCCCTGATGACGGCCTGCGAGCTCGTGCACGCGACGCCGCACCTCCCCCAGCGCTTCGGGGTGGTAATGCAACGTCTTCGAGACGCGGACGGCGCGGCCGGCCGAGCGAAGCGCTGCGAGGTCGTCGGCGTCGAGCTCTGAATTGAGGGGGGGTTCGAAGCGGGCTTGTTTTAGTCGCTGTTCGAGAGCGATGGCGCTAGGGCGCAAGCGCGTGGGGGAACCCTGCTTACGCGAGGTTCCCCCACGCGCTCGCCCCGCATCGCCAGCAGCTTTATCAGCGCTGTCGTCGACCGTCTCCCCGCGGTCGAGCCGCTCGAGTTTCGCCAGCAGCTCTCGGCTCGGCCCGTGCCGCTTGGGGTGAGCATCTACAACCACCCCGCCACCAAGCGTGTCGGGGGGCGCGATCTGGCGGACGACGATGCGGTCGCCGGCAGCGGGAACGAGCGGCTGCTCGAGCCGCACCTGCCAGAAACGGCCGCCGAGCCAGGCCAGCCGTGCCGGACTCTCGCGAGTGCCGTGATGAATCTGGACGCGGGCGCCGTGCTCTGGTTCGCTGTCCGCCAGAGTCAAGGAAGCGTCGAGCCTGTACGACGGGGTAAGGCCAGCGGCCGCGGTGCAGAGCACGTCCCCGCGCGCTATTTCCCTGACCCCCACGCCGGTCAAGTTGACCGCCACCCGCTGCCCGGCGGCCGCCTGGGCGACCGATTCGTCGTGAACCTGTACGCCGCGGACGCGCGCGCGTCGGCTGGCGGGCAGCAGTTCCATCTCATCTCCCCGGGCGATCTGCCCGGACCACAGTGTCCCGGTGACCACAGTGCCGGCGCCGCGGATCGTGAACACCCGATCGACGTGCAGCCTCGCCTGGCCGCCGCGCTCCGCGCGGCTCCGAACCCCAGCGGCGGCCCGATCGAGCGCGGTGCGAAGCTCATCGAGCCCTTCGCCCGTCCGCGACGACACCGCCACGATGGAGATCGTCCCGGGCAGCAAGTCACCGCAGTCCAGCATCGCCGGGTTGGGATCGGCGAGGTCGCACTTGGTGACGGCGACCACACCGGTGTCCACGCCGAGCGCCCGCAGCACTGCCGCGTGCTCGCGCGTCTGGGGCATGACGCTGTCGTCGGCCGCCACCGTCATCAGGTACAGATCGATGCCGGTGGCGCCGGCGACCATCGTGCGAACGAACCGCTCATGTCCGGGCGCATCGACGACGGACAGCCTCCTGCCCGAAGGCAACGTCAAGCTGGCGTAGCCCAGCTCGATTGAGATCCCCCGGGCGCGCTCCTGCGGGAGCCGGTCGGTGTCCACGCCCGTCAATGCCCGGATCAGGGCCGTCTTGCCGTGGTCGATGTGCCCGGCGGTGCCGAGCGTGATCGGGCCATTCATCGCAGCGCAGTACGGACCGCGGCGGCGAGCAGGTCAGCCTCCTCATCGGTCAGCGTGCGGGGATCAAGCAGAACACGGCCCTCGCGGATGCGTGCGATCACGGGCGGGTCACCCGCGCGCAGGGCGCTGGCCAACGCATCCGCGCCGCGAGGGTCGTCGATCGCGACCACGGGGCCTTCGAGCTCCAGCAGCGGCAGCGCTCCGCCGCCGACCTTGGCGGTAGCCCACACGATCTCCGCGGCATCGGAGCCGATCGCGGCGCGGATCCGCTGGGCGCGGGCGGTCAGCGCTTCCTTGCTTTGCGCGAGCATCGCCAGCACCGGGATTTCCCGTCGTGCTCGCTCGGGATCGCGATACAGAGATAGGGTCGCCTCCAGGGCCGCGAGCGAGAGCTTGTCGATCCGCACCGCCCGGGCCAGCGGATGGGACCGCGCGCTCGAGACCGCGCCGGCGGTCCCCAGCAGCAGGCCGGCCTGCGGCCCACCGAGGAGCTTGTCCCCCGAGCAGCACACGAGCGCTGCGCCAGCGGCGATGGACCGCGTCAGCGATGGCTCGTCCTCGAAAGGCGGGGCCAGCGCTCCTGAGCCCACGTCGTCGATCACCGCCACGCCGAGCGCGCACAGGTCCTCGACCTCGACCTCCGAGACGAAGCCGACCGCGCGGAAATTCGACTGATGCACGCGGAGAATCGCCCCGACGCGGTCTCCGGCCGAGTGGAGCGCGCGCCGGTAATCGTCAAGGGAAGTGCGATTGGTGGTTCCGATCTCGATCAACTCGGAGCCGGACTGCGCGATCACCTCGGGGATCCGGAAACCACCGCCGATCTCCACAAGCTGACCCCGGGAGACGATGATCGCCCGCCCGCGTCCAGCCAGCGCCGCCGCCGCGAGCAGCACGGCCGCCGCGCCATTGTTGACGGCCAGGACCGCCTCGGCGCCGCTCAATTGGCAAAGCAACTCCTCGATGTGCGTCTGCCGGGAGCCTCGCTCGCCGCTGTCCAGATCGAGCTCGAGGTTCGAGTACCCGTCGGCCGCCGCGACGACGGCGTCTCGCGCCGCGGCCGGCAGCGGCGCCCGGCCCAGATTGGTGTGCACGATCACCCCAGTGGCGTTGAGCACCCGGCGCAGCGAACGGCGTTGAAGCTCTACCACGATCTGGCCTGCCCGATCGACCAGACCCCCGCTGGCTGGCTGGCCAGCCAGGACCCGGGCCCGGTCTTCCGCGATCGCCCGCCTCGCGGCCACAACGGCGAGCGCGTGTGGAGCGTCGAGCGCCGCCGCCAGCTCGTGCACTGCCGGCAGCGCGCTCAGTCCTCGACCGTCGGCGTTGAGCCCGTCGCCCACTGGCCCTCCTCCTGCTTGAAAATCGGCACTTGGGCCTTGATCCGGTCGATGATCTCCCTCGCACCGGCGAACGCCTCCGCCCTGTGTGGAGCCGACACCGCCACGATCACCGACGGTTCCGACAGTGGCACGCTCCCGATCCGGTGCTCGGCAGCGGCAGAACACAGCCCGTGCCGCTCCACGGCGGCGATCACGATCTCCGCGATCTGGCGTTCGGCCATCTCGGCGTAGGCCTGGTACTGGAGCTCCGAAACCTCGCGCGTCACCCCTTCGAAGGTGACGACGGCTCCGGCCCGCGGGTCGCGGACCAGCTCGCGCAGCGAATCTGCGGACAGTGGCTCGGCCCTCAGGCGCGCGTGCACCGCGGCCGCCGATCGGGAGTCACCCCCGGACACCGGCGGGATCAAGGCCAGCTCGTCGTCCGGGTGCAACTGCGCTTGCGGCTCCGCGTACTCGTGGTTGATGGCCATCACGACCGGCAGACCGTCCGTCAGAGCCCGCATCTGCGCGAGCGCATCGGCGACGACCGCGCCGTCGGGAAGCTCGAGCTCGAGCTGATCTGAGCCGCCGGCGCGGTCTCGCAGGATCGCGAACAGGCGCACGCGCACGCGCATGGGCAGAAGGCTACGCGAGGGGCGACCAAACTCCAGTGTTGGCAGTCGGTTAATCGCTCATGGTCGGGGCCCGCCCGCCGCATATCCTGCGCACGTCTCGAACGAGGAAGGAGTCGCTATGGGAAGTTGGAGGAACTGGTCCGCAGTAGCGCTGGGAGCTGTGGCGTTGGCGGGGGTCACCGCGTGTGGAAGCAGTAAGAAGACCACGAGCACGACGAGTACGACTGCCACGACGTCGACCCCCACCGTGGCGCCCAATCCCGCCGTCGAGAAGCTGGTGCCGGCGGCGGTGAAGTCGAAGGGGACGCTGACGGTCGCCATGGACGCCAGCTATCCCCCTGATGAGTTCATCGCCTCGAACGGGCACACCGTCGTGGGGATGGATGCGGACTTGAGCAACGCCGTGGTGGCGGCCATGGGACTCAAGGCAAAGCTCGTCAACGCGACCTTTGACACGATCATTCCAGGGCTCCAGGCCGGCAAGTACGACATCGGGGCGTCATCGTTCACCGACAACAAGAAGCGCGAAAAGGTGGTCGATTTCGTCGACTATTTCACCGCCGGGGAGGCGTTCTTCACCAGGGCAAACGGCGGCACGTCAGTCACGGGACTGTCCGATCTGTGCGGCAAGACGGTGTCGGTCGAGAGCGGCACGACCGAAGAGACCGATGCCAAGACCCAGAGCGGGCTGTGCACGAAGGCCGGCAAGGCCAAGGTGAGCTTGCTCGTGTTCCCGACCCAGACGGCGGCCAACCTCGCGCTCTCGAGCGGCCGGGCGCAGGTCGCGTTCGCGGATTCGACAGTCGCCGACTACCAGGTCAAGCAGTCAAATGGCACGTTTAGGCTCACGGGCCCGGTGTTCGGGACGGCGCCATACGGGCTGGCGCTGCCAAAGAGCCTCGGGCTGACCAAGGCGGTACAGGCGGGTCTCGAAGCGCTCGTCTCAGACGGAACGTACAAGTCGATCCTCGCCAAGTGGGGGATCTCGAGCGGCGCGATCTCCGCCTCGGCGATGAAGATCAACGGCGCGACCAGCTAAGTGAGCTAGCGAAAGCGCGACACTACGGCTCGGTGACCACGCCCGAGCTGAGTGACAGGCGAACGGGACGGCCCGAGGAGATCAAGGCCGTCCCGGTCCGCCGCCCGGGCCGCTGGATCGCGGCGGCCATCGTGCTGCTGTTCGCCGCGGCGCTGATCCGGGCGATCGTCACGGCCAAGGGATTTCAGTGGCACGTGGTCGGCCAGTACCTGTTCGACTCGCGGATCCTCCACGGCGCGCTGACGACGATCTACCTCACGTTCCTGTGCATGGCGATCGGCATCGTGCTCGGGATCGCGGCCGCCGTGATGCGGCTCTCCCCGAACCCGATCGTGTCGGGTGCGAGCTGGCTGTACATCTGGTTCTTCCGGGGCACGCCGCTGTTGGTGCAGGTCCTGTTCTGGTACAACATCGCCGCCCTGTTCCCCACGATTTCCGTGGGGATTCCGTTTGGGCCGTCGTTC
Organism: uncultured Actinomycetes bacterium; assembly: GCA_963719305.1. Lineage (GTDB taxonomy): Bacteria > Actinomycetota > Thermoleophilia > Solirubrobacterales > Solirubrobacteraceae > Palsa-465. The sequence continues at coordinate 214,251 of CAVRBL010000006.1, read as the reverse complement.
GTCCACCAGCCGGCCAATTCGCTGGTCACGCCGCTGGTGGCGGCGCTGCTCTCGCTGGGCCTGAACGAGGGCGCGTACATGTCGGAGATCGTGCGCGCGGGGATCATCTCGGTCGACGAGGGGCAGACGGACGCCGCGCAGTCGCTCGGGATGACGCGGCTCCAGATCATGCGGCTGATCGTGCTGCCTCAGGCCATGCGGGTGATCATCCCGCCCACCGGCAACGAGACGATCTCGATGCTCAAGAACACGTCGCTGCTGTACGTGGCGTCGTACACGGAGTTGCTCTACTCGGCCGCCCAGATCTACGACGTCAACTACGAGGTGATCCCGCTGCTGATCGTGGCGAGCATCTGGTATCTCGTGATGACGAGCGTCCTCTACGTGGGGCAGTACTTCATCGAGCGGCGGTTCGGGCGCGGCTTCTCCAGGGCCGAGCAGGTCTCGTTCCGGGCCCGGTGGCTGGGCTTCGGTCATCGTGAAGGAGCCGGGGGTCTGGCGTGAGCGCGATGGTCCAAGCGGAGGGCGTCCACAAGCGCTTCGGGCGGCTCGAGGTTCTGAAGGGGATCGACCTGGAGGTGCAGCGCGGCGAGGTGATGGTCATGCTGGGCCCGAGCGGCTCCGGGAAGTCGACGTTGCTTCGCTGTATCAACCACCTGGAGAAGATCAACGCCGGGCGCCTGTCGGTCGACGGCGAGCTGGTCGGCTATCGCGAATCCGGCGGCAAGCTGCACGAGCTGAACGAGCGCGAGGTGGCCCGCAAGCGCGCGCAGATCGGGATGGTGTTCCAGCACTTCAACCTGTTTCCCCACATGACGGCCCGGGAGAATGTCGGGCTCGCGCCGATCAAGGTCACCGGAATCGGCCGTGCTGAGGCCGAGCGGCGGGCGACGGACCTGCTGGCGCGCGTCGGCCTGGCGGACAAGCTCGACACCTACCCGGTCGCCCTGTCAGGAGGTCAGCAGCAGCGCGTGGCCATCGCGCGCGCCCTGGCGATGCAGCCGAAGCTGATGCTGTTCGATGAGCCCACCTCGGCGCTCGACCCGGAGCTGGTTGGAGAGGTGCTCGACGTGATGCGCAAGCTCGCGCGGGAGGGAATGACGATGATCGTCGTCACGCACGAGATGGGGTTCGCACGGGAGGTGGCAGATCAGGTGCTGTTCATGGACGAAGGCCTGGTGGTCGAGTCCGGTCGGCCCGACCAGATGCTCTCCCACCCCCGCCATGAGCGCACGCAGGCATTCCTGTCGAAGGTGCTCTAGGGCGGGCCCCTAGCGCCGGGCGCTTTGAGGCCTCCGCGGCGGACGGGCGGACACCACGAACCCAACCTCGGCAACGGCGCTGGGGGTGGGTTCAGGATGCTCGCATAGCGACCATGGCGCACCCGACCTCGGGGCGGGTGTCGGGGTGGGGTCCCTGGTGGCCGGGGTGTCGAGGCCCGACCGCAATCCGCCCAGGGTCCCGCGCCTACCTGCATACCCCGCGGGCCAGCAGCCGGAGGTAACCTGCCTCGCATGGCCACCACTCCCGAGCACCGCACCATCGCTCCGATCGTCGGCCCCGACGATCCCCGCCGCTTCACCGACTCCGGGATCGAGATCGAACCCCTGTACACCGACGACGATCTTCCGGCAGATCTGCCGACGCGACTTGGCGAGCCGGGCGATTACCCGTTCACGCGCGGCATTCATCCCGACATGTACCGCAAGCAGCTGTGGACGATGCGCCAGTACGCCGGGTACGCGAGCGCCAAGGAGTCGAACGAGCGCTACCGCTACCTGCTCGAGCATGGCTCCACGGGTCTGTCGATGGCGTTCGACCTCCCGACCCAGCTAGGGCTCGACTCGGACAACCCCCGGTGCCTGGGAGAGGTCGGGCGCACCGGCGTGGCGATCGACACGATCGACGACATGCGGGTCGCGTTCGACGCCATCCCGCTGGACCAGGTCTCGACGTCGATGACGATCAACGCCCCCGCTGCGGTGCTGTTGCTGCTCTACGAGCTGGTCGGCTCCGAACAGGGCGTGCCCCCGGACAAGCTCCGCGGCACCACCCAGAACGACATCCTCAAGGAGTACATCGCCCGGGGGAACTTCATCTACCCGCCCGAGGGGGCGATCCGGCTGACGACCGACTTGTTCGCGTACTGCAACGAGCGCGTGCCGAGGTGGAACACGATCTCGATTTCCGGCTACCACTTCCGCGAGAAGGGATGCTCCGCGGTGCAGGAGGTGGCGTTCACGCTGGCCAACGGCATCGCCTACGTGCAGGCGGCGCTTGACGCCGGGCTTGAAATTGACAAGTTCGGGCCGCGGCTGGCGTTCTTCTTCAACGGGCACAACAACGTCTTTCAGGAAGTGGCGAAATTCCGCGCCGCTCGCAAGATGTGGGCGGAGATCATGCGGGACCGGTTTGGCGCCAAGGACGAGCGCTCCTGGCGCCTGCGCTTTCACACCCAGACGGGCGGCGTCACGCTCACGGCCCAGCAGCCGGAGAACAACATCGTGCGCGTCGCACTTCAGGGGTTCGCGGCCGTGTGCGGCGGCACCCAGTCCCTGCACACCAACGGCTTTGACGAGGCGCTCGCGCTGCCCACCGAGCGGGCGGCCAAGATCGCCCTCCGAACCCAGCAGATCATCGGATACGAGTCGGGGGCCGCTGACACGGTCGACCCGTTCGCGGGCTCCTACTTCATCGAGGCCCTGACCGAGGAGATCGAGGCCCGCGCCTCCGAGCTGATTTCGAAAATTGATCAGCTTGGCGGGTCAGTCAATGCGATCGATTTCGTCAAGAACGAGATCGAGGAGTCGGCGTTCGGCTATCAGGAGCGCTACCGCATCGCGCAGGACGTCGTCGTCGGCGTCAACAAGTTCGTCGACGACAAGGGGGTCGAGGTTCCCGACATCCTGCGCGTCGATCCGGAGTCAGAGCGCCAGCAGGTCGAGCGCTTGAAGGCCTTCAAGGCAGATCGCGACCAGCAACTCGTCGACGGGCGCCTGGATGAAATTCGCCAAACGGCCCGCGGGAGCGACAACCTCCTGCCGGTGCTGCGCCAAGCGCTGAAGGACCGCTGCTCGCTGGGCGAGGTGTGCGGCGCGATGAAGGACGTTTTCGGCGAGTACCAGCCGACCTTCTGATGCGGATCTTCCTCGCCGGGGCTAGCGGCGTGATCGGCGTCCGCTTGATCCCGCTTCTGGTGGCCGGTGGACACGAGGTCGCGGGCATGACCCGCTCGTCCGGCAAGACCGAGATGCTGCGCGAGCTCGGCGCCGAGCCGGTTGTCTGCGATGTCTACGACGCTGACGCCCTGAGCTCCGCCGTGGCCGATTTTCGGACCGAGCTGGTGATGCACCAGCTCACCGATCTCCCTGACAGGGCAGATCAGATCTCCGACTACCGCGACCGCAACAACCGGATGCGTACGGAAGGGACGCGCAACCTGATCGCGGCGATGAGAGCGGCGGAGGCAGACCGATTGATCGCGCAGAGCATCGCGTGGCGGCCACCGGCTGGGGGCGAGGCGGTCGAGGAGCACGAGCGCCTGGTGCTGGACGCCGGCGGCGTCGTGCTCGAATACGGGACCTTTTACGGACCGGGCACATACGGAGGCGACCGCGTGCCCGACGATCCGCGGATCCACGTCGAGGAGGCGGCCCGACGCACGTTCGAGCTGCTGGACGCGCCGAGCGGGGTGTACGTGGTCGCGGAGTCCTAGCGTCTCGGGGCGCTAGCGCTCGCTGTCCAGGGCCTCCATCTGCGCAGGCCCGTAGCGCTCGCCCGCGACCTCCGCGGCCTGCACCGCCTGCTCGATCTGCTGCAGGTCCGAGGCATCCAGCTCCAGCTCCACCGCCCCGAGCGCATCTTCGAGCTGCGCGCGCCGGCGGGCGCCGATCAGCGGCACGATCTCATCGCCTCGTGAGAGCACCCAGGCGAACGCCAGCTGCGCCACGGATGCGCCCTGGGCGGCCGCGATCGAGCGCAGCCGCTCGACCAAGTTCGAGGTTGCGGCGCAGGTTGTCGCGCTCGAAGCGAGGAAAGCGAGACCGGATGTCGCTCGTGTTACCGCTGCCGTGGTCCGGCTGATAGCTGCCGCCGATCAGCCCCCGTGACAGCACGCCGTACGCGGTGACAGCGATCCCCAGCTCACGGCAGGCGGGCAGGACGCTGGCTTCGGCGCTCCGCGACAGGAGCGAATACTCGATCTGCAGATCGCAGACCGCGTGCACAGCGGCCGCGCGCTGGATCGTCTGGGCGCCGACTTCGCTGAGGCCGACGAACCTCACGTAGCCTGCCTGCACCAGCTCGGCGATCGCGCCCACGGTCTCCTCGATCGGGACCTCCGGATCGACCCGTGCCGGCCGGTAGATATCGATGTAGTCGGTGCGCAGCCGCTGGAGCGAGTAGGCGAGCGCCGTCTTGACCGCCGCCGGACGCGCGTCGTGTCCGAGCCAGCTGCCATCGGGCCCGCGCTGGGCTCCGAACTTGACGCTGATCAGCACGTCCTCGCGTCTGCGGCCCTGCAGCGCCTCGGCCAGCAGAAGCTCGTTGTGGCCCATACCGTAGAAATCGCCCGTGTCGAGCAGGTTGATGCCCGCGTCGAGCGCCGCATGGATCGTCGCGATGCTCTCCCCGCGTTCGACCGGTCCATAGGTGCCGGACATGCCCATCAACCCCAGGCCGAGGCGGGATACCACCGGACCGGCCGAGCCCAGCTTGGTCCGTTCCATGCAGGTCATCTTCCCGCATCGCGCTCGCGGGAGGAGTCGCGGCCAGGCGCACGAAACTGGGGACCATGAACGAGCACCAGACGAGTCGTACCCTGCTGAAGTCTCCACCCGAGCTGTGGGCGGAATGCAGCGATGCCCAATCGCTGGCCAAGCACCTCGGGGAATCCGTCGGAGAAATCCGGATAGCGAGACTCGAACCCGAGCACACCGTCGCCTGGGAGGGCGATCGCGCGAGCGGCACGGTCAAGCTCGAGCCGTCCGGATGGGGTACCCGCGTGACGCTGACGTGTTCGATCGCCGCCGGCGAGTCGGCGCCGGAGCCCGAGGCGGTGGCGCCGGAGCCCGAGGAGGTGGCGCAGGAGCCCGAGCGGGATGGCCCCGCAGCCCGGGGAGGTGGCCGCCGGAGCCCGAACGGGAGCCGGACGCCCATCGCCCGCCGGATGCGGATCCAGAGCCGGTATCGCCCGCGCCCGCCGCGACGGCCGCTCCGATCTCAGAGCAGCCGCCGGAAGGGAAAGCCCGCGGCAGACTGCTCGAACGGTTCATGCGGTTCCTCGGGCCCACGCGGGGAACGGCTGAGCCGGTCACGGCCGCTCCGGAACAATCAGTCGCCGAGCCGGCAGCGCAGGAACCACAGGCCCCTGAGCCACGGCCGTCGGCCCCGGGGCCGGAGTCGCGGCCGGCGCCGGAACCGCCCGCGACGGAATCGGTCGAGACACCCGATGAAATTGACCGGACCGACGCCCTGGCGGCCGCCCTCGACAGCCTCGGTCAGGCCCATCACCGGCCGTTCTCGCGGGCCTAACCACCGCGTCCCTCGACTGGGACCGCGTCCCTCGATTGGGACCGCGTCCCTCGATGGGACCGCGTCCCTCGACTCGGGCACCGCGTCCCTCGATTGGGCACCCACCGGGCCCCGCAAAAGCCCCCAAACCGGAATCGGTTCGGGGCGGATGTGCGGATAAGCAGCTCCCGGCGGCGTTCCTCCCCACGGGCTCTCCTTCCACGACGGTTTGGGGACTTCTGCAGCCTGGTCGAGAGCGGCCGGCAACCTAATCCCGTCACGCAATGCCGGTGATGGGCGAGGTGCTAGGCGCGGATACACTCGCGGAGGTGCGCGAGAAGGCCCCCGAGACCTACGAAGAGAAGCTCGCCCAGCTGGAGGAGATCCGCCACGGAGCGGTCCACGCGGGATCAGAGACCGCCGTCGCCAAGCAGCACGAAAAAGGCAAGTACACGGCTCGGGAGCGGATCGAGAAGCTGCTCGATCCCGGTTCCTTCCAGGAGCTCGACACGTTCGTGCGCCACCGCACGTACGAGTTCGAGATGCAGAAGAACCGGCCCTACGGCGACGCCGTTGTCACCGGGCACGGCACGATCGAGGGCCGACGGATGTGCGTGTTCAGCCAGGACTTCACCGTGTTCGGCGGCTCGCTGGGCGAGGTCATGGGCGAGAAGATGTGCAAGCTCATGGACCTGGCGGCCAAGATCGGCTGCCCGGTGATCGGGATGAACGACTCCGGCGGGGCCCGGATCCAGGAGGGCGTCGTGTCGCTCGGCGCCTACGGCGACGTGTTCCTGCGAAACGTCCGGTCTTCCGGTGTGATTCCGCAGATCAGCTTGGTCATGGGGCCCTGTGCCGGCGGCGCCGTGTACTCGCCGGCGATCACGGACTTCATCTTCATGGTCAAGGAGACCTCGCACATGTTCATCACCGGTCCCGACGTGATCAGGACCGTGACCGGGGAGCAGGTCGACTTCGAGTCCCTGGGGGGCGCCATGTCGCACAACTCCAAGTCGGGCGTCGCGCACTTCGCCTCAGACGACGAGGACCAGTGCCTCGAGGACACCCGCTACCTGCTCTCGTTCCTCCCCCAGAACAACCTCGAGCTACCGCCACGTGTCCAGCCCACCGACGACCCACTGCGGATGGACGAACAGCTCGACCACGTGGTTCCCGACAGCCCCAACAAGCCCTACGACATGCGCGACGTGATCCGGCTGGTGGTCGATGACGGGGAGTTCTTCGAGGTTCACGAGCACTACGCGCGCAACATCGTCTGCGGCTTCGCCCGTCTCAACGGATACTCGATCGGGGTTGTTGGCAATCAGCCCAATCAGCTGGCGGGCGTGCTTGACATCGACTCATCGGAGAAGGCCGCCCGCTTCATCCGCACCTGCGACGCCTTCAACGTTCCGATCCTGACCTTCTGCGACGTGCCGGGCTTCCTGCCGGGCACCAACCAGGAGTGGGGAGGGATCATCCGCCACGGGGCAAAGCTGCTGTACGCCTATGCCGAGGCCACGGTGCCCAAGATCACGGTCATCACCCGCAAGGCATACGGGGGGGCATACGACGTGATGGGCTCCAAGCACCTGGCGGCCGACTTCAACTTCGCCTGGCCGACGGCGGAGGTGGCGGTCATGGGGCCCGAGGGGGCGGTCAACATCATCTATCGCCGGGACATCAACTCCTCGCCCACGCCCGATACGCGCCGACAGAAGCTGATCGTCGACTACAAGGCTCACTTCGCCAATCCGTTCGTCGCCGCCGAGCGCGGATATCTCGACGACGTCATCGTGCCTCACGAGACGCGGCCGAAGGTGATCACCGCGCTCGAGACGCTCGAAACCAAGCGCGAGCCAGGCCCGAAGCGCAAGCACGGGAACATCCCGCTGTAGCCCCCTAAAGCACGACCGTCTGCGCGTCGGCCCGCCCCTCCCGCCACGCCTCCAGCGCCGCGGCGGCGACCGCCAGATCCTGTACCGCCAGCCCCGTGGAGTCGAACATGGTGGCCGTCTCTGGTCCCGGACGGCCCGGCGCATCGCCCGCCAGCACGGCGCCCAGCTCGGTCACCTGCTCGCGATCGACGAGTCCGGCGGCGACCGCGGCGGTCAACTCGCCGCCATGAGCAGCCTGCTCCCACTCGTCGCAGAACAGCGCGCAGGAAGCCACCGCCCCAACGCTCGCCTCGGACTTGCCCGGCCCATCGGCGCCGAGCATGTTGAGGTGTAGACCCGGCCGCAGATTGCCGGCGTCGACGACCACCTCCTCGCCCGGTGTCACGCAGCACACGATGTCGCAGTGCAGTGCCTCCTCGCGCGAGCCGGCCGCCCACCCGAGCTCCCCGGCCAGGGCCTCAGCCGCGCGCGGGCGGACGTCGTGACAGACGCCTTGACCGTAACCGGCGGCCGCATGGCAGCGCGCTACCCATGTGCCGTGCAGCCCGCAGCCGATGATCCCAATGGAGCGGGACTCAGCCGGTGCCAGCGCGACGCTCGCCACCGCGGCCACGCCGCCGGTACGGAGGGCCGTCACCGACCGGGCATCGATCAGCATCAGCGGTTGGCCATTGGAGGCGTCCGAGAGGCAGATCAGCCCGGTGACGGTCGGCAAGCCACGAGACGGGTTACGGGGAAACGAAGTCACCCATTTGAGGAGTGCCAGCCCGTCTCCGCGTGCCGGCATGGCGCGGAAGTCCCCGAACGGCGGACTGTCGAGGTAGATCTTCGGAGGCATCGCCCATTGGCCGGCGTGGAAGCGAACCAGCCCCTCACGGACGCGCTTGATGGCCTCCGCCGGCGAGATCGCGTCGAGCACGGCGTCGTGATGGAGGACGGGCAGCTCGGGCACGCGCGGCGGACGATACCCTCGACACGTTGAACCGCCGGCCGCTATTGAAGATCGTCGCTCCCGGCGCCTCGCCTGAGGAGGCGGCGGCCGTGGTTGCCGCGCTCGAGCGGTTCATGCGCGAGACGGCTCCTCGGCCCGCGCCCCCCGCCGCGCGGCGTAATCCCTGGCAGCAGGCTGCTCTGTACGAAGGCGTCGCGCTAGCTCCGGAGCCGCCGCTCCCGTGGACCTGATCGTGTAGCGCGCCCATCGTCGCGCGAGCAACCGAGATCGCACGGGCGGTCTTGAGCGAGAAGCGAATCGTACGTTGCGGTCTTGACATCCGTCCCCGCGTGTGGGACGGTCACGACAGGAATTTTGCCGGCGGGGTCATCCCCGTCCAGGAGGGCTAGTCGGGTCTCAAACCGAAGGGGCTGGCGGCAGTGTCATACGTAGCGCGGCTACGAGTCGCCATTTCGTTTTCCACTCTTCCGGGTCCGCTCACGCGAACGCGGGCCCGCAGCCGCGCTCGTCGACGCGCGGCGCTCGCTAGGCATCGCGTCGCCCCCAGCGCAGATGCCGGCCTTGCGTCGGTTGCCGACTGAGGAGCGCGCCGGCGGCCGCGGCGGCTGCTACTGCCGCCGCGGCGCCGGTCATGCCACACCGCGCCGCGGTCAAGCCAAAATAGATATAACCGGACCGGCTTTGATACGTTTTGACGATGGAACGTGCATCAGTCGATCGCCCCAAGAGCGAGGGCGCCGAGGCTAGACCGCCGGGGTGGGTAGGCGCCCGCGAGGGCTCGCTTGAGAACCCCGAGGTCCTGAAGGACGTCCCGGGACACATCATCCCAATCCTCCAGCGCGAGTTCGACGACTTCGACACGGAGTCCACGCGGTACCTGAAAAACGAGCTGGACGGTGAGGAGTTCACCAAGTTCCGGCTCAAGCAGGGGATCTACGGCCAGCGCCAACCGGACGTTCAGATGGTCCGGGTAAAGCTGCCGCTGGGCGGCGTGACTCCCGACCAGCTGGATGCATTCGCGGCCGGGATCGAGAAGTACGTCCCGCTTCGCAAGGGCCACATCACCACCCGGCAGAACATCCAGATGCACCATGTGCCACTGCCCGAGGCTGCGAAGCTGATCCGGGAGCTCGGCGACGCGGGACTGTCGTCGCGCGAGGGGTGCGGGAACACCATGCGCAACGTGACCGGCGACCCGCGCGCCGGCACCCTGGAAGGCGAACTGTTCGACGTCACCCCGTACGCCGGCGCCTATGTGCGCTACTTCGTGCGCCACCCCACGACGCAGAACATGCCTCGCAAGTTCAAGACGGCGTTCGCGGCCACAGACGAGGACAACGCGATCACCAAGATCCATGACCTGGCGTTCCTGCCGCGCGTCCGCGACGGCGTCCGCGGGGTCGAGGTGCGGGTGGGGGGCGGGACCTCGATCATGCCGCGTTTGGCACCGACCCTGTACGAGTTCGTCGAGCTCGACAATGGCGACTACCTGAAGATCGCCGAGGCCGTGGTCAGGATCTTCGACCGGACCGACTGGCTACGCCCCAACCGGGCTCGGGCCCGGATCAAGGTGCTGGTCGACAAGATCGGGATCGACGAGTTCCGAGAGCTGGTGGAGGAGGAGCTCGAGGGCGGCTGGGTCTCCGAGCGCGACTTCACCCTTGACCAGCTGCTGTTCGAAGACGACGAGGAGGCGAACGCCCCGGCAAAGCCGCAGGCGATGGCCAGCCCCAACGGCGATCTGACGGAGTACGACGCATTCGTCGAGACCAACGTCCGCTCCCAACGCCAGCACGGCTTCTCGACGGTAGAGGTCAAGGTCCCGCGCGGCGACCTGACGCCCGAGCAGTTCCGGGGGCTGGCCGAGATCATGCGGGAACACACTGGCGGCTATGCCCGTACCAGCGTGCATCAGAACCTGATCTTGCGCTGGGTGCGCGATGAATCGGTGTATGAGGTGTGGCGACGCCTTCATGAGCTCGGGCTGGGGGATCCGGGCGCGGACGAGATCACCGACGTCGTCAGCTGCCCGGGCACCGATTCCTGCAAGCTCGGGATCACGAGCTCCATGGGCCTGAACGAGGCAATCCACGAGCGGCTCGTGCAGATGGAGATCGACGACTCGTTATCTCGCAGGATTCACGTCAAGATGAGCGGCTGCCCCAACGGGTGCGGTCAGCACCACATCGCGAACATCGGCTTCTACGGAGCGTCGATCAAGGTCGGGGACCACACCATTCCGGCCTACATCCCCCACGTGGGAGGCGCGTACGAGGGGGGCGAGGTCCGATACGGACAGCGACTGAAGGCTCGGCTTCCAGCCAAGCGAGTGCCCGATGCGGTCGAGCGCTGGGTTCGCTACTACGAATCAGAGCGGGCCGAGGGCGAGGAGTTCAACGCCTTCGCCGACCGCGTCGGCGCTCAGGAGTTCGAGGCCCGAGTCAAGGATCTGTCCATGCCGGTCGAGTTCAGCCTCGAGAACATGGACTACTTCATAGATTGGACCAAGAACGCGCCGTTCGAGGTCATTCGGGGCGAAGGGGAGTGCGCCGTCTAGAGTCATGGCCATCACCGCTCCGGATCTCATACAGACAGCCTCCGCCCAGGAGGTGATCGCCTACGCGGTCGACCGCTTCCACCCGCGGCTCACCCTGGCCTGCTCCTTCCAGAAGGAGGAGTCGGTGCTGGTGCACATGCTCACCGAGATCGAGCCGGAGGCGCACGTCTTCATGATCGACACCGGCGTCCTGTTCCCGGAGACGCTCCAGACCTGGCGGTCGTTCGAGGATCGCTTCGGGGTGAGGATCGAGGTCGTGGACGCGCGCAGCCCAAATGGCCCTTGGACCGCACAGAACTGCTGCGGACAGGCCAAGGTGGATGCGCTCGAGCGCGCCCTGGCTGACGTCGACGCTTGGATCACCGGGATCCGCCGCGAGCAGGCACCCACCAGAGCCGGGGCGCCAAAGCTCGAGCAGGACCCGAAGCGCGGGATCTGGAAAGTCAATCCGCTCGCGGACTGGTCCGAAAACGACTTGTGGAACTACATCTCCCGCCACGACCTCCCCTACCACCCGCTCCACGACCGCGGCTTTGCATCGATTGGATGCGCCCCCTGCACCCAGCCGGGCGAAGGACGCGCCGGCCGCTGGGCGGGACAGGACAAGACCGAGTGCGGCATCCACCTGTGAGCCGCAAGGCGCACAGGGCCCCCAACATGAATTCCCGGAGTAGCAGGTAGCAGCGTGAACCCGTTGGCGTATGAGCTATCGCACCTCGAGACCCTCGAGGCCGAGTCGGTCCACATCTTTCGCGAGGTGGCGGCGGAGTTCGAACGGCCGGTGCTCCTGTTCAGCGGAGGGAAGGACTCGCTGGTCCTGCTGCGTCTGGCCGAGAAGGCGTTCCGTCCCGCTCGGTTCCCGTTCCCGATCATGCACGTCGACACGGGCCACAACTTCCCGGAGGTGATCGAGTTCCGCGACCGGCTGGTCTCCCAGCTTGGCGAGCGCCTGATCGTCGCCAGCGTGCAGGAGTCCATCGACTCGGGAAGAGTGATCGAGGAGACCGGCCCGCGCGCCTCTCGCAACCGGCTCCAGACGACGACCCTTCTGGACGCGATCGCCGAGCACGGGTTCGACGCCGCGTTCGGGGGCGCTCGCCGCGATGAGGAGCGGGCCAGGGCCAAGGAACGGGTCTTCTCGTTCCGTGACGACTTCGGCCAGTGGGATCCCAAGCGCCAGCGGCCGGAGCTGTGGAACCTCTACAACGGCCGCATCCGCAAGGGCGAGCACGTTCGCGTGTTCCCGCTGTCGAACTGGACCGAGCTCGACGTCTGGCAGTACATCTCCTCGGAAGGCCTCGAGGTGCCCTCCATCTATTTCGCCCACCGCCGTCAGGTGTTCCAGCGCGACGGCATGCTGTACGCCTCCAGCCCATACGTGCAGCTGACCGACGGCGAGCAGCCGTTTGAGACCTCCGTCCGGTACCGGACGGTCGGCGACATGACCTGTACCGGCGCGGTGCGCTCGACCGCGACCACGCTCGAGAGCGTGGTGGCAGAGATCGCAGCCACCAGGATCACCGAGCGCGGCGAGACACGTGCCGACGACCGAGTCACGGAGGCCGCGATGGAGGACCGCAAGCGCGAGGGGTACTTCTAAGTGGCTGGGCACACGGCGACCGGCGCGGCGACCAACGGCCACCTCGCCTCTGCTCGGACCACGGAGCTGCTGCGGTTTGCGACGGCCGGCTCTGTGGACGATGGCAAGTCGACGCTGATCGGGCGCCTGCTGCACGACTCCAAGGCGATCTTCGAGGATCAGCTCGAGCACCTGCTGGCGACCTCCGAGCGGCGTGGGGACGCCTACGTCAACTTGGCGCTGCTGACCGATGGGCTGCGGGCCGAGCGGGAGCAAGGCATCACGATTGACGTCGCCTACCGCTATTTCCAGACGCCAAAGCGCAAGTTCATCATCGCCGACACGCCGGGGCATGAGCAGTACACGCGGAACATGGTCACCGGCGCCTCCACAGGCGATCTATCAGTGGTGCTCGTGGACGCCCGAAATGGAGTCTCCGAGCAGACCCGCCGCCACCTGTACATCGCTTCGCTGTTGCGGATTCCGCATGTCGTGGTGTGCGTCAACAAGATGGACCTGGTCGGCTACGACGAGACGGTGTTCGACGCGATCGTCGAGGACCTGGTGGACTGGACGGCGCGGCTTGGCCTCCCCGACGTGACGTTCATCCCCATCTCCGCCCTGCGCGGCGACAACGTCGTCGAGCGTTCGCTCGACATGCCGTGGTACGACGGGCCGTCGCTGCTCTACCACCTGGAGCACGTGGTGATCGCCCCTGCTCGCAACCTTCTCAACCTGAGATTTCCGGTCCAGTGGGTGATCCGGCCGAACTCCGAGCAGCACCACGACTACCGCGGGTACGCGGGTCAGCTCGTTGGAGGTGTGCTGAGACCCGGCGACGACGTGCTGGTGCTCCCGGCCGGACAGCGGACCCGCGTCGCGGCGATCGACACCTTCGAGGGCCACCGCGAGTGCGCCTTTCCGCCCATGTCGGTGACCGTTCGCCTGGAAGGGCAGCTCGATGTCTCCCGGGGGGACATGATCGTCGACGCCGACGATCCTCCGATCAGCGCGCGTGACCTCGAGGTAATGGTCTGCTGGATGACCGAGACGCCGCTGCGGGTGGACGGCCGCTACGCGATCAAGCACACCACCCGCTCGGCGCGGGCAGTCGTCGCGGAGATCGAGCACCGTGTGGACGTCAATACCTTGGCCCACGATGCCGCGGCCGAGCTCGGGCTGAACGAGATCGGCCGCGTCCGGCTGCGCACGAGCGCCCCGCTGATCATCGACCCCTACGCGCGCAACCGCGCCACCGGCAGCTTCATCCTCATCGACGAGGCGACGGGCGACACGGCCGGCGCGGGCATGGTCGTCGGGGCCCGCTAGACGGGGCAGCGGGCCGTCGGCCGGCCCCCTCGCATGACGGTAAAGTGGCTGCCCGCCCATGTTCTCGAAGGTCCTGATCGCAAACCGCGGCGAGATCGCGGTCCGCGTAATCCGCGCTTGCGAGGAGCTCGGGATCGCGACCGTGGCGGTCTATTCCGAGCTGGACCGGGACGCGATCCACGTCAAGCGCGCCGATGAAGCCTTTCTGCTCGGCCCAGGCCCGGCCCCCGAGAGCTATTTGAACGTCGAGAAGCTGCTCGAGGCGATCGAGCGCTCTGGGGCTGAGGCCGTCCACCCGGGATACGGCTTCCTGGCCGAGAACGCGGCGTTCGCCTCGGCCCTCGAGGAGCGCGGGATCACGTTCATCGGTCCTCCTTCGAGCGCGATCGAGGCCATGGGGTCAAAGACCCGGGCGCGCGAGCTGATGGCCGAAGCGGGCGTACCGATCGTGCCGGGCACCACCGAGCCCGTATCGAGCGTGGCGGAGGCCCAGAAGTTGATCAAAAAGACGATCGGATATCCGGTTGCCGTGAAGGCCGCCGGCGGCGGGGGCGGGAAGGGCTTCCGCGTCGCCACCTCCGAGGACAAGCTCGCGGAGGCCTTCGAAGGCGCCGCCCGCGAGGGCGAGAAATTCTTCTCGGACCCGACCGTCTATCTGGAGCGCTACCTGCCCGATCCGCGGCACGTGGAGGTGCAGGTTCTGGCCGACAAGCACGGCAACGTGATCCACCTCGGAGAACGCGACTGCTCGGTCCAGCGCCGCCACCAGAAGCTGATCGAGGAGGCCCCCGCCCCGGCCGTCGACCAGGAGCTCCGCGCCCGCATCGGCAAGATCGCCACGGAGGCAGCCGCTGCCGTCGGGTACACCGGCGCCGGCACGATCGAGGGTCTGCTGGTCACCCACGAGGGCGCCGAGGAAGCCGAGTACTTCTTCCTGGAGATGAACACCCGCGTTCAGGTCGAGCACTGCGTGACCGAGATGGTGACCGGCATCGACATCGTCAAGGAGGGAATCCGGGTGGCGGCCGGACAGCCGCTGTCGATTACACAGGACGAAGTGACGCTGCGGGGCCACGCGATCGAGTGCCGGATCAACGCCGAGGATGCCTCCAAGAACTTCGCCCCCGCTCCGGGCGCGATCACCTCCTACCGCGAGCCGGCGGGGCCGGGCGTCCGGGTCGACTCCGGTGTCGGCCCCGGCTCGGAGATCAGCCCCATGTATGACCCAATGGTGGCCAAGCTGATCGTGTGGGACGTCGACCGGGAGCAAGCCACGTCAAGGATGTTGAGGGCGCTGCACGAGTACGAGATCGGCGGCCTGAAGACGCTGTTGCCGTTCCACGAGACATTCCTGCAGACCCGCCAGTGGGCAGATGCGGAGACCGGCCGCGACCTGATCGAAGACCGGGCTTGGCTCAGGCAGCTTGCGTTCCCGAGGCCGGAGCCGGAGCCCGAGGAGGAGGCGGCGGGGGTTCTCGAGCAGAGCTACACGGTGGAGGTGTCGGGCAAACGGTTCGACGTCAAGGTGATCGGGCCGCCGTTCGAAGGCTCGGCGGTGAACGGCGCTGCCCCTGCTACCCCCGCCCCCGGGACCCGGCGTCCTGCCCGCCGCGCCGAGCGCGCCCGCACTGGCGGCGCCGGCGCCGACGGTGACACGCTCTCCTCTCCGATCCAGGGCACGGTCCTCAAGGTCGCCGTCGAGCAGGGGGCCACCGTTCAGGAGGGCGCGCTGATCGCGGTGATCGAGGCCATGAAGATGGAGAACGAGATCACGGCGCACAAATCTGGGACGGTCGTTGAGCTGCCGATCGCTGTCGGATCCTCGGTGGCCACCGGCGACACGGTCGTCGTGATCAGCGGCGGAGAGAGCTGACCGGCTCCGCGGGGCGGCCCTCCTAGCTGGCCCCGATCAGCTTCGAGGCCTCGCGGAGGTTGGCCACCTCCCCGTCAGGCTTCTTCTGAGAGGACTCGAGCTCCTGCTTTGAGCGGTTGACCCAGATCACCGGGACCCTCTTCTTCAGGCACGGCTCGACGTCGTGGTAGTAGCTGGCGGCCACGTGTACCCATCCCCGCTTGCCGCCGATCCGCCGCTCGCATTCGTTGAAGTGGGCGGGATCCGGCTTATACGAGCGCACCTGCTGGGCGGTCACGACGAGGTCGAAGTCGAGCGGGATGTGACGGCGGGTCTGTCCCAACAGTTTGTCGTCGATGTTGGAGATCAACCCCACCTTGTGCTTCTTGGTGATCTTCGAAAGTACGGAGTTGGTCTCCTTGAAAGGTGGCCAGCGCTGCACCGAATCGGGCAGAAAGCCGGCCCGCGATGGCTCCAAGGGCCACCCCAGCCGCTTGGCGATCTGGACCGCCGTCCGGCGCAGAACCTCGGCATAGAGCTCGTATGACCCCGCCTCGATCTGTTGTGAGATCTCGTGAAAGAGCGGGATCAGCTCGTCGCGTTCGATCGTGAACCCGTCGCGTTCCGCCTCCTTGCTGAAGGCCTCGTACACCCCAGTCTCCCAGTCGATCAATGTGCCGTAGACATCGAAGGTGACGAACGTGATGTTCTTGGGAATGGCCATGGCGGCGGGATGATGCCATGACGGGACGTGGGAGCGCCTGCGCGAAGGACTTCAATACAGTCCTCGGCGATGGACCTACTCGAATACCAGGGCAAGCAGCTCTTCGCTCGCCACGGTGTGCCCGTACCGGACGGGGTCCCCGCCAAGACCGTCGAGGAGGCCGTGGCGGCGGCGGACGAGATCGGTTATCCATGCGTGATCAAGGCCCAGGTGCAGATCGGCGGTCGCGGCAAGGCCGGGGGGATCAAGGTGGCCAAGGACCGCTCGGAGGCCGAGGAGCAGGCCCGAGCGATCCTGGGGATGGACATCCGCGGCCTCACGGTCCACGAGCTGTGGGTGGAGAGTGCTTCGGAGATCTCCTCCGAGTACTACGCCTCGGTGATCTTCGACCGCTCGGCAAAGGCGCCACTGGTGATGCTCTCGACCAAGGGCGGCATGGACATCGAGGAGGTGGCCGCCTCCGATCCTGGCGCGATCGCACGGCTTCACGTCGATCCGCTGGTCGGCTTCCAGGATTTTCACGGTCGCCGGCTGGCGTTCGAAGCCCGGGTCGACTCGGACGTCGTCCGTCCGGTGGGCGCGATGCTGGCCAGCCTTTACGACGCGTTCATCGCCGAGGAGGCGACGCTGGTGGAGGTAAACCCGATGATCGTCACCCCCGATCGGGAGGTGAGGGCGCTGGATGCCAAGGTCACGCTCGATGACAACGCCCTGTTCCGCCATTCCGAGAACGCCGACCTGCGCGACATCTCCGCCGAGGACCCCCAGGAGCGGATGGCCAAGGAGCGCGGTCTGACCTACGTGAAGCTCGACGGCGACGTCGGGATCCTCGGCAACGGTGCCGGCCTGGTGATGTCGACGCTCGACGTGGTGGCCCAGGCCGGGGGCTCACCGGCCAACTTCCTCGACGCCGGCGGCGGCGCCAAGGCGGACGCCATCACCAGTGCTGTGGAGGTGATCCTCTCGAACGACAAGGTGAAGGCCGTGCTGTTCAACATCTTCGGCGGCATCACCCGCGGCGACGAGGTGGCCAAGGGTCTGATCGAGGCCTTCGACCAGATCAAGCCGGCGGTCCCGTTCGTCGTCCGCCTCGACGGGACCAACGACGAGGAGGGCAGGCGGCTGCTGGCGGAGGCGAACCTTCCGAACGTCTACAGCGAGCCGACGATGGATGGTGCGGCGCAGAAGGTGGTGGAACTGACGGGGTCATGAGCATCCTCGTCGACAGCGATACCAAGCTCTGCGTGTCGGGAATCACCGGTCGCGAGGGAACGTTCCACTCGCTTCGTAACCGCGACTACGGCACCAACGTGGTCGGAGGAGTGACTCCCGGCAAGGGCGGCCAGGACGTCGACGGCATCCCCGTCTTCAACACGTTCCACGAGGCGGTCGACGAGACCGGCGCCAACACCGCGATGATCTTCGTTCCGCCGCGTTTCGCCGCAGACTCGATCCTCGAGGCCGAGGACGCCGGGGTCGAGCTGATCGTGGCCATCACGGAGGGGATTCCCGCCCACGACGAGCTGCGGGTGTACAACGCCATCCGAAAGGATGGACGGTCGCGGCTCGTGGGGCCCAACTGCCCCGGGATCCTGTCGCCGGGCAAGGCGAACGTCGGGATCATCCCGGCCGCGTTCTTCAAGGAGGGCAACGTGGGCGTGGTATCGCGCTCGGGCACCCTTACTTATCAAATAGGCAACGTCATCGCCCAGCAGGGCTTCGGCAACTCGACGATCGTTGGCATCGGCGGCGACCCGGTCCCGGGCTCGGACTTCATCGACGTGATCGGGATGTTCGAGGACGATCCCCAGACCGAGCTGATCGTGATGTGCGGCGAGATCGGGGGCGACGCCGAGGAACGCGCCGCCGAGTTCGTGGCCGAGAACGTGTCCAAGCCGGTGGTGGCGTACATCGCGGGGTTCACGGCCCCGCCGGGGAAGACCATGGGCCACGCGGGCGCGATTGTCTCCGGCTCCAGGGGGACCGCGGCCGCCAAGGCCGAGGCGCTCGAGGCCCGGGGCGTCCGTGTCGGCCGCACGCCGACCGAGGTGGCGGAGCTCGCGGTCTCGCTGTTGGGCGCCGCGGCCTGACGGCGCCGCCGGCCGAGCGGCGTTCCGCAGGCCGAGCGGCATTCCGCAGGCCGAGCGGCGTTCTGCAGGCCGAGCGGCGTTCTGCAGGCCGAGCGGCGTTCCGCAGGCCGAGCGGCGTTCCGCAGGCCGAGCGGCGTTCCGCAGGCCGAGCACGTACTCTTCGCTTCAGATGACGGAGACCATCTCGTTCGCCCGCGGCGCGCCTTCGCTGGACATCGTCGACGTCGAGGGACTCCGTGGCGCAGCCGAACAAGCATTTGCGAATGACCCGGGCGGCCTGACGGCGTACGGGACCTCAGTGGGCTACCTGCCACTGCGGGCCTGGATCGCCGAGCTGCACGGTGTCGGCCCGGAGTCCGTGCTGGTCACCAACGGTTCGATGCAGGCCGACGCCTTCCTGTTCGACGCGCTGGTGCGGCCGGGGGACTCGGTCATCGTGGAGCGCCCGACATACGACCGTACGCTGCTGTCCCTGCGCAACCGGGGCGCAGACGTGCGGATGGTCGAGCTTGAGCCGGACGGGATCGATGTTGCCGCCCTCGAGCGGGTGCTGACGGCCGGTGCCAACCCCACGCTCGCTCACATCATCCCCAACTTCCAGAATCCAGCCGGCTACACCCTGTCCATGGACAAGCGCGAGCGCGTGCTCGACCTCGCTCGGGCTTACGGCTTCACGATCTTCGAGGACGATCCCTACGTGGCGCTTCGCTTCCAGGGCGAGCAGCTGCCCTCGATCCGGTCAATGGATGGCCAGACGGTCGTGTACGCCTCGTCGTTCTCCAAGACCGTATGTCCCGGGATCCGGGTCGGCTACCTGGTCGGACCGGAGGACCTGATCACCACGATCGCGAAGATCGCCACCAGCGCCTACATCTCGCCGAGCATGGTCTCGCAGGGCATCGTCTATGAGTTCTGCCGCTCAGGGGCGCTCGAGCGTTCGATCGAGACGGTCAAAGCCGCGCTGCGGGAACGGGCTGCGACTCTGTGCGATGCGCTGCGCCGCGCGCTGCCGGACGCTCGCTTCGTCGACCCGCAGGGGGGCTACTTCCTGTGGGTCGAGCTGCCGCGAGGAACCGACGTCGACGCCCTGTTCACGGCCGCCGCCAGCCGCGGCGTGGTGTTCGTGAAGGGATCAGAGTTCGTGCTCGAGGGCGGTGAGTCTTGCCTCCGGCTTGCGTACTCGGGCGTTACGCCGGCGGAGATCGAGGAGGGCATCAAGCGGCTGGCTGATGCCTACGCCGAGATCGAAGCCGTCGGCGCGCCTGCCGCTTAGCCACTTTGCGTAGGGCGTCGGTCGTATCCCTGGTCATGCTGCTTGCAGGCTGCGGTAGCTCGGCGACGCGCTCCGGCTCCACAGGGACCCACCACGCCACGAACTCGAGCGCCGCCAGCCACGCCGCCACGACGGCCAGCACCCAGGCCAGCAAACTGGCACAGCCCCAGCCCTCGCCCGGCTCGCTGCCTCAGACCTCTCAGCTCCCGTCGGCCTCCACTGCCGGCTTTCAGGCTGAGATGGCGGCCCTGTGGCAGGGCATCCGGTCGGACTCCGTATCCGCGGCCATGCCCGCCTTCTTCCCTGAGGGCGCCTACGCGCAGGTGAAGGCGATTGCCGATCCGGGGGCCGACTACGACAACCGGCTGGTGCACGAGTTTGGGCTAGACATCGCCGCCGCGCACGGTCTGCTGGGTTCCGGCGACTCCACCGCCCAGCTGGTCGGAGTCCAGGTCCCCTCAAGCTATGCCCACTGGGTGTCGCCGGGGACCTGCTCCAACGCCGTCGGCTACTACGAGGTTCCGAACGCTCGCCTCGTATATCGCGAAGGCGGCCAGACGAGCTCCTTCGGGGTGGCGTCGATGATCTCCTGGCGGGGCGCGTGGTATGTGGTGCATCTGGGCGCGGTGGTGCGCTCGTCGGATGCCGGGGTCGTCGATAACCCGAGCAGCGGCACCGGAGTGTCAGCGCCCTCCTCTACCTGCTGAGGAGCTCAAACTCGACCGTCTCCCACGGCGCGGCGGCAAGGCCGGCCCTCATCTCTTCCTCCGTCTGAAAGGCCTCCTCCAGGCGCCGCCCCTCGCAGCGGACGACAACTGCAGCTACCCGCGAAGGGCCAGGGCTCGAGCCACCACCGCCGCTCTTCGCCCGCGGCCGTCAGCTGAAGCTCCACCCGCCCCTCGGCTGAGGGGACCTTGGGAGCCGGTCGAGGCCCCCAGTCCAGGCAGATCGCCAGCGAGAGGAAGTCCCAGGTCCAGATGAGCTGGCTATTGTCGCGCCAGCGTTGCTTCTTCGACCGAGGGCCCGGTTCGCGGATCGGCGGCGAGCGATTCCACCAGCTCGGCCTGGAGGCGTCGCTGCGCAGCCAAGTACTCGCGCACCGCCATCGCCTCCTGGTCTTCGAGCGCGGCCAGGTCGCGACGCGCGTACAGCCGTGCCCCGTGCATGGAGACGAGCAGCGCCGCGTACCGGCTCTGGGTCAGAAGCCGCTGTGGAGCCGCGCGCCATAGCCCGAGATGCTCCTCGAGCGGCATCTCCATGAACGAGTACGGCAGGCCGGTACCCGGATCGCGCGCCGGCTCGAGGTCCCACAGCGCCATGCCGATGTCATGCTGCTCCGCCGCGAGGCAGACCTCCTGGCGTGGCTCGGGCGCCGGGAAGCGCGGGTTGCCCCAGGCACGCGCCAGCTGACCCGAAATCCAGGCGTGGGATGTCTGGCCGATCGCCAGAACCCCACGGCTGTCCTCGCGCAGCAGCATGGTCCGCAACATAGCTGCGTCGACCGCGCAGTCGGGGCATTGCCGGAAGTTGAAACCAGCGCCCGGTGACGGTTTAGTACGGCGTATGCAGTCCCACGAGGTCCGTGCCCTGGGGGAGCTGATGGGGGAGGCGGTCGGAGGCGCCACGGCGCGGATTGAAGAGATGCACGTGGGAATCGCCGAGCGCGTGTTCGACTCGGTGGGGGAGGTCGCGGCTCCGGTACGCCTGATCCACGACGGCATTAGCCATGGCGCGTATGCGGGCGTGCGCGCCGCGCTTGGCGCGGCCGTTCGGGCCGGCGCTCGCGCGATTAGCTTGACGCGGCCGCCGGAGGCGCCCTCCATAGAGCAGTCAACGGCCGGTCGGGTGGCGATCGGGGCGCTGAACGGAGCGTTCGGCGACCGGCTAGAGCGCGAGCACAGCCCCTTGGCGGTGCAGATGACGGTGCGCCGCGGGGGGGAAGCTGTCGATCTGAGTACCGCCGACGCCGTCCGTGACGCGTTCCCCGACGCCACGGGGCGGCTCGCGGTCTTTCTGCACGGGATAGGCGAGACCGAGGGGGCGTGGTCGCGGGGCGCTCTCAAACACGTTCCCTACGGGCCGCGGCTCCGGGTCGAGCTCGGTTACACGCCGGTCTACATCCGCTACAACAGCGGCCGCCACATCTCGGACAATGGTCGGCAGCTGGCGCAGCTGCTCGACGAGCTGACCTCCGCGTGGCCGGCCCCGACCGAGGAGATGGCGCTCATCGGGCACTCCGTGGGAGGGCTGATCGCTCGCAGCGCCTGCCATCAGGGTACGGACCGCTCGTGGGTCGAAAAGGTGCGCCACGTGTTCATGCTCAGCTCCCCGCACCTGGGTGCCCCGTTCGAGCGGGCGACCCACGCCGCGAGCGCCGCGTTCGCGCGCCTGCCCGAGACGCGATCCCTGGCCACCGCTCTCAACGTACGAAGCTCCGGGGTCAAGGACCTACGCTACGGCTATCTGCTGGAGGAGGATTGGTTCGGACGCGATCCCGACGAATTCGTGCGGCGGATGGCGACCGAGATCCCGTTCCTGGAGGGCGCTAACCACTATTTCATCTCCGCGGGCATCTCGCGCAACCCAGACGGACTTGCCAACCGATTGATCGGAGATCTGTTCGTGGTCGGGCCGAGCGCGTGGGCGCAAGCGGGCCGCGAGCAGCGGCTCAGCTTCCCGATCGACCATTACCGCCACGTCGGCGGCGTGCACCACTTCCAACTGCTTAACCATCCCGCGGTCTACGAACAGATCCGCAACTGGCTCTCGGAACGCCCGGCGATAGAGCGGTCGCCGCTCCAGCTGGTCGCGGGACCCGAGCAGTCCTAGGCGCCTGGTTCAGCGACCGTAGCGCTCCCGGGCGAGCACGAGCTGCTCGGGAAGCGCGATCCGTACGGGCGGTGAGGGCTCTGCGAGCACCGACACGGTCTCGGCGACACTCGAGGTCACGGTCGCCGACCAATCCTCGCCGGCGACGGTGACAAATTCTCCGTCGTTGGCCGTCACCTTTCCCTCCAGGCCGGGCTCGACGCCGGCCTCCTTGAGGTAGTGGAGTAGATCCTCTGCCTCGTTCTCGAGACGCAGGACCGTGACCTTGGCCCGGGGAGCGCAGTCGGCGAGCGGAACTCCGTCGATTCGCTCGCCGACCCGGATCGGATGGCCGTGCGGACAGGTCTTGGCGTCGCCCACGCTGGCCCGTACATACGCCTCGAACCGTGGCGTCATGGCGTGCTCGAGCTGCTCGGCCTCCTCGTGGACGTCGTCCCAGGGAACGCCCACCACGTCGGTCAGGAACCGCTCGATCATGCGGTGGCGGCTGACGATGTGCTCCGCGTGCTGGCGACCCTCCGGGGTGAAGTCGATCGCGCGCTCGCTGTTGCGGACGATGTAACCGTCCCGCTCCAGTCGCCCCAGCATCTCGTGGACGGTGGGGGCCGACAGTTGCATGGCCTTGGACAAATTTGCGCCGGTCATCGGTAGACCGGCCTCGAACAGCCAGAACAGGCTCTCGAGGTACTCCTCCTCGGCGGCAGTCGCGCGCTCGCTCGCCACCCCGATGATCGTAGCGGGACGCCCACCGCCGACGGACGGGCCGCCGTCCATTCGCGGATCTCCGCCGGTACGATCGTCCCGCCTTGGCGCTACCCCTGAAGCCTCCGATCGAGCCCCAGCTCGCCCGCTCCCGGCCCGAGTTGCCCGCGGGAGAGCAGTGGTCGTATGAGCCCAAGTACGACGGCTTCAGGTGCATCGCGTTCGTCGACGGTGATGAGCTGATGCTGCAGTCGCGCAGCGGGAAGCCGCTGGGGCGTTACTTCCCTGAGCTCGCGTTCCCTCCGGGCCGCTATGTGCTCGATGGCGAGATCGTGATCGACGCCGAGGAGGGAGGACAGGACTTCGACGCGCTCCAGCAGCGCATCCACCCGGCGGTGTCACGGATAACGATGCTCTCGGAGCAGACACCGGCGCGGTACGTGGCCTTCGATCTCCTGGCCCGGGACGACGAGGCGCTGCTCGAGACTCACTTCGACGCCCGCCGAGCGACGCTCGAATCGCTGCTCCCAGATGGGCAGATCGCGGTGACCCCGCTCACCCGCGACCCTGAACAGGCCGAACCCTGGCTCAGATCTGGAGAGGGCGTTGTCGCCAAGGACGTGACCGCCCCCTACCGCCCGGGCCAGCGCACGGGGATGGTCAAGGTCAAGCGGGTCCGCACGATCGACGCCGTCGTGGCCGGGTACCGGCCGGGCAAGGAGCCCGATACCGTCGGATCTCTGATCCTCGGCCTGTACGACGACAAGGGCAGGCTGCACGTGGTCGGGCACTCCTCAGGTTTGCGAGCAGCGGAGAAGCGGTCGCTGCCTCAGAAGCTCGCGCCGTACGAGACCGGCAAGCGGGGACACGGAGATCCGAGCCGGTGGAAGAACGAGAAAGAGCTCGAGTGGATCGAGCTGCGCCCGGAGCTCGTCGTCGAGGTCACCTTTGACCACACCAGCGGCGGTCGCATCAGGCACGGAACGAAGATCCTCCGCTGGCGAGAGGACAAACCACCGCTGGAGTGCAAGCACGAGCAGATGAGGTCCTGAGCTTCACCGCCAGGACGATGAGGTCCTGAGCTTCCCGGCCAGGACGATGAGGTCCTGAGCTTCACCGCCAGGACGAGCGCGGCTTGCTCCTCCAGACCTGTTGAAGCTCACAAACTTGGCGCGCGAGCGGAGGATTGTGAGATCGAACATGACTGACGTGTTCAACCTCACATTCGACGAGCGCTCGACCCGATTTGTGAGATTGAACAGGTGCGGTGGCCTAGCGACCCCTCAAGGAGTTGTCGGCCGGACGCCGACCTATGTCTTGACAGCTATATAACCATTACGGCATACTACCCTCGAGATGACCGTGTTCGAGGTCGTGGCCGAGCCCAACCGTCGCCGGATCCTGGACCTGTTGGGCGCCCGGGAGCGCTCCGTCGGCGGGCTCGTGGAGCAACTCCAGTTGTCCCAGCCCGCCGTCTCCAAGCACCTGCGCATCCTGCGCGAGGCGGGGCTGGTCGACGTGCGAGGTGAGGCCCAGCGGCGGCTGTACAGCGTGCGCCCGGAGCCGCTGCGCGCGATCGACGAGTGGCTGTCGCCGTACCGGCAGATGTGGGCGGCCAGCCTCGACGATCTGGAACGCCACTTGGAGCGAATGTCCGATTGAAGGGAGACCGCATGACCCCGATCCAGCAGCAGCGGAGCTACGGAAGCGTTGATCGGCTCGACGATGGTCGATGGCAGCTGCGCTTCACCCGCAGGCTCCCCTATCCAAAGGAGAAGGTCTGGCGCGCCATTACCGAGCCCGCGCACCTGGCGCAATGGTTCCCGACGACGATCGAGGGCGACCGGGCAGCGGGCGCAACCTTGCGCTTCGCGTTCCCTGGTGGCGAGGCGCCACCGATGGAGGGCGAGATGCTCTCCTATGAGCCCGAGTCGTTCATGGAGCTCCGCTGGGGACCGGACGTCCTTCGCCTTGAGCTCCGGGCCGTGGAGGACGGCACCGAGCTGACGCTGCTCGACACCCTCGAGGAGCGCGGCAAGGCCGCCCGCGACGGCGCCGGCTGGCACGCATGTCTGGAGGCGCTCGAGGCGACGTTGCATGGCGAGTCCGAGGCGCGGTCGCACATGGACATCTGGGCGGAGGTCCATCCGCATTACGTCGAGACCTTCGGCCCCGAGGGAGCGACGATCGGTCCGCCGGAAGGGGCGCGGTAGGGCCAGCCCTGGCATTCGTCCATCCCGACCGTCCCTCCCTGGGCTTTGTGACGTTTCGCGGCCTGGAACCATGACGCCCACATGGCGATCGCCGGTATCCCTACATGCGTCCTGGTCGCACCGGACGCGTTCAAGGGAACGCTCAGGGCAACCGAGGTGGCCGCGGCAATTGGTCGCGGCCTCGAGAGGGCGGGGCTCGAGACCGACCTCTGCCCGATCGCCGACGGGGGCGAGGGCACGCTCGACGCACTGGTGGACGCTCTAGGGGCCGAGATCCGCATGGCGTCGGTCGAGGACCCGCTGGGCCGGGCGATCGGGGCTCCATTTGGGCTGACGCCCGCAGACCGGCGAGGGGCGATTGCTGTGGTCGAGGCCGCCGCGGCCAGCGGCCTTGACCTGGTCTCGGACACGGAGTGTGACCCCGTCAAGGCCTCGACCTTCGGCACCGGGCAGCTCATCGCGGCCGCGCTCGAGGCCGGGGCACGAACGGTGATGGTCGGGGCCGGCGGGACCGCCACGACCGACGGAGGCTCGGGCGCCATCCACGCGCTTCGGCGGGCGGGAGGTGTGCCTCGAGGCGCTCGCTTGGTCGTGTTGTGCGACGTGCGCACGGCCTTCGAGGATGCGGCCCGCCTGTTCGCGCCGCAGAAAGGGGCGACGCCCGACCAGGTGCGCCGTCTCACCCGTCGGCTTCACGGCTTAGCGCGACGCTTCGGTGGGCGAGACCCTCGCGGTGTCCCCATGACGGGCGCTGCGGGCGGCCTATCGGGCGGTCTGTGGGCGGAATTTGGAGCCGACCTCGTGCCGGGCGCCTCGCACGTGCTCGACGCGGTTGGGTTCGAACCGCGTCTGCGGCGTGCTCGGGCGGTGGTGACCGGCGAGGGCAGGCTCGATGAGCAGAGCCTCGCCGGAAAGGCTCTGTCGGAGGTCGCCACTCGGGCTCGTCAGTCCGGCGTGCCGTGTCACGCGATCGTCGGCTCGTCGGCCCTCGACCGGTTCGGGATGCGGATCCTCGACCTCCAGGCCGTCCTCGAGGCCGGCGACGCTGGCGAGCTCGTCGGCCGCCGGACGTCGGCTCGCCCCGCTGCTGTAGCGCTCCTAGGAGGGCAGCTCCGGCGGACCGGGCTCGCGCGGCTTGGCCGGCGAGGCGTGCTCCGGCAAGTCGACCAACTGGTCTTCGTCCTCCACCAAGGCGGCACGACAGAAGTCCTCGCCGAACGGCGTCAGGTGGATGCTGCGGCGCACGATCTTCGCGTAGCGCACCGAGTGGATCGCGGCAAGGACGTCGGGCTGGGCCTCGAGCACCTGGTAGCGCTCCGGGTCGCGGAGCGTCTCGCGAGCAAACCAGATCAGGCCCAGACGGTGGAGGTTCGTCAGGTAGGAAGGCACGCGCTCCACGTAGCGGCACCCGGCCCGCGCGCCGATCATGTTGAGCCCGGGCGCGAGCAGGCGCGACTGAATGAGCCCCAGTGGTCCACCGGTGCGCACGTCGACCGCGGGCTGAGGCCCCTTGAACAAAAGCAGCCGAAGGATCCGCGCCTCGTCAGGGGCCAGCGACTCCATCAGCCGCTCGTAGGCGGGATGGGACCGCTCCTCGTAGTGGACGTCTCGCGACCGATCGAGGAGCTTCTGGCCCCTGACGCGCAACGGAACCTTTCCGTTGCGCGCCGCCCCTCCGCTCACCGACGCCGAATGCCTGGCGCACCTCCTCGGGAGTGGGAATGGTCTCGACCACCTTGCGTGCCACATCCCCGCCCGGCACGGCCTCGGCTACCCGGCGCGCGACGGCGGCGCCCGGCACGGTGTCGGCACCTATCTCATCCTCGCCCCGTCGTTTGACGCCCGGGACCTCGAGTCCAGGTCGGCCAACGCGATCAGTTCCCGCAAGGCGCCGGTCGCGGTGTCACGAATGTCCTGAACGAAATCTCCCGCCTTCTCCGGGGCCGCCGCGACCTCCAACGCGCGTCTCGTCAGACGGGCCGGCAGGCGAAGCGACCACCCTGCGGTGTGCCAGGCGGCACCGGCAGCGAGTCGCGCGACGCTCGATAGCTCCTCCAGGCCGCCATTTGAGTCCGTGTAGCTCATGCGAAGATCCCGAGGTGGATCAGGCCGCCGACGAAGCCCATTACAGCACCGTGCAGGTAGAGCATCCACTCGTCTTCCCGAAAGGCGGATCGCAGCATCTCCACGAAGTCAGGGTGCGGCAACTCCCTGGTCCGTTCCGCGAATAGCCTGCGGATGTTGTCGCTCTGCTCGTGGCCGAAGTCCTGGTCGAGGAACGGGGTCATGGTGTGCTCCCGCGATTCCCGCGCGAATGCATCGGTGATCGAGTCGTACTCGTCTGGGCCCACCGCCACCCGGGCCACCGCGCGCAGGGGACCGGCGGCGCGATCGATTGCCGGCAGCATCGCCTCGTAGAGCATCTGCTCGGTTCGATCGCCCCGTGGCCCGTTGATCAGAAATTCTCCGATGTTCTCCATCGTCACCACGTGCTCGGCGATGATGTCGGCATAGGCGTCGGCCACCTCGTTCTGCCGTCGAAGGAACAGCCCGTGGAGCGTGAGCGGCCCGATCTTGCGCGGCTCCACGGGCTCGAAGATCACCTTCATGCCCAGCACGTTCGTCGTCCAGCCGACGATCACGCCAAGCACCGGGAGAAGCCACCAGTTGGGGACGAAGTGGGTGATGACGGCGACCGGGATGCCGAGCAGGAACCCGAACAAAAAGCCGAAGTTGACCATCAGCCGCAGCTCCCTCGAGCCCACGTCCTTGAAGATCTTGTTGACGAGCGCTGGGTTGCGCTCGAAGTGGTCGATCACCAGGATCTTGGGATCCAGCAGCTGGTCGATGTACTCGCCGATCTCGTCGGTGATCCGGTGCATGATCTCCGGCAGCTGCTCGCGGATCCGCTCGTACAGCGCCTCCCTGGCCCGGGCTGGAACATTGGCCCACAGCCGCGGTTGCTCACGGCGCATCGTCTTGTCGACGATCTCCGGTACGCGCGGCATGAACATGATCGTCATCTGATCGGCGATCCTCTCCGGCTCGAGCTCCTCGAAGAACTCGGCGGGGGTGCCGAGCTTGGCGATCGCCTTGTCGACGGAGATGCTGCCCATCTTCGCGGCGCGCGCGGGGATGATCCCCTGCCAGCCGACCCCGCCCTGCATGACGCCCGGAACCTCCTGAAGCTTTCGCGGCAACAGCCGCGAGAGCTCGTAAAGCCCCGGAACGTTCCAGCCGTGGAAGCGGACCGGGTTGAACAGCATGATCAGCGCCGTCCAGTTGATCAGCCATCCGATCACGCCCGTGAAGAACGGGATCGTGATCAGCTTGATCCACTCGCTAGTACTCAGAACGCCTCTCCGCCAGTTGCCGCGCCGAATGGCGCCAAGCGCACCCTACCCCGGCGGGGCCGGGGCGGAACCGGTCAGTGCCTGAACGCTTCGTGCTTGACGCCCGGCAACGGAGCGTCGAGCGACTGCAGGAAGTTCGTCTCCTCCTCGAGGTGGTCGAGCAACTGGTAGGCCATCTCGTGGTTCATGCCGGCACGCACCACGATCCGCAGCGCGCTCAGGTCCTGGCGGTTCTCGGGAAACGTGTACGCCGGGACCAGCCATCCATGCTGGCGCAGGCGGTCGGAGACGTCGAACACGTCGTAGTTGCGCACCCGGGGATCGATCGCGAACGCGAACACCGGCAGCTCGCGACCTTCGCTTATCAGCCGGTACGGTCCAAGCTCGGCGATTCCCGATGAGACATGGACGGCGACGTCCTGGGCGTTCTGCATCGCCTGCCGGTAGCCCTCGCGGCCGAACGCGACGAACATGAAGTACTGGGCGATCACCTCGCTCCCAGGGCGAGAGAAGTTGAGCGTGAAGGTGGGCATCTGCCCGCCGAGGTAATTGACGTTGAAGACGAGCTCTTGGGGGAGCGCCTCCTTGTCCCGCCATAGCGCCCAGCCGACGCCCGGATACACGAGCCCGTACTTGTGGCCCGATGCGTTGATCGACTGTACGCGCGGGATGCGGAAGTCCCATTCGAGCTCGGGCTGTAGGAACGGCGCGACGAACCCTCCGGATGCGGCGTCGATGTGCAGCGGAACGTTCAGGCCCTGATCTTGTTCAAGCTGGTCCAGCGCGCTAGCGATCTCCTTGACCGGTTCGTAGCTGCCGTCGAAGGTGGAGCCCAGCACCGACACCACGCCGATCGTGTTCTCATCGCAGTGCGCCACGGCTTGCTCGGCGTCGAGGTGAAACCGATCCCCCTCCATCGGCACCAGCCGTGGCTCGATCTCCCAGTAGCGGCAGAACTTCTCCCAGCAGACCTGCACGTTGGCGCCGGTCACCAGGTTGGGTCGGTCCGTCGCCTTCCCGGCGGCGCTCATCCGTGAGCGCCAGCGCCACTTCAGCGCCATCCCACAGAGCATCGAAGCCTCGCTGGAGCCGGTGGTCGAGCAGCCCACGGCGTCCGCGCCCTCGGGACAGCTCCAGAGATCGGCGAGGATGTTCACGCACCGGGACTCGATCTCCGCCGTCTGCGGATACTCGTCCTTGTCGATCATGTTCTTGTCGGCGGTCTCGGCCATGATCTTCCCGGCCATTGACGGCATCCAGGTGGTCACGAATGTCGCCAGGTTGAGCCGGGCGTGACCGTCGAGCAACAGCTCGCTGGAGATCAGTTCGTACGCCATCTGCTCGCCCTGTCCGCCCTCCGGCAGCCGGTCGTGCGGCATCTCCGTCCACGCTTCCGGGTCGCGGACCGCTTTCGGAGGTGGACGGTGAAGCTCGCCCCTTCGGACCTGAGAGCGCCATGGTGCTTCCTCCTTGTGCCGGAGCTGTGGTCGGTGGGGGCGTAGGAATACATCATTCGCCCGAACACCGGATGGCCTATGCGCCTTCAGCCCCGCGGGGGCGGCAGCCCAGCTCGGTGAGATGGCGTTCGAACGCCGGCCGATCCCGGGCTGGATGGAAAGGCTCGTGGCCGTCCCTTAGCAGCGCGGCCACCCGCTCGACGTCGAACAGCAGCGCGAGCTTCCCGGGCGGATCATCCCACTCGCCCGCGTCGTAGCGGGCGGTCCAGGCGGCGAGCGCCGCCAGGGCCTCAACCTGGATCTGGTCCTCCCACCAGCCAGAGCGGATCGTCAGTCGATAGCGGTCCCGCAGCATGCAGGCGTCGCTCCACAGCTGCTCGAACCACAGCCACTGCTCCCGGGGGTACAGCCCGCGCCAGGTAAGCGGCCACCGGCGCTCGTCCGGGTCACCGCTGGGATGGTCCCCAAGCCCATCCTGGTGCTCGTCCTCGGGCTCGTAGAAGCTCAAGCTCGCCTCGCCAGCCGTCGCAAGCGACGGTCCTGGAACCACAGCCGCAGCCCGACCTGGACCGGGGGGATCCGGCCATAGAGCAAAAGGGCTTGGCCTGCGTGCAGCTGCCGCAGCGCTTCGGCGGCGATCAGCGGACGCCGGCGACGGGCGACAGACCGGGTGGTGCCTCCGGACCCGCTTGTGTAGGAGCGGTCCGGGGCCTCCTCCTCGCCGGTGAGCCCGGCGAAGTACCGCAGGGTGCTGAGGTCGGCCACGCCTGGAAGCAGCATCCGCGCTCGGTGGCTGTTGACCACCGTCTCGGCCTGCTGGCGATAGCGACTGCGCGCCTGGGCCAGGTCGTGGAAGATCGACACCAGCTGGATGTTGTGGCTGGGCGCGGTCGAGGCGATCTCGGCGAGATTTGGCAGCGGAGCTACGTTGCCCGCCTCATCCAGGCAGAGCAGCAGCGGTAGCTGGAGACGGCCGCCGCTCAGCGTGGCCCGCTCGTAGGCGCGATCAACGATGTCCGCCAGCAGGGCCAAGAAGATCGGCCGGAGCAGCTTCGACGTCTTGGCGTCGCCGATCACGTACAGCGTCCCAGGTTGTTCGAGGAGCCGGTCTGGGGTGATCTGGCAGGAGCGCGCCGACCGCGCCACGCGCGTGAATCGGTAGGCCCGCAGCAGGGCCTGCGCCGTGGCCTCGATCGACGCTCGGGTTCGATCCGCTTGGGATTCGAACGCCCGGACCGCGTCATAGGCGGCATGGGCGCCATCCCGCTCGGCTTCCTCGCGGGCCGAGCCGGACAGCTCCAGCAGCGTCCGGTCAAGCTCTCGTCCGCCCTGTCCATACACCCAGCGGACGACCGCGTCCATTCCGGCACCGGTCGCCGCCGCCGTGTAGAGGAGAGGCGCCAGGCGCTGCTCGGCGGCGAGTGCCCAGAACTCGCCGCCATCGACCCCGCGCTGATCGAGCTCGCCGGCGGCGGCCAGCCGCCACGCAACCTCGAGCGCTCCGTCCCACGTGCGCGCGGAGTGCAATGGCGACCAGGTGTGCGACCCCGCTCGGCCGAGCTCGAACGGGTCGAACACCAAAACCTCTCCAAGCGACCGGCGGCGCGCCAAGGTCGCGTCCATGAGGTCGGTCTTGATCGACGAGGCGACTGCTGGTCCCTCCCATTCGAGCAGCGCGGGTATCGCGAGCCCAGAAGATTTCCCTGACTGCGGTGGACCGAAGGCAACGAGGGCGTGACGTTCCTCCGCCCGCAGCAGGCGGCCGTGGTGGCGTCCCAGGGCCAGCCTCTGGTGGCGGGCCATCGGGCGGCCGTGAAGCGACCGCAGGTCGCCCGGCCGCGCCCACCTCGCGCCTAGTGCGGGTCGCCGAACGCTCCCGGCGCGTGCCAGGAAGAACCCCGGCAGTCCGATGCCGCTCGCCACCAATGCGAGGGCGGCGTAGAACCCCCATGGTCCGGGGAGGTCTGCCCGCGCACTGCGCGGCCACGCGTCCGAAGGATCGGACAGGCGTCCCGGTAGCCGGGCGATGATGGTGGGCAGCTGGCCGCTTGCGACCGACGGCCAGCCTTGCCCGAACAGGGCGCCGGCTGCCCCGCCCCACACCCAAACGACGAACGCCAGCGCCAGCAGCGATCCGATGGCCGCCAGCAACACGGCCTCCGACGGGCCAGGGGGGTGTCGGTCTCGCATCAAGCAGCCTCCGCCGGTTCTCCTGGCCCCGGTGGCATCAGGCGATGCTCATCCCCGTGTCCGTGTCGGTCAGCTCACCCTCCAGCCGAGAGCGGTAGTGCTGTACGACGAACGATCGCGACCCGACACGCCATAGCGCCTGCCCGGCCGAGAGCATCGAGATCAGTCCGGCCTCGGACTCCGAGAGGCCCAACAGGGTGCGCGTCAGCGGCACCTGGCTCTCGTCTTGGTGGTAGACGATCCGGGTGGAGGCATCCGCGATCAGCCCTTCGGCGATCCGGGCGGCGCGAGAGCCGGCGTCGCCGGCCGCTTGCAGATCGGCGAGCTTGTGCAGGACGACGAGGTTCATCACGCCGAACTGGCGAGCGAGCTTGAAGTTCGACTGGAACCACTCGCCGAGCCCGGCGTGCTGGATGATCTTCCAGGACTCGTCGGCGACGTTGATGAGACGTTCCCTGCCGGGACGCTCTGACATTCTGGCGAGCAGAGCGGTCAACCACGCGGTTGCGCAGGCCATCAAGATCCCGACCGCCGGGGAGTCGCGGAGCGCACGCAGATCGAGCACCACCAGCTTCGCGTCGAGGTCGAGGCCAGGTGTGGTCGGGCCGTCAAACAGTCCTCGCAGCGGGCCTTCGCACAGGTCCTGGAGCGCGAGGGCCGCGCGGCGAGCGTCCGCCGCGAGCCGGTCGGTCGTGGTCTGCAGCCGTTCGGCCATTACCGAGGCGGGCGCGAACATGAGCGCTGCGATCTGCGGCAACGTGGGCTCGCTGGCGCCTCGGGTTCGGACCGTGCGAAGCGCCTCCCGCAACGCTGCGGCCTCGACCTGTGTCAGAGGCGCGCCGAGGGCGGTCACCGTCACCGCTCGCAGCAGCTCCAATTGGGCATGCTCCTCGGGCCGGGACGCCAGCGGGTTCAGCCGCACGGCTCCGCCCGGCTGAAGCGAAATCGGCCTGACGCCCGCGGCCTGACACAGGGGCCCGTACTCCCGCTTGACGTCG
Organism: uncultured Actinomycetes bacterium; assembly: GCA_963719305.1. Taxonomy (GTDB): domain Bacteria; phylum Actinomycetota; class Thermoleophilia; order Solirubrobacterales; family Solirubrobacteraceae; genus Palsa-465. The sequence goes on along the minus strand of CAVRBL010000006.1, from coordinate 180,744 downwards.
AGCACGAATGCACGGCGGCCGAACAGAAGCATGCGCCATAGCAGTGTCTTGACCAGCGCGCTCTTGCCTTGTCCCAGCTTCCCGAGCACGATCACGTTGGGATCGTCGAGAACGCCCTCCCGGTAGAGGACCCACGGGTCGTAGCAGAACGCCCCGCCACCGGAGTCGCGCCCGATGAACACCCCCCGGCCCCCGAGGCCACCTGCGGCGATGAACGGATAGATCGCCTGCGCGTGCCTGGTCGTGACGCGCATCCCCGGCCGCTCGGCCGATCGCACAGTCAATGGCGGCTCCTCGCCCTGACCAGCAAGAGAACCAGGAGCGCGATCAGGACGACCACCGCCAAGTGGTCGTAGATCAACCGCGCCAGCAAGTAGTGCCGGAGATATGTGAGGAAGCTGCTTGCCGCCGGCGTCACTTCAATCCCCGGCAGAGCGGCAGTGTAAAGGTGAACGCGTCCGCCTGCTGGCCGTACATCCGGTACAGCTCTAGCCGCGCGCGGGCGGCATGCTCGAGCACTTCTGAGCTGGCGCATCGAAGGTCGTCCCGGTCGCGGCCAGAGACCGTCACGAACCCGGCCAGGCGAACCTCCCCGTGTCCAGCCGCGAGCTCCGATTCCCGCCGCAGCGTCGACTCCTGCACTTGCCGCTGTCGGGCGGTCTCCAGCTGACCAAAGCGATGTCGCAGCTCGCGGTCGGCCCGGTCGCGAGTGATCGCTGCTTCCACCTCCCGCGTCGAGCGCTCCGGCGGGACCGGCGCGAACGTCACCGCCACCGTTCGCACGGCGCTCGAGCGGCCCAGAAGAGCGTCCATGAACATCGGGGACACATCGACTCGTGGCCAGCCACCGATCCAGTAGGTCGCGTGCATTGCGCCGTCACACCTGTAGTGGTCCCAGCTTTCGACCGTCCCGAGCGGCCAGGCGTTCGTGTGACCGAGGCCAGCGCGGTCGGGATCCGCGGCCTCGAACGCGGCAAGCTCGGCGCGGGCGTAAGGATCAAACGCGGTTCGCAGGACGCGCGACAGCTGCCGAGAGCTGAGCGCGCCGAGCACGGTAACTTCGGCCGCCTCAAGGCCCTGGGCCACCCGCTCGGTCTGCTCCACCAGCGCTCGAAGCGGCTCCTGACCGCCGCGGACACGGCGGGCGTCGACCTGCACCGCAACCAGGATCTCGTGCTGCTGGGTGACGCGGGCCGTCGCGCCGATCAGCTCCAGATAGGACTCGATGATCGGGGCTCCGCGTAGCGGGATCGAGGGATCGCGCTCGTCGTGCAGCCACCGCGCCAGCTCGTCCCCCTCCGCTGGCGCGGTCCGCTCGAGCCACTGGATCCGCCTGATTGGAGTGCTTGCAGAGCCGGACAGGACAAGCCCCCAGCGAGCCAGCCGCCGCTCCTGTGCCTCCGCCTCCAGTAGCGAGAACGCCACCACGCGGCAGGCGAGCACGGCGGTCAGCAGCCGGCCGGACTGCTCGGACAGCGCTCCGATCGGGCGCTCGCGGTACGCGGTCTCGGTGATCTTCACGGCGCGAAGTGAGGGCGGCGAATGCGGCTCCGGCTCGCCGAGCTCGCGTGACCGGCTGCCGCTGTTGAGCGAACGCGGGGTGAGCAGCATGCTCATACCGCGGCTAGGGGCTTCAGAGCTCCACCGGCGGCGTCCGCCAACGCGCCGGAGCACGAATGAGCAGGCGACGGGAGCCCACTCCTCGAGCGTGCGCTCCCGAACCGGTAACACGGCCAGCGCCACCGACAGGCCGAACAGCAGCAGCGCGAGAACGGCACCGGTGGCGTTCGGGGAGGCGTTCAACGACCCGACAGCGAGCAGCGCACCGAGCGCCAGTGAGGCTGCCTGGCCGGCACGTACCGGGCCCAGAATCCCGCGCCGCTCCAGGGGGCCGAACCTGTACGTCAGGCGATTGCCGCTCACAGAGATCCCTCGGGCTTTTCCTGTGGCGGTGGGAGCGGGTCATGATCCTCGCCGGGCCGCCCGGGCTCGCTTGCGGAGCTGGCGTCCTCACCTGATCCTCCGCCGGCGTCATCGGGTGGCCACACCTGCGGGTTTGGCCAGTCTCCGTCCGGGCCAAGTGTCAGCGGTCGCCACGAGCCGTTGGGAGCTTGGAACATGGCGCCCAGCCCGGGAAGCCGCTCCTCGGCGAGCGCCGAGGCGACACCCCGATCGTCGGCCCCGTTGGAGGCGGCGGAACCTTCCGGCTCGCCTACGCTCCCGACGCCCGCATCCGGCGACTGGTGGGTGCCGTCCGCCCCGCCGTGCCGGACGGCTCCGCTGCCGTCCGCCCCGCCGGGCCGGACGGCTCCGCTGCCGTGCCCGGCGCCTGCCTCTTGCGCTCGCCGCACCGAGTCGTCCGCCCCGTCCGTGCGGGTCGAAGCTAGGCCTGTGTCGTTCGCCTCGGCACGCATCCAAGCGGTGATGCCGGTCGCGAGCTCCACAAGCTTGTGCTCTGCCCCCTTTCGGTCCGCCTCCGCTTGGCGGTAGTTAGCCGCGGCGTTGGCGCGCAGCGAGTCCACGGCGCCACTCGCCAGCTCGGCCATCGGAACCAGCCGAAGAACGGCCCACGGCGAGAGCCCCGCTATCAGCAACAGGGCGGTTCCGGAGAGGCCAGCCATGACCCCGCCAAGACCGTGGTGACCGAGTTGATCGAGAGCGGCACCGCCAAGCTCGAGCACCGCGACGATCGCCAACTTGGACAGGATCAAGGCGACCAGCAACTCGACCGAGCGCACGGCCCAAATCCGTCTGGAGGGCCAGACCAAGGCGGCGAACGCCAGTGGCAGCATCAGAACGATCACGTACACCGCCGCCTCGCGCACCGTCAGCTCGAGCCATAGCACGATCGCGCAAGCGGTCGTCACCACGGCGACGAGGAACCTGAGGAACGGCGCGGCTCCCACGACGACGGCCCCCCCGAGGTGTGCCAGGTCGAAGCGCGGACCGGCGGCACCGGCCGCCGACGACACGACCCCGCACAACTGATCGGTGGCCGTCAGGAGCAGCATCGTCACCGACGCCGCGATGCCAACCGCGAGCATCGCCAGCGGGAGGTACCCGAACGCGGCCCGCGTCAACAGCGCGAGGTCCGAGCGAAGAAGCGCCTGGACTGCCGCGGCGAACAGGAACGGCAGCGTCAACAGGGCGGCAATTCCCGCGATTCGCCAGTAAGCCGACGAGAACCACGTAGTGCCGAGCTGGGGCTTGGTGGTTTGACCAAGCACTTTGGTCGTCTCGGAGATCGAGAACTGCGCGCCGGCCACCACCCAAGTCACCATGGCCGCCAGTCCCAGCGCCGTTGACGCGGTCGATGCACTGCCGCCGCCACCGAAGATCGTCTTGACCGCGCTTCCGACATGACCGGTGAGGAGCTTCTTGCCCGCGCTCAGCGCCTTCCCTGACGCGCTCAGCACGGTGCACGCCTTGCCGACGGCACCGCCGGTCGCGCTGGCGACCGTACAGGCAGCGCGCCCCACGCTCGCTGAAGCCGGGGAGGGGTACGCGCAGGTGGCGAGGGTGACGGCGACAACCACAACCGCCGCCAGCCCGAGCGTGCGCGCGATCACCTTGCGGTCGATCCCAAGTGCTCGAAGAAATTGACAAGCCCGGGGCCGGCGCCGATCACCAGCGCCGCCGCTCCGGACACGAGCGCGGCCATCCTCCCGCGAGCCGCATATTGGTGGTTGTGGGAGTGCGAGGCGACCGCCCACAGCGCCGCCCCAACGAACGCTCCCAGTAGCGCGATCGCCAGCGCCCAGGCCTCCGCGCCGTTGACCAGCTGCTGAAGCACGTTGCTGCCGGGGAGTCCACTTGGGTTGGGATGTGCGCTGACGGCAGTGAATAGCTCCATCCGATCCTCCTGATTCCAATTGAGCCAAATTGAAGTGGTCCGAACCTAGCAAGCGCAGTTCAGTCTTGCTAGGTTTGTTCGTATCAAATTAGCTTCAATTAGAAGGAGGACCACGGGTGAGAGGGTCGAGCGGCACACCAACGAGCGGCACCGTCCTGCCAGTCGGCGAGCTTTACCGAGACCTGTCCGAGCGCCTGGAACAGATCGTGCGCTTCGACGTGCGGGCTCCGGAAGCGGTTGTCGAGGAGGCTTGTCAGTTCGCGTGGGGACGGCTGATCGATCATCGCCACCGTGTCCGCCGCGAGAGTGCGCTGTCGTGGCTGGCTAGGACGGCTGTGCGCGAAGCGCTCAAGCTCCGGGCACGTAACGGGCGCTATGTCTCGCTCGACTGCCAACAAGCGGCAGAGTTCCCGACGTTGGCCGGTCCCGACGAGCTGTTCGAGCGCCGCGAGCGCCTGGCCTCGATCGGCCGGCTACCGGCGCGTCAGCAGCAGATGTTGTGGCTCCATGCCCTCGGGCTCACTTACACCGAAATAGGGCGGCACACCGGCTGCACGACCCGGACCGTCGAGCGCCAGTTGATGAAGGCAAAGCGGACCCTGAGGCAGATTGCTGATTGAAGAGGGGCGCGACCCATTCGCGGGCACCTCGCGCGGAGCGCAGCGGTGCCCGAGAGTGGGGGCGGCCCCTCACCGCGCTCGTCCGCGCTTACGACGACGGCGCTCCGCGGGGCTGAGCTTGCGGGGCTTGGGGCGGGGCTTTGACCCGCTGCGGGCGTCGACGCCGGCGGTCGCGGCGGCAGCCCTAGCCGGCGCCCGCCTGCGAGCGTCTCGCCAGATGTAGAAAGAGATTCCCCCGAGCACGACCAGGGCGCCGAGCGCGATCACGATGGCGTCGATGCCGCTCAGGCCCCCGCCCGTGGAGCTGCTGGCTCCGGGAGTGACCGGTACCTGCGTCGTCGCGCCGGACGGCGGAGTCGCGCCGGACGGCGGAACCGTCGGCGCTGGGGCGGTAGGCGTCGTGGCCTGGGCCTGAGGGACGGGGCTAAAAGGGTTTCCGCCAGGGCCGGCCGCGAGCGCGGTTCCGGTGAGAAGCGCAGCCCCAGACGCCAGCGCGATGACGCCCATCGCCGCCGCCAGGCGTGTCGCGACGGCCAGCCTCAATGCTTCTCGCCGGAGCCCGACGCAAGCGGCTGCTCCATCGCCGGGGTGTCAGGCGCGTCGCGATATGGCTGCTCCGGCGCCACGTCCTCTTCGTGGTAGACGCTCTCGGCGTTGACGGCCCAGATGTCATGGTTAGTGCCCTGCAGAATGTTGTCCACCGCGCGCATCGCGGTCAGCATCGAGTGGTCGGAGTTGTTGTAGCGGTGAAGGCCGTTGCGGCCCACCTGGACCAAGTTGGGGACCTGATCGAGCCAGTCCCTGATCGCGTCTACCCGCTCTCCGTACTCGGCGTCGTACATCGGGTATGCCTTGTGCACGCGCACGACGAATCCAAACTTGACCTTCTCGGCTCTGGCCAGCCCCAGCTGCTGAAGCTCCTGGGTTGCCAGCGCCACCAGGTCGTCGTCGGCCATGTTCCAGAGTTCGTCGCCTTCGAAGCAGAAGTACTCCATTCCGATCGAGGCGTCGGTGTCGTTGGGCACCATCCACGGGCTCCAGGAGCGGAAGTTCTGGATACGGCCTACCCTCACGCCGGGCTCATGGATGTAGATCCAGTTGTCGGGGAACAGATCCTCGCCGTCGATGACGAGCGAAACGGTGAGGAAGTCGCGGTACCGCAGCCCCCGGGCGGCGTCGCGTACGTTCACCGGCGTCTCGGGATCCGTGATGCCCACCGTCGTCCGTAGCGGCAGGGAGGAGATCACGTAGGAAGGTGTGAGAGTCTCGCCGCCGGCGACGACCTCGACCACGCGCCCGTCCTTGGGATCGGTCCGCAGCCGGGTGACCGGAGCGTTGAGCCGCACCTCGCCGCCGTGAGCTCCGATGTCCTCCGTCATCTGCTCCCACATCTGGCCCGGCCCAAAGCGGGGGTAGTTGAACTCGTTGATCAACGACGTGATCTTGTTGCCCCGGTTACCGATGAAGGCCGATTTGGCAGCGCTGAAGAACGACAGATTCTTGATCCGCTGCGCGGCCCATTCCGCGCGAATCTCGGTGGCCGGCACGCCCCACACCTTCTCGGAATAGGACTTGAAGAAGTGTCCATACAGCCGCTTTCCGAACCGGTTCGAGACCCACTCTTCGAAGGTGTCCTCGCGGCCCTTGGGCTTGATCGCCGCCCACAGGTAGGACAGAAGGCAACGGGTCAGCTCGACCGGGCCCAGCTTGCGGATCACGTCCATGCCCTGCAGCGGGTACTCCAGGAAACGCCGTCGCCAGTAGATGCGCGACTGGCGCGGCCGCTTGAGGAACTCCTCCTTCATGATCTCGTGCCAGAGGTCGTCGACCTCCTTGACCTTGGTGAAAAAGCGATGTCCGCCGAGGTCGAAGCGGTACCCGTCGCGCACCTCCGTTCGCGCCAGCCCGCCGACCTGGTCTGAGGCCTCGAGCACGACGACCGGCTTGCCGCGCTTTGCCAGCAGGTAGCCGGCGGTCAACCCGGCCGGTCCGCCGCCGATAACTACGACCGGCTTGTCTTCGGTTATGTCAGCCATTTTTCTTGTAGAGGACTGCGCTGTCGGCGATGTCGGGGGCTTCCCTGTAGTAATGCGGCGCCAGCGCGACGACCTTGAGGATGCCACCGTTCACGTCGGCCTGAAGAATCGCGCCCCACTGAGCCGAGCGCCTTCGGACCAGCTCCGTCCACGGCGCCATCCAGTTCTTGACACCCTCGGTCAACGGGCGGACGTACAGCAGTTGCTGACCGGGTCTGAGGCTAGCAACGAGGGGGCCGAGCGTGGTCTGCGGGTTGGCGTTTTGCAGCCGTTTGTCGGCGTCGGCCCAGTTCATGTAGCTGGGGTTCGAGACCGGACCGATGGTGTTCGCGAACCGCAGACCATCCGGAAGGTAGTACCAGGCAAGCGGTGTCTGCTCGGGCTGTCCCGAGATCACCAGGTCGCCGGGGCGCAGCAGCGGCGACATCTCGCCGCCGACGTCGCGCATGTCGCTCTTGTAACTCGATGCCACGGAGCCCGGGTTGAGCAGGAAGATGACCGAAAGCACGAGCGCGCCCAGTCCGATCGCTCCCGCCCGCGCGCACCCAAACGCCGCGATCAACAAGATCGAAGCCACAACCGGCGCGAAGTACCTGGGTACATACGCGGGGTTGACCTGCGAGGAGAGCCAGGCCACCGCCAACGTCACCACCGGGAAGATGATCAAGCTCCACAAAACGGCGGCCTCTTTAGTCCTCCGCATCCGGCGGGTGAACAGCGGCCCGAGACCCACGACGCAGGCGGCCGCAAGAACCACCGTCACCCGGTCGCCGCCCAGCACTTGCCGCGAGATCAGGATTGGAGTCCCGAAGCCTGGCTTCGTGCTCCAAGGCGCCGCGGTGTGCCCTGCCTGATAGAGGAAGTTCGGTATCCACGGCACGTACACGATCCCCGCCGCAACGAACGCCAACAGCGCGTCGCGCAGCAACGCGCGCCGGTCCTCGGTGACCAGGTACGCGGGGATGAGCGCCACCAGCGAACCGACGACCACGAACAGGCCCCAGGTGTGCGTGTACAGCATCAGCGCCAGACAGGCCGAGAACACGATCAGGTACGCCCGTCTTCGGTTCACGAAGGCGTGGATGAAGGAGACGGTGGCGACGATCCCGAGCAAGGCCATCAGCTCGTACATCCGAGTCTCCTGGGCGTAGTTGGTGAGCCAGGCGTTGAACGCGAACAGGACCGCGGCGATCAGCCCCGCCCGGCGACCGAACAGGGTCCAGCCGGCCCACATCCCCACCGGTACGCACAGCAGCCCGAACAAAAGCGACAGGGAGTGAGTGGCGGACTCGCTCGCGCCGAACAAGCGGATCCACCCGTGAAGCAGCACGTAGTACAGCGGCGGGTTCCCGTCGTGGCGGAGGATCCCCGGGATCGCGCTCACGGAGTGCGACGCGATCCCCGTAGTGATCGCTTCGTCCATCCAGAACTGGCCTCCGATGAAGCGCGTGCGCAGGTAGGCGGAGGCGGCCAAGGCCGCCACCAGCACCAGGCTCGTGCTGGCCCAGACCGGAACGTTCTCCAACCACCTGAGCTCCGGGCGCTCGCCGAGCCGAGACAGGCCGCCACGAGGTCTCGCAACAGTTGTCACTAGAGCGTCACCCTACCGGCGCAACTTGAATAACCGTTGAAGGTGCTGACGTGGGCCACCAAGCGGTAGTGGCTGTGTTCCAGGACGGACAGCGAGTTACCCCTTGACGCCCTGGTCGAGGCAGCCTTCGATCGCCTGAAGCTCGCTGGTCGACGCCCGGTTGGGATACAGCAGGGCGGCTCCGATCACTTCGGCCCCCTGCGTGTTCCCGGCGATCTGCGCCGCGGTCGCCGCGCCAGGGGTCGGCAGAAATCGGATCGTCGGCCCCGCAGCAGCCTGGCCGACCTGGATGCCGGTTGCCCCCACCTCGACCGCTGACAGTCCCCGGTCACGGATGCACTTCAGATAGTCGGGACCGCCGGTGCGCGGATCGTCGACCCGGCCGCGACCCTGGGAGGGTTTGACGGCGCTCCCGCACGCGCTCAGCGCCACCACTGCCAACCCGCCGACGAGCAGGGTCTTAAGGGACGACATGCGCGGCAGGGTAAAGGATCTGCTCCACTACTCTCCGGCCGTGTGATCGTTCTGGCCGCGGCTTCAGGACCGTTGCCCAAGCTGGGCATCGTGTTGGTTTCGCTCCTCGCCGCCGCCGTGCTTTTGGTCCGCGATGACAGGGCGAGAGCGGTGGCGATCCTTGGCGCCCTCGCCGTCTCGCCGCCCCTGCTGCTGGCGACGATCTGGCACTCATCCAAGCTGGCGTTCGTACACAGGCATCCGCTGGTGGCGGTTGCTCTGGCCGTGGCAGCACTGGTGGTGGTGGTCGTCCTAGCCGTGGTGATAGACCGCCGCCCGGCGGTGCTCGGCGCCCTGGCCGTCCTCGCGGTGCCATTTCGGATCTCGATCGGCACCGCCGGTGGGACGTCCAACCTGCTGATCCCGCTGTACCTCGTGGTGGGTGCAGGATCTCTCGCCGCCGCGGTGCCGGCCCTGCGAGGACGAACCGTCCTTGGAAGTGACTCCGGGCCGGAGCCGGGATGGCTCGAGCGGCTGCTGGCGCTTTACCTGGTCATCTACGCCGTCCAAGCGACCTACTCCACCGGCCCGGGCTTCCAGCAGGCCCTGCAGAACATGGGTTTCTTCTACGTGCCGTTCACGCTGCTCTACAGCGTGCTGGTGCGATTGCATTGGACGCCGCGCCTTCTGCGCAGCTGCTTGCAGATCGTCGCCGTGCTGGCGGTCGTGTTCGCCGCGGTGGGGTTCATCGAGTACGCGACCAAGACCACTTTCTTGTCAGAGAAGCTGACCGAGCAGAACCAGCTGTACGTGTACTTCGTCGTGAACTCGGTGTTCTTTGATCCCAACATCTTCGGACGCTTTCTGGCGCTGGCGATGGTGGCGTTGGCGATGCTGCTCCTGTACGAGCGCCCGGCGCGAGAGCAGCTCGCCGTGAGCGCCGTGCTGGTCGTTCTGTGGGTGTCACTCGTATTGAGCTTCTCGCGGGCATCGATGGTCGCCTTGCTGGTCGGACTTGCCGTGCTTGCGGCCAACAAGTGGCGACTGACCCGGGCCCTGGTCGCGGTGGCGGTGGTGGTGGTGGTCGGCGCCGCCGCGGTCGCAATTTCACCCACGACGTTCGGCCTCAATCAAGGGTTCAACGGCGTCTCGGCGGGACGGGGCAGCGTGCTCTCCGGGGGGCTGCGGCTATTCCGTGACCGGCCGCTCTGGGGTTTCGGGTCCGGCTCGTTTCAGGACGCCTATCAAGCGCACCATCTGAGCTCCGGGACGCTGACCGCTTCGCACACCACGGCCGTGACGATCGCCGCCGAGCAAGGATTGATCGGGGAGCTGGCATACCTTGCGCTCGTGCTGGTCGCGATCGTGGGCTTGCTCCGCGGCGCGCGGGCGGATCCGGCCCGGGCCGCGGTCGCCGCCGCATTCGTGGCCTTGGTCGTGCACACCGAGCTGTACGCCGACTTCCTCGAGGACCCGTTCACCTGGGTTTTGCTCGGGATCGGCTTCTCGCTGGCGCGGGCCCCGGGCCGGGTGCCCGAGCCAGCGACCGCGCCCGCTGCAAGGGTGGCGGCCATACCGGCTTAGGCCTAGGCGCGCCGCGGCGCCGGCCGCGCGACTCGTTCGAGCTTGTGCGGTCCTATGCGGGGAAACCTCGAACGAGTCCGGCTCACGCGGGCCGGCAGGCCACGGAGTGGCCGGTCACGCTACTTCTTCTGCAACTGGTCGCTCACGACGACCTTCGGCTTGGTGGCGATCACCAGCCGGAGCAAAAGCTCGTGCAGCTGCTTGCGCTCGGCCGCGCTCAGCGGCGCGAGCAGGTCCTCCTGGGCGCTGCGGGCAAGCTGGCGACCGTGGCTGAGCGTCTCGCGCCCCTGCTCGGTGATGTGGATCGCGTGCGCGCGTCGGTCGGAGGGATGCCGGCGCCGCTCGACAAGCCCCGCGGCTTCCAGATCGTCGACGGTGGAGACCATCGAGCTGGGATCGATGCCCGTGCACTTGCCGAGCGCCTGTTGGGTGAGCGACCCTTCGGCGTCGAGCACGTTGAGAGCCCCCCACATGCGGGTCGTGAGCCTCAACTCCTCGATCCGCCCCGCGAACTGCTTGGCGGCGACGTGACCCATTCGGGCCAGCAGGAAGCCCGTATGCTTCATCAGCGCTTGGTGCACGCCGGGCGGACCGGGGTGCGGGGTCTCCTGGGGGCGTATCTCGTTCACGCTCTGTCTACACGAGTGTAGCACTGACGCTTGCGTGAATAAATAGTTTGTGCTACTAATCGTGCGCTACGCCAAAAGGTAGCCGTCCAAATGAGTTCAAGTCGGGGGAACCGCATCTGATGATGACCTCAATCACGCGCTGGGTCCTGGCCCACAAGCGCCTCGTAACCGCTACGTGGATCGTGATCACGCTCGTAGGGATCGCGACGGTGAGCAACGCCGTCGGAGCGTTCAGCAACCAGTTCAGCGTCCCGGGACGCGAAGGGTTCACGACCAACCAGCGGATCCTGCACACGTACCACAACGGCGGCAACTACCCGCCGCTGTTGTCGGTGGTAACGCTGCCAGCGAGGACGTCGGTGTCCTCTCCGTCCGTCCGATCCGGCCTCGAGCAGGTCGAGGCCAAGCTGCGCCGGGCGCTGCCCGGGACACGCACCGCGTCGTTCGCCTCGACCGGTGACCGGGCGTTCGTGTCGGCAAACGGGCGGACCACGTTCGTGCTCGCGTACGCGCCGCCCCCTCACAAGAGCACGTTCGGGGACAACAGCCACGCCGCCAAGGTGGCGGTGTCGGCGCTCGCCGGTGACACGATCGCGGGCGCGCCGGTGCACGTGACGGGCATCGACGCGCTCCAGAATCAGACAGGCGGCGGAGGCGGTCCCGGCATCCTGGTCGAGTCGGTGCTGGGCGGCGGGGGAGCCTTGGTGGTGCTCGCGTTTGTGTTCGCCTCATTGCTGGCGTTCGTGCCGCTGCTGATGGCGATCGTCACCATCATGAGCACCTTCCTGATCCTGTACGGCGTCACGGCATTCGCGCAGGTATCGGTGATCGTCGAGTTCCTGGTGGCGCTGATCGGGCTCGGGGTCGCGATCGACTACTCGCTGTTGATCGTGGTCCGCTGGCGCGAGGAGCGGGCCCACGGGCGGACGGGAGACGAGGCGGTGGTACGGGCCATGGAGACCGCTGGCCGGGCGGTCGTGTTCAGCGGTACTACGGTGGCGATCGGCCTGCTGGCCATGATCGTCCTGCCGCTGCCGTTCCTTCGCTCCATCGGCTACGCCGGGATGTTGATCCCGCTGATCAGCGTGATCGTGGCGATGACGCTGCTGCCGATCGTGCTCGCGAAGGCCGGCAATCGCCTCGACTGGCCACACGTCCGTAGCGACGACAAGGCCAGCCGCTCGTGGACGGCATGGGCCCAGACGGTCGTTCGCCAGAGGTGGGTGGCGGCGGCCGGAGCCGTCGCCGTGCTGGCAGCCCTCGTTCTGGCGGCCACCCACATCCAGTTTGGTTCGCCGAACGTGAACACGCTCTCCAAGCACGGCGATGCCCGCGTAGGGTTGAACGCCCTCGCGAGCTCCGGGATCGGCGCGGGTGCACTGGAGCCGATCGAGATACTGGCCCCGGCGGGCGATGCGTCGCACGTCGTGTCCACAGTCGGCGCGGTTCCGGGGGTGCACGGCGCCTTCACGTCCGTGAGCCCGCAGTGGCAGCGCAACGGCACAGCCGTCGTCGACGCCTTGCCCGTCGCCGACGGGTCCACCTCCGCCGGACGAGACGCGATCACGAACGTCAGGACGGCGGCGCATGGCGTCGGCAGCGCAGTGCACGTCGGCGGGACGGGAGCCGAGAACGCCGACTTCGTCTCCGCGATCTACGGGAGCTTCCCACTCATGATCGCGCTGATCGCGGTGCTCACCTTCCTGTTGCTGGCGCGCGCCTTCCGCTCGCTGGTGCTGCCGCTCAAGGCGGTGATCCTGAACGTGATCAGCGTGGCGGCAGCGTGGGGCGTGATAACGCTGGTGTGGCAGGAAGGCCATGGCTCCAGTGCGATCTGGGGGATCGCGGCCAGCCACTCGATCGAGGCGTGGATTCCGCTCATGGTGTTCGCGTTCCTGTTCGGCCTGTCCATGGACTACGAGGTGTTCATCCTGGCCCGCATGCGGGAGGAGTACGACGCCAGTGGATCCACCGACGCCGCGGTCGTGCGCGGGGTCGGCCGGACCGGTCGGTTGGTGACGAGCGCGGCCCTGATCCTGTTCCTGGCGTTCGTGTCCATGGCTACCGCACCCGACAGCACGGTCAAGGTGTTCGCCACGGGCCTCGCCGCCGGGATCTTGCTGGACGCCACCGTCATCCGGGCACTGCTCGTGCCAGCGGTCGTGTCGCTGCTGGGCCGCTGGAACTGGTGGCTGCCCACGCGCCCGGCGCGGCTGCTGCGTGTCGAGCCCTCGCACCCGCCGCGGCCGGCAGCCGACGCGGCCGGCGCCGGGTAAACCGTTTGATCGCCGGGGCAGGCTAAGCGGCGGGACGCGGTCCGCGTTCGGGCGCCTCGCGCGAAGCGCCCGGGCGGCCGAACGTGGGCGCGTTCCCGCCCCGCGCGCTACCGTCCCGCCGCGTGGCCGTCGAAGCGCCCCTCGCCAAGACCTCGCTCGACGTCGCACCCGTGCGCGGCTTCCGCGACCTGCGTGATTTCGTGTCGTTGCCGTTTCGGCTGCACGCGGGGACACCCTGGATCGCCCCGCTCAAGCTCGAGCGCTACCAGTTTCTGAACCGCAGGCTGAACCCCTACTTCAAGCATGCCGAAGGGGAGTACTTCCTCGCGCGCCGCGAAGGCCGCGTGGTGGGCCGAATAACGGCCCACATAGACCACGCGTTCTGCGACTACCACAAGAGCCGCTGGGGGATGTTCGGGTTCCTGGAGTTCGAGGACGACCAGAAGGTCCTCGAGGCACTGCTGGGCACGGCCGCTGCTTGGCTTCAGCAGCGGGGACGAGAGCGGATGGTCGGACCGATGGACTTTCAGATGAACGACGAGGCGGGTGTGCTCGTTGAGGGATTCGAGCTCGAGCCGATGATCAAGCAGCCGTGGCACCCCCCGTACTACCAGCAGCGGTGTGAGGCGGCAGGGTTGTCAAAGGCCATGGACCTCTACCACTGGGACGTTCAGATCAGCGACCGCGATCAGCGGATGCATCCCATCCTGCCGGGGCTGGCGGAGCGCTCCAGAACCAAGCATCGGATCCGGATTCGCAAGATGTCGCGCGTTCACTTGCGGCGCGACCTCGAGGAGTTCGCCAAGGTCTACAACGCCGCCTGGTCCAAGAACTGGGGGTTCGTCCCTTACTGCAAGGAGGACCTCGACGGTTTCGCGATGGACCTCCAACTGGTCTACGACCGCGACTGGTTCATGATCGCCGAGAACGACACCGAGACGGTCGCGGTGGCGATCTCGATCCCGGACATCAACCAGGTGCTGAAGATGATGCGCGGCCGACTGTTGCCGCTCGGCTGGTGGCACTACCTGAACAGGCGGCGAATCATCGACCGCTGCAGGGTCGGCTTTCTCGGAGTGCTCCCCGAGTACCAGCACACGGGCGTCGCCGCGGCCCTGTACATCGAGCACTTCGACATGGCAGCCAAGACTCGAGTCAAACGCGGCGAGGCGGGGTGGATCCTGGAGGACAACCATTCGATGAACCGCGGACTCGAGGCAATGGGTGGCCGGATCGTCAAGCGGTGCCGGATATACGAGCGGCTGCTTGACGACTCGGCTGAGGAAGCCGGCCCGGCCCTGTAGCTCCGGGCGCCGGTACGCTACCCCGCCTCATGTCACTCACGGTCGTAGGTTCGATCGCATTCGACGCCGTCACGACGCCATTCGGCACCCGGGAGCGGATGCTGGGCGGCTCGGCGGTCCACTTCTCGCTCGCGGCGTCGTTCTTCGATGCCGTGCACGTCGTCGGTCCCGTCGGCGACGACTTCACCGAGACCGAGTACGAGGTGCTGCGCGCGCGCGGCATCGACACCAGTGCGATCGAACACATCCCGGGAGGGAAGACATTCTTCTGGCGCGGAAAGTACGGCTGGGATCTGAACGACCGCGAGACGCTGGAGACGCAACTCAACGTGTTCGCGGACTTCCAGCCTAAGCTCTCCGAGGCCGCCAGCAGGGCCGATGTCGTGTTCCTGGCCAACATCCAGCCCGAGCTCCAGCGGGAGGTCCGCGCTCAGTGCCGCGACGCTCGCTTCGTGGCGCTGGACTCGATGAACCTCTGGATCGAGACCACGCGCGAGCCCTTGATCGAGACCATCGCCGAGGTCGACTGCCTGATGCTCAACGACGCGGAGCTGCGCGAGCTGACCCGAGAGCCGAACCTGGTCCGGGCGTCGCGGCAGATTAGGGAGTGGGGACCGCGGGTCGTGGTCGCCAAGCAGGGGGAGTACGGTGCCGCACTGGTGACCGAGGAGGGCTTCTTCGGTCTCCCTGCGTTCCCGCTCGAGACCGTCGTTGACCCAACCGGCGCGGGGGACTGCTTCGCCGGCGGGTTCATGGGCTATGTGGCGGCCCACCCGGACGATGAGCCCGACCACGAGCTGCTGAGCCGGGCGATGGCGTACGGAACCGCGCTGGCCTCGTTCAATGTGGAGGAGTTCGGCGTCGAGCGGATCGCGCGGTTGACGAGCGAGGAGATCGCGGAGCGGGTCGGGGACCTCCAGCGGATCACCCAGTTCGTGGAAAAGCCCATAGCTCTGCGGGATTGACGGCTGTAGGAGGCGTCGGCCGGAAACCCATCTGCGGAGCTCGCGCGAGCAGCGCTCCGCAGATGGGTTCCGCTGCCGACCTTTACCGTTGAAATCTGTGTCTCAAGGGGTAGGATCGCGGCCGTGACCTGGGGATTCTTGTGGTTGATGTTCGCGATCAAGATCCCGTTGATCGCGCTGATCATCCTGGTTTGGTGGGCGATCAAGCAGAAGCCTGAGGAACCGCCCTCCGCCTCCGACGACGACGGCGGAATCAAGCGCGAGCACCCGCACCGCCCGAGGCCGTTCCCCCGCCATCCGCGTCGCGGCCCCCATGGTGGTCTGCCTCCGGCGCCCCCGTCGCGGGTTCGGAGTGTCCGGGCCAAGGCCCGCACGGTCGAGCACTAGTCCAGACCGTCGGCCACTAGTCCAGACCGTCGACCACCAGCCAGACCGTCGACCACCTGTTCGTCGCGGCGGCCCATCGGATCCGCCCGCGCTGGCAGACTAGCTGCCGATGGCGCAGTCGCCTGTTTCGGTTCTGTCTGACGGCACGATCCTCGAACTCGTCCAGGAGGGGAGGATCCGGATCGACCCGTGGGACCCGCGGCTCGTCCAACCCGCGAGCGTCGATCTTCGTGTCGGCGACTCCTTCCGGGTGTTCCACAATCACCGGGCGTCCGCCATCGATCTGCGCAGCCCACCATCGGGGCTGACCGAGGAGGTAGTGGTCCCGCCCGAGGAGTCGTTCGTGATCCACCCCGGCGAGTTCTGCCTGGGGCGGACGCTCGAGTGGGTCGAGCTGCCGGACGATGTCGTGGCCCGCATAGAGGGCAAGAGCAGTTTGGGCCGCCTCGGCCTGATCGTCCACGCCACCGCCGGGTTCTGCGACCCCGGGTGGAAGGGGACGCTGACCCTCGAGCTCAACAACCTGACGCGGGTGCCGATCAAGCTCTATCCCGGGCTGCCCATCGCACAGCTGTCGTTCATGGCGCTGGACCGGCCCGCCCGGCGGCCGTACGGGAGCCCGGAGCTAGGTAGCCACTACCAGGGTCAGCGGGCCGCGACCGAGAGCCGATACGAGGGCCAGGCCGGGAAGTCGACCGACCGCGGCCGGACGAAGATCGGATAGCTTTTGCCCACATGCTGCAGACGCTGATCGCCGCCTCCGAACCCTCGAAGGTCCCCTGGTACATCGGTGGTGGAGTCTTGGTGCTGTGGGCCATCGTCCTCGCCTTCATCGGACTCCGCAACCCCACGTTCCCGAGGGGCGTCGGCGGCCAGCGGGGCGTGATCGCGGTGAGCCTGGTGCTGGCAGTGGTGGCGATGGGCACCGCCGTGTACGCCAAATAGAGCGTCAGGGTCATCGCGCGAACCAAGTGGCGCCCTTCGCAACTACGACGACATTCGAGTCGTCCTCGCCAGCCAGCCGCCGAGACACCCGCCTCTCGGTGTCGGCGTAATTACGAAGAGCACCAAAACGTCGGTTCCTGCCGGGCGTAGCGTGGTACTACAGTGATGTAGCGGTCTTTCGTCCGCTCTGGCTCCTGAGCCGGAGACACCCGCCCCCGGTTTAACCCGCGAGAGGAGTGCCATGACCACCGAGACCAAGCAGACGGACGGCGCCGGCGGAGCGACGGCGAACGAGACGCTGAGCGTCACGGACAACCGCACCGGCAAGCAGTACGAGATTCCGATCGAGGACGAGACGATCCGCGCGACCGAGCTGCGGAAGATCAAGGTCCACGAAGACGACTTCGGGCTGATGAGCTACGACCCGGCCTACATGGCCACGGCGTCGTGCCGTTCGGCGATCACGTTCATCGACGGCGAGGAGGGCATCCTCGAGTACCGCGGGTATCCGATCGAGCAGCTGGCGGAGCAGTCCACTTATCTGGAGGTCGCCTACCTGCTCGTCCACGGCGATCTGCCGAGTCAGAAGGAGCTCGACGAGTGGGTACACGAGATCACGATCCACACGTTCGTGCACGAGAACGTCAAGGAGTTCATGATGGGCTTCCGCTATGACGCGCATCCGATGGGGATGCTGCTGGCGTCGGTGGGAGCGCTCTCGACCTTCTATCCGGAGGCCTCCGCGATCAAGGACCAGGACGTCCGCTACCTGCAGATCATCCGCCTGATCGCAAAGATGCCGACGCTGGCGGCGTTCTCCTACCGCCACAACCGGGGGATGCCGTACGTCTATCCGGACAACGACCTCAGCTACCCGGGCAACTTCCTGTCGATGATCTACAAGGTGGCGGAGCTCAAGTACGAGCCCGATCCCAGGCTGGAGCGCGCCCTGGACATCCTGTTCATCCTCCACGCCGACCACGAGCAGAACTGCTCGGCCAGCGCCGTACGCAGCGTGGGCTCGAGCCAGGTCGATCCCTACTCGGCGGTGGCCGCCGGCGTGGCCGCGCTCTACGGGCCGCTACACGGCGGCGCGAACGAGCAGGTGCTGAAGATGCTGCGGCGGATCGAGACCAAGGAGAACATCCCCGACTTCATCAAGGGAGTCAAAGAGGGCAACGAGAAGCTGATGGGGTTCGGACACCGGGTGTACAAGAACTACGACCCTCGGGCCAAGATCATCCGCAAGCACGCCTACGAGGTGTTCGAGGTGACGGGGACCAACCCGTTGCTGGACATCGCGATCGAGCTCGAGAAGATCGCGTTGGAGGACGACTACTTCATCGACCGCAAGCTGTACCCGAACGTCGACTTCTACTCCGGGATCATCTATGAGGCGCTGGGGATGCCGGTCGAGATGTTCCCCGTCCTGTTCGCGATCGGGCGCACCGGCGGCTGGATCGCTCAGTGGCTCGAGATGATCGACGACAAGGAGCAGAAGATCGCCCGGCCACGTCAGATCTACACCGGGCAGCGGGGCCGGGACTACGTGCCGGTCGGAGAGCGGTCTTAGCGCAGAGAGCGGTCGTAGCGCAGAGAGCGGTCGTAGCGCAGGTAGGCGCCCAGCAGGGCGGCCCCTGATTGCCCTGCCGCCAATGTGACGCGCGACACGCAGGGTGGTGCTTACCCCTCGTAAGCTCGTCTGTGTGGAAACGCTAACGCTGAAAAGCGGCCGAGAGGTCGTGATCCGGCCGATCCGGCCCGATGACGGCCCGCGATTGAGGACGGGCTATCGGGCCCTGTCGGTCCAGAGCCAGTACCAGCGCTTTCTGGCCCTGAAGCCAAGGCTTACCGATGCGGACGTGCGCTACCTGGTCGAGGTGGACGGCACGAACCACTACGCGCTCGTGGCGACGACGACGAACAGCCCCGATTGGATCATCGCGGTGGCTCGATTCGTGCGCGCGGCCGACGACCCCGAGGCGGCCGACTTCGCGATCGTGGTCGGGGACCCCTATCAGGGCGACGGGCTGGGAGGACAGCTGCTGGAGCGCCTTGCCGACGCGGCAGTGGCGCGCGGGGTCCGCCACTTCCGCGCCACCGCGCTCGCCGACAATGTCGCGGTCCACAAGCTTGTACGACGTCTGGCTGGACGCTTGGCCCGGGAGCGCCACTTCGGGACCGTGGACGAGTTCGAGGTCAACCTCGCCGCGTAGCCGTGCCGTCTCCTGGGGGCCGTCCTGAGATCATCGCGGCGTGCCCTGGAAGCTGACAGTGCGAGAGGGGCCGCGCGTGCGGCGGATGCGCTTCGATGACGTCGGGCCTGCTCTGGACGCGCTCGAGTCGCAGGCCAAAGAGCTGGCCAGAGCGGCGCCGAAGCAGTCGGTCGATGTGCGATACAAGCGCTACGAGCCGGGCCAGCAGGTGTTCGCCCGGATCGAGCTGGCGGGGCCCGAGCGGCTGCTGCCCAGTGTCCGCGCGGGCGTCGACGTCCGCGGCGACGGGTCGGTCGAGACGTTCCGGGGACGCCTCAGGCGAGAGCTGATCGAGCCGCGCCCCGGTGAGGCGCCGTACGCGGCACTGCGCCGCGCGCTAGAACCCCGAACATGAGCACCGTGCTCGTCACCGGCGGAACCGGCGCGCTCGGAAGGCACGTCGTGGCCAGTCTGCGCGAACGAGGCGACGACGTGCGCGTGCTCTCGCGCCGACCGGGCGCGGGCACCCACGTCGGTGATCTGAATACGGGCGCCGGGGTGGCCGACGCTGCGCGAGGTGCCGAGCTGGTGGTGCACGCCGCCTCACAGACCTTCGCGGGCATGGGGCGCTCAGACCTCGATCAGACCAGGCACCTGCTCCAGGCGGCCAAGCACGCCGAGCACTTGCTGTACGTCTCGATCGTCGGGATCGACAAAATGCCGTACCTCTACTACCGGCACAAGCTTGCCTGTGAGCAGAGCATCGCCTCGGGCCAGGTGCCGTACACCATCCTGCGGGCCACCCAGTTTCACGAGCTGATCGGCTGGCTCATGCGGACCGTTGAGCGTCTTCCGCTCGCCCCGCTACCACTCGACTTCCGTTTCCAGACGGTGGCCGCCGATGAGGTCGGCGCTCGGGCCGCTGAGCTGGTCCACGCCGACCCTCGACGGGAGATCACCGACTTCGGAGGCCCGGAGGTGCTGACACTGGGGCAGATGGCCGAGCTGTGGCGGACCGAGCGCGGGCGGCCGCGGAGGCTCGTGCGCCTGCCGGCGCCGGGCGCGACGGCCCGTGCATTTCGCGAAGGGCGCAACACCTGCCCGGAGCACGCCGAGGGGATCCAGACCTGGGCCCAGTTCGTGGCCTCGGATCCCGCGAACCCGTACCGGCTGCGGTAGGTCCCTACCGGCTGAGCGCCGCGATGCCCTACAGGCTTAGCGTCGCGCCGTGACGCTTCAGCCACCGGGCCTGCTGGCGGTAATCGGGGCACCGTCTGGAGAGCAACGCCCAGAAGCGGGGGGAGTGGTCCATCACGTCCAGGTGGCAGACCTCGTGCCAGACGACGTAGTCCAGCACCGCCGGGGGTGCGAGCATCAGCCGCCAGTTGAAGCTCATCATGCCCCTCGGCGAGCAGCTCGCCCAGCGAGTCCGTTGGCCTCGAATCGTCAGCCCGACATAGGTGGTACCCGCCAGCGCGCAGGCACGATCAAGGCGGGGCACGATCTCCTGGCGGGCGGCACTCCTGTACCAGCGCTCGATCGCTGGAATGCGCTCACCTCCGCCGCCGGCACCAGCAGCTCGTTCCCCCTTCTGCGCACGCGCCTGCGGCCCGGCTGGGAGATCAGTCGTAGCGACTCCCCCAGGTAGGGGACGGTGTTCCCGCGCGCTGCCACGGCGGCCCGCGCACGTTCGAGCTCCGCCACCCGGCGCTCGATCCACGGCCGCAGCTCGCTGATGGCGGCGGCTGCCTCCCGTTCGGCCGCCCGCCGGGGTAGCACGACCTCGACTCCGCGCGCCGGATCGACCGTGACCCGCACGCGCCGCGCGCGATCCGAGCGGCGAACGCTGTATCCGATCTCCATCGCGCCGGACAGGGTACGGTGGACCCCCGACATGCCGTCGCTGCCGTTCCTCGCCGAGCCGATCGCAGATCGCAGCGTTGTGCTGCGCGATGCCGCCGAGCGCGACATCCCGGAAATCCTGATCGCTCATCAGGATGACCCGCAGCTGTACGTCCGGCTCGGCCTCGATCGACCGCCGAGCGGGGCCGAGCTGGGGCGCCAGATCGAGGAAGCGGCCAGCGAACGCGGGAGCGGCACCCGGGCGCGGCTCACCATCCTGGAGCACACATCTGACCAGTTCCGCGGGCGGATCGTGGTTCACAACGTAGATTGGGAGAACGCACGGGCCGGGCTTTCAGTTTGGGTGGTCCCCCAGGCGCGCGGAAGAGGTCTGGCTCGCGTATCGCTGCGGCTCGCCGCGCGCTGGCTGTTCGAAAGCTGCGGCCTCGCTCGCATCGAGCTGCTGACCGAGCCGGACAACGAGCCGATGCTCCGCGCGGCTCAAGGCGCGGGATTCACGAACGAGGGCGTGCTCCGCCGCCACGTCCGCCGCGGGGAGAACCGCGAGGACATGGTGATCCTTTCACTGCTCGCGAGCGAACTCGGCGCCCAAGGTCCGGACGTCGCGCTCCCGAGCATCACGCAGCCACGGCAAGGGTGATGCGCTACTGGAGGGTGAAGCTTCCGGCTGGGGTGCGCGCGCCGTTCGAGGTCTACGTGAACGGGGTGCGCCAGGAGCTGGGCCGAGATTTCAGGGTGTCCGGCGGCGAGCTCTTATTCACGCGCGAGCTCGTGCAGCAGAAGCTCAGCCCCTGGGCTTGGTTTGTCGGCTTCTGGGGGATCGGCACCTACAAGCGCAACGATGAGGTCGATGTTCGCTACGAGGTGCAGGGTCGGCCCATGGTCGCGCACGCCCTGACGGTGATCCCGCCGCCGGAGACGGCAACCAAGGGCGCTTCGCGGCGGGAGGGTCAGGACGACTAGCGCCTGTACGGCCGAGGGCGTCACGACCGCCGAGGTCGTGAGCACATGGCCCTGCTGATCGAGCGCCTGAACCGAGAAGTAGGGCCCATCGTTGGCCACCGGCATCGCGGTCTCAAACGACGACCTAGGAAACTGCCCGATCACCGTCTGTGACGTCGCAGTCAGCCCGGCTCTGACCCTCCAGGAGGCGACGGTGGTGGCGCCGTTCCAGCTGGCGTATACCGTCGCGGCGCCCGGGGCTGGGCGGGAGACAGAGATCGACGGAGGCGTGTCGGGCTGCCCCCACCACTGGAACCTGTACGTCCGGTAGGCACGGAACGGCGGGCCGAACGAACCGATGAACAGCTGGCGCCCGTGGCGCCCGAACTCGGAGAACGCCGGGGCCTCGCCCCACCCGATGAAGACGTCATTGTCGGGCAGCACCTGCATGCTGCCCCGGCTCAATGCCAGCTGGGGCGGGCTCGCGTCGTAGGCGTGGACGGGAACGGCGAGCTTCTTCTTGAAGTTGAGCCTGATCCGGAGGCCCCGCGACTGCCGGGCGTTGGTCGTGTAGCCGGCGCCGTCGTCGAACACGGTCAGGGTCCCGTTGGGCTGCAGCCGGGCATCGTGCTGCCATTTGAAGTTGGTGCCGGTCTCCATCTTGAAGCTCGATCGTTTCCCGCCCAGCGTCCAGAGCAGTTTTCCGGTTCGCTTATCGATCTCGTACACCGCCCAGGTGTGGCGCGCGGAGATGAGCAGCTTTCCGCCAGGAAGCTCCTGGATCGAGTTGATGTGGAAGTAGTCCCACGGTGCGGCGCCCGGCGGGCCGGCGTACGAGTTGGTGAGCGCGATGTGATTGAGCGCGTGCCACTCCCACAGCACCTTGCCCGTGGCTATGTCCACCTCCTGGATGATCCCGTCCACAACGATGCCGTTCTTGGGCCCGCCGACCGATCTCAGATCGCGGTGCACCGGGTTGTAGATGGTGATCAGCGCGGTGCCTCTGGACGTGATCTGGAACTCGTGGGAGTCGGCGTAGTAGCCGTTGCCAGCTCCAACCGTCTTCACCAGCTCGTAGGAGTGGTTGAGGATCAGGTCCTGGCCTTGGCCAATGCCGTTGACCAGTTTCCCCTGCCAGTAGGTGAGCACCGACTGGCCCTGGTAATGCTGGACCTGGACGTTGAATACGGTCGCGTTTTGAACCGGCTGGAACCACAGCAGCCCACCCGATGGGTCGAGGACCAACGGCCCCTGCTGCGGCGATCGCTCGGCGTCGGTGAAGATGTCGCCCTCTTGGGGATCCGGGTCGGTGCCCGACCACTTCATCTGCGGCGGCTTGAGCCCCGGATCCGAGTTGAACGTCTGCACCGGCTCCGGTTGGGCCTGGGCTGGGCGCGCTCGCGAGGAAGCGGGGAACTCGCGGACTGCATGGCGGAGCGAGGCCGGGCTCAGCGTTGCGGAGACGGCGAACGTGGAGCGGATCACCGGCCGCGCCGCGGAGCCGGAAGCTCCGGTCCTCATCGTGGCCCGAACCGAGACGCTCTCCCCATCCACGAACGGGCGGCGAGGTGCGAAGGCCGTCCCTCGGTCATCCGGAAGGGCGCTCAGCCTGCCCCCGTGAACCCCGCTGCGCGAGCCCTTCACGCTGATGGACGCGAGCTGCGCGGGCGCGGCCCCGAGGAAGTCGATCCCGGACTGTGGCGAAACGTCGGGCGTGCCGCTGAACGGCAGCACCGCCACCCCGGCCGGGGCCGGCGACGGGGCAGCCGTGCTGCCGCCCACGGGAACGAGCAGCCCACAGGCGAACAGCGCCGCTACGAGCCTCCGCCGGACAGGCACTCGCCGCGGCGCCTACCCGACCGCCTGCTCCGCCAACCTCCCGGCCCAGGGTCTCAGCAGTTGCAAGGCAGACACGATCGCCCGGGTGGCGGGCGAGCGGTTCAGCGTGTAGAAGTGGATCCCCGGGGCGCCGCGCGCCAGCAGCTCCGCGCACTGCAGGGTGGCGTGCGCGACGCCGAGCTGTAGTACCGCGTCGGGGTCGCCGGTCCGCCACTCGAGCGCCTCGAGCAGAGGCTCGGGGATGGTGGCTCCGCACATGCCTGTGATCGTCTTGATCTGCTTCAAGTCAGTGATGGGCATGATCCCCGGGATGATCGGGACCTCGATCCCGACCGCCCGGGCTTCCTCGACGAAGTGGAAGTACAGCTCGTTGTCGAAGAACAGCTGGGTGATGAGGAAAGTTGCGCCGCTTGCGAGCTTCTCTTTGAGGAACCTCAGATCGTGCGCCAGGTCTGCGGCCTCCGGATGAACCTCCGGGAAGCAGGCCGCACCGACGCTGAACGGGTAGGAGCCGGAGATGAGCGCCGCGAGCTCGGTCGAGTAGTGAAGACCGCCCGGGTGAGGCTTCCACTCGGTCTCGCCCCGAGGCGGATCGCCCCGTAGCGCGAGCACGTTGTCGATCCCGGCCGTCCGGATCCCGTCGAGGATCGTGAGCAGCTCCTCGCGCGTCGTGCCGACGCAGCTGAGGTGGGCCATGGCCTCGATTCTCAGCTCCTGCTTGATCCACTTGGTCAGCTCGACGGTCTTGTCTCGAGTCGAGCCGCCGGCGCCGTACGTGACCGATACGAAATCGGGGTCGAAGGCCCGCAGGTCCTCGAGCGTCTGGCGCAGATTGCGCTCACCCTCCTCCGACTTCGGCGGAAAGAACTCGAACGAGAAGGTCGGCTCGGCCTTCGAGGCGATGATCTCGTCGATTCGCACGGTGCGGGGACTCTACCAACCTTGACACGGTTGTGTTAACCACGGGCCGGCGCCGCAAGCTCGACGCTGAGTGCTCAAGCCATCCGCCAGCGCTCCGCCGCCCCGTCGGACTCGCTGATCACCCGCCCCATCAGCTCCAGGTGTCGCAGATAACACATCGTCTGCGACAACAGCCAGCTCGCGTTGCCGGTGCTGAGGGGCTCCTCGTAGACGTCGGGGACGATTTCCACCACCGTCCGGGGACCGCGGCCCACCGCGGCCAGGACGGATTCCAGGCGTGCACTGACGAGTTTTCGATTGCCGGCGATGTGACCACCGACGTCGACGAACGGCCGGCCGTGGCCCGCGAGGCACAATCGGGCGTCGAGCCGCTCCACCCGGTCGAGCGAATGCAGAAATTCATTGACAGGATCCGGTGTCCAGCCGTAGTCGAAGTACAGCGAGATCCGGCCCAGCAGGTGGTCCCCGGAGATCAACAGACGATGCTGACGCTGGAACAGGCAGACATGCGACGGAGCGTGGCCCGGCGTCTCGTGAATCGTCCAGGTGCCCAGGTCCGTGTTGATCTCCACGCCCGGCACCAGGTCGCGGTCGGGCTCGATCACCTCCGCGACCCCCGACGGCACGTCCTTGGACCGCTCCGCGTAGCGCCGGAGCGCCTCCTCGGGGACGCCGCTCTGGCGACCGACCTCGAGCCTGCGCGCCAGCGCCGCCTCGGGGTCAGATGCACTCTGGATGGCGTGAGCATGGTCCGGGTGCATCCACAATTCACAGCCGGCCCGCTTGCGGATCGGCGCCGCCTGGCCCCAGTGGTCGGAGTGGGCGTGGGTGCATACGAGCAGCGTCACCTCGTCGAGGTCCAGGCCGACCTGGTCCAGCGCTCGACCCAGCTGCGTCATCGAACCGGGGCCGTAGGTGCCTGTATCGACCAGCACGACCCCGCCGTCCGCCGCCATGGCCCAGGCGTTGCCGTGCGGGACGCCCGGCCAGGGCAGCGGCAGCCGGAGCCGCCAGAGCCCCGGGAGGACGCGCTCCCCTCGTCCCAGCTCTCGACGATCGCGAGCAATGCCCACCCCCCCACGATATTCTGCGCGCTCCGATGGCCTCCACGACCGATGTAGCCCGGCAGTACTTCGAGGCGCTGGCAGCGCACGACCTCGACGCGGCGGTTGAGTGCTGGGCGCCGGGCGGAGTGGACCGCTTCGTGGGCCAGCAGGAGCTGATTGCACCCGACGGAGTACGCCAGTACTTCACCGAGCTGTTCGCCGCGTTCCCGGACTTCGAGTTCGAGATCTTGGACACCACCACCTACCGGAACCGCTCAGCGGTCCGCTGGCGGGCCCGCGGGACGTTCGCCGGCCCGGGCATGTTCCAGGGATTTGTCGCCAACGGCGCTCGGCTGGAGCTCGAGGGCTGCGACGTGGTGACGGTGCAGGACGGCAAGGTTCAGCGCAACGACGCGTACGTCGATAGCGGTGCGATAGCGCGCCAGCTTGGCTTCCTCCCCGCCGTGGGCTCCCCGGCCGAGGCCCGCCTGTCCCGGCTTGCGAACATGCGCACCCGGATCACGTCGGTGGTCCAGGGCAGACAACCTCAGCCGGTAGCTCCCGGCGTATGGATCATCCGGGGCGGCTTCCCCGCGCGGTTTATGAATGTCTTCCTGCTGGAGGACGACGGGGGGGTGACGGTATTCGATGGGGGCATACGAGAAATGGGTCCGCTGGTCGCGGCCGCCGGTGCTCGGCTGGGCGGGATCAAGCGGGTGGTGCTCGGCCACGCGGACGCCGACCACCGGGGAGCAGTGCCGTTCCTGGGGGCGGCGGTCTACTGCCATCCGGAGGAGCGCGGGGCGGCGGAATCGGACTCCCCGTACCGCACGTACTGGGACCCCAGCAAGCTGGGCCCGCACGGGCGGACGGTGCTGTGGAAGCGTCTGCTGCCGTCGTGGGACGGCGGGCAGCTCGAGATCGCGGGCACGGTCAAGGAGGGCGATGAGATCGCCGGCTTCCGGGTGATCGAGCTGCCCGGCCATGCGCCGGGGCAAATCGGGCTGTTTCGGGAGTCCGACCGCATCGCACTGGCCACCGATTGCTTCTACGTGCTCGATGCGCAGACCGGGATCAAGCGCCCGGCGCAGGTTCCGCACCCCGCGTTCAACGTCGACACCGAGCAGGCCCGGGAATCGATCGCAAAGCTCGCAGCGCTCGATCCCGCGGAAGTGTGGCCGGGGCATCTCGGCCCGGTCACGGGTGACGTGCGCTCCAAGCTCGAGCGGGCCGCCTCAGCCTCGGCGTAGCGGGTGAGGCCAGACCCCGACGCCCACGCGGCGCTGGTGTGCGATTGGTGTATCGACGCCCAGGAAGGCGATCAAGTATTGGTCGGGACGACGCTTCAGTCTGTCCCGCTCGCCCGCGCGATCCACAACGCGCTGCTCGAGCGGGAAGCGTGGCCCCTGATCCGGTTGGCGCCCGGCGAGCTCGCGGCGGATTTCTTTCGCCATGCCCGAGATCCTCACCTCGACGGGTTTGCGCCGATCGAGCTGGAAGAGGCGAAAGCGGCCGACGCCGTGATCTCGATCAATGCACCCGCCAATGCCCGGGCGCTTCAGAGCGTCGACCCGGCACTGATCGCTCGGGCGGGCAAAGCCCGGGCTCCGATTCAGGAGGCGCGGCTTCAGACGCGCTGGTGCAGCACGGTGTGGCCCACGTCGGCTCTGGCGCAGCAGGCCTCGATGGGCGACGACGAGTACGCATCGTTCGTAGAGCGGGCGCTGTTTCTGGACGGGCCCGACCCCGTGGCCGCTTGGCGTTCGCTCTCGGAGCGGCAGGAGCGGCTGGTCGAGCGCCTGGCCGCAGGGCGTCAGATCCGGATCGAAGCCGAGGGCACCGATCTGATCGTGGGCGTCGGAGGCCGAACCTGGGTCAACTCCGACGGCAAGCGCAATATGCCCAGCGGCGAGGTATTCACGGGGCCGGTCGAGGACTCAGCCGACGGGTCGATCCGCTTCACGATCCCCACCGGTCCGCGCGGCGTCGAGGTCTCGGGGGTCGAGCTCACGTTCCGCGAGGGAGAGGTGGTGGCAGCGAGCGCCGAGCGGGGGGAACCGTATTTAAAGGAGGCGCTCCAGACCGACGATGGAGCGCGATTCCTCGGTGAGCTGGGGATCGGGACCAACGACGGGATCGACCGACCCACGGGCCTGATCCTGCTGGACGAGAAAATCGCCGGCACAGTTCATCTGGCGCTCGGCCGCTCCTACCCCGAGACGGGCGGCCGCAACTCGTCGGCGCTGCATTGGGATTTGATCTGCGACCTGCGCGGCGGAGGCAGGTTGAGCGTCGATGACGAGGTAATCAACGAGGACGGCACGTTCGTTCAGTAGCGTCTTTTGGGATGCGCCGAACGAAGATCGTCGCCACGATTGGACCCGCTTCACGCGAGCCCGAGACGCTTGCGCGGATGGTCGAGGCGGGAATGGACGTCGCGCGCCTGAACTTCTCGCACGGCAACCGCGAGATTCACGCCGAGAACGCACAGCGCATCCGCAACGCCGCGGGGCAGACCGGGCGCCAGGTGGCGATCCTGCAGGATCTCCCTGGTCCCAAGCTCCGGATCGGAGCCATCAGGAACGATCTCGCCGAACTGCGGCCCGGCGACAGGCTAGTCCTGGCGGGCGGATCGGACGAGCCAGGTGACGAGCAGCGGATGTCCGTCAGCTGGAGCGGGTTGGCCGATGCGGTCGACCGAGACGACGTGATCTATTTGGCGGACGGTGCGATCCGGCTGCGCGTCAACGGCGTCCGTGAGAACGATGGCGAGGTCGAGACGCTGGTCGAGATCGGGGGCGCCGTCGCGTCGCGGCAGGGACTCAACATCCCCGGATCGACCCGGGGGCTTGACACGCTGCCCGAAGAAGACCTCGACATGCTCAAGTTCGGAGAGTCGATCGGCGTCGATCTTGTCGCGCTGTCGTTCGTGCGCACCGCCGAAGACGTGACCTCGGTGCGGCGCCATACGCGGCTGCCGCTGATCGCCAAGATCGAAAAGCCGCAGGCGGTCAATGCTGCCGAGGAAATCATTCGCGCGGCGGACTGTGTGATGGTCGCGCGGGGGGACTTGGGGATCGAGCTCCCGATCGCCGACGTGCCCATGGTTCAGAAGCAGCTGTTGCGGATCGCGGGACGGCTGGCCCGACCATCGATCACCGCGACCCAGATGCTCGACTCGATGGTCAATTCACCGCGGCCCACGCGAGCCGAGGTGGCAGACGTCGCCAACGCCATCCTGGACGGCACCGATGCGGTGATGCTCTCCCAGGAGACTGCGATCGGCGGCTATCCGGTCGAGGCCGTGAAGATGATGGCCAGCGTCGCCGAGCGCACCGAGCATGGGCTGCCCTATCGGATCTGGAACGAGGAGCGGGTCCGCCGCGACGCTCGCGATCCGGCCTACACAGTCGCCTACAGCGCCTGCGCGGCGGCGCGCGACCTGCACTTGGCGGCGCTCGTCGTGCCCACCCTCTCCGGGCGCTCGGCCCGGCTGATCTCCGCCCATCGTCCCCAGGTGCCGATCCTGGCGCTGTCTCCCGGCAAGGAGACAGTCCGCCGGTGCAGCTTGATGTGGGGGGTGCAGGCCGGCTCGATGCGCCGTCACGAGATCACGGAGGCCCTGATCGCCGACGCCGCAAAGCGCGTCGTCGAGCTCGGATGGGTTAGGTCGGGAGCGCGCGTGGGGATCACCGCCGGTCTGCCGAGCGGCAGGCCGGGCACCACCAGCCTGGTGCAGATTCAGCGGGTCTAGAGGCGATCCAGCGGGGTCTACGCGCCTCGCGGCGCTCAGGAGATCGGCGGGCGGCGATCCACCCACGGTCGCGCTCGCTCGATCTGGGCGGCCAGCCCGTACAGCGTGGCTTCGGCGTTCGGGCGGCCGACGAGCTGCACGCTCAGCGGCAGCCCGTCCGAACCGAGGCCCGCCGGAACGGTGACTGCCGGTTGGCCGGTGACGTTGAACGGCGGCGTCCACGGCGTGAAGCTGCCGGCGATGTTGAACGCGATCGGCGTGGGCTTGCGAAACCCTCCTTCGGCGGCGATCGCGGTCTGGGACAGCCCGGGCGTTACCAGGACGTCGAACTCCTGCCACAGCTTGAGCATGCGTGCCACCGTCTCCGTGCGTCTGGCCAGCAGCCGCTCGCGTCTGCGATCGGACACCACTCGACGCCCGAAGCCGGCCATCCCGCGCGACGAGCGCTCGAGCTGGGAGCGGTCCGGGACTGTCAGCGAGTCCTCGTAGATCCCGCGCGTCCAGTTCTGGACGAACTCGAGCGAGATCATCCGGTAGGACGGATCACGCTCCACGACCTCGTGTCCCAGCTCGGAGAGGAGCTCGCCGGTCTGCTCCCACGCGCGCCGCTGGTCCGCCGACACACGGGCGATCAGCCCAGGCGGGACCTTGCGCGAGACGGCGATCCGCAACCGCCCGGGCTCGGCGATGGTGGCCAGCTCGCGGTCGTCGCTCATCGCGGAGAGCATCAGCGCGCTGTCCTTGACCGACCTGGCCAGTCCGCCGTAGACGCTCAGGTCGATCCACTGCTCGTGCTCGGCGGGGACTCGGCCGCGCGTCGGCTTCATACCGACCAGCCCACAGCAGGCGGCTGGAATTCGGATCGAGCCGCCTCCGTCGGACCCAGTGGCCGCTGGCACCATGCCCGCAGCCACGGCCGCCGCCGAGCCACCCGACGAGCCCCCAGTGGTCCGCGACGGATCCCAAGGGTTGCGGGTGATCCCGTTCGCCTCGCTCGCCGTCCACGGCCAGATCATCAGCTCGGGTACGTTCGTTATCCCAATGGGAATGGCCCCCGCGGCACGCAACCGCCGCACCGCTTCGGCATCCGCGGCCGCCGGCGGACCGTAGCTGCGCGAGCCCTTTGTGGTGGCTTGCCCCGCCAGCGCGATGTCGTCCTTGACCGCGATCGGGACCCCAGCCAGGGGCCCGTCCATGTCGGCGACCGCGTCCGCGGCCGCCAGCGCCTCCTCGACCAGCACGACCCGGAATGCGTTCAGCTTCGGGTCGAGCTCCTCGATCCTGCGAAGGGACAGCTCGACGAGCTCACGCGGTTTGACCTCCTTGGCACGGACCAGCTGGGCGAGCGCGGCCGGTCCAGCGAAGGCCAGCTCTTGGTCGGTGACCGCCATGGTTAGGCGACGACCCTACCGAAGAACTCCGCCTCCTGGCGACCGAGCTCGGTGGCGGGCTCGTCCCCATAGAACCACTCGCGGGCGATGCGGTGAAAGTTGCCGCGAGCGTGGAGCTGGGCGATCACCGCGAGCGTCAGCACCTCCATTCGCCGCCCGAAGATGTGGTCGGGCGGCGCGTTCTCGTGGCGGAGCTGGCCGAAGTACTCGGAGCGCGGATCGCTCATGTCGATCAGCACCTGGGTCGCGTACTCGGGCGTGAGCTCGACGTATTCGTCGATCGTGTACCAGGAGGTGGCGGCCCGAAAGTGCTCCAGCACGCGGTCGGGCTTGAACTTCTCCGGCTCGGGGAAGAAGCCGCTCTCGGTCCCAAGGCGCATGATCGTGTCGATGTCTCCTTCGATCGTGGCCCGCGCGACCTGCATCTCCAGCTCGACCGTTCCGGGCGGCATCCGCTTGAACAGACCGAAGTCCAGGAATGCCATCCGTCCGTCGTCCAGCAGCATCGAGTTGCCGGGATGTGGGTCGCCGGAGAACTGGTGGTGGCGGTACAGGCAGCCGAAGTAGAAGCGGAACATGATCTCGCCGATCCGATCGCGCTGCTCCTGGGACAGTCCCTTGAGCTCCTCAAACCCCTTGCCCTGGACAAACTCCGACACCAGCACCCGCTCGTGGGACAACGAGGTCACGACGTCGGGGATGGCGATGAACGGGTGACGGCGAAACAGCCGTGCGAGCGCGCGCTGGTTCTGGGCTTCGAGCTCATAGTCCAGCTCCTCCTCGATCCGGTTGCGGATCTCCTCGCCGATCGCCTTGGGATCCATGCCGGGTGCGATCCGCTTTGCCAGCCGCAGGATCAGCCCCAGGTTCTGCATATCGGCGCGCACCGCCTGCGCAACCCCCGGATACTGGACCTTGACCGCCACCGACCGGCCGTCGTGCAGCCTGGCCTTATAGACCTGCCCGATCGAAGCGGCGGCGATCGGCTCCTCCTCGAAATCGTCGAACTCTTCATCGAGTGGGACGCCCAGTTCCTGCTCGATCACCTTGCGCATGTCCTTGAAGGTGACGGTGGGGGCTGCATCGCGAAGGGCGCCCAGCTTGCGCTGGAACTCGTCTCGGTACTCCTCGGGCACCAGGCCGATGTCGAGAAACGACAACACCTGCCCGACCTTCATGGCCGCCCCTTTCATCGTCCCCAGCGCGGCCACGATCTGCTCGGCGGCCTCGATCTGGCGCCGTTCGAGCGCGGACTGCCTGCCATCCTTGGACCGAGCGACGTTGGCCGCACGGGTGCCCGCCTGTCTGACGGCCTGGCCCGCGGCCAGGCGCCCGACCCTCGCCGTGCGCCCGACACGGGAGGTCGGGATTCGATCTCTCGCCACCGTCCAAGCTTAGGGATCCACTGAAAGCCGGTCCGAGCCGCAGGAGCCGGCGTTTCGCCACGGTGGCCCTTGGTATCGTGCCCGTCCTCGTATGGGGAACAGGGATTTCCCACGCGGGGCCGCCGCCGAACGAGTCGAACTTGGTTCGTGCTCGCGGCGTTGGCCGCAACATGCGCCGCTGGCATCTCCGCCCGGCGCAGCCGGCGCCGCCAGGCGCTGCCATGCGGTGGGTTTGTCCTGGCCCGCCACAAGGGGTCGTGCTCTGGTCGGTCCGGCGACGTCTCGAACGAGGCTATACCTGTGTGCGCGCCGCGAGGCGTCGCGCCGAGCTTGTCGCCTCCGGTGGCGGGAACCTGTATCCCGGGCGTCAGCAGGCTGAGGTGGCGGGAAATTTCGCCGCGTTCGTGCTCACCACGTCGCTGAGCGAAAACGAGAACCTGGTGGTATTCGACTTCATGCGCGGACGTCGAGAGCTGACGCATTACCTCGGCTGCTTCGGGAGCCGGGCGTGCGCGTTCGCCGCCGCCGACGAGCTGACCCAGTACGCGCTGGCGGGCAATGGCTGGGTCGCCGAGGTCTGGAAGCTGGCCGCTGCCTATGGCCAGTTCGCCGTCTCCGTATGTGACCGGCGACCGGACGATGGTGGCCACCGACGACGGCGTCAACTTCTACTCGATCGATTTCGGCTCGAGCATTCTCGCCGCTGGCTACGACCGGATAACACGCTCACGTGGACCAGCGACCTCGGCGGCGCCTCGTCAGTGGAGCTCGGGTCGGCTGTGGTTCCATCCTGCCGCGCCGCAACTGCTGCTCCCGTGCCAGCTGCTGACGGCGAGCGACGTCGTGCCGGTGCTGGGCTCGACCACGAGCTCGACCAGTCTGGGCGGCTGCACGTACACGAGCAGCGTCAAACCCGGCGCTGACCCTGAAAGTCAACGCGATCGGCCTGTCGCCCCCGCAGCCAGGTGCGGAAGAGTCCTTGCTCCGGACCACCGGGTGGGACGCCAAGATGAGTGACGCCGGTGGTTTCCACGGCTACCAGAAAGCGACGACTAGTGCCGCCGGCGTTACCCATCAGCAGCTGTATGCGTTCCTCGGTGGCGCGGAGCTGTCGACTGGATCTGAGGGAGCCCGGCCCCAACGCCGGCGAGCGGCTCGCATGGCTGAGCGAGGTGGCCTTCGATCGCCTGTTCGGGGTGCCGGTGCAGCGCACGCCATGAGGGCCAGCGGGCGACGGACCGCCGTACCGGACTAGCCAGCGTCCGCCTGCACCTGCGATCCCGGGACGATGTCATCCGATCCGTCGGGCCACCGGACCCATGCCTTGTGACCGCCGTCGTAGTCCTCGGCCATCAGGATGAGGGTGGCTGGCTGCCCCAAAGCGCTGCACGACTCGGATCCCTCGGAGTCCAATCCCCGCCAGATGCGCACGAACGGATTTCGCTCGAGCTCCTCGCCCACGGTCGTCGGCTCGGTGTGACCGGGGTGGATCCGGGTGGCGGGTGGCAGCTTCAAGAGCGTGTCCATGATCGAGCGCTTGAGGTCCCCGTACGTTGTGTGTCCGGGTGCCCGGACACCTCCCACAGAACCCTTGAACAGCGTGTCTCCGGTGAACACGTCGGTGCCGTTTGTGAGCAGCGAAAGCATTCCGGCCGTGTGGCCGGGCGTGTGCAGGGGCTCGATCACGATCGCGCCGACATCGATCGGGGTGCCCGGCTCCATCGTGCCGGTGGCCTGCGGCACTTGCTCGCGTTCCAGCGGGTGGATCAGGACCTCCGCGCCGGGATGGGCCTGACGTACCTGCTCGAGGGCCGCGATGTGGTCGTGGTGGTGGTGGGTGAGGAGTACATGCGTCAGCTCGAAGCGCATCCGCCGCAGAACGTCGAGCAGCGGCTCGACCGGGCCGCCGGCATCGATCATCGCCGCTTGGGAGCCGAGCTCGTCGGCCACCAGGTAGGTGTTAGACAGCCAGTCCTCATTCATCGAACGCTCGACGATCACGCTGAGCGCAGCCTATCGGCGCTCACGGCGCTCGGGCGCCGGCCGCGAGGGCATGCGGACGTCACGGCGCTCGCGCGCGCGGGCCGCGAGGGGTTACGCTTTTCTCCGTGAGCCTGATCCACACCTGCTACCGGATCCTGGACATCGACCGGTCGGTCGCTTTCTACAAGGCCCTGGGCTTCAACGAGATCGGCCGGCTGCCGATCCGGGATGAGGCCATCAACGTGTTCATGGGCCTTCCGGAAGATGGTCCCGAGCCGCGGCTCGAGCTCACCTGCAACAAGGGTCGCGACGAGCCGTACGAGATCGGTTCCGGTTACGGCCACATCGCGATCACGACACCCGATCTCGACGCAACGCTCGACCGGCTGTCGGAGCAGGGAATCGAGCCCGAGCGGCCGCCCTATACGGTCCGTGAGGGCGGCTCGCGCCTGTGCTTCGTGCGCGATCCCGACGGGTATAGGATCGAGTTGCTCGAACGCCACTGATGCCGCCGCCCAAGAACAAGATCGCCTACCTGCTCGAGCGCATGGCGCAGGGCGTCTACGCCCACGACCGGGAGAACCCCACCCATCACACGTGGGGCATCGGCATGGCCCACTTTGACATCGAGCGGCTGGGCCTCGAGGAGGGCGAGGAGATCCTTCCGGGCATCGTTCTTCAGGCTGACGGCGGCGGCACCGGCCAGTTTCGGATCCTGTGCGACGCCGATCACGATGAGGGGGCGGTCGAAGAGGAGGAAGAGGTCGTCGACGCCGTCTCCTCCGAACCCGTCCACGTGACCCCGCCCAAGATCCAGCCGCCGCTGTAGAAGGCCGCGTGGGCGCGCGGGCCGAGCTCCGGTCCGTCCTTCCCGTTCACCCGACTTCGAGACGCGCTAGGAAACGGGCGCGGCGATCCCTGCGCGGGCTGCGACCCGGAGCGCCAGCTGGGCGATGGTCTGACACTCGAGTCCGTGCCGGGCGGCTGCCCGCAGCACCGAACCGGCGATCGCGTCGAGCTCTGGTTCCCGGCCAGCCGCGATATCGCGTTGCATCGAGGAGCCCAGCTCGGCGTGCGCGTCGTCGAGCTCCTGCATCGGCGTCGCCGGGTCGACCCGCGCTCCATCGGCATTGGCGACGGCCGCGGCCTCCCGTATGCATGCCCCAAGCGTCGCGCGGTGCCGCGTGCGGATGATCCCTATCGGCACTTCGTAGGCGCTCGTCGTGAGCGCCAGCGCAGTCAGCCGCACCAGCTTCGACCACAGGATCTGAGCCTCGCTGGCACCGCGCGCGGTCGGGACGCCGGCGGTCTCGAGCGCTCCCGCGAGATCATCGAGCTCGCCCCGCAGGGCGGGATCATCCGATGCCAGATCGACCCGCAGGAACGGACTGGACTGCACGATCAAGCCCTCGCGCGGTCGGTCGGATTCGATCCGGAACGCTCCCGCCGCAACGCGTCCTTCCCCGAACCGGTCCCGGAGCGTCAGCATATGGTCAAGGCCGTTCAACAGCGGCACGACGAGTCGCGGGGAGGCCTCGATCCGCTCGAGGGCGGTTACGAGCGAAGTCGCCTTGGTCGCGACGATCAGCGCGTCGACCGGGCGTACGAGCTTCGGGACCGCGCCGGGACGGGCGGTGAAATCGCCGAGGCGGACGCTTCGAACCTCGAGACCGTCACGTGCGATCAGGTCGGCCGTAGGTTCCCGCGCGACGACAATGATGTCTTGGCCGGCGCGGGCGAAGGCGCCGGCGAGAAAGCCGCCGACGCCGCCCGGACCCAGGATCGCGACCGAGGACATGCGGTGAGGATATGAGGGGGTGCCCGGGCGGGCCCGCACCGGGTGCCGGGCGGGCCCGCATCCCGTGCTCAAACCGGGCGCATGCGGAACCCCCCCAAACCGCGCGGGCGCGTGCGGAACCCCCCAAACCGCGCGGGGCGTGCGGAACTCCCCAAACCGCGCAGGGCGTGCGGAACCCCCCAAACCGCGCGGGTGGAGTCGCGGGTCGGTGGTTTAAACGTCAGGGCGATGCTTATGTCCCCGCGCGAGCATCACGTGTCGGACTTTGGGGACTTTCGCAGCGCCGCGGCCCGCGCGGGCCGAACCGGATGCCTCTAAACCCTGGCGCGCGAGGGATCGATCAACACTCCTGGGTTCAGCGCGCCCGACGGGTCGAGTGCGGCCTTCGCGGCCGTCAGCGCGGTGGCGAATGGATCGGGGCGCTGACGGTCGTACCAGGGCCGGTGGTCACGGCCCACCGCGTGGTGATGGGTGATGGTCCCGCCACAGTCGATCACGACGTCCGAGGCAGCCCGCTTGATCTCCGCCCACTGCTCGAGCTCGGCGCCGACACGAGCGGGGGCAAGGATCGTGAAGTAGGGCGCCGGTCCATCCGGGTACACGTGCGTGAAGCGGCATGTGACCACGCCGCCGCCGCAGACCTCGCCGACCACTGCTTTGGTTCGCTCCAGGACCGCCCGGTAGAACACCTCGAAGCGCTCCCAGGTGATCGCGCTCTCGAAAGTCTCTGACAGCACGCCCGCCGCCACCATCACGTCGCGCAGATAGGGGGCCCGTAGGAACGCCTCGCGCCAGCTGCCTACGGCATCCCCGCCGCGCAGTTCATCCCCGCCGCGCAGTTCATCCCCGCCGCCCACTGCATCCCCGCCGCCCACCTGCATCCCCGCCGCCAGAGCCGCTGCGGGTGGCGGTCCCGCCACCGGAACGTGTGCGCTGGGCCGTGCCGCCATGGTCCGCGCAGCACTCGAGCGCGGCGGACATCCACGGCTCCACGTCGTCCTCAGCCGCCTCGAACCCCACCACCAGCAGCGCTCCCCTGCCGTCGCCGGCGCCCGTGATCGCTGCCTCGACCGGGTCCAGCAGCCGGCAGTTCGAGGGATGAAGAGCACTCTGAGAAAGGGCACGGACAGCCGCGGCGCCGGATAGGAAGTCGTCGAACGTCACGGCGGCCGAGGCGCGTCTCGCCGGCCGGGGACGTACCCGGACCCAAGCCTCGGTGATCACCCCCAGGATGCCCTCGGAGCCCAACAGGACGCGGTCTGGCGAAATCCCGGCGCCCGAGCCGGGTAGCCTCCGGGACTCCCACCACCCTGAGGGGGTCAAGGCACGGACCGACTCCACCAGGTCGTCGATGTGCGTGTAGAGCGTCGCGAAGTGGCCTCCGGCGCGCGTCGCGATCCAGCCTCCGAGCGTCGAGAACTGAAACGACTGGGGGAAGTGGCGCAGCGTGAGGCCGTGCTCGGACAGCTGGGCTTCCAGTCCCGGGCCGGTTGCGCCGGCCTGGATGCGCGCCGACAGCGATACCGGGTCGACCTCCAAGACGCGATCCAGGGCCTTGACGTCGATCGTCACCACCCCGGAATACCGCGGCCCGACCCGCGGCTCGACACCGCCGACCACGCTGGTGCCGCCGCCGAACGGGATCACCGCCGCGCCGGCAGAGAGTGCCCAGTCGAGGAGCTCTGCGGCCTCCTCCTCCGTCCGCGGTCGCCCGACCACATCTGGGGGGTGGTCGAAACGCCCCCGGAAGCCCTTGACGACGTCAACGTACGCCCGCCCGGAGGCATGCAAGCACCGCTCGTAGGTGTCGGTGGAGCAGATGTGCTCGAGGCCACTGGGGACGCGCAGCCGCGGCGGCGGCAGCTTGACGTTCGACAGCGGCACGGGCTCCTGCGGATCGGAGGCACCGAACCCCAGTCGCTCCCGGATCTCGGCCGCCGCAGCCCGCGTCTGTGTCGCGGAGAGCTGCTCGTCCTCGTACCCCCACCCCCAATGCTTCAAGCGCCGCGTCACGAACGCGCCAGCCTACCCCCGGCGCACCGATACCGTGTGCCCCGTGCCAACCGCAGCCGGCCTCCTCGCCCGCGGCCCCTGGATTCCATCCCAGGTGGAAGTGCAGTGGCGTCCCGACCCGTTCCAGCCGCCGCCGACGGTGACCGCGGAAGCCGATGTCGCCCTGGGCCGCCTTCGCGAGCGGGGCTCGCCCAGCCACGACGGGTTCGCCGCCCGGCTGGCGAGGTTCGACGCCGATTCAGAACGCCTGGCGCTGGAGCTTCAGCCCATCCGCTGGGCGCTGCGCCTGGTTGCCGAGAATGCCGCCCAGAGCCTGTCGATCCTGTGCGTGGTTCGTGCGGCCGATGGCCGTTGGCTTGCCGGCAGGCGCGCATCATGGCTGGCCTCGTGGGCTGGACGCTGGGCCTTGGGTGCCGGCGGCTCCGTCGAGGTCGATGAGAATCCCACCCACACGATGGCCCGGGAGCTCGGTGAAGAGTGGTCGGTGCAGGCCGAGCGCCTGAGCATCGAAGCCCTCGTCCGGCTGCCGAGCGGAGTCGTGCTGCTCGTCGGCTTGGCCTGGCTCGCTGACGGCGCGGAGGTGAAGCCGGACCACGAGCACGATGACTTCGCATGGTGGCCCGCGGACGTAGACAAATGGCCTCAGGAGGCGGACGAGCCGCTGCGGCGGATGGGCGCGCTCCTCGCCGCCGGATGATCACTTTTCGCCGGCTCGAGCTGGCGTCGTTCACGCATTCGGCCGTATATCTCGGTCTCTTGCTTAGCGCGTTTGCGTTCGGCAAGCCGGAGCCCGAGACGTTCATCCTGGGCCTGGCGCATGGACTGATGTGGATCGGGATGTCGGTGGTCTGCATAGCCGCCGCACGCGCCCGGATCATCCCCTTCTGGCTGGCGGTCACGGTGGCCGTTCTCGGCGGGCTCGGGCCCTTCGCGGGCTCGATCGGGTTCGTGCTCGCCGACCGCCGTCAGGGCCGCCGGGAGGGCCGTTCTCGGTCCATAGGCACGCGTTAGAGTTGAACGAACCGATGGCTGTACAGACGAGCACGGTTCAAGTTGTGATGCCCGCGATGGGCGATTCGGTCACCGAGGGCACCGTGCTCGAATGGCACAAGCACGAAGGGGACGCGGTCGAGGCCGACGAGACGATCGTCGAGATCTCGACGGACAAGGTCGACGCAGAGGTCCCGGCGCCTGTCGGGGGAACGCTCCTGAAGGTGGTGGCGTCCGAAGGCGACACGATCGCGGTGGGCGCGGTGCTGGCCGAGATCGCCACCAGCGACGGAGCCGGCGACGGCGCGGCCCAAGCGACAGCTGCCCCCGCGGCACCCGCGGCCCCGAGGCCCCGGCGCCCCCGCGGCGCCCGAGGCCCCGGCGGCGCCCGCGGCGCCGAGGCCCCGGCGCCTCCGAGGCGCCCGCGGCCCAGCCATCGACACCGGTCTCGAACGAAGCGCCGCCGGCGACGCAGGAGGAGGCGGTCGCCGGTGCCACGGTGGAGGCGGAATCGACCGCGGCCGCGGACGCCAGCGCGGGCAAGACGGTAGACATCGTGACGCCGACTGGCGGCGAGTCGGTTACCGAGGGGACGATCCTGGAGTGGTCGGTCAAGGTGGGCGACACGGTCAAGGAGGGCGACACGGTCGTCGAGATTTCGACGGACAAGGTCGACATGGAGCTGCCCGCCCCTGCGTCAGGGACGATCACCGAGATCCTGGTCGAGGAGGGCGCGACGGTGACGGTGGGCCAGGTCATCGCGCGCATGACCGCTGGAGCGGCGGCTGCCGCCCCGGCCGCGCCTGCCTCAGCCACGCCCCCCGCGTCCGCCCCCGGTGAGGCCGCCGCCGAGTCCGCGGCGGCAGCCACCGCGGGCCCGCCGGAACCGGAGGCAGCGCCGACGGCGGCCAACGCTTCCCCCGTCGCGCGCCGCATCGCAGAGCGCGAGGGCATCGATCTGGATCAGGTGCATGGCACC
This sequence comes from uncultured Actinomycetes bacterium, assembly GCA_963719305.1. GTDB lineage: Bacteria > Actinomycetota > Thermoleophilia > Solirubrobacterales > Solirubrobacteraceae > Palsa-465. Next base: position 141,002 of record CAVRBL010000006.1, on the reverse strand, counting down.
GCCCGCGGAGGGAGGATCACCAAGGAAGATGTCCTGTCCGCAGCCGGAAACGGTGCCGCCGCACCGGCCGAACCGGCCGCACCGGCCGCACCAGCCGCCGCACCGCCGGCGGCGCCAGCCGCCCCCGCACCCGGGGCGCAGCCACTGCGTGGCGGCGCCGCAGCTCTGGCCCGCTACATGGACCAGAGCCGCTCGATCCCGACCGCGACGTCGTTCCGCACCATCACCGTTACGGCCCTCGACCAGCGCCGCAAGCAGCTCAAGGACGCCGGTCACCGGGTCTCGTTCACGCATCTGATCGCGTATGCGATCGCCCGCGCCGCAACGGAGGACATGCCCGTGATGGCGCACCACTTTGCAGACGTCGATGGAAAGCCACAGCGCGTGGACGACGGGGCCTGCAACCTGGGCCTGGCGGTCGACGTCGAGAAGAAAGACGGCACCCGCACGTTGATGGTCCCAGTCATCCGCGACGCAGGACGGTTGAGCTTCAAGGACTTCCTCGACGCGTACGGCGCGCTCGTGGAGAAGGCGCGGACGAACACGCTGACCGCCGATGATCTGAGCGGCGCGAACCTGTCGCTGACCAATCCCGGCGGCCTCGGCACGATTGCCTCGGTCCCACGACTGATGGTGGGCCAGGGCACGATCGTCGCCACCGGCTCCATCGCCTACCCGCCGGGGCTGGCCGCCGCCGGTCCGCGGCTCGGGGCCGAGAAGGTCATGACGATGACCTCGACGTACGACCACCGGATCATTCAAGGCGCCGAGTCCGGCCGGTTCCTGGCCCGTATCGAGGCCTATCTCCAGGGCGAGGATGGCTTCTACGAGCGGGTGTTCTCGGACCTTGGGATAGCGACCCTGCCGCCGCTGCCAGAGGCGCCGGCGGTCGCCCCTCCGCCTCCCGCGCCCCCTGCGGCTCCCCCCGCTGCCCCGGCGGACGAGGAGATGCTCCAGGCAGTGCAGGCCGCGACCTCGCTGCTCAGGGCCCACCGGACCCACGGCCACTTGGCGGCCAAGCTCGATCCCCTCGGCCGGCCCCCGGAGGGCGATCCGGCGCTCGACCCGGAGCCGCTTCATCTAACCCCCGGGCTCATGTCCAGGATCCCGTCGCGGATCCTGCGCATGTACGTCCCAGGCGAGACGCTCGCGGAAGCCCTGCCCCACTTGCGCGAGACCTACTGCGGCTCGATCGCATACGAGATCGAGCACATCGCCTCCCACGGGCAGCGGCTGTGGCTGCGCGAAAAGATCGAGTCCGGCGCATTCCGCCAGCCGTTGACGAGCGACGAGCAGAAGGGGCTGCTCAAGCGGCTGACCGAGGTGGATGCGCTCGAGCGGTACATGCACAAGGCCTATCTGGGTCAGAAGCAGTTCTCGATCGAGGGGCTCGATATGACGGTCCCAATGCTCGATGAGCTGATCCAGCTGTCGGCCACCCAAGGGGCGCGCGAGGTGGTGATCGGAATGTCTCACCGCGGCCGGCTGAACGTCTTGGCTCACAACCTCGGCCGGACGTACCGCACGATCTTCGCTGAGTTCGAGGGCGCCTCCACGCTGGAGCCGATCACCACGATCCCGCAGGGCGGGACGGGCGATGTCAAGTACCACCACGGCGCCCAGGGCTCCTATCAGCTGCAAAGCGGCGAGTCGATCATCGTCCGGCTCGAGTCAAATCCCAGCCATCTGGAGTACGTCGATCCCGTGGCCGCCGGGGCAACGAGGGCCGCCCAGACCACCCGCCAGGGCCCTCACCCCAATCAGGACTGCAACGCGGCGATTCCGATCATCCTGCACGGCGACGCGGCGTTTCCGGCACAAGGCGTGGTAGCCGAGACGTTGAACCTTCAGGCGCTCGACGGCTACACCGTCGGCGGCACGATCCACCTCATCCAGAACAACCAGGTCGGGTTCACGACGGATCCCGAGGACGCACGATCAACCACCTGGGCCTCCGACCTGGCGAAGGGGTTCGACGTGCCGATCATCCACGTCAACGCCGACGATGTCGAAGCGTGCATATCCGCCGTGCGGCTGGCCTTCGCGTTCCGGGAGCAGTTTGGACACGACGTCCTGATCGACCTGATCGGCTACCGGCGGTTCGGCCACAACGAGGCCGACGAGCCGGCATACACGCAGCCCGAGATGTATCAGGCCATCAAGAAGCACCCACCGGCTCGCGAGCTGTATGCCAGGCAGCTGATCGACAGCGGGGTCGTCTCCGAGCAGGAGTCAACCGAGATGACCGACAGCGTGTGGGGGGTTCTGACCGAGGAGCACCAGAAGCTCAAGGCCCAGATCGAGCACGCCAAGGAGGTGGAGCACGCGACCGGCGAGTACCAGCTGGACCGCACCGCCTCCCCGGAGGTCAAGACGGCGGTCCAGGCCGACCGCCTCCAGGTCCTAAACGAGGAGCTCCTGTCGGTGCCCGACGGCTTCAACGTCCACCCGAAGCTGGCCAAGCAGCTCGAGCAGCGTCGCCAGGTGTTCTCCTCAGATGACGGGGGCGGGATCTTGTGGGCCCATGCCGAGGCGCTGGCGTTCGCGTCCCTGCTGACCGAGGGCATCCCGATCCGACTCACCGGGCAAGACACCGAGCGGGGGACGTTCTCCCAGCGCCACCTGGCCCTCCACGACGCGCGGACGGGGCAGGAGCATTGCGCCATGCAGCACCTGCCCGGAGCGCTCGCGCCGATGGAGATGCACAACTCGCCGCTGTCGGAGATGGCCTGCGTGGGGTTCGAGTACGGCTACTCGCAGGAGGCGCCGGAAACGCTCGTTCTCTGGGAGGCGCAGTTCGGCGACTTCGCCAACGGCGCGCAGATCATCATCGACCAGTTCATCTCCTCCGGGCTGGCCAAGTGGGGCCAGACCTCGAGGCTGACGCTGCTGCTTCCGCACGGCTACGAGGGCTCCGGCCCGGAGCACTCCTCGGGTCGGGTGGAGCGCTTCCTCCAGCTGGCCGCCGAGGGCAACATCCGGGTCGCCAACTGCACCACTCCGGCACAGTACTTCCATCTGCTCCGCCGCCAGGCGCGGATCGCGAAGCAGCGCCCCCTGGTGATCATGACTCCCAAGAGCCTCCTGCGCTTGCCGCAGGCCACTTCGCGGATCGAGGATCTGGCCGAGGGGCGCTTCCGGCCGGTCCTGGCGGAACCCGGGGTCGATAACGAGACAGTGTCGCGATTGATCCTGTGCACCGGCAAGATCTACTACGACCTCGTGGGCACCTCCGTCCGGAACGACAATCCAGGCGTGGCCGTGGGTCGGGTCGAGCTCCTGTACCCCTTCCCGCAGGCTGAGATCCTGGAGCTGGTCGCGAGCTACCCGCGGCTGCATGAGGTGGTGTGGGTCCAGGAAGAGCCGCGCAACATGGGCGCTCGGGCGTTCATGTCACCGCGGTTGCTGCAGGTTCTCCCCGCTCACCTGCATTTCGGCTACGTGGGGAGGCCGGAGCGCGCTGCCTCCGGCGAGGGCTACCCGGTCGCGCACGCGCACGAGCAGAACCGGATCGTCTCTGCGGCGCTGGACCTGCGGCAGGCCGTGTCTCAGTATCCGCGGCAGCTGCCGGGCGAGCGCTAACGCGCGGCGGTGCGCGTCGAGCGCGAGGAAGAGATCCTCGATCGTATCCGGGCAATCCCCGAAGGCTTTGTCCGAACGTACGGCGACGTCTCCCCCGGAGCTCCACGAGTGGCGGGCGCAGTACTGAGCACCTGCCACGACGCTTCCGTTCCATGGCACAGGGTCGTGCGCGCCGACGGAACGCTGGCCAAGGGACGGCGCCAACGGACGCTGCTCGATGCCGAAGGAGTCCCATTCCGGGGATCTCGAGTCGACATGCGAATCGCGCGGATACCTGAGCAGTCATGAACGGAACATGGGTTCAGCGGGTGATCGAGCTCGCGCCCAGACCGCGCGGCTTTCACCTCGTGACAAGGGAGGTCGTCGAGGCGCTGCCCGAGCTCTCAGACGTTCAGACCGGGGTGTTCAACCTGTTGATCCAGCACGCCTCCGCCTCCCTGTCGTTGAACGAGAATGCCTCGCCCGACGTCCGGCGCGACCTGGAGGCGTGGTTCAACGAGGCGGTGCCCGAGGGCGCGCCCTATTGGTCCCACACCCTGGAGGGCCCCGATGACATGCCGGCGCACGTCAAGGCCGCGCTCCTCGGGCCTGCGCTCACGCTCCCGGTGGCCCGAGGGCGCCTGGCGCTCGGCACCTGGCAGGGGATCTACCTGTGCGAGCATCGCGAGCGCGGCGGCAGCCGTACGCTGGTTGCAACGCTATAGGGAGCGGGATAGGCTGATCGCGCCGCTCGGCCCCGGGCGGCACGACTGCCGCTCGAACCCGGCGGCGCGAGTGTGGGAGGAAGTCGAATGCGCCACGTCTGTCGGCTGGTTGGTCTCTCGTTGGTTGCCGCGGTGATGGTCCCCGCTGCCGCGGAGGCTTCGACCGGGCCGTACGTGTCCCTCGGCGACTCCTACACGTCGGCTCCGCTGGTCCCGTTCCCCACCGGCAATCCGCTGGGCTGCGGGCGCTCGACCAACAACTACCCACACGATGTGTCCCGCGTGATCGGCCCCAGCTCGTTCACCGACGTGAGCTGCGGAAGCGCCACCACCGCCAACATGACCCAGCCGCAATCAGTGCCGGGCGGCGGGACGAATCCGCCCCAGTTCAACGCTTTGGGCGCCGTCGACCAGCTGGTGACGGTGGGTATCGGCGGCAACGATGCCGGCCTGATCGGAGTGGCGGAGACATGCGCGGAGCTCGACCTGTTCTCCCCCACGGGCACCAAGTGCAAGAACCACTACACGGCGTCGGGAACCGATCCGAACGTGGCGGCGATCGACGCCACCGGGCCGAAAGTGGCTGCGGTGATACAGGGCATTCACCAGCGGGCGCCCTCGTCGCGCGTGCTGGTCGTCGGGTACCCAGACGGGCTCCCAGTCAACGGCTCGAACTGCTGGCCGCTCGTGCCGCTGTCATCGGGAGACATCGCGTACTTCAACTCGCTCGAGGAGCGACTCAACTCGGTTCTCTCCCAGGATGCTTCTAGCAACAGCGCGACGTACGTCGATACCTTCGCCTCGAGCATCGGCCATGACGCCTGTAAGCCGCCGGGTGTGGCCTGGGTGAACGGAATCGTCCCCAATTCGGTGGCCTACCCGCTGCATCCCAACCAAGCGGGCGAGCGGAACATGGCAAACCAGGTGCTGTTGGCGCTGGGATAGTCGCGGCCGGGAACCCGCCGCACCTCGGCCCATCCGCGATTCTGGCAACCTGTGCTGCATCAGGATTCGTAGAGCAGGTCTGAAGCAGCACACGGCGCGTCGCCACCTGACCCCCAGTCTCGGGGTTCACGACATGGCGATCGACCTGGGGACCGCGAACACGCTCGTATACGTGGCCGGACGGGGGATCGTGGTATCTGAGCCATCGGTCGTCGCCTCGGACGTCGAGTCCGGTCTAGTCCACGCAGTCGGATCCGAGGCCGAGCGGATGATCGGGCGGACGCCCGCCACAATCTCCGCCACCCGGCCGCTGCGTCACGGCGTGATCGCGGACTTCGAGGTGACCGAGGAGATGCTCAGGTACTTCATCCGCCGGGTGCTCGACCGTCGCCATGCCCACCCCCGGCTGATCGTCTGTGCACCCTCGGGTGTGACCGAGGTCGAGAAGCGCGCCGTCGAGGAGGCGTCGCTGGCAGCCGGAGCGAGGAGGGTGCACCTGATTGAGGAGCCGATCGCGGGCGCAATTGGGGCTGGGTTGGCGATCGAGGAGCCCGTCGGGCGCATGGTGGTCGACGTTGGCGGCGGTACCAGCGAGATGGCCGTCATCTCGCTCGGGGGGATCGTCGTGTACCGCTCGATCCGGGTTGGCGGCTACGAGATGGACGACGCGATCGCGCACTACCTGCGCTCCACCTACCACCTGGCGATCGGATCCCGGACCGCGGAGACGATCAAGATCTCGATCGGCTCGGTGATCCCGCTCGGCCAGGAGGACACCTTCCACGTCAAGGGACGCCACCTACTCACTGGCCTGCCCACCAGCGTCGAGCTTCGCAGCGAGGAGGTGCGCGAGGCGATCGCCGCCCCGGTTCGCGAGATCCTGCAAGCGATCCACGACACGCTCGAGGAGACCCCGCCCGAGCTTGCCTCGGACCTGGCCCGGGACGGGATCCTCCTCGTCGGCGGCGGAACGCTCGTCAGGGGATTCCCGGAGCGGGTGGCCGAGGAGACCGGGATGCCTGTGATCCGCTCCGAGTCACCCCTGACCTGCGTCGCGTTCGGGTCGGGGGCGGCTCTCGACCACTTCGACCAGCTCGACAACACGGGCCGCGGCCCGCGGACCGAGTTGGTCACGCCCGGCTGGCGCTCGTCCTAGCCCCCACTCCCTACCCCGGCCACGTCCGCGGCGCGTCTGCCAATGCGCCGGTGGAGGGCGATCCTCACGGTGAGGTGAATCGGATCAAGAGCACGTCGCCGTCCGCGACCAGCGTAGTTCCGTCCCTCGATCTGCAGCGTCCCGCGCTCACGCGCGCCGGCGTATCCGCCCGCGTCGACCAGCTCATCCCAGGGGACGACCTCCGCCCGTACGAAGCCCCGCTGCATGTCGGTGTGAATCAGCCCCGCGGCGTCCCAAGCCGTCGCGCCGCGTCGGATGTGCCAAGACTGTGCCGGCTTGTCCCGGTCGGCGGTGAAGAACGCGATCAGCTCGAGCAGCGAAAACGCCCCGCGCACGACCGCTTCGAGACCCGAGCGCTCCAGGCCCAGGTCGGCGCGCATGGCGTCCGCGTCGGCGTCATCCAGCTCCGCCAGCTCGGCCTCGAGGCGCGCGGAGATCGCGATCGCCTGCGCCCCCGTCGAGCGCGCATGATCCTCGAGCGGCTCGGGGACGGAGTCAGATCCCTCCTCGACGTTGGCGACATACAGGACCGGCTTCGCGCTCAGCGGGGAGAGCAGGTTCATCGCCTCTGGCGCATCCGCCGGCGGTGGCACGGCGCGGGCCGGCCGCCCCTTCTCCAGGGCGGCGATCAGCTCCCGCAGCCAGGCCTCCTCCGCCCGCGCATGGCGGTCGCCGCCCTTGGCGGCCTTCGACACCCGCTCCAGCCTCCGTTCGGCCTGCTCGAGGTCGGCGTACAACAGCTCGGTCTCGACTGTCTCGACGTCCCTCAGAGGATCCACCCGGCCGTCGGGGTGAACCACGTTCGGGTCGTCGTGGACGCGAACCACGTGCACGATGGCGTCCGTTTCGCGGATGTTCGCCAGGAATTGGTTGCCAAGTCCTTCGCCCCGGTGGGCGCCCGCCACCAGCCCGGCGATGTCACGGAACTCGATCGTGTCCGGCACCACCTTCGATGCCTTCGCCACCGGCGCCACGGCCTCGAGCCGCTTGTCGGAGACGGGCACAACCGCGATGTTGGGCTCGATCGTCGTGAAGGGATAGTTGGCGATATCGGCAGCGGCACCGGTCAGGGCCCTGAACAGCGAGGACTTGCCGGCGTTGGGAAGGCCGATGATCCCGACCTTCAATGTCAGGCCTCCGTCCCGGCATGCGACGGCGGCGCGGGCCAGGCCTCGTGCGATCGCCGTGCCCAGCAGCGCGCCGGCGAGCACGTCAGTCGGGTAGTGGACCCCGAGGTACGGGCGGCTGAGGGCGAACGCGACCGCGGCCGCGTACAGCGGCCCCGGCAGGCGCCAGGCCGCTGAAGGCCCGGGCGGCGGCAAATGACGTCGTGCAGTGAGCGCTGGGGAACGAGAGGCGCGACACCGTCGCCGTCAGCGGTGGCAGACCTTTGAGCTCCGGCCGGCGCCGGCGGACAGCGAGCTTGACCAGGAAGTTCAGACCGTAGGACGCCGCCACGATCTTCATCCCGCGCACCCAGCGCCGGCGGTGATCGGGGCGGCCGTCGAGCGTCGCGCCCGTGCCTCCCAGGACCAACCAGCAGGCGCCGTGTTCGCCGAGGCGCGAGTACGTGGCACAGAGCCGCTCCAAAGCCGGGGGGTGAAGGCGGGTGCGGGCGCCGAGCAGCAGTGCGCAGTCCAGCTCGCGGAGCGCCTTGTGGATGACCCGTGCCGCTCAGGTCCCGAATCCGACCCGGTGCTCTTCGTGATCGACGATCACGTATACGACCTTCGTCAAATCGACGGCCACGGTCCCGTCCTCTGCCGTCAAGTCGTGCCATCCGTCGGATCCCAGCGCGTTGCGGAGCTTCCTTAGTTCATCGGGCGGGACGCGTGTCGCGAGCGTCTGGCCGCCGAGGAACCCGATGCTGACCCGCTGCGGCTTTTCGTTGGCTGCCATCAGGATCGAACCTCGCGGTTGCCCAAGCCCGCTTCCATCACCGCTCCGCCGCGGGTTGCACGATCTCCGTGAGCACTCCACCGGTTGAGGCGGGGTGCAGGAACGCCACTTGCGAGCCGCGGATCCCTGTCCGCGGGCGCTCGTCGATCAGCCGCAGCCCGGCGGTGGCCAGCGTCTCGAGCGTCTGCTGCACGTCCGGGACGCGGTATGCCACATGGTGAAGTCCGGCCCCGCGGCGGGAGATGAATTTCCCCACCGCGGTGTCGGGTCCCAGCGGCTGCAGCAGCTCGACGTGCCCGGTGCCGACGTCGAGCAGTGCCGCGTCTACCCCCTGTTCGGCGACCTTCTCCCGGTGGACGAGCGGCATTCCGAGCGTGTCGCGGTACAGGGCCAGCGCGGCCTCGATGTCCTCCACGGCCACGCCAACGTGGTCGATTACCTCAAGCATCGGCGGCTGAGGATACTGGCGATCACTCCACCCTCTCCATCCTGGGGTTGGACGAATACCTCCGTCCCACCTTGGCGCACGGGCGTCCCTCGAGCAGCACGACGTCGGCGGTGAAGTCGTTCTGGCCCCGGATCAGCGAAGACCCGACGCCGTAGGCGTCGACCGGTACGCCCGCGGACTCGAACTGGCGGATGCGTGCGGCGTTGAATCCTCCGCTGGCGACGATGCGGACGTCCTGAAAGCCCGCCCCGTCGAGGGCCCCTCGCACCTTCTCAGCCAGGCGGGGATTGACGCCGGTGGGGTTGAAGCTCCCCATCTCGTCGATCAGCGAGCGGTCGACGAGCTGCTCGGAGGTATCGAGCCGGACTCCCCACAGCTTTGGGCCGAGGGCCTCCGCCACCGCCAGAGCGGTCTTGATCGAGTCGTTGTCGAAGTCAACCAGGACGGTGATGTTCATCTCCCCGTGAAAGCGGTCGGCGAATAGGGCCGCAGCCTTGACCGTGTCGCCGCCGTAGGCCGCGATCAGCCCATGGGGCACCGTGCCGATCCCTCGGCCGCCCCACCACGACGCCTGGGCGTCGGTTGAGACGCCGATCGCGCCGGCCACGTGAGCGCTCCAGCCGTCGCCGGTCTGCACCAACCAGTGGTCGTGGCGCGCGGGGAAGTAGAAGATCTGCTTGCCGCGGGCCGCCTCCACGACCTCCGCCACGTTGCGCATGATCAGCGAGCGCCGGGCCATGCAGCCGAGGTAGACCGTCTCGAGATGCGCGAACAGACTGTAGTCGCCCTCGATCGTCATCACGGTTTCCTGCGGTGCAATCCGATCACCCTCGTGGAGCGCGCGGACCTCGAGCTCCTCCCACCCGGGGACCCACTGGCCATCCGGTCCCTGGTGGCCCGAGCAAAGCTTCAGGACCGCGATCGCCTCGTCAATTCCGCCCAGGAGCGAGTCGCGCTTCTGGAAGACCTGCATCGTGACGTGGGGGTGGTGACCCTCCGCTTCCAGCAGGCTCTTGGTGTGGACGAAGTACGCGTCCGAGTAGTAGCCCTCGCGGATGCGCTCGACCGGAAGACGGAAGATCGCGGGATCCAGCCGGGTAGCAACCTGGGTAGACATGGATGGAGTCTATTTGGCCCGCACGCCCGCGTACATCTGGCGAGCACGTTCGGGTAGGGTCAGGAGACATCGTGGAAAAAGGGGCTGAACGCGACTTTCCACACGCGTCGGTGATAGAAGGCGTGCGCTTCACCGCGCAGGTCGCGCTGCCCAACCTGATCCAAGGCCTGTTCCGGCGACGGAGGCAAGCCTCGGCCATCGCCAGCCGAACCGGAGCCGATGGACTGGCCGTAGGCTTCCTCGCCGGGGTGAAGCGAAGCTACGGTGAGGGGCCGGTGTGGATCAGGGTGGCCAAGGACGAGGCGCTGCTCCTGCTCGGCCGCACGCCGATCCGGCGCGTGCTCGAGGGCTCGCCCGAGCCGTTCGCGGCGGACCCGGAGCCGAAGCGCTCGGCGATGTCGCACTTCCAGCCCCACGCGCTCACGATCTCCCGGGACGGCGACTGGGAGGATCGCCGCACGTTCACCGAGGCCGTGCTGGACACCGGCATGTCCTCCCTGGCCGACCGATTCGCCGCCGTCTGCTCCGAGGAGTCGGCCCGCCTGGAGGGAGACCTCGACTGGGACACATGGAACCGCGCCGTCCGGCGCGTCACCCGGCGAATCATCCTCGGCGACGGGGCGGCCGACGACGACTCGATCTCGGAGATGCTCGGCGAGCTGATGGATAAGTCAAACCCGCCTGGAGGGGGGACTCCGAGCTCTACGGGCGCTACGTCGCCCCGCTAGAGCGCTACGTGGACGCGGCCGAGCCAGGCAGCCTGGTGAGCCTGTTCGATGGCGCGCCGGTGACCGAGCGCACCGACCCCGCGCGGGCAGGTCACGCACTGGCTGTTCGCGCTCGGAGATACGCTGGCCATCAACGCCTTGCGCTGCCTGGCGCTCCTCGCCGCGTTCGACGAGGAGCGTGAGCGCGTCTCGGAGGAGATCGCGAAGGCAGATCTGCATAAAGGCTCGGACGTGGATTCGCTGCAGCGCCTCGAGGCTTGCCTCCAGGAAGCGATGCGGCTGTGGCCGACGACGGCCATGCTGTCGCGAGAGGCCGTGCGCGACGTCGACTGGGATGGGGTCAGGATTCCGGCCGGCAAGCAGGTCCTGATCGTCAACACGTTCAACCACCGCGACCAGGACGCCGTGCCGTTCGCCGATCGCTTCGATCCCGACGCGTGGCTGTCGGGCGACGCGGCCGGAGACTGGATCTTCAATCACCTCAGCCATGGGCCTCAGGGCTGTCCCGGCACAGCCCTGGCGCTGTTCGTGGGCAAGGCCATGCTGGCCGCGCTGCTCGCGACGAGCGCCGAGGTCCGCCTGCTCTCGCCGCGTCTCGACCCGACAAAGCCGCTCCCGCACACGCTCGACTTCTTCGGGCTGAGGTTCTCGCTCAGCGGCTCGGCGGCGGGCTAGCCGCCTCGCGCTATCCCAGCAGCTCGCGCGCCAGGTCGGCGTAGAAGCCGGCGGCGAAGCCCAGGTCGCGGACGTCGATCCGCTCGTCGGCGTTGTGGACGAGCGGCGCTACGTCCAGGACCGTCATGTGGCGCTGGGGAAAGAACCCGTACGCGACGCAGTCGGGGAACGCCTCGCGAAACCAGTGGGAGTCGGAAAAGCCCGGCAGGATCACCGGCACCGTCTCCGCTCCCGGGTCGTTGTCGCCCACCCAGCGGGAGATCGCGTCCATGAGCGGAGAGTCGACCGCCGAGGCGTTGCCCGTGACGGTCTCCGTGAACTCGATCTCCAGCGGGGCGTCGGGACCGAGCAGCTCCTGGATCGCGGCGTTCGGCCAGCTCCCGGCCGAGGCCCGGCGGAACCCGGCAGTCGAATTTGACGTAAGCCCGCGAAGGGATCACGTTGATCTTCTCCGATGCGTGGGCCATGGTGGGCGTCATCGTGACGCCGAGCATCGGCTCGACCAGCGTCAGCAGCGCGGGCTCGAACTCGCGGATGTGCCCGACCGCCTGCGCCGGATCCGACGGGTCCTCCCCGAGCCCACTCAGCAGCGCGGCGGGGGCTTCGGTTACGTCGTACGGCGGCTGGCGCTCGGCCAGCGCTGCCAGCACCGGTGCCAGCTTCAGCAGGGCATTGTCTCCCGTCCGAGGCAGCGACGCGTGTCCCGCGGCACCGCGCGCGGTGACGTTGAAGCGGAACTTTCCCTTCTCCGCGCAGCACACGCCGTAGCGACGCCGGCCGCGGTATTCGAACACCTCACCGCCACCTTCGTTGAGCAGCATGTCGCAGCGGACCGTGTCTGTATGGTGCTCGGTCAGCCAGTGCGCTCCGTTGTCCCCGCCCGTCTCCTCGTCGCACACGAACACCAGCTTGAGCTGGCCGCGAGGTCGCCACCCCTCCCTGGCCAGTGCCGCGGCGGCGACGGCTTCGGCAGCGACCTGGGACTTCATGTCCAGCGCGCCGCGGCCCCACAGAAACCCGTCCGCCACGTCGCCCGACCAGGGATCGTGACTCCATTCCGACGCATCGGCGAGCACCGTGTCGACATGGCCGAGGAAGCAAAGCGACGGCCCATGATCCGTGCCGTCCAGCGTGGCCACCAAGTTCGGGCGGTCCTCGGTGGCGCTCAGAAGCTCGACCGTGAAGCCGGCTTCCTGCAGATACTGGGCGAGGAACTCGATCGCGGGACGCTCGTTGCCCGGAGGGTTGACGGTGTTGAAGCGGACCAGCCGCTTAAGGACGTCGGTCGTTTCGGCCTGGAGGTCCATCGATCGCCCGGACACTAGCGTCGCGCCGCCGGGCGCTTGACGCATAGGCCGCAGAGCAGCGCCGCGACGATCGCCGCCGCGGCCCAGCCCGGCAGCTGGTCGGCGACCGGACACAGCGCAAAGAGGAGGATCGCCACCGCCAGGCGCGAGCGCTCGAGCGTCCCGAGCATCCGCCAGGCGAACCCCGCGTGGCCGATCAGATAGACGCCCACGCCGCCGCACAACGCCAGGCCGCCGGGACCTGATCCCTCGATCACCAGCTTGGCGCCCACGGCGAAGATGATGATCCCGGCAACGATCACCAGATGGATGTAGCTGTAGGCGTCGGACGCCGCCAGCACCGGATCGCCATGGACCCGCAGCCGCTCCTCGGCGGCCCTGGCCAGCTCGTCGAAGTACGTCCACCACAGACCGACTGTGGCCACAAAGCACAACGAGAACACGACCAGGGCGTGCGTCGTCAACGCCGAGCTGGCCTGCGCTCCGATGGCCACGATCGACTCGCCGAGGCAGATGATCACGAACAGGCTGTAGCGCTCGGCGAAGTGGGCGACGGCGACCCGCTGAAGGTCGCGCAGGCGCTCCCGGGAAAACCAGGCCGGTCCGGCATAGTCGATCGCAGCGGCCACCACCCACAGCGCGGTCCGAGGCCCGGTTCCCAGGAACGATCCCGCCAGCAGCAGGGCCATCCCCACTACGACCGTGACGGCAAACCCAGCGATCGCGCTCCACTGCGCTCGGCCGGCCCGGGACGCCTGTGCGTACAGGGCGAGGTGCAGGAGGCGCACCACGATGTACGTCACCGCGAACAACGTCCCGCGCTGCCCGAAGGCCTGCGGCAGCGCCAAGCCCGCGACGAAGATGAACCCCATCGCCACCAGCAACACCAGCCGTAGCTCTCGCGCCTCGTCGTCGAATGCGTTCGCGACCCAGACGAAGGCCGACCACGCCCACCAGACGAGTGCCAGTGCAAGCATGGAGCGTCCGAACCCGGCCCACGTCGGCTCGCGCACCAGCAACGTGATCACCTGCGTTACCGCGAACGCGAACACGAGATCCCACAGCAGCTCCACGGGGCTCGTGCGGCGCTCGCGCGGAGCTGCTCCGGCCACCTGGTCAGTAACTCCGGTCACGTCGAGAGCGTACGATCAGCCGCCGTGGGCAGCCGCGAAGACGACCTCGAGCTCACGCTCGAGCTGGCCGACCTCGCGGATTCGATGACCCTCGAGCGCTTTCGGGCTGAGGACCTGGTCGTCGAAGACAAGCCCGACCTGACGCCCGTGACCGAGGCTGATCGCGCCGTGGAGCGGACGATCCGCGAGGTGCTCGCGGAGGCCAGGGCCGGCGATGTGGTGCTCGGCGAGGAGTACGGGCCCGGCCAGGAGGCGGCGGATGGCGGACGGCGGTGGATCGTGGATCCGATCGATGGAACCAAGAACTACGTGCGCGGGATCCCGGTCTGGGCCACGCTGCTGGCCCTCGAAGAGGGCGGGGAGATCACCGTCGCGGCGGCCTCGGCGCCCGCCCTGCACCGGCGGTGGTGGGCGATGCGCCACCAGGGGGCGTTCATGTCCGACGGAGTCGGCGACGAAAAACGCCTTCAAGTCTCCGCGGTGAGGGAGCTCGCGGACGCACAGCTGTCGTTCGCGGGCTTCGAGGACTGGGAGGCGAAGGGACGGCTCGACGCGCTGCTCGAGCTCGGCCGCCGCTGCTGGCGGACACGCGCCTTCGGCGACTTCTGGGGCTACATGCTGGTCGCCGAGGGCGCAATTGAGATCTCGTGCGAGCCTGTCGTCGAGCTGTGGGATCTGGCGGCGCCCCAGCTGATCGTCGAGGAGGCCGGCGGGCGCTTCACGGACCTGCGCGGCCAGCCCCGGGCCGGCGGCGGCAGCGGAATCGGCACGAACGGGCTGCTGCACGACGCGGCGCTCGAGATCGTGGGGATGTAGGGCGCCGCCCGCGGGTCGCGCGCGTTCCTGGTCGTGGGACGCCTGCAAAAGTCCCCACGACCCGTTTCCGCTGCGGCCCGAGGGGAGATCAGCACCACATACGTGCAGCTTTGTCCCAATCGTGGCCATGTGCTGCGGATTTGGGGACTAACGCTTGCACCGGCCGGCCCGAGCGCGCCGGGTCGTGCAATGTGCCGCGCCGACGCCGGCACCCGTCACACTTGAGCCATGCAGCGGCTGTTCGGCGACGACGCACCGCCGCGTTCGGACGCGGTGGCGTCCGCCGATGCGCCGCTTGCCACTCGACTCCGGCCGCGGACGCTGGACGAGTTCGTCGGCCAGGATCGGCTGCTGCAACCGGGCTCCGCCCTTCGCACCGCGATCGAGGAGGGCCGGCCTCATTCGATGATCCTCCACGGCCCTCCGGGAAGCGGGAAGACCACGCTGGCCCGACTGATCGCGGAGGCCTCGAGCGCCGCGTTCGAGGAGCAGAGCGCGGTGCAGGCGGGCCGGGCGGAGGTCAGAGCTGTGATCGATCGGGCGCGCGAGCGCCTGGGCACCACCGGCACCAAGACGATCTTCTTCCTCGACGAGATCCACAGGTTCAACAAGGCACAACAGGACGCCCTGCTGCCGGCCGTCGAGGACGGGCTGATCACGCTGATCGGGGCTACCACCGAGAACCCGTATTTCGAGGTCAATTCAGCCCTGTTGTCCCGCACTCACGTATACGTGCTCGAGCCGCTTACGTCCTCAGAGGTCCGCACGCTGCTCGACCGGGCCGTCCACCGCGGCGAGTGCGGAACGGGGGCGGTCGAGCCAGAGGCGCTCGAGTTCCTCGCCCAGCGCTCGGGTGGCGACGCCCGAACGGCGCTGAACGCGCTCGAGCTGGCCTGCCAGGCGGCGGGTGAGGGGACAGGGGACGACTGGGTCACGCTGGCCCACGCCGAGGACGCGCTCCAGCGCCGGGCGCTCCTCTATGACCGCCAGGCCGATTACCACTACGACACGATCTCGGCCTGGATCAAGGCCACCCGCGGCTCCGACCCGGACGCCTCGCTCTATTACCTGGCCGTGATGCTCGAGGGTGGAGAGGATCCGCGCTTCATCGTCCGCCGGATGGTCGTGCTCGCGTCGGAGGACATCGGAAACGCCGATCCACAGGCATTGACTGTCGCCACGGCGGCGGCCCAGGCGGTCGAGCACGTGGGGTTGCCGGAGGCCCAATTCGCGCTGGCGCAGGCGGCCATCTACCTGTCACTCGCGCCCAAGTCCGACGCCGCCAAGCGGGCGATCGGCGCGGCCAGGGAGTTGATTCGCGAGCAGGGGGCCGACCTGCCGCCGAGCTATCTGCGCTCGTCTACGCGCAAGAGCGGTGACTACGACAATCCCCACCACCGTCCCGGTCACCTCTCGCCGCAGGAGCTGATGCCCTCCTCGGCGATCGGGCGCCGGCTGTACGAGCCTGACGAGGCTGAGGCCGAGCTGCGGGCCCGGCTGGAGGAGATCCGCCGGGCGCGCGGAAGGAGCGGCTGATGCAAGCCGATGCGCGAGCGTGAGCGATCTCGACGATGCGCGGGCTCATCATTGCCTCTGGAGGGACAGACCCAACAGCGATCGCGGCGCTGGTGCTCGCGGCGATCACGCTGGCGCTCGTGATCGTGGCACTCGGGGTGGTCATTGCCAACCGCTCCGGGACCAGGCAAGCCCGAGAGGAGCTCGACCTGCTTAGACGGCAACTGCGCGCGGGGCACCGCCCGTTGCTGGTCGACGTGCTCCTGACCGCCCCCGTTCCTTCCGACATCGGCGCGGAGGACGAATTCGAACAGGAAGGGGGAGCAAATCGGACCTCGCGCCATCCCGGGCCTACGATCGAAACGAAGCTCCCGGGGATCCGGCCGCAACGGATCGATCCGCGCCGCGCGTTCGTGGAATTCGAAGGAGAGAAGGTCTTCGTCAGCGTCCCGCTGCGCAATGTTGGAGGCGGCATGGCGGTGATAGATGGCGGCGAGGCGGCGCTGGCAGGTCGACTCGTGGGAGAGCTCGAGTACCGAGCGGTTCAGCCGGAGCACGTCCCGGTGGGCGAAACGACTCGGATCGATCTCATCGCCGGTTATCTGGTGCAAGATGGGGCCGACCTAGCCGAGCAGGGGTCGACGATGCGCGGCATCACGTGGCAGCTGACCGTTCCCTACTGCGATTTTGCCGGCGAGCAGCGAACCGTCGCGCACCTCCAGATGGTCTGTCGAGGAGACGACCTCAATGGGCCGTGGCTGGTCGAACGTGTCGAACAGGAACCCCAGCGCGACTGGGGACTGCACGGCGACGAGGCCCTCGAGAGAAGCCCATCCGCACGAACCGACCGGGCTCCTCATCGGACCGGAGTGAGAGATGAGCCGGTAGTAGACCTGTGGGGGAATCCCATAAAGCCCCGGCGCAGAAAGCGCTAGGGGCGCGCCGCCGCCGCTCTAGGTCGGCGCGCGGCTGGCGCGCGACGCGCTGCGACGGTAGGGCTCAGCTCACCCCCAGCGGGCTACCCTTTCAGTGGATGCCCGCCCAGGCCTACACCGGCAAACAGTGCGTGTGCCAGCTGCGCAAGGGCGTCTGCGACCAGTCCTGCGTCGAGGGGATGCTCGAGACGAGGTTCTACATCGCGTGCCTGCGCCTCACCGGGCGGCGGTGCGTGGTCATCGGGGGCGGCGACGTGGGGCTCGAGAAGGTCGAGGGGCTGCTCGCCTGCGACGCCGAGGTGACGCTGGTGGCGCCGCAGGCCCATCCGGAGCTCGTGCAGCTGGCGCTCGAGGGCTCTATCCGCTGGGAGCGACGCCAGTACGAATCCTCCGACCTCGACGGGTGCCTGATCGCCATTGCCGCGACCTCCGACACCGACGTCAACATCCGCGTGTTCGAGGACGCCGAGGAGCGGGCGATGCTGGTCAACGTCGTTGATGTCCCGCCGCTGTGCAACTTCATCCTTCCGGCGATCGTGCGCAACGGCCCGATCGCGATCGCCATCTCCACCGCGGGGGCATCGCCCGCCCTGGCCAAGCGGATGAAGCGCGAGATCGGCGAGCTGTACGGCGAGCCGTACGCCATGCTCGCCTTGCTTCTGAACGAGGCGCGGGGGTGGGCCAAGGCCACGCTTCCCACCTACCGGGATCGCAAGGAGTTCTTCGAGTCGATCGTGGAGGGCGAGCCAGATCCCGTCGAGCTGCTGCGCGAGGGGCGCTTCGATGAGGTCCGCGAGCTGGTCGACGGCGCGATGCGGGAGCACGCTCCTGCGTGAGCACTGAGCCGGGCGCCCGCCTGACGCACCTGGACGAGCACGGCCGGGCCAGCATGGTCGACGTGTCCTCGAAGCCCACCTCCGAGCGCCGCGCCCTCGCCCAGGCAGTGGTGCGGGTATCGGCACAGACGGCGCGGGCGGTCGAGGCCGGGAACGCTCCAAAGGGGGACGTGCTCGCCGTGGCCAGGATCGCGGGCATCCAAGCGGCCAAGCGCACCGCCGAGCTGATCCCCCTGTGCCACCCGCTGGCGCTGTCGTACGTGGGCGTGGACGGAACGGTCGACCCCGACGCGGGCACGATCACCTTGAGCGCCGAGGCGAGAACCACGGGCCCCACCGGTGTGGAGATGGAGGCGCTGACGGCGGCGAGCGTCGCGGCGCTCACCGTCTACGACATGATCAAGGGCATGGAGCGGGGTGCGAAGGTCGAGGAAGTCGCGCTGCTCGAGAAGGCCGGTGGGCGCTCTGGCCACTGGCGCCGGGACGAGCGGCCGGGGCCATGAGCGCTGAGCTGAGCGAGCTGCTGGGCCGAGCGCGGGTGCTCGAGCTGAGCCATCCCTTGACCGCCCGCTTCCCGCTGTTTCCCGAATGAGGGCTGCGATCATCACGATCTCGACGTCGGTCGCCGCCGGCCGCACGGAGGACCGCTCCGGCGCGGCGCTGGCCGAGCTGGCGGACGAAGCGGGGGTAGAGGTCGTGGCCAGGGAGACGGTGACTGACGACCGCCGGCAGATCGAGGACCTACTCAGGCGTCACGCGGCTCCCGAGGCGGACACGCCGCTCATCTTCACCACGGGCGGCACCGGCCTGACGCCCGACGACGTCACCCCCGAAGCGACGCGGGCCGTGATCGACCGCGATGCCCCCGGGTTCGCCGAGGCGATGCGGGCCGAGTCGCTCAAGCACACCCCGATGGGCATCCTGACCCGTGGCGTGTCGGGCATTGCCGGCCGCACGCTGATCATCAACTTCCCAGGGAACCCCAAGGCCATCCACGAGCTGTTCGGGATCGTCGCTCCGACGCTCGAGCACGCGGTCGCGACCCTTCGGCGTGAGCCCGGGAATCACGGTGCCCGACACGCCGGCCATTGAGCTGCGTGGCGTCGCGCGCCGGTTCGGCGAGCGGACCGCGCTCAACCAGGTATCGGTACTCCTACCGAGAGGCGCGACGCTGGCGGTGCTGGGACGCAACGGGGCCGGCAAGTCGACGCTGCTGCGGATCCTGGCCACGCTGCTACGACCGCACGGAGGCGACGTGGAGGTATTGGGCGAGCCGCTACCGTCTCGCGCTTTCGCCGTCCGACCGAAGATCGGGCTGCTGGGGCACGATCCGCTGCTCTATCGCGACCTGACGGGCCGCGAGAACCTGCAATACCACGCGCGCCTGCACGGGCAGCCCGAAGACCGGGCCCAGCGGCTGCTCGAAGCCGTCGGCATGGAGCGCCGCGGAGACGACCCCGTTCGCTCCCTGTCCAGGGGAATGGTGCAGCGGCTCGCGGTTTGTCGCGCCGTGCTCCATGAGCCGGAGCTGCTGCTGCTCGACGAGCCCAGGGCGAACCTCGATCCCGCGGCCAGCGGGTTGGTAGAGCCCTTGATCGGCGGCAGCAACGGACGCACCAGGGTCCTCACAAGTCACGACCCGAAGTCGGCGATCGATGAGGCAGACCTCGTCCTGGGACTCAGAGATGGCAAGCCGGCATTCGTGGCGAAGCCCGGCGAGCTCGAGGACCGCAACGTCAAGGAGCTCTACACGTGAGCACGGTGCTCACCGTTCTGCGCAAGGACCTGCGGCTCGAGTTGCGCACGTTCGAGACGCTGCCCGCGATGGCGCTGTTCTCGCTCTCCACGTTCGTCATCTTCCACTTCGGGCTGAACCAGGCAGCCATCGCCGGCCAGCTCGCGGCTGGGGTGCTGACCGTCACGCTCCTATTCGCTGCGCTCCTGGGCGCGGGTCGGCTGTTCGTCGCCGAACGCGAGCAGGGCGGCTTCGACGCCTTCCTGCTCGCCCCGGTGGACCGCAACGCGCTTCTGGTCGCAAAGGCCGCCGCCATGTTCATCTTCCTGGCGGTGCTCGAGGTGATCGCCGTGCCCGCGTTCGGGCTGCTGCTGCTCGGGCCGCCGCTCGGGCCGCGGCTGCCGGGGCTGATCGCCGTGCTGGCGCTGGCCGACCTCGGGCTGGCCGTGATCGGGACGTTCGTTTCGGCGCTCGCGATCCAGACGCGGGCCCGCGATCTGATCGCGCCCATCATCGGGCTGCCGCTGCTGATTCCGGCGCTGATCGCCACTGCCCGGGCGGCGGGCCCGTTGCTCGCCGCCCACGGCTCCGGTTCGCCCCCAGCCAAATGGATCGCAATCCTGGCTCTTTATGATGTCGTGTTCGCCCTAATCGCCTACGCGGTGTTCGACTACCTTCTGGAGGATTGACTCCTTGACCACGTTTGGCCGCGGGCTTCGCACCCTCGTCCTCGCCACCATCGTGACGATCAGCGTCGCGCTGGCGCTGGTGTTCTTCTACGCCCCGCTCGACGCCGATCAGGGCTTTGTCCAGAAGATCTTTTACCTGCACGTTCCGCTGGCGATCATCTCCCTGTGCGGGTTCGTGTTCGGAGGCCTGCTGGCGATCGGGCATCTGCGCACCGGGGATCGCGCCTGGGACATGCGCTCCTACGTGGCGATCCATATGGCATTGATCTTCGGCGTCGGCGGTCTGATCACCGGGTCGATCTGGGCCAAGGCTTCGTGGGGGCATTGGTGGGAGTGGAGCGACCCCACGCTGACGTCTTTCTTGATCGTGCTGCTTTTGTTCGCCACCTACCAGCCGCTTCGCTTCTCGATCGAGGATCCGGAGCGCCAGGCTCGATACGCCAGCGTGTTCGCGGTTGTGGCCGCGGCATTCGTGCCGCTGAACTTCATCGCGGTCCGGCTGGCGCAGGGGTTCGTCCATCCCCGGATCCTGACCCTGGGCGGCGGCAACCTTCCGGGATCGATGCGACTCACGTTCGTGGTCTCCCTGCTCGGGCTGGCGCTCCTGTATGTCACGCTCTGGAAGTACGAGATGACCGCCAAGAACGCCCGCATCCAAGCCCGCCGGCTCCGGCGGGCGCTGCTCGGCGAGGATGCCGTCCGCCCACTCTCGAGGAGCGCGGCCCCGTCATGACCGCCCTGGCCGTCTCCCCGGCGCTCGCGCCCGGCAAGGCAGCTCCATACGTGATCGCCGCTTACGCCGTGTTCCTGGCGATCGTGTTGATCTACGTGGCGATCATGGCCCGGCGGCTGACCCGGACCGAAAAGGACGTCCAGCAGCTCAAGCGCGAGCTCGATCAGCGCGCGGCTCAGGCCGAGCACGAAGAGCGAGCGGGAGCCCGTGGGATGAGCGAGCTGCTGGCCATCGGCGTCTCGCACAAGACGGCCCCGGTAGAGATCCGTGAGCGCCTGGCGCTGACCGACCGCCGGGCTGCGGAGTTCCTTCGCGACCTTCGTGGAGCGGCCGACGTGCAGGAGGCGGTCGCGATCTCGACCTGCAACCGGACGGAGCTGTACCTGGTGGTGGGCGATCCGGTCGAGGCTGAGTCGACCGCCTTGACGATGCTCTCAAGGCACGCCGGCATCCGCCCCACGGCCCTGGCCTCCGCGATCTACGGGCATCGAAATTGTGATGCTGCGCGCCATCTCTACCGGGTCACGGCCGGGCTGGAGTCGATGATCGTGGGCGAGAACGAGATCCAGGGACAGGTCAAGCGGGCATACGACGCGGCGCTGGCGAAGGAGACCACTGGTCCCCTGACGAACCGCCTGTTCAAGGCGGCAATCGAGACCGGCAAGCGGGTGCGCACCGAGACCGCCATCGGCGAGCGCCAGCTCACGTTACCCGCGGTGGCGGTCGCACTGGCGCGGGAGCTGCTTCGAGAATTGAACGGCCGTGAAGTCGTGATTCTGGGCACGGGGGAGACCAGCGAGCTGACCGCCCGGGCCCTTGCCGACTCGGGCGTGCGCGCCGTATTCGTGGCCACGCGCAGGCGCGACCGGGCGATCGGTCTGGCCCGCCGCTACGGCGGCACCAGCGTCAACTTCGACGAGCTGCCGCAGACGCTGCAGCGGGCCGACATCGTTGTGGCGGCCACGGCGTCGCCACACCTGCTGATCGAGGCTGCCGAGCTGGAGGAGGTCATGGCCCGGCGTGGGCAGCAACCGATGCTTCTGATCGACCTCGCCGTCCCCCGCGACGTCGACCCGGCGAGCGCCGGGATCGCCGGCGTGTCGCTGTATGACATCGACGACCTGCAGGCGGTGATCGCGCGCAACCGCAAGGTGCGCCAGGTGGAGGCCCGCAAGGCGGAGGGGATCATCGAGCAGGAGATCCAGCAGTTCGCGAGCTGGTTGGGATCGCTCGAGGTGCTGCCGACTCTGGCCGCGCTGCGGGCCCGGGCCGACGAGATCGCGGCCCAGGTGGTGCGCGAGAACTCGGGCAAGTGGGAGTCCGCATCGCCGCGCGATCTCGAGCGGGTGAAGGCCCTTGCCGCTGCCGTCGTCAACCGGCTGCTACACGACCCCACGGTGAGGATGAAGGAGCTCCGCGACGATCGCGTCCACGCCCGAATGGCGATCGTGCGCGAGCTGTTTGGGCTCGAGGCCGACCGAGCGGTGCCGGAGACGGTCGACGAGAGTCCGGAGCCTCTAGCCGAGGTGCGCGAGCTCCGATCCTCTCGACGTTGATCCGGATCGGGACCCGCGGCTCGGCGCTCGCGCTCGCGCAGGCGCAGTGGGTCGCGGAGCGGATCGCAGACGACACCAAGTTGGTGACGATCACCACCTCGGGGGATCGCGGCGCGAGCCTGGCCGACAAGTCTCAGTGGGTCACCGAGTTGGAGCAGGCCCTGCTTCGAGGAGCGCGTCGACGTCGCGGTCCACTCCGCCAAGGACGTGCCGGCGGAGCTTGCGGGCGGGCTGGAGCTGGCCGCGATCCCCGTCCGGGCGGATCCGCGCGACGCGATCTGCGGCGCGCGCTCGCTGGTCGAGCTGCCGGTCGGCGCCCGCGTGGGCACGTCGAGCCTCCGGCGTACGGCTCAGATCAGGGCGGCACGCGATGATCTCGAAGTGACGACCGTTCGCGGCAACGTCGACACCCGGCTGCGCAAGCTCGCCGAAGGGCAGTACGAAGCGCTCGTCCTGGCGCTGGCGGGACTTCAGCGTCTCGGCCACGAGCCTGACGGGACCCTCGATGAGCTGGTCCCGGCCGCGGGCCAGGGCGCGCTGGCGCTCGAGGCCCGCATTGGCTGGCTGGCCAGTCAGGACGGGGGAGCGCTGCGGGGCCTTGACGATGAGCAAACGGCCTCCTGCGTTCTGGCCGAGCGCGAGCTCACGCGGCACCTGGGAGCGTCGTGTAACAGCGCGGTCGGCGCCAATGCCCGACCGGCCGGCGACGGACACCTGGAGCTCCGGGCTTGGGTGGGGGCTCCCGACGGATCGGCCTGGATCAGCGACCGCCTGAGCGGACAGCCCGGAGGACTGGGATCCGCGGTCGCCGAGCGCCTGCTGTCGGTGGGCGCCGAAGGGATGCTCAGGTGACGGTCTACCTCGTTGGCGCAGGGCCCGGCGATCCGGCTCTGCTCACGACCAGGGCGCTGGAGTTGATCGCGGTCGCAGACGTCATCGTGTACGACCGCCTGATCCCGCCAGAGGCGCTGGCGGGGGCGAAAGCCGGTGCCGAACTCATCTACGCCGGCAAGCGGGGGGGCGGAGAATCGGCCGACCAGGACGAGATCGAGCGGTTGCTGGTGGAGCGCGGTTCCGCCGGGAGCACTGTCGTTCGCCTGAAGGGCGGTGACCCGTTCCTGTTCGGCCGCGGCGGCGAGGAGGCCGAAGCGCTGGCCGAGGCCGAGATCCAGTTCGAGATCGTGCCGGGCGTGACGGCGGGCGCGGCTGCCCCCGCCTACGCCGGGATACCGGTCACCCATCGAGATGCGGCCAGCGCCGTGGCCTTTGTGACCGGCCACGAGGATCCGTCGAAGTCCGAGCCCGCCCTCGACTGGAACGCGCTGGCGGCCTTCCCCGGCACCTTGGTGGTGTACATGGGAACCCGGCGGCTGCAGGCGATCACCGAGACGCTCATCCGGGCCGGCCGCTCCCCGCGAGAGCCGGCCGCGGTGGTCGAGCGCGGGACGTTCCCTGACCAGCGCGTCGTGGAGGGGACGCTCGAGACGGTCGCCGCCAGCTGCGGCGTCTGAGGGAGTGAAGGCCCCGGCGGTCGCGGTGTTCGGGCAGGTTGCGGCCCTGCGGGAGCGGCTTAAGTGGATTGAGAGGAGGCCGCTGTCCGGCATCCGGGTGGCAGTCACGCGAGCGCGGGCCCAGGCCAGCGAGCTGGCAGCACGGCTTCGAGCGCTGGGCGCTGCCGCACTGGAGATTCCGGCGATCAGAATCGTGACGCTGGCGGGGCCTGCGCCGACGCTCGAGGGCTATGACCTGATCTGTCTCACGAGCCCCAACGGGGTCCGGGTACTGTTCGACCGGCTGCGAGAGGCCGGCCTCGACGCCCGGGCGCTGGCCGGAGCCCGGGTGGCGGCGATCGGGCCCGGTACGGCCGCGGCGCTCGAGCGTCACGGGATCGCGGCCGACATCGTGCCCGACCGGTTCCTCGCCGAGGGGCTGATCGAAGCGCTTCGGGACGTGCCGGTGGAGCGGGCGCTCATCGCCCGCGCTGCGGGCGCCCGCGACGTGCTCCCGGAGGGCCTTCGCCAGCGAGGGGTCGAGGTCGACGTCATCGAGCTGTATGAGGCCGTTGCCGAACCGCTCGGCCGCAAGGACCTCGAGGAGGTCGAGCGCGCTGACTACGTGACCTTCACGTCCTCCTCGACGGTCCGGTTCTTCCTGTCCTCTGCCGGCGAGAAGCTCAGCTCCCGGACAAGGCTCATCAGCATCGGGCCCGTGACGAGCGCGGCCCTGCGAGACCGTGGGCTGGAGCCCCACGTCGAGGCCTCGAGGCACGACATCGACGGCCTCGTCGAGGCGCTCCTGCTGGACGCCCAAGACCTGCGCGGCGCCCTGCGGACGTGAGCGACGCTACTGCGACCCAGCCCGCCTTTCTGTTCGACCTCGACGGGACGCTGGTCGACAGCGTCTACCAGCACGTGGTCGCCTGGCGTGAGGCCCTCGAGGCGGTCGGCATCAACCTCCCGGTGTGGAAGATCCACCGCCGGATCGGCATGAGCGGCGGGTTATTCGTCAACGCCCTGGCGCGGGAGCTCGACACCGAGCTGGACCGCGACGTTCTGGCCCGGCTACCGACGCTCCACACGGACGCGTACACCCGCCACTTCCACAGCGTGCGGCCCCTGCCGGGCGCCGTCGAGCTGCTCACAACGCTGACCGAGCTTCAGGTTCCGTGGGCGATAGCGACCAGCGGCGTCGAGCGGTCCGCCAAGCTGGCACTGGAGCTACTGGAGCTGGACCCCCAGACGCCGGTCGTGACCCGCGACCAGGTGCGCTACGCCAAGCCGGACCCCGACCTGTTCCTGACCGCGGCCGAGCGCATCGGGGTCGACATCCGCGAGAGCATCGTGGTCGGCGACAGCGTCTGGGATCTCCTGGCCGCCAGAAGGGCGAACGCCCTCGGCATCGGCGTGCTCTCGGGTGGCTACGGCCGTGAGGAGCTGATCTACTCCGGCGCCTTCCGGGTCTACGACGATCCCCACGACCTCCTCGAGCACCTCGACGAGGTGGGCGTGCGGCGTCCGCTCTGACCGCTACTCGATCAGACCCCGCCGCATCGCTTCCGCGACGGCGGCCGCCCGGTCGTTGACCCCCAGCTTGTCGAGCAAGCTCTTGACGTAGGTCTTGACCGTCGAGGAACTGATGAACAGCCGCGCGCCGATCTCGGGATTCGACAGCCCTTCGGCGATCAGCAAAAGCACCTGCGACTCACGCTCAGAGAGCAGTGAGGCCGCCGGCCGGTCACGTTCACGCAGCTCGCGTACCAGCCCAGACTGGACCTCAGGTGCCAGCACTGTCTCCCCGCGCGCAACCGCCACGATCGCACTACAGATCTGGTCCAGCGTGGACGCCTTGGTCAGGAAAGCGGCCGCGCCGAGCTGGACGGCGTCGTACACGAGCTCCCTGGAGCTGTCGGCGGAGAGCATCACAACCGAGGTGGGGATACGGTCGCGCTGGATGGCCCGCACGACGTCCAGCCCCTCGAGCTGCGGCAGCCGCATGTCGATCACCGCGACCGCGGGCGACAGTGACCGGATGTCCTCGAGCGCGCGCCGGCCATCGCCGCCCACGCCAACCAGCTCGAGCTCCGCCCGGGACGACGCGGCGCGAGCGACGGCTTCCCGAAAGACCGGATGGTCGTCTGCGACGTAGACCGTGATTTGCTCTCCTGCCATTCGGGCGGAGCACATTCTAATTTCTGGATCCCCCGATTGGGGGACGGATTGCCTCACCCGATCGGACTAGCCCAGCCAGTCCGGCCGGGCGGGCGATCTGGCCCTTGAACTGCCCTGCCGGGGGGTGGTCAGAATGCTGCTCCTCAGGGAGTATTCCCTTCGCACAGACTTTCTGCACAACCTGACCGACATGGGGGCCAGGACATCGAGCAAGCGGCCGCACGGGGCAGCGGCCGCCCTCGACAAGACTTCGAGGCGGCCGCACGGGGCAGCGGCCGCCCTCGAGGAACCAGCGACCAGCTGTTGGCGGTGGCGAGGCGAGATCCGGGGCAGTTCTCTCGCCACACCACCCCGACAGCTGTCTGCGGCAACGTCCGATGGCTGACCGCCACCCGGAGCCCGCCGTCGAGACCTTGTCGTCCATCGCTGGAATCGGGTAGAAAGAGAGGGTGCAGGGGCCCGGACTCGACTCCGACCGGCTGGCCCAGCTGCGCGTCTTCAACGACGCCGAGCGACAGGCGATCGCCAGAGGAGCCGCGACCACGATCACCGATCAGCTCGAACGGCTGGAGCATGCGCTGGCCGCGTCCGATCTGGGCACGGTCGCGGACGCCGCACACCAGGCGCGCAACGAGACGCTGCTGGTCGGGGCACAGCAAATGACGAGTGCATTTGCCGATCTCGAGCAGGCGGCTCGCGCCGGCGAGCCGGACCAGGCACGCGCCGCGGCCCAGGAGGTGAAGGCCATCTGGCCCGCGACGCAAGCCGCCATTGGCCAGATGGCAGCCGGAGGCTGATCGAAGTACAGGGCGCCTAGCGGTAGCCTGGCGGCCCGTTGAACGACGCGCCGGTAATCACTTTCCTGTCCGACTACGGGCTTGCCGACGGCTTCGCCGGGGTCTGCCACGGCGTGATCGCCACGATCTGCCCTCGGGCCAGGGTGATCGACATCACGCACGGCGTACCCCGCCACGATGTCCTGGCCGGAGCGCTGATCCTGCGGGCCGCGCTTCCCTACGTGCCGGTAGGGGTGCACCTGGCGGTGGTCGACCCTGATGTCGGCGCCGAGCGCCGCGCCGTCGCCTTGCGGGCCGCCGACGGCCGCCTCATGGTCGGGCCGGACAACGGCGTCCTGTGGCTCGCGGCCCAGGACGGCGGCGGGGTCAGCGAGGCGGTCGACATCGGGAGCTCCCCCTGGCGGTTGGAGCCGGTGTCGGCGACCTTCCACGGCCGCGACATCTTCGCCCCCGTCGCGGCGCGGCTCGCGGGGGGCGAGGAACTGGCAGACGCGGGACAGCCGTACGATCCGGCCGGGCTCGTAGGTATCGACCTGCCGCGCTCGCGCGTCGAAGACGGTGTGCTGGTCGCGCACGCCATGTACGTCGACCGGTTTGGCAATGTCCAGCTCGACGCCGGTCATGACGATCTCTCAGAGGCCGGGCTCAAGCTCGGCCGTGGCGTGCTGGTCGGAGCTCACGCCGCCCGCTACGTGCGCACGTTCGCCGACGCGCGAGCCGGTGAGCTGATGGTCTATGAGGACTCCTCCCGGATGCTCGCCGTCGCGATTAGCCAGGGAAGCGCCGCCGCGCGCCTAGGCGTCGAGGCGGGCGACGAGGTTCGGATCAGAGCGCAGCAGTGAGCGCTCTCGGGCGTCCGAGGGTGCATCTCCGCCGGACCGACTCGACCAACGAGCGTGCCCGCGAACTCGCGGCGCTCGGAGCGCCGCACGGGACGCTCGTCACGGCGAACGGGCAGACCGCCGGACGCGGCCGCCAGGGCCGGAGCTGGGTCGCGCCCGAAGGGCGGGCGCTGCTCTGCTCCCTGTTGGTACGCGACCCGCCACGGCTGCTGCCGCTGGCGGCGGGAGTGGCGGTGGCCTCGGTGATCGGCCGGCCGGCGCTGGTCAAGTGGCCAAACGACGTCCTGGTCGATGGCCGCAAGCTGGCGGGCATCCTCGTCGAGAGCCGCCCGCAGGAGCGCTGGGCAGTGGTGGGCATCGGGTTGAACGTCGCTGTGGAGCCCGGCGACTTCCCGCCGGGGCTGCGCGAGACCGCAGGAACGCTGGGCCTCGACCCGGAAGCGATCGAGCCCACCCTCGAGCGGCTACTCGAGTCGCTCGAGCGTTGGATCACGGCGTCGCCGGAGGCGGTGCTCGACGCCTTTCGGGCTCGCGACGCCCTACGCGGGCGGGCCGTCCGCTGGGCGGGAGGTGAGGGCCGTGGGGCGGGGGTTGACGGCGAAGGGCGCCTGGTGGTGGAGACCGCTCAGGGAACGGCGACACTAGAAGCAGGTGAGGTGCACCTGCTGGGCTGACTAGACGGCGGCCTCCGCGTCGCTCGAGGCGGGCGCCTCGGAGGGCTCGGTCGGCTCGGCTGCTTCAGGCGGACCCCCGTCCCCGTCCGAAGCGCGTCGCGTACTCTCGTCCTGCGGCTGCGCCCCGTCCTGCGAGCGCTGCGCTTCGGACGTGGGCGGGACGTCCGCCACGGGCGCTTCGGAGGTCGGCGAGGTGTCCGTTTTTCTGCGTCGCCGCCCCTTGCCGCCGCGTCTGCCCTTGGGGAAGTTCCGCAGGAGCTCCCGTGCCAGCGCCGCCGGCTTGCGGGCCAGCCGCGTCCGGGCCCCGCGCAGCGCCTCCTCCGCCTCCGGCGTGTGGGCCAGTGCCGCCGCCAGCAGCGCCGCCGACAGGCGCCGGTCCTCTTTGCGTGCGGCGTGCACCAGCCGCCGGGCGTTGCGGGCGTGGGCAGGTCCGCTTGAGTTGACCAGCAGCCCCAGCAGTCGCTTGGTCTCCGGCCACCGCTGCACCGCGTACTCCTCGTGCACCTCGCGCGTGTACTCCGCCATCCGCCAGATCCACGCGTTGGCCTGATCACGACGCCCAATCCGGCGCTCCGCTAGCGCCTGAAGCATGATCTTGACCCCTTCCCGGCGCTCGTCCCGGGGCCAGGAGGCCATGATGTCGATCGCGGTGTCGAACGCCTCGGCCTCCTTGCTGGCCGCGATCTCCTGGAGCGCCCGCAGCCGCAGCTGGGCATGGCGGTTGCGTTGGACCGCGGTCAGCAAGAACCGCCGCTTGAGCTCCCCGCCACGGTCGAAGTGGAGCATTGCCTTCGCCCGGCGCCAGCCGTTGGGCGCCACGCGGGCGCCCGCCAGGGCCGCCCAGACGTGCTGTTCGCCGTAGTCGAGATGCTCGACCGCGATCCGCCACAGCTCGCGCTCGAACACCTCGGCACGGCGCTCGGGGTCCGGTGTCACCGGCAGGACGCGCCGCTCCACCCGCACCCGGCGTCCCCGGCCACGGCGGACGGGCCCGACCACGATTGCGCCGCCGCGGTAGACGTCGCGGTCGAGCAGCGAATGCAGCGTGACCACGGGATCGTCGTGCTTGGTCGCTGGGTGGACGAAGTCGACCACGATTCCCGCCTCCTTGCCCGGCGCCCGGCGGGTGACGCGGCCGACCCTCTGCTGGTAGACGCGCCTGGATGCCGTCGGGGCCAGGTGCATGCAGATCGTCGCCCGTGGGCTGTTCCACCCTTCCGCCAGCAGCATGGCGTTGACCAGCACGTCGATCTTGCCGGATTCGTAGTCGGCGAGAATCCGGGCCAGCTGGCGCTTGGGAGTCTCGCCGGACACGGCCTGGGCCTTCAGTCCCAGTTCGCGGAACGCCTTGGCCACGTTATTGGCGTGACGCACGCCCGCCGCGTAGACCACCCCGGGCACGCCGTTGAAGCGCGTCTTGTACAGGTCGGCGACGGCCATGTTGAACGGCGTCTGATCCAGCAGCTCGGCCAGCATTTCCTGGTCGAACTCGGTATCCACTTCGCCACGGCGCAGGGGCACCTTGGCGATTGTGCGCACGCCAGGCCCCGGCGGGATGCGGATGCACCGAAGCGGAGCGATCACCCCGCGCCGCGCGGCTTGGGCCAGGTCGAAGCGGGAGGTCTGGGTGGGGAAGAGATCGGTGACGTGGCGAGCGATCAGCGCGCCGGTGGCCGTCATGCCGATGAAGATCGGCCCGGACCAGCGGCGGATGGCGCCAGAGGTCTTCTCCCCCAGCGCCGTATGGGCCTCGTCGCAGATGACGATCGTGTAGGCGTCGGAGATCTTGCCGGCGTTGCGGACGAACCACTGGTAGGTCTCGACGGTCACCGGGCCGACGACGTTCTCGGGAGTGCCCGCGCCGTTGAGCAGGGGGGCGTGGATCCGCTCGCGATAGCCGCGGTCCCGCAACTCGCCGTTGAACTGGTCGACCAGGTTGCGGCGGTGGGTGAGGATCAGGATTCCGCCCGTGCGCGAGGCCTCGACGAACCCCAGCGCCGCGACGGTCTTCCCTGCCCCGGTCGCGTGCTCGAACCAGAACCGGCGGGCCGCGTTGGGATCCTCGGGAACTTCGGCTAGCTGGACATCTTCATCCAGGTCCGCGTCGTCCTGCCAGTCGAGTGGCTCCTCGTCCTCGTCGCCGTTCTCCTCGTCGAGCTCTGAGTCCTCCTCGCCGGGGATCGCCGCCGAGGCCAGCTGCGCCGGCTCGAGCGCGGGCCCCGCGCCGTTGCCGCCTGGGGTTCCGTTTCGCTGGGCCTCGGCCAGAAGCGCAGTCAGGGTGCCGGACAGCGCGTCGACCTGGTGAGCCGAAAGCACTGCCCCGTCGGCCAGATGAGGCTCGTCTTCGGAGAGCAGCCGCTCGAGCCCGAGCAGCAGCGAGAATCGGCGGCGCCACTCGATCGAGGGTTGCCTGGCACCGGCTTCCAGCTCCGCGAGGGCAGCATCGAGCGCCGCGCGGCGGGCGCCGCCCGGAGCCAGCGCGTCCTCGAGGCTTTCACCCTCGTAGACGAAGTTCTCGCGCGTGAACAGTTCCGCACGCGCGATCGCGGCAGGAGTTGGAAACGGGGCGGAAACACCCATGGAGATCAAGAAAGTGCGTCTGGATGACGAGCCGCGGCAGAACCGGGAGCGGCTCACGTGCGCCCGGCTTAGCCGAGCGGGCGAGGGGTCCTCGGAAGCTGCTTCCCCCTCGGCCCTCTGGCTTTGAGGATAGCGGTTATTTAACCAAAACAAAGGAAATGCAAACGCGTGGCTCCCATCGCCCCCCGTGTGTAAAGCTGTCGGCAGATGTCGGTGGTCTCCTATCAGGTCCGCCGCGCGCGCGGGGACGACGAGATGCAAGGGGCGCTCGCGCTCAGACACGAGGTCTTCTGCCGGGAGCAGGGTGTCCCCGAATTCGAGGAGCTCGACGGCCGCGATCCGGAAGGCATCCACCTGGTGGCTGTCGCCGATGGAGAGCTGGTCGGGACCTGTCGGCTGCTACACGTGGGCCACACCGTCCAGTTCAGCCGGCTGGCGGTGCGAGCCGATGCGCGACGTCAGGGGATCGCGACCAAGCTGCTCGAGCTGGCCGACGCCGAGAGCCGGTCGTTGGGGGCCAAACGCCTGGTCCTGCACGCCCAGACGTACGCGCGGGAGCTGTACGAGGGGGTCGGTTACCGGCCACGCGGGAAGGTGTTCGTCGAAGCCGGGATCGAGCATCAGGCGATGGAAAAGATCCTCTAAGGATCTCTCGGGGGCTCTGATCGAGAACGCATCGCCCGAGCTGCGGATCGACCCTCTGAGCGGTCACCGAGCGATCATCGCCGGCGCACGGGCAGGCCGCCCGGGCGTGGAGCTGCGAGCTGAGCCGGCCGCGCCACTCGACCCCGACACCGACCCGTTCGCCGAGGGACACGAGGACCGCACCCCCCCCGAGCTCTACGCGCTGCGGCCGGACGGAGGGGCCCCCAATTCACCAGGATGGAGGGTGCGGGTCGTGCCCAACCTCTACCCCGCGCTGGAGCCGGCGACGGACGGTGGATCGCAGGAACCACAGCCCCGCCCCGGGGCCAACGCCGCGCGCGACCTGTTCTGGGCGGCGCCAGCCGTTGGTGCGCACGAGGTCATCGTAAACGCTCCCGACCCCGTCTTGTCGCTGTCTGAGCTGCCGGTCGAGCAGGTTGCCTGCGCGGTGGAGGTGTGGCGCGAGCGTATGCGGGCCCACGAGGACGCCGCCTATGTCCACCTGATCGTCAACGAACGGCCGGAGGCCGGCGCATCGCTTCCGCACAGCCATGCCCAGCTCTACGCGCTCGACTTCGTGCCCGCTGCCGTGGCCCGAGAGCGCGAGCGTTTCGCCGCCTACGCCACCCGCACGATGGGCGGAAACCTGCTCGCGGATCTAGTCCAGGAAGAGGTTCGAGCCCGCACGCGGATCGTCGCGATCGACGAGGAAACGGTGCTGATGGCCCCGTTCGGCGCGCGCGGTCCCTACCAGCTCATGATCGCCCCCCGCGTCCCGCGGATGCGGTTCGAGGATCCCGGCCCGAGCGGAGCGGCGATGATCCGCGAGGCGCTCCGTCGGCTCGCCCGCAGACTCGGCTCGAGCCCTCCGCTGAACCTCTGGATCCGGACCGCGCCCCGCGGCGCCGAGTACTACTGCTGGCGGATCGACATCCTTCCCCGTCTGACTCACCTGGCCGGGCTGGAGCTGGGGGCCGGGGTCAACCTCAACGTCGTGGCACCGGAGCGGGTGGCCGACGAGCTGCGGGACCGTGAGGGCCCTCGTCGACCGCAAGGGTCAGTGAGGGCCCTCGTCCAGCGGGTCAGTCGCGCGGCTGTAAGCGTCGAGGGCCACACCGTTGCCGAGATCGGGGCTGGCCTGCTGGTGTTGCTGGGCGTGGCCCGCGAGGACACGGACGCCGATGCCGAATGGCTCGCGAACAAGGTGCGCGCACTGCGGATCTTCCCCGATCCCGAGGGCCGCATGAACGAGCCCCTGGGAGCCCGTGACGTGCTTTGCGTCAGCCAGTTCACGCTCTACGGCGACGCTCGTCGCGGGAACCGCCCGAGCTACATCCAGGCCGCGCCCCCCGAGCTGGCCGAGCCGTTGTACGAGCGTTTCTGCCAGTTGCTAGGCGCGAAGCGAGGCGCGTTTGGTGCGATCATGGCCGTCGAGCTAGTGAACGAGGGGCCCGTGACATTGATGCTCGAGAGCCCACGGCGCGAGTGATGACGGCCCGACCGCGCGTCCGGTGGCGCCGAGGAGCCGATGGCGGGCGCGGGATGGGCTTGAGCCGCCAGTACGCGAAGCTCTGCGACCGGCGGGACTTCGACGACCCTCGGCTGATCGACACGATCCGGGCGCTGGTCCCCGAGCGTGACCCGTACGAGCACATCGAGCGCAAGGTGTGGGAGTACGCGATGGTGATGATGTTCCTCGCCGACACCGGTCACCTGGACTCCCGGTCGCGGGTGCTGTCGGTAGGCGCGGGCACGGAACGAGTGCTGTTCTGGCTGACCAACCACGTCGACAAGGTGGTGGCCACCGACATCTACGGCGAGGGGCCCTTTGCCGCCCGCGAGGCGCAGCGGTCGATGCTCACTGATCCCGGCAGCCACGCGCCGGCGTATCGGTGGCGAGAAGAAGCGCTCGAGGTTCACCACATGGACGCCCGCCGGCTCACCTTCCCCGACGCCAGCTTCGACGCCGTGTTCACGGTCTCCTCGATCGAGCACTTCGGCACCCCGCGGGACATCGCCGCGCGCCGCCGGCGAGATCGGCCGCGTGCTGCGGCCCGGCGGGCACGCGCTCATCATCACCGAGTGCCTGGCCCACTACCACCCGCTGGACCGCCTCGCCGGGCTACTGGCCCGCCTCCGGACGCGTATCCGCACCGGTCGCGACCCGGGCCACAGCCGGCGGACCGCGCTGGCGGAGGTGTTCGCCCCGCACGAGCTGAAGTCGCTGCTGGTCGGACCCTCGGGGCTAGTCGAGATGCAGCAGCTCGAGAAGCGAACCTCGGCCGAGGCCACTCCCAGAATCATGCTTGGCGCCGCCCACTCCACCTACACCTCGGTCTGCCTTCCCCTGATGAAGCCCGGATGATCCAGCTGCAGGCTGGCCCGCGCGAGGGGGTGCCCATCCGCGGTAAAGATGAGGCCATTCCCGCTAGTCTCGCCAGCCCAGTGCAGCGGCTTTCGCCCGACGCTCGATGATTCGGTACCGCTACCTGTTCAGCCAGCTGGTCCACCGCGAGCTGCGCCAGAAGTACCAGGGATCGGTCCTCGGGGTGGTGTGGTACCTGGTCAATCCGCTCGTGCTGATGGCGGTCTACGGCGTGATGCTGGGTCCGCTGCTGAAGGCCGTCAGCTACGCCGACTACCCGATCTTCATCCTGGCCGGGCCTCTCGGTGTGGTTGTTCTTCTCGCAGGGGCTGCTCGCCGCCGCCACCTCGTTCGTCGAGCAGTCCGGCCTTGTATCCAAGGTCAGATTCCCCCGGGAGATGATCCCGGCCGCCGCGGTCACGGTCCAGCTGATCCCGATGTTCGCGATGCTCGTCGTGCTGGTCCCGGTGGCGCTGGCCGTGCGGGGCAGCGCGAGCGCAGCGGTGCTGCTGCTCGTGCCGCTGATCGTGTGCCTGTTCGCGTTGACCCTGGGGCTGGCGCTGATCGCCTCGGTGCTGCACGCCCACTTCCGTGACGTCCAGCCGGTCCTCACGGCTGCGCTGCTGCCCTGGTTCTTCATCTCGGGTGTGCTGTTCAGCCTTCAGCACCTGCCCGGACTCAATGCCCACCATTGGGTGGAGCCGCTGTTGCGCTGGGTGAACCCGATCGCGCCGTTCATCGACACGGCGCGCAGCGTGCTCTACAGCGGGCACGCACCGTCGCTGGCGACGCTGGGGTACGTGGTTGCCGCCGGGGCGGTGTCGCTGGCCGTGGGGACGGCGGTGTTCCGGAGCCTCGAGGGCGAGCTGGCGGTGGTGCTGTGAGCCGGGAGCTGGCGCCCGGGGAAATAGTGCTCGAGGACGCATGGCGGCTGTTCTCCGCCGCGCGGGGACCGAGGTCGCACGCTGAAGGAGCTCGTGGCGTCGCTCGCCCGGCGACGCGGCGCCGGAGCTTCCGCCGACTCAGGCCCTGGCCGGCGTCTCGCTGCGGGTCGCGCCGGGAGAGACGGTCGGGATCGTCGGTCGAAACGGCGCCGGCAAGACATCGATGCTGCGCGTGCTGGCGGGAATCATCCCGTTGCAGCGGGGCTACGCCGCGTGCGGCGGCCAGGTGGCGACGCTGATCGAGCTCGGGGCGGGCTTCGGGCGCGAGTTCACGGGGCGCGAGAACATCCGCGTGAGCGCGGCGCTGCACGGCATGAGCCGCGCCGAGACGGAGGAGCGGATCGACGAGATCATCGAGTTCTCGGAGCTCGGCC
This sequence comes from uncultured Actinomycetes bacterium, assembly GCA_963719305.1. Classification (GTDB taxonomy): domain Bacteria; phylum Actinomycetota; class Thermoleophilia; order Solirubrobacterales; family Solirubrobacteraceae; genus Palsa-465. The sequence goes on along the minus strand of CAVRBL010000006.1, from coordinate 105,583 downwards.
ACTTCATCGATGCCCCGATCAAGACGTACTCCTCCGGGATGCTGGTCCGGCTGGGATTCTCTATCGCCGCCCACCTGCAGGCCGACATCCTGCTGATCGACGAGGTGCTCGCCGTCGGGGACGAGGCGTTCCAGCGCAAGTGCCTACGGCACATCCTGCGCCCGGATCGAGCGGGGGACGACCGTTCTGCTGGTATCGCACGCGCCCGTGACGATCGAACGCGCGTGCCGGCGGGTGATCGTCCTCGACTCGGGTCGGGTCGCCTTCGACGGGCCGGCTCCCGAGGGGCTGCTGTTCTACCACCGGCTGCTCGGGATCGAAAGCCCGGAGCAGGTGGCCGCGCGCAGGGCCCGTGACAGCGCCGTGGCCCTCCGACGAGCCACGCTGGAGGATGTCGGAGGTCGCCCCCGGCAGGTGTTCGAGCCGGGCGAAGAGATGCGGCTCGTGCTCGATCTCGAAGCCGCGCCGGGCGCGCCCCAGGTGACGGTGGCAATCGAGATCCGCCACGCGGACGGCCGCGCCGTGTTCCGAACGCAGAGCCCGGCAACCACCCCCACTTGGGAGGGCCAGCTGGTGTTCGACGTGCCGCGGCTGTCGCTACTGGGAGGTGATTACGATCTCGCGATTGCGATCAACGAGCCGTCCGACACCCCTCCCGGGATCGACCGTCTGCTGACCTTCAGCGTCGTGAGTACGGCGGGCGCGGAGGGCATCGCGGATCTGCGGGGCAGCTGGACCGTAACCGGCAGACGGGTGGAGGCAGCGTCGTGAGAGAGCCGCGCGAGGCGCTCGAGGCAGCCCGAAGGGCGGCAGCCGCAGCCCGTGACGCCGGCGCCGAGCAGGCTGCCGTGGAGCCTGGAGCACACGCCGACGACGATGAGGCAGCTGGTCGAGTGGGCGATCATCGAGCCCGACGAGCGCTCGAGGTCTACTCGACCCGCCGGTTCGGTCGGCCGATCACCGCGTTCAAGCGCCTGCTGATCCGCCTCCTGTACCAGTATCTGGGTCAGATCAGCGCGCAGCAGAGCCGGTTCAACGCCCACCTCGCGGCGCACGTGCTGCAGCTCGAGGAGCGCGTGCGCGCGCTGGAGGAGGCGGTCGCCGGTCCGCGCGATCCCAGCCGCTCGACGTCGACTCGCGATCCGGCGATCAGTCCACGTGAACGTCTCACAGGTCCTCTGCGCGGCCGGCCCGGTCGATGCGGTCACCAACCAGGCGCTCGCATGCCGAGCGCTGTTCGAGCAGTGGGGATGGGGCGGCAAGGACTACGCGCGCGCTGTCGCTCCGGGAGTCGATCGGCGCACGATCCGGCCGCTTCACGGGCTCAGCCCGGCCTCGGACGAGGTCCTGCTACTGCACTATTCGGGCTTTGCGCGCGGGCTCGAGCGCCTGTTCGATTCCCGCCGGCGTAGCGCTGTTGATCTCCCACAACATCACCCCCGCACGCTTCTTCTGGGACAACGACCCGCTCGCAGCCGTCCGCTGCGAGCTGGGCCGCGAGCAGCTGGCCGAGCTCAGCCGGGGCGTCCGGGCCCTGGCGGGAGTCTCGGCCTACAACGCCGACGAGCTTCGACGCGATGACCGGTCGCGCCGCCGCCGTGATTCCGGTTTTGTTCGACCGTGCCCGTCTTCCGCCGGCGGGCGATGCCCCAACTGGACCGCCCACGGTTCTGTTCGTCGGCCGCCTGGCTCCGCATAAGCGGCAGGACCTGGTCATACAGGCTTTCGCCGCCTACCGTCGGCGCCAGCCGGACGCGCGCCTGGTTCTGGTCGGGATACCGCAGTCCCCCGCGCACCTACGGGCTCTCGAGCGGCTGGCCCAGGAGCTCGCTCCCGGAGCGGTGAAGTTCGACAGCGGGGTCACGGCCGTACGCCTGTGGGACCACTACCGCTCCGCGCATGTGTTCCTGTGCCTCTCCGAGCACGAGGGGTTCTGTATCCCGCTGCTCGAGGCGTTTCACTTCGGCGTGCCGGTGGTCGCCCGCGACGCCGGCGGCGATCGGTGAGGTGGTCGGAGACGCCGGCAGTCCTGCTTGGCGACGACGACGGGGTAGTGACGGTCGCCGAGCTTCTGCGGATCGTGGTGGGCGACACGGAGTTGCGCGCCGAGCTACGCGCACGCGGCGAGCGCCGGCTGGCGGCCTTCGACCATGCACGCACAGCCGAGAAGCTGCGCGAGCATCTGATGACGCTCGCGGCGACATGACAGCGGCATGCGCATCCGGCACGCGCTGAGCGGCCGCGGGGCTCAATCGCTCGATGCTGGTCAGGCGACTGATCCGGCTCGGCCACTCGCGCCTACGCGAGCTTCGGGCGCGGGCCGTCGCCGGTCGGGATCCGGCCGCGTTGGCCCTCGGCGTGTTCGTGCGTTGGCTCGAGCGAGGTGTGCTCCGGGTCCCGCAGGGTCACGCTGGCGGCCTTGGGTTCGAAATGCGCTACCTGCCGCTCTCCCACGCTCACATCGGCTCGATCGCATTCGGAAACCTGGAGACGGCGGTTCAAGAGGCGCTGGTTCGGCATCTGGGACCAGGCGACGTGTTCTACGACATCGGCGCGAACCTGGGGTTCTTTTCCCTGCTCGCCGCCCACCTGGTCGGGCTGGGAGAGGGACAGGTGTACGCGTTCGAGGCTGCCCCCGACAATGCTCGCGCGATCCGGGAGAACGCCGAGCTGAACAGCATCCCTAACGTCACCGTGATCGACAAGGCCGTCTCGTCGCGCTCGGGGAGCGGGCGGCTCCAGATCGTCGATGACCAGAGCTGGTCGAAGCTCGAGGAATACGGCGAGCATCCCTACACCGAGCGACTGATCGACGTCGAACTGGTGGCCATCGACGACCTGCTCCGCGCCGGCGAGCTGACGCCGCCGACCGTCGTCAAGATCGACGTCGAGGGGGCGGAGATCGCGGTACTGGAGGGGATGCGTGAGACGCTCGAGCGCCACCAGCCGGCCGTGATCTGCGAGCTTCACGGCACGCATTCCGAATTCCTCGCGACCATGAGGAGCCAGGGGTATCGGCTCATCAACCTGGAGGGTCCGGGACCGATCACCGAGGCCAGCGCGAGCGCGCACGCGCTGGCGCTCTCCGCGCTCGATCCCGGTGACTGAGCGCCGCTACTGGGGGCTGAAGCCCAGCCCGGTATAGGTCCGATCCAGCCGCCGCTGCGAGCAGTGTCGAGACGCCGGGGATCGCCGGGTTCTCCCGGTAGAGCGAGTAGCCGGCGTTGATTCGCAGCGGTTCTCCGATCGCGTCCCGAGGACGAGCTGAAGGGAGGCGACGCCACGATGTAGTCCGCCTTGCGCGACGCCGGCACGTGCGGGTAGTCGGTCAAAAGCAGCGGCGCCTGCGAGCAGAGTGGTCGCGCCGATAGGAAGTAGGCCGCCCAGAGCTGAAGAGGGGGCCACATGTCGAGCCGGATCGAAGCGTGGGGCGGCAGCGACTTCGTCCAGTCGGCGAGTTGGATCGTGGTCTTCGGCAGCTGCGAGCCGGTCGACTTGACCGCCGCGACGATGCTCCCGGCGGTGCAGACAGCGAGCACCGCCACGCACGCCAGCCCGAGACTCCGAAGCTTCGCGGCTCCGATCGTCGCGATCAGCAGCAGCAGCGGCCCGATGAATGCCAGCAGCTTGAACTCGAAGTACCAGCCGTACTGGCGGTGGCGGAAGTACAGCGCCAGCAGCAGCCCGATTCCCAGAAGCCCGCCGAGACCCCAGGAGAGCGACCGGGGTTGCCCGACGAGCCCTCTGATTGCCAGCAGCAGCACGCCGACCACCAGCACTATGGCCACCGGGGAGTTGGGCAGCGAAAGGAACCGGTCGAACGGGATGAAGTGGTTCAGATCACCCTTCCACGACCCGCTCAGCGGCTGACCGGGCAGCAGCACGCCGGCCGCTTGCCAGGCCTTCTGGACGACGCCCCAAACGGGTACCGCCAGCAGCGCGGCGACCGGCACGATCCACAGCAGGCTGATGCGGCCCCGGTAGAGATCGCGGACGCGCAGGACGGGCTGCCCGGAAGCGATCTTGCGCCGCCGCTCGAGCCATATGAAAACGACTATCGGCACCAGCGGTATCGGCGCCGCCAGCGGATACGCGAACACGAGCACGATCGCGAACACCGCGAGCAGCAGCCGCCGTTCCCTGCCTGGCCCGGCGGCCGATGCTCGGGCTGCACCACCCACCAGCCGAGGACCAGCGTGAAGGGCAAGGCAAAGAAGCCCCAGGTCTGGTTGAAGTACGGATTGAGCACGGTGTGCAGCGCCTCGCGGTCGAGGGCGGCCAGCCCCATCGCCGCCACCGACACCGCCGCCGGGGCGCCGAACACCTCCCGGGCCACCAGAAACAGCCCGATCGCCGCGAGCGCCAGCAGCTCTGCGGCCACGATGGCCAGGACCTGCCAGGTGGCCAGGCCGGACACGGTCGAGATGCCCGCCAGCGCGTAGTAGATCGGGTACTTCGAGCTCCACAGCGGGTTCATCTGGTTGATCGGCTGCGAGAGGTTGACGCTGGTCGGATATGAGTGCTTGAGGAACTGGCCGACGCCGGCGGCCACGTGGGCGTCGGAGCCCGTGCCCACCGGGGCCGCGTATTGCTGTACGAACACCATCGGCACCAGCGCCACGGCGAGCACCAGGACCGCGACATATGCCGGCCACGCCTGCCTGGCGACCGCCAGTTCAGGCCCGCCGCGCCGGCGCACGGCCAAGACCCCGAGGGCCAGTCCGGCGGCCAGCACAAGCGCCAGTGACACCGCGTAGGGAACGGCGGCAAAACCGAGAACGGTCATGGCCAGGCCGACCGTGCAGGCGCCGGTGGGGAGGACCCACAGCAGTTCGTAGCGGCGCAGCGCTGCCGGAAGCAGCAGTCGGACGGCTCCGAAGCCGCCGATTCCGAACAGCACCACGGTGGCGGCGACCGCCCGCAGCGTGTCGGGCCACGCCCGGGCCGCGGTGCGATGAGGCCTGGGGGCGAAGTGCCACGCGAGCGCGGCCAGCGCCAGCAGGAGCGCTGCTGCCAGCGCCCAGGCCGCGGCCCGTCGGCCCGTCAGCGCAAGGCGCTGCGCCGCGCTTCGCTCGCCACCCGCCTCAGGAAGATCGGGTTCCCGATCAGGTAGCGCCGCCACATCCGGGTCGGCTCGATCGCGAGTCTGAAGATCCATTCGAGTCCATTGTCCGCGAGCCACCGAGGCGCGCGGGGCGTGTGGCCGGAGACATAGTCGAACAGGGCGCCGACCGTCCACACGACGGCTCCCCCGAGCTGGGCAGCGTATCGGTCGACCCACAGCTCCTGCTTCGGCGTGCCCATCCCCACCAGCACGATGTGGGGCCGGTGCGCGTTGATGTCCTCGATCACCCGTTCGTTGTGCGGCGAGTCAAGGTCGAAATATCCGTGGTGGGCCCCCACCACATCCAGCTGCGGATACCAACGCCGCAGCCGGGCGGCGGCCTCGCGTGCGATCGGCGGCTCCGACCCAACCAGGTAGATCGATTGCCCTGCCAGCTCGCAGAGGGTGGCGAGCCCCCAGATCCAGTCCGCTCCCGTCATTCGGTACGGAACCGGGAGGCTCAGTACCCGAGCGGCGAGCCGCACGCCGTACCCGTCGCAATACACGAGGTCCGCGCGCCTGAGTGCTCCGCCCAGGCCGGGGGTCACACGCGACTGATTGACGACGTGCGCGTTCACGTACATCACTCGTCGTGTGTGCTGCTCCGAGGCCCAGATCGAGATCGTGCGCAACAGCTCCGTCGGCTGTGCGAGGTCGATGGGTATGTCGAAGATCGCGGCCGACGGACGCGCCCGCTCCGCGACCATAGCCCCGTCGCCTGCGCTGCCCTCTAGCATCGCCTCAGCGCTCACGGTCGGTAGATGGTAAGGGGCCGGTACTGGTAGCGCGCAACCAATGCCGATAATTCGCGCCGTGTCAGAAGCCGAGCGAGGCGGCACCGCCAGAGCGCCCGCCCAGGCGCGGCGCCCGTCTGTCGACGTGGTTGTGCCGTTCGCCGGTTCCTCGACCGCACTCCGTGCGGTCTGCGAGCGTCTGGCGGCGGTACAGCTGCGTCCTGGGGACTCGCTGCTGGTGGTCGACAACACGCCCCGCCACGGCGGCGAAGAAAGCGGCGGCGAAGAGAGCGGTGGCGCGTCCGACCTGACCGTGTCCGTGCTGCGCGACGCGCGCCGGCGGACGCCCGGGTTCGCGCGCAACCGCGGGGTTGCCCATGGCAGCGCCGAATGGCTCGTGTTCATAGACGCCGACGCCGTGCCCGATCCTGAGCTGCTCGATCGCTACTTCGATCCCCCGCCCGAGGCGCGGACCGCTCTGATCGGAGGCGGCGTGCTCGATGAGGCGGTTGCCGCAGAGCGGGCCCCCGGTAGCTCGCTACATCTATCTGCGGGCGACGATGAGCCAGGAGCGGACGTTCAGCTTCGGCCAGTGGGCGTACCCCAAGAGCGCGAACATCGCGATCCGTCGGAGCGCGTTCCAGTCCGTCGGCGGCTTCAGGGATGACATCAGGGCGGCCGAGGACGCGGATCTGGCGTACCGCCTGAACGCGGCCGGCTGGACCGTCGAGCGCCGCGAAGCCGCCGGGATCGTGCACCTCAACCGGCGAACGCTTCGGGGGCTGATCAAACAGCAAGCGCTTTGGGCCGCCGGGGGACGCTGGCTTGAAAGGACCTATCCGGGCTCGATGCCCCGCACCCGCGGCCCGAGCCTGCCCTCATCGCTCCGGGGCGGGCGCAGAAGGGAACGGGCGCTGCGGGGTCGCGACGCCCTCATCTATTCCTTGCTGAGGCCGGTGGAAGCGCTTGCCTGGGAGCTCGGGCGATTGCTGCCCAATGGGCGGCCCATGATCCGTGCACGGCGGCCCAGGTGGAGTCGAAGCTGACCAAGCTACGCTGGCGCCGAAATGTCGAGGCCCGCGGTAGATGTGGTCGTGCCGTTCTCCGGCCCGGCGTCCTCACTGGAGGAGCTGCGCGGACGTCTCGAGCGCCTGCGGCGTCGTCCCGGTGACACGGTCCTGATCGCGGACAACACGCCCCGACGCGATGGGAACCGGGGCCCAGATACGGTGCAGCGGGCGGGCGACCCGATCCCGGTCCTTCACGATGCCGCGCGGCGGACGCCCGGCTACGCCCGCAACCGGGGGGCCGCGATCGGGACGGCGGAATGGATCGTGTTCTTCGATGCCGATACCGACCCCAGCGAGGATCTGCTGGATCGCTACTTCGAGCCGGAACCGGGCGACGCCATCGGGTTGATGGGGGGAGGGATACGAGACGAGCCAGTCGCTCCGAACGGTCGGCCCGCTGCCCGCTACCAATACATGCGGGCGGCGATGAGCCAGGACCAGACGTTCCGGCTTGGTCCCTGGGGGTTCCCGGTGACGGCGAACGTGGCAGTGCGAAGAGCTGCGTTCGAGGCGGTGGGCGGGTTCCGCGAGGACATCCGCGCCGCCGAGGATGCCGACCTGACATACCGGCTGCGAGCCGACGGCTGGCGGGTGGAGCGTCGCGACGACGCGATCGTCACCCACCGCAGCCGGCAGACGCTCGGCGCGTTCGTACGGCAGCAGGCGCTGCACGCCGCCGGCGGCGCCTGGCTCGACCGCCAGTACCCAGGATCCACGCCCCCACGCTCGGGAAGAGGAATCAATTGGGGGCGGGTTCGGGAGGCGAGCGCGGGGCTGATCGCCGCAGCGCGATCCGGCGACCGCGACCGTGTGCTGTGGGCGGTGTTCGAGCCGCTCGAGATGCTGACCTGGAAGCTGGGGCGGTCGCTGCCCAACGAGCGGCCACTGGGGCGGTCGCTGCCCAACGAGCGGCCGCTGAGGCGATGGCTGGCCGGCCGCAGGCCCGGCTGACGGCTCGGAGCTGAGCTCGCGATGCAGTGCGGTTTTGTGATGTTGTGCTCGGACGAGGCCAACCTGCTCGAGCACTCGCTCCCCGCCGCGGTGAGCGAGGGCTTTGACGACGGGCTTGTGGTCGACAACCATTCGGCTGATTCGACCGCGGAGATCGCGCACCGTCATGGCGTCCGCCGCTTGGCGCTCGAGCGTCGGGTCCCCTACACCGAGGCCATGAACGCCGGATTGCGGGAGATCAAGACCGATGCCATCGCGCTGCTTCAGGCCGACACGTTCATCAGGCCCGGATACCGACTGGCGTGCCTTCGTGCGCTGGACCGACCGGGCGTAGGGTCGGTGGCGCCGAAGCTATTGCGGACCAGGGGCCCTCGTTCCGAAGACGGCCTGCCGATGATCGATGCCGCCGGCATGTGGATCGACCGCCGGCGCAAGAACGGGCTTGTGGGCCACGGAGAGCCCAGCGGAGCGTTTGCGCGCGGTGGGGAGGCGTTCGGTGCCGACGGGGCCGCCGCCGTCTACAGGCTCCAAGCGCTCGAGGACTGCTCCGTGCTTGATGAGATTTTCGACGAGAACATGCCCGGCTGGGCGTGCGACGCCGACCTCGCCTGGCGGGCCCGGCTGTTCGGATGGGGCAGCTGGTACGAGCCGCAGGCGGTCGTCCATCACATCCGCACGTACAGCCCCTCGACGCGGCGTCGGACGAGCGCCGCCGATCGGCGCACCCAGTTTCGCAACCGCTACCTGATGATGGCCAAGAACGACTCGCTGTCCGACCTGCTGCGCGACCTCGGTCCCCTGCTGCTCTACGAGCTGCTGGCCGCGGGGTATGCGCTGCTTCGCGAGCGCGAGCTGCTTGGTGCCTACCGGGAAGCGGTGGCTCGGCTTCCGGAGGCCCGCCGCCGCCGGCGCGTAATCCAGGCTCGCCGCCGGGTCAGGCGCGTGCCGTTCGGGATGGAGCCGGCGCGGTAGGCGTGGCGTTAGTCGTGGCCGCCACTCAGCCCTCTTCGGGCCAGAAGCCCGGAACCATCTCCGCGTCGCCGGCGTGGTGGCTTCCGACGGCCAGGAACTCCAGTCCCTCAGGCCCGGCCTCGAATGCCCGCATGGAACCGGGCGCCACGCGGATGATGTCCAGCGGTCCGATCTCCCTTACCTGGTCGTCGAGCGCCACCCGGCCGGATCCTTGGAGGACGACGTACACCTCCTCGTCCATGCCGTGGCGGTGCGCGAAAGGCGACCGTTTTCCCGGTCGCACCCGCTGGAGGCTGATCCCGATGCCGACCGCGCCCAGTGGCAGACGGGCGAACCGCGCTTCGCCCAGCTCTTGAAAGCCCGCCTTCGGGGCCAGGTCCTCGACTTGATCGAAGTTGACGGTCGCGAAGCCGGTCTCGCCAGCCTGGTAGCCGGCGCCGCCCACGGGCTCGAGGTCGATGCGCTCAAACCCGCCGTCGCGGACGAGCTCGAGCACCTCCGGGCTTCGCTCGCGCGCCTCGGGGCTCTGGAGCGCAGCGTCCAGCTGTTCCTGGCTCTGCCACAACTCCGTCACCCACACGACGTCCGGATCGGCTGGCGAGCGATTGATCACGTAGAGCTGGCAGCCGGGAGCGTCTCTGAGCGCCCGAGCCACCTCGAGCAGCTTCTGTGCGAGCTCGTCGCCCTTGCCCCGCTTGGCGACGGCTTTCGCGTAGCGTCCAACAGGCTTCATCGGCTTCACCTCCGCGGCTTGCTTCCCTACGGCGCACGCTATCGCGTTCGGCTCACGCGAGCCGCTCTGCCACGTGCTATGGGAGAGGGCGGCTAGTCGTGGCCGGAGCGGGCCACCGCGCAGCAGTTTGACGGCGAACGGATGCCCTTTACCGACCTCACCGCCTCACAAGAGGTTTCCGAGGGGGCCCAGGTCGAGGTTGAGATCTTCCTCGTCCAGTCCGAACTCCTGACGAAGCTGCTCCATCCGGTCCGATAGTTCCATGAAGGTGCGCCCGAGCCGTTCGATCTGATTCTCCGAAAGGCTGCCGTCGTCGATCCGGCGAAGCGCCTGACGTTCCATCAGTTGCCGAAGAAGCTCGATGATCGTGAGCACGAGCTGGGCCAAGCCACGCTCCAGGTTCTCGGAATCTGCATTGACGCGTCGCGACAGGGCAGGATCGATACTGGGCACAGCGCTAGCAAAGAGGTCCAGGTCCCGAGGTCTGTGGAGGAGCTTGTCGTTCATTTCTCAGCGAAGCTGTACGGCGGCCACGGCCCGGTGCAGAGCAGCCGCAAGGTCGGAATCTTGTCCTGAAGCTCAGCCACGAGACGCGCGAAGTCGCTGACGTTTTCTTGACGGACGAGGTAGGCGCCACGCAGCAGTTCACCAGGGAGGCTGGTTCGCCTCTTCACGTGAGCTCGCGCGGCTGCGGCCAATGGCTCGTTAATGGCCCGAGCCACGCGCTCTTGTTCGGCAACTGTCCGCGCCCTTGCGCGCAAGTACTGGGCACCATTGGCGGACTGGCGCGAGGACGGCTGAGCCGGCTTCTGGGCGGTTGCGAGGACGCGCACGGAAAGCTCCACGCTGCCTCGGATCGAAGCTAGCGCTCTGGCCAGCTCGCCGTGACGGTCCGCGAGGACGCGCGCAGCTGTCTCTTCATCCTCTAGAACCGTTCCGAAGCGGGCTGGCAAGACATCTCGATCCTGCATCAGCGCCTCCACCACCTCCTCGTGCCGCCACAGTACCTGTGGCGAAATCTCCCCTTCTGTGGCAGGCGCACAAATGGCCGCCAAGTCGTCACTTACAACAGCGCGAAGGGGCGCGAGGGTCGGCAGCGGGGGCCCCGGGTGATCCGTGATCGCGTACAGCTCGATCACAGCGCGCTCCCCAGTCTCGGCAGCATCCCCTTGTCCTTCGCTGTGGCCACTGATGCGACCAGTGCACGCAGTCCGACGTATACGAGGTCGACATCCGCAGCGGCCAGTGTGATGTCGCCAACAATCACCACGCCGCCACCCAGGAGCCGGTCGATGAGATCGATCAGCGCCACGTCTTTCTCGGCGATCGTGGTCATGACGGCTCTGTCGCGCCGTTGCTGGTGACGAAGTTGTACGGCGGCCACGGCCCCGTCAGTTCGATGCGAGCACCCAGGGCAGCGTGGTGTGCCTCGAGCTCGGATACGAGCTGCCTTAGCTCACCGGTCCGCTCAGCCTCCACGAGGTATGCGGCGTTGAGCAACATCTCTCCCTCATGGCCCGAAAGCTTCGGGTTTTGCGGTGGCTGTGTAACTGCGTCGATCGCCCAGTCCTGCAGCCGCGCATGTACCTGATCGGCGACCTGGGTGGCTAGCACGTCGGCAAGCTCCCGCACGTGGCGGTCGAGCCGCCGGCGCAGCATATAGGCCCCGCCGGCGCCTTCGGAGGGCGGCTCGTTCTCGAGTCCGGAGACCTTGTCACTGCGTGCACGTGCCTGAGCCAGGAGCTTGTCGCGATCGAGCAGAACCTTCACGCCCCACTCCTGACGGCCCGAGAACTTGTTCAGGGCCTCGACGAACGCGTCGTGCTCGAGCTCAAGCATTCGCTGCACACTTTCGGCGCTTTCGTACAGCGTGCAGAGGCGTAGTGGCACCAGCGTGGTGACCGCGAGCGTCTGCTCAAGTACGGACTCGTGCGCCCGTGCGACACCCGAAAGCCAGTTCAAGTCATTGAGGTTTCGCTGCAGCGCTTCAGCGGAGAATTCAAGTCGCGGTACACGTGTGACGAGCGCCGCGAGCTGGGTCGCCTCAACGCGCTCGACGCGGCCGGAGGGTCCTACTCCGGTCATCTCGGTGGGATGCTGATCGCGCGCTCGCAGCACGCAATAGGTCCACAGCAGCTCGTCCTGAGCTGGCGGCTCGGGCGTACCCGGGGAGTCGGGCGCAATCGGCCGCTGAGGGGCGGTTGAGGACCCGGAAGCACCCCCAGGCTCGACGCCAGAGGCGGGAGCTGCAGCGTCCGTTCGTAGCTGGCCCTGCATCGCGGCATTGACCAGAGCATCGCGAAGGAACGCCACAGCTTCCGCCTCCGCTCGCGCCAGCAGGCGGGGGGCGTGCTCTAAAGCCCAACGGCCGACGTCGTCAGCGGCTTTGCGACTCGGCGGCATTTGAGCGCTCCGCGGACCCGTCACCCACACCCAGCTGACGCTCGACTCGGTCGAGACGCTCTCTCAGCTCGCGATTCTCCTGCTGGAGCTGGCGATCGTTGGAGCCATCGGGTCCCAGGCTTTGCAGCGATGCATCGCTCTCCCACCAATTGATCCCCATCTCTCGTGCCCGATCCACCGACGCGATCAGCAGACGGAGCTTGATCGTCAGCAGCTCGATGTCGAGTAGGTTGATCTGGATGTCGCCAGCGATCACGATGCCCTTGTCGAGTACGCGCTCGAGGATGTCGGCGAGATTCGTCTGCGGCTCCGGCCGACCGGGCAGAGGACTGAAACTGCGGGTCGGCAGGCGTCTTTCGTCCATGGTCACTCCTCCTGACGGGCCTCACAACGCTTGAAGCGCCTCACGCGCCTGTAACCGCGCAGCGTCCCGCGCTCGTCGAGTTGCACCTCGTATGAGCCGAGGACGTCGGTGGTGCTGGGGATCCGCGCCATCTCCAACACATCCACCGTCACGCACCACGACTCGCCGTCCCAGGCGAGCCCCGTCACCGCCTCCGGCCGATAACCGGTCAGCTCCTCCACGGTTACAAGGGCCGCTTGGCCCAGCTGATTGGCCGAGAGCCGCCCGTCCTCACCAGAGTTCGCCATGGCCGTCCGCCCCTCCTAAGCCGCGAATTGCGATCAAGCGTTCCAGCATCGCGTCCTCCGCGTCCTGGATCTCCTCTTCGGTGAAAGTGCCCGCTTCGCGCGCCGCCTCGAGCTCGGCTAGCGTCTCGCGGATCGCTGTTTCGTCGTACATCTCGTTCTCGGCTTGGCTCTCAATCACCCTGGCCAGGCTCGCGGTGCCGCGGACCGGCGCAAGCGGCAATGTCAACAGGCCCGTGATCAGCCCCATGCGGCGCTCCCGCTGCCGAGGGCAGCCTCCGCGAAGCTGAACGGAGGCAACGGACCGACATAGTCGATCTCGACCCGCTGGCCAAACGCGTCAGCAGTCGAGACGACGGCCTTGTTGAACGCCTTTTGGTCGCCGGACGCGACGAGAAACGCAAGGCTGAAGGTCTGCGGGTGCGCGACCTCGTCAGCTGTCACTGCTCGAGCGAGAGGCTCGAGTGCCTCCAGAGCCGACGCGGTGTCCTGATCGCGATGGCGCGCCACTTCGCCGCTGATGAGCTGCCCCAATCTGACCTGCGCGCCCTGGTTCGCGACGCCCTGGGGGGAACGCACCAGGCGCTCGCGCAGTTCAGCGACATCGCGGGAGCTCCGCACGATCTCGCGCAGAAGCAACTCCTCGTTATAGCGCCCCTTAACGTTCAGCTGCACCAAGCCGGACATCTCCCTCAGCACGTCGCGGAGTCGAACGGCTTCCGGCTCGAGCAGCCGCTGACACACCTCCTCCTCGCTCTCCAGCACCGTCCCAAACCGGACCGGGAGCACCGGCGAGCGCTCAAACGCTTCCTCGAGCACGCGCCAGTGCGCGCGTACATCCCGGGGGCCAAGGGTCAGATCTTGCATCCGGCTGATGAGCGCTATGAGCCCCGCGTGTTCGACCGCGCTCACCTCCGATCCCCCGACTCCAGGCGAGGAGATCGGCTGCTGCTCGGACGCGGACCGGACCCCGTAAACGTAGACCGTGTTATCCGGCACGGCCACTAGCTGCTCTTCCTGCTGCGCGAGCGCGACCGAGAGGATGAGGAGCGAGACGACGAGCTAGACCGCGAACGGCTCTGCTGCGACTGCCGCTTCTGCTTTTGATCGTCATCATCATCGCCGCGACCGTGGCCGGTCACCTTCTCTTTGACCTTTTCGATCGGGCCCTCGTGGCCTTGCTTGCCATCATCGTCGCCGGTCACCTTGTCCTTCACGCCCTCGATTGCACCCTTTGTCTTCGACTCCGCGCCGCCGGATGTCATGTCCTTCATCAACTGTGGGAGCCCCTCCGCCTGGCTATCTTGGGCGATATCGAGGCGGTTGACGGCCTCGGCAAAACGAAGGTAGGTGTCGACGCTGGCGATGACGATGCGCGCGTCGATCGTCAGGATCTCGATGCCGATGAGGGCCACCCGCACATACACATCGATCACGAGGCCCTTGTCGAGGATGACGTCGATCACGTCCGCCAGTCCGCTGGGCCGAGGACGTTCGAGGTATCCCCGAGGTGTTGCCGCTATCGACATTCGGTTTCTCCTTTGAGGTAACGCCGTCTAGGTTTCGTCGGTCTTTTGGGCCGGCAGGCCTTCGTCGGGCTCCTTCATCAGGTTCTGCCGAATGAAGGAGCGATTCTGCGCAAGCACCTTCGAGATCTGTGTCTTGTGGATCCCGTGCAGGTAGCCGATGGTCCAGTCGAGCTGCTGCAGCGCATCCTCGGCTGCTCGCCGGTACCGATCCGCCTCCGCCTGCTTACTTCTGTCATTACGGTCGTTGTTGCGTGGCATTGAGATCCTCCGGGCCGGCTATTTGGCTTCGGCCGTCGCTTTCGACTTTGCGTTCTTCGACCGCGAGTCGGAGCGACTGCGATCCCGCGTTCCTTTGCGTTCCCTATCGGGCTCTCGGTCGGTCGGCTCCGGGGGATCCCTATCGAGCTCTCGGTCGGTCGGCTCCGGGGGATGTGCCGCGGGATCAGGTGCCGTGCTGCCGCGCGTCAGGACCGGTGGTCGCGAGCGATGCGAGTTCAACGTCTGGATGAGATCGGGTGCGTTGCGGGAGACTCGTCTGCGTTCCGGAGTAGGTTTGAAATCGAGCCAAGCGTTGTCCGCATCGTCGTCTTCGCCCGGCTCTTCAGTTGAATCGGGTTCGCCGTCTTCTGATCCTTCAGTGCTCGGCTCCCAGTCCTCCCCGCTGCTGGCCTCTTCCTCCCAGTCTTCTTCGTCTTCGGGTTCTTCGTCTTGCTCGGCGTGGGGTTCGTCGGTGTCTTCTTCGTCTTCGGGTTCTTCGTCTTGCTCGGCGTGGGGTTCGTCGGTGTCTTCTTGTCTTCGGGTTCTTCGTCTTGCTCGGCGTGGGGTTCGTCGGTGTCTTCTTCTTCGGCTTCTCGTCTTCGGGTTCTTCGTCTTCGGGTTCTTCGTCTTGCTCGGCGTGGGGTTCGTCGGTGTCTGCTTCGTCTTCGGGTTCTTCGTCCTCGTCGATCTGGTAACCGTCGTCCTCATCGGGCTCGGTGTCGTTGAGCCCCAATCCGTGATCCTCAAGGCGCTCTCGTATCGAGTCAGCGATGTCGCCGAGACTTGGGACATCGCCGAGCCTCGAGATGGCCAACCTCGCTACCTTGGGAATGTGGCGCTTCGTTGCCACTCCCGCCGCCGTGACAACAGCCGCCCCGGCGACAAGTGCGGAAACGCCGTGCCGGGAATGTCGCGGTTCCTGCTCGCCCAGCGCTGCATCGATCGCAGCGGCTGCGACTCGATTCAGGTCAAGTGCCAACTGCTCATTCCCTCCTAGCTATCGCCGTAGCGCCCGATAGGTGGCCGCGGCCACGACCGCACCTGCTGCAGCGGAGGCGAGGATCGCCCGTATCGGTGAAGGCCGCTTGCCGGAGAGCCGCTCGGTGACGGCATTCTTGATGACCCCAATCATGTGCCTATGAGCTCCGTCTTGTCCGCGCTGGCCGGGAACGGCCGCCGGATGAGCGGCTCCGTCCGTCGGAAGAGCCGCGACTACGGCTCGAGGTTGAGCCCTTAGACCGCGATGAGGACGCGTTCGACCCGTCCGATGACGCGCGGCTTCGTCCGCCTGTGGACGCCCGCCTCTGTCCGCCCGAGGACCCCGACGTCTTCCCCGAGGACCCTGATCTTCCGCTCGACGACCGGCGGCCTCCGCTTGACGAGCGCTTGACCTCAGCCTCCTCGATCTTGCCGCGCCAAGCCCCCGTCTCCTCTCCTTCCATGAGGATGTACGCCTTGAAGCGCGCCAGATCCGCTCGAACCGCCCGCTTGACATGGCGCATTCCTCGAGCCGCCTTTTCGAGCAGCGAACCGGGCTCAACATCCAGGTTCACGTCGACCCGCGTGAGGCCAGGGACAAGCTCATGAAACGTGACGACGCCGGTGTGCGTGACACCTTCGGTCACTTTCCACTTGATCCGATCTTCTGGACGCTGCTCGACGATCTCAGCCGTGAACTCTTTCGACACCCCCCAGATCTTCGTTTTGAAGTTCACGTGTGTCTCATCCTCCTGCGAGACCTGCTGTAGCCGGTGCATGAACTTCGGCCATTCCTCGAACTGGGTCCACTGGTTGTAGACGGTTTCGAGCGGGAGACCGATATCGATGACCTGCTGCACCGGCATTCGCCGTCCCTTACCGACACCGGCTTGGCCCTGCGAGTCACCGCCGCCGTCGTCTTGCGATTTCTCCCCGCCGCCGACGCTAGGAGCCGCGTCCTTCAACGTCCCGGCCAGCTTGCCGCCCGCCTCCTTCAGGCTCCCGTTGCCGTTGCTCGCTAGTTCGCTGATGAGCTTTCCAGCGCCCTTGGCAGCGACTGGAGCGAGAGCCATTAGGCCCGCGCCGGCCGCACCGGCCGCCAGCCCCGTCGGGCCCGGGACCCCCTTGCGTGCGCGTTTGCGCAGGTTCTTCGACGCGCTCTGAACCGCCTCGCGCGCTGCTTTCCCAACTGCTGTGCCGACCATATCGGCTACGTCGTTGCCCATTGGCTTTCCCACCTGTCCTCTTTCCTCACGATCTTGCTCGCGATTGCGCAGTTACCTGGCGGCGCCCCCCGCAGACTGCGGTCGATTGCCCGGACCACAGCGCTGGCGCTCCTACACGCACCGTCACTGAGGACCTTGTGCCGATGATCTCGCCGGGTCGCTCGTCCAACCAGGCGACGGCAAGATCACGTTCCGGCGACTGCTCCCGCAGCTTCTCCAAGAGCGTCAGCGCGTTCTCCAGATAGTTGAACTCCGCGAGGGTTCGGCGACCGTCGTTATCGATGAGTGCATAGCCCATGGTTCACGATGTCCTCAGCCCAGCTCGTCCCATCCGCTCCGCTTTCTGGCTTGCGGGCCGGATCGCGTGGCTGGTTGTTGCGACGTGGATACCCGGGAGTGAGCGGTTCGGACTACGGTGGACAAATGTTTGACAGCCGAATCCGGGCCGGCGCCAGCCGCCGCGTGCGCGCCGAACCGGGCACGCGCTTTGCCTGGTGATGGTGCGAGTCATGCCCCACGTTCGCTCAGGTCAACACGCGGCCGATCTGCTCCGCCTTCTCGCGAACGGTCCGCACCTCGCTCGCGAGTTTGCCGAACTGACGCCCCGCCTCGCCGATCTGCTGGCCGATGCCGCCCAGGTCGATCTCCGTCGGCACACGGACGCCCAGGACCTTGTGGTCGCGTCGCGCCGTGGTCCGGCCTACCAGCACGCCTGTGGCGACCCCGACCGCCGCGGTGAGCACCGAGATGCCGGCGTTGGTCAAGATCTCGCGGCCGGCGTGGTTCTGCTGAGCAGAACCGCGTGAACGCTGCGACGAGCTCTGGGTCCTGTTGGGCGCCGACCTACTCGCCCGGCTGGAGCTGCCCTTCGCCCGGACTGGGGCACCCGGCGACGATTTCGCGCTGCGCGACCCGATCGAAGATGAACGGCCACGACTGCTAGCTCGCGTCGTTTTGCCCCGTCCGCTGCCGACAGACATGCTCCACCCTCCTAAGTCGCGTTCGCCCGCACGGCGGGCTAGGTGTAGGAGCTACCCGGGCCTTGGCCATTCAGCCTGGGCTCGACGAATGTTCGAACTGATCCGTGCCCGGGCCGCGGGACCGCGGCGCGCGGGCGCGCTGACCGCGGGCGGTGCCACGAGCCGGGCATAGAGCGTTCGCACGCGGCGCAGATCCCGACGATCGCGAAGTGCGCGAACCGGGCCTCGTGCCCGAACCGGCCCTTGATCTGTGCGCGCATCGGATCGAGCTCCTCAGGCTCTACCGCGCGCGCCATGCCGCACCGCTCGCAGAACAGGTATCCCGTGCTCGCCGTGGCCGACGAGCACGTCAGCCCCGGTCCGTGGCCAAAGTGAATTGGCCCGCTAGGCCGAGTCGCTCTACCGTCTCCAGGTTTCGATACACGGAGGCCAGATCAAGCCTGCCCTTTCCCACCGTTCGGCCGACACGGGCCTATCGGCCGGGAACGGCGCCTCGAGCACCAGACGGCGCGAGGTCGAGAGCCTGATGACGCGGATCAGCTCGCTGAAGCCCAATCGCCAAATGCAAGTACCGCTCGGAACCTAACGCCGCTAGTCGCGGCCGAGTGGGCCACCGCGCAACAGCCGGTAGGTCACGACCGAGGTCGCCGATCGGGCAGCCGAGCAGCTGCGAGAGGTCTCGGCGCACGCGCGCGATCGACTCCCGCCCGGACAGCCCATTGCGACCCGGCGCCGTCCTTCCGCTGCTCGGCCATTGCCCTGCACCCCCTCCTCCGATGGATGCGCCTCCTCCTCCCAAGGGGCGCACCTCCTTCTCCCACGCCGCGCGATGTGCCTGGCTGATCGCCAGACGCTCCAGCAGCTGCTCCTTCGTAACGCCGGCGTTCGTGAAGATCGATCTTCCCGTCCTGGTAGTCGAGCTCCAGTTGCAGCATCTCGCGCCGGATGCTCGCTTCGTCGTAAAGCTGCCGATCCGCCTCCTCGGCAACCTGCTCCGCGATCCATACCACCCGCACCGTGGCCACGGGCAGGGTCGCCAGCCCGGTCAGAGGGCCCATGTCAGCTCCCATCCGACAACTCCACGAAGGAGTGCGGCGGAAGCGGGCCGGTGTACTTGAAGTGCAACCGGCCCGCCTGTCCTCCCGCAAATCCTTCGAGGGCCTGATCGAACTGGTGCAACCGCTTGCGCTCAACAAGGAATGCCGCGCTCAGCGCGACCCGCTCGTGGGCTCCGAGCGCCACCTGGACGTCTGAAGCAAACGGCCACAGCGCCTCGAGGATCCGGGCGGAATCCGCCTGCCGCTTGCGTTCCACCGCCTTTGAGACGAGCTCGCCGAGTCTCATGCGCTCGATGTAGGTGGCGTCCTCTGGCTTTTCCCGCAGCCAGTCTATGAGGCGCGCGATGTCAGGGTTCTCAGCCACCACCTCGCCCATCAGCCGCTGCTGGTCGTAACACGCGCGGATACTCACCTCGACCTTGTCGGCAAAGCGCTGAAGCTGCGTGCCGAGCTCGTCGGTGTGCGCTCGCAGGAGGCGCTGGCGCACCTCGTCCTCGTCTTCCATCACGATCCCAAATCGCAGCGGCAGCACCACGCCGGACGCAACTGCGTCCTCGAGGACGCGAGCGTGAACCAGCAGCTCCTCTCGCCCGAGCGCGGGTTCTCGCTGGTCGACTTCGCTGACCAGCGCTGCGGCGCCATCGTCCGCGATCAAGCGCAACGGCGAGCCACCGATGCCGGTCCCAGTCGGAGCTGGGAGTTTCCGCTCGACGATGCCATAGACATATTGCGGCATGGGCTCGCTCACCTCCAACAACAGCGGCTAGCGCCCGCGCGAGGAGTTTCGCTGGCGCGACCGCTCGCCATCCCGCTCTACATCCTCACTGCGCTGGATGACGAGTTTATGTTCTTCGAGTCGTTCGGAGCAGAACTCGCTCGCCTCGCTTCCACTCGGTCGCTGGCGACAGACATGTTCAACCTCCGGGATTCGGGTACACCCCACAGGCAGACTTGACTCAGGGGCTACCCCTGTCCCCGCGAATCAGCGTGACTTGGACGAATGTCCGAGCGTGCGGCGCCCGGCCTACCCGCTGCCACGAGAGTCGGCGCTCCCTACGCGCGAGAAGGAGAGCGCGCGCAGTCCGCGCACGTCCCCACGATCGCGAAGTGGGTGAACCGAGCCTCGTGGCCGAACCGGCGCTTTATTTCGACCCGCACGGCATCGAGCTCTTCGGGCTTAACCGCGCGGGCCGTGCGGCACCGCTCGCAGAAGAGGTATTCCCGCTCGCCTCGACCGACGAGCACATACAGCCCCGGCCCGTGGCCAAAGTGAACGTGGCGAGCGAGCCCCAGTCGCTCGAGCGTCTCCAGGTTGCGGTATACGGAGGCGAGATCGAGCCCGCGCTGCTCGGACAGCTGTTCGGCGGACAGTGGCCCGTCGGCGGCGAACATCGCCTCGAGCACCAGCCGGCGCGAGGTCGAGAGCCTCAGGCCCCGTTCTCGGAGCGCGTTCACCGCGCCGGGCAGATCCTCGAACGACAGCGGCTCGACGTCCGGGGCCGAAGTCATCGCGGCGCTCCGCCGGCTTGCTCCCGGAGCTGTGCCCCCCAGCGCTCGCCGATCCGTCCCAGGCGCCAGACCGCGATCGCAATCGCCCATGTGGCCAGGAACATTGCGGCGATGATCAGCCCCATGGTGTTGATGCTGACGTGCTCGAGCCAGTCCCAGAGCTGCCCGTGCACGTTCAGCTGGGTGGCCAGCAGTCCAGCTATCTCGATCGTCCCGATGACCAGCGCCACGGCGACCGACAGCCCGGTGATGACGACGTTGTAGAACACCTTACGCACGGGCTCGGCGAACGCCCATCCATAGGCGAAGTTCATGAACGTGCCGTCGATGGTGTCCATCAACGACATTCCGGCCGCGAACAGGATCGGCAGGCAGAGGATGGCGTAGAACGGCAGTCCGGCCCCGGCCGCCCCCGCCGCCAGGAACAGCAGCGCCACCTCGGTGGCCGTATCGAACCCGAGGCCGAACAGCAGCCCCACCGGATACATCTGCCACGGCTCGGAGATGGCATTGGCAAACCGTCCGAACAGACGGTTCATCAATCCCCGCGAGCGCAGCTGCCGCTCCAGCTCGGCCTCGTCGAAGCGCCCGCTGCGGATCTCGCGAAACACCTTGACGATCCCCCACAGGATCACCAGGTTCAGCGCCGCGATCAGATACAGGAACGTCGCCGACACCCCGGTGCCGATCCACGTGGTGGCCTGGTGCAGGGCGGAGTGGCTGTTGGCGACCTGGCCGCTCAGGGTGCGGATGCCGGCCGCGAACAGGAACGCCAGCACGAACACGACTGTCGAGTGCCCCAGCGAGAAGAAGAAGCCGACGCTGACAGGCCGCTTCCCCTCCGACATCAGCTTGCGGGTGGTGTTGTCGATGGCCGAGATGTGGTCGGCATCGAACGCGTGGCGCAGGCCAAGCACGTAGGCGGTCAAACCGGTGCCGAGCACGAAGACCCCGGTGCTGCCCAGGTGGTAGTGGTGGGGCACGACCAGCGCGATCAGCAGGAAGAAGCCCACGACGTGGAGGCCGAGGACGATGGCGCCCATGATCGCGATCGTGCGCCAGCGGGTCACCGCCCGACGGTATCCCGAGCCGATCGCTACTGCAAGGTAATCGCGATTACGGCGAGGTCTCCGGGCGGTAACGGCGGTTACCGCCCGGGCCTGCGACGTACTTCCGCGTCCGGCGCGGGCGGCTCAGTGCACGGTCAGAGTCCGCGTCCGGCTGTTGTTCGCCAGCCACCCATCGATAGGCGGGACGAAGCGAGCGCGCCAGGTGCCGCTCCTTGAGATCTTCAGCCGCTTGAAGTACTCCGAGCGCGGCCCAAACCCGTTCGCGCTGGTGGCGAACAGGGTCGCGAACGTCATCGTCCTCCAATGGCCGGTGGCCGTCCTTCGCTGGAGCATGACGACGCTGCCGTTGAACGCCGGAACAACGATGCCCGAGAACCGGACCCTCTGTCCCACCTTGGGGTGCAGGCTGCCCACGCTCAGGCCCACCCGCATGCGGACCCCGACGAACACCGATGGGCTGGTCGCTTGCGGGGCCGTCTTGGCGACCACCCGCACTTGCGTGTTCCGGGTCGGGAAGTACCGGAAGCTGTAGTTGCCACCGGAGCTCGCGGTGGTGTGTGCAATGTTTGTGTACGAGCCCGCGCCGAAGGGCTTCGCCTGCAGGAACACGGTGGCGCCTGGGGCCTTGGATCCGTTCGCGTGGCCTGAGATGACCGTCGATGAGCCCAACGTGAGCGTCTTCGGCGCCACGCCCATCGAGACACTGGAGCCCGGCTTGGCGAGCGCGCTGGGGACTCCGATTGACAATGCCGCCATGCAGGCGGCGAGAACTGCACGTTTCATGAAGGCCTCCTCCGGCTTTCTAAATCAAGGCGCTTTCCGCGTCAGTATCGACGAAACCGGGTCGCAGAAGTTGCGCGATTCGTTGGCGGGAGCGCGTCCGATGCGAGCCCGGCCGGTCCCGACAAGCTGCATCGGGCCTCAGCCCGGAGCCTGGACTCCGCTGACGACCCCCAGCCACTCGACGCGCGTGGAGCCGGCTTCGAGCATGCTGGGCAGTTGTTGCTCGAGGCTGCCGTGGATGTGCCACTCGTTGCCTTGGCCGGTCACGAGCCCAGCCTCCGCCAGCCGCGCGAGCGCGTGCGAGACAGACGGTCGCTCTGCACCGATCAGCCGGCCGAGCAGCTGGTGCGTGAGCGGCAGCGGCAGGCGGATGCCACCCGGTTCCACCCTCCCCCATCGCGCGGCTAGGTGCCACAGCAGCAGAGCGAGGCGAACGTCGAGCCTCGGCTGGGCAGAGATGGCCCGCTGGAGATTGAGGCGGCGGGTACGCCTCCCCGCGCGTCGCAGCAGGGCGCCGGTGATCTGGGGCCAACGGGCCGCTCGCTGGTCAAACGCGTCGTCCAGCAGCGCAAAGCGGCTAGGCACCAGCGCCCTCCACTGAATGTCACAAGCCAGGAGCTCCTCATCCTCTCCGCGCCAGGGCTGGATCACATCCCCGGCGCCCAGTAGCTCGGCCGCGATCCTGTCGCCGACGTGGATGCCTGTGGCGAGCACTCCATCCAGAACGAGCAGGCCGGGGCCCGATCGGGCGGCCGCGAGCCACTCCGACAGCGGGATGGGACCGGCGTCCGTACCGAACACCACGGTGGTCACCGTCGCCCGTGCCGCCGGTCTCAGGGCGGGATCGAGCTCCTCGAGCAGCTCTACGTCGAGATCCAGCAGGTACTGGTTGAGGCTGGGGCGGACGCGCGGCGTTCGCTGATGGACCGAGAGGGGATGGGGCTCAGGCACTCGCGGCTTCAGTTCGGGCTTCCCCGTCAATACAAAAAGGCTCGGCCGTCGGCGCAGTGTACGCCGGGCCGGAGCCGGCGTGTGGACATCGGGCCGCCGACGGCGCCCCTGGTAACCCCGATTACGTCAGTGCAATTACGGCCGTCTGGCAGTGGGTGAGCCACCGGTGTATATCCCCAGTCCTTCGTGTGCCTCGCGATTCCAGGACGTGTGCTGGAGATGGTGGATCCCGCCAACCACATCGCGAAGGTGGACGTGGTGGGGGTGCGGCGCAAGATCAACGTGGGTCTGCTCGTGGATGGCGATGGCGGCGGGCCGCAGCCGGGTGACTGGGTGTTGATCCACGTCGGGTTCGCGTTGTCGAAGATCGACGAGGAGGAGGCTCGCGCCACGCTGCTGCTGCTGCAGAGAATGGGCGCCGAATACGAGCAGGAGCTCGAAGAGCTGAAAGCGAGCGTCATAGATTGAGCGGCTCCTCCTGCGATCCGCTCCGGGCTGCATCACCTGCGGCTGACGAGGGAGTGCCGATGCGGTGGTGGAGCTGCGCCGACGCAGCGAGGCGGTATGCGTCGATGAGGATGGGGCGTCGCACAGAGGTGGCGGTCGACCTGCTTGACGACCGTTCGACCCGGCGAGCGGTGCTCGTCCATGCCGGCGTGGATCGGCGATTGGGGCCGGACCATGAAGTTCGTCGACGAGTTCCGCGACGCGAAGCTGGGCCAAGTGCTGGCCGGGGAGATCCTGGCCGAGGTCGAGCCTTCCCGCCATTACAAGGTGATGGAGGTCTGTGGAGGGCACACCCACTCGATCTACAAGTACGGGATCGACGACCTGCTGCCCGACAACGTGGAACTCGTCCACGGGCCGGGCTGTCCGGTGTGCGTGATTCCCATGGGCCGGGTCGACGACGGCATCGCCATCGCTCGCCAGGCAGGCGTGATCTTCACCTGCTTCGGCGACATGCTGCGCGTCCCCGGCTCGCAGTACACGCTCCTGGACGCCAAGGCGCACGGCGCCGATGTCCGGATGGTGTACTCGCCGCTGGACGCCCTGCGGATCGCGCGCGAGAACCCTGGGCGGGAGGTCGTGTTCTTCGCCATCGGGTTCGAGACGACGGCGCCCTCGACCGCCCTGACCCTGAAGCGCGCTCGGGGCGAGGGGATCAGGAACTTCTCCTGCATCTGCAACCACGTCACGATCGTGCCGCCGCTACGGGCGCTTCTGGAGTCGCCGGACCTGCGACTGGATGGCTTCATCGGTCCGGGCCATGTCTGCACGGTGGTGGGCGCCCGTCCATTCGAGTTCATTCCCTCCGATTACGGGCGTCCGGTGGTGATCTCGGGCTTCGAGCCGCTCGACGTCATGCAGTCGGTCCTGATGATTCTGCGCCAGCTGTCATCGGGACGGTGCGAGGTTGAGAACCAGTACACCCGGGTGGTCCCTCGGGAGGGGAACCTGCGCGCGCTGGAGGTGATGTCCGAGGTGTTCGAGCTCCGCCCCCACTTCGAGTGGCGGGGGCTGGGGTTCATCTCGCAGAGCGCGCTCAAGCTGTCGGACGCCTACCGGGAATTCGACGCCGAGCAGCGCTTTGCGGTCCCAGGCGTGCGCGTTGCCGACCCCAAGGCCTGCCAGTGCGGGGAGGTGCTGAAGGGCGTGATCAAGCCCTGGGAGTGCAAGGTGTTCGGCACCGCGTGCACTCCGGAGCACGCGATCGGGACGTGCATGGTCTCGCCCGAGGGGGCGTGCGCCGCTTACTACAACTTCGGGCGCTACGCGCGCCAGAAGGAGACCGCGTGAGCGCCATCGATCGCGAGGAGCGCGTCCTTCAGATCATCGAGACCGCTCGCTCCAAGCGGCCACGGTTCCGTGACGAACGCCTGACGCTGGCCCATGGTGCCGGGGGCAAGGCCACCCAGACGCTGATCGAGGGCCTGCTCGTGCCGGCGTTCGCCGCGGGTGAGCGGGGTCCGCTTCAGGCCCTGGCTGACGCGGGCACCATCACGCTGGACGGCGTCCGGGTAGCGATGACCACAGACAGTTTCGTGGTAAAGCCCTTGCGGTTCCCGGGCGGGTCGATCGGCGAGCTGGCCGTCAACGGAACCGTCAACGACCTCGCCGTGGCCGGCGCACGCCCACTGGCGCTCACCTTGTCGATGATCCTGGAGGAAGGGCTGGACGCGGAAGTTCTACGTGCCGAGGTGCAAGCGATCGCGGACGCGGCGCTCAGCGCGGGAGTCGAGATCATCGGGGGCGACACCAAGGTCGTCGAGCGCGGCGCCGCCGACGAGATGTTTCTCACGACCACGGGCCTGGGCGCCCAGGATCCGCGCGCACGCCTCGCTCCTGATGCGATCGTGCCGGGTGACCAGGTGCTGGTCTCGGGGCCGATCGGAGAGCACGGGACGGCGATCATGCTCGCTCGCGACCAGTTCGAGCTGGATGCCGAAGTGGAGTCCGACACCTGCTCGCTGTGGCCGGCGGTCGACGCCTTGCTGACCGCGGCCGGTGAGGAGCTTCACTGCGTGCGCGACGCCACTCGCGGCGGGGTGGCGTCGGTTCTGAACGAACTGGCGCGGTCTTCCGCCGTTGCCGTGACGGTGCGCGAGGCGGACGTGCCGGTCTCGCCAGTCGTTCAGGCGGCGGCCGAGCTTCTCGGAATCGACCCCATGTACATCGCCAATGAAGGCCGGCTGGTGGCCTTTGCCGCGCCGCAGGCGGCAGACCACGCCCTCCAGGCGCTGCGGGCTGTCCCGGGATGCGAGCGCGCGACCGCGATCGGCGAGGTACATCGCGAGCCAACCGCGATGGTGCTCGTGGAGACTGCGTTTGGCGGCAAACGGGTGATGGATCAGCTCGTCGGCGACCCCCTGCCGAGGATCTGTTGAGGTAACGGTGCACGAGCTGTCAATCGCCGAGTCCATCGTGAGCATCGCCGCGCGGCACGCCGACGGACGGCGCGTTCGGCGGGTCGAGGTTCAGGTCGGCCACCTCCGACAGGTGGTCCCGTCTGCGCTCACGTTCGCTTTCGAGCTGCTGGTCGCCGGCACGGCCCTCGAGGGCGCGGAGCTCGAGATCGAGTCCGTGCCGGCCGTCGGGCGCTGCCGGGACTGTGGCGGCGAGACCGAGCTGGAGCGGTTCCCGCTGACCTGCGGCACCTGCGGTGCACTGGACCTCGAGATAACGGCGGGCGAAGAGCTGCTGGTGACTGCGCTTGAGCTGGATGACGATTTCGACTACGAGCAGAGGGAGGACAGATGCCAGGAAACGGTGGCGTAGAGGAGGTAAACATCCTCTGGATCTCGGAGGGGATGAGCTGCGACGGGGACTCGGTATCGGTAACCGCCGCCGGTCAGCCTGGAATCGAGGACGTGGTGCTCGGCGCGATCCCTGGCCTGCCCAAGGTCAACCTGTACAACAAGGTGCTCTCGCCGACGCTGGGAGGCGAGGAGTTCCTGAGGCCGTTTCGGGCCGCGCTGCGCGACGAGCTCGACGCTCCGTTCGTGCTGGTGATCGAGGGATCGATCCCCAACGAGAAGATCAACGGCGAGGGCTATTGGAGCTCGTTCGGCAACGACGAGGCCACCGGTGAGCCGCTGACCCTCAACTGGTGGATCGACCGCCTGGCCCCCAAGGCCTGGGGCGTGGTGGCCGTCGGGACCTGCGCCACCTACGGCGGCATCCACGCCATGGCCGGCAACCCCACCGGCTGCATGGGACTGGCCGACTACCTGGGCTGGGACTTCCGCTCCGCCGGAGGCCTGCCGATCGTCAACATCCCCGGCTGTCCGGTGCAGCCGGAGAACTTCATGGAGACGCTCACCTGGCTGCTCTACCAGGCCGCCGGGTTGGCTCCGACCATCCCGCTTGACGAGGCCCTGCGGCCGCAGTGGATCTTCGGCAAGACCGTCCACGAGGGCTGCGACCGGGCCGGCTACTACGAGCAGGGTGATTTCGCCAAGGACTACAACTCCCCCAAGTGCCAGGTGAAGATCGGCTGCTGGGGGCCTGTGGTGAACTGCAACGTCCCCAAGCGGGGCTGGATGGCCGGCATCGGCGGCTGTCCGAACGTGGGTGGCATCTGCATTGGCTGCACGATGCCCGGGTTCCCCGACAAGTTCATGCCCTTCATGGACGCCCCCCCGGGCGGCGGGGTCTCGTCGGCCCTGGTCGGCATGTACGGGCCGATGATCCGCAAGCTGCGCGGGATCACCAACAAGACCATGAACAAGGAGACCAAGTGGCGGCACAACCGGCCGCAGCTCACCACCGGGTACAAGCCGCGGTGGGGCAACTGACCCACGCTTCGACCAGCGACGAGGACCTGTAGCGAGAGGAGAACAGATGGCAGTACGCGAGAGAATCAAGCCGGAGGCCGGCAAGCTGGTCGACATGGCCTGGGACCCGATCACCAGGATCGTCGGCAACCTCGGGATCTACACCAAGATCGACTTCGACAACCGCGAGGTTGTCTCGTGCAAGAGCACCTCGTCGCTGTTTCGCGGCTACAGCGTCTTCATGAAGGGCAAGGATCCGCGCGACGCGCACTTCATCACCAGCCGCATCTGCGGCATCTGCGGGGACAACCACGCGGTCTGCTCCTGCTATGCGCAGCAGATGGCCTATGGCGTGAAGCCGCCGCCCCTGGGCGAGTGGATCGTCAACCTCGGCGAGGCCGCCGAGTACATCTTCGACCACATCATCTTCCAGGACAACCTGGTGTTCGTGGACTTCTGCGAGCAGATGGTCAAGGAGACCAACCCCAGCGTGTGGTCCAAGGCGGAGTCAGCCGACGCCCCCCGTGCCGAGGTCCACGGCTACCGCACGATCGGCGACATCATGCGCTCCTACAACCCGTTCACCGGCGAGACCTACAAGGAAGCTCTGCTGATGAGCCGGATCGGGCGGGAGATGATCTGCCTGATGGAGGGGAGGCACGTCCATCCCTCGACGATCTACCCGGGGGGAGTGGGCACGGTTGCCACGCCAACCCTGTTGACGGATTACCTCAGCCGGCTGCTGCGCTGCCTTGACTTCATCAAGAAGGCGGTGGCGATGAACGACGACGTATTCGACTTCTTCTATGAGGCGCTGCCGGGCTATGAAGAGGTCGGACGGCGCAGGATCCTGCTCGGGTGCTGGGGAGCTTTCAACAATCCCCTGCACTGCAACTACAGGTACACGGACATGGACCACTGGGGGAACGAGATGTTCGTCACGCCGGGCGTGGTGGTCGACGGCGAGCTGGTGACTACCAACCTGGTGGACATCAACCTCGGCATCCGGATCATGCTCGGCTCCTCCTATTACGAGGACTGGGTGAACGAGGAGACGTTCGTGCCCAACGATCCGCTCGGTAACCCGGTGGACAGGCGCCACCCCTGGAACCAGACGACGATCCCCAAGCCGCAGAAGCGCGAGCTGGAGGGCGGCAACTACTCCTGGGTCATGAGCCCGCGCTGGCACGACAAGCGAACGGGCGACAACCTGGCGCTCGACACCGGCGGCGGAGCGCTGGCGCGCCTGTGGGCGACGGCGCTGGCGGCCAAGGTCGACACGCCGTTCGTCAAGGCCACCGGCCAGAGCGTGCTGATCAACCTGCCCAAGACGCCCAATACGGCGGAGCAGACATTGGAGTGGCGGATCCCGCAGTGGTCGAACGCCATCGAGCGCGACCGGGCGCGCATCTACTTCGTTGCCTATTCGGCGGCGATGGCGCTCCATTTCGTCGACCTGGCCTTCAACGAGATCCGGGCCGGGCGGACGAAGGTGTTCGAGGACTTCGACGTCCCCGAGGAGGCGATCGGCTGTGGCTTCCACGAGGCGGTTCGAGGCGTGCTCTCCCACCACCTGGTGATCCGCGACGGCAAGATCGCCAACTATCACCCCTATCCGCCGACCCCCTGGAACGGCAGCCCGACCGACTCCTACGGCACGCCCGGTCCCTACGAGGACGCCGTGATGGGTCAGCCCATCTTCGAGGAGAACGACCAGGACAACTTCCGGGGGATCGACATCATGCGAGCCGTCCGGTCGTTCGATCCCTGCCTGCCCTGCGGAGTGCACATGTATCTGGGCAAGGGCAAGACCCTGCGCCAGGTTCATTCACCGATGTTCGGAGAGCACGGCTAGGTGATCGACGCAGTCGAGCCCAGTGCGCTGGTAGCCGACGTCGAGCGGCGCCTGGAGGAGCTCGAGGGTCTGCCCGATCGGCGCCGCCCGGGAGGCGGCCATGGGCGTCGTCCAGGCGCTGCTGGACCTCTACGGGGCCGGGCTCGAGCGGATGGTGGAGGAGATCGCCGCCCGCGACGACGGCCAGCTGGCGGAGGCGCTCACGCAGGACGAGCTGGTGGCGCACCTGCTGCTGCTGCATGGGCTGCATCCGATCCCGCTCGAGCAGCGGGTGCGGGCGGCGCTCGAGCAGGTGCGCCCCTACCTGGAGTCGCATGGCGGGAACGTAGAGCTGCTGGAGGTCGACCCTCCGGCGGTGCGGCTGCGGCTTCAAGGGAGCTGCAGCGGATGCCCGTCGTCGACGATGACGCTCAGGCTGGCGATCGAGAATGCGATCCGCAAGGAGGCGCCGGAGATCGACGAGGTGGTGGCCGACGGTGCCGTCTCAGAGCAGCAGAACCCTCTGATCCAGTTGGAGATCTCCCCTGGTCTGGCCGGTCCGACAGGCTCGTCTGGCGCTGGAGTGGCGCCCGCCGACCGCCACGGGAGCCTGGGCCATGGCCGGGGGAATACCGGAGCTCGCTGGCTGGTGGGACCGTGGTCAAGCCGGTCAGCGGGCAACCAATCCTGTTCCTGAAGGTCCACGAGACCTTCTACGGCTACCGGCCCGTTTGCCCGGCCTGCGAGGGCTCGCTCCAAGACGCCGAGCTGAAGGGCGCCGAGCTCAGCTGTCGCGGATGCGGCAGCCGATACGACGCACTGCGCGCCGGGCGATGCCTCGATGCCCCACAGCTGCATCTGGAGCCGGTGCCGTTGCTGGTGGGCGAGGACGGGCTGGTGAAGGTGGCGCTGGCCGCCGCGGCGTAGCGCGATGGGGGAGCGCTCAGCCACCCTTTCATCGCCGCGCTTGCGTCGGCTCGCGCAGCGCCGGGCGGAGGCCCCGGAGGACATTGAGGAGCGCTGCGAGCTGTGCGGCACGCCGCTCGCGGCCTCTCACCGGCACCTGCTCGATTTGTCCTCACGGCAGTTGCTTTGCGCCTGCCGGGCATGCTCCACGCTGTTCGACCGCCGCGCCGCCGGCGGCGGGCACTACCGCCTGGTGCCAGATCGCCGGCTCCGGCTCGATGGGTTCGAGCTCCGAGACGAGGTCTGGGACGAGCTCCGGATCCCGGTGGACATGGCTTTCTTCTTCCACAGCTCCGCCGCCGAGAGGGTGGTGGCTTTCTACCCCGGCCCGATGGGGGCAACCGAATCTCATCTATCGCTGTCTGCCTGGAACCGGATCGAGGCGGCGAACCCGGTGCTGGGCACCATGGAGCGGGACGTGGAGGCGCTGCTCGTCAACCGCGTCAATGGAGCCCGCCGGCAGTGGCTCGTCCCGATCGAGGACTGCTACCGGCTGGTGGCGGTGATCCGAACCCGGTGGCGTGGCTTCACGGGAGGCAAGGAGGTGTGGCGGGAGATCGACGAGTTCTTCGAGACGCTCGACGGACGGGCTCGAGCGCTCCAAGCAGGCAAGCGCGGCCTGGCCGCGGAAAGGAGATGAGATGCCGAACATCAACCTCGGCCCGCAAGAGGTGACGCCGGACATGCCGGCCCACACGCCGGGGATCCAGCAAGGAAATGCCAAGGGCAGCTACGAGAAGATGGAGGGCCACAACCCGGACGGCACCTCCACGGCCAAGCGCTCAACGGGCGTGAACCCCAAGGCGCACGGGCCGATCGACCCGAGCATGCCCAACCTCTCCCCTGCCTAACGGAGGTTCGCTCGGGTGACGGAAGGTGCTCCAGCGGTCGTGATGCCGGCAGCCGTGCCGACGCTCAGCTTTGCCGTGCGGGACGCGGAGGCGCTGCGGTACGCGGCCGTGCCGACGATCGAGTTCAAGCTGGCCCTCGATGCCGACGGCAGCCGTCCGATCCGCTCGGTCCTGCTCGACGTCCAGATCCAGATCGCCGCTCGCCAGCGGGGCTACGACGATGCGGCCCAAGCAGCGCTGATCGAGCTGTTCGGCGCTCCCGAGCGCTGGGGATCGACGCTCCGGACGCTGCTGTGGACGCGGACCACCGTCATCGTGCCCCCGTTCGAGGGCTCGACGGCTGTCGCCCTTCCGGTGACCTGCACCTACGACCTCGAGGTGACAGCCGGCCGCTACTTCGCCGCGCTCACCGACGGGGAGGTACCGCTCGAGTTCCTGTTCAGCGGCAGCGTGTTCTTCGCCGGGGCGGAGGGGATGCTCCAGACCGCGCGGATCGCACTCGATCAGGACGCCGGCTACCGGCTGCCGGTGGCGGTGTGGCGGGAGGCCATCGACCGCCACTTCCCCCAGACCGCGTGGCTGCGGCTGGATCGGGAGCACTTCGACCGGCTGCGTGCCTTCCGGGGTCATCACGCGCTGCCCACCTGGGACGCGGCGATCGACGCACTGCTGGAAGGACGGGAGGAGCAATGAGGCCCGATCCTGTACGGGCGATTGCCGACGCCTGCCTGTACGAGGGCTACATCCTGTGGCCCTACCGCCGCTCTGCGCTCAAGAATCAGCAGCGGTTCACGTTCGGCGGGGTGTATCCCCCTGAACACAGTGAACGTCATCCAGACGACCCGTCCCGCATGCAGACGGAGGTGCTCCTACGCGGTGGGCTGCAGGCTCGGGTGGAGGTCACGGTGCGATTTCTCCAGGTGGTCATGCGCAGGGCCGCGCGGCGGCGGGGAGACGAGCTCGAGGAGGTCGACGAGCTGACCGTTGACGGCCAGCGCTTCTTATCGTGGGAGGAGGCTGTCGAGCGCGAGATCCAGCTCCCACCACTGAGGCTCGAGCAGCTGCGAGGTGGCTACAGGATGCCTATTGCCATCGCTGCCGATCGCCGCGACGAGGACCTGCACGACCACAGTGGTGCCCGCGCCGGCGCGCTGGTTCGCAGCTGGAAGGAGCTTCGCGGCGAGCTGTCGGTGAGCGGGGAGCCCGTTGCCGATGGCGTGCAGCGTGTCTCGGTCACGATCCGCAACGGGACGCCGTTTACCGGCGGCCCCCGGGCGGAGGCGCTGGAGCGGACCTTCTGCTCCACGCACACGATGCTGCGGGTGAGGGGAGGGGAGTTCGTCTCGCTCGCCGACCCTCCCGGAGACCTACGGGCGGCGGCCGCCGCGTGCGAGAACGTCGGAACGTGGCCGGTGCCGGTGGGGGTGCCGCCGGACCGGAGCACGATGCTGTCCTCGCCGATAATCCTCGAGGATTACCCCCGAGTCGCCCCCGAGAGCCCCGGCGACCTGTTCGACGGCGGCGAGATCGATCAGCTGCTGATCCTCAACATCCTCGCCATGACCGACGAGGAGAAGGCCGAGATGCGCGCCTCCGACCCCCGTGCGGCCGAGATCATCGACCGCAGCGAGGGCCTGACCGAAGAGGAGCTGATGCGCCTGCACGGAGCGATCCGC
Source organism: uncultured Actinomycetes bacterium (assembly GCA_963719305.1). Taxonomy (GTDB): domain Bacteria; phylum Actinomycetota; class Thermoleophilia; order Solirubrobacterales; family Solirubrobacteraceae; genus Palsa-465. Next base: position 73,025 of record CAVRBL010000006.1, on the reverse strand, counting down.
GAGATGGGGATGGCCCGATGACCGGCGCCTGGGAAGAGCTCGAGCGTCCGGGCCCCGACTCGGTTGTTCTCGCCGGTCGCCGCCTGCGGCCCGGCGACGGGGTGCGGCTACGGCCGCAGCGCTCGGGCGACGTGCTCGACCTCGCGCTCGCCGGCCGGGCCGCGGTAATCGAGTCGATCGAGGAGGACATGGAGGGAAGGATTTCCCTGGCCGTCGTGGTCGAGGACGATCCAGGGCGGGAGCTGGGTCTGGCGCGCCAGCCCGGTCATCGATTCTTCTTCTCCCCTGACGAAGTTGAGCCGCTGGACGAGGGGACCGGGCCGCCGGCCGCGGTCCGCAAGAAGATGCTGGTCGCCGGCATCGGCAACGTGTTCCTGGGCGACGACGGATTCGGGGTCGCGCTCGCCGATCGACTGGCCCGGCGCCGGCTTCCGGCAGGGGTCGAGGTCCGCGACTTCGGGATCCGCGGGATGGAGCTGGCATACGCCATGCACGACGGCTACGAAACGGTGCTTCTGCTGGACGCCACCCCACGCGGCAAGCCGCCGGGGACGCTGTACGTGATCGAGCCGGAGCTCAGGAAGGGGAGATGGCGATCGACACGCACGGGATGGATCCGGTCAAGGTGCTGGCCCTGGCCAAGTCGATGGGCGGCACGCTGCCCCGCACGCTGGTGGTCGGCTGCGAGCCGCAGACGCGGATGGGCGACGATGACGAGGAGATCGTCATGCAGCTCTCGGAGCCCGTGCGAGCGGCGCTGCAACCGGCCGTGGAGCTCGTCGAGTCGCTGATCGAAGAGTTGAGCAAAACACAGGCGGAGGTGACGGGAATGAAAGAGATCCGTATAGGTCCGAAGGCTCAGGTGCTGGGGCTGCTGGGGGTGATCGCCGCGATCGCCGCGGCGGTCGGTTCGCAGCTGCCGGAGCTGCGCCGGTATCTGAAGATCGAGGCCATGTAGCCGCCTACTGGCTCACTGCTGATCCGCAGTTCGTCTATGTCCTCCGGTGCTCGTGCTCTCCACCCTCGAAGCCTTCTTCCGAGGAAGAGTCTTCGATGGGATGGCCGGGCTCCGGAGAGGACAGGTGCTCGCCCTCGGTTTGATCGTCGACATGCTCGGGCTGATCAAGGGGTTCGTCTGATGACTGCGAGGTATCGCTCATGTCCAGTACCTACCCACAGCGGAATACGGGCACACCAGAAGACCTAAGGGAGCTCCATGCACAGGACCAAGGTGAGAATCGTCGAGGACGCGCTCGACGCCAACAACACGATCGCCCGCGCCAACCGCGAGGACTTCGACCGCCACCAGGTGGCGGTCGTGAACCTGATGAGCGCGCCCGGCGCCGGCAAGACCTCGCTGCTGGAGCGGGTCGCCGCCGACCCGCCGGAGGGCGTCAGGCTGGGCGTGCTCGAGGGCGATGTCCAGGGGTCGCTCGATGCCGACCGGCTGGCCACCCTCCATGTTCCCGTCACGCAGCTGAACACCGACCCCGGCTTCGGCGGCGAGTGCCACCTGGACGCCAACATGGTCCGCTCGGCGCTCCCGGCGTTGCCCCTGGAGGACATGGACCTGCTCGTGATCGAGAACGTCGGCAACCTGGTCTGCCCCGCAGAATTCCGGGTGGGCGAGGACATCCGGGCAATGGTGTGCTCGGTGGCGGAGGGAGAGGACAAGCCGCTCAAGTACCCGCTGATGTTCCGTGCCTGCGAGCTGGTGCTGATAAACAAGATCGACCTCCTCGAGCACCTGGAGTTCGACCTCGAGCGCTTCCTCTACTACCTGGAACAGGTGCATCCCGGCGTGCAGCACATGCTCGTGAGCGCCCGCACCGGCGATGGGGTCGAGGCCTGGCGCGACTGGCTTCAGTCGGTGGCGCACCGGCAGCGGGTGGCGGCTTGATCGATGGCTCCTCCTCGGTTCTGAGCGAGCCCCTCCAGGCGCTGCTCGAGGAGCGCAGCGAGGCCAATCGCGCCTTCTTCAGCGACCATGCCGAGAGGCTCGCCCGGCTGTGCCACCTGATGGCCGAGCGCTTCGCCAGAGGCGGGCGCCTGGTGGCCTTCGGCCGCACGCCCACCGCCCGCTCCGACGTGCGGCACATCGCCGTGGAGTTCGTGCACCCGGTGATAGTGGGAAAGCGCGCCCTGCCGGCGATCGGTCTGGCGGGCGAAGGCGGCGAGCTGGCCAAGCAGGTAGACCTGATCGCCAGAGCCGAAGACATCGCGATCGCCTTTGGCGTCGAGGAGGACTCCGGCCAGGCGGCGCGAGCGGTGGAGCTGGCGCGGGCCCGTGGCTGCCTGACGATCGCGTTCGCGCCGGCGGGAGCGGAGTGGGAGATCGAGCCCGCGGTCGCCGATCGTTACATCCGCCAGGAGCTGGTAGAGACGCTCTACCACGTGCTCTGGGAGCTGGTCCACGTCTTCTTCGAGCATCGCGGGCTGCTCGAGGGCCGCTCCCAGCGCCGCACCCACGACACCGGAGCGTCGAGCTTCCTGTATCCGTTCCTGGCTGAACGGGAGCACGACCTGGAGGCGGTGCTCGATGACGTGCGCCGCTCGGTGCTGATGAAGGCCGAGGAAGTGGGGGCTCTCAGGGCGCAGACCCTGGGCGACAACGCGGACACCCTGTTCGACGCCGGCGCGAGCATGCGTGAGCGCCTCGAGCGAGGCGGGGTGTTGCTGGCGCTGGGAAACGGCGGCTCGGCCACGGACGCCATGGACGTCGTGGCCGACTTCCGCTCCGACGCAAATGGCCGCCGCCCGTGGCCGGCGATCGACCTGACCGAAGACCCGGCCATCCTGACCGCGATCGCCAACGACATCGGCACCGAGGCCATCTTCCTGAGACAGGTGATCGCCTACGGCCATGAAGATGACGTGCTGCTCGCGCTGTCCACCTCCGGCAACTCGGTCAACGTGATCGATGCCCTGAGCGAAGCGCGCCGCAGGGGCCTCGAGACGATCGCCATGGTGGGATACGACGGGGGCAGGGTGCTCTCGGAACGGCTGGCGGATCACGTGATCGTCACCCGCTCGCAGCACATCCCCCGAATCCAGGAAGCGCAGGCCAGCGCCTACCACGTCCTGCGCGAGCTGGTGTCCTGATGGCCATTGGGGGCCGGCGGCACTGCCTCGCGCGTCCGCTTGCGCGTGATCGGGACCGTCCAGGGCGTCGGGTTCAGACCGTACGTGTACAGGCTGGCGACGGAGCTCGGTCTGTCGGGCTCCGTGCTCAACGACGAACGGGGCGTAGTGATCGAAGCCGAAGGCGACCCGGCGGCGGTGGCCGGGCTGATCGCGCGGCTCGAGCGCGAGGCGCCCCCGCTGGCGGCGATCGAGCATGTCGAGCAACGCACGGTTCCGGCCAGGGGGGAGTCGGGCTTTCGGATCCTGGCCAGCGAGCGGGCCGGCGACCCCGACGCCCCTGTCTCGCCGGACACCGCAACCTGCGCCGACTGCCTGGCGGAGCTGTTCGATCCGGGCGACCGCCGCTACCGCTACCCGTTCATCAACTGCACCAACTGCGGACCGCGGTTCACGATCGTCCGCGGGGTGCCGTACGACCGCCCGCTGACGACGATGGCCTCGTTCCTGATGTGCGACACGTGCCGGCGCGAGTACGACGACCCGCTCGACCGGCGCTTTCACGCCCAGCCGAACGCCTGTCCGCGATGCGGTCCACAGCTGTCGCTGCTCGACCGCGAAGGGTCCGTGGTGGCCTGGCGCGAGGACGCGCTGCGGACCGCGGTGCGGGCGCTGAACGAAGGCGCGATCGTGGCCGTCAAGGGAGTGGGGGGATTTCACCTTGCGTGCCTAGCCTCGGATCAGGAGGCGACCGCCGCGCTCCGCGCCCGCAAGCACCGCGAGGACAAGCCGTTCGCGGTCATGGCGCGCGACCTGGCGAGCGCCCGGGAGCTCGTCGAGCTTGGCCGGCAGGAGGAGCGGTTCCTGCTCGGCCGGGAGCGGCCGATCGTGATCGCCCGCCGCCGGACCGGGGCCACGGTGGCCGGCGCGGTCGCGCCGCGCTCGCGAGACCTGGGCGTGATGCTGCCGTACTCGCCGCTGCACCACCTGCTGCTGGCAGATGTCGGCGAACCCCTCGTCATGACCAGCGGCAATGTCTCCGACGAGCCGATCGCCTACCGAGACGGAGACGCGCTGGCCCGCTTGGCGGGGATCGCCGACAGGTTTCTCCTCCACGACAGACCGATCGAGACCCGCACCGACGACTCGGTGCTGCGCGCCGTCAACCTCCGCCGGCCACCGCTGTTGATCCGGCGCTCGCGGGGGTGGGTTCCCACCGCGATCGGGCTGCCGCTCGCTGCGCCGCGGCCGCTGCTGGCGTGCGGCGCCGAGCTCAAGAGCACGTTCTGCTTGGTCAAGGGAAGCCGGGCCTGGGTTTCCCACCACATCGGCGATCTGGAGAACTACGAGACGCTGCGCGGCTTCACCGAGGGCATCGAGCACTTCCAGCGGCTGTTCGCGGTCGAGCCGGAGGTGGTTGTCCACGACCTCCATCCCGAGTACCTCTCGACCAAGTACGCGGTCGAGCGCGAGGACGTCGAGCTGATTGGGGTTCAGCACCACCACGCCCACCTGGCGGCGTGCCTTGCCGAGCACGGGCAGCGGGGCCCGGCCGCCGGGGCGATCTACGATGGGACCGGCTACGGGACGGACGGCGCGATCTGGGGCGGCGAGCTACTGGTGGGCGACCTCGCCGGCTTCCAGCGCGCCGGTCACCTGTGGCCGGTGCGGCTTCCCGGTGGCGCCCAAGCCGTACGCGAGCCCTGGCGGATGGCGTGTGCCTGGTTGCTGGAGGCGGTCGGACCCTCCGGACCCCCGGAGACGATCGGGACGCAGGTATCGCCGCGGGCGTGGGAAGACGTCCAGCGGCTGGCCGAGACGGGGATGGCCTCGCCGGTGACGACGAGCATGGGTCGCCTGTTCGATGCCGTGGCCGCGCTCTGCGGCCTGCGGCTGTCCGTCAACTACGAGGGGCAGGCCGCCGCGGAGCTAGAAGCGGCGTGTCTGCCGGGCGAGCTGGAGTTCTATCCCCTGCACGTGGCGCGCTCGCCCTCAGGGGTGCTGCTGGACGCGCGGGCGACGGTGCGGGCGATCGTCGACGATCTGCGCGCCGGCGAGACCGTTGAGAAGGTTGCCACGCGCTTCCACAACGCCATCGCCTCGGCGACCGCGTCGGCGTTGGTGCTCATCGCCGCCGACCGCGACATCGATCAAATCGTCCTGTCGGGTGGCACGTTCCAGAACCGCGTGCTGCTCGAGCGCGTAAGCGCCAACCTTCGCCATGCGGGCTTGAAGGTGCTGATACCGGTCCGCCTTCCGCCCAATGACGGCGGAATCGCCTACGGTCAGGCCGCGGTTGCCTCCGCGCTCACGGCTGAGAAGCCAGCCCCTCGTCGTCCGGGCGGCTGAGCCTCTCGGCACCCCCTGCCGGGCGCCTGCGCGCTCCGCGCCACGTAGCCGGCGCTCGCAGCGCATCGGTATATACCTCCCAGGTGGCGGCCGCGGCGTCCCGCCAGCTCCACGCCGGCGGCGCGGGGGCCGGCCGCTGCAGCGACTCAGCCGTCTGGATCAACCCATCCAGATCGTCAACTTCTGCGAGCTTGGCGCGCCCGTCCAGAACCTCGCGCAGCGCGGGAACATCGCATGTCGCCACAGGCGTGCCACAGGCCAGCGCCTCCACCGGCGGCAATCCGAAGCCCTCCTCGTCGCTCGGGAAGACGAGAGCGTGTGCTCCGGTGTAGATCGCGGCGAGCTCGTCATCGTTCACGGCGCCGGTGAGCGTCACGTCCGGGAGCTCCCCCGCCCAGCGCGCCGTCGGCCCCACTAGTACGAGCGGCATCGTCCGCTTCGCCCGAGCCAGCGCCGCAACCCGCTTGCGCGGATCGGGGGTGGTCATCCCGCCGACCCACAGCAGGTACCGCTCCGGGAGCCCAAACTTCTCGCGCACGGTGTCGACCTCCTCCCCCGATCGCCGATAGAGCGCCGCGGCCGGCGCCTCGGGAATCACGCTGATCCGCTGGGGCGGGATGTCGAGCGCCTCGCTCGCGTCCTCCGCGACCGCCCGGGTGGGCACGATCACTCGCACCGCGCGCTGCACGGCCAGGTAGCGGAGCTTGAAGCGGACGCCGGACCGTAGGTACTCGCCCCGTCGCTTGAGCGGAACGAGGTCGTGAAGGGTCACGACCATCGGGACCGGGGAGCGCAGCAGCGCGCCGTCGATCCAAGGAGCGTGGAACAGGTCGCAGCGCCGGGGTCGGTAGGACTCGACGATCTCGTGGTCCTCGGCGCAACACTCCTGCAGGGCTTGGAGCAGGCAGCGCGTGTACCGGCCGACTCCGCGGCGGTCCTTGCTGGGACGACTGTCGAACGCCACCTTCAACGCGACTACCTCCGAGGTGCTTCGACCTCATCACCCGAATAACCGCCGGTCCACGACGGCACTGAAGGTCACTCTAGACCTCAGCGCCGATCCATGTCGCGCGCCCGGTCTGCCAGATGTGTACGTTCACATGATCAGGGACTACTACGAGGAGCTGTGGGAGGGCCTGCCCGACCAGCTCACGCTTCCCGACTACGAGCTTCGCCTGGCATTCCTGCTTGACGCGGTATCGGCGGGCGACCGGGTCCTGGATCTCGGCTCGGGCGACGGCACATTCACCGGGGAGCTCCGGCGCGCGGGGGCACAGGCAGTGGGCGTCGACGTCGCCGAGGCGGCGCTGAAGCGAGCTCGCGCGGGCCACCGGGGGCTTGATTTCCGCCTGGCCCCGATCGACGGACCGCTCCCGCTCGAGGACTGCGCGTTCGATCTGGTCTGGGCCAGCGAGGTGATCGAGCACGTGGCCGACACCGCCCGGTGGCTGTCCGAGGTCAGGCGCGTGCTCTCGCCGCGGGGGAGGCTGCTCCTGACCACTCCCAACCACCCGCGGGCGGCGCTGCTCCTGTACGGGCTCGACCGGTTCTCCGATCCGCTCGGGGATCACCTGCACCTGTACAGCAGGCGGTCACTGCAACGGGTCCTCTACCGAGTTCGGCTTCGACCCGGTCGAGGTTCGGACGGCTGGCGGGCCGCCGCTGTTCAGGCGGCTGCTGCTGGCGCGGGCGGTGCGGAGCTAGAATGCGTTACTTAGGGACCTGTTGGGAGAATACGGACCATTTCCACATAACTCCCACCGGGTAGCCGCAGGTCGCGCGACCGGCCAGCGCCAGCCCGGTTCTGCGCACGGGTGATGCCGCGTACGCTCCCGTCGCCATGCGGGTGCTGCTCGATACGACCTATGCCCGCCGCGCGCCCAATTCGGGGACGGCGGTCTATCTCGCGGCGATCGAGCAAGCGCTCAACCGCAGCGGTCTCGTAGAGGTCCTCACGGCGGCCAACCCGCGGCGCCAGCCGCCAGCCGGCGGCGGCCTCGGCAGCGTTCGCAACCTGCTCGCCGACCAGTGGTGGTCGGCATTCGAGCTGCCACGATTGGCGGGCAAGCTGGACGTCCAGGTGATCCATCATCCGCTGCCGGCGCTGGCGCCGATGGCTTCGGCGGCACAGGTGATCACCGTTCACGATCTGGCATTCGAGAGGCTCCCGGACCGGTTCGACCGCGGCTTTAGGACCTACGCCCACCTCGCCCACCAAACAGCCGCCCGCCGGGCGGGGGCGGTGATTTGCGTGAGCCGCACGACCGCGCGTGATGCGCGCGAGCTGTGGGGCGTGCCAGCCGAGCACATCGTGGTAGCCCCCCACGGTCCGGGACAGGCGCTCTCCCTGGTCTCCTCCCGCGACCCAACCCATTTCCTGTACGTTGGCGACGACGAGCCGCGCAAGGATCTGGCCACTCTGCTCGCGGCCTACGCCGGCTACCGAGAGCGTCAGCGGTCGCCGCTTGATCTGGTGCTGGCCGGCTCCGTCTCCGCGGCGGGCCCCGGCATCTCGGTAGAGCATCAACCGACGGCTGTAAGGCTGGCCGAGCTGTACGCGGGAGCCGCCGCCCTCGTCCACACCTCGCTCTACGAGGGCTTCGGCCTCACGCTGGTCGAGGCCATGCGAGCCGGGGTGCCGGTGATCGCCGCCCACGTGGCTGGTGCGTTCGAGGTGTGCGCGGAGGCGGCACGGTACGCCCAGCCTCAGGACGCCTCATCGTTCGCTGAGGTGATGGCCGAGATCGCCGATCACTCCCGGCTCCGAACGGAGTTGGCGGAGCGCGGCCGGGAGCGGTCCACTCGATTCTCGTGGGACGCCTGTGCAAGCGCCCACGTCGAGGCTTACTCTCTCGCCCGGAGCAGCAAATGAAGATTGCCGGGGCCTACTCTCTCACCACTCCATGAAGATCGCGATCCTCGGCACCCGAGGGATACCGGCCTCCTACAGTGGCTTCGAGACCGCCGTCGAGCAGCTCACCGCGCGGCTGACGGCCCGCGGACATTGCGTCGTCGTGTATTGCCGACCGCACGTCGTGGATCGCAAGCTCTCGAGCTACAAAGGCGCGGAGCTGGTCCATCTGCGCACGGTTCAGAACAAGTACCTGGACACGTTCGTGCACACGCTGTTCTCGGCCCTGCACGCTGCCCGGGTGACCAAGCCGGACGTGGCGCTGTTCTTCATTGCCGGCAACTCCCCGCTGTGTCTGATCACGCGCAGAGCGGCGATCCCGGCGGTGATCAACGTCGACGGGCTCGACTCCGACCGGCGGAAGTGGCCCGCCTTCGCCAAGGCCTACCTTCGCTTTGCCGAGCGCACCGCGCCGCGCTGGGCCGACGAGGCGATTACCGACTCTCATGCCGTAGCGGACATCTTCCAGCGTCGATATGGCGAGCGCATCGGCGTGGTCCCCTACGGGGTCGAGGATCCGGGGTACGACGGCACCGAAACGCTGGAGCGGCTCGGGCTCCAGCCGCGCAGATACATCCTGTTTGTCGGTCGGCTGGAGCCGGAGAACAACCCGCATCTGCTGGTCGAGGCGTTCTCGCGCATCAGTCGCGACTCCGCCCGAGACATGAAGCTGGCGATCGTGGGAGGAGCTCCGTATGCGGATGAGTACATCCGCCAGGTATGGAGGACGGCCGACCCGCGGGTCGTCTTTCCGGGGTACGTGTTCGGGCGCGGGTACTGGGAGCTCCAGCGCCACGCCTACGCGTTTTGCGCGCCCACAGAGGTGGGGGGCACGCACCCGGTGATACTGGAGGCGCTGGCGGCCGGCAACTGCGTGTTGGTCAACGACCACCGCCCCAACGCCGAAACGGTGGGCGAAGCTGGCATCTACTTCTCCGGCAAGCTGGGCGTCGAGGATCTCGCGGTTCAGCTCGAGCGAGTGCTGAATGACCAAAACCTCGTCGAGGAGTACCGCCGGCGGGCGCTGGAGCGGGCTCGCGAGTATTCCTGGGAAGCGGTCACCGACCAGTACGAGACGCTGTTGACCGCGGTCTGCGAGGCATCAGGTCCGGGGCCCCTGCCCCAGTTCCTGATCGACCGCGAGCCGGTGGCTGTGGGCTGAGCCCTAGGGGCTGGCTCGCGCCGCCGCCGTCGCCTGCTGGATGTCCGCGGCTATCTGGGGCGACTGTATGTTGAGCCGCGAGGCGTGCTCGAGCGCAGGGAGCGCCTGGCCCGGGCGGTGCAACGCCAGCAACGTCTCTCCTTCCGTGAGCCAGGTCTGCGGGTTCTGGGGCTGGAGGGCTACCGCCTTGCGAAGCTCGCCGACCGCGGCCGCGTCGTTCCCAGTCGCGCGGTCCAGCGCCGCCAGCTCGAACAGCGGGTCCACCGAGACGGGGTTATCCGAGGCCGCCGCCCGCGCGTCGTGAAACGCCGCCGCCTCGTTCCCGCGGGTGATGGCCGTCAGCGCGGCGGCGTCCGCGTTGACGGATCGCAGCGGCTGCACCGTCAACCAGGCGATCACCACCGTGACGGCGGCGATCAGCGTCCCCGCACCGATCGCGGCTGCAGTCAGCGACACCTTCCTGGTTCCGGTGGGCGGCCCGAGCGGTCCACGACCGGCGAGCCACCCGGCGCACACCAGCGCCGTGATCGCCGTTCCCGGGATGAGCCACGTCCAGTCAATTGCCGAATCGAGGCCGAAGATGATCACCACCACCAGCAGCGTGATCAGCCCATCGCGCTCGGCCGCCCGCTCCTGGGATGCCCAGCGGGTCACCCCAACCGCGCGCGTTGCCGCCACCCCCCAGGACACGAGCAGAGCCAGGCTAAGCAGCACCCCGATCAGCCCCAGATCCGCGAAGGTCTCGATCGGGTAGCTGTGCGCGTGCGTCACAAACGTCCCTCCGGCGCTGGCAGCTGCGTAGCGGGTATGAGCGGTGGCGAAGCCACCGGCGCCCACTCCCTTCAGGAGCGCGTGCTCGCCAACCTTGAGTCCCTCGTTCCAGTAGCGACCTCGCGAGCTCCCGGTCGCGAGCAGGCGGCCGGGGACGTCAGCCGCTCCGCCCGAGTTGGGAGAGGTCAGCTGGTTCCAGGCGTGCGAGACGGTGCCCGTCAATCCCCGCGAGGAGGCCGCGGCGGCGCCGATCCCCGCCACCGGGATCATGGCCGCGAGCACCACCAGCACGAGTCCTAGCCGTCGGCGCGCCATCTCCGGAACTGCGGTGCGATCCATCGCTAGCGCCGCCCCGAAGCCGACCACGGTCTGGACGAGGATCATCCCGATCAGGACCCAGCCCAGCTTGTGCCCGGCCGTGGTGCGAGCTCCAAGCGCGACGAAATCATGGCTGAGCGCGTGGTTGGAGAGCGCCCAGGCGCTCGCGGCCCCGCCCCCGGCAGCCCCCAGGATCAACACCGCCGCGGCACGCAACCGCACCGATACCAGCGCGAACCACACCACCATCCCTACCGCCACGATCACCAGTGCGCCGCGCGATAGCGACAGCATGATCGTCACCACCAGGACGCCGATGGCCGGGACGGCCAGCGTCCTCGAGACGAGGCCCGCCCCGCGCCTGGAGCCGGCCCACAGGCAGGCAGGGATGCCTAGGGCGCCCATCAGTCCCACCGCGTTCCAGTAATCGAACGGGAGCCGAAGTCGCCCGACCCGATCGACGGCGTCCAGCGTCGCCGGGAACACCTTGGCCAGCAGCGCGTAGCCGCTGAGGAGCGTCGCCAGCACCGCGACCGCGCCCACGATGGCGGCCCAACGGGCCGGCACGATCCGGGCCAGGGCCATCGCCCCGCCAAATGCGGCCAGGTAGGACACGGCGCGGTTGGCCTCGACCCAGGAGTCGGAGGGCTGCACGGACCACCCGATCGAGGCCGCGGTGAACGCCGTCAGCGCCACGAACAGGAGTAGCGTCACGGCCCCCCAAGCCCGTCCCCGGGACGAGAACAGCACGGCCATCATCGCCAGGCACGCGCCGACCACCGTGATCGATACCTCGACCCACGTGTTGGGCCCCAGGTCGGTGCCACCACCGGTGATGAACGCCACCGCTCCAAGAGCCACGGCGCAGAGCAGACCGAGCGCGGCGTCTCCTGTCATCCCACGAGCGGTCGATGACCTCCAAGCAATCGCTCGCGAGCGCCGCGAAGGGGTGACGAGGGTCGACATCGGTTGCCGAGGCTAACGCAGGGCCGGTGGGGGCTTGCTCTGTAGGCGCGGAGGTTGCGCGAGGGCCCAGGTGCTCATCGCAGCGCCCTGTGGGTGGCGATCGTCCGCTGCGCTTCGTCCGCCGGCGTATACGGCCGTCCGGCCAGAAATTGGCGGGCCTCGTCAACAGCGTCCTGGTGGTCGTACGCGGCCGCGATCGTGCGCAATCCGTGGCGAACCGCAGCGGCGTCGACGATTCCCAGCTTCCACCCCCGCTCGCGGGCGACCGCCGACCAGTGAGCATCCAGGCCCCAACCCACTCTCAGCGCCGGGAACGGCATCAGCGTGCCGAACGTGGTCGACTGAAATGCGCTGACCGGACCGATCTCGACGAAAGCGCGTCTCGCGGACGAGGCTGGCCGGGCGCCGGCGCGTGACCTTCCAGGCGGCGTGGGAGCGGTAGCGGTGCGCGGGCTGCGCCAGCTTGAGCTCGAACCGCTCGGCGAGGAAGATGAAGGTGTCAAGAAAGCCGCGCGGCAGCGCCACATCGTCGTCGATCACCAACAGCCAGTCGTATCCCTGGGGTGGATGCTGTTCGAGCAAGGCGTTGAGGTTTTCGAATTTGCCGAGGGCGCCGGCCACCGCGCGTTCGAAATCAACCTTGTGGCGCGAGCGATTCAGCTCCGCTCGCGTGGCCGACAGGAGCGTGGGCTCACCTTCGCGCTCGATCGACAGCGCGAGTATTCGCCGGCGAGGCGATCGCGCGGCTGCCGCTCGCAACCGCGGGCGCTCCAGAAGCGCCCAGGCGACCGCGTCGCAGAGCGCGTCGAGCGCGAAGGCCGTGGTCGTAAGCCGAATCCCTGACACTTGACCGCTGGTGCCGGACAGGAAGTCCGGCGTGGGCCTGGCGGTCACTTGGAAAGCGCCTCGCGAAGGCGCCCGGCGGAATGCGCCGCGAGCACCAAGCCGTTGGCGCAGCGGCGGCGAACGATGTGCCACCCGCACCCCGCCAGCGTCCGCAGCTCGGCGGCCTTCGGCGGTGCCTCCCCTCGGTGCGCGTCATACCGCCGTGCGGCCCGCCCCCGGCCGTAGGCTGCGCGAGAGAGGGCGCGCACGGTCGCGTCGGCCGCGACCCGGCGATGCTCGACACGGGCGGCGGCCAGGTAGCGCACCCGGCCGCCTCCGGCTATGTACCTGCCGAGCCAGTCCTCTTCATCTCCGCAGTCGAGCAGCGTCTCGTCAAACGGTCCGACCGTCTCGAATGCCCGGCGACGGAACGCCATGTTTGCGCCCCATACGAGCTTGGTGTCCCGGTCGTGGGGACCGAGATCGAGCGAGGTGATCGGCGCCGACTCGCGGCCGCAGGCCCGTGGACCGCCGCCCTCCAGGACGGGCTGGATGGGGCCGCCGAAGACCCCGTAGCTGGGGTATCTCTCGGCGCCCGAGACGACGGCATCCAGCCATTCCGTCGGCGCGTTGACGTCGTCATCGATCAGCACGATCAGATCCCCTCGCGCGGCTCGGGCTCCGGCGTTGCGGCCGGCGCTGACACCGGACGGGCGCTCTAAGGACACAACTCGGGCGTCGTGGCGCTGCGCGACCGCGGCAGTGGACGGATCGTCGCCGTCGTTGACGACGATCACCTCGGCCCCGGCACGCGCCGCTTGGGGGATCACCGATGAGAGCGCGACCTCGAGGTACGCCGGACGCGCACGCGTCGGGATCACGATCGAGGCCGTCGGAGACACTAATCAGGCGATCGGAACTCCCGGGCGCAAACGCTCAGGAGATCTGCTTGCGCCGGTGGCGGGCCAGCTGCCATGCGAATGCGCGCACGAAGCGGGGGTTGTAGCGCATGTAGCGCCGCCAGAGACGACGCGGCTCATGGGCCAGCCGATAAGCCCACTCGAGCCCCGCCTCCTGAAGCCGCCGGGGGGCCTGCGGGACGAGACCGGCGTGGAAGTCGAACGCCGCGCCGACGCCGACCAGCACGGGGGCCGTGAGCCGCTCCCGCATCCGCGCCATCCACTTCTCCTGTTTCGGCACGCCGATTCCCACCCACACCACGTCAGGCTCCGTGTTGTTGATCTCATCGACGACGGCCTCTTCTTCCTCGTCGGTGAGGGGACGATGCGGAGGTGAGTAGCCGCCGACGATCTTGACCCCCGGATACCGCTGGCGCAAGTTCAGCGCCAGCTGGACGAGTGCCCCCTGATTGCGCCCTCCGTACAGGTAAAACCGCTGCGATCCGCGACTGGCCCGGGCGCAGGCTCGCGCCATGAGCTCAGGACCGTATACGCGACCGTCCAGCGAGTTGCCCAGCGCGTTGAGGGCCCACACCAGTGGCTGGCCGTCGGGCAGGTTCATCGACGAGGACAGCAGAGCGCTCCTCAGCTCGGGGTCCTCGTTGGACGCCATCACCGTGTGGACATTGCAGACACAGATGTACCCGAGCTCGCGCGCGGCGACGGCGGCATCGATCCAGTCGAGCGTGTCTTCATAGTCGGTCAGGGCCAGCGGGACCCCGAGGACCGTCACCGTTGCCGGTGGGACGACTGGAGCGAAGCGTGGCTCTACAAAGCTTTCGTGAAGCATCGGGTTGATCTCGAAGTGTTGCCGCCGGTGCCGACGGCGTGCCCCCAGCACGCGGTACAGACTCTACCCGGACTTAACGGCCGGCAGGCAAGAATGGTTTCGCTTTTGCTCCAACGAGCTGCCTGGATTGGACATGGTCTACCGCGAACCTGGGGCTCGAAAACACGGCCGCCACGGCTCGAAAGCGCCGAAACCACGGTCTGAAGTTGCGCGTCGCGCAGGGACCGCGCGCTATCCTTATTCGCGACAGGGATGTCACTGCGGCTCGCGAGCATCGCCCCCTGATCGCGAGCCCCGGACGGCCCCCAGCCCTACCAGGGTCGTCCTTAGCCGGGCCCGTGCCGCCTATGCGGCGCGGGTCCGGTAACCATTGCCGCGATGGCAAGGTTTGCTCCGCTCACGCCGGTGCGGGCTTCTCCCCCGCTGACACTTGGCCGAATAGCACGAGGCATCGAGCGCCGGGTACAGATGCTCCGGCATCACGGTGACGAGGTCTTCTGTCCGCTATGCGGCCATCGCTTCGACCGGTTCAAGGACGACTGGAACCGTCCCAATGCCCTCTGTTGGCGGTGCGGCTCGCAAGAGCGCCATCGTGCCCAGTGGCTTCTGTTCGAACGCAGGCCAGGACTGATCACAAACGCCCGCTCGCTCCTTCACTTCGCGCCGGAGTGGGCCCTGCGACACCGGCTGGAGAGGCTTGAGGGCCTGCGCTACGTGACGGCCGACCTCGAGCAGCCGTACGTCGACCTTCAGCTCGACGTGACCGCGATCGACCTGCCGGACGGGAGCTTCGACGCCGTGATCTGCTCGCACGTGCTGGAGCACGTCGAGGACGACAAGACGGCGATGCGAGAGCTCCGGAGGATCACGGCACCGGGCGGATGGTGCCTGGTGATGGTTCCGCTTGACATCGGGCGTGAGCGCACCTACGAGGACCCGTCAATCGTCGCCCCAGAAGAGCGCGAGCGAGCCTTCTGGCAGCAGGACCACGTGCGCCTTTACGCGCCAGACATCGGCGATCGGCTGGCCGCGGCCGGGTTCTCGGTGGAGCGCGTCCGGCCGTTCGAGCAGTTCGGCTCCGAGCTGGCCAGACGCTGCCGCCTTTTGGAGGCCGACGACATGTGGCTGTGTCGGCCGGCTTAGCGGGGCGGGCGTCGGCCGCCGTAGGTTCGGCCCTGCCTAAAGGTTCTCGGCCATCCGCGGCGCCTCGCGTGTGAATACCCACCAGCCGAGCGCGAACACGGCGGGGATGATCGCGAGCGCCAGGATGACCGGCGCCCAGCCATTGGCGACCGTGGGGGCCCCCGGATAGCCGGCGGGGCCGATGAAAGCGTGCCCCATCTGCGTCAGCAGCATGGCCGGAGGGCTGATCATCATCACGTGCTGTAAGCCCGGGGAGATCTTGCCGTATTGCTCGGCCGTGTACATGATCGGAGAGGCGTAGAACCAGATCTGAACCGCCACCCCCAGATGGGCTCCATGTCGCGGAAACGGACATACAGCGCCGACAGGAGCATCCCAAACCCGGTCGCCAGCACGACGAAGGCGAGGATGATCAGCGGCATCTCCAACCACCGGACGGTGGGCGCGACGCCGTCCGCGAGCGCGAATGCCAGCACCACGATCAGGCTCAGCGCGAGGTTGAACATCGCGGTTAGGGAGACAGAGAGGGGAACGACCATGCGCGGGAAGCGGATCTTGCGGAGCATCGACTCGTTGTTGACCAGACAGTTGACGCAATTGGACGTCGCCTCGACGAAGTAGGTCCACAGCACGAGCCCCGTGAGTAGGTAAACCCCGTAATGGGGCCCCCTCGCGAACCGGAAAATCTTGGTGAAGAAGAAATAGATCACCCCGAAGAACAGCAGCGGTCGGATCAACGACCAGAGGTAGCCCAGTACGGAGCCGAAGTACCGGACCTTGAACTCGCTGCGTGCGAGCGTCAATGTCAACTCGAGGAAGCGCCGAGCACCTCCTCCAAGGGCCGAAGGGGCGATGTGGTTCGCTGTCGTGTCGACGCTCACGCGCGCTCGACCTGGAAGCTGTGGGGCAGGTCCACCACTCCCCCCGCGGACTTGTTCGAGTACACGATGAGGCTTTCGAAGTCTTCCCGCTTGTCATGTAGCCCGGCGTGTTCATCGCGGTACACCGACGCGGTGAGGTGGTAGCGCCCCGGGGCCAGCCAATTCTCGAACTCGACGGCAACGGTGACCTTCTCGCCGGCGCTGAAACTGCCCGCTCGGTCCGTCGGCAAGGTGCGAGTGGGCGACGAACGCTACGTGGCCCAGCTCGTCGAACAAGTCCAATCGAGAACACGGGATCGACGGCGTCGCCGCGGAAGCGGATGTCGAGCTTCACAGTGCAAGGCTCTCCCTGCGGCGCGGTACGACCTTCTCTCCGGCTGAGGACTCGAACCAAGCATGGAGAATCTCCGCGACCATTGGACCTTCGAGTGCCGGCAGCTCGCCCCGCTCGAACACCCCGTGCCGTCCGCGGTCGAAATTCAGAGCGTTGTATTGGCGGGCGATGGAGGCGGGTTCGCCGAGGTCGACGACCCGCCCGCGATCCAGCAGCATCGCACGGTCGCAGAACCGCTCGACCGTCACCCATTTCGTGGGTGACGAATACGACCGTGCGCCCGCGGTTCTTGAGCGCCACGAACTCGTCGAAGCACTTCTGCTGGAACGCCGCGTCGCCGACCGCGAGCACCTCATCAATCAGCAGGACCTCGGCGTCGACCTGGATCGCCACCGCGAACGCAAGCCGGACCATCATCCCTGACGAGTAGTTCTTCAGCTTGAGGTCCAGGAAATCCGCGAGCTCGGCGAACTCCACGATGGCATCGAACCGTGCCCGGGCTTCGGCGCGCGAGAGGCCGAGCATGATGGCATTGATGTACACGTTGTCTCGGGCGGTGAGCTCGGCGTTGAACCCCACCCCCAGCTCGATGAACGGCGACAGCCTCCCCTTGACAGCGATCGAGCCACGGTCGATGTCATATATGCCGGCCACGCATTTGAGTAGCGTGCTCTTGCCGCTGCCGTTCCGACCGACGATGCCGAAGAACTCGCCCTCGGCGATGTCGACGTTCACGTCCTCGACCGCGGTGAGAACGTCGAACTGTCGAGCCTTGACGGGGTGAAGCGCGCGCTGCTTCAACGTACGGAACTGCTCGCGCGGAAGCCGGAAGCTCTTGCTGACGTTCGAGACGCGAGACCGCAGAGGGCGAGCTCCGCGACAGCCTGGGGCGCAGCCGCGCTCGCGGGTACCGATCCTGGGATCGCGAACCGAGGCGCTCACGGATCGGGACGGTAGCAACGAAGCTACGGCCGCGGCGCGGAACTAGGCGGGTTGACCGTGTGTTGACATGATTCGAGACGCAATGTCCTCGATCGCCCTCTCCTCAATCGACGCAGCCGCCAGCTGATCCAGGAGGCGGTGGGCCGCGACGACGTCGCGCTGGTGAGTCTGCGGGCAGGACGTTTCCGACCAGCTCGCGGCCGCCGGTGCGCGAGCGATGCTGGGCGGGAGGCCCCATACCGAGAGATGGGACTCGACGCGCTTGCCCGCGAGCGAGGCGACACCGCGGTCCTGGTCGGCAGCGGTTTTTCTCGTGTCGATCACGACGTCATGCCACGGGCGCTCGCGGTCGCGGAGCTGCGGTTCCGTCGCGTGGTGGTGCTTCCTACGTCGTTCGATCCCTCGGATGAGGTCGTGCACCGAGCGCTGTCGCGTACCAGGGCGATCGTGTTCGCCGCCGAGCCTGACTCCCACCAGCGAATCGCAGATCTGTGCGACGCTCGGCTGGCACACGAGCCTTCGTTCTTCTTCGATTTCTCGCCCTACCGACGCGCCGGCTCGGGCGTTCTGGACGTGTTCTGCAGCCGAAGCAGGGGACGAAGGCGTTCCGGTCACGGACGTCGAACTTGGAGGAGTGGCTGCGAGCAGATAGCAGCCCACGAGACGGTCAGGACGGACCGTGTGTCCGTGATGGTCGGTGCGGCGCTGATGGGAAAGCGCGTCGAGTACGCGACCGACGGCGAGCTTGGCTTGGAATCGATTGCCCGCTACGTCGCTCGCAGAGCATCCGATCACGCCCATTCCGGCGCGAACGCCGGAGAAGCTGCTTGCGCCGGCGGAACTCGACGAACCTGCGCAGCGAACGCTCGCCCGGCTCCGGGAGGCATCCGAAGCGACGCGTCCCGCGCGGACCGCTGCCCTCGACATCCAGCGTCACCGCCATTGTCCTGACCCGGGACAGGCCCGATTTCCTGCTACGGGCGCTCGATTCCCTAAAGGACAACCGGACGCGGGCGCGCGCTCTGGTGATCGACAACAACTCGGCCCCCGCTGCGGCCCAGGCGACCGCCGCCATATGTGAGGCGCGCGACGACACCGAGCTGAGGCGCTCTGAGCGCAACCTCGGGTGCGCTGGTGGCCGTCGCGTCGGTGTCGAGGTGGCCGACACCGACTTCGTGCTGCTCTTGGATGACGACGCGGAGCTGATGCCCGGCGCGCTTGATCATCTGGTCCTGGAGCTCGAGAACAACCCGAGCGCCGCAGCTGTGACCGCCACGGTCGTGCCGCCCGGATGGCACGATGTTCCACTCCGGCGGGGCAATGGAGGCGAGCGATGAGATGGTCACCTTCGGACTGTTGTGTGATGGGGTCCCGTTCCCTTCCCCGGAGCTTCCTCCAACCGGACCGTCCGGGTGGGCCCCTGGTGGCGGGATGCTGGCCCGCCGGACGCTGCTCGAGGAGTTTCCATTCGACGAGACGATGGGCGCCTACTTCGAGGACAACGAATGGTGCTACCGAGTCTCGCAAGCACGTGGTGACAGCTTCAGGCGCTCGCGGGAGGCTCTCGTCCTGCATCACAGCGCGCCCAAGGACCCGCCAACAACGGACTTCGCATCCCGATCGCGGATGGTGGAACTGCTGCTCAGCTACGCCCGTTTCTACGAGCTGCATGGCCTGTTGCTCGGACCATGGTTGTTCGACCACGTTCCGGAACTGCGGACCGATGACGGCAGGGTCGACGTTGCCGCGGCCAGGCTCCTGATGGAGCTGGTCATCGCCAAGGGCGCCGACTGGACGTTCATGGAGTGGATGAACGGCGACATGGACGGTCTCATCGCCGCGAACCTGAACAAGCTACGGTGGCTCGAGGAGGCGCTGGAGAGACAGCAGGCCGAGACTGCGCGTCTTCGCGCACGCGAAGCCCAGAACGCCAGCACGATCGCGGCCCTCGACGCACGGCTGAACGACGCCACCCGTCGCATCCGGAGGATCGAGGAGTCCGTGACCTGGCAGATCTTTCAGCGCGTCCGGGCATGGGCGTTTGGGCTGCTGGGTGGCGAGAAGTCTCGAGGCGTGAGCCTGATCCAAAGCGCGTTGCGCTCGGTCGGGCGCATCGCACTCAAGGGCCAGGCGCGCCGAGCCGGCCATCCCGGACTGGGCGCCCTCCACAGGCGGCGCCCGCGTGGTGAGCCGATCCGCTTCATCGACGCCGCCGATCCAGACATCTCGATCGTGATGCCGTTGTACGCCCATGCCGAGCTGACCGAGGCTGCTCTGTGGTCGATTCTCGAGAACACCGACAACCTCGACTACGAGGTGATCCTGGTGGACGACTCAGAGGATCCTCCGACCAAGGAGCTCCTGCGAGCGGGTACAGGGCGCGCGAGTGATCGTCAACGAGTCCAACCTTGGCTATCGCCGGAGCGTGCATCGCGGCGCGGAGGCCGCCAGAGGCCGGTGGCTGGTGCTCTGCAATAACGACATCGAAGTCCAGCCGGGTTGGCTAGCCGCATTGCTTGACTGCGGCGACTCGGCGGCCGACATCGCGGTCGTGGCGCCCAAGTACCTCTACCCGAACGGCTCCCTCGCGGAGGCCGGCGGCATCATCTGGCAAGACGGGACAGGGGCGAACTACGGACGCGGCGACGATCCAACCGCCTGCCACTACGAGTACCGGCGCGAGGTCGATTACGGATCAGCCGCGGCGTTGATGGTCAGGGCCGATTTCTGGACAGAAGTCGGCGGCTTCGACGAGCGCTTCGAGCCCATGTACTACGAGGACACCGACCTCTGTTTCGAGGCCCGCCGCCTGGGATTCCGGGTGATGTATGAACCCCGATCCCATGTTGTCCACGTCGAGGGCGCCACTGCCGGAGTGGACGAGGAAGCCAGCCACAAGCGCCACCAGCTGAAGAATCGCCCCAAGTTCGTCGAAAAATGGCACTCCGTGCTCGCGTCGCAGCACTTGGAGAATGACCTCGGCAACCTCTGGCTGGCGGCGAACCTCCGTGCCGGGCCGCGGGTGCTCGTCGCCGACCATCGCGTGCCGACGTGGGACCGTGACTCAGGGGGGCTTCGAATGCGCGGGATCCTTCAGGAGCTCATTGGCCTGGGCTGTCATGTGACGGTTCTCCCAGACAACGTCTTGGCGATGCAGCCCTATACCCGGGAGCTGCAGCGCATGGGGGTCGAGGTGCTCTACCAGACCGATCCCCGGCGCGAGCTCGCGCGGATCGGCCCGGGCTTGTCGCTGGTCATTCTCAGCCGTGCTCAAGTCGCGAGCCGATGGTTCGACGTGGTCCGGGAGAGCGCGCCCGCAGCACCGGTCGTTTTCGACACCGTCGATCTGCACTGGCTGCGCGAGGCGCGACAGGCTGGCGCGGGAACGACCCCTCCTCAAACGGCGACTCGCTGCCGCCCAGGTCAACGCGATGCGAGAGCTCGAGCTCGCTCTCATCCGCGCCGCCGACGCGACGCTGGTGGTAACCGAGGAGGAGCGAGCGCAGGTGCTAGCGGATGAGCCAGAGGCGATCGTCCATGTCCTGCCGAACGTCCATGAGGAGCGAGGGGCAGTTCCGCCGCTTGCGGGCCGCGCTGGGGTGCTGTTCGTGGGCGGCTTCGAGCACCCCCCAAACGTGGATGGCGCTCTGATGCTCGTGAACGAGGTGATGCCGCTTGTCTGGCGCGAGCTCCCGCATGTCGCGGTCAAGATCGTGGGCGGGGACGCACCGGATGCTGTCAGGTTGCTCGCTTCCGATCAGGTGGAGATCGCCGGATGGGTGCCAGATCTGGATTCCGTGCTCGACTCCACGCGAACCCTCGTCGCGCCGCTTACCTATGGGGCCGGGTTGAAGGGGAAGGTGACCCAGGCGCTGGCGCACGGAGTTCCCGTCGTCACCACCCCCATCGGCGCCGAGGGCCTACGTGCCGTCGACGGCGAGCACATGATGATCGGCGAGAGCGCAGAAGAGCTGGCCGGACATGTACTGAGCGTGCTCAGAGACGATCGGCTGTGGCATCACCTTTCCGCGTCGGGTCAGCGGCTCGTGAGCGAGCATTGCTCGCCCGAGGTCATGCGCGAGCAGCTCAGGATCCTGCTCGACGAGCTGCAGCCCAACGGCCGCCCGGCATCGGCGCCCGCGGAGGGAGCGCTCAGCTCGGGGTGAGCCCTCTGCCCCCGTGGACTGCGGCTGGGTTTACCGAGGCGACATGTGATCATCTAATGCAGCGCCACCGCTCGCGTGTGCTGAGGGCATTTCTGATCCCCGGCGATCGGGAGAAGGTGTACGTGCTCGATGGTCGGCCTCCTGGTCGATCAGGAACAGCGGGCGATGCTTGACCTGCTCGAAGACCCTGCCGACGTACAGCCCGACGATCCCGACGCTGAAGATGATGACGCCCGTGAGCACGAGCATGAGCACCGCGAGGCTTGTGTATCCGGGAACCGTCTTCGCCGGCGCGATGAAGTAATCGATGATCTCGAAGACGGCCACCCCCAAGCCGATCAGTGCGATCACGAAGCCGACCAGCACGACCAGCTTCAGCAGCACCGTGCTGCGGAAGAACATGCCGTCCAATGCGACCCGGATCAGGTGCCGCAGGATGTAGCCGCTCTCGCCAGCGTGGCGCTCGTGATGTTCGATCTCGACGGTGGTCGAGTCGAACCCGAGCCAGTCAAGCGACCATCATGAACTCGCGGTCGCGGTCGTTCAGCCGCAGGAAGGCATCGATCACCCGCCGCGAGAGGAGGCTGAAGCTGCTGTAGTCGGCTCGCACCTGCGTCTCCAGCGTGAGGCTCCGGTAGACGCGGCTGGTCCAGCGCCGAAACCTCGAGTGGCGCCACTGCTTGCGAGTCGTGCGGACGAGGTCGTAGCCCTCACCCGCGGCTGCCCACAGCCGCGGAATATCCTCGGGAGCCTCCTGCAGGTCGCAGTCCATAACGACCGCCCATGCTCCGCGCGCCTGCGCTAGCCCTGCCGTGACCGCCGCGGCCTCGTCCGAAGTTCCGACTGAGGCGGAACGCCCTCACTCGTGGGTCCTCGCGCGCCAGTCGCCGCAGCACCGTCCACCCGTCATCGACGCTGCGATCGTCAACGAACACAAGCTCGTACCGCCCCGTCACCTGCGCCATGGTTCGGGTGAGGCGCTCATGCAGCGCCACCAGGCATCCTTCGCACCCATAGACGGGGACGACGACGCTCAGCTCGATGTCATCGCCCAGCCGAACCCCAGAAGACTCGCCGGCCATTGCCCGTGATTCGTGCCAAAGCCGCGCAAGTCACCGTGTCCTTCACCGACCACCGGCGGTCGACGCCGGTAGCCTTCGAGTCCAGTGAACCCTGGCAACTCACAGGTGACGGACGCGCTCAAGCGCATCCGGGAGATTGCTGACGCCCAGCTGCCGGCCCTCGACTTGCCCGAGCGTCAGCTCGACCTTGCCGCCCTCCCGCGGTTTTCAGATGATCTGCCTGGCGAGCTTGATCCTGACGCGGCACGGCAGTTGCGAGAGCGAGTGGACCGACTCTCGCCGTGGCTGCAGGGCCCGTTCTATCTCGGCGGGGACGTCGTGATCGAAGGCGTGTGGCGCGGCGATCAGCGATGGGAGGCGTTCCAGGAGTGGGTGCCCGACGTTCAGGGCAAACGGGTGCTGGACGTCGGCTCGAATGCCGGCTATGACGCCTTCATGTTCCACCTACGCGGGGCGGCCGAGGTGGTCGCGTGCGAGCCATTTGAGTTCATCGAGCAGGCCCGCTTCCTGGAGTCGGTCTACCGGACGGGGATCGGGTTCGAACACATTGGCTGGCAGCGACTCGATCCCGAGCTTCACGGCACCTTCGACCTTGTGCATTGCAATGGCGTCCTCTATCACGAGCCCAACCCCGTCGGAATGCTCCAACAGCTGAGGAGGATGGTCGCCGACGGAGGTCAGCTGCTGCTGGGATCGATGATGCTGGAAGACGCCGAGCTGTCAGAGTACGCCAGGTTCGTCCGCACCACGTACGCCGAGGATCCGACTTGGTGGTGGGTTCCCGGCAGGCTGGCGCTGCGCTGGATGATGGATGCCTGCGGGTTCGATGTCGAGTTGGTGCCCGTGCAGTTCAACGGGCCGCGCGGAGATTTCCCGGTGATCAACGGCTACCTTCGGGGCCATCCAGCCGAGCCGGATCCGCAGCTCGCCCCCGCCGAGAGCACCAGTGCGGGCGCGGTCAATCGCCTTGGGGTTGGTCGCTAGTACTCGCCGCGCAGGCACGCTCCCTCTCGGCCGGCGCCGATCAGTCGCTGGGCGAACGGAGGCCCGGATGGCGGTAGTGCTCAGACCAGTGGGCGGTCGGCCACTCGACGCGCTCGGCGATACACCCCCACCACGTCCACCGCGAGTTTGAGAACCCTCCTTCTCCATCGCGCTCGGCGGTGACCTCGAAGCCCTCACCGCGCAGCGCCGCGCGTATAAACGAAGGGGTCAAGCCCCACAGCCAATGTAGGGTGTTGACCTCCGTGGCGGGCCCGATGGCGCGCATCCACTCGGTCTCGCTTCCCGCCGGGTGAAGGTCCACGTGGGCATCGAGTCCGGGGAGGTAGACGAGCTGTTGCGGATCATGACCCTCGCGCAGCATTGGCTGAACGACCACGAACCGCTGCTCGACCAACTCGCACATGAGATGCAGCGCACCCAGCAGCGATGCCTGGTGTAGGAGCACGTCATACGCCACTCCTAGGTCGTACTTCGGGCGGATGCTGCCCATGAAGAGCGGGTCGGCGAAATCGCCCTTCACGAAGTCGAGCTCGGGATGCTCGATCCGCGTCCGCTGCCAATCGGGGGTCTCAAACGAGTCGATCAGCGTCACGCTGGCGCAGCCGAGCTCCAAGCAGCGGAGCGCATAAGCGCCCTCCACCTCCCACATGTCACCGTAGACGACAGCGCGAGTCACCGGGGTCGCCGCCTCGAGCAGGTCTAGCTTCAGCTTCACCGCCGGGTGGTCGGTGCTCAACTGCGCTATCGCGTTCACGAGCGCGTGATCTTATTGGGAACGCGTGGCCGCTCAGCGGCCCAAGGCCGCCTCGAGCAGGACGGTATCCTCGCGCCTCGTGTCGGTCGCCAAGCCACGACCTGACCAACCCGTTGTGGCCTCACCGCCCACCCCGGCGGTCGACTTCCGCCGGCCGGCCGGGCGTCGGCTCCCACCCCTCGTCCGACGTCCGGGCCCCTTCGTGCTGTTGGGACTGCTCGGGCTATCCCTCGGCATCTACCTGCCGTTCGTGGTAAAAGCAGGCTGGTACTACGACGATTGGGCCCTCTTCGGTGCCATGCACGACGGCGGGGCAAGCTGGGTGCAGCGGTTCAACGCCTGCGTACAGGCCGCCAGCGACGGACGGAAGCTGGAGTGCACTTTTCCAGTAACGGAGTACCAGCTCCTCGGCTCCCACCGCGTCGCCTACGCTTTAGTCAGCGTCGGCCTGCTCGTGCTGCTGGCCGGACTGGCGTACGCCATCCTTCGCCGCTGCCGCCTGGCTTGGCCGTGGGCGGGGGCAGCCGCAGCGCTGCTGATCGTGTTCCCGGGAAGCGACAGCAGCCGTTTTTGGCCCGTCGGCTCGAACGGTGAGTACGCCGTCTCGCTCGTGCTGATCGGCACCTTCATCGTGCTCACGGCACTGCGCCGCAACACCCGATGGCCACAGCTAATGCTGCACGCCTTCGCGGCGCTCCTTTCGGTCGTGGCGCTGCTCACGTACGAGATCGTCTTGCCGCTGGTCGCCCTGAACGGGCTGATCTACTGGGCCGCTTACCGCAACCGACGAGCACTATGGCGGGGCGCCGTCGACCTGGGGATCGCCGCCGCATTCGTCATCTACCGGCTGGCGATCGCGCCGGTGGATCCTGGGTCAGGATTCGTGGTGCACCGAACGCTGGGGGCCTATATCAGCCGTGCCTGGACGCTGCTCGAGACGGCGTGGAGCACCTGGCACCAAGCGTTCGTCCCTGGCTGGATAGGACTGGCCGCGATCGTCGTCGTGCTTCTTGCGGCCGCCGTTTACGCCATCCGCGCTGCGGACCTTCGTCGGCGGCTCATACCGTGGTTCGCGCTTCTGGCGGGGAGCGTTGCGGTGGCGGCCATTTCGGCGCTCTCGTTCCTGACCGCCAACGACCTTTACCTCCCAGACCTGGACGGGCTCTTCAACCGGCTTAACCTGCCCGGAAGCTTCGCCTACGTATGCGCGTTCGTGGCGCTCCTCGGCCTTGTGTACGAGCTCATCCGACGGCTCGTGCCCCGACGCGCGTTCGCCCTGCTAGCGGTGGGCGTCCTCGCAGCGGCGAGCGTCTGGCATCAGCTAGTCATCTCGGCGGAGCATAAGCGGGCATGGGAGGTCTCATGGAGCGAGCAGAAGACCGCATTGGCCGGATACGATGTCGCGGTCCGGGGTCTGCCCTCGGACGCTCGGCTCATCGGGATGGGCGCACCGTTGTATGAGGACGGCTTCATTCCAGTGTTCGCGGCGAGCTGGGACCTTCAGGGCGCGATCGAGTACACCACGCCAGTGAAGCCACCAGCGGCGATGCCGCTGGATCCGACGCTCCAGTGCGGAGCGAGTGGACTCGTCTCCGCTGGTGCGGTTCAGATGCCATATCGAGTCCCAGGTCAGCCGCTCTACTTCATCAACGCCCAACGCCGGGCGGCGATCGCTGTGGACTCGC
The DNA here is from genome assembly GCA_963719305.1 of uncultured Actinomycetes bacterium. Lineage (GTDB taxonomy): Bacteria > Actinomycetota > Thermoleophilia > Solirubrobacterales > Solirubrobacteraceae > Palsa-465. The sequence goes on along the minus strand of CAVRBL010000006.1, from coordinate 46,901 downwards.
AGACAGGGTGTGAGCGGGTGATCGCGCGCTGGGGGCGGCCGCCGTTCTGGGGCCGCACCGTGAGCAGCTAGACGCTGTGACCGAGCTCAGCATCATCGTGCGGGTGCATCGAGTCCGCAGATTGCCTGCGTTTGCTGCACGAGCGACTCGCTGCGACCCTCGATCGTCTCGAGGTCTCCTCCGAGATGATCTTCGTCGACGACGGAAGCCACGACGGGTCAAGCGAGATTGCCTTCGAGCTGGCACGCGGGGATGAACGGGTACGCCCGGTCCGGATGGGGCACAAATTCGGCGAGGAGGCCGCGATCAGGGCCGGTCTGGCCCGCAGCAGCGGGCGCTGGGCTGTGGTGATGGACTGCGACCTGAAGGACGCGCCGGAGGACGTACCGCGCTTGTACGTGAACGCTCGCGAGGGCTACGACATCGTGCTGACCCGCCGTCGACGGACAGGGGACGCTCGCTGGCGGGTGGGGGCGTCGCGCGCCTACCACGCCATGCTCAGCGCGCTGGTCCACAGGGCTATCGACGCCGACATCGGGAACTTCAGTGTTGTCTCACAGCGGGTCGCGCAGATCGCTCTAGCCAATCCGCGCCGCCAGTACCGACTCCTCCTGCAAACGCTCGATGTGCCGCGCGCGACCGTCGAGGTCGAGCGATTGACTCGCTATGCGGGGTCGAGCTCGAACGCTCCGATCCGCTTGATGAGACACAGCGTCCGGGGTCTTCTGGAAGAGGCGCGCGCCCGTCGCGCTGTGACGAGATCCGCCAGTCGCCGTCGAGGCGAGACGTCGGTGGCGGAGGAGGACGGGCGACCGGATCGCTACCACGAGGTGTTGGGCCGCGTCGAGACCGATCACTGGTGGCTTGCCGCGATGCGGGAGGTGGTTGTGGCGTCGCTTCTTGCCAGCGTCGAGCGCGGTGGGCGCGTGCTCGACATCGGCTGCTCGACCGGTCACCTGCTGGCTGCGGTGCCACCTGACTACATGCGGATCGGCCTCGAGGCGAACGCGGGCGCGGTAGCGCTCGCCCGCGAGCGCCACCCCGACATCGAGTTCGTGCACGGCCGGGCGGAGAGGTTGCCGTTCGAGGATGCCACCTTCGACGCGGTCTTGACCACTGACGTGCTAAGCGACGGAGGGGTTGACGATCAGATGGCCGTACGGGAGGCGCGCAGGGTGCTGCGTCCCGAAGGAACGCTGATCGTTCATGTCGCCGCGTATGAGCGACTCATAAGCGGCCACGACCGCGCCGTGGGTACCGGTCGTCGCTACCGGCGCGAGACCCTCGAGCGGCTTCTCACATCGGCCGGGCTCGTCCTCACGCGCGTCACTTACCGGATGACCGCTCTGTTCCCACCGGCGGTGCTCCATCGACTACTTACCCGCAGCAGCGGACAAGGGGACGTCGACCAGGTGCGGCCGTTGGTGAACCGGGTGCTCGCGGCGGTCATGCGAGCCGAGAACGCAGTGGTGTTGAGGCGAAGCCTTCCGTTCGGACTTTCCCTTCTCGCCGTTGCGCGGGCTCCGGTCGCGGCGACGCCGACTGAGGATCGAGCGAGCGTGGCGTCCGAGGACAATGAATTGACCGTCAGCTGACGCCTGCCGGCGCGGTATGGCAGCATCGAGAAAGTGGATCAGCGGCTACTCAAGACCCTGCTCGACATGGACGAGCGGCACTGGTGGGCCCGGGGCCGGCGACAGATCATTCGTGCGGAGCTCGATCAGCTCGCGCTTCCGAGCGATACGCAGATCCTCGACGCCGGGTGTGGTTCGGGTCGGACGCTCGAGGAGCTCGCCGACTACGGAACAGTCGCCGGCCTGGAGCTGAGTCCAGACGCGGCCGAGGTCGCCCGCGGCCGCGGCTTAGGCGAGGTCCAAATCGGGCGCGTTGAGGAGCTTCCCTGGCCGTCTGACAACTTCGACCTGATCACATGCCTGGACGTGATCGAGCATGTCCCGGACGATCGGGGCGCTTTGCGGGAGTTGCGTCGCGTGTCCAAGCCGGGTGGCTGGCTGCTCGTAACCGTCCCGGCCTACCAACGGCTCTGGTCCTACCACGACGTGGCAAACGAGCATTACCGTCGCTACGAGCGCGCCACACTGCGCGCTGCGGTCACGGACGCCGGCTGGCGACTGGAGCGGATGACCTCGTTAACACATTGCTCTTCCCACCGGCGGCGGCCGTACGCCTCGCGAAGCGCAGGTTGCGCCGCAACGGCGCAGGTCAGGAGGAGGAGCGTTTCGATCTTCAACTGGGCCCCGCCTGGGTCAATGGCATCCTCGAGCGGCCGCTGAGAGTGGAGGCCAGCTGGCTGCGGAGAGGCCATACGCTCCCGGCCGGCCTCTCGTTATTGGCGGTGCTTCAAAACGTTGGCGGCTGACCTGGGGATCCCGTAACCGCCAGGGTGCGGGGCTATGGACGGTTGGGTCAGCCGACGCGCGCGGCGAGCCCAAAGCGCGACGCCCACGGCACGCCGTCGCCCTTGCGGCCCAGGGCTCCGGTCAGCGGCGCATCGGCCTGGATGTATCCGAGGCTGCGGACGTCGACATACCCCATGTCCGTTGCTTCCAGCGGGTAGTGCGTGACGAACTGATCGGGCAGCACTCGGTGGCGCGCCGCGAAGAGCTCGATTAGTCCCGGCCCGGGTTCCGACTGCAGGTAGCCGAGCAGACGCTGCGGATTCCCGTCGGTGGCCTTGCGCGGCGCACGTGCCACCAGCAGCTGATCGATTTCCAGCAGACGACGGAACGTCGCGCGAAGACGGGTGAAGCGCTGCCCGAAACCGCGCCAATTGAGCGGCGCCGCACCGTAGCGCAGCAGGCTCGCGGCCGTGAGCGGTGGCTCTGTGAACGAGTAGCGGTCGGTGCTGATCCGCCCAGCGGCATCCAGCCATACAGGGATTGCCTTCGAATCGGGGTCAAGCTGGAGGCGACCGAGCTCGCCCGCCAGCACGAGCCCTCCATTGATCGAGTGGGTTGGCGGGAGCGCGTCGTAGGTGTGCCGACGCTGCTCGTAGTCGATCCATCGCACGAGAACCGGTCGGCGGCCGGTCTTCGTGTAGGGCGGGAGCTGAACGGGCTCGTTCGGAATGCTTTCGATGAAGCCGAGGAACGTGAGCTCGCGTGCCAGCGGCCGCAGTTGGTCCCGTTCGGCGGACGTCACCAGCGTTTCTGAGCCGTCCTCCAACACAGCCCGCTCGATCGCAACGAACAGCGGCAAGGGCGCTTCCTCCAAGTACCCAAGCACCTCATCCTCGTCGTTATGGGGGCTCGCACGCTCTACCGTCAGATGCCGTCCGTCACGCCGGATCAGCCTACGGGTTCCGGGTGGCGAGAAACGCTGGATTGCCCCGAGTACGCACTCCGCCCTGGCGCCCGGCGGCGGCTCCAGGGAATTCGTCATCAGCCTCCAGGTCCCACTCTGGTTGACATGGCGCACGAGCGGCACGGTTTCCGGTGGCATCCAGCCTCCGGAGTGCCCCCAGCGGCGCAGCTGATTCGGTCGTACGGTCGGGACTGCTGGCGTTACGTGCATTCTCGCCTCGCGCTCGGCGCGTTCCGAGCGGTCAAGGACGGTGGGCGCGTGCTTTGGTTCGAGCGCGATCGGCCGGTGCCGCTCGCGCGTGTCCGGTCGGGCGAAGCTGGCCACCGGAAAGTGATGCCATAGCATCTGATCGACTCGGTCGTTGATCGCCCAGGCGAGCGTCTCAACCTCGTGCTGCTCGGCCACCTCCACTGTCCCCCCGAGCTCGTGGTGAAGCTCCCGGCGCCATCCCACGGCGTGCGCGCCCAGCTCTGGATCGGCCTGCTCGATCAACGCGCACGGGAAGCGTCCGGCGCGATCGCCGAGATCGGCAAACGCCGCGGCGCGCAGCTCGGAATCGCTCGTGAAGCGTCGCAACAGCCGCTCGACGAGCGTCGGATCTCCCAGGAGCTCCGCCGGTGAGCGAGCCACGAGCAGGTACCGGCCACGGCTGATCGAGAGCGCCTCCTCGATCCGCTCCGCGACCGAGCCCGCCAAGCCGGGAGGCACTTGCCTCACGACGATATCGCCATCTACCGGCAGGGCCGGATACTCGACGATCAGCTCAAAGTCGCGACAGCTTTGATCCGGCAGGGCCCTCAGGAGGGCTTGGCCGGCAATCGACTCGAAGTCGACCGGCTCGGCGGCGATCACCGACAACGCGGGGCTGAAGCGCACCTTGATGCTTAATGCCGGGCCCCTCCAGCGGCCCATCAGGCCGTCGTCAGCACCCGTTCCGGCCAACTCCGGGTGGCGGTCCTTGATCTCGCTCCAGAACGGTAGCCGCGCGTACTCCACCAGATCGGAGCGGGTGAAGCCGTGCTTTCGGTAGAGCATCACGAGATCACGCGATGGCCGCCCGATCACGTCACGGGCGGCGAGCTCCAGTACGAGGTCCCAATCCTCGTGTCCGAGCTCGATGTCCTCCGGATACCGCAAGCCGGCGTCAAATATGTCGCGATCGAGTAGCGAGCAGGTGTCGGCGAAATTGCTGCTCAAGAGGGCGTGGAGGTTGTACGCCGGTGGCCTAAAGCAGTAGTCGCGGTTGCCGAAGTACTGATAGCTGGGATACACAAAGCCAACCCGTTCGCCCGCGCTCTGGAGCTGTTGGACAAGGCTCCGGATGGCTCCCGGAAGGAGCACGTTGTCCGCGTCGACGGGGAGGATGTAGCGGCCCGTGGCGACCTCCAGGGCGCGGTTACGGGCGGCGCTCGGGCCGCGGTTGCGCGGCTGGCGGATTACCTGAGCCGAGCCGTTCTGCTCAAGCTGGGCCAGCTGCTCGAGCGTCTCCGGGTCGTCCGAGCAGTCATCGACGATGATCAGCTCGATCGCCGGATAATCCTGAGCCGCGATTCCCTCCAGAAGGCTCGGCAGGTAGCGGCCGTGGTTGTAGCACGGGGTGATTATCGAGACGAGCGGTGTGGCGCTGATCGGCCGCGAGGTGAAGCGCAGAGGAGCTGGACGAGCGGGCGAGGACGGCGCCGGTTGCGGCTTGGGGGTGGGCGGCGATTGCCGCCTGCGGGCCGCCAGCAGTTTCTGGTAGAGCCGCTCGTGGCCTCTGGCCATTTCCTGAACCGTGAACGACTCGATCATCCGTGCGCGACCGGCGGCGCCGATTTGTCGACGCAGGCGCTCGTCCTCGATCAGTGCCCCGATCGCCTCGGCGTACGCGTCGGGATCGTCGCGCGACTCGATCAGGCACCCCGTCCCCTGCTCATCAGCTCGACGTTGCCTGGCAAGGCGGGAGCGATTACCGGTACCTGCATCGCCAGCGCCTCGTACGCGGTGTACGGGACCCCCTCGAACGTACTCGTCATAAGCAACGCGTCGCTTTCTGCCAGCCAGCGGGCAAGTTCCGGCGTGGCCGGATGAAAGCGTACGTGCCGGCCTAGGTCGAGCTCGCGCACGCGCCGCTCGACCTCTGACTTGAGGGGCCCGTCGCCGACCACCTCGACGCGCAGGCGGTCGTGTCGCGGGGCCAGGCGCTTGACGACCTCCACCATCAGCAGCGGATCCTTCTGCTCGGCCAGTCGCCCCGGGAACAGAATCCGGAAATCACCCTGGTCGCGGTCGTCGGCCCCTGACGCGTTCGGGGTTGAATTCCCCCTCGGCATCGACCCCGGTGGGGATCACGTGGATCTTGCCCTTGGGATCTCGTACCCCTCGAGCGCCGCGGCCAGATGCCGACAGGAGACCGAAAACGCGTCGACCAGGTTGCCGTAGCGGGTCGCGACGTAGCGGACATAGCCGCTGCGATCCGGCTCCTCGACATGCAGCTGAACCACGACCGCGGGCGGTTCGTCTAGGCAAATGAGGTCTGGCAGCAGCTCGTAGGCGAGCCGGGAATTCATGATGTGCACCAGACGGACGGCTCGCGTATGTAGGAAGTCGAAAATGAAGCCGGGGAACTGGCGTCCGGACATGCATTCAGGAAGGGCCCATATCTCCTCGGCGAACGGCGCTACCTCGACAAGCCGCCGATTGGGTGATGGCTGCGTAGTTATCAGCGAAGGGGCGAAACGATCGCGGTCAAGCCAGCGGAACCAGTCGATCGTCCCCTTGTCCGAGCCGCCGAAGTCAACCCACGGAGCCAGGTACAGTATGGGGACGCGCTCGAGGGAGCGGCCCCCGCCGTTGGAGGACACAAGCTCGGGCGTCACGGCTTGTGGGCCAGGGCGGTGTAGCCGAGCGGCATGATCCGTTGGCAATCGAGCGGGGCGAGGCGAGCGATCTCACTCGCGACGGCATCGAGCAGCTCCCGTGCCGCGACGCGCTGCTCGGCCAGACCGTCGTCGGCGTGGCCCATCCCCCAGGCGAGGTTGCGCAGCAGCTGCGCGATGGCGGTAAAGCTGTCGCTGCGCGGCGAGACCGCCACATCGACGAAGCCGGCCTTGTCCAGCAGGTACCGGACTGCCGGCTCCGTGTAGCGGTAGTAATCGTGTGGCAGCTCGTGCAGCTCCCAGAGCAGCGGAACCGTCAGCGCCAGCTTGCCGCCAGGCTCGAGCACGCGGAAGCACTCGTCGACCACCCGAGAGGGCTCCGGAACGTGTTCGAGCACCTGCGTGCACAACACGAGCCCGAAGGAAGCATCGTCCAGCGGAAGCGCATCGGCGGGAGCGACCACGTCGGCGACGCGTGCGCCGGGATGGAGCGACTGCGCCCAATCGGTCGTCACGTACCGTGCGTGTTTGAACAGCTCCCCGTAGGGAGCATCGCCGGCGCCGACATCGAGGACCGAGGTTCCCGGCGCTGTCTCTGCCGCCACGCGAATCACAAAGTCGAGGATCGGCTCGCGCTCGCCCGGCATCTCTTCGCTGAAGCGCCGCAGGGTCTCGGAGATCCCACGCTGCCCCGGCGGAGGAATTATCTGCAGCTCGCTCAGGCGGCGGATTGTAAGTGAGCGGCTAGGAGGTCCGCCCGCGCCCGACTGCACCAGCGGCCGTTCCTTGGGAGCCGCTAACCTCCGTCGGCCCCCGTCGGCTTGTCATCTACCTGGGGTTGCGCCGAAGAGGCCTACGTGCCAGCGCGGAGACAGCAGCAAGATACGACACGACTTCTTCCGGGGCCGGTCAGACGCCTTCGCGAGCATCTCCGGGAAATCCGGCGGTTGGCCGGGGAGACCCATGGGCTGCTGTCCTCGGCGTACGCCGAGAACGTCGCCCGGCTTGGCGAGATCCAGGCACTGCTGGCACAGCTTCAGGGTGTAGTCACGAGCCAGGCCGAGGCCTCCGCGCAGCTTGCGAGCCGCCTCGACACGCTCGCGGTCCAGCAGGAGGCGGCGAGCTCAGCCGCGCGAGCCGACCACGGGCGGATGGTCGAGCTCCTGCGGTTCGTGTATGACCGGGCCCAATGGCGACGCGAGCGCCTGTATCAGCTGCGGAGCGATCCTGAATATGAGCGTGCGTACTCGGACCCGGATCCGCTCGTCTCGGTGGTGATCCCCACCTACGACAACTATGGGCTGCTTCGCGAGCGTTCGATTCCGTCGATTCTCGCCCAGAGCTATCAGAACTTCGAAGTGCTCGTCGTCGGTGACGCGGCGCCAGATGAGGCCCGGCAAGTGGTGGAAGCGTTCGAAGATCGCCGGATCACATTCGAAAACCTCCCGTACCGCGGTCCGTACCCTGAGGACCCGGAAACCGGCTGGTTGGTCTATGGCGTTCCCGCCTACAACGAGGGGGCCAGACGCGCTCGCGGGCGGTGGATCGCGATCCTAGATGACGACGACGCGCTCCGCCCGCATCATCTCGAGAAGCTATTGGAGCGCGCCCGCGGTGATCGCCTCGAAATGACTTACGGTCGCCTGTTGATCCACTTCGCGAACGGCAGCGAGACCACGATCGGCTGCTTTCCGCCAAGGATGGGACAGTTCGGCGAGCAGGCGGCGCTGTACCACGCGGGACTGCGGGAGATCTTTGAGCGCGAGCTGGCGGACGCGGCGTTCGGGCTTCCGAGCGACTGGGCGCTCTGCCTTCGGATGATGGAGGCGGGCGTTCGGATCGGGATGCGCGACGATGTCATTGTCGACTATTACCCCTCGAGGAGCTGGACTCCCAGATGGGAGGGGGACCGCTATGGACCGGAAGCGGAACCGGCCAAGGCCACGGTCGACAACGGATCCGGTGCCGCGCGACGGACCCAGCCTCCGGAGTGGGAGTACGTCCCCGAAGGATGGGAGCGGACCCGCAAGGCGGACGAACGCTCTGCGGCCGGCTGGGATGTGGAGGACGTCGCCCGTGCGTATCGCGAGAAGTGGCCCCAGTTTCTAGCCGCAGTCGCGGGCTCAGATCCGCTCGGGGTGAATCATGAGATGCGGGAGGGCGTACCGGTCGGCCGCCATGGCTTCCTTGACCAGAACGCGATCCTCGCGTTCGCTTATGCAGTCGGTCGCGCGGCGAATGGCTCCGCAGTTCGAGCGGCAAGCGGGTCCGCAGCTCTCTCGATCCTCGACTGGGGCGGAGCGCTGGGGCATCATCGGGTGCTCGCCCGCCGCCTGCTACCCGAGGTCGACCTGGACTACCACTGTCGCGAACTTCCAGCCGTTTGCGCTGCAGGGCGGGCCCTACATGCTGAGGTGATCTTTCATGACACCGACGAGTGTCTGTCCCGGCGCTACGACCTGATCCTCGCCAGCAACTCACTCCAATACCAGCAGGACTGGCAGCGCCTGCTGCGACGGCTCGCCAGCGCGGCGGACGGGTGGCTGTTCCTTACCCGCGTGCCGGTCGCCACCCGCCATCCCAGCTTTGTCGTCCTCCAGCGTGTGGATGCGTACGGCTACGGGACTGAACTCCTCGGGTGGGTGTTCAACCGCGACGAACTGCTCCGGGCGGCGGGAGAGGCAGGCCTCGAGCTCGAGCGCGAGTTCCTCGTGCATCCTCCCTGGGAGATCACGGGGGCACCCGAGGAGGTCAGCCAGGCCGGGTTCCTGTTCCGGGTGCCCGAGGACGTGTGATGGCTGGCCCGCGCTCCACAGACGGCCGGGCCGCCAGCCGGTGTACGCTGATGCCCCTACAGCGGGTCCACGAGCCGCAGGGGTCCCGTACTGGGTTTGGGTTTTCGACATTCCGAGCTATGGGACACGCATTTCTGTTCAAACGCGAGGAGGAGCAGCGGTGACAGGCGAGCGGGCCGTGGGGGAAGAGGCCATCAGCCGGTGCGAGCTGGTCCAGCTGGGTCTGGTGGAGGAGCCGCGTGGCTGGCTGTGCGCTGCTGAGGCTCTCAATCAGGTCCCGTTCGAGATCAAACGCGTCTATTGGGTATCCGGCGTCCCAGCTGGCGGCAAGCGCGCGCACCATGCCCACCGCGAGCAGCAGGAGCTGCTAGTGGCCGCAGAGGGCGCATTCACGGTTCATTGCGACGACGGGCGGGTGCGCAGCGAATACCAGCTGAACTCACCAGTCTTGCGGCCTGCTGCTCCCGGAGATGGTTTGGCATCACCTGGACGACTTCTCGAATGGAGCTCTATGCCTAGTGCTTGCGTCGGGAAGGTACGACTACGACGAGTACGTCCACGATTACGACGAGTTCCGGACGCTGACCGTACGTTCGTGACGGCGGTCCGGTTCCTAGACCTCGCTTCGCTCCATGCCGAGCTAGCGAGCGAGCTCGAGGAGGCGATGGGTCGTGTACTTCGCTCGGGGTGGTACATCCGCGGTCCGGAGGTCGAGGCTTTCGAGGACGAATTCGCGCGCTACTGCGATGCCGAGGAGGCGGTCGGCGTCGGTAGTGGACTGGAGGCGCTGAAGCTCACGCTACTGGCGCTCGGAGTTGGCGCCGATGACGAGGTAATCGTATCCGCCCATACGTCGATCGCGACTTGGCTAGCGATCACGCATACTGGGGCGCGCCCGGTGCCGGTAGAGCCGGACGCGGACACGATGCAAATCGATCCGGCGCGTGTCGAGGACGCGATTGGACCGCGCACCGCGGCGGTCGTGCCCGTACACCTCTACGGAATGCCCGCCGATCTGAACGAGCTTTCGAGGATTGCCGGTGAGCATCGGACTGCCATTGGTCGAGGATGCATCGCAAGCGCACGGGGCCAGGTTTGAAGATCGTTCGGTCGGGTCCTACGGGAATGCGGCGGCGTTCAGCCTCTATCCGACCAAGAACCTGGGGCGATCGGGGATGCCGGCATCGTGGTCTCCGACAGACCACAGCGTCATCGACCGGGTTCGGATGCTGGCCAATTATGGCGAGCGGCACCGCCACGACAGACCGAGCTCCGCGGCACCAACAGCCGGCTAGATGAGCTGCAAGCCGCCATCCTGCGGGTGAAGCTCCGCCGGCTCGATGCCTGGAATCAGGCCCGGCGCGACCGGGCCCTCCAGTACATGAATACGCTCGAGCCGCTCGCGGGTGTGACTCTCCCGAGCTATCACCAGCGGGGCGCTGCCGGTCTGGCATCAGTTCGTTGTGCGTGTGCCGAACCGTGACTCGGTGCGGGAGCGGTTGGCGCGGCTGGGTGTGGAGACTCTCGTCCATTATCCCACTCCACCGCATCGCTCCCCCGCGTACGCTGCGGACTACCCCTCGGCGCTGCCGATCACCGAGCGGCTCGCCGCCTCGGTCCTGAGCCTGCCGATCTCGCCTCAGCTTGACGCAGAGGATTGCGCGTACGTCTCACAAGCGCTCAGCGAGAGCGTCGCTGCGAGCTCGTCCCCGGCGGCGAGCGACTAGGTGCAGCGTCGCTTCAGTCAGACGACGTGCGCTGAAACCAGAGCGAGCCGCCTCCGTCCTGGTACTTGTCGGGGTAATCAGGCAGCAGGCGCAGAACGTCTTGGTGAAACTCGCTCAGCCAGGCCACCGCCAGCAGAACCCGGAACGCGGAGTTGAAGGCCAGAAAAGCCCTCACGAGGTACTGCTCGTTCCAGGCACGGCCGCTGAACACCCAACCCGGGGGTAGTCGCGCGGCATGAAGAAGTCGTGGATGTGGACGATCACTCCCTCTGCCAGCCGGGGTACCACCTCCTGGAACAGGAACACGACATCGCCCCCGGTCTTGACGGTATGGGAGCTGTCGATGAACAGGATGTCGCCGTCGCCGAGCTCGAGGAACGAGTCGAGCGGCAGTTCCTGCACCGGGGAGGGAATGACCCTCGATATGCCGTCGATACCTTCCTCGAGGAAGTCGGGCGGATAGGGCTCGATGCAGGTGAAGTGAAGCCCTCGGTTCAGGTGCTCGCGGTTGACCCGGGCTGTTAGGAGCGAGGACCAGCCGCCCCCCACCTCGATCACTCGCCGCGGCCGAAAGTGGCGGAGCATGGCCTGCAGCACCCACGCGTCGAGCCGCGAGAACATGGGGTTGCCGGCGTGGTAGTCACGGAGGTCCCCGGTAGGGCCATCCGGGAGCTCGAAGTTGCTCTGGCGGGCGAGAACGTCGCGTAGCAGCCCGATCTGGTGTTCTCCCCGCCAGTCGATGCCCGGCGTGGCGGGAGGCGCTTGCGGCCATACCCGTGAACGCGCCGGCTCCCGGGCGAGTTCCCGATTGTTCGGGATCGGGCTGTAGAAATGATCGAGCGGCCAGCAGAGAAGGGGCCACTTGGGCTCCGGGCCGTCGCCCCCGGCGGGAGCAGGCTCACCTTCCGACGTTTCGGGTCGGTGCCAGCGAAGCGTGTTGGCTATTGAGCTGAATCGAGACATATGGACTCTGCGCCGTCGAAGGCGACGAGCAGGGTCGAGAACTCTACGCCCGGCCCGAAGTCAGGTGGCGATCACGGGCGGGCCTGGCTCCGCGAATCGGATCGGCCTGGTCGGTCTCGGGGCTCTCGAACTTCTTCGAGGGGACGATCCCCGCCTTATGGAGGCCTAGACGGGTCGCCGCCCACAACGTCTTCAGCCCGTACACGGCACCAGCGCCGAATCCGACCGACGAGGCGTCAGCGAAGTACTTGCAAGCGGCCGGGACCTCCACGATGCGAAGGTCGAAATTCGCGGCCTGCATGATCAGCTCCGAATCGAAGACGAAATCGAGCGAGTTGCGCAGAAACGGAACCGTGAGCAGGAGCGTGCGCGAGTAGGCGCGGTAGCCGGTGTGCGCTTCCGTCAAGCGCGTGCCCATGGCCGCATTCTCGGTGACGGTCAGCAGCCGGTTGGCGAGGTACTTCCAGCGCGGCATGCCGTTTCGCAGGGCCATCCCGGGCTCCGCAAATCGCGACCCGAGGACCAGATCGGCCTGGTCGGCCAGGATCGGCTCGACCATCCTCGGGATCAAGCTCGGGTCGTACTGGCCGTCGGGGTGAAGCATCACCACGGCATCTGCACCACGCTGTAGCGCCTCCAGATAGCAGGTCTTCTGGTTGGCTCCGTACCCCGCATTGTGGGGATGCCAGACCAGGTGCACGGCTAGCTCCCGAGCCAGCTCGACCGTTCCGTCGGTCGAGTGATCGTCGACGAGGATGACCTCATCGACCCAGTCCCGCGGAATCTGATCCACGGTCTCTCGCAGCGTCGCCGCCGCGTTCATCGCGGGCATCACGACGATGACCTTGCCGGGAGGCCGGCCCGAGGTTCGACCTTTGGCCGGAGCGCCAGGTCTGACCACGACCTCAGACACGACGGGCCTCAACGTAGACGGTTCCGCCCCGGCGGAGCGCAACCTCAAGCGCAGCGGCGATAACCGCAAACGGCGCGAGCAGAGCCCCGGCGACAATCGTCACGGCCGGGTGCCAGCCCGAGCTCTCCCGGCGACGCGCCTCGGGTCGACGAATCGCGTCATAGAGATCAGGGCGCCCGGGAAGGGTGCCGACCAGGCCGTGCACCCACCCAAACACCACCTGGCCACCTCTCCAGTAGCTGATGCGCTCGACACGCAGCGACAAGCTCTCGAGCCGCCGGATGAGCGCCGTCGATGGAAGGTGGACGAGATGCCGTGGAAGGTCTAGTGCGAGCCAGCGATCGCCGAACACTCGGGCTTGGAGGCTACCCGCGTTTGGGACCGCGATCACAACGACGCCATTCGGCCTCAGTAGCGAGGCGGCGCGATCGATCGCGTCGCCCGGGTCGCGCAAGTGTTCCATCGAGTGCCAGAACACGATCGCGCTCCATGAGTCGCTGATGTCACTCAATTCGGCCGCTCGGATGTCCGGTCTTGTGACGTCGCGCTCAAGCCCCAGCGCCTCGCGTCCCCGAGCCGCAAGAGCATCGAGCAGGGCCCCATCGCCCGCGCCGACGTCTAGCACCGGCCCTGGGGGAGCAATCCTGTCGAGGCGCTGGGCGAGCCAGCCTCGGGTCCGACGAAGGACCGCGTCGCCCACTCCGGAGAAGCGGCCTGCGCCTGGCCTGTACCAGCTTCCATAAGCCGCGTCGAGTTCGGAATCCGTAGGCCAGGGATATGTGTTGGCGACACCGCAGCGTCCGCAACGCACTCGTCCCTCGAGGTATTCGGCAGCAGCCTCGATCTGGCCGCCACACCAGGCGCAGAGGGGCGGCCTGCTCTCTAGTTCGGGTCTGTGCGCAGAGAGCGGACGCGGTCACGGCGCGGCAAGATGCAAGCACATCGTCGGCCAGTGCGCGCTCGCCTGACCCGCCTACGCTCGCTCGCGATCACGCCGGGCGCCGGCCGCCGGGGCCGTGGCTACCATGCCGCCGCATGGCCCTGACCTCGCCCCCCTCCGGGCCAGTGACCGCGTCCGAGCGCGGCGCCCGAGGACGCGCTCTTGTCCCGCGGGCGCTCGAACGTCTTTTCGATCCGCGCATGGCGCCCGTGGTCGCGGTGGGGCTCCTGGTCGTGTTGACGCTGCTGGTGTTCGCCAGGCAGCTGTTCCTCCACTGGACGTTCCCATGGGACTTCCTGGGCGCCTACAGCACCGCGCCGGCGTTCGTCGCCGCCACGTTTGGGAGCGGCCATCCGCTTTCCTGGTCGCCGTTCGTCGCCAGCGGCTTCCCAGTGGACGTCGACCCACAAGCCGGCGTCTACTTCCCTGTTTGGTGGATCTTCGGGGCCCTAGGCATACCGCTCAACCTGACAGCGGCCACCGTCGTGCAGGTGGTCCATGTCTGCTTCGGGGCCGCCGGCGTGCTGGCGCTCGCGCGGGTTCGCCGGCTGGGCTGGCCATGGGCCACCGCCGCGGCTGTCGCCTACCTGTTCTTCGGGGGCTTCTACGGACAGTCCGAGCACGCTGACATCTTCAGGGGGTTCGCGTACATGCCCTGGCTCTTCTGGGCGCTTACACCGCCGACTCCTGGACGGCGGTGGATGCGTCTGGGAGCCGTCCCTCTGCTGGCCTGGTTCGTCGCCTCCGGGGCTTATCCCGGTCAGCTGGCGTCGTTCGCGATCGTGGGGGTCGTCTACCTGGGCGTTTCGCTTGCGTCTTACCCCCGGGACGACTCAGGCGCCACCTTCGGGGCGCTGGTGCTGGCCGTGGCGCGAGCGTCGCCGTGGCGGCTGCCGTCCTGCTGCCCTATCTAATCGCAACGCACCACAACGACCTCATCCGCCCGTACCAGCCCACGGCGTCCGTGCGAGCGAATGATTCGTTTGCGCCGATCGACATCCTGGGCCTGGAGCTAAATCCGTTCGCCTGGCACTTCGATGGGAGCATCTACGCCTGGGCGCTCGCCGCTGCCCATCCTGATCGGGGTTGCCTGCTCAACCCTGCGGACAGTCAGGCGTCACATCCCTCTGCTGGCCTGCTGGCGTCGTCGCGCTGTTGCTGGCGACGACCGCTCGCATCGGACCGATCGGCAAGGCGATGGTCGCGCTCGGTCCCCTGTTCCCCAGTCGCTTTCCGGCGTCGGACTACAAGGCCGCGGTCGCGATCGCGCTTATCGTGCTGTCCGCCGAGGCGTGGGCTTCCCTTTCTAATCGCAAGGTGCGGATCTGGCCCGCGGCACTGGTCGGGTGGCGCGCTCGCGGCAGGAGCGATCTTTGCGCCATCCACGTATTCAGCGCCGACTCGAACGCTGTGGTTGGTGCTGGTCGTGATCGTCGCCACTGTTGCCCTGATTGCCTTCCGGCCTCGGCCCTACGTGCTCGTCGCCGCGCTCATCGCTCTAATCGCGATCGACGGGGTGCGGGACGCCCGAGACATCCGTGCCAAGGGTGGGATCTCGTCCTGGCAGGCGACGCCCGCAGCAAGCAGCGCCGTACCGGGCCAACGAGCGCTACGTACCCAGCCTGGGTGCCGTCCTTCGCCGCGCTCCCGCCACCCGACCCGCCCGCGTGCCGCCTGTGGCCCCGCTCACCGTGGCTCCGCGCGGGAACCCGCCCGATGCAGCTGGCTGGGTGGCCCACGGCTACCACCTCAACGACTACACCGGTCCGCTCGAGCGCGTGCTGTGGCAAGCCGGACAGAGCCCCACCTGGACGCGGCTGCTGCTCCAGCCCTGGCACGCCTTCGTCTTCCCGTGCGCCGCTTCAGGCTGTCCCGCAAACGCCCGGAGCCTGCCTCCACCGAACACTTGGCATCCGTCGCCGGACGCGCGAACGGTGTCCTATGGGGCCGGGCGAATCGTCTACCAGGTCCATCTCACGCGGCCGGCGGTAATGGTCGAGAACGAGCTGGCGATCCGAGGCTGGCACACGAACACCGGACGCGCCCGGATCGTCAAGTCCGGGATCCCGCTGCGAATGTGGCAGCTGAGTCCGGGGACGTACCGGTTCACCGCCTCCTACCAGGAATCGGGACGCACTCTGCAGTATGCCCTGGTCGGCGTAGCCCTCTTGGGGTGGCTGGGAACCATCCTGCTCCTCGCCAGGCGACGATCCTCCGCCGGCGTCGTTAGCCCATGATTGGGGTCACGCGCCCTAGGACGGGCAGGCGTTTCCGACGCGCACCAACCTCGCGTTAGTCAGTTTCGCCGCTTTGGACGATGGGAGGCTGACGACGGCCTGTTGCGCTCCCGACGGCACGGTTGCCGGAATTGGCTGGACTGCTCCGGGCACGGTGCTGCCGACCGCCGAGGCGTCTCGCGGGGTGGCCCCGGTGAACCTGATGAACACCGGCTTCGGCGGGCTGGCGCGGCTTTCCGCGACGACCACCGAGATCAGCTCACCAGGACAGACTCGCACCGCGCGCACCGCCGCCATGCCGCCGTCGGGGGCGCGCACCAAGCTCCAGCAGCTTGGAATTCCGGTCTGCGCACGGTCGCAAGCGGCAACCGGCAGCCCGGCAGGCGGCCGTCTCACCAGCTCGTAGAGATCCCATCCGTGGGCGCTGAACATGAGCCGGCCGTGGGTGCGCAGGAGCTCTGGAAGCCAGCTTCTGCCGATCAGGGAGCGGTGCGGTCCGCTGACGATCGCCCAGTCGACACCCAGCGCGCGAGCACGGGAGTATGCGCCGTCGCCGGAAGTCGGGAGTGGCCAATGCAATTCCATCTGGTCGGCCAGCTCCCATTTCGCGTACCCATCGCGCCCCTGGGTGAGCAGCGCCCGCCCCGCGCTGTCGGAGATGGCGATGGCGTGCGGTGGTGCAAGGCGATTGAAAGCCATAAGTGCCTGGCGCTCCGGCAGGGCGGAGTCGAGATAGTCAGCTGCTTTCCATCGACCGATCGCGGCTGAAATCGGCAGGCGGTGGTTCGGGACGTTCCAGAACTGGGCGACGGTCACGGCGAACGAGGCGGCGGCGGCCACCGTTAGCGCGGCGACGCCGAACCGGCGAACAGTCGAAGTTGAGCCCGTGGCGCCGACACCGGCCAGGACCAGGACGACGGCGACGAACGCTTCGGGCAGCAGATACCGGAGGTACCTGAACTCGACCCACAACGCGGCGGTCGCAAACACGATTGCGGTCCACAGCACGAGCTGGCCTCCTGTGCGCCGTCGGTATCTCCAGCCGCCCGCCAGCGCGAGGCCGAGTACGCCGATCAAGAGCCCATAGGCGCCGGGGGGAGCGTCCTCGGCCATCAGGGACGGGTGGAACACGACATCCCAGACCGCCTTAACCGGTCCGAGCGGCCCCGCCGTTGGCCAGTAAGGAAAGTTCAACCGTTCGTTTACGGGCAACCAGTGCGGACTGCGGAAGACGTTGTTGTACGCGGGGAACACAGGGTTGCCCGTATCGAGCCAGCGCAACGCGAGCGGAGGACCTGCAGTGATCAGGGCTCCGACTAGCCCGTAGCCGAGTCGCCGCGCGATCGCCCCCGACTGCCGCCCAGCGACTATCCACCCCAGGAGCAGCGCCGCGGACACGGGGATCAGGTTCGTCTTCAGCGATGCGCAGGTCCCGGACATCAACCCAAGCGCCAACCCGAGCGCGCGATCGCTGGCGCCCGATTGGGCCGGAAACGCCTCGAATACGGCCACCGCCAGCGCGAACGCGGCGAGCGCGAGCAGCAGGTCGTCGTATGCGGTGGTGGCCTGCCAGAACACCGCAGGGGTAGTCGCAACCAAGACCGCGGCCAGGGG
Source organism: uncultured Actinomycetes bacterium (assembly GCA_963719305.1). Classification (GTDB taxonomy): domain Bacteria; phylum Actinomycetota; class Thermoleophilia; order Solirubrobacterales; family Solirubrobacteraceae; genus Palsa-465. Next base: position 29,530 of record CAVRBL010000006.1, on the reverse strand, counting down.
CCCGAGCGGTCCGCACCGGCGGCCCCAGGACCACACGATCGCCGCCGCGGCCAGCATGGCGACCAGCTGAAGGTAGCGGCCTGTCGCCGGTGCCCCGAGGAGATGGCCCCAACTCGCCAGCAGCTGAAACCAGCCCTCGATGTTGAACTGCGCGTGGTTGGTGATGGGTCCGATCGTCCCGGTGTGTGCCCACAAGGCCGGCAGGTAAGCCTTGGCCGACAGCGCGTCAGGCTGGATCTCCGGCGCAGCCGTATAGATCGCGGCGGCTGAGAAGGTGAGCAAGACCAGACCGCTGCTCGTGGCGCCCTCGCCGGAGCCGACCATCTCGTGGCTGATCAGGGCTCGGCGTGCCCAGATCGCTCGAGCCGCCCTTATGCAGCCGAGCGCCCCAATCGCCAGGACGACCACCCCCATCGTCCACCATTTCAAGAGCGACAAGCGGCCGAGCAGCAGCGTGAGCAAGCACAGCGGCCCCAGCCCGGCAAGCCAGGCGACAACCGCGCGGTCGGCCAGCTGCCGAATCCCCATCCACCGCAGGAGGTACTGGCCTGAGCACCACGCGGCAGCCATCGACAGGACCGCCGAGACCATCGCCAGCGCCTGCCCTCCAAGCGTGGCGGTAGCGAGCAGGACGGTGGCGGCCAGCGCAGCGGGAGCCAGGACCGCGAGGCAGCGGATCCGACGCTCGCCTCTGAACGCTGCCGCCGCGATCGCGGCCGCAGCGACCGCGTAGGTCAGCACCTCTACGCTCGCGTTGAGAGCTGAGAAAGCCCCGCGCGAAGTGAGCACCTTCACCGCCGAGTACAACTCGGCTCCGACCAGGAAAGTCATCACCGCGGCGGGGAGCGACGCTGTGATGCGGCGCGCGGGCGCCAGCCTCAGCTCGGAAGTGCTCACACCCGACAACCTCAGACCTGACTACCCACGAAGAGTCCTCTACATTCCGCCGCCGTGCATCGGCTGGCAACCCAACTCGACGGTCCGATTCTGCTCGAGCCCGCGGTTCATGGCGATGAGCGGGGCTTCTTTCTCGAGAGCTACCGGCGCAGCGTCCTGTCTGAGCTCGGGGTGGACCTGGATTTCGTGCAGGACAACCACTCGCGCTCCCGCCGGGGGATTGTGCGGGGAATGCATTACCAGGTAGGGATGGCGAAGCTGATCAGCTGCGCGCGGGGCGCGATCTTCGACGTGCTGGTCGATCTGCGGCGGGGGTCGCCGACCTTCGGTCGGTGGGAGGGGTTCGAGCTCAACGACTCAAACCATCACCAGCTGTACTGCCCAGATGGGTTCGGGCACGGGTTCTGCGTGCTCTCCGAGGTGGCAGATGTCGTCTACAAGACCTCCTCCTACTACGACCCCGAGCTCGAGGGCGGCTTCGCCTACGACGACCCTGATGTCGCGATCCAGTGGCCCCAGGGACTGGAGCTAATCGGCTCGGCCCGTGACAGGAGCGCCCCCCGACTGGCGGAGCTCGAAGATTCGCTGCCGTTCGCATACAGCGCGTGACGCCACGACAGCTCAGCTCATTCGGCATCCTTTAAGCGAAGTGCGTGCCCGCCTAGCCGACCGCCTGACCGTAACTCCGGCGCAGTACCGCCGCATCAGCTATGTAGCGCTGGCGGCGCTGGGGCTGATCGTGCTCACCGGCGCCGCGGTCCGACTGACGGACTCCGGCCTGGGATGTCCGGACTGGCCCCGTTGCTACGGCAACGCGGTGCCGCCGCTTCAGGGCCACGCGCTGATCGAGTTCGGCAATCGGGCGCTGTCGGGGATCGTCGGCGTCGTGGTCGTGATCGCTGCGGTACTTGCGTTTACAAGGCGTCCGTTCCGGCGCGACCTGGCCTGGCTGGCGCTGACACTTCCGGCGGGAGTGGTTGCGCAGGCGGTGCTGGGCGGCTTCACGGTCCGGCAGCACCTCGCCCCCGGATTCGTCATGGCCCACTTCGGGCTCTCGATGGTGATTCTCATCGGCGCCGTCGCTCTTGCCTGGCGCGCTTCACATGAGCCCGGATCGCGGCCCCGCTCGACCGACCGCCTGGGCGTGTGGTCGGTGCGTGCGCTTGCTCCGCTCGGTGCGGTGACGATCTTCGCTGGGACCGCCGCGACCGCCGCCGGGCCGCATTCCGGTGGTGCCAGCGGCCAGCGGATCCATCGGCTGTACTTCAAGGGCGCCGACACGCTCAGCTGGGTCGTGCACCGCCACGCGACGATCGCAGCGTTGTTTGGCGTGGCTGCGATCGCCGTTTGGCTGCTTCAACGCCAGCGGGGGCGTTCGACGGGGGCGCTCGAGCCGCTGACAGTCTTGTGCGTGCTTCTCGCCGCCCAGGGTCTAGTCGGCAGCGTGCAGTACGAGCTCCATCTCCCGTCCGACATGGTCTGGGTCCATGTCGGGCTCGCGACCGCGACCTGGATGGCGGTTGTGTGGGCGGTCGCAGCAGCAGGGCGGCTATCGCCGAGACGCGTCTCCATCGCCGATGAAACTCGCTGGTCGAGCAAGCCACTTTCGGCCTCCGTCGAATCGATGCGCTGAACGCGACGCGATCGCCAGCCAGCGCACGTGGGGTCTGACAGGCGGACCGGACCGCCGACTGGAAGCTCCTGCAAGTCCCGGTCATCCGGCCCTGTACGATCGTGCCGGAATGGCCTCCGACTACCGTCCCGCGGCTGCCCCGCCCGCAGCCCCCGGCGCTCGTTCGAGCGACGCCTCGCTCAGCATTCTGGTCGTCGACGACGAGTCGGACCTCCGCGAGATGCTGACCCGCTCGTTCTCCCGGGAGGGGCACCGGGTGATGGCGGTGGCCGACGGACGCGCTGCCGTGGACCGCGCCAGCACCGATCACTTCGACATCATCCTGCTCGACGTGGCTCTCGGGCCCGGACCGGACGGCTACGAGGTGTGCCGCACGCTCAGGGCCCGGCGCAACGTGGTGCCGATCATCATGCTGACCGCGCTCGACTCGGAAGCCGACGCCGTTCTGGGTCTCGAGGCCGGCGCCGATGACTACGTGACCAAGCCCTTCGGCCTGGCGGAGCTTCGGAGCCGAATCCGCGCCGTGCTGCGGCGGACGGGCACGCGGGCCATGGGCGATGAGGTGCTGGTCGTGGGCCCGATCGTGCTCGACCGCGCGCAGCGAGAGGTAGCGATGGACGGGCACCCGGTTCGGCTCACCTTCTCGGAGTTTGAGCTGCTCGACGCGCTGATGGCCGATCCCGGTCGTCTCCTGAACCGTCAGGAGCTGCTGCGGGCCATCTGGGGCGATAGCGCGTACCGGGATCCGCGGGCGATCGACGTCCACATTCGCCACCTGCGCGAGAAGCTCGAGCCCGAGCCGGACAAGCCCCAACACATCCTCACGGTGCGCGGAGCCGGCTACCGGCTGAGAGGCTCGTAGCGATGCGCGCGCGACCTCGGCGTGGCGCCCTTGGTCTGCGCGGTCGGATCGTCGGGCTCGTCCTGTTCACCACCGCGGCGACGCTGGCCGTCGCGGCGCTGACGCTGCTGGGGCCGCTGGAGTCGAAGCTGCGCAACTCGGCCCGGAAGACGCTCGTGCAGGACGTCCGCAACGCCTCCGTCGCCAACAATCTGCAGACACTCAATCTCGACCACGTACTTGATTACAACCCATACGGAGTCACGGGCGATCCGTACTACCAACAGGGGTACCTGGAGGTGCAGGCGCTTCAGCGCGCCCTCACCCAGCTCGACAACCGCCTTGTCGCGACGACGGTGCTCTTAGGTTTTCCTGGTCCAGGCGGTCAGGCGACAGTCGTAGCGCCGCTCGGCTCGAGCAGCGAGACAAGCCCTTATGGCGACGCGGCGAGCGTGTTTCTCAAATGGAGCCTCCTCCGCCACGGCCAGCCGCGGCCGCTGTCGAGCCTTGGAACGGACGAGGATGGGACCGAGGTGGCGCGGGTCGCCTATCCGATCACGATCGGAGGGACGCGCTACGTCCTCGCAATCCGGCGTTCGATCACCGAGATCCCTGGCGCGGTGGCCGCCGTGCGCACCGCCTTCCTCACCGCCGCGCTCGCCGGCTTCGGGCTGACGCTGATCCTCGGAATCCCCTTGGCGGCCACGCTGGTCCGTCGCCTGCGCCGCCTGCGGCAGGCCGCGCTGAAGCTGGCGCGTGAGGGTCCCGGGGTTGAGGTTCCGGTCGATCGTGCCCGCGACGAGGTCGGTGACCTGGCGCGGACATTTGCCACCATGCAGCGTCAGCTTCAGCAGCAGGAGGAGGCGCGACGGGCGTTCGTCGCGACCGCGTCGCACGAGCTTCGGACGCCGCTGGCGTCGCTTGACGGGATGCTCGAGCTGCTCCACGATGACCTTCAGGAGGGGGATCCCGACCTGGACGAGGCGCGGACACTGCTGGCCCGGGCGCGGGTCCAGTCGCGGCGCTTGGCGCGGCTGGCCTCCGATCTGCTCGATCTCTCGAGACTCGACGCACAGGTGAAGCTACGCTCAGAGCCGGTGGAGCTGGGCGAGCTGAGCCGGGCGGTGCTCGCGGAGTTCGAGCTGGGGACGGCCGAGCGCGGCGTGAGCACCTCGTTGGAGGTGGCGGAGGGCCAGGTATGGGCGCTCGGCGATCCGGGAAGCGTGGCCCGGATCCTGCGGATCCTGCTCGACAACGCGGTCCGGCACAGCCCGGAGCGAACCGAGGTCCGGATCGAGCTCCACAACGGGCGTCACGCCGAGCTGAGCGTGTCTGACCAGGGACCCGGGGTGGCGCCGGAGGACCGGGCGATCATCTTCGAGCGCTTCCAGCGCGGCCGAGAAACTGCCGGAATCGCTGGGTTCGGGCTCGGTCTGCCAATTGGTCGGGAATTGGCGTTGAGGATGGGCGGCCAGCTCGTGCTCGACGAGACCCATCGGCCCGGCGCGAAGTTCACGCTGAGGCTGCCGGTCGCCCAGGCGCACGAGGTAAAAGAATTAAGCGTCAGCTGACGCCCGCGGGCGCGGCATGGCAGCATCAAGTAAGTGGATCATCTGCTGGCAGCGCTCCAGAACGCTGGTGGGTGACGATGCGGGCACTCGCCGCGGTGGGGCTCGCGGCGATCATCTCGGTTTCGAGCAAGCTCGGCTACCTGCTGCCGGCGATCATCGGTCTGGAGTCGATGGGTATCCCGTCTCCGGGAGAGACGGCGCTGGTCGCCGGCGCTGTGCTCGCCAGCCAGGGGAAGCTGCAGATCTGGCTCGTGATCTTGATCGGAGTGACCTCAGCGATCATCGGAGACAACATCGGCTACCTGCTCGGCCGCAAGATCGGCCGGCAGGTGCTGGAGGCCAAAGGGCCACTTCATCGCCACCGTCGCCAAGCGATCGTCGCCGGTGACCGGTTCTTCGAGAGGCACGGGCCCAAGGCGGTGTTTCTGGCGCGCTGGATCGCGCTTGTGCGTTTCATCGCCGCCTGGCTTGCCGGCATCAACCGGATGCCCTTCAAGCAGTTCTTCTTCTGGAACGCGCTAGGCGGCTTGAGCTGGGGCATCACGTTCGGGCTCGTCGGCTATTACGGAGGTAAGGCGGCGGCCGGAGTGCTCGAGAAGGTGGGCATCGCCGGAGCAGTAGTGCTGGGCCTGATGCTCATCGGCACCATCGAGTACCTACGGCGGCGCCTCCGCCAAGAGGAGGAGAGGGAGCGGGAGCGTCGCTAGCCGCGCTTGCCTCCCGGCTCGCGCCGCCTCAATCCCGCTCGGGCCCCAGCTCGAGCGCGCAGGAGTTGATGCAGTACCGCAACCCGGTGGGTGCAGGCCCATCGTCGAACACATGGCCCAGGTGGCCGCCGCAACGGCGACATAGCACCTCGGTCCGCCTCATGAACAGGCTGCGGTCCTCGCGTAGCTCGACGTTCTCGGCCACGGCTGGCTCGTAGAAGCTCGGCCAACCGGTGCCCGAGTCGAACTTGGTCTGCGAATCAAAAAGGACCGCTCCGCAACCGGCGCAGCGATAGCTCCCGTCCTCTTTGGCATGAACGTATCTGCCGGTAAACGGCGGCTCGGTCGCCTGGCGGCGCAGAACCTCGTACTGGTCGGGCGTGAGCCGCTCGCGCCACTGCTCGTCGGTCAGCTCGATCTTCGCGTCGCTCTCCATGGCTTCTACGTTAGCGGGCCGCGGTGGCTACACCACTCGCTCAGGTTCGAGTACGGTGCCTGCCCGTGAAGTTCGGCCTGGCGATCTTCCCCACGGAGGACATTCCCTCCCCCGCGGACCTCGCCCGAATGACCGAGGAGCGCGGCTTCGAGTCGCTGTTCTTCCCGGAGCACACCCACATCCCGGCATCGCGCGAGACCCCATATCCGATCGGTGGCGAGCTGCCGCCGGAGTACAGCCGCACGTACGACCCATTCGTTGCGCTGATGGCGGCCGCCGCGTCCACCAGTCGGCTGCGGATTGGGACAGGCATCTGCCTGGTCATCGAGCGCGACCCGATCATCACCGCCAAGGAGGTCGCGTCGCTTGACAGGCTCTCCGGAGGCCGGTTTCTGTTCGGAGTGGGAGCCGGGTGGAACGTGGAAGAGATGCGCAACCACGGGACCGACGCAGCGCGGCGGTTCGGCTTAATGCGCGCGCGTATCGAGGCCATGAAGACGATCTGGACATCCGATGAGGCAACCTACGTCGGCGAGCACGTGAGCTTCGATCGGATCTGGTCCTGGCCCAAGCCGCTACAGCAGCCGCATCCTCCGATCCTCGTCGGCGGCAATGGCCCCCGGGTGATCGACCGCGTGCTGGCGTACGGCGATGAGTGGATGCCAAACCGGGTCAAGGATGACGAGATGGTCGTGCGACTCGATGAGCTGGCGGCCCGGGTGCAGGAGGTCGGCCGGCCACCGGTACCGGTGACGATCATGGGTCTCATGCGAGATCCGGCGCGGATCGAGCGCCTCGAGCGCGCCGGTGTGCATCGCGGCGTGTTCTGGGTTCCGTCGGTGGCGGAGGAGGTTGAGCCTACGATGGATCGCTATGCGGCTCTGGCGCGGGAGTACGCCGGCGCTCGTTAGCCGCGCCGTCCCGACGCCCTACAGGTAGCTACCTGCCGCGGCCGGATCTGGCTCCAGCAACTCCAGCGCCAGCGAGGACCACCCGAAGTCGACCGCTCCCATTCCCCGCCCGGAGTACGGGTGGTAGTACTCCGCGAAGGCCCTCACGTTGGACGGTGGCGCACAGCCGTCCTGCCAGCTCCGAGGCCTCGTTCTCGTATCCCAGTCGCACCAAGCCCAGCCACAGAAGCCAACCTGAGTTGATCCAGGTCGGTCCGCGCCAGTAGCGTCGGACTCCAGGTAGCACTGTGTCATCGAGCGAGAAGCTGGGATCGTTCGCGGAAACGGATGGAGGGGGGAACGGCAGCCAGAAGCCACTGGGGTCCAGCAGATGGCGCTCGATGAGCTGGCGGCCGATCTCCTCTGGCAGGTCGGGCAGCGCCAGAGGAGACAGCGCGCTCCATGTGAACGCCGGGCGGTGTCGAGGCTCGGGTCGAACGAGCGGCCAGAAGAGAGCAGAGTCCTCGTCGTACATCCGATCGATGATCGTGCCGGTCAGAGAGGGAAGGCCCAGCGCCAGGCGCGAGAGGTTGTACAGCACGTTCGTCATCACCTCGCAGCAGACCGGTCCGCCGACCTCGACGATCCGACCCAGGTCAAATCCGAGTTGCCGATTGCGGTGCACGAGCAGGACGAACCCCGGCAGTCCGTGGGCCCGGCTGCCCCAGATGACGTCGAACTGCGGCGAGGCGTCGAGCCCCGACTCGTCTGGCTGGATGATCCAGATCAGTCCGTCTCCGTCCAGGTCGCGATGCTCGGCCAGCCACTGGTGGTGGCGGACAATTCCCGGAGCCTCCTGCGGGTCGCCAACCGCGATTCGCCAGGCCCACGCCAAGATCGGGGGCTGGATCGTCGATGTCATTGGCGCGTTCGGCGAGGTCACGTTGTATGTGAAGCGGCGGGCACCGTTCAGGGGTGTGTTCCAGAAGATGGTGTGCCCGATGAATCCACCTCCCAGCTGGGCGGCTAGCAGTGAAGACAGCTCCCTTTGCGATCGCTCCCGGTCGAACCGCCTCCAGGCGATGGCCGTAAAGCAAGAGTCCCAATACCACTGCCACGGGTAGTGCGTGGGACTGGGGCAGGTGTAGCCGAACTCGACGCCGTGGTGCGCGCCCTCGCGCCAGTTCTGGCGCAGCGTTCGTTCGCAGATGTCACGGAGGGTGCCCGCATCGCTTGAAACCTCCACCAAGCCCGCAGGATCGCAGGAAGTGGCCTCACTCGTGGGTGGCTGGCTTTCCAGTAGGGTCACGTGCCAGGAACAAAGGGGGATCTGATGGCACGAGTAAGGGGCTTGGTACTGGCTGCGGTGGTCGTGGGCTTGAGCGCGGCCGGAGCAGCCCCGGCGTCAGCCGCAAAGCGGGCAAGCGAGGTTCAATTCAGTTGCGGTAGCTCGGCTTCCGCGGGTAGTCGCCCGGGCCCGGTGAAGGGCCTCTGCAATTACCTTCGGGGACGAGAGGGCGTCGTACAGGTGGCGCTCTTCAACCGCAAGAGCCAGAAGACGTATGTCCTGTCAAACGGAAGCGACACCCAGTACACGGCCAGCATCGTCAAGGTCGACATCCTGGCGAGGTGGCTTCGGGATTACGAAGAACACCGGGCGAGCATTCCGGCGCAGATTCCCTATTCGATCAAGTACCTGATGGAGAGGATGATCGAAGCGAGCGATAACGCTGCCGCGACCGCAATGTTCTACTTCCCGGGCGGGTGTAGATCGTTGACGAAGTTCAACAGGTTGATCCCCCTGAAAGAGACTGACGTAGGGTGCGAGAGCGCGACGTATAACGGATGGGGTAACACCACGACGACCGCGCGTGATCAGGTAGCCCTGATGAAGACCTTCGCCTACGGGAAACCACGGGGCGTTCTCGGAGACGAGGCTCGAGCGTACGGCTTGCATCTGATGGAGAGCGTCGAGCCCGATCAGCGCTTCGGAATCACCTGCGGTCCCTGGGGCGATTCGTGCGAGGCTCCCAACTATGCCCAGCCCGTTCCCGGAATTACCGTCGCGCTGAAGAACGGCTGGAAGACGCTTCCAACCTGCACGCAACCGGTTGCCAAATGCCCATGGCAGGTCAACAGCACCGGCTGGGTAGAGGGAGAGGGTCGCGACTACGTTCTTACTGTTCTCACGACCAACGATCCAGTCGGAACGGGCGACCTGTTCGGTTTTCACTACGGGATCGAGACGATCCAAGGCGTCTCGAAGCTCATCTGGCGGAACCTTGGTGAATCCACCAGCTGAACGGCTCCTGATCCGCACCTACCGCGTACGGACAATCTCAGGCTGCACGACGCTCATACGCGGGTGGCGATCCCGGGGTAGTCGAGCACGTATCCAAGCTCGTCGAACCGGATGTCGGCGGTGAAGTCACCTGCTGTGAACCGCACTTGGCCGCTCGCCGAGTGGCTCATATCGCTGCTCTGCTTCACTCACCCGGAGCGATGGGACGTCGATCAACTGCATGGTGTAGAGCGCGGCGGGCCCGTCCTCGAGAAGCCCGTCGCGGATCACGGGAAGCGAGTTGAACAACGGCGACCAGCCGAGATCGAAGAAGTCAGCGTCGCCTAACGCCAGCTCCGTCGAGGTTCTCCCCACCAGATCGAGCGCCAGGAGGTCTGGCTCCAACCTGTAGCGCAACTCATACCCCGCACCGAGCTGAGTGCCAACGGCTGTGAAGTCGTGAGCGCGACGCTCGACATGGGCAACCTCCATCCGTGGAGAACCATCACCCGTCCACGCCAGTTGTGTCGCCATTCGCTCTACGCGCTCAGGACCTCGCGCGCTGCCCGTTCGCCGGCCCGCACGGCGCCGTCCATATAGCCCTGCCAGTAGTCAGCGGTTTCGGTTCCCGCGAAGTGCACCCGGCCGATCGGGGCGCGGAGCGTGCCGCCGTACCTGGACAACACGCCAGGCCGCGGGATGCCGGTCGGGCAACCGCCGGTCCACTTTTCACGAGCGCCAATCGTGCTCGATGAACTGCGCCGGCGAGAGCGCTTGGTCCCCGACGTACTGGCGAAAACGCTGAAGGACTTGCTTCCGGCGCTGGGCTGGAGTGAGTCTGGCCAGTCGATTGGCTGCGCTGCCGCCGGTGAACGCGAACAGAACTCCGACGCTGCCATCAGGCGGAGAGTTGTCGAAGGGCACCGAGGCGATGCCCTCGTCGTTCACTCCCTGCCCGCTCAGGCCCTCCGCGCGCCAGAACGGAGTGCGGATATACGGCCTCCGACTTGATCAGATGTCCCATGTGGATGCCCTTGAGTAGCTGGGTCCGTCGTTGACTCAGCGAGCGGGTGATCTTGTAGCGCGAGGGGCGGCGGGACGGCAACGATCACGCGTTTGGCCTGAATGTCCAGCCGCTCGGTGTGGACGCGCACGCCTCCGGGGACGGGGACCAGCCCGAGTACCGGCGTCTTCAGCAACACGCGTCTTCCCAGCCTCTGGGCGACCCGTTGCGCCACCAGCTGCGACCCACCGACGAACCGCCGCTCCTGGGCGCCGCCCGCCGTCGAAGCCAGCCGAAACAAGTTCCCTGGGTTACTGCCGTTGCCTGCAGCGGCCACGTAGGAGGCGGCATACAGCGCCGACAGCTGGGTGGAGTCCACGCCCCAGATTGAATTGATCACGGCCTCGAACACCGGACGGACTCGCGCGCCTACAAACGGCCGGGCCAGCTCCCAGAGGGTTGTGTGGTCGAGCGCCTTGGCCCGCTTTGCGCGCCATGGTCTGTGCGGTCCGACCTCGGTGGCGAGCGCGTCCACTCTCGCCAGCAGCTTGACCAAAAGCGTCTGGGTCTCGGGGTCGGTCGGGATCCCGGTGGACGCCGGGTACAGCGAGCGCTGGCCGCGAATGATCTCGACGTTCGAGCCTTGGTTGTAGACGAAGAACGTACCCACCCCGACGGCCTGAGCGAGCGCGAGGATCCGGTCTTGGGTGGGTCCGACGAACTCGCCACCCACCTCGACGATGTGCCCCCCTCCGATCGAATGGTTGAGCGTGCGTCCCCCGACCCGATCGCGAGCTTCCAGCACCAACACATCCCGGCCGGCCGCGGCCAGAACCCGAGCCGCCGCCAACCCGGAGAGACCGGCACCTACCACAACGACGTCCGCGCGCCGCCGGCGTGGCTGCCTCGCAAGCGCCGCCGGCGCTGCGCCCAGACCGAGCAGACCAGCCCCCACGGCCGCTCGCCCCACGACCTCCCGACGCGTCAGTCCCGCGTCTTCAGGCCGATCACTCATTCCGCTGTTCTCATCGCTCATCCTTGCTCTCCTCATCGCTTCCGCTCACACCAAGCAACAACAGGACAACTAAACACCCAGGGGGGAGAAGTGGTGCGGCAGCCTACGCGTTGCCGAGGAAACTAGCCGTCCCGGTGGGCCAACGCTCCGAGTAGCCGCTCGACGTCGCTTTGGGTTGTATGCAGGTGCGGCGCAATCCGCAGCGAGCTCCCGCGGATGCTGGCGACGACGCCGTCGTCCCCGAGCCGACGCGCTACGCCGCTTGCCACCTCGCGCGGAAGCTCGATGCCGAGCATGTGAGGACCGCGATGGTCTCTGGATGGGACCGCAAAGCCCAGCTCCGCGGCACGGTCGGCGATCTGATCAGTCACGCCCCTGAGGCTCGACCCGACCTCGGTGACAGTCCAATCAAGCAGCTGCTCGGCTGCGGCGATGGCCATGGGGACTAGACCGAAGCTTGTTCGTTGACCCACGTCGAAACGTCTGGCTCCCGGCCGGTATTGATCGCTGTAGTTGACGAGCGCCGTGAAATCCTCCGATCCCGCGCGGTTGATCCAGTTCTCTTCCAGCGGCTCCCCTTCGCGGTGCTGTTGATCGACATATAGGCATCCGACGCCGAGCGGGCCGAGCAGCCATTTGTAGCCAACGGACACCACGTAGTCCGGACGAAGCCGTGAGACGTCAAGCGGCAAGGCGCCCAGCGACTGACTGGCGTCGATCACCACCATGGCCCCCACTCGACGCGCCGCCGTGACCGCGGCCTGCAGGTCGAGCAGCGAGCCATCGGTCCAGTGGACATTAGGCACGGCCAGAACGCGGGTCTGGTCGGTGATATGAGCGAGAACCGCGTCGGTCCAAGTCGCACCGCGCTCCGGTTCGACGACCACGAGCTCTGCATCCGGTTTGCAGGCAGAATCGACGCCACGTGTAGTAGTTCGACGGATATTCCTCAGCGAGGACGAGAACCTGATCGCCCGCGCTGGCAGTCACGTTTCCCGCCGCGCTCGCGAGTCCATAGCTGGTAGCCGGAATCAGCGCCACGCCGTCACGATCGGCGCCGAGGATCCTGGCGTAGGCATCCCGCAGACGCTCAACCTCGTCAAACCAGTCGGCTGGTGTCACCAGCCACGGTGCGGCGCGGCGATTCAGCCCCGACTTGCCGGCCTCGCGCACCGCGTATAGCAGCGGCGACATGTTCGCCGTGTTGAAGTACGCGACCTCCTCGGGAACCTCGAAGAGGTAACGCTGGGAACCGAGCTCGATCGACAACCTCGTTCTTTTGGCGCGCTTTCCCTGCTCACGCCGTACGGTAGTCGCTGTCGACCATCGGACCGGACAGGCTCGATGGCGGCGGGCCGCGCCGCTACTTCACTGCGGTCCGGAGACGCATGCCGGGATGCAACAGGCGCGGCCTGTCGAGCGCTAGATATGCGGTCAATGCCAGGACGGCAATCGACTCGGCGACGATCGCCGCGACGATCGTGGGCCTGAAGCCGTAGTCGGTGAAACCGAACAGACTCGAGCTCTCGCTGATCCACAGCGCGAGCAGCGAGGTCACTCCGATTCCGATCCCGGTCAGGGCAAGCAGGGCCCGGAGCGGAGCGGCGAAGCGCTTGGCGAGCCGTCGCAGGGGCAGTAGCAGCCCCACGCCTACTACCGACGGAAGCGATGAAGTTCAACAGGAACAGCGTGCCGATCGTCGGCACGGTCGAGAAACCGTCGCCGGCGTATTCGACGAGGTGGTCGGCACCGACGGCGAGCACCGCCATGGCGCCGACGACTAGCGCTACGGAGGCGAGGATCGTGCGGGTGCGGGTTTTTATGGGCATCATGGTCTCCATTCAGAAGGTCTATTAGGTATGACGAGTCGGATCGCGGCTTCCTTCCCCGGGGTAGCCCGCCCCGCTGACTTTTGGCTCCTTCAGGGGCTCGGCTTGGGGGGGGATGAGCCCGGCGGGATCCGGTCGAGTCCCGCGGTTAGCCCATTCGTCTCCAGGTCCTACATCTGTCCAGGTCCCGATCGAAAATGGGCCTGGCGGGTATTGATGGGGTAAGCCTGTCCCCCAGGTGAATCCCTGGCAGCCCGGTAGGTTGGGTACCGAGCTGGTTCCGCATATGCACGCTGCGCTCGAGTAACCGAGCTGCTTCCGCATCTGCATGGGCGATAGGTAGGTTAGTACCAAACCACGAAGTGGGCTGTACCGACGTGACTGCTGTCTGGAATTCGACGCGTGACGACATGGCGAGCGAATCACCGTTGAACGGCTCCGCGCATCGCCCCTCGATAGCGATCTGCGGAACCGGTAACGGTGCTCATGCGTTAGCCGTTTTGGCGTCTCAGTACGTTGATGTCGACGTCCGTTGGCTAGCCGGCTCGGAAGAAAGAGCCCGAGTGCTGGCGCGTGCTGTTTCGCGGCATGGCCTGCGCTCGACCGGCGCAATCACCGCTATGGCCAAGCACATCCGCAGCGTGTCCGCCGATCCCGCAGAAGTGATCCCGGGTGCGGACATGGTCATAGTTGTCGTGCCGGCGTTCGCTCAGCGCGCGGTATTGCAGCGAATCACACCATATCTGTCCCCTGCGGGAGTGATTGGCTGCATTCCGGCCCGGGCTGGTCTCGAATTCGACGCCGAGCACATTGCCCGTGGCCCGGTCGGGACACACCCGACGATCTTTGGTCTTCAAACCCTGCCGTGGTCGACTCGCGTCACTAAGGTTGGACAGCTGGTTCACGTGGGCGCTGCGAAGCAGGAGGTAATGCTTGCTTCGCTGGCCGCCAGCCGCGGGCCAGCGATCGCGCGGCGAGTGGCGAGCATCGTCGGCACCCGGGTCATTCTGACTGACAGTTTTCTTGACTTGACACTCGGCAATCCCGGTCAATTCATTCACCCCGGCCTCATGTATGGGCACTTCCGGTCATGGCGGGGAGAGGAATACGACGAGGAGGCGATTCCACTGCTGTACGCACAGGCGACCGACGAAATGGGTCGACTCGTCGAGCGGCTGTCACGCGAGGCGACCGCGGTCGCGGACCAGCTCGCGGCTCGCAGCGGGGGCATCCTCAACCTTCGGGGTGGGAACGCCCCCATTCACCACTGGCTACGGACAGCCTATGGGCACGTAACGTCAGACACCAGCACCGTTGCAGCGTGTTTTAGAACCGGACCCATCAGGGGACGAAAGGCACCCATGCTCGAGGTTCGGCCCGGCAAATTCGTGCCGAACTTCGGCTACCGGTACCTCAGCGAGGACATTCCGTTTGGACTTGTTGCTACCCGCGCATTGGGCGAGATCGCGGATGTCAAGACCCCCGCCATCGACGAAGTCATCACCTGGGCGCAGTCAGCGCTGAAGAGGAACTACCTGGCGGGCGACAGGCTACAAGGAGCGGACGTGGGCGGCCTAAGGGTTCCTCAAAACTCTGGAATCTCAACGCTGACCGAGCTGATCGACTGGTACAGCGAGCGCGGAGCTGCCATCGGCGTTTCGCGGCTGCGTGCGACGGCCATGACGCGGTGATCGGATCCCGCATTTCCGTGACTACCACTGTCGGGTCAGCCGTCGCTTGAGCCTCCACCATCGGGCGACTATGCGCCAGGCGCGCGTCTGACGTATAGCCTGCAGAGAAGCCTCGCTTTCCGCAAGAGCTGATCGCGTCTCATCGAGCAGCCGACGCAGCTCCGCCTCCCTTGTCCGGTCCTGATCGAGCTGCTGGCGCAGTCCAGTCTCGTCCTCCGTGACCGCTTGAAGCTGATTTGCGCGCACACCCTCCTCGTGTCGTCTTCTTCTCAGACGCTTTACCGCATCAACCGCTAGCTCCGCTAGCGGAACTAGGTCGCGCAACCACATCACCATGGGAACTGGATCGTCCGTGGCGAACCAGTGCAACTCTCAGGACGCAACGAGCCGACCTGATCCATCCGGCGATGCTCACTCGATCGCTTGTCAGACCACTCATCTCCGCCCAGAGACTGGTCTTCCAGCATCCACTTCCGCCCGGGCTGAAGCGCGGTTACAGGGACGGCTGGCCTGTCAGGTCTAAGTAACACGCGGGACGACATCAACGTCGTTCGTCCCAACAAAGAGACGAAAAACGCCGCTGACGCGAGGATTCACATCAAGGACCTTGTACGAGCCATCTCGGCGGTCGTAGCGATATCCGATTCCAACGCATCCGCGATATCCCACCGCTTCCATCAATCGCTGTGTCTGGCTCGCTATGGCCTCATTCGGCAGACATACCGCAAGGGAAGCGATTGATGTTGACCATAACTGGCGCAGCTTCTTGCCAGTGAAAATCACGGTCTGATCCGGAGTAGGAGCAAAGTAACCGTTGCACATCCATACCGTGTCAACAGCTCCCGGAATGTATTCCTGCAGAACGAAGTTCAGAGGGCCCTCAGCCGCCTGGCGTTGACCGAGCTCGTCCATAAGCTCTTGGCGCGAATGGATCACCTTGGTCGATGTCTGATCCCCACGTATAGATCAGCGCTCTTCATGACGATCGGGAGCCCTGCGGACTCTACGAACTCGCCGCATCATCGAGTGAAGCGGGAACGCGGTTGCGGGCGTCGGAATCCCGTGCTCTTTCGCGAGTGAATGCATCTCCCACTTGTCCAACAGCCTTCGGATGACCGGTCGCACAGGCTGGGGAAAGACGAACTGATCCTGCAGGATCGTTTGTTACGTTCGACGAGGATCGCGATCCAATCCTTCTGGGTGAGGAGAATCGCTCGCCTGCCGTGATTCATGCGGATGTTCGCACCGAACTCAAGCAGGAACGCCACCGACGCTTCTTCCGGGAGAGAGAAGTCCCAGCGCACCTTTTTGGACCAGATAACGTGGACGCCCAGCCCGGGGTGGAGATCCCTTCCTGTCCAACGAGGTACATGGGGACACCAAGCCGGCCCAGCGTTCGCGCGATCGATACGCCTTCATAGCCGTCGCGGTCGATCACCGCGACAGGAACGCTCGTATCGATCATGAGGGTCTTGCCTCCCGGAAGAGGCGGAGACCCCGAGGAGCGCGACGGCCTGGCGAAAGCGGATGATCCGTTTCCAGCTGCGTGAAGGGTCACCGCAACGATTGTCGCATCAGCTACTCTCGATTCGCGCAAGGTGGATCGGGACTTCGCGGCCGCCCACCGGTCAGATAGCTGACATATTCAGCAGACCGGTTCGCAACTCTCCTGGAAGCGCCGGGTTCGTGCTTGCGTCGGCGGAAAACGTCTGCCTCCATCGACCCGACGGGGAGAAAATGCGATGCGCAAGCTAATAATTACCTTCTTCTTAGCGGTTGGTTGCCTGCTCGGCGCTAGCGTCGCGGCGGCGCAAGCCGCAACCCCACCGCCCACGGCAACGATCTCGTCGCCCCCTTCGGGCGGCACGTACACGAAGGGGCAGTTCGTCGCGACACGCTTCAGTTGCGCCGACCCCGCCGGATCAGGGATTGCGTCGTGCCGGGAACTCGAGTGGAGCAACGAGCCCGAGCCATCTCAACACCTCATCGGTCGGAAGGCACACCTACACAGTGACGGCCATCGCAAAAGACGGCCTGATCGCTAAGGCGTCGATCCATTACACCGTGGCAAACTGCGCCGCGCAGGCCACCGCGGGCTTCAACGATGGCTTCCAGAGCGGCTACCAGAGCGGTTTCCAGACGGAGTTCGTCGCTGCATATCACCCGAACGGGGGCTGGCAACTGGGCTTTAAGAGCGGCTTTGCGGCCGCGCACCGAAACCATGGGACCAGATATGCCGTCCGGCAGGCGACACCGGCAGCCGCTCCCGGCGCGGCCGCAGCGGTCCAGGGTGAAGCAGCCGCGACCACGGTGTGCGGCCGGGCATTCAGCACGTCCTTCAACCTAGGCTTCAACAGCGGCTTCAACCCCGGCTTCAACGCCGCATTCAACAGCGCATTTCGGAATGGCTACGCCGCCGGGTTCAAAGCCGGGTGATCGGAGAGGCGACGGGAACCAGCGACATCCCGATGACCGCCTACCGACCTACCCGCAGCCGGTGTTGAACCCGCAGCTGGAGCACGTGTAGCAGCTGCCCGTGCGCTGCATCATGCCTC
Organism: uncultured Actinomycetes bacterium; assembly: GCA_963719305.1. GTDB lineage: Bacteria > Actinomycetota > Thermoleophilia > Solirubrobacterales > Solirubrobacteraceae > Palsa-465. Next base: position 12,181 of record CAVRBL010000006.1, on the reverse strand, counting down.
CGCACTGCTGGCAGGCTGGACCGAGATCCAGTCCCTGACGGGCGGCGGGAATGACGGGCGGCTCGTCGGTCAGCGCCGAGGTCGGCGGAGCCGCGGTCGAGCGACCGCTCGTTCCGTTGCCTTCGCCGGCCGTCGGCGTCGCCGTCTTCCTCGGTCGGCTGGGGCCGCCGTGTCGCCGAGGTGCGAGCTCGCGGCCTCCTGCGCCGCCTGACGGGCACGGACCTCGGGCGTGAGGATCCCGAGCTCCTCCTGGAGGTCCACGTCCAGGAACCGCGACGCGAGCCAGCGCATGATGTAGTCGGGCATCGACTTGGCGAACGGGATCTCCGGGTTGGAGGTCATCCCCTCCGGCTCGAAGCGCATGTAGCTGAACTTGCGCACCAGCGTCTCGAGCGGCACGCCGTACTGCAGCGCGATCGAGATCGCGGTCGCGAACGAGTTCATCATCCCGCGCAGCGTCGAGCCCTCCTTGCCGATGTCGGTCAGGAAGATCTCGCCGACCGACCCGTCCTCGTACATGCCGGCGGTGATGTAGCCCTCGTGGCCGCCGATCGAGAACTTGTGGGTGATCGACTGGCGCTCGCGCGGCATCCGCGGCGCTTCGGCGGCGCCTTGGCCAGCGCCTCCGCAACCGCCTTCTCGACGGCCTTGTCGACCTCGGCCTCGGGGACCAGCCTGCTTCTGGCGCTCGGTTCGCAGCGCCTGCGCCGTCTTGGAGCCGTCGCGGTAGATCGCGAGCGCCTTGATCCCGAGCTGCCAGGCCTGCGAGATAGGCATCGGCGATGTCCTCGGCCGTCGCCGACTCGGGCAGATTCACGGTCTTCGAGATCGCGCCCGAGATGAACGGCTGCACGGCCCCCATCATCTTGATGTGGCCCATGTGCGAGATCGCTCGCTCGCCGACCGCGACGTCGAACACCGGCAGGTGCTCCTCGGCGAGGTCGGGCGCGCCGATGATCGTGCCGTGCTCGTTGACGTACGCCTCGATCTGCTCGATCTGCTGGTCGTTGTAGCCGAGCGTCTGAAGGGCGAGGGGGACGGTCCGGTTGACGATCGTCATCTGACCGCCACCGACCAGCTCCTTGAACTTCACCAGCGAGAAGTCTGGCTCGACGCCGGTGGTGTCGCAGTCCATCAGGAAGCTGATCGTGCCGGTCGGTGCCAACACCGTCGCCTGCGCATTGCGGTAGCCGGACTCGCTCACCGAGCTGCCACCGCTTCGTCCCAGCTACGTCGTGCGGCGCTGCGAGCAGGTCCGGGTCGGTGCAGTCGCATCGGGGATCGCGTACGACGCATCGCGATGCATGCGCATGACGTGGTTGTGCGCCTCGCGGTTCTCCTCGTAGCGCTCGTACGGCCCGATCGCCGCGGCGATCTCGGCCGATCCGAGGTACGCGCGACCGGTCATCAAGGCGGTGATCGCCGCCGCGGTCCCGCGTCCGGCATCGGAGTCATACGGCGACGCCGTCGGCCATCAGGTAAGCGCCGAGGTTCGCGTAGCCGAGCCCGAGCTGCCTGAATGCCCGCGCGTTCGCGCCGATCTCCTCGGTCGGATAGCTCGACGGCGAGACGATGATCTCCTGCGCCAGGAACACGATGTCGACCGCGTGCTCGAACGACTCGACGTCGAACGTCCCGTCGGCGCGGCGGAACTTCATCAGGTTCAGCGACGCGAGGTTGCAGGCCGAGTCATCGACGTGCATGTACTCGCTGCACGGATTAGACGCGTTGATCCGGCCGGAGTTCGGGCACGTGTGCCAGTTGTTGATCGTCGTGTCGTACTGGACGCCCGGATCGGCGCAGCGCCACGCCGCCTCGGCGATCTGACGCATCAGATCACGTGCCTTGACCGTCTTGACCGGCTTGCCCGTCGTGCGCGCGGTCAGCTCCCAGTCCTCGTCGTTCTCGACCGCGCGCATGAACTCGTCGGTGACGCGGACCGAGTTGTTGGCGTTCTGGTACTGGATCGAGAAGAAGCCTTCGCCGTCGATGGACATGTCGAAGCCGGCGTCGCGCAAGGCGGCCGCCTTGTCCTCTTCCCGGCCTTGCACCAGATGAATTCCTCGACGTTGGGGTGATCGACGTCCAGCACCACCATCTTGGCCGCGCGCCGCGTCTTGCCGCCCGACTTGATCGTGCCCGCCCAGGCATCGGCTCCGCGCATGAAGCTGACGGGACCCGAAGCTGTCCCGCCCTTTCCGAGCGGCTCCATCGAGCCGCGGATCTTCGACAGGTTGATCCCCGAACCGGAACCGCCGCGGAAGATCATCCCCTCCTTGGTGTTCCAGTCGAGGATCGACTCCATGTTGTCCTCGACGCTGAGGATGAAGCAGTTGTGAACTGCGATGTTGTTGGTCAGGAACTCTCCGGATTCGGTCTGGATGTCGTAAACGCCGTCGACGCCCTGTGGCTCGATCGAGACGATCTCCTCCTCGCGCAGGTCACCGCAGTGCTTCCAGTTGCGCAAGATCATTGACTCCAAAAGCTTGTGGGCCTTCTCCCGGCCGGGGAAGCCAACGAGCTCAGCAAAACGCGCACGCTCCGAGCCGATCGCGATCTGGAGCTCATGAAGGTCGTGGCGATCCGGACGGGGATCGCGCTTGTGCAGCCTGCGCGAGTAGATCCCGAGTGTCATCAGCAGCAACTGGAGATCCTCCGTCCAACGTTCACCGATGACTGCCACCGCGACGCGCGCGTTCTGGTATCCATGAGTACGCCTAATCGAAACATAGCCGTCAGCCTGGAAAATGCTCTGGAGGTATGCGCTGATCTCCTCTTGCGAGGCTGTCCACAATCGGCCCGGGACCCGAATCTCCACGCCGCGAGCGAGCAACTCCCAGCGCTCGACGAATTCGCGCAGAACCTCGCCGTACAGCCGGATTCGCCGAACACGCGTCTCCTTGGTGTCGGCTTCCCGTACCTTCCGATGGACGTCAGGGAAGGCGACATCGAGGTGAGTCATGACCCAGTCGTACTCGTCGTCGTTGGCGACCTGGAACTCGATCGTCAGCGACCGGTTGGTGCCGTGCTCGTATTGCCCGACAAAGCCGTCCGCCTGAAGCCAGCCCGCAAGCGCGGCTTCGGAGACCTCGACGCTGTTGCCTCGCGTTGAGTTCGAGCTCATGTTCGAAGGACTCTGAAACCCCAGTAGCTACCGGAACCTGTGCCCCAACCTTCGCTCTGTGCGGATGCAGGTGCATCCGCATCCCAGCCTCAAGCTGATCAACCCGCAACCCAGCGCGTCGCTCCATGCCGCGTGCTCGTGGCCTTGACTACATGATCGGCGGTCGCCTCGATGAAGCTTCCGTTGCGTAGCCGCACGCGCCAAACGGGCTTCCGGCCATTCGCCTTGACGGCCACCACCCGAGTAGTCCCAGCCGAGTCGTACACCTCGCGACCTACCTGATCGCCCTCGACAATCTCTCCGATCGGCACCATTCCCTCGGGAGTCGATACAAGCGCGTGATATGGCAGGCAGGCCGAGCACTGCGGGTTCTCCTCGAACCCCACGTTGAACCACACCGGCGAGTTGAAGGCCGCCATCTGGTGAAGAAGGATGTGCGTGAGCTCGGCCTCGAAGGTGTCGCCGTCCTCGTCTGAGGCGAAGTAGCCGCGCTCGCGGCCCCAGTCCGCGATCGTGCCGGCGACCCGGCCGATCATCTGCTTGACCGAGCGCTCGCGCGTGGGCGATCCCAGCTGGCCGCGGAAGTACTTCTGGGCGACGATGTTGGTCGCGTTCTGGGACCAGCTCTTGGGGAACTCGACGTCGCGCTGCTCGAACGAGACCTTGTCGCCGTGACCGATGCGCGCGTCCCGCAGCTCCCACTCGACCTCGTCGAAGGGATGCTTCCCCGGCGTCGTGAAATAGCGGCGGATCGAGAGGCCGGTTCCGGTCTGCCCTTCGTGGGTGGCTGGGGTCTGCGGGGTGTTCGTCATGGCTGACCTGCTCCTCTCCGTTCCGCTTCTCTTCTCACTCTCGCTCGGCTCCGAGGCGGCCGAGGCGGACCCCGAAAGATCGCGCATGGCCCGGACGGAAAAGTTGAGGCGAAGCGGCTCGGGAGCCGGGTTAAGAAATGGCCTGCGAGACAACAGATTTTAGCGGCCGGAGCGGGCCATTCTCGGTGGGCTCGGCGTCGAAATCGCGCGCGGAGAGCGGGCTCATTCGGCGTTTCTGTAGGCACCAGAACGCTCTTACCGTGCTAGCTTCGCCAGCCGATGACGACGGTGGAGATCGCCCGTCCGGACAAGTCCGTTCGAGCGGGTGAACGCGGCGTCGGCGAGCCGTCTTCCCGGGCCGCCACGCTGCTCGTCGGGGCGCTCGCGCTGCTTCTTCTCTACGCCGCCTTCGACCACGGTGCGACCGACGTGGCGGCGCAGGCTCGGGTGCAGACCGCGCTGGCGGTGATCGCCGCCGCGGCCGCGGGAGCCTGGATCTGGAGCGGCGCGCTTCGCTTCTCGACGCGGCCCATGGCGGTCGCCGGACTCGCGGCGCTCGCGGCGTTTGCCGTCTGGAGCGGCGTTACCGTCCTGTGGAGCGTCGCGCCGGACCAGACGTGGCTCGAGCTCAACCGGGCGCTCACGTACGTCCTCGCACTGGGGGTCGCGCTGCTCGCGGGCGCATCACATCGCCGCTCGATGGAGGTCCTCGCGAACGCCGTGTTGCTCGTCGTGCTCGCGGTGACGGTGTACGCCCTGGGCCAGAAGCTTCTGCCCGGGCTCCACGTTCCGGGGCTGTTCAACCTCAACCAGACGCAGCTCGTGCCGCGGCTTCAGGAGCCGTTTGGCTATTGGAACGCGCTTGGCCTCTTCATCGCATTCGGCGTCCCGATTGGGCTCGCCCTGACGGTGGCTAAGGAGCGCCCGCCCAAGATACGGCTGGCTGCCTTGGCGGCGGTGGAGCTGATGCTGATTGCGGTGGGCCTCACGTACTCCCGCGGGGCCTTGCTTGCCCTGGTGTGCGGACTGATCGTAGGAGTCGCGCTCAGCGGCGCGCGGCTCCGCTCGCTCATGTGGCTGGCGCTGGCAGCCGTCGCGATGGTGGCGCCGCTCGTCGTAGGTCTGACCGATCACGCCCTGACCGATGTGTCCGTGTCGCTCGGCCGGCGTGAGCGCGCCGGGCTGGTGCTCCTCGGCGTTCTGGCGGTGTCGCTGGTGGCGCTCTGGTTCGCGGGCAAGCGGGTGATGGAGCTCGAGGGCCGCACGCAGGTCTCACCCGGGGATTCGCGCCGGATCGGCCGGCTGCTCGCGGGGACATTTGGGGCGGCTCTCGTGTGCGGGGTCATAGCCATCTCTCTCTCATCGCGTGGCCTGACCGGCACCGTCTCCCACGCGGTCGATAGCTTCACCGCGACCGGGGTGACGAGCGACTACAACCCCAGCCGGCTGCTGTCCGTCGACTCTCAGAACCGGGTCGTCTGGTGGAAGGAGGCAGCCGGAGCGTTCAGCGATCGGCCGCTCGGGGGCTGGGGGGCGGGCTCATTTCCGGTTGTGCATCTGCTCTACCGGCGAAACTCATTGACCGTCCAGCAGCCGCACAGCGTGCCCCTCCAGGTGCTCGCGGAGACCGGGATCATCGGCGCACTGCTCGCGATCGGTGGTTACGGGCTGTTGACGGCCGCGGGCGTCGGAAGCGTTCGCCGTAAGGGCGGTAGCGAGCGGCTCGTTGCTGCCGGCGTTGCTCGCGGTGATCGTGATCTACGGCGTCCACGCGCTGTTTGACTGGGACTGGGACATCCCTGGCGTCACGCTGCCCATGCTCGTGTCGATCGGCGTCCTGGTGGGCGCCGGCAAGCGGGGCGCCGCCCGGTCCAGGCAGTGGCGAGCGGCTGGTGGCCCGAGCCCCACGGCCTTGACCGCGGCTGGACCGGGTATTCGCGCCGTGACACTCCTCGCGGTTGCTGGAGCGCTGTGTGCGGTCGCGCTCTCCGGAGTGGTGCCCAGCGTGGCCGCAGGCAGGGCGAGCGCGGCCCTGGTGGCGGCGTCCAGCTCTTCAGGCTCGGCGCTCAAGCAGGCCCGCTCCGATGCCGCCGAGGCTACCCGCCTGGACCCGCTGTCGGATGCTGGATTGCTGGCGTCCACGACGATCTCCATCCAGTCCGGGCAATACGCCCAGGCGCGCACCTACCTACTACAGGCGGTCAAGCGAGACCCGAATGATGTCCAGGCCTGGCAGCGCCTCACGGTCCTGGAGTTCGCGCTCGGATCGGCCCCCGGGACGTTCAACGCGCTTCACCGCGTGCTCGCGCTCGATCCGAAGGGCCCCGAGGTCAAGACGCTCCCGAAACAGGTGGAGCTCCTGTTGACGCCGCCGTCCGGATCCGCCACATCGCGCGCGTCACCGGCGACTGGAAGCTAGGGCAGCAGGTCCGCTAGCTGCTCGACGGCGTTCGCGAGCACTGTCGGCGGCGGCAGCGTGGCATCCAGCACTCGGATGCGCACTGGATCACTGGCAGCCAGCTCGGCGTAGGCAGAGGCGATCCGTTCAAAGAACGCTTGATGCTCACGCTCCAGCCGATCGGCTGGCCCCGGCCTCGAGCCGGCACGTGACAACCCGACCGCCGGTTCGAGCAGCAGCAGCAGCGTCCGGTCGGCCACGAGCCCCTCGGTGGCGAACTCGTTGACCGCCCGGATCTCCTCAACCCCCAGCTCTCTGCCGGCGCCCTGGTAGGCGAGCGAAGAGTCGACGAAGCGGTCGAGCAGTATCCAGCTGCCGTCCCGGAGGCGCGGCTCGACCGCCTCCTCCACGAGCTGCGCGCGCGCGGCGGCATAGAGCAGCGCCTCAGCCCGCGGCTCGATCGGCAACTCGGGGTCCTTGACCAGCTCGCGTATCCGTTCGGCCGCGGGAACCCCTCCTGGCTCGCGAAGAAGCTTCACCTCGATCCCCCGTTCCCTGAGCTCAGCCTCGAGCCCGGTCGCCAGGGTGGTCTTCCCGGCGCCGTCCAGCCCCTCGATCGTTATCAGCCGACCCCTCGCCATCGTGGCCCGACCCTACCGGTCATTAGCATCGAACCTCGATGCTCGAACAGCTCGATCGGCACGCCCACGCGCGGGCCATCCTTGCGCCGATGCTCTCTCCCGACGCTCGGCCATCGCACGCATATCTGTTTCATGGCCCCGGGGGTGCGGGGAAGCGCTCCGCCGCCCGGGCGGTGGCGGCGGAGTGGCTGTCGTACGGATCTACCGATCCCGATCGGGCCCGCGAACGAGCGATCGCCGGCGTTCACCCCGACCTCACCTGGGTAGCGCCAAGCGGTGCCCACGAGATTCTGGTCGCCGACGTCGATGGCCCGGTGGTGGCGTCGGCGAGCAAGACTCCCTTCGAAGCTCAGCGCCGGGTATTCGTGATCGAGCGCGCGGACGAGTTCGGAGATGAAGCCGCGAACAGGATGCTGAAGACGCTCGAGGAGCCAGCCTCGTTCGTGCATCTCATCCTGCTGACCGACCGGCTCGGCGAAGTGATGCCCACGATTCGCTCCCGGTGCCAGCTGGTCCGCTTTGATGCCGCTCCACCTGAGCAAGTGGCGGCGGCCCTCGAGGCTGAAGCGGTTTCAAGCTTCACCGCGCTGGCGTGCGCTCGGCTCTCCCTGGGAGACGCGAGCCGGGCTCGAGAGCTTGTCTCAGACGCGGGGTCGACAATGCGAGCCGCAGCCGAGGCGTTCGCTCGCGCCACCCTGGCGGGTGAGGTGGGGACCCGAAGGCCATGGTCGCCGTTGCTTGAGGCGGTCAGGGCCCGAGGCGAGGCGGTCCGCGAGCAAATGGAGGAGCGCACCGCGGCCGAGCTCGAGCTTTACTCGCGCAAAGACCAACGGCGAGTGCTCACGGAGTGGTCCGAGCGCACCCGGAGGGCGCGGCGCCGAGTGGAGACGACGGCACTGGACCTCGGGCTGCAGCTGGTCTCGCTGTGGTTCTCAGATCTCGCCTGCCTGGGCTGGGGCGCTGAGGACCTAGTCCGTCACTGCGACCGGCTGGACGAGCTCGCCGAGGATGTCGGGCCGGACCCGCACCGGCTTAGGCAGGCGGTCGAGCTGGTGGAGGACACGCGCATCCGCTTCCAGCTCAACGTCTCCGAGGAGCTCGCGTGCGAAGCCCTGGCGTACCGACTCGAACGGGTCCTGGCCGCATGAACGACGGCTCACGCGTCTATCTGAGACCGCCCACGCGCGCCGATCAGGTCGAGTTCATCGCGCTCATGCGCCAGAGCCGGTCCTTTCACCGGCCATGGGCCTCGGCCCCGACGGACCCCGACCGCTTTGCGGCATACCTGTCCGATGCCCGTAGAGGGGATTTCGAGGCGATGCTGGTCTGCCGGGCGGCGGACGCCGCAATCATCGGATTCTTCAACCTCTCGCATATCACGCGAGGGTTACTGCAGACCGCCTATCTTGGGTACGCCGTCGGGAAGCCTCACGTCGGCCAGGGCTACATGCGCGAGGGGCTGGAGCTGGTGCTCCGGCACGCCTTCTTGGCGTTGCGCTTGCATCGGATCGAGGCCAACATCCAGCCCGGCAATACGGCCTCGATCGCCCTCGCCCGGGGAGCGGGCTTCCGGCGCGAGGGCTTCTCACCGCGCTATCTGAAAATCGGAGGACGCTGGCGCGACCATGAGCGCTGGGCGATCCTGGCCGAGGAATGGCGCGACCGTCCAGGATCGCGACGAGTGCTCGAAGCGGCCTCGTCATAAGCCGGCCGCTGATTCCCACTCGGGCTAGCATGCGAGGGCGGCAATGGATAGGACCCGATCGCCGCAGATCACGCCGACGTAGCTCAGCTGGTAGAGCACTTCACTCGTAATGAAGGGGTCCGGGGTTCGAGTCCCCGCGTCGGCTTCGAAGAGTTCCTGCAAATAGCGGTTTTTGCCGAGGAGCGAATCGGCTAGTGCGTCTCGTTTGGCCACGGATTGGCGCTTTTCACGTTTCTGTGGCCAGACGCCTTGGAAGGCGTCGGCAAATCGAGCGCCTCTTGGGCCCCCGAAGGCGCCGAACTCGACGTGCTCGTGGACTGCCTGGCGGAACGGTTCGTCGCCGGGCATGCCGGCCTCGTCGAGCGCCTCCATGTACAGGGCGACGAACCGTTTGCGTTGCTCGTCGGTGATCTTCAGGTGGCGGTGCACGTCAATGATGTGCTGGAAGCCGAGCTCCCGGGTGAACCGTTCCGGGCCGCCGAACGACTCGGCGAACTACGTCAGGTGGTCGACGTGGGTATGCACGCGCTTGGTGAACAGTGTTTTCAGCAGAGGGTCGGCGAGCGCCTGTTATAGAACAGCTCCTCGAGGCGGTGCAGGGCCTCGTGTCCACCGGCGTGCTCGTACAGCGTCTCTTGTCACTCGCGTACTCCAGGCTGCCGATACGCGCGGCCGGTCTTGCGGCCCATGAGGCACACCAGCATCAACGCGCCCTCCAGCGGCGTCGGGGACTGAAGGCCCAGAACGACCGGCGCGGCATTGGGTATGGGTGGGGTGGCGGCCGGCGCGCTCCGCCATCCTTCGTCGGTTGCCGGCCGCGACTTCATTCCAGCCACTTCGTGACCATGGTCGGGTTGGCTGGATGCAGACGAGGCTGGAGCGCCTGGGGCCGTCGTTGGTGAACTTGTGCGGGATGCCGGGAGGGGCGATGACGATGTCACCCGGGCCGGCCTTGAAGCGTTCGTCTCCGAGCTGGAAGGTGAGGTGTCCTTCCTGGACGACCCAGGTCTCGTCGTAAGGGTGGCGGTGTAGTCGCGGCCCCGCAGCCGGCTCGCTGTGGTCGAGGATCAGCGAGATCGTGGCTCCGTGCTCGGCACCTTTGAGGGTCCCGGTCTCGAGGTTGCTGGCGTTGATGATTGTCAGGTGTTTGGTTTCCCTTCGAGCCCGCACACCCGGCCGCGGATCACACGAATCGCGGTCATCGCCAGACCACGTTGTGTTCGAAGTAGGTGTCATACCGCTCCTGCTCGGCCAGCAGGCTGTCAGGGGGCAGCTCACCGGACATGATCCGTCCGAGGTGGCGGAAGTAGCCAAAACGCTCGACGCCGGGGGTGATCACGATCAGCAGGTCGGCGTCCCGGCCGGGGGCGGCGGCGAACGCATGGGTCAGATTCGGCGGGACCGCGACCGTGTCGCCGTCGCGAAGCGTCAGGAGCGACCCGCCGACTAGCAGCTGAACCTCGCCCGCGAGTACGAAGAACAGCTCGGTTGAGCGTTTGTGGTGGTGGGGCACGGCACCGTCGGCGCCGCCGCGCAGGCTGACGCGCTGGGTGCTCAGCGCCCCGCCGGTGTGCGAGCTGTCGAGCAGCAGGCAGATCGCGCCGGGCTCGCCGGCAAGGGTCTCGGCCTCGGTGGCGCGCGTGAGCGCGAACTCACCGGCGAGGTTGGTAGTGGTGGGCATTGAGGCCTCCTCGGGTCACTCGGGACGGCTATCTGCGTACAATGTACTCATATCGGATCCGATGCGGAAGCCATCTCCCCGCAATCCAGGCCAGGATCGACGCCGGCCAGGTCCCGAGCCGCGCTTTTCGGGCGCGGAGCTCGCCCGGCGAGCGCTGGTGATCATGGACGCCCGCGGGCCTGCTGGGCTCACCATGCGGGCCTTGGCCAGCGAACTCGGCATGGGGACGATGGCGCTCTATCGCTACTTTCCGAGCAAGCGCGAGCTGATGGACGCGGCGATCGAGGCCGCCGCCCCGGAGATCGAGCTCCCCGACCCGGACGCCGATGACTGGAAGGAGCAGCTCACCCAGCTCGCCCGCGAGCTGTTCCGCGCCGGTCTGCGGCATCCGAGCCTGGCCCGGGAGCGCTTCGAGCGCCCTCTAACGAGTCCCCGCGCGATGCGGGTGACAGACGCCGCGGTCACGCTGTTGCTCCATTCCGGCCTGAGCAAAGGCGACGCCGTCGCCGCATTCAAGGCGCTGCTGATCTTCACCTTGGGAGCCGCGGCCGCCGCCGCCGCCGAGTCCCAGCCCGAGGTGCGCGACCAGGCCGCCGCCGATCATGCCGCCGTGCCCGCCGGAGAGCTCCCCGCGATGGCTTCGGTCGCCCACGACCTAACCGCCGCGCTCGGCGGCGACCGAGCGTTCAAGCTCGGCCTGGCGGCGCTGCTCGACGGCATCGAGCTCCGAATACACGGCACGTGACGACGTCCCAGCCGTGACTGAGGTCGCCGGACTGCTCCTGCGGCGGCGGAGCGGAATCACCACCTGCCTAACAGAGCAGGGCTCTGGCCGAAGTTGGGTCGTGTATGAGTCCTGCTCTTGTGTGGGCTCGGGCATGCTGGGATCGCGTGGCAGCCGTCCCTATGCCACCCCGTTTTCCGAGCCGGTCACGGGGCGGGTACGATCTGCAGCGTTGCTGATCTACTCGATGGGCGTTTCGGTGGACGGCTTCATCGCTGACCGCGAGGGCGCGTTCGGGTGGACTGTCCCTGACGAGGAGCTGTTTGGCTTCCATCTGGCGCGGGTGCGCGAGCTTGGCTGCCATCTGTGCGGCCGCAAGCTCTACGAGACGATGCTGGTGTGGGAGACCGATCCGCCGCTGCGCGACACCGAGCTGCATGCCGCGTTCGCCGATGTCTGGTGCGCGCTTCCGAAGGTCGTCTTCAGTCGCACGCTCGACAGCGTCCAGGGCAATGCTCGGCTCGCCGAGGGGTCGGTGGAGGAGGAGGTCGCCGCCGCACTCGCCGCGACTGACAAGGACATCGAGATCGGCGGCGCCGGCCTCGCCGCGAGGGCGATCGAGCTCGGCCTGGTCGATGAGCTGCGCATGTTCCGCCATCCGATCATCGTCGGTGGCGGCACGCCGTTCCTCCCGCCGCTCACCGAGGACGTCCCGCTCGAGTTGATCGAGACCACAACGTTCGGCTCGCGGGTGATCTACGAGCGCTACAGGCGCATCCGTGGGGACATGTACTGACACTTCTAAGGGCTCGCTCACCCGATCCGCAGCGTGTGCCGCAAGCGGTTCATCGACCAGCCACCTGCTTCCGCTGCACGCGCGACTCTTGATCGTCAGGCGGCGGCTCCTCCTTCGCGCGGCTTCCGGGTTGTCGGCGGGTCACTCGCTGTCGTACTCGTCGTGACGGCGGATCCAGAGCTGCCATCCCTCGTCCTCATCGCGACCCTTCGGCGCGCGGTCGAGGAATCCGTAGTAGGGCATCAGGAACTCGACCCCGCGACCGGTCGTCGAGTACGTCTGGTAGACGGTCCCGGCCTG
>CAVRBL010000005.1:0-70999 GCA_963719305.1 uncultured Actinomycetes bacterium | reverse complement strand
CGAGGCCTGTAGAGCACCAGCGCGCCGGCGACCACGAGCAGCACCACCCCCACTACGAGCGCCGCGATGCCGTGCTTGGAACGGTGCCCGGTGTAGCCCTGCACCGGACCCAAGATCGACGGCAAAGACTTCGCAGCGGTGGTGAAGTAGATCACCGCGGCAATGACGGCCAGAACCCCGAGCACGGCGATGACGGCCGCGGCCAGCGTTCTGTAACGAAGCGTCATCGGCGCGAAGCGTAATCGACGCCGGAGCGGATCAACTCCCCGCCCGAACGTCGATCAGCTCGTCCGAGAACCCGACCTCCGTCCCGAGCGGGGCACAGAGAGCCCCTAGCCTCCGCACGATCCACTCGCTCTCCTCCAGCGAGGCAACGCGGGTGAAGCAATAGTCCAGGCCGAGCGGCAAAGCCTGGATTCGGGGCGGCATGGCGGCCTCGATCTCGACGAACCACAGCAGGCCCAGGTCGTTTCGCAGCTGCCTATCGACGGCGTAGTCATCTAGAAAGTCGCCCAGATCGAACAGCACCCGCCCGGCGACCCCTTGGAAGACGTGCGCCGAGTGCCCGGCGATCAGAGCCGCTCCCGCCGCCAGCAGCTCGTCAGCCGCCCGGCGGACCTTGGGCAGCGGCTCCACGACCATGTTCGGTCCCCAGTGGGGCGTGACCAACACGGTCTCACGACCATCGCGGTCCCGCCTCACGGCGTCAGTTACCCAAGTCGGAAGCCCGGATCTGAGATCGGCGAACGCCACGCCCGGTCGATCCGGTCCCGCGGCAAACGCCCGGGGTGGTCGCAGAACGCGACCAGCCGAAGGGCCAGCTCGCCACGACGGAGCCGCAAGGGCGCGCGCGCGAGCTCCTCGCCCTCCCCAGCGCCGACGGTGCCAACGCCAGCCGCCTCGAGGAGGCGCAGGGTGTCCAGCAGTGCGTCGGCGCCGTAATCGAGGGCGTGATTGTTCGCCAGCGTGACTGCATCGACGCCGAGCTCGGCGAGCCGCTCGGCGGCCACCGGGGGACCGCGAAGAAAAAGGGCTTTTCCGGATCTGGAAACGGCGCTCCCCGGTCTGAGATACAGCATTCGAGGTTGAGCACCAGGGCATCCGCGCGCTGAAGATGATCGGCCACCTCGGGCGACACGAGCGGCGCGCCAGGATCTGCACGCAAGACCTCGGCGACCCCGCGTCCCAGCATCGTGTCACCGGCCAGCGCGAGCGTCGCAGTCATGGGTCGCCAGCCGGCCCGAGCGTCCGCGCCACCTCAGGCCGGCGGGAACCCGTGCTCGCCCACCAGCCGGACGAAATGGGCCTTGATGAGGACCCCCACGCGCCGCAGCACCGGGCCTTCCTTGACGAACAACACGACATCCTCCCGTCCTCCGGGTCCGATGGGCTGGAGAGCCGGCCGCCGGGAGCGAGCTGCTCGACGAGCGCGCCAGGAACCTGCGTGAACGCGGCCGCCACGACGATAGCATCGAACGGGGCCTGTTCGGTCAGGCCGTGGGTGCCGTCGCCCATCACCACATGGGCCGTGTCGAGCTGACGCCGCTCGAGATTCGATCGCGCAGCCTCGGCCAGGTCCCACCAGCGCTCGATGCTCCAAACGACGCACGCGAGGGTGGCCAGAATCGCGGTTTGAAAGCCATAGCCGGTGCCGATCTCCAGCACCCGCTCGGTTCCGTCGAGGGCCAGCCCCTCGACCATTCTGGCCATCAGCGACGGCTGAGTCGTCACCTGATCACGCGGGATCGGTAGCGGCATGTCCTCGTACGCACGGTGCCGCTCCTGGAGCGGCACGAACTCATCGCGCGGGATGTGGCGAAATGCCTCGATCAGGCGCTCGTCCCGGACACCCGAAGCCATCAGCATCCCGATTAGCCTCTCGGGGCCAGTGCCGACGACGGCGCTCCTCGTCATCGAATAGGAGCCTAGCGGTGGGCGCGGGAGCGATAGGTTGCGCCGGTGCGGCTGAGCATCTCTTCCCGGAGCGCGGTTCCGGCGTGGCCAAGGCGCATCGCTCATTCGACCCTCGTCGCGTCGGGAGGCTGGAGTGCGATGCCTGGGTCACCTACTACCGCCGCGAGTGGCTGGCCTTCTTGCGAGCTGCCGTGCTGCTGACCCGCCACACGTTCGGGTTGCCATGGGTCCAGACCGTGCACGGTGCGTGGCTCGTGCTGCGAGCCAACCAGCTGTGGGCGCCGTTTCCCGACAACGATCCGGACGGGGCGAGGCGGGCGATGCAGCGCCTTTATCAGCTGGTGGCCATCCATCACGGCGAAACCTTCGACCCGGTGCGGGCGGCCGCGTTGGAGGTCGAGTGGTGGCGCGTGCACAGAGAGCATCAACACGAGGGCTCGGCACTCGACCGACAGTCGCTCGTTGATGCGCTGGCCGCGCTGTACGGGTACGTCTACTCGGTGCCGACGGATGAGGTACGGGTCGCCGCTGAGCAGCGAGCGCTGGCGATGGATCACTCAGACCGGTGGGTGAAGGAAGGCTGCGACCCGCAGAGCCCGCTGATCGACCAGGAGCGAGCGGCGTTGGTGCGCTCCTACGCGGGCCTGCTCGCCGCGATCCACCGCCCCTGACGCGATCCGCTGCCCCTGACGCGATCCGCTGCCCCTGACCCTCTGTATCATGGTGCATTGCCTCGCGGCTGGCGAGGTCCCGCTATTTGTTGGGGGCGCAATGCTGAGATCTAATTGGGCGGCTTCTGCGGCGCTTTCGCGTGCCGGTCGAAACACCATGCTCGGGCTGGTAGCTGCGTTTGCCATGCTCGTCAGCCTCCCCGTGAGCGCGAACGCCACCCTGTCGCAAACGCCCAAGCCGTACATGGGCTGGAACACCTACTACCAAGTCGGTGGGGTCTACAACGAGGCGACGATCAAGTCGGTAGCCACCTCGCTGATCTCGAGCGGGTTGGCGCGCGCTGGCTACAAGATCGTGTGGCTTGACTTCGGATGGGCCAGCGGTGCGCGGGACGCAAGCGGCAACCTGAGCGTCGACCCAGCGCAGTGGCCGGACGGAATGGCCGGATTGACGACCTGGCTTCACCAACAGGGGCTTCAGGCAGGCATCTACACCGACGCCGGGACGAGCGGTTGCTCTGGCCAGGGCATCGGGTCTTACGGCCACTACGCGGGAACCACCAATCCCTACCAGCAAGATGTCAACCAGTTCGCCGCCTGGGGCTTTGACGCGGTGAAGGTGGATTTCTGCGGTGCCGGCCAGCAGTGGCTGGATCAGCCGCCTAACGATCCTCGGACCCTGTACGGGCTCTTCTCCCAGGCCATGGCTGCCGCCCCCCGCTCAATGATCCTCAACGTCTGCAACTTCTGGAGCCCAGGTGCGATTAACGGGTCGGCTCCGTCACAGGCTGACTCTTCGTGGGACGATTACCAATGGGCACCCGGTGTGGCACAGAGCTGGCGGACTGACACCGACATCGGCTACGGCGGCGGTGGGGGCATCCCATGGTGGGCCGTGTTGCGCAACCTCGATCGCAACTCCACCCCTCAGCCCAGTATCCAGGACGCAGCGGGCCCTCCCGGGTCATCCGGGATTTCGTGGGGCCACTGGAACGATCCCGACTACCTTGGGCCGCAGCTTGGTATGACCAGCGCCCAGGCGCAGTCGCAGTTCTCGATGTGGACCATGATGGCGGCGCCGTTGATCCTCGGCAGCGACCCCCGCGCGCTTTCGTCGACAACGATCAGCATGCTCAAGAACGCGAACATGATCGCGATCGATCAAGACCCCCTGGGCGCGCAGGGAACCCTGCTCTCCGCGTCCGGTTCTGGACAGGTGTGGGTCAAACCGCTCGCCGGCGGCGCCCGCGCCGTGGCGCTGTTCAACCGCGGAACGAGCGCGCTTCAGATCTCCACCAGCGCGAGCGCCATCGGCCTGCCGGGGGCCAAGCGCTACCACCTCCTCAATCTGTGGACGAACCGGACAACCACGACGAAGGACGCGATCACTGCGTCCGTGCCCGCTAGCGGCGTCGTCCTCTATCGGGTCACGGTGGGCTAGCCGGCTCACCGTCCCACTAGCCGAGCGGGTCGAGCCTGGCCTTGATCCCGACGCCCCGCAGGTTCACCTTTTTCGAGTCCGGGTACCAGACGACGTCGTTCGACTCGCGCCTGCCCCAGGCGAGCAGCGTCATACCGCCCTCGCCGGCGATGAATTGATGCGCGACGCCGGTTGCGGGAGGGCGCGCGAGGACGTGGCCGGCTTCGACAGGATGGCGCTCATCACCCAGACGGAGCGTTCCCTCTCCCGCGAGAACGACGAACAGCTCCTCCTCCGCGCCGTGACAGTGAAACGGGGAGTTACAGCCTCCGGGGGCGATCTCAACGTGGTTGATCCCGCTCAGGACCGACCCCGCCGCGACGCCGAGCTCGCGCCACTGGCTGTCGACAGCTCCCTGGCGGGCTGACTGGGACTGGACTTCGTGTGTGGCGACGATCGTCGGTGGCCGGGACGACTCGGGCTCGGGCAGCTCCAGCTCGCCCAACGCGGCCTCGAGCACGAACGGGTTTGGGCCGTCGCTCGGCAGCCACCGCGGGCCCATCCACCAGGCATTCGGGCGTGGCAGCCAGGTCATCCCTGTATCGCTGCCACTAGAGAACGTCAGCACATCGAGGTCTTGGTCGCCGGCCAGGATCGTGTGGGCCTCGGCGCCGGCGCGGTGCACGATGCAATCACCATCCGCGACGGCGTACGCCCGACCGTCCTGCCAGCTCGCCCCGCGCCCGCTCAGCACGTAGAAGATCTCCTCCTCGTCGGCGTGGACGTGAACGGGCATCGCGCGCTGGCCAGCGCTCATCCGGTAACGGCTGAGGCCGGCCCGCACCGTGCCGGCCGCCACACCGAGGCGCTGGCGAAGCCCCTGCAAGGGACCGCGGTCGATCCGAGCCCAATCGACCTCGTCCCAGTGGACCAGCACGGACGGACAGCCTATTGAAAGGAGGGCGCTAGTCGGAGGAGAAGGGGACGACTTTGGCCGGGCGCTGGCCTTGTACCTGGTTCAGGGTGTTGACCACCCCGATCACGTCGCCCCGGTTGTAGTAGTCGGTCAGGATCAGGTTCGGAAAGCGACCACGCTGCTCCACGCACTGTTGCGCCCGGGACAGGAGGAAGTCCCGCTGGACCAGAGGCACGTTCGGACTTGGTCGAGGCGGGAAAATGTCCGCCCAGTTGTTCATCAAAAGAATTGGGTTCCCCGCCTGCCCGCGATACAGCTTGCAGGAGAACTGCGAAGGCTTCACTGCGCCGAGCGGCGTGTCCTCCATCCAATTGAAGGCATACGGGTTCCATGGATAGTGGCCACTGGTGCGGTCCTGGGAGAACACCACGATGTTCTTGTGCGCGTGAATCAGCTGACCAAGAGTCGGTAGGGGCTGCCCCGGTTGCAGGCGCGCGAGGTACTTGAACACGCCGGCTTGACGAACGCGCTCCGAATATCCTGCTCGTGCACGGCGTCCTCGTCGAAGAAGACCAAGACCTGGTTCGGGTTGGCCTCCAGGAAGCGGCGAATGATCTGAAAGTAGGAGACCATCGAAGTTGCACCGAGCTCGCAGAGCGTGTGACACAAATAGACCTCGCGCTTGCCGACGGCGCCGCGGCCCAAGGAATTGCTCACGCGCTGTAGCGCCGCGCGCGCCGAAGGGATGAGCTTCGCGGCCACCCGATTGAGCTGACCACCCTCGGCGACGATGTCCGTGTTCACCATCCCCGTCTTGTCCTCGGTCCCATAGTGCGTGGAGATCTTGAAGGCTCGGATGCCATCTTGCAGCTGCTGGGTGACATCTCGGTTCTGGTTGGCGATGAACCATCCCGGGGAATCGGACGCCGACATCGAATTGTGGGTTCCTGCAAACGCCACTTCGTCAAGTCGGCGGGCGCAGAGCTGCGCGTATCCATTGCACGTGTTTGAGGATGCAGCCTGGGTGGGGGTGACACCGGTGAGCACTACCGCCACGACGAGCCCCGTGATGAGTGCGGCGCCGGCGCCCCCGAATCCGATCGCAAGCCGCCGGGAGGGCACGGCCGCCGTCGCATCCGCGGCTGCGCCGGAGCGGTCACCGTCAGCAGCTCCCCGAAACCGAAATAGGCGAGTAGGCAGCCGCCGGCCACCGCTACAACGCGGAGCGAGAGCGTCGGCTTCACGATCACGAAGATTCCGATCGCCAGGGCTAGCGCCCCCTGGAGTCCCCGTATCCGGCTCGATTTCGGACTCGTCAGGAACGATCGAGACCGCCGGATCAGGGTGGCCGCCGAGTACGGCGCCAGCAGGGAGCTGGACGCCGCCGCCAGTAGCCAGGCACCGACGGCGAACACCAGCACCCAGGTCATGAGGTCATCAAAGAACGAGCCCCACAACTCGTCAACCGCACCACGTACGTCGCTGTTTTTCAACTCTCCGCTGCCGTAGACATGGGCCACCGCGTAGCGCCGGAAGAGCTCGAACACGATCGCGAAAACGACGGCCGTGACCCCGATGCCGATGGCGCTGCGGGTGATTGCTCGTCGCCGGTCGCGAGCCACGGCGATCGCCGAGGCGAACAGCGCAAGCGCCACGAAGGGCAGCACCCACCCCAACACCCGGATCGCATCGGCGACACCCAGGGTCGTATCCGCGAATCCGCGCCGTCGCAACGAGAGCAGGATTGCGTCGGTGCGCTTTGGGATCTGCGCTGCAATCTTCGGCGCGAGCGTTCGCAACGCGGAGCTGACGACCGAGCCAGCGTCCGCGAGATCGAACACCGCATTGCCCCCACGTGAGAACAGCAATCGATGAGCGTGAGTCGCCGCCAAGCGGAACAGGGGATTGACCTGTGACGATCCGACGGCCAGCTTCACAGCGGACTGGACCACAGGGCGCGCGGCCACGGCATCCGGAAAGGCCGGTTCCAGGAGCTGGACCGTGATCTCGCGACTGACGACGCCCTGCACGAAAGGCTGTTGGAGCGCATCCGCAGTCCGGTCCACGAAGGCGGGCGTGCTCACGATCTCCTCCCGCGCATACAGGACGACCCCGCCGACCAGGGCCGCGATCGACGCCAGGATCACGAGCGTCACGCTGATGGCGCCGCGGGAACGATTGAGGAGCGCTTGCGGCCCAGATTTAGATTCCGGTGGTCGTACCGCTGAGGCAGTCATCGTTCAGCCATCCGAGCGGTCATCTGATCGTCCCCGATCTCGGCGATTCGGGCAACGCTGATGACACCCCACCTGGTGTTCACCGAATGCCCCCCGCCCCAGCAGCCTACTCGCGATCGCCCACCCGCATGCACCGGACAGTAGCCCCAGTACATGGAGCCGTCAACTTCCCCGCCGCGTCCGCCACGGCTGGCTCCGCATACAGGTTGCGCGCCGTGTTGGCACGCGCAACCTGAGCGGTTTCAGGATGAGGTTCTCAGGCGTTGCGGCCTGCCGCGAACAGCAGGACGATCCGCGAGCCCTTGGGGTTCGACTTCGACGCGTTCAGCGTGAAGACAAACTCAGATCCCCCTAGCGCGAAGTGCCCGTTCTTGGTGCTGAACTTGCCCTTCGAGCTCCCCGGGATGACCCTACGGCCGGCCCGGGTGAAGTCCGTGTCGGTGAGCATGACGATCACCGTCTTGTTGGTCGCTCCACCGGCGATGCTCACGCTGGCCACACATGCATCTGAAGTGCCAGCGCAGTGAACGTGCGTGGTCGCCGCGCCTGCCGGCGCGGCGACCCCCAACGCACCGGCGGCGATCACGCCACCGAGCACGGCAGAACGCCGCGTATACCTGCCTAACCGAGACAATGCGCCCCTCCTTACTGTGGTTGCTAAACGCAGCCAGCCCCTAGTTGTGGCTGCAAGACGCAGCCGCAGAATACATGCCGGCTCCCTCTTCGCCAAACCGGGCTTCAGCCAGCTGGGTCGAAGCGAAACCCGGTCAGCCGCTCGCTCTCCTCCCACAATCGGCTGGCCAGCTCGGAGTCACGGCCGCGCTTTGAGGGATCTCGGGCAGTTCGCTTTTTGAAGTACTGCCCGCTCTGGCCGGCGAGCTCGGGCGCCGTGGCGGCCCAGACGATCGTGTCCGCCCCCTCTTCGGGGGTGACCATCACCGGCCACATGGCGAGCGCCATCAGCTGAAGCCCGGGAGATGCGGTGCGCCCGAGGTTCGTGCCCTTCACCCAGCCGGGATCCACGCAGTTGGCGGTGACCTCATGACCGCCCAGGCGCCGCGAAAGCTCCAAGGTAAAGAGGACGTTGGCCAGCTTGGACTGGTTATAAGCCCGCTGGCCACTGAACCGCCGCTCTCCCTGAAGGTCGTCGAAATCGACCTTGCCCTGATAGTGCGCTCCCGAGGTGAGAGTGATGACGCGGGCCGCGCCAGCTGCATCCAGCAGGCCCGTCGTCAGCCCCGTCAGCAGGAACGGCGCCAGATGGTTGACGGCGAAGGTCAGCTCCAGGCCGTCTTCGGTCACCTCTCGGCGGCCGACGTCCACTCCGGCGTTGTTGACCAGGACGTCGAGCCGATCGAGTCGGTCGTGCAGCTCATCCGCGAGCCCCCTCACCTGGCGCTGCGAGGAGAGGTCGTACAGCAGCAGTCCAGAACGAGGTCCCGCGCCGGCGGCCCGCGCGTCGGCCAGAGCGCGACTGCCGCGCTCTTGGTCGCGCCCCACGAGTAACACGTCCGCGCCGGAGGCGGCCAGCCCCAGGGCCGTAGCACGGCCCAGGCCGGACGTCGCGCCGGTGATCACAACGTTCGACACAGCTGCTTCCCCAAAGCTGAGGCTGGACTCTAGCTAGTGCCGAGCCGCGCTCTCGCCGTCGCTGCCCGCGACGCGAGGGTCAAACGCTGCGCGGCGTTAGGATCAACTTGATGCCGGGGGTTCTGCAGCAGAGCAGATCGTCCCGCGAGCGAAGAGGCCGTGCGTAGCGGTTCGGTGAGGTAGCTCGGGGGTGGGATCGTGAGCGGCGACGGCGCAGGGCTGCGGCGGCCGTCGGTCGCTTTCGCGGCGATCTGCCTTGGCTATTTCGCGATCATCCTGGACGGCAGCGTGCTGAACGTGGCCGTGCCAGCGATCCGCGCCCACCTTCACTGCTCCCTGGCCAGTGCTCAGTGGGTATTGAACGCCTACACGCTTACTTTGGGCGGCCTGTTGCTGACTGCTGGCGCGCTCGGTGACCGTATCGGGCTCCGACGCATGTTCTTGTTCGGCGCGGTCCTGTTTACCGCAGCGTCGGTGGCCTGCGCCGGTGCGCCGTCTGTCTCCGCCCTGATCGCGGCGCGCATCGTGCAGGGGCTCGGCGCCGCAGCCCTCCTGCCCGCGACGTTGGCACTCATCCCGTATCTGTTTCGAGACAGTGCCGGGCGGGCGCGCGCGGCGGTTGTGTGGGTAGGAATTGGGGCTGGGGCCGTAGCCCTTGGCCCATTGATCGGCGGACTGCTGATTGACGCGTTTGGCTGGCGCAGCATATTTCTGATCAACCTGCCGGTCGGCATCGTCAGCGTGCTGTTTGCGTGGAACAGCATCGACGAGACGCCGCGACGTCACCGTGCCGTTGATTGGTTCGGCCAGGCAACAGCCGTGGGCGCTCTGGGGCTCTTGACGCTGGGAGTTATCCACGGCGGGGAGTCCGGCTGGGGGTCGGCGGTCACGATTGGCGCGCTCGCCGCGAGCCTGCTGATCGGGATAGCGTTCTGGACCAGGGAGCGACGCTTCAGGGAGCCGATGCTGCCGCCGGAATTCTTCACGAACCGGGTGCGGACAGTGGCGGTGTCGTGTGCGTCGCTGATGGGTTTCTTGTTCTACGGAACGCTGTTCATGATGTCCCTCTACTTCCAGGAGTTGCGGGGTTGGACCCCCGGATCGACTGGTGTCGCTCTGCTTCCGCTCACGGTCGGCACGCTGGCCGGGCCCTTCGTGATCTACCCCCGGCTGTCGCGCCGGTTTGGTCGCCCTGTTCTGCTGGTAGCAGGCTTCGTGTGCTCCGCGCTGGGTGTGGCCGTGCTCGCGCCGACAGATGCGCGAACCCCGTACGCACTAATCGCGCTTGGCCTGCTGCTTATCGGCCTCGCCAGCACCGTGTCTTTCTCCGCGCTCACCTCGCTGCTGCTCGGCAGTGTCTCCGAAGATCAGTCAGGTCTCGCCTCCGGCGTGCAGAACACCACGCGGCAGGTCGGCGCGCTGATGTCCGTCGCCATTCTGGGCGCGGTGCTCAACGCCCACTCGCTCGGCCCTCAGCTCCCTGCGGCGTTCGCGGTTCTGGGCGTTGTTGTTGGCATCGCCATCGGGGTCTCCTCTTTGTCGTTCGGCGGCGGTCAGCAAGCGCGCACCGACCGCGAGGCCGTTACGCCGGCGTGAACCAGCTCAAGGCGATCTCGTGGTCAGCTGGTGGGTACGCGGGCTTCGACGGCAGTGAACGCGATCGTCTGCGTCCACCAGGTCGGATCGGCGCAGTGATCGAGGAACGCGTCGATCGACGCGTTGTCGAGCTTGCCTGAAGCCACCAGGCGGGGGCGTAACTCGCGGACCGTCTGCTCCCAGTACATGGCCCACGGAGAGGCCCCGTTGTAAATGGCGGTCTCCGCCGTCGCCTCCACGTTTTCGACACCGAGTCGCGCCAGTGCCGCCGGCAGCCGGCGACCGATTAGGTAATCGATCCCCTGCTCGCGCGACCAGACAAGCCAGCCCTCCCAAAACGCCCGAACCTCCTGGGGCTCAGCGACGCTGACCGGCAAGAAATCCGGCTCAATCAGCAGGATCGCGCCACCCGGTCGCACGCTCGCCACCAGATTCCCGAGCGCCTTCTCAGCGTCCGCGACATGGTGAAGAACCGCTCGCGCCGTGACCAGATCAAACTCAGCTCGCGCCGGCGGGCCAGCCACGATGTCCCCTTTCCGCAGCTCAAGGTTCGGTTCCTCCACCTCGACGAGCGACAGATCGAGGTCCACCGCAACGGCCACGCCATCAGGCGCCACGCGCCTCGCGAGCCACGCAGACACCGAGCCATTCCCGCATCCGACCTCAAGCGTCCGCGCCCCAGAGCCGATGCCAAGGCGCTCGACGCGCCGCCGATGCATCGGATCCAGCAGCCGGGACATCAAAGCCAGGCGCTCGCGCTCTCCCTCAAGGCGATGATCGAGGACGTACTCCGGCATACCGTTCGATGACGCGCAACGCGCCCCAGCCAAGCGCTCACGCGCAAGGGCTAGCAGCTGGACCGAGCCTACATCACGCCGGCCCGGACCCCTTCACTATGTCCAGTTACTTCCCCGAGCCGAGGCGGGGACTCGCACCCGGACCCCTTCTTGGGCCGTCACGGCTGTCCCTTGGCTATCACCCGGTTTGGCGTATGCATCCAAACAGGTCGAGGCCTAGGCTGGCGGTGAGAAAACGAACGTCTCGTTCGGCAGTCCGCTGCTGGCGGGGGATTGGAGCGTGCGATGGAGCTGGAACTCAAAGAGAGGAGCACGATGTCGCGCGAGGACGCTGCTGCGCGTCTTCATGCGATCGCAGACGAGCTCGCCTCCGGTAACGACATCGTTCTCGAGCGAGATCAGGCGCGGTTCATTGCGAAAGTGCCCGACGAGGTTGCCCTGAAGATCGAGTTCGAGGTGGAGGACGACGAAACCGAGTTCGAGATCGAGTTGACCTGGTAAGCGCCTCGGCGCAGTCACGGGTACCGATGATCGAGATTGCGGTAGGCATGAACCGCCGTCTCAAGAGGCTCATTTTGGGCGACCGGGAGAGGATCGCCGGGACCGTCTACGGGACGATCATCGTCATGTCGGTCCTCGCGGCTGGGGCCAAGGCATACGAACACCAGCTCTGGCGGCTGGTTGTCCTTGCTGGGGTAAGCGTTGTCATTCTCTGGCTCGCGCACGTCTACTCGCACGGACTTGGGGAGAGCCTCAAGATCGGACGCAGAGTCACGGTCGCCGAGCTTATGTCGATCGCGCGTCGCGAGTACTCGGTTGTGGCCGCCGCGGTTCTGCCGTTGGCCGCTGTCGGGCTGGGCGCTGCGGGGGCGCTGGCGGAACGAACAGCGGTCCAGCTAGCCGTCTGGCTCGGCGTCGTCACACTCACGGCTCAGGGCATCCGATACGCGACGTTAGAGCGCCTGAGCCGGAGCGCGACCTTCGTCGCGGTCACTATCAACCTCGCCATCGGCTTGGGGCTCGTCGCCCTGGAGGTTCTGATCGCGCACTAGGGATTCGATCAGGCCGCCTCGGGTTGGCCCAACTAGGGATCCTGTTGGGCACGTGGTTGCGTCCCCCCGAGACGGTTAGGGCTGCAATCGGATGCTGCGCGGCGTTCCGTTGTCGTCCCTGGCACTCCAAGTACTTCGGCCAAGGGCCCACCCAGTCCTGTCCGCCCGGATGGGTTTGGAGCGGCCAGCTCCCACCGCTGCTGCGGGTATTCCTCACTAACATCATCCACCCGCCGTCTACGTCGAGCCGCCGGGTTCGTGGGCGTGGTCGGACGTATTCGGGCTCGTGACCCACTGGCAGTTCAGAGACAGCATCACCGCGATGTGGTCATGGAACTGTTACCAGGTCCACTAGCTACAACCGCGCGACCAAGTCCTGGATCGGGCGACAAACAGCGGCGCGGCGGACGTCCCAGTGTTGGTGACGCCTAACACTGCTGGTTCTCGATCATTGCGGCAGGGTTAAGCAGGCGCGTTACGTTGCTTGCCGAACGTGGCCGCGGTGAGGTAGAGGTGTCGGTATGGAAGCTGGCGTTCACGGGCGCCCAAGCATCACCGGAGTTCTGCCCCATGGAAACCGTCAATGAGGAGAGGTGAGGGCTGGGCGCCGTCTCCGAACTCTCTGGCGCGGCTTCCGGCATCTCGCGCGCAGGCGCGCGTAAGTAAATGTCGGCTACAACGTTTACTTCCCGCGTTCGGGAGAGCCCTGACGCACGCTGGCTAGTCGAGCGGCTGGCGCTGCCCGCGATTCTGCTGTTGGCCGCGGCGAACTTCTTCTGGCAGCTCGGATCCTCGAGTCTACTTCGTCGACGAGGCGTTCAGCGTCATGCACTCGCTGCCCGCCCTCCACGCGCTGTTCGGCGTCGTCGCGCATACAGAAACGGTCCCCTACACGTACTTCCTGTTTCTACACGAGTGGATCAGCCGGACCGGCTCGCAGGCGGAGTGGGTTACGCGCCTCCCGTCCGCGGTGGCGGGGGTCGTTTTTGTGGGAGCCGTCTACTGGATGGCCCGCGCGTTCGTCGAGCGTCGCGTCGCGCTGGGCGCGGCGGCCCTGTGCGCCATCAGCCCGCTGATCCAGAGCTACGCGCAGGAGACGCGGGCCTACATCTTCCTCATGGTGGCAGCGGTCATCGCCGTCGGTGCCACCGTCCGGGGCGCTCAGCGAACCGAGCATCAGACGGCGTTGTTGACGCTGGGCGCTCTCAGCGCGTTCTTTTCGATGTGGATTCACTACATCGCGGTGGGGGTGATTTTGCCGCTGGCAGTGTGGGTGGCGACGAGGTCCAGCCTCTCGTGGCGACAGCGTGGGGCATTCGTCGCCGTCTCCGTCGCCGCCGTGGGATCGGTGCTGCCGCTGCTGCTCGAGCAGTACTCGCTCTTCCCCACCGGAGGTGGGGTCGCCGGCCCGATCAACTTGCGGAACACCATCTCGGTGATCGGGACGCCGTTCGGCACGCGCGTCGGGACCCCAATAGACGCGCGAACAGTGGCCGGGGCGCTTCTCGTGCTGTTCTCGCTGGCGGTACTCCGGCGCTCGCACCGTCGGCCGATCCGCGAACGCGGGCTGCTCGTAGCGCTGGGCGTTGTGGGCATCCTGGGGCTATTCGTCGTCAACATCTTCCCCGACAAGCACATCCTCATCACTCGCTACACGGTGGAGACGGCGCCATTCCTGGCCACGGCGATCGCTGCCGCCTTCGCGCAGCTGCCGCGCCCGGCCGCCGTCATGCTCGCCGCCGGGACCCTTGCGGTGTCCGCGGCGGGCCTGGTCGACAACCACAGCCGGTCAGGCTTTTGGCCGCCGGTGAAGCAGGCGATCGAATACATCGCGCCACGCGAGCGACCCGGTGACTTCCTGCTCTCGCCCGGCGTTCCGCTGACGGACGTCCCGATCTTCTACTACGTCACCCACACGCGACTGATCAGACCAAAGATCCACGTGTTCGGGCTCGCCCCTCTCTCCTTGCGCACGCCCGGCGTCCGCGACGCGTTCAGGCGCTACAAGCGGCTCTGGATCATCGACCGCTCGCGGTTCGCGACCCCGGCCGGCGCCATGCGCCGCGTCCAGCCGCTTCTGAATCGGTACCACCGCCGCGCAGTCGACGTCCGCGTGTTCAGCACGTCGATCAACCTGGGGGTGATCCTGGCGGTCCCGGAAAGCGGCCGATAGCGCGTTGTGCGCCTCCCAGCCCGGCCCTGCGCAAGCACCGGATATCGATCTCCAGCTGGTACGTCCCGGACTGGCCACGCCGACCATGAACATCGTGGATCCCAGCGAACCCGCAGTGGGCTGGCCCCGATCCGCTCAGTGGCTGCCCGACAGCCACCGCACTCGTCGCCGGGCGAAACCGCCGCCCTGCTAGCCAGCGGACCCGCACAGCCAATGCGTCATGGCCCGAAACCAGCAGTGTTGCGACACGGGGCCAAGACCGCTGCTTTGGGCTACAAGCAGCGGCGCGGTGGACGTGCCCTAGTCGGTCGCGACCGAGACTGCTGGTTGTCGATCGAAGCAACGCACTCGGGGCCGACGGTGACACGGGTATTCGCGACCGTATCGCGAGCCGGTTATTCCCGTCCGCTATCCCGGGACGATCGTGAATGACCTCAGGGGTCCTTTGGTCGCCCGCTGGCCAGCACTGTCGGTGGCTGTGATGGTGAGCGTGTAGGTACCGAATTTGAGCTTTCTGGTGCGTGTCAATCGTCCCTGGAAAAACAGACTGTGCGGGCCGGCGCCGGCGCTGAACGAAAGCGCGCCGCTGGGCAGGCTCCGGGTGCACGCCTTGTTCCGGCGATTGCGGGCAGTCTCCGCTACGCACTTGCCGTTGACCTTGCGCCCCGGCAGGAGCTGGGCGAACGCGAACCGCGCTGTCGCCGCCTTGTTCAGCGTGAACCGGAACGTGGTCCCGACGCGCGGCTTGCGCGCAGCCGCGAACGTGGCCAGCTTGCTGCCGAACCGCCAGCGGCGGGGTTGGGTCTGGCTCACGTTCGTCAGCGTCAGCGCCGTCGTCGCCGGTGCGAAGACGTCGGTGATCGGGTTTCGGTTTGCCGCGGAGCCGACTCCTGGGAGGCCGTACATGGCCTCGATTGTGCGCAGCACAGTGAAGTGGTCGATGCGCTCGGAGTAGGTGCCGGGAATGATGCGCGCGCCGACGAAAAAGGTCGCGATGTGGTTAGTGGGGGTATTGTCGTCCTCGTCCCAGGTGACGATCAGCAGGCTGTTATGGGTCTTGGCCCACTGCGCGTACGCGTCGAGATGGTGACGCGCCCACGTGTCCCCGGTCGACACCGAGCAGCGAGGAACGTTGTGCATGTCGTGGCACTGGTTCGGGACCACGAACGACACCGTCGGCCGCTTCGCGAAGTCGGTCGGGAACGCGCTGTAGGGCTGGCTGACCGTGGTCTGGTTCAGGTTGCTGAAGTTCGTCCACGGCGCGTGCTTGCGCCAGTAGCCGTCGTCGCCGCCGCTGTTGCAGACTGGCGAGCCTGCGAACGGGAGATCCTCGGCGTAGCCCACGAACGTCCTGCCGTGGGTGATCAGCTGATGCCCGAGGTTGCCGCTCGCGAAGGTTTGCGGGCAGTTGTTGCCCGTCGGGCCCTCAAGCCCATGGTTCGAGCCGGAGAACAGATCGAGGTAATTGGGTTGGCTGGGGTGCCTGAGCGCGAACGATTGGGTGAAGTTCGCGCCTTGGGCCGCGAGATGGTTCAGGTATGGCGCGGCGCTCGCGCCGATGATCTGGCTCCGCGCCTTGTTCTCGAAGATCACCAGCACCACATGGTCGTAGGCGGGCGGTGGCGAGGCCGCACTGGCTACTCCGTTTTCGATCAGGAGCGTTCCCGCCACGGCGCATGCCAGCAGAGTCGCTAACGCACTTGCACGTGCCTTTCTGCCCATCTGCCCTCCCTTTCGTGAGCGGTTGCGACTCATCTCTGATAACCCCCCTTTGCGCGGCTTGGCTCAGCCGGAAGTTTGCGCGGCTTGGCTCAGCGGGAAGCTCGCATGACCTGCGGCAATCGCATCACCCAAAAGGGATGACTATTCGCAGGCGGGGGTGTAACCCGTGCCGACCGCTCCTGCCGAGATGCGGGGCATCGCGTCCCGGTCCCCTCGCGCCCGTTCAGCCCGCGGCCTGAGAGTCCAGCCACTCCTCAAACGTCGGTCCGGCGAGCTTGGCGCGGGGGCCAGGCAGCAGGCCGTCGCCGGCGAACAGGTCGCGATTCGGGTCGTCGGAGTCGCTGATCTCCTCGACCTGCGCTGGACTGCCGCGGCGGACGGCGACGAGGCGCGCTACATCGACGAGCCTCTCCACCCGTGGACCGGCGACCTCGGGGATAGCGGAACCGGGCTCGGCGGCATCTGACCTCGTCGCCAGGTCGGCGAGAGCCTCGGCGACCGTCCGTGCGGCGATGAGCTGCGTCCGCATCGCCGGGACGTAGGCGACGTCGCCTTGCGTGCCCCAGTCGAGCAACTGGCCGACGAACTCGTGGAATTGCGCCGCGCGCAGAATCTGCGCCGGAATCGGCCCGTTGAGGAGCGCCTGCTCTTGCGTGACCTTCGCGGCGTAGTAGCCGCCATAAGAGCCGCCGCCAGTGAAGCGGTCGCAGCCGATGATGGACACAACCACGATCCGCCGCACGCCGGCCTGCTCGCCGACGTCATTGAGGTTGCGAGCCGCGGTGACGAAGAACTGCGTCGCGGCGTCCTTGTCGGGGGAGGGGCCGGTTGCAGTGTCGACGACCGTGTCCACACCCGCCAAGGCTTCCTCCAGTCCCTCGCCGGTGATCACGTCCACGCCCTTCGAGCGGGAAATCGAGACGACCTCATATCCGGAGCTCTCGAGCAGCTCGACGAGGTGAGTGCCCACTCGACCCGTAGCACCCGTGACTGCGATCTTCTGCCGTGCGTTCATGACTAGCTCCTTCCGTTACGTTGGTGCTGCCTTATAGACGAACGGGACGGCCCAGACGGGACAGCTCCGAAGGAACGCTTGGCCACGCCGTTCCCGTGCTCGCGGGTTGCGGCTTGGCCGCTCTCCGCCGCGGTCATAGAACGCGGTAGATCTCGTATGCGATCGCGTTGGGGCCAGTGAGCCGGCCGCGCCCGAGGAACAGACTCTCGCCGAGCCACGCGTACCGCCCGGCGGCCACTTCGAACTGCGGCGCCATCCGCATGTACTGGTCTTCGAACTCGGTGGCTTCACCCGCAGCGAGGGCGGCGAGGAAGCGCTCACTTGAGCGGATCAGGGCGAGGTCATAGCGAAGCAGGGTCAGCTCGCCGTCGTCGGTCACCAGTTGCGCGCGGAGATCCTGGCGGCGGATCCCGTCATCACCGAGCCGCAGCCAGTCGGTTCCTGGCATCGCCAGTGTGGCGTTGATCCGCGGGCCGCTCAGCGTCGCGGTCGTGACTTGCCAGCACAGCCGCTGGCCGAGCGGCGAGCCGGTCGTCGGGCCGAGTGGCCCTTCGATCGTTTCGGCGTAGGTCATCTCGTACTCGAGCGCGATCATCAGGCCCTTCCCGCGCCCGCGCCGTCCGCAGTTTGAAGGCCCGAGAAGGCTTCGCTGGCGTACAGCGTGTCCATGTACTCCCGAACGCTGTGGATTTCCCCGTTGCGTACGGTGAAGATGCCGACGCATCCGTTCTCGTAAGGCCGGCCATCGCGCGTGCGTGCGCGACTTGTCCACTGCAGCACGACCTGGTCCTGCTCGCCGATCATCGCGGTTACCTCGAGCTCGATCGAGCCGGGCTCGTAGTTGGCCATGGCGGTCGCGAAGAATTCGTCCATGATCCCGTCCCGGCCCTCCCAGGTCCCGGACAGCGGCAGATCCGCGGCGGCCAGGGTCCATGTCGCGTTCTCGGCGAACGCCTCGCGGACCGCCTGCTCGTCGCCGCGCTGCAGCGCCTCGACATATCGGCGCACAACTACCTTTGGATCGGTCGATTGGGTCATGTGGCGACTCCTGTCTGCTTCTGGTTGGCTTCAGCTCCGGCCAAGGTAGGTCTGGAACAGCCCGATGTGAAAGACCTGCCCGGCATCTCTTCAGCGCGCGCCGGCATAAACACCTTGGCCGCGCTGTTCGTCGAGCCCGCTAGATCCAGCTGAGCTCGTCTGAGATCGCCGTTGCCGCGTCGAGCATCAGGTCGACGGCGCGCGGGCGGTTGTGGCGTCGGGCGAGGAGGCTCACCTCGAGGCTCACGGGCGGAGACAAAGGCAGCCAGCACAACTCGCCGGGCAGCTCGGACGTCGTGGATTCTCCGACGATCGCCACGGCATCTCCCTGCGCGATCGGGCTGTAGCGCAGATCGAAGGTCAGGGTTCGCAGCCGGACGTTGGGCTCAACGCCGAGGTCGCGAAACAGCCCGAGCACCGCGTCGTAGTGGCCCGGGTTAGCGTCACGCGGGTGCAGCAGCACGGGCTCATCGCCCAGTTCCGCCAGCCTGACCTCGGGTCGTGAGGCCAGGCGATGGTCTCGACGCACCAACAGGACTTGGCGCTCGCGGCGGATCAGCCGCGTCTCCAGCGCGGGCGTCTGTGGTGGGCATCGGACCAGACCGAGATCGATCGAGCCGTCGCTCAAGCCGGCGATGATCTCGTCAACCGACTTGACTGCCGTTGACATCGCGATCCCCGGATGGCGCTCGGCCAGACCCCGGAGCAGCCGCGGCCCCGTCTCGTAGCTGGCGCTCGCACCGTACGCCACCACCACCTGGCCGCGCTCGCCCGTCCCATAGGTTCGGACGCTGCGCCATAGCTCGTCGGCAGCACTCAGCAGCGCCGGTCCGCGCTCGAGCAAGAACCGGCCCGCCTCTGTCAGCTCGAACTCATGCGTCGTGCGGTGCAGCAACTCGACCCCGAGCTCCTGCTCGAGCAACCTCACCTGCCGGCTGAGCGCCGGCTGGGCGACGTGCAACCGGTCGGCCGCGCGCGTGAAGTTACGCTCCCGCGCGACCGCTACGAAGTACTCCAACCGACGAAGATCGGTCACCCCCAATGATGTTAATCCCGCTTGCCCAAGCGCGGCGGAGGGGCCGCGCGGGTGACGGCTGATCGCGTCGTCGCATCGCGGTGGCTCGCCAGCTTGGGCAGACGCGGTGATGCCGCGATGCACTGAAGAGAGCGCAAAGCGGTCTTTCACATCCGAGGCGAGGCGGCCTAGCGTGGGCAGCACCGATCACTTGACCCATCCCCGACCACCTCGCCGACATGAATCCCCACCTCGCCCTCCACCTCGCAAGAGCTCGAACGCAAGAGGCGCTATGCGCAGCCACGACACGAGGCCGCTTCCGCCATGCAAGCGCGGAGGTGCGCATCCGCCTCGCGAGGCCAGACGATCAGGCTGCCCTCCACCGCCTCGCCGCGCTCGACAGCAGCGTGACGCCGCGGCCGCCGGTGCTCGTCGCCGAGGTCTGCGGTGAGTTGCAGGCCGCGGTGTCGATGGGCGACAGCCAAGCGATCGCGGACCCGTTCCACGTGACAGCCGCGCTCGTCGAGCTGCTGCGCGTGCGCGCAGCGCAGCTCACACAGGGCGGACAGCGCATGGGTGCGGTCGGCCCGGAGCATGAAGCTCAGCGCGTGCGGCGGCTCGCGGCTCGCCTCTTCAAAAGTCCAAATCAAATCCTCGCCACTGATTGGAGCGCTTCGAAATGACACCTTCCGATTCCAATCCCAGGCGCCGCTGGACGATCCTGGCCATCCTCGGCATCGCGCAGCTGATGGTGGTGCTGGACGCGACGATCGTCAACATCGCGCTGCCATCGGCACAGCGGGCCCTGCACTTCACCAACGACAGCCGGCAGTGGATCATCACCGCCTACGCGCTTGCGTTCGGAAGCTTGTTGCTGCTCGGCGGTCGCCTCAGCGACTGGTTCGGACGCAAGTGGACGCTGGTCGCCGGGCTGGCGGGCTTCGCGCTGGCGTCCGCCGTGGGCGGCGCGGCCCAGTCCTTCGGAATGCTGGTGTCAGCCCGGGCTGTGCAGGGCGCATTTGGGGCGCTGCTCGCTCCGGCCGCGCTCTCGCTCCTGACGAACACATTCACCGAACCCTCCGAGCGTGCCAAGGCATTCGGCATCTTCGCCGCGATCGCAGGCAGCGGCTCCTCGGTCGGGCTGCTGCTCGGCGGGGTACTGACGCAGTCGCTCAGCTGGCGCTATTGCATGTACGTCAACCTGGTGTTCGCGATCGCCGCGGTCGCGGGCTCACTGGCCCTGCTATCGCAACACCAGACCCCAGACTCGCCCGCGCCTTGACATCCCGGGCACCCTCGCAGTCTCCGGCGGCCTGTTCGCGCTCGTGTTCGCCTTCGCGCACGCGCAGACCACCAGCTGGAGCAACCATCTCACGGTCGGGCCACTCGCCACCGGCGTCCTGCTGCTCGCGGTGTTCGTCACGCTCGAAGCACGGAGCGAGAGCCCGCTGCTGCCACTGCGGGTGCTCGCGAACCGCAACCGTGGCGGGTCATTCCTCTCGATCGGCATCGCAGGCGGGGCGGTCTTCGCAGTGATCCTGTTCCTCACCTATTACCTGCAGCAGACGCGCGGCCTCGCGCCGATCACCACTGGGCTCGCGTTCCTGCCGATGACCGCGACGATCATGACCTCGGCGATCGTCGCCCTGACCAAGCTCCAAGGTCGCTTCGGGCCGCGGGCGCTGATCACGACCGGCATGGCGCTGGGGGCGCTGGGAATGCTCTACCTGACTCAGATCACCGTCAGCTCCTCGTACGCCGGCGACATTCTGCCCGCGCTGGTCGTGATCGGCGCCGGCCTCGGATTGGTGTTCTCGACCTCGATCAGCAACGCGACGCTGGGCGTCGAGCAAAGTGACGCCGGGGTCGCATCGGCCACCGTCAACGCCTCGCAGCAGATCGGGGGGTCGCTCGGCATCGCGGCGCTCTCGACAATCGCCGCCAGCGCGACTGCGCGCTACCTTGCGAGCGGCCACCACGTTCCAGGCCTGATGGCGCACGCCGCCGTACACGGATACGCGGTCGGCTTCTCGTGGGCGGCCGGCATCTTCGCCGCCAGCGCCCTGGTGAGCGCGGCTCTATTCACCCGCCGCGACCTCGGATCTCCGCGAGCGCACACCCGCCGCGACCTCGGATCTCGGTCAGGCGACGGGAATGCGCCGGTTCGCCATCGCGTGGCGGTCGTCGGTGGCGGCTTCGGCGGCCTGCAGGCGGCGCTGAAGCTCGCCCGCCTGCCGGTGCAGCTCACACTTATCGACCGACGGAACTTCCACCTATTCCAACCGCTCGCCTACCAAGTCGCGACCGGCGCGCTGGCGCCGGCCGAGATCTCCTATCCATTGCGGCGCATCTTTCGCCGCCGGCGCAACGTCGAAGTCGTGCTCGCCGAGGTCACCGACATCGACCTCGACGCACGGCGGCTCAGGCTGCGCCCGGTCGCCGGTGAGCACGCGCCCGACTCGCTGCCGTACGACACGCTGATCGTCGCTGCCGGCTCCCACTACAACTACTTCCGCCATGACCAGTGGGAGCGGGTCGCTCCGAACCTCAAGACGCTCGAAGGCGCGCTCACGATCCGGCGGCGAATCCTGGAAGCGTTCGAGGCTGCCGCGCTAGAACCGGATCCTCGGCGTCGCGCGGCGTGGCTGACGTTCGCGGTCATCGGCGCCGGGCCGACCGGCGTGGAGATGGCCGGCCAGATCGCCGAGATCGCGCGCGATGTGCAGGCCGACTTCCATTCGCTCGATACCGGCCAGGCCAGGGTCCTCCTAATCGAAGCCGGCGACCGAGTGCTCAGAGAGTTCCCGCCGTCGCTGTCTGAGCGGGCCGCCCGCTCGCTCGCGCGCCTCGGCGTAACGACGCTCGTCCACCACATGGTCGTCGCGGTCAACGGCCGCTCGGTCACCGTCAAGGGACCGGAGCAATCGCCCGACCAGATCCCCACGCGAACGGTCATCTGGGCAGCAGGCGTCGTCGCGTCCAACCTGGCCGCGGTGCTTGCGCACCGCGCAGGCGCGGCAGTCGATCGCGCGGGACGGGTCGAAGTCCTCGAAGACCTCACGCTCCCTGGTCACCCCGAAGCGCTGGCGATCGGAGACATGATCCGCGTCCGCCAGCCCGACGGATCGTCGATCGCGTTTCCCGGGCTCGCCCCCGTCGCGATGCAGGAGGGCCGACACGCCGCGCGCGTCGTGCGCGACCGCCTCCACAACCGACCAAGGCGTCGCTTCCGCTACCGCGACAGGGGCAACCTCGCCACCATCGGTCGCGCTAGCGCAGTCGCCGAGATCAGCGGCTTGCGGCTCAGCGGAATCCTGGCCTGGCTGACCTGGCTGACGGTGCACCTGTGGTATCTGATCGGCTTCGAGAACCGGCTCCTCGTGCTGATCCGATGGGCCTTCAGCTTCATCGCCCGCGGACGCGGCGCCAGGTTGATCACCGGTCGGTCCGAGCAATCGGTCACCGTCAACCCCTTGCCGCTCCGCGCAACACCCGCGGGGCCATCACGAGCGAACGCGCATCAACGAGCCGCCTGAATCGGCTCTCACACCAACGTCAAGTACTGGAGCGTCATGCGATCGAAACTGCTGCCACTGCTCAAACACGATCCCCACACCCGGCTCCAGGAAGCGCTCGGCGACCAGGTCGTGTTCCACAGCCCCGCCCGGACCTACCGAGGTCGCGCGAACGTGGCACACATCCTCACCACGATCGGCACCGTCCTGGACCAAATCGACGGCGAGCGCGAGCTCGTCGCCGGCGAGGAGGTAATCACGCTCATCACCGCCTCGTACAGCGGTCACCCGATGACCGGCGTTGTGCGCGAGACTCAGGACAAACTCGGTCACGTCACCACAGCGACGCTGCTGCTTAGACCGTTGCCCGCGCTCCTGAACGCCATCAGCGGCATGCGCATCGCGCTGGAACGATCCCCCCTCCCGCTCTAACTCGGTTCGATGCCGACCTAGGTTTTCTGAGCCGGCACCGTCGCTGCGCCCGGCGGCGAACCGGAGCCGGTGATCGAGCTGATCGGCTTGCTGGTCGTCCCAGTGCCCACACCAGAGGGGTCAGGTCCCGACGAAGACCCTGGGCTATTTGACGCCGAGGCCCCGTCGCTGCCGGTGGCGGTCGCGCTTGAGTTGCAAGCCGATGTCGTGACGGGCGGGGTCGTCGTGCCCTGGGGTGGGGTCGTCGTGGTTTGGCAGGCCGGCGGAGTTGAGCCCGCATCGGCGGAGACCCCTGCCGGTTGAGTGCTGGCGGCGTCGGTGGCGCCAGCGGATGGCTGAGGCGGGCCCGAGGTTTGTGCGCTCGGGGAAACCGAATTAGCAGTCGATGCGGCGCGTCGTGGCTGGATCCGCCGGCCCTGGCTGCGGTGCCCGCCGCCGGTCGGGACGGGTGTCTGCTGCGCCGTCGCCAGCACGTTGGAGGAAAGCGGAGCGACAGTGGCCGCCACGGTGGCCGCGACGGAGCTCTCCGCGGACGTCGCTTGGCCGACGGTGACAGCCCGCTTTACGTGGTGGATGGGAGCTGGGGTCAGTTGGGCCGCGAGTGTCTGCTGAACCTCAACGGCTCCACCTGCTGTGATCACCGCCGCGGCCACGACGGCCGCGACGTGACTCGTAGCCGCTCCGATGAACGATCCCCCCGCGGTCGCGGTTCCGCCAAACGCGGCTACACCGCTGCCCGTCCCGCCGGCCGCAGCTCCTCCGCCGCTCTCGAGCCCGAGCAGGCGGGCCAGCGCTCCCAGGGGCCCGATCGCCGGAGCCAGAGCTGCCAGCTGGCGGCTGACACTCCGAAGCTCGGAGCGGTAGTCCCGACAGCCGGAGCAGTCGTGCAGGTGACGGCGGGCAAGGCCGCTCGGACGGACGCCACGGTCGTGGGCAGTTGCCAGCTCAGTGCGGATCTCCTGGCATGCGGTGTCTCGCGCTTGTAGAGCGGCCGCGAGGCCGACTCTGGCCCGAACCAGTAGTGACTTCACCGCCGGGACCGACAGCTCCAACACCCCCGCGATCTCCCCGTAGGCCATCCCACTCATCTCGCGCATCAGAAGCGCCGAACGCTGCTGATCGGGAAGGCGGCGGATGTCGACGATCAGCCGGCGCAGCGACTCGCGCTGTTCACTCTGCACCACCGGGTCCCCGGCCGGGCTGGGAGCCAGTTCAAGAGGCTCGAGCACGGGCGGCATCGGCCGCCGGAGCTCGTCAACGCAGCGGTTGTGGGCGATCCGGTACAGCCAGGGCCGGAGGCTCAGCTCGCGGCCGTTGGCGCGCAGGCCGGGGTACGCACGAACGAACACGTCCTGGAGCACATCCTCGGCGTCCGCGTGTGACCCCGCGAGCATCTGACGCACGTACCCCAGCAGCCGAGCACGGTAGCGGTCGTGGATGACCCGGAAGGCATCCTCGTTTCCGGCCCGGAACAGCCCAACGAGTTGCTGGTCCGAGCGCAGCCTGAGAAGCGGGGTGGCAAGCCTGACAGCACTCCGTCCTCGCCCAGCCCCGGCATGGATGGCAGAAGCTTCCACGTGAATCAACCGCTTTAACGATCGGGGTGCCCGCGAGTTCCGGCCAAGCGCTTAGCAGCGGCGCCGTGTCAGTTGGCTTCCGGAGTCAGATCGGAAGAGGGAAGCCGCCTCGTGGGAGGGAGAACCGGAGCCCCGCGCTAGGTCGGCTGCGTCTCTGCGCTTCGGTCCAGGAGGATCTCCCACGTCTGGACGGAGATCGCGGACAGGATCTCCATCATCCGATCTAGGTGATGCGGCTGCGGCCGCGAGGGCGCATCCTTCCGGGCGCCGAATGGAGCAAGGCACTTCAAACCGAACGACCGGAGGCGAACCCCCTTGCTGATCACTGCGTCGTCGTATCCCTTCCTGAACGTCCTCTGGGACATCCTCATCATCTTTGCCTGGATCCTCTTCATCTGGATCGCAGTCATCGTGTTCATCGATCTCTTCCGACGTCGCGACATCTCGGGCTGGGGCAAAGCCGCGTGGGTGGTCTTCGTCGTGATCCTTCCGTGGATCGGTGTGCTGGCCTACCTGATCTTCAATCACGATGGGATGGCTGAGCGAAGCGAAAAGCAAACTCAGGCGGCGCAAACGCAGTTCAACGAGTACGTCCGCCAGGCTGCCGGTAAAGGCGGGCCGGCAAGCGAGATCGAGACGGCCAAGAACCTTCTCGACAGCGGCACAATCACCCAGGCCGAGTTCGACGCGATCAAGGCCAGGGCGCTCGGTAGCCCTGCTGGATCGGGCTAGCAGCGACGCGGCGAGGAGCCGGGCCGCCTTATCAGAGCGTTTCGACTAAGAAGGCGGGCTCGTTGTCAGCCAATGCCCCCCGGGCACGGCCGCTTGGTGTTGAACAGATCCGCCAGAACCTTGTTCGGCGCGATCCCGCAGCCGACCTGGGCGGAGCCGAGATCGATCACGACCCACCGATTGGTGCCGGCGAGCTTCACGGCGACTACCAGCGCGTTCTGAAAACTTGACTTGAATCCAGACGTCGCCACCAGTCGCGCGCTCCCCCAGTTCTTGCTCACCGTGGAAACGCGCTGCCCAGTAACCGTGTAGTGGCTCCGCGGAACCTTGTTGATTCCGGCCACAACT
This sequence comes from uncultured Actinomycetes bacterium, assembly GCA_963719305.1. GTDB lineage: Bacteria > Actinomycetota > Thermoleophilia > Solirubrobacterales > Solirubrobacteraceae > Palsa-465. The sequence goes on along the minus strand of CAVRBL010000005.1, from coordinate 45,239 downwards.
GAAGCATGGACGGCGTTGGTCAGCCCCTGTCGCTCCGTACCGTTCGCCGCGCGACTGGCGACGGCTGGCGCCGCGCACAGCATCGCCGTTCCGACTACTGCGCCCGCAACTATCCACCTGCGAAGCATGTTCGCCTCCCTCACGTGAACGGCGCCCGATTGCCCCGGCGCCCCTGTGCGTTTCGACGTTACGCCGGAGGGAGCGCGCTGTCAACGGCTCCCATCTGACCCCGACTCGCGGTGGCGCGCCTCCCCTCCGCGATCTCCAAGCACTACACATAGCCGGCGCCATCGCTTCCCCTTTTTCCACCGGGATCCGCAACTCGACGAACGGAGTCGTGTTTGAGCGGGTGCCGAATCCCCGGAGTGCCGTCCCGGGGAGCGGGGAACCCCAAGTCGTTGGGGCGAATCCGATGGTGATCCACCGGTAGCGCTCACCAGGAGCGCGAGCCCGTCAGCTAACCCCGCAGGCCCAAGGCGAATTTAGGGAGACCCAATAGGAGAAGGGGTTTGACGTGCCTGCATTCGGAAGACGCAGGGCTGGCGATGGCAAGAAAGGCTCCGCGAGGAGTCATCGTTGTGTCGGCTTGGCCCTGTTACTAGCGGCGGCTGTAATGATGACCAGCGGGGCGGCGGCCGTAGCCGCGAACGGGTCACAGACCTCTGGCGGTGCGACAAGCTCGCGTTGTCGCACTTCGGATTACGCCATGCAATGCAAGAGTTTCGGTCCCGGTTCGGCACGCGCCGGCATCGGAAACAGCGTCCCGCCGACGCACTCAGTTCGGCGGCATTCATCGAACGCCTATGGCTACGGCATCGACTTCGGCTGGAGGGCGGTGAGCGCCCAGTCGGCCCGGAACATGGGGGCGATGTTCGCAGCGAGCTACCTGAGCACAGACAGGTCGAAGAACTGGACGCTTGCGATGATCAATGCCTATCACGCGATGGGCCTGGGTACGGTCTGCGTGTGGGAAACCTCGGCGAAGCGCGCGCTCGCGGGGTACGGGGCAGGGCGACATGACGCCGCGGCCGCCCTCCGACAGGAGCAGGCATTAGAGCTTCCGCCCCAGTTGCCGATCTACTTTGCAGTCGACTTCGACGAAACCTCCCGCCAGGCCCCTGCGGTTGCGTCCTATTTCCGCGGCGTCAACTCCGTGCTCGGAGTCAACCGCACCGGCGGCTACGGCGGCTACTGGACGGTCAGCCGGTTGTTCAACGCGGGCCTGATCAGCTTCGGCTGGCAGACCTCCGCGTGGAGCGGTGGTCTCTGGGATCCGCGCGCCCAGCTCCAGCAGTACGCGTACCACAACGCGTACGACTGGAATCGGGCGATGACCAGCGCCTACGGAGCCTCGTACTAGCCCACCGGGAGCGGTGGTGTGCCCCGGCCATCCGGCTATCTGCTCCGCTGGCTGATCGCGCCAGCTCGGCGGGACAGCTGATGGGCCGGCCGCTAACCGTCCATCAGTGGCCGCAGCTCCGGTGCCGATGTCTAGCTGAATTTTGGGGTCGGCTTGTTGGGCTGCGAACAGGGAAGCGGCGAAAGCACCGACCAGGAGTTCGCGCAGCTTGTCGCGGCGGAGGTCTCTGTTTTGGGTCCAGTCGAGGATCGCTGCGTCCATGTAGCCCAGCCAGCCTTTGACCGCGGTGCGCAGTGCGGGGCGTGGTCTGCGCCGCGGCGTTAGCCCGGAGAGCAGCAGGTTCATCGTACGTTGGCGAAATCCCTCTATCAGCTCTCGGGCTTCGGGGAGGGTGGAGGCGCTTTGCATGAGCTTTGACCAGGTTTGAGCGTTGGTCTCGATCCAGCCTAAGTACGCGTCGAGGCTCGTGGTCAGCTGCTCGAGGGGCGTACCTTCACCCCGGGGTTCGATCAGATCACCGAGCTGTGTGGCCTTCTCGGCCACGGCGGCCTTGAACAGCTCGGTCTTCGATGGGAAGTAGTGGTAGAGGAGCGGCTTTGAAACACCCGCCTCTTGAGCTACCTCGCGCATGGTGATCTCCTCGTACGCCCGCTCGGCGAACAGGGTTGCGCCGGCGTCGAGCAGCTGGCGGCGCCGCTCGTCCACCTGTAAACGGCTGTACGCGGGTTCGGCAGCCATCGCACTACATTCTACTTGACCGGCGGTCAACAAGTTGCTAAGTTATCGACCGTCGGTCAACAAACCTGCTTGGAATGTGGTCAATCTCGCACGATCAGGGCAGGGCTCAAGGGGCGTCAAGTTCGGCCTCTAGGCCGCTGGCCAGAAAAGACTGGACATGGGCATATCGACAGGGCAGAGGGCGAAGCCCTCAGATGGGTGGCGGTTGCGCGTGCTCGTGGTCGACGATGACCCGCTCGTGCGCCGCTCGATTCGAGACGTCCTCAGGCCAGCCGGCATGCTCGTCGTCGGCGAGGCCCAGGATGGGCGCGATGCGGTGCGCGCCGCTCGCTACTACAAGCCGGACATCATCCTGCTCGACGTGATGATGCCCGCGGTGGACGGGATCACAGCTCTGGAGCAGCTGGTGGCCGACCCCCAGGTAGACGCAAAGATCGTGATCCTGTCGGTACGCGGCGAGCACGACTTGGGATACCTCGCGCTACGAATGGGCGCTATCGGCTTTCTCAACAAGGACCTCGAGCTAGCCGTGCTGCCGCGAGTGCTCGAGGATGTGGCAGAGGGCGCGGCAGCGCTCTCGCGAGAGTTCACAGCGGACCTGGCTAGGCGACTGCGCGACCTCCCCGAAGGACAACTCGGCACTCGCCCGGTCCAGAGCATTCTGACGACGCGTGAATGGGAGCTCGTCGATCAGTTATGCCTGGGCCGTTCGACGGAGCAGATGGCGGAGGCGTTCGTGCTCTCGGTCGAGACAGTCCGTAGCCACATCAAGAACACCATGCGCAAACTGAACGTGCACTCCCGGGCGGAGGTGGTCGAGCTCGTGAGACGCTTCCGCGCTGGGGACCTCGTGGCGTGCTCCGCCCTGAGCCGACCGCCACAACTGGCGACGGTCAATTTCGCGTGAGATTTCGCCGCGATCACGGAAGTGACACTCACACGGAGCGCGGGCGCTCCCGAGTGATCAAGCGCGGTATCGACGGGCGCTGGCGCGGCGTCGCCGAGACGAGAAAGTCCTCGGAATTGCCGGCGTCGACGACCGACAACCGCCTCGCCGCTGCGCACCGCCAGCGCATACTGGCCGACGCCTCTGACGCCGGCGTGGCCATTGTCTCGGGCGCGGAGACGACACTCGGCGCGGTGCTCGAAGGCAACGTCGCGTTCGGGCGACTCGTCGGCGCGACCACCGGTCAGCTGGTCGGCACCCCGCTGACGTCGCTGGTCGCCGCGCACGATGCGGCCCGGCTTCAGGGTGCGCTGAAGGCCATCGCCGCGGACGGTGGGCAAGAGACGGTCGAGGTGACTCTGGCCGGTCGGGCGGTGCCAGAGCGGCTGGCGGAGGTAACGATCAAGCCCGAAGACGACGCCGCAGCGGGGCGAGCTGATCGTTCGCATGCGGGATGTGACCGAGCAGCTTCGCTTGGTGACTGAGCTGTCTCGTGCTGTCGACGGTCTGGAGCTCGCCAACCATGAGCTGGCCCAGTTCGCACGAATCACGGCGCACGAGCTGAGCCTGCCGCTGGTCGCACTCTCCAGGCTGGTCGATCCGATCTCTGACCGCGGCGCCGACCCCGCTTTCACGGCCACTCTCGATGCGATCCGGTCGGCGATCGGCCGCGTGCACACGATGGCCGACGGTGTCATGGGGTACGCCGAGTGCCTCGAGACAACCCCCGAGCGCACGCCCGTGAACTTGGAAGACGCGGTCCGGCGGATGCTGGACGTGCTGGCCGAAGAGATCGGACGGCGTGAAGCCGTGGTCACTCGGGGCAGCCTGCCCACCGTCCACGGCAATGAGCAGCAGCTGGAGCGCGTGCTACTTTAACCTGATCGCGAACGCGCTCAAGTTTGGCGGGGAGCCACCCCACCTGCGGGTTGAGGCGAATCGCGAGCGCGGCGCCTGGCGCATCTCCGTCGCCGATGACGGAATCGGAGTTCCGCAGGACGAGCGCAACGGGATCTTCGAACTGTTCGCGCCCGGAGTCCAGCCCGGTGCCAGCCCAGGCACCGGCCTGACGACCTCCCGTCGTATCGTGGAGCTCCACGGCGGCCGCATCTGGGTCGAGCCAAACGAGGCCGGCGGCTCCACCTTTCACTTCACACTGCCCAACGAACCGACCGTGGCCAGCACGTAACGCCCGCATCCCGCACGGCTCCGGGTAGGTATCTCACCTAGCCGCCAGGAGTGAAGCCGGGAGAGCTCGCGTCGCTACCCCACCTTTGCGGCGGGTGCGGTATGCGCAGGACGGTGGTGATGGGCGTACGCGATCCCCCGTTCGAGCGTGGCTTTAAAGGTGCAGATGTGCGGCCTTGACTTTGCAGGCAGGATCGCCAGCGCGAGCACGAAGCCGATCCCGAAGATCCCCGCCGACCACCAGAACGCAACCGTGTAGCCGTGGACCGCGGCGGCGGCAACGACGCCGCTGCCGAGCTGAGCGTGGTAATGGGCGTAGTTGGAGGCGGCGCTGGCGGAGACGGTGCTGAGCAGGGCAAGGCCGATCGAGCCGCCGATCTGTTGACAGGTGTTGACGATCGCGGAGGCGACACCAGTCTCGTTGGTCTCCACGCCCAGCGTCGCCGTTCCGATCGCAGGCGCGAAAATGCAGCCCAGCCCCACGCCTATGACGAGCAGGCCTGGGAGCACGTGGGTGGCGTAGGCACTGGTCGGGGTCAGGCGAGTGAAGAGGATCATTGCGATTGCGCCGAGCGCCATGCCGATCATCACCAGCGGCTTGGCGCCGGTGCGGGGCAGGATCTTTGTCTGGGCCGTGGTCGAGGTGACCACGATCGCCGCGGTCATCGGCAGGAACGCCAAGCCGGTAGTCAGCGGCGAGAAGCGGAGGTTCTGCTGCATGTAGAAGGTCAGAAAGAAGAAGACTCCGAAGATGCCCGCAGCGGCCGCAAGAATCGACACGTAGGCGCCACCGCGGGCGCGATCTCGAACGATGTGCAGCGGCAGCAGCGGGTGCTTGGCACGGCCCTCGATCACGCGGAAGATGACGAGCAGGAGCACGGATGCGACGAGCGCCATGATCGTGGCGCTGGCCGTCCAGGATTGGGTTTCGGCATTGGAGAAGCCGAACACGAGGGCGAACACTCCTCCCGAGCCGGCCAGGAGCCCGGGGACGTCAAAACCAGCCGGATCGGGGTCGCGGTGATTGACCAGCAGCCGGACCGCGACGATCGCCGTGGGAATAGCGATCACGAGATTCACGTACAGGCACCATCTCCAGGACAGCGCCTGGGTTAGCGCTCCTCCGAGCAATAGGCCGAGCGACGCGCCGCCGCCGGCGATCGCACCGAAGATCCCGAACGCCGTGCCTCGATCCGGGCTGTCCGCGAATGTCACTGTCAGCAGTCCAAGTGCAGACGGCGCCAGCAGTGCGCCGAACGCCCCCTGGCATGCCCGGGCGGTCACCAGCGTGAAAAACGACGTGGCCAGGCCGCCGGCCGCCGAGACACCGGCGAAGCCCACAAGCCCCACGATCAATGTCAACTTGCGTCCGAAGACGTCACCCAGCTTCCCGCCCAGCAGCAGCAAGCTCCCGAACGCCAGCGCGTACGCGGTGACGATCCACTCACGGTCGCTGGACGAGAAATGAAGCGCCTTCTGAGCCGAGGGCAGCGCGATGTTCACGATCGTGGCGTCGAGGACCACCATCAGCTGCGCCACGCTGAGCAGTGCCAGAACCGCCCACCGGCTCGGCTCGACGGCTCTCGGCACCGCCGGCATCACATAATCCGATCCCTCCGTAGTGGTCGGACACTACTCCGCACTCGCGCGTGCGGCCAATACGCCCTTCAACTTGCACTAAGGACGCGACGGCCGACGATGTCGGTCTTGGAGAACTTCGAAGCGTCCCTCGCCGGCACTCGCCGGGCAGCCCCCTTTCCGCGCAACACAGACCGCTGCTTACTCGGCTCTCGCAATGATCGATTCGCGATAGTGAGCACATCGGCTGATCAGGCGTTGTGCCTGTGACAGCGCGATGACGCTTAGCTGGCTTCTCGCCTCCAGCGCGCAGGATCGATCCGCGATGCCGCGGCGATCGCTGTTGCGATTAGCCCACGACCAGCTCGATACCGAATTGGGCGGCGAGCGCGCCGGCGCGCTCCCGCCGTGTCGCGAATTCTGCGTCGGACAGCGTGGGCGGCGGCGAGGTGCGGCTCGCGACACGGTCGCCGAACGCGGCAAAGTAGTCCTCGAGCCCGGCGGGCGCGACCAGGCACAGTACGCGCGCGGTGGTGTCTGCCGGATTCCTGAAGGCGTGTGGCGCGAGCGCGGGGATGTTCAGCGTCTGACCAGGGCGCGCCACGACGGTCTCGCCGCGGATGGTCACCTTCAGCTCGCCCTCGAGTACGTGAAACATCTCCTCGAATGTGTGACGGTGCGGCGGTGGGCCGACGCCGGCGGGGATGCTCATGTCGATCAGCGAGTAGCGACCGGCGGTCTGGACGCCACTGATTAGGATCGTGTATGTCGACTCGCCGATCGCGAGGTGAAGGAGGGTCGGGTCATCCGGATCGGCCAGCGTCAGTAGGCGTGTGGGGTCGTCGCTGCGAAGCTGTGCGTGCGTTTGCTTCATTGCCGTGCTCCTATTGGTGCGGGGTGACCGGGTGTGGCCGCCGTTGTGGCCGCATGGAAAGACACCAGCGCGTAGCTGCCGGACCTGCCGCAGCGATACGCTCGCGCTGCCCGGAGTTTTCCAATTTCGCCGGGCCATGCCCCGGACGGGAGTGCAGACCCATGACGGGGCGCCTTTATTAGCTCGGACGGCGCGCGGCGAGAGCCGGGAGCGCTGAGGATCAACTAGCCACGGCCGTGCTGAGGTGAATCCTTCGACACGCGGGGGTGACTGTGGCTGCCCGGGTTGCGGCGGGCTCCCGGGGCACCTGTCCTCACTTGGCGACGTGCAGGAGCCGGTTCACCGCGATCCCAGCGAGTGCCGCCGGAGGGCTGATCGCCTCAAGCGCCCCGGCTCCGAGCAGCGCCAGATCCCAGATCAATTCTTGTCTGCTCGGCTTCTCTGTCACGGTCGCCTCGGCGGTGCGCGCGACGTGGCCTGAGGCGTCCTTCAACACCCCGTTCCCCTGCTGCTTGCGTTGGCGGCTTGCTGTGGCCACTCCCCTCTCCTCTCTGGATTGTTGTTGACCGGACATGATGCCGATCCACCGCCTACCATCATCTCGCAACCCGCAACCTCGAGCGTTCACGAGACTGTGCAGCACCGGGCGCTCGGGGTATGGTGACCTGGTGCGGCCTTTGGGCTTTCGGTTCGACGTCAACGCCGTCCTCGTGGAAGGTGTGGCACATCGCGCTGAGTGTCGGCGCCTCCCGATGCCCGTGCCAGCCGACGCGCTATCCGTTGCTCGCGGCGGGTGTGTCGCGCTGAGCGCTGCCCCCACGAATGTCCCGTCTGCCGCCCTCCGTTTGAGACGCTGCTCAGCTTCCAGCTGGAACGGCCGGCCTCCGGGCTCGTCTCCTGAGCAGGCGAGGGCGTGCGCCGTTCGACGATTTCCTGCTCGCGATTGTTCCCCTGTGGTAACCGCCCGGGCGCTAGCACAGCGGTATGACTCGATGCGCAACCGTGGTCCAGATCGTCGCTGCCGGCCTGGTGCTCGCCGCCTGCGGATCCTCCTCGAGCCCGAGCAGCGGCTCGAGCGCGTCCAGCAAGCAGAGCACGATGCTTGCGTTCGCCAACTGCGTGCGCAGCCATGGCGTCCCTAACTTCCCGGACCCCACCAACAACCGCAATGGCGGGATCGCGATCCAGCAGTCGGACCGCGCAGGTTCTGGCCCCTCGACCAAGGTCAACGGCGTGCCGGTCAATGGTCCAGCGTTCCAGTCAGCGATGCAGGCGTGCCGCAAATATCTGCCGAACGGCGGTCACCCGTCGGCTGCGAAGACTGCCCAGATGAAGGCAAAGGCGCTCGCGATGGCGCGGTGCATGCGCTCGCACGGCGTCCCCAACTTCCCGGATCCGCAGTTCCAGACCGGCCCGGGCGGCGGCTTTGGGGTCAGGCTAGGCGGCCCCGGAGTGAACCCGAACTCGCCGGCGTTCCAGACCGCCCAGAAGGCGTGCGGGTCGATCTTCGGCGGGGCGCGCCCCGACGCCGCGGCGCCGACAGCCCCCGGCGGGTAACGCGCGCACGCCCACCTACGTGCAGATCGCTGCCAGCACGGCCGTTCTACGCTTGATGCAGGAGACTGACTGAGCCATGAATGAACCCCTGACCGGTGCAACGGATCGGATTCGAACGGCAGTGAGCAGCTGGGACGGCGTTGAAGTCGCGCCGCACCGCTTCGGCGGGATCGAGTTCCGGCTCGCGCGCCGAGAGCTCGGGCATCTTCACGGCGACCGCATCGCCGATCTGCCGTTCCCGAAGCGCGTCCGAGACGAGCTGATCGCCGAAGGCCGCGCCCGGGCCCACCACGTCCTGCCCGACACCGGATGGGTGACCATCCCAATTGCCTCGGGCGACGTCGACGACGTCATCGAGATCTTCCGGCTCTCGTATGACCGCGCTAAGCGCGCTCGCTCAGCGCGACGCTAGCCCGCGCCGTGTCCCAGGGCTGACCCTCCGAGGTAGACAGACCAGCCCAACGTGACCGACCGCGTGGAGAGCTGTGCCCGCGGGGTGGGCGATGCCCGGCCCACTGTCCAGTCGCGCTACGGGCGCTTGAGCACCTCATGGCCACCGATTTGGCGCCAAATCACGTGCGGCTGGTCATCGCGCACTGGCGCTCCGAACGTGAACGTCGCACGACCGTCGGGGCGAAGCGCAGCTCGTACACCCGCGGTGAGCGGCAACAGAGTTGACGAGCGGCTCACCTCGAAGCCGCGCTGCGTCTGACTAAGTGCGGCAACCAGTTTCGTCACAGCCACCTTGAACCGCGCCCGCTGCTCCGGCGTCAGCTTGCGGTACTCGGGCTTGAACAGCGCGAGGCGACCAGCGAACCCACGCGCGGTCCTGCCGCAAGTGACACGACCGGAGTTGCTCGCGGGTCTTACCGATCAGATCTCCGACGAGGACCTCGTGGCTCGTGTATGGTCGTCGCACTGTGGGCGAAGCGGCTCCCGGCGTGCAAGAAGGTTCGCCGGCATCCGGCGATCACGGCTTGGCTGCCGGCCAGGTTCAGCTGGTCGAGCAGATCCGACGGGTTGGGCGAACTGTCCCGGCTCTCTGGGCCCATGTCGCGATCCCGCGGGATCTGAGGCAGAGCGATTTTCAGGCGCTGCTGCGCATTGTGACGGCGGGCGGGTTGACGGGCGCCGAGCTGCGGCGGAACCTCGGCGTGACGTCCAGCTCGATTAGCGAGCTCGCAGATCGACTGGAGCGCGCCGGGATGATCACTCGAACCCGGCCGAGGTCCGATCGCCGCCTGGTTGTCCTGAAGTCCACCCCCCGGGGGAGGCGCGTGGTCGAACGGGCGCTTGCCCCGGTGGTGGCGGCGTTGGCCACGGTTGTGGGGGGGTTGACCGACGAGGAGCTCGCCGTGGTCAGAGGATTCTTCGACCAGGTCGAACACAGATTGGACGAAATCGCGGCGGCGCGCTGAGCGTGCTCGCGTGGCCAAAACTCAGGCCACTGTTAGCTGCTAACTCTCTCGGCGACCGGGTATCTCGGCGCCCTTGACATCCCGCTGCCGCGCAAGCTACGTTCCCGTTCGTGCGGCGGGCGCCGGTCTGAGGCGCCCCCGGTCCCGGCTGAAGGCCCCGCCCGTCTCACGCCCGTCGCTGGTCTGCATTAGGTCCCGAAGAGGAGCGGGAATGGAGCTGTTTGTGGAGAGGCAGCATCAGCAGATCGCGCTGTGGATCGACCGCGGCGCGACGCTGGCCACTGTGGAGGACGAGCTGATCGAGCCGGCGGCGTTGAGCGAGGACGAGCGCGCCGCCCTGTGGCTGTACGCCTGGTCCTACGCCCAGCGCCAGAGGCAGAGTCCACGGCCGGTGGAGTTGCTCGCGTGAGCGGCGGGCAAGGACACGGCGCCGATCGAGCGCTTAGCGGCTCCCGCGCGAACGCGGCGCGGGAGCCGCAGCCTCTAGGTGGCCGATGGATTAGACAGTCCCTTCGGTGCGCGCCGTGCGGACTCGTGCTGACCCCGCGCGCCCCCACGCTCGCGCCCCACTACTGCCCGCGCTGCCTGGCCTGGCGAAGGCTGGCCGTAGAACTCGAACCTCACATACAGGTCTAGACCGCGGTCCCATCCTTGCGGTCGCCACCCCTCGCCCCGAGGCTCTAGCGGTTCGCCGGGGACGGGCGCCTGTAGGCGAGCCCCGCGTCCATACCGGGCGCGCCTAGAAGGAACGGGCGGCTCGCTTCGTGGGCCCGCTCACGCACGCTCCAAGTGGCTGCTGGGGTCCAGCATGCTTGGGATTGACATATGCCCATATAGGTATATTATTCCCCGGCGTGGCACGCGCAGCAACCACCACCGACGCCTTCAACGCGGTCGCCGAGCCCCGACGGAGGGAGATCCTCGACGCCCTGGCGGAGGGGGAGCGCCCCGTGAACGACCTGGTGCGCTCGCTCGGGGTCCCCCAGCCGTTGGTGTCAAAGCACCTGCGCGTGCTGCGCGAGGCTGGAGTCGTCGAAGTCCGCGACCAAGGACGCCAGCGGCTCTACCGCCTGAACGGCCACGCGCTCAAACCGATGCACGACTGGATCAGCAACTACGAGCGTCTGTGGTCCGATCGGTTCGAACAGCTGGATGTCGTGTTGGAAAACCTCAAGCGAAAGGAGCAGGCAGATGACGGCGATGAGTAAAAACAGGGCGACGGTCACGCTCCCCACCGACGAGCAGATCCTCATCGAGCGGGAATTCGACGCGCCCCGAGAGCTGGTGTACAAGGCGTACACGACGCCAGAGCTGGTCAGGCGCTGGTGGCACGCCAAGCGTGGGGACGTGACGGCTGTCGAGATCGAGCTTCGCGTGGGTGGCCGGTGGCGCTACGCGATGGTCACGCCGGACGGAACCGAGGTCGGATTCCACGGCGAGTACCGCGAGGTCATTCCCAACGAGCTGCTCGTGACGACCGAGGTGTTCGAGGGGCTGCCGGAGGGGGTCTCGGAGGACGACGCCGCGACGTTGAACACCGCGACCTTCACCGATACGGATGGACGCACGATGCTGACGCTTCTCGTCGAGGCCAAGGACAAGGTCTCCCGCGACGCGATCATCGAATCCGGAATGGAGGACGGCCTGCAGGACGCGCTCGAGCTCCTAGAGCAGGTCGCTGTCTCGGCACGCTGACGAGCGCACCAACCGGCCGGGTCCATCCTCCTTCGCCGGTCTCCGAACGACAAGTGGCCCGGAGCGCCGCTCGTGAGGGCGACCGCTCCGGGCCGCGTACTTGAAGAGCATCAGGTCAGCCCTGGCGCTCGCAAACTCGAAGGGCATTAGTCTTGCGTCAGGCTTCTACCTGTAGCCCAGCCCGGCAGGATGGCCGCTCTCGAGCGAGAGTGTCCCTCTTCCGATTTGAATTCGGAAGCGCTGTCGTTTGTGGATTGGCGGCAGGTTCAGCGCAGCTGGAGCTGTCGCTGTTCGCTGGTATGGGTCCAGCTGAGGTTGAGCGAGTCGCCGGATAGGCTGACGTTGCCGATCACGTTGCCGGAGCCCGCTGGGGCGCTGTCGATCGGCCCGGTGCCTTGGTCGTCGTGGGCGTAGAGCTGCTCTGAGATGCAGGGGGTCGACTGTCGCGCACAGGGTGGGATGTCGACCGCGGTGCTCGTCCACGTACTCGCGCCGCCGGTCGGGGTCGTCGAGGTGAGGATGTTCCCTTTGCCGTCGCCCGCCACGCAGAGCGAGGCCGATGGACAGGAAACAGTCAACAGGGGATTGCCGGATATGTGAGCCGTGCTCCATGCGCTCGCACCACCGGTCGGGTTCGTCGAGGTGATGATCTTGCCGCTGCCGTCGCCGGCCACGCAGAGCGAGGCCGATGGGCAGGAAACAGTCAACAGGGGGGGACCGCCGGATATGTGAGCCGTGCTCCATGCGCTCGCACCACCGGTCGGGTTGGTCGACGTCAAAACGTTGCCGAAATTCGAATCCACCGCGACGCAAAGGTTGGCCGACGGGCAGGAGATCAAATCGAGTGCCCCAGAAACTTCAGCACTTGCCCAGGCGCTGGGGCCGCCGGCGGGGTTAGTTGAGGTGAGGATATAGCTGGTTGAGGTGAGGATATAGCTGGGTTTTCGGGTGGCAACGCACAGTGAGATGGACGGGCACGAAACGGAGGTGATGAACAGCCCTCCAGTTTGGCCGGGAGGAGTCGCCAGGCGGGTCCCAGTCCACGCGTTTGCGGTCGGGTTCGTCGAGGTGATGATGTCGTTGGTGTCGTCACCGGCGACGCAGAGCGAGTTCGACGGGCAGGAGATTGCTGACGCAGGTGACAGAGGGGGGAACGGCGTGCTCGTCCACGCGCTGGCACCGCCGGCTGGGTTGGTGGAGGTGAGCACGTCTCCATCGCGAGGCACCACACACAGCGAGGTCGACGCGCACGAGGAATCGGTGATAGATCCCGGTGTGCCCGATGGGTTAGTGATGTTCCATGCGCTCGCGCCGCCTGTGGGGTCTGTCGAGGAGAGGATGTCGCCCACGTTGTCGCCGGCCACGCACAGGGAGCTGGACGGGCAGGAAAGCCCCCCTATTGACTGATACTTGGGTTCCTGCGTGCTCTGGCGCCAGGCGACGAACCCGCTCGAGTCAAGGGCGAGAGAGTCGAGCGAGGAACCTGATTGCGCGGCGTGCAGCTGCGAGCTGTTGCCGTTGCCGAGGTCATAGAGCCAGACGAATTCGCTGGGACCCCCCGAGCAGGCCCTTCCGGCGCACGGGACCTCGAGCGCCGCGAACCGGCCAGCGAGCCTGATGGACGCGGGAGGTTCGTCGACTTCCCGCATCAGCCGCGCCTGCCCAAGCGCGCGCAGACAACCGTAGACCGAATAGCCACGCTGGAACACCACCGCGTCGGGGCTCGATGAAAGCACGGTCGCGGATTTCGGGACACACCCCGGCTTTCCCGGCGCCGGTAGGGGCTGCCAGTCCAGAGACGTACCGCGAACTCCGTGGAGGCGCCGTTGGTGCCCACCCCGGGCCGAGACGACCTCGACCGAGCCACCCGGCCCGATGTACGCGATCTGGCGACCGTTAGGGGACCACGCCGGCGCCGTGCCCCTAACCAGCCGCGCCCGGGCACCGTCGCGAACCCGCACGACCCACAAGAAACTGTGCCGGACAAGCACAACCTCTGACCCGTCCGGCGCGAACGACGGCGACCGTCCGGGCGCCAGCCGGCGGAACTTGCCGTGGCCAGGCCGTCCGACCCACACCCACCCATCGCGCACGAACGCGAGCACACCACGTGAAGACCAGACCGCGTCGCCCACATGTCCCCTCATGACCTGGCTGGCGCCGCCGGTGGTGAGGCTAACCCGCGACAGGCCCTTTCCAGCCACCGTCACCGCCCAGCCACGGGACGTGAACGCCGGCCGGCTCCCGGTCCGGGTGGTGAGCTGCGGGCCCACCAAGCACCACAAACACGACCCATCCGGCCCGATCACAACCAGCCGCGACGTCCTCGAGTCAACGAACGCGATCGCGCGACCGTGCGGGGAGAAACGCGGCTGCGCGGGACGGCCGCACAACACGGCGTTGGTACAGATCGAGGTCGCACGGCCGGTAGACGGACTAACCAACTCCACCCCGTTGTGGGTCGCGACCACCAGCTCACCGTTCCGTCCCGGAGACGCCCCCCAGGCGGAAGACGTGGCCACGGTAACCACCGCGAACATAACTCCAAACCCAAACAGCCTCTTCCCCATCAACCGCTTTAACGGTGCGGGTGCCAGCCGGTTGCGGCCAAACAGCCAGCAGTGGCACCGCGTCGGCTGACTTCTTGCGACACGGGCCTGCCTAAGCAACGCCGCTGAGCCCCGGCGCCCGAGCGGACTGTTGCTTCCGCCCAATCTCAAGCGTCCGGCTGCTGCCCACGGCTCGGCTGCCGTTGTCTCCGCGGTCGCCTCCGGTCGCGCGATCGCGTTGTTACACCCCCCCCGCGCGCGTCGGCATTACTCGATCCTCACACCGTCCTGATGCTGGCTTGATCTCGATGACCAACACTCCACCAGGACTACACACGACCAAACCGACCAAGAGTCGTATAACCACGACCCCTGGAGCAACCATGAAGCTCAACCAATCGGTGCTCGAATCCGCCCGCCGCGCCCCGTCTCTCAACACTCGAAGCTGCCCGCCGCACACTTGGGACTGCCCCGTAGTAACAAAGCTCGACCCTTCCGCCGTCGCCTGGACTTGCTCTACGTGCGGCGCGATCGTCAACGCGCCGGTGGGAGCATCGCGGCCGCCTGGCGCCCGAAGGTAGTCAGGCCCGCGTGGCTCAGCGTATGGATCAGCGCCTCGAGCGACGCCACGATCACGCCGCCCTCCCAGCGCTGAACCCCGACCGCACGAACGACGCATAGGACCGGCACGACCCCTCGAGGACACCACCTTCGCCGGCGTCTACAGAGCCACGCCGCCTGTTTGCGCCCCACCGTCAGATGGCGGTTGTGATAGGTCCGCGTCTTCGTCTCGATCGCGAACGCGATTCCGCTCGGCGCGATCGCAGCCGTCGCCGCGGCGCACCCCATCGCGGCCCGAGCCGCACGCAACAGCCGACGGCACTGCTGGGTGGCGCGCTTAGCTCACCGCGACCTCTTATGCGAGTAGGCCACCAGATGGGGCACGTCGACGCGGGCGGTTTACGGCGCCTTCGCCGCCTATCTACACCCAGCAGGCCGCACGTAAGGCGGCGACGGAGGGGGAGGGTCGAGAACGGCGACATCTGAAAGGGTTGTGGCGAGCTTCACACCGCGCCGCCGGATCGATCGCGACCGACCCGGTCCCGCATCGTGCGATTGATCAGGACCCGACGCCGCATCCTCCGCGCCGTCCCCCCAACGCCTCCGTGTTCAGGTCGTGGCACGTAAGCTGGGGCACAGCTGCGCGCTGCGCAGTCGCGGTGCCAGGTAATCGTTGCGATGAGCGTCGACACGGAGGCAATCACCTTCGGGGGCCGCACGGCGTGGGCCCGGAACCTCGCTGCGCCGGTGCGGAGCTTCCTGAGCACGGAGTCCGGTGGAGCGGTCGTTACGTTCGCGGCCGCCGTGGCCGCGCTTGTGTGGGCGAACATCCCGGGCTGGCACTCCTACGAGTCGGTCTGGACGACGACCGTCGCGGTGCGGGTCGGGAACGCCGGGGTCACGATGGATCTCCGGCACTGGGTCAACGAGGGGCTGATGACGTTGTTTTTCTTGGTCGTCGGCCTGGAGGCCAAGCGTCAGCTTGATCTCGGCGAGTTGCGGGAGCGGCGGCGTCTCGCGATTCCTGTGTTTGCGGCGATGGGCGGTATCACCGTGCCGATTCTGATCTATCTCGCGTTCAACGCCGGACGTTCCGGCGCTCACGGATGGGGTGCAGCGATGTCGACCGACACCGCCTTCGCCTTGGGCGCCGTGGCCCTGGTTACGCCGCGAACGGCGACCCGCCTTCGGGTGTTCCTACTGACGCTGGCCGTGGTCGACGATCTGGCCGCGCTGGTGGTGATCGCGACGGTCTACACCACCCACGTGTCAGCCTTGGCGCTGGGCACCGCCATCGCGCTGTTCGCTGTGCTCGTAGCCTTGCGGTGGGCGCCGTTTGGGAGGCGAGTGATCTCGATCGGGCTCTCGGTCGCGATCTGGGTCGCGATGGTGAAGTCCGGGGTCGACCCCGTGATCTCCGGTCTGGCCATCGGCCTGGGCACAAGCGCGTACCCGCCTTCACGAGAGGATCTCGAGCGGGCGGTGGCCGTGACGCGGTCATTCCGCGAGCAGCCAACCCCCGAGCTCGCGCGGTCCGCTCAGCAGACCCTGCAAGCAACGCTGTCGGCCAACGAGCGGCTTCAGTACGAACTTCACCCCTACACGAGCTACGTGATTGTCCCAGTGTTCGCGCTGGCCAACGCTGGGATCCACCTCACCAGCAAGCTCACGAGCGACGCCCTCACCTCGCCGATCACGCTCGGCATCCTCATCGGATACGTCGCAGGCAAACCGATCGGCGTGACCGCCGGATCCTGGATCGCATCCCGGCCCGCGCTTCACGGGCCACGTTCCCCGGTCAGCGGGCCGGTGCTGGTCGCGGCCGGGGCGTGCGCTGGGATCGGCTTCACCGTCTCGCTGCTCGTCTCAAGCCTGGCGTTCAGCGGCGAGCGCCTCAACCAGGCAAGGCTTGGAACGCTGGCCACAGTGATCGTGGCGCCGGCGCTCGCGTGGTTGGCGACGCGACTGCTGAGGCGGCTGCCGAGCACGGTGCGTGCCCGCCAGATCGGGCGCACCGCCGAGGACATCATCGACCTCGTCGACGAGATCGATCCCGAACGCGACCACATACGCGGTCCCGATGACGCTCCGGTGACGCTTGTCGAGTACGGCGATTTCGAATGCGAGTACTGCGGACAGGCCGAGCGCACGATCCGCGAGCTCTTGACCTCGTACGGAGACGACGTGCGATACGTATGGCGCCACCTGCCCCTCAATGATGTCCACCCCAACGCTCAGCTCGCCGCCGAGGCATCCGAGGCCGCTGCCGCCCAGGGGAAGTTCTGGGACATGTACGACACCCTGCTCGGCCACCAGGACGAGCTCTCGGCGCGCGATCTGGTCCGTCACGCCGGCGACCTGGGCCTCGACGTCGAGCGCTTCAGAGACGAGCTACGCGGCAGGCAGTACGGCTCACGGATCAGTGAGGATGTCTCCAGCGCCGACGAGAGTGGGGTGTCAGGCACGCCGACCTTCTTCATCAACGGACGCCGCCACTACGGCGTTTATGACATCGACACCCTCACCGAAGCGGTGGGGGCGGCCAAGACCAGGGCCCAGTCGCTCGCAGCCGCAGATGCGCAGGCGGAGAGGGCAGCCGCACAGGCCGAAAGTACCGGCGCGCACACGTAGTGCAGCGAACGCATTGCTAAGAGCCGACGCGGGGACTCGAACCCCGGACCCGTTCATTACGAGAAAAGTGACCGCGAGGCTTGATTCTTGCCTCTCAGCAGGGCTTTTCTCCCTGTTGTGCTATCAGACCTGTGGCCAGATGCCTGTCGATTACCAGGGGATTTTTGGCTGTGTGGACCGACGTGGGCGGGGCTGTGAGCGTTAGCTGTCGAGACGGGTGAGGTCGAGCTGGCGGAGGCGCGGGGATCGGCGAGCAGGTCGATCTCGACGATCTGGCCGTGCGCGACCGTGAAGCCGGCGACCGCGACTGGCCGCCCGCGCGGAGCCACGACCACTCCCGCGGCGCCGTTCACGAGCGCCGGGCGTGCGGACGCGACGAGCGGCACGAAGGTGCGAGCCTGCTCGACGACGGCTTGGGCTCCCCGCACCTCCCTCGAGGCGCCTCGAGGGCACTGCGCCGCGGTCGATCCGAAGCACGACGTCCGGGTCGAGCACCGCGAGGAGCGCGTCGAAGTCGCCGCCGCGCGCGGCGGCGAGGAAGGCGTCGACGACTTCGTCGCTGGCGGGCGAGATCGGCGGTCGGGCACCGGGCGTCGCGCCCTGCACCCGGCGGCGCGCGCGGCTCGCGAGCTGCCGCGCCGCGGCCGGGGAGCGCCCCACGATCGGCGCGATCTCGTCGAACGGCACGGCGAACATGTCGTGCAGCACGAACGCGAGCCGCTCGGCGGGAGCGAGCGTTTCGAGCACGACGAGCAGCGCGAGGCCGACCGAGTCGGCCAGCAGCGCTTCGTGCTCGGGGTCGACCCCGTCCTCGCGGCTCACGATCGGCTCGGGCACGTGCGCGCCGAGGGGCTCCTCGCGCCGCGACTTGCGCGAGCGCAGCATGTCCAGGCACACCCGCGCGACGACCGTCGTCAGCCAGCCGCCGAGGTTCTCGACGCCGCTGGTGTCGGAGCGGCCGAGCCGCAGCCAGGCTTCCTGGACGGCGTCGTCGGCCTCGCTCAGCGAGCCGAGCATCCGGTAGGCCACCGCCCGCAGGTGGGTCCGGTTGGCCTCGAACCGCTCCGCCAGCCATTCGCGCTCGTCCATCGGTCACATCCCTTCGTCGCGTTCCGTCATAGCAGTGACGGACGAAACCCAGCCATATGAATATGACGAAAGAGATCAACCATGCAGAGAGGACTTCTCACAGAGCACGACGCAACCGCAGACACGCAAGCGACCGGGCAACCCCGACCCCCAGAGATCAGATGAAGTTGACGGTGTTCGGAGCGACCGGCGGCATCGGCAGCCAGGTCGTGCGACAGGCGCTGGCCGCCGGGCACGAGGTGACAGCCGTGGTGCGCGATCGGGCCCGATTCGACCTCAACCACCCCGCGCTCGAGGTGGCGAGGGTGCCCGGCCTGACCTACCCCGACGTGCTGCGCTCCGCGCTGGAGGGCAGCGACGCCGCGATCTCGGGAGTCGGCCCGTGCGGTCGCAAGGACGGCCCAGTCGCCTCGAACGCGACCCGCGGAATTCTCGCCGCGATGGAGGCGAGCGGCGTCCGGCGCTTCGTGGCGGTGAGCGCGGTGCCGGTCGGCCAGGTGCCTGACGGCGAGAGCTTCGTCAACCGCCGGGTCTTGCTGCCGTTCATCAGTGCCTTCGCCCGTGACGTGTACGCGGATCTGGCAGAGATGGAGGACGAGATCCGGCGCAGCGCCACGCAATGGACGATCATGCGCCCCCCCAAGCTCGTGAACAAGCCGCTGGCCGGCAACTACCGGACCGTCGTCGGCGGCAATGTACCCCGCGGCTACTCGATCTCCCGCGCCGACGTGGCCTACGCCATGCTCGCCGCCCTCGACGATCCCGCCACCCTCAACCACGCCGTCGGGATCGCGTACTGACCCTCACCTCTCCAACACCCACTCGGGCCGGGCTTTCACCCGCCGCCTCGGAGATGTTTGTGCGATTCCCCGCTCCCGGCCCCGGTGGTGGCATCTCCTCGAACCACGGCTCGCACGTCCTCGCCGGATGGCGGAGCCGGTCGCGCGTCAGCATTGACCGCGCTTGGGTGAGCGATCGTGGGCGTGCGAGCGGCCGCGCGGCCTGGGCCCCGACTTCCCTGCTGCTGGCGCACGGCGGCGAGCCGCATGAGACCCGCATTCGTGCTGGCGCGAGTGCTGAACGGTTATCGCTGAGGATTGCCGTCCGGAGAGGGGACTGCGGACAGTCCCTTCTCGGGGGCGTGCGGCAATCCCTGATCGTCATCGGCCGGTGTGCGGTGGCGCGGCGGGTAGTTGCACCGTGACGCAGAGCCCGCCGGCGGCCCGGGGGGTGAGGGTGAGGGTTCCGTCGTGTGCTTGGGTGATGCTCTTGACGATTGCCAGGCCGAGGCCGACACCTGCGTGGTCGGTGCGTATGCGTTCGGTGCCGCGCTGAAACGGCTCGGCGAGCGTGGCGACCAGCTGTGGGGTGAGCTTCTCGCCGGTGTTCTCGACGGTGAGCACCACGCTCTCGGGGTGAGCGCTGGTCGTGACCCACACGGTGCCCTGTTCAGGCAGGTTGTGGACGATCGCGTTGTGCACGAGGTTCGTGGTCATCTGCAGCAGGAGCGCGTGTGAGCCGATGGTGGGGGTCGTGTCGCCGGAGGTCTCGATGGTGACGCCGCGCTTTTCTGCGAGGGGGAGGAGCGTTTCGGTGGCTTCTTCGGCGATGAGGGACAGGTCGACGTGTTCTGGGGTGAAGGACCGCTGGTCGGCGCGGCTGAGCAGGAGCAATGCTTCGGTGAGGTCGATCGCTCGGGTGTTGACGGCGTGGAGGCGGTCGACGAGTTCGCCGTTGTCGCGGTTCGGATCGTTGCGGGCCACGTCGAGCAGGGTCTGCGTGATCGCCAGCGGGGTGCGCAGCTCGTGGGAGGCGTTGGCGGCGAATCTCTGCTGTTCGGCGACGTGTGCCTCGAGCCGCGCGAGGAGGCCGTCGAAGGTGTCGGCGAGATCCTTCAGCTCGTCGCGGGGCCCCGAGAGCGCGAGGCGCTCGTTCAGGTTGCGCTCGGAGATCTGCCGCGTGGTCGCCGTCATCGTGCGCAGCGGGCGCAGGACCCGGCCCGCGACCAGCCAGCCGAGCGCGATCGAGACCGCGGTCATGATCGCCAGCGCGATCCCGGACTGGATGAGCCCCTGGTGGAGACCGTGGGTGTTACGTTCGACGGCCCCGGCGTACATTTGGCGCACCTGGCGGACGACGTCCGGGTTCGCAAGACATGGTTGAGGGCGCCCGGGCTGGTCGACCGATGCGCAGTCCCGGTCGGGACGATCAGGTCGACCCCGGTGTTGCTGCGGAAGAGCAGGTAGGTAGTCGCGAGCAGCGCCACTCCCGAGACGAGGAACAGGCCGCTGTAGAGCAGGGTCAGGCGCAGACGCACGGTCCGCGAGGGCAGGTGGAGCATCCGACGTGGCGCGAGCCTGGCGAGCGAGAGCGCGCAGTCGGTAGCCGCTTGAGGGTGAGTTTGAGGCGAACGCTCAAACCAGGGGCTCTATCCACGGTCGCCTCCCTCGCGCCCGGTGTCTGGTTGGGTGTCGATGCGGTATCCGACGCCGGCCACGGTGGCGATGATCCAGGGTTCGCCGAGGCGTTTGCGCAGTGCCGAGACGGTGATGCGCACGGCGTTGGTGAACGGGTCGGCGTTCTCATCCCACGCCCGTTTCAGTAGCTCTTCGGCGCTGACGACACCGCCTTCGGCGGCGACGAGCACTTCGAGCACGGCGAACTGCTTGCGGGTGAGCGCGACGTAGCGGCCGTCGCGGTAGACCTCGCGGCGGAACGGATCCAGACGCAGGCCGGCGATCTCTCGCACGGGTGGCCGGTTGTGGGCGCGCCGGCGGTCGAGCGCTCTGAGACGGAGCACGAGCTCTCGGAGCTCGAACGGCTTGGTGAGGTAGTCGTCGGCGCCGAGCCCGAACCCGGAGGCCTTGTCGTCGAGCCGGTCGGCGGCGGTGAGCATGAGGATCGGCATGCCGCTGCCGGAGGCGACGATGCGTCTGGCGATCTCGTCGCCGGAGGGCCCGGGGATGTCGCGGTCGAGGACGGCGATGTCGTAGGCGTTGACGCTCAGCAGCTCCAGAGCGGTGTCGCCGTCACCGGCGATGTCGGCCGCGATCGCCTCCAGGCGCAGGCCATCGCGGATGGCTTCTGCCATGTAGGGCTCGTCCTCGACGATCAACACGCGCATGCCCTCGGATG
The DNA here is from genome assembly GCA_963719305.1 of uncultured Actinomycetes bacterium. Taxonomy (GTDB): domain Bacteria; phylum Actinomycetota; class Thermoleophilia; order Solirubrobacterales; family Solirubrobacteraceae; genus Palsa-465. The sequence goes on along the minus strand of CAVRBL010000005.1, from coordinate 23,920 downwards.
CTGCCAGCCCGGACATATCGTCGGCGTATCGAAAAACGCATACGTGCTGGCAACACCACGCTGCCTTGACTGGCGGCGTGACCTACAGGCAACCACGCACCAGCAGCGAACCGTCGCCGGCCGCCGCGAGCGATCGCCGCGTGCACCGTCGCTGCGTCGCGGACGTGCTCACCGCGATGCGTCCGGCGGTCGCGTCACCGGTGCGCTCCCGCACAGAACTGATGTCAACGCAATCACGACCCACAGGAGAACACATGAGTAGAAAACGACGGCCGCTGGCCGCCCTTGCCCTGATCGCCATGGTCGCCCTGATCAGCGCGTGCGGTTCGAGCGCACCTGCCGGCACCGGCACCGGCGGCGGCGGCAACAACACCGCCGCCAATGCTCAGAAGGCGGTGAAGTTCGCCGAGTGCATGCGCAGCAACGGGGTCAGCGAGTTCCCGGACCCGGGCGCGTCGGGCAAGTTCACCATCGATGCGGTAGCGAACGGCTCGTCGCTGGACACGAGCACCCCGGCGTTCAAGCAGGCCATCAGCGCGTGCAAGGACCTGGAGCCAGCGGGGTTCACGGGCAGCAAGCGGAGCTCCCGAGCAGCAGCAGGCGGCCCTCAAGTTCGCCCAGTGCATCCGCGCCAACGGCGTGACGGACTTCCCGGACCCCACCCCAAATGGGCCCCTCGTCGACACGAATCGAATCCCATCCGCCGCAACGAGCCCGGTGGTATGAGCATTCTCAACGCCGCGATGCAGAAGTGCCGCGACGTGGCAGCCGCAGCGGGGGTCACGCGGTGAGGCGGAAGACGTGGGTGCTGGCCGCAGCGGCCGTCCTGGCTGCCGTGGCCGCCACCGGCGGCGTGGTCGTCATGTCCGGTGCGAAGCAACAGGCCCTGGCCGCACAGCAGCCGCCGGCGAACACCGCGCAGGTGGAGAGGAGGACGCTCTCGGCGATGGTCTCCCAGGCTGGGATCCTGACCTATCGGGCGCGATCGGACGGCTCGCCGTACTCGGTGATCAACCAGGCCCGCGGGACATACACCAAGCTGCCCGCGGTCGGCCAGGTGATCTCTCAGGGTCAGGTGCTCTACCGGGTGAACGACAGCCCGGTGGTGTTGCTGTATGGCTCGACACCTGCCTATCGGACCCTGTCGGCCGGGGCGACCGGCCCCGACGTGGCCGAGCTCAACGCGGATCTGGTCGCGCTCGGCTACGCCACCTCGAGCTCAGCTCAGCCCGACGTCCGCCTCCTTCGGGTCGGCCACCACCACGGCCGTGGAGAAGCTCCAGGCCGCCCTGGGGGTGACCCAGAACGGCACGCTGACTCTTGGCCAGGCGGTGTTCGAACCCACCGCCGTGCGGGTGACGAGCCGTGTCAGCCCAGCTCGGGGGCGGCGCCCAGCCCGGCCAGACGGTGATGCAGGCCACCTCGACCACTCGCCAGGTGCAGGTGGCGTTGGACGCCTCGCAACAGACCGACGTGGCGGTCGGGGACAAGGTGACGCATCACCCTGCCCAACAACCAGACCACCCCGGGTGTCGTCTCCTCGGTGGGGGCGGTCGCCACCTGCCCGTCGAGCTCCGGGTCGGGCGGGTCGGGCTCCAGCTCCGCCGCGCCGGGAACGGACACCTGCTCCTCAGGCAGCTCGGGGAGCAGCACACCGACCATCACCGTGGACGTCACCCCCTCCGACCCGGCCGCCACGGGCACGTGGGATCAGGCCCCGGTGCAGGTCGGCATCACCACCGCCAGCGTGCCCAACGCCCTGGTGGTGCCGGTGACCGCGCTGCTGGCCCGGTCCGGCGGTGGCTACGCCGTCGAGGTCGTCGGCGCCGGCGCGAGCAACCATCTCGTGCCGGTCTCGCTCGGACTGTTCGACGACGCCGACGGGCTGGTGCAGGTCACCGGCTCGGGGCTGGCCGCCGGCCAAGAAGTGGTGGTCCCGGTCGACATGACCCACACCCCGCCACCCACACCCGACAACAACGCGGTCGCGGCCGGCAACGGCTCCGCGATCGGCGGTGCAGGGGTGCCGGTGCTCGATGTCGACGACGTGACCAAGAGCTATCCCGGCGAGCCGCCCGTCCAGGCCCTGCGCGAGGTGAACCTCACCATCGGCCAGGGGGAGCTGGTCGGGATCGTCGGCCCGTCGGGGTCGGGCAAGACCACCCTGCTGCAGCTGATGGGAACCCTCGACCGGCCCACCAGCGGCCGGGTGCGGATCACCGGGCTCGACGTGGCCACGATGGCCGACGAGGACGTGGCCTACCTGAGGGCCACCCGGATCGGGTTCATCTTCCAGCAGTTCTTCCTGGCCGAGCACGCCACCGTGCTGGACAACGTCGCCGACGGGCTCCTCTACGCCGGCATCCCCCTCAAGCAGCGCCGCCAGCGGGCCCTCGACGCCCTGGAGCTGGTCGGCCTGGCCGAGCGCCCCCATGCCCGTCCCACCCAGCTCTCCGGCGGGCAACGCCAACGGGTCGCGATCGCCCGGGCCCTGGTCGGCCAGCCCGCCATCGTGCTCGCCGACGAGCCGACCGGGAACCTCGACCAGGCCACCGGGCAGTCCATCCTGGCCCTGATCGACCAGCTCCACCAGGCCGGCTCGACGATCGTGGTCATCACCCACGACCACGCCATCGCCGAGCGCATGCCCCGCAAGGTCGAGATCCTCGACGGCCACATCGTCGCCGACACCGGCCCCGCCGCGGGCACCGACCCCCGCCTGCGCCCTCTCGCTCAGCCCCCCACCCACGCACCGCAGACCGCGTCCGGCGCGCCCGTCAGCGAGGAGCCGTCGTGACCGCCACCGCCACCCTGAGCCGGAGGCGGCTACAGCTCTCCGACCTGACCCGGCTCTCCACCGTCGGACTGCGCACCCGGAAGCTGCGGGCCGGGCTGTCCGCTCTCGGTATCGCCATCGGCGTGGCCGCCATCGTCGCCGTGCTCGGCCTGTCCGCCTCCTCCCAGGCCGGCCTGCTGGCCGAGATCAACCAGCTCGGCACCAACCTGCTCACCGTCAGCAACGGCCAGAGCCTCACCGGCGGCACCGCCGAGCTGCCGACCACGGCGCCGGCCATGATCGGCCGGATCAGCGGTGTGCAGCAGGTGCAGAGCACCGGGACGGTCAGCGGCGCCAACGCCTACCGCACCCCCTACATCCCCTCGGTCGACACCAACGGCCTGACCGTCCAAGCCGCATCCCTCGACCTCCTCCCGGTCGCTCGCCACCACCGTCGCCCAAGGCCACTACCTCAACGCGGCCACCGCCCAAGAACCCGTCGCCGTACTCGGCGCCGCCGCCGCCCAGCTGCTCGGCATCGACCGCATCTACCCCGGCGAACGCATCTGGGTCGGCGGCCAATGGTTCTACCTCGCCGGCATCCTCAAACCCGCCGTGCTCGCCTCCGCCATCGACACCTCCGTCCTGGTCGGCTACCCCGCGGCAGAGAAATACCTGGGCTTCGACGGCCACCCCTCCACCATCTACCTCCGCGCCCAAAACGACCGGGTCAACGCCGTCGACAACCTCCTCGCCGCCACCGCCAACCCGGAGAACCCCAGCGAGGTCAACGTCAGCCAACCCTCCGACGCCCTCGTCGCCCAAGCCGACGCCAAGAGCGCCCTCAACGGCCTGTTCCTCGGCCTCGGCGCCGTCGCCCTCCTGGTCGGCGCGGTCGGCGTCGCCAACATCATGATCATCTCCGTCCTCGAACGCCGCTCCGAGATCGGACTGCGCCGCGCCCTCGGCGCCACCAAAGGCCACATCCGCACCCAGTTCCTCTCCGAAGCCGTCCTGCTCGGACTGCTCGGCGGCACCGTCGGCGTCGCCCTCGGCGCCGCCGCCACCGCCGTCTACGCCCACACCAAACACTGGGCCACCGTCATCCCCACCGAAGCCTGGGCCGGCGGCATCGCCGCCTCCCTCATCATCGGCGCCGCTCGCCGGGCTCATCCCCGCCCTACGCGCCGCACGCCTCTCACCCACCCAAGCCCTGTGGTCCGTCTAGCCCACTATCTGTGCAAGCACCGGGATTGCAATTGCCGCCAGCGTACGCCGGTTCCGCACGTTTCGATCGCCGCCCACGAGGCCACGGTCCCGCTTTCACGTCACCACGCGCCTGTGGGCAACGCATCCGAGCGTCGCGCTCCGCGCGGGATGCACAACGCGGACCCCTGGCGGTGCGCTCAGGCGCGATTCGTCCGTCGCTGCTCCCGAAGCTGGCGAGGAGCGGAGAGTGCAGATATCTCGTGTCGCGGCCGTGCTTTGTCCTCGCCGCGCGTGGCCTGAGGCTGTGCCTCAGGCGAAGTAGTGGCCCGTCTCCACGTCCTCGACCCAGCCCGGATGGGTCGGCTCCCAGCCCAGCAGCTCGCGGGTCCTGTCGTTTGAGGTCGGGTTGTCCAGGCCGGCGAAGGCGGCGAGGAAGCCGAGGTACTGCGGCGCCTCCTCATCGGTGATGCTCTTGGTCTCGATCCCGAGCTTGCCGGCGATCGTCTCGGCGATCACCTTGCGCGGGATGCCCGTGTCACCCACGCCGTGCAGCGTCGAGCCGGCGGGGGCCTTCTCCAGCGCCAGGCGGTAGAGCACGCCGATGTCGTAGGTGTTGGCCGCCGGCCAGACGTTGGAGCCGTCGCCGGTGTAGGCCGCGGCGCCGTTCTCCCGGGCGAAGCCGATCAGCGCGTGGGTGAAGCCGTGGTGGTCGAGATCGCTGTGCACCATCGGCGCGAGCCGGACGACGGAGGAGCGCACGCCCTGCTGGCCGAGCGCGATCGTGTAGTTCGCCGCGTCGATCCGGGGACCACCCTCGGACTGGTCGTCCTCGGTGCCCGCGCGCCGGCCGGTGATCCCGGCCATGGCGAGCATCAGGGTGCCGCCGGTCGACACGAAGGGCTTGTCGGTGCCGACCAGGGCCTCGCCGATCGCCTGGTGGGCGGCCATGTCGGAGTCGACCGCGCCCATGAAGTCGCCGGTGCGCATCGCCTCGTGCTTGAAGGCGAGATGGATGACGCCGTCGGCCTCAGCGGCGGCGGCCGCCAGACCGTCGAGGTCGTCGAGATCGCCGCGGCGGACCTCGGCGCCGAGCGCGGCAACGGCCTCGGCCGAGGCGTCGGAGCGGGCGAGGCCGACGACCTGGTGGCCGTGGTTGAGAAGTTCGGGGATGACGGCGGCGGCGATGTGGCCTGAGGCGCCGGTTACGAATACGCGCATGGGAATCTCCAGTCGAGTGGGGTATGTCACCTGGTGTCATCACCATAGCACCGCATGTCACTTGGTGTCATCAACTACGCTCGAGCGCGATGTCGCGCTGGAAACCGGACGCCCAGGGCCGCCTGATGAGCGCCGCGATCGAACTGTTCGACGAGCAGGGATACGAGGCGACGACCGTCGCCGAGATCGCCGAGCGCGCCGGGCTGACCAAGCGCACCTTCTTCCGCTACTTCTCCGACAAGCGAGAGGTGCTGTTCAGCGGCAGCCAGGAGCTCCAGCGCCTCTGGCTGGAGGGGGTGGCCGCCGCGCCGGCGGACGGCGAGTCCGCTCGCGGTCGGTGACCGCCGGACTCGATCCGGTCGCGGAGATGTTCACCGAGCGCCACGCCTTCGCCCGGATCCGCGCTCAGATCGTCGAGGCCAACCCGGAGCTGCAGGAGCGTGAACTGATCAAGCTGCAGAGCCTCGCCGCCGCGATCAAGGGCGCGCTGGTCGAGCGGGGCGTCTCCGTGAACGCGGCGATCCTCGCCGCCCAGGCGGGCGTGACCGTCTTTCACGTGGCCTTCGCCCACTGGGTGGAGCAGGACGACCCGACCGCCTTCCGGCGGCTGATGGACGAGTCGCTGGAGGAGCTGCGGTCGGTGACCGCCGCCTAGCGCGGACACTGTCGTCGCGCGCTACCGCTCCCGGAAGATGCAGGCGCGGTTGAATGCCGCCCTTGACGACCGCTTTGCTCGTCTCGACAGTGCTTGCAGCCTTGAGCGCCTCGGCTAGCGTTCCCCCGGGCCCTGGATGCCGCGCAAACGAGGGCGCCCTTTCCGACCGATGCGAATGCTCGTGTTGGAGTGAAAGCGAAAGCGCAACCTGCCGGCGCTCAGGTCGGCCTCACCCGCGCTGTTTGGCCACTGTGCGGGGGAGCCCGAATTGGGGGAACACGCTGCTGTCGGCGAAGAAGGCGATCTCGGCGATGTTGCTGCCGGCGAGTGTGAGCACCATCAGCCCATACGCGCGCGCGATGTCTGTTTGCGGGCACGGGAAGTAGCACCCGAAAGCGGGTTGACCGTTGGCCCGGGTCGGGACGAGCCGCAGCGGCGTCTCGTGGCGCGCGCCGCGGACGCGCAGGAAGTTTCCGATCGCCGCGCCGCCTTGGTATTGGTAGGGGTAGGGCGGCATCGTCAGCAAGGCGTCGTCGGTGAGCAACGCGACCACCGTGTCGATGTCGCCGTCCTCGAGCGCGTTCGAGAATTGCCCGACCACCTCGCGCTCGCGGCGGGAGTTGGGCATCGGTGCTCGATCGCGCGCGGCGGCGGGCAGGCGGCTCTGGAGCGCGGCACGGGCGCGTCGCAGCTGGCTGTTCACTGCGGCGTCGCTGGTGTCTAGAAACGCGGCCACTTCGGCGGCGCGGAAGCCGAGCACGTCGCGTAGGACTAGAACGGCCCGCTGCTGCGGTGGGAGGTGTTGGAGTCCGCCCACGAACGCGAGCGCGATCGCTTCTTTGTGCTCGTAGCGGGCCTCGGGCCCGGGTGCTTGGTCGGCGAGCCCCTCGAGGAGCGCGTCGGGGTAGGGCTCGAGCCAGATCGGTTCGGTCATGCGGCTGGGTGTGGGTGGGTCGTTCAACGGTTCGAGGCGCTGTGGCCGGCGCGCGTTCGCTCGTAGCGCGTCAAGCGATCGGTTGGTGGCAATTCTGTAAAGCCACGTCCGGATCGACGCCCGCTCGGTGAACTGGTCGAGCCCGCGCCAGGCGGCCAGCAAGGTTTCCTGGACCAGGTCCTCTGCGTCCTGGGTCGAGCCGACGATTCTGTAGCAGTGCAGTTGCAGTTCATGCCGGTAGGGCTCGGTTAGTTCGCGAAACGCGTTCTCGTCCCCGGCGAGAGCCAGCGTGAGCGCGCGTTCGGTCACGTTCGCATCCTGGCATCGAAGCCTCCGTTAGCAGCCATCACCCGTACAGACGTCGCGGGCCACGCAAATTCGTCGCTCAATTTCGCGACGTCCCGACGCCTACAGAGGTAATGACCACAAAGGAGGCCGTAATGACAACCGCAGCCAAACCAGTCCTGCTGACCCCAAACATCAAGCGCTGGCGTGCTTTCGCGCTGTTGGCGGTGGCGTTCTTCATGATCGTCATCGATCTGACGATCGTCAACACGTCGCTGCCGACGATCGGCCGGGATCTGCACTTCAGCGCGACCAGCCTGCAATGGGTGGTGACCGCGTACGCGCTCACGTTCGGCGGCTTTTTGCTGCTCGGCGGTCGCGCCGCGGATCTGCTCGGCCGCCGCCGGATCCTGATCCTCGGGCTCTCCGTGTTCACGGTCGCGTCGCTGGCGTGCGGGCTCGCGACAGACGAGGCGTTTCTGATCGGAGGCCGGGCCGTTCAGGGTCTGGGCGCGGCGATCATGCTCCCCGCGGCCCTGTCGATCGTGATGAACATGTTCGAGGAGGGCGCCGAGCGCAACAAGGCGCTCGGGATCTGGGGCGCGCTCGGTGCCACCGGCGCGACCGTCGGGCTGATCACCGGCGGGGTTCTCACCCGCTACGCCGGATGGGAGTACATCTTCTATCTGAACGTCCCGATCGGGGCGGCCGCGCTGGCGCTCGCGCCGCGAATCGTCCCCGACAGCCGGCTCGCCACGACGCGCCGGCGCTTTGACGCCCTCGGCGCGATCTCCGGCACAGGCGCGCTGGTGCTGCTCGTGTACGCGATCTCCCAGGCACCCCAGTACGGCTGGGGCGCCACGAGAACGCTCGCGCTGCTCGCGGCGTCCGCGGCGCTGCTCGTTGCGTTCCTGGTGATCGAGCACCGGGTCGAGTCGCCGCTCTTGCCGCTTTCGATCTTCCGGCTGCGCACGCTCGCCGGTGCGAACGTAGCCGGGCTGCTGTTGGGCGGCAGCTTCTTTGGGTTGTTCTTCGTCGGCACCCTGTACATGCAGCAGGTGCTGCACTACAGCGCGCTTCAGAGCGGAGTCGCGTGGCTGGCCACGTCATTGACGTCGATCGCGCTCGCTGGTCTCTCGCAGCTGTTGGTCACCCGCGGCGGGGCCAAGGTCGTGATGGCAATCGGCATGACGCTGATCGGCGCGGGAGCGATCTGGGCAACCCAGGTGCCCGTCCACGGGCACTTCCTGGCCAACCTCGCGGGCCCGATGATCATCGCCGGCGCCGGGACCGCGTTCGCGTTCATCCCAGTCTCGATCGCCGCGCTCGCGGGCGTTCGGGAGCACCAGGCCGGGCTCGCGTCCGGGCTTTTGAACACCTCTCAGCAGCTCGGCGGTGCGATCGGGATCGCGATTGCCTCAGGCGTCGCCGCCAGCCACACCAAGACGCTGCTCCATGCCGGCAACGCCGCGCCGGCAGCGCTCACCGGCGGCTTCCAGTCCGCGTTCTGGGTGCTCGGCGCGATCGCCCTGCTCGCGCTCCCCGCGATCTTCGTGCTCATCCGCCGTGACGAGCTCTCAGACGCCGTGGCCAAGACCACGATCCGCGAGCCGCAACCCGCGCCCGCGCCCTAGCTGACCAACACCAAACCCAACCCAAGCAAAGGAGACACAACCATGAGCACCAACTCGAGTACGAAGATCACGAAGCCAGGGCTCGCCGGAAGTACGGCCATCGCAGGCAGAACAGTGCTAGTGACTGGGGCCAATCGCGGCCTCGGGCAGGCGCTGGTCGAAGAGGCCTTGCGGAGAGGGGCGAAGCGGGCGTATGCCGCATCGCGCCAGCCGTTCACCCACCCGGATCAGCGCGTCACACCCGTGGTCTTGGACGTGACGAACGCGGCCCAGATCCAGGCAGCCTCCGAGCGAGTCGAGTCGCTCGACATCCTGATCAACAACGCCGGCGTGTCGGTCCCCGACGACTTGAGCGATCGTGCCGCGTTCGAGCAGCACCTGGCGGTCAACCTGTACGGGACCTTGGATGTCACGCGGGCGTTCCTGCCGTCGCTGAAGCGCAGCCGCGGAGCTGTGGTCAACGTCGTATCGCTCAGCGCGGTGGCGGCGGTGCCGGTGCTCCCGGCCTACTCGGTCTCTAAGGCAGCTTCGCTGTCGCTCACCCAGTCGCTGCGCGCGCTGTTGGCTGGCTGGGGCGTGAGCGTTTACGCCGTCTTGCCGGGTCCGATCGATACCGACATGGTCCGGGATCTGGACGTCCCGAAGACGCCTGCTGAGGACGTGGCGCGGGGCACGTTGGACGGCGTGGAGCGGGGCGAGGAAGAGATCTTCCCCGACCCGATGTCGCAGTCATTGGCAGACGGTTGGCGCGCGGGCGTGGCGAAGGAGTTCGAGCGCCAGAACGCGGCGCTGGTGGCGGCCGAGCCGATCGCGGCGTGAATCGGGGGTGAGGAATATGGAGACAACGATGACTACCCACAAGATCGTCTCGCATGAAGAGTGGCTTGCGGCCCGCGCCGCGCTGCTGGAGCGCGAGAAGGAACACACCCGGATGGGCGACGAACTGGCACGGCAGCGCCGGGAGCTTCCCTGGGTACCGGTCGAGAAGCAGTACACGCTCCAGACGGCGGACGGCCCGAAGACGCTCGCGGAGCTGTTCGACGGCCGCTCGCAGCTGCTGATCTACCACTTCATGTTCGGCCCGAGCTACGAGGCCGGCTGCCCGGTGAACAGCTCGATCGCCGACTCGTTCGACAGTCTGATCCCGCACCTGAAGGCTCGGGACGTGACATTGATCGCCGTTTCCGGGGCGCCGATCGAGAAGCTGCTGGCGTATCGCGAGCGGATGGGGTGGAGCTTCACCTGGGCGTCGAGCTACGAGAGCGACTTCAACGCCGACCTCGGCTTCTCGAGCAGCCTCGAGCAGACGCGGGAGGCGATCGAGCCGATTCTCGACCAGCTGCCTCCGGTCGCGTTCCGCAACGCCAAGGTCGCCGGCACGGACATCTACGGCTACCTGACCGAGCTGTTCGGCTTCACCGCGTTCACGCTCGAGGACGCGACCGTCTACCAGACGTACTCGACGACCGGTCGCGGGGTCGAGTTCCTGATGCCCTACTACGGATTCCTCGACCGCGCGCCGAAAGGTCGCGATGAGGACGAGGGATGGCAGCTCTGGATCCGCCGTCACGACGAGTACGACAGCGAGTGACCCGCCGACAACTCGGAAGCCGCGCGAACGAGACACTTCGCGAAGTGGTTCAGTGTTCGCCGCGCTGCCAAGGAGGTCTGACTGCTCGCGGTGGCGCGATCATGGCACCACGGCCCCGGCCATAGGCCACGAAATAAGCGGCCTTGCAGGCAAAACCCTCTAAGGACTCTAAGGACGGAGGCAGCCAGGGTCCGCAGTATTCCCTGTCGTCCGAAGCGCATTAATCGCGGCCTTGGCACTCTCACCGTCGTGGCCGGCGCCGGTTATCACGTCGTGACGATCAGCTCGTAGATCGGCGAGCTCCGCGGCGGCGCGCTGGCTTCTGACTCCGCAGGCGAAGGAGAACTCTTCGATCTACGCCGCCTGAGCCCGGCCGCCGCGCTGCCGCTCCTCGAGAAGCCGAGCGTTACGCGAGAGCGCTGTTCGTCGTCCCGAGCGCTACTCTGAGATCGGCTTCGCGAGACGCCCGAGTCCCTGAGGAGGCATCAGCCAGGCGCGGTTGCTGAGATGGACCTCGGCGAGGCGTCGGCTAGCGATCAGCCGGGCGACGGCCGGGTCCCGCTCCGCCTCGCGAAGGAGCAGCGTGGTGGGGACCGCTTGGCGTCAGTGCCGCAGATCGTCCCAGCGCGGGTGTGTCAGAGCCGTCCATTTGGGCGAGGTTGGCTCGCACTTCACCAGCGAGCACAAGTCTCAGGCGAGCGCTGAGAGTTCTGGATCGCTTGTATGACCGGCTGGTGGCGGAGAACCTTCGCGGGAGAATGCGGCTCTGCTCCTGCGGTTCCGCACGCCCTTGGTGCCCGGCTGGCGCGTGAGTGTGGAGTGGCGTCGGTCCGCCGCACCTTTGTCGTGGTGCGGCGGACCGTTCCTGCTACATCGGGAGCAACTCGAAGATCTCCACCGCGCAGTTCCCGTCACTGTCGGACAGGAACGGGAGGCCGTCGGTGAGCGTCTTCGCGTCAGCGAGATCGCTGGCCTGGACGATCGAGTAGCCGATCAGGTCGCCGGCTGTTCCTTCGGTGCCGTCGTCGCGAACGGACGCGCTGGTCCCGAACGGGCTGCCGGCGTCGACGAGCGCCGCGCCGAGCTTCTCCATCCATGCGCCAAACGCGGCCATCCGCTCGGCGCCCTGCTCCGGCGTGAGGTCGGGCGCCGGGCCACGGTAGAGGTAGATGAACTTCGCCATGTGGGTTGTCCTTTCGAGAACGGGCGTGCCCCGATGCACGCCTTCAACTTATGGACGAACGGCACCCGCGCAGACGGACAAATCTGTAGCGGCTACCGGTCGCATGAGCTCACGCAGCTCGTCTGGCGTTCGTCCGCGCACCGCCGCATTGCTACGGGGTTGGTGGTCCCGGTTCGAGAGGAGCCGCGCTATCGCTGCCCCGCCTGGTGGGGCGAGCATGGAGTGGTGGCGATGTGCCTCGAGCCAGTGCGGTGGTGTTCATGACGGCGACGGCCGCTGCAACAGCAGCGGCCGCTCTCACCGTCTGGACAAGCGTCAAGCGTGGCTCTCGTCGCGTCCCGTCGTCTGTGGTTCAGTCCCAGCGGCTGATCTCGCCGTCGGGGTAGGCGTTGAAGCCATGGCCTTCGGCTCCGGATTTGAGGCTCATGAGGTAGGCGGACCAGTTGGTCGAGCAGCCGTTCATGAACTCGTTCTCCTGCTGCCAGCCTTCGTGGCTGAACAGCAGCGTCGTGCCGCCGTCCGCCCGGGGCTTCAGCGCGAAGGTGATCCGGGTTTCGAGCCAGTCCTTCGGACCGTCGACGCACCGCCAGACGATTTGTTCCGGGCGTCGTTCGAGGACTTCGAAGGTCGCGGCGGGGTCGCCGGCGTCGCTGAAGTAGACGGACAGCCGCCCGCCGATCTCTTCGTCGCCTGTGACGGGGTGGCCGGTCCACCACCGTTGGATCCCTTCCCTGGTTGCTGCGAGCTGGTGCACGCGCTCTGGCGGCGCGTCAATCGTGAGCCGGTGAAGGATGTTCGGCATCGTGGGTCTCCTTTTGTGGGTTGGGGTTGGTTGGCTAGTTGGGCTCAGGCAGCGGTTGGCTGGATGGCCGGCTCGGCCTGGGTCGGCGTCTCGCGGCGGGACGCACGCTGATCGCGATGCCGCTCAGGGCCGCGAGGACGGCGAAGCAGACGCACGCCCAGAGCGCCGGCCGGAAGCCCGCGGTGACGCCGGCGGGGCTGCCGAGGTGACCGTGGGCGGCAAACGCCGCGCTTGCGATCGCGAGCGCGAACACGGTGCCGAAGCGCTGCGCCATGTAGTTGATCCCAGACGCTTTGCCCATCTCCTCCGGAGCGACCGCGTCCAGCACGGTGGCGGGCACGGTGGGGAGGGCCATCGAGATCCCGATGCCCGCCACGAGCAGGGCGACGTCGAGCTCGATCCAGCTGGTGGAGAGCGAGCCGCGGGCGGCGACCCAGACGATAGCCGACCGCCTGAAGCACGAGCCCGGCGAACATGATCGGCCGACGCCCGATCCGGTCTGAGAGAGAGCCGGCGATCGGCGAGACGATCATCGGGGTTGCGAAGAACGGCAGCAGGCGCAGCCCGGTGCCGAGCGGCGAGTAGCCGCGCGCGAGCTGGAACTCCTGCGTGATGAAGAAGGCGGCCGAGAATGTGGCGCCGTGCAGGAAGTAGGTCGTGAGGTTGCCGACCGCGAACTCGCGGCTCGCGAACAGCCGTAGCGGCACCATCGGCTCCGCGGCCCGGTGCTCCCAGCACAGGAACAGCGGCGAGCAGCACGCAGCCGCTGACCAGGTGCCGACGATCTCGGCGCTGGTCCAGCCGACGTCGTTCGCGCGCGTGAGCGCCCACACGAGCGCGACGACACCGGCGGTGACCAGCGTGACGCCGACGAGATCGAGCCGCTCGGGCGCGCCGTGGCTCTCCGGCAGCAGCCGCCGACCAAGGAGCACTGCCGCGACCCCGATCGGGACGTTGATCCAGAAGATCCAGTGCCAGTCGATCCCTTCCGTGATCGCGCCGCCGACGATCGGCCCGAGCGCCACCGCGAGACCGGCGAGCCCGCCGTAGACGCCGACGATCATTCCACGCTTCTCGGGCGGGAACGCCGTCGTCAGAATCGTGAGGCTGAGCGGGAGCACCATCGCCGCACCGAGCCCCTGCACCGTACGGGCGACTATCAGCTCGGTCACGCTCGGAGCCAAGCGCGCACGTCGCCGAGGCGAGGGTGAACAGCGCCAGGCCGCCGTTGAAGACCAGCGCGGCGGCCGAAGCGGTCGCCGAGGGCGGCGGCGGTGATGATGCCCGCCGCGAACGCGATCCCGTACGCGTTGACCGTCCACTGCAGCGAGGAAACGCCAACGTGCAGGTCCCGCTGCATGCGCGGCAGCGCCGTCACCACGACCAGCGCGTCAAGGACGACCATGAAGTACGCGGTCGAGGTAAGCCCCATCACCCAGCCGAGTCGGCGATTCGTTGTAGATACGTCCGTCATGTGTCCTCCTTCGGTCGTGGCCGGCTCTCGGCCGGGTCTGCCTCATTGACGAGCGGACAGACGCCAGACGGACAGTGCGCCGCAAAAACCTTGCAAGGTGTCCGTCTGCGGTCGCGCTGTTCGTCTAAAAGGGACAACCCACGTCGATGCAGGAAGGAGACGTCTTGAGATACGCACTGCTGGCGTACAGCAACACCGATGTTCGCGGCAGAGAACAGAGGAGCAACGACGGCGGACGAACGCCGCGATCGCCGAGGTCCTGGAGCGACCGAACGTGACGGGTTGGCTCCGGCTCCAGGACGTCGGGTCGGCGACGACGGTGCGCCACCAACAGGGCAGGACGCTGCTGACGGACGGCCCGTTCGTAGACAGCAAGGACTTCCTCGGCGGGTTCATCATCGTCGAGGCTGAGAACCTCGACGGCGCCCTCGCCGTCGCCGGCGAGCTTTCGGAGCTGTCGACCGCGGGCGCGATCGAGGTTCGACCGGTCCTGGAGGAGCCGCTCGTCGGTGCTTGATCAGATCTTCCGTGAGGAGTGGGGCCGTGTCCTGGCCTCGCTGGTCGGCTTTCTCGGCGACATCGAGCTGGCCGAGGACGCCGCCCAAGAGGCCTTCGCCACCGCCGCCGAACGCTGGCCGCGCGACGGAACGCCCACCAACCCCACCGGGTGGCTGATCACGACCGCCCGCAACCGCGCGATCGACCGCATCCGGCGCGAACGGACGCTGGCGGTGAAGACCGAGCAGCTGGGGCAAGAGCTGCGAGACCAACCGGAGGAAACGATGGATGACACGGCGACGTTCCCCGACGAGCGGCTCGAGCTGATCTTCATGTGCTGCCACCCCGCGCTCGCGCTCGACGCGCAAGTGGGACTCACGCTGCGCACCCTCGGCGGCCTCTCCACCGAGGAGATCGCACGAGCTTTTCTCGTCCCGTTCGAGACGATGAGCAAGCGCCTCACGCGCGCCAAGCACAAGATCCGCGACGCGGGCATCCCGTTTGCCGTCCCGCCGGACCACCTGCTGCCCGAGCGGCTCGACGCGGTGCTCGCGGTCGTCTACTTGATCTTCAACGAGGGCTGGGGCGAAGGGCGCGTCGACCTGTCGGAAGAGGCGATTCGCCTCGGACGATCCTTGGGCGAGCTCATGCCCGACGAGGCCGAAGCACACGGCCTGCTGGCGCTCATGCTCTTGGGTCACGCCCGCAGCGCGGCACGCTTTCAGGGCGACGAGCTCGTCCTGCTCGACGACCAGGACCGATCGCTGTGGGACGAGGACCAGATCGAGGAAGGCCGGGAGCTGCTCGAACGCGCGCTCGCACTCCACGGAGACGGGCCGTACGTCATTCAGGCAGCAATCGCCGATCTCCACCTCCGCCAGCCCCGTGACTGGGAGGAGATCGAGCTCCTCTACCAGCGACTCGAGCACCTCACCAGCTCGCCTGTCGTCACGATGAACCGAGCGATCGCGGTCGCCGAGCTTGAGGGACCAGAAGCCGCGCTAACCCTGCTCGATCGCCTCGAGCTCGGCGACTACCGCTACTACCACTCCACACGCGCCGACCTGCTGCGACGCCTCGGACGCGACGACGAAGCACGCGCCGCCTACACACGCGCCGTCCAGCTCACCCAGCCAGGGGCCGAGCAGCGGTTCCTGCAGCGCCGCCTCGCCGACCTCTCCAAAAGCACCAGAACCACGCCCGGTGAGGGAAACTGAGGGCAAGTCCAGCAGCATTCGCGCTCTGCCGGAAGATCGCGACAGGCTAATCGCGTGGGGAAGACCACGACTTCTCGTCCTGGACCTCGCACGGCTCCTGGGTTGCGTCGGCGGAGCAGCGGTCGCGGATTCCGCGCGTTAGGGGACTCGGGTTCGTGGAGGCCGAGTTAGCGGGCTGCGACGGACTGCGGCGTTCTGCGGAGGTTTGCCTGCGACCGTGGGGGTGCACGCTTGCGAGCGACCGCTGGTGATCGATCGGGTTGCTATGGCAGGCTGGAGGTGGGGAAGCCGCGGACTGTGTGCAGCTCGTAGGTGAACAGGCCGGCCTTGACGCCGGGGTCGTCGTGCAGGATCTGCTCGACCTCTTCGGGGGCGGCGTTGAAGATGTCGATTCCGGCCCAGTCGCTGTCGTCGGTGGCGGGGCAGACGATCGGGAGTTTGCCTTCGGCCGTGAGCGCGAAGTTGCGCCGGCCGTGCTCCCAGACGATCTGGCTGGCGTCGGGCTCGCTGGCCTTCTCCGTCTTGCGGAGCAGCACGGCGGTGTACGTCTTGCTCTTGGCGAGCATCTCGTGCATGTACTCGTCGGTGATCTCGGTCATCGCGCTCGTCTCGGTCGGCGGCCTGTCGCTGGCGGGGGCGGTCATTGGACCGCCCCCTTGGAGAGGCCGACGACGTGGCCTTCGGGGTCCGCGAAGAACGCGAACGTGAGGCCGAACTGCTCGAGCGTGGTGGGTGGCACGATTGTCTGGCCGCCGAGTTGCTCGGCCTTCTGCAGGTACGCGGCGGGGTCGTCTACCTCGATGTAGAAGGTGGCCGTGCCTGGCCCGCCGTCTTGGGCTGGGCCGATGCCGCCGCCGATGCCTTTCTCGCCGGCGGCGACGAGGCCGTAGCCCGAATCGTCGCCTGCGTCCTGGATCTGCCAGTCGAACAGCTTGCCGTAGAAGTCGCTGCAGCGAGGCGCCGTCCTTGCCGGTGATCTCGAACCATGCCACTGCTGGTGCTGCCATTGGATCCTCCTTGGGTCGTGTGGTTGGGTTCAGCTCGTGTGTGCGTTTGCGTGCTCGGCGAACCAGCCGAGCACCTCCTTCCAGCCGGCGTCGTAGCCGGCGATGAAGTCGATCGCGCCGGGTACGCGCTCAAAGCCTGAGTGCTCGAGCCGCACGGTCGTTCCTCCTCCGGGGGCGGGCTCGAAGGTGATCTCAAGCTGGGTCGCGGCGCCCTCGGGCCAGCCGACCTGGGTCCAGGTCAGCGCCAACCGCCGTCCGGGTTCCCATGCGGTCACCCGCCCGACTTCCATCCCGCTGCCGGTCTGGAGGTCGTAGACCTCGATGAACCGCCCGCCCACGCCCGGTTCGATCCGCACCGACAGGCCGCGTTCCCGGTCGTTCCAGTAGGGGGTGTCGCGCCGCCACCACAGCCCGATGTCCTCGGTGAACAGCGTGAACGCCTCCTCCGGCGAGGTGTCGACCGTCACCTCGGCGCGGGCGGCTTGTCGTGCTGCCATTCCAACTCCTTCCAGGTAGCTCTTGAACGAGGACAGCACGCCGCGCCAGCTCGGATTGGGAGAACCCCACGAGGGCGCGAGCGGACGGCGTCCGTTGGCGGTGATCATTTGGCCCTGCCTCGGGGTTCTTGCTTGCGGAGTGCCACGTAGTCCTTGAACGACTCAAGCTGGCCCTTCCACGCCCGGCTCAGCTGCTCAAGCCATTCCGACAGCTCGTCGATCGGCTCGGGCGCGAGCGCGTAAAGGCGCACCCGCCGATCGCCCGGAACCCCGTGCTCGACGATCAACCCCGCCTTACGCAACACACGCAGATGGCGGCTCACCGCCGGCGCCGCGATCGGGAACGCGTCGTGGATCTGCGTCGCCGTCCGCGGCGACTGCCCCAGCATCTCCACGATCCGCCGCCTCGTTGGATCGGCCAGCGCCGGCAACCACTCATCCAAATGATTAGACTGCTCGATAATTATCGTCATCACTAAATATCTTCTCGCAACTACCTTGGATGTCAAGCCCAGGCCTCCGTCCGGGCAACAGCCCCGGCCCCCGCGCCAGCCTCAACCAGCCGGAGTCAACCGGACCTACGTCTTGCTGGAGGACGCGCCACACGAACACAGGCTTCCCGGCAGAGCGCCGGCGGACTGCTGCTGGTCCCGCCGACGTCGCACGGTATCGGGCGCCCGACGGCTCCGATTCCGTCTCGAACGCGGCAGTCAGACAGCTGCGGTGGCGGGATCGACGTTTCTGCTTCGCCGGGACTGCGGTAGCGATTGTGGGCGCGAGTACATGGGCCACAGCTCATTGCACGCCACGGAGCGGTTCGTAGCCCCTCGTTGCGGTCGGCGACGCGCGGACCGCGACGCCCACAATCGCCCGCAAACACTGACGATACGCGCAAAACAGCCGATGCCGGAGGAGGGACTCGAACCCCCGACACGCGGATTATGATTCCGCTGCTCTAACCGACTGAGCTACTCCGGCGCGACTGGCCAGTCTAGCCTCGCGCGGCGGTCAGGCTCTCTAGCTGGCAGCGGTTAACCGGGCTGGTGGTACGGCCGCCGTCGAATCTGCTAGGAGCACCGACCACACACCCCCGAGCTTTCGATCCATATGATCGGCCGCAATGCCCGATCTTGCCCAGGCGATGCACACCATCGTCCACCAATGCCTGGCCATCAAGCGCGACGAGGACGTGCTCGTGCTGGTCGACGAAGCGACCGCCGAGATCGGTGAGCCGCTGCGCGAGGAGGCTCGTCGACTCGGCGCCGATGCCGTGCTCGCCGTGATGGACGAGCGCGCCACCGACGGGACCGAGCCACCGCCCACCTTGGCTGCGGCACTCGCCGCTTGCGACGTGTTCATCGCTCCCACGTCACGGTCGCTCAGCCACACGACCGCCCGAAAGCTCGCCACCGACGGCGGGGCGCGGGGCGCGACCATGCCGGGCGCCGACGCGGACATGCTGGCTCGAGTCATGGCCGTCGACTTCGAGCAAATGGCGGCGCGCTCGAAGGCCGTGGCGAACCTGCTCGACGAGGGGAACACCGCCCACATCACCTGTCCCCGGGGCTCCGAAGCGACGCTTGATCTCACCGGCCGCCACGCGATCGCCGACGACGGGGACTTGCGGGCTCCCGGCTCCTTCGGGAACCTGCCCTGCGGCGAGGGATTCATCGCGCCCCTGACGGGCGATGGGCGCATCGTCGTCGCAAGTCTCGCGCCGCTGGGCATCAGCGACGAGCCGGCGGCGCTCGAGATGAGGGACGGACGCATCGTGGACGCCCGGGGTGGCCTCGGCCCTGAATACCTGGAGCTGCTGAAAAAGCACGGAGAGGCCGGCACCAACCTGGCCGAGCTCGGCGTCGGAACAAACGACCGAGCTCGGCTGAGCGGAAAGGTGCTCGAGGACGAGAAGATCCTCGGCACGGTCCACGTCGCCTTCGGCGCGAGCGCCGGGATCGGGGGAACGGTCTCGGTGCCGATCCACCTCGACGCGGTGGTACTCGAAGCCTCGCTTGAGGTCGACGGCAAAGCAGTGCTGGACGAGGGTCGCTTCGTGCTCGACGTGGCCGCGACACGGTAATCCAGACCAGTTCGACGGTCTCACCGATGACGCTCCTCGCGGTCCCGAACGTCTCGGCAGGCCGGGATCCACGCACCGTCGCGCAGATCGCACAGGCCTTCGACGCGCGCTTGCTCGACGTGCACTCCGACCCCGATCACAACCGCTCGGTATTCACGCTGGCGGGAGAGCCGGGGGAACTCGCGCTCACGGTATTCAACGGCGCGCGGCGACTCCTCGAGCTCATCGACCTCAGCGAACACACCGGAATCCACCCACGCGTGGGGGTCGTCGACGTGGCGCCGATCGTGTACCTCGACGACGCAACCCGGGGGCAAGCATGCGCCGAAGCGCTGGTACTGGGCGATCTCCTGGGGCATGAGCTCGGCGTTCCAGTCTTTTTGTACGGCTCGCTCGCCGGCGGGCGCACCCGCGCCGAGCTTCGTCGGGGTGGTCCCGATCAGATGGCGAGGCGCATCCAAGACGGCAACCTCGCTCCGGATTTCGGACCCAAAGATCTCGATCCGCGCAAGGGAGCGGTGCTGGTGGCGGCCCGCCCACCGCTGATCGCCTTTAACGTGGAGCTGGCGCCGCCCGCCACCCAGAGGCAAGCCAAGTCGATCGCCGTCCTGATCCGAGAGGGTGGACCCGAGGGGCTTCGCTCGGTCCGCGCGCTGGGACTGTGGCTCGAGCGCCGAGGCGTCGCGCAGGTCTCGACCAACATCGAGGACTACCGGCTGACGGCGCCAGACGAGGTGGTCGATGCGATCGCCCGTCACGCCGCGGTTGCGGCGATCGAGCTGGTGGGACTCGCCCCCGAAGCGGCGCTCAAGGGGCTTTCGCCCGACATTCCCGCCAGGGGTTTGCGCTCGATCGAAGACGCATTGCGGGCCAACGCGTAGACGGGCCTAGATCGCCACGTCTGCGGGCCCCGCACATCCCCACCGTGATAGGCCCTAAGCTCCACACCTAATGGCTCAAACAAAGCGCAAGCGACGCACCAAGCACCGGGGCACCGCCGCCGGCACCGTTGAACGGCGCGGCCGGACGTCCCGCCCGCCCTCTGATAAGGAGCGCAAGCAGCTCTCGCGAGCGGAGGCGCGCGAGAAGCGCCTGAGCACCCCGCCGACCTGGAAGTCATCGCTCACCCGCGCGGGCTTCGCGTCGGCGTTGCTTTTCTTCCTCCTGCTGTTCACCGCGAAGGGAAGCAACCGGTTCGAGGTGGCGATTATCTTCACGCTGATCGCCCTGGCCATCTACGTGCCCGCGGGCTACTACATCGAGAGATTCATGTGGAAGCGGCGTCAGCGCAAGCGGTCACAGCAGGCCGGAGGGAAACGTTAGTGCTCGACGTGCGGATGTTCACGGTCGGACCCGTGCAGGAGAACTGCTACATCGTGCGGGTCAAGGGGTCGGATCGAGGCGTGATCATCGATCCTGGCGAGGAGTCCGAGCGGCTGATAAAGGCGCTCGCCGAGCTCGGCATCGCACAGCTCGAAGCGGTCCTGATCACGCACACGCACTTCGACCACGTCGGGGCGGTGGCCGAGGTGGCGACCGTGGCGGAGGCGCCCGTGATCTGCCCGGAACTCGAAACCGCCGTGCTGGCGAACATCATGGACTATGTGCCTTGGCCCGGCTTCGGCCCGTTTAAGAGCTACCAGGCAGATCGCACGGTCGGCGGCGGGGAGCAGCTTGAGCTCGCCGGGTTGCGGTTCGAAGTGATCTTCACCCCGGGTCACAGCCCTGGGCACGTGACTTACGCGCTACCCGACGAGAACGCGATTTTCTCCGGTGACGTCCTCTTTGAGGGCTCAGTCGGGAGGGTCGACCTCCCGGGTGGCGACTGGCCCACGCTGCTTTCGTCGATCGAAACGCTGGTCGACTCGTTCCCCGCCGAGACGACCGTATATCCGGGCCATATGGGTACAACAACGCTCGGCCGCGAGCGCGCCACAAACCCCTTCCTCCGCGAGCTTGCCGCCGACTGACGGTCGTCCAGACGGTGGCCGGCCGGCCGCGATCAAGGCACCGCGCGGCACCTTCGACATCCTCCCGGAGCAAGCGGCGCGCCGGTCGGAACTTGAGGCGCGGGCCAAACGGATCCTGGGCGCGGCCGGATACCGACGCATCGAGACCCCCACATTCGAAGCCACCGAGCTGTTTGCACGTGGCGTGGGGGAGGCCACCGACATCGTTCGCAAGGAGATGTACAGCTTCGACGACGGAGCGGGTCGCTCGTTGACGCTTCGACCCGAAGGGACAGCGCCGGTCTGCCGCGCCTACATGGAGCATGGCATGCACAAGCTCCCCCAACCGGTGAAGCTGTGGTACCTGTCGAGCTTCTTTCGCGCCGAGGCGCCGCAAAGAGGCCGCTACCGCCAGTTCTGGCAGGTGGGCGCTGAGGTGATCGGCTCGGCCGCCCCCGAGACAGACGCCGAGCTGATCCTCCTGCTCGCCGAGCTATTCGAGAGCGTGGGGGTGGGGGAGACCGCGCTGCGGCTCTCAAGCCTCGGCACTCCCGAAACGCGAGCCGATTACCGGGAGGACCTCAAGCGCTACCTGCGCGCGCACCAGGACCGCCTAGCGCCCGAGGTCCGCGAGCGCATTGACGCAAACCCGCTGCGCGCGTTCGACGCGAGCGACCGCGCCACGCGCGAGGTCATGCGCAGCGCGCCGACACTACTCGAGCGGCTCCAGCGCGACGACGCCGAGCACTTCGCGCGCGTGCGCGAGCTGCTGGATGGCGCCGGCCTTCCTTACGAGCTCGATCCAACTCTCGTGCGCGGGCTCGACTATTACACGCGCACGTTGTTTGAGTTCGAGAGCTCGCGGCTGGGTGCGCAGGCGGGCGTCGGCGGGGGCGGGCGCTACGACCGCCTAATGGAGGAGCTCGGCGGGCCGCAGACCCCAGCCTCCGGGTGGGCCGCGGGGGTCGAGCGCATGCTGCTCGCCGCCGACCAGCCACCCGTACCGTCCGAGCCGGTCGACGTGTTCGTCGCGGTGGCGCAGGCCGCCGGCGCGGATGCCGCTTTCGCCCTGGCGCAGAGCGCGCGGGCAGCCGGCCTGAGCGCGCAGCTTGATCTCGCCGGACGCTCGCTGAAGGGACAGCTCAGACACGCCGACCGGATCGGGGCCAGCTACGTGGCGATCGTGGGGGAGGATGGCCATGCCACGCTGCGGGATATGAGCTCGGGCGAGCAGCGTGAAATTCCAACGGACGGCGTGGTCGTCGCGATCAAGCAGGGCCGCGCGTGAGGCAGCCCCCGCGACCCAACTCGTATCGCGATGCCTGGTGCGGCGAGCTGACCGCCGAGCGGGCCGGGTCGCAGGCGCGCGTGGCCGGCTGGGTCGCCCGACGCCGTGACCACGGCGGGCTGATCTTCATCGACCTGCGCGACCGCTCGGGAATCGTGCAGCTCGTGTTTCACCCGGAGACCGCACCGCAGGCACACCGGGATGCCCACCGCCTGCGCTCGGAGGACGTGCTGAGCGCGTCGGGTCCGGTGGTGCGACGAGAGCCGGAAAACGTCAACCCGAACATCAAGACCGGAGAGATCGAGGTCGCGGTCAAAGAGCTAGAGATCCTCTCGGACTCGGAGACACCACCCTTCCCGCTCGACGACGGCGGCGAAGTCTCGGAGACGCTCCGGCTCAAGCACCGCGCGCTCGACCTGCGCCGGGCGCCGATGCGCGACGGGCTCGAGCTCCGCCACCGCGTCATCGCCACGATCCGGGACGTGCTCGACGAGCGCGACTTCCTCGAGATCGAGACGCCATTTCTGACCCGCTCGACGCCCGAGGGAGCGCGCGACTTCCTGGTGCCCGCACGGCAGCAGCCGGGGTCGTTCTTCGCGCTGCCTCAGTCCCCACAGCTGTTCAAGCAGCTCTTGATGATCGGCGGACTCGAGCGCTACTACCAGATCGTGCGCTGCTTCCGCGACGAGGATTCCCGCGCGGACCGCCTCCCCGAGTTCACCCAGCTCGATCTGGAGATGGCCTTCGTCCACGAAGACGACGTGCTCGAGACGATGGAGGCCGTGATGGGGACGGTGTTCGAGCGCACAGGCTTCGCGGTCCCCTCGCCGCCGTGGCCGCGGACGACGTTCGCCGAAGCGGTGGGGCGCTTCGGCTCCGACCGCCCCGACACGCGCTTCGGGCTCGAGCTGCGTGACCTCGGGGAACCGCTCGCGGGGACCGAGTTCCAGGTGTTCGCGCGCACGCTCAAGAACGGCGGCGTGGTAAGGGGGATAAACGCCGGCCGGCGGGGGCTGCCCCGCTCTGAGCTCGACGACTTGACCGAGCTCGCCCGCCAGCACGGCGCCAAGGGCCTCGTGTGGGCGTTCGTCGAGCAGGGCGGGTGGCGGTCCCCAGTGGCGAAGTTCCTCTCGCCATCGGAGATCGTGGGGATCAATGAGCGCCTTGAAGCCTCGGAGGGCGATCTGCTGATGATCGTCGCCGACGATCAGGTGACGGCGGGCAAAGTACTGGGCGCGCTGCGCCTTGAGCTCGGAGAGCGCTTCGGTCTGATCCCGCACGACCGGCACGACATCCGTTGGGTCGTGGAGTTCCCGATGTTTATGTGGAATAGAGACGAGCGACGGTGGGATCCGTCCCAGCACCCGTTCACCGCGCCGGTAGGCGACCTCGACGACCCCGCGAACCTGAAGGGCCGTCAATACGACCTCATCCTCGATGGATCGGAGATTGGTGGCGGCTCAATCAGGATCCACAGCCTCGATGTTCAGGAGCGGATCTTCGAGCTGATCGGGATCGGCCCCGAGGAAGCTCAGGCGCGCTTCGGCTTCCTCCTGGACGCGCTGAAGTACGGTGCGCCGCCCCACGGCGGGATCGCGATGGGTATCGACCGCATCACGGCGT
>CAVRBL010000004.1:0-143342 GCA_963719305.1 uncultured Actinomycetes bacterium | reverse complement strand
CGGTGACGGGGCGACGCCTTCCCGGGAGCGCCCCCCATCGCGGATCAGCGATCGACACCGGGAGGGGGGGCCTCGCCGTCGCCGCCAGCCGGCTGCTCTGCCTCGGCCTTGTCAGCCGTGCTGGTGTCACCGGCAGGGAGCGCGGACTCGGAGCGCCGGACTCGACCTCCGCCTTGAGGCGGGCGACCTCGTCGTCGACGGCGCTCTTGGCGCCGAGCTGGTCGAGCTGGCGATCGACGTCGTCCTGGCCGGGGCCGAGCGCTGTCAGATCCTCGAAGGTTCCCGCCGCCTGAAGCTCATCGACGGCTTGGGCGCGAGCCTTCATCGTCTCGGTCTTGTCGAGGGCGCGCTGCGTCGCCATGCCGACATCCGCCATCGAGTCACCGACTCCGTGGCGGCCTCGGAAACCTGCACCTGCGCCTCGGCAGCCGAGTACTGGGCTTTGATGACTTCCTTCTTTGAGCGGAACTGCTCAGTCTTCGCCTCGAGCTGCTTCTCGGACTCGATCAGCTTCCCCTGCTCTGACTCGAGCTGTGCGACCTGCTGGTCGAGCGAGCCAGCCTCCTGAACGGTCAGCTGCTTGCGCTCCAGCGCTGCGCGAGCAAGATCCTCACGTCCCGCGGACATCGCCTCGCGGGCCTGAGCGTCAAGCTTGGCGCCCTGTTCACCGAGCTGCTGCTGCTGAAGCGCCAGCCGCTTCTTGGCGGTGACGATGTCGGCGATCCCCTTCTTGACGTTCGGAGGTTCTCGACCTGGCGCTCATACGCATAGTCGAGCGTCTCGCTCGGGTTCTCGGTGCGGTCAAGCTGCTTTGAGATCTTCGACTTGACCACAGTCGAAAGCCGTCCCTTCAGTCCAGGCATCGAAACCTCCTAGCGGCTTCGTAATCGGCGTGGCTCACTCATCTGAGCGTACTCCGGCTCACCGGCCGGCTTCCACACCGAACTGGGTAGGTAGTAGTTCAGGACCCGAGGCGGTCACGGGCATACCGTCTCAACGCGAATCGAACGCCGCGGCGCAGGACGGACGCGCCGGCAACGGTGACCACCAGTCTGAGGAGGAGCAAAGGGACGATTCCGCCGAACACAGGCAGCTGCCATGGCGAGACGTCGATCGCGCCGGTCCGTGCGCCCGGCGCCGTGGCGGACGATCGGGATTCTCCGCGCTGGCACCCGTGAGCGCCGGCGCTCGCGCGGCTGCCTGTGTCCGAGAGCGGCAGTCTCGGACGGGGATTCAAGTTCGACTGCTGGTTTCAGCCGTGGCTGTCGGGGAAATGCAGGCCGGGCGCGCGGCGTTTCCGCGGAAGGCTTGTGACGGCTTTGTGTCGGCGATAGGGGTGGGTGCCCCGGTCAGGTGGTGTCGGCGGTTATCCGGTGGGAGTGGAGCTTGATGAGGTTGTGGGTGGCGGCTTGTAGTCGCCACTCGGACCGCACTGCGCTCCTGCCTCTTCGCCGGAACCGGTCGAACCTGCGGTTGTATTTCATGTGGCCGAACACCGGCTCGATCATCACTTTGCGTCTTCGGTAGAGCTGCTGGCCGAGTTCGGCGGCGAGCACGTCGCGCATCCAGCGTAGCGGCCGCCGCTCCAGCCGGGTCTGGTGCTGGCGGTTGCTGCCTCGGGCGGGCAGAGCACCGTGACGCCGCTGGCGGTCGACGTCGTCCATTTGCTCGTTGTGCCAGTAGCCGGCGTCCGCGAGCAGCACCTCCGGGTGCTCGGTGACGCCGCCATCTCGAGCTCTGTGCGGGCGGCGTCGAGCATCGGCTCCAGATGACCGAAGTCAGATCGAGTCGGCCGTGATCTCGGCGGCGAGCACGACCTGGTTGTCGTTGACGACCGCTTGGGGTTGTAGCCCTGGATCACCCAGCGCACCGTCTTGACCTGCGTGAGTCGGGATCGGTGATGTTGACCTTGCCCTGCGGACTGTCGGGCGGCCGGTATGGCTTGACGGTCCCGGGCGCCATCCGCTGCGCGCCATCGGCGCTGATCCCTCTGCGCCCGCCACGCCTCATAGGCCGCGTTGCCTCGGCGCTCGGCCTCCAGCTCCTCCTCCAGCCGACGCTTGGCCTCCCTCAGCCGCTCCCGCCGCGACCGTGGGATCGGCTCTGCCTCTCGCTGCGCGCTGCTCATCAGCCGACGCTTGGCCTGCCGCAGCCACTCCCTGCGGCCCGTCGCTGCGTCAACTCTCGAGGCAGCTCATCGCCACGCGCGTCGCCGTAGAGCGCATCCTCCTCGCTATCGATCCGGTCGTGCCTCGGCCAGGATCTGGCGGGCGATCTGCCCGTAGTCGCGTTCGCGATGCCGGCTCGCGTTCGCCTGCACCTTCGTGCCATCGACCGCGATCACCCCGACCTTCACCAGCCCCGCCTCGCGCACAGCCCCAACACCTCGGCGAACAGCCCGGCGATCGCCGCCTCATGACGCCTTCTGAACTCCGCGATCGTCGAGTGATCCGGCGCCACGATTGGCCGTGATCACCCGGTAGGCGACGTCCTCCACACACGCGCGCTCGATCCCCGCGAGGAGCGATACCCCGCGCGCGTACGCGTAGAGCAACAACGCCACCAGGTGGATTCAACTGGTTGTCGCAACGCCCGACGTTGAGGAGTTGCGATGCCCAGAAGAAGCCGTGCTTTAGATCGTGCCGCTGCAGCAGGGACGCGTCGGCGTGGACGTCCGCCTGCTGGGCGCAGGGAACATCGGGTCCGGTTCTGGGAGGCGATCGCTCGAGGGTGCATCAAGCGAGAACGCTGCCGTGGAGGCGGGTGTCTTGCCGAGCGTTGGTGTCCGGTGGTTTCGCAAGGGTGGCGGCATGCCGTCTCTCACCCTCGCGCCGGTGTCTGGGCGTTATCTGTCCTTCACCGAGCGGGAGGAGATCGCGGTCCTGCTCGCTCGGTGGTTGTGGGGTGCGAGAGATCGCGCGTCAGCTGGGTCGTGCGCCGTCGACGATCTCCCGGGAGCTGCAACGCAACGCAGCGGTCCGCACCGGCCGGCCGGAGTATCGGGCCTCGACCGCCCAGACGCATGCTGACCGTCGCGCCCGACGACCGAAGCCGGCGAAGCTCGCGGTCAACCCGGAGCTGCGGGCCTATGTGCAGGCCCGGCTTTCCGGGGCTGTGCAGCGGCCCGACGGGAGCGTTGCGGGTCCGCAGGTCGGCTGGCGCGGGCGGCGTCACGGACCGCGAAAGGACCGGCGCTGGGGACAGTGTTGGAGTCCGGAGCAGATCTCCGGTCGCCTGCGCGTTGACTTCCCCGATGATGAGTCGATGCGTGTTTCCCATGAGGCGATCTATCAGTCGCTGTATGTGCAGGGCCGCGGAGCGCTGCGCCGGGAGCTGACCGCTTGCCTTCGGACAGGTCGGGCGCTGCGGGTCCCCAGGAACAGGACATCGAGGGGCAACCGGAGCTTTGTGACTGACGAGCTGTTGATCAGCGAGCGGCCTGCTGAGGTTGATGACCGGGCTGTTCCCGGGTCACTGGGAAGGCGATCTGATCCTCGGTGCGGACCGGTCGGCGATCGGCACTCTGGTCGAGCGCTCAAGCCGGTTCACGATGCTGCTGCATCTCCCGCCGATCGAAGGTCACGACAGCCCAAGAACGAAGACCAGCCCGGCGCTCACGGGTGCTGGCGCCGGCGGCCGTTCGTGACGCGATCGCTGACACGATCACGACCCTTCCCGAACAGCTTCGGCGGTCCTTGACCTGGGACCAGGGCATCGAGATGGCCCAGCACGTCCAACTCCGGCTCGACACCGGTCTGCAGATCTACTTCTGCGATCCACGAAGCCCGTGGCAGCGCGGCACCAACGAGAACACCAACGGGCTGCTGCGCCAGTATTTCCCCAGAGGCACCAACCTCGCCCGCCACAGCGCCGAGGAGCTCGCGGCTGTCGCGGCGGCGTTGAACGGTCGACCGCGCAAGACACTCGGGTGGAGGACACCCGCCGAGGTGCTCACCGAGTACTTGAGCGTCGCGGCCTGACCGCCGCTGCAGCATCCAACGCGCGTGACCTGCCGGACTGCGGCATCCCTGGTTCCCGGGGGTGTCGGATGGTCGCGCGCGGCTATCGCCGTTCCGGCCCGCCCTCCGGGCGAGCCTCCACGACGACAGCCGCATCACCCAGGCAAACCCAGTCGTCACTTCCAACCTTTAGAGTCACCGACCACACCGCGTTGCGACGACCGGTTGAGCTCAGGCCATCATCGACGGCTCATACGCCGGACGCCCATGACCGTCAGCCCGATAGGCACGCATAGAACGCGTCGCAGATCCATCTCCTCGACCGCGTCGAGCATCGTCCACACCAAGTGATCCTCCGGCACCCAGTCACGCAACGACGGCGGCAACAACAACACCTGCTCCCGATCGCAGCGATGAAGTTCTGAGGCATCACCGCATCGTCTTAAACGCCCCGGACGTCACCCCTTTACCCGACAGCCACAGCCCTTTGGAGTAGTCTCGCCCCGGCCGCGTGGCCGTAGTCGTTCGGCAAGAGCGCGTCCGCGCTCGGCGGCTATCCGGGCTCGCCTTGCACGCTCCAGCTCGATGGCAGCCGGTTGTCGCTGGCCGTCATGTCGACAGCGTTGGGCGTGCTGCTCCGCTAGCTCGGCAGATCCCTCAAGCGTGTCGGCGACCCGCAGATAGAGGGCGGCCAATGCGGTGCTCCCGATGACGCCACCAGAGTACTCTGTCGCCCCGAGGTCGCGGCCGGTTGGCAAGTGGGTCCCGGTGCGGGATGGCGGGGCATTAGGACGAGGCGCTCCCGATGCGCCCCCCAGACCCAGTTGCGAACTACTCACCCGGCGCCTCGCAAGCACGATGGACAGCGGATCCCGTCAAGACTCATCGTAGACCCGGCAATCGAGGCCCGCAAGGGCTCGGTTTCCCGTTGGTCCCACTCAGGTTTGGATCCAACTATTGATCGGGCTATCGCAACGAGCGAGCGCCGCAGCGGGAGCTAGCCTCGATCAATCCGCCCGCTCCCTCGCCGCGACTACGTAGTTTTCTGACGGACGACAGGCGGCAGCGAGTCATGCAGCACGACAGTGTCGCTTGGATCGATTACCGACACTCTGGTTCAGCGCACGGCGGGACTCGAGCCGGTCGGTGCTGGCCCCGGGATGTGGCATCCCTCACCTCCGTAAGTGAGCAGACGAGTTCGTCAAGGCGTTATGCCTGCGTCAGCGACACCAGATCGATGGGATCCGCAAGCGGCGCCCGGTGGCGACGCCGGAACCGGGCGTTATGGCCGCGTTCGGGCACGACAGAAGCTTGAATCGCGCCGGCGCTCCCCTTCTCAGTTTCGTCCAACTGGCATTCATCGTCGGGCTCAATGCAGGCTCTCGCTTTCTCGGCGCAGGAATGCCGATGCACGATCCGGTCGACGCACGATCCCGGTTGAATGTTAAGTTCGCGGGCCGCTCCCCCAGGCACGTTCCGTAGGAGTAATGTCTTGAGGTGAGCTGGCCCTGCGGCCAGCATCCTCAGCTCAAGCCCGAAAGCCACCGACGGCGCTACAGCGCCACGAGGCGAGGAGCGGGGCGGTACTGGTTGCGACTGCGGGGCCGGTCCGCTATTTCTACGAGCGTCGCCAACCGGCTACCGGCAGCTCGCCCATCATGCCGGATCGCCCGCCGGGACATCCCTTTCCCCTGCCGCGCGAATCCAACGAGGGATGGAAGGTTGAGGACCATGACGCGCACCAAACGCGCCGACGCAGCGCGCAAGCGCGGCGAACTTAGTCACGACGGCGTCGGCCGCAGGCTGTCGCCGGCAATCGATGCCCGACGGCGATTGAATGTCCAACGACAGGGTCCTGCCGGGACCAGCGCGAGCCACTTCGGTCCGCGCAACCCCCGCTACGACTACCTCACGCGGCCGCACGACTAGAAGCATCAGCGCGAGGCCATGTTGCAAGACAACGGTTTCGCGGAATCTCGATGGGCCACGACTCTTAGTCGTCTACCGTCGATTCGAGGTTTGCGCCCCAACCGGGGGGGCCGCTTGGATGACCCAGCCGTACTTCGAGATCCATGAGCATCAAGAGGGCCCCAGTCTGCGGTTGCGGCTGACGGGGGAGCTAGACATGGCTTCGGCGCCTGTCCTGAGGAGCCGCCTAGAGCAGTTGTATGCCGAGGATCAGCTGGTTCGCCTTGACTGCTCAGGACTTGAGTTCATGGACTGCAGCGGCATCCATCTGCTGATCGGCGCAATCAATGACACTCGCGAGAAGCGATGGGAGTTTGAGGTGGACGGTGACGTGTCTCCCGAGGTCGAGCGCCTCTTCAGGCTGACCGATCTGGAGGGAGTCACCGGGATCCAGCTTCAGCGGTCCTTCGCGCGACAGGCTCTCCGTACTTAGGGTTGCAACGACATGAATGGTCAGGTGTCATTGCTACCTGTCTGTATTGCGGCGATCAGATCAGCATGCATGAGCGGATCATCGTGGTCGAGCACGACGGTGAGAGGAAACATCGTTGTCGCGCGAGCCCCAGCTTACCCGGCGTCCGATGGTGCTGCTGGTCCATTCCCGTGCGCTCCGATGGATTGGACTGAGCACACGCGCGGCGCTATTGCGCGACAAGAGACGACCAGCTCCCCGAGCCTGCTGCTTAGATCGAAAGAGGCCAGCCGGGCAGGCTTGTCAGAACTGGATGACCGTGCTCCCCTCAGTGATCCTCGGTGGGTCAATCGCGGTGGTGACGTTCTCCTGCACCCACCCCGCCGCGCGACGAGAAGACTCATCCGTGCCCGCCTTGTCTTGGCACACCGTCACCGTCGCACCCCCTTCGTCCGTCCGAAGGGCCGCGTAGGTGACAAAGCCGGGTACCCCGCCGATGAGCTCCTTTACATCCGCCTCCCTCTGCCCGAGTAGATCGAACAGCTCCGTTGCACCTTGCCCCGAATAGCTACGAATCACTACGTACATCACGTCTTCCCCTTTAGTGGCAGCGCCACATCGGCTTCCTCGCGCAGGACACGCTAGCCGGGGTGACGGCACGCTGCAACGAAACGAGCGGCACAATCCGATCCAGCTGCCGCTTCGATCAAGAGCACAACGATTAGGAGACGCGCGCCACGCTGCTGCTTGTAGGCAGAAGCGGCAGGCCGGGCGCCACGATGGAAACCGGACTGCCTACTAAGCAGATCGACGCGGAAGTCCCAGCAGTTATCGCGGGCTGCTTTGACGGCCCGTACGAGGACAGCGATGCCACTGCTGTCCATAAAGGGCACGCCCGAAAGATCAAGGACGGTCGCGGCTGCCGCCTTTTGCAGCTCCGACAGTCGCTGTGCAAACTGCGGCGCCGTCGCTATGTCTATCTCGCCCTGCGGCAAGACGACGCACTTACCGTCTGAGGGCTGCTCGTCAATGCGAACGGCTGTTCAGGCATGACTCCAACTTGGTCGGTCCCGGCCTCTGGAGCTGCCAACCGGATCGCTCCGTCCCAGCTCAAGAGCCAGGTCCGGCTAAGGAAAAACGCAGCGACACGATGGTACCTCGCGGTTGCCGATTCTCAATGCCAAACCCATCCGAGAGCTGCGCCATCAAACCCAAGCCGAGGCCGAGACCCGCACGGCCCAGACGTGGCATCGGCCCAGGTCCCTCGTCGCACACGAAGACGGCCAGGTTGCCCTCCCTGTCCGGGCACGCCTCGACAATCACCCGACCCGGCTCACGCCCCACGTAGGCATGAGCGACCACGTTGGTCAGGGCCTCACTCACCGTCAGCCTCACCGCATCGGACGTAGCCTCGCTCGCGCCTATGCCCTCGGCATATTCCACGACCGCCTGCCGCAGCCGGCCGACCGCCTCCGCAGTCGCTGGCTCAGATCGCATCAAACGCTCTTCAGTCATCTGACCACCTGGCTAGGCGCAAATCCGCCGATCAGCTCGCTCAAGTCCTGGTCGCGGGCGGTTCGTTTCACACCTTCTTCTAGGTGACTACCCGCGGCTGCGGCCGGTCTACCGCGGCCGATGAGACTGCCGCCATGATCGAAACCAGCGGCGCCACCATCGTGGCCGCTTCAGGCGTAATCCAGCAGCGTCCGGAGGCCGCGCACGAACGCTTTCACAATCTGGGTACTTTGAGACGGGACGACCCCTATGGCGACGTTCCGATCGTCCCATTCCGGCTCTGTCGGTTCCGCTGCGCCCGATCGCAATCGCGTGAGCCAGCGTCAGCTCAGCAGGCGCCTGACGTCCGAATAGCCCAACAGCAACCACCGGCCTAGCGGATGCGCTCGATGCGCTGCCCGCGCGCGCGGCAGAAACGATGGACCCGTTACAGCCTCCTTTGTAGCCCACAGGTCGGCTGACGTCGCATCACGCTCGCTGGTCTTCGAGCAAAGCACCGACCGTGTGTCGCGTTTTGGCTCACCTAATAGCCTGCAGCTTTCCCATCTCAACGAACCGTGAGGTGAAGAGTGATTGCTCGCGCTCAGGCAGCTGCCAGATCCGGGCAACAGCTGGCAGTGCTTCAGTCAGGTGTTTGGCCTCATCAATGACATCGTTCATCCACAATAGGTAGGGCCGCCGCAACCGCCAGATGAGCCGATCGACGACCGAAGAGGCCAGGAGTCCTCGGCTTGCCGCTTCGACTGCAGCTACGCTACTGGCGACGCCCATCACGTCACCTTTTGCGACCTCTTCGATCACCGCCACGCCTGCGCTGGCGACAGCCTTACCGGCGATCAGAAGGACGCTGTCGACATCCGTTGCCAAAGCCTTTGCGACGAAGGCGGCCTGCTTGGCGTCGCGACGCATCAGCGCATCATCGAGCTCCTTGCGTGCTACTCGATATGGCTTTGCTTCGCGACGCAGCTCGGCAAGCGCGTGCCACAGGTCGGCGGGCCCGGAGGCTTCGCGCACCGCAAGTGCCAAGAAGACCGGCAGACGGAGTTTCACGTCGCGAGCAACCTCCGCGTAGCGATCGTCGATGACGTCGACGGCCGCCAGCTGGTATTGCACCCCGACGGCGCGATCGTAGAGATGCTTGCGGAAAGGAACGCGCGCTGCGCCACACACATAGGGCACTCCGAAGAAATCAGCAAGTCGCTGGTTTATATACGCGCGCAGGTTGAGATCGGTCAGCAACTGGCCAAGGTTGTCAATTGTCTTGAGGCCAGCCGCCGCTCGCTGGCGCGCGAGCTCTTGGAATGGGGGCGTGGGATCGAGATACATGTAGGTGGCCGCGACCTGAGTCGCATCAGCGATTTGAGTGAGCAACGTGTCTGACGGTGACTGCCAGCGCGTAGTGGCGTCTTTCCAGTTCACGATGCTTTCGATCTGCAGATCGGGGCGTCCCAGCGCCAGACTCCATGCATCCCGAACTGCGGCGAGCTCGACGCCATCAAGGGTTCCACTATTCACAGAATTCGCCAGCCGCTTAAGCCATTGATGCGCGTTAAACCAGAGGTCGCACATAAAACGGTGTGCACCCTCCCACCGCTCGGGCAAAACAGAGGTTGCACCTGTTGATTGCACGGGCAGAGGAACCGCTCGGAAGACATCTTCGCCAAGGGACCGGTTCATCGACGCGTCGTCGACACTGGGATGTGCATGGTGGTAGAGACGCTCGTAGCCGACGACCGCTCTTGCGAATGTGACGAGATCCCAGACCGTCAATGGCGTCATGGCCTCATACCCCCCATCGGACATCAGGGTGGATGCGGTTAGAACCGTGGTGTTGTCCATCCAACCCGATGCTTCGCGAAGGTCTACATGGCGGTGGTATTCGCGAAGCTCATCGACAGCCGCCTGGGTCCCAGCAACTCCGGATCCAAGCCCTACGCCTAGCTCCAGGGCGGCGATCACCGCCGGATTGTCGGCACCAAGGTGACGGACTGTGTCAGCAAACGGTTGAGCGTCCTCCGCTGCGCCTGCGACCAGCTCTGCGATGCTCGTGCTCTCACCCGGCTCCCGTGTCATCAATTCATATCGCCAAGTTTGATCTGGCTGGCGAGACCACTAGTACTAGCCATCCGGTTCGCGGGCGGATTGCCCATCAGAGTTGCTGCGCATAAGCCGCTCCGGGCGACCGTCGCCAATACGCACGGGCCGAGTCTAGGCGCCTAGCGTCGTAGCGCGGGATTTGGTGTCCTGCTGTCCACCCTCGCTTCTGATGTCGACCGGCCTCTACCGGATCCGACCTCGGGGGATGGCACACCTCACCCAGCCAGGCTTCGCTGCCGCTGTTGCTTTCGCCCCAATCTCGAGCGTCCGCCTGGGCAGTCCGCGCGATCGCTTTCATCCGCCGGGCCTGCCTCGCGTCGCGCGATCGCTATGGCGACGTAGGACCTGCGCCCTCCTACTGGCGAGCAGCAGGTAAGCGGTCTCTAGACCGGCCGGTCCCGCTTTCATCAGATCGCGAGCATCTGTCCTGTTAGTGCTGCTTCTGCCCGTGAAGAGCAGTCGGCTCGAGAGTGGCGGAATGACGACGATGCAGAAGTCTCGGAGGCCCTCATCGTTGGGCCGCAAGCGGGCCGCGACGCTAGACGATCGTCTGACCGATCCCGCTGCCGCCGACCACGACTGGCGTCATCCCGAACGTGATAGGAGCTGACCGCCCAGGACGAAGACACGGCGGCGACCTCGCACCTTCGACGTACGAGCCTAGGCTAAAGGCGAGAACTCGATACAGGGGAGGTGCCGGATGAAGGCGATTGTGGTGACGGACGAGGCTGCGGGAACGGCCGGGATGACGCTGGTGGAGCGGCCCGAGCCGGAACCGGCGATAAACGACGTCGTCGTTCAGGTTCATGCGTCGGGATTCACCTCGGGCGAGCTGACGTGGCCCTCGACCTGGACCGATCGCCTCGACCGTGACCGAACACCGTCGATTCCCGGGCAAGAGCTGGCCGGAGTGGTCACCGCCCTCGGCTACGGCACGACGGGGCTGTCGGTGGGACAGCGGGTGTTCGGCATGACGGACTCGTATCGTGGCGGCGGGCTGGCGGAGTATGTGGCGATCGAGGCGCGTAACCTCGCGCCGCTGCCGGGCGACGTCGACTTCACGGTGGGCGCGAGCCTGCCGATGCCGGGTCTGACTGCGTGGCAGGGACTGTTCGAGCACGGCCGTCTTCAGGCGGGGCAGAGCGTCCTCGTGCACGGTGCGGCCGGCGCAGTCGGGTCGATGGTGACGCAGCTCGCACGTGAGTTCGGCGCCTACGTCATCGGCACCGGGCGCGCTGCCGACCGTCAGAAGGCGCTCGACTTCGGCGCGGCCGAGTTCGTCGACCTTGAGAACGACGCGCTGGAAGACGTCGGCGGCGTCGACCTGGTGTTCGACGTCATCGGTGGGGACATCCAGAAGCGGTCCGCAGGCGTGATTCGAGCCGGAGGAACGCTGGTGACCATCGCCGGCCCGCCCGAGGCGCGGCCCGCGGACGGCTTGGCGATCGACTTCGTTGTCCTGCCCGATCGTGCCCAACTGGGTGAGATCGTCCAGCGGGTGCGGGACGGACGGCTGCGGACGAACATCGGCAACGTCGCGACCCTCGACGATGCCGTTGCCGCCTTCAATCCGACCGAGCGGATCAGCGGGCAGACGATCATCCGCGTTCGTCCGTGAGCCACCAAAGAGACAAATGAGCGAGGAGACGATTCCCATGAAAGCGATCGTGGTGACGGACCAGGCTGCGGGAACGGCCGGGATGACGCTGGTGGAGCGGCCCGAGCCGCCGGCAGCGATAAACGACGTCATCGTTCAGATTCATGCGTCGGGATTCGTCCCGACTGAGATGGCGTGGCCCTCGACCTGGACCGATCGCCGCGACCGTGACCGAACACCGTCGATCCCTGGGCACGAGCTGGCCGGAGTGGTCACCGCCCTCGGCTACGGCACGACGGGGCTGTCGGTGGGACAGCGGGTGTTCGGCCTCGCGGACTGGCATCGCGACGGCACCCTGGCGGAGTATGTGGCGATCGAGGCACGCAACCTCGCGCCGCTGCCGGGCGACGTCGACTTCACGGTGGGCGCGAGCCTGCCAATCTCGGGCCTGACCGCGTGGCAGGGACTGTTCGAGCACGGCCACCTTCAGGCGGGGCAGAGCGTCCTCGCGCACGGCGCGGCCGGCGCAGTCGGGACGATGGTGACGCAACTCGCACGTGAGGCCGGCGCCTACGTCATCGGCACCGGACGCGCCGCCGACCGCCAGAAGGCGCTCGACTTCGGCGCGCAGGAGTTCGTCGACCTCGACAACGACGCCCTGGAAGACGTCGGCGGCGTCGATCTGGTGTTCGATGTCATCGGCGGAGACATCCAGAAGCGGTCCGCAGGCCTGATCCGAGCCGGAGGAACCCTGGTGACCGTCGTAGGGCCGCCCGAGGCGCGGCCCGCCGACGGCCTGGCAGTCGACTTCGTCGTCGAGTCCGATCGTGCCCAACTGAGTGAGATCGTCCAGCGGGTGCGGGACGGACGACTGCGGACCAACATCGGCAACGTCGCGACCCTCGACGATGCCGTCGCCGCCCTCAACCCGACCGAGCGACGCAAGGGGAAGACGATCATCCGCGTTCGTCCATAAGGACTCGGAGACGGCAGCGGCCCCCGTTACGACTCACGGCGCCTCGTCGCCTTGGCTGGGAGGGCGCCGGAGACGCCCGCATTCGTGCTGCGATGCAACTTCGCCGCGGCTCGCTTTGACACCCCCAATGCGCGGAAGGCAAGATCGAAGCGGCGCGGTATCGACACGACACGCCCGCTTCGGCGGAAAGGACCAGTCAGCTTCACGCCGTCCCTCGTGGCTGCTGCTAGCCCGGAGCGACAGGCAGGTGCGTGCGCGCATGCATCAGGCGCTGTTGGTGATGATGTCGTCGTTGATGTTCTTGCCTGGCTGGCCAAGATCCACCATCAACTTCTGCAAGGCGAGCCGCAGCAACGCGCACACACCACGCGGCGAAAGCTCGACGATGCTGCGCGCCTCGTTGTAATCGTCCTTCACGTCCTGCGTCGCGGCGTAAAGCGTCCGGCGGTTTCGCCGGGCCACGCCCGAGCGCGCGTCAGCCGAGCCTTTCCGCCAGCTCGACGATGATCCCTGCGGGACCGCGGACGTAACAGAGCTTGTCGACGTTCTCGTAGTTCTGCACCTCGCCGACCAGCTCCGCGCCGTGGTCGCGAATGTCCGACAGCACCGCGTCCAAGTCGTCTACCGCGAAGGTGACGTGGCGGATGCCCGGCGCGTTCGACGGCTCCATGGTGCGCTCGCCCGCGTATGGCGGCGAGTGGAACTCCACGAGCTCGAGCCGGCCGTGGCCGTCCGGCGTCTGCACGAACGCGCGCTCGGAGCGGGCGCCCTCGAGACCGATGACCCGGTCCACCGACTCACCCTCGACCGACTGCCTGCCCTCCGCCTCGAGGCCGAGCGCCACGAAAAACT
The DNA here is from genome assembly GCA_963719305.1 of uncultured Actinomycetes bacterium. Classification (GTDB taxonomy): domain Bacteria; phylum Actinomycetota; class Thermoleophilia; order Solirubrobacterales; family Solirubrobacteraceae; genus Palsa-465. The sequence goes on along the minus strand of CAVRBL010000004.1, from coordinate 129,966 downwards.
CGATGGCGGCCGCGAGGTCGTCGACGACGACGCCAACGTGGTCCATGCGTTCGATCGTCACGCGCCGATAGTACGGCGCTCAAGCCCGGCGCGGCTTCCTCCACCAGCCCCCTTTAAGGGCTGCAGTCGTCATCCACGTAGCGGGTCCGCACCGCGTGCCGTGGCCCGTCTGGTAGCCCGACCGCCTCCCGCTCAGATCGAGCAACAGCGGTCTTACTTGCCGGCCGCTTTCCTGGGGACCAGTAGCGCTGCACGCAGCGGCGTTGGCGAGACCCGCTTTGCTCACGCGACGGTACTTCGCGCTGTCGCGACCGAATGCCCGGAATCCGCGGTTAGCGAGCGCCACAGTGACGATCGCTATCGCCTCAACCGGGCGCTCCAGCGCGCGAGCGCAATGGCGACCGACCAATCGCCCCGTTCAGCCCGAATTCGGACGCAGGCTCGCGACCGCTTTCGCCAAACGAGGGCTCCTCCTGCTCGACGCCCGCGTTGCGACGGAGATCAAGCGCGCCGAACATCGGTTGCGACGGGTGGCTGACGCTCTGAGCACGACGCCTGTTCTGGGCTCAGGCATGGTTGGCAGATGCGACTCGCGGAATGTGGGAATCTACGGCCTGATGACACTTCGTCCCGGGATCCAAACGGTCGGCCCCGTCAACGGCGCTATGCGGGTGAACACCTACCGTGAAGGGATGGCGCAGAAGGTGGGTCATGACCTGATCATCGAGGTCGGCAAGTGGCAGGCGAAGGTGGAGATCGATGAAGGCGGCACGCCCACGGAGGTCGCGCTCGAGGCCGATCCTCGCTCGTTGCAGGTGCTCGAAGGCCGGCGCGGGGTCAAGCCGCTGACCGACAAGGATCGTGCCGAAATCCGGTCGAACATCGACGAAAAGATCCTGCAGGGACAGCCGATCGTCTTCAGCTCGAACGGGGTGGAGCTCGCTGTCGGCCGGCTTCGAGCGCAGGGCGAGCTCACCATGGCGGGCAGCACACAGCCGGCGAACTTCGAACTCGAGCTCGCCGAGGATGGGCGCGTGAGCGGAACGGTCTCACTTACCCAGAGCGATTGGGGCATCAAGCCTTACCGCGCGTTCATGGGCGCGCTCAAGGTGCGCGACGCCGTCGAGGTGGTGCTCGACCTGACGCTGCCAACCTCATAAGCACCTCTGTGATCGACAGAGCTCGTGGATTCCCGTGGGCGCCTGCTTGTGCGCAATCGCCCTTGAGTGCCCGGCCCGCTCAAAGCTGTTCTCGAACCTCGACGGAAGGTGGAACGCCTGCTTTACCAATAGCGCCTCGGCTAGGCGCGCATCTCCTCTGCGACGGATCCACTGTTGGGCTCGCGCTGAGCCGACGCCGAGCGATGCGAAGACCTCGTCTACGGGCTCACCCATGGGTCGTGAACTAGCTCGCCATCACCTCGTGATGCGGGCCGAAGGCCAAGAATTCAAGGCCGTCGGGACCGGCTAGCCATACATCGATCAGCCGGTTATCGAGCTTCATCGGACCCTCGCCAGCGAGAACCACGTACAGCTGGCCAGGCTTGTCGATGTGTTGGCTTAAACCCGGGCGTCGCGGCTGACGCGGCATCAGGCGTAACAACAGCGACACGCTCGGCGGTTTGTCCAGCTGTCGCGCGCGCTCCATGAGTAGTCCCAGCACGGCCAGCGTCCCCAGCGGCCAGGCAATGACCATCCACAGCACAGGCCATTCGCTTGCCAAGCCAATGGACAGGACCGCCAAAGCGGCTACGACGACGATCCAGGACGAACGCGTCAGCTTCATGACTGCAGAGTACCGCTCGGCTCAAACTAAAACAGAGGCTTGCTCGACGCGATGTGGGAACGACCACTCCCGCGATAGGCGACTAGAAAATCGACCAAACCGGCGTGCTCGAGATCGCTCCTTTGCGCAATCACGACAGCGACGGGGGCGCTCGCTTTGTCGACGGGATGGCCTGTGCTGGGACGCTTGGTTTGCGACGATTCCGGCATTCAGATCGGACGGGCGGCTGAGGCGGTCCACGCCGGCTTGGGCGCTCCACTCCGTCGTCTGCAACTCTTGCTCTCGGGGCGAGAATGAGAACGTCGTATTCACCGGTCGAGCCGCCGCTACCTTTTTCGACTCGTCCCGAGGAGCGACGAGATCAGCGACGACCACGGCTAGCGCTCGCGCGGGGAAGCAGGCGTCGCCTACTGCTTATGGCGGCCGGGCTGCAATTCCCCAGACGGTGCTGCTGATGCAGCCGATCTTCAGGTGCTGGACGCTTGGCCATCCCAGCCAGGAGTGGCCTTCGTAGTGATCGAGCCCGAGCTCCGCACGTCCCACGCATCCCAGCAGCTTGCGGGCTGAATCCCAACCAGTGGCCCGAAGTCGCCAGCCGGAGCAACGAGCTAGCCGTCGGGTCCGAACGTCCACCGCGTCGGCGACCCCGTGAAGTCGTCGGAATCGAGCCCGAACGCCCAGCTCGGCCGCACCCGGATCGTCGCGTTCTTGGACGGGTCCATCAGGTCCATCCCGTAGTCGGTCTCATACTTCGCGTTGACGAGCTCCAGCACGTGCGCGATCTCCTCGTCGGCCGTGCGGATCTCGCCCTCTCCGCTCAGGACGACCGGATGCTCCTCGTCCTCGGTGGCAACCGTGCAACGCGGATCGCCCCCGATGTTGCGCGCCTTGCGCGAGCCCACGCTGCTCGTGAACCAGAACACCTCGACGTCCCACACGCCCCAAACCGGCATCGCGTGCGGCCATCCGTCTGGCCACAGCGTCACGACCCAGAAGTTGCGCGACTCCTGCAGCCGTTGCTCCGCCCACCCCCACGACAACAGCCCTGTGCCCTGGTCCGCCGGGCGCATGCCGTACCCCGGCATATGCGGACGACTTGCCTTCGGCTCCGGCATGAGTTCTTTGTATCGCTTTAGTGCGCCGCCTCGTCGAACACGCACAGCTACCCGAGAGCACGGCTAAACGCATCGGTCGCGCTCGCCTTCATGAACGCGGAGCCGCGGATCTGACGCTCGGATTGCGACGAACGGGTCTGTCTCGCCATTGGCGACGAGCGGGTGCTGGATCCTTCCCGGGGCCGGCACCTGCTACCAGCGCAACGCGATAGTCGACCTCGCCGCCAGCGAAACGCATGAGCTCGTGGCGGTGAATGCGCCGGTGAGTACCACTGGGCAACGCCAACATGGATAGCTTTGTGGCGGACGAGGCGCCGGCACCAAGCTCGAGTGTGTCCTCCCGGATTGCGTCCGCGTCGGTTGAAACCGCCTTTCGAACGGAGCTCAGGTGTTCGTTTTCATGACTCTGCACTACCCGTCCGCCGAAGCCGTCGAGCCTCTAGCCGAAGGCATGGCGCAAATGCGCGGCTGGATGGAGAGCCAACCGGGTTGCCTCGGTGTGGAGCCACCTCTTCTCACAGAGGACGGCACCTGCCTGGTCGGCTACTCGCGCTGGGAGAACAAGGAAGCGCTCCTCGCCACCGGCATCGACCTTGACGCCCTGGCTTGAAACTCCCAGCAGCGAGCTACGGCCCCGCCAACCGTACTTTCTCACCAGTTCATCCAACAGGTCTGCTTGAGCAGTCCTCTCCAACCCGCGCGACCGCCGCGCCGCCCGGTCTAAAGGAAGGTGCGATGAGCCCCGAAGCGAACATCACGATGGGCGAGGCGTTGCGCCTCACGCGTGCCGGGCGGTTGACCGAGGCCACCGCCGTTCTGCAGCGTGGTCTGGCGACCCTCGGCACTGCTGCGCCGCGTGAATCGACTGCCGCGCAGCCTTTTGCCGATCTCGGCCAGCCTCGGCTGGCGATGTCAAGCAGTCGCCGAGTGAGGTGGGCAGAATTGCCGCGCGCTTATACCGCGCCCACGCGCCCGGGCCCGGTTGAGCGCCTCCAGGGCGCGCTGCCCGGCCTGCCAGACATCGTCAGCCCGCCGGGATCGCCGGGAGGCGCCCGGTTGTCCAGTGGTGGCGCGGCGGCGAGGGCTGCCGCCGCGCCAGGTGGTGAGATCCGCCACCTCACCCACACCGAGCGCGCCGGGGCCCGCAGCTACGACCTCTACATTCCGACCCGCTACGCCGGTGAACCCGTTCCACTCGTGGTCATGCTCCACGGGGGCAAGCAGAACGGATTGGATTTTGCGGCCGGCACGTGGATGAACGAGTTCGCCGAGCAGCACAATTTCCTCGTCGCCTACCCAGAGCAGTCGAGGGCGGCTAACGCCGGCCGGTATTGGAACTGGTTCTCCGCGGCTGACCAGCAGGCCGATGCGGGCGAGCCGGCGATCATCGCCGGCATCACCCGCGAGGTCATGCGCGATCTCGTCGTCGACCCCACTCGCGTCTACATCGCCGGGCTTTCCGCCGGCGGCGCCATGGCCGCCGTCATGGCCGCGACCTACCAAGACCTATACGCGGCGGTCGGGGTGCACTCCGGGATCGCCTACGGCGCCGCGAACGACGTCGCCTCCGCCTTCGCGGCTATGCGAACCGGCGGTACAGCCGCCCCAACGGAGTGCCGTGCCGCTGATCGTCATCCACGGCGACCGAGACACGATCGTGGCTCCAGTCAACGCAGACAACCTGATCGCCGCTCGGCTCGCGGCGGGCGACATCACAGGCCAGGATGCGCCGATCACCACACGCAGCGACGGCGGGCGCCTACACCCGCTTGCGTGCACCGCAACCGCGACGGGACCGCGGCCGCGGAGTCCTTGATTGTCCACGGCGGCAGTCACGCCTGGTACGGCGGCAGTCCGGTTGGCTCCTACACCAACCCGCAGGGCCCCAACTCCTCCGCCGAAATGATCCGATTCTTCCTCCAGCACCAAGGCCTGCGCACAACGTGAAGCGCGGCGCAAACGCAGCGATTGGTGGGCGGATTGCTGCTTTGAGCGCCGCTGGCAGCCGAGCAGGTTTCAGCTAACGATTCGCTCCGCCCTGCTCGTGGCGACGAGGAGGGCCATCGCTGCCCTGTCTGCGCAGCCCTCCTTTCCCCACGGCCCAGGCATCGTTCAGGCCAGCTGTCGCTGCTGGATCGTGCGAAGAGCGACAGCGTCGGCGAGGGTGCCGCGTGGGCGACAAAGCAGGCGTCTTGGTCGGTCTACGGGAGGACGCCAAGAGGCGGCAGTCGTCCGTGGGCCCCGAAATCCTGTGCTTGAGGCCTGAGCAGCAGTCCGCCTGCGGACGCCAGGGCGCGAACGGAAGTGGCGGCTGCGGCCGTCCTGTGAATCAGCGTTGAGATGGAGCGCCAGACGGTTCATATTGCGGCAACGGCCTCTGCGAGACTGTCCCGATGCGCGATCTGCTGCCGCTCCCCGCGCAGCTCTCGGCGGCGCGTTGGCCGCAATGACGATCGAGGCCGACAACGCGGCCGAGCAGCGACTGCCGCACACCACGACCGCGCTTGGTGCGACCAGTGAGCGGGGACCGGACTGGCTGACTTCGCTGGCGATCTGGTTTCACTATCGCGGCGCTGCAGGCAGGCGTGCGGATGACGACCAACCTCGTCAGATCATCACACGTAGGTGATATAGAGAGCGATCACGACCAACGGGATGATGACGTCGGTGTAGAGGATGGCTCCGGCGTTGCCGGGTGAGAGGTTGTGGGCGGTGATGAGCTGACGGACATGGCCTGTGGCCGCGCCGAGGAGGAAGATCGAGGCCACGATGATCGTCGCCAGCCAGAAGTCGTGGTTGAACGAGGGGGCGAGCACGCCGAGGACGCCGTAGCCGATGTCGGCCAGGCCGACCTCCCATTGCCACGGAGTGCCGCGCGGCCAGCCGATCGAGACAGCGACGGCGTCGGGGAAGAAGAGGTGACCGCTGCCGGCGACGATCCCGTTGACGCCGATGAGCCAGACGAGCGCGTTGGTCAGCGAAGCGAGATGAAACCCGTCGGTGCCGTGCTGGATCAGGTGAACGATCTCGGCGATAACGAACCCGGCTACGCCGAAGAACTGCACCAAGCTCAGGAGCACCGACAAGGTCCTTGGCTGTGAGGATCGGTCTATCTCGGTCATAGCGTTGGCCCCGACCCGGCGGCGGGGAGTGATGCGCCTGACGAGGACGTGCCGATGAGGTTGGCGAGCCATTGTGCGGCCCGTGTGAGCGCGGCTAGCGCTTCGGGGTAGATGCCGACGCCGAGCGGGAAGCAGTGCTGCATCCCGGGCCAGATGTCAAGCGTCGCGCGGCACCCAGCTATCGCAGCTTGCTGGGCCACGGCGAACGCGTCGTCGAGCAACACTTCATAGCCGCCGACCTGGATGAGCAGCGGCGGGAGCCCGCTCAGGTCGGCGAGCAGCGGGGATGCTGCCGGATCGGCCGGGTCGCGTCCGTTGAGGTACTGTGCGGCCATTCGCCGCAGGCGTTCGCGTGTCACCTCGAGGTCAACGTCGGCTCGCGAGTCAAACGAGGCGCCGGCGCACGTGAGATCCGCCCAGGGTGAGATCAGATAGGCCGCAGCGGGTAGCTGGCAGGCGTCGCGAAGCGCAATGAGCGTGGAAAGCACGAGCCCGGCTCCGGAGGACTCTCCGGCGACGGCGATTCGGCAAGGCTCGAGTCCTTGGCACAACAGCCATCGATACGCCGCGGTCGTGGCGAGAACGTCGGCGGGAAACGGATGCTCTGGCGCGAGCGGGTAGTCGATGATCAGCACGCGCGCGCCGACCGCACGGGCGAGATGCCCTGCGAACTTGCGGCGCGAGGCGACCGAGCTGATCACGTGCCCGCCGCCAAACATGTACAGCACGGCCGCAGCGTCGGTCGCGGCGCTCGGGGCCGCCCAAAGACCGCGAACCCCGTGATCCTCGACCGGCGCGTAGGTGACATCGTTTGGCTCTGCGACGAGGTCCTCGGCATGCTCGCCGGCGATCCTCTGATCCGCCAGGGCCATTTCGGCCATTTTCGGTGTGCTGCTCAGCAGCTCTGCGAATCGCTGCGCTTCGGGACTGATCATGCCGGTCACCTTCAGGCGTGCGTTGGCGGCGGTGGGGTCCAGGGCTGCTTCATCGAAAGAGGTGCCATAAGCCTGCGGCGAACGAGCTGGTGGCGCAAGGTCATGACGGACGCCGCAGCCACCAGAACCGCAATGGCGATGACGCGCAACGTGAGGTTGATCGCGTCGTGCGGCGTGGCGGACTGCTCGAGCGCGGTGATCGCGCTTGCGGCGGCAGCGACACCGATTCCTCCGACGGTCACCACCACGGTCAACACCACGCCTGAGGCCTCAGCGGCCCGCTCGCTGCTCACCACCTCTTGGGTGCCGATGTTGACGAATGTCCATCCCAGCCCGAACCCCGGGTCGGGCCTTCTGGCGCTCACTTTCGGCGGCGCCTGGGCGGCGTATGTGATTGCGTTCGCGGCCGCTGGACTGGCGTCATTTTCCTCCTCCTCGCGACTCCGGTCAGCCGCCCGATCCTCGCGCAGTTCCGAACGGCCGTCAAGCGAACGGCGACTTGCGGCGGCATCGACCGCTGGCGCCGTCGTGCCTTTTGACGTCGAGCAGACGCAGGCGCGTCCCCGCGGCGCGATCGGACTCTTGCTCGCCGCGGCTAACGCGCATCGCGCCGGCATCCCTCCATTGCGCGGGACAGCACGGAAGGCGGAGTGAGTCGCTCCCCCTCGGCATCAACGCCGCGACATCGAACCCAGTTGTGACGGTTGATGTCTTCATCAGTGACCGAGGAGCGTCTCGGCAGCGGTCCGAGCCTGCTCCTTCAGGCGTGATCCCGCAGCGTCCCTTCGATCACGCGGAGAGCCGCAGACCCCTGCTCTTCTGCCAGCACGAGCATCTCGTTTCTCGGGAAGTCCTTCTTGCAATGCGCGGACACCAAGAGCGCCCGTCGCGTAGCGGGCAGTCCGGCGCCGCGGTAGCGACGGCTCGGTTCGAATAGCTGCGCATCGTCAACCGTCCCACCAAGGGAGGATTCATGGAATCCGTGCTGCTAGATGTCACCGGCCACCGCCGCTCGCCCGCGACCATGCCCGGCTATCACCGAGGCCGTCCACCCCGAAATAAGGGCGAGCAGTATCCGGCCGATCCGCCGACGGTCGAAGAGATCGTTGCTGTGATGAGCACGGTCGCTGACCGCGCCGACGGTCACCGACTCCGAGCGCTGATTGTGCTGCTGTGGCGTGCGGGACTGCGGATCAGCGAAGCGCTCTCGCTCCAGGAGAGCGACCTCGACCGGACCCGCGGCGCTGTGCTGGTCCGGCGTGGCAAGGGCGGCAAGCACCGAGAGGTCGGGATGGACCGCTGGGCATGGGACCAGCTCGAATCCTGGCTCGAGATCCGCCGCGAGCTTCCGATCGGCGCGCTGCTGTGCGTGATCCACGGACCGACCGCCGGACGACGATGGGAACCGTCAGCCGCGCGCAAACAGTTGCATCACGCGGCCGCGGCCGCAGGCGTGAGACGACGCTTCGCGCCACACCAACTGCGACACGCTCACGCCGTCGAGATGGCGCACGAAGGCGTCCCGCTTGTCGTGATCCAGCGGCAACTCGGACACGCGCACCTCGGCATCACGAGCATCTACCTGCAGGGCGTAGACAGCAGCGAAATCATCGGCACCGTCCACGCACGGCCCTCTCCGACGATCTCCGCCAACGCCGGTCTCCAGATGAGGCGATAGATCGGAGCGCGACCGGGTCGACTCGGCGTTCGCCGGGCCGACCCGACTCCACACCCCAGGCTGGCGAATGGGAGGACGGACCCGGAGCCGGACGGCGAGCGCTGCCTTATGTCTCGTGCGGCATTCCCCCAGTTGGCCCGCGCGTGGCTGCCGTGTCCGACAGCAGTCACGGTGCGGCCGCGGGAGCGTCGCTTCGGTGACTGGTTTGCGCGCACGGCAACGTTCGTGCGCGTCGGCAGCGACGGGCTTCCGGATCGGCGGGCGCGAGCAGCAATCTGGTGATGGCGATGACGCTGATGGTCGTCGGCCAACTCGGGAGCCAGGTGGCGACCCGCACGCTGCCGTTCACCGGGGCGAGGCAGTCGTCACCTGGTCGCTTCCGCGCCAACGGGTGGCCCTGCGGCGCCAACGAGAAGCTCGTTCGCAAGGAGGGACGGGAGCGCTCATGCGCGCGTCCTGCTGATATTACGTTGTCAACCCGGGACCTCTTTCAGGCTGAACTGGCTGGCTCAGTCGGCGCATTGGCCAGCGCCGAACTCGCGGACTTGGTCGGGGCCGAGGCGCGGGGCGATGTGCTGGTGGAACAGCTTCGCGCTCAGTTCCGCTCGGCTCGTGACCTCGAGCTTGGCGTAGATCGCCTTGACATGGTCTTTGACTGTGTGGCGTGAGATCCACAGCGCGCGGGCGATCTGCTCGTTGGTGGCGCCGCGAGTAACGAGCTGGGCGACTTCGCGCTCGCGTCGGGTGAGTCCGTGCAGCGCCAGCCGCAGCGGCTCGAGCTCGCTTGCGTCGGCAGGAGCGAGCGTCAATGCGACGGTGCGGTCGATCCATGCCGGCGGTCTGCAGCGGCGCTGCGTGGATGGTGATCCAGCCGCCGGAGTGTCAACCGCACGTTCGCCGAGGCCCCGGCGCGGACTCGGACTTCGGCACGCAGCGCCCGGCTTGCAACGGCGTGCACGACGGCCGGCAGCTCCAGACCGGTCCCGTGATCGGGCGGGAGCTGCTCGAGCCAGAACCGTGCCTGATCGGTGAGCGAGCGCAGCGACCCGTCTTCAGCGAGGATGATCACCCCGGGTGCCCGCTCGGCGCTTGCCGCAGACGACGCCTCGCGCAGCAGCGCGTCGCGCAGCCCGTGGGCGATGTGGGCGCTTACCCGGGCGACGAAGGCGACTTCTCGTCGTCGAAGTCTGGCTGCCCTTGTTACGGACGAGCGCGACGCTGCCCCAGCACGCGTCCCCGGCGCGGAATACAGCGCGCAGCTCGGCACCGAATCCGAGCGACCGATGGATGTGCCGATAGCGGGGGCTGCGTTCGGGCTCGCCGTGTGTCTCGCGGTGCAAGGTGGTGACCGGGACGCGGCGGCGGAGGAGATCGCGAAATTTCGCATAGTCGGGCTGGAGCAACTCGTTATCGATGAACCGCCAACGCGCCGCGGCGAGCGCGCCGGCCTCGGCATCCTCGATTCCGAAGCCGGTGAACAGCAGGGTTGCTGGATCTGTCGGCTTCCAGCACCCGGCGCTGTACGGAACGGCCCGCCGAAACGGGATCGCGGCTCGCTCGAACAGCTCCATCGCCGGCAGACCCTTCAGGCATAGGCGTGCTATCGCTGCCTCGGCGGTGACGCCCTTCGCGCCCAACGGACTACCCAGCACAGGGAGAGGATACGCCGCCGCTGCGGCCGCGGCCATCCCTCTCGGGAGGGATGCGCCGAGACCCCTCCCGGACGGGATAGTCACTCCGCTCGTCCCCATCGAGACTGCCTGCTTCTTGATTCCGAGAGGAGGCACACATGCAATACCTCGATATCCCAACCCAGCCGAACGTCTCGACAGTGGTCTTGGTGCACGGCTCCTGGCACGATGGGCGCTCCTGGTCCGCCGTGCGGGAGCAGCTTGCCACCGCCGATGTCGACTCGATCGCACCGACGCTTCCCGGCCGCGGCCAGGCGCTGGCCGTCTAGCCGTCAGCCACGACGACTACGTCACCTGCGTGGTGGATCTTCTCGAGGGGCTCGGCCGGCCGGCAGTGCTCGTCGGCCACAGCTTCGGCGGCAGCGTCATCTCACGGGTTGCCGAGCTGCGCCCGGAGCGCTGCCACGGCCTTGTCTACTACAGCGCGTTCGTTCCCCTGGACGGTGAGCGCGTCGCCGACAGCCTCCCCGGGCCGTTCATCGAGTTCCTCGACGAAGCCGCCGCAGCCGGCGAGGACCGGACGATCACGATGCCGCACGAGCTCTTGCGCGAGGCGTTCGCCAACACAGCCGACCACGACACCCTCGCGCGGATCGCCTCGCTGCTGGTGCCCGAACCGCACAAGCCAATCTTCGAGCCGCTCTCGCTGCCGAACTTCCCACGATCGGGAATTCCGGCAGCCTACATTCACTGTCGCGAAGATCAAACACTTCCCGCAGGCACGTTTCACCCCGGCCAGTCCAGCCGACTCGAAGCGCCCGAACTGATCGAGATCGAGGGCGATCACGAGAGCCTACTCACTGCTCCACAGCGTCTCGCCGACGCGCTGCTCCAAGCCCTCGACGCGGTCGAGGCGGCTCGCAGCACCAGCCTACGAGACCCACGATGAGCTCCGCGGTAACCCATAGGACGCTGGAGCGCCTAGCATCCACGGCGCCCGATCGCGGCGATGGGATCCTGTCGGCTCGTGGAATGCGCGGGAGGCAAGGTCAGCCGCGCCCGCTTTGCCTCTGCGATCGAACGCCATCTTCGCCGCTTCTCTCGTGCCCGCTTCGGACGACCACCATCAGTACGGGCTCACTGTCGCTCTCGGTTGAAGCAGGAGAGTCGTACCCAAACCGGCGTTGTCGAACTCAACGCACAGGGGCACCCGGCGGCGGTGATCGGTGAGGCGTGGAGCGGCGGCACGTGACCGTTGGCAGGCCGACAGCCTGCCCTGCATCCATTGCTGCGCGGGCATCTTGGATCCGCCGCCGGCAGCCACCGCGGCAAGCATGTCCGCCGCGGACGATCGCATTGCTCACTCGGGATCGCGTTGACCGCACGACCGCAATGGCGACGAGGCAGGCGTCCGCGCCGCCGTGGTTGGGCGTCTCCTATCGCGTGAACGGAGGCGCCAGCTCGGCGCGAGCCGGACGCTCGAGATCAGCGGAAAGCACGGGCGCGAGTGATTTTCGGCGGCCTGTCACTCATATGGCAGCCCACACATTTCCCCGGCCGCGGGCTTTCAGCGTCGCGCGATCACGACCGCCACGACCTCCGGCGCCTCCAGGTGCGCGGCGTGACCCACGCCGGGAACGACCACCACGTGAGCCTGCGCGATCGCGCTCGCCATCTCGTCCGCGATTGCCCGGAACTTCTGGTCCCGCTCGCCGACCACCAGCACGACCGGCATCCGAAGCTCGCCTAGCCGGTCCCACAGGGACGGAAGCGCGCCGGTTCCCAGCGCGCGCAGCGCTCGTGCCAGCCCCGCCGGGCTGTTCCGCAGCCGATCGCGCCGCGCGGCGTCCCGCACGCTTGCCGGCTGGTCGGCCAGCAGCTGCTGCGAGGCCCATCTGCGCTCGAATTCCTCGATGCTCAGCCGTTCGATCTCATCCGCCAGCCGCTCGTCGGCCGCGCGTCGCACGCGGCGCTCCGTCTCGTCCGCGATGCCGGGGCTTGCGCCGATCAGGACCAGGCGCTCGACCCGGTCTGGAAGCGCCAGCGCGACATGCAGGGCGATCCGCCCTCCCATCGAGTAGCCGCCGAGGGTGAACGCCTCTCCCCCGGTCCCAGCCACGTCCTCGAGCACCGATTCGAGCGTCACCGGCTCCCGATCGGACGCCGCGCCGTGGCCGCGGATGTCGGGCGCGAGCGCGCGATAGCGTTCGCCAAGCGCCGCGACCGCCGGGTCCCAGCTCCGCCCGGTGTGCGTGAAGCCGTGCAGCAGGACGAGCGTCGGCGCCATCACAGCATCATGACCGTCACCGACACGTATCTCCTCCTGCGCGCCTTCTGCGACGAGCTTGCGCGCTGCGGAATGCGCCAGGCCTGCACAGCTCCCGGCTCGCGCTGCACTCCGATCGTCCTCTCGCTGGCCCGCGAGCCCCGGATCGAGTGCTTCTCTCATCTCGACGAGCGCTGCGCGGCCTTTTTCGCGCTCGGGGCCGCCAAGACGTCGCGTACGCCGGTCGCGGTGACCTGCACGTCGGGGACAGCCGCCGCCAACCTGGTCCCTGCGGTGATCGAGGCCCAGCACGCCCGAGTACCGCTGATCGTCCTGACTGCCGATCGTCCGCCCGAGCTCCGGGAGGTGGGCGCCGGCCAGACGATCGACCAGCTGAAGCTTTACGGAGACGCAGTCAAGTGGTTCTTCGAGGTCGACCTCCCCGATGCCGCCGCCCAGCGCCTGCGGTTCATCCGCACCCTCGCCTGCCGGGTCTACTGGACGGCGCTCGCCGGGCCGCCGGGACCTGTGCACCTCAACTTCCCGCTCCGCGAGCCGCTGGTGCTCGATCAGCCCCTTCCCGACGACGACACGGCCCGCGACGGCGGGCGACCATACCTGGTGGTCGAGCCGCCGACGCCGCTGGCACCCTCCGACGGCGAGCACCCATCCGGGAGGGTGGTGCTCGTCGCCGGTTGCGGCGCCGGAGCAGGGCTCGCCCAGTTCGCCGCCAGGCAGCGGGTCCCGCTGCTAGCCGATCCCCTGTCTGGTGCCCGTCGCGGACAGGCAGCGATCGCCGGCTACGACCTCCTGCTGCGCGAGCCCGCGTTCGCCGACGCCCACAAGCCGCAGTTCGTCATCCGCGTCGGCGATCTTCCGACCTCAAACCGCTTCGGCAGTGGCTCGCCTCGCTCGACGACGTCACCCAGATCGCCGTTGGATCCCGACGCCGGCTGGCACGACCCCGACGCCGTCGTCGGGACTGCGCACCGCGACGCTGCCGGCGATCGGGCCAACGGCACCACTCGATCCTGGCTGGCTGGCCAGCTGGCGCGAGGCCGACGCCGCCGCCGCCCAAGCGATCGCCGCGACCCTCGGAGAGGAGTTATCGGAGCCGCTGGTCGCCCGAGAGCTGGGCGGCTGGCTCCCGCCGGAGGCCACGTTGTATGTGGCCTCCTCGATGCCGATTCGGGACGTTGAAGAGTTCGCCCCGGCAAGCGACGACGGGCCCCGGGTGCTATCCAACCGCGGCGCCAACGGGATCGACGGCACCGTGTCCTCCGCGTTCGGCGCCGCCGCGGCGGCCAATGGGCCGGTCGTGCTCTTGGTCGGCGACGTAGCGCTGGCGCACGACATCGGCGGCCTGCTGGCGAACCGGCGGCTGGGGCTCGCGCTGACGATCGTGCTGATCAACAACGACGGCGGCGGAATCTTCCATTTCCTCCCGGTGGCCGGGGAGACCGATGCCTTCGAGGAGCACGTGGCCACCCCGCACGGGCTCGACTTCTCGCGCGCGGCGACTCTCTATGACTGCGATTACGGGCGCCCGGACGGCGTCGATGACCTAAGGGTGGCGGTCGAGCGGTCGCTGAACGCAAGCACGACCACGATCATCGAGGTCCGCACGGATCGCGAGCAGAACCTGGCGCTTCACCGTCGGGTGGCCGAGGCGGTGTCAGGCGAGCTGCGCGGCGGCTGACCGCCGGATCAAATGCACCCGGGCCTCGAGGGCTGGGCGCTCAACTGAGCGCCCAGCCGACGAAACGCCCCCGTCTCCGTAGGTGGCCGCGCCGCGCGGCCTGCCCCCATGCGTCGTCGGCCCTTCGGGTGATAAGGCCGTGCTCGACGCGATGCCCCTTGGAGCTCCCCATTCGTAATCTGTGCGGTATGACGGCTCTCCTCGCAGGATGAACGTCGCTTCTCTCTGCGACGCCCTCCCCAAGCCGCCCTCAGGCCGCCAGCGAGCGCGCTACGCACATGGGGGCTGAAACTCGGCACAGCCGCGGGCGGCGGCGCCAAGACTCAGACTGGGGCAGCTTACCACTTTCGTGCTAGCGTTGGAAACCAACGCGGCCAACGGAGGGGACCGGCAGGCGTCCGGGGTCCGAGGGCCGGTCACTAGCTCACCGTAGGCAAACCTCAGCACGAGTGGAAGCGACACCGCCAGAGGCTTATACGCCACCCCAGACTGGCTCCGAAGAAACGCTCACCGGCGGCCGGTTGCTGTCGGCGATCTCAACCGGATTCGTCCAACTGCTTCGCGAGCACTACGGCCGTGGACCACTCAAAGCCAAGACATACGCACTAGATGACATCGTCGTGTGCGTGATGCGGGGCTCGGGCTTCACCCCGCTCGAGCAGACGATGATGGACGCCGGCGACGCCAAGCACGTCGTCGTCATGCGCGAGAACTTCCAGAACATGATGGCCGGGCGCTACAAGGAGATGATCGAGCGGCTGACGAACCGCAAGGTGCTGGCGTTCCTCTCCCAAGCGCACATCGAGCCTGACATCACGATCGAGATGTTCTTCATCGACCGCCCTCTGGAAGGGTTCGGAGCCGTCGAAGTCATCGATGGCGGCAAACGCAGCGACTGAGCCTACCCCGCCAGCACCGGCAGCAACGCCTGAAGCTTGACCTCCGACTCGGCCAGCTCCGCGGCGGGGTCGGAGTCACGCACGATCCCGCAGCCCGCGAAGCAGTGGGCGTTCCGGCCGCGAAGGACGGCGCACCGCAGCGCGACGCAGAATTCACCATCGCCGGCCGCGTCCGTCCAGCCCACGGGACCGGCATACCAGCCCCTGTCGAGGCCCTCCAGCGCGGGGATCAGCCGCTCGGCCACCTCCCACGGCTCGCCGCCCACCGCCGGGGTGGGGTGAAGCAAGCCCGCTAGCTCCACGGCGCCGGTGGGCTCCGTGAGTTGCGCCCGGATCGGGCGCCCCAGGTGCTGGATGTTCGCGATCCGCACCACCGCCGGCTCGCGGGGCACCGTCACCCAAACCGAGTGCGGCTCGAGCGCGCGCGCGATCCGCCCAGCGACGATCTCGTTCTCCTCGCGGTCCTTGGCGCTATTTAGCAGCTGCTCGCCGAGATGGTCGTCGACGGCGGGGTCGGCGCTGCGGCGGGCAGAGCCGGCGAGTGCCACCGTGCTGGCGCGCTGGCCTTCGCGCCTGACGAGCAGCTCCGGGCTGGCGGCAACGAAGGCGCCCTCGCCCCGGCCCACCGCGAACACGTAGCACGCCGGGAACGCGTCACGCAGGACCCCCAGCACCGCCGCCGGGGTCGTGGTCCACCGGGGCCTGTACCTCGACCTCCCGGGCCAGCACCACCTTCTGAAGCTCTCCGGCCTGGATCCGCTGCACGGCGCGCGCCACCGCCTCCTCGTAATGGGTCGGGGGCATCGCGCTCCGGACCCCGTACGAGCCGGTCGGCGCCGGGTCCAGCAGCGGCAACCCAGCACGTCGGAGCGAGTGCAGCCGCTCCTCAACCCTGACCATGAGACCGCTTGGCGTGTCATCCGGAGCGACGTCGACATTGATGGTCAGCGTCGCCTCTCCTCCACGTCGGGCCAGCGACACCTCGGGCACTACCAACGATGCGGGAGCGAACGCATCCCAGCTCGGGGCGGTCCCGCCCTCCGGCGCGAATGCAAACCCACCGACCGCGATCAGACCGGTTCCCGGCGGCCCGGCCATCTCCGCGCTCATGGCGCGGGCCACGAGCCCCTGCCAGCTGCGGCTGAGCTGTTCGAACCTCCCGGCGCCTTGAGCCTCGAGCGCTCGCACCGAGCCAAGCGCCGCGATCGCGGACTGTTCGTGCTCGGGCTGCTCGAAGCAGAACCAAGGCTCTCCCGGACGACGAGACGCCGCGATCACGGCGGTCGGATCGACAGCGGAATCGGTGGCCAAGCTGACGCTCGTCAGAACTGGGGCGCCGAGCGTCCGCGCGCTACGAAGGGCCGCGTCCAGGGAGTGCTCAAGCCGGGCCCGCCCGTCCGGACGGAGCCATTCCGGTGCCGGGGTTCCGATGACTTGATGGGTCACCGAGGCCTCACCCTACTGGGTCGATCGCCAATCTGAGCGCCGGCGGCCGGCGGCCCAAGATCCGCAGCGTCACGGCCGGTGCCGCGTACCAGCTACCCACCACGAAGCGCATGATCGGCCCAAAGCCGAGGGCAGCCGGGGCGCCGACGAAGTGGAGTCCCGGGATCGAGCACTCCAGTCCCGGTCCAAGGAGCGGGTAGCCAGCCGCGGTCCGGATCTCCGCGGCGATCGGCCGGAGAAATGAGTATCGCGTCACATCGATGTCATAGCCGGTACCGAGCAGAACGTGGTCCACTACGCGATCGGAGCCGTCGTCGAGAATCAGCCTGAGCTGTCCGGCAAAGGGCTCGGTCCGCGCCACGAACCGCCCGCAGCTGATCGTGACCTGCTCGAGCCGCGGTCGCAGCCAGCCCGAACCCGCGGGCCTGACGCAGCGGTCTGAGACCCACGGCTTCAGGCGCTCCGGGGCGTGACGGAAGGCGTCCGGTGCCGCGGCGATCCATCCGCTGATCCTCCCTCCGACTCCGGTCGGAGGCGGTCGCAGACCGATCTTGCGCGCATTCGCGCTCGGCGGCCGCGTGTCGTCCGGCAGCCAATTGACGTCTGTCTCGCGCACGAATATCTCGACCGTCGCGCCCTGTTCGTTCAGCAGCGCGGCCGATTCGAGCGCGCTCTGCCCGGCGCCGATCACCGCCACGCGTTTACCCGAGAAGACGGCCAGGTCGTCATGCTCGCTGGAATGCGACACCAGCGAGCGCGGCAGGTCCCGAAACGCCTGCGGCCAGGCGGCGAAAGGCGCCAGCCCCGCCGCGACCACGACGCGCGAGGCGTCGAGTTCCTCCCGATCGTCGAGGGTGACGCAGAAGCGACCGTTCACGGGGGCCACGCTCACCACGTGTCGAGAATCGAGATCGGGGACCGCGCGGCGCTGAAACCACGTCGCGTAGTCGACGAACTCCTCGAGTCGAAGCGTCGGTCTGCGCACCAGCCTGCCCTCGTCCTGCTCGTAACGGTCGATACTCAGCTCGCGGTTCGGCGCGGCGATGTGCGTCGCCCGACGCGGCGAGCGCAACAGCATGCCGGCCGGCATGTTGCGCCGCCAGAAACCCAGAGGCTCCCCGAAGGCCCGCACCGGGAGCCCGACCGAGCGCAGGTGAGCGGCCGCGGCGAGGCCATAGGGCCCGGCGCCGATCACCACGACCGGATCTCGGGTGGCGCGCGCCCGGACCGCTTTTACAGGTCCCGGCACGGAGGGGTCCCGCACGTCCTGCTGCACCCGAGCTTCCCGCTCCGACTTCAGCCGGCGGATGACACCCTTCGCCAGGAACACAAGCCGAGCGGCGAACGGTGCGGGATCGCGCACTTGGAAGTAAGGGTGCACAACATGCCGGTGCACACGAAGCGCACTCGCGGCCCTGGCTGGGCGACCGTGACGAAGCTGCCAGTAGGCGTGGCGGAGGTCGGCGTCTTCCCACCGGTATCGGACTCCCGGCCGTGCCCGAACGACCTCCGTCTGCTGCCCGAGAAGGTGCCGGCACCACAGCGCCGGCAGGTTTGCCCCGGCCGCGATCGCGAGCGCCAGCGAACCGTACGGCCGCGGGTTGAAGTCGATCGCGGCCCAGCTACCGTCGCGCCGGGCGATCAGCTCAAGCTCGAACAATCCCTCCCAGGCCAGCTCCTCGAGCAGACGGGTTACCAGGACCCGCGGCTCGGTCGGGACGGCGACAGTTTCCGAGAACGAAACGTTGCCCGCATCCGGATACCAGGTGCGCCTGTATATGGACAGCGCCTCGCCCAGGAGCTCGCCGGCGGCGCACACGCCGGCGAACGAAAGCACCTCTCCAGCCTCGATTCGCTGAATTAGGACACGCCCTCCGCAGGCGCGGATCGCCGCCGCAAGGCTTCGTTCGTCATTCACCCGA
The DNA here is from genome assembly GCA_963719305.1 of uncultured Actinomycetes bacterium. GTDB lineage: Bacteria > Actinomycetota > Thermoleophilia > Solirubrobacterales > Solirubrobacteraceae > Palsa-465. The sequence continues at coordinate 111,468 of CAVRBL010000004.1, read as the reverse complement.
ACGCTTCCGACGTGCGCCCGGAACGCACCCCGATCGACGATCGATCGCTCCGGCTTCACCACCACCGGAAAGCCAAGCCTGAGGGCGGCGGCGGTGCCATCCTCCGTGCTCGAGCAGGCGACCGTCTCCGGCGGTATAAGGCCGGTGCGAGTGGCCGCGGCTGTCAGCGAGCGCTTGTCAAGCGCACTTTCCACCACTTCGTGCGGAGGCAATCCAATTGCGGCGCAGCTCGAGAGGCTGTCGCGTCCCGCGGAAATCGCCAGCAGTGACGCGTCACTGCCGGCCACCAGCAGCCGGTAACGCTGGGACGCGAGCCGGCGCTCCAGCGATTCGAGAAATCCGCGCTCGTCGTCGAGCGGGTGCGGGACCTGCACTCGCTCCGCCGCGCAGCACGACCAGTGCGACGGCGCGGGCCGCGCGGATGCCGCCGCCGCCACCGCCACCTCGAACCCATCGTCATGCAAGCCGCGTACCGCAGCGAGCGTCGCCCTGGTTTCGCCGTCTGTGATCAGAATGCGTGCACGGCTGGCGATCGCCGAACCCCCTTCCCTATGCCCCAGGCGTGAGACCGCTTCAGCCTACGTCGGCCTCTCGTCGCCCCGGAAATCGTGGGTCAAGTCTCCCCACGGCCCCTTGAGATCGCTATCTCGCCGGTGCGCGCCATCTCGACCAGGCCGAACGGACGCACGAGTCGCTCGAAGCCATCGACCTTCTCGTACGTGCCCGTGACCTCGACCACCAGCGCCTTTCTGGAGACGTCGACCACCTTGGCTCGGAAGATCTCGCAGATTTGCATCACCTCGGAGCGGTTGGCGCCGTCCGCTGAGACCTTGAACAGCGCCAGCTCGCGGGCCAGCGTCTCCTCGGGCTCGAGGTCCCGGATCTTGAGCACGTTGACCAGCTTGTGCAGCTGCTTTGTGACCTGATCGATCGAGTGCTTGCCGCCGTCGAGCGTCAGCGTGATCCGGGAGAACCGCTCGTCGTCGGTCGGTCCGACAGCCAGCGTGTCGATGTTGAATCCCCGGCGGGCAAACAGCCCCGCGATCCGGGTCAGGACCCCGGGCTTGTTCTCGACCAGGATCGAGAGGATGTGCTTGCGGCCGGTGCGCAGGTTGCCGGCGGCCTCGAGCTCATCGAGCGACAGCAGTTCCTTGGTGCCTGGCTCGCCCATCAGCCCACCATGTTCCGCGCCGGCTGTCCGGCCGGGATCATCGGATAGGTGTTCTCCTCCCGGGTGACCCGGACGTCGGCCAGTACCGGACCGTCGGTGGCGATCGCCTCCTTCATGTCTGAGACCAGCGTGCGCTTGTCCTCCAATCGCATGCCGGTGGCCCCGTAGGCCTCGGCCAGCTTGACGTAGTCCGGGAACTGGCCCGTCTCCACCTGGCTGTAGCGCTTGTCCCAGAACAGCTCCTGCCACTGGCGGACCATCCCCAGGTAGCCGTTGTTCATGATGAACACCTTGATCGCGATTCCCTCCTGGGCGCAGGTCGCGAGCTCCTGCATGTTCATCTGCACCGAGCCGTCACCGGCGAGGCACACGACCGTCTCCTGGGGACGACCGACTTTTGCTCCCATCGCAGCCGGGAGGCCGAAGCCCATGGTCCCCAGACCGCCGGAATTGATCCACCGCCGCGGCTCACGGAAGTGGTAGTACTGCGCGGCCCACATCTGGTGCTGGCCGACGTCGCTGGTGACGACCGCGTTCCCGCCGGTCGCCTCGTACAGGGCCTCGACCATGTACTGCGGCTTGATCTCTGAGTCCTTGGAATCCTCGTAGCCGAGCGGGTGGCGCTCCCGCCAAGTCTCGATCCGCGACCACCATCCGTCGAGCCGCGAGGGGTCGGTATCCAGCGCCCTGTACTCGGCGGTGAGCCGCGGGAGGATGTTCTTGGCGTCGCCCACGATGGGGATGTGGGCCGGGACGTTCTTCGAGATCTCGGCGGGATCGATGTCGATGTGGATGAACTTCGCTCTGGGAGCGAACTCCGACAGCTTGCCGGTGATGCGGTCGTCGAAGCGGGCGCCGACGGCGAAGATCAGGTCGGCCTCGTCCATCGCGTAGTTGGCGGCCCGAGTGCCGTGCATGCCCAGCATTCCCAGCCACTGCTCGTGCGGGGCCGGAAACGCGCCCAGCCCCATCACCGTGCAGGTCACCGGGAACCGGTCTGCGGTCGCCAGCTCGGTCAACTCGACGGCAGCATTGGCGTTGACGACCCCGCCGCCGGCGTAGATCACGGGCCGTCGGGCGTTCGCCAGGGCCTTCGCCGCCAATCGGATCTGCTTCTGGTTGCCCTCCACCGTGGGCTGATAGCCGGGCAGGTGCACGTCGCTGACGGGCTCGTACGGGATGTCCGAGCGACTGAGATCCTGTGGGATGTCGACGACCACCGGACCGGGACGCCCCGTGCGCGCGATGTGAAATGCCTCGTGCAGCGAGCGGGGGATCTCCAGCGGGTGCTGGATCAAGAAGCTGTGCTTGACGATCGGCATCGTGATTCCGATCGTGTCCGCCTCCTGGAAGCCGTCGGTTCCCAGCAGCTCGGTCCGCACCTGGCCGGTCAGGAACACGACCGGCACCGAGTCCATCATCGCGTCGCAGATCGGGGTCACGAGGTTCGTCGCCCCCGGGCCGCTGGTACCCAGCGAGACCCCCACCTTGCCGGTCGCCTTGGCGTAGCCCTCGGCCGCGTGCCCGCCGCCCGCCTCGTGACGGACGAGGATGTGCCGGATCCCGGCGTCGTAGAAAGCGTCGTAGGTCGGGAGGTTCGCGCCGCCGGGCAGCCCGAAGACGACATCGACACCTTCTGCCTTCAGGCATTCCATGAGGGCGTCGACTGCACGCATGGCGCGGAACTACTCCTTTCTTCGGCTAGTGCTCTGGCTTCCGCTACCCGCTCGCCGGCCGGGTAGCCCTCGATATCCCGCGCACGCGGGAAGAAGGAAGGCGAGTGTACATCGTGGTCTGTCACCGGCAACCAGGGCGCTGACGTTGACCGCAGAGCCGACGCTGATCGCGGCACTATCCGGGTCGCGACCGGTGGGCCACCCGCCAGACGCCGAACGCGACCGCGACCAGCAGGCTGATGATCAGGAGCGCCGGCAGGGGCCACCCCATGCCACCGCCGCCGTTGCCGGACAGCGCCTTGCCGACCCCACTGGCGGTTGAGCCGCCGGGGCTGAGGTTCACGACCGCCCGCGCGCCCCTCGGCGTGCGCGGCGCGGTCTGAAGGGCGAATGCGGCCGCAGCCCGGCCGTCCGGGCCCCGGCGGGCGACCGTATTCAGCGCGCGCTGCCCGACCGGCGCCAGACGCCGGGTGGCCGGCGCGGGACTCGCAGCCCACGCCGTACTGGCGGCCCAGCCGAGGAGGACAGCCACGGCGATACCCGCGGCGAGCGCGGACCGGCGCCCGGACATCCGCTCGCTAGCGGTCGCGGACCTGGCGGTAGAGCGTGAAGCCGACGGCGCTCAGGATGAGCGCGGTCAGCACGACCAGCAGGATGTCCTCGCCGGTGAACGGCAGCGTTCTCGTCGTCGGAGCCGCTGCCGTGGGCGTCACGACCGTCGGGCCCACGGCGGTCGGAGTGGTCTGGACGTACTGGTTGGCGCCTGCGGGGCCCGCCGGCAGCGTGCTCTGGGCGAGCGCCTGGGCGGGGAACGCGAAGGCGGCCACAAACGCGGTCAAGATTAGGAAGCGACGCATCAAACCCAACATACGCTGGCCGGCCACGAATCCTGACACTCGGGTCACGTTCCGATGACAAGCGCGATCACGAGCAGCACGATCCCGGCCGCGAGCAATGCCCCGACCTGAGTCGAGAGAGGCACGCGCTGTGGCATCGCTGCCCACCGAATGCTCAGCGCCCACCCCGTCCGTCTGGCGAACGACTGGCTTGGCTTTGGACGGACTCGAGCCAGTTGGCGCTCGAGCGCGCGCCGACCGTCGCGGGTGGGGCGAAGGCGCGCGAGCGGCGCGGTAAGCCGACTGAAGCGAAGCCGGGTCATTGGTGGAATATGGCGTTAGTGGGGTCAAGCGAGCGCGCCCGGCGCCAGTCGGCCAGGGCCCGACGGGGATGACCGGCCTCGATCGCCATGCGGGAGGCGATGGCCCAGGTGCTCGAGTCAGTGGGCCCGCGGGCGATGGCCTGTCCGATGGTCTGATCAGCGGCGACGTAATGGCCCAGCAGCTCCAGCAGCAGCGCGTGCTGCAGCCGAGGGCTCGATGAGGAGGGCTCGATCCGCTGCGCGTTGTCTGCGTAGCGCAGCGCGGACTGGTAGTCGCCGGCGGCCGCCGCGTTCTGGCTCGAGCGCACGGCGACCGTGGTGGACAGCGGCACGACGATTGCCCATATCGCCACGACCGCCGAGACCGCCGTGGCCAGCCTGATCGCAGGCAGGCGCTGCCCGGGGCCGATCCTCTCGCGATCCCATAGCCCCGAGACCGCGACAGCCGCCAGCAAGAGCCCCACCATCGTCACCGCTCCCAGCTGCCACACCCAGTCGAACGCAGCCGCGGCCGCGAACCCCGCGAACCCTGCTACGGCTGTGGCGAGCGCCAGTCTCCTGGCCGGGCTCGAAACGAGCGCCCGCGCAGACCCGCCCACCAGCACGAACACCACGAACCCGCCGATCAGCGTCAGGCCGATGATCCCGGTCTCGGCCAGCGACTCGATGTACAGCGAGTGGGCGTTTACGGCGTACTCCGACAGCGAGTTGTGCTGGGCCCAGTAGTACTGGTAGCTGCCCGGTCCGATCCCTTTCCAGGGATGGGTGTGGTACGCGGCGATCGCCGCCTGCCAGTACTGGTAACGGTGGCTGCCGGAGATCGATAGCAACCGACCCTCGGTGGCTGCCCCCGGGGGCATGTTCGGCCGCTTGAACTCCTGCCACAGGTGATGGGTCGTGCCGCCGGCGGCGAGCGCGATGACGACGGCCACCACCGCCGCACCTATCAGTCCGGTCACCGCCGTCGCCTGGCGCCGGGAGAACCGCAGCCATCGCGGGCGGGCGGCGTGGCGAACGACGAGCCCGATGGCGAGCGCCAGCGCGGCGGCGCCGGCGCACGAGAGCAGCGTCGCCGCCAGCAGCGTGTGTTTCTGGCCGGCCGAAGCACTCGCCAGCAGTTGGGTGCCGCGGCCTGAGCCCCGCACGAGTACGTACACCGGGACGGCGCTCGCGATCGCGGCCGCCAACGCGATCGCGAGCCGCGGCAGGCGGTCCGGAACCAGCGCAAAGAAGGCGATCAACCCGGCCGCGGCGGCCAGGACCCCTCCCCGCGAGGCCGTCAGCACCAGGCACAGCACCACCACCGGCAACCCCGCTGCGGCTCCCGCGCGCGCGGCCAGGGTGCGGGCGCCCGTGGCCGTGAACAAGAGCAGCGGCAGGCCGAGCGCCGCAAATTCACCCACGCCGTCCGCGTAGTCAAACGGGAAGCTGAGCCGGCCGGTGAAGTAGAACGGCTTCGCCTTGTCGGGCGGAAACCAGGACGGCTCGATCTTCGACAGACAGGCCAGGGCCGCGACCAGCAGGGTCGCGCAGGCCAGCCCGTTGAGGAGCGCGGATACGTTGGCCCGCGTCACCAGGCAGAGCCCGAGCGCGAATACCCCGAGGTAGGTGCCAAGCCGCGCCACCTCCGCCAACGTGTTGCCTTCGTTCTGAGACCAGCCGGTGGCGATCCAGGACCAGGCGAAGAACGCGGTCAAGAGGACGGCTGCCGTCCAGCCGGCCCACGTCCAGCGGGTCCGCGGCAGCACCCCGACGAGCACCGCCAGCAGCAGGGCCCACCACACGATCAGCCCGACCTCGCTGCGGACCACGGTGTCGTAGCCCCCACCTGACAGGGCCAGATAGGAGGCTGGCACGAACCCGACTGCCCAAGTCAGCGCCTGCTCGGTCTGGAAGGGCCGCAGGACGGGACGGGCTGTGGGGGTGACGACCGGCTGAGCAGCCAGCTGCATTTCGCGGTTTCATACGTCCTGGGGGCCTGGGAGGCTGACAGGGTTCGCGCTCCGGCCAGGACCTCGCATCCGGCCAAGGGTCGCTCTTACACGCACCGAACTGAACGATGCTCGACTTCGGCGAAACCTACGAGGAGGAGCTCCCGCGCGTCTACGGATACGTCGCCTACCAGGTGATGGATCCCGAGGAGGCCGAAGACTTGACCCAGCAGACATTCGAGCGGGCGCTGGCCCACTGGGGCGAGTTCGACGACCGGCGGGCGACCGTCACCACCTGGCTGTTGGCCATCGCCCGCAACCTGATCGTCGACCACTACCGGGCCCGGTCACGGCGGCCGGCGACGATGGCGATCGAGGAGGTCCCGGAGGCTCATCTGGAGGCATCAAGAGACAGCGATCCCCGCCTGGGCATCGGCCCCGAGCTGGAGACCGCGCTGGCCGGGCTCGGCGAGCGCGAGCGCGAGCTGATCGCGCTTCGATACGGAGCAGATCTGTCGGGCCCGCAGATCGCGACGCTAACCGGACTGAGCGTACCCAACGTGCAGCAGATCCTTTCGCGGTCCCTTCGCCGCCTGCGAACCGAGCTCGAAGGAGGAGGCGAGCGGCGGTCTCTCAGACCGTGACCTGCTGCGTGGTGGTCGCGATCTGACCGTCTTCGTCGCGGACCTGAAGCGTGACCGTGTAGGTCCCGTGGGCCGCGTACTGGTGCGTCGCGCTGCGGGCGGAGGAAGTATTGCTGGCAGAGGCCGGGTCGCCGAAGTTCCACGACCAGGCGACGATCGCCGCCCCGGTGCGACCGGGACTCGAGTGGTCGGTGAACGACGCGCTGACTGTGGCTGGATTGGCGGCCACCGTGAATGCTGCCGTCGGCGGTCCCGTCGACCCCGTGGTGATCTTGCCGTGGTAGCTGGCGGCGTCGCGGCCCAGACCGCCCGGACATCCCGTGAAATTGACGCGGCGCGGGTTCTGGTAGATGGCGCTTATGCCTGTGGCGAACGGAGTTGTGCCGAGCAAGGCGGTGCGCGTGATCCGCACCGTGATCTTCTCCGTGGCACGGCCCCCGTGCTTGACGACCTGACCTGCGCACTTGAGCGCGATCCAGAAGTGACCGGTTCCGACGTAGACGTTTTGGCGGCGGCGTTTCAGAGCGACGACGTCGCGGATGTGCTTGCCGGAGCGCCGGCGCACTAGCGTCACCCGATTACAGGCGCCGTTCGCGCACCGGGGAATGAAGATCCATGTCCGCTGCACGCGCTGTCCTCGGTGCTCGCCATAGACGTGACGCACCGAGGTCAGCTTCCCGAGCATCAGGAAGGTCCCCCCGAGGCGTGCCGGGGCGGCCAGGGCGGGCACCGGTGAGACGAGCGCGAATATGGCCCCGAGCGACACGGCGGCCACCAGCCACCGCCCGGTCCTCCGACTTGCGCTGAGGGCGTCGATCACGAGCGTCGGTGAAACCGCAGGGAGGACGCCAGATGGCTCAGTTGCGCCACCTGCCCGTTCGCGCCGCTGGCGATCGTGGCCGCGGCCGACGGGGCCTTGATGACGGCGTAGATGCAGAACGGTCGCCCGGCCGCGGTGAAAAAGTGCTGAAAGCCGGCCTGTCCCGGGCGGCCGATCTGCAGGCCACGGGGATGAAAGTGGCCGGTGTGGAGCGGGAGCGGGACCGAGCTCGAGGCGAACAGTCCGGTGCCGGGAACGAGCCGGGGCCCGGCCCGGTACTCCTTGATCACCAGCAGCGCGCCGCCGTGGGGCATCCGCGCCGTCGCGCCGCTGCCGAAGTCGCCGTCGGCGGCGGGCAGCGGGAAATTGGCCGCGTGCAGCGTCGGGTCGGCGCCTTGACGACGAAAGATCCGTCCGTCCCAGCCACGCGGCAAGTCGATCTCGATCCCGTAGGCGCTCAGCTTCACCTCACACCACCACCACCAGGGCCGCAATGCCCACCAGCACCAGCTGCACGGTGAGCCCTCCGCGGCGAACCGGACGCTGAATCGAGTGAAGCCGCTCGTGGAGCCCGACCAGCCGCTGCGGGCTCGTGGCCCTGGCGCCCGCCAGGAGCGTGGCGCCGCGCATCGCGCCCGCGGCCGCACCGATGGCTGCGCCGGCGACTGGCTGCGCGGACACGAGGGCCGCCGCCCACACGCCGTAGACCGCGGAGGTGACGACGATGGTCACGACGCCGATTCCGAGCTGGGCCCCGAACCCGGCTGCATAGATCCAGCGCCTGTACTGATCGAGCCAGCGCTCGTTGACCTGCCGCCGCGGACCCGGCACCCGGCCGCGGCCAAGCTCCCAAACGACGCCCACCGCCAGCGCGGCGCCGAGCACCCCGAGGCGCCAGCCGATCCCGACGTGGTCGAGCACGACCGATCCCAGCAGGCCCAAGACCGCTCCCAGCGCCGCGCCGCCAGCCGCCGAAGCGGTGATGAACAGCCCTGCGGTGGTCGTCCATCGGTTTCCGCGGCCCCGCTCGCCGAGCGGGGTGATGCTCGCGAGCATCGACTGGCCTCAGGGCGACCAGGCCGACCGGATGGCGGCGATGGCGCCGGCTGCGCAGCCGAGGGCGACGACGGCGATCATCGGTCGTCGCTCGCTTCCGGAGCGCCGTCCCCGTTCGCTGGCCCTTCCTCGCTCTGGGACGGGCGGCCTGCCGGGTACAGGCTGGGGTGACCGGGGCCGATCCCTGCGGTCGCCAGCATCCGGTCAATATCCCGGGTGCGAGCCTCGCCGCCGCGCACGACTTCGAAGTCCTCGATCGCGTCGCGCACGAGCGACGAGATCTGCTTCCAGCCGTTCGCCGACCCCTCCCCCAGGATTTTGTCGCTCTCCAGGTACACGAAGTACGGAGCGGCGGGGACGCCGTAGTCGCTCCAGGCCGCCGAGGACATGACGACGGGCGTCCCGCGCGGCGCCAGCGAGCGCAGCCGGGAGGGGCTCTCGTGCGAGGAGTCCTTGGTCACGGCCACCAGGCGGATGCCCGCCGGCAGCTCGGGCGGGCGGCGCCCGTCGCGCAGGTCATTCCAGAAGCCCTCGCACACGGCACAGCCGCTCGACAGGAACGCGACCAGTGTCGGGGGGTAACCGTCGCCGAAGCCGATCTTGACCGGCTCCCGCTCGAGCGTAACGCCGACGATGTCGTTGCCTTCGCGCGTGGTCGCCCGGCGCGCCGGGGACGGCAGCCGCTCGCCGGGGTCCTCCCCGTCAGACGCTCGCGCCCTGGCCCGATCCTCGTCCTCGTCCGACAGCGGCCCGAGCCGCCGCAAGATCTCGGCGTGGCTGCGGAGCAGCCCGGCGACAAGCAGCACCAGCAGCGCCAGCAGCACCGTCTCGCAGGCCACTAAAACGGTCACCGGCTCACGCTCCACCCGCGCCCGGCAGCTGCTGGACCAGCGGCGTCAGGCAGCTCCACTCGTGCGAGCAGGTGTTGTCGTCGACCGCAACGCTGCCGCTGCAGTTGAACCCGTCGATCGTGGCCGGGTTCTGGCACACGACCACCCGGCAGGCGATTTCGGTGACCCCGCCGATCTGCGTGTTGCACTGCCCGTAGCGGAACACGTTGCAGTTGACTCGCCGCTCGCCGCAGGTGTTGTTCGCGCATCCGCAGGGCCCGACCGACGGCTTGCCCGGGATCCGGTTGCAGTCCATGTAGTAGCGCACGCCCTGGGGGGCGCAGAGCTGTCCGCCGGTGTAGGCGGTGCACATCCACCAGCCCCCGAGGTAGGTGTTGGTTGGGCAGACGTTCTTGCCGTGGTTGATCTCGCAGCAGAACGCGGTGTACCCGTCGGTGCACAGGCCGCCCCCGCACGATCCGGGACTGATCACCGCCCAGGCGCTCACCGGCCGGATCAGATACCGCAGCGGCCCGACCACCAGCGCCGATCCAATCAGCCCCGCCCGCGCCAGCAGCCCGCGGCGTGAGGTCTTGCGCTCCAGCAGCGATCCCGCCGCCTGCACGAGCCGGTCCGTCAATGCGCCGCTCCAGATCCGTACGACCCCCAGGCCTGCGGGACCAGCGTGTAGGCGAGGTAGGCCGCATAGCTGCGGCGGCCGCTCCCGATGACGAGCGACGGCGCGATCAGGGGCGAGCGGCCGAGTATCCAGGCGATCCCGTGCACACCGAACGCGGCGCGCATCGCGGCCACAGCGCAGGCGAGCCCGTTCAGCGCGACGTGGAGGCCACCGGCGCCGTGTTCGGCGCCCCCGAAACAGCCGCAGTCCACCGCTCGTCCCGGGTCTCGCCACCAGCAGCGCGAGCACGAAGCCGCAGAACCCGGCGTAGACGACTGCGACGAGCGTCGCGCTGACGACGGTCGGCCACACCGCGGCCACCACTCCAAGCGCCACCTCCGCGGCGCCCACAGCTCGCACGGCGAAAGCTGGCGCAGGGTTCCGGACAAGCGCCAGCGAGTCACGAGTCGCTCGGGGCGCGAGGAGCTTGTGGCCGCCCGCGATTGCGAGCAGCGCGCAGATCACGAAGAAGGCTGGAGTCAGCTCGGCCAGAATTCCCTCCCGGACATACGTCCTGTGGCTAGTCCCACACTCTCACTTCCGGTGCCCTCAGAGCCAGCGAGACCATACAGCCCATCGCCCGGCTTTTCCAAACGCCAAGCGCTGCGCGCAGCGGCAGAGAGGTGACGGCAGTCAGGGGTCTCCGCGTGATCCAGGTCGTGTATTCGGAGGGCTTCGCCGGGCTGGAGCGCCACATGGCGACACTGTCCAACGGGCTCGCCGAAAGTGGCTGCCACGTAACCGTCCTCGGCGGCCCACCGGAGCGAATGCCCGCCGAGCTGTCCAGCGCAGTCGCGGGCTGGCAGCCGATAGGCGGCGTGGCCGAAGCGTTAGCGAGACTGACGCGGTCGGGGCGGGCGGACATCGTTCACGCACACATGACCCACGCCGAGCTCGCCGCGACGGTCGCGCGTCCGATGACCGGCGGGCGCCTGATCGTGACAAGGCACTTCGCGGCGCCTCGCGGCTCGCGTCTGGCGGGACGGATGGCAGCGCTGGCTATCCGCCGAGCGGTCGAGCTCCAGCTGGCGCCCAGCGCTTACGCCGCAGCCCGGGTGGACGGGCCGTGCGAGGTGATCGTGCATGGCGTGCCCACGGTCGCCGGTCCAGACAGCCGTGACCGCGAGCCACTCGTTCTGATCGTCCAGCGCCTCGAGGCCTACAAGGACACGGACGTGGCACTGCGGGCGTGGGCCCGGTCGCGACTGGGGCAGCGGGGTTGGCGGCTGCTCATCCTCGGCGACGGTTCGCAGCGGCCTGCGCTCGAGCGCCTCGCGAAGGAGCTGTCTGTGGCCGGCTCGTGCGCCTTCTGCGGGCGCACCGACGATGTCCACCCGTACCTGAACCGCGCCTCGATCATGCTTGCGCCGCGCCAGCCGAGTCATTCGGGATGGCGGTCGTCGAGGCGATGGCGGCGGCGCTACCGGTGGTAGCGGCGGCCTCCGGCGGGCACCTGGAAACCGTGGGCGCCCACCGACAGCCGGCGCTGTTTGCGCCCGGGGATGCTGATCAGGCCGCTCTGCGGTTGCGAGAGTTGGCGGGCGATGACGAGCGACGGCTCTCCTACGGGCGCGAGCTTCAGGCGCTCCAGCGCAGCAGGTTCAGCGCTGAGCGCGAGGTCGCTGAGACACTCGCCCGGTACCGGGCGCTGGTAGCGCGGTAGTCATCGCCTCAGCCTACGCCGCCTTCGGATACCTCGCAGGGCGTCGAGCGCCTCGTGCACGAGGATCGCAAGCCATTGACCGATCGGCGATCAGCGGCCGCATCGCTCGCACCCAGCCCGGGACGGCCCGATCGGCGCAGATCCGCTCACGAACGGCCCAGGCATGCCGCAGTTGGTCCTTCGTCGTCATGTGCTGCGTCCACATCGAATGCTGGTGCACTCTGTACACGCGACCTGGACGTGCGCTGAAACCAATCCGTCCCCGAAACGCAAGCGACACACCGAGGCACCAGTCCTCGCCGCTGTCGGCGTCGCCAAATCCGCCGGCGGCTCGGGCTAACTCGGCGTCGATGAGTGTTGCCCCCGTCGTCGGGTACAGAGACCAGATGCAGTGCGCGAGCGCAAACGCCCGCGGCACCTGCATCAGCACCGGCGCCCATCGACGAGGATGGCGGTGCCGCTTCCCCGACGGCTCTTCCATGATCCCCAGAGCGAATGCCACCACCTCCGGGTGGGCAGCGCTCTCGGCCTCGAGAAACGCGACCGTTCCGGGCAGCATCACGTCATCGGCGTCCCAGAACACGACGTAGGGCGTGTTCACGTGCGCCAATCCCAGGTTGCGTGCCGAGCCGAGACTCAACCGCTGGTCTGCGCGAACCACCCTCACGCCTCCGAGCTCGCCAACCGAGACGGCTGAGGCGTTGTCGACCACCAAGATCTGAGGCCTCGCATCCTGTCCTTGGATGCTCGCCAGCGCCTCCGGCAGCAGTTCCGCGACATAGGCGTCCCACACCGGGACCACAACCGTCGTCTGAGGGGCTGTCACGAAGCCGTGCCTCTAGCGGCGCGTCCGGACGTCACGGGCCCCGTCCCACCAGGCCCGCCACCAGTGCGGTGCTTGCCAAAGTGCAACTGTGCCCACCGAGCGGCATGCTACCGCCGCTTCAATCCAACTCTATGATTCCTCGTCGTGACCGAAGAGTGGGGCGGCGTGGACGAGGGGACCACGTATCACATCGCGATCGTGGCTTTCGTGAGTGCGGCTGAGGATGTTCCGGCTGCGCCGGAACGCTTTGCGGCCTGAAGATGTCCTCCACAAGCCTCTCATCTGGTCCGCCCCTCCCAAATGGCACGACCCTCGCAAGCGCAGAGGCGTTCGCGCTCTGGGTGCTCATCTTTGGCTGGCTCCTATTCCTCCTCATTCGCTGGCTGGCGCGTTCCCGCAAGGAATTCAACGTTGGCGTTCCGCTCGCGACCGGGTTCGCAATCCGGATCCTGGCGCTTCTCGCAGTGGCTGCAAGTGGGCAGCTCTCGGCGACGCTGCGGGGCGGCGACGAGACGACCTTCCTCAATCTCGCAAGGGACGTCGCGGCGCAACCGCTCGGTACGGGCGACATCCCGCACGGTAAGTATCAGCTGCACACCGTGCTATTCGGGCTCCAGCTCAAGCTGGGGTTCTTGCCCGTAAGCGCCTTGCGAGTCACGCAGGTCGCGATCGCAATGACCGGCGTGATTCTGGTCGTCGCGGCCGTGTACGACCTCGCCGGTAGGCGCGCGGCCCGGCTTGCCGCGTGGATCATCGCGCTCGAGCCGGCGAGCATCTTCTTCAACTCCGCCCTCCACAAGGAGCCGAACATGGAGCTCGCGACCGGCCTGGTCGTGTTCGGAGGCACCATGCTGTGGCGCCGACTCGACGTGAGGGGGATCCTCCTGTTCGCTCTGGGAGGGGCGATCGCAGTTGCGACTCGGAGCTACGCAGGCTGGTTCCTCGTCAGCGCCGCGGTATTCGTCCTGTTGCACGCGGCGTTGCGAAACATGAATCGACCGTTGCGGGCACTGCCGGCGGTTTACGCAGTGGGGATCGTGGCCTTCCTTGCGACGCCAGCCATCCTGGCCGCCAGCTCCTCGAAGAACCTCCAGCAGCTCCAACAATCGCAGAACGCAAACGCCAACGCGATCGGAACGGGTAGCGGAGGCCCAAATACCGACAACCTCAAGCTCGAAGATGTCGATTTTTCGACCCGGAGCAAGATCATCACCAACCTCCCACAGCGGGTTCTCGATCTCATCGTGAAGCCATTTCCTTGGCAGCTCGCGGATACCAACCAGAGATTCGGGGCGATCGGGACGCTGGTCGCATACGCAATCTTCCTGATGCTGGTGGTCTACGGCTGGCAGAGCCGCGGGAAGATCTTCCCCCGCGCGGGACCCGTGCTGTATCCGATGCTGTTCCTGCTCGTCGCCTACGCGCTCGCCGCCGGCAACGCGGGCACCGGGTTTCGATATCGAACCCACTTGGTGACGCTCGCGATCGCGGCCCTGGCGATCCTGCGCGAGCAGGCGGTGCTGTCTGGCGCCGCCCGGCGGGTCGGCGTCGTTGAACCGACACGACCAGACGCCGGAGCACCGCCCGACGCCTTTCCGACCCCCGCTTAGACGGCCGAACTTGGCTACCAGCTCTCGAAGATCACGCCGCGAAAGGTGCCAGTAACCCGCATTTCGCGGACCGGCCGGAATCTCCCCGTGGCGAACACTTGCCAAGTGCCGCTGGGCATGACACAGATCAAATGCACACGCCGTGGACGGCGGTCGATCGACGCCGTGAGATTCCCCAGGACGGTCTCCAGCGTCTCTCCGCGGAAGGGCTCGAAGAAGTACGCAATCGTCAGATCGTCTGGCACCTGGAACCGCGCTGCGTCACTGACGACGATCTCGACGGCTGGGCAGCGGTACTGATGTCGATGCCTGTCCACGAGAGTCTGCGCGAGGCCGGCCAACTCTGGGGAGATCTCGACTCCGATCACACGCTTCAATGGCCATCTGGCCGCCTGATGAACAATTCGGCCCTTGCCGCAACCGTAGTCCACCAGCACGTCCTGGTCGGAGGCGCCAACGGCGCGCAGTGCTCGGGGCAAGATGTGCCAGGGGGACGGTGCGTGAAAGACCCCCTGGACCGCGCGACGCTCGGGAGAGTCAACGTCGCCGTACGTGTGCAGGCCGCGATCGAAGACCGAGTCCCACCAACGCAGCGCCCAGTCGATCATCCGAGAGACCGTCGTCCCGAGGCGACCCCGGCCCGAGTCACGCTTTGCAGCTCGACTTGGCTGTGCGTCGGGCAGTTCTGCAAGTCTCGCCTTCTCTGCGCCCCAGCGTGCAAGCCATGCCTGCCGCGAACGAGGGTCCTGGGGGATCCGGGTCACCCGGCTCAGAGTACCTTCGGGATCGTTCCCGGCGTCTGAACGCCAGCTTGCAGGAAGGCGGGCCGTCCACTGGGTTTGCTTGTATTCCCGCAATCCGGTCCGTAAGCTACGCGCGGGGTCCGGTGTGGTGAGGCGACCTAGGAGGCAGCCCAGGTGAGGATGCGAGGGAAAAACAAGCGGTTTCCACTGGCGCGTTCGCCGGGCCTGCTTACTGAACAGGTCGATTCGGAGACTGTGATCTTCGACGAGGAGACCAAGCAGGCGCATTGCCTCGCGCCTCTCGCCTCAGTCGTATTTGCACATTGCGACGGGCATACCTCTCCCGCCCAGCTGGCGGGACTCGCAAGCGAGAGCCTCAAGGAGCAGGTGGGCGAGGAGCAGGTTCAGGTGGCGCTTGCCCAGCTAGAAGAACGAGGGCTGCTCTCGTCGTCCCTGCCGGTCCGGATCTCGCGCCGCGACATGATTCACAGAGGCGCGGCGGTCGGGACCGCCGCCGCCGCCGCTACGACACTCATCCTCACCATCGACCCGAGCGTATCTCTCGCGGCCCAGTGCACCAGCACAGCGTGCAAGAACGACAACCAATGCAAGGGCGGCACAGGATGCGTAAATCCGACGCCGAACTGCACGTGCGGCGCCGGCCGATGCGCTTGTACGAAGTAGCAGTCGGGCCGTCCGCGCTTGATTAGTCACGAAGCTCGCGCGCTCTCCGCCAGGTGCGGATAGCGCCCGGCGCACGGATGAGGACCCAGATTGGGCGCCAGGCGTACGCGATCATCAATCCGATCCAGCCGCGTCGAGCAAGCGGAGACCACCGCCGGATGAAGGTCTTCGGCGGCACCAGCTTGTAGCGGATCATCGACAGGCGGGTGCCCAAGCTGCCGGCATGCACGAACCGCTCGATGGTAAGAGCGGACGCTCGCGACTCTTCTCCCAGCAACGCGACCTCCACGCGCGGGTCTGACTCGATGCCCAGGCGCGCAGCGAGTTCCTGACCGGCTGGGACAAGGCGCAGGCCGGCGAGGAAGACGCCGAGAGCGCCCAGCTCATTGGCAAGCGCGGCCGCATCTCGCCACGTTTTCTCATCGGCGCGCTCCAGCACGCGTGTTAGTTGGCTGAGGGCTCTGTCGCTGGGACCGTCATGGGCGGTCTGGAGCGCCACATGCATGGCGCGCGCGGGAAGAGCAAGCGCTCGAGCCGTATAACCACCGACCACGATCTGCTCAGCTCCGGTCGATAACAGGTCCCACGCCCGGCGATCATCGACGCCGACACCCGGGAGAGTTCGGTGCACGTCGATGACCGCTACGTCGGCGTCGCGAATCCAGGCGACATCATGCTCGCGCCACCACGTGGGCATCCGGTGGATGTTCAACTCGGCCTCGAATCCGAGCGAGCTCAGCACGCGCTCGGCCCTCCCCCGCTCTTTCGGTGCGACCAACACGTCGCAATCGGCATAGCCGCGCTCGTCTGCAGTGCCCAGCCACTGCCGATTACTCGCTCCTTTCAGGAGGATGGTTTGTACTTCGGCAGCGTCGAGCGCCTTTAGCACCTCGGCGGTTGCGCTGTCGACGCGGAGCCGGGCGGCTGCCACTCGTATCCCCCGCCTCATGCGCTCTGGGCCGAGAGCACCCGAGGGGCGGTCGCCGCTCGCCGTAGCGCGAGGCGAACCAGCGCGTGGATCATTTGGTAGCCGGTTGCCGTATCGCTGGCGACCAAGCCGTCGCTACCAACGATCACGGCCGACGGAGTGCCGCGCATGAGGTAGGTGTCGGACATCTCGAAGTCGCGTTGGAGCAGCACGTCGGCGATGCCGTAGCGCTCGCACAGGACACGCCTGGCGGCCTTCTTTTCATCGTCGCTGATCAGCGCGATCGTCAGGCGGCGCGCGAGCGCTTGCTGCCACCGGCTCACGTGTGGCAAAAGCGCCTCGCAAGCGCAACAGTCGACATCCGCAAAGACGACCAGGACGGGGCGACCGCGGCCACACAACGAGTCGAGGCTCAGCGAAGGACCGCAAGCGCCCGGAAGCTCGAATCGTGGCGCTACGGAGCCGATAGGAAGCCCCGAGCGCTCGCGAACCTGTTCCCACCTGGCGCGGGTTCGCGTGCTGCGGCGGCGCTCAACCAACAAAGCAAGTACCGCGGTAGCGAGCACGAGTGCGGCGATCACGCCGCTGAGCGCCAGCTCGGTGCTATTGCGCTGCGATACCCACGTGTCGATCGCCGGTCCGGGACCCCGCACGGACACAAACAAAGCCAACAGCAACAACGTGCCGTTCCGAGCCAGGGTCCCCGTCCCCGCCGGGGCCGAGTGGATCTGCCCGAAGCAGTGACAGTCGGGCGCCCTGTCGTGAACGAGTGCGTTGCCGATCCCGATCGTGAATGCGAGCAGCAGGACCGACGCGGCGATTGCCCCTGCCTGAGCGGATGGAGCGAGCACGAGCGCAACGGCAGTCGCCAGCTCGGCCAGCGGCAGCGCTACGCCACCGAGCGGGATAAGCGGTTCGGGCACGCCGAAATCAGCCAGAGCGCTGCGCGAGCCGTCACGGTCAATCAGCTTGCCGACGCCGGCGGCTAGGAACACAGCTGCTAGCAGCAGGCGTCCCGCAAGCACCGCCGTTGGCATGGCAGGAGGCTAACACCGGATAACGTCAAATCGCAGCTGTACTATCCGCGACCGTGGGAAAGCCCGATGATTCAGGGGCCGGGCTTGAGCGAACCTTCGAGGCCCACGGAGTACGCGCGGTGATCGCCGCCTCGGATGCCGAACTGTTTGCTGCCATCACGGCTCTGCTTCCGTCCGAGGCCACTCTTCTCGGGCCAGGTGAGGCGGCGGATCGCTTCGCGCTGCTACGCGAGGAAGGGCACTACCGGTTGATCAGTCCGTGGGAAGGCGATCGGCGTTGCCGCGATGGGGAGCTCGCGCTCGCAGTGCTGGAGGGGGAGCTGCACTACCACGTGGCAGCTCACGCTCCAGACCGGATCTCTGTCCATGCCGGAGCGGTGGTCCATCGCGGCAGGGCGATCGTAATACCCGGTGCCTCATTGAGCGGCAAGACCACGCTCGTGGCGGCACTCGTGCGGGCGGGCGCCCTCTATTTCTCAGATGAGTTCGCGTTCTTGGACGAGGACGGCTTGGTGCACCCGTATCCTCGGCCTCTCTCGGTCAAGGGCGATGGTGTCGACGACATCAAGTTGCCGGTGGAACGAGTGGGCGGAGTCAAGGGGACGAAACCAGCCCCGATTGGGGTTCTCGCATTGACCTCGTACCGGCCAGGCGCAGATTGGAAGCCGCAGCTACGTTCGCGCGGCCGGGGCGTGGTGGGCCTCCTCTCCAATGCTCCGTCGGCCACCGACCGTCCGGGCCAGGCACTCGCCGTGACACGCCGGGCCGTGGAACCCGCAATTGTGCTCGAGAGCGAGCGGTCAGCCGCGGACGTCGCCGCCGCGGCACTCATGGAGGTCCTTGAGACGGAAAGCGTGGATGTCGGCAACTAACTTGCAGTCGGTCGAGGGAGTGGCGCTGACGGTGTTGGTCGTCGGCTACGTGCTCTGGTACCTCGTAAGGAAGTTCGGTCGCTCGCGCGCGGACTTCAGGATCGCGGCCCCACTGGCGGTCGGTTTCGGCCTGCGCCTAGCCGCGATTGCCGGAATCGGAATTACCGGCCTCGAGAAGACGTTGCGAGGCGGCGACGAGACGACCTTCCTGGGCCAGGCTCACGTCCTCGCGTCACAGCCGTTGGGCCATGGCTGGCTGCCTCACGGCGTATTCCAGCTTCACACCGTCCTGTTCGCTCTCGAGGATCGGCTCGGCTTCATGACCGTCGGTGCGATGCGAATCGTGCAGGTCGGGCTGGCGATGATCGGAGTGGTTTTGATCATCGCGGCCGTGTACGACCTCGCGGGCGGTCGCGCGGCGAGACTAGCGGCGTGGGTAATGGCGCTTGAGCCGGCAAGCATTTTCTTCAACTCGGCGCTGCATAAGGAGCCGAACATGGAGCTCGCTGCCGGCCTTGTGGTATTCGGCGGAACGATGCTCTGGCGACGACTCGACGTGAGAGCGATCCTGCTCTTTGCACTGGCTGGAGTGATTGCTGTCGAGACGCGCAGCTATGCAGGCTGGTTCCTGGTGAGCGCGGCGGCCCTCATCCTCCTGCACGCATTGATCCGTCGAGTGCACCGGGGTACGCAGGCAATTCCGGTGCTTTACGCCGTTGTGATCGCCGGCTTCCTCATTACGCCGACTCTTCTGGCTGCCACCTCAGGGAAGAACCTCCACACACTTCAGCAATCGCAGAACGCCTACGCGAACTCCATCGGGACCGGAAGCGGCGGGGCGAATACCGACAACCTGAAGCTCGAGTCAGTCGACTTCTCAAGCCGCGGACAGGTCCTCGTCCACCTGCCTCAACGGATCCGCGACATCATCATCAAGCCCTACCCGTGGCAGCTGAGCGACACGAACCAGCGGTTCGGTGCGATCGGCACCCTTGTGGCTTACGCGGTGCTCCTTCTATTCATTCGATATGCCTGGATTAGCCGCGGTCAAGTCTTCGCCCGGGCAGGCCCTGTGCTCTACCCGCTGATCTTCCTACTGATTGCGTATTCCCTGGCATCGGGCAACGCCGGCACGGGATTTCGCTATCGCACGCACCTCATCACGCTCACGATCGCGGCAGTGGCGATCCTGCGCGAGCAGGCCCTGGTCGTCCACGCCGAGCGTAGGGCTCGTGCCAAGGGGTCCGCGGGTGGACCGGATGCCGGGACCCCGCCAGAGCCGCTTCCGTCACCGGCGTAGGAATGGGACGAGAATTTTCCGGTGCTATGGATGCGAATCGCTGGTTGGACTGCTACCGTGACGCGATCGAGGACAGCGGGCCAGCGGGCGAAAGCGAGACTAAAATCTTGGGGGAGCAATCTGATGCAGCGATGGGAGCGAGTTGATGCCTGAGTTCACGGGCACGAGGGATCTGCGCACGTATCTCCGGATCCTTTGGCGCTGGAAGTGGCTGTTCCTCGTCTTCCTGATTGGAGCGCCAGTCGTCGCCTACCTGATCGATCGCGGCCAGCCGAAGGTGTACCGCTCTACCGCGCTGGTGGGGGTCAACGGGGCAACAGTTGACACCACAATCCTGAGCGGGGGGAGCTTCTCGACGACGAACGTCCAGGCGGTCGCACAGCTGGTCACGACCAGGCCCGTCGCTGTGCGGGCCGCAAGACTGATGAAGCCGCACGCGAATCCTGGTGAGATCGTGGGCGAGGTCACGACGTCATCGGACACCAACACCAACTTCCTTACGATCAATGCCGAGGATCACAGTCCGCAACGAGCGGCAGCAATCGCCAATGCCTTCGCTCAGGCGATCGCCCTCAACCGCCAGAACGCCGCGATCCAGCAGCTGAACAGCGCGATCAAAGGCATCAGGGCGCAGGTTGACCGCCTCGGAGGCGCTTCCGCAGGCTCGGCCCAGGCGCAGACGCTGAGCCAGCTTGAGGGGCAGCTGACGCAATTGCGAGCCGCTAAAGCAACGCAGGGTGGCCAGGCCGCGATCCTGCAGTCTGCCGTGCCGTCGTCTAGCCCAGCGGCGCCTCAAACCCGGCGGTCGGTGGAGCTCGCCGTGCTGATAGGCCTGTTGTTGGGGCTCGGCGCGGTGGTCCTTGCCGAGAGTGGCGACCGTCGGCTTCGCAGGCCCGACGATCTGGAGAGGATGGCCGACGTGCCGCTCCTTGCCACCATCCCGCCGAGCGCCTTCTCCTCGAAGCTCGACACCGGCCCGGCGGACGAGGAGGCCTTCCAGATGCTCCGCACGTCGCTTATGTACTTCAACCCGGCGAACGTGCACCAGAGCGTCGTCATCACCAGTCCTGGTGAGAAGGACGGCAAGACGACCATCGCGATCAGGCTTGCGCTCGCGGCTGCCCGGGCTGGTCTCCGCGTGGTGCTGGTGGATGCTGACCTCCGCCGCTCTCAGATCGGCGCCCGACTGGGAATTCGCGCAAAGACCGGGCTCAGCGCGGTGCTTGAGGAACGCCAGTCAGGGGCCGAGAGCGTGCTCTACCCGTACCCGATAGACGAGCCCGGCGCTCGGACGCTTTCGGTGCTTCCGGCCGGTCGGCCGCCCGCGAATCCCGCCGCGCTCATCGGCTCGAAGGAGATGAAACGGGTCATCAAGAGGCTTGAGGCGAACGCCGACCTGGTCGTGATTGACACACCCGCAGCCCTCATGGTCTCTGACCCCCTGCCGCTGATGGAGCTAGCGACTGGAGTCGTCCTGGTCGCGCGCATGAACCGATCCACTCGGGAGAAGATCCGGCGCCTCGAGAAGATGGTGAGGGCCGCGCACGGCACCCTGTTCGGGGTCGTAGCGACCGGCGTCTCCACCGGAATTGGGTACGACTACTACATGTCCAAGTACTACAGCAAGGACGGAGAAGGACGCTGGTTCGGCAGACGGCGCAAGGCTCCTTACTACGCCGAACCTTCGGCCACCAACGGTTCAGGCCAGGTGTCTGAAGGAACTGAACCATCGGTTTCCGAGGACTCGGGACAGGTGGCTCAGCCGGCCGCGCCGTCGACCGCTGAAGGCTCCGCCTCGTTGCCCCAACAGGAGCCGAGGGCCCCGATTCCTCCATTGCTGACAGGCGATACAGAGCACACCGACGAGTAACGGCAAGCGCCCATGGGCGTCCAGGACACGCCGACCGCGGTTGACGTCCATTCGCGCCAGGCCGGTGAGTTCGCCGCCTCCTACCAGGCGCTGGAGCGCGATCCGTACGCGTCTTGCTTTACGTACAGCCGGATGCGACTCGAGCAAGCGCTCGAGCAACATCTACCGCCGACAGCTAGTGGAGTGAGAGCTCTCGACGTCGGTTGCGGGACTGGCCATCATCTGAAAGACCTCGTCGCACGTGGGTTTGATGTAGCGGGCGTGGACGGCTCCAGCGAGATGCTCGAGGAGGCTCGCCTTGCGAATCCCAGCGCGGAACTGCATCACGCCGATGTCCAGGCGCTGCCGTTCCCGGACGACAGCTTCGACCTCGTGCTGTGCATCGAGGTACTCCGCTACCTCCCCAACCCCCATCCCTGTATCGCTGAGATCGCCCGGGTTCTTCGTCCCGGCGGGAGATGCCTGGCTACCGCGGCCCCGCTGTTCAGCGTCAACGGCTACCCCCTCATAAACCGCCTTGTGCTGATCGCGCCGGTAGGTGATTTCGTCCGTTTGAAGCAGTTCTTCACCACCCCTTCACGACTGCGCACGCAGTTCGAGCGGGCGGGACTTTCAGCCGTGGAGGTGCACGGCGTTTACACCGGGCCCATCAATTGGGTCGAGCGGCTTGCGCCGCGACGCCTGGCGCCATTCCTGCGGCGTTGGGAGGGCTGTCGATGGGCGATTGGCCGATCGGCCTCTGCTTCGCGGCCTCTCGAACATGCTGCTCGTCAAAGCAGTGGTGCCCTCATAGCGACAGCGCCGATGGTGCCACTAGATCGCGGCGCATTCACCCTAAGCCTCGACTTCGAGCTCATTTGGGGAACTGTCGACGTTCGAGGCCCAGGGCCTTTCCGCAGCACGTGTGAGACCGAACGCGAGGTCGTCGTTGACCGGCTGCTCGAGCTTTTGGCCGAATTCGGCATCTCTGCCACCTGGTGCATCGTCGGACATCTCTTCCTGTCCGCGTGCGCCCCGCAGGAGGGAGTCAAACATCCAGAGATCGTGCGGCCATCGCATCCGTGGGTTGCCGGCGACTGGTTTTCACATGACCCGTGCGGAAGCGAGGAGACAGACCCCATCTTCTACGGTTCAAGTCTCATCGAGCGCATCCGCAGCTGCCAGGTGGCGCAGGAGATCGGGTGTCATTCCTTCTCCCATGTCATTTTTGGTGACGAGGGCTGTTCGCGCCAGACGGCGACGAGCGAGGTCGCTGCGTGCGTGCGCCTGGCCCGAGATCGCGGCATTGAGCTTCGAAGCTTCGCCTTCCCCCGGAACCGAGTCGGGCATCTCGACGTACTGCGAGAGCACGGCTTCACCGGCTATCGCGGCCCCGAGCCCGTGTGGTACGAGTCGCCCCGCCTGCCCCGCCCCGTGAAAAGGTTGGGCCATCTCGCGGACGTGGCGAGTGCTCGACGTCCTCCCGTCGTTGTGCCTGAGGAGACAGCTGACGGGATCTGGAACCTCCCAGGTTCAATGCTGTACTTCCCGATGCGAGGTCCCCGGCGATACATACCTCTGTCCGCACGCGTGCGGAGGGCGATCAAGGGACTTGATCGCGCAGCGGCCGAGCGCCGGATCTTTCACCTCTGGTTTCATCCAACCAACCTTGTGGACGAGAGTGAGCTGATGTTCGCCGGGCTGCGGTCGATCTTTGAGCACGTCGACGAGCTGAGGAGGGATTCAAGGATCCTGGTCGCGCCCATGGGCGAGGTCGTCAGCCTTGCGACAGCTTCGTCCCGGGCTCCGGCATGACTGCAACATGAGCTCCATCCAGAGCCAAATCCAGTCCTTGGACTCGGGGCTGTTCGAGCATCTGGAGGCGCAGACCAGCGACTGGGATCGGCAAGCTCTGCTTGCCCTCCATGATGCAGTTGCGGACGCCTGTGGTTCGTTCGCCTACCTGGAGATTGGCTCTTACCTCGGAGGCTCGCTGCAAGCCGTAATGCGCGATCCTCGCTGTAGCCAGGTCATCTCGATAGACGCACGCCTCGCCGGCGCCGCCGGATGCGCGGCCCGAGGGCTGGTTCTACGAAGACAACAGCACCGATCACATGCTCGAGCTGTTGCGTGAGCTTCCTGACGTGGACATGGGAAAGCTGACGACGATCGACGCTTCAACCGACGGCATCCGGCCATCAGACCTAGGCGCGGCGCCGAACTATTGCTTCATCGATGGCGAACACACCCACTCTGCGGCGCTCCGTGACGCGGAGTTTTGTGCGGAGGCAATGAGTCGGTACAGGGGTTATCGCTTTTCACGATTACGTGATTGTCGGTTCGGCGATCGGCACCTTTCTTCGCGAAACTGGCGGGATATCTCTTACGCAGTTGCCTTCAACGGGCCTCTCCATCCCACTCTCGGAGGGGGCGTGTTCGCGCTGGAGATGGGAGGCAGTGGGATGCTGAGGCATCCGACGATCGAGCGCGCGATCGGCTCTCGATGGCACGATGCTGTCTGGAGGACGGCGAATCGGCCACCGCACCCGTTGCCGTTCTTGGTGCCTGGACGCTGATGCCGGCGATTGACAGCTTCGTCGTCCACGCCCGTCACGGCTTCACTCAATATGTGCAGCGCAGCCGGATGGCCAGGACCGTCATGCCGAAGGCCGCGGCCGAGAGAGGCCCATCTTTTCGTAGGTGGTTCACGCGAGCCATACGTCCGGGAGGTGCGCCAGATACCACGAGTTAGCGTGATCGTTCCTGCGTATAACGCGGCCCGGACAGTGGACAGGCGGTGGACTCGAGTCCTTGCGACAGACGTCCGGCGACTTAGAGCTCTCGTGATCGATGACGGCTCGACCGATTCGACGTCGGATGTGGTCCGGTCTCGGGACGATGCGCGCGATCCGCTGCATTACGAGCGAAAACCGCGGCGTTGCGTGCGCGCGTAACCACGGCAACCTCGTCTTGATGTCAGCCTCAGGCGACTTTCTCGCGTTCCTCGACGCAGACGATGCGTGGCTTCCCGCGAAGCTCGAGCGGCAGCTCGACTCTCATGTGGAAAGGCCAGCCGTCTGGACTCTGTTTCACCTTCCGTCGAACTCATCGATGGTGAACTGCGGCGATCCGCGAGGACCTCGCCTACTCGTTCCCGACTTCACCGAAGCACTGCTTGCGTGGGAACGTCGTTACCGGCAGTGGTCCTCGCGATGGTGCGCGCTCGCTCCTCGAAAGCGTCGGAGGCTTTGACCCCCAGCTCAGCCAATGTGCCGACTGGGATCTGTGGCTCCGACTTGAGCCTGGCAACCGATTTGCTCCGATCAGCGAGCCGTTAGTGCAGTATAGGAAAGGCCCCGGGACCATGAGCAGTGACCCGGCGCTGCTTGAGAACGATACTTTCGCCCTTCTGGATAAGTTCTTTACTCTCCGGCATCGACTCCGTATCGTCCGCTACGACGTCGCGCCTACAGCATGCAATGGATGGTCTGTGCGGGCACCTATCTTCATGCCGGCCGGCTTAGGGATTCATTACGTTGTGTAGGGCGGGGTGCTGTTGACCGATGCCCGGAGCCTGCGGCGACCCCTACTGCTTCCCGTACGGTTCGGGTCTCGTGTGCGGAGGAACCGACTCCCGTGGCGGATGACCCGTCCGCATTCCGGCGGTTGACTGCCGGCGCCTCCCGAGCCGACTCTCGTAGAGCTCCTCGTAGGCGCGGACCCATCGTTCGGGTGGGTACCGCATGCTCGGCGACGTGCCTCAGTACGAGTTCCGACCAGCGGTCGCGGGACCCGAGGACTTGACCATCGCGTTGTGTAAGGATTCCGGATCTGTGGCCGTACCTCAATGCCGCTGACGCCGTCTTCGATGATGTCCAGGCCGATTCCGACTGGTCTGGTGACGACAGGCCGTGCCATGGCCATCGCCTCCACGATGGAGAGACCAGAAGGACTCCGCCAACGCCGGGTGGATATACACATCGAAAGCAGTCAGCATCTGCGGAACGTCGTCGCGCCGCTCGAGGAGTGCTAACGCGATCGGAGAGGCCTAGCTCCTGCACATCGCGCGAAGCGGTGGCATTCCCCACGCCGAGGATCACGAGGTGAACGTCTTGTCTGTCCGTCGCGACTGGGCCGAAGGCATGGACCAGCGCATCCAGATTCTTGACCCAATGAGGTTTAGAGATCGCTCCGAAGATGAGCTTCCCCTCGAGTCCCGACTCGCGGCGCATTGTGTCACCATCAGTCCTCTCCGGATCAAACCTCGCCAAGTCGAGTCCATGCTCGATCACAACTACGTCCTCGGGGTTGCATCCGTACCTGTCACAAACGTCCTCCATCTGCTGGGAAGGAGCGACCATACGTTCGCAAGACGTCGAGCCGCGAACCGTCAACCTCTAGCAACAGCCGCCAGTCGTAGAGCGGCACCTCGTGAGAATGGTGACCGGTGAACACACGGAGCTTGATGCCTGCGAGCCGCGCTGCGAGCAGTCCCACAACCGATGCCTCGAAGAGGTGCGCGTGAAGAACGTCGATCCGGTTCCGTCTAAGAGACGAGGCCAGGTGCATAACCGCTCTCGGATACTGGCTTCGCCGTTCTGCCTCCAGCGCGAATGTGGGGATTGAAATCTCCGCCAGCCCCTGCTGAAGGCCACCTGCTCTACCCAAGGAACCGACCTGCATCGCAAACCGACTGTGGTCCGTGTAGCGAGCGATGAGGCGGAAGTACTCAGTCGCGTGCGATTCCGAGATCAAATGAAGGACGCGGATACGACGGCGCATCGCACGGTCAGGCTATCGTCTGATCGGCCATCTCTCCCGGGGCGACACGCAAATACACCGTGGGCCTGATCGAACGTACGTAGATGCCCCCGCCGCTGGTCTCAGTTGTGATACCGGCCTACAACGCCGAGCGGACAATCCGCGCAACGTTGCTCAGTGTCCTGCGGCAGACGGCTCATGATTTCGAGGTCATCGTCGTGGACGACGGCTCGACAGATGGCACTTGGAACGTAGTCAACTCGCTACGGGATCACAGGCTGCGTGTGTTGCGCCAGGAGAACACCGGCCACGCGGGTGCGCGTAACACCGGCATCGATAACTCGCGGGGAAAGTACGTCGCAGTCGTAGACGCCGACGATCTTTGGCTCCCGCGTAAACTCGAGACACAGCTCGGAATCTTCCGCACGCAGCCCCACGTTCGAGCTCTCCATTCTGCGGCAGTCCATGTCGATGACGCCTTGCGACCGCTTTTCATCGGGGAGTGTCCGGACGGAAAGAACAGTCTGATCGATGTACTTTGCTTCCGCGGTCTCCCCGGCTTCATGTGTACGTTGATCGCCGAACGGGACCTAATCGACGAGGTAGGCCGCTTCGATCAGTCTCTGATCATCCTTCAGGACTGGGACCTGGCGATCCGCCTGGCCCGGGCGGGAGAGCTTTATTCAACGTCCAAGCCCCTCGTGCTGTACCGCGTGCATTCCGCCAGTCAGAGCAAGACGCTTGAGCTGCATATCGAGCCAGGTGAACGAATTCTGGCGGCCTTCTTTCGAAATCCCGATCTACCGCGAGAAATTGTCGACTCTCGCTCATATGTCTACGCCTACTTTTACGCCATGCTGTGCGGGGGGGCCTTCCAGCTGCACCGATGGGCGGACGCGGCGGCCTGGGGACGGAAGGCGCTCGCTTCCGACACACGAGTGCTGCCGTACCTTGTGTCGCTTCCGATGCGGCGCCTCCGCAAGCGTGCCTCTCGCGTTCGCGCGAGCCGACTTATCGCAGGCGCTCAGACCAGCATCGACCAATAGGACCGGCTCGGCGACTAGGTGCGGGCTGTCGTGTCCTTCGATCGTCTCATCGCTTCGTACTTCGCGATGATCGCATCGCCCGCTTCTCTCATCTCTGCATTCACCTTCCAGCAGATCTCTGTCTCGCCCCAACGCCGAAGGATGGCGTCCACGTCTGGATTCAACATGTCCCATCCCCACTTCTTCTGCCAGTAGCGATAGTGATGGGCCAGATACTGACGGTGCGCTCGGGGCCCCTTGTCCCATCCAAACGCGCGGATTAGCCACGTGCGCAGTCCCGGCGGAAGCAACGCGCCCACCCCGCGCCTGACGCCGACTGCCGATCGCCGCAGGGCGCCATAGTCGCGCCGCTGATCATCGGGACGTGCTCGTTTGCCCAAGTGGTGTACTGCCCGCACGTCCGGGAGATAGAAGACCTTTAGGCCGGCCCGGCGCATGGAGATCGTGAGATCTAGGTCGTCCAACCAGACCGGCGCAAAACCGCGGTCGTAACCGCCGAGGTCAATCGCCACGGCCCGACGGTACATCATGCAGACGCCCATACCGCCGTCGACCTCTGCGATTTGCTCTTCACCCGGCCACTGACCTTCTCTGAACCGCCTCACATTCTCGCGAGAAATCCGGCGGCCGGGCGGCTCCGTGACGACACATCCGCGGTCGTGGTATCCCTCCTCGCCGATGACTTCGATGCCACAGGCCTGCAGCTCTCCCGCGTCCGTGACGACCTTGCTTGTGATCACTCCGACGCGCGGATCTAGACGGAAGAACCCGACCATGCTCTCGAGCCATCCTGGGGTCTCGATCGACGCGTCGGCGTCCAGCTGAACAACGAGTTCTCCTCCCGCCGCGTTGAGCCCAGCATTGAGTGCGTCGACCACGCCCCCGGCGGTATGTTCGCGCTCTAACAGCTGAAATTCCGGAAAGCGACCGGAGTCGCGCCAGCGTCGAAGCGCCTCACGACTGCTGTCCGTGGACCCATCGTCCACCACGATCAACTCAACGGCGGGATACCTCAGGTTGCGAGCCAACGCATCGAGCACGGTGTCCAGCACGATCGCGTTGTCGCGGTTCGGCATTACCAACGACACACTTGGAAATTGTTCGTCGTCACTCATCGACCGCTATCCGCTTCCGGAGCCGGGCTCCGCTACGCACGCCGCTCGGTTGAAAGGACACCGATCTATGGCCACGGCCCCCCAGGGGCTGATCCCACGCCGAGCATCCGCACCCATCCTGGTCGAATGCCGCGTGGCCACGCGCGCGCAGCTTTCCAAATGTGCTCCCGCGCTCGCACAGGATCTCCGTGCCGACGCGCATCGATAGCGGTCTGCAGATGCCAGTGCCCTCTCCAGGATCGAGCACGGTTCCGGACAGGATCCGGCAACTCAGACGCGTGCTCGTTGTAGAACGAATCGAGGAGAAGGCAAAGGTCCTCCCAGAACGCTCCAACGTCGCGACTCATGTTCGTTCCGTGCCAGCGGTACTCAACCAGCACGTCAGGCAGCAAATCCATCTTCATGCCCCTCACCACTAACTCAAGGTACATCTTCACGTCGCAAGCCATCAACAAGCTTTCGTCAAGTGGCGGAAGTCGCGCCAACGCATCTCGGTGGATCATCACAGTTGACATAGGACCGACTGGCGTGTGACCGGCAAGCAGCTCATCAAGCACCTGGTCAGGATTTGGATCCCACGTTTCATGACGAATCACCTCGGGCATATTTGCCCGCCCGGGCGTTTCCCGGTAGCCGTCGTAGCTGTAGTAATACCCAGTGAACGACA
Source organism: uncultured Actinomycetes bacterium (assembly GCA_963719305.1). Lineage (GTDB taxonomy): Bacteria > Actinomycetota > Thermoleophilia > Solirubrobacterales > Solirubrobacteraceae > Palsa-465. The sequence continues at coordinate 82,401 of CAVRBL010000004.1, read as the reverse complement.
GAGCCAGATCCGGATCAGACCCAAAGTGTTGTACCTGCCGCTCGAGCTTCTCCGGATGCCAGAGGTCATCGTGGTCGAGAAATGCGACGTGAGTCCCTTCTGCAAGAGCAAGACCGAAGTTACGCGCACTCGCATGGACGCCGTGTGCCTTGCTCCGCCAGCTGAAGCTCGGTGGCAATTCCGTTGAGAGCTGGCGAAGACGGTCTTCGGTGTCATCAGTAGATCCATTATTTATGACGATCACCTGGCTTGGAAGGCGCGTCTGCGCGTAAACGGACGCGACCGCCTGCTCTAAAAGCTCGCCACCGTTGCACACGGGTATCACGACGCTGATCGAGGCTCCAAAAGGATTGCTCACTGACTCACCGACCGCGCGTTTATGGCCACGGCCCCTGTGGCGCCCTTCCGATTCCGAGCATGCGCACCCACCCGGGTCTGAGCGCGCCCGGCCTCACTCGCGCGGCTCTCACGATATGGCGCCGGGCTCGCGCGAGATCTCCGTGACGGCGGGCATCGATGGCGGTCTGCAGATGCCAGTGCGCTCGCCAGAATCGTGCGTGTTCCCGCATATCGTCGGTCAACTGCGACGAGTGTTCCTCGTAGAACGAATCCAGCAGAGCGCACACATCCTCCCAAAACAAGCCTAGGTCCCGAGACAGATTGGTGCCGTGCCAGCGGTACTCCACGAGCTCCTCGGGCAGGAAGTCCATCTTCATTCCCCGGACCACCAATTCGAGGTACAGCCTTCCGTCGGAGGCGATCACCAGGGTTTCGTCAAATGGCGGGAGCCGTGCAAGCGCGTCCCGACGAACGAGGACGGTTGACATGGGGCCTATGGGTAAATAGGCGATGAGCCTCCTGAGTGCTTTGGCCGGGTCCGGATCCCAGTTCTCATGAGAGACCACTTCGGGTGTGTTGCCACGGCCAGGAGCCTCTTCATAACCCTCGTAAATGTACGTATACCCGGTAAAAGACAGCACTAGCTCTGGATCCGACGCGAAGTGCTGTAACTGCCGCTCGAGCTTCTGCGGATGCCAAAGATCATCGCTGTCCATGAACGCGACGTAGGTACCGGCTGCCAGACCACGGGCGAGGTTAAGCGCAGTCGGATGGCCCCCATTCGGCTTGCTACGCCACATGAAGCTCGGCGGCAAATCCGCGGAAAGGCGGCGAAGCCGATCTTCGGTGTCATCGGTTGAGCCGTCGTTTATGACTATGACTTGGCTGGGCTGGACGGTCTGGGCATAAACAGAAGCCAGTGTCTCTTCTATGAAGGTGCTGTTGTAGGCAGGGATGATGACGCTGATGGACGACGCCAACTCATCTCCGTAGCTCGTCATGACCCGATTCAGCCGATCCGGTGTGCGACGCGCCAGGGGTCGGTAGACGTGACGCGATAGCCGCGGCGTATCCCACGAAACACGTACAGGCCCGTCACAGCACGGTATAGGAAGTCGAGTGGCCGGCCACCGTTGGGGCGCAGCTTCTCCACCCCTCCAACTATCCGATGGGCGATCCACAGAGACGGAGCCTGGCTCAGCGCTGCCCTCGACAGTTTGCGGACTACGAGACGCGCTGAATCTGATCGTCGCACCGGTCCGTTCAGCCAGAGAGCGGACGGCGTCGGGAAATCCGCGTGCTTCCGCGTCGAAACACACGAAACCGATGGCACCCCTCTCCTCGCGTCTACACAAAGCGAGGAGATCCCGATGCTGATCGTTGTGAATGACGCGAATGTCATAATCGTGAATTATCACCGCGCCGCTGCGCCCGCGCTCGCCAGCAGAGATCTTGATCCTCGGCTCCTACGGGAAACCGCTCGTCAAAGCCGCCAAGTTTCCAGAACAACTGACGACTTATGCTGAGGTTTGAGGTCGCCGCAGTGACTAGGCGTATCTGGCCACTCGCTCCCCAGCGTACGGCATGATCCTCCTTCCAGACGTCCTCCGCCCACAGTCGGAATCGTCCGAATGCAGAACGGCTGAGCGCTGTACGCACTTCGGGAGCGAACTCGGAATGACCGGCGACGATGCACTGTCCATTCTCTGCGTGCAGGTGGAGGTGGCGCTCGACGTTGTCCTTCGCCACAACGATGTCGTCGTCCACGAACAAGAGGAAGTCGCCCGTTGCGAGCCGCGCTCCGGCGTTACGTGCTTTCGCCACACCGCCATTCGGCTGGCGTACGTATCGCACATGTGGGAACCTTGAGACGGCGTCACGCGTGGCGTCTGTCGAGCCGTCATCCACGACGATCAGCTCCAGCAGCTCTGCTGGGTAGTCAAGCGCGCAGAGCGCCGTCAGCGTCCGTTCCAGCGCAGATGCTCTCTCGAACGTCGGTACGATCACGCTGACGGTAGGAGCGCCCACCCCGAGAACAGATTAGCTAGCCGTCGATCAGATGCTGCCGCGCCAGCAACGCCGAGTGACCAGTGCGGTCGTGTGACATGAGGTCGCCCATAAAAGTCAGCGTTTGCATCCCTGCGTATAACGCTGGCGCGTTTCTGCCGGCCGCCATCGAAAGCGTACTCGCCCAAGCATTCCAAGACTTTGAGCTCGTCGTGTCCGACGATGCTTCAGACGATGACACGGTGCGCATCTGTGCAAGCTATCGCGATACCCGTCTTCGCGCCGTGCGATCCGATGTCCGGCTTGGTCAGTCAGGCAACTGGAACCGTTGCCTGGAACTGGCCCGGGAGAGTACGTGATTCTCCTGCACGCCGACGATGAGCTCCTGCCGGATTACCTTCAGCGGAGCGTCGATGTTCTCGATGCACACAGCGAGGTTGGTCTGTTGCATTGCACTGCGCAGCACATTGACGATTCAGGCCGGCCGCTGAGTATCCAGTGCTTGATTCGACGAGGACTTGATCGACCATGACGGAATAGTCCTGCGCCGCCCTCCTCGTTGACGGGTGCGTAATCAATCCCGCCGGGGTGCTCGTCCGGAGAGAGGCGTACGAGCAGGTTGGGCGCTTTACAGCAAAGATCGTGTGGGGCGTCGACTGGCATATGTGGATCCGGGTCGCCCTGCGGTGGCCGGTCGCGTACCTCACTGATCCCTTGGCTCGATATCGCGAGCACCCGCAGAGTGGAACTTCGTCAGTGATGGCCACTGGGCGCAACGCGCGCGACGAACGGTGGGTCCTCGAAGACGTGTTCTCCGTGATCAAGCGAGAACGGCCGGAGCTCTACGGACTGAAAGAGGCTGCGATACGAGCATCCGCACACCGAACGTGGTGCTTTGCGGAGACGCTTTGCGAAGCCGGGGACATGCATGCAGCACGTATGGGGATCCGAAATGCCATTCAAACGTCCCCACCAATGCTGCGGGAGCCGAAAGTATGGGGGCTTTGGATCGCGACGTACACCGGCTACGGCTGGTTCTCGGGTGCTCATGCACTCAAACAGGCGCTCGCGACCAGAGTGAGACGGCGTGTATCGGCGATGTAGTTGCCGCCGTAGGGTCGGTTGTGGGCGGCGGAAATCCACCGAGTACCTAGCGCTGACGGCTGAGGCTGCGATCGGTAACCCTTGATCGTCGACTTTGCGGAAGGCGCCATCACCACCCCTCCCGCCGCAAAAAGATCTCCAGCGTGAGCAGACTCCAGATCGAGTCGCCGTGGTCATTCCCGCCAGCTTGGTGCTCATCGATGATCGCGTCAATTGCAGGCGCCGAGAGATACTCGCGAACGCGGCTGCCGCTGCTGGACAGCATGCCCCTCACGTACGAGCCAAGCTCCTGTCGAAACCAGCGGTCGAGCGGCACGCCGAAGCCACGCTTGGGGCGATGGAGGATCTCTGGCGGGAGCAAGTCGGCCATCGCCGCCCGCAGCACTCGCTTCAACGAAAGGCCCCGCATGCGGGCGCTCGGTGTCAGGCGGAAGGCGAATTCGGCAAGCTCGCGATCAAGAAACGGAGCCCGTACCTCTAGGCCGTGGGCCATGCTCATCCGATCGACCTTCGGCAGGAGATCGTCGAGCAGGTAGGTGCGGATGTTGAGGTCGAGCACCCTGTCGAGCGGATGCGCGCCCTCGGACCGTCGCCAGATCTCGGCATAGCCGTCAGCGACAGTGTCTGTGCCGTCACCGTTCAACAGCGTGGCTCTCAACTCAGCTGGCACGTACCCGACCCAGGCCAAGAGAGCCATCGGCGGCGTCAAATCGCTTCGCACCAGGAGCCGGCGTAGCTTCGACCAGGTCGCTCTCGTCGTCCCCCGCGGCAGCAATTCGGCTCCCCTGCGAATTCCGGCCCGCAGCGGTGCGGGCAGGAGCTGGTAGCGGGCGATCGCCACTGCGGCCGCGAATCGTTCGTAGCCCGCGAACAGCTCGTCACCGCCGTCTCCGCACAGCGCCACCTTGACGTGGCCACGGGTGAGCTCGGACAGCACGAACGTCGGCAGCGCGCTTGAATCTCCGAACGGCTCGTCGTAGTGCCAGACGAGACGTTCGATCAGCTCGACGGCGTTCGGCTTGACGACGAACTCGGTGTGGTCTGTTCTGTAGCGCTCGGCCAGCGCCCGCGCGTACGGCCGCTCGTCGTAGCCCTCGAAGTCGTCGAACCCAATCGTGAAGGTCTTGACGGCGCGCTCACCGGCGGCGCGCGTCATCAGCGCCACCACGCTGGAGGAGTCGATGCCGCCGCTCAGAAACGCTCCCAGCGGGACGTCCGACATGAGGCGGCGTTCAACGGCAGCCTGCAATCTCTGGCGTACCTCGGCTGCGGCTGAGTCGAGCGATAGGTCGAGCCGCACCACTCCGTTCGGGCCCGGATACTGTGGCTCCCAGTAGCGCTCCAACGTGGGCTCGGAGCCCTCCACGGCGACGAGTACGTGCCCTGGGGGAATGCTCCGAATCCCCTCGAAGAACGTGTTAGGCGTGGGGACATAGCCGAACGTCAAATAGGCGGGTATGGCTTCCGCTCGGAGCGCATGCGGCACGTGGGGATTGGCGAGCAGTGACTTGATCTCGCTGGCGAACACCAGCCGCTCACCGCTGTTCCAGTAGTAGAGAGGCTTTTTCCCGAACCGATCCCGTCCGAGAACCAGCCGGCGCCGCCGCTCGTCCCAGATCGCGAACGCGAACATCCCCTCGATCCGAGCGGCGAGACTCACTGGATCGCAGCTCTTCGGCAAGGTGGGCCAGGACCTCGGTGTCGCCGTCGCTCCGGAAACGGTGGCCGTCTCGCATGAGCGCCGATCGCAGCTCCTTGAAGTTGTAGATCTCTCCGTTGAGCGCGACCCCGATCGTTCCGTCCTCGTTGGCGATCGGCGGGTCGCCCCTCTCAAGGTCGATGATGGCCAGCCGGGTCTGCCCGATCCAGGCATCGGGCGATTCAAACGCGGCTTCGGCGTCCGGTCCGCGATGGCGGAGAAGCCCTAGCTGAGCTTCCGGAGTCGAGGAGCCTCGCTCGCCGCGATGGATCTCACCCGCGATGCCGCACATGTTTGATCAGGCGCGGCTCAGTTGTGCACCTGGGGGGCTCACCCCGCCCCCGTCAGCGTCGCCCAGCTCGGTGGCATGTTGATCGGCACCTCGATCTCGCCATGGAAGGCGACCGGCGGCCGAATGCCCACCGATTGAACCCACCGCGCCATCCGTCCGATGCCCTCCTCCAGTCCGATGGTCGGGGAATCTCCAAAGATGCGCCGCGCCTTCTCGTGTGAGGAGAAGGCGTGCACGACTTCCCGCCGCGGAGGCAAGTGGATGACATTGCACTCCACGTTGAAAGCACGTGCCACCGCCGCGGCCAGCTCCAGGATCGTGTATGGCCTGTCCGCGCCGACGTTGATCACTTCATTTCGCGACGAGTCGACGATCGGAGCACGTGCGATCGCCGGAGCTACGTCATCGATGTGAGAGAACGCTCGGGTCTGCTTGCCATCTCCGAAGATCGGCATCGGTTCGCCCTTGACCACGCAGCTCATGAAGATGCCGATTACGTTGCGGTAGGGATCGGAGATGTTCTGGCGCTCGCCGTACACATTGTGAGGCCGAAAGATCGTGTACGCGAGTTCGAAGATGTCGTTTGCTGCAGCAAGGTCCAGCTCGACCGCATACTTCGAGATCCCGTACGGGTCCTCTGGTCGGGGGATCATCTCCTCGCTCATCGGCGTCTGCTCCGCCCCGTAGACCGCAATCGATGAGGTGAACACAAACCGCTTCACGCCATGAAGCACCGATTGGTTGATCAGCAGCACGCTCGCCTCTAGATTGGTGCGGTAGTTGTAGGCGCGGATGAAGTGTGAGAGTCCTTCAGCCGCATACGCGGCCGTGTGGTAGACGTAGTCGTACGGCCCGTAGTCCCACAGTGACTCGACGAAGTCGGCATCGCGGACGTCACCTTCGACCCACGTGGCGTCTGAGGGAACGTTCTCGAGGAACCCCCCGGAGAGCGCGTCGGTGGCGACGACGTCCATCCCGAGTCGTTGGCATTCATCGGCCACATGCGACCCGATGAACCCCGCAGCCCCAGTCACCAAAGCACGCGTCATTGGTTGAGCGCGAGTCTAGCTCTCCGGCGCCCCAGCGGCGGCGCGCAGCGCTGCCTCCCAGCGAGCTAGCGTCGCCTTCAGTGAGTAGTGGCGCTCGACTCGGGCACGGCCCGCTTGGCCCACCCGTTCTCGGAGGCTGATGTCATCGATCAGCGCCTCCAGCGCCTCGCACCACTCCCTCTCGGTGCCCGCCAGGATCGCCGCCCCTCCCTGTGCGATCTCGTTGTTAACGCCCACCGGGGAGAGCACTGTCGGTATCCCGAGCGCCATGTACTGCAGGGCCTTCAGCCCGCACTTCCCCCGTGACCATTCGTCGTCAGGCAGGGGCATGATCCCGATGTCGATCTGCCTGAGATCGGCAACCTCGCTTCTCGCCTCCCAGTCAAGCGCCTCGACCGTCGCCCCGTCGAGTCCGTACGAGCCGTCGCCTATCACCCGAATGCGCACCCCCCTCTCGTGCTGCAGCTTCCGCAGCACAGATTCGATCAGCCGGAGGTGGGCGATCGTCGGCGGGCTACCGCTCCAGCCGACGCATAGCGGTGTCTGCGGCGGGCGGGCGACGGGACGGTAGAGGTTCGTATCGACGGTCGTGGGAATGACGACCACTTCGGTCGCGTGGCGCTGCGCCCAGTCGGCCAGATGCTGGTTACCCGCGAGCACCAGGCTCGCGCCGCGGATCACCCGTGCGGTCTTGCCGGCGCTCTTTAGCCAGGCGAGACGACGGTTCGCTTCGCTTGCCGCCGGCAGATAGATCGCATCGTCGAAGTCAAATGCGTACGGAACGCTTGTCCCCTGCAGCAGTCGCTCGAACCACGCGGGACCGACAGGAAGCGACTCACGATGCACGAGCACGAGGTCATAGCGACGCGCGGCGAGGGCGTCCTTCAACCGGCGCCGAACCCCTCCCGCCGTGGCGGCGGCCTTCGCTGGCCACGAACCCGGTAGGTGGACGACATCCAACCCGCGCGCGTCGAGGAAGCTCGAGGGCTCGAGCACGATGCCGCGCTCCCGTAACGGCTCGATGTACTGTTCCCAGCGGAAACGCTGGGATGGTGCGCGCTCGAGCGGATATGGGGCGAGGACTAGAACTCTCATGGGTGGGTGGTTCGCTCATCGCACGATGGCCGACGACAGTATCCCGAGGTCCTAAAGGCTTGGAGGTGTCGTGAACTCGCGCCGGCGAGTGCTCATCGTCGGTGCCGGATTGACGGGCTGCACCGTCGCTCATGCCCTCGCTCGTGAGGGCGTCGAGAGCGTGTTGCTTGAGCGGGCATCCGTTCCTGGCGGCCTGATTCGTTCAGAGCTGATGAACGGGGTGATCTACGAGCCCCACGGCTCGCACATATTCCACACGGAAGACCGCGAGGTGTGGGAGCTAGCCAACTCGATGACGCCATTCCGTCCGTACCGCCATCGAGTCGACATCGTCGTCCAGGGCAAGCTGCTCAACTGGCCACCGTTGCTCAGCGATGTCGAACGGCTGGAGGACGGGCCGCGCATCAAGCGCGAACTGCTCGCCAGGCGTGAGCAGCCGCTTGACCCCGAGCTGCGCGCGCAAAGCGCGAACTTCGAGGAGTGGTGTCTCGAGCTGATGGGTCCCGACCTCTACCAGCTGTTCGTGCGCCCCTATACCGAGAAGCAATGGGGCCGCCCCGCAAAGGAGTTGCCGGCTACGTTCGCGCCACGGCGTGTGAGCGTCCGCTGGGACGATGACCCGTTCCTGTTTCCAGATCCGTACCAAGGATGGCCGGCCGGCCCCCGCGGCTACACCGACCTGATCGCGGGTCTTTTGAACGACCGACGCATCGAGTTGCGGACCGATGAGGACGTCGCACTGTCGACGATCTCCGGGCACATCCGCCAGCTGCACCCCGACGCGATCGTATTCACCTGCCCTCTCGACGTATTCACCGATATGCGATTCGGGAACCTCGACTGGCGTGGGATCCTCGTGCGGTCGGTGTACGTCCCCCATGTCGAGTACGCGCAAGGGGCGATGGTCGTCAACTACCCGGCCCCCGAGTATCCGTTCATCCGGATCCACGAGACCAAACACGCCTCCGGCCAGCAGTGTGAGGGCACCGTACTGGGGTTCGAGTTCACGGGCGCGCCGACCCGCTATTACCCGGTCGAGAGCGAGCACAACCGGGCCCTGAACACCCGCTACCAGAGCTACCTCATCGATTCGCTCGCGCCGAACGCCGTCTACTTCGCCGGTCGGCTAGCCAATTACATGTACATCGACATGGATGACTGCATGCGGCAGGCGCTTGACTGCGCCGCCGATGTGGTCCAGGGATGGGGAAAACACGAACACTCGCGCCTGGGTCAGGCTGGCCGCGGGTGACCGATTGCTCACTGAACTCATAGGCCGGCGCTGGGTAACCGCAGCGGTCGGTATGCTTCCGGAGCCGTGGGGCAGCCGCGCAGCGTCGACGTCATGACCTCGCCTGGCCAGGCCGGAGCGTCCCCCGCTGCGGTTGCGGCGACGGCTGCCGGACAGTCGTTGCCGGTCACGGTACGTGTACCGGCAAACCGCCGAGTTCGCCTCGTGGACGTGCCGAGCTATTGGCCGGTCATCAGGGCTCTGGCCAAGCGCGACCTGAAGATGCGGTACAAGCAGTCTGCGCTCGGCCCAGCATGGGTGGTGTTCCAACCACTGGCCCTGCTGGCGGCGTTCTCTATCGGCTTTCGAAGCGTCGCCCACGTAGAGACCGCCGGGGTCCCCTATGCCCTGTTTGCGCTGACGGGTCTCCTCGTGTGGACGTACTTCCAAGCGGTTCTGATGGTCGCCGCCAATTCGATCGTGGTCAACTTTCAGCTCGTGCGCTGGACCGCTTGCCCGCGGCTGGCGCTGCCGCTGGCGACGCTGGTGTCGAACCTGCCCTCGCTGGCCCTCCCGTTCGCCGCCGCACTGATCGCCGCCGCCGCCACCGGGTATGTCTGGTTGGGCACCTTGCTCGTGCCCTTACTGCTCGTTTGGACCCTGTTGGTGGTTGGGATCTTTGCCCTATTCCTCTCAGCACTGTCGGTACGGGCTCGCGACGTGCTCAGCGTGTTGCCGTTTCTACTCCAGGTAACGATGTTTCTGTGCCCGATCGCCTACAACACGGGGCAGCTGTCGCCGACTCTCCGCACGCTGATCGAGCTCAATCCGCTAACGGGGCTCATCGATGCCTGGCGGTGGTCAGTGCTACACATGACACCGAGCAGATCGGCGCTAGCCATCTCCCTAGGTCTTACTGCGCTGGGTGCGGTGGCTGCGTGGCAGCTTTTCACCCGGCTCGAGGTCCGGATGGCGGATGACATATAACGGTTCAGTCCGCGAGCCGTCTCTGACGGCCAGCGATCTGAGGAAGACCTACCGGCTTGGCGAGCTGTTGCGGCTGGAGGCCACTCTCCGATCCGTGCTGGGACGCAGTAACGAGCGGCCCGCGTTTGATGCTTTGCGCGGCGTGAGCTTTGAGACGTATCCCGGTGAATGCTTTGGGATTGTGGGCAGCAACGGCTCCGGCAAATCGACCGTGCTGCAGATTCTCGGCGGGATCACCTTGCCAACTTCGGGTTCGATGACGGTTCGAGGGACGGTGCTACAGCTGCTCGCCGTGGGCGCCGGCTTTCAATGGGAGCTGACCGGACGCGAGAACAGCTTCCTGTACGGCACGATCCTTGGCCTCGATCGGCGGGTGATCGACGGCAGGCTCGGAGATATCGCCGCATTCGCCGAGCTCGAGAGCCACTTCGACACGCCATTGAAGCGCTACTCGCACGGAATGCTGTCACGACTGTGCTTCGCGATCGCGATGCTGTTCCCCGCGAGCATCTACTGCTTCGACGAGGTCCTTGCAGTGGTCGACGGTGAGTTCAAGGAGCGCTGCTTGAATGAGATTCGGACTCTCGTCGCGCGTGGAGCGACGGTGGTGTTCATCAGCCACGACCTCGATCAGGTCGGGTCACTGTGTGACCGGGTGATGTGGCTTGACGCTGGTGAGGTGCAGGAAATCGGAGCCACAGAAGACGTCGTTGACCGCTACGCCCGTCATCTCTCACAAGACGTAGCGGTCTGAGCAGCCGCTACGCCACGATCCGTTCGGCCTCACTCTCGGACGCTCGGCGGCGTAGCCAAGGGAATTAGGCTCGGTCGCGCAGCCACGGTCTCCGTGCCCGGCTCTGCTGCCAGCGCCGGCTCCGCAGCCGGCTGCACCGCGACCGCCTCTCTCGATTCCTCCGAGAGGGCCGGCGCAAAGAACGGAGAGAGCTCGAGCTGCCAGATCATGACCAGCCCGAACACGAGCGCCGCTCCGCCGGCGAGTAACACCCAGCCGATTCCGGCCCGCGCCACTGCGATCGTGATCGCGCAAACGAGCATCTGCGTAGCAGCGAGCACGAGCGCAACCGCGCGCGGAGAGCCCAGCCAGTTGACGAGCCGATGCGTGAGGTGATCACGACCGCCGCTCAGGACCGCCCGGCGCCCGCGGGTGCGCGACACCGTAACGAGCGTCGTGTCCAGGATGACGAGGCCCACCAGCAGTGGACCGATGACAATGCCACTGGCGCCGAAGTAATCCCGGGTGACCACCGACATCGTGATGCCGGCAACCAGCAGGCCGATTGGAAGGCTGCCTCCGTCCCCCATGAAGATTCGCGCAGGACGGGCGAGATTTCGCGGCAGGAACCCGGCGCACGTGCCGGCGACCGCGAAGCACAGCGGCGCCAGCACTGCCTTCCCGGAGATGATCGCCAGCAGCCCCGCGCCGAGCGCGGACACGGCCGCCGTCGTAGCGGTGGCGCCATCCATGTTGTCCATCAGATTGAACGCGTTCACAACCCCCACCACCCACACAACTGTCAGCACGACGTCGGGGACAGGGGAACCGAAGACATCCCAACCGTGGCCCGAGTGCCACAGCCCGACCCCGATGGCGACCTCCGCCACCAGCCGCACCATCAGCGGCAGGTTGACCCAGTCATCGAGCGTACCCATTCCCCACAGGAACACCGCGCACACGATCAGTTGCCACTGTCTGTGGATCGAGCCGCTGGCGACGAGCCAGGCGAACAGCAGGCCGACCATGATCGCCGAGCCTCCCAAGTAAGGAGTCGGGGTGCGATGCCCCTTGTATCCCACGGGCACGTCGAAGAACGACAGCCTGACTGCGGCGCGGATGGCTAGAGGAGTTGCAAGATAAGTTGCGGCTGCCGCGACGACGAAGCAGAGCGCGCTGCGCAGCTCAGGCGACATCGACCGCGGCCTGTCCTTTGCGGAGCGGGAAGATCGAGCGCTTGCGGCGCCCGTTCAGCGACGCCGTGGCGACCGTATCCTCGATCGTCAGCCGGAGCCCTTCGGCCAGGCCGATCACCGGCTCGTAGCCGAGCTCTCGGCGAGCGAGCGAGATGTCGGCGTGCGAGTGGCGGACTTCCCCGGCCCGTGGTGGCCCGTGCACCGCGGCTACGGTTGCGCCCGTCTGCTCGCCGATGATCATCGCGAGCTGGTTCAGGGTGGTCCGATGCCCGCAGGCGATGTTGTAGACGCGACCGGCAACTGCGGGTTTCGCGAGGGCCGCCAGGTTGGCCTCGACGACGTTGCCGACGTGAGTGAAGTCGCGCGACTGCTCGCCGTCTCCGAAGATCGTGGGCGCCTCCCCGCTGCAATAGGCCCGGATGAACTTGGGAACGACCGCGGCGTACTGGGAGTCCGGGTCTTGCCGGGGCCCGAAGACGTTGAAGTAGCGCAGCGCGACGGTCTCAAGTCCGAACAGGTCGAAGAAGCTGCGGCAGTAGTGCTCGCCGGCCAGCTTCGAGACGGCGTAGGGGGACATCGGTAGCGGCCCGGTCGACTCGCGTTTCGGTAGCTCCTCGGCTGCGCCGTAGATGGATGAGGAGGACGCGTAGATGACCCGGTGGGCGCCGGCGTCGCGCGCGGCGACCAGCACGTTGAGGGTTCCGGTCGCGTTCGCCTCGTGCGTGGTGATCGGGTCGGCGATCGAGCGTGGGACCGAAGGCACCGCGGCCAGATGGAAAACTGCTTCGCATCCCTTGGTCGCGCGACGCGTGCGGTCGAGATCGCGGATGTCGCCGTCGATCAGCTCAACGTCGTCAACGACGTCATCCAGTTTCTCGCGGCTGCCGGTGTAGAGGCTGTCGAGGACACGCACCTCGTGACCGGCTTCAAGCAGCCGCCGGACAAGGTGCGAGCCGATGAACCCGGCTCCGCCGGTTACCAGCACTCGCATAATTGCGCAGAGGTCAGGCCCCCGTGCGAGGGGCCCCCCTTTTCCGCGTCCCCCTTTGCCCTGGCTTTACGGAATTCGCGCGGCGATCCTACCGGAAACTAGGAGGTGCGTCTACCCGCTGCAATTTTGTTGACGAGTGGTGGCCGAGGGTTTCTATGCGACCCGCCGGCGCATCGCCTCCTCGGAGACGACTGCCCGCTCGGGGAACTCGAGCTCGGTACCACAGCGCGTGCAGAGCGCGTCGTGCAGCTTCACCACCCGTCCGCAGGTGGGACAGATGCGCCGCAACTCGCGCGAGTCCCAGCGGTAGAAGATGGCCGCCAGCAGCCCGAAGACGGGCACGAACCCCGAGATCAGGAACCAGAGCAAGAACGAGCTGCCCTTGATCCGCCCGACGATCCCCCCGGCCAAGCCGAAGCAGATGGCGATTACGACATATCCCATGCCCTGCATGGGATACGCCTTACCAGAATATGGTCTTGAGTGCCCAGAGAGCGGCCACTACGGCCGCGACGATAACGACGCTCCAAAACACGGCTGTGACGATGCCGGCGGCGAGCTTGATCGCGATCATCGCCACGATCAAGAGCACCAATCCGGCAACGACCTTGCGCATTATGGGCGTGCGTGCCCGACTCTGCTCAACGTCAGTTCTTGATTCCACACCTGAAGCGTAGCGCGCCAACTGATGCGATCAGTCGTAGATGCGCTTCAGATGCTCGAAGCGGGCTTCCGGGTCCGTCGGGCGACCCTCTAGTCGCAGCCGTGCCAGTCGGTAGCGACGGACGGAGCCGGTGCCCCGCGGATCCGCGATCTCGCGCTGGTCTTCGATCAGGACGACCTTCGATGATCTATCGGGCTGTGTCATGGCGCAATGATCGGTGCCGCGGCTAAAGCCCGCATTGGCCCGAGGTACAAGATTGCGTAAAGCAGATCGGCCGTAGGGCGGGACGGGATCTGCGCGCTTACGCCCCGCGCGCCTTGGCCACGGCCGCGTCGAGCGCCTCTCGCGCCCGTGGATCGAGGCGGCGATGAAGCCGCCACGGCGCGCCCGCGAACGCCAGGTTGGCGACCGTGGCGAGCCCCGCTTCGTCCGTCCGCAGGGCGAGCAGCAGATGGGCGATCCGGTCGCTCGGCGGCAGCTCACCGTCGTTGGCCCGCACGCACAGGCAGTGGACCCGCTTGCCGCCCGGCCGGACGAGTAAGGCACCCGCCTCGCCGAGCACCCACGCGCCCAGCTCGCCCTGCTCGAGCACCAGCCCCGTCCGGGCGTGCAGCTCGCGCGCGGAGTGGCCGATCAGATCCCCGAGGAAGCCGACCGCGATCCGCTCGGCCCGGGGATCCTGGCCGCTCCGCGAGCCGCGCCTGCGCGAGTGACGATTGACACGCGGTCGGAGGACGTTTGCCCCTCGTGCCGCGTACAGCTCGGGAATGATCCACGCCTGAGCGACCGCAGCTAGCCCGACGGGGATCGTGATCGGACTGAGCAATAAGAGGAATACGGCCGTGGCCAGGAACGGCAGCGTGTGGGCGAGGGTGGTAGCCGTCCACAGCCTGCCGGTGCGCGTCAGCGACCGGTGGCTGGCCCGCGGGCGCCAGTAGACGTTCGCCAGCTCGGGAAGGGCCCCGTCCGCTCGGAGCGGTGCTGCGGCGGATGCGGCTTCGGTAGCCAACGCGCTCGGATCTCCGCGTAGCTGGGGCCCGGCCGGTGCCTAGCCCCCGACGATTGGCCGGCGAAGGATCACCAGCGATGCGTCGACCGGCAGCTCCCGAACCTGCTCCGCCTGGCCCTCACCATCTGACACGACGGCGAAATACCCCTGTTCGAGCTGCGCCCGGAAGGTGGCGACGGCCGCCTCGACTGCCTCCGGGTCGTCGGCTGTCCACTCCGCGAGCGTCGTGTGGCCGGTGCGATCCATCCGGATGAGTGAAGACATGGACTTGCCTCCTGAGAGCGGGTTTCGCCGTCATCCTACGCCCCGCGCGGCGAGGCTCCACGGCTTGGGCCTTGCGGGCAAAGTATGGGTATGAAAATCAATCCCCATATCGTCGTTCAGGGCGCCGACAGGGCGGCCGCGTTTTACAAGGAAGCCTTCGAAGCAGAGGAGATCACCCGCATTCCGACGCCCGACGGGCGTCTGATGTCCGTCCAACTGCGAATCGGCGACAGCACCCTGCACATCGCTGACGAGTTCCCCGAGATGGGGGTGCTGGCGCCGCCCTCGCTGGGCGGCACACCCGTGGTCCTTGGCCTCGAGGTGCCCGACGCCGAGGGAGCGTTCGCGCGAGCCGTGGCTGCAGGAGCCGACGTTCGACAGCCCGTGCAGGACATGTTCTGGGGCGATCGGCACGGCCAACTCGACGATCCCTTCGGTCATCGCTGGAACATCAGCGAACACGTGCGCGACGTACCGCACGCGGAGATCGTCGCCGCCGCAGCAAAGCTGTTCAGCTGAGGCCTGTCCGCGATCAGGGCCAACCTCATGGGGTGGTGCGGCGGGCGAGCCAGCAGATCGCGGCAAGCGCCGCCGCCGACCAGACGCGCGAACACGGCGAGCTGGGTGCCGAGGCCTGACAGGCCTAGCCATGGGTCGGCGATCGCTGGGATTGCGGACGGCAGCGCGTTGCTGATCGCGTGCATCGACTCCGGTCATGGCCCCCTTTGGCGGACCACCGCCTCCCAGCAGGTACAGCGGGAAGAACGCCAGCAGACCGATCGCCTGGGCGGAACGGGCGCTCGGCACGGCGAGCCCGACGGCAATCCCGATGAGTATGAGCGTGATCGTGCCAGCGGTCAGGCCCACGAGGACCTGCACCGGGTGGGCGATGTGCGGAATGCCGTAGGTGGGTGCAGCCACCGCGAGCACGGCGACGGCGCCGATCACGATCAGGCCGCCGGTGACGGTGGCCTGCGCGCCGATCAGCTTGGCGGGGGTGACCCCGAACGCCTCGAGGCGGCGCAGCACGCCCCGCTCTCGGTAGGAGGCCAGCGTGACCGGGAGGCCCACCAGCGCCAGCGCGATCACGGGCACGCCGAGCGACGCGGCGACGTAGTAGTGCTCCGGGTTTTGCCATCCGAAACCGACGGTGGCGTGGGTGCCGAACACTCCCGCCAGGATCAGCATCACCAGCGGCGGAAAGACAAATGCGAACACGAGCACCGTCCAGTCGCGGACGAGCAGACGGAGCTCCGTGGGGGTCAGGGCGATCAGTCGCAGTCATCGACGGTCTCCATTCAGTAGCGATACGACGGCCTCCTCGAGCGAAGGCCGGACGACTGTGAAATCGGACGGCGCGAGGTCCCGGCGCGCGAGCTCGCTCGCGAGACGAACGACCGCCTCTGGGTCGGCAGTGACCTCGGCCGTCGCGCCGTCAAAGCCGATCTCGGCGACGCCCGGCACCCGCCCCAGCCCGTCGAGCCCTGCGGCAGCCAGGGGACGAGAACCGCACGCGAACCGTTCCCAGGGCCGTCGCGAGCTCGATGGGCCTGGCCGCAGGTGAGCAGCCGGCCGTCGTGCAGGACGGCCACGCGGTCACACAACCGCTCGGCTTCCTCCATGTCGTGGGTGACCAGCACGACCGTGGTCCCGCTGCTCGCGGGCCTGCTCGATCAGCTGCCACGTCTCCCGCCGCGCGACGGGGTCGAGGCCCTTGCGTGAGCTCGTCGAGGAACACGCAACTGTGGTCTGGTTGATCATCGCCAGCGCGAGGAACAACCGCTGTCGCTGCCCGCCCGACAGGCTGCCGAACGACCTGCCCTTCAAGTGGCCCGAGCTGCCAGACCTCGGCGAGCTCCCGCCAGTCAACCTTCGCGGTCGGCCAGACGGGCGAACAGCTTCAGCGCCTCGCCGACGCGCAGGCGCTCGGGTAGCGCCGAGGTCTGCAGCTGGGAGCCGAGCAGCGGACGGAGCCGCTTGCGCTCGCGGCCGGGATCGAGGTCCAGGACCTTCACGCGGCCGCGGTCGCGGCTGCGCAGCCCCTGGAGGATCTCGACCGTGGTGGTCTTTCCGGCGCCGTTGCGCCCGGCGATGCCGAAGATCTCGCCCCCGCCGACCGCGAACGTCACACCCCCGAGCACCGGGAGGCCGTCATAGGATTTGTGGAGGTCTGAGACCTCTATGGCTGTGTTTTGCATGCCGGCAACGCTAAGCCGCCGGCGCCGTTTGCACATCGGGCCACGGCCTCGACTCTGGGGTCCGTCCCCGGTAGGAAACGCCCCCCTCTACGGGCGGGGCGCGCCGGGCGTTACCACACCGTGGTCGTAGGCGAAAACGATCGCCGCGGCCCGGTCGCGTACGCCGAGCTTGCCGAAGATGCTGCCGATGTGGCTCTTCACCGTCGCCTCGGCGACGTACAGGCTGGCGGCTATTTCGCTGTTGGTCGCTCCGCGCGCCATCCGCCTCAGCACCTCGCGCTCGCGTTCTGACAGCAGTTCGAGTCGTGCCGCCTGGCGACCGGCTGGCGCCACCCGCCGGCGGTAGTGCTCGAGGATCCTCGGCGCGACCGCGGGATCGAACCAGGCCGCGCCCCCCGCCACAGCGCGCACAGCCGCGATCAAATCCTCGGCGGAGGAGTCCTTGAGCACGAACCCGGCGGCGCCAGCTTCCAGCGCACCCCACAGCACCTCGTCCTCGCCAAAGGTCGTGAGCACGAGCACGGCTATGGTCTCCGCCGCCTCGCGCAGCCCGGCAGTAGCCGCGATCCCGTCCAGCACCGGCATCCGGATATCCATCAGCACCACGTCCGGTGCCAGCGCCGGAAGCTGCTCCAAGGCCTGGCGGCCGTCCGCGCACTCGGCTATCACCTCAAACCCGTCCCTCGGCGAGAGGATCCGCGCCAATCCCGTCGCGAACGATCGCCTGATCGTCGACCAGCGCGACGCGGATCATGCGCTCTGCCCCGGCACATCGCTGCTGTGGCGCGATGTACCCGGGTTCGCGGTCGGCCCATCGACCGGTACGTGCAGGGGCAGCTGGCAGCTCACGCGCCAGCCGGCGGATGTCGGCCCGGCGGTCAAGCTCGCCACCCAGCGCGCGTCGCGCGCTCTCGCATCCCGATCAACCCGTACCGTCTTCGCCGCCGCTCACCCTCCGGTACGGGGAGGATCGGGCCGTTGGTCTCAGCGACGAGGGAGACACGCTCGTCAGACTGCTCGAGCGCGAGCACGGTGCGCGCCCGCGGGGCGTGGCGCGCCGCGTTCGCGAGCGCCTCCTGCGCGATCCGGTAGACGGCGAGGCCAACGCTCGGGGCTATCACTGCCAGGTCCCCGCGCATCCGGAGCGTCACCTGGAGACCGCCCGCGCGCGCGCTGCGTCGACCAGGCGCCGGGATCTCGATGGCCGATGGGACCGGTGGAGCACTCCCGCATCGTCGTCGCTGCGCAGCAGCGCGACCGTCCGGCGCAGCTCGCGACATGCTGCGGCGGCCCACTTCCTCCGCCGAGCACAGCGCCTCCTCGGCGGCCGCGGGGTCGCGGCGGAGCACGTGCCGGGCGCTTGTCACCTGAAGCATCACCGCCGCCAACCCGTGGCCCGACGAAATCGTGCACGTCCCGCGCGATCCGCCGGCGCTCCTCGAGCATCGCTTGCTGGGCCAGCTCGCGTCGCGTCGCCTCCAGCTGAGCCGCGAGCTTGCCCTGGCGCAGGATCGCTCGTCCGATCACCGAAGGGAAGGCGATGCCCAGATCCAGTTGCCGACGGCGATGTTGCCGTGGCGTCTCGTTCACGCCGACCACGGCCGGTGAAGCGACCGCCAGCAGGCCGAGCGCCACCGCGATCACGAGCGACCCCGACCATCGCACGCGACCACGAACGCCAGTACCGAGGCCTCGAACATCAGCGGCTCGTGGCTCCCCGAGCGCTGCACGAGCACAACGGGGACCAGCACCACCAGCGACCAGCCAGCGGCACCGGCACGCCTGGCAGGTATGCCCACAGGGCGAAGGCCGCGACCGGGACGGCGATCAGCAAGACGTCGGTCGCCGACGATGGTCGTGTCACTGCGTCCACGATCCGCGACCGCGAGCGCCAAGAGGGGAGAGGCTGCCGGACCTCGTCGGCCCTCCCGGGTGCGTGAGACAACTCGCTGGCCAAGGGCTGACGTTACTGCGCCCCGATCGTCCCGACATCCACCCGCCGACCAACCTGCAATCAGACCACGGTAGGAGTGTCCGCGGCGCGGCGACCGGAGAGGCCTGCGTTACGCGTTCGTGCGGCTCATGCAAGCCGGAGGCGTGTTTGGCCCGGGGCTGACGCCAGATCAGCTCGAGGCCTCGCTGGCCTCAGCCGGTCTGGTCGATGTCGCTGTGGGGCGCAACGGCGCGCTCGCGTACCTCTCAGCACGACGAGCTCCGTCGCGGTAGCTGACTGAAGTCGATGGGCTCAGGAAGCCCCGAGCCGCTCCAGGATCAGGCGCCTGATTTCCTTTCCGTCCGCTCGACCCTTGGTCTCGCGCATCACGAACCCGACCAGCGGCCCGAGGGCCTTCTGGTTTCCTCCGCGCACGGCTTCCGCCGCCGACGGGTCGGAGGCCAGCGCCTGCTCCACGAGCTCGACCAGCGCGCCGTCGTCACCCAGGGCGCCCAGCCCTTCGGCGCTCACGATCTTCCGAGGATCGCCGCCCTCCGCCACCATGCGGGTCAAGACCTCGCGCGCCGCGTCTCGGCTGACCTCCCTGGCGTGCACCATCGCCACCAGCGTCGAGAGGCTCTCGGGCGCCACGCGCGTGTCAGACGGGTCGGCGTCTGACCCGATCCGCTCGACCAGCTGCGGAATCCAGTTGGCGACATCCGACGGCGTCGGGCCGCCCCCGTCGCCGAGTGCCGCCACTGCCTTCTCGAAGTAGTCCGCCAGCTCCCCTCGGAACGCGAGCTCCCGCGCCCGCGTGGCGGTCAACCCCAGCTCCGACTCGAACCGGGCAGCGCGCGCGGCCGGCAGCTCCGGCAGGGCGTCCCGAGCCGATGCCAGCATCTCGGCGCTCACCTCGAGCGGCATTAGGTCCGGTTCGGGGAAGTAGCGGTAGTCGTGGGCCTCCTCCTTTGAGCGAAGCGGCGTCAGCCGGCCGGAGGCCGGATCGAAGTGAAGCGTCTGCAGAACGACGCTGTCGCCACTCTCGAGCAGCTTGATCTGTCTGTCGATCTCCGCCCGCAGTCCCCGTTCCAAGAACCGGAAGGAGTTCATGTTCTTGAGCTCCGTCTTTACGCCGAGCTCCGTCGAGCCCACGGGCCGGATGGAGACGTTGGCGTCCACCCGCAGCGAGCCCTGCGACATGTCGACGTCGGAGACGCCCAGCGCCTTCAGCGTCGCGCGCAGCAGCGTCAGCCACTCTCGTGCCTGCTCCGGAGAGCTCCAGGTCGGGCTCGGTCACGAGCTCCACCAGTGGGGTCCCGCAGCGATTGAAGTCGACCACGCTGCGCTCCGCGCCGTGGATCCGGCCGCTGGTCGAGGAGTGCTCGAGCTTGGCGGCGTCCTCCTCGAGGTGGATCCGGTGGATGCGAACGTCTCCCAGTGAGCCGCCCCGGCACAGCGGCTGGTCGTACTGCGAGATCTGGTAGCCCTTGGGGTTGTCGGGATAGAAGTAGTTCTTGCGGTGAAACTGGGAGCGCTGCGCGATCTCGGAGCCGAACGCAAGCCCGATCATCACCGCGTAGCGCACCGCCTGCTCGTTGATCACGGGCAGCGCTCCGGGAAGGCCGAGGCACACCGGACAGGTGTGGACGTTAGGCTCATCTCCGAACGACAGCTCCGAGCCGCAGAACATCTTGGTCCGCGTCTGGAGCTGGACGTGGATCTCGAGGCCGATGACCGGCTCGTACTCAGCCATCGGCTCCACCGCTGTTCGCTCGGGCCGCACTGCCGTCGAACCCGATCGCCTGCTCGAGCGCGAACGCCGCCTCCAGCAGCTTCGCTTCAGAGAACGCCGGGCCCGCCAGCTGGAATCCGATCGGGAGGCCGTCGCTGAGCCCGGAGGGGATCGAGATGGCGGGAATGCCCGCCAGTGGCATGGGCACCGTGCAGAAGTCGTTCAGGTACATCTGGAGCGGATCGTCGGTCTTGGTGCCGAGCTCGAACGCCGTCCAGGGACTGGTCGGAGTGACGACGAAGTCGAAATGCTCGAACGCGGCACGGAAGTCATCCGAGATCTTCGTGCGGACCTTCAGCGCCGTACCGTAATAGGCCTCGTAGTAGCCGCTCGACAGCGCGTAGGTGCCGAGCATGATCCTGCGCTTGACCTCCGGCCCAAACCCCGTCGCCCGAGTGCGGCTGTACATGGACTCGAGCGTTCCGTCGCCGTCGACCCGCAGCCCGAAACGGACGCCGTCGTAGCGCGCCAGGTTGGCCGACGCCTCGGCCGGGGCGATCAGGTAGTAGGCCGATAGGGCGTGGGGCGCGTGAGGCAGTCGGCATGGTTCGACCGACGCGCCTAGCCGCTCCGCCAGCTCGAGCGTCTGATCGAAGTTCTTTCGCACCTCGGGCTGCACGCCGCTCTCAGGCCCCGATAGCTCCTCCGGGACTCCGAGGCGGACGCCGCGCAGGTCCTCGGTCCGCGGTAGCCCAATCCGGCCGGGGAAATCAAGCGAGGTCGAGTCGCACGGGTCGCGTCCGATCATCTGGCCCAGCAACAGCGCCGCGTCGGTCACGTCGCGTGTCAGGGGACCCGCTTGGTCCAGCGAGGAGGCGAAGGCGATCATGCCGTAGCGCGAGCAGGCCCCGTAGGTGGGCTTCATCCCCACGATCCCGCAGAGCGCCGCCGGCTGGCGGATCGAACCCCCGGTGTCTGTTCCGATGGCCCAGGGCGCGAGCCCGGCCGCGACGGCGGCCGCGCTCCCTCCTGAGGATCCGCCGGGGACCCGAGCACGGTCCCAGGGGTTCAATACCGGGCCGAAGCCGGAGTTCTCGTTCGATGATCCCATCGCGAACTCGTCCTGGTTGGTCTTGCCCAGCAGCGGCGCCCCGGCCTCGAGCAACTTTCGCACCACGGTCGCCGTGTAAGGCGGGCGGTAGCCCTCGAGGATCCGCGAGCCGGCCTGGCTTGGCACGCCCTCGGTGCAGAACAGGTCCTTGACCGCCACCGGAACGCCGGCCAGCGCCCTTTCGTCCATGGCCGCGTCGTTGGCGGGCACGCCCTCCGCCACCCAGGTGAACGCGTTCAGCCCATCGGCCGCCGCTCGCTCGCGATAGGCCTCGAACAGCTCGGAGCCCGAAAGCTGGCCCGCGCGCACGCGCTCGGCCGCCTGGGCGGCCGACAGCTCGATCACGTCGCTCATTGCTCGGGCTGCCCCGGGGTGGGAACTCCGAAGCCTCCCTCGACGGGCTCGGGCGCGCTCGCGAGCACGGCCTCGCGAGGAAGCGACTGGGTCGGCTCATCCGCCCGCAGAGGCCCCGCTACGTCCACCACATGCGAGGTCGGGGGGACGGTCTTCAGGTCCAGCTCGCGGATCTTCTCGATGTGATCGAGCACGTGCGAGAGCTCCTCCGCCATTCGCGTGACCTCCTGGTCTGAGAGCTCGAGCCGCGCGAGCCGGGCAACGTGGAGGACCTGATCGCGATCGATCATCCAGCCCGATTCTAAGAGCCGTTCTGGAGCCGCACCTTCTCAATGCCCAGCTCCGCGGGGTCGGTGCCGCCCTCTTGCCGCATCGACTTGTAGCCGCCGTAGGCAATTCCGATCGTGGCCACCAGCCCGAGGTACGCCCCTGCCCTCTGGTCGAGCGTGGAGGCCGGCGTGTTGATCAGCACCCGATAGATCAGCGCCAGCGCGCTCAGTCCGCCCAGCACGGTGACGACCACGCTGAGCGTGATGGGGATCGCCGGCTGCCGGCGGGCGGCCTGAAAATAGGTGAGCGCCAGCGCTGCGACGATCGTCACCAGCAGCAGCCAACGCAGGTGTTGGAGCCCATTCCACCCGTCGAACGTGGTCGGCTGCCCGAGGCCTCTGCCCAGCGTCTCGCTCAGTGATCCGCTGACCGCGTACCACTTCAGGGCGAACATGAAGATCAGGAGCAACGTGGCGCTGGCGCCGGCGATCACCTCCCCCGCGCGCAGGCGCCGCGGGTCGAGGTCGCTCAACGGCGAGCCGCCTCGAGCTCCCGCAGGCGGTGCGACACCCACACGAGCGCGCCGCCCAGCACGACCGCTCCCCAGAATCCCAGCCCACCAGCCGAGCCAAAATGGAGCAGGAGCTTGAGGGCCAACAGCGCCACCGCCACCACCGCCAGCACGTAGCGGGTGTTCGCGCGACCCCTTCCGATGGCCGGGACGTCCGTCCGTGGCGACAGGCGCTCGAGCGCGATGTCGACCAGCAGCGCGAGCACCACCAGCAGCGCCAGTACCCCGAGCCAGCCGTCGGGAGGACCGGTGGCCGGGTTGCTGATCGAGACCGAAACGGCGCCGGCGGTGACGGTGATCACAAACCAAGGCAGGAACAGCAGATCGAGCACCAGCAGCACCCCCACTCCGGCGACGATCCACTCGTCGCGGGAGACGGTCTCGATGCTCCGGTGTGCGGACGTTTCCTCGGGCACGGCGGTGCCTGATCGTAGCCCGTCTCCGGCACTCACCCGAGCACAAGCCTCGCTGCCAGCACGGTATTGCGCAACAGCATGGCCGGGGTCATCGGCCCCACGCCGCCGGGGACCGGCGTGATCAGGCTGGCCCGTTCGGCGACCGGCTCGAAGTCGACGTCGCCGACCAGGCCCTCCTCGGTGCGGTTGATTCCCACGTCCACCACGACCGCGCCAGGCTTGACGTACGGGGGGCCGATCAGCCGCGGCCGGCCGATGGCCGCCACCAGCACGTCCGCTCGGGAGCAGACGCCGGGAAGGTCCCGGGTGCGCGAGTGGCAGACGGTCACGGTGGCGTTGCGGTGAACAAGCAGAGCTGCGATCGGTCGCCCTACCAGGTTCGAGCGGCCTACGACCACGGCCTCGGCTCCCTCGAGCGAGACATCGCGCGAGTCGAGCAGCTCGAGGATCCCTAGAGGCGTGCAGGGGCGAAGCCCGGGCAGATTCTGCGTAAGGCGCCCGGCACTGATCGGCGTCAGCCCATCGACGTCCTTGTCCGGGGAGATCATCCCCGTCAGCGCCGGGCCGTCGAGGCCTTCGGGCACTGGCAGCTGGAGCAGGATGCCGCTGATCTCGGAGTTCCGGTTGCAGTCCTCGATAACGGCCGCCACCTCGCCCTGTTTGGCATCGGCGGGCAGGTGATGGTGGAAGTCGGCGATCCCTACCTCGGCCGAGGATCTCCTCTTGTTACGAACATAAATCTCCGATCCCGGGTCGTCCCCCACCAGGATCGTGGCCAGCCCCGGGCGGCGGCCCGTTTGACCTACGAGCTCTTCCACCTCCCGCGCCACCTTCGCCCGCACCCGGGCAGCGGCCTCGCGGCCGTCGATGATCGTCGCGGCCATGCGTTCGGCAAGCTAGACGATCGCCCGGCGGATGCGGAGCGGCCCGTGCCTTAGGCGAAGACCCGCTCGCGCCGCGCCCGCTCCCGGTCGAGCGGGGTCGGCTCTGGCGCTCCCGGCTCCGGAGGGCGGGGCCCCAGGGCGAACCGAAGCGCATCGAACGAGCGCGTGAAGTCGTGAGCCACGTCGATCACGTCCGGTACCACGTGCGGGTCCGCGTACAGCCCGACGTGCAGGACGCCGCGGTACGACAGGATCCCCACCGACAGGCCGTGACCCCGGGCCAGCGGGACGGCCGGATACGCCGCCCGTAGCGGCCGACCCATTACGTAGAGCGAGTCGCGCGGACCGGGCAGGTTTGAGACCACGAGGTTGAACGTCTGGGGACGGGTCGCGATCCAACCGATCGCGTCTCGCACCGGTAGCGGCGCGAACCGAGCGGCGTGCAGCAGCCCGTCGAACGCGCCGGCGCTGCCGGCGCTTTTGTGCTCGCTCATCTGCCGCGCGACTTCCTCCAGGGCAGCGCCTGGGCTGCGTTCGCCGACTGGCAGCTCGACCAGCACGAACGAGACCCGGTTCCCGAGCTCGGCGTGCGTGCCGTCCGGACGGGTCGAGACAGGCACCAGCGTCCGTAGCCACGGATGGCACTCCCCCGCCCGGCGCAGGTACCGGCCGAGCGCGAGCGCCGCGGTCGCCAGCACCACGTCATTGACGGTGGCGCCGTGTTCCCGCCCCAGCTCCTTTGCCGCCGCCAGCGGCAGCTCGGCGAACGCCACCGAACGGCGAGGGCCGATCTTCCGGTTCACCGCCGTCCGAGGAGCTGCGCCGGCGACCGGCTCGAGTGCCGAGCCCAGCCGGCGCAGCGCCTCCGCTCCCTCTCCTGCCACGCCAGGATTGACGAGCGCCTTTAGGGCCAACGAGCCGACCGCCCGGCCTACCCGGGCGCGCTCGGCCACAGTGGCGAGCGCGCGCTCGGCCAGCGAGGGCTCGGGAGCCGGCGACCAGGGATGCGCCCCCTCGGCCGGCACGCCAGGATCGGCGTCGAGCAGCAGCTGCGCGACCTCCACCGCGGCCAGTCCATCGACCAGCGCGTGGTGGGCCTGGCCCACGACCGCGAAGCGCCCATCGCGCAGCCCATCGACCAGCCACAGCCTCCACAGCGGGTGTTCCCGGTCGAGCGGCAAGCAAAGCAACTGCCCCGCCAGCGCGCGCAGCTCCGCCGGTCCGCGGGGCTCGTCCACGGTGACCGTCGCGATGTGGTTTGCGAGGTCGAAGTGTGGGTCATCCGCCCATACCGGGTCGTGCAGGCGCAGGGCCGAAATGAGCGGGCGGCGACGAAACCGCGGCAGCAAATGGAGCCGCCCGGCTACGTGCTCCCGCAGCTCTTCGACTGCGGGCGGCTGGCCATCGGCCAGCAGCGTCCAGCCGACGTGCATGGGGGTAGCGCGTGAGTCGAGTCGTAGGAACGCCTCATCGAGCGCAGATAGGCGGTCGATTGCCATTCGCATGCCTCCTCGGGGGGCGGCGAGGTGGTTTGCTCTGTCGGTGGGCCCTCCGTGGACTTTCCCCGGTCCACCGTCCTCGACCTCGAAGCTACCGCGAATCCCCGATCCCGCAAGGGGCTTTACTAGAAAATTAATCGCGCTCTTTGCGCGCCAGTTGAGGGCGCTACTGGTTGGCTGGACGACCAGGCTTCTGGTACGCCATTCGACTCGCTGGCCGGTGGTGACGGCGGCGGAGCGGGTGGTTGCCCGGCCGCCTGCGCCCCTATCGAACCGGGCGACGCGGTCGGCGTGCTCGACCAGCAACCGGCGGTAGATCGTCCGCGATCTGCTCGACCATCGTCTCCGCCCGGTACATGGGATCGACCAGGCGCCGTCCCCCCTCTCCCAGCCGCTGGCGCAGTTCCGGATCGGCCAGCAGCCGCGAAATGGCGGCCGACAGCCCGGCCGTGTCGCCGGCCCTCACCAGCTCGCCGGTCTCACCGGGGATCACAACCTCCGGCGCGCCGTCGAGGTCGAAGCTGACGCACGGCTTTCCCATGGCCATGGCCTGCGGCAGTACGCGCGCGATTCCCTCGCGCAACGAGGTATGCACGAGCAGGTCCATGGCCGAGATCAGCTCCGGGATGCGCTCCCGCTCGATCAGCCCGGCGAACACGACGTTGCGCTCGAACCCCTCCCGGCGGGCGCGCTCGCGCAGCTGCTCGTAGAGAACTCCGTCCCCCACCAGCAGGAAGCGCACCTCCGGGAAGCGCTCGACCACGGCCGGGATGGCGTCGAATAACTGGTCGTGGCCCTTGAGCTCGAACAGGCGGGCGATCTTGCCGACCACCGGCGCGTCCTTCGGGAATTCCGAGCGCCGCGCGTGCCGCCTCCGGATCCGGATGGGCATCGAGGTACCAGTCGAGCTCCATGCCGCTGTAGACGGTCGAGAAACGAGCCGGCGTGCCGATCCCGGCCGCGATCGCCTTCTCGGCGATGATCCGAGAGACGCTGATGTAGTGGTGCGTGAGCGGCGCCAGCGCCCGTTTGACCAGGCGCAGCAGCCGGTTCAGCCAGGGCGGCTGGTAGTCGTGGAAGACCAGGCTGTGCAGGGTGTGGACCACGATCGGCGTCCCCGCCGCTCTGGCCGCCAGCCGGCCGAGCACGCCGGCCTTCGAGCTGTGCGTGTGGACGATGTGGTACCGGCCCCGCTTGATCAGGCGGTAGACCTTGGCCAGCGCGACCAGGTCAGAGAAGGGGTTAACGCTGCGTCCGAGCTCGGGAATGATCACCAGGTCCGTCGTCTTGCGCGCGCGCGTGAGCAGGTCGCCCTCCGGCCCCTTGTCGACTCCCGTCGCCAGGGTCACCTCGAAGTCGGCCAGTCGATCGAGGCCCTCGACGCTCAGCAGGGTGTTCTCCTGGGCCCCGCCGACGATCAGCCGGGTGATCAGGTGCAGGACCCGGTAGGTATCCGGCATCAGGGTCGCGCCACCACCACGTAGTCTCGCTTGAGGTCGATGAACCGGTAGTCGTCGATGCCGGCGCGGGAGAGAAGGTCGCGAACCTGGTGCTCGGAGTAAAGGAACAGCGGGACGCGACGGAGCGCGAAGCGCAACCGGCGGACGGGGACCCGCCACTCCCAGGCCTTGGGAAAGCTCATCAGCATGACGCCGGTCGTGTGGGCGCGCATGGCCCGCAGGTGGTCTTCCGGGTTCTCAACGTAGTCGAAGTAACCCATGGCCGTGCTGGCGTCGAAGCGCTCGTCGCCCAGCTCGGCGGGAAACGTGCCCACGCGGAACTGGCAGCGGTCGGCAAGACCCTGCTCGGCGGCCAGTCGGTTGGCGATGTCGATCATCGCCGGAGCAAAGTCAATCCCCAGCACGCGACTTGCCCCGCGGGCGGCGAAGGCGTGGCAGTAACGGCCCGATCCGCAACCGACGTCAAGTATCGACTTGCCGTCGAGCGGCGACAGCTCCGATACCGCCAGTTCCAGGCGACGCTGGACGACCCCGCGCCACCGATTGTCAACGAATCTGGAGAACCAGTTCTTGCCCGATTCGCGATAGATCGCGTCGAACCGGGTCGCGTCGTTCTCGAAGTGATGCGCGACCCGCTCCTCAACCGACATCGAACACCTCTCTCACGGGGGCGAAGGTGAAGTCCCGCAGCAGACGCTCGAGACGATTCTTCGTGGCCTTCAGGTTGATGTAGTGCGTCAGCCCGATCCGCTTCGGGAGCTCGATACGCGGATGGTCGGGATCGACCTCCCACGGGTGCAGGTAGAACAGGGCGGCGTGCGATTGCCGATTCAACCCTTGAAACGCCTTGCGCGTAACCGCGTAGGGCCAGATCCGGAAGTACGCGCCCCCGCCCACCGGGACGCGGTGCCCCCGCACCTCCCAGGTGCTGATCGGAAGCTCCTGGATGGGGCCGCCCTTCGTCTCGATCATGTGTGGCCAACGCGGCGCGTCGGGGATCCCGTACCTGGGATTTTTGGTCGGAAACACGCTCGAGTCGTAGCGGATGCCCTCCTCGACCAGCACATCCAGAGCCCAGAGGGAGTCGTTGGTGATCGAGAAGAACGGCGCACGGTAACCGACCACCGGGGCTTGGGCGATCTCCTGCAGCATGCCGATTGAGCGGCGGAGCTCCTCTCGGAAGGCCTCGGGGCTCTGCCGGTAGACGAGCGTGTGGGAGTGGCCGTGGGAGGCGATCTCGTGCCCGGTGGCCGCTATTTCTTTAATCAGCTCCGGATGGCGCTCGGCGACCGCGCCCAGCACGAAGAATGTGCCCCGCGTCCTGGCCGCCGCGAGCAGCTCGAGGAGTCTGCGACCGGCGAGCTCCATGCGGTCCTCGAAGCGATCCCAGCCGTCGATGGGGATCTCCAGTCCCTGGTACCAGTCCTCGAAGTCGATTGTCATCGCATTGAGCACGCTGTCTCCCCCGGGGCGGTCGCACCACACGCGGCGCGAATCGTACTGTGAGCCCTGGCCTCTACCGCTTCGTGATCGGCGCCAGGTCGGCCACCAGCTTGCGCTCGGTACGGTCCTTGGCGAATCTGATCACGACGATCCCGCCAGGCTCGAGGCCGGTCACTACGCCCTCGCCAAACGAGGGGTGAACGACATCGTCCCCAAGCCTGAAAGCGACGGTGGGGGGTGCGGCATCGGGGGCCGAGGTCCATGACGCCACCCGTGTTCGCATCCCCCCGGGAGCTGAGCCGCTCGGTTGCTCGTCGCGGTCGGTCAGCTCGGGTGGGATCTCGGAGATGAAGCGGCTTGGGATGCCGTACGTGCGGGAGCCGAACACCGCGCGACTGCGTGCGTTGACTAGATAAAGGTCCTTCATCGCGCGCGTGATCCCGACGTAGCACAGCCGTCGCTCCTCCTCGAGGCCGCCCTCGTCGAGCGCCCGCGAGTGCGGGAAGACCCCCTCCTCGCAGCCAATCATGAACACGGTCGGATACTCGAGGCCCTTGGCGTTGTGAAGCGTCATCAGGGTCACCAGCCCTTCGTCCTCTCGGCGCTCGTCCGCGTCTGAGAGCAGCTGGATCTGCTGCAGGAACTGCGCCGGGCCGGCGTCATCGCGCCCTTCGGCCTCGGCGGCCTCGTCATATTCGACGGCCACGTTGACCAGCTCCTCGAGGTTCTCGATCCGCCCCTGGGCCTCGATCGTCCGCTCCGCCTGAAGCGACTCCAGGTAACCGGTCTCGCGCAGCACGTCATTCACAACCGCAGCCACGGTCGTGGACCCCTCGGCCCGCTCGCGCAGGACATGCATGGTCGCCATGAACCGCCTGAGGGCCTTGACCGCCGGGGGGCCGAGGTCAGGCACCTGCTCGGGATCCGAGGCCGCATCCCAGATCGAGATGCCGGTTGTGTTGGCGAACGACAGCAACCGGCCGAGCGACGTGGCGCCGATCCCCCGCCGTGGGGAATTTACGATCCGGGTGAAGGCGCCTACGTCCTGGGGGTTGACCAGCACGTTCAGGTACGCCACCGCGTCCTTGATCTCGGCCCGCTCGTAGAACTTGGTCCCACCGATCACCTGGTAGGCGATCTCCGTCCGCACCAGCGTGTCCTCGAGCACCCGGGACTGGGCGTTGGTGCGGTAGAAGACCGCGATGTCCGAGCGCCCGCTGCCCTCATCGACGAGGCGCTGGATCTCGCCGGTAACGAATCTGGCCTCGGCGTGCTCGTCCTCCAGTTCGCGCACGTGGATCGGGTCGCCTTGGCCCAGGTCTGACCACAGCGATTTGGCCTTCTGCCCCCGGTTGTTGGCGATCACGGCGTTCGCGCCGTCGAGGATGGTCTGGGTCGAGCGGTAGTTCTGCTCGAGCCGGACGACGTGGGCGTCCGGGTAGTAGTCCTCGAAGTCGAGGATGTTGCGGATGTCGGCGCCCCGGAAGCCGTAGATCGAGTTGTGGGTGACGATCCCGTTGGCGATGAAGTTGTGGGTGTTCTCGATATCGAGGTCGTAGACGACGCGGTCGAGTTCGACGGGCTCAACGGACTCGACGGCGTCGTAGCCGCCCGAGCCGTCGAACATGACCATGCCGGGGCGAACGGCGGCCGCTTGCGTGAATGGGAGCTGCGCGCCGTCCTCGACCAAGCTGCGCTGTGGCGCGGATGGACATCGAAGCGGCTCGGCGAGGAGCTGAACGCCAGCCAGGTCCGTGCAGGTGGCCTCGGAGCCGTCCGAGCGATGCGATGGGCCGCCCGGTGGCGTGCGGGGGCACGGCGCCACACAGGGCGAGCTCCACCTGCGTAGCGCCCCAAACCCCGATTCGTCGCATCGACGTCCGGGGCGAAATGCACGTCCGCGATGCGTAAATCCCCGAGCTCGCGGGCGGTTGGCGCGCTTTGGGACGTAATGCACGCTCCGCCGGGGCGCTGGCGGGCGCCGCCGCCGGGCGAGCCGAGAGCCGGTGTCCCGCGAAGTGGACGTGCTCCGGCGTGCTGACGATCCTCCGCCCCGCCCGGTCGTGATCCCGATCCCTTCGCGCCGCTCAGAACGATGCACGCGGAGCACCTTCGCCGGCCGGAAATCGCCGCTGCCGTAACCGGACAGCACCTCGTCGCCCACCGAAACCTCCTCGATCGGCCGCTGACTCCCATCCGCCATCGTCACCAGCGTCCCCTCGATCAGGCACTGCGCATCATCCCCCACCACCATCAGATTCCGCCGCTCCTTTGTGAGCAGCTGAAGCCACCGGTACTGGGCGTGGTTGGTGTCCTGGTATTCGTCGACCAGGACGTGGCGGAAGCCGCTGGCGTAGATGTCCTGGACCTCCTGGAAGAGCTCGAGGAGGTTCACGGCCCGGAACAGCAGGTCATCGAAGTCCATGGCGTTCATGCGGTGAAGCTCGCGCTCGTACTGGCGGTAGACGTCGGCGACGGTCTGCTCGAAGAACGACCCGACCATCCGGGCATAGGCGTCCGCGTCGCGAAGCTTGTTCTTGGCGTCGGAGATCTGTGCCTGGACGGCGGCGGGCGTGAATCGCTTGGGGTCGAACCCCAGCTCGTCCAGGCAGCGCTTGACAAGCCGCCGGGAGTCCGCCTGGTCATAGATCGAGAACTGTCGGGTGTAGCCGAGCCGGTCGGCGTGGGCCCGCAGCATGCGCGCGCAGGCGGCGTGGAACGTCATCACCCACATGGCCCGGATGCGCCTGCCGACCAGGTACGCCGCCCTGTCTCGCATCTCCTGGGCCGCCTTGTTCGTGAAGGTGATCGCCAGGATCTCGTTCGCCTGCGCCGCGCCCGACGCCAGCAGGTACGCGATCCTGTGGGTCAGCACCCGGGTCTTGCCGGACCCCGCGCCGGCCAGAATCAGAAGTGGCCCCTCCCCGTAGGTGACGGCCTCGCACTGGGGCCCGTTCAGGCCGGCGAGCAGGTGGTCGATCGTCGTGGTGTCAGGCATCTCCTCGCTCTCAACGGTAGCGGCGGGACTGGTCGGTCATCCTTGCCTCATGGACGTCTTGAGCCGCCTCCGCGAGGCGTGCGAGCAGGTCGCCGAGTCGGCCCGCCATGTGCGGATCGAGTGCGCGCGCGATTCCCTCCTACGCGGCCGATCTGCCGCTGGATGCGCCAGCCGCGGCACCCGATCCGGACGGCCCATCTGATCGAGGGCTCGCGAGAACGGCTGGCCGCTTTCTGGCTCACGCTCGACGCGATCAACTTCGGCTCGGGTTGGTTCCCGACGCTCAACAAGCGGCCGGGACGCTCGGGCTACTTCATCCTGGCGATGGGAGTCTGCGACAGATTTCGTGCGCAGGGTCCTTGGACCGCAGAGGAGCTCTCCACGCTCGACGCCGCGAGCGTCGGCGCGACGCTCCGCCAGGACCCAACGACACGAGCTGATGGGTCTCTACGCCGATTCGCTGAATGATCTTGGCGCTCACATCCGCGACGAGTTCGACGGGAAGTTCTCAGGTCCAGTGGACGTTGCCACCGGCTCCGCCCTGGCGTTCGTGGAGCAGCTGGCCGGTTGGCAGTGCTTCGCCGACAGCTCGTCCTATGACGGGCTCGAGGTGCCGTTCCTCAAGCGGGCCCAGATCGCGGCCGCTGACCTGGCTGCGGTCGGCGTTGTTGATTTCTGCGATCTCGGGCGCCTGACGATGTTCGCCGACAACCTGGTACCGCACGTGTTGCGCCTCGACGGGATCCTGTGGTTCGAGCCCGGGCTGGTTGACCGGATCGAGCGCGAGGAGCTGGTCGAACACGGCTCGCGGGAGGAAGTCGAGATCAGGGCATGCGCGCTGCACGCAGTCGAGTTGATCGTCGCCCAGCGACCGGGAAGCCGCGCCGCCGACGTTGACCGACTGCTCTGGAACCGGGGGCAGGAACCGCGCTACAAGTCCTCCCCCCGACACCGCTGTCGCTGCACGGCGTACTGACGATGCTCAGCCCTCTGGCCCGTGGCCGCCTCCGGCCCCGGCCCGGGCTCTGATGATCTCGGCCGCGCCTTCCTCCCCGACCAGGCGCTCGACGCGGATGGTGCCGCTGGCATGGAGATCCAAGGCAGGAAATTGTCCAGTGCTCGCCAGAGCCGGATCGAGCGCGATCACTGTCGTCTCACCGCCCAGCGGCTTGGTCGCCGTCGCGATCACGGTCACCGAGCCCCCGTCGACGATCTTCCGTGCGGCGGCCAGCGCCCTGCGCGCCGCCTGGGGGTGGAGCGAGTCAAGCGTGTCGAGCAGCACGACGGCGTCAGAGCCCCGGGCGGCCAACCGCCGCGCCTGATCGATCACGCTTGCCACCGCTTGGTCCTGGACATCCGAGGAGGTGGCGAGGCTGAGGGCCTGCGCCGGCTCGACGGGGCCACCGCTCCATTCGGAGACCTCCTCCGGACGGACGCCGGCCAGCACGAGCAAGCAGCTTGAGATCGCCGCCTTTTGACAGCCCCTCCGTGAGCCGGCGAAGGATCTCTGTCTTACCAGTGCGCGCCGGCCCGACGATGGCCACCCGCGAGCCCTTGCCGATCGGGCTGAGCGATTCGATGGCCTTGATCGTCGGGTCGTCCGTGTCGAGCTCGAAGCGCTGGTGCGGAAATTCCGCGGGCAGATCGTCGAACCGGGCGCGGTCGGCCACCTCCGTCGCCGGCTCGCCGTTGATGGTGTCGATCCGGACCAGCGACGCGAACCGCTCCGAGCGGCGCGGGGCGCGTTTTGGCCCCGAGACCCGATCCCCGGGGATCAGCTCGCAGCGCTTGACCTGGGCTGCGGAGATGTAGACATCGTCATCGGATTGTCCCCGGGGGCTGACGCGCAGGAAGCCCGAGCCGTTCGGGAGCAGGTCCACCTCCCCTTCGACCACCTCTTCTTGGTCCTCGTCGCTCTCCACTCGAGGGGGCTCTTCCTCTCGCTCGGGTTCGGCGGCGGCTTCACCACCTCGTCCGCGGCTGCCACGGCGGCCCCGACGGCGGCGCGGACGGGTCGCGGCGGATTCCTCCTCGCCTCCCTCCGGCTCCGTTGGGGCTACCCGGGCGCCCTCCGGCTCCGCGGCGGCTTCCCGGGCGCCCTCGCGGCTCGGTCTCGCCAGCAGCGGCGCCGTCCTCCTGACGCTCGAGGATGGCGTCGATCAGTTGCTCCTTACGCAGGCGGCGGTAGCCGTCTATGGAGAGCTCTGAGGCGATCGCGTGCAGGTCTGCGAGGGGACTGTCCTCGAGCGCGGCTCGGTCGATCACGGTCATCTGGTCCTCCTTGGTTGCGGTTAGCTCCGGTCGCGTTGACGGCCAGCGACCGGCGATGCGTTTGGCGCCCTTGAATCTACCCGTTAGCCAGCTGCGACCCCGGCCGTGAGCCCGCCGAGCCACTCGGCCAGCTCCGGCCGCCCCCGCCAGTCGGCCTCGAATCGTTCGATGCCGGCACTGGTCAGGGGATGGCCCAGCATCTGGCGCAGCACTTTTCCCGGGACGGTGGCCACCTCGCATCCCAGCCTGGCCGCGGTCACGACGTGCTGGGGATGGCGGATGGAGGCGGCGAGCACCTCGGCCGAGCCCGCGGTCCAGGCCGTATGCCCGGCGCCCGGCTTGAGCGTCTCAACGATCCCGGCGAGGACCTCCGCCGAATCGATCGAGCAGTCATCCAGCCGGCCCATGAAGCACGACACGTAGCGCCCGCCGGCGGCCGCCGCCAGCAGCGCCTGGTTGGGCGAGAACACCAGCGTCACGTTGACGCCGATCCCGTCCTGCGATAGCGATCTGGTGGCCTCCAGACCGGCCGATCCGAAGGGGACCTTGACGATCACGTGCTCGTGCAGGTCGGCCAGGGCTCGCCCCTGAGAGACCATCTCCCGGGGATCGTCGGCCACGACCTCGGCCGATACCGGCCCCCCGACCAGCTCGCAGATGCGGCGAATGCTCTCACCCGGGTCTCCCGACTCCTTCGCCAGGAGGCTCGGATTGGTGGTGGCGCCGGACAGGACACCCCACGCGGCGATCTCCTCGACCTCCGCGACCGAGCCCGTGTCGATGAACAACCTCATCGGGCGAAATGGTCTCACCCGGCCCGGCGGCAAAAGGAGGCCTAGCCGGAGTCCTGCTCCCACCGGATCGCGTCGGCGACCCGGAGCTCGGAATCGAGTGCGAGCGCCCCGGACAGCGCGGCATCGACGGCCAGGAAATCCGCCACGTCGCGCACGTCGTGGACGCGCAGCACATGGACGCCCGCCGCGACTCCGTGCGCGATGGCGGCCAGCGTCCCCGCCAGCCGCGACCGGGGCGGCCGGCCGGTGATCGCCCCGACGAAGTCCTTTCGGGACACCGCGAGCAGCAGCGGCCGTCTCAGCTCGTGCAGCCTCGGCAGTTCTCGCAGCACCTCGACGGTCTGCGTCGGGGTCTTGCCGAAGTCGGGCCCCGGGTCGAGCATCAGCTGCTCGAACTCGACTCCCCGCTCGCCGGCCAACGCGATCCGTTCCCGTAGGAACTCTTCGACGTCGTCGGCGATCCGCCCGTCGAGCGACGAGTCGAGCAGCTTCTGCTTCGGCGCCGCGCGGGTGTGCATCAGGATCAGCC
Source organism: uncultured Actinomycetes bacterium (assembly GCA_963719305.1). GTDB lineage: Bacteria > Actinomycetota > Thermoleophilia > Solirubrobacterales > Solirubrobacteraceae > Palsa-465. The sequence goes on along the minus strand of CAVRBL010000004.1, from coordinate 47,278 downwards.
CGGCGCCCGTCTCGGCGCAGACGTCCGCGAGCAGCGGATCACGCAGGCCGCTTGTGTCGTTGACGATCGAGGCCCCGGCGGTAATGGCCGCCCGCGCCACCTCAGGCTTGTAGGTGTCCACCGACACCGGGACGCCCAGTTCCCCCGAGACTCGCTCGATCAGCGGCACCACGCGCTCGATCTCCTCGTCTGGGCCGACGGGCGGTCTGTTCGTCACCCCCGATTCGCCGCCGACGTCGATCAGCTCCGCGCCGGCATCGATCAGTGACCGCGCCAGCTCGACCCGCTGCCCGAGCGTGCGGCTCCCTCCGGCGTCGGAGAACGAGTCGGGAGTGGCGTTGACTACGCCCATCAGGCGCGGCCGGGCGCCGAGCTCCAGCGTCTGGCCGCGGATCCTGAACCGCAGCCGGCGGGGCGATCATGACCCGACCCCTACGTTCATCCCCTCCTGTGAGGCCTCGAGACGGAACTGCTCCACCTCTTGCGCGATCCGCCGCTCGTCCCAGCCGCGCTCGCCGGCAAGGGTCTCCAGGGCGAGCTCCCTTCTCAGCATCAGGCTGAGAGTAGCCGCGTGCTGACGGCTGAACGACGACCGCGCAAAGCGGCCGCCCGCCGGCGTCGGTCAGGCCGCCGGGTCCGCCACCCCGGCCTGGCGCCGCTCCTCGATCAGCTGCTTGATCCGGTTGACCGTGTCCTCCGACATCCGGCGGATCTCCCAGTGGGTGAGCTTCACCAGCCGCATGGGCGAGGTGGCGATCACATCCGCGTTGCGCGGCTCGCGCTCGAGCAGGCCCATCTCTCCGATCAGGTCGCCCTGCTTGAGCGACGCGATCTTCTCGCCGTCCTTGATCACGTCGGCGCTGCCCTCCTCGATCGCGATCAGCTCGGTCGAATAGTCGCCCTGCTTCATCAAGATCTGTCCCTCGGCGGCGCTGGTCTCGGTGGCGAACGCGGCCAGCCGACGGGCCTCCTCGGGACTGAGGTCAGAGAACAAAGGGATGGCGGTCAGCCGGTTGGGATCCATCGGCGCGGGCGCACTCTATCTATAACGCCTGCACCTCGGCGGTGACCTCGCTCACGGACTCCTTGGCGTCCCCGAACAGCATCGAGGTCTTCTCGTCATAGAACAGCGGGTTGTCGATCCCGGCGAATCCCGAGGCCATCGATCTCTTGAGGACGATCACCGCCCCGGACCCATCGACCTCGAGGATCGGCATTCCATAGATGGGCGAGCCCGGCTCGTTCTTGGCCGCCGGGTTGGTGACGTCGTTGGCGCCGATCACCAGCGTGACGTCGGTGTTGGAAAACTCGGGGTTGATCTCGTCCATCTCTCTGAGCAGGTCGTAGGGAACGTCGGCTTCCGCCAGTAGGACGTTCATGTGCCCCGGCATCCGGCCCGCCACCGGGTGAATCGCGAACTTCACCGTCACGCCTTTGCCCTCCAGCGCTTTCTCCAGCTCGCGCACGGCGTGCTGGGCCTGGGCCACGGCCATGCCGTAGCCGGGCGCGATCACCACCTGACGGGCGTAGGAGAGCTGGATCGCGACGTCCGCCGGGGAGGTGGAGCGCACGGTGCCGCCGGCCTCTCCTTCCCTGCCTGCCGGCGCGGCCACTTCGCCGCCGAACCCTCCGGCGACGATCGCCGGCACGGAGCGGTTCATGGCCTTGGCCATCAGGTTGGTCAGGATGGTGCCCGAGGCGCCGACGATCATCCCGCCCACGATCAGCGCGGTGTTGTTGAGCGCGACCCCCGTAAGGGCGGCGGACAGGCCCGTGAACGCGTTCAATAACGAAATTACGACCGGCATGTCGGCCCCACCGATCGGAAGCACGACCATGTTCCCCAGGATGGCCGCCGCGAGCAGGATGCCGAGGATGAACAGTGCCTGGGAGTGGGTGCCGGCGGCCAGGACAATGGCGCTGGCGGTGGCTACCAGGAACAGCCCCAGGTTGAAGACCACCTGGGCGGGAAGCCTGATCGGCCGTCCGGGGATGATCCCCTGGAGCTTTCCGAACGCGATGTTGGAGCCCCAGAAGGAGATCGAGCCGATGATCGCGGCGATCAGCGACGGGATCTCGGACTTCTCGGCCCAGTTGCTGCCGCCGGTCAGGAAATGGTGGCGGTACTCGATCCACGCGATGATTGCCACTGCGCCGCCGCCGACGCCGTTGAACAGCGCCACCATCTGCGGCATGGCGGTCATGTGCACCCTTCTGGCGGCGGGGATCCCGATCGCGGTTCCGAGCACCAGCCCCAGCGCGATCAGCCACGGGGTGCTCGAGCCGTCGAACACATGCGGCTGAATCAGCGTCGCGATGACCGCTACCGCCATCCCGGCCGCGGCGATCAGGTTGCCTCGCACCGCCGTGCGGGGACCGGTCAACCCGCTCATGCCGTAGATGAACAGGGAGAACGCAACGATGTACAGCCCGTCCGTGACGTTGCTTGAGACGGCGGCGACGACGAACATCTACGAGGAGCCGCCCGTTTCCTCTGTCTCGCCCTCTCCAGCCTTCGGCGGGTCCTTGCGCTTGAACATGCCCAGCATCCGGTCGGTGACGAAGAAGCCGCCGATGATGTTGATCGTCCCGAACGTGATCGCGATCACCAGCAGCAGGTGCTCGAGCACTCCGTGCGCCTCGTGCATCAGCAGCAGGCCGCCGAGCACGACGATCCCGTGGATCGCGTTGGTACCGGACATCAGCGGCGTGTGCAGCGTGTTCGGCACCTTCGAGATGACCTCGAAGCCGACGAACGCGGCCAGTACGAGAATCGCGATCTCGGTGATCGTGTTCATGCGGTCGCCCCCTGCGAGGCCGCCTGCTTTGCTCGTTCGTTGACGATCTCGCCGTCGCGCGTGATGCAGGCGCCGGCGATGATCTCGTCCTCGAAGTCGAGCTTCAACCGGCCGCCCTCGATCATCAGCCCCAGCAGCGCTTCGATGTTGCGGGCGTAGAGCTGCGAGGAGTGCTCGGCCATCGTGCTCGGGACGTTCAGCGGAGCCAGGATCTTCACGTCATAGCGGACCACCTCCTGGCCGGGCTCCGAGAGCTCGCAGTTGCCGCCGGCCTCGCCGGCCAAGTCGACGATCACCGACCCCGGCTTCATCTTCTGCACGGCCTCCTCGGTCACCAGGATTGGCGCCCGGCGGCCGGGCACCAGCGCGGTGGTGATCACCACGTCAACCTTGCCGATGGCCTCCGTCAGGGCCTCCTGTTGCTCGGCGCGCTCCTCCTCGGTCAGCTCGCGCGCGTAGCCGCCCTCGCCCGAGGCCTCGGGCCCCAGGTCAAGCCACGTCGCGCCCAGGGAGCGGACCTGGTCGGCCACCTCCGGGCGCACGTCGAACCCCTGCACCTGGGCTCCGAGCCGCCGGGCGGTGGCGATGGCCTGAAGCCCCGCCACGCCGACGCCCAGCACGAGCACGGTCGCCGGGCGAATTGTGCCCGCGGCGGTCATCAGCATGGGATAGAAGCGCCCGATCGCCTGCGCCCCGATGAGCGCCGCGCGGTAGCCGGCGACGTTCGACTGGCTCGACAGGGCATCCATCGATTGGGCCCTTGAGATCCGGGGCACGGACTCCAGCGCGAACGTGGTCGCGCCGCTCTGGGCCAGCGCTCGGACTCCCTCGCCGTTGGTCAGCGGCTGAAGGAACCCGATCAGAACGCTCTCCTGCTTGAGGCGCTGGGTCTCCTCGGCGCTCGGGGGCGCCACCTTGACGACCACGTCGGCTCCCCACACGTCGTCTCCGAGCTTTGCTCCCGCCTCCTCGTACTGGCTGTCGGGGATCAGGGCATTCGCGCCCGCGTCGCGCTCGACCAGGATCTCTACAGGCTCGGCGTCATCCTCGCCGCGAGTCGAGGTCATCTTCTTGATGATCTCGGGAACGAGTGCGACGCGCCGTTCGCCCTCAGCGGTCTCTTTCGGAACGCCGATCTGCATGACGGCGCGAGAGGCTATCGGCTAGCGGTGCGGGCTGTGCGGCCCTCGCGCAGCGCCCCTACCCGACCGGGGCCAGGGCAACGGCCTCGGCCACGCCGAGGTCGACCGCCAGTCGCCGCAGCGCCGAATCGCGCGCAGGCCTCACGGCGGCGCGCTTGGCATGCTTGGCGCCGGTCGAGGCCTGGGCGGGCGCATGGACGGTGCGTGCCTGATGCGCGGCCGGTGCCGTGCTCTGCAATGGGACCGGGGACAGCGGCAGCGGCTTGCCCGCCAGAGCCATCGCCGCCTGGGCGGTGACCCACACCGGCGTCTGGTCGGACCCCGCCGAATAGCGCACGTGCCCGTCGGGGGCCGTGAGCGAGCGCAGGTAGCCGAGCGGGCGCCCGAGCGAGCCGGAGCTGACGCCGGCCGCGAGCAGCCCCTGGACCGCCCAGGCCGTCGACTGGGCGTTCGACGGGCCGCCGGGCTGGCTGGGAAAGCCGCCGTCCGAGTTCTCCTGGGAGTCGATGAACCGCACCGCCCGCGCGCTCGGGCCACCACCCTGGCCGGAGAGCGCTTCCAGCGCCGCGCCCGTGTCATCCACATCGCTTCCGGGGCCCTTGGTGGCGAAGTTGAAGCCGCCGTCTGAGTCCTGCTGTCTGAGCAGCCAGCCGATGGTGTTGGCGGGTGGGGCCACGCCCGCGGAGCGAAGCGCGAGGACCGCGAAGGCCGTCAGGTTGACCTGACCCGACACCGACCCGTTGGCCCCGATTCGGCCCTGGAGCGTCGAGACGAGACTGCCGGCGGGCAGTCCGGCCGCCCGGAGCACGAGGATCGTGCGCTCCAGCGATCCGGAGTCCGTCTGGGAGCTCTGGCCGCCCGTGATGTATTCGGTCAGGCTTGCGCCACCGTGGCGGACGCTCTGGGGGTTGTAGCCCTGGGATGCCAGCCCGAGCGCCGCCCAGCCCGAGTAGAGCTGGGAGGACGAGCTCCCCGGCCCGGGGCCGAAGCCCCCGTCGCTGTTCTGGGCTGACAGGAGGTAGCTGGTGGGGCTCGAGGCGGCACGCGCCGTGCCTGGCTGGCCGGCCAGCCAGGCAGCGGAGGAGAGCGCAGCCCCGGAGAGCAAGATCATCACCGGGGCAATGACCCCGCGCGACGGCAGCCACGTGACCTGAAGTCGGGCCGCAAAGCGGGCGATCGACCGCGCCAGCGCCGGACCGAACGCCAGGGCGAACACGACGCACCCCGCGGCGTGCACGAAATCAAAACCAATCCCCTTGCCCACGTATGCGCCGAGCGCCGCCAGGCTGTGGTCGCTGTAGGTGACCCAGTCCCCGACGTCCTGCAGGGCGGTGAACGCGAAGCCGACCACGCCGGCCACGAGCGCCAACAGCCAGCGGTTGGCTCGCCGGCCGCAGACGCGGGCCAGTCCGGCGCCCACCAGTCCCGTGATCCCCCAGGCGCCCATCTGCCAGGGCGTCCAGGGCCCCTGGCCGAAGAAGAAGTTCGAGCTGAAGCCGGCCAGCGCGCCGACCACGAACCCCGGGGGCCCGCCCAGCGCATAGCCGGAGATCAGCACGATGTCGGTGGTGGGTTTGACGTTCGGCAGCGCCGCAAATGCGATCCGCCCCAGCGCGGCGAATGCCGCAAGGGTGGCCACCAGCGCGACGATCTTGGCGTCCGGTCGCTTGCGCTCATACCAGGCAAATCCAGCTGCCATCCCCAGCGCCAGAATCGTGAATGCCCCGGCCTGCCAGCTCATGCCAGCACCTCCGGGGCGCGCAGCCGGGCCAGCGCTTGCTCGGGGGTAAGCGTGCCGGCGATCCTCGCGGTCTCGGTGGCGAAGTAGGTGCCGCCGCTCAGGACTTCCTCCGCGGTGCCATCCGCGATGATCTCGCCGTCCGCGAGCAGGATCACCCGCTGCGCGAATGCCACCGCGAACTCGGGATCGTGGGTCGCCACGAGCACTGCCGCGCTCAGCCCCGTCAGCATCTTCGCCAGCTCGCGCTTCGAGCGGCGGTCCATCCCCCGTGTCGGCTCATCGAGGCAGACCACAGCCGGCGGGTCCTCGGGGGCGTCGAGCACCACGGCCAGCGCGAGCCGTTGACGCTCTCCGCCACTGAGATCGCGTGGATTGCGGCCACCAACACCGGTAAGGCCGACGCCGGCAAGCGCGTCCGTCGAGGCTTCCTGGGCCACCGTCTCGTGCACCAGGTAGTCGCCAGGATTCTGCAGGAGCAGCGCCACCCGGCCGCCTCGTTCGACTCGGCCCCGCGTGGGGCGCATCAGCTCCGCTGCGTGCCGCAGCAGCGTCGATTTGCCGGCGCCGTTGCGGCCCATCAGCGCGACTCGCTCTCCCGGCGCGAGCGAGAAGCTCAGCGAACGCAGCACTGCCGGTCCGCGGCGTAGCTCGTGCCAGACGCGGTGGAAGCGGAGTGCCGTATCCGCTGACCGCTGGCGCGCCGGCCGCTCGCCGGCGTCCGGCGGCGAGGACGCATCCGGCTCGATGTCAGCCTCCCGCAGCGCTGCCCGCGCGCCCCTGACTCCCGCCGCCGGTCGCAGCCCAAGGCCCCGCAGAAGGCGGGCCCCCGGCGTCTGGAGGTCGGCCGGCGCCCAGCGCAAAAACTCCTCGGGCGGCGCGTCACAGACGACTCGGCCGGCGTCGAGAGCGATCACCCTGTCGGCGGTGGCCAGGCACCGCTCGAGGCGGTGCTCGCCCAGCACGATCGCCACGTCGAGGTCTTCGTTCAGCCTGCGCAGCGCGCCCATCAGCTCGTCCCCCGCAACCGGATCCAGCTGCGAGGTGGGCTCGTCGAGCAGCAGCAGCGAAGGCCTGCCGGCGAGCGCCGCGCCCAGCGCCACCCGCTGGAGCTCGCCTCCGGATAGCTCGGCGGTCGAGCGGTCGAGCAGGTGGGCGATTCCGAGCGCCAGCGCCGCCTCCTCCACCCCTCGCGCCACGGCCGCCGGCGGCTCGCCCCGGTTTTCGAGCCCGAACGCCAGCTCCGCTCGGACGGTGCCCATCACAACCTGCGTCTCAGGATCCTGGAACAGGCTCCCGACGGCACCGGCGAGCTCGCCAGGCCCGTGCGCGCGGGTATCCATCCCCGCTACCAGCACCCGTCCCGCCATCGACCCCCCGTGGAAATGGGGGACGAGCCCGTTGGCGGCTCGTAGGACGGTCGACTTCCCGGATCCGGTGTCTCCCACCAGCAAGACCAGCTCTCCCGGCTCCACCTCGAGTGAGACGCGGTCGAGAGCCGGGGAGGCTGCTCCCGGGTAGCGGTAGGTGACCTCATCGAGCGCGAGCACGCTCATCGCACCATCCTCCGGACGCTCGATCGCTCCCTCACCGCAGGATCCTCCGGACGCTCAATCGCTCCCTCACCGCTCGATCCCGCCCTCACCGCTCGATTCCCAGCCGGTCGGCGAATGGAAGCAGGGCCAGCGCCACAAGCGCCGCGGCCACGCCGAACGTCGCCGCGCTCCGGCCGACGTGCAGCGAGGGGTAGGCCGTTAGTGGCGCGAGGTCTAGGAGGCGAGCGCAGAGCGCCAGCGCGGTGATCGCTGCCGCGGAGGCCGCGAATTCGAAGTCGTGACGGGAATAGGGCCTCCGTGCGCGCGGCGGCCGCCCAGCCACGCCGTACCCCCGTACCTCCAGCGCGGCGGCGACGTCCAGCGCCCTGTCCAGCATGCCCGTCGTCGCGACCCGCATCAGCTGAATGCGCGTTGGAGGACGGCCGGGACGGCAGCGCTGCGCATCGCCCAGCCTCCGCGCGTCGCGGGCCAGCACCGGCACCATCCGCGTGGCCAGGGTCGCGGTGAGGGCCGAGCGAAACGAGACCCGCCGGAACAGCTTCAACACCTCGTCGGGGTCGACGGCCGCCGTGTACAGAGCGCCGCACAGGATCAACGCCACCGCCCGCAGACCGAGCACGGCGCCGTAAGCGGTCGCCTCGAGCGTGATGTCCGTGTGACCGAGGACCGGCAGCTGCCCCAGGCGAATGATCACCGTCAGACCGTCACGAGTCACCAGCGCGTTGATGACCGCGATCGCCACCGCCAGCGGAACGGCGAACAGCGCCGCGCGCCGCAGCTCGCGACCGACCCCGGCGGCGACCCCTGCCAGAGCGATCGCCACGGTCACGGCGCCGAGCGCGATCGGGTTCGATAGCGCGAGCGCTGCGAGCGCCAGCGCCAGGCAGTAGAGACAGCCTGCCCCCGCCCGGGCGGCGTGCAGAGGACTGGAGCGACGGCGATAGCTCATGGCGCACCCAGGTGGATCATGACGCTCCATCCAGAGGAACGGGCAGTTCCGCCGAGCCCTGGACCGCGAGCGCGAAACGATGCTTCAGGCTGGCCGGTGTCAGCGACATGGCCGCGGCCGCCACGCCGGCGGGATCCGTTCCGGTGATGAGCCAGGTGGGTTGGGATGAGCTCTGGGCGGTGGCCGCGATCAACCCTGAACCAGCGGTGACCGTACGCGCGACGTGGCCGCGAGGATCGAGCAGCTGAAGCGAGCCACCGGCCGGTCCCGCGAACCTGGCATAGATGCCGCTCGACGAGGGCCCGTGCTCGATCACGCTGGCCGCGATCGAGCCCCGGAGATCCTTCCAGGTACCCACCAGAACGGCCAGGCTGTCGGTCCCCGACCCGGTTCCCAGCAGCTGGCTCGCGGTGGGCACGCCGACGGCCCGCAGCGCGGAGGCCACGCGGTCGCAGGCCGGTTTCACGTCCGAGGCGCATTCCAGTGCGGTCGGCAGGCGCTTGCCGCCGACTCCGTGGACGAAGGGCTCCGGAAACGAGCCCACCACGGCCGGTATCGATTCAGTCGCGCTCCAGTCGTGCAGGTCCCACCAGATCTCATCGCCGCGATGCACGGCGGTCTGGGCCGCCCCGACCGAAGCCTGGACGCCGTTGACGTAGTAGAACCAATCGCGCCGGCTCGAGGTCCCCGACAGGCCGTTGATCGACTGCACGAAGCCACCGCCGTAGCGGGTGGTTATGTGCGATGACCGCTGGAGCATCCGCATCACGGTCTCCGACCCGGGCACGCGTTGCTGGGTGGTCGAGAGGACGGGGCCCGTGCCGAAGTCGCGGGTGACAGTGAGGCTTACGTCGGAGGTTCCTCGGCCGGCGCCAAGGCCACAGCCGGAGACGATCGCCGCCGCCAGCACGGCGACGATCGTCATCCCCATGGCGCGTGGCCGCACCACCAACGACCGGCTACGAGGCGGTCACCCGCGCGAACACGGAGCGGATGAATGGCCTCTTGGTAGCCCGCAGGAAGAGCGTCCCCTTGCTGTGGGCGGTGATCGTCGCCAAGCCCTGGCTGTTCGTCACCGCGCCACCGACGCGGGCGCCTGCCACGGGTTTGGCGAGCCCCTTCGGCGGCAGGTACGCCACCTTGACCGTGAACGGGTGGCCCACCGTCACCTGCCTGGGTGTGCGCAGCAGCAGCGCGTTGTCCGGCGCCGTGTCGGAGATCGCCGCGAACAGCAGGTTCTCGCCCTTGCGGAGCTTCAGCGCGCAAGCGCCCAGCTGCGCGAAGCGGTTGTTGATCCAGAGACCCCAGAAGTACTTCGGCGGCGTGAAGGGATGCTTCTCGCCCAGGATCGAGAGCACCTCGACGCCCAAGCCGGAGCTGAACTTGCCGCCCCATCTGCCTTTGGTGGCCACGTCGAGGGCCCCGGCGGCGCTGGTCGCGGGGCACTGCCCGACCGGGGCTCCTCCCTTGGTGATCCAACCGCCGTGTGTCTTGACGGTCTTCGGCGCAAGCAGCGTCCGGTTCAGTCCTTCGACGCGCACGGTGACGGTCGTGCCGACCGTGGCGGCGGCGGCTGGTGCGGTGACGATTGCGGCGCAAGCCGCGAGCGCCGCCAACGCGCCGCCGATAGCGAGGAACTTCTTCTGATTCATGAGAGCCACCCCTTTCCGCGAGGGCTTTCGGCGTTTTGGTCGGTGGGTGGTCTCCTGGCTGACGGGCCTACCTGCCGCGCCTTCCCGGTCGACTCGTGGTCATCCAGTGGCATTGAGTGCGGCTGGCGTCCCCGATCACAGTGGCGGGTCCGCGCTGGATTCTCACCGGCTTCTCATCACCACCGACCGTCGAACGGGCGGGATCCTATCGCGGGTGGTGGCCGCCGGGGAAGTACCGCTCCGAGGGGTACCAACCGTAGGCGTTACGCTGAGCCCTCAGCCAGAGCGACGGGCGCGTCCGGAAGCACCGCCCAGGGGCAACCTGACGGACAGCATCACGCCAGTTGCGATGATCAGACCCAGCGCCGCGATTGCCCCCGCCCCGATCACGAACGCTGTATGGGCGCTGGCGTATGCCAGCACGGCGTGGGGGCGCGCAACTAGGACCAGCCCCGCGAGAACCAGCGACGCGAGCAGTGCGACCGCGGGAGGCCGTAGAGCATCCCCTAGCGAGACGCCAGCGGCAGCCGACCTCGCGGGCTTCTTGCGAGAAATCGCCGACAAAGCTGCAATTCCGAGGAGGGTCCAGACCCCCGCTACCAAAAATCCGCCGAACACATCGCTGGGGTAATGCCACCCCAGCGTCAGGAACGAGTAGCTCACCGCGACCGCGAAGATCGCCCCAAATGCGGCCGCCGCCGGTCGGAGCCTGGCCGGCGCCGCTAGCACGACGCAAAGTGCCACCGACATCGCCGCGGTTGCGTGCCCGCTGGGCCAGGACGCGGGCGAGACGTGCCCGCTCCCTACGAGATACGCACTGGCGCGCGGCTGTGCGAGGAGCGGCTTGAGCAGCTCCGTCGTGATATTCGCACCGAGCATGATCGTGATCACGGCCATCGCGATCCTTGGCCGCCTGCGAACCAGCGCCATGATCACCGGGATGGCAGTCAGGTACAGGTAGCGCGGCGGATTGCACAGCTCCGCGATGAACGTCGCGATCGAGTCGACGTGAGGCCGTTTCAGACCGCCGAAGCCGTTGTAAACGGACTGGTCCGCGTGCTCGAACAGGTCGACGTGGAACGCCAGGGCCCAGGTCAAGATCAGCAGCACAACCCCACCGCCAGCGCCGATCAGTGCACGTCTCGTCATTCACCGAGAGTACGCACCCGGGATCCTCGCGAGGTCAGGTGACTAGAGTGAACCTCAGTGACGGTAAACCTGACACGCATCTACACCCGGCTGGGCGATTCGGGCGAGACGCACCTCGGGGACATGAGCCGCGTACCCAAGACCGATCCTCGGATCGAGGCCTACGGGAGCGTAGATGAGCTCAATGCGCACATCGGGCTGGCGCTGACGATCGATGATCTTCCCCAGGAGTACGCCGACTGGCTGCGCCGGGTCCAGAACGACCTGTTCGATGTGGGCGCTGACATATCGGTGCCCGAGGAGACCTCCGGACGCGAGCGCCTGCGCGTGATTCCGGAGCAGGTGAGGTGGCTAGAGGAGCGCTGCGACGAGGTCAACGCGACGCTCGAGCCGCTGAAGTCGTTCGTGATGCCGGGCGGTACACGGGCGGCCGCGCAGCTCCACGTCTGCAGGACGGTCTGCCGGCGGGCCGAGCGCCGGGCGATCGCCGCCGGCGGCGAGCTGAACCCCGAGGTAGTGCGCTACCTGAACCGGCTGTCCGACCTGTTGTTCATCCTCAGCCGCGGCGCGAATCGCGGCGAGGAGCCACTCTGGGAGCCCGGAAAGTACCGGTAGGTTGGCGACCGTCGAGCTTCACGCCGACGACTACGCCCGCGGGGCGCGCTACGACTTCGCGGTAACCGTGGCCGCAGGGCCGCGGCCGCCGTGGCTCGAGGATGCGATTGCCAGCGGCGTCCAGGAACTCGGTGCCTATCCAGATGATCGGCCGGCGACGTCCGCGGTAGCGGGACTCTATGGGCGCGATCCGGCCGAGGCGATCGTGCTGAACGGCGCAGCGGAGGCCTTCACGCTGATGGCCCGTGCCCTGCACCCGCGTCTGGCGGCGATCGTCCACCCCTCGTTCACTGAGCCCGAACGGGCGTTGCGCGACGCGGGCCTGGCGCTGCAGCGCATCATCCTGCCGCCGCCATTCGGGTTCGATGCGGGAGCAGTGCCCGATGAGGCCGACCTGGTCGTCATCGGCAACCCGACCAACCCCACGGGCGCGCTTCACGCCGCCTCGGCGCTCCGCCGGTTGTGCCGCGAGGGGCGCACGACCGTGGTCGACGAGGCGTTCATGGACTTCGTCTCGCGGGGCCGAGAATCGCTTTGCGCCGCACGCGACCTGCCCGGGCTGATCGTCGTGCGCTCGTTAACCAAGGTCCTGGGCTTGCCGGGCGTACGAGCGGGCTATCTGCTCGCGGACGGCGCCGTCGCGCACCGCCTGCGCCGGGCCAGGCCACAGTGGCCGGTGAACGCGGTTGCCTTGGCCGTGACCGAGGCAGCGGCGAGCCATCCGCATTATCTCCAGCAATTGGCGCTCGAGACCGCCCGCCGCCGAGATGACCTGGTGGCGGCGCTGAGCTCCGTGCCCGGCGTCCGGTGCCTTCCCGCGAATGCGAACTTCGTGCTGCTCGAGCTGCCGGACGCCATCTCGGCCCACGAGCGACTTCTCTCAGAGCACGGAATCTCGACTCGGCCCGGTTGGACCTACCCGGGACTCGACCACCGGCACTTGAGGGTCGCGGTCCGCGGCCAGCCGCTCGACGCGAGGCTCGTCGAGGCGCTAGGCACCGTGCTCGCCTCGGAGTAGGCGCCGCTAGGCCGAGTCGCGCTCGCCGCGCTCGACGGCGCCGCGACCGTCGGGCTCCGGGGGCTGGTCGGGCGGGCGCACCTGTTTCGTGATTCGGATCTCGGGAGCCACGCCGGTGCGGCGCAGGTGCGCGAAGTGCTGGATGTCTTCGGGGGAGGCCACCTCGACGCTGACACCGACGTCGAGCTCGAACCTTCCGGCCTCGTACAGCAGCTCCTGGTAGCTCGGAATGCCGCGCTCGTCACCGGCGGCCCGCACTCCGCACTCCACGTCGATGTCCTGGGCTCCGCAACGGAGCGTCCAGTGGGTGCGCTCCATCAGCTTCTGGCCCGTGAGCTTGACCGGGACGGGGTCGGCACCGACGGCATCGCTGTCCATGTCGATCCGCTCCCGGGCGTGCTCGGCCGACAGGGCCCGAGCCAACCGCTCGAGATTCCGGCGATAGGGCGCCGGCACGATCGCCACCGGGCCCCTGGCGCGGGCATTGCCGCGGATGGCCTCAGCCACCGCTCCGATCATGACGTACTCGACCTTGTTCGCGTTCAGCCACCGGGCGATCGCGATCCATTCCGATCGGAGATGCTCGAGGCCTGGGCGGGAGTTGACGGACTTGTGCTCGATCCGGGGTACGCGATTCATCAAACGCATAACGGTGCGTTTCGTCGGCTGAAAGCTGAGTCCTTCTTTGGACTCAGCCCGATAGCACGTCGAGGCGCGCGAGCCGCCTGAGAAATTCAGGCGCGAAGCACGACAGGGCGCGCATCACCTTTGCCTCAGGTGTGATCACCGCCACCGGCTTGTTGACCCCGATGGCCTCGACGATCTCTTTCGCCACCCGGTCCGGGGTGAAGTTGCGCCGCTCATAGCTTCGCGTGATCCGCTCCGCAAGGCGTTGCTGCTCGGTCTGCCCGCGGCCTACGTAGTGGGTCGTACGCGTGATGTTGGTGGCGATGAACCCGGGGCAGACCGCGGTGACGCCGATGCCGTGGGGATGGAGCTCGGCCCGCAGGCACTCGCTCAGCATCAGCACCCCTGCCTTGGTCGTGGCGTAGGCGGCGAGATCTTTTGCCGGCGCGAACGCCGCGGCCGACGCAGTGTTGACGATCTGCCCTCCCTGGCCGCGATCGATCATCGCCCGGCCGAACAGCCGGCAGCCGTGTACCACGCCCATCAGGTTGATATCCACGATCCGCTGCCAGTCCTCGGGTGCGGTGTCGAGGAACGAGCCCGCCACTGCGATTCCGGCGTTGTTTACGACCACGTCGGGTACGCCCTGCTCATCGAGCACACGGGTTGCGAGCCGCTCCAATGCCTCTTGGTCGGAGACGTCGCAGACGAAGGTTTGGCTTTGAGCGATCGAGGCCGCGGCCCGCTCGAGACCCTCGGCGTCGCGGTCGACAAGCAAGAGCCGTGCGCCGCGGCCGGCGAGAGCGGTCGCGGTCGCCAGCCCAATGCCGCTCGCGGCGCCCGTGACCACCGCCAGGCGCTCGCGCAGCTGTTCGATCCCGGCGCCGGGCACCCACGGTCGGCTGGAGCGCAGAGGGCGGCCCGCCTCGACCTCGTCGACGAATTCGCTCACCCACCGGGCCAGCAGTCCTGGCTGGATCAGTGGCGCCCAGTGGGTCGTTCCGATGGTCCGCCGCGTGAGCGTGGGCGCGTAGCGCTCGGCCAGGTCGTAATAGTGCGGGGAGATGAAGTGATCGGCGCTGGGAACGACCACCTGCACCGGGACGCGGGCTATCGCATTCCGGCGCGGGCGGCGCAGCTTGCGCGGAATGTTGCGGCGGTAGAGATTGGCGGCGTGGGTGGCGTCCGCCGCGAGTGTCCGCGGTGGGGTTGCGCGCTCGTCCGGGATGCGCTCGAGAAGGCGTAGAACTCGTTCCCAACCCCCGCGCCCGAGCGGTCCGCGCCAGGCAATGGTGGGCACGCCCGGCGTGCACGTAGCGAGCACGTACCAGGAGCGCCTCGCGCGCCGGACAAGCTCCATGAGGTGCCCTGGCGACGGCCGCGCAAGCAGCTCGCGCGCGGCGATCGAGACCTGATCGAGCGAAGGTCCGGCGATCGTCGTAAAGGACGCCAGGACGCCGTCAAACCGCTCGTGTGTCGCGAACTCCCAGCCCTGGATACCTCCCCAGTCGTGCCCGACCAGGTGGACCCGCTGTCCGGGAGCAACTGCGGCGATGACTGCTAGGAGGTCGTCGCCGAGTCGGTCGAAGTCATACGCCGCTGGACCGCGGGGAGTGCTCGAGGCTCCCATGCCGCGGAGGTCGTACGCGACCACGTGGTAGCGCTCGGTCAGGTGCGGGAGGAGTGGCCGCCACAGCTCCTTGGTGTTGGGGTAGCCGTGGACGAGCACCACGGTCGGGTGGGCACTGTCGCCGGCCTCGATCGCGGCCAGCTGGACGCCGTCCTTCGATGTGACCGTCCGCTCGACCGGGGCGGAAACGGGCGACTTGACCGGGGCGGCGCTCACGCCGCGCGAATCTATACGCTCGTGGGCTCATGCAGTCTCGAGGTCGCGCCCTCTGCCCCACGCGTCCCCGCATGCTGATGCGGTCTGTGGCCGCACTCACGCTGATGATTGCCGTGGCCGCCTGTGGGTCCTCGACCAGCAGCAGGACAGCTAGCGCTCCGAAGCCATCGGCAGCTGCCGCTCCGGCCAGCAGCAGCCCCGCCAGCCACCACTCGACCGTGACCGGCGTGGCGACCGGCAAGCCCGGGACGACCCCGGTGCCGATCCTCATGTATCACGTGATCAACCCGCCTCCCGCTGGCGCGAAGTTCCCCGGCCTGTACGTGCCGGCGGGTGAGTTTGCCGCCCAGATGCAGGCTCTGAAGGCAGCCGGATGGCACGCCGTCACGCTCGATCAGGTGCGGGCTTACTGGACGCGCGGTGTCCCGTTGGGGCCGGGCAAGCCGGTGGTGCTCACCTTCGACAACGGCTACCAGTCGCAGTACACGAACGCTCTGCCGGTGCTGAAGCGGCTGGGCTGGGTCGCGGACGAGAACATCCAGCTGACCGGCCTTCCCCCCTCCCAGGGCGGTCTGACCGACCCCCAGGTCAAGGGTCTCGTCGACGCTGGCTGGGAGCTCGACACCCAGGGCATGAGCCACGCCGACCTCATCACGCTGGGGGCCTCACAGCTTCACGACGAGGTCGCCACTGCCCGCCAGATGCTGAAGCAGCGTTACGGCGTGGCGGTCAACTGGTTCTGCTATCCGTCGGGCCACTACGACGCCAACGTCATCTCCGAGGTGAAGGCTGCCGGATACGTCGGATCCACGACGGTGAGCCCCGGCTGGGCGAGCCCGTCCCAAGACCCATACCGGCTGCCCCGCCTGCGGGTGCTGGGCGGCACCAGTCCCTCCGCCCTGCTCGATCAGATCGCGTCGGCCCAGTCGGCGCCGGCTCCCCCGGATTCGTACGGGGGGGCGGGGACGGCCTGAGGGCGGCCCACGCCCGACGACGGGGGCGGCCCGCGCCCGACGGACGGCGGCGGCGCCCGACCACGGGGCGGCCCGCGCCCGACGACGGGGGCGGCCCACGCCCGACCGATGACGGCCCGCGCCCGACCTTCTACCCTTGTAAGCAGAGATGTTCGGGCTAGGGCACAAGACCAAGATGATCGATCCGGCCGACGCGCTGCCCGGGCGCCAGCAGGAGATGCCTGTCGCTGACCGCCACGCGGTGCTCGGCACGCCGCTGAAGCCGCCGTTCCCCGAGGGCCTGGAGCAGGCCATCGTCGGGATGGGGTGCTTCTGGGGCGCGGAGCGCGTCTTCTGGCAGGCGCCGGGCGTCTACACGA
Organism: uncultured Actinomycetes bacterium; assembly: GCA_963719305.1. Lineage (GTDB taxonomy): Bacteria > Actinomycetota > Thermoleophilia > Solirubrobacterales > Solirubrobacteraceae > Palsa-465. The sequence goes on along the minus strand of CAVRBL010000004.1, from coordinate 30,855 downwards.
CGGCGGTCGGCTACTCCGGGGGGTCCACGCCCAACCCGACCTACGAGGAGGTCTGTAGCGGTCGGACCGGCCACACCGAGGCCGTGCTCGTGGTCTTCGATCCGACGGTCACCTCCTATGCCGAGATCCTGAGGCTGTTCTGGGAGAACCACGACCCCACCCAGGGAATGCGCCAGGGCAACGACATCGGCACCCAGTACCGGTCGGCGATCTACTGGACCACCGAGGCCCAGCGCGCGGCCGCCGAGTCCTCGCGGGAGGCCTACGCCGAGCAGCTACGAACCTCCGGTTATCCCGAGACCACCACGGAGATCGAGCAAGCCGGCCCGTTCTACTACGCCGAGGACTACCACCAGCAGTACCTGCACAAGAACCCCGGGGGCTACTGCGGGCTCGGGGGGACGGGCGTCAGCTGCCCCATCGGCGTGAACGTCGCTGTGTCCACGGCTGAGGGCCGTAGCGACAGCAGCAGCCAGTAGCGCCGCTTCTCGTTCCCGATCGTGGGGCGTGCGCCGAGCCTGGTCCGGACGGCCCGGATCGTTAATCCAGACCCCTAACGCGCCGGAAGTAGGCGAAAATGCTCATCGCGTCCACTAGATCGGCCTCCGTCGGCTCCTCGACGTCGAGCTGGCCCTTCTCCGGCGAGAACTGGCGCCAGGCGACGGCCGCCAGCTCACGCTCGACGAACAATCGCTCACGCTCGATGCGCCTGCTGTAGGCCGCCTGTTCGTGGCTTGGGCGTTCCCGGTAGACGTTCGGCCTGTAGGCAGAGGGAAACTTGTAGGCCGTCAGCGCGCGCACGGAGATCAGCCGAGCACCCGCTTCCCGGGCGCGATCGACGAAATCCGAGTCAGGAAGAGCGCCCTCCTCGTAGGTCCGCCAGCCTCCTATCCGCTGGCCAAGCTCGATTCTGTGGACGATCGAGGTGGGCGGAAGCCACCAGCCTTTGGGCATGCCCCCGTCATCGAAGAGACCGGTGAGGAAGCGCACCTTGGTGCCCGGCGGACCGAGCACTTCCGCCATCGAATGGCCGATGTCCGCGTCCGCGGCCTGGATGTGCGCGATCATCGTCGCCAGGTGCCTCGGGTGCCAGACGTCGTCGTGTCCGTGATAGGCGACGTACTCGCCCCGGGCCATTTCCAGCCCGACGTTGTTCGGCGTAGCCTGGCTGCCCGAGTTCGTCTCGCGGTTGTGCCAACGCACGCGCTCGTCGCCGACTGACGCGACGACCTGCTCCGAGTCATCGGTGCACCCGTCGCCGATCACCAACAGCTCGAGATTGGGATACGTCTGCCGGAGCACCGAGCGGACGGAGTACCGAAGGACGCTGCTCCAGTTGTACGTCGACAGCACGACGCTAACCAGGGGCCGGCCACGGACCACCGGATCCACGTGAGCGTTCCGCAGGATCACTCGGATCAGCCCCGTGCGGCGGCGCGCGGTCCTGAGAAACCCAGGCAGGCGCCCGCGTGAGCTCAAGGGATGCGTCTCAGAACGTGTAGGGGATCTGGTCGCTATCCCGGGGAAGTGTCCACTTGTCTGGGTCCTCGTGGTTGTACGGCTTCGTCGGACAGTTGACGAAGATCACATCCACGGTGCCGACGTTCTTCATCGCGTGCCAAACGCCGGGAGGAATCACGAGGTGGGCCCGGTTGTGATCCCCGAAGTGCAGCTCGTTGAGCATCCCACGGGTCGGTGACCCCTCACGATCGTCGTACAGAACGACCTTGACGGTGCCGAAGGAGAAAAAGAGGCGGTCGCTGTAGGTCCGGTGAAGCACGAAGCCCTTGACCTGCTGGGGCCTGATCGTGATCTGGTAGACGTAGACGAGCGGCTCGTCGCTCAGTCCCCAGGCAGGGTTGTAGATCTCGCAGACGGTCCCGCGTTCATCCGGGTGCGTGGTCGCCGACCGGATTCGCAGGCCGTCGATCAGCGGCCCGACACGCTCGCCCTTGCTCGTAACCGTCTGCTGGAGCTTCGTGGCCGCGTCCAGGCTCGGCACGCGAGGGGGTTCGATTCCTCGATCGCCGCCGTTGATCGCGGCAGTGTCTGTCGAGACGCCTTCGATGGGCGCATGCTAGTTCAGGGGGCTCGACCCAAACAAGTGGTGCAACGCCCAGTAGCGGCGACCTGCCACCGGACGAGGGGCGGCGCGGTGTACGATCCCGCTGCAACTGGGTTGCGGTGGGGCATTGGGGCCGCGGCCCGCTCATGAAAGGGGCGGCAATGGCATACAAGCATCACGGCCAAAGGCACTACCGGACGGCTCGGCTTTTCGGATGCGCCGCGGCTGTGACGCTCGTGATTGCTTCGGTGGCGGTCGGAGCCGCGAGCTCGGCTGCGCAGGGCCCGACAGCTCGGACGGCGTCAGCGGATCCGATCTACTTCTACAGGAACCTCGGAGTGCTCCAGGGCTTGCGGGTCAAGCCGTCCCACATCCTTTTCAACGCGGACGGAAACAACAACGTCACCGGTCTACGCTGGCGTACCTGGGGCAGCTCCGTCACCCGTGCGTTCGGCACCAACCACGTCGACAACTGCGTACCGAACTGCGCGCAGGGCCACGTCTCGCTTGTTCGCGTACAGGTGAGCCTGTCAAGCCCGGGGTTCTTCCACGGCCACCACATCTACCTCTGCTATCGGGTCAAGCCAGCCAACGCCTATCTGCGCCAGCGCCACTGTCTGCACTAAGCGGCGGGGGCTGCCCCATGGAGGGGGCCTGGGCTGAGGCGTCGACGGGGCGCCCAGCCTGCTGGGAGATTTCTCGTCCCGGGAGGGGAGTTTCTTCCCACGGCCCCGGCCGCTGAGCTGCCCGGTGGGCGTCGGGGCGGCCGGCTGATCGGGGTCCTCTCGGAAGTTGATGTCGCCTGGCGACACTCTTCTTCCCACGCCGCCCCCGGTGTGCCCGCTCAGCGCCCTGCTGCTAGCCCCCCGCCACGGCCGGGAGGATCGTCACCTCGTCTCCGTCCGACACGGGAGTGTCGAGCCCGTCGAGGAAGCGGATGTCCTCGCCGCCTACGTACACGTTGACGAACCGGCGCAGGCCGCCGTCCTCGGCGATCCGGCTGCGGAGCTCGTCATAGCGCTCGTAGAGCGCGTCGAGCACCTCCCCGACGGTGTCGCCGTCGACCTCGGCGGTTGCCTCGCCGTCGGTTGCGGCCCGGAGCTGGGTCGGAATCTTGACGCTGACGGCCATCGTGCGCTCAGTATTTATCAAGCCGGGACCGCGAGCCGCTCTCTGGCCTGATCGAACGACACCGCGGTCGGGTCGATCTCCCAGGTTTCGAACGTTCCGCGGGCACAGTCGAGCGTCTTCAGCCCGTCCCCGGTGATGTACACGACCACCCGCTCGCCCGGGTCGATGTCTCCCCGCTCGGCGAGCTTGGCCAGCACGGCCACGGTCACGCCACCCGCGGTCTCGGTGAAGATGCCGGTGGTGCGTGCCAGCAGCCCGATGCCCTCTCTGATCTCCGCATCGGTCACCGAGTCGATCGAGCCGCCGGAGCGCCTCGCCAGGTCGAGGGCGTACGGTCCGTCGGCTGGATCGCCGATCGCGAGCGACTTGGCGATCGTCTCGGGCCTCACGGGACGGCAGAAGTCCTGGCCGTCCTGGAACGCGGTCGCCACCGGCGAGCATCCTGCCGCCTGGGCCCCGTTGAAGGTCGGCGGCTCCCCTTTGAGAAGGCCGGCCTCGATCCACTCCTCGAACCCGCGCGCCACTTTCGTGAACAGCGACCCCGAGGCGATCGGGGCTACGACCCGGTCCGGAAGCGAGAAGCCGAGCTGCTCGGCGGTCTCGAACGCAAGCGTCTTCGAACCCTCCGCGTAGTAGGGACGCATGTTGATGTTCACGAACGCCCAGTCATGCTCGGATGACAGCTCCGTACAGAGCCGGTTGACGTCGTCGTAGTTGCCGCGCACCGCCACCAGGTTGGTGCCGTAGACCCCGGTCGCCAGGATCTTCTGTTCCTCCAGGTCGGCGGGGATGAACACGTAGGAGTCGAGCCCCGCGGCCGCCGCGTGCGCGGCGACGGCGTTGGCCAGGTTCCCGGTCGAGGCACAGGCCAGCGTGTCGAATCCGAGCTCGCGGGCACGGGCCAGCGCGATCGAGACCACGCGGTCCTTGAACGAGTGCGTGGGATTGGCGGCGTCGTTCTTGATCCACACGTTCTCGAGGCCCAGCTCCTCGGCGAGGCGGTCGGCACGCAGCAGCGGCGTGAACCCCGCCGCGAGCGTCCCCGGCTGCTGAGCCACCGGGAGAAAGTCCGCGTAGCGCCACAGCGACTGTGGCCCGGCCTGGATCCGGCGACGGAGCTCAGCCGGATCGGAATCCATCCTCGATGGATAAGCAACCTCTAGCGGCCCGAAGCACTGCTCGCACACGTACCGCGCATCGAGCGGGTAGGTGGTCTTGCATTCCTTACAGCGAAGAGACTCTGGCGGCATATGTGAAAAAACCTCCGCCGGGGTCTGTGGTCGGAGGTCCCGTGAGAAACCGCCGTTTCCACATCTCCCAGGCTTGTCGTTGGAGCCTGATGGAATTGGCACCGTTCCCTTGTCGGGAGGTTGCCGGGGCTTCGCAGGGCCATGTCCCTCCACCCCTCTGGATGTAGTACAGCTATGTGACGGGGAGTATACCCAGACGCCCGGGGCGGTACACGTAACGAGCCTCACACAGCGGTGTTCTGAGCTACGGGGATGACCGCCGCAGCATCCAGCCAGTCGATCGAGCGCCTCGAGGCGATCCTCGGGGTGAGCTCCGAGGCGCCCGGCAAGAGGATGCTGATCATCGTCAACCCCTACGCGACCACCGTCTCTGACCGCCTGAAGAACCTGGTCGTGTACGCGCTCCGAGGCAGGTACGAGGTGGTGGCTGTGGACACCGAGGCACGCGACCACGCGACCGACATCTGCCGTCAGGCGGCACGCGAGGGATACGACGTCGTCGTTGCCTTCGGGGGCGATGGGACGGTAAACGAGGCCGCCAACGGGCTCGCGGGATCGGACACGCCGCTGTGCTGCCTGCCGGGTGGAAGAGCCAACGTCTACTGCCGGATGCTCGGGATCCCGACCGATGTGGTCGACGCCACCGAGCACCTGCTTCGCATGGCCGACGAGTGGAGCCCGCGCCGCGTCGATCTGGCCCGGGTCAACGGTCGCCACTTCGCGTTCTCCGCCGGCGTGGGGCTTGACGCCAGCGTGGTCGAGCGCGTCGACGCCCATCCCCATCTGAAGGCCCGACTGGGCGAGTGGTACTACACGTGGACTGCGATCGGAGCCTTCAACCGGCGCTATCTGGTGCACCCCCCGCAACTGGAGGCCGAGCTCGACGGCAAGCGCGTGCGGGGCGTAACCGCGATCGTCCAGAACGGATCGCCGTACACGTACTTCGGTGAGCGCCCCGTGCAGTTTGGCGAGGGAGCCGACCTCGAGAGTGGCGACCTGGCCGGCATCGTGCTGCAACGGGCCCGCCCCATCGACATCCCGACGATCGCCTGGCGAGCGCTGTCGAGTCGGCCGCGAGTGGCGCGTCACCGGCATATTCACCCGTTCACGGGTCTGGCCGAGCTGCGAGTCCGCTCGTGCGATGACCGCCCACTGCCGCTTCAGGTCGACGGCGACTACATCGGAGAGGCGCACGAGGCCGAGTTTTCGGTGATCCCGCGCGGGATCACCGTGATCTCCTAGCCCGAGCCCGGCTCCTACCGCCCGGCGGGGGGGTGAAAACCGTCAGCCCACGGCTCCGATGAGCATGGGACGAAATCGTGCGCTGATCACCGAGCGCGATCACGTCCTGCTCTCGTTCGTCGCGCAGCACCGGCTCGTCCTCGCAAGCCACATCCAGGTGCTGCTCGGGGTCTCGGCGGACGCGGCCCGAGCCCGGCTTCAGGCGCTGCGCGCGGCCGGCATGCTGGCTGGCGAGCGGTTCTTCCACGGGCAGCCGCGCTGCTGGTGGATCACCCGCAAGGGGCTTGCGGTCATCGACAGCCAGCTCCCGCCGCCGCGGACCGACCTGCGCTCCTACCGGCACGACGTCGGGCTCGCCTGGCTGTCGTTGGCCGCCGAGCGCGGCGCGTTCGGGCAACTTCGCGAGGTCATCTCCGAGCGGACGATGCGCTCGCGCGACGGAGCCCGAGCGCAGAGCTCGGTGCACGACGGCCGGCGGGAAGAGCCGTTCGGGGTCAGACTCGGCGGCGTTGGTCCGGCCGGACGCGAGCGGTTGCACTACCCGGACCTCCTGTTGATCACCTCCGGTGGAAGGCGGATCGGGGTCGAGCTCGAGCTGACGACAAAAGAGAGGGCTCGGCGGGAGCGGATCCTTTCCGGCTACGGCGCCGACTCGCGGATCGATGCGGTGCTCTATCTCGCCGACAATTCGGCTGTCGCGCGCGCAGTCGAGGCCTCTGCGGCGCGGCTTGCCATTACGTCGATGGTCCACGTGCAGCGCGTGCAATGGGCCTCAGGGCGGCGAGCAGAATCGGGGCCGAACCTTGAGCGATCGCGCACCGGGGTCTCCCAGACCGTGCAACGAGCCGGGGCGCTGGAGCGGTGACGCGCGCACTCCGCTGGCTGGTAGTGGTGGCGGGGGCGCTGGTGACGATCTCGCCGCCGCCGTGGGTCGTAGCTGTGACCGCCACCGTCGCGACCGCGGTCGTGCTGGCTCGAACCAGCGCCTACATTCGCCGCAAGCGCGAGGCCGGGCGCGCTCTGCCGGCAGGCGCGGTGGCATTGGGCACCGACACCGGCGGTGCCCGTGTGGTGTTGACAGATCAGCAACTCTCGGCACACGCGCTGATCCTGGGGGCCACCGGGGCGGGCAAGTCGACCTCGCTGCTCACGGGCCTCGCCGAGCACGCGCGGAGCGGGCGCCCGGTGGTGGCGATCGACATGAAGGGATCGCCGGCCTTCGCCCGCGTCCTGGCTGAGGCAGCCGCTTCGGCGGGGCGGGTATTCCGGCTTTGGACTCCGGACGGCCCAGGTCGCTGGAACCCACTGGCGCACGGGAACCCGACTGAGCTGAAGGACAAGCTGATCGCCAGCGAGCGGTTCACCGAGCCCCACTATCAGCGGGCGGCCGAGCGCTACGTCCAGACGGTGCTGCAGGTGCTCGAGCACGTCCATCCGCGCGAGCCTCCCACCCTCGAGGAGGTAGCCGGCCTGATGGACCCCCGGAGGGTCTCCGGGCTGCTGCGCCATGCGCCCAAGCTGCTGGCCGAGCGGGTTCAGGACTACATAGCCACTCTCTCGCCCGACCAGCTGAGCGCCATCAGGGGCCTCGGGACGCGACTGGCGCTGGTCACTGAGTCCCAGGCCGGCCCATTCCTGGCGCCGGCGGCAGGACAGGAGCCCATCGACCTGCGCGACGCGCTCACCAGGGGACACGTCGTCCTCTTCAGCCTGAACTCGGCGAGATACGGCGGGCTGGCTTCCCAGCTCGGCACGCTCGTGATCCAGGACCTGGTCGCGGCCACCGGTCACCGATTGCTGGACCCTGGACGGGAAGAGGCGGCGACGGTGGGGATCGACGAGTTCTCCGCGCTGCGGTCGGACAACGTGATCTCGCTGCTGGCCCGCTGCCGAGAATCAGGCGTAAGCGTGCTGCTGGCGACGCAGGAGCTCGCGGACCTCGATCGCGCGGCGCCGGGTCTACGCGACCAGGTGCTGGGCTCCACGGCGGTCAAGATCGTCCACCGCCAAGACGTTCCCGCCTCCGCTCGCACGGTCGCCCAGATGACGGGAACGGAGACGGTTTGGGAGCTGACCAGACAAACGGCGGCACATCCGGTGTTCGGCGATCACGACACTGGCCGAGGCACCCGCCGGCAGGCGGAACGATTCCTGGTTGACCCCAACGCGATCTCGTCGCTACCGCCCGGCCAGGCGGTCCTGATCACCAAGGTGCCGCGCGCGGCGGTGCGGACCGTGCGGGTCGCCGAGCGCCATGACCGCGGCGCCTGGCGGACCGACCGCGGGCTCCCGCGCAGTGGGCGCGACGGCCCCGAGCTGGGCTGATGCCCCTCAGGAGAACGGCGGAAGGGCCGCGAGACCTATCCCGCGCCCGGCGTGACGCGATAGGCGTCGAATACCGCGTCGATGTTGCGCAGACGGCTGATCGCCTGATCAAGAGAGCGCGTGTCGCCAACCTCGACCACGAACCGATTTCTGACCATCGGGTGGCTGACGGTGCAGCGCGCCTCGAGGATGTTGATGCCGGCCTCGGCGAAGCTGCGCGACATGTCTTCCAGCAGCCGGTGACGGTCCCAGCCATCGACCTGGATCTCGACCCTGAACGAAGTCTCGGCGTCTCCGTCCCACGACACCGGCGTGAAACGGTCGGGATCCTTGCGCAAGACGGCCACGTTCGGGCAGTCCTCGCGGTGGATCGTGATGCCCCGTCCGAGGCTGATGTAGCCGACGATCGGATCGCCGGGAACCGGGCGACAGCACTTTGCGAGCCGGAGCATCACCTCGTCGATCCCTTCGACCGCGATGCCGTAGCGGCTCGATGACGTCGTCGGGCGCTCGCGCCGGCGGCTGGTCTTGAGCAGATCATCGGTCGCGGTCGGTTCGGACTCGGCGGCCTGGCCCTGCTTGAGGTGCTGCATCACCTTGTTGACGACCGTCTTGGCCGAGATCTTGGCCCCGCCCAGAGCGATGTAGAAGTCGTCGGCCTTGCGGAACCCCATCTCGCGGATCACGTCGGCCAGCAGCGGCGAGCCGACCAGCTTCTGGGCCGGCAGCCCCTGCTTCTTGAGGTGATCCTGGAGAAGCTCGCGCCCGGAGTGCTCGGTGTCCTTCCGCGACTCGGCCTTGAACCAGGCCTTGATCTTGTTGCGCGCGCGCGTGGTCTTGACCAGGGCCAGCCAGTCGCGCGACGGACCCCGCTCACGCTTCGAGGTCAGGACCTCGACGATGTCCCCGGAGCGCAGCTGATACGACAGCGGAACGATCTTGCCGTTGACCTTCGCGCCCACGCACCGGTGGCCGACGTCGGTGTGGATCTCGTACGCGAAGTCAAGCGGCGTCGCGCCAGCCGCGAGTGACTTCACCTCCCCCTTCGGGGTGAACACGAAAACCTCGTCCTCGAACAGGTCGACCTTCAGCGTCTCGACAAATTCATCGGGGTCGACCAGGTCCTTCTGCCAGTCGAGCAGCGAGCGCAGCCACTTCAGCTTCCCGTCGGGATCGTCGGTGGAGGCGCGTCCTCCGCTCCCGCGTCCGCTTGAAGGCTTCTCCTTGTACATCCAGTGGGCGGCGATCCCGTACTCAGCGAGGTTGTGCATCTCGCGGGTGCGGATCTGGATCTCCAGTGGCCTGCCCTCGGGACCGATCACCGTGGTGTGCAGCGACTGGTACATGTTGAACTTGGGCATGGCGATGAAGTCCTTGAAGCGACCGGGCAGCGGCTTCCACAGCGAATGGATGACGCCCACGGCGCCGTAGCAGTCCTTGACCGAGCCCACGATCACCCGCATGGCCGTGAGGTCGTAGATCTCGTTGAACTCCCGCCCCTTCTTGGTCATCTTCGAGTAGATCGAGTAGAAGTGCTTGGCGCGTCCTGAGATCTCCGCCTCGATCCCCAGCTCGTCGAGCTCCTTGTTCAGGTACTGACCGGCGTTGTTGACGTACCGCTCGCGCTCGGCCCGCTGCTGGGCGACGAGGTCCTTGATCTGCGTGTACTTGCGGGGGTGAAGAGTCTGGAAGGCGAGGTCCTCGAGCTCCCACTTGATGGCGTGGATCCCGAGCCGGTGGGCGATCGGCGCGTAGATGTCGAGCGTCTCGCGCGACTTCTCGATCTGCTTCTGCTTTGGCAGCGCGGCGATTGTGCGCATGTTGTGCAGCCGGTCGGCGAGCTTGATGAGGATGACCCGGATGTCCGAGGCCATCGCCACCATCATCTTGCGGTAGTTCTCCGCCTGGGCCTCGTCGCGCGACTGGAAGGTCAGCCCGGTGAGCTTCGTCACGCCGTCGACCAGGCCCGCGATCTCCTCGCCAAAGGCGTCACAGACCTCGTCCAGCGATGCCGAGGTGTCCTCGACCGTGTCGTGCAGCAGCGCCGCGCACAACGTCTCGGTGTCGAGGCGCATGCCGGCGCAGATCTTCGCCACCCCGACCGGGTGGATGATGAACTCCTCGCCGCTTCGCCGACGCTGGTCGGCGTGGTGGACGCAGGAGTAGACGAACGCCTCCTCGACCTTCTGGCGGTCGATCGTGACGGCCGAGGAGTCGGCGTGCTCCTCGACGATCGCGAACAGGTCAGAGAGCAGCCGGCTCTCGGCCTCGGTCAGCTCGGCATGGGCTACGACCGCCCCGTCGCGCTTGTCCGCGAGCCGGTCAACCGGCGCGCGGCTGCGCACGAGCGTCGAGGACTTGGCCGGCGATCTCAGCCGTCTGGTCGGAGCTTTGCGGTGCTCAGGTATCGGAGTCCGTCCTCATGCCGTCGTTCATATGCCCTGTAGGCCGGCGAGCGCTCGAGCGCCGTTGGCGCGTCGCTCGCGACCGCCAGGGCCGGCAGATCCCGGTCGAGGCTGACGAGCTCCAGCTCCGCTAGCACCCTGATCAGCCTGCCGGCCAATCGTGCCGGCCGGCCATGCTGACCGTCACCGCGAAGCAGTTGCTCGAGCTCCTCGCCGGCCACTCTCCCTCGGGCCCTGAGGCTCCGGAAGAGAGTCACGAGCGAAGCGCGGAGAACGTACTCCAGCTCATGCATCTGCCACGCAAAGCGTAGCTCAGCCTCGCCCCAGGCCAGGTGGGTTATTGCCGGCCGGGCACGGGCGTTGGCCTGTCCGGCGTTCAACAGCTGGACTGCGTCCCCGGAAGCCGGCGGGTCGAGTGCTACGAGGTGGTGGGCTGAGTCGGCCAGGGAAGGCTCTCGCTCCAAGGCGTGGTAACAGACCAGGGCGAAGCCCCCCAAGCGATCGCTGAGCCCGCCAATCCGCCGTGGCACGTCGGCACACACCGCCAGCACCGGCTCGCCGCTGGCAAGGGCATCGGCCAGCACCGCCAGCGGGCTCTCGCCGCGGCGGTCGAGCACGTTGTCGCCGGGCGAGACAGGGTCGGCCTCCGGACAGGGCTGCGGAAGCGGCGCATCCAGCTCAGCCAGAACCCCTTCGAGGTACACCCCCCACTCTCCCATCACCTCGAGCGGCGCGGGAGCGCACGGCTGCGCATGCCGAAGCACGAGCCTCGGCTCGACCAGGCCCCGCCACTCGTTGCGCTCCAGCCTGAAGGTGGCGTCGACGGGCTCCCCCGGCTTTGCGGGCAGCCGCCCATCGCAGCCGAACGCGACGGCACGCGCCCTGGCGCCGCCGGAGCTGAGCGAGAACCGGGCATGGCGGCCGTCCCCCATCGCTCGCTGCTCGGAGAAGCGCCCGCCCCGCACGAGAAGGCACGGTCCCGGGTTTCCGATCCCGCACGGTTCGAGTGCTCGCAGCTCGTCTGCCAGCGGCAGCCCGAGCTCGGTGCCAGTGACAATGGCGTCGACGCGCTCGACGGGCTCGAGCAGCTCGGGGGTGAGCACCGATGCAGCGTGAAGCTCGATCGCCTCCGCCAGCGCCGGCAGGCGATCGTGGGCGACCGTCAAGCCGGCTGCCGCGCGGTGGCCGCCGTAGCGTTCGAGCTCGTCGGCGGCCGCATGCAACGCCCCCAGCAGGTCGAAGCCGGGAATGCTTCTTCCCGACCCTTGGCCGAACGGGCCCGCACCGAGGGCAATCAGGATCGCCGGTCGGTGATGGCGCTCCACGATCCGAGAGGCGACGATCCCGATCACGCCCGGGTGCCAGCCTTCGCCCCACAGGACGTACGAGCTGCGCTCTCCGAGCTTCACGACCTGGGCTTCGGCGTCCCAAGTCGTGCGCTCCTCCACGGCCCGACGCTCGGCGTTCACGGCATCCAGCTCCGCGGCGATCTCGGCTGCTCGCCGCCGGTCATCGGTCAGCAGCAGCTCGAGCCCGGCGTCCGCGCGCTGCATCCGGCCGCTGGCGTTGATCCGCGGCGCGAGGCGAAAGCCGAGCGTGTGCGCGTCGAGTGCGCTGGGGTCAACCCCGGCCACCTCCATCAGCGCCTGCAGCCCCGCTTTGTCCGTGTTCGCCAGCGCCCGGAGTCCCTCGCGCACCAGGCGGCGGTTCTCTCCCCTCAGTGGCATCAGGTCGGCCACGGTGGCCAGCGCCACCAGCTCGAGGTCATCGTCGGCGCTCGGAGCACCCAGCGACTGGGCGAGCTTGAATGCGACAGCGGTGCCGCAAAGCTCGGCACACGGGTAGCCACACACCACCGGATGAACGATCGGGCAGTCCGGAAGAGAGCCGTCGGCCCGGGGGGCGTGATGGTCGGTTACGACGGTTTGCATCCCCGAGGCGTGTGCTTGAGCCACCTGCTCGACGGCCGTGATCCCGCAGTCGACGGTCACCAGCAACCGTGTCCCCCGCGCAGCCAGATGCTCGACCGTGGACGAGCCGAGGCCGTACCCGTCTTCGAGGCGGCTGGGCAGGAACCAGCCGACGTTTGCTCCAAGCGATTGCAGCGCGCGCACCAGCACGGCGGTGGCGCACACGCCGTCTACGTCGTAGTCGCCGTGGACCGTGATCCGGGTACCGGCATCGACGTGCCGGCGGATCATCGCCACGGCCTGCTCGATCCCTTGGAAGGCGGCAGGGTCGTGCCGCTCTTGCGCCTCCAAGAACGCGCGTGCCGCCGCCGGATCGGGCATCCCGCGCCTGACGAGTACCTGGGCCAGCACGTGGCTGACTCGCAGCTCTCGCTCCAGCAGCCGTGCGGCGGAGAAGTCGTAGGTGGGGACCTCCAGGCGCGGCGTCGGCCGCCGGGACGGCGCCCTCGGCTCCGAGACGACCTGGAGCGACGGCGCAACGGGCGCCGGTCCGGGGATCCTGAGTGAAGCGGCTTCGGCCATCCGCGAGGCAGCCTAGGTGCCGCCCCCGACGGATCCCCTGCGACGACCGGGCCGCTGTGAAGATGTTGAAACGAGCCGCTACGGACTTGTCACGAAGTACCCGCGGAAACGCAGTGCGCCCAGCGTCTGGGCGACCTGGTAGGTCCGCGCTCGAAGGTCCACGGAGGAGGCTGCTAGTACGGCGGTCGCCGACCGCCCGGCACGCGAGAGCGGTATCCGCCAGTTCGCGAGCGGCGATACAGCCATACGACCAGCATCGAGAACAGGACGGAAAGGATCAGCCCTCCGCCGTGACGATGCAGGACGTACCAGGAGAAGAGCCCAGCGCTGAACGTGCCGCAGATACCGACGAGCGCGGTCATGCCGAGGCCCATCGGGTCGGGACCGGGAAGCAGCAGCCGCGCCAAGCCGCCCACGAACAGGCCGACGAAGAACAGGATGATGAGGTAGGCCAGAAGGGTCACACCTCCATCCTACGCCGAGACGACGGCGGCCGCCTCAGCCGGCAGGAGGGGGTTGCTCGCCCACACCGGAAGTAGCCCCTGGGGAGGGCTGAGGCGCGCTTTCGGTGTGGCGGCGGCGGCCGAACAGGCGCTCGATGCGGGAGATGTCGTGTTCGGCGGCGGCGATGTCGCGCTCGGCTCCGGCGAGCGGGGCCATCACGTCGAGGAGGCCATTGAGGTTCTTCACCAGGGAATTGACGGAGTCGGTCAGCGCTGGCACGGCGGCGGCAAGCGAATCGATGACCTCGACCTGGCCCTCTAGCGAGTCCGCGGCGCGGTGGATGGCCTGGACGGCTTCCCTGAGCTCGTGCTCGACGTTACCGGCCTCGTGCAGCGCGGACCTTTCGGCTGTACCCAGCAGCGACCGCAGGGGCCCCGTTACCAGATCAAGCGGACCGCTCAAAGCTCGAGCGCTCCCGGGCCACCGGCCCGCTCGCGCCTCATGCCCTCCGCATAGACAAGTGCCATGCCGATCAGGGCGCCGGGGATCGCCTCGAGCGCGGTCGCAAGATGGGTCGCGTGCCGCCCGGGAATGTGAAAGCCATTGACGATCAACCCGAACAGGATCGCCCCGGCGAGGGCCCCGAGGAACGCCCCGACGATCCCTCCCCAGTAGCGGTCGGGGAGCCAGATCGTGAAGTGCCACAGGGCTAGACCCATCACGACCCAGGCCAGCATGCCCATCAGCGACGCCTCCCGTGTCGGCGGCTGCGCGAGCGACTCTTCGATTTCGAAGGCTTGCGCTTCGGCATCGGCGCCACACCCTCGTTCTCGGGAATGTCGGGTGCGGGCGCCGGGGTCCCATCCGGGGCTGGGGTTCGCCCGCCGTCGGGCGCCGGGGTCCCATCCGGGGCTGGGGTTCGCCCGCCGTCGGGCGCCGGGGTCGCATCCCGGGCTGGGGTTCCCCCGCCGTCAGGCGCCGGGGTCCCCTCGGCCGGTGGCGTAGGAGCGGGCGCCTCCTCCGGGGCGGGGGTGCGAGCGGCGCCAGGGGTCGCGGCCGTGCCGCCACCGTCGGGTCTGGCCTTCGGCCGTGTGGGAGCCTGCGCCGGCTGGCGGCGCGCGGTCCGCTTGGTCAGCGTCGAGGTTCGACGGGCTGGTTGCTCCTCCGCGACCTCGAGCTCGCGCTTCATCTCCTCAAATTCCGCGCGCGAAACGGTCTCGGGCTCGGGCGTGGTCAGTCGGGTCCGGCGGCGGCGCTTCGCGTCGGCTGGCTCCACGTCGGCGGCCACACCGGCGTAGGCCGGAACCAGGCCGTACTCCTCGATCAGCCGGTGACGGCGGGCGCGGTAGGCCTGCTCGCGCTCCTTCCAGTGCGTCAGCACCGGCGAGGCGATGAAGATCGACGAGTACGCGCCGGATGCGATCCCGATCAGCAGCGCGAAGGCGAAGTCGCCCAGGACGCCGCCTCCGCCGAATAGCAAAAGGGCCAAGACCGGCAGGAGCGTGCACGAGGTGGTGGCCAGTGACCGGGTCAGCACTTCTGACATCGACCTGTTGACGATCTGTGAGAACGCCGCGCGCGGCATCCGCGGGATGTTTTCCCGCACCCGGTCGAAGACGATGATCGTGTCGTATAACGAGTAGCCGAGGATGGTCAGCAGCGCCGCGACCGTGTCGACGGTCACCTGCCGCCCGGTCAGGGCATACACGCCGCTTGTGATCAGCAGGTCGTGCATCAGCGCGATCAGGACCGGGACCGCGAACTTCCACTCGAACCGCAGCGCGACGTAGGCCGAGATCACCAGCAGCGAAGCGATGATCGCGATCACGGCCGCGTTGGCGATCGTGTTCCCGAACGTGGGGCCGACAGAGCTCGAGTCGAACTGGTTGCCGTTGTGGAGGATCCCGAAGCGGCTTTGGAGGGCGTTCTGGACCTGCTGCACCTTGCTCGGAGGGAGCTGCTTGGCGGAGATCTGGAAGCCGTTGGGGCCGAGGGTGGGATCTCCCGAGACCTTCTGGACGTTGGTGTTGCTGGCCCCGGCTTTGCTCATGATCGAGCTCACCTGTTGCTGGGTCGCAGGCTGTACGAGCCCCACGGAGATCCGGGTGCCGGATGTGAAGTCAATCCCCAGGTTGAGGCCCTTGGCGCCGATCGCCAGCGCGCCGACCAGCAGGATCACGCCCGACATCGAGAAGAAGTAGCGCGAGGCGCCCATGAAGTCGAACCGCCACTGGCGCTTCTTGCCCCCGGCCCCGAGCGCGGATGGGCTGGCGATCAGGCGTGATGAGCCGGCGGTCATCAGGATCGCCTGCGTGGCCATCACCGCGGTGAACAGCGACACGAGCGTGCCGATGCCCAGCGTCAGCGCGAACCCCTTGACGTCGGCGGTCGCCAGCTCGAACAGGATGAACGCCGTTATGAACGTGACGATGTTCGCGTCGATGATCGCCGTCAGGCCCTTGCGGTAGCCGGTGACGATCCCCTGGCGGATCGAGCGGCCGGCCCTGATCTCCTCCTTGACGCGTTCGAAGATCACGATGTTCGCGTCGGCGGCGACGCCGATCGTGAGGATCAAGCCGGCGATCCCGGACAGCGTCAGCGTCACCGGGATCAGCTTGATCAGGGCGTAGAAGTAGAGCGCGTACACCGCCAGGCCCGCGGTCGCGATCACGCCGAGCACCCGGTAGTAGAAGAGGAGGAACAGGACGACTACCGCCAGCCCGGCGGCGCCCGCGATCAGTCCCTTGTGAAGCGCCTGCTTTCCGAGCGAGGCCGACACCTGCGACTTCGAGATCAGCTTGAGGTTGATCGGGAGCGCGCCTAGGCGCAGCTGGTTGGCCAGATCCTGCGCCGACTGCGTCGTGAAGCCACCCGTTATGTCAGCCCCGGTGTCGCCCGGGATGCCCTGCGGATACTGGTCGAAGTCGATGGAGGGGACGGTGACCAGCTGCTGATCGAGGGCCACGGCGAAGTGCTGGCACAAGAGCGGCGGCTGACAGTTCCTCGACTTGCTGGGTGGGCTGACCAGTGACCCGCGCTTCGCGATGGCGGCGGTCACGCTCTGAAACTCGCTCTTGCCTTTCGAGCTGAACCCGAACTGGACGTCCGGGCTGCCGCTGGGATCCGTGGCCTGCTGGGGGTTGGTGATGTCGTTGCCGAACAGCGAGACGTTGTCCTTGAGCACGAAGAACTGCGTCGAGGGGGCAGTGAGCTTGGGGATGTTCGAAAAGCGGGCCGGAACCGCCGCCAGCACCACAGTGCCTTGCGGAACGGTCAGCACCTGCCCCTGCGATTTGCTGATGCCGGCTGGCAGCCCCGTGTACAGGTCCTGAAGCGATGTATCCGGGCCCGAGAGCAGGCAATGCTGCCCGGGAACCGGCGCGTAGCCGTAGTACTTGCCGGCGATCGTGCACGCCGTGCTGCCGGGGGTGCCGAACATGTAGTACTGGGGTCCCTTGCGCGCCAACTGCACGGCGGCTGAGTTCGACATCGGACGCTGCTTTGCCGCCAGCTGCACGGCTTGGTAGAGCGGCATGCTGCCGCCCGTCGGCGACCCACCCCCCTGGCTGATGGTGACGGCCGATCCAGTCCCGGTCGCCGCCTGCGCGGGGAGCTCTGAGGCCACGCTCCTTCCGTCCGGGAGCAGGGTGTTCGCCTCCCAGTCATAGAACTCGAGCCGGGCGGTCGAGCCGACCTGCTGCTCGGCGCGGGCGGTATCCCTGACGTCCGGCAGCCCCACCGAGATCTGGTTTCCGCCGGATGTCTGGATCTCGGGCTCGGCGACACCGAGCTGGTCGACGCGCTGGCGCATGATGTCGACTGCCCGGTTGAGCGACGTCTGGTTCACCGGCGATTGAGGCGTCGGCTGGGCCTGGTAGACGAGCTCCACACCGCCCTTCAGGTCGAGTCCGAGAACGGTCTTGCGGGACTTGGAAACCCCTGGAATCCCCGCCACCACTACAACGGAGGCGAGAATCAGGGCCACCACAAGGACCAGGACGAAGCCGTGGCGTTGGCGGTCAGTCATGAGTCGATCAGGATGCTAGGCGATCGAGAACCCGGGCGAGAGGGGTCGGGGTGTGGTCGGAGGGCGCGTCTGGGCTCAGTGGTGATTGCTCGGCGTGAGCACGACCAGTACCCCACCCTGGTCATCGTCATAAGCGGGAAAGATGTCAGCCACGGCCCGCGCCGGCAGGTCGTATTCGGCGTTCACCTCGACCGACTTTCCCTGCACCCGTACTTCCCACTCCAGCGCTGTCGCCACGTGGTCCGTTCCGTCCTCAAAGCGCAGGCCCAGGACCTCGACGGCCGGCCTACCGATCACCTGTTCGGTCCGCAGACCCGTGAGCTCGAACGATCCCTTGCCGCAGTCCACGATCCGGCCTTCGCCGTCGCAGGCAAAGAACGCGGCGTTGGGTGCCGGGTAGTAGTCGTCCAGCAGCTCGTACAGGTATGCGAAGCCGCACTTCTCGCAGCCGCGAACCTCGCGGCCGAAGTCGGTCGTGCGGTCGGTTGCCATCGAGCGGTTGCCGCAGTGGGGGCAGATGAAATAGTGCTCCTTCGCCACGACGGCTCAGGATAGCCAGGGCCGGCCGGTCGCCGGTGCGCTCCGCGCGAGGCGTCCGGGACGCCCTGGCTACCCACCGCTAGAGCAGCGACAGAGGGCCTGGCCGCTTGAGACCTAGATGCTCAAAGGCTCGCCTGGTCGCGGCACGGCCCCGGGGCGTGCGTTCGATTAACCCCCGCTGGAGCAGGTAGGGCTCGTAGACGTCCTCGATCGTGTCCTGCTCCTCCTCGACGGCCGCGGCCAGCGTCGAGAGACCCACGGGGCCGCCGGAGAACTTCTCGCAGATCGTTCGCAGGATCTCGCGGTCCAGGCGATCGAGGCCCTCGCTGTCGATGTCAAGCAGCTCGAGGGCCGCCATCGCGATCTCCTCGGTGATCGCCCCCGGGCCGTGCACCTGGGCGTAGTCGCGGACCCGCTTCAGTAACCGGTTCGCGACCCGGGGGGTGCCGCGACTGCGGGTGGCGATCACGTGCGCACCGCCGGGGTCGATGTCGACGTCGAGCAGTCGGGCAGAGCGGGTCACGATCTGCGCCAGCTCGTCGACCGAGTACTGCTCCAGGCGGTGATGGATCCCGAACCGGTCGCGCAACGGGGTGGTCAGCAGGCCGGTTCTGGTCGTGGCGCCGATCAGCGTGAACGGCGGCAGCTCGAGCGTCACGACGCGCGCGCCCGCGCCCTGCCCGACGGTGATCGGAAGGCAACGATCCTCCATCGCCGGATAGAAGGTCTCCTCCAGGGCGCTGGCGAGGCGGTGGATCTCGTCGACGAAGAACACCGCCCTCGGCTCGAGCGCAGTCAGGAAGGCGGCGATGTCCCCCTTCCGTTCGAGCGCCGGCCCCCCGGTCTGCACGAACGGGACCTCCAGCTCCGCCGCAACGATCTGCGCCAGGGAGGTCTTCCCGAGCCCGGGCGGTCCGGCCAGCAGCACGTGGTCGAGGGCCTCTCCCCGGCTGGCGGCCGCGGCGATCGACACCGAAAGCTGCTGCTTGACCGCCTCCTGACCGACGAAATCACCCAGCCGCCGGGGGCGCAGCGACCGGTCCAGGTCCTCGTCCGGGAGGGGGTCCGGGGTCTGGAGGCGGGTGCTCATCGCCGGGCCAGCCGGAGGGCGTCGGCGATCAGGTCCTCGGGGCTATCGCCCTCAGCCCCGTCCAACAGCTCGTCGACCTCGACCGGGCCGTAGCCGAGGCCCAAGAGCCCCTCGCGGGCGATGGCCCGAGGGTCGTCGGATCGGGTGACCTTGATCGCCTGCTCGGGGAGCGTCACGCCCACCTTCTCACGCAGCTCGACGATGATCCGCTCGGCCGTGCGCTTGCCGATTCCCGGGACGGCCTGCAGCCGCCCGGCGTCTCCGGCGGCCAGAGCGGCGAGGAGCTCGCGTGGCGGTCCGCCCGACAGGACGGCCTGCGCCATCTTGGGCCCGACCGACTGCACGCCCAGCAGCATCAGGAACAGCTCGCGCTCCTCCTCACTCGCGAACCCGAACAGCTGGAGAGCGTCGTCTCTCACGATCAAGTGGGTGTGCAGCGTGACCTCGAGCCCCACTGCCGGCACGTGCCTGAGCGTCTGGGCCGAGACCGCGAGCTGGTAGCCCACGCCGCCGCAGTCGATCACCACGTGGTCAGCCCGGCGAACCGCGACCGTGCCCGAGATCAGGGCGATCATGCCCGTACACCTCGTCGGTCGGAGGCCGCGATCGCCCGCGAGATCGGTGCACGGTTGAGGTGACAGATGGCGACGGCGAGCGCGTCGGCGGCGTGGTCCGGCGCGGGCGGCTCGGACAACCCGAGCAGCTGCGCCACCATCCTCGCCACCTGGTTCTTGTTGGCGGCGCCGTGTCCACATACCGCGGCCTTGACCGCCTGGGGGGTGTAGGAGCGCGGCGGAAGGCCGCGCTGCCCGACCGCCAGAAGCACGACGCCCCGGGCCTGGCCGACCGCGAACGCGGTCCGGGCGTTCGCGCCGAAGAACAACTCCTCGATCGCCACCGCGTCGGGGGTATGGGCATCGATCAGCTCCAGGACGCGGGCGTGGATGGTGGTCAGTCGGCGCTCGAGGCGCCCCCTCGCGTCGGTCTCGATGACGCCGTGTTCAAATGCGCATAGCCGGGAGCCGGCGTCGCCGACGACGCCGAAGCCGGTGCTGGCGGTGCCGGGGTCGATGCCCAGGACGATCATCTTGGTCAGACATTCTGCGTGGGGGGGCGGACGCCTCCCCCGGACGAGGCTCGACCGCGGACCCGAGCCGGATTCGGCCGCTATCGCGGCCAAAGACGATCACGGCCCCGACGGTAATCGACGCAACCCTGGCGGATTTCTGCTGTTCTAGCAGCCGTGCACTGGCTTGCCAGAGGGGCTGTGGCCTGCATTGTTGGGGCGCTGGGGTGGGCACCAGCGGCCGCGAGCGCGCAGCCGTCGGGGCCGCCGACCCCCGGCCCGCCAACGACCATCGACGGGCCCAACACCTCGATCGTGGGTTTGAATGGAATGTCGATCGCCCGCGATGGGACCGGCGGCATCGTTTACTCCGAATTCGTGAGCGGGCAGCAGCACGTGCTCGTCTCGCGGCTTGTGGGCGGACAATTCAAGGCACCCCAGCAAGTCGATTCCTCGCTTGGCGGCGCTTCCTCCCAGCCCGTGATCGCAGCCAGCAACAAGGGCCTGCTGCTGATCGCGTTCATCAACTCGGGCTCCCTTTATGTCGTAACCCGTTCCAGCTCCTCAGCGCCCTTCAGCCAGCCCCGCCTGCTGGCGACTGGAGCCGGCAACCCTTCGATCCAGGCAAACAACTTCGGCAAGGCGTACCTGGCGTTCACCGTGGCCGGGAGCGGCGGATCCAACATCCGCACCGCCTACTACGACAGCGGCCAGTGGGCGGTCGAGTCCGCACCGCTGGACGCCCACCCGGGCGACGGTGCCGGCGCCGGCCAAGGCCGCCCGAGGGTCGCGACCGCCGGTGACGGGATCGGCATCGTGGCCTGGGGCGAGGGGGGCCACATCTACACGCGCCGTGTGTGGGCCACGTCCCCCAGCGTCGTCTTCCAGCAGGCCGACGTCGGCAGCCTGGCCGGCTGGGGCGAGGTGTCAGCCGATCAGCCCGACGTGGCCGTCGGCGGCAACTCCTCCTGGGTGGGCGTCGTGTTCGACGAGACACTCAGCAACGGCGCCCATCAGCAGAAGCGTGTGCTGTACAACCGCCTCCAGGGCGGCAACTACAACGGGATCAACGGAGCCGACGTCCTCACCACGCCGGGCCCCGACGGGGCAACCGACCCGCAGATCGCGATGGCCGAGTTCGGCAACGGTCTCGTCACCTCGGCCCAACAGAACTCAAACCAGGTGATCGCCGCCGTTCTGGGGACCAACGGGTCGTTCACGCAGGGGTATCTCGCGAACAGCCTGCCCAACTCGAGTCCCCCGCACCCGGTACCGGGCGCCGTCGGGCTGAACTCGCTCGTGCTCGCCTGGCAGCGCGGCACGGGAATCCTTGGGGGGAGCGAGATCCGCGCCCGCTACTTCACCGTCGCCAACGGCCTCTGGCAGGAGCAGGTCATTTCCACTCCCAGCTGGGGGCCCACCAATGCCGCGAACGGCATCGCGGCGGGCGGCGACCAAAACGGCGATGCCGCCGTCGCCTGGGTCCAGGGAACGCCGGGGTCGCAGCGAATCGTGGTCGGGCAGATGTACCAGCCACCCGGAAAGCCGACGGGCCTCGGCAAGTACGCGCGCGGGACGCATCCCGTCGTCTCCTGGCAGGCGCCCCCCGGCGCCTGGGGACCGATGCGCTACGCCGTGCGTTTCGACGGCGTGTTCGTAGGCAGCACGACCGCGACGTCGTTCACGGTGCCCCGGCGAGTCAGACAGGGACCACACACCTTGACCGTCACCGCGACCAATCCGGCGGGCTTCCAGAGCCCCACCGCCAAAGGTCGGGTGCTCATCGACTCGGTCAAACCACGCGTGAGCTTCAAGCTGACCGCCAACGGGAAGGCCGTCGCCATCAGCCTGCAGTACACGGACCGCCCGCCGGGGGCCAAATACTCCTCGGGGGTGGCGTCGATCGTCATCCAGTGGGGCGATGGGTCCGTCACCCATCTCGCGGTGGGCAAGAGCCGGCGCGTTCACTTCTACCGCCGGCGCGGGCGCTTCCGCGTGCGGGTCACGGTCGCCGACAGGGCTCAGAACAAGACCCAGCAGGGGCAGCAGGTCACGATCTCCTAGCCGATCGAGCCTTACAGACTCAGCAGTGCGGTGGCGGCTGCAGTTCGGTCGCGGGACAGACCGGCAGCACAAACGGGGCGCGTGGAGACTGGTTGAAATCGAACTCGCTCGACAGATCTCCGAGATTGGGGTTCGCGTCGCGCACACTGGGTCGCGGGTCCGGCCGTCCGTCGGTGGCCGGGTTGAGCCGCTGGCTGTTCAGGAAGTCGTCCTCAATGAACTTGTTGTAGGCGTCGTGGCTCAACGTCTGGTGATCGATGTAGCTGGTCCTGGCGTACGGGCTGATCAGGATCCCGGGTACACGCAGGCCGTAGCCGTTCTGGTCGATTGCGGGCGGCACCACGTTGTCGTAGAAGCCTCCCCAGTCATCCCACGAGAGGAAGATCGCCGTCGAGCTCCAATCCGGACCCTGCATGATGGCGTTGATAAGGCCGGTGACATACGTCTGACCGGCGCTGACATGTGCCGGCGGGTGCTCTGAGACCGTGCCGTTGGGGTCGATCCACGAGACGGCGGGCAGTGTCCCGCTGCGCGCCGCGGTGAAGAAGTTCGAGAGCGTCTGGATGTTGCTGAGCTGCCCGTCCTGCGAGACGTCGGTGAACGACGGCAACGGGTTCCAGATGCCCGGAGTCTGCGGCCCCTGCTGCACGGGAGCGCAGCTCATGGCGGTGTCGTTCTCGCAGTCGGGCTCGGTGCCCTTGAAGACGTAGTAAGCCCAGCCGACGTTGTTTTTGTGCAGCAGGTAGGTCATGTCGGTCCAGGCGTAGTGGAGCTGACCGAGGTTGGGGTTGCCGTTGTTGCTACCGGAGTCGCTGTTCGGGCTCTGCAGCGCGTTGGTACAGGAGAACGCGTCGAACGGGTTTGTGCATTTCGCCGACCACTCCGAGACCTGGAATAGGTGCTGGGGCAGGCTCCAGGACGCGTTCGGTTCGAACATGTGGTCCTGGAGCACGAAGGCCCGCGCGTAGTTCCAGTAGTTCGGGATGTCACTTCCGTCGTGGATGCCCATGACGTCGTTGCAGGCGCCGGCCGCCGCGCCGTTACAGGGGCTGCACTGGGGATTGGTGGGGTCATTGCCGCAGTGGCTGGCCGCCTCGGCCTGGCCGACAAACCCGTTCAGGGCGCAACCGGTGCGGGTCGCGAAGTTCGAGCAGTTCATGTCGGCGGTGGCGTTGCCCTGGCTGTGGGGCCCACCTGAGTTTGAGTCGCTGTGGTCGAGAAAAGCGCAGACCGGTGCGTTGCCGTGGGCCGGGTCCGGCACGCACGGCGGCGTCGCCGGATTGATCCCGTCCGCACCCGGGAACGTCCCGAAGTAGGTATCGAACGACCTGTTCTCCTGCATGATGACCACCACGTGCTTGATCTTGTGAATGGGAGCGACGGACATGGTCAGCACCGAGGAGTAGGAGTTGGCGTTCTCCTTGGTCTTGGGCAGGAATGTCCGCACCTGGACGTATCCCTGGGTCGTAAACGTGCGGGCCGTCTTGTAATAGGAGTTGCGGTCGAGCCATGGGCGGGCCAGCGTCTGCCAGCCCTTCCCGGTGTTCTGCTGTAGGTAGAACCGACGGCCGGCGTATGACGGGCCCACGTGACCGGTGAACGTGATCGTCTCGCCAGGCGGCGGGATGGTGTCCGACGCGCCCACCGTCATGTTGAACTCCACTTTCGCGAACACCGAGCCGCTGCGGAGCCCGCGGGCGGTCGCGTACCAGTAGCGGTTCCTGAAGATCGAGTGTGCGCGCATCATGAACTTGAACCCGCCGTGGGGGCCGGTCTTGGTTCGCATCGAGACGTGGAACTGCCGCTGGGTCGGCTGGCGACCCCAAAGCGTGACCGTCACCCCGCCTCGTGCCCCTCGGAGGGTGCCGGAGAGCGTGATCTTCTGGCCGGCGATGGCCGGATTGGGTGAGGCCTTGAGCGTGAGCGGCCGGGTGGATGCCGCCTTGGCAGTTGGGCTGGCAGCAGCCTGAGCCGTTGGGTTACCGCCCACCGTGCCGGCGTAGATCGCCCATCCCCCGCACGCAGCGCAAACGGTCGCGATCAGCGCCAACAGTCTGCGATACATCCATCCTCCCGGGGCAATCACAGTCGGCCGTAAGAACCCGGGGCCCAGAATCAAGTTGCGCTAAAGGTTGGTCAACCTTACATTCCGCTGAGGGTTGGTGAACCGGCAGCGCAGCAGGGTGCCCATCACGCGGAAGCCGTCGAGCGCCGTCAGCTTCTTGCCTTCATCGGTGGAGCGAGCCCGGTAGTGAACGGGGACCTCGAAGATGCGCTCACCCCTCTGCACCAGGCGGGCTGCAATCTCGGGCTCGATCGAGAAGCCGCGCGAGTGCAACGGGAGGTTCCGGAAGAGCTCGGTCCGCATCATCTTCTGGCAGGTCATGATGTCGTGCAGGTAGACGTTGAACAGGATGTTCGCCGCCAGCGTCACGCCCTTGTTCCCCAGCACGAACAGGAATGAGTGGCTGGTGTAGCCGTCGAACGCCCGGACCCCGAAGCAGGCGTTGGCGCGGCCATCGATCAGAGGCGGCATCAGCTTCGCCAAATCGGAGGGCTCGTACTCCAGGTCGGCGTCGAAGATCGCGGCATATTCTCCATGGGCCTGCTCCAGCGCGGTCTTGACCGCGGCGCCCTTGCCCTGGTTCGTGGCGTGCTCTACCAGCCGTACCCGGCCGTCCCAGGTTCCGCCCGAGTGCAGGATCTGAGCCGTGCCGTCGGTCGAGCCATCGTTCACGACGATCAGCTCGAAGTCGGTCGGCAGCTCCGTCCGCAGCACCTCGGCGATCGCCTGCTCGACGCGTTCGCGCTCGTTGTAGACCGGCATCAGGATCGACAGCATCGTGGGGGCGCGAGGGTAGCGTTTGAGCAAGGATTAGACCGTGGACTTCGCGGCCGCCGGACTACTGGACGGGCTGGAGGGACCTGAGCGCCAGGCCCGCCAGGAACTGTTGGAGCGACTAGCCGCCGACGGCGTGGGCCTCGACGAGCTCAAGGAAGCAGTGGCGGAGAACCGGCTCGTGCTGCTGCCGGTCGAGCGGGAGCTGGGAGGGAAGCTCACGGGCCAGGACGTCGCGCAGCACGCGGGCATCCCCATAGAGCAGCTGATCAGGCTCTGGCGTGCGCTCGGATTCCCTACGGTCAAACCCGATGAGCCGCTGTGGGATGAGGAGGAGGTGGCAGCGGCCCAGTCGATCAAGCGCTTCCTGGACGCCGGCGTGCCGGAGGATGCCGTGATCGAGATCACCCGCGTGTTGGGGGAAGCGATGTCTCGGCTCGCCCCCACGATCACCGGCGCGTTCGCTGACGCCTATCTCGAGCCCGGGGACAACGAGCGGGACGTGGCCCTGCGCTACGCGGCCATGGCCCGGCAGCTCTTGCCGTCAATGTCGCCGGTGCTGAACGCGGCCCTGAGGGCATACGCTCGCCAGAGCGCGCGCCGCGGGATCATCAGCCGCGCGGAGCTCGAGCGAGGCCACCTGGTAAACGAGGAGCACGCCGTGGTCTGTTTTGCCGACCTGGTGGGCTTCACCAGCCTGGGCGGCGAGGTCGGGCTGGAGGAACTGGGAACCGTCGCGCGGCAGCTGGCTGAGCTGGCCGGCGACGTGGCCGGGCCGCCGGTGAGGCTGGTCAAGACGATCGGCGACGCGGCGATGTTCGTCAGCCCCGACGCGACGCCCCTGGTGGCCGCCGCCCTGTCCCTGGTGGAGGCGGTCGAGAGCGCCGATCTGCCGGCGCTGCGGGCGGGGATGGCCAGCGGCCCGGTCATCAACCGGGCCGGCGACTGGTATGGAAACGCCGTCAACCTAGCCAGCCGCGTCACCGGTGTCGCCCGGCCGGGGAGCGTCCTCTGCACCGAAGATGTCCGCGATGCCGCCCGCGACGGGTTCGCGTGGTCGTCCGCCGGACGCTTTCGGCTGAAGGGAATCGAGGAGCGCCAGCCGCTTTACCGGGCCAGATGGCTGGAGGAGGGATCAGACCGGCCGAGCGCAGATCGCGAGCGCCGCAGTTCCAAATCCAGGGATCGCCGCTCGCGCAGAGCTACGAAACCGACAGCAGGTCGACCACGAAGACGAGAGTCGAGTTAGGTGGGATGGTGGGCGGGCTGCCGCTCTTTCCGTACGCAAGGGCCGGGGGAATGATCAACTCGCGCCTACCCCCCACCTTCATCCCCTGGATCCCTTGCACCCAGCCGGAGATCACGCTCCCGGTGCTCAGCGGGGTCGTGAACGGCTGGTTCCGGCTCCAGGAGGAGTCGAACTGCTTGCCTGTGTTGTAGAGGACTCCGATGTAGTTGACCGTCACCGTGCCGTTTGCCGCGGCGGCTGTGCCGCTGCCCTTGATCAGATCCTTGACCACCAGGTGAGAGGGCGGCGGCCCCTTCGGCACGCTGACCGTCGGCTTCTGCGACAGCGCCGGAGGCACGCTGGCCGTCGTCGGCGTAGCGGATGTCTGGCCACCGGGAGCAGTCTGGACCCCGGGGGCCTTTGAGGAGCCGCAGGCGCTCAGTCCGGCGGCGACGAGCAGCGCACAGGCCAGGGTGGCGGGGGTGCGTTTGGACATCAGGAGCGTGGCAGCGTAGCGGCCGACGATTAGGGACCGGTTCAGTGGAGGCTACGAGGCGATTCGCTCGAGCACGCCGGCCTCAACATCGAAGTTGGCGTGAACGGCGCTCACGTCGTCGGATTCCTCTAGCGAGTCGATCAGCTTCATCAGCTTTCCGGCCTCGCCCTCTTCGACCGGCACGCGTGACTTCGGGCGTTGCGTGACGTCCGAACGCTCGACCTCGACCCCCGCCTGCTCCAGCGCCGCGCGCACGGCCTGCAGCTCGCCCGGCGACGTGATCACCTCGAACACGTCCTCATCTCGCGCCATGTCCTCGGCGCCGGCGTCGATCGCCGGCATCAGATCGTCCTCGTCGTAGCGGCTGGCGTCCACCACGATCACGCCACGCTTGTCGAACAGGTACGAGACCGAGCCGGGCTCACCGAGACTCCCGCCGTATTTCGAGAACGCGTGCCGAACCTCAGCCCCCGTCCGGTTGCGGTTGTCGGTCAGAGCCTCGATCAGCAGGGCCACTCCTCCGGGCCCATAGCCCTCGTAGATGACCGTCTCGATCTGGTCGGCGTCGGTGCCGGCACCGGTCCCCTTCTGAATAGCCCGCTCGATGTTGTCCTTGGGCATCGAGGCGTCCCGCGCCTTCTGGACGGCCAGGGCCAGCGTTGGGTTTCCGTCTATGTCGCCGCCGCCCTCACGGGCGGCCACGGTGATCGCTCGGGCCAACTTTGTGAACTGCTGGCCGCGGCGAGCGTCCACCACCGCCTTCTTGTGCTTGATCGAGTGCCACTTCGAGTGTCCTGACATCTGTATTGAGTCTAGGCAGCGAGAGCCGCGCTGAAGATGGCGCCCGCGCCCGGCGAGCCGGCGGCCTCGACGCTCCCCCCCATGGCCACCGCCAGCTCCTTGACGATCGCCAAGCCCAGTCCCGAGCCGACCGGCCGCTCGGACCGGTAGCGATCGTGCAGATAGAAGCGATCGAACGCCCGGGGGACGTCGTCGGCGGCCAGTCCCGGGCCAGTGTCGCGGACCGATAGCCGCCCTGGGCCGGCCTCGACCACGACCGAGCCTCCAGGCGGGGTCAGCCGAAGCGCGTTCTCGACCAGGTTGGACGCCACCTGAAGCGTGCGGTCCGCATCGCCGATCGCCCCGGTGCCGCCCGTGGCCACGGTCCGTAGATCGACTGACAGCGCTCGGGCCCGCGGCAGATGGCGCTCGACCGCGTGGGAGGCGATCTCCTCCAGGTCGATCGGCTCGCTGCGAACCGAGAATCCGGCTCGGTCGAAGCGCGCCAGCTCCAGGAGGTCTGCGACCAGCCGCTCGAGACGCTCGGACTCCGCCCCGATGACCCGACCGCCCTCGGGTGCGTCGACCGCATCCTCGGCCAGCGCTTCGGCATAGCCGCGGATGGCCGTCAGGGGAGTCTTCAGCTCGTGGCTGACTGACTCCAGGAAGCGCTGGTGGGCCTCTCGCGCCGACTGAAGCTGTCCCGACATGTCGTTTAACCCACGGGCCAGGTCGGCGATTTCGTCGTCGCCCTCGACGGGCACGGACACGCCGGGCTCGGCTCGCGCAACCCTGCTGGTGGCTGCAGACAGCTGGCCGATCGGTCGCGACAGCCGACGAGCGAGCAGTAACGAGAGCGCGGCCGCCAGCACAACCCCTCCGAGCCCGGCCAGCGCCAGGCTCCAGAGGAACGGCCGCCACTCGCTGAACGCGAGACTCCCGGAGCGGATCAGGACCACCCGACCGGCCGCCGTCGAGCGGGCTGTGAGACCGACGAGCTCGATAGCGTCCGAGATCGCCACCGCGTGCGCGGCCGTTGTTCACCGTCGAGGGCGCGACCGCGGTCGCGAGCCGGAACCCGATGGACGTGACGGATTGCATAACCGGAGGCACGAATGGCGCTGAGTTCCAGGTCGTCGTGCCGACCGCATCCTCTCTGCCAATCCCTCGACTGCATTGATATCGGTTCGCCGGCGACGGACGTCCAGATCGCCTCCGCGGTGATTCAGGCTGTTTTCCAGAAAGGCGTTCCGGGCACGGGGATCAACCCCTTCCTCTGCAACTACACGGCAAGCGTCGCGGGGACCGCGGGAGGGTTGGCATCGAGAGCTGCCGAGCATCCCGGCCGGTGCTCGCAGCGCCGGGGATCACGCGTTGCTCGATCTCTACTGGGTGAACGGGCAATTACTACGAAGCGCCGCTCTCGTTCGAGTTCGACTTCTCGGACGGGCGCCGCACTCCTCGAATCCCTGCTCCACAACCAGAGCACCTACACAGCGGAATACCCGCCTCAATAGCACTTGGAGCATCACCGGGCCAACCCAACCCTCGCCGGGTTTCGTCGCCCCGCTGCCAGGAGAGGCAGATCGGGACGACACGCCCGACCCCCGTCTAGCCCTGGAATCGGTTCCTATAACTCAGCTCCTCCTGGCTCATCCTTACCGGATCGGCCTGGCCGCCGTCGGCGCCGGGCGACACGGCGGCGTTTCATGGGTTGAGAACAGCGATACGTTTCGCAACAACATGCATCAATTCCACGTCGACAATGACCGCGACGCATCCAGCATCGTCGAGCGTGAGGGTGGTGCCCGGCGCTGTGCCGGAACGCCGATCCTTGGAGATGCCGATGCTGCGCCTTCTGCTCGCGACCGTCCCCGTCCTTCTGTCCGCGACCGCCGCCTTCGCTGGCAGCGGTGGCGGCAGCGGTGCCCCGATCACCGTGACTTCGGTGCCGGAGCCGGCAAGCCTCGCGATCCTCGGCGCGGGTGCGGGCGCGGTGATGCTCTACCGGCGCTTCCGCAAGTAGGCAGGCCGTTGCTGACCTGGCTCGGGGATTGGGCCGGCGCTTGGTGGCTGACGGCGGCTGGCGGCGCGTTCCTGTTGCTCGCCTTCCTCGAGGCGCGCTCGCCGCTGCGCCCTGCGGCGGGCGTCGCGCTGCGCTGGGCAACCAATTTCGGCCTCTACGCGCTCGCACTGCTGCTGACCGTCGAGGCGGCGCCTGGGCGCCTTGCCGGCGTGCTTGGCGAGTGGCAGGGGGCACCGATCACGCTGCTGGGCCACGTCGGGGGCGACCTCGCGGTGCTGGCCGCCGGGTTCCTGCCGCTCGACCAGATCGGCCTACGGGCAGCACAGGTTGCAGCATCTCGGCCCGTTCGGCGGTTCCACCACGTCCACCACGCCGATCAGGAGATGGATGCTCGCCGCCCTGTGCGCCACCATCCCGGCCAGTTCCTCGTCAACGCTACCTTGGCGTCGCCGCGATGGCCCTGCTCGGCATCCCGCTCGGGGTCGTGCCGATGGACGTGCTCGTCGCGCAACTCGCCGATTTCGGGCAGCATGGACTTTGCCTTGCCACGGCCTCGACCGTCTGGCGTCCCTCGTCGCGTGCGTACGACGCCGGGCGCTCATCGGATCCACCACAGCGAGCGGCGGAGCATGACGACACGGATTTCGGCGCCGTCTTCACGATCTGGGATCGCGTGTTCAGGACGTGGCACCCGCAGACCGCGGCGGCGCTGCGCTACGGCGTGGCCGGCGTCGGCGCGCAGGGTCCGGCGCGCGCCTTGACCGCGCCGTTCCGGCGAACGGAACCCGGCCTTTCGCAGGCCTTCCAGGAGGCGCTCGGCGGCGGATGGCACGAAGAGGAGCCGCGCCCCGTTCCCCTTCCTGCTCCACGCGGCCAGATCCGGGTCGAGCCGCGCAGAGGGCAGCGCACGACGAGCAGCTCGGCGGCGCGGCCGAGCTGGCCCATGCTCGTGCTCAGCCACCGGGTAATGACCAGGTAGGTCGGGTCCGCCGCCAGCGCCTCCTGCGCCACGGCCAGCGCCGCCCGGTAGTCACCGCTGAGGTAGTGCGCGCCGGCCAGGGCCGGCAGCCAGAGGAAGCGGCGCGGGTCGTGCGGGTGAGGCGGGCGCAGCGCCACGTTCACGTGCGGGAAGGCCTTCTCCGGGCAGTCCAGGTAGTTGTAGCCGAACGCCATCATCGCGTGCCCGGCCGCGTGGCTGGGGTTCAGGTGCACGCACTCGCGCAACCTCGCCAGGCTGTCCAGCGCGCGCCCGAGATGGTTCAGCGTCGTGCCGAGCGCATACTGCGTCATCGGGTCGGTTGGGTTGAGCTGGACGGCGCGCTGGCCGAGGGCGAGCGCCTCCGCT
>CAVRBL010000003.1:0-67152 GCA_963719305.1 uncultured Actinomycetes bacterium | reverse complement strand
CGATGATCAGCGCCCCGAGCACGCCGAAGCAGGCGGCCGAGGCGCCCACGGTGTAGACGTCGGGCTCGAACAGCAGCGCGCCGAACGAGCCCGCCAAGAGCGAGGCTAGATACACCGCGGCGAAGTTCACCCGGCCGATCGCCGGCTCCAGCATCGTGCCCATCACATAGAGGAAGAACATGTTGAACGCGATGTGCAGCAGGTTGTAGTGCAGAAAGCCGGAGGTGATGAGCCGCCAGTACTGGTGCTGATGGATGATCGCCGGCCCCAGCAGCGCCCCCTTCTCATAGACCGTCCCGCCGCCGCCACCGCCGATCGGGGTGCCGGTCGCCACCTCGACGATGAAGGCCGCCACGTTGATGACGATCAGGACCTCGGTGACGATCGGGCGCGACGGCAGCGAGCGCATCGTCCTGACGCTGGTGCGTTCGCGGGAGCATTCCGGACAGCGCATCCCCACCGGCGTCGGCGTCATGCAGTCGGGACAGATCGGCCGCCCGCACGAGGAACACGAGACGCCGGTCTCGCGCGAGGGATGGCGGTAGCAGACGGCCACTAGGTCCCTGGCTTCCTTCGCCCGCGGCTAGTGATCGCCACTAGCGCCCGGGCATGATCCGACGCGCTTCATCGGCGACGTCGTGAAGCGTCCGCTCGGCCAGCTCGAGCAGGTTCTCCGACTGCACCTTGCGGCTCCGGTGGCGTCCGCGCACGCGTAGCGCCACCAGCGCGGTGCCGGCCGTGGCCCCGACCACGGCCGCGGCAGCCGGCCGCACCCAGTTGCGGGGGTCGCGCATCGCCGAGAGCTCCCACGACTCGAGCTCCTCCTGCGCGAGCTCCGTCAGGTTGACGAGCGTCAGCTCGAGCCGCTCGATCAGGTCCGCCGGCGGATCCACCGGCGACAGCGCCTCGCGGAGCAGTGCCTCGAAATCGGTTGCGCTCATTTCGCCCCTGTCGTTGTGTCTTCGGAGACGATCCCCTCGAGCTGACGGATCGCGCGGTGGAGCAGGACCTTCGTGGCCCCATCGGTGCGACCCAGCGCGCGGGCGATCTCCCTGTTGTCCATGCCCAGCGCAAAGCGCATGATGAGCGCCTCGCGGCGGTCGTCGGGCAGCTCCTGCACGCCGGCCAGGATGGCCTTCAGTTCCTCCCGGCCCTCCACCAGCGACTCGGTGGTATGCGGAGCCGAGATCACGCCTGCGTCCTCGATCGCGGATTCAGGCTTTCGCGAGCGATCGCGGTAAAAGTTGGCGGCCAGGTTGTGAGCGATGCGGATGAGCCAGGGCCTGAGCGGGCGGCCGTTCGACTCCCGCAACGCCCGCTCGAAGTGGCGGTAGGCCTGCAGGAACGTCTGCTCGGTGAGATCCTCGGCGTCGTGATGATTGCCGACCCGGTAGTAGCTGTATGAGTAGACGTCGCGCAGATGGGCGCGATAGAGCTCGGTGAATCGGGCATCAAGCTCCGCCTTGCTCTCGGGCGCTTTGACTTCCACCTCACTGCGGAGCGTACTTTCTCTCAGGCGGCGCGAACAGGGCGCGCCGGCTTGCGGTGCGGGGGTTCGGTCACGGTCGCCGTCCACCGCTCGGGCTCGATCCGTCCCTCCACCAGCGCCGCCAGGCCTTCGAGCGCCGGCGTTCGAAGCCGCACGTCGCGCGCCACGCTGGCCAGCAGCGGCACCGAGTCGACCGCCTCGGCCGCCTGCCCCAGCACGGCGCTCATCTGCTCACGAGGGACGCCTTGCGCCAGCAGCTCCCCCGCCTGGCGGGTGCGCGACTCGGCCGCGACCACCGTGGCCACGAGGTCGCCCGTCCCGGCGAGCCCGGCGAACGTCTCCGGGCGGCCACCCCGCCTCTGGGCCAGGGCGTCGACTTCGGCGAAGACCTTGCCCGCCGCGGCCCCGGCCACGTTCGGTCCTGCGCCGGCCGCTGCCGCAGCCGCCAGCACGGCCGCGTTTTTGGCGCAGCCCGCCATCTCCACGCCGGTCACGTCATTGGTCAGCGAGACGTCCAGTCCCGCCGCCCGGACCGCGTCCCTGAGCTGACGTGCGAAGCCCCTGTCGATCGAAGCGATGACGACCGAAGCGCCGTGCTCCAGGGCCTCGGCGGCTTGCGCCGGACCGCCCAGCACCGCAGTCGCCCGTGCCCGGCAGCGTTCCGCGACGAACGCCGAGGGCACCGTTCCGAGCGGCGGCACCAAGCCCTTCGAGACGACGAGCACCCCGGCGCGGCGCGGTATCCGCTCGCCGTGCGCTGCCAGCACGACGGGGAGCGCCCGGGCCGGTACGGCAAGGCAGATCAGGTCGTGTCCCTGGAGCTCGAGCTCCGACGCACGGGTCACGCGAACCGAATCGGGCAGCTCCACCCCGGGTAGGTAGCGCTCGTTCTGACGGCTCTCCGCCAGCGCCTGCGCCTGCTCGGGCGTACGGCAGCCGAGCTCCACTTCGAGGCCCGCGCGGGCCAGGGACACGGCCAGACTCGTTCCCCAGGCGCCGGCACCCACAATCGCGGCGCGGCGGATGGGGGCAAGACCGCCGAGCCACTCCCACTGGATCATCACGCATGGCCAGATGCGACCGGTCACCGCACCCGCAAGAGCCGGTGAGGCGTTCTCGACCTTCGGGAATGTCAGGGGACGCCCGGCGCGAATCCTCACCTTATGAGGCCTGATCCGCCAGCCGCGGCGCACAGCCTCGGTCCCGATCACGGCCACCGGCACGACGGGCGCCCCGGTCTCGAGCGCCAGGCGGCCTACGCCGCGCTTGGGCTTTCCCAGCGAGCCCGGGCGGGTGCGCGTTCCCTCGGGGAAGATCAGGACGATCTCGCCGCGCGCCAGTATCTCCTTGGCCGTCTCGATCATGTCCCTGTCGCCTGCCCCCCGGTCGACCGGGAACGCCCCCAGGGCCGCGAGCAACCAGGCCAGGAAACGCCACTGGAACAGCTCCTTCTTGGTCACGTAGTACATCGGGCGGCGGCTCATGGTGGCGATCACGAACGGATCGAGGAAGCTGCGGTGATTGGCGGCGACGATCACCGGCCCCTCGGCGGGGATGTGCTCGCGCCCGATCCTGCTCATGCGGAAGTAGATGTGGAAGAACGGCTGGAACAGGGATCGCACGATCCAATAGACGATCGGATTGACCCCGCGGTTTCTCGTGCGCGCGTGAAGTGTGCCGAGCTCGGTCGCAGCATCGTGATTCATCGCACACTTGCCTACCCGCGCTGAGGCCCCCCGTTACACGACGCTCTGTAGCGCCCATTACGCCATCGATACCTGGGCCTAAGACGGGCCGTTAGAGTGCCCGGCCGTGGCCCTGGACGTCGACCTCACGCGCACGCTGAGGGGAGCCATCTGCGGGGCTTTCGCGGCCGGTGCTTGGGCGCTGCAACAGCCCCTCGACAAGCTGGTATTCGGCAGCCGCTACGACGACGTCGAGCTGCTGGGCCGGGCTGTGACGCGCGGCGACGGCTGGTACCCGGTGGGATGGGCGCTGCACCTCCAAAACGGCGCCCTGTTCGGCGCCATCTACGCCAACTTGGCGCCGGCAATGCCCGTGCCGCCGGCGCTCCGCGGCCCGCTGGCGGGCCTCGGCGAGCACGTGGCGCTGTGGCCGCTCGGTCGCCTCAGCGATCGCTTTCATCCGGCGCGCAAGCAGTTGCCCACGCTGACGGGCAACAGGCGAGCCTTCGCCCAGGCCGCCTGGCGCCACCTGCTGTTCGGCGTTCTCCTCGGAGAGCTCGAGCGTCGGCTGAGCCCCGCGCCCGATCCGGCGCCGATCGCAGGCCGAGGTGCGAGTACTCGAGCAACGGTCACGGCTCGCTCGAGCAATCTCTGCCGGTCGAACGGACTCCGTAGCGGCTTCGCGCGCGTGCGCGGCAGCTGCCCAACGATGACCCGCGTCTGGACTGTCGGCCATTCGAACCAGAGCTTTGAGCGCTTCGCCGCGCTCCTCGTCGGGTGTCGTGTCGAGCTCGTGGCCGACGTGCGCTCGCGGCCGTACTCGAGGTTCGCTCCCTGGTCGGGCCGCCAGGGCGTGGAGGCCTAGCTCGGTGATCGAGGAGTGGACTATGAGTTCTTCGGCGACGCGCTCGGCGGACGGCCGGCGAGCGAAGACCATTACGACTCCTCCGGTCACGCCTTGTATGGACGGATTGCGGCGGAGCCTGCATTCGCGCGGGCGATCGACCGCCTGCTGCTGATCGCCAACGAGCGCCGCGTCGCGCTCATGTGTAGCGAGGGCGACCCCACGGGCTGCCACCGCCGCCTGCTGGTGGGCAAGGTCCTCTGCGACCGCGGGGCCGTGCTCGAGCACATCCTCCCCAGCGGCGAGGTCCGGAGCGAGGCCTGCGTGCCGGTGGCGAGCGACGAGGCGCTGTTCGCGGCGGACGGCTGGCGCTCGGCGCGCCCCGTCGCTCACGGCCGCCGGTCGGCGCGCCCCGTCGCTCCCCCACGCTCACGGCGCGGCGCTTAGCGTCGCCACCCCTTTCACGGCGCCGGCACTGGACATGGCGGCACGAGCCGTTGGCATGTGCTTCAGGTAGCGATCGAGGAACGCGATCGTGACGCGCTCGACAATGCCCAGTTGCGGCTCCTCGTTCGTATACGGAGGAAGGTGCCCCGCACCGAGAAGCGTGAGCAGGAACTTGGGCTTCGGAGCGGGTCGGAAGTAGTGAAACGTCGAGGCCGGAACGTTGCTGATATCGGCCGTCCCCTGGGTGGAGAGCAGCGGAACGCCCGGGCCGCGAAAGTCATAGCCGCGCAACCCCGGGATCTCGGCGCCGGAGAGAATCATCGCCGCCCCGACTCGCGGATCGCGGTCGTGGCTGTCATAAGTCACTGCCAGCGCTGTAGAGCCGCCATCCGACTGGCCCGAGACGGCGATCTGGTCCGGGGCCACCAGGCCGGCGAGCGGTCCGTTTGCCGAGGAGCTCGTGGCGAGCATCTGGGTGATGACAAAGCTCATGTCACGGGGCTGGTTGACGAGGTCCGACTCGTGGGCCCCTCCCGGGGTGTGCGCGTGAGTGAGCGGAAAGACCGGCGCGGCCACCACGTAGCCCGCGCGGGCCCACGCCCGCAGCAGTCGGGAGTAGGTGGCGGGCGTCGCCCTGAACCCGTGACCGAAGACGACCAGCGGAAACGGGCCGGACGCCAGCGCCGGTGTTGCGTCAGGAACGTCGACTTGGGACGGATCACCGAGCGCCGGATAGCGGATCACCGTGACGAGCGGTCGCGGCTCCGCAGGACGACCGCGATACGCCACGCGACGGCTGGGGTCCTCGAAGTCCATCATCACCTCGCCGACGGCGAAGGGCGGCGTGCCGCCGGCCGCGGTTCTTGCGACATGCCCTCGCCATCGTGCCGAGCGATGGCCTACGGTGCCGCCGGCCGTGGAGATCGACAACGCTGCCGCCGCCAGAACGAGCGCGCCGGCGATGAAGACCATCCGTGTTCGCCGACGAATTGCGCCACGGATATTGGACGGCGTCACGTGCAAGCGCTGAATAGTCGACGATCGAGGCCTTCGACCGCGTCACACCCGCGTGGCCGACCCGCCCACTCCCTACCATCGTGCGGGAAGCCTGCCCGCCTAGCTCAACTGGTAGAGCACTTCACTTGTAATGAAGGGGTTGGGGGTTCGAGTCCCCCGGCGGGCTCTACCAAAAGGCCCGCAAACACGTGCCTTTTGCTTTAAGGCCTGGCACGCCACCCAAGTAAGGTGGGCGCAATATGGGCGCGCTGCCGTTCCCCGGCAGCCGCACCGCCCGCACGCCGCTGCACGCCGCTGCACAGTTCCGTCCGTTACCGTAGATATTGTTATCAGTCGGAGGGAGCACAGACTCGGAAGTTATCCGGCGAGGACAGGTTGGGCCAGCAACCTTTCCTCGCTGCTTTGGGTCACGCTCGAGCATGCGCTCCCTCGGCAAGCCTGAGCTCAACCGGAATCTTAACCGTCGGTAGCGGCGGCAACTTTCACGTCGTCCCGTAGGTCTGCGCCCCCAAGGCCGCCATCCAGCAGATGGACGTAGGTGCGAAGGGTGAAGATGTACATGGAAACGTGCCGTCACCTGCCCGAAGACGAGGACCCGGTTGTGGCTCTTGGCATGGGACGCGAGGGCGGTGCGACCCGTGCGTACCCGCCACGGTGGCCCAGTCGCCCCGGACATGATGCGTAGATGCCGTCGAGTCTCTCCCGCGCGTGGCTCGGGCGGCCGCGGCGGGCCGTGGCGTGGCTACTGAGCGCCTGGGCCGGGAATGCGGAAGGGGCCGTTCATGCAACGGTCATGATGGGCGTGCTACTGGCGGCGGAGGACGCCCGTAGTGAGGGCTACCCAGAGGCGATCGGGGCCGCGGCGATTGTCGTTGCGCTCTTCTGGCTGATGAGTTTTTACGCCCATACGGTGGGAGTACGCCTGCAGTCGAACGAGCCGCTCAGAGGAGCGCTCCTGTGGCGCACGTTTGTATACGAGGTTCCGATCATCGAGGGTGCGACCATCCCGTTGCTGGTGTTGCTGATCGCGTGGGCAGCCGGCGCCACGGCGTCCAGCGCGGTCTCGGCCGCGCTATGGACCACAGTGGGCGTCATCGTCACGCTTGAGGTCGTTGCCGGCTGGCGCGCGGGGCTCCATGCGCGAGGCCTCTTGCTTCGGGCCGGCGCCGGTGCTGCGATGGGGCTCGCGATCGCCGCCTTGCATCTCGTCCTCCACTGACAGCGGCGTCCACCTCGCCCGGCCAAGGATCGAGCTCCGCCGATGCGGGCGCGCACGAGCTGGTCAGGGCCTCGCCAGGTGCAGCGCCTCGCGGCCGGCGAGGTCGGCGGCAGGATCCAGCGCTGATATGAGATGAGTGCGTCTTTCCCGGCCGAGAGTCTCGGACGCGACCAACTAGGAGACCTTCTTCGCACTGTTGCTTCTAGCCCGTCGCACAACTCTGGCCCGCCCGGTCGAGACTGCCGCGTTTGCTCGGGAGCGTCAGCGCCACGAGATCCTTGGACACCTCCGCAACGCCTGGCGGAGCAGCGCTAGCCGAGGGATGAGGTCGGTCGTCCAAAGAGAGCGCAGCGCGCGCTTCGGACCGCTAGCAGACAAGTGGCTGCTACAGGCTCAGTTCCTCTGACACCGAGACCAGGCGCCTCGCGAGCCCGCGCATCACCTTGCGCTCGACTCGCGGCTGCTCATCGAGCAGGCGAAGGAAGTCGCGTCGCGTCAGTACGAAGAAGCGAAGTGGAGTCCTCGCGGTCACGGTTGCGGTCCGTGGA
The DNA here is from genome assembly GCA_963719305.1 of uncultured Actinomycetes bacterium. GTDB lineage: Bacteria > Actinomycetota > Thermoleophilia > Solirubrobacterales > Solirubrobacteraceae > Palsa-465. Next base: position 59,903 of record CAVRBL010000003.1, on the reverse strand, counting down.
ACATCCTCGACGAGGGCGATCTCGCCGAAGAACTCGCCGCGTCCGCGGGTTGCGAGCCTCTTGCCGCGGCGCGTGACGTCCACTCGCCTTCCATGATCACGAAGAACTCCTGACCGGTCTGGCCCTCCTTGCACAGGACCTTGCCCGTGTCGACGTCGACGTCCTCGGTCACCTTGGCCAGCTCGGCGAGCTCCTTGCGCGACAAGCCCGCGAAGAGCGGCGCGCTCCTCAGCGCTTCAACCTTCGTATCCCGGGAGAAGAGCGGCACCTGCGCAGCGTAACCTCCGCGGCTGCCACCCGCTGCGGCGGCGCTCGCCCGCCGCATCGCAGCGAGAGCTGGAAGCTGGCCCGGGTCGGCAGCTCATCGACAACGTCCGTGATGTGGCGCTCTGTACTTGTCTCGGCTAGCTGCTGCTCCGCCAGGCATTGCGCAAGCGGCGGTGACCCGCTCCGTCACGACCGCAGGCAGAACGAATCCAACACTCACCGACCGCCGAGCAGAGCCCCCCGATGATCGAGAAGCTGAAGCCGAGCGCGCCGTGGTCCGGGCCGGAACGCGACGGGCTGACACGCTTGCGCTTCTAGCCCATTGCGAAAGCCAGCGCCCGTCCCGCTTCTGGCGATTTGCGGGAAGCGAGCCGTCTGCTGTCAGTCACCTGCAATGCCCTCGGCGCGGTCATCCCGGAGACCGCGACGATTCGACGGCCCCTTACGATTCTGGGCGTGGGTGAGGCACCGGACTACGCGTTCCCGCATTCCGCCGAGGACGAATCGCGCCGTCTTGAGCTGTTGGAGCAACGTCTCGACCCCCTTACGACGCGACGCATCGAGCGTCTTGGGGTCAGCAGCGGCGGCAAGTGTCTGGAGATCGGTGGGGGGCGAGGGTCGATCGCCCGCTGGCTGTCTGATCTCGTTGGGCCGACCGGACGTGTGATCGCCACCGACCTCCAGTTGGGGTTTCTGAGCGAGATGGACGCGCCGAACGTTGAGGTCCGTCGACACGACGTCCGCACCGACACGTTTCCGGCCAGCTCTTTCGATCTCATACACACACGAGCGGTGCTCATGCATATATCCCCGAGCGTGGACTGCTGCGACGGATCGTCACGTGGCTGGCTCCCGGCGGGTGGCTGGTGCTCGAGGAGCCGGACTTCGGCATGTGGATCGGGGACGCTGACCCGGTGTGGCCACGTCACCCGCGACGACCCAAGCGGCCTTCCCGAGCCTGGCCCTCTCCCAAGGCCGATCTCTGCTCCGCCAAGTTCACCAGCTCGGCCTCACAAACGTCGGCGCAGACGCCGAGATCGACATCATCCAAGCCGGCACCGATCTTGCCGAGTTCTACCGGCTCAGCCAGGCCGCGCTCGCTCTTCCGAAGGTACAAGTTGGGGCCCTCAACCTTGCGCAGGCGACGGCAATCACCGACCGAACACGGGACGATGACTTCCTCGCGTGCGGATTCGTCCACCTCGGCGTATGGGGCCAGCGACCTGCACGGAACGACCCTTGACCTGGGACGCGGCCGTCATCGGGCGGCGACGTAGGTGACAAGCTGTGTAATCCGGCGCGAGGAGCGACACCTTCGCCACTCGGTGTGGGCGTTAAAAATGCAGCCCCGACATCTGCGAAGACCGCGCCGCGTAATCCGAGGCAAGATCGACCGGCGGCCCGCCTTGCAGGGCAAGCGAATCTGCAGGCGGCGCGATGAGAGTGTCGCCTTGATCGACAACCAGCAGTGTCGGCGGCGACCAATTAGGAGGCGTTGGTCGCGCCGCTGCTCTTAGCCCGTTGCACAAGTCTGGCCGGGCCTGGTCGAGACTGACGCGTTTGCTCAAATGCAGCGGCGCCTCAGCCGCGTTGACGGCTTCTGCATTCCGATGAAGGGGAGCTATTCGCTCGGGCTATCCCGGTCGGCGAGACCAAGCCGCGATGAGCGGGGGGCCGATCACAACGCCCCCCGCGGCACGCAGTTCGGATAGCAGACGCTCGGCGAGCCTGTCCGGCTGCACCTCTGCGGCGGTGGCCACGCCGAGCTGCTCCATTACCGGCACCACGCCCGCGACCACGTTGCTCCACGCCCACACCGGCAGCTCCGGGCCTGCGGCGAGCGCGCACTCAAGGCGCAGCTCCGGAACCGGCAGCCCGGCGGCAGCAAACGCGCCGGGCAACGCCAACCCCATCCGCGGCGCAATGTGAGCGCGCGCCAGCGTCTCCGAGAACCACGCGCGGACCTGCGTCCACAGCGGAGTCATCGGGTGCGCCCACTCATATGCCATATCGCCCTCCTGGAAGCACAGAAGCCCGCCAGGCCGTACAAGCTCCGCGGCGCGTTCGAGCGTGGCTGCCGGGTCAGGGAAATACATGAGCACAAGCCGGCCAACGACAGCGTCAAACGGACCGGCGATGGCGTCCAACCTCTGCGCGTCCCCCTGGACAAGCGGACGTTGGCGAAGCCCCCCTCCCGCACCCGCGCGTTGGCAGACGCGATCGCCGCCGGGTCTCGCTCGACGCCCACCACCTCGCCGTCGGATCCGACCAGCCGCGCGGCCAGCATCGCCACATCGCCGGCACCAGACCCAATCGAGCACCCGCATCCCGACAGCCACGCCGGCGGCCGCAAACGCGCACTCGTCAGCGGATCAAACAGCTCGGCCTGGCTCTCCAGACGCCGCTGCTCTTGCTCACCGTCGCCGAACACGTCTACGATGCCTCCACCGGCCCTCCCTATCCAACCCCCGCCCGCACCTGGACCGCACAGCTCTGACCCGCCGGAGGCCGGCACGCCCCAGTCTCGCTGCCCCCGCTTGAAAAGGTCTGCCGCGGCCGCCGGCGGCGGGGAAGTCCGCAGCGCCCGCGCGACACTCTGAACCAGAACGAGACGACACTCTCATCAGCCGCCCGAGCAGAGCACCCAGATAATCAGAGAGCGAAGGGCCGCGGAAGTCTACTTCGCGCCGCCGTTCGAGGCGCGATTTTCAGCTACCAGCTCGAAGCTGGTAGCGGCACAGGCCAAGTCAACAGCGCATGCAACAAATACCCGTGGTGTCGTCGTCGCCGTTAGCATTCTGGACCGCGTGACGAGTCCGGACTCGCTCCGCAGCTGTCGATGCCATCCAAGAAGTGCGGCTGTTCCATTTGAGGCGCGTACCCGCTTGCCGTCCAAGTGCCGCGCGAACCTCGTCTGTCGACCCCCGGAACATAATTGATCTCCCACGGCCCCGTCCATTAATCAGCGAAGCGGCCATTCGTCTTCCACGTCCATGCGACCACGGCCAAGACGCGCGGCAAAACGAAATCCGCTAACACCGCGAGCCTTGGAGTCTCCGGCTTTGTTTGTGCTGCGGACGGTGAGCGACTGTCTTCCTTGTCGCTGTTGGATGGTGGAGACTTTGCCGTTTAACGGCCCTGCGGGATTCTCCTGGCTGCGCCTCGCGCGGATCCACGATCCGGCATTTTCATTGGAGGCGCCGTTCGACGATTTCTTGCGGCGCGTCGCGCATAGGCCGCCGCGTTCGTCTTGTTGCGCTGGTCCTCGCCGCCGGGGCGGTGTTTAGCGACTCTCATCGGGAATCTCGTGAGCTCGGCGCGGCCAGTCAAGGTTCCCGTGACGGTCTCGCCGACGGGCATGATCGTGTCGCACGCGTCGCCCACTGCCACGGCACTCCTCCATCTCGTCGTCGCCCCGGTCAGGGCCAGCGGGGCATGCCCCGGTGAGGTTGGCGAGGAGCAAGTGGTCAGCGGGGCGATGACGCGAATGATCGAGCTTCGCCTTCTGCAGTCCAGAGAAGCCGAAGTTGTCGTCGTTGGAGGTCGCGCCGTGGAAGTTCGCGCGGCGCAAGCGCGCCGTCGCGAAACTCGTCTCGCGTATGGTCGCGTTTTCGAAGTTGGCATCGTCGAGGCTTCTCGCCGGCAGGATGCCGTTGCTGATCGTTGTCTCGGGCATCGTGAAGCCGGGTGCGAGCGAGTCGACCATGTAACGCCGTCGAACTCAGCCCCGGTCGCGACCACGCCGCCGATCGCCGCCCCATCGAAGACGATCTTGTTCAGCCCGGCGCCGCTCAGGTCGGCGCCAGTGAGTCAGCGTCCGCGTCGGTCCGGACCACTCCGCCTGCGTGGGCACTGCACCGGGCAGGTCGCAGAAGCTGTCGCCATCGGGTGTCGGGGCGTTCGCGGTGAGGGGCACCTCGGAGCAGTCGCGGCCGCCCACGCGCCCACGTCCAGGCCCGGGCTGACCGTGCGGACGTCGGTCGCTGCGGGTGGTGCGACGGGTCAGGTCGGAGGATATTGGTGGGTCTGTGTGGCGGTCAGCACGATCCGTTTCCCGCGTTCGGCGCGGCTAGGTCCTCAGGATTGATGCGGAGCGCATCGCGTGTCGGGGCCGTGGGGACGCCCTGATCGACTGGGAAGCTGCGGTCGTCGGCAGTCCAGTTGATCCATTGATGGCCACCGCGCGAATATCGCCGTCCGACATGCCGAAGGACTCGATCCCCTCAGGGTTCCACTGGATGATGGCGCTCATCTCGCCTTGCTGGCGGTCGAGGCTCGGGTCAGTGACCTGCACGTATGGGTCGGGCACCGGTACCGGACCTGCGTCCGTCGGGGTTCGGCAGTCGCGATAGCCGGCCCCGGGAGGGAAGACGTCGGGCATCCCCGTGCGACACAGCGTCGCCCACTCCAGGTCCTTCATCGAGAACGGCGACCCGTGCAGGTTCGCGTCCGTGAAGTCCGCGAAGTAGACATCCCCACCGGTGCCCTTCAACCCCTCCAGATCCGCTCCCCGGAAGCTGGCCGTTGCAGCTGGACGCCGCCCCACGTGGCACCGCGAAAGTCCGAGCCGTGGGGCGCGCGTGCTCCAGCAAAACCAGAAGAGCGTCACGCCGTGGAAGTCCGCGTCCGTCATCCGCGCGTCGAACCGGTTGGCCCCCTCCTGCCCCTCTTGGCTGGCGGCGTCCGTGCGATCCGACCCGTTGCCTCGGCGCCGCCGAGGACATGTTGTTGATCGTCGCGCCTGTCGCGTCCGCGCGATTGAGCCGCCCGCCCGCGACATTCAGCGCGGCCAGCAGTGCCCCGCGCATCGTCGCGGCCGTAGGCGGCGCGCATCATCCGCGTGGGTGCACGCGCTCCGGTACCACGGCGCGATCGAGGACCGCCCCGAGCAGGTCGCCGTCATTCAGCTGCACGCCCACCTCGATCGGCACGTAGGAGCAGTCCCGACGGCCGATGCGTCCTGAGGGGTCCTGAACGGCTGCAGTTCTCCGACGGTGACGTACGTACGGTCACTGCGTGTACCCTCGGACGCCACGGCGTGCTGGCTGGCTGTCAGCACGACACGATTGCCGGCCGTATGGCGTGCAGATGGTCGCGCTTGATGGACATAGTTACGCGCTGGCTCGGCCGGGTGGCGATCTTGTCGTACGTTGCGGAGGCGGGCAACGTCGGGCGATCTGCGTCGTCGCTGATGGCCACCAGGCGGAGATCACCGACGGACATGCCATAGGCCTTGACGGCTGCTGCGTTCCAGACGATCCGGCCGGTGACAACGCCGCCGAAGGGGCCGAGCAGGCGCACGAGCTTTGCCTGGACGGAGACAAACGGAACGGTGAGCGGAGCGGCCGCGGCAGCCATGGTCGCGATGGCCGCGGCGAGAGTCACGGTCGCGGCGGCGAGGAGCGCGATGGCCCGTCCCCCGCGAGCCTGCCCCAGGCTTCGCCCCGATCATCCATGTTCATATAACCTACCGATAAAAGGGGTGGTGGGCGCTATTTTCCGCAAGGCAGCACTGGGGGCAGCACTGTGTGTCATCGTGGTAACCGCCGGAGCGGCGGCTGCCCCGGCCAAAGAGATCCCGTCCCAGTGGACGTGGACGAACACGGGCCCGCCCTGCTCGACGTGTCCTGCTCGCCGCCGGGCAAATGTGTGGCGGTCGGACAGCGCGGTGCGGTGCTCCACACCGGCGGCCGGGGCCAGCTCGCGTGGTCAGGCGTGGATCTCAAATTTCCCGAAGAGCTCGAGGGTGTCACCTGCCACGCGGGTGCACCCGGCGACAGCTTCTGTCTGGCCGTGTCGAACACGGACACATTGAGTGGCACGTTCCACTCGAAGGTCTACCGCAGCACCGACAACGGTGCGACCTGGTCGGAGGGAGTGGAACTACCCGCGGCAGGCATCACGCGGAGCGCGGGGGGCCTTGCCTGTGATCCTGCTGCCGATGCGTGCTACGCCGTCGGCCCGAGCGGCGGCGCGTGGCGCTCGCTCGACCAGGGCCGCAAGTGGGAGCCGCTTGACCTGCCCAAGACGCCAGGGTCCTATCGTCGCGTGGCCTGTCCATCGAAGCGGAAGTGCGTGGCCGTGGGCGGTAAGGCCAGTAGCGCCATCATCGACGGCGCGAAGCTCCGGCCCCTCCTGCCGCCCGACAAAACGGGCGGCCAAATGCTGGGTCTGGCCTGCGACAAGCCCACGCGGTGTACCGTCACCACGGGCCCTGAGTACGCGTCGCTGGACCTGTCCGCCCCGGAGCCGGAGTGGGGGCCCGTGCAGCAGTTTTTTCCACCGCCGTCGACTAAGGGCACGTCGGTGACGGCGCTGGCGTGCCCGGCAGAGGACCATTGCGTCGGGTTGGGCAAGTCGGGAAGCGGGGTCTCGGTGGGGACCGCGTCGCTATCGGGGGGCGCTTGGGATCGGCTTCCGCTTCCGGCCACCACACACCAGCTGAAAGCGATCAGCTGTGGGCAGACTGGATGCGTCGCCGTTGGAGAGAAGGCGCTCTGGTTCGAGAACCTCGATGCGGTCGATGTCGGCGCCACAGACTGGCAACGAGTCAGCGAGCTCGGCGATTTCAACGTGGTTCACTGCTCCTCTGAGGCCAGCCCGCTGTGCGTGGCGGGCGGCGACATGCTGATCGGTGCCTCGCGCTCCAACGGCGAGCTGTGGTCGTGGCCGCTTGCCCGGGGGCCCCGAACATCCATGCGGTCCAATGCACGGCCCCGTCCGAGTGCCTGATTCTGGGCATGTCCGACGCCCTATCTACGCAGGACCTGATCCATTTCGTTCCGCGCCAACCCCCCACCGTCAGCGCGGCGGGCACCGACGTCCAGACCTGCATCACGCAAGTCCTCTGTGTCGCGCTAAGCGACGGAGTCACCTACACCACCCTCGACGGCGGTCAGACAGGCTGGGTCCAAACGAGCTTCACGGGGGGCAAAATGCCGCTGGTGGCGTGTGTCCGGGCCGGACCGACCCGGCCACGTGCGTGGCGGCGGCGTCAACCGGTTTCGTCTACCGCGGGACGATGCCCAAGAACGACGCCAAGGGGTGGAAATGGGCCACCGCCCTCGATGCCGACGTGAAGATCATGGCGCTGGCTTGCAGTCCGGCCGGCCAATGCACCGCGGTGGCCCCGGACGGCGTGGTCCTCGCGTCCCAGGGGGACCTGAAGAAATGGACCAAGCACGTCCTTCCCGACCCGGAGACGCCGGTTTCGGACCGGCCGCTCCTGAACAGCATCGCCTGTCCGGCGGCCGACTTCTGCGTAGCCGGAGGCAAACTCAAGGCCGACGCGATCATCGTCTCGACCAGGGACAACTGGGACAACTTCACGCTCGACAAGGTCCCGCCGATCGGGCCGGGAGGGTCGCCAACGATCAAAGGGTTTAGCTGCGAAACCCCGCATCGCTGTGTCGCGGTGGGCGACACGGTCCTAGTCGGAGTGGCACCCCGAGGCGTATCCCGCCGCAAGCCGTGATCCCGCCGCAAAGGTCTTGTCACCGAATAGCTGCCGCAACCGCTCGCCTTCGCCGCTGACACTCACCGAAAAATCGCCGGCTAGGTGCTAGGACGTTCCCGCGCCGCAGGACTTGAACCCAATAGGCTTTTGCCTGACGTCGCGTCGACGCTCCGACTGGGAGACAGCGTTCGGTGAGAACCAGCATGTCAGCCAAACATCTGCGGGCGCTGAGCCGACAATCGCATCGCGACGGTCTTCGGGCTGCTCTACTCGAGGAGTGTCTCCGCGGACATCTCTCGCCCGTAGCTGCTCGCCTTTATTCCGCCTAAGGGCTGACCTATCGCCTCTAGCTAGACGGCGAGGACGCACACAGCATGTGCTGTGTGCGATCCATCTCTAACGCGACAGCTGAGTATCAATGCCAGAACGCCCTAACCGATCCTCCGTCGAGCTGCGCTGGGTCCCGCAATGACGTCAGGAAAGTGCGGCGGAACCTATGGCCGCCATCGGACAGTCGCGCTAGCTCAACGGGCGCGGCTCCGGTTCCGGAATGGCAAAGCGGCCCTAGGCGCCGCTGGCACCGGTACCCTGCGCGCTCGTCGAATCCCGAACTAGCGAGATGCCGGGAAAGAATGGCGCGTGTGCTGTATCTGCTGTTCGCCGCGGTGGTCGTCGGCGGTGAAGTGGCGTGGGCCACGACGTCGCCTCCGCCTGCCACGGTGGCTCCAGTCATCAAGGTGATCCAGACCAGCCAGGATCTGGGCCAGAAGCTCAGCGCCCGTGGGGGAGCTGCGTTTCAGCAGCAAGCAACCGTCAGGCGTTCCGGTGATCCGCATCTCGGACTCGGTGCGCTACCAGCGCATCATGGGCGTCGGCGCGGCGATGACCGACAGCTCCGCGTGGCTCTTGTACACACAGCTGCCTCGGGACCTATACAAGAAGACGATGGACGCCCTGTTCGGGCCGGGCGGCATCCACCTGGGCTTCATCCGCGTGCCGATGGGGGCCTCGGATTTCAGTGCGCAGGGTCACCCGTATACGTACGACGACGACTCCCCGGGGGGCTTTGACCCTGGCCTGCGGCACTTCTCGATCGGCCATGACAGTGCGTACATCCTGCCGGCCCTACACGAAGCGCTGACACTCAACCCGGCGGCGCGGATCATCGCCACGCCCTGGACTCCACCGCAGCTGGATGAAGATCTTCAGCACCTCCGGCAACAACGACGACGCGTCGTACCTGCTGCCGTCCGATTACGGCACGCTGGCCAACTACTTCGTCAAGTTCCTGCGCGGCTACGCGCAGGCGAAGGTGCCGGTCGCCGCCGTCACCCCGCAGAACGAACCTGGTCAGGGCACCTGGTATCCCGGCCTGAACCTGCCCGAATGGGCCGAGGCCAGCTTCGTGGCGGACTACCTGAAGCCCGCACTGCGGCGCGCGCGGTTGAAGACCGCAATCTTTGGCTATGACTCCACCTGGTCGAACGCTCCTCCCTCCCTACGTGGGGCGCTGCTTACGGGCCCGGCCGGTCAGGACCTGGCGGGCATCGCGTTCCACTGCTACTACGGCACGCCGACCGTGATGAGCGCTCTGCACCGCCAGGAGCCCAAGCTTGAACAGTGGGTCACCGAATGCACCTCGCAGACTGATCCCATCCTGGTTCCCAGCGGAGCTCGAGATCGCGTCTCTTCGCAACTGGGCGAGCGCCGTGGCGCTCTGGAACCTGGCGCTCAATCCGGCGGGCGGTCCGGTGCAAGCGCCGAACACCGCGTGCCACAGGATGCACCGGCATGGTGACGGTCGACGAGCGCACGCACCAGGTCTCGTTCGGCGCTCCCGTACTTCCAGCTCGGACAGGTGAGCAAGTTCCTCAAACCCGGCGCGGTGCGAATCGACTCAAACCACTTCGTCAAGTACTCCCGCGGGGGGTCCCGGGGCCGGGCTAGACGACGTCGGCTTCCTCAATCCGGACGGGACCGAAGCGCTGGTGGCATACAACAACTCGAGCACTCCAGCCCGCTTCGCGGTCGTCTGGCATAACGAATCGTTCTCATATGACCTGCCGGCGGGGGCCATGGTGACCTTCGCCTGGCGCATTGAACGGCTCTGGCGAATAGGCGCTCTTCGCTCAGAACGTATCCAGCGATGAGTGATGCGTGCCGCCGGCGATCGTCCCGTGCCGCTCGGCTGACGAGCGGCACTGGTTGCATGATTTTCGCGCTGGCTTCAGCGGTTAGGACACCTTGCCGGTCAGGGTCCAGGTCTGTAGGAGTTCAGCGGCTTAGTCCCTGCGACCGTGAAGCTGCCACCTGCTCCCGTGTAGCTGCCGGTACCGCCGGTGAATTTGCCGCTCGCGCTGAAGCTGAGGCCACCGTTCGAGATTGTCGTGCTGGTTCCCTTGAGGGTGTAACTAGCGTCCCGGTGGGATAGCAGAGCCTTCCTGACGCGGTGAACGTTGACGCGCTCGAGGAGGCGGCGATCGAGCGCAGAGCGCCGTGAACTGCGAGACCCCCGATCTTCCCATCGCTCGTCCCGGTGTTCGTGGCACCTTGCGAGGTTGAGAACAGGGTCGTGATCCGCTTGAGTGGTGTTGATCGTCCTCTTGTTCGGCGTGGTGCTGGCACCAAGGGCTACAACCGCCCTCCTCTTTTTCAGCATTCAACTCCCCTTTCGGCTTGGTTTGACTGACTGGAGGGCTGTGGGTCCCTCCGTCCACCTTGCGCAACTCGACGAACACGGTCGATAGAGCAAGGTTGCCCGGTGGGTCGTTAATCCCGCAAATGACTTAGAGCTGGGGTTAAGGAGCGATTTGGGAGACTGGCGCGGTGGGTGCTCGTCTGGTGACGATTCCGATCAGCCACTTCTGTGAGAAAGCGCGCTGGGCATTGGATCGTGCGGGGGTCGGCTACGTTGAGCAGCGGCATCTGCAGCTGGTGCACGTTGTTGCCGCGCGGTTAGCCGGCGGCGGCAACACGGTGCCGGTGTTCGTGACCGGGACGGGGCGGGTGCTGGCTGATTCGTCGGATATCTTGCTGTGGGCTGACACGCAGCTCGAGCCCGAGCGCCGGTTGTACCCGGACGGGGACGTTGGAGCACAGGCGCGCGAGTTGGAAGCGGGGCTCGACGAAGGTCTCGGGCCAGACGGTCGGCTGTGGATGTATCACGAGACGCTGCCAGCCGTTCGCGAGTTGAGGCGTTGGGCGCTCGCGGGCGTTCCCCGCTGGGAGCGCTGGGTGTTTGACCTCGGTGGATCTGGGATCGAGGCGGCGTTGCGTCGCTACCTCAGAATTGACGCGGTCGCCGCCAGCGCGGCACTCGAGCGCGTTACGCGTGGCTTCGACGAAATCGCTGACCGGTTGTCCGATGGCCGCTCCTTCCTGGTCGGTGACCGCTTCACGGCTGCCGACCTCACATTTGCAGCGCTAGCCGCGCCGGTGCTACTGCCGGAGCGATATGGCTCACCGCTGCCGCCGCCCGAGGCCATGCCCGATGCGGTGTCGCGGGAGATATGGCGCCTTCGCGACCACCCGGCAGGCACCTTCGCCGCCCGGTTGTACCGCGAGGAGCGCGTCGCCAACTTCAACGGCTCGGCTTGACTCTCTCAGCGATTGTCGAGATGGGCAGAGGGCGCTAACCCGGCCCGACGATATTCGCCGAGAGGACGGGCGCCGACGCCAGGGTCTGGAAGACGACGCAGTAGCGCTCGGTGAGGCGCATCAGCGTTTCCAGTTGTTCGTGGTCCGCGTCGGTCTCGAGCTCAAAGAACAATCGAATCGCTTGGAACCCAACGGGAGCCGAGCGATCAACCCCGAGCGTGCCACGGAAATCGAGGTCTCCTTCTGCCCGCACCGTTCCTGACGGCACGCTAATCCCGAGCGAGATGGCCACCGCCCTCAGTGTGACGCCGGCACAAGCAACCAGTGCCTCGAGCAGCATGTCCCCGGAGCAGAGAAGCGACCCATCGCCGCCTGTCGCCGGGTGCAGCCCAGCGTTGGCGATCGCACGTCCGGTCTGCACAGAACAGGCGACCCCATCGTCGAGCCTCCCGGTCGCTTGAAGCGTGACGCGAGCGGCATTCGGCTCCTGCTTGTAGCGCTCCTTCAGTGGAGCCTGAATACGCGCCAGCTCCTCCCGGTTCACCGACGCGATGCTAGCGACCACGCCTACGCTGAAACCACCTCCACCCCGCCTGACTATCCCGTGCCGGGCCAGGTCGCGGTGGCCCGGACACCATCGCCCTCCTCGGGCTTTGGGCCGCCGACCGCGATGATGTCGAGCCCGTCGGGGCCAGCCTCGAATGCTCGGACGACCTCAGGCGCGACGCGGATGACATCCCAGGTCCGGAGCTCCTGGGTCTCGTCGTCGACCAGGATCCGGCCGGAGCCGGCGACGACGACGTAGGCCTCCTCCTGCTCCTTGTGGCTGTGAGCCATCGGGCTGCGCAGGTTCAGGGCATGCCGAAAAAGGCTGACCCCGAGGTCGCGGGAGTCCAGGTGCTTACGCCCGAAGCGGCCCTCAAGCCCCTCCACCCTTCCGGCGACGGAGTCTTCGACTTCGAGCAGGTTGACCTTCGCAAAACGGGACATGCGATCTCCTCGACTGGACAGCGAGACGGTGTGGACGAGCGAACCCTAGCCCGTCGAGCCCGCGCCATTGCGGAGGCGGAGCTGGGAAGGTCGCGAAGCGATCGCGCCGGTGCGGCGGCGTGAATGAGGGGTGCTCTGCTCAGTGTGGCCAGCGCCGGGCGCACCTCGGTGCGGCTGCTGGGACCCACCATGAGTCGGTCGCGGAACTACTGCCGTTGTGGCTCGACGGGCGGCTCGTCAGGTTGATCGGTCGCTTGATGGGTCGATGAGGTACTTCATGCCGGTGCTGCGGCGCGCTAACACGGCGAGGATCTCGGGCTGTAGGACGTCGCGCAGGCCGATGGTCCGCGCGTAGCCCGAGGCGAACGTCGTCTTGGCCTCGGCCAGGACGCGGGCGCGCATGCGGCCGATGGCCTCGCCGCCCAGGCGAGCCAGCGCGTTCGTCAGGAGGTAACCGCCGACGCTCCACGCCAATCCGAACTTGCGGTCAATGACGGTCGGGGAGAAGTCGAGCGAGCCGTAGATGTACACCTGCTTGTGCACTGTGGTTCCGTACGGCGTGTACGACGTGAGCGGCGGCTGCGCGCGTTCCATCGCCGTGAGGATCTCACCGGCCAGCGAGCCGCCGCCGATGGCATCGAAAGCCAGCGTGGCGCCGGTGTCGCGAATGGCCTCGGTGAGCCGGTCGGCGAACTCCGGCTGTGAGGAGTCGACGACATGGACCGCGCCTAGGTCACGCAGCGCCTGGGCCTGCTCGGCGCGGCGAACTATGTTGACCAGGCCGATGCCATCGGCCGCGCAGATCCGCACGAGCATCTGCCCGAGGTTGGAGGCGGCTGCGGTGTGGACGAGGGCCGTGTGGCCCTCGGCGCGCATCGTCTCGACCATCGATAGCGCAGTGAGCGGGTTGATGAACAGCGCCGCGCCCTCGACGGTGCTGACATCGTCGGGCAGTTCAAGGACGGCGCCTGCGTCAGCCACGCGGTAGTCGGCCCACATCGACCCGCCGAACAGCGCGACGCGACGGCCGATCAGCGCTGCCGCATCCGGGCCTGCTGAGACCACGGTGCCGGCGCCCTCGTTTCCCACGGGCAGCGGCTTGTCCAGCCGGTCGCGATAGAGCGAGAGTGCCGCTTCTGGAATGGTGCCGACAAGATCCGGCCCGTCGGAGCGCAGCGCGCCAGGGGCGACCGCACCCAGCAGCACGCCGAGGTCCGAAGGATTGATCGGCGAGGCTTCGACAGCTACGACCACGTCGCCGCCGGCAGGCTCGGGAACGTCGCGCTCGACCAATTCCAGCCGCAGCTCGCCGCTGGAGGAGATGGTGGATCGCAGGTACCGGCCGCGGGCGGGAGTCGCGTCGAGAGGCGTCACGAGGAGTCCTTCGAGTCGGGGACCGCAGCCTACCGAGCCAGCCCGGAGCCGCGCCGACCAGTCCGGCCGCGAGCAGCACGTCTAGATGGACTGCCCGTAGCCGAAGAACTCGTCGTCGGGTTTATAGCCGCCGTAGCCGCCGCCGACCTCGGAGTAGCGGACGACAAACTCGATCCCGGCCAGCCATTTGACCTGCTTGAAGCCGAGCTGGACCTCGTTACACAGCCGCAGTGGGGGCGCCGTGCCCGTACGACGGCGGACCGTCGTTCATGTCATAGGCCAGCATGGTCAGGTGGCAGCGCATCTGCTCGGTCGGGTGCGTGTCGTAGTACAGGCCGCCGTCGGGCCCGTCGCCGAGGGAGTAGAACACCACCCAGCGCGCCTCCGCCTTGGGCTTGACCAGGTCCGCGATCGTGGCCATGGCGTGGACCCTGACTCGTCGTGACCAAAGAGCGGGTCAGCTCACCTCGTACTTGATGTGCGTGACGCCGGGCGCATCGACGCTGCGGATTTGCTTCAGCTTGAGCGCGTCGGGTTCGAGCCCAGCGAACAACCGACGACAAGCCCGTCACGCTGATCATGTGGGACGGCTGGTTCTAGCCCGAAGCGCAACCCCGAAGGGCAGAGTCAGTAGGGCTTTCGGGCGCGGATGATTGCTGCAGCTGCGCGTTCATGGACGCGATGGGTTTCGTGGATCTCGATTTCGTGGAGCCCGGCGTCGCGCAGCGCGTTCGCGAACGCTCTCTGGGTTAATGCGCCGCCGATACATCCCGTCCAGGCAGCCATATCAGCACGGGTCTGCTCGTCCATGCCTGGATCGGCGATCACATCTGAGACGGCGAGCCGACCACCTGGCCGGAGTACGCGCACTGCCTCTCGGATGACCTGGGGCTTGTCGCCGGACAGGTTGATCACGCAGTTGGAGATGACGACATCGACGCTGGCGTCCGGGAGCGGCAGGTCTTCGATATAGCCCTTCAAGAACTCGACGTTCTCGATCCGTGCGTCGGCGGCATTAGCTTGGGCGAGTCCGAGCATCTCATCGGTCATGTCCAGGCCGATCCCCCGTCCCGTTGGACCGACTCGTCGCGCAGAGATCAACACGTCAGCACCTGCGCCCGAGCCGAGGTCAAGAACGGTCTCGCCCTCGCTCAGATCAGCGACCGCTGTGGGAACCCCACAGCCGAGTGACGCGCTGAGAGCCGGCCCGGATGCTTCTTCCGGGCCGCCCTTGGCGTACAGCGAGGAGCCGAACGCACCAGTCTCATCGGCGGAGCTGCAGGATCCAGCATCGCCATTCGCCGCTGCGGTGGCTGCCGCTGCGTATTTCTTCCGGACGCTCTCGCGGACCTGTGCGGTGGTCGTGCTCGTGGTGCTGCCAGCGTCGCAGCCGCACGACGCGTTGGCGGTGCTGCAACACTCAGCTTTGTCTTCCGGTCCGCAGCACGTCCGCTGCGTGCTCGGCGTGCAGCAATCGCGCTCTAGCTCAGCCATGTCGAGAGCTCCTGCAGCGCGTCGGGAACGACGAAATAGTAGGCCCAAAGCCCCTGGCGCTCCGATCCGACGATTCCCGCCTCGCGCAGCACCTTCAGATGATGGGAAACCGTGGGCTGGGAAAGGTCAAACAGGGGCACCAGTTCGCACACGCACACCTTCCCCGCGTGCTTTCGGAGCACATCGACCAGTTGCACGCGCACCGGATCGCCGAGTGCTTTCGCGACCGACGCCATCCGCGCCGCCTGCTCGCGCTCTACATCGGGATATACCACCGGCTCGCAACACGCTTCGCCCGACGGACGCTTTTGTTTCGGAACAAGGTCCAAATCGACAGCCATCTATATACAAATACCGATTGAATCGATGATTGTCAATGCGTAGACTCCATCGCCATGTCCACGGTCTTGTTTGTCTGCCGCCAGAACGCGGGCCGCTCCCAGATGAGCGAGGCGCTCTTTGCGCGAGCGTCAGGTGGCAGACACAGCGCCCTGTCCGCTGGAACCAGCCCAGCCGCTGCGGTTCATCCGGGAGTCATCGCAGTGATGAACGAGATCGGAATCGACTTGACCGACCGAACGCCGACGCTGCTCACCCGCGAGCTCGCAGAGCGTGCGGACGTGGTGATCACCATGGGCTGCGGCGACCAATGCCCGCTGATCCCCGGCAAGCGCTACATCGACTGGGACCTACCAGACCCGGCCCACCAGCCCACGGACACCGTCCGCGCAATTAGAGACGACATAAACGCCCGCGTACAGAACCTGCTCGCCGAACTCGAGCAGCCCACAGCACCAGCGTAATCATCGCTATCGCTTTGATCGAATAGGCCGGTCTGCCTGCGCGCGGCGGACTGGTGCATCCGCCGTGCGCTCCACAGTGATGTCACTCAGTCTTCGGTCTTCGGGGGCCTGTCAGCGAGCGGGCAGGCGCCTGATCTCCCGGCGGACTGGCATGCTGCGGGCCGTGAGTGGCCTCGACCGCGTTCGGCTGCGGTTGGATCGGATCCGTGCTGCCGTCGGCGAGATCGATCGGGCGTTTCTCGACACGCCGGCGCTGTCGTGCGCGCCGCTCGGCCGCGCGCTCGGGTGCTCGATGACGCTGAAGGTCGAGACGCTCAACCCGGTCCGAAGCTTTAAAGGACGCGGCACAGAGACGGTGGCAGCGGCCGCTCGCAAGAAGGGGGCATCACGCGTGGTGTGCGCGAGCGCCGGGAACCTCGGGCAGGCGCTGGCTTACAGCGGCGGGCATCGAGGCCTGGAGGTCACCGTCGTGGCGGCAAGAACCGCGAATCCGCTCAAACTGCGCCAGATCGCCGCCTTCGGCGCCGATGTGAGACTGGGTGGCGAAGACATCGAGGACGCCCGTCTGCTGGCGCGCGAGCTCGCGGAGGGGAGTCGCGCCTACCTGGTCGAGGACAGCCTGGACCTGGCGACCTGCGAGGGCGCCGCCACGATCGGCCTCGAGCTCGTCCGAGACGATCCGCAGCTCGACATCGTGCTTCTGGCTGTCGGCGGTGGAGCGTTGGCCAGCGGCGTGGGCTATGCAGTGCGCTCGCTCGCCGAGCGCGTCGAGGTGATCGGGATCCAGCCCATTGGTGCCCCCGCGATGGCGCTGTCGTGGCGTCAGCGAATGGTGGTCGAGACCGGCCGAACCGAGACGATCGCCGACGGCGTCGCCGGGCGCTATCCGATCCCCGAAGTGTTGGACGATTTGCTCGTCGTGATCGACGACGTGATGCTCGTTCGCGAGGATTCGATCAAGACAGGCATGCGGATGCTCTATGAGCACGCGGGACTCGTGGTCGAGCCGTCCGCAGCGCTTGGCGTCGCCGCCCTTCTCGAGGCACCTGAGCGGTTCGCCGGGCGACACGTGACCACGATCCTGTGCGGTAGCAACGTCGTTCCTGCCGACTTCGCGCGGTGGGTGCTGGAACCCGTTGGACGCTAGTGACGCACGGGCACAAAACCAGCAGCCGGCGCGCCCGACGGCACACCCAACAACGATGACTCGTGGGCCTGGCGGCGTTCGAGTAAGCGCGCCAAACGCTCCTCGCGAAACCCGACCTTGAATAGGCTTGTGGTGAGTATGCTGCTGACCCTATGGCAGCCACTAAGGAGACCGTGATCGTTGCCTACGACGGCTCGGCTGCGTCCCGCGAAGCGATTGTTGCTGCGGCGAAACTGCTGAAGGGCTGTCGCATTCTGGTTGCGACCGTATGGGAGGAGGGCCTTGCGTACATGGCGCCGCCTGCTACGCCAAGCGAGACCATGATGATGACGCCCCCAGTCGATCCAGAAGTCGCTCACAACCTCGACGTTGGGCTCCAAAACGACGCGGAGCAGGTGGCCCGTAAGGGGGCCGAAATGGCGACCTCCCTAGGGCTCGAAGCAGTACCAATCTCGGTCCCCGATGCGGGCAACGTAGCTGCCACCCTCATCGACCTCGCCGGCGAACGGAATGCCGCGGCGATCGTCGTCGGGTCGCGCGGTCTCAGCGGCATCAGGGCACGGCTTGAGGGCAGCACATCCAAGGGACTCTTGGCACACGCTCCCTGTCCGGTGCTTGTCGTGCACGCGGCCGCATAGACGCTCAGAAGCTCGGCCCCGTCTCCCTACTCGAGGGCAGGTCGTCCGGACCACGCGAGACCTAGACTGGGCGGCGATGCCGTTGCACCTCTTCGCGGGTCTGCGTGTGCGGGACTTCCGCGCGGCGCGACCGTGGTACGAGCAGTTACTGGGCGAGCCGACGTTCTTTCCCCACGCCACCGAGGCGGTGTGGACGCTCGCCGACAACCGGTCGGTCTACGTAGTCGAGCACACCGATGCCGCAGGCAACTCGGTCGTGACGATCTTCCTTGACGATCTTGATGCCCAGGTGGCTGCGATCACCGCGCGCGGGCTCGAGCCGGACGGGCGCGAGATCTACTCAAACGACGTGCACAAGGTGGTGTACCGAGACCCGGAGGGCAACGAGTTGGGGTTCGGCGGCGCGCCGGGCAAGGCGACTGATCGGCCGCACTGCGGCGCGGGGCCTCTCGTGCATGACGCCCCTTTGCGCCCGCGTAAGATGGCACTCGGGATCGTGGAGTCAACATGAGAGTGACAGAGATCTTGAGTGCGCCATTCCGGCTCGCGGGCCGGGTGTTGACGAGGATCGGACGCGTTTTAACAGGGCGTCAGCGGCGCTGAAGCACACGCTGTGGCCGTGCGTCAGCAACCTTGACCGGCTCGGTAGGCGCGAGGTAGCGTTGCTCTTGGAGAGAGCTGTTCTACAGGAGCTCAGCAGTCTGTGAGCTTGGGCGCAACAAGGGGGGAGATCATGCACAGACGGTTCTGGATCGCGTTGGTGATGGTGGCGTGCGCGGCGGTGGTTCCTGCCGTGGCCCTGGCCGGCAAGACGGTGGTCTCAGGTCAGCAGAGCCTTCAGCTGAGAGCAGGCTTGAAGTCAAACAAGGCAGGGGCCCAAGGAGTCACGCTGCGGTTTCACAGCGACTACCTGAGCACCCAGCCGGGCGGGCAGCAGCCTCCCTACAACACCAAGTCGGTCATCTTCACCATGCCCAAAGGGCTGCAGATCAATAACTCTGCCGCCCCACGCTGCCGAGAGAGCTCGGTCATCAATGCGGCGACCACAATGCCGGCGTGTCCGGCCAATACGCGGGTTGGTCAAGGCACCGTCATCCTTAACGCCCGTCCCACCGTCCCCACACTGATCAATGCAACGGTGACCGTCTACAACGGCGTCGACGACGGGGGGTACGGCGGGTATCCAAAAAACTCGCCCATGCTGGTCCTGTATGTGAAGTCCTCGATCGGAATCAACGCCAACAACTTTTTCCACGTTGTCAAGGGGGGTCCCGGGGTGCTCAAGCTGATCGGCACCTCGACCCAACCCGCACAGGCAGGGGTCCTGCCGGGCAGCTTCACGCTCCAGACCCTCGACCTGTCGGTCTCCGGCTCGGCAAAGAAGCCCTTCGTCAGCAACCCACCGACGTGCTCCGGTAGCTGGCCGTTCTCGCTGACGGTGACGAACTACTTCGGACAGCCCTCCGTGACCGCGCAGGATCGTGTGAAATGTAGTAAGTAAGCCGTTATGCCGCTAGCGGAAGCTAGCGAGCGAGTCCCCAGGGCCGATGACCGAACCCCAACCATCGCACGTATGCGGATCCGCTGCCCGAGGGTGCGGCGCGGGGCGCGCGCTCGTCTTGTGTTCCGGGCGCCGTACGTGCGTGTGTTCAAGCCGCAGAATGGCACCGAGCACGATCTAGGTCCGGCTCGACAAGGTGCAGGGAGCTGCTGTCCCGCTCGGTCAACTGACCACACGACCGCACGCGACGGACTGCACCGCTGTCCCCACCGGAAGCCAAGTCGGGACTCATCAGTTCACGGCCAGCGCACGCGTGAGTTGCCGCGGCTTGCCTCCCAATGCCCAGGGCGTGGACATACTCGTGGATATTTGGAACCGTGACCAACTGGCAGTTCAGCGGCGGCATCACAGCGATGTCGTCGTGGAACTGCTACCAGGTCCACTAGAGCCGCCGAAATGACCGACTTCTCCCATGTCGCCGACGAATATGACCGGGTCGGGGTGCGGTACCAGGAGTCGAAGCAGCTTCCCTTCCGTCACTTTGTAGAAGAGCACTCCATGTTCGGCCTGCTCGGAGATTTGGCGGGTCGCTCAGTCGTCGACCTGGCCTGCGGCGACGGTATCTATGCCCGCAAGCTGATGCGGGCGGGCGCGGGGCGCGTCGTGGGCGTGGACATTTCCCCCGAGATGGTCGCCCTCGCCGAAAACGCGGAGATGGTCGAGCCCCTTGGCGTCCGCTATGTCGTCGCCGACGTCGCGACAGTGGAACTCGGTGAGGCATTCGACGTCGCGCTCTGTTCCTACCTGTTCAACTACGCTCGTAGTCGAGCCGAATTGCGCGCCCTCCTCGAGAGCGTGCGCCGCCTTGTCCGAAAGGGAGGGCTGGTCGTGGGGTGCAACGACTACCCCGACAACCCGCCGGCTCACTTTGACCGGTACCGGCCGTATGGGTTCGTAAAGGCTGGCGTGCCACAGCGGGAGGGCGACACGATCACCTACCGCTTTTTCAACCCTGACGGCACCGCGTTCGAAATCGACAACTACTTTCTCCCGACCGCCGCGTATCGCGACGAGTTCGCCAGAGCCGGTTTCGCCCCGTTCGACTGGGTGATGCCACAGGTCTCACGCGAGGGCATCGAGAGCTTTCCCCCGGTTTCTGGGACGCCTATCTGGATTCGCCGCCAATCGTGAGCCTCAAGGCCACTGCGCGGTGACCGGGCGGTCGAGCGGGACATGACCGAGTTCATTCCCCGACGAGACGTCCAGGCCATTTCGCACCTCAACGTCGTCGTTGCCGACATCGAAGTAGCAACCGAGTTCTACCTCACCGTGCTCGGCTTCGAGCAAGCCGCGAACGCCGACGGCGCCATGGACTACCCCGGTGTGGATCTGGCCTCCTTCGCCCGGGACGCCGGATTTGATGACGGCCGGGTCAGCCTGGACGTTCGCTTTCTGAAGCACGCTGAGGTAGGCATCTATTTGGAACTCTTCACCTACCATCACCCCAAGGGCGACCAAACCATCCGCCGTCGCAAGACGAACGATCTAGGCGGCGTCCGCCACGTGGCGGTCGAAGTGCCAGACGCGGTGGCGGCCTACGAGTTCATCAGTTCCCAGCAACGGGTCTACGAGAAACGAGGCCTCCGCATCGAGATCCTGGGCCAGGACCACACGCCCGAGGAGATCACGCCGTATCCGTACAAGTTCTTCTACTGGGTCGATCCCTGGGGCGTGCAGTGGGAAATGGAGGAAGGCCGCCCGATCGACCGAGCGGTGAAAGGGATTGTGGGCTGAGTCCGGCTTCCCAGCCGTTCAAGAACCGCGCGCAACTCGTCGCGTCTGACGGGTCAGGCCGAGCCGCTGTCGAGCTGACGCGCGACCCGATAGAGCTCGAGGGTGAGTTCGTTGACTCGTTGGTCGTTGTCGTCATAGAAACCCCGACCGCTCTTCACGCCCAGTCGGCCGTCGCTCACCAGCTGCTCGACCGTCGCTGATGCGCTGCGGTCAGTCGCGAGCTCCGGGTACAAGGCGTTGGAGATATCGCGCAGGGTGTCGTGGCCGATGAGGTCGGTCATCTGGAGTGGTCCGAACACGGGGACGAACGCGCGCAGTGTGGTCTGAACGATCGAATCGAGCTCGCGTGGGTCGGCGGCGCCGATATCCACGAGATGCAGCATTTCGCGCAGCATCGAAAACCACACCCGGTTCCACAGGAAGCCCGGGATCTCTTTGCGGACACGGACCGCGCGAAGGCCAACGTCGTCACAGAAGCTCATCGTTGTCGTAACCGTCTCCTCACTTGTTTGCTCCCCAGCGACGACCTCTACGAAGATGATCAGTTGCGTCTGCACCGGATGGACGACGACGGCCCGCTCGGGGTGGGACATGTCGGCCGCAAGCCGCGTCATCGGAAAATTCGAAGTCGCGCTCCACAGAAGCACTTCGGGGGCGGTCACCGCCTCAATGTCGCGGTAGCAGGCCGACTTGACCTCGGCGTCTTCGACAATTGACTCCATCACCGCGACGCAGGGCGCCAGCGCCGTTGCGAGGTCGTCGTGCGTGGAAACTCGCGCCAGGACATCCTCGACCTCCGAAGCCCCCACGGCACCGATCTCGGCGAGGGTCGAGACACTCTGGCGCAACCGGTCACGCAACGAATGAACGGACCTGGCCGGCGACCAGGCCCGGACCTCATAGCCGGCCAAGGCAAATTGCTGGGCGAACAGATGGCCGATGTAGCCCGCCCCAACGAGGCCCACGGGGCCATTCAGCGTCTGCGCACGGCTCACGAGCGCCAAACTACCGGCTGGCCCCTCGGGGCGGGGAGAGAACACCCGGGTCGCGGCTCGGTGGCCACCGATGCAGCCAAGCGCCTGGGCTCGCGCGCGAGGCCCGCGGCGGCTGCAAGATAGAGCGCGCCGGCAACGACGAAGTTGGTGCGCTGAGCCCAACCGTGCCGACCGACGGCGAGCAGGCTGACGGGGTCACGGCGAACGTGATAGCCGGCGCGCTGAGCTCCGAGCACTGTAAAGGTGGTTGTGAACAGCGGACCGGCAACAACGCCACAAGCAAGCAGACGCTTGCCGCCCGCGGGGCAACGACCGGGACCGTGGCCGAAGCTCACGATGGCGGGAATTGAGGGTTGACTGTGACCCTGCGCCCCAAGGCGAGAATCTCGCGAGCTGCTCGTTCTCCGGCGCGCACGGCACCGTCCATGTATCCCTGCCAGTAATCAGAGGTCTCGGTACCGGCGAAATGCACGGGGCCGATCGGGGCACGGAGCGCGTCTCCGTAGCTCGACAGGATGCCGGGACGCGGTATGGCGGTTGGACAGCCGCGGGTCCATTTCTCAGAACGCCAGTCGTGCTCCACGAACTGAGTCGGCGAAAGCGCCGTATCCCCAACGTACTGGCTGAAGCGTTCCAGCACCTGGCTGCGACGCTCGGCGGCAGGAAGCTTTGCCAGGCGATCAGCCGCGCGACCGCCCGTGAATGCGAACAGCACCCCCACGCTGCCGTCCGGTGGCGAGTTGTCGAACGGCACGGAGGCGATCCCCTCGTCATTGATCCCCTGGCCACTGAGCCCCTCCACGCGCCAGAACGGAGTGGGATAGACGGCCTCCGATTTGATCAGGTGGCCCATGTGCATGCCGGAGAGCAACTTCGCCCGCCGCTGACTGAGTCCGCGGGTGAACTCGAGCGCCAGCGGCGGCGGGACGGCGACGATCACCCGCTTGGCATCGATCGCCAGCTGCTCGGCGTGGATGCGCGCTCCGCCGCCGGTCAAAGCCAGTCCCGTGACGGGCGTCCGAAGCAGCACTCGGTTTCCGAGCCCGTCGGCCACCCGTTGCGCGACAAGCTGCGATCCGCCCACGAACCGCTGCTCCTGCGCGCCGCCAGCGGTCGAGACCAGTCGGAATAACGACCCGGGGTTGCCCGCGTCCCCCGCCGCCGCCACGTATGAGGCGACGTACAGCAGCGACAGTTGATCGGAGTCCACTCCCCACACCGAGTTGTTCACCGCCTCGAACACCGGCCGCACCCTGGTGCCTACCAACGATCGGGTGAAATCGGCGAGCGTGATGTGGTCTAGCTCCTTGGCCCGCTTCGCCCTCCACGGCGCCGTCGGACCTACCTCTTTGGCGATCGGAGCGACCTTCGCCAGCAGGTCGAGCAAGAACCTCTGGGTCTGAGGATCGGTCGGAACGCCCGTCGACGCTGGATACAGCGAGCGCTGGCCGCCGATGATCTCGACATTTGAGCCCTGGTTATAGACCGAGAATGTCTCCACCCCAACGGCTTTCGCCAGAGCGAGTATCCGGTCCTGTGTCGGGCCAACGAACTCGCCACCCACCTCCACGACGTGCCCATTTCCGATCGAATGGTTGAGCGTGCGCCCACCGACGCGGTCGCGAGCCTCCAGCACCAACACCTCTCGCCCACCGGCCGCCAGAGCCCGCGCGGCCGCCAGGCCAGAGAGGCCAGCCCCGACCACCAGCACGTCGACCCGGCGGCTACGCCGACGCGCCGCGAACGCTGCCGACGGAGCGCCTAGTGCCAGCGCGCCCGCCCCCGCCGCGCCTCGCAACACGACCTCCCGGCGGGTCAGACCCTCGCCGCCGGGCCGACGCCTCACCGCGCCGCTCTCATGCTCCAATTGGTCTCTGCTCGCTCGCCACGTCGTCTGAGGGCAACGACACAGCGGCGACCGTCAAGTTGCGCCCGGGCTAACCTCCCCCGACAAACAGCATACCCTGCGGCGCGAGTGCCGCCCCCTGGACGGGAACGGCGGTTATGGTGCCGGTGTAGGGGTCGACCACGCCGAAGTAGTTGTCGGGGTACTGGGGAGGAGCGGGGCAGGTACTCGGTGCGCTGTTCGCGGCGCAAGGCGTCACCGCCACGTACTCGGCGCCCGGCCGGAAGGGCCCGGTGATTAGTCGATGGCGTCGGCGCCGCTGTTCGTGGTGAGGATCGCTCCGTACGGAGACGAGGGCCAGGCGGAGTCGTCGACGGAGGCGCTCAGGTTGAGAACGGAGAGCGATTGCCGCCGGTGGCCGGCGTGCCGGACGAAGATCTGTTGCTCGATCCCCCTGGCTCGTGAGCATGAAGTCCCCCCCGAAGCGGTCCGCGTACCCGGGCACGTTCTCGTTGGAGTCCGGATCGGTCAGCGCGAGCGGAACCTGCCGGGCCGAACTGGGGGCTGTCCGTGTTCGCAACGCGTCGCAGGAGACCCGCTCGATAGAACAGCGGAGAGACGAACGCAGCTGGTAGTGCACCGGTCCGGTCGTGGGGCCGATCAGGTAGATGCTCGAGTTGGCGTCCTCGTTCACGGTCGCGATCACTGACCGGTCTCTGGGTCGGCGGTGAGGCCGTCGCACTTGCCGGTGATGTCCCATTGCCCGACCGCGCGGCCGTCCAGGCTGAACTCGACCACGGTGCCGCTCACATTTCCAGACGGGCTGGGCTCTCCTTGTGCGCCGACGCCATTCTGAAATCCGACGTAGACGTGGCCGTCGAGGTAGGTGACGTCGTCCGGCTGGGTGAGGGCCTCCTGACCGGCCGGAGCCCAGTGCGTGAGCTTGGACCCAGTGGCGAACACGCGGCTCCGGAAGCCGTGCTGCCAGGCGTTTGCGCTCCCTGCCGACGTGACCAGGACCGTGAGAAGCGCTGCTGCCGCAACAATGGCTCGTCGCATCGCGGCGGCACGCTAGGGTTGCCCGTCAGGCAGATGAGTCCAAGCGGTTACGTGGATTGGCCGCAGCCGCGGCGCCGTCGGCTGGCTAGCGAACGAACGAAGCGTCGGCTAGCCGGTTCCCGCGTGACTTGGCCGTCTCGTTCGGGGGCCCGCTGACGTCGATCGGCGTGCGGGCCTCGTCGGGGATCGCCTCCTCCTCCCGGCCCAGCTTGAAGAACTTGCGCGCCGGCTCGGAGCCGCCGCGCTGATTGGGCATCCGCTGCTTGGTCGGGATGCTCGGACCGAACCCTCCCTTCTCGGTCCACTGGCCGGTGAAGCTGGCGGGCCCGGATGATGCGAACACGATCGAAGTCTTCGGGAGCCTGGGGACCGTTGTGTCGGGCCTGGATCTGAAAAGCGTCGAGGTGAGGTCGCCGACGGTCTTGCGGCGCCATTTTGAGACGTTGGGGATCTCGACGCCGAAGCGCTTGGAGATCAGCTTCAGCTGCGAGGTATGATCGAACACCTCGGAGGCAATGTGGCCACCGCGGCTGAACGGCGAGACCACGAGTAGCGGCACACGGACGCCGAGCCCGAGCGGCCCGTTGATCCCCAGCGTGTCCGGACTCGGCTCTGCGAGCGGGAACTGGCTGGTCGTGAGGTACTCCCCGGGCGTGCCCTTCGGGGCGGTCGGCGGCGGCACGTGGTCGAACCAGCCGTCGTTCTCGTCGTACATGATGAACAGCGCGGTCTTGGACCACACCTTCGGGTTCGAGGTGAGCTCGCGGAGCACCATCGAGACGAACCACTGGCCGTTGGTCGGCGAGGAGGACGGGTGCTCGTCGAAGCCGAGTGGGGGAATGATCCAGGACACCTTCGGAAACCTGCCGGATTTGACGTCGGCGACGAAGTCGTTCGGGAACGTCTGCTTGAACGCCTTCTGAAACAGCGGCGTGCCCGGCTGCTGGAACGCCTTGAAGTACGGCAGCACGTGGTCCGTGAGCACCAGGATGCTGGGCGTGACCGTCGGGTCATAGAAGGACGGGTTCCACGTCATGTAGTTGGACAGCGAGGCGAACCTGCCGCTGACGCCGACGTTGCTCGGCGTGTAGACCTTCCACGAGATCCCCTCCTCCTCGAGCAGCTCCTGGACAGTGGTCCAGGTGCAGTTCCACATCGTGTCCGGGCCGGAATGGGTCGTGACGACCGGACCGCCACGCCGACCGGACGGATCGATCGTCCCGCTGTTGGCCATCAGCCGGTTCGGGTTCGTGGGGCCGAGGATCGAGCAGTGATAGGCGTCGCCGAGCGTGAAATGGTCCGCGAGCGCCCAGTGGAACGGCAACTGAGCGCGCTTGTAGTAGCCCATGGTCATGGCGCCTTTGGGCCCTTCCCACTGTGGCTGGGTATGGACCCTCACCCAGGAATCCATTTTGCCGCCGTTCCAGCACTCGTGCATCGGCCCCCAGTCGTGGGTCAAGTCGTCGGTCACCTCGAGACCGTGGTTGCCCGGGAGGTGGAACGGGAGCAGCTTGTTCTTGGGAACCACGTTTGTTCCGCCCGGGTAGTCCTGGGCGAATACGCCAAGCGAGCGCCTCGGGTGATCGTCAAAGCCCCGACCACGCGGGTAGGCGCCGAAGTAGTGGTCGTAGGAGCGGTTCTCGAGCATCAAGAAGACGATGTGCTCCACCGCCCCGAGGTCCGACCCGGCCGGCTTTGTCCTCGCCGCGTGCTCGATCACCGACGCCCAGCTCCGTCCGGACATCCAGCCGAGCGCAGACTGGCTGACGAACGCCCCCGCACCGACCATCCCCAGACGCTCCATCAGCTGCCGGCGCGTCAAGTGCCTGCCATGAAAGTCCCCGGGCACACTCACTACGAACCCCTCTCGTCCAATTCCAGCGTCACGTTGCGCGCCGCCGAACGCAAACGATCCAGCGACGGCCCCGGCCGGGTTAGGGACAATAGCCCTCGCGACGGTCCGAGGCGCAACCGCGGAGTGCCCCGGGCGCGCCGACTCCGCCATAGGGTTTACCCCACGACCCCTGCGGGGAGAGGAGCGTTTCCGATGGCACAGTTGACGGCGCGAACAGCGGCCTGGCGGCAGACAGGCGCGTTCACCGGAAATCGGGGGGCACAAGATCTTCATTCGCGAGCGCGAGGGAACCGCAGGCAAGCAACCGCTGCTGTTCCTGCACGGGTACCCCTCGAGCTCGTATGACTGGCGGCACGCCTTCGACCGCCTCGACGGCCACCGGCTGATGACCTTCGATTTCCTCGGATACGGGCTCTCCGACAAGCCGCGCAGTCATCTCTACTCGCTTCGGACCCAAGCCGACATCGTTGAGGCCCTCGCCGAGCGGTTCGCAGGCGAGCCGGTGGTAATGGTCTCCCACGACATGGGCAGCTCGGTCGCCACCGAGACCCTCGCGCGCCAGCTCGACGGGAAGCTGTCATTCGAGCTGAGATCGGTGCTCCTGTTCAACGCGAGCCTCGTGCGAGAGCGGGCCAACCTGCTGATCGGCCAGAAGATCCTCCTGAGCCGGCTGGGGCCGCTCGCGGCCCGGCTGACCAACGAGCGCACGTTTCGCCGCCAGTTCGCAGGCATCTTCTCGAAGGGGCACCCGCTCAGCGCCGAGGAAGCTGACGATCAGTGGTCGCTGTTGGCGCAAAGCGGCGGGAATCGACTGCTCGATCGCCTCATCTACTACAACCACGAGCGGGTCGCGCCGCCATTTGCCGAGCGCTGGCGCGGGGCGCTTCGCGACTGGCCCGGCCGAATGGAGCTCGCGTGGGCCGAGCTTGACCCAATCTGCACCGAGGCGGTGCTTCAGGCCGTACTCGTCCTTCGACCCCACGCAGAAGTCACGCGTCTGCCGGGACTGGGCCACTACCCCCAGATCGAAGACCCGGACGCCGTATACCGGGTGATCCAGCGACACGCGGGCCCGTGACCCGCGCGCCTTCGCTCACTCGGGCGACGTGACCTGCGCGTGCAGGGCCTGCGCCGCCGTGCGCATCAGCAGCACAACTGTCCCGGTCAGACCGATGAATCCCAGCGTCCAGAGCACGTCGCGAATGGTCTTGTCAGCGGTGAGCGAGCCTGCAACGAGAACCACCCCGGAGGTCAGCGCCCCGCCGGCTGCGGCAAGCGCCACAAGCGCGCGGTTCAACCAGTTCTCCACAACCTTGCGATCTCCACCCGCGTAACGCTCGGTCCTGAGGACCAGCCGGCCCAAGCGCATCTGGCTGGCAACCGCCTCCGTGTGCTCGGGCAGCGTCCGCAAGGCCGGAAGCGCCCGCAAGAGCTCCTTCTTGCCCACCTCCTCTGCCGAACCAACGTCTGCTCGGTGCTCGCGGCCCACGATCTGCTCGGCCTCGCGACCCAGGTCGAAACCAGGTTCGAGGGACTTGAGCGTCCCCTCCAGCGTGATCAGCGTGCGCGATAGAAGCATCATCGATCGCGGTGGGCGCAGCCCGTGGCGGTCGATCACACCGATTACGCCGGTCAGGGCGGCGGCGCCGAAGCCGCTCGATTCGATCTCGCCCAGCAGGAGCGACATGTCTCGCTCGAGTTGCTGCATGTCTATGTTGGCGCTCTCGCCGACGAGGTTCCGGACGGCCCGTGCTATGAGCGACGCATCGCGGAAGGAAAAGCCGAGTGCGATCGTTAGCAGCGCCTCCCTGGAGAGAGGGTCGATTCGCCCGACGGCACCGAAGTCGAGCAGCCACAGGACGCCATCCGCGTCGATGAGGATGTTGCCCGGGTGGGGATCCGCGTGGTAGTAGCCATCGCGCAGGATCTGCGCCAGAAAGGAGGCCAGCAGCCGACGGGCAAGCTCCGGACGAGTTACCGGCGCGGCGTCGACTGCCTCCGCGTTCGAGATCGATTTCCCCCTGACCTCGTCCATCACGAGAAGCCGGCGGCTTGAGAGCGTCGAGTAGACCACCGGTATGTGGACGCCGACATCTGCGCCCCGGTTCTCCCTCAATCGGAGACCTGCCACGACCTCGCGGCCGTAATCCAGCTCGGCCTCGATACTCGTGACCAGCTCGTCCGCGAGCTCGCGGATCCCCACTCGCCTCGCGAGCTCGACCCGTTGATCCAGCTGCCGAGCGACGAATGAGAGAACGGCTGAGTCTCTACGTGACGATGTCGTCGAGCCCCGGCCGTTGCAGCTTTACGACCACGGCTCGTCCGTCGTAGAGCCGGGCTCGGTGTGTCTGCCCGATCGATGCCGCAGCCAGCGGCCGCCGGTCGAATTCGCTGAACGCCTTTTCGACCGGCTCTGCCAGCTCAGAGGACAGCACGGCTTGCACTTCCTCGTCAGAGAGCGACCGGACGTTGGAATGCAGGTTCCCGAGCTCGCTGGTCAGGGTCTCTGGCAGGAGGTCGCTGCGCGTAGCCGCAATCTGGCCGAACTTGACGAACATCCCGCCCGAGCGCTCCAGCACGACCCGCACCCGACGCGCGAAGTCGGACGAGCTGAGCGCAGCGGGGGTTCGGTACCGAAGATGCAGCAGATTCTCGGCTCTGGCGTTCTCGACGATTTCCCGGAAGCGCCCCAGCGGCGAGAGCACCGAACGCGCCGCGCGAACCGGATGCCGGAACGGCGAAACCGTCCGCCGGCGTCGGCGCCTGCCGCGACTGACGACGTCGAGGATGATCGCCACCGGAAGCGACGCGAGCACGCCGAAAACCGTCGACAGCGAAATGACCAGCAACGGATGCTGATTCTTCGGCCCGAGCGCAATCAGCCCGGCGGTCAGGCCGACGGCCCACCCGACGGTTGCCGCCAACGCCGTCCGCCAGCGACCGAGCTGGATCCCGAGCACCCGCCCGCTCAAGACGCCGATCAGCGCAATCCAAAACGGGAGGACGACGAGGTATCCGATACCGAGCTCGAACTTGACGGTGACTGAGGCGATTGACGCGATCAAGACATCGCCCTCTTTCGGCGTCGGTCGACACGACCCTTGCTCCGATCAGAGTCCGAGGACAGTCCGTACACAGAAATATCTCCCCCGGTCACGCCGGCCCGGATAGGCTGGCGAGGCAGCCAACCAAAGGAGGAAGCGATGGCAGGAGAGGCGCTGTTCATCGGCTGGGGCCAGGTGGTTCGTGGTCGTGAGAAGCAGGCTTTGCAGGTCTTCCAGGAGTCGATGGAGTACTACGGCAAGCTTCAGCAGGACGGCCAGATCGACAGCTTTGACGTGCTTTCTGCTCGCGCCCCACGGCGGCGACCTCGCCGGCTTTGTGATCTTGCGCGGAGACCGCGCAGGCGCTCGCACAGATCCGATTCAGCGATGAGTTCGAGCGTCTCACCGTGCGTGCGGCCGCCGATCATCGATCGCTGGGCGCTCGATCCCCGCCTACGGCGGTGACGCGCTGGCGCAGCAGATGCAGCTCTTCCAGCAGGCGGCCGACGAGTTCGGCGGCTAGCGCGCGCGGCGGGAAGCTAAGCCCGCCTCAGCGGGTCACGCCAACGCTGGGAGCCGTCGCCGGACGGCGCGCGCGCAGAAGCGGGATCGTCGTCTCGTTGGCGAACTGCTCACCGGTTATCCCCGTCACGAAGTGGCCGCCCCGCGTGAGGCCCCGGGCCTCGAGCCGCCGCAGAGCCCACAGGATTTCGCGCCACGGCAGGGCGAGCCGCTCCTTGAGGTAGACATCACGGAAGACGACGCCCCAGCGCGCCAACAGCTGCCAGGCGACCGACTCGGCGAGCTCCTCTGGCTCGTCGATCGGCTGAGCCGGAGGCAGAAGCGTCCACCGGCCCTCGACGCCGTGCCGCCAGCCGCCACGCCGGCCGCGCGACCCCGAAGGGCGGCGTGCGCGCTGGCGCCGCGCGAACCGGGTTCGGGCGTGCAGCAGCGAGCGGATGGCATTGAACCCGTCTGCGGTGATCAAACCTCTGGCCACGCCGTCCCAAAGGCCCTCCTCGACCTCCGCCGGCAGCCGCCCGGTGATCGACTGCAGGTCCGGGTGAAACAGCGCGCCACGGGAGCGCAGCGCATCCAGCACCTCACTGCTCACGCCTTCGGTGGGCTCGGCCGGCTGAGCCGCGCCTCGGTGGGCCTGTAGGAGCCAATCCAGATCGTCGCGAAGCATGAAGGTGATCGGCGTCCGGCGGGACGGGGTCTTGCCACTCCACGCGGCCGCCTGCTCGGACGGATCTTGTCCCTCGAGTGTCCGCTCGAGCAGTGACAGACGCCCCCAGACAACCTCCCCGGACATGCAGAGGTCATCGAGCCATTCGGGTCGATATGACTCGACGCGGGCCGCGAGGATCCGCTCCCACTCGCCGGCGGGCCATTCTGATCCCTGAAGCTGCTCGATCACCTCCGCCACTCCAGCCCGTCCGTGAAGCCGCGTGCCGGGAGCGGTGTGCCACCAGCGCTGGAGGAACTCCTCCCACTCGGCCTGGCTTACAGGACGGAACTCCGCCCGACGGCGCTCTCGTGTATAGCCATGCACGCGGGCCAGCAGCCGGCGGGCGCACCACTGGTCGCCCTTGCCCTCCTCGAATTGACCACAGACGGCAAAGCCGCGCGCGCGTAGTGCCTCGAGCGCAATCGTCACCGACGAGGCGCGTAGCGCGGTGGCGTCGGCGAGTGCCGTCGGCCGTGACGGGGCCGCTGATCTCGAGGTGACCCTGAACCGCCGTGACCTCTGCAGCGTCGGCGTCAGGCTCGCCCGAGAGAGTGACTGGTAGCGGATGGTCGGGGTGAAAGGCGGCCTCGGGGAACAAGAGCTCCAGCTCGCCGCGTCGCTCGGTGGCCGCCCACAGGACATCGGCTTTGCCTGCTGGGCGAACCTCAAAGGCGCGCCCCTCGGCGGCCAGGGCCTTGAAATGCTCGCCCCACTCGGTCCGCGGCCGGACGATGACGAGCGACAGCAGGACGTCGTGAAGCTCGTCCGGGTCGCGCACCTCGGGATTCGCCTCCGCGCGCACGCGTTCGATCGCATCTGGGTCGAGCCGACCCAGCTCGCGCGGTTCGACGGGAAGCCCACGACGCAGCGGCACAGCTCGCGACCTCCGCTCCCCGATCTCGGTGTCCTCGTCGAGGTAGGTGAACGGCGCCCCATTCAGGATCTCGTGGGCAAGCACGCTCGGCTCGACCGTGTCGACGAAGTGCAGGCGGATGGTCCCCTGCTCGAAGCGGTTGACCAGTGCTCTGAGGCCGTCGATGTCCATTGCTTCGGTCAGACAGTCGCCCATGGTCTCCCGCACCAACGGGTGATCGGGTATCTCGACAGGCCCGGCCGGAGCATTGTCCTGGCAGGCGGCGAGCGACGGGAACACCGCCGCCAACAGGTCGTCGGATTCCATCCGCTGGATGTTGAACGGGTTGAGCTTGCCCCCCTTTCGACGCAACACCGCCAGCGAGCGGTTGAGGTTCCAGCGCCACCGAGCGGTGAACATCGGGCTGCGCAGCACCGCCTGCGAGACCGCGTCCTGCACGTTGTGGGAGCGCAGGAACCCGGGGACATCCTCCAACGGGAACGAGTGCTGCGGTCCAAGTGAAAGCAGCGCCGCGTCGTTGCTCGCCGCGGCTTGGAGCTCGAAGTCGAAATTCAGGCAGAACTTCTTGCGCAGGCCAAGACCGAGGGCGCGGTTGATCCGCGACCCCAGGGGCGCGTGCACGATCAGCTGCATGCCGCCCGACTGATCGAAGAAGCGCTCAAACACGATGTCCCCGTCGGTCGGGAGCACCCCGCCCAGCTCCGCGCGCCCCGTTCGCAGGTAGTCCACGACCAGGGCCGCGGCGAACTCATCGACTCCCGCGACGTCCCGGACGAATTCGATTCCCGCTTCGCGACCCTTGGCGTCGAGCC
Organism: uncultured Actinomycetes bacterium; assembly: GCA_963719305.1. Lineage (GTDB taxonomy): Bacteria > Actinomycetota > Thermoleophilia > Solirubrobacterales > Solirubrobacteraceae > Palsa-465. The sequence continues at coordinate 27,126 of CAVRBL010000003.1, read as the reverse complement.
GCTCGGCCGTTCCACGGCGCAGCCGTGATACCTCCTCCGACAGCTCATCGGTGCGGCCCGGCGCCTCACCCAGCCAGAATGGAATCGTGGGGTGCCTCCCGGCCGCGTCGCGCACGCGCATGACGCCGTTGCCCACACCGGTGATCTGCCACGGGTGGGTGCCGAGGAGGAACACGTCGCCCTGCATAGACTCGATCGCGAAGTCCTCGTTGACCGTGCCGATGAACACATCGCCCGGCTCCATGAGAACCCTGTAGTCGCCGGTCTCCGGGATCGCTCCTCCGGAGGTGAGACTCGCCAGCCTGGCGCCTCGGCGGCCCCGCAGCCGCGCGTTCACCCGGTCTCGGTGCACGTACGCCATTCGCCGTCCGCGGCCGGTCTCGATCCCGGATGACACCAGCTCAACGATCTCCTCGAACTGCTCTCGTGTGAGGTGCCGATAGGGCCACGCTCGCCTCATCAGCTCGAACAGCTCCCGCTCATCGATGCCCGGCTCGCCCCGGGCAGCGGTCTCGGCGATGATCTGCTGAGCCAGGATGTCGAGTGGGAGCTCCGGTGGATGGAGCGAGTCCAGCCGTCCCCGCCTGACGGCCGCCAGCAGCGCCGCGCACTCCACGAGCTCGTCGCGTGTCGTCGGGTACATGACTCCGCGCGGCACCCCGGTGCGCTGGTGGTTGGCTCTTCCTACCCGCTGAACGAAGGTGGCGATGCTGTGTGGCGAGCCGATCTGGCACACCAGCTCGACGGGTCCTACGTCGATGCCCAGCTCAAGTGACGCAGTCGCCACCAACGCCCGCAGCTCGCCGGCGCGCAGTCGATGCTCCACGCGCTGACGCCGCTCGCGTGAGAGCGAGCCGTGGTGAGCCGCCACCTCGTCCTCCCCCAGCCGCTCGCCCAGCTCGTGCGCCACTCGCTCGGAGAGGTTTCGGGTATTGACGAACACCAGCGTCGTGGTGTGCCGCGCCACGTGGCCCGCGATGCGATCGAGGATCTCGTTGAACTGGTCGGAGGAGATCGCCGCCTCGAGCTCGCCGTCCGGCAGCTCCAAAGAGATTTCGAGCGCGCGGCGGTGGCCGCTGTCGACGATGAGCGGCATCGGCTCTTGATTCCCAACGAGTAGCCGGGCGGCGGTCTCGACCGGCTTCACGGTCGCCGACAGGCCGATCCTCACCGGCGTCCGATCAGTCACCGCCGCCAGCCGCTCGAGCGACAGCGCCAGGTGCGAACCGCGCTTGTCGCGCGCCAGGGAATGAATCTCATCGACGATCACCGTCTCGACGGCGGTGAGCGTGGAGCGAGAGCGCTCAGCGGTCAGGTAGAGATAGAGCGACTCAGGCGTCGTGACCAACAGGTTCGGCGGACGCCGCAGCATCGTTTGCCGCTGGGAGGAGGTCGAGTCGCCCGTCCGCACGCCGACGGTGACCGGGGCCGGGGCGCAGCCGAGCTCGCTCGCCACAGCGGCTATCTCGGCCAGCGGCTCCTCCAGGTTGGTGTGCACGTCGACGGCCAGCGCCTTCAGCGGGCTGAGATAAACGACCTTGGTCACGCCCTCGATCGCCTGACCGGCGTCGTGGGCTTGATAGAGCGCGTCGATCGCTGCCAGGAACCCGGCCAGCGTCTTGCCCGAACCGGTCGGCGCGCAGATCAGCGTGTGCCTGCCAGCCACGATCGCCGGCCAACCGCCGGTCTGCGCCTCGGTCGGCCCGTCCGGAAAGCGCCGCTCAAACCAGGTACGAACGGCGGGATGGAACGCTCCGAGCGCTATCGATGGAGGAGATCCGACGGGACCCGTAGCGAGGAGGCTCACGTTCAGGAGTCCATCACATTCGCTGGACTGGATCACGAAAGCCCCCCGCTGGCCGCCGGTATCCGCACGGTTTCGACGGCTTCGGCCAGTGGCATGCACATGGCGGCTGGCTGCTCCTCGCGCTGGAGGGTGCGGCGCAGCTGCACGAACGCCACGCTGCCGAGCAGCGCTGGTACCCACAGGGAGATCGCGTGGTAGGCGAGCACGGCGGCGGACGTCACCGCGAGTGGCTGGTGGTAGAGGGCGAAGGTGCCGATCAGACCGGCGTCGAGTCCGCCGATGCCGCCGGGGATCGGGATGTTGCCCCCGAGCTGACCGACGAGGTAGGCGACCACGAGCACTCCGATCGCCGGTGAGTAGCCGAACGCTTTGAAGCACAAGCCAAGCACCGCGAGGTCGAACGCCATCGTCCCCATCGACCCGGCCACGATTGCCACCGGACGCTCGCGCAGCAGCAGGAGCCCATCCTCAACGCCTTGCGCTAGTGAAAAGCGGGCAAAGCGCAGGCCCCTGGCGATCCGCCCCGATCCACTCTTGGCAGGCAGGAACCGCAACCTCGGCACGGCAAGCGCGACGATCGCGGTAGCGGCCAGGGCCGCCGCCCCAAATCCGTAGGTCAGCGCGGGATTTCGGTCGTGTTGAAGGATTCCGACGGCGTATAGCGCAGCGAACACGACCAAGATGCCGACATTGGCCATGCTGGTGAGGAAGAAGAACGCCACCGTCCGCCTCGCGATGTGCTCGGTGCTCATCCCCCCTCTTCGAAGCGCCCACACCCCGAGCGCCAAACCACCGGCCCCGCTCACCGACAGCACGGAGTTCGCTCCCTGCTCTGACATACCGATCTGGTAACTCAGCCGCCAGCTCATCTTGTGACAGAACACGGCGCGAAAAATCAGCACATACGACAAGGCGGACAAGACCTCCGATGCGACGCCGGCGATCAGCCAGCCGGCGGAAGCGTGCGCCAACTCTTTCCGGAGGCTGCCGAGGCCAGGACCGGTCAGCACCACGATCCCGATCACCAGGCCGACGAGCAGCGAACTCCAGCAACCTGCGGCCAATTCGCCGCGGGCTGAGCTCCTCCGGCATCTCGTGCCGGGCTTCGCCCATTTCCCGGTCTCCGTCGGACGGTGAGCGCACGGCTGGGGTCACGGCTTGCTCGTCCCCGACGGACTCAATGCGAAGCTAGCCCGACTTCGCGTAGCCCTCCATCCCGGCGAAGTCGATCACCACGCAAGGCTCGTCCCCGATCACCCAGCCGTCATGACCCGGCGGAATGGCGATCACGTCCCCGGGCCCGAACTCGAGCTCGGACCCGTCGTCCATCCGAACCGCCTGATGCCCGGAGATGACGTACCCCACGTGCGCCACCTGACAGCTGTCGGTGCCCGCGATCGGCTTCACGTGCTCGGACCACCGCCAGCCGGGCTCGAACGTGGCTCTGCCGATCACACCGTCTCCCAGCGCCACGACCTCGACGCGACCCTTGTCCGCCATCGGCCGCACCTCGTCCGGCGCGTCGAAGGTCTTCTTCTGAAGCTCCACGGCTCGGCTCCTTTCGGTGAGTGGAAGGCCACCCTATGCCGCTCTCACCGTATCGGTCAAGCGGCTCTGGCGACCACCGAGAACACCGGCGGAAGCCGCGTCGCAGCCGTCGACCAGCTCGCCCCGGCGTCGCCCGAGGAGAACAGATCGCCCGAGGTAGCCCCGAAGTACAGCTCGAGCCCCTCCCCCTGCCGCGCGTGACCGAACGCCTGGCGCAGAACCGTCAGGTAGGCGTGCTCGGCAGGCAAGCCCTCCCCTCTCGCCTTCCAGGTCGAGCCTCCGTCTCGAGTTTCATAGACGCAGACCCGGCCACCGGGAGTCACACGATCCATGTCGGCGACGAGGGGAATCAGATAGGCGCTATCGGGATCGGCGGGATCCACGGCGAGCGGGAAGCCGAAGTCGGAGGGAAGCCCGCCTCCGCCGACGTCGCTCCAGCTCTGCCCCGCATCGTCTGAGCGGTACACCCCGCCGTGGAACTGCATGAACATCCGTTCGGGGCGTCTAGGCGAGCGCTCGACGTGGTGTACGCAGCGACCCGCGTTTTCGTCCTTGAGCGCGTCTTCGGGCAGATAGCGGGGGTCGAGCCCCTCGTTGCCGCGTCGCCATGTCTGTCCTCCGTCCTCGGTCAGCCACATCCCCGCGGCCGATATGGCGACGGCCAGTTTGTCGGGATCCTGGGGCCACGTGCAGATCGAATGAAGACAGAGGCCACCGCCGCCTGGCTGCCACTGCCGGCGCGAGGGTTGCTCCCACAGTCCGCGGTTGATCTCCCAGCTCGCGCCGCCGTCGTGGCTCTCGAACAAGACGCCCGGATCTCCCCCCGCATACAGCGATCCATTTTCCTCGCCGGCGGCCATGACCCAGATCCGCTCGAGCGCTTGATCGCCGTCTGCGGGCAGGGCGACGCCGTCGGCCTGCTCCCACTCGGCTTTCGGATCGCCGTCCGTGAAGAAGATCTTCGGTCCGTAGAACGGCGAGGTCACCGTTGCCAGCAGCCGGCCAGTGCGAACGTCGCGCATCGCGAAGTCAACCGGCTGGCCGTCGAAGGCGCGTGCTCCGATCGCAAAGCCGGAGGCCGGCTCGCCCTCGAGCAGGAATAGTCCCTTCTTCGTTCCCGACCACTAGCTCTGTCACTCTCACCCTCCTGTTATCGCCGGTAGCACCTCAAGGCGGTCTCCGGAGCGCACCTCCGTCGTCTCTCTCCCGCGCTCACCGTTGACGAACACGTTGATGTGGCGACGGATCTTGCCGCGCTCGTCGAGGATCCAGCCAGACATCGCCGGATTGCGGCGTTCGAGCGTCCGCAACAGCTCTACGACCGTCGCGCCCTCCAGGTCATGCTCGGGGCGACCACCCGCCAGCTTTCGCAACGGTCCCCGAACGCAAACCACGGCCATCGCGGGAATCCTAGGCGCGTCCACACCACCAGCCCCGCAAGATCCTTGGCCACCGCGGCGCGTATTGCTCCCATCGCGCTGGGCTGCTAGACCTCCGCAGACAGACTCAGGTCCGAGAGGAGGAAACGTGAGCTTCAGCGAAGACCCCACACAGGGCGGCGAGTACGGCGAACGGCCCGGCGAGGACCCGACCCAGGGCGGCGAGGCGGGCGAACGGCCCGGCGAGGACCCGACGCAGGGCGGCGAGGCGGGCGAACGGCCCGGCGAGGACCCCACGCAGGGCGGCGAGTACGGCGAACGGCCCGAGGAGGACCCCACGCAGGGCGGCGAGTTCGGCTCGACGCCGGGGGAGGATCCGACGGCGTAGCTCGACGTGCGCCCATCGAGAGGGCGTCGTCGCCTCAGTCACCGGCTTGCCGGTGCGCCAATTCCCATATCGCGCGTTGATCGGCGAGCGGCAACAGCCGCCAGCGATCATCTTCGGCCCAGACGTAGATGCTTACGTCGACGATGCTGCGAACGTCCTTCAGAGCGTCGACCGCCTCACGCGTCCCGGCGTCGTCGACCAGGACTTCCCGGGTCATCAAGTCAACGACCCTGAACTTCCATGGAGCTCGGGTCTTGGGCTCTTCGGTTTCCGGGCGCGGCTCATGCTTCCTGGGCACGAACACCGGCTCGGGATCGGCCGAGCGCTCAGTGATGGTCTCGAGCGGCACCATTTGCGCGCCCGTTCCCTTGGTGTCCGTGCGGAGAATCCACGTTCTGGCCATATCTCTCAAGATAGAAGGCGGCCGGCCGGCCGGCCGCCGTTTTGCGCGCCAGCTCCCGGTGAGCGCTGCTCTGTGATTCCTCAGCCCGGTCCGTGCTTTCGGATACGGTCTAGTCCGTGCTTGGCCTGCCCGACCGCGTGACCGCCTGCCTGTTCGACCTCGACGGCGTGCTGACCCAGACGGCGAAGGTCCACGCCGCCGCCTGGAAGCAGATGTTCGACGACTACCTGAGACAGCGCGCCGAGCAACGCGGCGAACAGTTCGTCCCCTTCGACGCCCACAGCGACTACGACGAATACGTGGACGGCAAGCCGCGCTACGACGGCGTGCGCTCCTTCCTGGCCTCCCGCCACATCGAGCTGCCGCAGGGAACGCCCGCCGATTCCCCGAATGCCGAGACGATCGACGGCCTTGGCAACCGCAAGAACGAGATCGTCCTGAAGATGATCCACGAGGACGGCGTTCAGCCCTACGAGGGCTCGGTCCGCTACGTCCGGACAGCCCGGGAAAGGGGGCTTCGCCGAGCCGTCGTGTCCTCCAGCACCAACTGCCGTGACGTCCTCGTCGCGGCGGGGATCCTCGACCTGTTCGAGCGGATCGTCGACGGCCACGTCGCCGAGCGCGAGCACCTGAAGGGAAAACCGGCGCCGGACACCTACCTGGCGGGTGCCCGGGAGCTGGGCGTCAAGCCTGACCAGGCGGCCGTGTTCGAGGATGCCCTCGCCGGCGTGGAATCCGGCCGGGCCGGGAACTTTGGCTACGTGGTGGGCGTAGACCGCGTCGGCCAAGCCGACGCGCTCAAAGCCCACGGCGCCGACGTCGTGGTCCGCGACCTGGCGGACCTGCTCGACCACTCGTGATCCAGCACCCGGCGTTCCGCGTCGAACCCTGGGCGGTGCGCGAGACCGAACTGCATCTGGACGTGCTGGCCCAGACAGAGTCGGTGTTCGCGCTGGGCAACGGCCACATCGGTCTGCGCGGAAATCTCGACGAGGGAGAGCCGTTCGGGATGCCCGGCACATATATGAACGGTTTCTACGAGCTGCGCCCGCTGCCGTACGCCGAGGCCGGCTACGGCAACCCGGAGTCAGGCCAGACGGTGGTCAACGCCACCAACGGCAAGCTGATCCGGCTGCTCGTGGAGGACGAGCCGTTCGACATTCGCTATGGCGAGCTCCGCAGCCACGAGCGGGTGCTCGACCTGCGCGCGGGCGTCCTGCGGCGAACAGCCGAGTGGCTGTCCCCCACCGGGCGGGCGATACGCGTGTCGTCCACCCGCTTTGTCTCCTTCACGCAGCGCGCGGTGGCGGCGATCCTCTACGAGGTCGAGCCGCTCGACGACCACATGCCGGTCGTGATCCAGTCGGAGCTCGTGGCCAACGAGTCGATGCCCGACCAGGAGAACGATCCTCGCGCTGCGGCGGCGCTCGCCTCGCCGCTGCGCTCCGAAAGGCACGACACCGCGGACACCCGCGGCATTCTGACCCACCGGACGGCGGCCAGCGACCTGATCATGTCGGCGGCGTTCGGGCACGTGATCGACGGCCCGGAAGGAGTCACCTGGTCGAGCGAGAGCTTCGAGGACATCGCGCGGCTCACGGTCACGGCCGACCTCTCACCCGGCCGTCCCCTTCGCCTGACCAAGTTTCTGGCCTACGGCTGGTCGGCTCAGCGGTCGGTGTCGGCGGTCTCCGACCAGGTCGGCGCGGCGGTGGCCGAGGGGCTCCACCGCGGCTGGGACAGGCTGCTCGCCGAGCAGCGCTCATACCTCGACGACTTCTGGGAACGTGCGGACGTGGAGATCGATGGCGACGCCGAGCTCCAACAGGCCGTGCGCTTCGCTCTGTTTCACTGCTTGCAGGCCGGCGCCAGAGCGGAGCAGCGGGCGATCCCGGCAAAGGGTCTGACCGGTCCCGGATACGACGGACACGCGTTCTGGGACACCGAGGCGTACGTGCTCCCGTTGCTGAGCTACACGGCCCCCAACGCCGCCGCCGATGCGCTCCGCTGGAGGCACTCGACGCTCGATCTGGCTCGGGATCGCGCGCGCCAGCTCGGCCTGGAAGGGGCTGCGTTTCCCTGGCGCACGCCATGCGTTCTGGGACACCGAGGCGTACGTGCTCCCGCTGCTGAGCTACACGGCTCCCATGGCTGCCGCAGATGCGCTCCGATGGAGGCACGCGACACTCGATTTGGCTCGGGAGCGCGCGCGCCAGCTCGGGCTCGAAGGGGCGGCGTTTCCCTGGCGCACGATCCGGGGGCAGGAGTGCTCCGGCTACTGGCCCGCGGGGACCGCCGCCTTTCACATCAATGCGGACATCGCCGATGCCGCCATCCGCCACTACCTGGTCACCGACGACGAGGTGTTCGCGCGCGAGGTGGGCGTGGAGCTGTTGGTGGAGACCGCGAGGCTGTGGCGCTCGCTCGGACACCACGACGCGGCCGGGCGCTTTCGCATCGACGGCGTGACCGGTCCCGACGAATACAGCGCCATAGCCGACAACAACGTCTACACGAACCTGATGGCGCAGCGCAACCTGGCCGCGGCGGCGGAGGGCGTCAAGCGTTATCCCGAGGTCGCCGCCAGATTGGACGTGGACGAAGAAGAGGCGGCGGGGTGGCGCGACGCCGCCAGGGAGATGGTCATCCCCTACGACGAGGAGCTCGGGATCCATCCCCAGGCCGAGGGCTTCCTCGAGCACGATCGCTGGGACTTCGCGCGCACCGCTCCAGAGCAGTACCCGCTGCTGCTGCACTTCCCCTACTTCGACCTCTATCGCAAGCAGGTCGTGAAGCAGGCCGATCTGGTGATGGCGATGTTCTACGCGCGCCGACGCCTTCTCCGACGAGCAGAAGGAGCGCAACTTCGCCTACTACGAGGCCCTGACCGTCCGCGACTCCTCGCTCTCGGCGTCGATGCAGGCCGTGCTCGCGGCGGAGGTCGGACACCTCGAGCTGGCCTACGACTACTTCGCCGAGGCCGCGCTGATGGACCTCGACGACCTCGAGCACAACACGCGGGACGGGTTGCACATCGCCTCTCTCGCCGGAGCGTACGTGGCCGCCATCGCCGGATTCGGCGGCATACGCGATCAGTGGGGCAACTTGACGTTTACGCCCCGGCTGCCTCAGGAGCTCGGCCGCCTGACATACAGAGTCACGTTTCGGGGCCGCCGCCTGCGGGTCAAGGTCACCCAACGGCAGGCGACATATACGCTCGTCGAGGGGGAGCCCCTGGAGATCGTCCACAACGGCCAGAAGGCCACGGTCACGCGTGACCAGCCCGTTCGCCGACGCTTCCTCCCCCGTCCGCAGCTCGAGCCGCCCAGCCAGCCGCCCGGCCGAGCGCCCGTCAGGCGACGTCCCTCGGCACGATGACGCCGATCGAGCAGCTGCTCCGGGCCATCGACGCACTGGACGTCGGGGCCGCGATGGCGCTGCTCGGACCGCAGCCGAGGCTGCTGGTCGTCGACGGCCGGCGCGCCGAGGGCACCGAGGCGGTGCGCGAGCTGCTGAGCGGAATTCCTGGACATGCTGCGGTCGACCAGCCACCGCATCACCGACCAGTGGCAGATCGGCGACGTGTGCATCGCCGAAGTCGAGGCCAGCTACGAGCTCCAGGACTGGCTACAGCTGAACGCGACTTCCCCGCGCGTTCATCGTGCGCACGGCGGCGGAGCGAATCGTCGACGTGCGCGTGTACGGCGCCCACGAGCAGCCGTTCGCCGATCACCGGACCGGCGAGGAGGGCATGTGGGTCGGCCGGCGGTGGATCCCGCCGCTCTGAGGCTGCTCGCCGCCTACTGCAGATACCGCTCGACGGTGTCGGCGTCGCGGACGTGCGCCTCCTCGGGGTCCTGCCCGAACTCCTTCCGCGCGCGCCGCTGCCGCAGCAGGTCCCAGCAGCGGTCGAGCTCGACCTGCAGCGAACGCAGCCGCTCCTGGTCTGCCTCGAGTCGCTCGGTGTCCTCGCTGTCGGCCTGCTCGCGCCGGCGAAGCTCGTGCTCTTCGGCGACAAGATTCTCGATCCGCGCCGTGATGCTTTCGTCGCTCATGCCCGCAATGCTAGTCGCGCCATGACGATCGCAGCGGTCATTCGCCTGAACGCTCGATCGTCCACCGCGTGATCAGGCCGCCTGGGCCTGGTCCCGGTAGTACTCGATCGCCCCGGTCTGCTCGAGGTCGTCGAGCAGAATCGCCTCGACGTCGAACGTCGAGGTCGATCTCGTTGCCAACTACCACGCCGCCGCCTGGGATCTCGTCCTGCCAGGAGATCCCGAACTCCTGACGGTCGAGCTTCGCGGTGGCCTCGAAGCCGATGCGCCGGAGCTCGCCTCTGTTCTCGTCCCCAACCCAGAACGGCGTCTTCCATTCCCCCAGGTATTGGACATCGAGCGGCACGGTCCGGGTGACACCTCGCAGCGTGAGCTCAACCTGGCCCTTGAATGTCGATGCCCCCGTGCGCTCGGTGAAGCGGCCGTTGAAGGTGATCTGCGGGTGATTCTCCACGTCGAAGAAGTCGGCGCTGCGCAGGTGCTCGTCGCGGGAGGGCTCCCCGGTCCAGATCCCGGCGGCGGCGATACGACCCACGAAACTTGCGCCCAGGCACTGCTCCCAGTCGAGCTCCAGGCTGCCGTGAATGTCCTTGAACAGGCCCCGCACCCACGTGACCATCATGTGGCGGGCACGGAACTCCGCTTCGGTGTGCCCCGGCTCGAAGATCCACGTCGACATCGGTCTCTCCCCTCTTCTCAGAACAGCTGATCGGTCACGCCGCCCGCGCTTCCTCGGCGCCGGCGCGGGAAGCGAGGACGTGAACCAGGTCGCCGAGCACCGCGCGCTGCTCCGGGTCAACCAGCTCGCCACCGTCGCCGAAAGCCGTGTCGGCTTGACCTACGGGAAGCTCGTGGTCGGTCACGTCCGCGCCGGTGATGCCCAGTACCTTACGCGCCTCGGCCTGTGCCCACACGGCGCCGAACAGCCCCGTCGACGCGCCGACCACCGCAACGGGTTTTCCTCGCAGAACGTTGTCCGGGAACGGGCGCGACGCCCAGTCCAGCGCGTTCTTGAGCAGCCCCGGCAACGAGCCGTTGTATTCGGGGGTCGCGATCAGCAGCCCGTCGGCGTCGGCGATCGCCTGGCGCAGGCGTGCCACTGAAGGGTCAGCGGGCTGGGTGTCGCGGTCCGGGTCGTAGGGCGGCAGGTCGCGCAGACCTTCGTAGACCTCCAGCTCCACACCGGGCGGCAGCAGCTTTGCCGCCGCCCGGAGCAGGCTGGTGTTGTGCGATCCGCGGCGGAGGCTGCCAGAGATACCGAGGATCCGCAGCATTCGACGGACCTAGGCCTTGACCAGCTCGAGGTGAACGTCGAGCGTCACGTCCCAGGCCAGGACATCGCCGCCAGCGCGGCAGCTGTGCCTGCCAATCGAGGCCGTACTCGCGGCGGTCCACCGTCGTCTCGAGGTCGAAGCCGACTACCTCGGAGCCGCTGATGCCCACTCCCGAGGCGAAGCTCCCCTTCGCCGTCACCGGCTTGGCGACGCCGCGTATCGTCAGCTCACCCTCAACCTCAACGCTGCCGTCCTCTGTCGATGCGGATATCGCTCGACCGGAAGGCGATCGTCGGGGTCTCGGAGGCGTTGAAGAACTCGGGCGAGAGCAGATGGCTCTTCAGATCGGGGATCGCGGTCTTGACCGACTCGACCTGGGCTGTGCCCACAAGCACGCCCTCCTCGAGCTTGGCGTCGACCTGCTCAAACTGGCCGTGAAACTTCGACACGCCGTTGTGCGTCACGGTGAAGCCGAAAGTGCTGTGGACCGGGTCTACGTTGTAGGTGCCGGCAGGGACCTGCTGGATGGGTGTGGTGCTCATGATCGCTCCTAAGTTGGCGCGGGTAATCAGTTGACGTCGCAACCATCGTAGCAGCGAAGCTTGCGTGGTCAACTATTTCCTGGAGGCGGCGAAATACGACTCCGCGGAGGCTGGAAGCGGCGCCCTGGACGCATTGGCCGAAAACCGAGCCCGCTGCGTGACGAGGATGCAGACGCCGACGACCACGGCCGTGACCAGCCCCGCGGCGTCGACCGCTCTCCCCTAGCAGAGGGATCGACCAAGCGATAGTCAGCAGCGGCTCGCCAGCTGGAGTTGGCTGGCTTTGGCCACTCCGCCCTCGGCGAGTCCCTTGTACCAGGCGAAGAAGCCGACGAATGTGGAGATCGTGCCCACGTAGGCGAAGCCCAGGATCGCCGAGATCCTCACGGGCCCGGTCGGACTCTCGAGCAGCGGCACGAGCGTGAGGGGTAGAGAGATCGGAAACGCCAGCGCCAGTCCCCAGGCGGTCACCTGCCAACCGGGTAGCTCGCGCGTCAGTCTTCCGCCCTCGGCATATCCGACCGCGCCCACGACCACCGCGATCAGTAGCAGCAGATCGGCCTCCTGCAGCGAGCCGGCGCCGCGCGACAAGGCAAAGGCAGTCACCGCCGCGGTTCCCACGAGGCTCGCCGCCCAGAACACCGGCCCGGGGCGCTCTCGCGTGCGGATCACCGCCACGGTCGCAGTCGCCGCCGGCAGGAGGCCGATCACCACTGCCGCGTGACCGGAGCTCGGATGGTGAAGCGCCAGAGCGCTCAGCGCGCCGAAGCCGATCCCACATCCCAGCGCCACCGCCACCAGGCCGGGCCAGCGCTCGCGCGGAGGCAACGGCACGCGCGCAAGAGCCAGGCAAGCGCAGGCGATCACGCCCGAGATGACCGAACGCCCGGCGCCCACCACCAGCGGGTTGAAAGTCCGCTCCGCGAGCACGGTGGCGGGAAACGTGAACGAGAACGCGAGCACACCGAGGCCAGCCCACGCTGCGCTCGGCGCAGCGACTGCTCGCCGCCGCGAGGTTCGGGAGGCCAGATCTGGCACCGCTTCATTCTGCAGGGCTCCCCTGTCCGGGGGCGTGGGCGAGGACCACCCGCCCGCTCCGGTGGACCGGGCGCGCAATCCCGGCTAGCTCAGCCGGTGCTCCACGGAGCAGGGTCGGCGACGCCCAGAATCGACTGTCCGTGCGACTGCCAGCCGAGTTTCGCGGCGTCGCCGAAGGAATAGACGTGCCCCGAGGAGCTGACCAGCCAGTAGCCGCCCCCGTCCCAGCTCGACGCCATCCCCACCACCGAGGACGTCCGTATGCGGTCCGCGGGCAGCGAGCCGAACGACGGCGCCCCTCCGCCCCGGTAGACGTTCCCCGTATTTGAATAGAGCCAGTAGCCGCCGTGCGGGTCGGCCACGATCCCCGCCAGGCGCCGGTGAATGTCGAACGCCCGCCTCCCCGCGTCGCCGAACGGGTAGACCCATCCCGACGAGCTGACGAGCCAATAGCCGCGGCCGTCCCACGTCGAGGCCATCCCCACTATCGAGCCGGGCGCCGCGCCGCGCACCGAGCCGAACAATCCCGCGCCCGCGCTCCGGTAGACGCTGCCGGTGGACGTGAACAGCCAGAACCCGCCGCGTGGGTCGGCCGCGATCCCGGCCACGGGTTGATGGTGCGCGTTGGCCCCAACCTTCGCTGCGTCGCCGAAGTCGTATGTGCGACCAGAGGAGTTCACAACCCAATATCCCCGACCATCCGGGGTGGACGCCATCCCCACGATCGACGAGGTCCGCACCTGCCGGCTGGCCGGCGAGCCGAACGATGGCGTGGTGGAGCTCGGGTAGACGCTCCCCCGCGCCGTGTACAGCCAGTAGCCGGCCGGCGCGACGGGCCCGACGTAGCCGGTGGCGGACTGCACCGCCCCGCCCGAGTTCGACGCTGTGACCATGACCCGCACGCTGGCGTCGAGGTCCGCGGTCGACAGCTTCAGCGACTTGCCGTTGGCGCCGCCGATGTTCGAGCATCCTGGCGTGCAGAGCTGCCACTGATAGGCATATGAGATGGCCGGGCCCGACCATCCGCCGGGGCTGACGGCCAGCGTCCGCGCGACGCGCGCAACCCCCCCGATCGCCGGCGGCGAGGTGTTGACCGGCGGCCCGCTGGCGACGCTGGCCACGCCGCCGATGCCCGACAGTGGCGCCGTCGAGGTAGTCGTCGTCGATGTTGATCGTCACCCCGCCGTAGGTCTCGTTGTGGCCACCCTGGTACTGGTGCAGGCGCTGATGGTTGCTCCACTCGTTGCTGGGGACGGAGCCGTCGCCGGTCGTTTGGCTCCCGTTCCAGTTGGCGATCCAGATGTCGTCCGGCTCGGTGTACCCAGCTGGCCCACTGACCGGCGAGGTCGGTCATCCCGGAGCTCGAGCTGCTGTAGACGCCCGACAGATAGCCAAGCGCGTGCAGCTGCGTCGTCCACGCCGACAGGAAGGCCAGGACCGCGGAGGTGCTGGTCCCGCCGCGGGAGTAGTTCTCCATGTCGAAGTAGATCGGGCTGCCCGGTCCGATCCCCACGGCGCTCGCCCTGCTCACCGCATCATTGGCGGCGGCGGCCCCCTGGGAGCTCGCCTGGCTCGAGCTGATGGCGGCGCAGCCGCACGAGTTGCCGGGAGCCTGGAGCCCGACGTAGGTGGGAATCAGATGCCACCCCGCGGCCGTCTCCGCGCTGACCCAGGAAGCAGTCAGGTTCGGCTGGGAGCAGGCCATGTTGGCCCCGCCGACGTACACGCCCACCGCGCGGTACGGCGACGCGCCCCAGGCGGACATGGTCGACGCGCTGGGGGTGGCGCAGGGGTCAAAGCCAAGACCGGTGAACACGCTGCCCGCCTGGTGGGGGACATCGGCGGCCCGGGCCCGCGGTGCCGACGCACCAGACGCGGACGAGCCGCGGCGCGACCCCGACCCCAGGGCGCCGGTGGAGCGAACGCCGAGAGCCCGCGTGATGACCCCGGGCTGGGCGCGCCAGGTGGCCGTCACCAGGACTCCGTGGCTGGGCAGCGCCAGCTCGCCGGCGGAGCCCTGGGCGGGCTGCGCGCCGGGGTCGCTCACGCCGGGCAGCGGTGTCCCGGACGCGGCGCCCGCCCGGGCACTGCCGGCGGCGATCGGCTCGATCAGGATCGCTTCGCTGCGCCCGGCGGCATGCGCGGGACACTGCTGAGCGCTGCCCGGCGTACCGAGGTACACGGCGTGGCGGTTGAAGCGAACGCAGACCGCGGGGTGCTTGCTCAGGTCGTACACCGGCCACGACCGCGGAACGTGCACCGTGTAGCCCATGTAGCGGACGGCCTTCAGCGCCGGCGCCGGCCGCGCCGAAGCGCCGGCTACGCAGCCGAGTAACGCGACGGCCACCGCGAGCGCAACTAGGGCCCGACCGCGAACAGAGTTCGCACCCATTGCCCGCCGTAAACACGGCCGGCGGGCGATCGGAGCGCAGTTAGGCCCGCAATCGACGTGAATTTAGGTTTCTGAGGTCGAGCGCGAACAGCGCCGCAAAGACTGCGAAACCCAGCACGTTCAGCACCAGCTTGTAGTTGACGCTCACGGCTTCGAAGATGTCCGCCCGCGTCGGACGCGGCCCACCGGGGATGAGCCCCAGAGCGCTGAAGACCGCGTCGATGATCAGCGCGGATGCGATCATCGTCACGACCATCAGCGCCGAGATGCGCAGCGCAAAGCTGACAGGCCGTAGTACTTGTAGTAGATGACCACGATCGGCAGCACGATGAGGTCGGCGAAGATGAATGCCATCACCCCGGCGAAGCTGATGCCCCCGCTCCACAGCACCGCCGCCAAGGGAACGTTTCCCACCGAGCAGACAAAGCTCAGCACCGCTATCACGGGCCCGATGAACGCCCCCCACAGCGCCTGGACGATGGCCGGGGAGCCCTTCAGGAACAGGCTCTCGAGGAAGTGGTTTGAGAGCTGGGCGGCGAAACCGGCCAGCAGCATGCCGGCCGCTATCTCCTTGTAGAGCATCTTCCAGTCGGCTCGGAAATACGCGGCGACCTCTGACCACGCGGAGAGGCTCGTCAGCAGCCCGCGCCACGTGCTGGGTCCGCCCGCGACGTGGTGGATGTGGCGCGCCTCGGGCCCGGCGCGCGTGCTCACGGGCCCGCCGCTCGAGTCCCACCGGGACGAAAGCCCGCAGCAACAGCGCCATCAGCGCGATCATCACGATGCCGCCCAGGTACTCGCCGAGCGTGAACTGCCAGCCGATCAGCACCCACAGGATCAGCCCCAGCTCCCAGACGAGGTTCGTCGAGGCCAGCTGGAAGGCCAGCATGGCGGCCGCCGAGGCACCCTTCTCGAACAGGCTCTTGGCGATCGCCACGGCCGCATAGGAGCACGACGAGGATGCGGCGCCCAGGCCCGTGGCCTTCAGAACCGGGGCCGCGCCGTCGCCCGAAAGCGCTCGCTCGACCCGCTCCCTCGGCACCCACGCTTGAACGACAGCCGAGATCGCAAACCCCAGCACGAGTGCCCACCACACCTGCCAGGCCATCAGCAGGGCGTCTCGCACCCCGTGCCACAGCACATGGAGCACCTGACCAGTGCCCAGCGCTAGCGGGCGGCTCCCTCGGGTGAGGGATCGACGCTCGCACCCTCGGCCGCCTTGCCGTCGCCCGCCTCATCCTCGGACGCCGGATCGGCGCCATCGCCGTCAGCCGCTGGATCCCTCAGCAGCCGCTCGCGCAGCCGCTCGCTCGTGCCCGCGGCGGCCGCCCGCGCGGCGCGGTCGTCGCTCAGTTCCACGCCGCGGCGGTTGGCCAGATCGAGCAGCGCCTGGCGCTGCTCGTCCTGGAGCGCGAAGCGGTAGAACAGCCAACCGAGCAGCAGGATCGTGAGGAACATCTGCTCCACCATCATCGCCGCGCCGGCCAGGTTCTGGTCGGACAGCGGGTTCAGGCCACGGGCCGCGTCGCTGTCCTTGTACACCGGGTAGACGACCGTCTGGGTCCAGATCAGGACGTTGCCCAGGATCCCGCCGATCAGCCGCACCCCGACCACGTAGCCGAGCTTGCCCCAGCTCGCGAACCAGCGCGGCTTGGGCAGCGGTCCGATCAGGCCGAGCCACAGCAGCGTGCCGAACCAGAAGAAGCAGGCGTGCTCCAGGGCGTGCACGAGGTCGTGGCGGATCGCCAGCTGGTAGAGCACCGGCAGGTGCCAGACGTAGAGGTCGACAGTCCACAGCACCAGCGCGACGACCGGGTTGGCCAGCACCCGCAGGGGACGCGTGACGCGGATATGCAGCAGCGGCTGGAGCACCGGCCCGGTGAGCCCGAAGACCACCAGCAGCGAGGCGATGTCGCCGATGATGATGTGCTGGATCATGTGGGCGATCAGGACCTGATCCCCCAGCGTGTCGAACGGCGGCAGCTGCACCAGCGCCAGCAACAGCGCCCCGGAGACGAACGACACCGCGCGCCAGGTGGCCACCGGCCGGCGCTCCCGCCGCAGCGTTCTGGCCCGCACCCCGAACAGCACCAGGTAGGCCGCCGAGGCGGCCACCGGCGGCAGGAACTCGGCGAGATGCAGACCGCTGAACGCGGTGGCGATGGGGATCAGCGACGGCATGTGGACGATCGGCGACAGCGATCTACATCGTAGGCGAGCGCGGATGTCCGCTCGCTGACCTGCTCGCGGCGCTACGGCTGGGACGCCGCCACGTCCCTCAGCGCGTCCGCGCGCTCCTCGCGAGTCAAGGCGTCGAGGAACACGACCGCGACGGCGATGCCGAACACCAGGAACTCGATCAGGCACATCGACGCCCCGGCCAGCCGCTGGTCGGTGATCGGCGAGATCCCGTATGAGCGCGGCGCTTGGGCGTAGTACGAGTACATGGTGTGTCCCAGGAAGGTCAGCGGCAGGCAGACCGCCGCGCTGCCCAATCTCGAGATCCCCAGGTACGCCAGGCGGACCATCCCGGGCTCGCGGCGATCCGAGGGGAGCGGGGTGATGATCAGCCACCACAGCGCGATGCCGCTGTAGAACAACGTCGCGTGCTCCAGGTCGTGTACGAGCTGGTGCTGGGTGGCGAAGTCGAACACCGATGGGATGGCCCACACCAGCGTCACCGCGATCCACACCGGAATCGCCACCCACGGCTTGGTGGCGACGCCCCAGACGCGGCCGAGCGTGCCGCCGCGCGCCACCCGCCGGAGGACCCCGCGCGGTACGCCCAGAGGCAGCACCGGCGCTCGCAGACCGAGGATCAGAAGCGGCGGGGCGATGTCCGCAAGCAGCACGTGCTGGAGCATGTGCGCCAGCAGCAGGCGGTCATCGCCGATCGGGTCGATCGGCGAGCCGAGCGCCACGAACAGCGCAGCCAGCCCCGAGAAGTAGAACAACCAGTGGCCCGGGCCGACCGGTTTGCCCGTGACCCTTCTGACGCGGCCGAGCATCGAGACGTACCACGCGCCGGCGGCCAGCAGCGCCAGCCACAAAAACGGGTCGACGGCCCAACTACCCCATCCAGGAGCACTCGCCATGGGCGCGGGACTATAGCCCGCCTAGAAAGCCCAGGAGCGCCTCGTTGACCTCGCGAGGGCGCTCCTGCTGGATCCAGTGGCCGGCCCCCTTCGAGCCGCACGCTGCCCCGGAGGTCCGTGACCCATCCATCCATGATCTGCGCTCGGCAGAAACCGCTGTACCGGGTCGCGCGAGCCCGTGATGAACAGCGCCGGCTGCTCGATCCGCCGACCCGCGTACGCGGCGCCCTGCTCCCAGTTGCGATCCAGGTTTCGGTAGTAGTTCAACCCGCCGCGGAAGCCGGTGCGCTCGAAGGCGTCGACGTAGACGCCGAGATCCACCTCGGTCAGCCATGGCGGCAGCGGGGGTTCCTCGTCCTCCGCCGCCCACGACCGCGACCAGACACGGCGGGTGGCGAGCGTGCGGCGGACGTCTCGCTCGAGCGCCCGCTCGGCGATCCCCTGGCTCTTGGAACCAGACGATGTAGAAGTCCTCGCCCTGGGCCTGCCTGAGGAGCGCCACGGGCGGCGCGGGGCCGCGCGGCACGAACGGCACGCTCATCCCCACCACCGCGCTCACGCGCTGCGGGTGGGCCAGGGCGAGCTGCCAGGCGACCGTCGCCCCCCAGTCGTGACCGACGAACACCGCGCGCTCCTCGCCCAGCCGGTCGAGCAGCGCCAGACAGTCTCCGCACACCTCCTCGAGGCAGTAGGCCTCCACCTCCTGCGGGGCCGAGCTGTCGCCGTACCCGCGCAGGTCGGGCGCGATCGCCCGGTAGCCACCGGCGGCCAGGGGCCCCAGCTGGTGGCGCCACGAGTACCACAGCTCGGGGAACCCGTGAAGCAGGACGACCGGACTGCCCGCCCCCTGTTCGGCGACGTGCAGCTCGATCCCATCCACAGCCACCTGGCTGTGCGCGACTCCCGGCACGCGCCAACTATAAGGTCCCCGCTCCCCGATGCCCGACCTGCTGCTCTACGGCGACACCGAGCGGAGCGCCGCGCTGCGCCACGAGATCCCGATCGCCATCGGCGACCCGTTCCTCTATGGCGAGTCCGGCGGGACCGCCTACGTCATGACCTCGAGCCTCGAGCGCGAGCGGATCGCCGCCGCGCGCCCCGACGCGCGGCTGCTGGACTTCGATGACCTCGGTTTCCACGAGCTGCAGCGCAGCGGGCTGAGGCGAGATCAGATGCGGCTGGAGCTCGTCTCGCGCGCGGTCCAGCGGATCGGCACCCGCGAGGCGATCGTCGACTTCGAGTTCCCGCTGGGGCTCGCCGAGCGCCTGCGGGCCGACGGCGTCGAGCTGCGCGTCGAGGACCGGACGATCAAGGCTCGCCGCCGCGTCAAGTCAGACGCCGAGCTCCAGGGCATCCGCCGAGCCCAGCGGGCGACCGAGGCGGGGTTCGCCGCCGCGGCAGCGCTGCTCAGAACGGTTGACGCGCGCGATGGGCAGTTGCGGCTCGACGGTCAGCCGCTGGAAGCGGAGACCGTCCGCGCGGCGGTGAGGGACGCGATCGGCGCGCAGGGCATCTTGGTGCCGGCTGACAACGTCATCGTGGCCTCGGTCTGGCAGGGCTACGGCCACGAGACGGGCAGCGGCCCGTTGCCGGCCGGCCTACCAATTCAGATCGACGTCTTCCCCAAGGACGAGCCGTCGGCGTGCTGGGCTGACATGACGCGCACGTTCGTCGTCGGCGGAGAGCCTCCCGACGAGATCGGCCGCCAGGAGCGGCTCGTGGCCACGGCGCTCGAGCGCGTCCGCGAGCAGATCAGACCTGGAATGACCGGCAAGGCGCTCCACGACACCGCCTGCGACGTGTTCGAGGCCGAGGGCTACCGAACGCAGCGGACGGGGCCCGGTGCGGACCGCACCGCCGGCTTTCAATTCGCGCTGGGACACGGCGTGGGACTGATGATCCACGAGGATCCGGCCTTGGGGCAGACTGGCCTCGACGAGCTGGTGCCCGGCGACGTGCTGGCCATCGAGCCGGGACTGTGGGACCCGCACCTAGGCGGCGTGCGCTTCGAGGACCTGGTTCTTGTACGGGATGGGGGCTCGGAGACGCTGACCAGCTTTCCGTACTCGCTCGCCCCGTAGACAACGCTAGAGACAAGGAGGCTCAAGACGTGAAGCTGGTGATCGGCATCGTCCGGCCGGAGAAGGCAAACGACGTGCTGGAAGCGCTCTACCGAGCGGAGGTTCGCGGGCTCTCGATCAGCCGCGTGCAGGGCCACGGTGGCGAGCTCGACCGCGTCGAGACCTACCGGGGAACGACGGTCAAGATGGAGCTCTCAGAGAAGGTCCGCTTCGAGATCGCGGTCTCTGACTCGTTCGTCGAGCCGACCATCGAGGCGCTGATCCATGGGGCTCGCACGGGTGAGGTGGGCGACGGCAAGATCTTCGTCGTGCCGCTCGAGCGAGCGGTCAGGATCAGGACCGGCGAAGCGGATCGCAGCGCGGTCACACCAGTGGACGGCGACTGATGACGGTGGTCGCTCAACCCAATGCCGTCAGCGCCGGCGACACGGCGTGGATGCTGGTGGCAACGGCGCTGGTGCTGATGATGACCCCGGCGCTGGGGCTCTTCTATGCCGGGCTGGTCCGGGCCAAGAGCACGCTCAACACCTACATGATGAGCATCGGCGCGCTCGGGGTGGTCACCGTCACCTGGGCGCTGGTCGGGTATTCGCTGGCGTTCGGCAAGGGCGTCGGCTTCATCGGCGGCCTCGAGCACGTGGCCCTGCGCGGCGTCACGTTCGCGCCGCGGCACGGCACGGCGATCCCCCAGCTCCTGTTCATGGCCTTCGAGGCCACGTTCTGCATCGTCACCGCGGCGCTCGTCTCGGGGGCCGTGGTGGAGCGCATGCGCTTCGGCCCGTTCCTGGTGTTCATGGCGCTGTGGTCCGTGCTCGTCTACCCGGTGCTCGCGCACTGGGTTTGGGGTGGCGGCTGGCTCCAGCACCACGGGACGCTCGACTTCGCCGGCGGGGTGCCGGTGGAGATGGCCTCCGGCTTCTCGGCCTGGGCCGCCGCGACGGTGGTCGGCCCGCGCAAGGACTACGGCCGGCAGGCGCTGTTACCCCACAACGCGGTGTTCGCTCTGCTGGGCGCCGGACTGCTGTGGTTCGGCTGGTTCGGGTTCAACGGCGGCAGCGGCTACTCGATCGGGCACCCCGGCGTGCTCGCCTTCACCAATACGCTGCTTACGCCGGCCTGCACGCTCGTCGTCTGGTTCACGATCGATCTGATCCGCGGCCGGCGCGTGACCGCGATCGGCGCCGCGACGGCGATCGTCGTCGGCTGCGTGGGCATCACCCCGGCCGCCGGCTACATCAGCCCCATGTCGGCCATGCTGCTCGGCGCACTGGCGGCGCTTCCGAGCTACTTCCTGATCGTCTGGCGCCCGCGGACGCGGCTCGACGAGTCACTCGACGTCCTCGCCGCCCACGGCCTGGCCGGTCTGACCGGCATCCTGTTCATCGGCTTCTTCGCCCAGCTGTCGTGGAACGGGTCCTCCAACGGGCTCTTGTACGGCCATCCCGGCCAGCTCGGTGGCAGGCGGTGGCGGCCCTCGCCGCTCCGGCATACGCCTTCGCGGGCACGTGGGTCATCCTCCGGGTGCTCGGCCTGTTGATGCCGTTGCGCTCAACCGAGCGCGAAGAAGCCCTTGGGATGGACGTCGCCCAGCACGGCGAGGAGGCCTACGCCGCCGGGGAGGGAGCGATCCTCGTCGAGCACGACGGCGAAGCGGGAACGTTCATCAAGCCCTAAAAGAGGCGGCCTGGGCCGCTACCGCGGCCCGGCCGCCCGTTAATCAATATCCGCCGACGAGGGGCGTGGCGTGGCCGGTGCCGAACGGCTTGGAGCTTCCGATCACCTTGCCATTGCTGCCCAGCGCCTGGACCTTGAACGTGCTGTAGGAGCCCGTCACCGGGATCGCGGTCTCAAAGCCGTTCTTGCCCGCCTTGGGCACGACCACCTTCAGCTTGCCCTTGCTCGACCCGGCCAGGACCCTCCAGGCCACGACGCGCGTCGCGCCGTTCCAGCTGGCGTAGACGGTCGTCTTGCCCTTCGACTTGCGGACCGCGCCGTTCGGCGGCGCCAGCGGCAGCCCGACCCACTTCTGCAGTAGCACGCGGTAGCTCAGGTCGGGGCCCGGCCAGCGCGCGTCGAGCAGCACCTTGCCCGCCTTGCTGAACTCGGTGAAGTACGGCGTCGAGCCCCAGCCGACGAGCACGTTGCCGCCCGAGAGGACCTGCGTCGAGCCCAGGAAGAACGCGTTGAAGTTCTTGGCCCGCGGATACTGGGCGACGAACGAGCCCGTCTTGTTCGAGGTGTTCAGCTTGAGCACCAGCCCTCGGGACGGCCCGCTGGGCTTGCCGAACTTCCCCGGCCCCAGCACGGCGCAGCAGGCATCGTCGAACACCGTCACCTGGTTGCCGGACATCGAGACGTCGTGCTGCCAGGAGAACTGGGCCTTGGCCGGCAGCGTGAAGCTTGAGATCTTCGGGTTGCCGCTGAGCGTCCAGATGATCTGGCCGGTGCTGGTGTTCACGCAGGTACGCCGCCCACGTGTTGCGCATCGAGACCAGGAACTCGTTGGAGCCGATCAGCTGGATCGAGTTGATGTGGTACGCGTCCCAGGGCCCGCTCCCGAGCGGCCGACTGCTGGGACTGCGAGAGCGGGATGTTGGGGGTACCGCCGGGGTTCAAGCGCATCCCAGCTCTTGAGCAGCTTCCCGGTCTGTGAGGTCGTATTCCTGCACGGCGACGTCGAGCACCATGCCGTTGGCCAGACCCGCCGTAGGCGGTCAGGTTCTGACCGGGAACCACCTTGTAGGCGGTAACCCACGCGTCGTGGCCCGAGATCTGGAAGTCGTGGAGGCTGAGGACCCAGCCATCGGCGCCGCTCAGCGTGGCGATCGGTCTGGTAGTGCTGGTTGACCACCACGTACTGACCGCTGACCGTGGCGCCGACGTTGTTGATGACCCCCTGCCAGTAGCTCAGCGCCGGCTTGCCGTCGTACGTCTGGACCTCGAGGTTGTTGGCCACGACGCTCGTGGGGACCGGCTTGAACCACACCGGCTGCAGCTGGTTGTTGAGGATCAGCGGACCGCTCTGGCCGATCATCGGCGTCGGCGAATTCAGGTTGTAGAAGTTCGCCGTCATGAAGTAGCCGCCGCCGCGCCAGCTTGCGAGCGGGAAACCGGCTTGTCCGTGCTCAGCTTCGGCGGATGGAGGTCACGCACGCGAGTAGTAGCTCGACGGCGCCCTTGGTGGTGTACGCCCCGATCGCGCGTCCCTGCGCGCCGCGCGGCGATCGCGCCCAGGACGCCGATCGACACCGAGGACAGCCGCCAGCAGGGCCGGCATGCGCTTGATCGCTCTCACAGCCGAACCTCCTTCACAGCCGCACCTAACACCGCCGTGCTGCGGGAAGTTGTGCTCGCTCGTTTGCTCTACGCAGCGAGGCTGCGCTCCGTCAGATGCTGTCCAACCTTGCGCTTGACGCGCTGGAGCGCGTTGTCGACGGTCTTGCAGTCGCAGCCGATGCCGCCGGCCGACTTCCTCGTAGGAGTGGCCGTCCAGATACAGCGCGAGCACGCGCGATTCGAGCTCCGAGAGCGTCGTCGAGATGCAGGCCACGAGCGCGCGCAGCTCCTCGGAGGAGATGACCTGGTTGACGGGGTCGTGGATCGGCGAGCCGGGCAGCATCTCGTCGAGCGTCGGCTCGCCGTCGGCGCTCGCGCCCGCGGGCGTGCTCGAGAACGAGACGTACTGGTTCAGCGGCGCGTGCTTGTTGCGGGTCGAGGTCTTGACCGCGGTGATGATCTGGCGCGTGATGCAGAGCTCCGCGAAGTTCCGAAAGCTCGACTCCCGGTCGGAGCGGTAGTCGCGGACCGCCTTGTAGAGCCCGACGAGCCCTTCCTGGATCAAGTCGTCGGCGTCCCCGCCGGCGAGGAAATAGGACGATGCCTTCAGCCGGACGAAGCCGTAGTAACGCCGGACGATGCGGTCGTAGGCGCCGGCGTTGCCCTGCTTGGCCAGCGCGATCAGGTAACTGTCATCGACCTGAAGCTGACCTTGAGAGTAGCTGGAGAGCCTTGCCACGAGTGCTTCCTTTCCTGGCCCGACGGGCCATGGAAAACCGTGGCGCGATACCTCCCCTTGCGCCGCTATGTATGCGATTCGGATGCAGCCGACGGCGCCGCACCCCCAAACCAGAAGGCTAAAGCTCCGGTTGATGTTCATCTCCCGCGCGCGAGCTTGACAGAGCCCCGCACCGCGTGTCAAGCCGCTGCAAGCCCGCAACCTCGCGTCGCGCCCGGCGGCCGCGTACAGCAGCACGGCCGCCGCGGCGGCGACGCTCAGGGACTCGATCCGCCCGCTGAGCGGAAACGAGACCAGCAGGTCGCAGGCAGACGCGACGCGGGGGCGCAGCCCCGGCCCTCGGAGCCGAGCACGAGCACCGCGCCGCCGGAGTAATCGACGCGCGGCATACCGAGCCGGCGCACCGGCTTCGCGCCCCGTAGCACCACATCCCGGCCGCCTTGGCCTCGCCCAGGAAATCGACGAGATTGCGCACTTGGGCGATCGGGAGGTGCTCGACCGCGCCGGCCGACGCCTTGCACACGGCCGGCGTCACGATCGCCGAGCGCCGCTCGGGCACGACCACGCCGCTCGCCCCGGCGCACTCGGCGGTGCGGCAGATCGAGCCCAGGTTCTGGGGGTCCTGGATCTGATCGAGCACGACGATCAGCGGCGACTCTGCTGAAAGCAGCGAATCGGCTGTTCGCGTAGCGAATGGCCGGCCTCGGCGCACATCCCCTGGTGCGCCGGCGACCCGCAACGCCGCTCGATCTCTTCCGCCGGCGCCGGCTCGAGCGCCACCGACGCCCCGCCAGCCACGGTTCGCGGGCCGCGTTCTTCGTGGCCCAGATCCGCTTCACCGCGCGGCGGCCGCGCAGCGCCTCGCGCACCGGGTTGCGGCCGTAGACGATCACGCTCCCGGCAGCAGCTCCGGACCCTCCGGACCGTCACGGACCTGCCAGCCCAGTGCCGCGATCTCGCTCCCGCAGGCGGTCGGCCTCGGCGTAGTCCCGCAGCCTGGCGGGCGCGTTCGCGCGCTGCCGCGCAGCTCACGCACCTCCGCCGGCGCCTCGGCCCGGGCCTCGAGCAGCGTTCTCGAGCGCCAGCACGCCGAGCATCTCGCGCAGGTCGCGTCCCCCACCGCGCCTGCGGAGCGGTTTGCCTCCCGCACCCAGTCGAACACGGCCGCCAGCGCCGCGGGCGTGTTGAAGTCGTCTGCCAGCGCCGCGAAGAAACGCTCGCGCAGCGGCTGGCGACCAGTCCGGCGAGGGCCCGCCGTGGAGCCGCCTGCGCCGCCTCCCGGATCCTGGCCACTCGCGCGCGGGCCTCCTCGAGCCGCTCGGCGTCGAACTCGATCGGCTGGCGGTAGTGGCCGCCGCAGAAGTACATCATGAGCGCATCGCGGCCGTAGGCGGCGAGCGCCTCGTGCAGCAGGAAGATGTTGCCGACCGACTTCGCCATCTTCTCCGTCTCCAGCCGCACCATGCCGTTGTGGACCCAGAGCCGGGCGAGCGGCTGTCCCGTGCGCGGCGCCGCGTCTGCGCGGCCTCGTTCTCGTGGTGCGGGAAGATCAGGTCGCTGCCGCCGCCGTGGATCTCGAAGTCCACCCCCAGCAGGGCCTCGGCCATCGCCGAGCACTCGATGTGCCATCCCGGGCGGCCCCGTCCCCAGGGCGAATCCCACGCCGTGTCCTCGTCCGGCTTGTGCGCCTTCCACAGCGCGAAGTCGACCGGATCCCGCTTGCGCTCGACGCCCTCGACCGCCTCTCCCTGGTCCATCTGGTCGACCCGCTGGTGGGATAGCTCTCCGTATTCGGGATACGAGCGCGACCGAGAAGTAGACGTCCCCGTCGACCGCGTAGGCATGGCCGCTCGCCACCAGCCGCTGATCAGCTCGACGATCTCCCCGATCGTCTCGCTCGCCAGCGGTTCGTGGTCGGGGCGCCCGAGCCCGAGCCCGTCGGTGTCGGCCTGTAGGTGGCCGTCATCTCGGCCGCCAGCCGTTCACTGCCGACCCCGGTGGCCTCGCGCCGCGTCGTAGATCTTGTCGTTGACGTCGGTGATGTTCGACACGAATGTCACGGCGATAGCCCTCGTGGACCAGGAAGCGCTTGAGCAGCATGAAGACCACGTACGGGCGGGCGTTACCGACATGGATGCGGCCGTAAACGGTCGGGCCGCAGGCGTAGATGCCGATCCGTCGCTCCTGTGGGCACGAGCTCCTGCACCCGCCGGTGCGTGTGTCATGCAGTGAGATCGTGCGCAAGGTCGCGCAACCTTAGTGGCCGGCCGCAGCCGGCGATGCCCGCCGGGCGCATCGCTCCGAAGCGGCCGGTAGGGTGTCCGCCGTGTCTGGACGGCGCCAGCACGCCGAGCGGCTGGCGCTGGTGGACGCAGCGTTCCGCTCGCTTCCCGAGCGCTACCTGGGCGCCGAGCCGGGCTTCGACGCCACCTACCAGATGGTGCTGGGCGACCTCGGGCACGTCTGGGAGGTGCGGTGCACCGCGCGCGCGGCCCGAGTACGCAAGGGCGCATCGCGCCGCAGCCCGACGTGACGATCGGCACCGACGCCGACACGTGGCTGAGGCTCCGCCAGGGGTGCTTCTCCGGAATCGAGGCGTTCGAGCGGCGGCTGCTCGCGTGCGCGGAAACCTCGATCAGGCGATCGCGTTCGAGGCGATGTTCCGTCTGCCAACGGCCGTCCGCCGCTGCTGCAGATCCACGAGGTGCCGGTCGGACGCCACCGGATCTCGACCCTGACGATGGGAGGGACCCGACGTGCTGCTGCTGCATGGCCTGGGCGGCACGCGCGCCTCGCTGTTCGAGACCGCGGCCGCGCTGTCCGCAACTTCCGCGTCCATCTCCCGACCTGCCCGGCTTCGGCTCCTCGAGCAAGCCGGCGCTGGGCGGCTACAACGCCGCGTGGTTCGCCGAGACAGATGCTCGGGCTGATGGACGAGCTCGAGATTCGAACGCCCGCGTGATCGGCAACTCGATGGGCGGCCGGGTCGCGATCGAGATGGCGCTGAGGCGCCCCCGAGCGGATCGACGCCCTGGGACTGCTGTGCCCGGCGGTGGCCTGGATCCGACGCGGCCTTCACCCGATCGTGCGCCTGCTACGTCCCGAGGTC
>CAVRBL010000002.1:0-502230 GCA_963719305.1 uncultured Actinomycetes bacterium | reverse complement strand
CGGGCTGGACGCAGAGATCGGCAAGCGCTACCCGGCACAGCTCTCGGGCGGGCAGCGCCAGCGCGTGGGCGTGGCCCGTGCACTCGCGGCCGACCCGCCGCTGATGCTGATGGACGAGCCGTTTGGTGCGATCGACCCAATCAACCGGGCGCGCCTCCAGGACGAGTTCCTGCGCCTGCAGGAGCAGGTGCGCAAGACAGTCGTGTTCGTCACCCACGACATCGATGAGGCGATCAAGATGGGCGACCGGATCGCGATCCTGCGCGAGGGCGGAATGCTCGCCCAATACGACACGCCCTCCGAGATCCTCATCAATCCGACCGACGAATTCGTCTCCGAGTTCGTCGGCGCCGATCGGGCCCTGAAGCGGCTGGGGTTGGCCACCCTGGCCGACATCGAGTTGCTGGAACCAGATGGCCGGAAGGGCGACGGGAGCCAGCCCGACAACCGCGTCCCACAGAGCACCACGGTCCTCGATGCGCTGTCTGCCGTCGTCGCATCCGGCGGCCGACCGTTGGCTGTCGTCGACCCTGACGATCACCTGAAGGGCGTCGCGACCTTAGAGCTGCTCGGCGGTGTCCTGCGAAATGGAGCGCTGCCCGACGAGAAGCATGGCGAGCATCCAGCCTCTGACCCGGAGCTCGCTCCGTGACTTTCGTACTCGCCGCCGCCCCAGTGATCCCCAGCTTCGGTGGCAGCCCTTCCTCGTTCGCGTGCGAGCGCGCCAACCACCTGTTCTGCCCGGAATGGGTGTCTCGCAACTGGGGCGCGTGTTCTCTGGCCGGCTCTCAGGCAGCACATCGTCCTTACTCTGATCGCAGTCGTACTGGGGTTCCTGATCTCGACTGCGCTCGCGCTGATCGCCTACCGCCGTGGGTGGGCCGAACGCCCGGTCCTGATCGTCACCTCGATCCTCTACACGATCCCGTCGCTGGCGCTGTTCGAGCTGCTCGTGCCGATCCCGGGATTTGGTCTATCGCGCACCACTGCCGAGGTGGCGCTTGTCTCCTACACGCTGCTGATCCTGTTCCGCAACACCCTCACCGGCCTGCGCGAGGTGCCGCCGGAGGTTCGTGACGCCGCCACCGGAATGGGGATGGGCCCGATGCGATCGCTGCTACGCGTCGAGCTCCCGCTCGCCCTGCCCGCGATCATCGCCGGGCTCCGGATAGCGACCGTGACCGTGATCTCCTTGGCAACGGTTGCCGCGCTGATCGACAACGAGGGACTCGGGGCGCCGATTCTCACGGCCATCTCAAACGAGGTCTTCAAGACCGAGCTGATCGTCGCCGGAGGGATGGCTGTCGCGCTCGCGCTCGCCGCCGACGGGCTCTTGGTGTTGTTGCAACGAAGGCTCACGCCTTGGGCCAGGGCCGGCTGATGCACAACTTCGTCGAAGCATTCAAGTTCATCGGCCGCAACGGCCAGATCCCAGGAGCACCGCACGTTCCTACGCTCGTGCACCTCACGCTGGGGACGCTCAAGATCGCGGGGATCGGCGTCGCACTGGCGCTCGTCATCGCGTTGCCCGTTGGGCTGTGGCTCGGGCATATCCATCGGGGCTCGTTCATCGCCATCAACATCGGCAACATCTGGCGTGCGCTGCCCAGCCTGGCGGTGCTGGCGATCGGCGTCGCGTTCCTGGGCCTCGGCCTAGGCAATGTCGAGCTCGCACTGATCGTGCTCGCGGTGCCGCCGGTGATCACGAACGCCTACGTGGCGATCGACGAGGTCGACCGCGACGTAGTTGACGCCGCGCGGGGGATGGGGATGAGTGGCTGGGAGATCCTGCGTAAGGTCGAGGTGCCGCTCGGGATTCCGCTGATCTTCGCCGGGATTAGAACAGCGGCGCTGTTCGTGGTCTCGACCACCACGATCGCGGCGCTCACCGGCTACGGCGGGAGCCTGGGGGACATCATCAATAACGAGGCGAGCTACCACCTAGCCGGGGTGCTCGGCGCCGCGATCTGCATCGCTGCCTTGGCATTGCTCGTCGAGCTCGTGCTCGCGCTCGTTCAGCAGGCGCTGACGCCGCGTGGACTAAAGCTGGCTACAGCCGAAGACCAATCGTTGGCCCTTGCACCGCTTGCGGCCACCGACGCCGTGTAAACCGAACAGGAGGAAGCATGAGAACGTTCCGAGTAAGTCTGCTAGTCGCGCTAGCCGCGCTCGCGGTAGCGGCATGTGGCAGCTCGACGAAGTCGACCTCGACCGCGACCAGTAGCGGCACGTCGTCGACCAGTAAGACTGGCCCTGGAGCAGGCAAGCCGACGATCGTGCTTGGTGACAAGAACTTCGAGGAGGAGTATGTCCTCGGCGACCTCTATCAGCAGGCTCTCCAGGCCAAAGGGTTCACGGTCACGCTGAAGCCCAACATCGGTAGCTCGGAGATCACCTGGAAAGCGCTGACCTCCGGCCAGATCCAGATGTATCCCGAGTACACGGGCACCCTGCTGTCGGCGATCGCCGGTCAGACCGCGCTTCCCACCAGCTCGGAGCAGGCCTACACACAGGCAAAGGCCTTTGCCGAGAAGCACGGCTTCACGCTGCTGGACCGCACCCCGTTCTCCGACTCCGACGCGCTCGGCACCCGGGTCGCTTTCGCCAAGAAGTACGGCCTGGTCACGGATGCCGACCTCAAGAAGCTCGGGCACTCGCTGACCCTCGGCGGAGCGCCGGAGTTCGCCACTCGGCAGGAGGGCCTCCTGGGCTTGGAGAAGGTGTACGGGCTCAACCCGACGTTCAAGCCGCTGGCAATTGGGCTGACCTACAAGGCGCTCGACTCCGGCCAGGTCGAGGTGTCGGACGTGTTCACCACCGATCCGCAGCTGACGACCGGGAAGTACGTCGTGCTCACGGATACGAAGAAGATCTTCGGCTTCCAGAACGTGGCGCCGGTGGTCAAGCAGAGCCTGGTGAAGTCGGAGGGACCGGCCTTCACCCAGACGGTCAACGCCGTGAGCGCCCTGCTCACGATCCCCGCGCTCCAGAAGATGAACGCCGCGGTGGCGCTCGATAAGCAGTCGCCTGCCGCTGTGGCTCACGCCTTCCTGGTCGCGAACCACCTGGGATAGCGCACAGCCCGCGCAGAGACTCCGACCCCGGTCAGCGGATGACGTTGCCGGGGTCGGGCTTCTGCGCGGGCCCGCCGGCGCTGTAGTCGCCGAAGGGGCGGTCGCGGTCGTGGACCGCGGCCCCGACCCCGTCCGTGGCGGCGCGGTCGACGAAGCGCTTGGCGTCAGGCGTGTTGCGCATCAGGCCGTCGAGGATGGGGCCCAGCAGCTGAGTGGACGCGAGGCCCATGTTCTCGTAGGTGTGGTTGACGACCAGCTTCATCGCAGCCAGCTGCGAGCTCGGGATCGAGGCCAGCTCGGCAGCTCGTCTGTCCACCTCGTCCTGAAGTCGTGCGAACGGGACCGCTGCGTTGATCAGCCCGACCTCGGCCGCTTCGGCGCCTGACAGCGGCTTGCCGGTGAGGGCATGCTCCTTGGCACGGGTCAGGCCGAGCCGGTAGATCCACATGCCGGTCAGGTACGCGCCCCACATGCGCGAGTAGGGCGTCCCGATCTGCGCATCCTCGCTGGCGATGACGATGTCCGCGCACAGCGCCATGTCGCTGCCGCCACCCACACACCAGCCGTGCACTTGGGCGATCACCGGCTTGGGCGCCCTCCACAGGCTCATGAACTTCGGCACCGGACCGTGGGGCGAGGTGGCCCACGCGAAATCCTTCCCTGGGTCCCAGTGGCCGGCGGTGGTGATCCCGGCGTCCCAGTGATGGAATCCGCCTCCGAAGTCGAAGCCGGCGCAGAACGCGCGCCCCGCCCCGCGGAGGACGATCACCTTCACCTCGGAGTCGAGCGTGGCTTGGTGGACCGCCGCCTGGAGCTCGTCGGGCATCGGCGGGACGATCGTGTTCAGCCGCTCGGCGCGGTTTAGCGTGATCGTCGCGACGCCGTCGGCGGCTCCGTAGGTGAGGGTCTCGAAGGTCATGGCTGCTCCTTGGTCGGGGTGGGGCCGAACTTATCGCCCGGCGACGGCTGCGAACATCGACGCGATGGGCGACCTCCAGCTCGTGATCTTCGACTGCGACGGCGTGCTCGTCGACAGCGAGGTGATCTCGAACCGCGTGCTCGCCAGTCTGTTGACCAGCAACGGACTCCCCATGACGCTGGCCGAGACCCGCCGTGACTACCAGGGGCTCCTGCTCGACGAAGTCGTCACGGTGACCGAGCGCAAGCTCGGCCACCGCCTTCCGGCGGACTTCCTCGACCGCTTCCAGGCCGAGCGCGCAGAGGAGTTCCGCCGGGAGCTCAAGCCGGTCCCCGGCGCGGCTGAGGCAGTGCGGCGCATACAAGCCGCCGGCGTCCGCGTCTGTGTCGCCTCGCAAGGAAAACTCGAGAAGACACGGATGACGCTGGGGCTTACCGGGCTCGACCGACTGATCCCGTCCGACGCGGTGTTTTCGGCTTACTCCGTTCCCCGGGGCAAGCCCCACCCCGACCTCTTCCTCCACGCTGCCGAGCGGATGGGCGCGGAGCCGACGGGGTGCGTGGTGGTCGAGGACACGCCCTTGGGTGTGACAGCGGCAGTCGCCGCCGGGATGCGCGTGTTCGGCTTTACCGCCGACAGCGACGAGGCCGCTCTGCGCCGCGCCGGCGCCGAGATCCTGCACTCCCTCGATCAGCTGCCGGCGCTACTTGGCCTTCCTGGATGAGCTGCGAGCACGGCGTCCGTCCGGGAGGATCGCCCGCTCGTAGCGGGAGCGCACGGCGTCGTCTCGCGCCGTCAGGACGCGATCGGCACGTATCGCGCGCCTGGCGAGCCGCATCACCGGCCCCGGAAGGACGGTGTTGACCTGCTCGTAGAGGCCGGTCCAGCCCGGAACCGCGATCTCTGGTGGGGCGTCCCGGCAGCTGGCGGCGATCGCTCGGGCCACATCCTCAGGCTCGACCACGCCGATCCGGCCTAGTGGGAAGCCCGCGCTCAATCTGGTCCGGACCGCGCTCGGAAGAACGGCCGTGCAGGTGACACCGGACGGCAGCTCCTCGCGCAGCGAAGCGGTGAGCCCGATGACTGCCGACTTGCTCGCGCAATAGGGCGCCAACCCGGCGACCGCGACCTTGCCGGCCATCGAGGCCACATTGACCACGTGGCCCCGGCCCCGCTCGATCATCCCCGGAAGCACCGCCCGCAGCCCGTGCACGACTCCCCAGTAGTTGATGTCCATGGCGGCCGCCAGCAGCTCGGGCGATTGCTCCACAAACAGCCCCGAGGGCATCACTCCCGCGTTGTTGACGAGCACGTCGATCGTCCCCGCTGCCTTCGCGAACCTGGCCCACGAGCGGGGCTTGGTCACGTTGAGCTCCAGCGCCAGCCCTGGAGAGTCGTGCTGGTCTAGGTCGCCCGTGACGACCTGGGCTCCGCGGTTGGCGAATTCGAGTGCGGTGGCCCGCCCGATGCCCCGGGCGGCGCCGGTGATCGCCACGGTCGCGCCGTCGAGGTCGACCATGGGCGGGCATCATAGACCGAGCCCCCGCAGGGACTTCTAGAATATTGCTCTAGTGTCAGCGGTCCGTGCCGAGCGAGGCGAGCGCCAGGAGGCGATCCTTCGCGCCGCGCTCGAGTGCTTCACCGAGCGCGGTTTCGCCGCCACCACGGTCGAGGAGATCCGGAGGCGCTCCGGGGCCAGCATCGGTTCGATTTACCACCACTTCGGTGGTAAGGAAGGGCTGGCCGCCGAGCTCTACGTCGAGGGGCTGAGCGGCTACCAGGCGGGACTTCTCGAGGCGCTCGAGCGCAAGCCCGACGCGGAGGCTTCGATCCGCGCCCTGGTCAGGCATCATCTGCGCTGGGTCGAGGGCAACCCGAGGCTGGCCAAGTTCTTGATGGGCCGCCGGGAGACCGAGCTGCGGCTGGCGACCGAGGCCCGGCTGCGCGAGCTGAACCGCAATTTCTTCCCTCGGGTCAGGGCGTGGATGGAGCCGCATGTGCGAAGCGGGGCGCTTCGGCCAATTTCGGTGGATCTGTGGGAGCCCTTGCTGCTGGGGCCGAGCCAGGAGTTCGCCCGGCTGTGGCTGGCCGGACGGACCCGGATCTCGCTTCGCCGGGCCGAACGCGAGCTGGCGGAGGCGACCTGGAACGCGGTGCGCGGAGACCTCGGTTAGCGGCGAGCGAGCGCGATCAGGCGCCGCCCCTCGGGCTCGAACTCCTTCCCTCCCTGACCAAACAGCTGCACCTCCTCGAATCCGGCGGCCCGCAGCCTCCCCACCAGCTCGTGCGCTGGGACCTGCTCGAGTCGGAACTCGAGCTTTCGAACCCGCCCCTCGCGGATGATGAACCGCTGCGTGTGCGAGAACCCCTCAGCCGGGTCGTAGGTGACGCGATCGACCATCAGATCACCGTCACGCTCGGTCACAGAGGCGCTGCTGCCGCCGGCGAGCTCGACCAGGCGCTTGAGCCGTGCGGGGTTGTGGAGCTCCAGCAGGAGCTGCCCGCCGGACCGAAGGGCTCGCGCGAACGCACGAAGCACGGCCTCGTTCGTGGAGCGATCGAAGTACCCGAACGACGTGAACCAGTTGACGACCGCATCGAACTCCGATTCGAACGCCAACTGGCGCATGTCCCCCCGCCGGAAAGTGACCTCGGACCATCGCTCTCTGCCCAGCTCGAGGAACCGCTCGCTGGCGTCGACTCCCACCACTTCGCAGCCGCGGCGGGCCAGTCGCCCGGCGATCCGGCCTTCTCCGCACGGCACATCGAGCACTCGCATTCCGGGGCGTAGCGACAGCAGCCGGGCCACGAGCTCGGCATCGGCCTCGCTCCGCTCCGTGCCGAGCACCTCCTGGTAGAAGTGCAGGTAGTCCTCGTCGAAGATCTCGGGCGGAACGCTCATGCCGAGGAGCTCGCGACCGCGTCGCGAATGGCCTCTGCGCTGGTGGTGGCGGCAACCGTTCCCAGGGCGCTCAACAAGAGCGACTTCTCGGGGCCGGGCGCCCGCGGCTGCTCCCGTCCCGATGCGATGCAGAAGATCACGTCGCCGTCCATCGGGCTGAAGACGGGATCGACAGCCCGGGCCAGGCCCGCGGCCGCCATCCGGGCGATGATCCCGCAGTCGCGCTTGTCGAGCGGGGCGTCGGTGCACACGCACGCGAGCGTCGTGCTCTCGCCAGCTTGCACCGGCCATGTCGAGAGGTCGCTCAACCCTGCGATGAGTTCCGCGCTTCGCAGCAGCTCGCCGCGCTCGCCGCGAGGTCCCCCGATCACCTGACCGTCGGCGCCGATCACGTCCCCGACTGAGTTGGCGACCGCCAGTACGGCGACGGTAGAGCCATCCGCCACCCGCCGGGCCGCATAGCCGATACCGGCACGGGTTGCGCGCTCGCGTCCGAGCGCCTTGCCGACCGCGGCGCCGGCGCCCGCTCCGACCGGCCCTCGTTCCGGTACTCCCCCCGCCGCCGATTGGCACGCCCTGTATCCCTCGGCGGGCCCTGGCCTTTCGCCGCCGGCCTGAAGGTCGAAGATCACCGCACCGGCGACGAGCGGCACGATTCCGGCGAGCGTCGGGCGCCCCAGGCCGTGTTCCTCGAGCCAGCGGGCGACGCCGTCGGCGGCGCCCAGGCCGAACGCGCTGCCTCCGGTCAGAAGGACGGCATTCGGACCTTCGGAGTTGGACAGCGGCATGAGCGACTCGGTCTCCCGCGTCGCGGTCCCGCCGCCGCGGACGTCGACCCCTCCTCGCGCCCCGACCGGCGCGATAACGACCGTGCAGCCCGTGTTCCCATCCGCCCTCGTCCAGTGGCCGATGGCAAACCCATCGGGGAGAGGCACCACGTCAGTCATGGCGGGACTCTCCCACACCCACTCGCCGGCCCACGGCCCGTTGTCCGAGTAGATTGGCGCGATGCGCGATCCGTTGGGCCTCAACGAGCGGCTGTTCGCGCGCTGGTATCCGCTCGTCTGCGGTCTGGCGGAGGGCGCAGGGCAGCGTGAGGCGCGTGCGAAGCTAGTCGCCGGCGCCCGGGGGCGAACGCTCGAAATCGGCGCCGGGAGCGGCCTGAACGTCGCTCACTACCCGGAGCAGGTGAGCGAGCTGGTGATCAGCGAGCCAAGCCCCCACATGCTCGAGCGGCTGCGCACGGGGATCGCGGACCAACCGCCGCGGGTGGCGTCGTGGGAGCTTGTGCAGGCCGAGGCGGAACGGCTCCCGTTCGATGATGGGAGCTTCGACACGGTGGTGGCGACGTATGTTCTGTGCTCGGTCGATGATCCAGCCCAGGTACTGCGCGAGGTGGCCCGTGTGCTGCGGGCTGGAGGCCGCTACCTCTACCTGGAGCACGTGCACGCCGGCGAAGGGACCGTCCTTGGACGGTTTCAGGACCTGGTGGAAGTGCCCCATCGCTATATCGCCGCGGGCTGCCATCCCAACCGCCGCACGGAGCGCTGGCTGGAGGCCTCACCGCTGGCAGTTGAGGTCCCGACGGTCAGCCCGTTCATCGTCGGTTCGGCGCGGGCTTGATTTCGGGCTGGTCCCGCGAGTAGTTTTGGGAGGACATCTTGTCCAGCGATCGAGGAGGACCGGGATGGCTGGCGTTGAGAGACTGGATTTCGACTCGCCCGAGGAGCGGCGAACGCCTGAGAAGACGCGCGTAGACATCGTGCGGGCGGGCAACACGACGATAGGTCGGTTTGCGTTCGATCCGGGCTGGAGCTGGTCGGAGTGCATCAAGCCCGTGGCGGGCACCGATAGCTGCCAGGCCCGGCACGTGGGGGTCGTTCAGACGGGCAGGCTGCGCGTGTGGCACGAGGATGGGTCCGAGGCGGAGTTCGGGCCTGGTGAGGTCTATGTCATCGAGCCTGGTCACGACGCATCGGTGGTCGGCGATGAAGGCTTCGTCGCTTTCGAATTCGAGCCCCGCGCGGCCGAGGAATACGCGCGCGATTAGCGCGCCACTCCGGCTCCTAGTAGCACGCCAAGTCCTCGGCCCTCGTCCCGGGATCTACCCTCATGGTTGATGACGATCATCGCCTGCCCCAACTGCGGCGCTCGCAACCGCGTCGGGCCTATCGGCAGCGGCACGCCCCGCTGCCCTAGGTGCAAGCACCCGCTCCCCTGGGTTGTCGATGCGGACTCCGACACATTTTCCGCGGAGACCCACGCATCGGTGCCGGTGGTCGTCGACTACTGGGCGGCGTGGTGCGGACCGTGCCGGATGATCTCCCCCGTCCTCGAAGACCTGGCCCAGCGTCACGCCGGGCACATCAAGGTCGTGAAGGTCGACGTCGACGCCAACCCCGGGTTGGCAGCACAAGCCGGTGCGCAGTCGATCCCGCTGCTGGTCGTCATGCGCGATGGACAGGAGCGGGACCGCATCGTTGGCGCGCTCCCCCGTGCGGCCTTGGAGGAGCGACTGGCGCCAATCCTGGTTGATTAGGTTCTGCCCGGTCCGTCCAGCCCGAGGACGCCCGCCACCGCGCCGGCTGCCAGGAGCTCGTCGTCGGGCGCTTGGCCCGCCAGCGCGATCACGGCGCCCTCCAGCGCGCCCCAGTACGCGCGGGCGACCGTCCGCGGCGGCGGGCCGCCCGGAATCGACCCAGCTTCGCGCCCGGCGGCGACCAGGCGGGCACAGCGCCGGATCAGCGTCTCCGAGATGCGCTTGATCTCGCGCCCGACGGGATGGTCCTGGCCACTGAACTCGACCCGCAGCGCCATCATCACCCGTGCCACGTCTCGCCGGCAGTAGACGGCGTGGCCCCGCGCCAGCTCGAGCAGCGACGAGACCGGATCGGGCTGCGACTCGGCAGGCGCGCCGACCTCACGCCACCAGGTCTCGTTGACCCACTCGACCACCGCCAGGGCGAGGGCCTCTTTGTCCTTGAACTGGTGATACAGCGCGCCGCGCGTGTAGCCCGCCTCCCGCGCGACCTCTTCGAGCACCAGATTGCCGTAGCCATAACGCGAGAGGCCACGCGCCGCAGACTCGAGCAAGGCGCTGCGGCTGCGGGCGCTGCGCTCCGCCTGGCTTCGCCGCCGGGCAGGTGCGCCGGCCGCCTGTTGAGAACCCTGCACATACATACACGTATGTATGGTACATTGTGAGGGCGACGAGAGGGCACGGCGTCCTTTCCGGCGTCGCGATCCGCTCGGCCCGAGCCCATGAGATTGCCGAACGCAGCGCACACCGCCTATCCCTGGCGCATCCACGAGCTCGCTCCGGACTTCCAGCTGGAGGACGTTTGGGCGCTGCCCACGCCCGGAGGTCCGGGCGAATTTCCACGGCTGGTGCAGAAGATGGCCTCGTTCGACCCTTCGCGGAGCTCGTCCTGGCCTGCCCGGATGCTGTTCGCGATTCGATGGAAGCTCGGAGAGCTGCTCGGTTGGGACGGCGCCGGCGAGGGCCTGGGCACCCGGGTGCCGACGCTTCGGGACCGGCTGCCGCACGACCTGCGCGCCACGCCTGGCCCGAGTCTCCGCGGAGCCCCCTTCCACTCCCTGTACCTGACGAACGACGAGTGGGCGGCCGAGATCGCCAACCGGACGATGCATGGGATCCTGCACATTGGCTGGGTCCAGGACGGGGACGGATACCGCGGCCAGATGGCCGTCCTGGTGAAGCGAAACGGTCTGCTCGGCGCCGGCTATATGAGCGCGATCAGGCCTTTCCGGCACCTGATCGTGTACCCGACGATGATGCGAGAGATCGAGCGCGCTTGGCGACGGAGGTCTGCGAAGCTCGGTTCGTGACCGACGAGCCGCACCTTGGTCGGAGCGTCAGCCTTGGCCATCACCTGGTCCTGACCGGCAGCTGCTCCTGGGCCGATAAGACGCTCGTCGAGCAGGGGGACTGGTATCCGCGACGCACGATGACCGCCGAGGAGCGGCTTCGCTTCTACGCCTCCCGGTTCCCGCTCACAGAGATCGACTCGACCTACTACGCCCCGCCATCCGAGCATCAGGCTCGCCTCTGGGCGGAGCGAACCCCCGATGGGTTTCGGTTCGACGTCAAGGCTTATTCGCTGCTCACCGGGCATCCCACCCGCCCCCGGAGCCTGTGGAAGGACCTGCGTGAGCAGCTTCCGGCCGAAGTGGCGGAGAAGCGAAACCTCTACCGCAATCACCTCGATCCCGAAGCTCTCGATGAGGCGTGGAGGCGGTTTGGGTCCGCGCTCCGGCCGCTCTACGACGCCGGCAGGCTCGGTTCGGTGCTGTTCCAGTACCCACCGTGGTTCCACCCTCGCCGGGACACGCGGACAGAGCTCGAGTCGCTCAAGGAGCGGCTGCCGGACTACAAGGTGAGCGTCGAGTTCCGCTCGCCCCTGTGGCTGGGGGAGGAGCGTGATCGCGAGCGGACCTTGCACCTGCTCGAGAAACACGACCTGATCCTCGTCGGCCTCGACGCCCCGGTCGCGTCGAACCTGCCGCGCCTGATGGCGGTCACGAATCCCGAGCTGCTCGTGGTCCGCTTCCACGGCCGCTCGGACAGCACCTGGGCAGATACATCGCGCAGCGCCGCGGAGCGCTTCCGATACCTCTACTCCCACGAGGAGCTTCAGGAGCTTGCGCAACCGATCGCGGAGCGGGCGCAGGAAGCGCGAGAGACCCACCTGCTGATGAACAACTGCTACCGCGACTACGCGGTGCGAAATGCCGACGAGCTGCGCGACCTAATTGGGCGCTACGGCGATGAGTCCGACCCCGTTTCGGGGTCCTAATCGACTAGACCTGCGGCAAATATCACATCGCTGGCGCTGCTCCAACGCGTTGAAATGGTTGCTGCCGCCGTCCCCACCCCAACCAGGCATGCTTGCACCCGAACAGACCATCCAGGAATTCGCCCTCCCGACGATCGAGCTGCGCGCCCTGGTCCGGCGGGTGGCGATCCCGGCAGTGCTCGCCGCCGCTGCCGTGGCGACGGTGCTGGTCCTCGGCGGCCGGGTGCACGCATTCGCCGATGCGCTCAAGCGGGCAGTAGGGGTCGATCCGGGCTGGGCGATCGCCGGGATCGCGTTCGAGTGCATCTCGATAGCCGGGTACGTCGCGCTGCTGTCGCTGGTCGCCGGTCGCGCCACGTCTCGGATCCGTGTGCGTGAGAGCGCCCAGATCACGCTCGCAGGAGCTGCGGCGACCCGCGTTCTGCCCACCGCGGGCGCGGGTGGCGCTGCCCTCACGCTTTGGGCGCTACGCCGAGCAGGCCTGGGCGCGCGCTCCGCTGCTCATACGCTGCTGGCGTTCCTGGTGCTCCTCTACGCGGTGTTCCTCGCCGCGATCGCGCTGGCCGGAGCTGCGCTCGCGCTGGGTCTGGTGAGCGGTCATGGCCCGCTCGCGCTGAGCGCGATCCCAGCCGCGGGGGCGGTCGCGGGAATCGCGCTGGCGCTCACGCTCGCGAGGCGCTCGCACACGGGCCTTTCCAAGCTAGCCGTTGACCGGCCATCGCAGCGCTGGCATCGGCTGCGATTCCGCCTCCGCCACGCGACGCAACTCTTGGGCGAGGCGACCGCAGAGGCGATCCGCCTCGTCCGCAGCGGCGAGCCGAGGCTCGCCGGGGCAGTCATCTACTGGCTGCTCGACGCGGCCGTGTTGTGGTCGATGCTGCATGCCTTCGGAGCTCCTCCTGCGATACCGGTTGTCGTTCTGGCGTACTTCGTCGGCCAGGTCGCCAACACGCTCCCGCTCCCGGGCACGGTCAGCGGCGGAATCGCCGGCGTGCTGCTGGCGTTTGGAGTCCCGGTGGGGCTGGCGCTGCCCGCGGTCCTGGCCTACCGCACCGTCGCCGTCTGGCTGCCGACGCCGGTGGCGATCGCCGCCCTGCCGTCGCTGCGCTCGACAATCGCGCGCTGGAAGCGCGAGCAGGAGCTGGAAGAGGCGGCCCCGTCGGCGCGCCGACGGCCTGAGACGGCGGCCCCCGGCGTCACCAGACGCCCGGCACCAGCCGTTTGCGATGCGCGGCGAAATGCTCGTACTGGGCCCCCAGCGCCTCGTTGAGCTGCCGCTCCTCGGCGCGGATACGTACGGCCAGCCCGACGGAGCTCAGGAGCAAGACGGTGGCGAGGCTCACGACGTCGCCCGAGGCCATTGCGATTCCGATGACCACTAGCCCGACGCCGGTGTATGAGGGATGTCGCACGTAGCGGTACGGCCCGTCGGTGACGACGTGGTGCTCGGGCTGCACCTTGATCCGGTACTGGAAGAAGCGGCCGAGTGTGGAGATCGACCAGGCGCGCAGAGAGATCCCGACTCCGATCAGGATGATCCCCGCCACGAACGGCCAGACCCGACCGCCCGGCCACAGCAGCGGTCCGTGCAGACCCAGCTGGATTGACGCGACGACCGACGCGGTTAGGCAGGCGGCGAGGACCACGCCGCTGGGATCGCGCCCAGGTCGACCGCGCAGGAGCGAGCGCTGTCGCATCCTCATCACGAACTCGAACAGCGTCCAGACGCCGACCGAGACCGAAAAGACGACCGTGGCCGCCTCCTGCTGGAAGGCCAGGGGCTTCGCCATGCTCGATTAGTTTCCACCTCGGAGCGGGTCTCAGGAGTTGGAAACCTCAACTCAAGGAGGCTCGGAATGAGTGCAACGGCAACCGGTATCCGTCAGATCAACCTGGTCTGCGTCTCGACGCCCGATCAGGACCGAGCGATCGAGTTCTACGAGTCGCTCGGGTTCGAGAAGCGCACCGACACCCCGTTTGGCGGCGGTTACCGGTGGGTGGAGGTCTACCCGCCCGAGGGCAGCACCGGGATCGCATTGGCCCCGCCGCCACCAGGCCAGGAAGAGGTCACTCCGATGCAGACGGGCATCACCCTGACCACCGACGACATCGACGCCACCCACGCCGAGCTGAAGTCCCGGGGCGTAGACGTCGATGCCGAGGTCTCGCGGATGGGCGACCCCATCCCCCCCATGTTCTGGTTCCGGGATCCCACCGGTCACTCCCTGATGGTGGTCGAGCTGGGCTGAGTGCCCCGGCCGCGGGCGGCACGCCTTCGGGTCGGTGGCAACTTTAATCGACCGTGGGCGTGCTGCCCGATTACTCCCGCCAGGCCGAGCACTACGACGAGACGCGCTCCGCCAGCCGGTCGGTGCTGAGGCCGCTACACCTGGCGCTGGAGGGAGCGCCCGGGCGGCGGCTGTTAGACATCGGCGGCGGCACCGGCAACTACGCGCTCCCCCTCAAGCACGACGGCTGGCAGCCCATCGTAGTGGACCGCTCACAGGCGATGCTTGCGCGGGCGGCGGCCAAGGGACTCGAGACCGTGGCGGCAAACGCGGAGCGATTGCCGTTTGAGGACGAGACGTTCGACGCCGCGATGATGATCTCGATGCTGCACCACGTCGAGGATCGTCGCTCGGCGCTGTCCGAGGCCCGGCGAATCCTCAGAGCCGAAGGACGGCTCGTGCTGATGGGGTTTACCGGGGAGGACGCCGCCACCCTGTGGATCCTCGACTACTTCCCGAGCAGCCGGCCATGGATGGAGGCCCCCCATCCGGCGCGGGCGGCGTTCCTCAGCGAGCTGCCGGGCGCGCACCTGTTCGAGTTTCAGTTCCAGGACATGGAGGACGCGTCGCTGGCCGCCCTCTCCGCAGACCCTGAGCGTCTTGTGAAAGCCGCAGAAAAGGGGGAGACGAGCTATTTCGAGCGGATGCGACGCGACCATCCGGACGAGCTGCGATCAGGGCTTGCCCGGCTGAGGGAAGACATCGCAGCGGGCCGCGCTCCGAGACGTGCCGGGACGGCCACGGTACTGAGCTGGACGAAGTCGGCCGCTGGGCCGTGAACCCCGATCAGGGGTCAGTGAGCATGTTGTGGCGCCGAGGAGCGCGTTGACTCGCGATCGGGATGGCCATGCGCGGTCAGCCAGAACAGCGCGGCGAAGATCGCGGCGCCGAGCAGGTTGAGGAACAGCTTGTAGTCGACCTGGATGTGGCTGAAGATGTCTGCGCGGGTCGGCCGGGGGCCGGTCGGGATCAGGCCGAGCGCGCTGAACACTCCATCGACGGCGAGCGCGGCGATCACCATTGTTGTGAACATCAGCGCGGTGATGCGCAGTGCGTACCCGCGGCCGTAGTACTTGCGGTAGATCGCGATGATCGGCAGCACGATCAGATCGGCGAACAGGAAGGCCAGCACTCCGGCGAAGCTGATCCCGCCGGACCACAGGACCGCCGCCAACGGCACGTTGCCGACCGAGCAGACGAAGCTGATGATCGCGATGATCGGGCCGATGATCACGTTCTCGATCGTCGGCAGCGGCGCCGGGGCATGGCGGATGAAAAGTGACTCGAAGAAGCCGTTGCCCAACTGGGCGATGAATCCCAGCGAGGAGAAACCCGACCGCGATCTCCTTCCACAGCATCCGCCAGTCGCCGCGGAAGTTATGCGCCACGTCTGACCACGCTCGCACGCTCACAACTCGCTCTCGCCAGGGCAGCGTCGTGCCGACCGCCCGATGCCCATGGCGCGTCTCCGCCGCCCGCGCGTGTTCACGGGCCTCGAGCTCTGATTGGCGGCTCACGAACAGCCGCAGCATCACAGCCATCAAGGCGATCATCACGATCCCGCCGACATATTCAGCGAGCGTGAACTGCCAGCCGATCAGCACCCACAGCACCAGCCCGAGCTCCCAGACGAGGTTGGTCGATGCGAACTGGAACGCAAGCGCCGAGGCGGCAGAGGCCCCCTTCTGAAACAGCGACTTGGCGATGGCGATCGCCGCATAGGAGCACGACGAAGACGCTGCTCCCAGGCCGGTAGCCCACGCAACGGGCCGGGAGCCGGAGCCACTCAGGGTCGCTTCGACCCGCTCCCGCGGAACCCACGCCTGCACGATCGCGCTGATCGCGAAGCCGAGCACCAGCGCCCACCAGACCTCCCAGGCCATCAGGAACGAGTCGCGCACGCCGTGCCACAGCACGTCCAGGACACCGCTCATCGGATCGCCTCACTGTTCATCTCATCCACCGTCCCACCAACCCAGTATACCCCTAGGGGGTAGTGGTATCATCGTGCTCATGGCACAGACCACCACACCGACGCGCGGCTACAGCGCGACCAAAGACCAACTGCAGGCTCGCCTGGGGCGGATCGAGGGCCAGGTGCGAGGCGATCTCGAAGATGG
Organism: uncultured Actinomycetes bacterium; assembly: GCA_963719305.1. Classification (GTDB taxonomy): domain Bacteria; phylum Actinomycetota; class Thermoleophilia; order Solirubrobacterales; family Solirubrobacteraceae; genus Palsa-465. The sequence goes on along the minus strand of CAVRBL010000002.1, from coordinate 486,110 downwards.
TCGACGACGACCGCTACTGCATCGACATCCTCACCCAGATCGCGGCGATCCAAGCGGCCCTCGACAAGGTCGCCCTCGGGTTGCTCGACGGTCACGCCCACACATGCGTGATAGGCGCCGAGCCGGCCCGTCAGGACGAGCGAACCGACGAGATGATGGCCGCCATCGGGCGGCTGCTCCGGCGCGGCTGAACGCGGCGCCCTCGGCGAATGAAACAGACCCCACAACCTGCGAGACGAGGAGCCCGAATATGGCCACCGCATCGCAAGTCGTGCTCGATTATCTGACCGCCTACACCTCCGGTGATGTCGACAGGGCGGCGTCCCTGGTCAGCGAGGACTTCTCGTTCCGCGGCCCGATGGAGGAGACAGTCGGCAAGGAGGCGTTCTCAGCGATTGTGGCGCACGTCGCGCCGCTCGCGCGGGGCTTTCGCCTGCTGCGACAGTGGGCTGATGGCGAGGAGGTCTCAACTCTGTACGAGTTCGACGTGAAGGGACCATCCGGTCCCACCTCGGTGCTGGTCAGCGAGTGGAACACGATCCGCGAGGAGAAGCTGACCTCATCGCTGATGGTCTTCGACACGGGCCCATTTCAGCCGAGGAGCCCGATCGTTACCTGACGCCCACGTCTCGCGGCTAAGCGGGCCTCCCGGGGACAACCCTCAAATCAAAACGACCCGTTGCAGGGCGTGACTCGATGGCGAGACCCGGAATCGAACCGGGGACACCACGATTTTCAGTCGTGTGCTCTACCAACTGAGCTATCTCGCCGTGGCGCGCCGATGCTAGCGCGAGAGATTGGCGGCGAGAGCCGTGGTTTCCGGGCGGCGTCGCCGCACGGAACGGTGGCGTGAGCAGCGGGTGTGTCAGCCACCCAGCGGCCTGAGGCGCGACAATCGACCCCGTGCCAGGAGCCCGGCAGCTGTTTGTCCTGCGACACGCCAAGTCGAGCTGGAGCGATCCCGGCTTGGCCGACCAGGAGCGGCCTCTCGCCCCAAGGGGCAGGCAGGCCGTCAAGCTGCTTGCCGAGCACGTTCGCGCCCACGGGATCCGGCCAGAGCAGGTGCTCGTCTCCTCCGCAAAGCGGACCCGCGAGACGCTGGAGGGAGTTGCGCCCGGCGGCGAGGCGATGATCGAGCCGGAGCTGTACGGCGCCACCGCCGACGGCCTGCTCGCGCGACTGCGGAGGGTCCCGGACGAGGTCCGCTCCGTGATGGTGATCGGCCACAACCCGGCGATGCAGGCACTGGTCGTCGGGCTCGCGAACGACGATTCCTCGGACCCGGCACGCCTGGAAAGCGCGGCGCAGAAGTTCCCCACCGGCGCGCTCGCGACGTTCGAGCTCGACGGTCCGTGGGCCGAGCTGCGTCCGGGCGGCGCGGTCCTGACGGAATTGGTGCGACCGAAGGACCTCCACGAGCATTAGCCTTGCAATCCGTGTTCACGGATGAGGACGGTCCCGTCGTCGTCGGACGGGACCTCGAGAAGCGCTATGGCCAAGGTCCGGCGGCTGTCCATGCTCTCCGGGGCGTCACGGTCGAGCTCCTCGCGGGCTCGTTCACGGCAATCATGGGTCCATCGGGGTCCGGGAAGTCGACGCTGATGCATCTGCTCGCCGGGCTTGACCGGCCCACGGCCGGTGAGGTGTGGCTCGGTCCCACGAGGCTCGGCAACCTGGACGACGGCGATCTGACGCGGCTGCGCCGGACGCGGGTGGGGTTCGTGTTCCAGACGTTCAACCTGCTGCCAATGCTCACGCTGGAAGAGAACATCGTGCTGCCCCTGAAGATCGCCGGCCGGGAGATCGACGGGGACTGGCTGGAGCGGCTGCTGGTGGCGGTCGGTCTCCATCAGCGCCGGAGCCACCGGCCCGCGGAGCTCTCGGGCGGCGAGCAGCAGCGGGTGGCGCTCGCCCGAGCGCTGATCACGCGGCCGGCGGTGGTGTTCGCCGACGAGCCGACCGGGAACCTCGACTCTCACTCGACCGAGATCCTGCTGCACATGTTCCGCCGCGCGGAGCAGGAGATCGGCCAGACGATCGTGCTGGTGACTCACGATCCGCTGGCGGCGAGCTACGCCGACAGGATCCTGTTCCTCACCGATGGCCAGATCGTGCACGAAACGGGCAAGCTATCCGCGGCCGACGTGGTCGAGACGGTGGCGTCAGTGCGCTGAGCGGCCGTGCAGACGGGATGCTGACGTTCGCGCTTCGAAGCCTGCTCGCCCGCCGCCGCCGGGCGGTGCTGACTGGGCTGGCGGTGCTATTGGGCGTGGCGATGGTGTCGGGGACGTTCGTGTTCACGGACACCATCAACGCCGCATACCGCGCCTTGTTCGCGGCGACGGCGAAGGGCGCGGACGTCGTCGTGGGAAGCCGCCAGGGGCTCTACTCGGCCAATGCCCAGCCGGCGAGCATGCCGGCATCGCTCGCCAACCGGATCCGTCGGCTACCTGGCGTGGCCGCCGCGCAGGGACAGGTTTCGGATGTCGCATCAATCCTCGGCCGCGACGGCCGGATCGTGAAGAACAGCGGGTCCCCGACGCTGGCCATGTCATACCTGCCGCCACCCTTCACCGGCGTTCGGTTCGTGCAGGGGACCCCGCCGAAAGGCCTTGGTCAGGTTGCGCTCGATGAGGCCACGGCCAGGCGGGAGGGCTATCGCGTCGGTGACAGGGTCCCGATCGTCACCGGCCAGCCAATGCGGCGCTTTGCAATCTCAGGGCTAGCCCAGTCTGGGAGTGAGTCAGGCGGAGGCTCCACATTCGCCGTCTTCGATCTGAATACGGCACAGGCGTTGTTCGACAGACGGGGGGAGTTCAACACGATCTACGTCGCCGCCAGCGCAGGCACGGCTCCGGCGACGCTGGAGGGCGAGATCGCTCCCCTGCTCCCGCCGGGCATCGCCGTCCAGACCACGGCGCAGGAAGTCAAAGCCGATCTCCGCCAGGTGGACGACCAGCTCGGCATTTTGACGGGGGGCCTGAAGGCGTTCGGGTTCATCGCCGTATTCGTGGGGGCGTTCGTGATCGCCGGCGCGCTATCGATCACACTGGCGCAGCGCACGAACGAGCTGGCGCTGCTCCGGGCGCTGGGGGCGACTCGACCCCAGGTGCTGGACGCCGTGCTGGTCGAAGCGGTCGTGATCGGAACCCTGGCTTCCGTGGCCGGGCTGTTCTCGGGACTGGGAGCGGCCTATCTGATCAAGGCCGTGCTTGGGGCTAGCGGCGTAGAGGTGCCGTCCACCGGTCTTGTGCTCGAGCCCCGGACGGTGGTGCTGGCGATCGCCGTCGGGCTGATCGTCACCGTCGTGGCCGGACTGGTGCCGGCGGCGCGGGCCACGTTCGTTTCCCCGATCGAGGCGCTGCGCGAGAGCAGGCGGCCGGCAACGCCGCGCCTTTCCGCGGTGCTGCTTGGCCCGGTCCTGTTCATGGCCCTCATTGGCGCGCTGTTCGCATTCGCGAGCGTCGAATCTCGGCGTGATCGGCTGACGGTGAGCGCCATCGGGGCCGTGTTGCTCGTACTGGCCGCGATGCTCCTCACTCCGTTCGTGGTTCCACTGCTGGGGCGGGTGGCAGGCTGGCCGCTCGAGCGCGGAGGGCGGATCCTCGGTCGCCTGGCGCGCGAGAACACGACGCGTACGCCGGTGCGGACCGCCGTGACGGCCTCTTCGCTCATGATCGGCCTGGCGCTGGTGCTGTTCGTCTCGGTCTACGTGGGCGGCGTCCGGACCTCGACCCGGACGGCGGTCGACCGCACGGTCAGTGCCGACTACGCAATCGGCAACCGGGACGGGACCAGCGCGATCCCGGCCGTCAGCGCGCGCGCGGTGGCTGGGGTGCCGGGCGTGCTCGCCGTCTCGAGCTTCAAGCGGGCCACGGCCGACGTGGCTGGGGCGGGCCAGACCACCGCAACGGGGATCGACCCCTCCTCCATCGGGGAGGTCTACCGGCTCAACTGGGTCGGCCCCCAGCCCTTGGCGCTCGCGGATCTGGGGCCGGGCGACATCCTGCTAGAGCGCGACACGGCGCGCGCCGCGCGCCTTCGCGTGGGGCAGCAGGTCCAGGTGGCCAGCCCGTCGGGGCTGCACGCCAACCTTGTCGTGCGCGGCATCTACAACGATCGGGCCCTGCTGCCAGGCGTCGCGCTGCCGCTGCCCGCGTTCGACCAGCTATTCACCCAGGGTCAGGTACAGCAGGTGCTCGTCAAGCTGGCTCCGGACGCCGAGCGCGCCTCCACGCTGGCCCAGATCCAATCCGCGCTGAGCGCTGTGCCCGGGGTGGTCGTACGCTCCGAGCGGCAGCTGAGCGACCAGACCTCGGGACAGGCGGGGAGCATCCTGGCGTTGTTCTATGCGCTGCTGGCGCTCACCGTGGTGATGGCGGTGCTGGGAATCGCCGACCGCCACCGCTCTCTCGATCCACGAGCGCACGCGCGAGCTCGGGGTGCTGCGGGCAATGGGCATGACGCGCGCGCAGGTCCGGGGACTGATCCGCGACGAGAGCGTGATCACCGCGGCCATTGGCACCGTCATCGGCGCGGTGCTGGGGATCGTGATCGCTTGGCTGGTGACCCGCGCTCTGACCGCGGAGGGGATCGTGTTCGCCGTTCCCTGGCTACAGCTGGCATTGGTCGTGGTCGTGGGGCTGGCGGTGGGCGTGCTGGCGGCCGTGCCCGCGGCCGCCCGGGCGGCGAGGCTCGATGTGCTGAGCGCGATCGCGCACGAGTAGCTCCCGGATCGCCGAGATCGGGTACACCCGAGCGTGGCTGCCGTTCGGGTCCACCCGGCCGTGGCTGCCGGCCTGCGGACGCATGTTGGAACTCACAAACCGGCTCGTCCTGACCGCGAAATGTGAGCTCGAACACGATATGCGTGTTCGAGCTCACAAACCCGCGGCGCCCGGCAGTGGAATGTGAGATCGAACAGGTCGGGCGGGGCGGTCGAGCGGGGGACAGGTCGCGGGCGGTCAGCGGGGCAGGTCGCGGGCGGTCAGCGGGGCCTAAGCCCGCACCATCCGCCCGAACAGCTCCAGCGCCCCACGCTTCGAGAGCGGCTCGTTGAGGTTCCCGCACTTCGGCGACTGGATGCACGACGGACAGCCCGAGCGGCACCGGCACTCGCTGACCAGCCGGCGGGCGTCAGCCGTCAGCCGCTCGAACTGATCGAAGCCACGCCGGGTGAGGCCCACGCCGCCGGGGTGACCGTCGTAGATGAATATCGTCGGGCCACCGGTCTGAGGGTGGGCGTTGGTGGACAGGCCGCCGATGTCCCAGCGATCGCACATGGCGATCAGCGGCAGCACCGCGATCTGGGAGTGCTCTGCGGCGTGCAGGGCGCCGAGCAGGTGCTGGAGGGGGAACTCTTCCGCTGCCAGCAGGTCGTCGAGCTCGTACCACAGCGCCCGGGTCTCGAACTCCACCGACGGGAGGGCGAGCGCATTGAAGTCGATCACCTCCTGATCCTGGAGTCGCTTGCGTTGGTAGCCGAGGACGGTCTCCTCCACCACAACCGACCCGAACGACAGCGTCACGCCCAGCGCCTCCCGACGCTCGTGCAACCGCTCGATGTAGGTGATGCTCTCGCGCTTGGCCTGCGTGTAGTAGTCATCCCCGAACGGCTCGAGCAGCGCCCGGCGGGCCGTGAGGTCAAGCTCGCCGACCTGGTAGGCACGGCCCAGGTGCAGATACACGGCCCCCTCGTGCACGGCGGAGTAGGCGCGAGCCAGCTCGATCGTCCCGAGCAACTCTCCCGAAGCGGTGTCGACCAACGCCACCGTGTCGGCCGAGGCCGATCGAAGCGCCACCCGCGCCGCCGGGTAATCGTCGGCCCGCCGGGGCACGAAGCCGCCCGCACGTTCCCGTAGCAGTCCGGCGCCGGCGAGCTCGGAAGCCACCTCCCGCCATGATGAACCGAAAAACGGTGCATCATGCTCGCTGAGGGGCGCCTCGTGCGCCGCGCACAACAGGTGCTCGGCGTAGATCTCCGGAGACTCCGGATCGATGATCGCGGCCTCGACCGGACGGCGCAGGAACTCGTCCGGATGGCGGCAGAAGAACTGATCGAGCGCGTCCTCGCCCGCGATGTAGAGGGCCAGTCCGCGACCGCGCCGGCCGGCCCTGCCCCACATCTGCTTGAGGCTGGCGGCCGTCCCCGGATACGTGACGCAGATCGCGGCGTCCAGGGCACCGATGTCGATTCCCAGCTCGAGGGCGTCCGTGGCCACCACGCCCAGCAGCTCGCCGCTCGTCAGCCGGCGCTGGATGTCCTGGCGCTGCGCTGGGGTGTAGCCGGCCCGGTAGGGGGCCACTCGCTCCGCCAGCTCCGGCTCGAGCCGGGCGACGGTGTGACGCAGGATCAGCTCGACGCCCTTTCGGGACTTCATGAAGCAGATCGTTCGGGCGCCGGCCGCGATCAGCTCCGACAGAAGCTCCGCGGCCTCATACAGAGGCGAGCCTCGGAGGCCGAGTGACTCGTCGAGCAGCGGCGGGTTCCAGATCGCGGTGGTACGCGCCGCGCGGGGTGACCCATCCCGCTCGATCAGCCGGAAGTCCTCGAGCCCCGTCAGGCCCTCCGCCAGCTGCACCGGATTGGCGATCGTGGCGCTGGCGAGCAGGAACCGGGGGGCGCTGCCGTGGATCGCCGCGGCGCGACGCAGACGACGCAGCACGTTCGCCACGTGGGACCCGAACACGCCGCGGTACACGTGGGCCTCGTCGAGCACCACAAACGCGAGGTTCGACAAGAGCTCGTCCCAAGCGTGGTGGTGGGGCAGGATCCCGACGTGGAGCATGTCGGGGTTGGTCAGGACGACACCCGAGCGCTTGCGAATCGCCGCGCGCTCGGCGCGGGGAGTGTCCCCGTCGTAAATCGCCGGCCGCACGAGCCCGAACGCGTGCAGCGCACGCGCCTGGTCCTGGGCCAGCGCCTTGGTGGGATAGACGTAAAGAGCGCGGGCGTGCCGGTCGGCGCCCAGCACCTCGAGCGTCGGCAGCTGAAAGCACAACGATTTCCCGGACGCCGTGCCCGTGGCGATGATCGTCGGTGCCTCGAAGGCGGACCGCAGCGCACGTTCTTGGTGCTCGTACAGGGTCTCGATCCCGACCCGCTGAAGCGCTTCCCGAGCGGCCGGGCCGAGCTCGGCCGGAATCGAAACGGGGCGCGCGGAGCGCGCCCCATAAAAATCCTCGTGCACCAGCCGCTGATCGACGCGTCCGGTGTCGAGAAGCGCGCTCCATGCTTCGGTCTCTCGAATCGTTGACACCGCCGTCCAGTATGGCGTTAGGGTCCGTGGCGAAAACCACAGATCGGGGGTTCAAATGTCCGAGGAGAACAAGGCCGTTGTGCGCCGCTTCATCGAGGAGGTGTGGAACAACGGCAACCTCGACGTGATCGACGAGCTGATCGCCGAGAATCATGTCGATCACGACCCGGCCCAGGCCGGATCGCCGGGAGGGCCACAGGGAGCGCGGGCGTTCGTCGAGATGTACCGAGCCGCGTATCCCGACACCCACATCGAGCTCGGGGAGCTGATCGCCGAGGGCGACCTCGTGGCGGGTACCTGGACCGCCACCGGCACGCATCAGGGCGAGCTGATGGGCATCGCGCCGACGGGCAGGTCGGTGACGCTGACCGGCATCGGCGTGGACAGGGTCTCCGGCGGCAAGATCGTCGAGAGCTGGGCCAACTACGACGCGCTCGGGATGCTGGCGCAGCTGGGCGCGATTCCCGCGCCGGCCTCGGCGTAGAGCGACAGCCTGACGCGGGCGGCCGTTGCTACGGTCGCCCGCGCCATGCGCTGCCTGTATGTCGATTTGGACGGGACCCTGCTCGGACCGGGCGGTTCGCTGCTGCGCGGCTCGGGCGGGCGGTTCGCGCTCGACGGCGTGCGGGCGCTACAGGCCTGTGACCGCGCGGGGCTCGAGGTCGTCCTCTATTCGGGGCGGCGCCAGCAGAGCGTGTTCGAGGACTCCCGCCTCATCGGTTCCTCCTCCTACATCTTCGAGCTGGGGTGCGGGCTGGTGGTGGACGGCGAGCTCGAGTGGCTGACCGACGGCGTCGTCCCCTCGGAGTCCGACGGCACGATCCACGAACAGATCGCGCGCTCCGGCGCACCGCAGCTGCTGTTGGACCGATACAGCGGTCGGCTCGAGTACCACACGCCGTGGTCGGTGGGACGCGACGTCTCGCATCTGTTTCGCGGCTGCGTCGATCTGGACGAGGTCGGTGATGTTTTGCGCGATGCCGGCTTCGGCTGGCTGAGGCTCGTCGACAACGGAATCGTCCACGAGCACGCCGATCGGATGCCCGGGCTCCCGGTCGTACGGGCCTACCACCTCGTACCGGCCGGGGCCTCCAAGGCGCGGGCGGTCGCGCGGCACATGCAGGCCCGTGGCTACGGAGCCCGGGAGTGCATCGCGGCCGGGGACTCCCGGGAGGACATGGACACCTGCCAAGTCGTCGGGACGTTCTGGCTGGTGGCCAACGCGCTCGAGCGCGACCCCGAGCTTGGCTCCGAGGCGGCTCGGCTGGAGGGGGTCCGGGTGGCCACGGCCCCCTACGGAGCCGGGGTTTATGAGGCCGTCGTCACGACGTTGAGCGAAGGCTCCTGACGGCCGTCACCAGCACCTCGACGCAGGTGTCGAGGTCGATCGACGTGGAATCGACAACCAGGTCGTAAAGCGACGGATCGCGGATGTCGGCGCCGTAGAAGCGTTTCACGTACTCGCTGTGGGCCCGATCGAGCTGCTCGACCTTGCGCTCGGCCTCGGCCGGCTCGATCGCCTCCAGTCGAGCGGCCTGAGCGGCGCGGCGAGCCGGCGGACCGTCCAGGCGGGCACGGACCACCTCCGGTCGATCCCGCAAGACAATCGCTGCCGCCCGGCCCAGGATCACGCCCTCGCCGGTCGCTGCTTGCCTCAGCAGGACCTCCTCGGTCGCCCGGCGGAAGTCCTCGTCGACCGTCAACTCGGGCGTGATCGGAACCGGCGCCCCCACGTCCTGCCCGATGAATCCCCGAAGCACTCGTTCCAACCTGCTGACTCGGACCTGCATGTCGTGCCGCTCCGCAGCCTCCAGGTCGACGTCGAGCCGTTCGGACACCGCGAACGGAATCGCGCGATCCAGGAACGGAACCCCGAGCTTCTCCGCCAGTGCCGGGCCGACCCGGCCTCCTCCGGCACCGTAAGAGGCTGATAGAGCAACAACCGTCATTCCTCAGCCGAGATCATGAACGGTCATCGGGGGCGCGGGTCGCGAGCCATCGGGGGCGCGGGTCGCGAGCGTCGGGGCGCGGTCGCGGCCATCGGGGGCGCGGGTCGCGAGTCGCGCCGAGTCATCGAAATCCGTACAGTCGGGCTTCAGTGCGGCCGGTCGAAGAACAGACGATCCTGATCACGGGGGCCACCGACGGCCTCGGCAGGGAGCTCGCGGCCGCACTTGCCGGCGCCGGAGCCACCGTCCTGGTCCACGGTCGAGACGACGAGCGCGGCCGGGAGGCGATCGAGCAAATCCGCTCCCAAACGGGCAGCGACCGTCTCCAGTGGCTGCGCGCCGACCTGGCGTCGCTACAGGAAGTGCGCGATCTGGCACGGCGGGTCACCGATGGTCACACGAGGCTGGACGCGCTGGTGAACAACGCAGGCATCGGCACCACCCTTCCCGGCGACGGTCGGCGGCTGGAGAGCCGCGACGGGTACGAGCTGCGGTTCGCCGTCAATTACTTGGCCGGTTATCTGCTGACCCGCCTGCTGCTGGCGCGTCTTCGGGAATCGGCCCCGGCTCGGATCGTCAACGTGTCCTCCGCAGGCCAGGCGGCGATCGACTTCGACGACGTCATGCTGGAGCGGCATTACGACGGACTGCAGGCCTATTGCCAGAGCAAGCTGGCCCAGGTCATGTTCACGTTCGACCTGGCGGAGGAGCTGCACGACCGCGACGTCACCGCCAGCTGCCTTCACCCTGGCACGCACATGCCGACAAAGATGGTCCGCGGTGCTGGGATCAGCCCGGCCACCCCGCTCGAGGAGGGGGTCAACGCCACGCTGCGGCTGGTGACCGATCCCGGCCTCGACGGTGTCACCGGCCGCTACTTCAACGGCGCCCAGCCGGCGGAGCCCCACCCCCAGGCATACGACCTAGACGCCCGTCGTCAGCTGCGCGAGCTCTCCGACCAGCTCTGTGGCCTGTCTTGAGGGAGCGCTGTTCGCTTTCGGGCGCGTCGCGCAAAGCGCATCTGCGCCCCGAAAGCGAACGCGCTACCGCGCAAATACCGCGAAGAAGTCGCGGTCGTCCGGCGTCAGGTAGCGGGTCGGCGCTCGGTCCATGCCGGGCAGCAGCTTGGTCGGCTGGCCGGCTTCGAACGTGCCGTAGAAGTTGAACGTGACCCACTCGTAGTTGATGTCGAGCTCCATCGCGCGTACCGCGCCGGCGCGCTGGAGGACGCGGGCCAGGCTCTGTGCGGTCTGGTCGTTGGCTGCCGCATACATCAGGTTCCCGTGCGCATCGACGCCCACTGCCGAGCGCCAGACGCGAATCGCGTTACCGAGCGTCGCCCCCCACAGCGAGTCGTTGTTGAGACTCGGATTGAGCCGGCCCCCCTCGAGGATCAACGGCAGGTTCTGGCGGGCGAACACCACGTCCGGTCCCGGATTGGGACCGCCGCTCCAGGCGCGGAGGTCGACTGTCCCGTTGCGATACGCCACGAGCGTCGCCTGGCCGTCTTTGAGCGGCGCGTACATGTGACCGTCGGCGAAGTAGCCGGAGCCGGACGAATCTTCGAGCCTGAAGCCGCTATTGAACGTCGCCAACAGCTTCGAGCGCGCAGACGGCGGCACCTCGGCGACGGCATTGGACGCGTTCGGCGGTTCATAGCGGCCCGGGTAGAGCGCGATCGATGAACGTGTGCTGTCGATCCACGCCACTCCGGCCACGAGCTGCGGGTAGCTTGGGTCGGGCCGGAAAGTGCTGACGAGCACGGGAGCCGCGCCCCGAACGACCGGCCCCGTGCTGCGCCACTGGCCCTCCCCCGGGAGGGCGGGGGTGATCTCGGGCGCGATCGGCGGTGGCGCGTTTTGTGCGACTTTCGCTGCCGCGGCGCCGCCCACCTTCGGCAGGCGCTTCAACGTCGGACCACCCTTGGAAGGGGAGTTGAAGGAGTAGTAGATGTTTTCGATATCGGAGACGAGCCAGGCGGCGCCGTTTTCGCGCAGCCATTCGACCGCGCGCACGCCGAAGGCGACGTTCGAGGACTGCATCATCGAGAACGAGAAGGACACGACCAGGTCCGCGAGCAACAACATGCAGGCCAGCAGCACGATGCGCCGCGCGCGGACCCTTGGGGCGACCCGCCGGGGCACGCGGCCGGTCCGGCGGGGCCGCCGGGATCCGCGTGACGTCCGGGGGCGACCGGTGGGCCGCTCGCGGTCACGCGGCCCGGTCGGACGGCGCGTCGTGGGCACGCGCGGACGGCGCGTCGTGGGCACGCGCGGATGGGAGGGCGTGGGCCCGGTCGGACGGGGGACCGCGGGCGCGCGCGTGCGCAGGGCCGCGGGCGTGCTTGGTCGTGGGGCCGCCGGCGTGCCAGAGCGTGGCGTCGCCCGCCGACTCAGACGCGGTGTCGCGGGTGTGCTCGGACCCGGGGTCGGAGGCGGGGTCGCTGGCGCGCGATCCTCATAGGCGAGGATCCTCGCTTCGTAGCGGCCGATGGCTTCGCGGCGGGGGCTGTTGCTAGGCGTGGACATCCATCGTGGTGCGAGCACGCTTCGACCGCCGCGGCCCCAGTCCTGCTATTCAGACCGCGGCGGCCAGAGCTCGCTTTACGTGCACGGCAAGGAAGTCGCGGTTGTCGGGCATGAAGTAGGGCTGCGGTGAGCGACGCGTTACGGCCGTCAACGCTGGTCGAACCTAAGCCAGTTCTCATGGTGACGGCGCCCCTGGGAGACCCCGGGAATGCGTAGCATTGTCTGCCTCTTGCCTTCCTCAATCGAGCCAGGGGATCATGATCGGATGCGCGAACTGAGGCGGTCGAGCGGCGGTTCTGGCGTAAGTGACCCGCCGCCTGCGGCCGACTCACAGCCCGTCTCGGAGGCGCTCGCCCGGATCGCGGCGCATCGAGAGCAGCGGCGACGCGAGGCTGTCGCCAGACGCAAACGGCGGCGCAGGCGCATCTTGCTTGGCGCCCTGCTCGCGGTGCTGTCGTACTTTGTCATTACGTACGTGGTCTGGATGCTGCAGCCGACGAGCATCGCGTTCGGCCCGCGCAGTGTCGAGTGGGTGAGAGCCGATGTGCCCTTCGGCAACTGGCTAATGGACAACATCGAGCAGGTCTACTACACCTCGCAAGCACCGAAGAAGGGCGGGCCGCAGTTGAAGAGCCTGCCGGGGCCCGGCGGCGGGCTGGCGGGTATCGCGCGTGCACAGGCCCGTGCCTGGCCGCCGAAGATCCAGCCGGTCTTCCCGAACCCGCTACCCGGCGAAGGGGTCTGGAAGCCGATCGGCCCGCGCGGTCAACGGTGGCCCGCCGGTGCTCTTGACGACGTTTCGCACCGAGATCGACTATCCGGAGATCGTCGCCTACGTCGCCTGGTTCGACCACACCCGCACCCAGATTGGGTACTACCCGGGGCGCTACGAGCCGCCGACCGCTGCCGTACGGGGGCCGATGATGGTCCCGTACGACCAGCGCTCGCGGCTGCTCGCGACCTTCAACGCGGGGTTCACCGCCACGGACGGCAATAACGGCTCGACCGACAACGGCCGCGTGAACGAGTCGCTGACGGACGGCAACGCCACCCTCGTTGGCTATCGGGACGGCCGCGTCGACATCGTGAAGTGGAGCGGGGGCGCAAACGCGGGGCCGGATGTCGCCTGGACCCGCCAGAGCCTGCGTCCGATCGTCTGGAACGGACGACTGAACCCCCAGTTGAACGACAACCCTGACAGCCCGCAGTGGGGGTACTCGCTCGGCAGCGCCACCCGCGTGTGGCGCACGGGTGTCGGTATCGACCGTCGCGGCAACCTCATGTTTGTGGCCGCCAACGACCAGACGGTGATCACCCTGGCGAAGATCCTCCAGCACATCGGCGCGGTGAAGGCGATGGAGTTCGACATCAACCCTGAATGGCACACGTTGATCACCTATCGCCACGGCGCCAACGGTCTCATCCCGAAGTTGGTCGAGCCCCAGCCGCAGGAGTCGCCCAATCGCTACCTCGTGCCCGACGACCGCGACTTCTTCGCTGTCTATCGACCCGTCCCCGGTCCAGTCACCGTCCCCTTCAAGTAACGAACGGCCGGGGAGAGCGGCCCGGCGCAGCGCGCGGTCAGTTGGCGAGACCGTCGACGCCTAGTGCCGCAGCCGCTAGTTATCTCCTGGCTTGATGCCGGTGCCGAGGAGCAGGAGGCCCGCCGCCCGCTCGAGCGGTCCACGCTCGAGACGAGCGAGCAGATCAGGCACCCGCCAACCGAGTGGCGCCGCGAACGGGGCCAGGGCGAGAAAGGACCGAACGCGCACGTCGCTCAGCCCTAGGTTGTGGAACAGCTCCCGCAGCAGGCGCGGCGTGAACTTGTTGACGTGCTGCGACGTGTACTTGACCTCGCCGAACCGGTTGACGAGCATCTCCACAAGTGGCCATGCGCTGCGGAAGTTAGGCGTCGTCACGACGAGCTTTCCGCCTGGACGCATGCGCTCGACCGTCGTTCGGAGCAGCTCTTTCGCATCGGCGGGTGCGAGGTGCTCGACCACCTCGACGACCGTCGCCACGTCGTAGTCGCGCCAGTCGTCCGGCAACGTCTTCGCTGAGGTGCAGCAGAAGCGCTTCGACTCGCTCCCGTACGCGCGGTGCGCGTAGGTGATCTGGGTCGTTGAGATGTCGATGCCCGTCGAGATGAAGCGGTCGTCGAGCGCCCCGATCAGCGTCCCGGGTCCGCAACCCACATCGAGGTGCCGCCGGCGCCCCTCCATCTCCTCGACAACGCGCCTGAACTTCAGGTGGTGCCACTTGCTCTGGATGCCCCGGCAGCGCCGGTACGCGGCGTCGTAGTACCCGACCGGGAGGGTGTCGTAGTCGAACCCACCAGGGCCAACAACGTCACTCCCCGCGTGGCTCACCGTCTCGTCCAGTGGATGCGGACGCAGCAGCTGTGGCGATGGCACCACCGTCTCGGATCCTAACCGCTCGCTGGCGAAGATCGCGTGCCAGTCGCCGTCAAGCTCGTGAGCTTGTTCTTATGTTCTTAGGGTGCCGGATGAGCGATCCTGCCGGGCGCTCGCCCCTCGGCCGGCACACCCACCCCCGTACATCAACAAAAACGGCCCCGAGTGCCGCAGCTCGATCGGGAATCGCGCTCCGATCGGCGATCCGCCGGAAGCACAGCACTCGCCGGGGGCGCACAGCCTGACGCTCGTGCAGGACCCCTCGGCTGGGCGACGAAAGCTCAGGCGACTGCCTTGCAGGGCACCCCTTCGTACGTTCGCATCATGGACTCCGCTGAAGCAGCAACACTGCCCCTCCGTAGTCCTGCGCGCGCCCTGGTCGCGACGATGCGGCCAACACAGTGGATCAAGAACGCGTTGGTGATCGCAGCGCCCGGGGCCGCAGGCGCTCTGGGCCGAGACGGTGTCCCGCTTCGGGTGGCGCTGGCGACCGCGGCGTTCTGCTTGCTGGCGTCCGGGATCTACGCCATCAACGACGCCCGCGACGCTCACGAAGACAGGCTCCATCCGGTAAAGCGCCACCGCCCCGTAGCGGCCGGCGAGCTCAACGCCCGGACCGCGATCGCGTTCGGAGCTTGGCTGATAGCCGTCGGAATCGTCATCTGCGCCGCGGTGTCGCTGCTCCTGGCGCTGGCCGGAGTCGCCTACGTCGCTTTGACTGTCACCTATACGCTCGTCTGGCGCCACGTCCCGCTGCTGGACGTCGGGGCGATCGCCGGTGGATTTGTTCTGCGGGCCATTGCCGGCGCCGCGGCCGCACCGGTGCCCCTGTCCCGCATATTTCTGCTCGTGGTGGCCTGCGTGGCCGTATTCGTCGCCGGCGCGAAGCGCTATGCGGAGCTTCGCCGGCCCGAGGGTGATCCCGGCGTCAAGCGCCGCGTCCTGAGTTCCTACAGCCCCGGGCTGTTGGAGCTGATCCTCGCCGCTAGCTCCTGGGTGGCGATTCTCGCCTATTCCGTGTGGGCCTTCGACCGACCGTCGGTGCACGGCGTTTCCTGGCGACCGCTGACGATCTTGCCGTTCGCGCTCTGCCTCCTCCGGTACGACACCCTCGTGCAGGCCGGTGCCGGCGAGGCTCCCGAGGAGGCGCTGCTCGCAGACCGCCCGTTACAGCTGGCGGCCGCGGCGTGGCTGTTGCTGTTTGCGCTCGGGGTCCATGCCGCAAGCTGAGGCGCAGGCGGCTCCGCCCGCGGAAAAGCTCGCGGCCATTCCGACGGTGGTGACGGGCTGGGGCGGAGGCCCGGGCGCGACCCTGTCGACCGTGCGCCCCGACGGGTTGGAGGCGCTTCGCGCCGGGCTCGAGCTGGCTTCGAACGGCGCAATCGCACGGGGTATGGGCCGTAGCTACGGCGACGCGGCCCAGCTGTCCGGCGGACTTGCGATCGACACCACCTTGCTGAAGCGGATGGAGCTCGACTCTGGCACCGGGACCGTTACCGCCCAGGCCGGCGTCACGCTCAGGGAGCTGCTGGACGCGTTTTTGCCACTGGGGTGGATGGTCCCGGTCGTTCCAGGCACCCAGCACGTGAGCGTCGGGGGCGCGATCGCCAGCGACATCCACGGGAAGAATCACGGGACGGCCGGGACGTTCGGGAGCCACGTGGAGGCGTTGTCGCTGCTGACCGCCGACGGGGAGCTGCGCGAGCTTGCGCCCGGATCTCCCGACGGGCTGTTCGAGGCGACCCTGGGCGGGATGGGCCTGACGGGGGTGATCGTCGAGGCGCGGATCAGGATGCGGCCGGTCAGCGGGGCACTCCTGGCGGTGGACACCGACAGGGTCGGTTCTCTCGATGACGCGCTGGCGGCTCTGCAGGCGCCGGGAGGGACCTATCGGGTGGCGTGGCTCGATCTGTTGTGCTCGCGCACCGGGGAGAGGGATCGTGACTCGCGCCGAGCACATCGACGCTGGCAGCAGCGACGCCCGTCCGACGGTTCAGGCCCGGGCCGCGGTACCGCGACGCTGGCCGGCGGGTGCCCTGCGTCCGAGCACCGTCCGGGCCTTCAACGCCCTGCGGTACTGGAGCGCTCCTCGCCGCGAGCGGGGACATCCGGAGAGCATCGGGCGGCATATGTTCCCGCTCGATGCCCTGGACGCCTGGCCTCGCCTGTACGGGCCGCGCGGCCTGCTCCAGTACCAGCTGGTCGTGCCCCCCGGCTCCGAGAAGGTGCTCCAAGTGGCGGTGGAACGGCTGCGCCTGGCCCACGTTCCTTGCTTCCTCGCTGTGCTCAAGGACTTTGGCCCGGCCAACGGTGCGCCGCTGTCGTTCCCGATCGAGGGCTGGACGCTCGCGCTCGATATGCCGCGCTCGGCCCCCGGTCTCGACCGCCTGCTCGACGCCCTCGACGAGCTCGTCGCCGAGGCCGGTGGACGGGTGTACTTGAGTAAGGACGCCCGGCTGCGACCCGATGCGGTGAAGGCCATGTACCCGCGGCTCGAGGAATGGCGGCGGGTGCGGGAGCGGGCCGACCCGGCGGGCCTGTGGCGCTCGGACCTTGGACTGCGGACGTCTCTGCTGTGAGCGCCGCCGCTGCCTCCGGCCCGCCGTCCACGACCGGCGCCGTCCCCCGCCGAGTGCTGCTCGTTGGGGGCACGTCGGAGATCGGGCTGGCGATCGTGCGGCGGCTGGCGGCGGCCGGGCCCGTCCGTCCATACCTGCTAGGCCGTGATCGGGCGCGGCTCGAGCGCGCGGCGGCTTCGCTGGAAGCGCCCGAGACGGCTGTCGAAGTTCTGGACGCGAAGGACCTTGCCCAGCACGAGCAGGTCGTTGAGCGGGCCTTTTCGCAAGCCGGGGGATTCGACGTAGTGGTGCTGGCCGTCGGCGTGCTGGGTGCCCAGGAGGGACTCGAAGCCGACCCGGGCGAGGCGCTCGAGGTGATGCGGGTCAACTTCCTCGGTGCCGGGTCCCTGCTGCTGCATTGCCTGAGGCAGATGACACGGCGTGGCCACGGCACACTGGTGGTGCTGTCGACCGTTGGGGTCGAGCGTCCCCGAGCCTCAAACGCCGTCTACGGCGCGGCGAAGGCCGGACTCGACGCCCTGGCGCAGGCACTCGCAGACGCCACCCTCTCCAGCGGGGCGCGGGTGCTCGTCGTCCGCCCGGGGTTCGTCCACACGCGCATGACGGCCGGCCTGCCGGCGGCGCCGTTCGCCACAACGCCCGCCGCCGTCGCTGACGCTACCGTGCAGGCCGTGGATGGAACGGCCCCAACGATTTGGGTCCCCGGCCGTCTGCGCCCGATCTTCGCCGTGCTCCGGCACCTACCGCGGGCCATCTACCGGAGGCTGCCCCTGTGACCCGGAACCCTCTGCTGACCGACGTGGCCATCGCGGTGCTCGCCGCCATCCTGATCCTCGTCCTGACGCCGGGTGTCGCGGTCGCGGGAACGATCGCGGTGCTGGTGCTCCTGGCTTGTGCAGTCACCCTGGTGTTCGACTCGCGGCGCCGTCGCCGCGCGGGGTTTCAGCGGCCAAGGCGCCCCGTACCTTCGCCGCAGCGGCGGCCCCCGGACAGGAGGCCGAGGGCCGGACGCGGATGACTACGTGCCCGGCCGGGTAGCTTCTGTCTATGGCCACCGATTTCAGTGACTCCCTGCAGGATGCCGTAGACGAGCTGAGCAACCGCGCGCAGCAGCGATCGGCCAAATGCGTCGACCTCTCCGAGCTGAGCGAGGTGGTGGAGGAGCTCGGGCTCTCAGACGACGAGGGCCAGGCTCTCCACGAGACGCTCGAGCAGCGGGGGCTTGAGGTCCGCGACGACTGCGGCCGGGAGCGCGTCGAGGACACCCGCTACATCAACGGAGAGATGGCCGAGCGGACGACCGACGCCATGTCGCTGTTCCTGCGCGAGGCCGCCCGCCATCCGCTGCTGACCAAGGAGGAGGAGGTCGAGCTGGCCAAGCGGATCGAGCGGGGGGACCTGGAGGCCAAGGAGCGCCTCGTCAACTCAAACCTCAGGCTCGTGATCTCCAATGCCCGCAAGTACCAGGGGCTAGACCTGCCGCTGCTCGACCTGATCCAGGAAGGCATCCTGGGGCTGATCCGGGCCGCCGAGAAGTTCGATTACCGCAGGGGCTACAAGTTCTCGACCTACGCCACGTTCTGGATCCGGGAGGCGATCCAGCGGGCGATCGCCAACCGCGCGCGGACCATCAGGATTCCCGTCCACATCGGGCAGCGCGAGCGCAAGATCGGCCGGGTGCAGCGTGAGCTCCAGGCACGCCTGGGGCGGGAACCCACCGACGAGGAGATCGCCGCCGAGGCGAAGCTCTCAGAACGGGAGGTGCGAGAGGCCCGAGAGGCGGCCCGCGTGGTCACCAGTCTCGATCGCCCGGTGGGCGAGGAGGAGGACACCTCGCTCGGCGCGTTGATCCCGAGCGGAGAGCGCTCGCCCGAGGAGGAGGTCGAGATCGCCCTCCAGCAGGACGCCGTCCGCAACGCGCTGGATCAGCTGCCCGAGCGCGAGCGCGAGGTCGTGAGGCTTCGCTACGGGATCGACGGCGATGACCCGACCCCCCTGCGGGAGGCCGGCAGGCGCCTGGGAATCTCCTCGGAGGAGGTCCGGCGCCTGGAGCGCCGGGCGCTGGCCGAGCTGGCCGAGAGCCGCGAGCTCGAGGCCCTACGCCCGGCGGCCTAGAGGACCCAGCCGGCCGACGAGCTCCGGGTGGCGCTGGCGCACGAAGTGGGTGAACCGTTCCTGGCTCGCCTCGCTCGTCACCGACTGCAGCCTGAGGACGTCGTCCCAGATGCCGTGTCGCTCGGCAGCTTGCACCAACGATTCGAGCACCGCGTCCTGCTGGACCGCCTGCTCGATCAGGCTCCGCTGCCGGTCGGTGTTCAGGTGCGTGAGGAGGTCCAGCGCCTCGGGCCAGAGGTCATCGGCACAAGCGGCGTCTATCACCCCCTCAAGTCGCTCCGGCCCCAGCAGCTCGGCCACCTGCTCGAGCCGCGATTTCTGTTCCAGCACGAACCCGGTCTGCAGTAGCGCTCCGTCGTCGGTGGCCTCCAGCGCGGCGGCGATTGCGGCGTCGGGCAGGAGACCGACGAACCGTCCCATCGTCACGTATTCGTCTCGGCTGACCAGCTCGCGCGTGATGGCGGCCACCTGCCGCGGTGGGATCCTGGCGATGACGTCGCTGGCCCGCCGCGGATCGAGCTCGATCGCCACGTCGGCGAGGAACGAGGGCGGCAGCCTCTCCGCTACCTCGACCGCCCGCGACGGCTCGAGCTGGCCCGTGATCCGGGCGGCCAGGACCGGGCCGAACGCGCGCTGAGCGATAGTGGCGTTCAAGCCGGCCGGGAGCAGCTTGCTGGCGGCCGCCAGCCGGGCGAACGTCTTGTGGTTTGCGGAGAACAGGACATCGGTGACCTGCTCGCGCAGCCGGCGGACGTCGTCGACCGGCACCGCCTCGAGATAGGACAGGCAGTCCGGATCACGGCGCAGGAGCCTGGCCAGCTTGAGGATCTCGGGCCGGGACTCGGATGACCGGCCACCGTCGGCGGTCACTGAAACAGCCTGCGGACCGGCCCGCGCAGGATCCGCGGGATCAATCCCAGGGCTTGCTCCCCCGCTGTCGCGAGTGCCGCGGCCTGTCGGTGCTTCGCGTCCCGAATGGCCTGGGCCAGATCGTCCTGCTGGTCGGGGGTGAGCCGGCCCACTCCGGCCGGCGGGGATGCGGCCAGCTCCCTCTCGATGGCGTCCGTCATCGGCCGCGCAAGCTACCGACTGGGGCGGCGGCCCGACGCGCGCAGGCCTACCGAGCGCAGCCGTAGACGTCTCGCGTGGTTATCCGCGCCAGCCCGCGCCTCGTGTACTCGTAGAGCCTGACCCGGTGGCGAGCCTTGCCCGGCAGCCCGGGGACCGTGACCGCCCGCAGCGAGCGGCCCGTCCGCGTCAGCACCAGGCGGCCGTCGACGTACATCTTCGCCCTGGTGATCGCCGCTCCCCGAGCGGGGCGAACCCCGAATCGCAGCTGCTGTGAGCGCGTGCAGGCGCCGAGCGCACTGTCGGGCGTGAGGGATTGGCCGGGGCCGGCGACGGAGTCGGGGGTGGTATCGATCGAGACGTAGGAGTAGTCGCCGGGATAGCCGTCGTGGGCCTGGGGCACCATCGCCGGGCAACCGTCGCGGAGGTCTTCGCAGTCGAGGAGCGAGCCGCCGGCGCCGTGGATGTCGAGGCGCGAGTAGTAGTAGAAGGAGAAGCCGTTGCCGTCGTGGTTTGGGTCCACTCCCGCCTCGACCGGGTCGTGGCGCCAGCGGTCGCTCAGAAGGCGGGCGTCCGCGCTGCCCTGGTGCTTGAGGTACTTGTCGAACCAGGCGCTCGTATACCAGTCGGTGATGTCCGGGCCGCGAAGCGACGCCCCGAATGCCGGGTTCGGAATCCAGCTGAAGTCGAGGTGCGAGCCCCCGCGGATGATGATCTCGCCGGTGTCGACCCGGCCTGGCTATAGGCGAGCGATTCGGTTGATTTGCCGTTGGGAGATGGCAGGGAGAGGTTCGGCAGAGGAGGCAAGCCATAGTCGGCCGAGATGCCGAGCGCCGGCTTCGTGATCGGGACGGTCGTCCGGTTGGCGGGATTGGCAGGGCACCCCTGCTCGCCGATCGTGGTCGACCCTCCCGAGGTGCCGGGGACGGGCGCGTCGTGAGGCCCGGGACCGCCAAGGTTGTCCCAGGCCACGACTGCCTTGACCATGACCACCGTCTGGCGGAGGCGATCGGCTTCGAGCTCGAGCACGCCGCGTTCCCGTTCGTGATCGCGCTGCGGAATGGGACGGCGCACGAGCACGCCGAACTGGCGGGCGCCCTGCGGGCGGCGGGGGCGCTGGCCGCCTCCGAGGGGCGGCGCGTTGCCGGACTGGCTGGGACCGCGGCGCCATGGCGATCGATCGGGATTGACCCCGGCGCGGTCATCGCGGCCGGCAACGCGGCGATCCGGCACGAACGCAGCCGAGCGCTCGACGAGTTGCGGCTGGTGGTCGAGGCGGCGCTGGTCCGTGGCCGCAGCGGCCTACAGAACGCCGACGAGCTGCTCTCCGAGCTGTTGCTGTTGCGCTCGCCGCGTCTGGCGCGACGCGTTCAAAGCAGGGTCTATGGACCGCTGGACGCCGAGCTCGCTCGGACGCTGGACGCCCTGATCGAGCACGATTTCGAACGCAGCGCGACCGCGTTTGCGATCCCCGTCCACCGCAACACTCTGCGTGACCGTTTGGCCCGGATCACGGAGCTGACGGGAGTGGATCTCGCCACCGCCGAAGGTTGCGCGACCGTGTGGCTCGCCTGGCTCAGTCGCCGACTGGCGGTTTGAGCCTGGGCCAGGTCGTGGCTTATGCTCTCCTCTCGTGGGAACGGGAGGTTGCCGATGACGGTCGGGAGGTTGTCGATGAGGTTCCGGGCTGCCTTGCTCGGCTGCTTCTTGCTGGCACTCTGGCTGGCGGTTCCCGCCCGCGCTGACTACGGGCCGATCGACCAGCCCGGGCCGCCGCTGTCGGTGCCGACGGCGCAGCTGCAAGCCGCCCTTTCATGCTCAGGGCCGCTGAGCGGATCGGCCCACGAGCCGATCCTGCTCGTACCGGGGACCACGCTCGATCCGCAGTCCGACTTCGGGTGGAGCTGGGAGCCACAGCTACGCGCGATGGGCTGGCCTTACTGCACCGTCAGCCTTCCCGGCAACGCGATGGGCGACATCCAGATCGCGGGCGAATATGTGGTGTATGCGATCCGGACCATGCACGCCAGCTCCGGGCGGCGGATCGAGATCGTCGGCCACTCCCAAGGCGGGATGGTGCCGCGCTGGGCGCTTCGCTTCTGGCCCGACACCCGAGCCATGGTCGACGACCTGATCGGGCTGTCGCCGAGCAATCACGGCACCCTTGACGCCAGCGCCGTGTGCCTCCTCACCTGTGCGCCGGCGATCTGGCAGCAGCGTTCGAATGCCGCTTTCATCGCCGCGTTGAACTCGATCCAAGAGACATTTCCCGGCATCTCCTATACCGACGTCTACACCAACACCGACGAGGTGGTCGTGCCGAACTTCGGGCCCGCCGCCTCCTCCTCGCTGCACGGCGGCGGGGGAGCGATCACCAACGTGCCGATCCAGCAGGTATGCCCGCTGGATTTGACGGAGCACATCGGGGTCGGCATTTACGACAACACAGCCTTTAAGCTCGCGCTCGACGCGCTCACCCACCGCGGTCCGGCCGATCCGGCCCGCGTGCCGCGCTCCATCTGCCTGCACTCGCTGATGCCCAGCGTCAACCCGGTGGCGTTCCCGCTCAACTACGCCTCGACGCTCGAGACGGTCGCGACGACTCTCGCCACGTACCCGCATACGCCGTCGGAACCGCCGCTCGCCTGCTACGTGACGGCGAGCTGCTCGACCCCGGGGCGCGCGGTGCGGCCTCAGCGCTGAACTCCGGAACCGCCGATCCGGCGCAGAGCCGGATCCCGAGTTGGCCGCTTCGGCCAGACGGGGTTTATTTCGTGTTGGCGGTTGATTAGGCCATCGAGCGGGGTGATGGCATCCGGCGGGATTTGTGAAACATTTCGACCTGTCTGCATAACGAGCCCAAAGAGGAGGAGGAGGAGTGCCTGTGCGGAGACACAGAATGCCCGTTCTGGGGGTAGCCGTCGCGCTGGTCGCTGCCCTCGCCGTCGCGGCGTGCGGCAGCTCGAAGAGCAGCTCGTCGGGAACCGCCAAGGCTGGCGGGACGGTCACCGAGACGATGGGGACTGCCCCTGATTACCTCGATCCCAACGAGAGCTATACCTCACAGGGGTGGGAGCCGGGCTACGTGGTGTACACCCCGCTGCTCACCTACGCCCACGCCAGCGGTGCTGCGGGATCAAAGGTCGTTCCGGGCTTGGCCACCAGCCTGCCCACCATTTCCTCGGATGGCAAGACGTACACGCTGACGCTGCGCAAGAACTTGGTGTTCTCGAACGGCAAGCCGGTCAAGGCCAGTGACGTCCTGTGGTCGGTGGAGCGGGCCATCAAGCTGCCCTGGGGCGGCTCCGGCCAGTTCCTCAATTCCCAGATCGTCGGTGCCATGGACTACTCGACGGGCAAGGCCAAGACGATCTCCGGGATCACCATCAACGATTCGACCGGTCAGATCGTGTTCCATCTCACGGCTCCGTACGGGGCGTTCGAGAACGTGCTGGCGGTCCCGCCGCTGGGGGTCGTGCCGAACGGCACCCCGATGAAGAATCTGTCGGCCAGCCCGCCACCGGGCGATGGGCCGTACATGTACAAGAGCGTGGTCCCGAACGTTTCGTTCACGCTGGTCAAGAACCCGAAGTTCGCCTCGCAGGGCATCTCCACGGTTCCCAACGGCTACGCGAACACGATCAACGTCAAGATCAACTCCAACGTGAACGCCGGCGCCCTGTCGGTGCTCAACAACTCGGCCGACGTGTTCGACTGGGCCGACATCATCCCCGGCAGCCTGCAGTCCCAGATCACCTCGCAGGCGTCGGATCGGTTCTCGAAGCAGGTCATGAACTCGACCTACTACTTCTTCCTGAACACGAAGGTGAAGCCGTTCTCGAGCCAGCTGGCACGTGAGGCGGTCATGTACGGACTCGACCGCGCGGAACTCTCGCGGCTCGGGGCTGGGTTCTTCGCTCCGGCGTGCTTCCTGCTGCCCCCGAACATGGTCGGACACCCGACCGGTTCGTGTCCCTACGGCTCGCTGTCCGGAGGCCCCAATATCGCCAAGGCCAAGCAGCTCGTCCAGCAGTCCGGAATGGCTGGCACGCCGGTCACGGTTTGGGGCGAGGAGCGCCAGCCGCGTCGGCAATGGGTCGACTACTACACGAGCATGCTCAACCAGATCGGGTTCAAGGCGTCGGAGAAGATCATCGCCGACGCCAGTTACTTCCCGACGATCGGGAACCTGAAGTCGCATCCCCAGACCGGCTTCGCCGACTGGAACCAGGACTTCCCGAACCCGATCGACTTCTACGGAGTGCTGCTGGCCGGCGACGCGATCCTGCCGACCAACAACCAGAACTTCGGCGAGGTCAGCGACCCGCACATCAACAGCCAGGTCAACAGCCTCGGCACGCTTTACAAGGTGCCGACGAGCAGCCTGAGCTCGGCCGCTTCCCAGTGGCAATCGCTCGACACGTACACGGCGCAGAAGGTCTACACCGCCGTTTGGGGTTACCTGGACGCGCCGGAGTTCACCTCCAACAAGATCAACCGCTCGAAGCTCATCTTCCAGCCGCTATATGGTTGGGACTACACCTCGTTCGCGGTGAAGTAGAGCTCTGGGGGCCGGAGGGACGTGCGGCGTCCCTCCGGCCCGCCAGGTTTACGCTTCTGACACCGCATGGCAACCGCCGGCACCGAGGTCTCCAGCGAATTCCCCCCTGAGCTGCTCGCCGAGCGCGAGGAGCTAGGGCCGGGCGTAGGGCCGTACAAGCTCGCCTGGATCCGACTCAGACGCAATCGGAGCGCGCTGTTCTTCGGCGCGGTGTTCCTGCTCATCGTCGTGCTGTGTCTGCTGGCTCCGGTCTACGCCAGCGACATCGCGCATACCGGACCAAACACGAACCCACCATCTGCCGAGAGGGTGGGCGGCCGCACCGTTCTGAACGGAGTTGGGATTCCAATCGGGCCGACGTGGCACTCGAAGTACTTTTTGGGTGCCGACATCAACGGCCGCGACGAAGCGGTGCGTCTGCTCTACGGCGGCCGTAACTCGTTGGAGGTCGGCGCCGTGGCGACCCTGGTCACGATGGTGCTGGCAACCATCATCGGCATCGTGGCGGGCTATGCCCGCGGCCTGGTCGACGGCGTGCTGACGCGAGCGCTCGATGTCATCTGGGCGTTTCCGGTGTACATCCTCGGCGTTGCCCTGGGCGTGTCGCTCGCCCTGGGGGGTATCGGTCCGCTGCACGGAAATTCGCTAATGGTGCCGGCATTCGTGATCGGCTTTGTCTACATCCCTTACGTCGCCAAGCCGATCCGCGGGCAGGTGCTCGGTCTGCGCGAGCGGGAGTTCATCGACGCCGCCCGCGTGCAGGGGCTCACCCACCTGCGGATCATGGCTACCGAGATCCTCCCCAATCTGGCTTCCACGATCATCGTGTTCATTCCGCTGATGCTGGCCAACTCGATCCTGCTCGAAGCCGGGTTGTCGTATCTCGGCGCCGGCGTGCAGCCCCCGAACCCCTCCTGGGGCACCCTTATTTCCGACGCGATCCAGAGCGGGAATTACTACTCGGCAATCCACCTGCTCCTGGTGCCCGGCTTGATGCTGGTGATCACGGTCCTCAGCATCAACGTATTCGGCGACGGTGTCCGCGATGCGCTAGACCCGCGCGCCAAGGTCAGGATCGCTCACTGATGGCCCGCTTCGTAGCGCGCCGCCTGATCGCCGCCGTCGCGGTGCTGTTCGTGATCTCGGTGCTGACGTTCTTGATCTTCCAGGCGATCCCCAACGGCGACCCCGCGATTCGCATCGCCGGTCGAACCGCAAATGCCCAGACGATCAACCAGGTCCGCCACCAGTGGGGCTTCGATAAGCCGATCTACGTCCAGTACGTCAAGACGATGGGGAAGATCTTCAACGGCACCGTCGTGTCCTACTCCCAGGGCTTCAACGTCCTGGACGAGATCAAGCGCGGCCTGCCGGCGACTCTGTCGCTGGCGATCGGTGCCGGCATCATCTGGCTAGCGCTCGGCATCCTGTTCGGGACGATCACCGCGGTGAAGGCCGGGCGGTTCTCGGACACGGCGTTGACGGTTCTGGCATTCGTCGGAGTGTCCAGTCCGCCGTTCTTCCTGGGAGCGCTCGCCATCTACTACGTCGGCTTCAAGGCGAACATCATTCCGTTGGGGGGCTACGTTTCGCTGAGCGACCCGGTGCAGTGGTTCACGCACCTGATTGCGCCATGGTTGGTGCTCTCGGTGCTGTTCATCGGGATCTATTCGCGAGTCCTTCGCTCCACCATCCTCGACACGATTCACGAGGACTACGTGCGCACCGCTCGTGCCAAGGGCCTATCCGAGCGACAGGTGCTGCTCCGCCACGTGCTGCGTAATTCATTGATCCCCATCATCTCCCTGTGGGGCCTCGACTTCGCGCAGGTGATCGGCGGCGGCGCGATCCTGACCGAGTCGGTATTCAACCTGCACGGCGTCGGTCAGCTCGCGGCCGACTCGATCGGACGGCTCGACGTGCCGCCCGTTTTGGTTATCACGATGCTGACCGCATTCTTCGTGGTCCTGCTCGGCACGTTCGTCGACATCCTCTACGCCTATCTCGACCCGCGGATCCGGCTGACCGGCTGATGCCCCTTCTCGAAGTCGAAGACCTCCACGTATCGTTCGTCACTGAGGAGGGCGTCGTCAAGGCGGTCGACGGCGTCTCGTTCTCCGCCGAGCGGGGCGAGCTGCTGGCGATCGTGGGAGAGTCCGGGTCCGGCAAGTCGGTCACGGCGATGACGCTGATGGGCTTGACTCGCGGGCCCAACGCACGCATAGAAGGACGGGCGGCGCTGGACGGCGAGGAGCTTCTGACCGCCTCCGAGCGCGAGCTCCAGGACATCCGCGGTGGGCAGATCGGGATGATCTTCCAGGACCCCATGACCTCGCTGGACCCGGTGTACAGAATCGGCAATCAGATCGTCGAGCAGATCCGAACGCACGAACCCGAGGTGTCCAAGCCCCAGGCGCTGGACCGCACGGTCGAGTTGCTGGAGCGGGTAGGGATCCCGCGCGCCTCCGAACGGCTGCGCGCGTATCCCCACGAGTTCTCGGGCGGCATGCGCCAGCGGGTGATGATCGCCATGGCCCTGTCGACCTCGCCGAAGCTGTTGATCGCGGACGAGCCGACGACAGCGCTCGACGTGACGATTCAAGCCCAGATCCTCGACGAGCTTCGCACCCTTCGCGACGAGACCGGTGCCGCGATCATCCTGGTGACGCATGACCTGGGGGTGGTCGCCGACATCGCCGATCGGATCGTCGTCATGTACGCCGGTCGCGTGGTCGAGCAGGGGACCCTGGATGAGCTCTTCTACGACCCCCAGCACCCCTACACCTGGGGCCTGCTGGGCTCGATCACGCGCGTCGACCGCGATCGCGGCCAGCGGCTACCGGCCATCCCGGGGCTGCCGCCGTCGCTCCTCGCTCCCCCGGAGGGATGTCACTTCCGGCCACGCTGCCCGCACGCGTTCGAACGGTGCGTGGAGGTTCCCACGTTGACGGCGCGCCTCCCCGAGGCGCGCGAGCACCTCGATCGTTGCTGGCTCGAGCCTGAGCGGAAACGCTCACTGCGGCAGGTTGGAGATCAAATCGGCCTTCAGGCCGAGGAGACGGTGACCTCGTGAGCGTCTCCGCCGAGCCGGGCGCAGAGCCCGCCGGCGCGCGGGACGGCGCCGACCTCATCGACGCCGATCACCTCCGGGTCCTGTTTCCCATCAAGTCCGGGCTGATCATCGACCGCACGATCGGCAACGTCCACGCCGTCGATGACGTCTCATTCGAGTTGAGCGAGGGCGAGACGATTGGCGTCGTCGGCGAGTCAGGCTCGGGCAAGACGACGCTGATCCGGGCGCTCGCACGGCTGGCGCCGGTGACGTCGGGCACGATCAAGTTCCGAGGGGAGGACATCACCGGCGCGGGCCGCAGCCAGCTTCAGCCCATCAGGCGCGAGATGCAGATGGTCTTCCAGGACCCTCAGGCCTCGCTCAATCCCCGCAAGCGAGTTGGTCAGATCCTGGCCACGCCGCTCAGGCTGCGGGGGGTACCGCGAGATCAGATCGAGGCCGAGAGCCGGCGGTTGCTGGACCGGGTTGGGCTCAGCCGCGAGCACATCAACCGGTTCCCGCACGAATTCTCCGGCGGGCAGCGCCAGCGAATCGGGGTCGCCCGGGCGTTGGCTGTCAATCCCCACCTGATCCTGCTCGATGAGCCGGTGTCGGCGCTCGATGTCTCCATCCAAGCGCAGGTCATAAACCTGCTCGAGGACCTACAGGACGAGTTTCACCTGAGCTACATCTTCGTCGCCCACGACCTGAGCGTGGTCCGTCACGTCTCAGATCGGATCCTGGTGATGTACCTGGGCAAGCTGATGGAGGTCTCGCCCGGGGAGAAGCTGTACTCCAAGCCGATTCACCCCTACACATCGGCCCTTTTGGGCGCGATCCCGATCCCCGATCCCGAGGAGAATCGGGCTCGTTCTCGTCCCCTGCTGGCCGGTGAGCCCCCCAGCCCCATCAGGCCACCGTCCGGCTGCCGCTTCCATACTCGCTGCCCCCGGGCTACCGACATCTGCCAGAGGGTGGAGCCGCCGCTTGCCGATTACGGCTCGGGGCATCTGGCGGCCTGTCACCACCCGCAGAGCGTCACCCCTGATGAGGTGGCCGCAGCGGTCCGCTCCGAGGCCTCGCCGCTGAGCGCGGGCGAAGAGATGCCGGACGCCGACTCCTCGCGCCGGAGAGAGGACACCTCACCCCACAGCGCCGATTCCTCGCCCCAGCGGGCGGCCGAGCAGTCCCCACACTCCTCGGGCGAGTAAGGCCTCACCACCGCCCGACTAAGGCCATACGGCCTAGGACTGGCTGCGAACTCCCGATGTGCCGGCGCGCATCGCAGTCCATTCTCATCTCAGTCGAGTTGAGAGGAGCGCGAAATGACTTCCTATCTGACAGCAACCCTTGCGGCGGCGCGCAACGATGAGCTCGAGCGGCGCCTGGCCCGCCCGGCCCCGCTCTGGGCGCTCGACGCCGCCCGGTCAGGCGGATCAGCCCGCGTTGCGGGGCGCGCGGTCACTGGCCCCGCCCGCGCGATCAGGCAATACTTCAGGCATGCCAGCCAGGCTGACGAGCAGCCGCTTCGTCGGAAGGGTAGGAGAGCTCGCCGAGCTCGAGCTCGCGCTGCGTGACGCCGCGGAGAGCACCCCGGTCGTCGTCCTGCTGGGCGGCGAGTCGGGCGTAGGTAAGACGCGGCTGGTCGGAGAACTGGAGCGGCGGCTGCGCGAATCGGAGAAGCCGACGCTCGTGCTCCGCGGCGAGAGCGTCGAGCAGCGCGACGGCGAGCTTCCCTATGCCCCGCTTCTGAGCGCGCTCCGCCCGCTCGTGCGGGTGCGCCACCCGGCGCTCGAGCAGTTGACCCCCGTCGGGCGCTCTGACCTCGCGACGCTGCTGCCGGCACTGCGCAGCGATGGTCCCGACGAACGGCGCGAGGACGACGACCCCAGCGGTCAGGTACGGCTGTTCGAGGCGTTGCTCGAGTTGCTCGCGCTGCTGTGCGACTCCGAGCCCGTGGCACTGGTGCTCGAGGACATGCATTGGGCCGATCGCTCGACCCGCACGTTTGCGGCGTTCCTGGCTCGGAGCCTGCGAGAGGAAAGAGTGACGCTGATGCTCACCTACCGCACGGACGAGCTTCATCGCGCGCCACCCGCTGCTGCCATTGCTGACTGAGCTCGAGCGCCAAGACCGCACACGCCGGATCTTCCTGTCGCCCTTCGATCGCCAGGAGGTCGCCGAGGCGCTGGAGGACATCCTGGGAGACAAGCCGAGCGAAGAGCTCGTCGAGCGGCTATTCGCGCGGGGGGAGGGAAACCCGCTCTACACCGAAGAGCTGCTGGCCGCCGGGCTCGACGGCCGCGGAGTGGCGCCCGAGAGCCTCCGTCATGCGTTCATGCTGCGGATCGAGCGGCTGTCCGAGGACGCCCAGCGCGTGGCCCGGCTGGTGGCGGTTGGCCGGCGCCTGGACGACGCGACGATCGCGGAGGTGGCCGGGCTCGAACCCGACCGGCTCCAGCGCGCGCTACGTGACGCCGTCTCCGAGCAAGTGCTGATCACGGGCGACGACGACCGGTTCTTGTTCCGCCACGCGCTCCTGCGCGAGGCGCTGTACGACGATCTGCTTCCGGGAGAGCGCTCGGAGCTTCACCTTGCGCTGGCCCGTGCACTCGAGCGCTTCTGCGAACCCAGCGACAACCGGGAGCTGGAGCGAACGACCGCGATCGCCAGCCACTACGCGGCGGCCGGCGAGCAGCGAGCGGCACTGAAATCCACCATCGAGGCGGCGCGTGCCGCCGAGCGCGTGCAGGCATTCGGGGAGGCGGCGGACCTGGCCGAGCGCGCACTCGAGCTGTGGCCGCGCGTCCCGGACGGCTCCGAGCTGGTCGAGATGGACCATGTCGACCTGCTGGCAATGGCAGCCGGCGCCCACATGCACGGCGGACACCGCACCCGCGGCGAGGCGCTGCTGCGCGAGGCGCTAGCAGAGCTCGATGCCACCGCCGATGCCCGCCGGTACTCGGCGCTCCTCGGTCGCCTGGCGCGCGCACAGTGGGCGCTCAATCGTGGCCAGGAGGGCGTGGAGACGGCCGAGCGGGCGCTGGCTCTGTTGCCGGCGGACGACGGCGGTCTGGAACGGGCACGGCTGTTGTCCTGGCTGGCCCGGACGCGCTTCTTGCGCGGCCGCTTCCGGGAGGCGATCCGCGATGCGGATGAAGCGCTGGCGCTGGCGGTGGATGTCGATCACCCAGCGGCCGAGGCCGAGACGCTCAACACCCTGGGCATGGCGATGATCGCTCTTGGTGAGGTGAACGAGGGCGTGGCCAGGATGCAGCGGACGATCGAGATCGCCCGCGAGCTGAACGATCTGGACACCATGACTTACGGCTACTGCAACCTTGCCGACATGCTCAATCTCGCCGGCCGAACCAGCGAGGCGCTCGAGGCCGCGTACGAGGGCGCCGGTGCGGCCCCCTCTCGCCTGCGCGAGGACCACGACTGGCTCGCCCTGACGGTCTCTGAGCTGGCGTTCGAGGCTGGGGACTGGAAGGCCGCCCGCGAGCATCTGACTCCAGCTCCGCCGTGGCTGCTGGGCAGGCTGCTGCTCTTCCGTCAACTGCGCGAGGCCGACCAAGCGCTGGGCGACGGCGACGAGGATGCGGCGGCCGGCGCGCTGGAGGCGGTCGAGCCGCTCGTAGCGGCCTCGTCCGAGCCTCAGTGGATCGGATTGTTCGGCGCGCTCCAGGCTGAGCTCCTGCGCCGCCGACACGATCTGGCCGGAGCGAGGGCGGCCGTGGAGGATGCACTGGGCCGCATCGAGCTCTGCACCGATGACGTGATGCGCATCGCCCGCGTGGCCGCCGTGGGGATGGTGGTCGAGGCCGACGCGGCGCAGCGCGGACGCGACCTGCGCGAGCGCCCGCAGGAGCGCGAGGCGCTCGCCCGGGCGCGGATCCACATGCAGCGCCTGCGCGCGGTGGCGGCATCGGGCGGGCCGGTCGAGCGCGCCTGGCTGCGACTCGCGGAGGCTGAGCTGACGCGGGCCCGCGGCCACAGCGAGCCTCGCAAGTGGCTGGCGGCCGCGGAGGCCTGGGAGGAGCTGGGCCGGCCGTATCGAGCGGCGATTGCCCGCTGGCGCGCGGCCGAGGCTTTGGTGGAGGACGGCGATCGCGACGAGGCTTCTGACGCCCTACGATCGGCGCTCGAGACCGCTCAGGAGCTCGGCTCAAGATGGCTGGCGGACGAGCTGACAGTGCTGGCCACCCGCGCGCGCCTGGAGGTCGCGGCCGCCGGCGCAAACGGCGCGTCGACCGACGGCGCCGCGGCCAGTGTCACCGCCGCCGGCTCAGAGGACCAAGACCCATTTGGCCTCACGCCTCGTGAGCGCCAGGTGCTGGCGCTGATCGCGGAGGGCGCAACCAACCGCCAGATCGGCAAGGCTCTGTACATGGCCGAGAAGACGGCCAGCGTCCACGTGTCGCGGATCCTCTCCAAGCTCGGAGTGAAGAGCCGCACCCAGGCTGCCGCAGTCGCGCACCGCCAGAACCTGGACTAGTACGGCGACGGTGGCCTCCTGGCCCCGCGCGCGCCTCGAAACTTCCCCGCGCGGCTCGGGTAGTCAGCGCGATGGGCAAGCGCGAACTGGCGCCCATGCAGCCACAGGTCTATATCGACCCGCGGCCCGCCGAGTACTTCGACCGGTTTCACGCCCGCGCCCGCGCTCGCGACCCCGACTGGATCTACCCGCTGCTGCGCGTCGTGTCCTATCCCTACTGCCGTCTTCTCTACCGGCTGCGAGCCCAGGAGGTCGAGCGGGTGCCGGCGCAGGGATCGGTCATCCTGGCGCCCAATCATTTCTCGGCCCTGGACCACTGGTTCGTTGGGTTGCCGCTGCCCAGGGAGGTTCGCTTCATGGCCAAGTCGCAGCTGTTCAGGGGCCCCTTGTTCGAGTTCGTGCTGAGCCACGCCGGGGCATTTCCCGTGCGCCGCGGCCAGCACGACGAGGAGTCGATGATCACCGCGACCACCATCCTGGAGCGGGGCGGCGTACTGGTCCTGTACATCGAGGGCGGCCGTTCGCGCAGCGGCCAGATCAGCACCACGGCCCGGCCGGGGATCGGCCGGCTCGCACTTCAGACCGGTGCGCCGATCGTGCCGGTCGCCCTCTTCGGCTCGGAGCGGGTCCGCAACTGGAAGTGGCTCGAGTTCCCAGCCGTCGCCGTCAGGTATGGCGAGCCGCTTCGGTTGGGGACAGAGCCCAGCCCCTCGCGTGGGCGCCAGCAGCAGGTCGCAGACCACGTTCTGGCGACCGTGCGGCGGCTGCACGCAGAGCTCGCAGCGGCGCTTCGGCGCTAGCGACCTCGACTACTTCGAGCTTTTCGGGTCCTATGCGGGGAAACCTCGAACCAGTGGGAGAGGAGCCCCTAGCTCACCCCTCCGCCGCCGCCTCCACCAACGGTCCCGTCCGCGGGGGGACCTGTCTGGATAGGACGATGTAGCTCGTGCAGCGCCGGATGGCGGGCGTCGACAGCAGCTGGTTGACCAGCTCCTGGAGATGCTCGGTGTCCCGGGCGACGACGCGGCAGATCAGATCCTGAGGCCCGGACACCCCGTCGGCCTCGAGCACTTCGGGCATCGCCTCCATCACGGCGACCGCCTCGCCCAGCCTTCCCTGGGCCAGCTCGATCAGCACGAACGCGGTGATCGAGTAGCCGAGCGCCTGGGGATCGATCTCGGGCCCGTGCCCCGTGACTACGCCGCTCGACTCGAGCTTGCCCAGTCGCGCTTGAACTGTCCCCCGCGCCACGCCCAGCCGCCGGGCGACCTCCAGCAGCCCCACGCGGGGATTCTGGCTGAGGTAGGCGATCAGCCGAGCATCGAGACGATCAAACTTGGGCAATCTGACCAGCACTATACGGTGCTAAGGGGGCACACTCGTCAATGTGCCAGCTAAAGCTGTACAGACTTGCAAGTCTGGGGCGATAGTGCTAAACGCTTTTATAAAGGATGTACGAAGAGGCCCAGCTCTATTCCCCGGTCACGACCGACGAGAGCGGCGAAGTCACCGTACATCTGGCCCATGACCATCCCGGCGCCAACGACCC
The DNA here is from genome assembly GCA_963719305.1 of uncultured Actinomycetes bacterium. Lineage (GTDB taxonomy): Bacteria > Actinomycetota > Thermoleophilia > Solirubrobacterales > Solirubrobacteraceae > Palsa-465. Next base: position 452,538 of record CAVRBL010000002.1, on the reverse strand, counting down.
CGCCTACCGGGCGCGCCGCAGCGAGATCGCGGCCGCGGCGCTGAAGTGGAACCCCGGTGAGCCCGCGCCCGAGATCGCGTACACCGACGACGAGCAGAACGTGTGGCGGACGGTCTGCCGTGAGCTTCACGCCAAGCACGAGCGCTATGCCGTGCGCGAGTACCGCGACGCCAAGCTCGCCGTCGGCCTGCCGACGGACCGGATCCCCAATCTCGACGAGGTCTCGGCGCTGCTTGAGCCCATCTGCGGCTGGGGGTATCTGCCGGCGGCCGGGCTGGTCCCGCTAAAGCAGTTCTACCGGTCGCTGGCCGACCGGCGCTTCTACTCCACCCAGTACGTCCGTCATCCCGCCGTCCCGCTCTACACGCCCGAGCCCGACATCATCCACGAGGTCATCGGACACGGACACTTGCTGGCAACGCCGACGTTCGGCGAGCTGCACCGACTGGCCGGCGAGGCAGCAAGGCGGCTGACCGAAGACGAGAACCTAAAGTTTTTGTCCCGCGTGTTTTGGTTCTCGCTTGAGTTCGGCACGGTGATCGAGGACGGCGAACTACGTGCCTACGGTGCCGGCATCCTCTCCAGTTACGGGGAGATCGAGGAGTTCCGGGGCATGGATCACCGCCCACTCGACCTGGTCGAGATGGGCACCGCGGACTACGACATCACCGCCTACCAGCCAGTCTTGTACCGGGCGGACTCGATCGACGAAGTTCTCGACGTCGTGGGCGGGTTCTTCCGGCGGTGCACCGACCCCTCTGTGACTGAAATGCGCGCGCGTGCCGGCACCAAGGCCTCGGTCTGATGGCGGCGGTCGCATCAGATCGAGTGCTGGCAAGCGACTACGAGGAGGTTCGCGCCTGCCGCGGGCCGCGGTCGCACCTGCACATGGCGATCGCCATCCATCGAACCGTCGACGGACGCTCGCTCGGAGGATTGCGGTTTGAGCCATACGACACGCCGGACGACGCACTCACCGACGTGAAGCGGCTCGCGCGGGCCATGACCGTCAAGGCCGCGGTGGCTGGGCTCAGGCTAGGTGGCGCCAAGGGCGTGATCGCGTATCCGCCTGGGGCGCCCCTCGATTCCGAGCTGCGCACACTGGCGCTGCACGACTTCGCCCAGCTGGTCGACTCCTTCGACGGCCGCTACATCACGGCCCAGGATGCGGGGACCTCGATCGAAGACATCTCATGCGTCGGCCGCTTCACCGATCACATCGCCGGCCGTCCGGTCTCCGAGGGGGGGAGCGGTGATCCCAGTCCCTACACAGCCCATGGCATCGAGGTCGCGATCCGGACCACGCTCGGAGCCCCGATCGCCGGCCGCCACGTGGTGATCGTCGGGCTGGGTCACGTCGGATCCAAGCTCGCCCAGCGCCTACACCGGGCCGGCGCCCGGCTGACCGTCGCAGATGTCAACGACGCCAGACTCGCGCTCGCGCAACGGCTCGGGGCCGAGTGGTCGGCGCCAGAGGACGCCATCGTCGCCGAGGCCGACGTCCTCGCCCCGTGCGCGCTGGGCGGAATGCTCGATCTGGACACGATCGCGCGCCTGCGGGTTCCCGTCGTCGCCGGCGCGGCCAACAACCAACTTGCGAGCGACCTCGCGGCCGACGCTCTGCTGGAGCGGGGCGTCGTGTGGGCGCCGGATTTCGTCATCAACGCCGGTGGCCTGATCGCGGTCGAGGACGAACTGCACGGGTTCGATCAGCGGCGCGTGGAACGCTCGATCGAGCGGATCGGCGACACCCTGAACGAGATCTATGACCGCGCTACTGGCGCCGACAACAATACCCTGATCGCCGCCCAACGGCTGGCGGTTGAGCGCTCTGGAGGTTTGGATGGCAACGACACCTGAGGCGGTGCGAGCACCGCACCAGACCGACTTCATGCCGCTGCACGGCATCGACCATGTCGAGCTGTGGGTGGGCAATGCCGCGCAGGCGAGCTACTACTTCCGGCAGGTGTTCGGCTTCCACGAGCTCGCCTACAGCGGGCTCGAGACCGGGCTGCGAGACCGCACGTCGCGCGTTCTGCGGCAAGGAGACATCAGGCTGGTTCTGACCGGCACCCTTCACTCCGGGACCGACATCGCCCGCCATCACGCTCTGCACGGCGACGGCGTCAAGGTGATCGCCCTGTCGGTACCGGACGTCGACAAAGCGTTTAACGAAGCCACCAAGCGAGGAGCGCCGAGCATAAGCGAGCCGCGCACGATCGAAGACGGCCACGGCAGCGTCCGGCTCGCCGACGTCGGCACCTACGGGGAGACGATTCACCGGTTCGTGGATCGCTCCGACTACGGCGGAGCGTTCCTGCCGGGCTTTGAGCCGTCGGCTGTAGACGGCTCGAGCACCGACCTCGTTCACGAGATCGACCACATCGTGGGCAACGTCGAGCTGGGAGCGATGAACCACTGGGTCTCCTACTACGAGAACGTGTTCGGAATGACGGAGATGATCCATTTCACGGACGAGGCCATCTCCACCGAGTACTCCGCCCTGATGTCGAAAGTCGTCACCGGAGGTGACGGGAGGGTCAAGTTCCCGATCAACGAACCGGCCGAAGGCAAGCGCAAGTCGCAGATCGACGAGTACCTGGAGTTCTACGAGGGAGCCGGGGCACAGCACATCGCGTTGACCACCCAGGACATCGTCCACACGGTCGCGGAGCTGCGTCGGCGGGGGATCCGCTTCCTGAAGACTCCCGAGAGCTATTACGAGGAGGTGCCCGGGCGGGTCGGCGAAATCTCGGAGTCCCTGGAGGACCTGCGAAGGCTGGGAATCCTCGTCGACCGAGACGACGAGGGCTACCTGCTCCAGATCTTCACCGCTCCGCTGGGCGATCGCCCGACGATCTTCTTCGAGCTGATCGAGCGCCATGGCGCTCGTGGCTTCGGCGAGGGAAACTTCAAGGCCTTGTTCGAGGCCATCGAACGCGAGCAGGCCAAACGCGGCAACCTTTAAGAGGAAATGCGGTACGCAGCCCTCGGTCAACTTCCTCCAAAGCGCCACGCCCAGTTCCGGGACGACGAGCGACTGCTGGTCGAGGAGGTGATGGGTTACGAGGGCTTCTCCGGCAACGAGTCGATCCTCTATCACGTCAACTCTCCCTGCCGGATCGCGGAGGTGGGCGAGCTGCGACCACTCCGGCGAGAGGAGTGGGCACCGGAGGCACACGTGCACCGGTTGACCGACTTGCGGGCGGTCGAGCCCGGAGGCGATCCATTGAGCGGCAGGCGAACGCTGATGTTCAACGGAGACCTCGAGGTGTCGCTCTGCAAGCCCACCGACCAGCTGGACGGCTTCTACCGCAACGGTCAGGGCGACGAGGTGATCTACGTCCACCGGGGGGGCGGGGTGCTGAGGACCTTGTTCGGTCGCGTGCCGTTCCGGGAGCGCGACTACGTGGTCATTCCCCGCGGTACGACCGTGACTTGGGAGCTCGACTCAAAAGAGCAGTTCTGGCTCTGCTTCCACACCCCAGGGGAGATCGAGACGCCGGCTCGGTATCGCAACCGCTATGGCCAGCTGCTCGAGCACGCGCCGTTCTCGCAGCGGGATTTCCGGATGCCCGAGGAGCTCGAAACCCGCGACGAGGCCGGCGAGTACCGGCTCACGGTCCGCGTGGGCGACGGTCTTCAGGACTACACGCTTGACCGCCATCCGTTCGACGTCGTGGGCTGGGACGGCTACGTATGGCCCTACACCTTCAACGCCGAGGACTTCGAACCGCGCGCTGGCCGGTTTCACCTGCCGCCGCCGACCCATCAGACCTTTCAGGGCCAGGGGTTTGTCCTGTGCACCTTCGCCCCCAGGCTGCTCGACTGGGACCCGGAGGCAGTTCCCCTTCCGTACCACCACTCGAACATCCAGTCCGAGGAGGTGATGTTCTACGCGGACGGCGACTACAGGGCGCGCAAGGGAGTGGAGGTCGGCTGCGTAACGCTGCATCCGTCGGGTCTGCCGCATGGGCCGCAGCCCGGCGCCGTCGAGAAGGCTCTGGGCGCCAAGCGAACCGACGAGCTGGCCGTGATGTGGGACACGTTCCGACCGCTGCGCCTGACAGCGCTGTGGCAGGAGCACGACAAACCCGAGTACGCGTACTCGTGGAATCCCGATCTGGCCGGCGCTGAGGCCACCGCACGAGCCGCGGAGACCTCGACAGACGGCGCGCCCGGGCCGGGCAGCGTCGTGACAGGCCCTTCCGAGTAGCTTTTACGGGCATCGCCCCCGGGTAAACGTTTGTCCAAATGAGGACCGCTCTCGCGTGCACGCTCGCCGCTGGGGTGGTGATGGCGGGATGCGGCGGCTCCTCGGCGCCCGCTCCGCTCGCCGCCCAGGACTCGGCGACCCTGCGCCAAGATGTGAGTGCCATCCGCACCGCGGTCGCGGCAAGTGACCCGAGCGGCGCGCGTACCGCCGCGGCCAGGCTGGGTGCTGACGTCGAGCGTCTGCGCCAGGAAGGCCGACTTTCGGCAACCGATGCCCAGTCAATCCTGACCGCCGTCGGTCAAGTGGACGGCCGGATCTCGGCCGAGGTCCACGCCCCTGTGCAGTCGACCACTACCACCTCGCCGGCGCCGGCGGCGTCCCCGCCGGCGAAGGTAGCCCCGGCGCCGCACCCAGCCCCGGCGCATCCAGCCCCGGCGCATCCCAAAGGCCACGGCCACGGACAAGGACACGGTGGAGGCAAGGGTGGCGGTGACTGAGCTGGCCATTGGAGCCTCGCTCGGAGACGGCCGCTATCGCCTGCGGCAGATGCTGGGCACGGGCGGCATGGCATCGGTCTGGCTGGGCGAGGACACCCGGCTCCGCCGGCCGGTGGCGATCAAGGTGATGGCCGACTCGCTGGCGCTCGACGACAGCTACGTCTCCCGCTTTGAGCGCGAGGCCCTCGTCGCCGCCCGCCTCTCACATCCCAATCTCGTGGGCGTGTTCGACTTCAGCGCCAGCGGGCCCCGCCCTTACCTGGTGATGGAGTACGTCTCGGGAGGGACCCTCGCCGACCGGTTGCGGGCACGCGGTCGCCAAGACTGGGACCCGGAGACAGTCTTGCGCGAGCTGATGAGCGCCCTGGTGCACGTCCATGCGGCGGGGATCATCCACCGCGACATCAAACCCGGCAACGTGCTGATCGGTCGCGACGGACGGACCAGGCTGACCGATTTCGGAGTCGCCAGACCCTCGGATGCCGAGACAATCACGCGCACCGGCTTGGTGGTAGGCACGGCGCGTTACATAGCGCCCGAGGTCATGCGTGGTCAGCGGCCCGATGAGCGCTCGGACCTTTACGCATGCGGCGTGCTGCTCGATGAGTGTCTCCGCGACGGCTCCCCGCCACACCTGCGTCGGCTGGCAGCCCGCCTGACTTCTGAGCAGCCCGAGGACCGACCGGCTTCGGCCACCGAGGCGCTCGAGCTGCTCGAGCAGCCGGTTACTGCCAGCACGGCGGTGCGGGCATCGGAGTCCGGATCTGAGGGGACGACGAAGATCGCTGCGCACACCAGGCCCACCGTCGCGATGAAACGACGCTTCCGGGCCGCCGGCTTGCGGCCGACGCGGTCCGCGGTCGCGGTCGCGACGACCGTGCTCGTGCTGGTGGTGCTGTTGATCGTGCTGGCTGCGGGGGGATTCGGAGGCGGGGGTCCTCGGCCCTCGCCGACCGTCGCCAGACCCCCCGCCAACGCGGGCCTCAGCACTCAGCTCGACTACATGGACCGGGTCATAGCCCAGGCTCGCCGCTAAGCGTCACCGCTGCCGTGCCACCGCCAGCAGGGCCAGCATCTCGTAGGCAATCGCCCCCGCGTGCAGCGCCGTGACTTGCGACGGGGCGTCGTAAGGGGGCGAGACCTCTACGACGTCGAACCCGGAGAAGGGCATTCCCGCCAGCGCGCGCACGAACCCGATTGCATCTCGGGGAAGGAGTCCAGCCACCTCGGGCGTCCCGGTACCCGGAGCGAATGCCGGATCGATGACGTCCACGTCGAACGACAGGTGCGCTGGACCCTCTCCCACTCGGGCCCGGACGCGGGCGCCATATTCGTCAGGCCTGAGCCGCTGAAGCTCATGGTCCGAGATCACCTCGAATCCGAGCTGGCGGGGGGCTTCGACGTCCTGCCGCGAATACAGCGGGCCGCGCATGCCCGCCATCAGCGAGCGGGAAGCATCCACCACTCCCTCCTCGACCGCCCGCCGGAACGGAGTGCCGTGAAAGTACTTCTCTCCGTAGTACTGATCCCAGACATCCGCGTGTGCGTCCAGCAGCACCACCGCGACCGGCCCATGCACGGCAGCCTGGGCACGCAGCTCGCCCAACACGATCGAATGATCGCCGCCGAGCACCAACGGGACGACATTCGCCCGCAGCACTGACTCGAGCGAGCTCGCGAGCTGCTCGGCCGTTCGCGGCGCGTTTCCGGGCGTGACCGGGAGGTCCCCGCCGTCGACGACCGACAGCATCTCGAACACGTCGACGTCCAGTTCCGGGTGGTAGGGGCGGAGCAGCGCAGAGGCCGAGCGGATCGCCTCCGGTCCGAAGCGGGCGCCTGGGCGAAAGCTGGTGGCGGTGTCGAACGGCGCGCCCAACACAGCCACGTCGACGCCCGCCGCGGTCGGCTCCACCTGCGGCAGACGCGCGAACGTGCGCACTCCCGAGTACCTCGGCGCCGAGCTCGCGTCGGCCGGACGGTAGTGGGTCACGGCCGAACTGTAGTCCGCCGTCAACCGGCCGCCTGGTTGGCGCCGCTGGCGATCGGGAGTGCGTAGAAGACGGCGATCGCTCCGCAGATGACGAAGGTCGCGTATTGAGAGACCGGGGCAATCGCCGTGGCGATTGCATAGGGCGGAAGGCCCGTGAATGACCGCGCCAGGATCCGCCGTCTCGCTTCCTGTGGCAAATCGATGCGCAGCATGTGGGCCTTACGCAGGAGGATGAAACCGTTGAGGGTGAAGAACGCGATCGACATCAGCAGGAACGCACCGGCGTAGATAGCGGCTGCGAGGTGCTCGCCGTGGCCACTGTTCAGATAGGTGGCCAGCAGGTCGGTGGCGAACGGCAGCAGCCCGATCGTCAACAGCAGCAAGATGTTGAGGATCAGGATCGAGTGGTCCGTCCGGGCCAGGCGCCCGATCATCACATGATGGTTGATCCAGATGATCCCGATCGTGATGAACGAGATGCCGTAGGCGACGTAGGCGGGCCACTGGTGCCCGAGGTCGTGCGCCAGGCTCGCCGCCCCAGGTTTGGGCACCGCGATGTTCAGAACGAGCAGGGTGATCGCGACCGCGATCACGCCGTCCGAGAACGACTCCATGCGGTTGACGCTCACGGCGAATGGTTCGCTGAGAAGCGCTAATCGCCTTCGAGCAGGTCTCGCGCTTGCTCGCGCAGCGCCGGCCCCAACCCGGGGTGGCTGAGCCCATACTCCAGGAACGCAGTGCAGTAGCCCTCGAGCGAGCCGGTGTCGTGACGGCGCTGTCCCTCGGCCAGAGGCACCGCCACGATGCGTCCGCCGCCGGCAAGGACGCGGCGCAGCGCGTCGGTGAGCTGCATCTCGCCCGAAGCGTCCGGCCCGAGCTCTCGCAGGGCGTCGAACGTGCTGGGACCGAGCACGTACCGGCCCATCATCGCCGTGCGGCTGGCGACCTGGCTGGCCTGCGGCTTCTCCAGCAGGTCGGTCACCTCCTCATCGTCGATCACGACGATCCCGCGGCGCGAGACCTCCTCTTCCAAAACCGGGGCCACGGCCAGCGCGACGTCGGGCCGGTCTGACTCGAATGCCTCTACCAGGCGCGGCACGATCCCCGGCGGGTCGATCACGCCGTCTCCAAGCGCGACCACCACGCCGTCGTTTGCGAACCCATCAGCGCAGCGGATCGCGTCCCCCAGTCCTGCCGGCTTGGGCTGGCGGGTGTAAAGGATCTTGACGCCCACATCCGGGTGGTCGAAGTGGTCCTCGATTGCGCGCTTGTGGGCGCCGGTCACGAACAGGATGCGGTCGATCCCCGCCTCGGCGAGCTCCTCGACCACGTACTGGACCACTGGCTTGTCGATCAGCGGCAGCATTTCCTTGGGCTGCGAGCGGGTGGCTGGCAACAGCCGGGTCCCGAGCCCGGCGACCGGGACGATCGCGTCGGTGATCATCCGCGGGAGCGTAGTCCGCGCCGCGTCCCGCGGGAGCGTGCTTGGCGCCGCCGCCGGGCGGCCCGCCGCGTTGCCGCGCAGCAGTGGTCGGCTCGCCCGAGCCGGACCTGACCTTTACGACCGCGACGGCTGGGGCGAGCGCTTCTGGCCGCCGATCGCGACGTCGCGCACAAGGGCTGGAGGCGCGAACAACGCCACCGCCAGCGACTTTCCCTTGAGCTGGACGGGGGCCCGCTGCTGGAGCGAAGCGGCGGCGACTTTAGAGAGCAGGCGTTGGGTCCACTCCGAGATCAGAATCGGGTCGCCGGTCGTTCGAGTAGCCGCCTCCACGCGCGCGGCGACATTCACCGCATCGCCGATCACCGAGAACTCGAGTCGTCCGCCACCGCCTACGTTGCCGGCGATCACCGTGCCCGAGTTCAGCCCTACCCCGAGCGCGAGCTCTTCGCCAAATTCGTTCACCACCGTGCGGGAGATCTTGATCGCCGCCTCGAGCGCCTGGTCGGCGTGGTCCGGCTGGCGTCTCGGAGCCCCGAATACGGCCAGCAGGCCGTCGCCCACGAACTTGTCCACATGGCCGCCGTGGGCGTGGATGATCGGCACCATCAGCGCGAACAGCCGATTGAGCGTCGCCACCACTTGGCGTGCGCCGGAGCGCTCCGCGAAGCCCGTGAAGTCGCGGATGTCGGTGAACATCACCGTGACCTCGACCTCCTCGCCAACCAGAGACGTCCCCTCCTTGAGGATGTGTTCCGCGACCTCACGATCAAGGTAGGTGCCGAACGCATCGCGGATCCGCTCGCGGTCCCGCAGACCCGCGGTCATCTCGTTGAAGCCGGCCTCAAGCAGACCCAGCTCGCTCCCGTCGTAGACCGGGATCTCCGTTGTGAGCTCTCCGGTCTGCACCCGGCGCTGCCCCGCGCGGACGGCCTCGATGGGGTCGACGAGCGATTGCCCCGCGATGCTCATGGCGCGCCAGCCGAGCGCGAGCCCGACCACACTCAGGACCAGCAAACTGACGGCGGTGCGGCTCGCGGACCAGTGGCCGACGACGAGCACGCTGACGGCGAGCAGCACGCAACCGAAGAGAGGAAACGCCGCCGCCAGACCCCAGGCAACGAGCAGGCGGGTGCGCACCCCGGGACCGACCGGCCGCTCTGGCGCGCCGTCCGCAAGCGCAGCGGTGGTTATCGGCCGGGTGAAACGTTCTGTCAGGAGGTACGTCAGCGCCGCGCTGGCCAGCCCGCCGATCGGGATCGTGATCGCGGATTGGACAGCGACGGCGACCGAGGCAAACGCATTGAGCACCGTGAACACCACAGTCGCGATCACCCAGATCGCGGCCGCGATCCGCATCTGGACCAGCGGCTGGCGCAGGGCGAGCTCCCGCTCCCGCCGAGTGGCGGGCTCACCGGAGACGAACCACTCGCGGACTTCGCGCGCCCTCCTCGGCCCGACCGTGGTCGCGAGGGCGGTCGCCAGGATCCCGCCGACCACGAGCACCGCGACGTTGGCCCAGATGATCACGGTGTCGTGCGTGAACTTGGCCGGCACCGGGACCAGGAACGTCAGCAGCACGGTGACGACCAGGCCGCCGATCACGTTCGCAGCCGTCAGACCGACCTGCATCCGCAGCTTCACTGACTCCCAGGTCGTCCGCCGGTCTTGCACCGCGCCAGGGATGATCGCATTGGCTGCGATGGCAGTCACGCCGCTATCGGTGCGCCCTCGCGTAGCCCGACCCTGTCGTGCAACCGGCGCAGCGGCCGCGGGGCCCACCAGTTGAGCGGCCCGAGCAGCTCCATGAGCGACGGGACAAGCAGTGCCCGGATCACCGAGGCGTCGATCAGGACCGTCAGCGCGGAGCCGAGCCCCAGCTCCTTGATGAACACGACCTTGGAGGTGGCGAACGCGCCGATCGCTACAGCGAACAGGAGCGCGCAGGCGGTGACGATCCGTCCGGTGCGTTCAAGCCCCAGGGCCACGGCTTCGGCATCAGGCGCGCCGGCATCGCGCGCCTCCTTGATCCGCGACAGCAGGAACACGCCGTAGTCGGTCGATAGCCCGAAGCCGATCGCGAACAGCAGGATCGGCTGGGTGGCGTCGAGCGCACCCAGGCTCTGGTAGCCGAGCAGCCTCTGGAGGTTGCCGTCCTGGAAGATCAGCACCAGGATCCCGAACACTGCGCTCAGGTTGAGCGCGTTCATCAACACCGCCTTGAATGGCAAGATCAGGGATCCCGTCATCAGGAACAGCATGATCAGCGTCGCGCCGACCACCACCGCGAGCACCGCGGGCAGGTGCACGCCGAGGCTGTGCTCCAGATCGACGTAGGCGGCGGTCTCGCCCGCCACCCCCATGTAGAACGGAGGATGGATGGCGCGCACGTTCTTGACCAGCTGCACGGTGCTGGCGCTGAGCGGCCCTCGGGCCGGTGCTACCGCAAGCAGTGAGATCGAGCGACCCGCGGGTTGCTCGGGCGCCACGGCCGAGACATCGTTCAGGCGAGCAATGCGCGCCGCCAAGGCGCGGATCTGCGACGACCCCGCCGGTGCGCCCACCACGACCTCGAGCGGCGCAGTCCTGTTGGGCGGAAACTGGCTGTTGAGCGCGTCGTCCACCTGACGGGCGCTGACGTTCTGCGGGAGCACGCGAGCGTCGACGGTGATGAACTTGATCTGCGTGAACGGTATGCCGAGCGCGATCAGGGCCGCCGCGGTCGCCAGCGCGATCCTGCCTGGGCGCCGTCGGACGAACTGGGCGAGCCGATACCACCCGCCGCTTGTGGCCGGTCTGGCGTCGCGATCGGCGGCACGACGCAGGCGGCCCGGTGACAAGGCATTGACGCGCGGGCCGAGCACGGCGAGCACCGCGGGCAGCACGGTCAACGCGAGAACGCCTGAGAGCAGCGTGGCGATTGCACCCGCGATCCCCATTGAGTACAGGAAGCGCTGCGGGAAAATCGCCAGCGACGCAGCAGCAGCGGCGACCGTCAGCGAGCTGAAGATCACCGTCCGTCCGGCGGTCTGAAGCGTGCGGGTGAGGGCCGGTCGGCCGAATCCCGAGCGCGCCGACTCCTCGCGGTAGCGCGAGACGATGAACAGGCTGTAGTCGATCGCCAGCCCCAATCCCAGCCCGGTCGTCAGGTTGAGCGCGTAGACGGAGAGGTCGGCGAACGTCGAGACCAGCCGCAGCAGGAAGAAGGTGCCGAGAATTGCCAGGCCGCCGAGCAGCGGCGGCAGCACCGCCGCCACGGGCGAGCGGAAGAACAGCAACGAAAGAAGGAAGATGATGGGGAAGGCCAGCAGCTCGGCGTGCCCCAGGTCGTGGCTTACCTGAGTGTTGACTTGCGCATTGGCGACAGCGGTGCCCCCGAGCTTGACGTCGCGCTGCGGCGCGAACCGTTTCTCGATCACCTTCGCGTCATCGCTGAGCCGTTTGTCGGACAGCGGTTTGAAGTACGCCAGTACGTACGTCGAGCGCCCATCACGCGCGACCATCGCCGGGTTGTGGGTGTCGTAGAAGCTCCTGACGCGCACGACGTCGGGCTGCACGCGCAACAGCTGCGCCACCTCCAGCACGCGCCCGCGCGCTCGGGCCGAGCGCACGTTGCCGGAGTCGATTAGCGCCACGACCCCGGCGTCGATCTGCCGGCCGGCGGCAGCCTGGAACCGGTTGGTGGCCTGCACGCTCTGCGTGGCCGGGTCGTCGGCGCCATATGGACTCAAGTGCTTGGAGACGCCGATTCCGAACGCGCCGGCGACCGCCGCCAGAACGACTGCGACCGCCAGCACGCGCCGCCTGTGGCCATAAAGGAATGTTGCGAGGGTTGAGAGCATCCGGTCACTCCTCAGCGAGGCGACGTTCGGTCGCTTCGCACCAATCGATGATTCCCTCGGTAATCCCGATCCCAACCTCGAGCGTCATGCGGGGGCCGGGATGCATCTGGTCCGCGTTCTGCTGGATCGCGCGCAATTCCGAGAGCTTGCGCTGTTGGAGCGAGCGCATCGCCCGGATGTTCTCTAGCCGTCGCTCGGGCAGGCTGTCCGAGAAGAACAGCTTCAGGAGCCCCTCGTCCCGGACCTCGTACACGAGCTCTTCATCGGACGCCAGCCACTCGCGCAGCGCCGCTTCGCCGGCCTCCGTGAGCTCATAAGCGGTGCGGGCCCGACCCCCCGACGGCTCCGGATGGCTTCGTACCAGCCCCTGCTCCTCCAACCGGCGGAGCTCCGGATAGATCTGCCCGTAGCTCGCGGCCCAGAAGCGGCGGGTCGACTTATCGACGACCTGCTTGATTTCGTAGCCCGTACGGTTGCCGAGCGCGAGCATCCCGAGGATCACCCGGCCGGTGGCAGTCAGATCAGTCATATAGCGGCACGATATATCGTGCCGCTATATCTGTCAAGAACATGCGGGAGCTCGGCCCCCGCGCGAGCACGGCCCCCGCGCGAGGCACGGCCGCCACGCGAGCACGCCCGCCGCGCGAGGCCGCCGCCACGGGTGCGCGGTGCGGCGGCGGCCTCGGCTAGCCGGAGCTAGATGTTGCCGTCCCCGTCGCTCGGGCCGCCGTTGTTGTCGGCGTCATGGTCGCCGCCGCCGCCCTGAGGGATGCCGCCGCCGGTGGCAGCCGGCGCCGGTTTGGATGGGGGCGGAGACGACGTTGTGACCTTCGGAGCGGAGGGAGGTGGCGGGGGAGGAGCGGACGCAACGTGCGCCGTGGTCGCCGGCGGGCTCGTGTGAACGGGCGCCGGGGTCGTGGGCTGGCTCGCAGGAGCAGCGCTAGTCGTGGTCGTGGCGGCGGGATGAGCGGTCGTCGAGCTCTTGGGCTTGGCCGGCTGCTTCTTGTGCGGTTTCGGCTTTGCCGCGACGGTCGCGGTGGTCGTGGGGGTTGTGGTTGTGGCAGCCGTGCTGCTTTTCTTGGAGGAGGAGCCGCAGGCCGCGATGACCAGCACGGTGGCCACTGTGGCGAGCGAGGCGGCGACTGTGGGGCGAAGATTTCTCATCTCGCTCAGAAGGACGCCACAGCGCGCGATTACTTCCCGGCCTCCTCCGCAAAGGACGACAAATTATTCTCGCCCTGTGCACTTCACTGAGCTGACCGCGCCTGAGCAGCGAGTCCTCGGTTGCCTGATCGAGAAGCGCTGGACGACGCCGGAGCAGTACCCGCTTTCGCTAAACGCGCTCAGACTGGCCTGCAACCAGACCACGAACCGTGATCCGGTCGTCGACTACGACGAGCCAACCGTGCGCGACGCGGCGGACCGTCTGCAGAGGTACGGATTGGCGCGTCTGGCCAGCGGCCACGGAAGCCGGGCCACCAAGTACCGGCACCTTGCCGAGGAGACGCTCGGCCTCGGCCGCGAGGAGCTGGCGATCCTCGCCGTGCTGCTGCTCCGGGGTCCGCAAACGCAGGGCGAGCTCAAGACCCGCACCGAGCGGATGGCTCAGCTTCCGACGCTCGAAGACGTCGAGGGGGTGCTGCGGCGGCTGATCGATCGTCGCTACGCGGTCCGGCTGGAGCGGCGTCCGGGTCAGAAGGAGGAGCGCTTTGCCCACCTGCTGGGCGAGGCGGAGGCGCCGACACATGAACCATTACCGGCACCGGCCGATTCGGCCGCAGACGGTGATCTCGCCGCCAGGGTGGCCGCCCTGGAGGCCGCCGTGACCTCGTTACGGTCGGAGCTCTCCGCGTTGCGTGCTGGCGGCCCGAGCCACGAGGCGCTCTGAAGTCTCTCCCGCGATCACCGGCAGCTTCGGACGCCGTGCCGCGGCGGCCGAACGCCGGGGTGGGCGCTCGGGGCGTGGCAAGCGTGGCGTGAATCGCCGTTGCCACAGCCCGACCAGTCCGAGCCTCCAGAAGACGTATCCGGTCCAGCCGGGGAAGATCGAGAAATCCATCCTCGCGAAGTGCGCCAAGGCGCGACGAGCGAGGTACAGAGTCCGCAGCACCAGACCAAGTCTCGGATATAGACGCTGTGGTTCGGTGCTGGCTCGAACCTTTCGCATGAGGAGCTTCCACAGCCACCGCGGGGGCTTCCACAGGCACAGGACGTAGAGCAGCAGGTTCCCCGCGCGCGGGGGGATGACGAAAAAGCTCGAGTCGATCTTGTCGACCTCGACGCCGCGCTCGAGCATCGCGCGCTCGAGCTCCGTGTTCGGGATCACCTTCAGGGAGTAGATGAACAGCGTGTACGGCCGCGGCATGTCGTAGATCACCTGGAGCGTGTCGCGCACGTCCTGGCGCGTCTCGATCGGGTTGTCGACGATCAGGTCATACGCCGGCGGCAGGTGGTAGCGGGGTGCGAACGAGCCGATCACCTCTCCTGCGGCCCGGATCTTCTCCGGCGGCGAGGGCCGCTTGTAGAAGTCGAGGATCTGCTGGCTGCCCGACTGGATCCCCATCCGGATCCTGTTCATCCCCGCCCAGGTCAGGATCTCGAACTTGTCGCGCTTGACGTAATTGGGGATCACGCCGTAGACGGCGAACGGGATACCTAGTTCGTCGTGCCACAGCTGCGCGAACTCCTCCAGCTGCTCGTAAGAGATGGCCATGAAGCTGTCGTCATGGAAGCTGACCTGGCTGAGGTGGGGGAAGCGACGGCGGACGTCCTTGACCTGCTCGATCATGTAGCGCGCGGTCGGGTGGCGGATGCGCTTGTACTTGGCGTCATTGGCGATGAACTTGGTGTTGCCGCAGTAGGTGCAGTGAAACGGGCAGCCAATCGACCACAGGGTCGTGTAGCTCAGCCCGTCGTTGCGGACGTAGTCGGCCAGCCCGATGTCCTCGAAGCCGATTCCCGGTCGGTAGATCTTCTCGTGCTCGCGGTACAGGGGGAACGGCAGCTCCTCCATCTCCTCCGCCGACATCAGCGGCAGGAAGTGGTTTTTGCGGACGTCGTCGTCCTCCTTGAACCAGAAGTTCTTGACACCTCGGTAGTCCCGGCCTTCCTTGAACGCGTCCAGGAACTCCTCGAACGCGAACTCGCCCTCGCCCGTGCAGATCGCGTCCAGCTCACCGGTGATCGCGTCCTCGGGATGGATGATCGGGTGGATCCCGCCCCAGATGATGAACGTGGACGGATCGAGCTGTCTCAGTCGACGCATGATCCGGTGGGTCAGGTCGGCGTATCCCGTCATCGAGGAGAACCCGATGACGTCCGCCCCCGCGAGGCCCTGTGCGACCTCGTCTACCTCCTCGTCGTTTAGGTCGCCGCCCGAACCCAGGCCGCCGAACAGCGCATTACGGATGCCGCGGTAGCGGTTGGTAGTGACGTAGTAGGCCTCGGTGTCGGGGTTCAGGCGGACGGCGTAGGCAGCCATCTTCCGAAAACCACACGACGTGATCCCGTCCTCCAGACACACCATCTTTATGTGCACTGGCTTTGCCCTCCCCCCACTCTCATGGCTCAGGTGCCGGGGCTACCGATCACGGGCGCACAGACTACTGCCGGACTGGTTGGAGTGGCAATCCCGGCGATCCGCCGTCCCGACGCCCCCGACGTCCCCCGCGCGCACCCCCCTCCGCGCGACGCCCCACCATCCCGGCCCGCGCAACACGCCCCTCGCGCCAGTCTCCCGCGCCCCCCGCGCGTCCCGCCCGACGCCCCCGCCCGCGAGCCGATTCCCCGGCAACCGCGCTCGGATCCTGAGAGCATGCCGCCGTGGCCGAACCAGACGTGTCGCTTTCGCTCCTCGGTCGTCCGGCCCGGTATCCGCCAGGCCTCCGCGATCTGGGCGCCGGGGTATACGCGTGGCTTCAGCCCAACGGGGAGCTCGGCGAGTCAAACGCCGGGTTGATCGTTGGCGACGGTGAGTCGCTCCTTATCGACACCCTGTGGGACACGCGGCTCACCGGGCGGATGCTCGGTGCCATGCGCCCGCAAACCGCGAATGCGCCGATCCGGCGGCTGGTCAACACCCATGGCGATCCCGACCACTGCTGGGGCAATCAGCTGCTGTCGGGTGCGGAGATCATCGCCACCCGGGCGGGGGCAGAGGACATGCTCGGCGAGGACCCGGCACGAGTGCGGTTACTTGCCCAGGGGGGCCGGACCGTTGGCCGTCTCGCCTCCCGTCGGCTGCCGCTTCCCGGAATGGATCAGGTGGCAGGCCTCGGCGCGTACGCGGAAATGCTGGCGGCCTACGACTTCAGTCAGATCAAGCTCACGCCGCCCACGCTCACCTTCGACGGCAAGCTCGACCTCGACATCGGGGGCAGACGGGTCGAGCTGATCGAGGTTGGCCCCGCCCACACGCCCGGAGATCTGATCGTCCACGTTCCCGATGAAGGTGTCGTGTTCGCAGCGGACCTGATGTTCGTGGGAGTGACGCCCATCATCTGGGTCGGACCGGTCGAGAACTGGCTCGCCGGGCTCGACCGGATCGCCCAGCTCCAGCCGGGGACGGTCATTCCCGGCCACGGCCCGCTGACGGACCTCGACGGGGTGAAGGCAATGCGGTCCTACTGGGAGTTCGTCGCTCCGGCCGTGCGCGAGCGCGTCGGCGCCGGCATGGATGCGGCCGCCGCCGCCCGCGACATCCTGCGCTCCCCCGAATTCGCCGCCCAGCCGTTCGCGCGGTGGGACGCCCCGGAGCGGCTGGCGGTCAACGCCGAGATCATCGCCCGAAACGACAGTGGCCTTTTCGGCCGCGTGTCAGCGCTCGAGCGGCTACGGCTAATCGCCCGGATGGGCCAGCTCAGCCTCAAATAGGAGGCTGTCGAGGACCGCGCCCCGGCCCGCGCTACAGGATCCCGATCTCGGAGTTGTCCCCGACCATGAAACGGTAGGCGCGGGGCTGCCGGCGGTCGCGGCCGATGGTGACATTGCGGCCGAGAAGCGATGACTCCATCCGCCCGGCCAGGTCGCGGATGGCCGCCCCCTCCAGCAGGATCGAGTGCTCGACCTCGGAGTTCTCGATCGTGCACCCCCGTCCTACCGCCGTGTACGGCCCGACGTAGCAGTCGATCAGGCAGGCCCCTGCGCCGATCACCGCCGGACCGCGCACCGCGCACCGCTCGAGCCGGGCGCCGGGCTCGATCACCACCCGCCCGTCCACTTGTGATTCCTCGAGCTCGCCCTCGATGCGGCTGTCGATCGTGTCCAGCACCAGGCGGTTGGCGGCGAGCATGTCCTCCAGCCGACCCGTGTCCTTCCACCAGCCGTTGACGATGTGGGGCTCGACCCGGAGGCCGCGGTCCACCATGTCCTGGATCGCGTCGGTGATCTCGAGCTCACCGCGGCCGGAGGGGTTGATCGCCTTGGCCGCGTCGTACACCGCCGGCGTGAACATGTACACCCCGACCAGCGCCAGGTCCGTCTTGGGCTCGAGCGGCTTCTCGATCAGCCGCACCACCCGTCCCTCGTTCAGCTCGGCTACGCCGTACTGCTCCGGATCGGGGACGGCGGTCAGCAGGATCAGCGCGTCGGGCTCGGACGAGCGGAAGGCGGCCACCAGGTCCGCGATTCCGCCCTGGAGCAGGTTGTCGCCAAGGTACATGACGAACGGCGAGTCGCCCAGGAACTGCTCCGCCGTCAGGACGGCGTGCGCCAGTCCCAGCGGCTCGTCCTGGAGCAGGTAGGTCAGCCTCACCCCAAAGCGCGAACCGTCTCCGGCCGCCGCCTTCACCTCCTCGCCCGTCTCGGGGGCGATGATGATGCCGACGTCCTCGATCCCAGCCTCGGCCATCGCTTCGATCCCGTAGAACAGCACCGGCTTGTTGGCGACCGGGACGAGCTGCTTTGCGCTGGTGTGAGTGATGGGACGCAGCCGCGTGCCCGTCCCGCCGGACAGGATCAGTCCTTTCAGGTCTTGCACGCGCTGGAAGCGTACTGGCCTAGTACATCCCGCCGAGCTTCCGGTGGTCCCAGCTGGCGATCCTCTCAGCGCTGAACTGGAGCGCCACGCGCTTCGCAGCTTGGGCCCGGACTGCGTCGGCGAATCCCTCGCCCAGCGCCTCGGCGCCGTAGCGGCTGTAGATCTCCGTTCCCACGTTCGCCACCACCTCGAGGTCGTGGTGGATCGTGGTTCGGGCCTCGATCATCACTCCTCGCAGCTCCTGGTACGCTCGCCGTCCTCGATCTGGAGCGTGGCCCGTCGATCGCGCTCGAGGTTGCGCGCCTTCTGTGACTTCGCGTACGTCCAGGCCCAGATGTCCCCGGCCCGAACCACGTACCACAACGGCATGAGGTGAGGCCAACCGCGGGGGCCAATCGTGGCGCAGATCACGACTCGTTGCCGGTCGAGGAATTCCGCCACCTCGTCGGCGGTCATCCTGATCTGCTCGCGGCGGCTCACGCCGGGCGGGGACGATCGCGGCTAGGCCGCTCTGGAGCCGCAGCGGCGGCTCACGCCGGCGAGACCCCGGCCGCGGCACCGATCTTCTCCGCCGCGGCCCGAACCGCCTCCCGGGCATCCGCCGGCTCCAGCACCACCGCGTCGCCGGCCTCCTTGAGCACCTCGCGGATGAGCCAATCGACGCCCTTGAACGGGAATTCCACGATCACGGAGCCGTCCTCGAGCTCCGCCTCGACGGTTCGTTCCTCCCGCGCCCACCGCGCCCGCTCCGTTGAGAACCATACCCGCGCTCGCCGAGACGCCGGCACCTCCCCGGTCCGGGGCCAGCCGTCCACGTCGGCCACCGGATCGACCTCCGACCGGGGGTCAAACTTCTCGCCGGTCGGCGTAGATGACTTGATGCGGTCGAGCCGGAAGTGGCGCACGTTCTCGCGATCGCGGTCGTAACTGGTCACATACCAGCCCTCGCGGCCATTGATCAGCGCGTACGGCTCGATCAGCCGGGTCGCGAACTCATCCTCATTCTCCTTGTAGTACTCGATCGACAAAAGCTCTTGATCGGCGATCGCGCGGGACACGACTCGGGAGATCGCGGCGTCGTCTCCCGCCGGGGGAGCCATCTGGAGACCCTCGTGCGAGGGATCCTCGCCCAGCGCGGCCACGACCTTCTCGCGCACCGAAGCCAGCGAACCGGCAGGGATGTGCTCGCCGATCAGATCGATCGCGGCGACCAGCGCCTTGGCCTCAACCGGCAGCAGCCGGGCCGGACGCGCGAACGAGTCGCCGTAGGGCTCGGGATCGACCTCGATCATCCCCTCATCGTCGACCTCGGCGTACAGGACATACGTTCCGGCGCCGAAGTTGACGACGTTCAGCACCGAGATGTCCTCCCGCAGCTCCTGCTCGGAGACGTTGAGCCGCTTGCAGATCTCGGCCACCGACAGCCTGTGCCCGGCGCGGCCGGCATCGATCAGGATGCTGGCCAGCGTCACCAGCCGTGCGAACCGCTCAGGGCGGATCGCGGCGTCGGGATGGTGCCCATTGCTGTCCTCCTCGGTGGTCTCGGGCCTCCGGACACGCTCGCGATCGCCCCCCGAGGCCACTACCGCAGCGATCTCGGGCTCACCGGTGTGGCGGTCCACGAGTAGCTTGACGCGCGCAAGCAGCTCGTCCTCGAGCTCCTGGGGGGCGACCAGCCGAGCGTTCTCGCCGAGGCCCAGCACCCAGGCGATCAGCTGGCGGGCGTTGGCGTAGGCGGTGACGAACAGCTTGGCGCCGTGATCGTCAGAGTCGCGCGCCCCGCCTCCGCCCGGCGTCCCGTTCTGCTCGGCATCGCGTACCTCGCCGTAGAGTCCGAAGTGGCGCTCGATCTGCCACGCGATACGTCCCGAGATCCAAACCTCGGCCGTGCCGATCGGATCTCCGAACTGCCACTGGATGCGGTTCGCGTACGCCCGGGGATCAAAGTCCGTCGGCCGCTGGAAGTCGTGCTCGGCCTTCGTCGCGTATCCGACCTTGCCCCGGATCCGCGACAGCCTGAAAACCCGTATCGCGCCACGCTCGTGGGAGCGCCCGACCACGTAGAACTGTCCCCCCTGATACAGCAGCTGGTAGGGATCGATGCGACGCGTGGCGACCTCGTCGCGCTCCATCGTGTAGTAGTCGAACACGATCGTCTTGCGGCGGAAGATCGCGGTCTCGATCTTCGCCAGCCGCTGTGACAGCCCGTGCCCGCCCGCGGAGCCCGTGAGGCCGAGTCCGACGGTGTGCTGATCGGCTGCGCTCAGCGGACTCGGTCGGCCCCACGCGATCTGCTGCAAGGCCAGCCGCAGCGGCTCGGCGTAGGCGAATTCCCCATCCAGCAGCTGCAGCGCTGTCCGCAGCGCCGCGAGCTCCTCGTCCGTGAACTCGATCGGCGGCAGGTGGAAGTTCTCGGGAGCCAGCGAGTAGGTCTCCTGCTCGACCTGACCGTCGATGGGCTTCTCCACCGTGAGCACGATCCCCAGTGCCTCGAGCTCGGAGCGATCGGCGTAGAAGCGCCGGGCGAAAGCGTCCTCGTTCATCACGCTGTAGCCCTCCACGTCTCGCCTGATCTCCGGGGCGGTCACCGGCCGCCGCTCGGCCATCAGATAGGAGATCAGCGACAGCTGCCGGATCAGCTTTTCGGTGTCCTTGGCCACGTCGCCAACTGTAATCGGGCCCGAGCCCTTCAGCTCCGGCAGCGGCGGAATTTGCGGGGATAAGTCACGCCTCGCCACTGGGGCGCCACACTTCGCAGAGCCTGGTGTGAGCCAGGATGCCAGGCGACGGGCCTGGCGGCTCTAAGCCGCTTCGCGTTCCGATTCGGCGCGGGCGGCGAAATACGCGCCCCCGCCCAGCGCCTTGTCGTACGCGGACCACTGCTCGCCGGCTCGCAGCTGCTTCTCGATCCGGTCGAAGCTTCCGAGGCGGCCACCGAGGTTGTCGATCATGTGTACCAGCGTCGCCTCGCGAGTGCACGGGACGACGGGGCTTCCGTGCTCGAGCGCACCATGGTGGCTGAGGATGATGTGAAGGATCGCCTCTTCGAGGTCGGCGGGGAAGCCGTCCAGGCGCTCGATCGCCCGCCTCACCCGGTAGTAACCGAGCGGGATCTCACCGTGCAGCCGCCCGCGATCGGACATGGAGATCGCGCCGCCCTCTAGCTCGTAGCTCTCGAGCTTGCCGATGTCGTGCAGGAGCGCGCCGGTCACCGCCACGTCGCGATCGATCCCCGGGAAGATGGCAGACAGGGCGCTGACCGCCTGGGCCACGGTCAGGCAGTGCTCGAGCAGCCCGTGGCGGTAAGCCTGGTGGTAGTGCTTGGCCGCCGGTGCGTCGCGGTAGCGTGCCCATACGGCCGAGCTCGGGCCGAACACCAGCCCCAGCAGCCTGCGCAGGTGTGGGCTCTGAACGGTGCTGAGCAGCTCCCGCAGGTCAGCCTCCATCTGATCTGCTCCCCTCGGCGGCCCATCGAGCAGCTCCTCGGCGGCGATTTCGCCCTCGCGAGCGGCGCGCACGGCCTGGATCGCGAGCTGCGGTCCATACCGGGGATGCACGCAGTACCGGCCCGTGGCATGGACCACCTGGCCCGGAATGTACAGCTCCCGTGCCGGTTGCACCTCGTCCCAGATCACTGCCGGGACGCTGCCGGTCCGGTCTCCCAGGAGAACCTTCAGGTACTCGCCGCCGTCGCGGCGCGGCCGCAGCTCGACGTCGCGCACCAGCAGTGCCTGGGCGATGTCGCAACCATCAGAAAATTCCCGGACCTCCATGGCAAACGAAGATAAAGTGGCGCCCGGACAGCAGCCTCATGGAGCGCACAGCGATCGTCACCGGCGGAACGGGCGGGCTGGGGTCAGCAGTCGTCGAGCGCCTGCTCGCCGACGGGTGGCGGACGTGCGTGCCGTGGGTGGTCGAGCGGGAGCTCGAGAGGCTGCCCCCGCGCGAAGGGCTCGAGCTCTTGCAGGCGGACCTGTTCGACCCCGAGTCGGTGAAGGCCGTCGTCGACAGAGCCACTGCCGAAGCGAGCACGCCGCTGCGGGGCGTCGTCAACCTCGTGGGCGGCTTCGCCGCCGGGGGACGGGTGCACGAGACCCCCTTGGAGGACTTTGAGGCCCAGTTCCGCCTGAATCTCCGCCCCACCTATTTGATGACGCAGGCGGCGGTTCCGCATCTGATCGAGGCCGGCGGCGGCTCGATCGTATGCGTCGGCACGCGCGCCGCGCTGCAACCGTTCTCGGGCGCGGCGGGCTACATCGCCTCGAAAGCGGCCGTGATCGCGTTCGCACAGGCGACGGCGACCGAATACCGCGACGATCGCGTCCGCTGCAACGCGATCCTGCCGAGCGTTATCGACACCCCCGCAAACCGGGCGGCGATGCCAAACGCCGACCACGACCGGTGGGTCAGACCACGGGAGATCGGGGGCGTGATCGCATTTCTTTTGTCATCGGACTCGGAGCCGATGAGCGGGGCCGCCGTGCCGATCTACGGGCGCGCCTAGGGCCCGAACGCCGCACCACCCGGGCCGGCGCCGCGTGCCGCAGCCGCAGCCTCACGTGCCGCGGTTTCGATCGCGGCGCCCGTGGCTAGGATCGAGGCTTATGGAGCGTAAGTGGTGGACGCTGATCGTCGTCTGCGTGGCCATCTTCATGCTGCTGCTGGACATCACGATCGTCAACGTCGCGCTGCCGAAGATCGCCCAGGGGCTGAAGGCCAACTTCTCCGACATCCAATGGGTGATCGACGCCTACGCGTTGACGCTGGCCTCGCTTTTGCTGACAACCGGGTCGCTCGCCGATCTGCTCGGCCGGAAGCTGGTGTTCACCGTCGGGCTGGGGCTGTTCGCGCTGACGTCGCTTCTGTGCGCTCTGTCCCCGAGCGCGCTGTTTCTGATCCTGGCGCGCGGGGGCCAGGGGATCGGCGGCGCGATCATGTTCTCGACCTCGCTGGCGCTGCTGGCTCAGGAGTTTCACGGGCGCGAGCGGGGCACCGCCTTCGGCATCTGGGGCGCCACCACCGGTGCCGCGGTGGCGATCGGCCCGCTTCTGGGCGGGGCACTCACGGACTCCTTGGGCTGGCAGTCGATCTTCTTCATCAACGTCCCGATCGGACTGGCGGCAATCGCGCTCACGGTGGCGACGGTGGGCGAGTCTCGCGATCCCGCAGGCACACGAATCGACTGGATCGGGACGGCATCGTTCACCGCCGCGCTGTTCCTGCTCGTTTTCGCGCTGATCCGCGGCGACACGCTCGGCTGGGGCAGCACGACGATCGTGTCGCTGTTCGTCGGCTCGGTGCTGCTGCTCGCCGTGTTCGTGGTCTCACAAATGGTCCAGGACAACGCCATGTTCGATCTGTCTCTGTTCCGCAAGCCGACGTTCACGGGTGCCGGGGTCGTCGCGTTCACGATCTCCGCCTCGATGTTCGCGATGTTCCTCTACCTGACGCTGTTCCTCCAGACGATCCTCGGCCTCTCGCCGCTTCAGACTGGTCTCCGTTTCTTGCCCACGACGGTGGTGATGTTCTTCGTCGCTGCCGCGTCCGGAAACCTCAGCGAGCGTGTTCCCGTCCGGCTGCTGCTAAGCGTCGGGCTGGCGCTCGTCGGCGGCGGGTTGCTGCTGATGAGCGGGTTGAATGCCTCCTCGCAGTGGACCGCACTGCTGGCCGGCTTCATCGTCGCCGGCGCCGGCGTGGGACTAATCAACCCGCCGCTGGCCTCGACCGCGATCGGCGTTGTCCCGCCCGAGCGCAGCGGCATGGCTTCCGGAATCAACTCCACCTTTCGCCAGGTAGGGATCGCGACCGGGATCGCTGCGCTCGGCGCGATCTTCGAGAGCCAATTGTCAAGCAGGCTGGCGCCGCAGCTCGTCGGCACCCCGGTCGGGGGGCACGCTCAGTCGATCGCGCACGCCGTCGCGGGCGGCGGCGGCCAGGCCGTCCTGGCGAGGGTGCCGCCCGGGCAGCGAGCCGCGGCAGCGCATGCCATCCACGGCGCCTTCGCGGGTGCGCTCAACGACATCCTGATCGTGGCGGCGGTGATCGCGTTCGTCGGCGCGGCGCTGGCGCTGGCGCTGATCAGGAGCCGCGACTTCAGCGTGTACGGGCCACAGGAACGGGCGCAGGAACCGGTCCAAGCGGCAGCAGCTTGACCGCAGCGACCCGCCTACAACCCTGGCGGGTGCCTGACGACGAATCCGCCAGTGCCTTCTTCGGGGGAGCTATTCGACCAGCGGCTGCCGGTCGCCGCCAGCGCCACCGTGTCGAATCGCAGCCCGGCGACGTACATGAACGTGTGCCCCGGGTTGGCGTAGATCGTCACCCACTTGCCGGGGCCAGGGTCACCCATGCTCATCAGCTCTGACGAGTCCACGGTGGTGTTGAGTACTCCTGCCTCGATGAACACGAAGCTGAGCGATCCCGAGCAGTCGTAGGCGGTGTCCTCGTAGGTGGCGTGGCCGCCACCGAAGCGGTACGGGAGATGCGCGATCTGATTGCCGGCGTTGATCATCTGCTGGACGACGGCGGGCGCCCCACCGGGCGCGATCGCCAGGCCGTCGGGAGTCAGTGCCGCCCGGCTGGTGCTCGCGGTCAGGCCGCTTGCCTTAAGCTCGGCGCGCACCTGGGTCAGGGACTGCGGCTGCGGTAGCGACCCGCCGCCGGCGGGAGGCCCCACGCTGACCTGCGCCGGCGAGGCGGGAGTATCGCTAGTCGCCGGCGCCGCCCCCGCGACTGGCTGCACCGCCTGAGGATGAGCGTGGGCGGCGGAAGAGGAAAAGGTGGGGGTGTGGGTGGTCCTGCCCGCTGAGCCCACGGTGCCGCAAGCTGTGAGCAAGCACACGCTCACCGCCGCGACCGCGACCACTGTCACGCTGGCCAAGCGCACCTACGCCAGTATGACGTGAGCCGGCCGCTCGCGCGCCGGGTTCGCCGGCGTGGAGCCGTGCGACCCCGTACCCTTGGCCGCCGATGAGGATCCTCGTCACAGGGGCAGCCGGCATGCTCGGGACGGACGTGTGCAAAGCGGCGACGGACGCCGGACTCGAGGTGCTCGCCTATGACCGGGCGCGGCTTGACGTGACGGACGCCGCAGCGGTCGAGGCCGCGACACGGCGGGCGGGTCCAGACGTGGTCATCAACTGCGCCGCCTGGACCGACGTCGATGGCGCGGAGGCCTCGCCCGAGGCGGCGCTGAGAGTGAACGAAGTGGGAGCCGGCAACGTGGCCCGGGCGGCGGCGGACTGCGGGGCGTGGACCGTTCACGTCTCCACCGACTACGTGTTCGACGGCTCCGAGTCCGAGCCCTATGTCGAGTCCCACCCGGTGGCGCCGCTGTCCCAGTACGGGCGCACGAAGCTCGCGGGCGAGCAGGCGGTCGCTCGCGAGGCTCCAGATCGACACACGATCGTGCGCAGCTCGTGGCTGTTCGGCGCCGCGGGCCGGTGCTTTCCGAAGACGATCCTGCGACTGGCCGCCGAGCGCGAAGAGCTGACCGTCGTGGCCGATCAGGTCGGGTCCCCGACGTTCACTGTGCACCTGGCGGGGGCCCTGATCGATCTGGCTCGCAGCCGGCGGCTGCCCGGTGTCGTACACGTCGCCGCCGCAGGACAGTGCTCGTGGTTTGAGTTCGCGTCGGAAATCGTGTCCTGTGCGCAGCTGCCGGCCCAGGTCAAACCCGGAGCTACCAGCGAAATGCCCAGGCCTGCGCCACGGCCCGCCTACAGCGTGTTGCGCTCCGAGCGAGGAGAGGCCCCCGTGCTTCCGGACTGGCGCCAGGGACTTGATGAATTTATGGCCCTGCCGGTACCCGTGTAATGAAGCTGCTCGTCTGCGGTGGCGCGGGCTTCATCGGCTCCAACTTCGTGCGGCTGCGCGTTGGCGAGCACGGCGACGAGGTCACCGTTCTGGACAAGCTCACTTACGCCGGCCGGCAGGAGAACCTGCGGGACGTGCTCGAACAGATCCGGTTCGTCCATGGGGCGATCGAGGATCCGGTCGGTGTCGCCGACGCGGTCGAGGGTTGCGACGCGATCGTCAACTTCGCGGCCGAGACGCACGTCGACCGCTCCATTTCAGCCGCGGAGGCGTTCATCGTCACGAACATGCAGGGGACGCACGTCCTCCTGGAGGTGGCCAGAGAGCGGGGCCTGCGCTACGTGCAGGTCTCCACCGACGAGGTCTACGGTTCGATCGAGTCCGGCTCGTTCACGGAGAGCTCACCGTTGACCCCGTCGTCGCCGTACAGCGCCACCAAGGCCGGTGCCGACCTGCTGGTCGCCAGCTACTTCCACACCTATGGGCTGGAGACCGTCATCTGCCGGGGCTCCAACAACTACGGCCCCTACCAATATCCCGAGAAGCTGATCCCGCTGATGATCCTCAACGCGCTCTCCGGTGATCCGCTTCCGGTCTACGGCGATGGGCGCAACGTGCGCAACTGGCTGTATGTCGAGGACTTCGCCCGTGGGATCGGGCAGGCCCTGGCGGCCGGCGAGCCGGGCGAGGCCTACAACTGCGGCGGCCCAGACGAGTGCCAGAACCTGGACGCCGTCAGGAGGATCATCGAGCTGACCGGGAGTGAGGAATCGCTGATCGAGTTCGTCCCCGATCGGCCCGGGCACGACCGTCGCTACTCGCTTTCGTCCGAGAAGCTGCAGGCGCTGGGATGGGAGCCTCGAGTACGATTCGCTGAGGGCTTGGAACGCACGGTGGGGTGGTATCAGGACAACTCGTGGTGGTGGGAGCCGATCCGCTCAGGGGCGTATCGCGAGTACTACGAGCGTCAATACGGGAGAGCGCTGAGGGCCTAAAGCCATGGCCTACCGGACAGAGCTGCGAACGGCGCGTGGCCGGCACGCGCCGCCGCCGGAAGTACGGCTGCCCTTACAGCGCCAGCGTCTGCTGCGCGCGGCGGCCGAGGAGTTCGCCGAGCGCGGATACGCGGCCACCAGCGCCGCTTCGATCGCCCGCCAGGCGGGGATGTCGAAGGCCACGTTCTACGCCCACTTCTCCAACAAGCTGGCATGCATGCTGGCGCTGGTCGACCGGGCCAACGAGGTCGTGGCCGAAGCGATGGCCAGGGCGGCGCGCTCGGCCGGCAATGCCGACGCCGCCGCGCGGCTGCATGCCGGCACCCGCGCATACCTCAAGGCGATAGCCGAGCACCCCGAGGTCGCGCGCGCGCTGCTGGTCGAGATCGTCGGCGCGGGTCCCTCGGCGATGGCCAAGCGCGACCAGGGCATGCAGCTGTTCGCGGCCATCCTGGATGCAGAGAACGCAGCCGCCGCCAGGCGGGGACTGAGCCCCCGGTTCGCGTCGCCCTACGACTCCTACGCGATCGTGGGTGGCATCACCGAGCTGGTCTCGCGCCACGTGCGCCTCGGGGAGCCAAAGAACGTGCTCGAGCTCGGCCCGGTGATCGACCGCCTGATCGGCGGGGTCCTCGCCCGCGGCTCTTGAGCACCAGTCACGACTCGCTGGCAAACCTCGAGCGTGAGGTCATCTCCTGCCGTCGCTGTCCGCGACTGGTCGAATGGCGCGAACAGACCGCGAAGCTAAAACGCGCCGCGTTCGCCGATCAGCAGTACTGGGGCCGGCCGTTGCCCGGCTTCGGGGACCCGGCGGCGCGAGTGCTGGTCCTGGGGCTGGCCCCCGCCGCACACGGCGGCAACCGCACCGGACGTATCTTCACCGGCGACCGTTCCGGCGACTGGCTGTTCGCGGCGCTGTGGCGAGCCGGATTCGCCAACCAACCTCAGTCGCTGGCCCGCGACGACGGGCTGCGGCTGTCTGACTGCTACGTGACGGCGGCTGTTCGCTGCGCACCCCCAGCGAACAGGCCGACGCCTGCCGAGCGCGACAACTGCCTGCCGTATCTCGTCCGCGAGCTGGCGCTGCTCCGGTCGGTGCGTGTGATTGCGTGCCTGGGCAGCTTTGGCTGGAACGCAGCGCTACGCGCGCTGACCGCGCGCGGAGTGGCCATCCCGCGGCCCCGGCCCAGATTCGGCCACGGCGTCACGGTTCGGGTCGATGAGCTGCACCTCCTCGGCTGCTACCACCCGAGCCAACAGAACACGTTCACGGGGAAGCTCACCGAGGCCATGCTGGACGAGGTGTTTGCGCGAGCGCGGGAGCTCGCGGCGTGAGTGCTTGGGAGATTTCTCCCCACATACGTCGAGTTTCATCCCACAACCCGATGACCCCCAACCTCGCAGCGCTCGAGCTCGCTGACTCGCCCCACCGGTGGGAGACGCTGGGTTTCAGGGTCACCGACGGCGGCTGTGAGCTCGGCGGTGTCCGGCTGCGGTTGGGCTGCCGCGGCAGCGGCATCACCGGATGGACGCTGGCGGCATCCCGGCGAGAGGGCGGGAGATCGACGGACTGCCAACCGAGCTCGCCGATGACTCGACGCCGGCCGCGCCCGCCACCCACCCCAACGGTGCCATCGCCATCGATCACGTAGTCATCACAACTCCGGACTTCGACCGCACGGCGGCCGCGTTGGAGGCGGCGGGGCTGCTGTTGCGCCGGGTGGTGCAGCGGCCGGATGCGCGGCGGATGGGCTTCCGCCGCCTCGGCCCCGCGATCCTGGAGCTGGTCGAGACGAACGAGGACGCTTCCGGTCCCGCCCGCTTCTGGGGGCTCGTCGTGATCGTCGAGGATCTGGATGCGCTGGCGGAGCGGCTCGGAGAGCGCCTCGGTTCGATCTGCGATGCGGTTCAACCGGGCGACGGATCGCGACCCTGCGCGAGTCGGCGGGCCTGGGACAGGCGGTGGCCTTCATGAGCCCCGAGCCGCGCCCATAGGCGCCCGCTAGGCTCGATTTCAGTTGATGTCGTCCGATCCGCTTGAGGCCTTCAGCCCCCCAACACGAGAGTGGTTCCGCCAGGCATTTGCCGCGCCCACGCCCGCCCAGGAGCAGGCGTGGCCGGCGATCGCCTCGGGCGATCACGTCCTCATAAGCGCCCCGACCGGGTCGGGCAAGACCCTGGCGGCATTCCTGTGGGCGATCGACCGGCTGGCCAGCCAGCCAGGCAGCCAGGGGCCCGGCGCGGGTCGCGACGACTGGCGCAACCCCCACGGGGGCATCAGTCTCGTCTACGTCTCTCCGCTCAAGGCGCTCTCCTACGACATAGAGCGGAACCTGCGGGCCCCGCTCAGGGGGATCGGTGCCGATCTGACGGTCGCTGTCCGCACCGGCGACACGCCCCAGCGCGAGCGCCAGGCGATGCTGCGCAAGCCGCCGGACATCCTGATCACCACCCCCGAATCCCTGTATCTGATGCTCACGAGCCGCGCCCAGGACCTCTTCTACGGCGCACGCTGGTGCATCGTCGACGAGGTCCACGCCGTGGCCTCTTCCAAGCGGGGCGCCCACCTGGCGCTGACGTTGGAACGGCTCGTTGAGGCGGCCGGTGCAGACCTCCAGCGGATCGGCCTGTCGGCTACCCAGAGACCGTTGGAAGAGGTGGGCCGCTTCATGGTCGGTCCGTCGCGCAGGTGCCGGATCGTCGATACCGGCGTGCGTAAGCCGCTCGACCTGGAGATCCGGGTTCCGGTGGAGTCCATGGTCGAGCCGGACGCCGATCCCGCGCCGGGTCTCGATCCGCTCGCCGGCGGCGAGGCGACCCGCCGCTCGATCTGGCCCGCCATCTACCCCGAGCTTGTGAAGCTGGTTCGGGAGCACCACTCCACCATCATCTTCGTCAACGCCAGGCGCAGCGCGGAGCGCCTGGCGTTGAGGCTGAACGATCTGGCGGCCAAGGAGGACGAGGAGGCTGGAGCGCCGCGACGGGAGATCGCGCGAGCGCACCATGGGTCGCTCGCTCGTGAGGAGCGGACCCTGGTCGAGGAGTTGCTGAAGGCCGGCGAGCTGCCGTGCCTGGTCGCGACCTCCTCGCTCGAGCTGGGGATCGACATGGGTGCCGTCGACCTCGTAATCCAGGTCGAGTCGCCGAAATCCGTCGCCCGCGGACTGCAGCGAGTCGGCCGGGCCGGCCACTCGGTCGACCAAGTAAGCGTGGGGCGGATCTTCCCCAAGTTCAGAGCCGACCTGCTCGAGTGCGCGGTGGTCGCCAAGCGCATGCAAGAAAACGAAATTGAGACGACGGTGGTCCCCCGCAACCCGCTCGACGTGCTGGCCCAGCAAGTCATCGCCATCGCTGCGGCGGCCGAGGACGACGAGCCGGTGAGGGTCGCCGACCTGTACGCGCTCGTCACCCGCACCCACACCTACGCGGACTTGCCCCAAGGCCAGCTCGAGAACGTCCTGGACATGCTCGATGGCCGCTACCCGTCCTCGGAGTTCGCCGAGCTGCGACCGCGGATCATCTGGGATCGCCTGAAGGGCACGATCCGCGCGCGGTCCGGAGCCCGCCAGCTCGCGGTGACGAACGCCGGCACGATTCCCGACCGCGGCTTGTACGCCGTCACGCTCCCCGATGGCCGCCGCGTCGGAGAGCTGGACGAGGAGATGGTCTACGAGGCTAGAGCTGGGCAGACGTTCCTGCTCGGCGCCAGCACCTGGCGGATCGAGGAGATCACGCGCGAGAAGGTGATCGTCACGCCGGCCCCCGGGCTCCCGGGCGCGGTGCCGTTCTGGAAGGGAGACGGGGTGGGCAGACCCCGCGAGCTGGGCGAGGCTATCGGGGCGTTCGCCCGCTGGGCTGTCGAGCAGCCGCGCGAGAACCTGGAGCACGGCTACGCCCTCGACGCGCACGCCGCCGGCAACCTGCTCGAGTTCCTCTCCGAGCAGCAGGCAGCGACCCGTGTGGTTCCGTCCGATCGCGCGATCGTCATCGAGCGCTTTCGCGACGAGATCGGCGATTGGCGCCTGTGCGTGCTGTCTCCGTTTGGAGGGCGGGTCCATTCGGCCTGGGCCCTGGCGCTGAGTGCCCGGATCCGCGACGAGCTGGGGCTGGAGTCTGACGCCATCTACTCCGACGACGGAATCATCGTCCATCTCCCCGACGCCGAGGACCCACCGGACGCCCAGCTGGTGCTGCTCGACCCGGACGAGGTCGAGGACCGGGTCGTCGCCGAGCTGGGCTCCTCCGCCCTGTTCGGAGCGCGCTTTCGTGAGAACGCCGGCCGCGCCCTGCTGATCCCGCGCGCCCGCCCGGGCAAACGCACGCCGCTCTGGCAGCAGCGCCTGAAGTCTCAGTCGCTGCTGGAGGTGGCCAAGAAGTTTGACGATTTCCCGATCGTGCTCGAGACCTACCGTGAGTGCCTTCGCGATGTGCTCGACGTTCCGGGCCTCGTGGAGCTCCTGAGCCGAATCCACCGGCGGGAGGTGTCGCTGGTGGAGGTGGAGACACCGACCGCCTCGCCGTTCGCTTCCAGCCTGTTGTTCGACTACGTGGCCACCTACATGTACGAGGGGGATACGCCGAACGCCGAGCGCCGGGCGGCGGCGCTGTCGCTCGATCGTGACCTGTTGCGTGAGCTGCTGGGCCAGGAGGAGCTCCGCGACCTCATCGACCCCGGCGCGCTCGCGACCGTGGAGGCCGACCTTCAGCACCTCTCGGAGCACATGCGCGCCGCCAATCGCGACGGCCTTCACGATGTACTGCGGCGGATCGGCGATTTGAGCCAGGCCGAGGCCCAGAGCCGGGTGCTCGAGGGCGTCGATGCGGATCGGATGCTGCGCGAGCTCGCGGCCGAGCGGCGCGCCGTCCGGGTCAGGATCGCCGGCGAGGAGCGCTTCATCGACGCCGCGGACGCCGGTCTGTACAGAGACGCGGTCGGAGCCACGCCCCCGGTCGGGCTGCCCGACGCGTTCCTGCGCGACGTTCCCGACGCGCTCCAGCGCCTGATGCGCCGCTACGCCGCGACCCATGGCCCGTTCACGACCGCAGAGGCACGGGCCCGCCACGGGATGGATCCCTCGGCCGCGCTGCGAGAGCTGGAGCGCGAAGGCGCGCTCGTCCGCGGCGAGCTCCGTCCCGGCGGCTCCGAGCGAGAGTGGTGCGATTCGGATGTGCTCCGCCGACTGCGCCGGGCGTCGCTGGCGGTGCTCAGAGCGGAGATCGAGCCCGCCGACCAGCGCGGCCTGGCCCGCTTTGAGCCCGCCTGGCAGGGCGTCGACCGTCATCCGCCGTCGGGGGCCGGAGTGGACCGCCTGCGCGAAGCGCTCGTCCCCCTGCAGGCGGTGGCGCTGCCGGCCGAGGTGTGGGAGCGCGACGTGTTGCCCCGCCGCGTGGGCGCCTATTCGCCGGCCTGGATGGACCAGCTGTGCGCGAGCGGGGAGGTGGTGTGGGTCGGCGCCGGCGCGCTCGGGCGCCACTCGGGAAGGGTGGCTCTGTACTTCCGCGAGGACGCACCGGCCTTGGGGCCGCCCTCCGGCGGCCGTGCGGCCGGCGACCCTCCGATCGAGTCTCGTCACGCCGCCGTGCGAGAGCGCCTGGCTGCCGGCGCCTGCTTCTTCACCGACCTGCTGATCGACGTGGATCTCCCCCCGCAGGGACTCCAGGACTCGCTATGGGAGCTGGTCTGGGCTGGCGAGGTGACCAACGACGCGTTCGCGCCGCTGCGCGCTCCGAGATTGACGCTGGCCCGCGGGCAGCGGTCGCTGGCTGCTGGAGCCGGGGCCTCGCGGCGCGCGGGGCGATTCGCGGGTCGCCGTCGGGCGGGGTCGGCGGCGCAGCTACAGGGACGCTGGTCGCTGACCGAGCCTCTGTTCCGTGGGCAGGCCGATCCATCGAGGAGCCGCCGGGCGCTTGCAGAGCTGTTGCTCGAGCGCTACGGGATTTTGACCCGCGAGCAGGTTCTGGCCGAAGGCGTGGCCGGTGGCTTCTCCGCGATTTACCCCGAGCTCTCCCAGCTCGAGACGCTAGGGATCGCGCGGCGCGGATACTTCGTCGAGGGGCTGGGCGGGGCGCAGTTCGCGCTGCCCGGGGCGGTCGAGCGGCTGCGCGGGCTGCCCGACCGCAACGCGGCCCCGCTCGTTCTGTCGGCGATCGACCCCGCGCAGCCGTACGGTGCCGCACTGCCCTGGCCCGCCTCCGGACGCGACGGCTTGCGGCGACCGGCGCGCGTCGCGGGCGCCTACGTCGTGCTGACCGACGGGGACCCCGTTCTCTACCTTGAACGGGGCGGGCGTGCACTCCAGACGCTCGTGCCCGCCGCCGACCCGCGACTGGAGCCGGCGCTCGAGGCGCTCGTAGCGCACGTGCGCAGCGGCCGAGGCAGGCGTATCGGGCTCGAGAAGGTCGATAACGAAAGTGCCATGACCTCTGCGTTGGCGCCGCTGCTCGTCGCGCTTGGTTTCCAGGAGGGACCGCGGCGGCTGACGCTGAGCGCCTGAGGCTATCCCCGTGCCGCCGTACGGGTGCCCTGACTGCCAGCGTTAGGGGGCCAATAACATCTCCCCAGAATGGTGTCGACCAGCGTGGAGACGAGCGAGCTTCTGCACCGCGTGCCCGCGTTCTCGACGCTCGGTTCTGAGGAGCTCCAGCGGGTGGTCGAGGTCGCCGTCCCGCGCCATTTCGAGGCCGGGGAAGTCGTGTTCCGCGAGGGCGACGAGAGCAGCACGTGCTATGTCGTCCGCACGGGTCACGCGCGAGCGATCCGCGAACACACCGACGGCCGCTCGATAACGCTCGCCAACTTCGGGCCCGGCGACATCTTCGGGGAGCTGGCGATGTTCGACGACGAACGGCGGTCGGCCACCATCGAGGCGGCCGAGCCCGTGGAGGCGATCGCCATCCTGGCCACGGACATGCGACGGTTGCTGCGCGAACATCCCGATATCGCCGTGAAGCTTCTGCAGTCGCTGGGGCGCCGACTGCGCGAGACGAACGAACGCCTTACCCGCCAGTCGTTCCAGACGGTCCAGAGCCGCGTCGCGGCGGTACTTTCGCAACTGGTCGAGGCCGCTCGCGCCGAGGGCGCCGGCGACGGCGATGTATTGATCACCTCGACTCAGGCCGAGCTCGCGCAGCTCGCAGGCTCGTCGCGGGAATCCGCGAGCCGCTTCCTGGCGGTGCTGGAGCGGGCGGGAATCATCAGCCAGGGCCGCGGCAAGCTGGTCGTCCATGAGCCCGAAGCGCTCGAGCGATACGTCTACTGACTTCTCCGCCGGAGGCGTGGTGGTTAGGGGCGAGGAGGTGGCGGTAGTCGTACCGGTCAAGCGGTCCGCCAGCGGGGAGCGCGTCCTCGGCCTGCCGAAGGGCCACCCGAAGGGCGACGAGACGCCGGAGGCTGCCGCTCTCAGGGAAGTCCGTGAAGAGACCGGGCTGGAGGTCGACCTCGTCGAGAAGCTAGGCGACACCAGCTACTCGTTCGAGCGCGCGGGCCGCCGGCGGGACAAGCGCGTCACCTTCTACCTGTTCAAGTACCGATCCGGCGACCTCCGCGACCACGACCACGAAATCGAGGACGCGCGCTGGATTCTGGCCGAGCAGGCGGCTCGAACGCTGACGTATCCAGGCGAGCGCGAAATGGTCGCGCGGGCATTGTCGAGATCCGCACCAGACCGGTAGGCTCATCGCCGGTGCGCGTGCTCAATTTCTACTCGTCGGTATTTGGCGATCAGCTGCGCCGGGGCCGCAAAACGGCCACGATTCGGCTGGGCGACAAGTCCCACAAGTACCGCAAGAACGAGTGTGTGCTGGTCACGATCGGCTACCAGCACTCGCCGCGCGAGAAGATCTTCTACGCCGTGATCGACCAGGTCGAGGTCAAGCGCGTCCGGGACCTCTCGCCCCGCGACATCGAGCACGACAACCCGGAGTTCAGGCGCATCGACGAGATGGTGCACTTCCTGGAGCAGATCTACGGGCGCAAGGTCTCGCTCGACGACACGGTCACCGTGGTCCGCTTCTCGCAGATCATCGAGAACCCGCCCGAGCTTCGCGACCGGATCCGGGGGCTGGGCGGAGCGAGGAACTGAGGCGCGGTGCCACCACCCCGGGCGCACCTCACTCTCGTTCCCGCGAATGCGCCCGGCGCGATACCGCACCTCGTTTTAGGAGCTTGGCACTCTGGACCGAAGAGTGCCAAGAAACCCTTGAAACCCCGCAGGAACAAGCTATAGTCCGCGGTGGCTGGCACTCTCTGCCTATGAGTGCCAAGCCATACCGAGTCACCCATCCCTTCCATTCGGAGGTGTCATCAGATGAAGCTAAAGCCCCTCGGCGATCGATTGATCGTGCGGGCAATTGAGGAGGAGGAGCAGACCGCCAGCGGCATCGTCCTCCCCGACACCGCAAAGGAGAAGCCCCAGAAGGGCAAGGTTCTCGCGGTAGGCGACGGCAAGGTCAACGAGGACACCGGCAAGCGGACGCCGCTCGACGTCGCCGAAGGAGACGAGGTCCTGTACAGCAAGTACGGAGGAACCGAGATCAAGGTCGACGGCGAGGAGCTGCTCGTCCTGCGGGAGTCCGACGTGCTGGCGAAAGTCCAATAGAACGGCTTAGGAGAACCAAAGCGATATGGCACACAAGGAACTGAAGTACGACGCGGATGCCCGCAAGGCGCTCGAGCAGGGCGTGGACGCGGTTGCCAACGCGGTCAAGGTAACTCTCGGCCCCAAGGGCCGCTACGTAGTCCTCGACAAGAAGTTCGGGGCACCCACGATCACCAACGACGGCGTGACCATCGCCCGCGAGATCGAGGTCGAGGACGTATTCCAGAATCAGGGCGCCCAGCTCGTGCGCGAGGTGGCCACCGCCACCAACGACGTCGCGGGCGACGGTACGACGACCGCGACCGTGCTCGCGCAGTCGATCGTCCGCGAGGGCCTGAAGAACGTCGCCGCCGGCGCCAACCCGATGGCGCTCAAGCGCGGCATCGAGCGGGCCGTCGAGGACGTCGTCTCCAACATCGAGTCGCAGTCGACCGAGATCACCGGCAAGGATCAGATCGCCCGGGTGGCGTCGATCTCCGCCGCCGACGACGAGATCGGCGACGTGATCGCCGACGCCATCGACAAGGTCGGCAAGGACGGCGTGGTCAACGTCGAGGAGGGCCAGACGTTCGGCATGGACCTCGAGTTCACCGAGGGCATGCAGTTCGACAAGGGCTACATCTCTCCCTACATGGTCACCGACCAGGACCGCATGGAGGCGACCCTCGAGGACCCCTACATCCTGATCGCCAACCAGAAGATCGGCTCGGTCCGTGACCTGCTGCCGGTGCTGGAGCAGGTGATCCAGTCCGGCAAGCCGCTTTTGATCATCGCAGAGGACGTCGAGGGCGAGTCGCTCGCGACGCTCGTGGTGAACAAGCTCCGCGGGACCTTCACCGGCGTGTCCGTCAAGGCGCCGGGGTTCGGCGATCGCCGCAAGCGGATGCTCGAGGACATCGCGATCCTCACCGGCGGCGAGGTGATCACCGAGGAGATGGGCCTCAAGCTCGAGAACACCCAGCTCTCGCAGCTCGGGCGCGCTCGCCGGGTGGTCGTCGCCAAGGACACCACGACGATCGTGGACGGCAACGGCGAGTCCGACGCCATCAAGGGCCGTATCAACCAGATCAAGACCGAGATCGAGAACACCGACTCCGACTTCGATCGCGAGAAGCTCCAAGAGCGGCTTGCGAAGCTGTCGGGTGGCGTCGCGGTCGTCAAGGTCGGTGCCGCGACCGAGACCGAGATGAAGGAGAAGAAGCACCGCGTCGAGGACGCGCTGCAGGCCACCCGGGCGGCGCTCGAGGAGGGCATCGTGCCGGGCGGCGGCGTGGCTCTGCTGGCCGCGCAGGACGCGATCAAGGTCGAAGCGTCCGCTGATCCCGATGACGCGACGGGCGCCAAGATCGTCCGCCGCGCGCTCGAGGAGCCGCTCCGCCAGCTCGCGGAGAACGCCGGCCTCGAGGGGTCTGTGGTCGTCAATGAGGTCCGTGGCGCCAAGAAGGGCCACGGCCTGAACGCTGAGAGCGGCGATGTCGTCGATCTCGTCCAGGCCGGGATCATCGACCCGGCGATGGTGACGCGGTCCGCGCTCCAGAACGCGGCCTCAATCGCCAAGAACATCCTCACCACGGAGGCGATCGTCGCCGAGATGCCGGAGAAGGAGCCCGCCGGCGCCGCCGGTGGCGGCATGCCCGATATGGGCGGGATGATGTAAGCCGAGCTCTGGGCTAATGGGTTGGGCTCCAGCTTGGAGCCCAATCTGACACCAGAGTGATGTAATCGCCCGTAACAGGCGAGTGCTTAGAGAGGGCCCGGCTCGAAGGAGTCGGGCCCTCGAGCTTTGTGGATCGGGCTGTCGCGACCTCGAGGATCTGGTCCTCGCGCCCGGCGAAATCTGGTCCTCGCGCCCGGCGAAACCTGGTCCTCGCGCCCGGAGAATTCTGGTCCTCCGCGCCCGGCGAAATCTGGTCCTCGCGCTTCGAGATCTGGCCCGGAAGGAATTTGCGTGCGCGCGTCGAAAAGGCAATTTGCGCGCACTTTCCGACATTTTTTCTTGCAAATAGCTATATTGCCCGCGATTTTGTAAACGCCGAGTCTTCTGCCCGTACGCGGGGGGAGACCGGGGGACCCATTGCGGCCACGGCCGCTGGGGCGAGTCGCCGCCTGAGTGCGGCGTAGCGTGAGTCGGTCACGCGAGCCCGTCAGCTAACCCCGGAGGCAAAACCGAAAGGAGCACCACGTTGTCTGGTGTGCGCTTCGACGTACTTCAAGACCTCGCCGCTCCGGAGCGGGACCTTGCGTCCGTTGTGCTCTGGGAGAAATCGCTGTACCGCTCACGTCAACGTCGTCGCCTCGCCGAGGTAGGACGCAAGTCACGGCGCCGGCGGAAGAGCGCCTCGCTGGCGACGACGGCGGCACTCGCGGCCGTTCCGGTGGTGCCACAAACGCTGGCTGCGGCCGAGGGGCCCGGCTCGAATCCGTCCGTGGCCGGAGCCGCGAACCATGATCCCGCGCTAACCGCCGCGGGTCAGCGAGTAGTCCTGCAAGAGGGGAGCAAGGGTCCGCTGGTTGCTGCTGCCCAGAGGCGGCTGAACGAGGTGCTGCCGCTTACCCACATCGCGGAAGACGGGATCTTCGGGCCTCAGACCCGGGGCGCCGTGGCCCAGTTCCAGCGCCGTGAGGGCCTCCCCGCATCCGGGGCGATCAACACGAGCACCTGGTCGATGATGTTCCAGGCTCCTGTGCTGGTGTTCGGCGGGGCGGCAGCCAGCGGCACCGCGGCTGGCGGCGACACCGGCAACACCGGGTCTGCGCCGGCGTCCGTGAGCCACACACGCAATGCCGGTTCTGCGCACCCCTCAGCGGCGTCCAGTGCCGCCGGTGGTGGGAGCAAGCCAGCGGGAATCTCCACATCGAAGCAGAGCCGCAAGCCCGCGACGGGCCTCGGAGGCGGCGCTCTCGAGGGGTCATCCAGCGCCGCCAGGGCTTCCGACGTATCAGACTCATCGAACGACGGTGTGCCCTCGAGCGGGAGCGCGCCCTCTAATCCGGCGCCGAGCGGGTCGTCAGGCGCCAAACAGGGCTCGTCAGGCGCCAAACACGGCTCGTCAGGCCATCCGAAGGGGTCGACAGGCGCCCCGCCGGTCGCCGTCGTCGCGCCCTCCGCTCCGCCGCCTAAAACCTCGACCTACGTCTTGACGAACGGCGTCGCACTGCCGCTGCCGCGCCAGTACGTCGCAGGCGGCGGCTCCGTCGACCAGGGCGTCGACTACGCCGCCCCTGGCGGCACGCCTGAGTATGCGATGGGCGACGGGGTCATCATCGGTGCAGGCATCAGCGGATTCGGTCCCAATGCTCCCATCCTGAAGATCACTTCGGGTCCGCTCAAGGGCGCCGAGATCTATTACGGCCACGCTGGACCGAATCTGGTCCGCGTGGGCCAGCACGTCCACGCAGGCCAGCAGATCACCATCGTCGGTTACGGCATCGTCGGCATCTCCACGGGGCCACACCTCGAGGTCGGCTTCTATCCCCCGGGTCCCATGGGGGCAGGGTCGCGAATGCTGTCGGTGATCAACAGCATGCTGGCCCAGCACTCCAGCGGGCGCGCATGGGGAACGGGCGGCCAGGTGCTGGCCAGAACGACACGCAAACGGGGCAAGGTCACGCACGCCTCTAGGAGACGAGGCAAGGCCTCGCACCACTCCAAGAAGAGAAGGCGGGTCGTGCATCACTCTCAGCGCCAGTGGGGGACTGGCGGTCTGACTGTCGTCACCAGCACCGGGGCGACCATCTCGACCGCGCCTGCGTCACCAGCGGTCACGAGCACCGGCGGGGCGGTGGTGACCAGCACGGCGCCGCCGGTCATGACCGTCACTCAACCGGCAGTTGCGACCAGCAGTCCGCAGTCCACCCAGAGCTCGGCACCGGCAAGCGAGAGCCCGGCACCAGCCGTCGCCTCTAGCGCCCCGGTGGTGGCCGAGAATACGAGCGCGAGCGAGACCGCGACGTCGGCGCCTGCCACAGCGACGGGTCCTGCCACGGACACGGTCCAGAGTGCGCCGCCGGTCGAGGGTGCTCAGACCGCGCCGTCGGCGACGGGCGTCGAAGCTCCCGCGCCGACCGAGAGCGCTCCCGCGCCGACCGAGAGCGCCGCTCCCGCGCCGACCGAGAGCGCCGCTCCCGCGCCGACAGCCGCTTCGCCGGGCGCCGAGGACGGCGTCAGCGCCGGCGGTAGCGTGTCGAATACACCTGCCGGTTCACCAGGAGCCACAGCGACGAACACCGGCGGCGCGGTCCCGACCGCGAGCGGTCCTTCCTCGCCGGTTTCGCAGGCACCGCCTGAGCCGACCGGCCCCACGGCCTCGACCCCGGCACAGGCAGCACCCGCGTCTGCCGCGACCGGAACTGCGTCGCCAGCGAACACCGCCGGCGCGGCGAGTGAACGCCACGCCGTCGGCGACCACGGCCACGTCGCATGCAGGCCCGGCAGCTGGTGCGTCCGAGTCGGGTGCGGCTCACGGGCCATCTGGGTCCGCCGGCTAGCGCGCCGCCGCGCAAACGATTCCGCCCACGACCGTCGCCTCTTTGTCGGCGGCGGTCGTGGTGTCGCACCACGGCGGTCGTGGTCGCCCCCGAGGCGGCGGTCGTGGTGTCGCCGAGGGATCAGCGCATGCCCAGCCGACGCAGGAGCCGCAAGCCTGCGGTGATCAGCCTCGCCCACAGCCGTTGACCGACGAACGGCGGCGGCGCGATAGGCATCAGGCGCTGT
The DNA here is from genome assembly GCA_963719305.1 of uncultured Actinomycetes bacterium. Taxonomy (GTDB): domain Bacteria; phylum Actinomycetota; class Thermoleophilia; order Solirubrobacterales; family Solirubrobacteraceae; genus Palsa-465. Next base: position 412,454 of record CAVRBL010000002.1, on the reverse strand, counting down.
GCTGCCACGGTCTGCTGCTCGGTGTACTTGACGATCCCCGGGGCGCCGTGGCGGCGGCCTAGGCCCGAGTGCTTCATCCCGCCCATCGGCGCGTCGAAGGATCCCCAGGCCGCGATGTAGCCCTCGTTGATGTTTACGGTCCCGGCCTCGAGCCGCGTGGCGAGACGGCGCCCGCGGCGCGTGTCACGGGTCCAGAGGCTGAAGTTGAGCCCGTAGCAACCGCGGTTCGCGAGCCGGATCGCCTCCTCGTCGGTGGAGAAGGTGGACACGGCGACGACCGGTCCGAAGGTCTCGTCGGCGAATAGAGTCATGTCCTCATTCACGTCGGACAGGAGTGTGGCCTCGTGGAAGTAGGGACCTACCTCGGGGCGGGCATTGCCTCCGGCGAGGACGGTCGCGCCCCTGGAGATGGCGTCCTCGATGTGCTCGCGGACCGTCTCGAGCTGATCCCGAGAAATGAGCGATCCCATGTCGTCTCCGTAGGTCAGGCTGGCGCCCAGACGCATGTCTCGGACCCGCTTCGAAAGGCGGGAGACGAACTCCTCCGCGAGGCTGTCGTGGACGAGTAGACGCTCCATCGAGATGCACAACTGCCCGGCATTCGAGTACATGGCGCGCTCCGCCCCCTCGACCGCGCGGTATACGTTCGCGTCCTCAAGCACGATCATCGCGTTCTTTCCGCCCAGCTCCATGGAGCTTGGAATCAGGCGCTCCGCGGCCTGGCTCGCCACCTTGCGCCCGACGTTAGTGCTGCCGGTGAACATGATGTAGTCGACGCGATCGATCAACTCTGGGCCGAGCTCGCCGCCTGGGCCGGTAACGACCTGCAGCACGTCAGGCGGTAGCCCCGCCTCCTCCAGCAACGCCAGCCCCGCCAACCCGCTGAACGGGGTCTTTGAATCGACCTTGAGCACGACGGCATTACCCGCCGCGATCGCCGGCACCGCGTCGCTGATGCTGAGGGTCAAGGGGTAATTCCAAGGCGCTATGACGCCGACCACCCCGATCGGATGATGGTGGTCCCAGGCGGCCGTCAGCAACGGGAACGCCCCTCGGCGCCGTCGCGTTCGCAGGTGACGTTCGGCCGTGTTGGCGTAGTAGCGAGCGTTCATCGCCGCATCCATGATCTCCTCGAACGCGTGCCGTCTCGCCTTGCCTGACTCGAGCTGGATCACGTCGAGGATCTCGTCCTGGCGGTCGAGAACCAGGTCGTGGAAGCGAAGCAGCACGCTCCGGCGCGTAGCCCAGTCAGAGCCCTTCCAGCGCGCCTGCGCCGAGCGGGCACGCTGGACCGCCAGCTCGATGTCCTCCGCGGTGCATTCGGGCACGACCGCCAGGCGCTGGCCGGTCACCGGGTTTTCGACCTCCATCTGCTCGTGCTCAGAACCCGTCCTCGTAACGCGTCGGGCTAGCGCTGACAGCCGCGCGTCCTCAGCGGCTCCGGCTGGATGGGGCCCGTGCGGCCGCCCGGCCCGATGACGCGCGCGGTTCCTGCCGAGTCGCCGTGCTCATCACGCGCTCCTGCGCTCGACGGCGAAGCGGATGGCGAAGAAGTCCAACATGTGCGGCAGCGGCTCCTCCGGGACGAGGGTCGGATGCTCCAGCCCGAGCCTGTACTCGCTCATCACCCCGGCGATTACTGCCTTTCCGAGCAGCAGTACGAGCGGGCCGCCCGGGCAGTCCTGGCTGCCGTTACTCAGGTGGTTGAAACGGTAGTCGTACGCCTCGCTTTGCCAGCGCTCCGGCATCAGCCGATCGGCGTCGTCGACGTGATCCGGGTCTCGGTGGTTGAAGACGTTCAGCAGCATCACCTGTGTGCCCGGCTCTAGCTGCTCTTCGCCCAGAGGAGTCGGGCGCGTCGTCTCGCGCGCGAGCAATGGCGTCGTCGGCCACAGCCGCATCGCTTCCTGCAGGCAACCCTCCAGGTACCGCATAGCGTCGATCGAGCCCGGATCAGCGAGGTCCGCGCCGTCGAGCTCTTGGCGCACCCCACTTTCGACCTCGGGGTCGCTCGCGATCACCGCGAGCGCCCGGTACGCGTTGGCGGCCAGCGTGTCGCGCATCGCGAACATCCAGTGCGGGATCTGCTGGACGACGCGCGTCCGCTCGTCCTGGGGAGCATCCCCCGCCCTCGCCAGCAGCGAGTGGGGGCCGGCGTCTTGCAGGCGTCGCTCGAGCGCTCCGTAGAACTCGTAGTAGTCATCGCCATGCTTGAGTCCCACCAAGCGGTTCGACTGCTGCATCAGCTTCTCGAGCAGCGCGGTCAGCCGTTCGTCGGAGCGTGCTTCATCGCCGAAGATGATCCGCAGCGTGATGCGATCGAACAGCCGCTCCCAGTGGTCCCACTCGAGCTTCGAAGCGAGCCTCATCTGGGCAATCTCATCCTTGATCACCGCGAGGAAATGGGTTGCTGATGGGTGCACGCGCTGCGAGGAGGCGAGCACCGCTTCGGTGAACGCTCGGCGGTTGCGCCACTCCTCATCCCGGGACAGCGTCAGCGCATCCGGCTGAAAGTGGGACATCCCCTTCGCTTTGGCGCCCGCGTCAGACGCGTACAGATCGGCCGAATGGTCGAGTACCTGACGGATCGATTCCGTGCCCCATAGGACAACCAGGCGGCCGCCCAGCAGCCGGATGCCTTCGCCGTCGTGTTTGCGTCGAAGCGCAGCCAGGGTCGCGACCGCCCGCCGATCGCTGTCCAGTGCGCCCAGCAGCTTCATCGCGCTCTTGCGAGGCGAGAATAAGCCTCGAACCAGAGCCGGTAGGACGCCGACGAGAAGGACCTTCAGCGAATCCGGCAACGAGATGGCCGGGAGGGCTCCGTGCGCGTGGCCCGGGGCCCGTGAGGGGACCCGGGCCCGCTGGTCGGTCGCGCTCATCTCAGGCGTTGATTGCCGCCAGGGCCTTCCTCACGCCCTCGACGCGATGATGGACCTTGCCGTTGCCGCCGTCCGTGCCCACCCGGTGCCAGGGCAGAAACGCGTTCGGGAGCCCTTCCAGGGCCGGCTCGAGTTCCGGATAATGCCGCAGCAGGACATCCTTCATCTTGGTGTGGGTCACCCAGTCGATCCCGGTCTGGGTGTAGACCTCCGGACGGAAGTCGGTGGTGAAGAACCGGTCGCTCTTGAGCCGCCGCGAGGCCATCAGGATGAACACCCGGAACGCTGTGTCCGAGAACCCAAAGCCCGGCGGAAGCGGCTCGGCATACATACCGACCTGCAGGTCGACCTTGTCGATGTCGTGGTCGTAGACGCGGCGGATCTGCTCGCGCCACTGGGAGTTGGTCGTCAGCTCTTCGAACGAGCGCACCCGCGGCATCCGCAGCTCCTCGCGGAAGTCGTTGTATCGGGGCACCCCCCGCTCGCGGTCGCGCAGGATGTCGAGGGTCGCCAGATCCATCAGCTCCCCGTCGATCCGCCTGTGGTGCTGCAGGGCCCTGGGGTAGTTGTGCAGCGTGATCTGCCCGGGGTGCTCGATCCCCATCGAGTAGATGAGATCCGGAATCTCGAACCCGTCCATGAACGAGCGGGTGTGAGCGCCCTGCACCTCTTCGAATTCGTGCTGCTCGCGCAGCTCGCCGCTCGCCACGTCGAAAAAGTTCCAGTCGTCCCGAAGCAGCGGATGCATCCGGTAGACGGAGATGAACTCCTCGGTTAGCTGAAAGCGCGCGCCATGATGCTCCTGCGGGGAGCCCATGATTCCGCTGAAGAGCTCCGAGCCACCGAGACGGCCGAACCGATCCTTGAGCGTCTGGCCGAAGATCCCCGACCAATTGACGTTCATCGCGAACCACAGCGCCGGGGTGTTGACGATCCCCGGCGTCCACTCGACGGTATGGATCTTCGCCATCAACGCCGAGTTGATCAGCCACGCGGTGTCGAACAGCCGCTGGTCGTCCCAGCTGGGATTCTCCCGCTTGAGCACGTCGCAAATCGCGTTGTGCTCCTTGGTGAAGAGGGTGTGCAGGCACGAGAGGCCGAACCACCAGTTCTCGTTGAAACCGGTCAGATCGAGCCCTTCGACATCCGGATCAGCGGGAAGACGTCCGTTGGACTCGAGCTTCAGCTTGCCGTCCTTGAAGGTCCTTATCGCATTCTGCGTCTCCTGAGAAGAGCCGTAGATCTGAGACCCATCCCACCAATGAGTCTCGGTGTTTCCGTAGTCGATGGCGCCCTCGCCGGTGCCGTTGGCCGAGCCCACCCCGCTGTTATGAGCTGGGATGGCCACGGTGCGGCGCACCCGCATCGGGTTCTCCGGCCAGTCATCTCCCGGCTCCAATGGAATTTCCATCGTCTCGTCGGGATTTCCGCGACCGTGGAAGAACCAGTTGTGATTCTCGAACTGGATCCAGGCCTGGGCCAGGACGTTCAGGTTCACCGCCGGCTTGAACGTGTCGCGGGTCATCAGCTCGAGCGACACGGTCCTCGGGTTCGGGTCGTATAGGCGCGGCGGCTTCTCCGGCCTGATCCGCTTCGGGTCGATGTTGCGGGTGAAAGCCGTGCCCGTCGATCCCATCTCAGGGTCATCGAGGTCGTTCCACCTCCCGTCGGGACGCCGAGACTTCGCCGCCTCCGGCGGCGGCTCCTCCAGCCCATGCGTCCGGATCGGGACCGAGGTGTCGAACAGGTTCAGGTCACGCAAATCGAGCCGCAGCGACAGTAGGTTGAGAGATTTCAGTCCCACCGTCGGCATCTCCCACCACTGGCGTTTCTGGTTGATCTTGCTGAACACCGCGTGCAGCGCGCGGTTGGGCAGAGACCTACTCACGCTCACCTCTCCTTCTCGCGACGACCTGGATTCTCACGCTTCTGTCCCGCTACCCGGAAGAGTGGAGTGAAAACCTGGATCGGCAGCTGCAACTCGCGAGCGGCGTCCTCAGGTCCGGCTAGCCGCCGAGCCGGGCTTCGAGCTGGATCGGTTCGAACAGCTCGATCGGGTTGCCCGATGGGTCGTCGATCATCACTTGCTTGGAGCCGATCCCGGTCACGAGCTCATTGCGAAACCGAACGCCGGCTGCGCGCAGCTCGTCCGCGGCCGTCTGCAGGTCTCCTACCTCGAGCATGATCCTGTTCCACCCCCCGGGTTGCTGTGGAGTCCCGTCGGGCATCGGTCGCGAGCCCCCGCCAGGATGGTCAGCGGGTACCGGTGATACGAGCACCAGGCGCAGATCCCCGCGGGTTAGCATCGCGAATGCCGGATTCGGGTGCATCTGCTCGTCGAAACCGAGATGGGTGCGGTAGAAAACGATTGCTTCGTCGACGTCGTCGACGATGTAGCGGACGCTGACGGTCGCCATCGGAAGTCCTCCTTCATCGTTCGTGGTAGCCGGTGCGCGGCTGGAACAGCTCGACGAGGTTCCCCGCCGGGTCCTGGAGCAGAACGGTGTCAACCGCCGGGCCGCTGACGATCCCCGTACGGAACAGCGCCCCTCGGCGGCGCAGCGCGACCACAGTGCTGGCGAGATCGGGCACGCGAAGCGAGATCCTGTTCCAGCCGCCGGGTTCGGGCACCGTGCCGTCGGGCAGCTTGTGCGGCTCACCTGGCACGCTCAGCAGCAGCCGCAACTCGCCCAGGTAGAGCATCGCAAAGGTGGGGGAAGGGCGCAGCTCCGGCTCGAAGCCGAGCAGCTGACAGTAGAACTCCACTGCCGCATCGAGGTCCTCGACGAAGTAGCGAACGGTCGGGGGCGGATCCGACTGGGGGCCGGCCTGACCCTGAACTCGCGCTCGCAGTGCGGCGGCGAACTCGCGGCGCGGAGCGATTGGGATGGTCGGCAGCCGGAGGACGTCAAGCGGATCGCTCATGTCATTCCCTCCGTGTAGACACGTCGTAGCGCGAGGCGCGCACGGACCAGCAGCGTCTCGGTCGCCCGAACGCTGCGACCGAGATGCTCGGCCACCTGGGCCACCGGCAAACCGTCCAGATACCGCAGCGTCAATGCGGCCCGCTGAGGAGGCGACACCAGTGACAGCGCCGCATGTGCGGCCTCGGCGTCGACCACCCCGTCCCAGGGATCCTCGTCCTCTTCGCCGTCATGCTCGACGGCTGCGAGACCGCGCGCCTCGCGGTCCGCGCGCCGCCAATGGTCGACCAGCTTGTGTCGGGCGATCCCGATCAGCCATGGCACCGTCAGTTCCCTCACCCGCCGCTCCCGCGTCGCGGCCACGGCGGCCAGGAAAGTCTCCGAGGTCAGGTCCTCCGCTACCGCCACGCTGCCGCAGCGCAGCAACAGGTAGCCGTAGACCTGCGGCAGGGCCACATCGTAAATCGCGATCACCGGATCGCCGCTCGAGGGCTGCTCGTTCGCGCCGATACCCAATCATCGCTCGACAGGACCCATTTCCGAACATCCCGGTTCTTTAAGTGCCACCTCTTAGCTGGGAGGCGGGTCGAGGCGCGAGGCACGACGCCAGCGAGTCCTTGCCCGGCGCAAACAGCTCAGACAGCCTGACCTCAACGTGAGCCCTCGATCCATTCGAGCCAGGCGGCCCCTGGATGCGCGATCCCGAGCAGCGACACCGACCGTTCGCCTCCTCGATACTGAATCCGTCCGATCAGCCCGAACAGCCCGTGGTGCCGATTGCGCTCGACGAGCCCGGGCGGTACCGGTACCTCCAGGACGCTGCGGTTCGCCGCGCCACCCAATGGCACCAATGGGTCGACGGAGATCCAGTCGAGATCACGGCTCGCTCCGAAGCGCTGGACTATCGCGTGGAAACGCGCAAGCTCCTCGGGGGTGAAGAACACGTGGGCGTAGGTGTCCACGAGGCAGACCAGCGGACCCGAGGGGATGCCCTCCAGGATGGCCGGAAGGACGTCGCACGCGTCTCCGCGCACCGTACGGGCGGGATTGGCAATCGCGACCTCGACGGCGCTCTGGAACCTCGTGATCGCGCCGCTCTCCTGCGGAACGCACGCGGCGAGCCAGCTTCTCACCCCGGAATCGAACAGGTCGAGTGGCTCCACATCGATCCCGATCCGATCGACGATCCGGGGAAGTACGGGCGCGATCGGGGGTGGTGGCGAGCCCCGGACCTCGGTCTCGAGCACCACGGCGGAATCGTCGTTGCCCACGGTCATCACCCGGTCCGGCTGCGGTCCGCGAAACAGGTAGCGGTAGCGATCGAGATGCAATGTCAGTCCCGCTCCCGTGCCGATGTCGATCAGCACCATCTCGCGATCCTCGGCAATGGTCGGGGCGAGCGCGGGGATGAGGTCCGTGCAGCGACCCACCTCATTCATCTGATAGCGGTGAGCGTTGCAGAGCCTCAGGAGGTCGTCGCGATAGTGGAGGCAGAACGCCCGGTATTGCTCGCGGAAACTGGGGCTCAGGGGCGGCTGCGGCGCGCCGACGCGCGGAAACGAGTCCCGCAGGGGGGAGGGCTCACGGTCGAGCACGAGCGCGGTGGCCGCGGCCGAGAACAAAAGCGCCGGAAGTCTGGAGGGCGCGATCGTGGAGGCCATCGCGAGCAGCTCCGGGTCGTCGCGGAGGACGCCGAATTGGGCGGCGGTCAACCGCCAGGATGCAGGTGATCCGGGGGGCGACCAGGCCGCGGCGATCGCTTCGGCCTGCTGCTTGACGACGTCCGGCTCGGTCCCGCCGCTCACGAGCTTGCTCGCCCGCTACGGCCGATTACGGCCATAGAGGTCGTGAGCTTCCACCCACTCCTCGGCCACGATCGCGGAGCCCAGGGACAGCTCGCCGCACAGCACGGCGGCGGCCACGATCTCGGCGAACTTGCGGACCCTGTCCCTGCCGTAGCAGCCGAGCAGTTCGAGGCATTCGCGCTGCGTGGCGAGGCCCGTGCCACCGCCGTACGTGGCCACGATGAGTGAGGGGATCGTGACCGAGTAGTAGTAGTCGCCGTCGTCTCGGAGCTCCGCGTAGACGTACGCCGCGGAGGACTCCGCGACGTTGGCGGCATCCTGACCGGTGGCGATGAACATGGCCGTGATGCCGTTCGCCGAATGCGCGCCGTTGTTGTTGACACCGGACATGAACCCACCGAGATTCGACACCTGGCGCGCCCGGTACATGAGCCGCGTGTCGGAGCGCATCACCCGCCGCAGAATCTCGTTCGGGATGACGGCCTCGGCCACGACCCGCTTGCCGCGGGTGCGGAGCATGTTGATCTGAGAGCTCTTCTTGTCGGTGGCGAAGTTCGACTCGAGGAAGTAGTGCTCGATCGTGTCGTTGTGCGCCTCGATCCAACGGCACGCGGCCTGGGTCGCCTTGCCAGTCAGGTTCTGACCCGCCGCGTCGCCGGTGGTGTAGTCGAAGCGCGTGTAGAGCATGCGGCTGGCGGTGTATTTCTCGATCTCGACGAGCTTGCCTGATCGGGTCGTCGCCTCCGCCGCTGCCTTGATCTCAGCGAAGTGCTCGTCGAGCCAGTCGGCGAACGAGCGAGCTTCGCGCGCGCTGGCGAACAGGAACGCCGGGGCCCGTTGCATATGGTCGGCCACGATGGTCGTCGTCACCCCGCCCGACTCGTAGAGGAGTCGCATACCCCGGTTGTAGCTGGCTACGAGAGTGCCCTCGGCGGTGGCCAGCGGCACGTAGAACTCTCCCTGGGCGTGCTCGCCGTGCACCAGCAGCGGCCCGGCCAGCCCGATCGGCACCTGTGCCACCCCGATGAACTGCTCGATGTTTCCGGTGAGGGTTGCCGGGTCGAACGAGAAGGTCCCGACATGCTGAAGCTCGACATCGGTGCGCTCATGTGCGAACGCCCGCCGCTCCTCGGCGGCCTGAAGTGTGTAGTCGTTCGCGCGGTCGCGGGGGACGGGGACGCGGCTATTCGCCGCTGCTGAAACGCGAGTGCTCATGGCTTCTCCTCCGACGGGTATCGACGGTGAGGTATCTACCCAGCGCACGGCGCTGGCAGCCAGGGGGCGGTGGCTCAGCGCCATGGGAAGATCGTGCAGTCGGTTCGGGGTAGTCTGGGCACATCGCGCTTCCGCCTCCGGCACCTACCTCGACGTGCTTGATCACCGGCGCGTCCTCCGGTATCGGGACGGCGCTCGCTCACGCGCTTGCCCAGCGCGGACACGGCGTAACGCTGGTGGCGCGGCGCCGAGAGCGGCTCGAGGAGCTCGCGTCCGAGCTGGGAGACCGGCATGGGGCGCGGGTAGAGGTGCTCTGCCACGACCTCGGGATCAGCTCCGGCCGCGATGACCTGGCGGCGGCACTTGATGATCTCGGCCTGACAGTCGAGGTGCTGTGCAACAACGCGGGCTTCGGCAGTGCGGCTCCGTTCGTCGGCCTCGACCGCCAGCGAGAGCTCGAGATGCTGGCGCTGAACTGCAACGCGGTGGTCGATTTGTGCGCCAGATATGTTCCGGGGATGGTCGACCGCGGGCGTGGCGCGGTCCTGAACGTCGCTTCGACCGCCGCCTTCCAGCCGCTTCCCGGTCAGTCGACGTACGCGGCATCGAAGGCGCTGGTGCTGTCGTTCACCGAGGCGCTGCACCAGGAGTTGGGCGGTGCCGGGGTGGCGGTCACCGCGCTCTGCCCCGGACCGGTGCGTACCGAGTTCACGCGAGTGGCAGGGATAAAGGAGGTGGAGGCGAGCACCCCCTCGTTCCTGTGGGCCAGCGCCGAGAGCGTCGCCGAAGCCGGGGTGCGTGGTCTTGAGGCCAATGACCGCGTGGTCATCCCCGGTGCTGTCAACCGCCTTACCGCGCTCGCCGGACAACACACCCCGCGGTCCGTGTTGCTGCGCGGCGTGGCACGGTTCTATCCCGCCGGGAGGGAGTGACGGCTCGGGTCGCGCGCGCCTCGCTCACTGCTCGCGCTCAGCTTGCGGTGACGCCCAGAGCCATGTGACCCCAGCCGGCGAACACGGCGTTCACGCTGTGGGAGTCCCCCAAACGGTCCGCGGACACCGCTTGCCACGGCTCCCCTACGCCCGCGACGGAGTCTTCGATGCCAGCGCCTCGTAGACGGAGAACGTTCGCCTCGCCACGTCGGGCCAGCCGAACCGAAGCACGTGCTCGAGTCCCTCCGCCACCAGCTGGGCGCGAGCCTCCTCGTCGGTGAGGACCTGTTCGAGCACCCTCTCCAGCGCATCGGGATCTCTCGATCGGAATCGCAAGCCGGCCGTGCCGTCGGCGGGGACCACCTCGCGCAGACCCCCCGTGTCGGCGACGACACAGGGGCAGCCCGAGGCCATGGCCTCCAGCGCGACGAGCCCGAACGGCTCGTAGATGGAGGGGACGATGCACACCTCGGCCAGTCGATACAGCGAATGGAGCATGTCGTCGCCGGTCCAGCCCAGGAACGTGCCGTGCCTGCTCAACCCGAGCCGCCGCGATTGGCGCTTGAGCTCGGTCTCGGCGGTGCCCGTGCCGGCGACGACAAACCGCACGTCTCCAAGCCGACGGACGATCGGAGCGAGGGCGTCGAGCGCCAGGTGAAATCCCTTCTCGTACACCAGCCGCCCGACCATCAGCACCAGCCGCTCGTCCGGGCTCGCGAAGCGGCTGCGCAGGCCAGCCAGGTCGTCGCACACGGGCTCGAGGTCACAGGGGTCGACCCCGTTCTGGATCGCCGTGATCCGTCTGGGCGATACCCCGAACACGCTGGCCACGTGGTCGCGCATGTATAGGGAGCAGGTGATCACGCGGTCGGCGCTCCTCGCCATCCGTCGCTCCACGGCGTGGATGTGCGACTGCGGGTGGTTCTGGACCCAGCCCTGGTGGCGGCCGTACTCGGTAGCGTGAACCGTGACCAGCCAGGGACGGCCGATGCCGCGGGCGACGGCTCCGGCCACACTGGCCACCAGCCAGTCGTGGGAGTGGACGACGTCGAAGTCGAATCGCTCGCACAGCTCCAGCGCCAGCTCGCGCATGTCGGCGTTCATGTGATCGACCCAGCGCACGAACGCGTTCACGTCCTTGGGGAACGGAGGCTCCCGGACCCGATGGACGACGACGCCGTGGCGCACCTCCTCGGCGGGCAGGCGCCCGCCCCTGCGCGTCAGCACGTGGACCTCGACCCCCTCCCGGACGAGGTTCTCGGACAGCTTTCTCACGTGCCGGCCGAGACCACCCTCTATCACCGGAGGGTATTCCCATGAGATCAACAGGACGCGCATCTAAAGCGCGTCACCCTATCCGCTCGAACACGGCCACGCCATGCTCGCTCAAAACGTGCTCCAGTGGAACGCGGCGCGGGAACGAGCATTCCTGGCCGCTCAACACGTCGCGCCAGCGCCCGGCCGGCGCCTCGAGCTCGGCGTCCGCCCACTCCTCGCGGATGGCGACGGCCACCAGCACGTCGCCACCGCGAAGGAACACGCAACCCTTCTCCCCGGCCTGAAGTGGCTCATACGAGCCCGCGAGCAACGGGGCGGAGCGGCGGGCGCGGAGCTCCAGCAGCTGCGCGGTCACGTACAGCTTGCGCGTGGCGCGGCCGGGGGGCGATCCGCCCATCAGGCGGCTCAGCATGGCCTGATACCACTGCCAATCGACCGCTCGACGGTTGTCGGGGTCGACCAGCGAGTGGAACCAGAGCTCGTCGCCCTGGTAGATGTCGGGAACGCCCGGGGAGGTCAGCTTCAGCACCACCTGCGCCAGACCGACCCGCTGTCCGAGAAGCGCGACCCGGGAACAGAACGGCTCAAATTGATCAAGGAACTGGCGGTCCTCGCACAGCCGGGCGCAGAACCGCTTGACGGCCTGCTCCCAGTCGGGATTCTGGTTCACCCAACTCGTGTTGCGCTTGGCCTCGCGCAGCGCCTTCTCCATATAGCCCCCGAGCCGCTCGATCGAAATGGGCCACGCCCCGACGAGCGTCTGAAAGAGGAAGTAGCGCTCCTGGTCGTCGGGCGCGCCGCTCTCGCGCAGTCCCTCGGAGAGCGACATCCAACGCTCCACGTGCTCCGCCCACTCATCGGGCACCCACGACATCGCGGCGATCCGGGCCCGCACGTCGGCCGAGCGCTTGGCGTCGTGGGTCATCGTGGTCAACAGCCCAAACGGGAACCGCTCCGCGCGCTCCAGGCACCCCGCGTGAAAGCGTTCCACGGCGATGCCGAACCGGGACGGGTCGCCGCCCACGTCGTTCAGCGCCAGCAGGCGCCCGTAGCGGTAGAAGGCGGTGTCCTCGACACCTTTGGCCATCACGGCCGGGGTGGTCTGCTGAAAGCGAGTCACGAACTCCGCCGGGGCCGGGTCCTCGAGCAGGAGCATGCGCTGGAGCCCCTGGTCGAGGCCCGCCACCGCCGCCCGGTCGTCATCGGTGACGGTCCCGGTCGCCGGGTCGACGTACGTCCGGTAGACCGGCAACGAGGCGAGCCCCCGCACCAGCACCTCGGGGTCGAGCGTGGGAACGAGCCGGGCGAGCCGCTCGACCTCGGGGGCGAACGTGTCGTGCAGCTGCTCGAGCTTTGCCTCCAGCGCCACAGCGCCGAAGGGGCGGCCGTCGCGCGAGAACCGCTCCCACAGCTTGGTGAGCGCGGGCTCGGCCGCCGGGTCGACGAACAGCGCGCAGACGTCGTTTAGGAACTCGTATCCCACCGTCCCGCACACCGGCCAATCGCGCAGACGCTCGGATGGATCGAGGATCTTCTCGACCCACACCCGCCCGACCCCTCTCTCCCGCAGTCCCGTCAGATAGTCCGCCGGGTCGGCCAGCCCGTCGGGATGATCGACCCGGAGGCCGTCCACCAGCCCGTCGCGTACCAGGGAGATCGCCAGCGCGTGGGTCTCCTCGAACACGTCGAGCCGCTCTTGGCGAACGCCGGCCAGGTCGTCGATGTCGAAGAACCGGCGGTGGTGGCCGCTGATGGAGTCCATGTCGAAGAATCGCTCTCGCAGTCTGAGATCCGCCCAGTACGGGTTCTCGTCGGAGACGGCCATGTGATTCGGCACCACGTCCAGCACGATTCCCATCTCGTTCTGGCGTGCCGCGGCCGCGAGGAGCTCGAACTCCTTGCGCCCTCCCAGCCCATCCGACAGCCGGCGAGGGTCGATCACGTCGTACCCGTGGGTCGATCCCTCCCGGGCCTGAAACGAGGGAGATAAGTAGATGTGGGAGATGCCCAGGTCGCGCACGTACGGGATCAGTGAACGTGCGGCGGCGAAGCCGAAGCCGCCGCTCAGCTGGAGGCGATACGTCGCCCGCAACTCCACGGGCGGGTCCGGCCCCCTCCGTCGCGCCGGGTCCGTCGAGCTCAAGCGACCCGCTTCAGCAGCCTGATCGATCGGGACATCACGGGCACCTCGGTGCGGGCGCCGTAGTCGACGCTGCCGGGTTGGGCCCGCGGTTCGGCCGTCGACAGCTCGAGCGCCCACCGCGCGCCGAATCTGCGCCTGGGGAGCAGGAACTGCCGCTCCTCGCCGAAGGCGTTGAACAGCACCAGGAAGGAGTCGTCCGCAACGTCTTCGCCGTGCGCGCCGCGTTGAACGATCTCCTTGCCGTTCAGGAACATGCCCAGCAGACAGTCGCCGTTCTGCCAGTCGCGGCGGGTCATCTTCAGCCCATCGGCGCGGAACCACCAGACGTCCGGAAGTCCCGAGCCCAACTGCTCGATCCCGCGCAGGAAGGTCCGGCGCCGGAACACCGCGTGCTCGCGGCGAAGCCGGATGAGCCGGCGCGTGAACTCACGCAGCTCGGCGTCCTGGACGCTCCAGTCGTACCAGGAGAGCTCGTTGTCCTGGCACCAGGCGTTGTTGTTGCCGAGTTGCGTGCGTCCGATCTCATCTCCGCCCAGCAGCATCGGCGTGCCCTGGGAGAGCAGCAGCGTCGTCAAGAAGTTGCGCTTCTGCCGGGCGCGCAGCGCGAGCACCTCGCGGTCGTCGGTCTCGCCCTCTACCCCGCAGTTCCAGGAGCGGTTGTCATCCGAGCCATCGTTGTTGTTCTCGCTGTTGGCCTCGTTGTGCTTGTGCTCGTAGGAGACCAGGTCCCTGAGCGTGAACCCGTCGTGCGCTGTGACGAAATTGACGGACGCGAACGGCTCCCGGCCATCCGACCCGTAAAGGTCCGAGGAACCGGACAGACGCGAGGCGAATTCCCCGCAGTTCGCTCGTCCGCGCCAGAAGTCGCGGACCGTGTCCCTGTAGACGCCGTTCCATTCCGACCACAGCACCGGGAAGTTGCCGACCTGATAGCCGCCCGGGCCGACATCCCAGGGCTCGGCGATCAGCTTCACCTGGGAGATCACCGGGTCCTGATGGATCACGTCGAAGAACGCCGACAGGCGGTCGACGTCAAAGAATTCCCTGGCCAGCGCGGAGGCCAGATCGAACCGAAATCCGTCGACGTGGCACTCGCTCACCCAGTAGCGCAGGGAATCCATGATCAGCCGCAGGACGCTGGGGTGAATGGGGTTCAAGGAATTGCCGGTGCCGGTGAAGTCCATGTAGAAGCGAGGCTCATCTGGCACAAGGCGGTAGTAGGAGGGGTTGTCGGCGCCCTTGAACGACAGCATCGGCCCCAGATGGTCGCCCTCGGCGGTGTGGTTGTAGACGACGTCGAGAATCACCTCGATCCCCGCGCGGTGAAGCGCCTTCACCATTCCCTTGAACTCGCGCACCTGCTGCCCGCCCCGGCCGGTGGCGGCGTACTCGGAGTGGGGCGCGAAGTAGCCGATCGTGCTGTAGCCCCAGTAGTTGCGCAGTCCCCGACCGGCAAGGAATGCCTCGTCGGAGATGTGGTGGATGGGCAGCAGCTCGAGGGCGGTCACGCCCAGGTCGCGGAGGTAGGCGATCGCCCCCTCTGATGCCAGGCCGGCGTAGGTGCCGCGGAGGTCCTCGCGGATCTCGGGATGGCGCATCGTGAACCCCTTGACGTGCGTCTCGTAGATGATCGTGTCGGAGAACGGCGTCCGGAGTGGGCGGTCTCCCTCCCACAGGAACGCGTCGTCGACCACGACCGACTTGGGGGTTGCGGGGGCGTCGTCCTCGTCGTCGAGCTCGAGGTCGGCGTCGTCGGCGCCGTTGGGTACATACGGGAACACGTTCGCGTCGTGTGCCCAGTCCACGACGCCGTCGATGGCCTTGGCGTAGGGGTCGAGCAGCAGCTTGGCGGGATTGAACCGCAGCCCCCGGAGCGGCTCATAGGGACCTCGCACCCGGTAGCCGTAGCGCTGACCGGGCCCGACGCCCGGGAGATAGCAGTGCCAGTTGAGCGCCCGCCGCTCGGTCAGCTCGACGCGCGTCTCGTTGTCGCCCGAATCGAACAGGCACAGGTCGACTCCGTCCGCGTGCTCGGAGAACAGCGAGAAGTTCGTGCCGCCTCCGTCCCACGTTGCCCCCAGCGGGTACGGTCGCCCCGGCCAAGCGTCCATCACCTCGTCACGGCGCCGGATAGCGGAGCCAGCTCCACGGATCCTGCGTGCAAGCGGTTCTGATCGTCAGTCGAGATCACCAGCATTTGTTCCTCGCAGGGCAAGCGGACGGCCTGCGCTCCGAAGTTGCACAGCAACTCGAACGGAGCACGCGCCACTCGCAGCCAGCGCGCCTGCTCGTCGAACTCAATCCTATTCAGACCGCCTGGCGGAATCTCCGCCCGCAGCCGCAGGAGCTCCCTGTACATCTCGGCGAGGTGAGGATCACGCTTTCGGGTCAGCTTTGAGCGCTGGAAGGTCTGCGGATCCTGTGGATCGGGGATCTGCTCGCTGAACCCCGCGAACGCCGCGAACTCCTCGCGCCGTCCTTCTCTCGTAGCTCGCGCGATCTCTTGGTCGATGTGGTCAGAGAAGAACTGAAACGGGGCGCGTTCGCCGTACTCCTCGCCCATGAACAGCAGCGGGACGCACGGAGAGAACAGCGTGCAGAGAGCCGCGATTCGCTGGAGGAAGGCCGGTAGGCGATCACCATAGGCCCGGTTGCCGACCTGGTCGTGGTTCTGGGAGTAGACGACGAAACGCTCCGGCGGCGCGTGTTCGAACGCCTGGGCCAGCTGTTCGATGCGCCCGAATGGCGCGTAGTAGCCGTCGCGCTCCCCGGTCAGTAGCACGTGCAGGGAATGGTGAAAGTCGTCCACCCAGATCGCGTCGCAGGCCGGAGCGCCGTGCCGGCCTGGGTCATCGAGCCCGATCTCGCCGATCACGAGCGTTTCCGGGCGTGCCTCGTGCGCGGCCCGGACGATCGCGGCGACGATGTGCTCCGGGCTTGAGTCGAAGATCGAGTGGATGGCGTCGAGTCGCAGGCCGTCGATCCCGAAGTCCCGCAGCCATCCGGTCGCGCTCTGGATAACCCACTCCCGAACGTCCTCGCGGCCGTAGTTGATCGCCCGCCCCCACAGCGTCTCGTCCCGATCGGTGAAGTAAGGACCGAACGCTTCGAGCGCCTCGACGCCGGATGCCCCGACGTGGTTGTAGACCACGTCCAGGATCACGGCCATGCCCTCGCGGTGGGCCGCTTCCACCAGCCGGGCCAAGCCGGGTGGACCGCCATAGGAGGACTGGGCGGCGGAGATGTAGACGCCGTCATAGCCCCAGCCCCATCGACCTGGGAACTCGGCGACCGGCATCACCTCGATGGCCGTGACACCCAACGCCGCCAGCTCGTGCAGGTAGGGGATCGCCGCCTCGAACGTGCCTTCCTCGGTGAACGTGCCGACATGGAGCTCGTACACGACCAGGTCTCGCGGCGCCGGTGTGCTGAAGGTCTCCGGGGGTGGCAGCGCAAGTACGCGCGACGGCCCCCGCAGCCCATACGGCTGCCACCGCGAACAAGGATCTGGCAGCGCTTGACCATCTATCAAAAACAGGTAGTCGTCCCCGGCGCGAGCCGGGGCGACTACCTCATAAACACCATCTCCGGCCTCTTCCATGGGGTGCTCGGACTCGCCGATTCGCACAGAGACCGAGTCCGGACGTGGAGCCCACACCCGGAACTCCGTCAGCCCACCTTCGAGCGGGCGGGCGCCGAGGCGTGCCGTCAAGCCGCGGCGAACAGCTCAGCGAATGGCATCGGCTCGGTGCCGAGGATAGGTGGCGCGGGTTCAGTATCTGCGCCGTACGTCGTGATGTCCCGATAGCCCCCCGGTTCCGGATTCCGGTAGACGACAACCTGGCGGTCTTCGAGCTTGACGACCCAGTACTCGCTCACGGCCTCAGCGTAGATCGTGGGCTTGACAACCGTGTCCCGCTTGAGCGAGGTAGCTGCAACCTCGATCACGAGGTGAGCACTGGTGGGATGGATGTCCCTCGGATGGTCTACGTCGGTGACGAAGATGTCTGGCTCAGGCTCGGACTCGCTGAGCCTGAGCGACCCGGCCACTCGGAGCTCGTATCGAGTGTCGTCGAGATGGCGCGATAGCCACAGGTTGAGCCAGGCGACGACGTTCTCGTGCGCTGGCGAGCGAGGGCTCATGTCGACGATGACGCCATCGATGAGCTCCACTCGCTTGTCATCGAAAGCTGGATGTCCCGCGAGCGCCTCGTATTCCTCCACCGTGTAGCGGTGGATCTGATCGATCTGCTCGATTGCCGCCATCGCGCTCATTCTCGCATTGGCCGTGGTGGTTCCACCTTGACGTCCACCGCGCCCACATGCAATGGCAGGTCCGCCAGCTCGATCGGCTGGTCCCATAGGTAGAGGCCGATCGCCTCGCCCAATGCCTCGCGAAGCTCACCTAGAGTTCGGCCTGACGCGAAGCACCCCGGGAGCTGTCCGATCTGCGACCAGTAGCCACCTCCCTCTTCGCGTATGACGACCGTGAGATCCACGCTCTTACCTCCGCTGGGTCGAGTCCTGCCTGTCTGATGATCGCGCTCGTCAAGCCCTTGCCGTACCGCCGGCGGTGGTTGTGGGGAAGCGTGATCGGACGCTCCTCGCGCTTGACCATCTTCACCACGTGCTTTCCGCCGCACGTGCGGCGCCAGCCATTCTCATGGAGCAGCTGGATTGCGCTCCGCTGCTCGAGCAGCTGTGCCATTCCCGGACCGTAGGGCGCATCCAGTGCAACAGCCCTCAAGCCGGCCGAATCGGCACAGGTTTGTTGCAGCGCGTTACGGTGCCGTCACCGAGAGGGCTCGCGGCTTCTGCGGACACCGATGACCCGCGGGTGTTGGAAGAAACCTGGAATAGTTCCGTAGTTCGCCCAACGGCTTTGTGAACCGTCCGAGTTTGGCGCCCATCTCGGGACAGTCATGGCCCAGGGTCCGCGTTCGGCGTCGCTGGCTATGCCGACTCCGGCACCAACCAGATGGCCCCGAGCGGCGGAAGCGTCACCTCCGCCGAATAGGGCTGGTTGTGCCAGGGGATCGGCTCGGGGTCGATGGCTCCCAGGTTGCCCACGTCGCTCCCGCCGTAGAAGGTCGAGTCGGTGTTCAGCACCTCGCGCCATCGCGTTGCCCGGGGGAGGCCCAGACGGTAGCCGTGGCGAGGAACTGGCGAGAAGTTGGCGGCGAACACGAGCACGTGCGGATCGCCTCCCTCCCCAGCCCGCGACGCGCGAGCGAACGCGACCACGTTGGCGTCGGCGTCGTTGGGCTCGAGCCACCAGAACCCGCTGGGCTCGGAGTCCAGCTCCCACAACGCGGGCTGGTCGCGGTAGGTGCGGTTGAGGTCGCGCACCAGCGCCTGGATGCCCGCGTTCTCATGACGCTCGAGCAGGTGCCAGTCCAGCGAGCGCTCGTGGCTCCACTCGGCCTCCTGGGCGAGCTCCGAACCCATGAACAGGAGCTTCTTGCCCGGGTGGGCCCACATATAGGCGTACAGGGCGCGGAGGTTGGCCAGCTTCTGCCAGCGGTCGCCCGCCATCTTCGAGTACAGCGAGCCCTTTCCGTGGACGACCTCGTCATGCGACAGCGGCAGCACGAAATTCTCCGAGAACGCGTACATGAGGCTGAACGTCAGCTCGTGATGGTGGTAGCGGCGGTAGATCGGGTCCTGCTGGAAGTAGCCGAGCGTGTCGTGCATCCAGCCCATGTTCCACTTGAAGCCGAACCCCAGGCCCCCCAGATATGTAGGCCGCGACACTCCCGGCCAAGCCGTCGACTCCTCGGCCACGGACACGACCCCCGGCTCGCGCCCGTAGAGCACCTCGTTCAGCTCCTTGAGGAACGAGACGGCGTCCAGGTCCTCGCGGCCTCCGAACTGGTTCGGGACCCACTCGCCCTCGCGGCCGCGAGTAGTCGAGGTACAGCATCGAGGCCACGGCGTCGACCCTGATCCCGTCGGCGTGGTACTCGCGCAGCCAGAACAGGGCGTTCGAGATCAGGAAGTTCCGCACCTCGTGGCGGCCGTAGTTGAACACCAGCGTCCCCCACTCCGGATGGGCGCCGCGGCGAGGGTCCGCGTGCTCGTACAGCGCGGTGCCGTCGAAGCGCGCCAGCGCGAACTCGTCCCGGGGAAAGTGGGCCGGTACCCAGTCCAGGATCACGCCGATGCCCGCGGCGTGGAGGCGATCGATGAACGTCCGCAGATCGTCGGGCGAGCCGTATCGAGGAGTGGGAGCGAAGTACCCGGTGACCTGGTAGCCCCAGGAGCCCGAGAACGGGTGCGCCATGACCGGCAGCAGCTCGACGTGCGTGAAGCCCATGTCGTTTGCGTACGCCGCGAGCTCGTCGGCCAGCTCCAGGTATGAGAGCTGGCGGTTTCCATCTAGCGGGTTCAGCCGCCAGGAGCCGAGGTGAACCTCGTAGATCGATACCGGGCGATCGAGCGGCGTCTGGAGGGCTCGGTGCGTGAGCCACTCCCGGTCGCGCCATTTGTGGTGCGACGAGAACACGATCGAGGCCGTCTGCGGCGGCGGCTCGGCTTCGAACGCGTAGGGGTCCGCCTTCAGCGTGAGCTCTCCCTGGGCCGTGAGCAGCTCGTACTTGTAGCGGGAGCCCGGCTCCACCCCTGGCAGGAACAGCTCCCAGATCCCGCTCGCGCCCAGCGAGCGCATGGCGTGAAGCCGACCGTCCCAGGAGTTGAAGTCCCCCACGACGCTGACGGCTCGAGCCGCCGGGGCCCACACGGCAAACGCCGTTCCGCTGACGCCCTCGTGCTCTCGCACGTGGGCACCGAGCCGCTCGTAGACCTCCTCGTGGCGGCCCTCGCCGATCAGGTGCAGGTCGAAGTCCGTCAGGGTCGGTGCAAACGCGTACGGATCGTCGATCTCGAACCGGCCGGCGGCGCCGTAGTCGACCTCCAGCCGATAGCGCAGCGGCAGCGCCGCATCCGGCACCACGCCCTCGAACACGCCGCCCGGATGGATCTCCTCGAGCTCGATTTCGCCGTCGGTGCCGTCAATCTGGGCCACGATCCCGCACGCCGCTGGACGGAGCGCTCTGATCGCCACGCCTGGGCCGGCTTCGTGGGGGCCCAGGATCGCGTGCGGGTTTGGGTGCTCGCGACGGACCAGTGCGTCGAGCTCATGCGTGGCCACCGTGGTCATTCGGACTCCAGCAGCCGCCTGATCCCAGCGACCGGGATAGAGATCCAGTCGGGCCGGTGATCGAGCTCGTACCGAAGCTCGTAGATCGCCTTCTCGAGCTCGAAGATCGACAGCAGGTTCGCCACCTGCGCCTCGCCTGCCGGCAGCAACGTGGTGTCCACCTCCTTCAGGTAGTGCTCGAGGAACCGGTCGCGGGCCCGCTGCTCAAAATCCACGGGCGCCTCCTCTCCGCGCTGGATCTCGACCGCGGAGGTGACATAGGCGAACGAGCGCAGCATGCTGGCCACATCGCGCAGCGGGGAGCGCTTCTGGCGCCGCTCCGGGAGCGGGCGCGCGGGCTCGCCCTCGAAGTCGATGATCACCCAGCCCCGGGGCATGTACAGCGTCTGCCCCAGGTGGTAGTCGCCGTGGGTACGGATCACGCGCCCGCCGACACCGGCCTGTGCCCGCGCCGCCAGCCGCTCGCGGACATCCTGTCCGCGCCCCATGATCGGCTCCAGGCGGGGGTCGTCGGGCAGGCGCACGAAGATCCGCTCGATGTCCTCGTCGATCGTGGCGGTCAGCAGCGAGAGCGATTCCTGGCTCGGCTCTTCGGGGGCGAACGCCGGGTCGGAGGCGTCCGAAGCCAGCACGGTGTGCATGTGAGCCGTCACCGCGCCGAGGCTCCCCAGCTTGTCCAGGAAGGAGCCCGGGTTCGAGACGATCTGCTCGAGCGCCAGCTCCCAGCCCCCGACGGCATCCGGAAGGAACCGCTGCGCGACCCCGAGCGTGGTCGCCAGCGCCTGCCCGTCGTACTCGTACCAGCCGCGCAGGGGTGCGATGTTTGCGAACTGCCGGGCCGTCAGGAAGCGAAGCATCTCGAGCTCCGGGTTGACGCCGGGCTCGAGCTTGCGAAATACCTTCAGCGCGAGGCGCTCGTCGAAGACGATCGAGGTGTTCGACTGCTCGACCCCCATCGCCCGGGCGCCAGAGACCTGAGGCGGTGTGACGATGCCGTCCATGTGATGGAACGTGAATCGCCCGTCGACGGCATCGATCTCATCGCAGAGGTCGAGTCGCCGCAGCAGCTCCAGCGCCTGGCGCGGATCGTCGAGCGCGTCGAACGTCTGTGAGCCCAGCAGAAGCTGGTAGAGCTCGTGTGTGCCTGTCGCAAAGCGAGTCTGCACGAGCGCCAGCAACAACCGCTCGGGCCGCTCGCGCAGCGCGACACGCTCGACCACCTCGACCCCGGCCACCGACCGAGATTTGGACGCGTACCAGCGCTGCTGCTGAATCCAGTCGCGTAGCTCCTCACTGTCGATGCCCGCCGCCAGTTGCGAGGAGTCACTCATCCCCTTGGTCCTCCTGCTCCTCCTCGATCAGTTCGAACCAGAAGAACCCGCGCGGCCCGAGCGTGAGCAGGTACGGCAAGTCCCCGATCTGCGGGAACCGCGACCGGCCGAACAGCTCCACCGGGTAGCGGCCCCGCTGCGCACTCAGATCGAGCTCCACAGCCTGCGCCGAGCGGGCGACGTTGTGAACGCACAGCACCAGATCATCCTCGAACCGGCGCAGGTGAGCGAAGATGCGGGGGTTCGACGGTTCGATCGGCTCGTAGGTCCCGAACCCGAGTACCGGGTGCTCCTTGCGCAACGAGATGAACCGGTGCATCCAGCGCAACAGGCTTGTGGCGGTCCGCAGCTGAGCCTCGACGTTCACCGCCTGGAACCCGTACACCGGGTCCATCAGCGGCGGGGCGTAAAGCTGCGCGAAGTCAGCGCGCGAGAACCCGCCGTTGCGGTCCCCGGTCCATTGCATTGGGGTGCGCACGCCGTCGCGATCGCCGAGGAACACGTTGTCACCCATCGCGACCTCGTCGCCGTAGTAGAGGACCGGCGAGCCGGGCAGCGAGAACAGGATCGCGGTCATCAGCTCCATCTCGTCGCGGCCGTTGTCCAGCAGGGGCGCGAGCCGCCGGCGGATGCCCAGGTTCAGCTTCATCCGCGGATCCTTGGCGTACTCGGCGTACATGTAGTCGCGCTCCTCGTCGGTGACCATCTCCAGCGTCAACTCGTCGTGGTTGCGAAGGAACAGACCCCACTGGCAGGTCTCGGGGATCTTCGGGGTCTGCTCGAGGATCTCGTAGATCGGTACCGCCTCCTCGCGCCTGACGGCCATGAACATCCGCGGCATCACCGGGAAGTGGAACGCCATGTGGCACTCATCGCCCTGTCCGAAGTACTGGACCACGTCGGTGGGCCATTGATTCGCCTCGGCCAGCAGCACGCGGTCCGAGTAGTCGGCGTCGACCTCCTTGCGGATCCGCTTCAGGTAGGCGTGCGTCTCCGGGAGGTTCTCGCAGTTGGTCCCCTCGCGCTCGTACAGGTAGGGAACCGCGTCGAGGCGAAAGCCGTCCAACCCGAGGTCGAGCCAGAAGCGCAGCACCTCGATCATCGCCTGCTGGACCTCCGGGTTGTCGTAGTTGAGGTCCGGCTGGTGGGAGAAGAAGCGGTGCCAGTAGTACTGGCCGGCGACCGGGTCCCAGGTCCAGTTCGAGCTCTCTGAGTCGACGAAGATGATCCGCGCCTCCTGGTAGCGCTCATCCGTGTCCGACCACACGTACCAGTCGCGCTTTGAGGAGGTCGGGCTCGGAGCGGGACTCCTGGAACCAGGGGTGGTCGGTCGAGGTGTGATTCATGACCAGGTCCGCGATCACCCGGATCCGCCGGGCGTGTGCCGCGTCGATCAGCTCCCCGACGTCCTCGACCGTCCCGTAGTCGGGGTGGACGTTGGTGAAGTCGGAGATGTCATAGCCGCCGTCGCGAAGCGGGGAGGCGTAGAACGGCAACAGCCAGATGCAATCGATCCCCAGCCACTGGAGGTAGTCGAGCTTCTCCGTCAGGCCCCGGAAATCGCCAGAGCCGTCGCCGTTTCCATCGAAGAAGCCGCGCACGTGGATCTCGTAGAAAACGGCCCGCTTGAACCACAGCGGCTCGGCCTCGAACCACTGACGGGTCTGGGCCTGGGTGGATGGAGCCGGGGAGGGCTGCCGCCGCTCGGCCGCGATCAGGTGGGTGAGCGTGGGCGGACCGACGCTCATCGACTCACGGCTCCACCCGCAACAGATGCGACTTGCCCGGCGCCAGCCGCACGT
This sequence comes from uncultured Actinomycetes bacterium, assembly GCA_963719305.1. Classification (GTDB taxonomy): domain Bacteria; phylum Actinomycetota; class Thermoleophilia; order Solirubrobacterales; family Solirubrobacteraceae; genus Palsa-465. Next base: position 388,986 of record CAVRBL010000002.1, on the reverse strand, counting down.
AGTTCTGGCCGAGCCGCCACTGGAACCGATCCTCGCGTAGCGAGAGCAAATCCTGGACCGTGAAGCTCGGCGGAAGGCCCGAGCTGGCGGGGACGACGCCCAGTCCCTCCTGCGTCTGGTGCGGATCTAGGTTGACGACCGTGATCACCGTGTTCGGCGAGCCTCCCGGGCTGGCGGCCGGCGAATGCTTGGCATACGCGATCAATGCCTCATTGGCGGTATCCAGAAACGTGATGTTCGAGAACTCCTGCAGCGCGGCGTTCGAACGCCGGGCGTTGTTGACCCGCTGGATCAGGCCCAGCAGTGGTCCGTCCAGCTTGCGCTCCTTGATCTCGTACTTCTCAGAATGCAGGTACTCCTCGGAGCCCTCCGTGAGCGGCGTGTTCTCGAAGAGCTCGAAGCCTGAGTAGATCCCGTACGTGGGGCTCAGGGTGGCGGCCAGCACGAGCCGGGCCTCGAACGCCGGCCGGCCCCCGGACTGGAGGTATCCGTGCAGGATGTCGGGCGTGTTGGCGAAGAAGTTCGGACGGAAGTACTCGTGCTCCTCGGTCAGTGCCAGCTCTGAGACGTACTCGGTCAGCTCATGCCGAGAGTTCTTCCACGTGAAGTAGGTATACGACTGGCTGAAGCCGAGCTTGGCCAGATGGCGCATCACCGCCCGTCTCGTGAAGGCCTCTGCCAGGAAGATGACGTCGCGGTCCTCCTTGTGGACCTCCGCTATGAGCCACGCCCAGAACGCGAACGGCTTGGTGTGCGGGTTGTCGACCCGGAACGCTTTGACACCGAGGCGTACCCATCCCAGCACGATCTCCTTGAGCGCGTTCCAGAGACCCTCCCAATCCTCGGAGTCCCAGTTGAAGTTGTAGATGTCCTGGTAGCGCTTGGGTGGGTTCTCGGCGTACTTGAGCGTGCCGTCCGGGCGCCGGTGAAACCACTCCGGGTGCTCGGTCAGCCAAGGGTGATCGGCGGAGGCCTGGATCGCGAAGTCGAGCGCGACGTCGATTCCTAGCTCTGCAGCCGCCTTCGTCAGCTCGCTGAGATCGTCCTTGGTGCCGAGGTCGGGGTGGATTGCATCGTGGCCGCCGGTCTCGTCCCCGATCGCCCAGGGAGATCCGGGATCGCCGGGCTCGGCGGTCAGCGCGTTGTCATGGCCCTTGCGGTTGGTGTGGCCGATGGGGTGGATCGGTGGGAGGTAGACGACGTCGAAGCCGAGCTCCTTGAGGCGCGGCAGCTGCTTTCGCACTCCCCTGAGGCCTCCCCAGGAGCGTGGGAACAGCTCATACCAGGCGCCGAAGCGCGCCCGCACGCGGTCCACCTCGATTGTGAGCGGCTTGTCGAGAACGACGTTTTCGTGCCGCGGCTGCACGCGCTCGACGGCCGAGAACAGCTCCGGGCCCAGCGCGACGTCGAACTTGGCGCTCTCGGGGATCGCAGGGTCCTCGAGAGCCATTAGCGCGTGCTCGATCACCGCGCGGTCGCCTTCGACCTCCGCGACGTCGGCGGCCTCGCGCAACAGCACCAGCCCTTCGGACATCTCGCCGCTCAGGTCATGCTGAGAAGCTTCCACCTTGCGCGCCAGCTCATCGCGCCAGGTGCCGAACGCGTCGGTCCAGGCCTCGATCGTGTACGTCCACGTTCCCGCCTCCTCGACGTCGAAGTTCCCGGCCCAGCGGACGCCGTCGAGATGGGCGTCGATGGGGCGCATCTCCGCCGTGCGCCAGAGGCTCCGCTCGCGATGCGGGCGACTCACCTGCCCCGGGTGGTACAGAACGACCGCCCGCAGCAGCTCGTGGCCATCGCGGAAGATGTCCGCCTCGACCACGACGCGATCCCCGACGCAGCGCTTCGCGGGGAACTGCCCGCCGTCGACCGCCGGCGACGGGTACTGGATCACGATGCGCTTATCGGGATCCTCGGCCATGCTTTCAAAGTAGCTGGACCCCGCAGAGGGAGCCGGGCGGGCCCGTGCGACTGGGGCTGCCTGCACCATCAACCGCGACCGAGTAGACCACAGCACATGGATCGGCTTCCCCGCTCGAGCGGCGTCCAACTTCACATCACGTCGCTGCCGGGCGGGCGGCTGGGCCCAGAGGCGTACAAGTTCGTTGACTGGCTGGAGCGGGCCGGCCAGTCGTGGTGGCAGATGCTGCCGCTGGGGCCGCCCGATCGCTGGGGGTCGCCGTACAAGGCGCGGTCGGCTTTTGCTGCCTGGCCTGGTCTCCTGGCCGCGCCGAGGGCCAGGGTGTCGCGCGCGGCGGTTGATGAGTTTCGCGAGCGCGAGGCATATTGGATCGGCGACTGGGAGCGATTTGCGGGTCCGGGCGCGATCGAGGATCAGGTGCGCTTTGACCGGGAGTGGGCGGCGGTTCGCAGCTATGCCGCCGACCGCGGCATCCGGCTGCTCGGCGACGTCGCCATCTACGTGGCCCCCGGCAGCGCCGACCACCGAACGCATCCCGAGCTTTTCCAGCGCGGCGCCGTCGCCGGCGTGCCCCCCGACTCCTACTCCGATAGCGGCCAGTTGTGGGGCAACCCCCTGTACGACTGGTCCGCGCTCCGGCGGGACCGGTATCGGTGGTGGGTGGAGCGACTGCGGCGGACGCTGGAGTTGTTCGACGTCGCCCGCTTGGATCACTTCAGAGGGTTCGTGTCCTACTGGGCGGTGCCCGCCGGCTCCTCGACGGCGCTGCCCGGACGCTGGCGTCCCGGTCCGGGACGGGCGCTATTCGACGAGATCTCCGCCCAGCTTGGCGGGCTGCCGTTCGTGGCCGAAGATCTGGGCGTGATCACTCCGGCCGTGCGCCGGCTTCGCGACGCGCTGGGGCTCCCGGGGATGCTCGTTCTGCAGCTGGCCTTCGAGCCACGCGAGCCCTCCAGCCCGCACCGATTGGAAAGGCACGTGGAACGCCGCTGCGTCTACACCGGGACCCATGACAACGACACCCTGCGGGGCTGGTATGGGTCGCTCGATCGGCCTCGTGTTCGGCGGCTCCACACGGCGCTCGCTGCGCGAGGCATCGGTTTGGGCGAGGAGCCGTGGTGGGGGCTGATTCGGCTTGCCTTTTCCTCGCCGGCGCGCATGGCGATGGTGCAGGCTCAGGACGTCCTCGGCCTCGGCTCGGAGGCTCGGATGAACGACCCGGGCAGGCCGCGCCGGCGCGCAAACTGGCACTGGCGGCTTTCGCCGGGAGCCCTGACGCCCTCGCTGGCGGCAGGGCTGCGCGAGGTCACCGAGGAGGCAGGCAGGCTGGCGAGGTAGCCGCGCGCTGCGTCCTTGACGTGAAATCATGCCGGCCGTGGGGAAGGCCGCAGCGGCAATTGGGGTGATCGCGGTATGGACTGTGGCCCTGATCGGCGCGCCGGCGGGCGCCGCGTCCGGGCCGGGGCCTCAGATCTTCACCTACGAGGGCACGGAGCAGACGTACACAGTCCCGTCGGGGATCACGTATCTCCAGGTCACAGCGGTCGGTGCCCCGGGGGCGGCGGGCGCTGCCAGAGGCGGTAGCGGCGGGAAAGGTGCACAGGTCATCGGGTTGCTGCCCGTCACGCCAGGGCAGACCTTGTACGTCGAGGTGGGCGGGCCGGGCACCGCTGCCGGCAGCGGCGGGACCGCGTTCAACGGCGGCGGGCCTGGCTATGCGGGACCGTCGATCGCGGGCGGCGGCGGCGGAGGAGCGTCTGACGTACGCACGTGCTCGATGTCCAGTTCGAGCTGCCAGTCGGCCGACGGCACCCTTGGCTCTCGGCTGCTCGTGGCCGCGGGCGGTGGCGGCGGGGGAGGAGGCATCTACGCGGCCGGAGGCGCCGGCGGCGGCCAGGGGGGCAGCGGTCAGACCGGAGGTGGAGATACCGAGGCCGGGGTCGGCGGCCAGGGTGCCACGGTCCAGGAGGGGGGCCCGGGCGGTGCCAACGCGGCAGGTTGCGGCGGCCCATCGGGGTCGACCGGAGCTTCGGGCGCGGGCGGCGCGGGCGGGGGCGGCTACTACGGCGACGGGGGAGGAGGAGGCGGCGGCTACTACGGTGGCGGCGGGGGCGGCGGTACCTGTTCGCCGTTCGGCGCCGGTGGAGGAGGCGGCGGCGGCTCGAGGTTCGGCCCCGGGGGGACCAGTGTCGTGTCCGATACGACCGGTACGCCGACGGTCACGATCGTGCCCCTGATCTCGGGCCCGTCGTCGAGCTTCAGCTTTAGAGGGGCCGAGCAGAGCTACGCGGTGCCGGCCGGATACAGCTTCCTCGGCGTCACCGCAACTGGTGCACCGGGTGGCGCCGGCGAGTCAGTCGCGTTCGCGCCGGCCCCCGGTACCGGGGCGGACGGCGCCCGCGCGAGCGGAGTGCTCAGCGTGACTCCGAGGCAGACGCTGTACGTCGAAGTCGGCGGCCGGGGAAGCCAGCCCGGGCTGTACTCCTCGGGCGGAGCGGGGGGTTGGAACGGGGGCGGGACCGGCGCCGCGGGCACCACCTCCGGCGCGAGCGCCGGGGGCGGCGGCGGCGCGTCCGACGTCCGGGCCTGCTCGATGTCCGCAGCCAGCTGTGCGGGCGGCACCACCTCGCTCGCCTCGAGACTGCTGGTCGCCGCCGGCGGGGGCGGCGGCGGCGGCGAGTCAGCCACCGTCGGCGTGATGGCGCCCGGCGGCGATGGCGGCTCGAGCGCCAACGACGGCAGCGCAAACGGGGACGGCGGCAACCCCGGCGGAGGGGGCGGGGCAGCGGCGGCTCCGGCGCTTCCACCAAGCAGGCCGGAGGACCTGGACCGGTGGAGCAGGGCTGCCCCGGCCTGGCCCAACCGGGCAGCTTCGGATCCGGGGGCGCGGGCGGCACGGCGCTCACCGGCGGTGGCGGCGGCGGCGGCGGGTATTACGGCGGCGCCGGCGGGCAGGGTGGCTGCTATCCGAGATACGCGAACCTGATGGGCGGGGGTGGCGGCGGAGGCGGCGGCTCCAGTCTCGCCCCCGGGCCCGCCACCTTCGCGCAGGACATGACCGGCACACCGTCGGTGACCGTCACGCCGCTGGCCCCCGCCGTCCCGCAGGGGATCAGGCGGAGCAACGTGTCGCAGGTCAAGGTCCGCAGGGACGGCCTGATCACGTTCAAGCTCGCGGTTCGGGGGCCGGGCAGCGTCAATGTGCTGGTAACTGCCGCCTCCTCGCGCGGCTCTCGCTTGCGGGTCACGTTCGCTCGCAAGCAGCTCAAGTTCAAGCGTGCGAGGACGCTGGGCGTAGTCGTACGGCCAGGCCCTCAGGGGTTACGCCTGCTGCGTCACGGTGGCCATCCGGGCGCGCTCACGCTGTTGATCACCTTCAAGCCGCAGCACGCACGGTCCTACACCGTGGTTCGCAAACGCCTGCGCCTCCCCCGACGCTAGAACACCCGAGAGCAGAATCAAGGCGCTGCCTGACGAGCTCGGGCTGACCGCCGAGTCCTGGTGCCCGCCGTAAGTGGCAGGTACCGCCGCGGAGATGAGACGATCGCAAATCGAGAGCCACAAAGGAGCCGCTATGACCTTCATCGAAACCGTTCCCGAAGACCAGGCAGCGGATGCCACGGCTGAGCTATACGAGACCGACCGCGAAGCCTTTGGAGATCTGCCCAACTTCACGCGCGCCTTTTCGCTCAGGCCGGAGGTGTACGCCGCCTGGCGTCAACTGAACGCCGCGATCAAGAGCAACATGGATCTCCGCCGCTATGAGCTGGCGACCGTTGCGGCCGCTCGCCGTCTCCGCTCCAGCTACTGCGCACTTGCGCACGGGTCGGTGCTTGCCGAGAAGTTTCTAGATCCCGAGACGCTGCGCGCCGTCGTCGCCGACCATCGATCCGCGGGCCTCGACGACACCGACGTGGCGATCATGGACCTAGCGGAGAAGGTGGCCGGTGACGCCACGACCATCGAGCAAGCGGACATCGACCGACTGAGATCCCTCGGGCTTTCGGACGCCGACATCCTGGACGTAGTGCACGCAGCCGCTGCACGCTGCTTCTTCAGCAAGACGCTCGACGCGGCGGGCGTTCAGCCGGACCCGAAGTACGGTCGGCTCGAGCCGGCGCTCAGGGAGACTCTCACCGTCGGCCGCCCGATCGCGGAGGGTTGACGGCGCCAGCTCGTGCCGTCCCATGGCGCTTGACCAAAACCCGCTGATGCCAATATCTCCGGGCATGAGCGCGCTGCCCTCCGAGACGGTCGCTGGGAGCGATGACACGTCCACGGCGATCATTGACCTACTCCGCTCGCACGGAGCGGATGGGCTTCATCATGCAGGTGGGCGAACACTGCTCGACCATCTTGTCGGCACCGCACGGAGGCGAAACCATAACTCCACGACGCGCTCGGGCGGCATAAGACGAAGGGGTCGTTACGGTGGGTCGAGTGACAGCGCCCTTGGCCTCGGACAGCTCCCTGCTGGCGGCTCGGCTCGCCGCCCAGCGGCTCTCGGGGACTCCGGCCACGGGGGTGGTGACCGCGACTCGTCACTTGCTGGCGGTCCAGGCTCAGGATCCGCGAGCGGCTCGCCTGGCAATTCGGGTTCGGACGGCCGAGGGACGCGCGTCTGCCGTGGACCGCGCGCTCACCGAGGAGCGTTCGCTGATCATCACCTGGGCCAACCGAGGGACGCTTCACTTGATCGCTGCCGAGGATGAGGGCTTTCTGCACGCGCTGACCGCACCGCAGCTGCGCACCACCAGCGACCGCCGGTTGGCACAGGAAGGCGTGGGTCCGCCCGCCGCCGAGCGCGGGATCAAGGCGATCGTCAAGGCGCTGGGCGAGCAGGGGCCGATGACGCGAGCCCAGCTCCGCACCGTGCTGGACAAGGCCGGCGTGCCCACGGCCGGCCAGGCGTTCGTGCATGTTCTGTTTCGGGCCACGGTGGATGGACTGATCGTTCGCGGGCCGACGGTGGGCGGTGACCACGCGTTTGTGCTCGTGACCGACTGGTTGGGCGAGCGCCCGAAAGTCGACCGGGACCGCGCCCTGGCTGAGCTGGCACGTCGCTACCTGGCCGGCCATGGTCCTGCCGCCGATCTCGACCTGGCGAAATGGGCGCAGCTGCCGCTCCGCGATGCGCGTGCCGGCCTTCAGGCCATCGCGTCGGAGCTGGATCAGAGGTCCGACGGCCTTGTTGACCTTCGACGCCGTCGCGAGGCGCCGCTGCCGCCACCGCGACTGCTGGGACCTTTCGACCCGCTGCTTCTCGGCTGGGCATCGAGGCGATTTCTGCTCCACGGCGTGCCGGAGGTCATGACGAACAACGGAATCATCAGGGCGATCGCCCTCGTTCGCGGCCGCCCCGCCGGCACCTGGACGATGCCGAGCGGCAGCGTGGAGCTACACCTTTGGAAGAAGCAGAGCGGGGCGACGGTTGACGCGCTCCAGCGCGAGGCAGCGGCCGTCGAGGCCTATCTGGGAGCAGGCTGAACAGGCGCGGCTTGGGCAGCTGAGCTTCCATTCGCGGAGCCGCCACGTACCCTGCACGGGGAGCCAGCAGCAATGTCAAAACCTGAGTCCGTCCCAGAATCTGCTGAGCGGCCGCGAACCGAGCTGTCGCGTCTCGGGCTGGTGGTCCATCCCACGCGAGACATCGACGGGACGCTGCGCGACCTTCGCCGCTGGGCCGGCATGCACCAGGCCGAGCTGGTGCAGATTCGTGCCACCTATGACCAGCAGCGCGTAGCCGAAGAGGGAAATGTCGAAGAATGTGATCTGATCGTCGCCATCGGAGGCGATGGCACGACCCTGGCGGCGATTCGCGCTGCAGTCATCGGCGGTCGCCCCGTCCTCCCGGTCGCGTGCGGAAGCCTTGGGATCCTCACATCGGTCGCAGAACCCGGGCTCGTGGACGCCGTCGAGCGGTTCGGCCGAGGAGACTGGGCTCCTCGGGAGCTGCCGGCGCTCGACATCACACGAGAGCTCGGCCCACCGCTGTTCGCGATCAACGACGTTGCGATCGTTCGTGCCGGTACGGGGCAGCTACGGGTGACGGCCGAGGTCGACGGTCAGCTGTTTGCTCGAATTGCCGGCGACGGCTGCATTGTCAGCACGCCGCTGGGGTCGAGCGGCTACGCGCTGGCGGCCGGCGGACCGCTGCTCGAGCCGGATCTAGATGCATTGCTCATCACTCCGTTGACTGCCCATGGCGGCGCGAGCCCGCCGCTGGTGGTGGGAGCTAAATCGGTGATTCGGCTCGACCCGACGACCGGGTACGGTGGAGCCCGGCTCGAACTCGACGGACAGGTGGCCGATAAGGTCGACGAGGCTCTGACCGTCAGCGCTCCGTCCGGGTGTAGCGACGCTCGTCGGCTTTCCCGATCAGGAACCATTCCTCGCCGTCCTTCGCCAACGGCAGATCGTCATCGACAGCCCGCGGATCCTCGCCGAAGAGGCCGACCACCGTTGGGCTCGGTAGGCTCGGCTCGGCAACGCATGCTCTCCGATGATTTCCGGGCCGCAGTCGAGAACGGCAGGGTCGACCAGGCCAGTGAACTGTTCCGCGACGACGCGATCTTCCGGAGTCCCATCCTGTTCAAGCCGTATGAGGGCCGCGACCAGGTGCAGAGGGTTCTCCAGGCGGCCGAGCGGGTGCTGGCCCTCGGCGGCCACTTCCGCTACCTGCACCAACTGGAGGACCCGCACGATCGGGTGGCGATCCTGGAGTTCGCAACCGAGGTGGACGGCAAGCGCGTTGAGGGCATCGACAAGCTGACGTTTGACGAGGAAGGCCGCATCACCGAGCTGAAGGTGATGCTCCGGCCGGCGTCGGCCCTTCAGGCCGTGGGGGCCAGGATGGCGGAGGAGTTTCCGCGCGTCGGCCTCAGCCTTCCGACGTAGCTCCCGGCTGCCCCGACAGCTAATCCACCCGCACGTAGCTCCGGCCGCCGCGACAGCTGATCCACCGCAGCTAGTCCGCCGCGACCGCTACTCCCCGCAGCTAGTCCAATCGGCAGCTACGCTGCCCGAGTGACCTCAATCGCTGTAGTCGGGGCCGGGTTCGGCGGCGTCGGTGCGGCCGTGATGCTGCGCCGAGCGGGTTACCCGGATGTGACGGTGTTCGAGCGCGCGGACCGGGTGGGCGGCGTGTGGAACTACAACACCTACCCCGGCGCGGCGTGCGACGTGCCCTCACACTTTTACGAGTTCTCGTTCGCCCCAAACCCGCGCTGGTCGCGACGCTACGCCCCCCAGGCCGAGATCCAGGCGTACCTCGAGGATGTTGCGCGCCGCCACGGGATGCTGGACCGGATCCGCCTGAAAACCGAAGTGAACCGCGCCGGCTGGGATGGTGAGCGCCGGAAGTGGATTCTCGAGACGAGCGCCGGCGAGCACCAGGCTGACCTGCTTCTCACCGCGTGCGGGCAGCTGAACGTGCCGAAGATGCCCCCGATCTCAGGACTTCAGGAGTTCGAGGGGCCGGCGTTCCATACCGCACAATGGCGCCACGATGTTGATCTGCGCGGCAAGCGGGTGGCGGTCATCGGCACCGGCTGCAGCGCGATCCAGGTGGTGCCTGCGGTCCAGCCGATCGTCGAGCACGTTGACGTCTACCAGCGCTCGCCTGGCTGGACCATCCCCAGGATGGACTTCGCCTACAGCGAGCGAGCCAAGCGTCTGTTCGAGCGCTTGCCCATCCTGCAGCGGCTGGATCGGGCGTCGATCATCGCTTTTCACGAGCTGGGCGCCGCCGCGATGACGAGCAAGCCGTGGCTTCGACCTCCGTTCCGAGCGGTCGGACGTCACCAGATCAACAAGGCGATCAAGGACCCCGAGCTGCGGCGCAAGGTGACGCCGAGCGACGAGCTGGGATGCAAGCGGGTGATGCTCACCGACGACTGGTATCCGACGCTGACCAAGCCGAACGTGGAGCTGATCACCGATTCCGTGGCCGCTGTGACCCCCCATGGAGTGCGCACCCGCGACGGCAGCGAGCGGCCGGCTGACGTGGTCGTGCTGGCGACCGGTTTCAAGACGCATGGCTTCGTGGCACCGATGGAGGTAGTCGGCGAGGGTGGCCGTACGCTCGCCGAGGAGTGGTCTGAGGTACCGCGTGCCTATCTCGGGCTGAGCGTTCCAGGCTTTCCGAACATGTTCTTGCTGTACGGGCCGAACACCAACGGCGGTACGGGGTCGGTGGTCTACACCCTTGAGGCGGGCGTCACGCACGTGATCGCGGCGTTGCGTGAGATGGACCGCCGGGCGGCAGCGAAGATCGAGGTCCGCCCGGAGGCCGCGCAGGGCGTTTGATCGCGAGTTGCGAGAGGCCCTCAGCAAGACGGTGTGGCACACGGGCTGCACGAGCTGGTACCTCGACGAGAACGGAAACGACCCAAACCAGTGGCCGTGGCTGTGGCACACGTACCGCCGCCGCGCCGCCGAGGTCTCGCCCGAGGCGTACGAGCTGACCGCTGCTGCGTAAGCGGGCGGCTTGCGCGGGCCGCCCCTCGGCATCCGTCGATGCCCGCTCGCAGCCGTCCTAGGATCTGAGGATGGCCTCCGATCGGAACTGGCGCTCAGGACGGACGCTCGTGCGCGCCGCGCTGACGGTCGCGCTGTTCGCGGTGGTGGTGTTCGCGGTGGACCAGCTCGTCCCGGGGGCGGGACATCGGCTTGCCCGAGCGAGCCCTGGGTGGCTTGCAGCCACGCTGGGACTCGAGCTCCTGGCCTGCGCGGGGTACCTGCTCCTGTTCCAGGCCGTGTTCTCCCGCGCTCCGTGGCTGGTCAGGCTGCGCCGTGGAATCCAGATCGCGCTCGGCGAGCTCGGCGCGTTTGCCATCACCCCGACCGGCCTCGGCGGCCCGGCTCTCAGGGTTTGGGGGCTGCGGGCCGGCGACATGCCATGGCGGGTCCTGATCGTACGCAGCATCTCGCACGGCGCGATCTTCAACCTCCCCTATGCCGTCGCGGCCGTGGTGCTCGGCGTGGGGGTGTGGCTGCACGTCCTCCCGGGCCACGCGCCGGTGCTGACCGCGCTCGCGCCACTGGCGCTGGTGGCCGCCGTGTGCGTCATTTACGGGGTCGGCGCCTGGTTCGGGCGGAGAGGAGGCTCCAGCGGCGATTCGGCGCGACGGCGTTGGGTCCGCTCCGCGCTGGCGACCATCCCGGAGGGCGTCGCGGATCTCCTGGTAGTGGCGCGGAGCGGCCGACCGCTGCTTGGGGCGATCGGATGGTGGGTCGGGGACTGCGCGGCTCTGTGGGCGGCCTTTCAGGCCGTCGGCGGAAGGCCGGCGCTCAGCGTGCTGATCCTGGCCTACATGCTCGGCCAGCTGGGTAACACGCTGCCGCTGCCGGGAGGCGTCGGCGGGGTCGAGCCGCTGATGCTCGGGATCTTCTCCGCCTCGGGAGTGAACCTGGGTCTCGCAGCCGCCGCGGTCATCTGCTACCGGACGATCGCCCTCGGCACGCAGGGAATCCTGGGCTCGGCGGCGTTCGTCAGCCTGGCCAGCGATCTCCGGCAGGAGCGGCGCTCGCGGCAGGCCTCGGCGGCAACTACTCCCGCACTACGCCGCCAGGTCCTGCATGAACGCCATCAGGCCGGCGCCAGCGCTTCGGAGACTTGATTTTGCGTTAGACGTTCAGTGCGCGCCCAGCCGGGTCGGAGGCCCCGCCCGGCGCGGGGATGCGCGCCAGCTTCTTGCCCGGGTTGAGCAGCCCCTTGGGGTCGAATGCGCGTTTCACGGCCTCGTGTATCGCCAGCGCCGCCGGCTCCCACTGCCGCTCTAGTGCGCCGCGCTTCACGTAGCCGATCCCGTGCTCCCCCGAGACCGAGCCGCCGAGCTGTGCCGCTAGTGAGAACAGCTCCTCGGCGGCCCGTTCGGAGCGATGCAGCTCCTGCCGGTCGTTTGGATCGATCATGAACGTCGAATGGAGGTTGCCGTCGCCGGCATGGCCCCAACTGCACGTAGGCAGGCGGTGCTGCCGTCCGATCTCCAAGGTGCGCTCGATGGCCTCGCAAAGCCGATCCACCGGAACGACGATGTCCTCGCTGACCTTCCCTCCACGCTGGGCGGTCACCGCCAGCGACGCCCCGTCCCGCCAACGCCACAGCTGCGCGATCTCCCGTCGGTCCGTCGGCGCGTGCACCGACGCCGCCCGCTCGCCCAGGACCTCCAGCAGTTCCGACTGGACCCGAGTGGCCTCCTCGACAGTCCCGTCGGCGTCGGCGATCAGCATGAACCGCCCCTCGTTTGGGACGGGAGTGGGAAACGCGTCCTTTGCCGCCATCAGCGCACCCTCGTCCAGATACTCGAGAGCGGCGGGGACCAGTCCGTTTGCCAGCACAGCCTCCAGTGCCGCACAGCCATCGGGCGTACTGCTGTAGAACGCGACGACAGGCAGCGATGTCTCGGGCGCCGGGATCAGCTTCAGCCAGGCGGCGGTGACGATTCCGAGCGTCCCTTCCGAGCCGACCAGCAGCGAGCGCAGGTCATAACCGGCGACGTCCTTGCGCACCGGCCCCCCGATCGTGACCAACTCGCCAGGCGGAAGCGCCACCTCGAGGCCGCTCACCCAGGCGCCAGTCACCCCGTACTTGAATGCGTGCGGCCCGCCTGCGTTGGTGGCGATGTTGCCGCCGATCTGGGACTGCTCGGCGGCCCCGGGGTCGGGCGGGAACAGCAGACCGCTCTCGCGCGCCCGGCGCCGGAGGTTGGCGGTGCTGACGCCCGCCTCGACCGACACCCGCCACAGGCCCGGATCGAGCTGCCGGACTCCTCGCAGCCGCTCGAGGCTTACGACCACCCCGCCGTCAAGGGGAACGGCGCCCCCGGCGAAACCCGTGCCTCCGCCCCTGGCGATGATCGCCACGTCGTGCTCGTAGCACCACCTCAGAACCTTGGCCACCGAAGCCGGATCCGAGGGCAGGACGATCGCGTCCGCTTGGCCCCGCACGTTGCGGCTCTCGGTCGCGTCCGCCAGATAGGAACGTGTGCTGCCGGGCAGGACCGCCCCAGGACCGAGAACACCGGCCAGCTCGCGCTCGATCGAAACGGAGGCTGACGCCGTCATGCGCGGATTGTGAGCCGTGGTCACCGGCGTGCGGCCCGGCCAGGCGCGGGCGCCTCCGCGGGCCTCCCGTCCTGGTCGGCGAGATCGGGTGGCTCTGGGCGTCGATGGCGGCCGGAGTTCCCGTTGATCATCGCCTGGAGCTGGTGGTTGGCGATCAGTCCCGGCGTGGCGGCCAGCAGGAAGTTGAATATGCGGTAGGCAACGACCGCGGCGAGCGCCGGCGCCAGTGGCTGCCGCACCCAGTAGAGCGAGTAGGTCATCAGCACCTCGGTGACTCCCGCTCCTCCGAGCGGGAGCGAGCGCCGGGTGGCGATATATCCGGTGGCGTACGCGATGATCACCTTTCCCAGCCCGGGGTCCAGACCGAACGTGCGTAGGCTGCCGTAGAAGGCGGCCATGTCGGCGGCCCAGTAAAGGGCCGTGCCCGACCACGCGCCCCAGTAGCGGCGAGGGCTGCGGGCCATGGTCCGGAGCACCGCCACGCCCTCCAGGGCGTGCGTCAGCCATACCCAGCCGCGACCAGGCATTTCCGATATTCGCGCCACGCGGGCCGGTGCGCTCGCCCACACGGCCAGTCCCAGGCCGATGGGGACCCCGATCGCCCAGGGCCACACCAGCGACGGCATTATGTCTGCGTTCGTCGCCAGCAGGACAATCGCGGCGACGCACGCGATCGGAGCCAGTACGGTCCACTCGAGCGTTCCCAAGGCCAGAACGCGTACCCGCGCGCTGTAGTCATCCTCGTGCAGCGCGTGCAGCGCCTGGCGATCGACGCCGAACCCACCACCGACCGAAAAGGGGCCAAACCCGGCGATGACCACCCTGGCCACCAGCGGCAACGCGAGCCGGGCGTGGCCATGGACGCGCGCCAGGGAACGGTAGGCGATCATGTACGCCGGGTAGGCGAGCAGCTCGGCGGCCGCGATCAGCCCGATCCATCCGGGGTTCAGGTCGTCGAAGGCCCTGCCGACCTTGTCCACGCCGGTGGCTTCAGCCAACGCCAGCACAGCGACAGCGGCGAGCGCGGCGGCCACCGCCGAGAGCAAGACCGGTCGAATGCGGAGTCCGACCCGCACCAGCCCGACGATACTGGCCGACGTAAGGCGGAGTTAGGCTTGGGCGGGCGTGAAGGTCGGCATAGCCATCGGTCTTGCATTGGCGGTTGCATCGACCACCCTCACCAACCTCGCCTACTCGCGCGAGCACGACGCCGCAGCCGCGCTGCCCACGTTGTCGATGCGCCGGCCGCTGCACTCGGTGCACCTGTTGCTCAGCGACCGCAGCTGGATGCTGGGGTTCGGGATGGAGTCCGGTGGCTTCGCGCTGTACGCCGCGGCCCTGGCGCTGGCGCCGTTGGCGGTGGTTCAGAGCATCGGCGCCGGGGGGATCGGGGTTCTGGCCTACGTCTCGGCGCGGGTCAGTGGCCGCCGGCTCGGTGCTGCCGGACTGGGTGGCGTCAGCCTGTCGATCGTCGGGCTGCTTGCGCTCGCGATCTCGCTGGGAAAGGGCAACGGCGGAGGAGGTGAGGGCACGACCGCCGGGATCCTCGCCTGGATCGGCGGGACCGCTCTACTCGCGCTCGCCGTGCTGTTGATTGGCCGCCGTACGGGATTGGCCGCCGCCGCGATGGGCATGGCCGGCGGACTGATGTTTTCCATCGGTGACTTCTCGACCAAGCTGGCGACACAAGGCGGCACCCATTTCGCTTTTCTCGTCACCCTCGTCATTGGCTACACGCTCGGAACCTCGCTGCTCCAACTCGGCTACCAGCGCGGCAACGCACTAACGGTCGCGGGCCTGGCCACGCTATTGACAAATGCGCTGCCCATCCTGGCCGGAACGGTGGTGCTCTCAGAACCGGTCCCGCCCGGCGCCTTCGGTGCCCTGCGGGTCCTGGCGTTCGTGGCAGTGAGTGCGGGCGCCGTCCTCCTGGCGTCGCCCGAGCATCGAATGCCGCAACCAGCGACCAGCTCCTGACCCTGCCCTCTCCGGGCCCCGGGCTTACGGCCCGGCGAGCACTATCCGCCGACCAGTAGGCCCCGGGCTTACGGCCCGGCGAGCACTATCCGCCGACCAGTGCCGTCTCGGAGAAGATCGAGCTCGTAGGTCTGGCCGATGAGGTCGACGCCGAAACTGTGGTGTGGTTCCTCTCGCACCAGAGTGAACCCCTTCGAGATGTAGAGGAGCCGGGCGGCCTGCAGCGGGTGGTTGGTCCACAGAATCATCCGCCGGTAGCCCGCCCGCCGTGCAAAGGCCAGGCATTCGTCGACCAGACGCCCGCCGAGGCCGCGGCCTCGTGCTGCGGAGTCCACCAGCAATAGCCGCAGCTGCGCGGTCGTGGCGTCCGCCGCCACACAGAACACGCACCCGACGCGTCTGGAGTCGAGCTCCGCTATCCATGCCGCCTCGCGGTCGGGGTCATGGCCGGTTGCGTATTCGGCGACGATGCGTGCTGTGAGCGCCTCCATGCTGGTGTCCCATCCGAACTCGCGGGCGTAGACCGTGCCGTGCGCCATGACGACCCAGCCGAGATCCCCCGGCTGCTCCAACTCGCGGATGACTGGTTCTGCGCTGCTCACTGCTAGACTGAAACAGTCGTTTCAGTGAGTAGCGTACCAGACACGGAGATAGCCACCAAGCCGACGCCGACGAATCGCCGCGCCGGGCGGAGCTGCTCGAGCGGGCTTACGAGTACGTGCTCGACCGCGGTCTCGCCGACATGTCGTTGAGGCCGCTGGCGGCCGCCATCGGATCGAGCCCCCGCGTCCTGTTGTTCCTGTTCGGGTCCAAAGACGGCCTTGTCCGCGCCCTGCTGGCACGCGCGCGCGCCGACGAGCTCGCGTTTATCGACCAGGTGCGTTCCCAGAAGCCGGCAGCGGACCTCGCGATGATCATCCGCACGACCTGGCGGTGGCTCATCGACGAGCGCCACCGTCCGCTGCTGGCCCTGTGGCTGGAGGCCTACGCCCGCTCTCTCACGGAACCCGACGGGCCATGGGCAGGCTTCGCCACCCAGACCGTCGAGGACTGGCTGTTGCTACTGGCCAGCGCCCAACCCCCGGATCGTCGGCGTACCACAGCCGGTGCCGCCGAGCGGACCCTCGGGCTGGGCGTGCTGCGGGGTGCGCTCATCGATCTGCTGGCCACCGGGGACGTCAAGCGCAACACGGCCGCGATCGAGGCACACCTTTCTCCGGCGAGCAGGTGAGGCTCCGGCGAGCAGGTGAGGCTCCGGCGAGCAGGTGAGGCGCCCAGTTCAGCCGACGCTTGCCGCCTGGGCTGACTCCCAGGCGCCCAGGCCTCCGACCAGATCGGTCACCCGGCGTAACCCTGCTCTGCGCAACAGGCTGCTGGCGATCGCGGAACGATAGCCACCGCCGCAATACACCACGAGCGGCGTATCTGAGGGGATTTCGTGGATGCGGTCGGCCAGCTGCGAGAGGGGGACGTTCGTGGCCCCGTCGATGTGGCCCTCATTCCATTCCCGCGTCGTTCGTACGTCGATCAGGCTGGGGGGCGCGAAGGATGCGAGCTGTTCGGCCAGCGAGGCTGCGGTGACCCGCTCGATCCGTTCGACCAGCTCGGGCGCTTGCTCGAGTTGCTGCATCCCGCCGGCGAGGTAGCCCTCGACGTTGTCGAAGCCGATTCGGCCAAGACGCTTGGCGGCTTCGAGCTCGCGCCCCGGTTCGGCGATCAGCACCACTGGTCGTTCCTGATCCAAAATCGTTCCGCACCAGGTCGCGTATGAGCCTCCGAGTCCGATGTTGACCGCACCGCGGAGATGGGCGCCCTCGAACTCCGCCGCCTCACGGGTGTCCAAGAGCTGCGCTCCGCCCTCGAGCAGCTCCGCCAGCTGTCGCAGGGACAGGGGCCGAAGCTCACGCTGCAATGCCTCATCGAGCGTGGGCCGCTCGCGCGCATTCAGCACCGCGTCGTAGCTGAAGTAGGCCGGGGTGTCCGGCTGATCGGTCGTCACGATCTCGATGAACCGCTCGCGGCTCATCGGCTGAAGGGCGTAGTTGTAGTGGCGCTGGATCCCAATGGTCGACACGGTGTCCGTCGAGAGATTCCTCCCGCAAAGCGAGCCGGCGCCGTGCGCCGGGTAGACCAGCGTCTCGTCGGGCAGGGGCAGCAGCTTGCCGCGCAGCGAGTCGAACAGCATGCCCGCAAGCCGCTCCGCGCTCCACCCGAGCGACGCGCGTAGATCCGGTCTGCCAACGTCGCCGATGAACAGGGTGTCGCCCGTCAGCACCGCGTACGGTGCCTCGCCGTGTTCCCGGTCATACACGACGATTGAGATCGACTCGGGGGAATGGCCCGGCGTTTCCAGGACCTCGAGCCGAACGTCTCCCAGCTCCAGCGAGGATCCGTCGGCCATTGACGTGAATGGATAGTCGGCCTTCGCTCGGGCTCCGAGGTAGATCGTCGCGCCGGTGCGGTTGCGCAGCTCGAGATGACCGGCGATGAAATCCGCGTGGAGGTGGGTGAGGAACACGTGCTCGATCCTGCACCCCAGCTCCTCCGCGTCCGCGATGTACTGCTCGACATCTCGTTGGGGATCGATCACCGCCGCCTGTCCTGAAGCCGGACCGGCGACCAGGTAGGAGGCGTGCGCCAGGCACCCCAGGTAGTACTGCTTGAAGATCACCGCGCCCCGCCGTCTGGCTGCACGATCCGGACGTAGGAACGAGGTGACTCCCACTGGAGCGAGTCGATCACCCGCAGGACCTCGTCGAAGTTCCGTCCACAGATCCCCCAGATTGAAAAACGTCGGGCATGTCGCCCCCGGTCGACTTTGCTGGCCCCGCCCGCAGGGGTCATGGTAGCGACCGTAAGGCACGCGGCCTCCCGAGTCGCCGGCGGGACGCTTCCACTGGCCGACTCAGGGGATGCGACCGCCGACCTAGAGTCGGCGGTACCGGGCTTCGGCCAGCGAGAACGCCGCGAACGTCAGCAGCCCAGCGGCCACCAGCCCGACGAGCCACCGTCCCAGCGGTTGCTGGTGCAATCGGGCCAGCGCGCCGTCTACACCGATCGCGTTGCTGGCCTTGAGCTCGATCGCTGTGCGCTCGAGGAAATACCCGATGAGCCCGAACACCAGCGCGCGAGCGGTGAGGCCGACCCGCCCGAGCACCATGAACAGGCGGTGCTGCGGTGGATTCATCTGCTCGGTCTTGCTCTCTCGCGCATACCGGCCGCTGAGCGCGTCCCATATCTGGTAGAGGCTGATCGCGATCAGCGCCGCGCCGGCGATGCCGATGATGACCTGTCCTCCGGACCAGCCGAGAACGCCGCTGGCGGCGCTTCGCGGTTCATTGGACGAGTTGCTCGAGCTCCCGGTGAAGGCGAGGATTGCCACGGCGAAGAACCCCAGGTAGACGACGCCGCCGGCCAGATTGGCAATCCGATCCTTGAGCCGGGCGCTGCCGCCGCCCTCCGGTCCGTGCCCGAAGAAGGCTTGCGTGAACTTCCAGACGGCGTACGCAATCAGCCCGGCGCAGATGACCACCATGGCTGGACGACCGACCGGTGTGTGGGCGATCAACACCAAAGCCCCCTGCTGGTTGGGCGACGTACCCATCGTGCCGGCGCCGATGGCGATCGCCAGCGCGAGGCCGCCGATCACGCCGTATGTGATGCCTCTCGCCACAAAGCCCGCCCGCACCAGCCACTGAAACGGTTGGGAGCGCTCGAGCGTCTCTGTCTCGGATCGAACCGCTTCCAGTTCCCCGGCGCCTTCGGGTCCGTCTCTCTCGTTTACAAGTTCCCTCACTCCGGGTGGCTACCCCGGGTGGCCGACCAATATGGTTGTGCTGGACATCGGCCGATGAAGCGGACCCAAGGGGTGTGACGTGGCAATGGAAGCGCGCGAGCTAGACAAGCAGCAGCGCGAGCTGTGGCGCCGCGGGGCGCAGGGTTGGGAGCGGCGACAGGAGTCGCTTCGGCAGAAGACAGCGCCGGTTTCGGCATGGCTCATCGATGCGATCGACCCGCAGCCGGGAGAGCGCATCCTTGAACTGGCTGCTGGACCGGGTGAGACCGGGTTCATGATCGCGCAGCGGCTGGGTCCGGAAGGGAGGCTGCTCTGCACCGATCAGTCGCCCGAGATGGTCGAAGTCGCGCGCCGGCGCGCGAGCGAGCTTGGGCTCACGAATGTGGACTTCGCAGTGACCGACGCCCAGCAGCTCGAGCTCGAGCAAGGTGCTTTCGACGCCGCGGTCTGCCGTTGGGGCTACATGCTGATGGCCGACCCGGATGAGGCGATGCGCCGGACACGCCTGGCGCTACGCGACGGCGCAAGGCTGGCGCTGGCCACGTGGGATCGCCCGGATCGGAACCTGTGGATGGCCGCGCCCGTTCTCGCGCTCGTCGGCCAAGGTGCGATGCCGCCACCCAATCCGGCCGATCCGAGCCCATTCGCCCTTCCCGACCCCGCCGACCTCGAACAGCGTCTGCGGTCGGCCGGCTTCAGCGAGGCGCGCAGCGACCGCGTCGAGTTTGGCCAGCGGTACCCGAGCTTCGATGAGTACTGGGCCGAGACGATGGATATGGCAGCACCGATCGCCGGTACCGTCGCCGCGCTGTCACCCGCCGACGCCGAGGCCGTCCGCTCCTCCGCGCACAACACGCTGTCGCAGTTCATCGCTCCGGACGGGCGGATCGAAGTTCCCGCGACGGCGGTGATGGCGGCCGCGGTCGCTTGATTCCCGCGATCAGATAAGCGCGGCGAGCAGGGCGATGACCGCGCCGTGGCGGATCGCGCAGCTGGGCGCAGGGTGTGCCGGACCGCTGTCTCGGGTAGCTCGACCCCATGATCGCCGCCATCTTCGCCGCATTCCGGATGGTCCTGGGCGTCATCCTGGACATCGTCACGCTTCCGTTCCGGCTGATCTTCGCGCTGCTCTCGGGCGCGGAATTCGAGTTCCGTCGGTTCGGCGTCTGACGAGCCCGGCCGCTACGAGGACCCAGGGGCAGCCCATGCCGCCAGGCAGGGGCTAGCTCAGCTCTGCGGCCGAGGAGCTCCGGATCCGCTGGAACGCTCGTCGGCGCAGGAAATTCAGAGAGAGCAGCATCCATAGGAGCCCGGCGCACAACATCCCCACCTGCACCCACGTGCTCGCCCCGGTCAGGGTGCGGCCGAACCAGTAGTACCCCAGCCCGTTCCCGAGGGCCCAAACGATTGCGGCGGCCGCAGTGAGCGGGAGGAAGCGCTTCAGCGGCATCCCGCTGGCACCGGCTAACAGCCCGATGACGTTGCGCACCCCGCTGATGAACCGCCCCACGAACAGCCATCCCCCTCCATGGACGGCGAATTCGCGCCGCACCCTCATCACTCGCTCTGGGCTTTGGCGCAAGCCGGCCCCGATCCGCAGCAAGAGGCGTTCTCCGCCCCAGCGGCCGAGCGCGAAACCGGCCGTCGTCCCGGCCACGGCTCCCAGCGCGCCTGCGGCGATGACGCCCGCGATCGGCAGCCCGTGAGCCGTGGCCGCGTAGAGCGCAGCTACGATCAGCGCCGTTGTGCCAGGCAGGGGAGCGCCGAGCGCCTGCAACCCGACGACCGCGAACACCAGCAGGTACCCGTACTGGTGAACGAGCTGCCCTATCTCGTGCGAGCTCACCGGTAATCAGTGTCGCGCACCGGCGCTTTCGTCGCGTGATCGCGCCCCGGGAGCGACATCAGACCTCGACTGTCTGCGCCAGTGCGATCGCGCCGAGCACCCCGGCGCGCTCGCCGAGCGTGGGCCGAACCAGATACGAGCCTACGTCGTCGGAAAGCTCGGGCGTCTCGAGATAGCCGCCCAGGAGCTCCCGGACTCTGATCCCGATCATCTCGAGCAGCGACGGGTGTTCCATCACCCCTCCCCCGACGATCACCCGCTCTGGGCTCGCCACCAGGACGATGCTGAGGATCCCCAGCGCCAGGTAATCGGCCTCGATCTTCCAGACCGGATGATCATCTCGCAGCTCCTCGGGGCTGGTGCCGCAGCGCTCCGCGATTGCCGGGCCGGCGGCCAGTCCTTCCCAGCAGTCACCGTGCACGGGGCAGACCCCGGCGAAGTGGGCACGGTCCGGGTCTGCGGCCCGGGGAACGCGCATATGCCCCACCTCCGGGTGTACCAGCCCGTGCCAGGGCCGCCCGTCGATAAGCAGACCACCGCCGATGCCGGTCCCGACTGTGATGTAGAAGAGCGAGTGGGCTCCGCGCCCTGCCCCCCAGCGATACTCGCCCAGCGCGGCAGCGTCGACGTCAGTGTCGAACGCGACCGGCACCCCAAGTCGCTCGGCGATGACCGATCCAACGGACACGTGCTGCCAGCCCGGCTTCGGAGTGCTGGTGACGTATCCCCAGGTCGGGGACCTGCGGTTGAGATCGACGGGCCCGAACGAGCCGATGCCGATCGCCTGGACCTTCGGCCCCTGAGCGAAGTACTCGACTATCCGCCCGAGCGTCTCCTCCGGGTTCGTGGTGGGAAACCGCTCGCTGCCCACGATCTCCTCCGGCCCACTGCCCACTGCGCACACGCACCATGTGCCCCCCGTCTCCACTCCTCCGTAGAGCATCCGCTCCATCCTACGTACGATCCCCCACATGGCCCAGGTCGGCACGATGGACGAGGTTGTAGCCCAGCTGGAGCGACTTGAGTCCAGCCTGCCGGTCAGCGACGGGGTGCACTGGTTCAACCGGATGTATCTCGAGGTGACCGTGGCGGTGCGGGACTACGTCGCCCACCACAGCCAGCAGGCGCCGCGATTCCTGGAGCGGCTCGTCGTCTTCTTTGGGAACGCCTACTTCGCCGCCGTGGACGGTGCCGCTGCTCACCCTGCCAAGGTGGCGCCGGCGTGGAGCCCGCTGTTCGATGCACGCCACGATCGGCGGATCGCGCCGCTTCAGTTCGCAGCGGCGGGCATGAACGCCCACGTGGGTCATGACCTGGCCGTCGGCGTGGTCCAAATCTGCAAGGACCTGGGAATGCAGCCGGGAGACCCGCAACACCATGACTACGACGGAGTCAACGCCATTCTTCAAACCACCGAAGAGCGCGTGAAGCAGTGGCTACTCACCGGAGCCGTCAAGGAGCTCGACCACGAGGTCGCGCCAGCCGATGATGTGGCTGCTATCTGGAGCGTGACGGCCGTCCGCGAAGCGGCCTGGGTCAAAGCGCAGGTCCTATGGCGACTGCGCGACGAGCCTGAGCTGGTATCCAGCTATCTGGCTGTCAACGAGCGAACCACCGAACTGGCCGGACGGGCGATGCTGCTGCCGCTGCCGTAGCCCGGCCTCAGAGGTGTGCCAGCTAGGCGCCGGCGACAGCGGCTCGGAATCCCTCGACGTCCGTCAGCAGCGCCTCGCCGAGGAACTTCAGCGTCTCCAGCGAGCGGGCGCCAGCCACGGCGTCGCCCGCGCCGCATGCGTCGGTGATCACGACGGGTACGAATCCCAGATCGCCCGCGTGCCGGACCGTGGGCTCGATTCCGATCTCGGTTGCCACGCCGACGACGGCCACCGCGTCCACGCCCAGCCCCCGTAGCACCAGTTCCAGAGGCGTGCCCGCGAAGGCGGAGAACGTGAGCTTGTCGAGCACCGCCTCGCGGTTCGTGGGCGCGAGCTCGGACACGATTCGGGTCTGCGGCGCTTCCGCCGGAAAGGGAGAGCGCACGTCCTCGAGTCGATCGACGCCCTGCCACTTGCGCCACATTCGCAGTTGAGCGGAGCCCATCAGTTCGACCGGAAGCGTTATGTGGCGGGTGAAGAAAGTTCTGATGCCGCGGCCGCGGGCGACATCGAGTACCGCGCCCACGTGCGAAACCACTCGGTCGCGGTCGTCGATCTGGTCGAGAATCCCTTCCTGCATGTCGTAGACGATGAGCGCCAAGCGATCCGGCCGACATACGTCAACAAGCGTGCTTGGCACCTCTAATCCGCGCAGGTGCTCCACACCGGCACCGTAGCGTCTGCGGACCCTCGCGGCCGTCAAGCCGACGACGTGGGTGCGGCGGCGGCCGATTGCGGCGCGGCGTCCAGCGTCCGTCTGACCTTCGCGGCAAGGCCCTCGAACAACGGGTACACGCCCTGCCCATGCACCTCGTGGAGCGCCGGGCGCCACAGCTCCCATCGGTCGACCAACGTGCGCCCAAGCATCAGATTGATCAGCTGCAGGTCGAAGGCCCCGCGGACCTCGAGCGCCGCCAGCTGCTCGAAGAAGTCGAGCTCCCGGTAGAGCACGTACGCCTCAGGGGCATCGGCGGCGACGTAAGCGGCGAAGGCATCTCGGAGCTCCTCCGGGGAGTTGAACCGCGCCACCAATCGGCGCGCCTCCACGAGCGGGTCCTCATCCCACCTTCGAAAGAATTCCGCCGCCATCTGAGCCTCACGGCTCCTACGAGCCTCCCGCACCTGCTGGGCGGCAAATGCCGCGGCCACAAACCCCCCCACCAGACCGAGGGCCAAGATGGAGGTCGCAATTGCGGTGACCTCGCTCCAGTTCACGGCCGCAGTCATCAGCGGCTGACCTCCTGCAGCTTGTAGTCCATGACCCGCTATCTCCTGTTCGGTGTATGAGCCGTTGGACCCGCGCGCGCTCAATTCTGATCGATGGCGTTAGAGCGATGAGTCCACGAGGGTCGCGAGGTCAAACATCGCAAAACGTCGAAAAGGAGGTCCCCGATGGGAGCCATACAAGTACACGAGTTCGTGAGCCTCGACGGCGTGATCGACACGCCGACGTGGACGTTCGATTTCGATTTTGACCCTCAGATGGGCGAGGCCA
This sequence comes from uncultured Actinomycetes bacterium, assembly GCA_963719305.1. Lineage (GTDB taxonomy): Bacteria > Actinomycetota > Thermoleophilia > Solirubrobacterales > Solirubrobacteraceae > Palsa-465. The sequence goes on along the minus strand of CAVRBL010000002.1, from coordinate 365,229 downwards.
TCGGTGCAGTCACCGCCCGCTCGCGCGGCATCCTCCTTGGCCGCACGACCTACGAGATGTTCGAGCCTGCGTGGTCGCAACGGACCGCCGAGGACGATCCGGGCGCGCCGTTCTTCAACGACACCACCAAGTACGTCGTCTCCGGGACGCTGACCTCCCCGACCTGGAGGAACTCGAAGGTCGTCGGGCCGTACGATCCGCAGGCCATCCGCTCCCTCAAGGACGAAGTCGATGGCGACCTCTATGTCAGCGGAAGCGGTACGTTGGTCCGAGCCATGCTCGCCGACGGTCTGATCGACGGCCTGCATCTGTTCGTCTTCCCGCTCACTCGCGGGTCCGGCCCGCGACTTTTCCCCGGCGATGGCGCGCCCGGCAAGCTGTCGCTCGCAAACCTGTCAGCCGTACGAAAACGGCGTCGTCTATCTGGCCTACCGACCGCAGGCCTAGCCGCGTCTGGAGGCCGCGATCAGGGGCGGCACCAAGAGGGGAGCGCAATCCGCGTCACACGCTGTGCTCCACCGCAGTGCTGCTCACACGGTCACCACAGCACGTGAAGGGACGCTGGCTTGCGAAACACGAGCCCGCTGACGGTCGAGGGCCTCTCCGGATCCAGTCGCAGCCGCGGGAACCGCTCGAGCATCGCGCGCAGCGCGAGGCGGGCCTCGAGCCGCGCGAGATGTATGCCCAGGCAGACGTGCGGGCCGGCCGCGAACGCAAGGTGCCGCCGCACGTTCGGGCGGCCGAGGTCATAGCTATCAGGTTCCTCGAACACGGCGGGATCTCGATTGGCCCCGCTCAGTGAGACGCGTACAAGCTCCCCGGCGCGGATGCTCGCGCCCTCGAGCGTGGTATCGGCTGTCGCATAGCGGTCGACGGCAGCCGCCGCCGGCTCCAACCGCAACGACTCCTCCAGCGCCGCATCGATCAGTTCGGGCCTCGCTCTGAGGTCTTCAACCGCTTCCGGGTGCTCGAGCAACGCGAGGAGGGCGTTGGCGATCATCCCCTCCGTCGTCTCGATCCCGCCGAACAGCAGCACGGCGGCGTTGGAGACCAGCTGCTTGGCGGTCAAATCCGAGTGGGATGCGGTCCGCAGCACGCCGGCGTCGTCACCTGCCCCCAGGTTCTCTCGCAACGTGGCGTCGAGGCTCGCGAACGCCTCGCTCGCCTCGCCCGGAAGCTCATCGCCGGCGCTGATCGCCGTCACCCCGGCCACGATCCGGTCGTACAGGGTGATCAGAGCGGGTCCACGATCAGGCGGGAGTCCGAGCGCATCCGCGAGCACAGCGGCCGCCAGCGGGCCTGCGAATCCCCGCCGCAGCTCCGCGCCTCCGGCCGGCGCGAGCTCCTCCAACAGGCGCGCGATGTTGGCCGTGACCACGTCGCTGAACCGCTGACGTACGGCACCGGGCCTGAGCGGTTCTGCGAACGGGGCCCGGTTGCTGGCGTGGGCGTCGCCGTCCAGGCTGAGCATGCTGGGGCCTATGACCCGCGCCGTGGAGAAGCCGGGATCGTCGACCGTGAACCTGTCCGGGTCGTGCATCACGGCCAGGGCGAGCTCGTACCGGGTCACCAGCCAAGCCCCGATGGCCGGCACCCACGAGACCGGCTCCCTGCGCTCGAAGCCGAGCCAGATGTGCGTGCGGCCGATCGGAGAGCTGCGCGACGGTCAGCTCGGCGCCGTGAGGGAACCTCCGTGGCCTGTCGGTCATCCTTGGGACGTTACGCACCGCAGTCATATGCTCCGATACGTCGATCCACATAGGCGGCGCAGCCGCCTGTATCTGGCGATTTGTCGCGTCGCCACCACAAGACCTGGCCTCTGGCTGTCAAGGAAGGTCGCCTGGAAGCTCGACCCCGTGCTGCTGGGGCTAACGCGCGGCCGGCTAAGCAGCACCGGCCCGGTTGCCTCGGCGCTGCTCGAGACGCGCGGTGCGCGAACGGGAATGTCCCGCCGGACCGCCACTCTCTACTTCCACGACGGCGATCGGGTCACGATCATCCCCTCCAAGATGGGCGCGCCGGGGAATCCCAGCTGGTACCACAACGTCCGTAAGCATCCCGATGTTGTCTACGGCGGCCTTCCGTTCCGGGCCGAGATAGTCGAGGAGGAAGCCGAGCTACGGCGGATCTGGGATCTCGCCGACCGGGTCTTTCCGGGGTTCGCCGTCTATCGCGCCTGGGCTGCGAGGTCTGGCCGCGCCATCCCGATCGTCCAGCTGATCCCCCGGTAGCAGCGCAGCGCGGCCCCGATCACCCCGTCCAGCGCTCCTTGATGTAGCGGTAGGTGTAGGTGGCGTCTCCCCGCAGCCTGCCCCACCACGTCGTCTCCCACGAGATCAGCGATGACGGCCGCACGCGCGTGCGAAGTCCGTCCCGTGAGAGCACCTCGAGCGCTCGTTCGGCGATCGCGATCTGGCCAAACGCCGTCGGATGGACGCGGTCCGCCATCACGAGATTGCGTGCCCGCAGGGCGCGAAGGTCGACCACCAGCGCGCCACACCCAATGGCGAGACGTTCGATCGCTTCGTTGGCCTCGGCCACCTTCGTCCCCGCCCGCGGACGGCCCAAATCATGGGGGACCAACACCGTCAGTACCCGTTCGCAACGCCCGGCGAGGAACCGAAGCGCGAGCTCGAAATTGCGCTCGAACGCCGGCAAGGAGAAATCTTCTGCGCGGACGTCGTTGACCCCGATATACAGGCAGCCGACCCCGTAGCGGGCATCCGGGCGCGCGCTCACCGCCTCGAAGGCCGGAATCTGCCTCTCCACAACGTCCAGGGCCCGCGCGCCGTCGGTGGCATATCCGGTGTACGGGAGCCCCAGCCCCCGCGCCACCCACAGCGCCCACGAATGGAGCGCGACGCCCCACTGCAACTCGCCCCCGCCATTGGTGATCGAGTCGCCGAAGGCCAGTACTCCGAGGTCGCAGTCTCCATCGGCCGCCATCCGGGAATAATCGCGCCCGTGACCACCGATCCGCTGACATCGCTCGCCGCCGGCGCTGAGGATGTGGCACGCGCCGCGGCCGATCTCGCCGAGCGGCTCCCCGCGCCGCTCGCTCCCCTGGCCCGGCTCGCTCACAACTATCGGTGGTCCTGGCTGCCCGGAGGACCCGACCTGTTCCGTCGGCTGGAGCCTGTTCGGTTCGAGCGCGCCCAGCAAAACCCGGTCAGGCTGCTCCAAGAAGCTCCAGCCCGCGCGCTCCGGCAGGCGGCGAGCGACCAGGTCCTGCTCGACTGGACGCACGAGATCGAGGCCTCCGTCAAAGCAGAGCTCGACCGCGAGCCGGACACGACCGCCGCGGACCCCGACCATCCAATCGCGTTCCTGTGCGCCGAGTACGGCGTCCACGTCTCGTTGCCGGTGTATTCGGGGGGGCTGGGAGTGCTGGCCGGAGATCTTCTGAAGGAGGCCTCGGACCGCGCGGTTCCGTTGGTCGCGGTCGGGCTCATGTACCGCAAGGGCTACTTCCGCCAGCGAATCGACGCCAGCGGGTGGCAGCACGAGTACTGGCTTGACACCGATCCCGAGCGGCTGCCGGCAGCGCTCGTCACTGGGCCAGATGCCCGCCCCCTGACGATCCAAGTGCCGATCTACGACCGCGACGTAACCGCGCAGATCTGGCGGATCGACGTCGGCCGCGTGCCTCTGTTCCTGCTCGACGCCGACGTGCCCGACAACGGCCCGCTCGAGCGCTGGATCACGGCTCGGCTGTATGAGGCGGACGAGCGCACCCGGCTGGCTCAGTACGTCCTACTTGGGATCGGGGGGATCCGCGCGCTGCGCGCCTTGGGGATCGAACCTGGCGTAGTTCATCTCAACGAGGGCCACGCCGCGCTGGCGCCCCTCGAGCTTGCCCGCGCGGCGCTGCAAGCCGGCGAGCCGTTCGACGATGCGCTGGCGGCCGCACGGCAGCGGACCGTGTTCACTACCCACACCCCGGTGCCGGCGGGCAATGACTCCTATTCCTCGTGGCAGCTGGCGGAAGCTCTGGGGCGCCTGGAAAGCGAACTGGGGATCGCGGAGGACGCCGTGCTGTCTCTCGGCCGCACCCATCCCGACAATCCGGACGAGCCGTTCGGAGTCACCCAGACCGCGCTTCGGACGAGCCGGGCCGCGAACGCCGTCAGCCGCCGCCATGAGCAGGTGGCCCGCCAGATGTGGAGCGAGCTATGGCCCGGTCGCGAGCGCGACGAGGTGCCGATCGCCCATGTGACCAACGGGGTCCATCTCCCATCATGGCTTGGCGAGCCGATGCGTCAGCTGTTCGACCGGCATCTGGGCTCGGACTGGGCGCAGCGAGCAGCCGATCCGGATACCTGGTCGGTCCTCGACGCGGTCCCGGACGCCGAGCTATGGGTGGCCCGCGAGCACCAGCGGGCTCAGCTCGTGTCGTTCATACGGGAGCGCAGCGTGAACGACCGGCTGGCGCGCAGCGACGTCCGGGAGTACGTCGAGGCCGCGGCCCAAGCATTCGATCCTGCAGCGTTGACCCTCGGCTTTGCCCGGCGGGTGGCGACCTACAAGCGGCTCGAGCTACTCACTCGCAGGCCCGACTGGACCCTGTCGCTGCTCTCCGGCGAGCGACCGGTTCAAGTGGTGCTGGCGGGCAAAGCGCACCCACGCGACGAGGAGGCCAAGCGGGTGGTGCAACGGCTGTTCGGGCTCAAGGCGGCGCCGGTCATCGCCCAGCGCGTGGTGTACCTGGACGACTACGACCTGGCGACTGCGGCTCGGCTTGTGCAGGGCTGCGATGTATGGGTGAACCTGCCGAGACCCCCACTCGAGGCCAGCGGGACGAGCGGCATGAAGGCGGCCATCAATGGGGCGCTGCAGCTCAGCGTGCTCGATGGTTGGTGGGCCGAGGCATACACGGGCGACAATGGATGGGCGCTGCCCGGCGACACCGACCCCGACCACCAGGCGCAGGACGAGCGGGATTCCGAGATCTTCCACCGCCTGGTGGGCGATGAGATCGTCCCCAGCTTTTACGACCGGGCGCCCGATGGGCTGCCCGCCGCCTGGATTGCCCGCATGAAGGCGTCATTGCGCTCGATCGCCCCTCGGTTCTGCGCCACACGCATGCTCCGGGAGTACGTGGATGGGCCATACCGGCGTCCGGCGTAGCAACCCTTGATATGGATGGTACGCATTGACTACAGTGCGTACCACGACGATGGCCCAGGCGCCTCTTTCCCACAGACCACGAGATCGAGGACCTGCTCGTCGGTCCAGAGTCGGTGACCTGGCAGTTCGGTTCGGATGTGCGCCTGTTCTTGACGATGCTCTATCCGCTGCTGCTCCAGGTCGCGCATCCCACGGTCGGCGCCGGCGTGCGCGACTACTCCGACTTCGAGCAGCGTCCATGGAACCGGCTGTTCGGGACCCTCGACTATCTGCTCGTCCTCCAGTACGGGGGACGGGACGCCGTGGCCATGGGACGGCGGCTGCGGGAGCTCCACAAGGGATTCAAAGGCGTCAAGCCCGATGGCGAGCGCTACTCCGCGCTCGAGCCGGCCGCCTACGCCTGGGTGCACGCGACGCTGCTCGACGCCTACGTCAGCGCTCATGCCCACTTCGGCCGGCCGATGAACCCGGGCCAGATCGAGCGCTTCTACCGCGAGTACACCGGCCTCGGCCGTCTGGTCGGGGTCCGCGACGGCGACCTGCCGGCCGACTGGCAGAGCTTCCGCACCTATTTCGACCGGACGATCGAGGAGGAGCTCGAGCGAACCGAGTCGGTCGACCGGGTGCTCCGCGCCGTGCGCCACGTCAGCGCTGCCGGCGCTGCCCGAGCTCTTGTGGAAAGCCATCCGCCTCCCGGCGTCCCGGGCGCTGTACGTCTGCAGTGTCGGCCTCTTGCCGCCGACGCTGCGCGCGCAGCTGAGGATCCAGTGGAGCGCCCGAGAGGAGCGGGAGTACCGCATGATCGGCGCCGCGACCCGGCGGCTGACTCCGGTGATGCCCAAGCAGCTGCTGGTGTCGGGCCCGGCCCAGCTGCGCTGGCGGCGCAAGGCCATCGCCCGCGGACCGCTGGGCGACGGCAGCGTGCACGGCGGAGGCGCGCCGCCTGCAGCGCGCCCACCAGGCCGCGTAAACGGCGATGGCCCGCGGCGCTGTCAGGTTGCTCGAGCTGGCGTTCGACCCCGCCGCCGAGACTCCCGGGGACGCCATGTCGGAGCGGGTCCTTGACGCCGCGCTTTCGCTGGTGGCGGCGTCGGGAGCCAGGCACCTGACGATGGACGACGTCGCAGCCCGGGCCGGAGTGGGGCGGATGACCGTCTACCGCCGGTTCGGTGGACGCCAGCAGCTGCTGGACGACCTAGCCGTGCGCGAGTGCCGCCGTTGCCTGGCGCAGATCGCGGCCGCGCTCGACCCGGCTAAGCCAATCGACGCACGGGCCACGGAGCTATTCGTGGCCACGCTGAGGGTGATCCGTGAGCACCCCATGCTCGCCAGGCTGGCGCGAGTCGAGCCCGAGGCGCTGCTACGCGAGCTCAACCGGGACTCGAGCGCTGTCTTCCGGCTGGTACGCGACTTCCTCGTCGCTCAGATCCGCTCGGCGCAGGCGGCCGGCGAGCTACCCGACGGCGATCCGGCCGCGCTGGCCGAGATCGCCGTCCGGCTCGGCGCCTCGTTCGTGCTGATACCGGACAGCGCGATCGTCTCCGACGACGAGGAGCAGACGCGCGAGATGGTGCGGCTGCTGCTTGCTCCGCTGCTCAGCGGCTGGAGGGCGCAGCGACGGCGAGCGGCGGCCGGCGATCGGCCCAGGGCTGGGCCCGCTCGAGCTGTGTAGAGAGCGACAGAAGCATGTCCTCGCGCGCAGGAGCGCCGACCAGCTGGATGGCCGTCGGCAGCCCGTCCTCGCCGTGGTACAGCGGCAGCGAGATCGCCGGCAGGCCGGTGACGTTGACGAGCGCCGTGTATGGCGTGAAGTGCCCAGCGCGCCGCTGGCTCTGCCACGGATCTGCTTCGTTGCCGTTGATCTCCCCGATGGGGACCGGTCGCCCAGCGAGCGTCGGCAGCAGCACGGCGTCGTATGGGGCGAGGTGGGTGATGATGGATCGCGACACCGACTCCAGGCGCCCCTGGGCGCTCGAGGTAGGTCATCGTGTCCTGGGCTCGAGCCCGCTCCCACATCGCCCACGTCAGTGGCTCGAGGTCATCTGCGCTGGGTTCGCGCCCCGCCAGGCGCCCGCCGATCATCGTCCCGGTCGAGACCATCGGGCCGAAGGTCCGCATGAAGTCCGGGAGCAGGTCGAGGCCCGACCAGGGGGGCTCGATCTCCTCCAGCTCGTGCCCGAGCGACTCGAGCAGCCTCCCGGCATCCCTCACAGCCTGCTCGGATATGGCGTCAGGCAACACCCCTTCCAGGGGGGAATTGAGGGCCAGTCCGATCCGCATTCGCCCGGACTCTCGCTGCGAGAGCCCGGCGTAGCTCCCGGGCGGCGGGGGAGCCCAGTTCGCGTCCCCAGGCTCGTAGCCTTCGATCAGGTCGAGCAGCTGGGCTGTCTCAGCCACGGTCCGGGACAGGACGCCGTCCACGGTGAAGAAGCTCTGACCGCTATCGGGTCCGACCGAGACGCGGCCGCGGGTGGCCTTCAGCCCCACGAGCCCGCAGCAGGCAGCCGGGATCCTGGTCGAGCCGCCGCCGTCGTTGCCGTGCGCAATTGGGACCATGCCCGCGGCCACCGCCGCCGCGGACCCACCGCTCGAGCCGCCAGGGGTGCGGTCGAGCGCCCACGGATTGCGGGTAGGCCCGTTGCGGCGCGACTCGGTCGTCGGCAGGATCCCCATCTCCGGCAAAGCGGTCTTGCCGACGATCACGAACCCGGCGGCACGAAGCCTCCGCACGAGGAACGCGTCGTGTCGGGGCGTGAAGTCTCCGTACAGATCGCTGCACAGGGTGAGCGGCATCCCCTCCACCGGCCGGTTGTCCTTGATGGCGATCGGCACTCCGGCGAACGGGCGCGGGTCGCCTGGACGTATTTCCGCCGCCGTGGCCAGCGCCGACTCGTACGCGACGTGCGTGAAGGCGTTGATCTGCGGCTCGAGCTCGTCGATCCGCTCAAGCGAGGCTGATACCAGCTCGCGCGCCCCGAGCTGCCCCGAGCGGACCAGCGCCGCCAACTCGCCGGCGGCGCGGAACAGCACCTCGTTCACGCGGTAGGCCGTCCGCTCACCCCCACAACAGTACGCATAGCTAGTCTTGGGCGCCATGACAGCGACCGCCGAAGTTCAGTCGGGGCTCGAGGGTGTAGTCGCCTTCGCCACCGAGATCGCCGAGCCGGACCGGGCCGGTGGAGCGCTCCGCTACCGAGGTGTGGACATCGAGGACCTGGTCGGGAAGGTGCCGTTCGAGCAGGTCTGGGGACTGCTCGTGGACGGCGAGCTGCTGCCGGGAATGCCGCCCGCGGAACCGCACCCGCTGCAATTCCGTTCGGGAGATCCGCGCGTTGATGTTCAGTCCGCGCTGGCAATGCTCGGGCCGCAGTGGGGGTTTCGCGAGCTGATCGATATCTCCGACGAGGAGGCGCGGGACAACCTGGCACGGGCCTCGGTGATGGCCCTGTCCTTCGTCGCCCAGTCGGCGCGCGGGATCGGGAAGGCCCCCGTTACGCAGCGGGAGGTCGACAGGGCCCGGAGCATCCCGGAGAGGTTCCTGATCCGCTGGCGGGGTGAGGCCGATCCCAAGCACGTGGAGGCCATCGACGCTTACTGGATATCAGCCGCAGAGCACGGAATGAATGCCTCGACGTTCACCGCTCGGGTCGTCGCATCGACGGGAGCGGACGTCGCGGCGGCGCTGAGCGCGGCCGTCGGCGCCCTCTCCGGGCCCCTTCACGGCGGCGCCCCCAGTCGGGTGCTGAAGATGCTCGATCAGGTGGCGGCCATGGGCGACGCCGAACGCTACGTCAAAGAGCTTCTCGATCGGGGCGAGCGGCTGATGGGTTTTGGCCACCGCATTTACCGGGCGGAGGACCCGCGGGCCCGGGTGCTCCGGAGCACCGCTCGTCGGCTCGGATCGCCTCGAGTGGAGGTGGCCGAGGCGCTCGAGCAGGCGGCGCTGGCGGAGCTCGAGGCGCGCAAGCCGGACCGCGTGCTTGCCACCAACGTCGAGTTCTGGTCGGCCGTCGTGCTGGACTTCGCCGAGGTCCCGCCCGATCTGTTCACCTCCATGTTCACCTGCGCGCGCACGGCCGGCTGGTCGGCGCACATCCTGGAGCAGAAGCGCGAGGGTCGCCTGATCCGCCCGACGGCCAAGTACGTGGGACCGGGACCGCGACCGCTGTCGGAGGTCGAGCGGTAGTCAGCGCACGCTGGAGCGCTAGTCAGCGCAAGCTCGAGCGGTAGTCAGCGCACGCCGAGGACGGCGCGCATCGACTTGGGCATCACCCCCAGACGCTCCGCATCGGCTGTCCCGTGCCTGGAGATCATCGGCACCTCGAGCAGCTCGGCCTCATCCCACGTCGCGGGCGCGGCCGGGCCCATCAGCAGCTCGACCGTGCGCAGGAGGCGACGCGCGGCCCGGGTCGGGACCTTCACGATCGGCCGGCGGCGACCGAACGAACGGAGCGCGATCTCGACGATGTCCGAATAAGTGAGCGTTTCCGGACCGGCGAGCTCGTACCGGGCGCCCTCCGACTGGGCCGCAGCCGTCCCTCCGGGCAGGGCCTGCATGACGCAGTCGGCGACGTCCTCCGCCCAGATGGGCTGGAAGGCCGCCCGCCCGGATCCCGGCAACGGCATCGCCGGCAGCAGCGAAAGCCGCTCGAGCAGCCGCAGGAACGGGTCGCTCGGTGAATAGACGATCGACGGGGCGAACACCGTGTGGGCCAGCGAAGACTCGGCGATTGCTCGCTCGGCGACCGCCTTGGCCCGCATCAGGCGGGCCCGGCTGCGTGTTGAGGCACCAAGCGCCGAGAAGAACACGAACCGCTCGATTCCGGCACGTTCCGCTGCCCGTACCAGGCGCCACGTGGCCACTCCGGCCAGCTCCTCGATCGATCCGGCCGGCTGGTCGCGAATCACCGACGCCAGGTGGACGACCGTGTCGATGCCCCGCAGCGCGTGGCGGAACGACGGCGGGTCGGCCAGGTCGCCCAGCGCGATCTGGACCTTGACGCGCTCGGCACCCAGACGCCGGGGATCGCGCACCAGGCAACGGGTGGGAACGCCGGCCGCGGTCAGCCTCCTGAGCAGCGGCAGTCCGACCGTCCCTGTCGCGCCCGTCAGCAGCAGCACCGGCTGCAGGCTAACTGCCCCGCAAGCTCTGCACGCGGCCAGGGACCTCTTAGAATGGCTCATTCGGCCGATCCGGCCGGTAGCTGCTACGCAATCCAGACACAAGAGGAATCCATGGCCTACGTGATCGCCGAGCCCTGCATCGGCACGAAGGACAATTCGTGCGTTGAGGTCTGCCCGGTCGACTGCATCCATCCGACTCCCGACGAACCCGACTACGACGGCGTAGAGATGCTCTACATCGATCCCGAGGAGTGCATCGACTGCGACGCCTGCGTGGAGGCCTGCCCGGTGGACGCCTGCTTCGCCGAGGACCAGCTCCCGGAGGAGTGGCAGAACTACACGAAGATCAACGCCGACTACTACGCCAAGTAGTGATTACGAAGCTCGATTTCGTCGCCATCCCGTCTACCGACTCCGAGCGCTCGCGGCGCTTCTACGTCGAGACCCTCGGCCTGCGTCCGGACGAGCACGGGCAGTTCGAGTTCTGGGCGGGCGATACATGCCTGGGGGTCTGGGAACCGGCCAGGCTGGGGATGGAGTTCGCCCCCTCCAAGAACGGCCACCTGGCGCTGCACGTGGACGACGTTGACGTCAGGCGCACGGAGCTGGAGCAAAAGGGCGTCAGTTTCTACGGCGAGACGCTCGATACCGGGGTGTGCAAGATGGCGCTGTTCACCGACCCGGACGGCAACGACCTGATGCTCCACCACCGATACGCGCCCTACTCATAAAAGTGCCTGGGGACGCTCGAGCGGCGTCTGCCGGGCTGCGATCGGGGACTCCGTCCGCAACTCAAACCACACGCGCCGTTCGGGGGGCCGGGAAATGATGCCCCACCGGTCGGCCATCTGATTGACGACGTACAAGCCCCATCCCGAGCCATCCTCGAGTGACTTGCACAGAGGGACGTGGGGTTCGAATGGCTTGCCTCGATCGATCACCTCCACCCGGATCCAGTCGCGCTTGGCGCGGATCTCCAGCCGGATTTCGTCGGACGGCTCAAGGCCGGCGTGTCTGGCGCTGTTCGCCACGAGTTTGCTGCTCAGAAGCCGCACGGCATCGAGGGTTTCGGGATCGACGTCTTGCAGGCGAGAACGCAATCTCTGACGAGCGTGACGAGCAGAGCTGGGGTGCGCGGGCAACTCGACGTCCAGAAGCAGCGGCTCGTCGGCCAGCTGTCGGTCCCGCAACTTGTAGCTCTCCCAATTGCCAAACTCAGACTGAGGCTCCCACGTCGACCACCATGCGCGGGCGCCCCACCGCTGCATAAAGCGCCTGTGCTCGGCTGACGCCCGGAGGCGCTTGAGCGCTGCTTCAGTTCGGGCGATCACCAACAGGTACAGTGCCCCGCCGGTGCCCAGGCCGATCGAATACCTGCACGAGTCAGTATCCGAGGAGGCAGCCCGCCCGAGGCGTCGAAGCTCACTTAGAGCCGACGGAAGGCTCCAGGGCGGGACGCGGAGCCGATAAGTCACGCCTGCTGCGCCCGCGACCTGGCGCTCCTCCAAGCGGACACTCTTCCCCAGCGCGGCTTGCATCCAGGGAGGCATTGCGGCCGACGGCAGCTCTTGGGCTTCCGGGCTTGGCTCAGGCGCCTCAGCCTCAGGCCACTGCCAACTGTTCCCCTCCCATTTACCGGACTGGTATCGACCGGGGCGCCACCGCATTCCCCAGTAGCACCGAAGCCAATACGGCTGTTGCCACATCACCCGTCCGTGCCTGCCGTCGCGCATCCAGCTGCGCATCTCCGACGCGTCTCGCCAGATGGTGAGCGTCCAGAACTCCCGTGGCCCCGCGATGACATTCGCATACCGCTCGCACCCCGGCGCGTCCTGAAGTTCGCGCTCGATCAGCTTGCCCGCGAGCAGCATCGGCAAGGTGAACCGAAGGCCCCGCGTTCTGGAATGCGTGGTAACCGCGATCATCGGTCGACTGTCACCCACGGACCTCCGTCGATCCCACGTCCTCCTGTCGCTGAGAGCTCGCGAACCTCCATGCCCGTCCAGATTCAACCAGAGGCCGAGGGTGGGCCCTACGGACCTATACGCGACTGGGCCAACTCAGTCTCGGGCCGGCTCATGAGCCGGCCCGCCGGTCCGCACATGTGCGGACCGGGGCCGTGGCGCATGCGCCACGGCCAATAAGGACTAGGCCATCGGCAGCGACATCCCCGTGGGCTTGGGCCCGGCAGCCGGCGCGGGGGCCTGCATTACCGGCAGCTCGAGGGGAGAGATCGCTATCAGGCCGCGGGCGGCTTGGCGCAACGCTTGGGCGGCGGCGTCGTCGGGGTCGTGGGCGACGACCGGAAGGCCCGCATCGGACTGCTCGCGGAGCGTGACCGTCAGCGGGATCTTGGCCAGCAAGGGCACCTCGAGCTCCTCGGCGAGCAGCTGTCCGCCGCCCTCTCCGAAGATCTGGAACCGTTCGCCTGCCGGGGTCACGAAGCCGGACATGTTCTCGATCACGCCGCCGATTTCGAGCTTCAGCTTCTCGGCCATCTGGGCGGAGCGGCGGGCCACCTTCTGTGCCACCGGCTGCGGGGTGGTCACGATCAGGAACTTCGACTGCGGCAGTAGTTGGGCGAGCGTCATCGACACATCGCCGGTGCCCGGCGGGAGATCGATGAGCAGGTAGTCGAGCTGGCCCCACTCCACGTCCTCCAGGAACTGCTGCAGGGCCTTGTGGAGCATCGGCCCGCGCCACACCACCGCCGCGTCCTGCTCGATGAAGAACCCGATGGACATCACGCTGATCCCGTCCTGGGCCACCAGCGGCACAATTTTTCGCTCCGAGTTGACGCGTGGCCGCTCGGCGCCGACGCCGAGCATCCGCGGCTGCGAGTAGCCCCACACGTCGGCGTCGAGGACGCCCACCTGCTTGCCTTCGCCGGCCAGCGCCGCGGCCAGGTTGGCGGTCACGCTCGACTTGCCGACGCCACCCTTGCCGGAGCCGACGCAGATCACGTTCGAGACCTGCGCCAGCGCGCCCTCGGGCAGGCCGCCGCGGCCCAGCTTGCGAGTGAGCGCAGTCTTTTCGTTGTCCGAGAGCACGTCGAAAGACACGTTCACGCCCGTCACGCCTTCGAGTTCGCGTACGGCCTGGGCGACGCCAGTCTGGAAGTGCGTGCGGATCGGGCAACCCGGCGTCGTCAGCGAGACCATCACGTCCACCACCCCGTTCGGGTGGATATCGACCGACCTCACCATCTCGAGCTCGACGATGTCGCGCCGAAGCTCGGGGTCGATCACGGAGCGCAGGGCATCAATCACTTGGTCTCGGGTGGGCATGAGTCCCATTCTAGAGCGACTGCCCGCCTTGCGGGCATCGTCCGCTCTCGGACGGCCGGCCGCTGCAGGGGACGGTCCCGCGCTGGGCGCCTCGCGCGAAGCGCATCGGCGCCCAGGGTAGGACCGCCCCGTTAAAGCCGCGGGGCGCCACTTCCGTGACGCCCCGGCGGTTGAGGGAGGAGAGGGTGCTGCATTCGCCGGCGAGAATATGAGGCCGGCGAACCCTTCCCGCCACCGGCGCTCTCCTCGGCGCCGTGGCGGGGGAAGTCCGTTCAGGAGACCGCGGGCAACCGATCCTGCGCGTCGGAGACAAGCTTCTCGACGCGAGCCGAGACGGTCCCAGACTGCTTCTCGAAATCGCGACGCACCGCGCGGACCTCACGCTCGAACCGGCGACGGTTCTGCTTGACCGTGCGCTGCACGCGATTGCGGCGCAGACGGAGCTCGCGCTCCACCCGGGTCCGAGTCCTGCGCATCTGGCGCTCGACCCGGTTGCGGGCCGTCACGCCACGACGCTCGTAGCGCTTGAGCTCGCGCTCGAGCCCGGGCCGACTCCGGTACTTGGTTGTCAGATCCCTGACAGTCGTGACCAGGTTGTCGCGCGCCAGGAGGCTGGCGCCGACCGGCACCAGCACAGCGCGCTCGGCGAGCGCCTGGGCCTGTTCGACCCGAGTCTTGGGCTGGGTCGAAGTGGTGCTCTGGCGCGGCCTGCGGGCCGCCGTCGTGCGACGGGTGGTGGTCCTGCGTCGATTGGCGGGCTTGCGCGCGCCGGTGTTGCTCGTGGTAGCCATATTTAGCTCACTCCCGGTGGGCTTAGACGATTGTAGTTCGAGGTGTTCGCCGGCGCCGTGACCAGCCGAACATGTGTTTGTAAACCGTAGCGCGCTGTTCGTTACACGCGCTTGCCGGATCGTCTGGGCGGCCTTCCACCCTGCTCATCCCTCTGGGCCGCCGTCCGCTCCAGCCAGCGCTCCGGCGCGTCGAGCTCCCCCAGCGTTGGCAGCGCGTCGGGCTGGAGAATACGTGGCGCAGAGCGTCCGGACCGCTCTGGGCGACTACCGCGTCGCAGAAGCGCTTTCCCTGCTCGTACTGGCGCAGCTTGAGGTCGAGTCCGAGCAGCCGCGCGAGCAGCCGAGAAAGGGCCGATTGTGAGCGGCGACGTCGATCAAGTGCCTCACGGAGGCTGGGGAGCGAGGGGAGCAGGTCGGGCGCCACGACGTCCATCACGTGCTCGGCGTGGCCCTCGATCACAGCCATCACCGCCTGTACCCGGTCCAGTGTCGCCCTCTCGGACGGGCTGACGACAACCCCGACCAAATCGCCGTGCCGGAGGGCCGTGAGCATCTTGCGGACCTCATCCCCCGTCGGCAGACGCAGCTTGCGCTGGTTCTCCATCCGCAGCTCGGCGGTCTTCAGCAGCTCGCGCACGAGGCCGGCGATGTATCCATGCAGCCACGGGACACCGGCGAACTGGACGGCGTGCGTGACCTCGTGCAACGCGACCCAGGTGATGAATTCCTTTTCTTCGGCCTCGAATGCCTGCACCGCCTGCCCCAGGTTCGGAAGCACGAACAAGAGCCGCGGCGGGCGGTCGTCGACCTCCTCGAGCAACACCAGCTCGTACTGGCCGAGCACCCGTTGGGCGAGATAGCCGACCACCACCCCGACCTCGGTGCTCAGGACCAGCCCGATCCCGATCTGCATCGCTGGCCTAAGCGGGCCGAGCCCCTCGCCGGCTCGTTCGAGCACCGGGTCGAGCAGCTCGCGCATTGCGTCGATGTTGCTCTGCACCCACTCCCGCCTGCTGATTCCCTCAGGCGGCGGGAGGGGGCGCGCCGGCTTCAGCCCCGTATAGGCGGTGACTCGCTTCTCCGACTCGGCCGCAAGCGCGTCGAGGTCGGCCGCAGGCATGCGCCCGTCCCCGGTGCCGGCCACGTAGCGAGCGATCCGCTCTGCCAGGATCCAGTCGACGACGGTCATCGGCTGCCCGCCGCTCCTTCGAGCTCTCGCAGGGTCTCGGCCGAGCGCGCGGCGATGACGGGTGCGCGGGGGACGGCGTCGAGCGCGACGCCGAGCGGCGCCTCGCTACCCGGAAAACAGACAGACCCGCCTGCTTCACGAACGATGAGTTGTCCTGCAGCGGCGTCAACGGCCCGCACCCGACGCAGGGACACCATCGCATCAAACCTCGCGGCCGCGACCTGGCACAAAGCTGAGGCGATCGTCCCGATCGCGCGCAGCCGATAGGCGACCTCAGCCAGCGAGTCGATCGACTCCGCGACCCACCTCGGGTCGGCGGATTCGATCCCCAGCACCTCGAGTCTGCCGTCGCGGCCTCGCCGCTCGCTCAGGCTGGGGTCGAGGCGGTCGCCGTTGAGCCACGCCCCCGCCGAGCTCGAAGCCCACCATTCCTCCGAGGGCCCGAAGTCGTACACGTAGGCAAACTGGATGTCCGCCATTGTCTGCCCGTCCGCGACGGCGATCGACAGGGCGTAGTGGGGGATTCTGCGCTTGGCGTTCAGCGATCCGTCGATGGGGTCGATTATCACCTTGACGTCGCTGGCGCCGAAGTCGATCTCTCCCCGCTCCTCGGACACGGCGGCGAACCGGTATCCCTCGTCGGCAAGCGCCTCGAGCTCGTTCAGCACCAGGCTCTCCGCGGAGCGATCGATCTCGAGCGTCCAGTCACCGCCCGAGCCGCGGCTCCCCGTCTCCCGCGCTCGCTCCTTGGTGCTCGGCGCCTCCTCGAGCATCCCTCGCAGACCCGACGCCGCACGGCGGGAGATACCGAGCCAGTCGGCGTCGAGGGCGGAACGGGTCGAAGTCACGCTGAACCTATCCTGTCAGAGTGGATTCTCAGTGGGACGAGGCCGTCGCGTACCGCGGTGGGCGGCTCGTCGTGCTGGGGGTTGCCGGATCCGGCAAGACGCGGCTCATCGAGCAGCGGTTCGCCTGCCTCGTCGACCGCGGTGTGGCGCCGGAGCGGATCGCGGTGGCGACCGCGTCGCCCGCCCGCGCCGCCGCGCTGCGGGCCAGGATCGAAATCGATCTCAACAGGGCCTACGAGCAGCTATGCATCGGCTCGCCGATCGAGCTCGCCGCCCTGATTCTCGGCGCCGACAGCCTGCAGTCGTTGCTCGGGGCCGGCGATCGACTGGCGATGCTGCTGGAGCGGATCGACGAACTGTCGCTCGCCCACCACGACTTCGGCGGCAGCGCAAGCGCCCTGCTTGGACGGTTTGTGAGGCGAATCGACCGTCTGAAGGAGGAGTCGATCGGCGGTGCAGGAGTTCGCCTCCTGGGCGGAAGCCCTCGGCGACACACGCGAGGGACCGGCCGAGCGGGAGTTTGCCGAGGTCTACCGCACCCACGAGCGGATGATGGCGGACGTGGGCGCTCGCGACCAGGGTGATCTCCTCCGCGATGCCCTGAAGCTCGTACGCAGCCGGCCGCCACGCTTCGAGCACGCCCTGGTTGACGACGGACAGGAGCTCTCCTTCGCCGCGGCAAGCATGGTGGAGGCGCTCGCTGAACGCAATTTGACGATCGCTGGGGACCCACACGGCGCCCTGCTGCGCCTGCGCTCCGCGGGCGCCGAGCGGATGAGGAGCTTTGCGGCCGCGCCCGGCGCGCGTGTGATCAGGCTCGAGCGCAGCCTCCGCTGCCCTGACCGGGTGCAGCGCGCGGCGCGGGTGATGCTGGGAGAGCACACCACGGGTTCGGGGTCCGACGCAGGCGAGGTTCGCTTCTGGCGCTGCGCCAACCGGCGGGCGCAGGCGCAGACCGTCGCTTCCGATATCGAGCGCTTGGTATCCCGGGAGCAGGTGCAGCCGGGAACCATCGCTGTGCTCGTACCGAGCATCGTCGACGATGGTCAGGCCGTCGCCGTGGCCCTCGAGGAGCGAGCAGTCGCCCACCGGCTGGTGGGCGAGGCAGCGTTCTTCCAGCGGGCCGAGATCCGCGACGTACTGGCGTGGCTGCGGCTGTTGGTCAATCCGAGCGACGCCGCGGCCGTCGTCCGGGCACTCGCCCGGCCGCCGATCGACCTGCGCTCGGTGGACATCGCTCGTTGCACGCAGATCGCGCGGCGACGCAAGCTCGACATGGTGGCGGCGTTGGCCGCGGCCACGGAGTCGCCACAGGTCCCTCCGGAGGCCCGTGAGAGGATCCGGGTTTTCCTGAAGCTGTATCGCTCGAGCG
Organism: uncultured Actinomycetes bacterium; assembly: GCA_963719305.1. Classification (GTDB taxonomy): domain Bacteria; phylum Actinomycetota; class Thermoleophilia; order Solirubrobacterales; family Solirubrobacteraceae; genus Palsa-465. Next base: position 347,491 of record CAVRBL010000002.1, on the reverse strand, counting down.
TGGCGGCACTCGATACCGCGCGGCCGGACTTGTATGTGCACCGGCTGATAGAGCGAATCGGACTCCGACGCCAGCAGCTGTTTGCGGCCCAGGCGGATGTCGTGGAGCGCCTGCGGGCCTTGGCGCGGTTCGGTGAGCTTGCCGCCTCCTACGTCCGCCGCTCGCCCCAGGCCACAGCGCGGGAGTTCGCCCGCTCGATCGCGGCAGTGGCCGACTTCGGGCTGCGCGAGCAGGAGGAGCCCACCCTGGTGGATGCCGGTGCGGTCCAGGTGGTGCCGCTCGGCGCCGCGGGCGGGCTTCAGGCAAAGCACGTGTACGCGCTGGGCCTGGATGTCGGCCTCGCGGCGCCCGGGCCCGAGCCCGTTCCCGATCAGCTGCTCCCGGAGCCGCTTGCTCCCGACGGCCCGAGCCTGCGGGAGCAGGCGTTACGGCAGATGCTGTACGTAGCGGCCAGTCGCTCGAGCGAACGGTTGGTGCTGTGCTTCGCCGCGGAGACCGCCTGCCCATTGGTCGAGGACGCTCGCACCTCGCTCGGTGCGGAATGGGAGGAGAAAGAGGAGGAGCTGTTCGGTCCCGCCGAGACGCTTCACTCGACCTACCGGCTGCTCCGGGACGAGCTGCTTGAGGCAACCGTACGGACTGGAGGACGGCTCGCGGAGCTGAGGCTGGATACCGACCTCGATGTCTCGCATGCAGTCGTCCGTTACCTGGAGCTGGTCAAAGTGGCGGCGCTGATCGGCCGACCGCAGGGTCAAGGTGTCGCAGAGGCACTGCGTGACGTAGACGCTCGGATCCTCCAGGCGTTGACCGCCGAACAAAAGGAGATCTTCACCTCGTCGGCTCTCGACGACTACCTACTGGACGCCGAGCGCGACACGCGTCGCCGGGCACAAGTGATCGCTGCACGCGATGAACCATCCCTGGAGCCGTTTCTGCCCATACGTGGCGGCGGCGTCGTCCTCTCCGCCTCGGATATCGACACCTACCGCACCTGCCCGCTCAAGTACAAGTTCGCGCGCGTCTTTCGGATCCCGCAGGAGCCAACCGTCCACCAGCGGTTCGGAATCCTGTTGCACCAGGTGCTCGAGCGCTTCCACGCCCAGGACTCCAGGCCGGGCACGCTGGCCGAGTTGCTCGGACTGCTCGACGCCGGCTGGCGCCGTGCAGGCTTCGGTGACTCCGAGGAGGAGCGGCAGCTGCGCGGCAAGGCGACCGCTGCGCTGCAGCGTTACCACGTCCGGTTTGAGAACGAGGAGTCAGAGCCGGTGTGGTTCGAGCGCCCGTTCACGTTCAAGCAGGGAACGCACCTGCTGCGCGGGCGGGTCGACCGAGTCGACCGCCTGCCGGGAGGAGAGTACGAGCTGATCGACTACAAGACCGGGCGACCGAAGACCTCGACCCAACTGGCAGACGACGTACAGCTGTCGCTCTATGCGGTAGGGGCTCGCGAGGCCTGGCGGCTCGATGCCTCACGCCAGGCCTACTACTACCTGCTCGACGATCAGAAGGTCGAGGTGGCCGCCGACGGCGATGACCGATCCGAGTGGGTTCGCGAGGTGGCGACCGAAGTGGCCGAAGGCATCCGCTCGCAGGGCTTCGAGCCCACCCCGTCCTTCGCCGCCTGCTCCGTCTGCGATTACCGGCTCGTTTGCCCGGCCGCCGAGAGGTAGAGGGCTACGCCGGCGTGACGGCGGCCTCTAACGATCCCGATGACCAGAGGCGTTGGAAGAAATGCGGAATAGTTCCGTAGTTCTCCCCACGGGTTTGTGAACACCGGCCGCTCGGCGGCGCTTCCCCTTCCGCGCCGCCTACACGCCGCCCGGCCCCTCCGCGCTGCCTAGACCGGCCCCTCCGGGCCGCCTTCCCCCTCCGTTCGCTGGCGCAGGAACCGCTGTAGGTCCCGGGCGATGGTCTCACCCGAGGGCAGGGGTCCCTCGTCTTCGCCCTCGGTCTCCGAAGACGCCTGCTCCAGCCGCTCGACGAATGCCTGCACGTCGGGATCGCTCTGCACCGCCAGGTTGACCTGGCGGTCGTAGTCAGCCGCGGCGGTCTCGAGTCCTGAGGCGTCCACTGCCACCCCGACGAGTCCCTCCAGCTTGCGCACCAGTGCCAGCGCGGCCTTCGGGTTGGGCGTGGCCGCGATGTAATGGGGTACGGCGGCCCAAAGGCTGGCGGACGGGAGCCCGGCTCGCTGGCAGGCAGCGTGAAGAACCCCGACGATGCCAGTCGGCCCCTCATAGCTGGAGGGCGCCAGTCCTAGCCGCGAGACCAATGCCCGGTCCGACGCGAGTCCCGTCACCGATACCGGTCGGGTATGGGGCACGTCCGCCAGCAGTGCGCCGAGCGTGACCACCAGCTGGGTGCCGATCGCTTCGGCCAGCTCGACGATCAGCTTGGTGAAGGTGCGCCAGCGGAACGACGGCTCGCTGCCGGCGAGCAGGATCAGATCGCGCGGCGCGCGCGGCACACGGGCCTCGAACAGCTCGACAGCGGGCCACACGATTTCCCGCGTGTCGCCATCCACGAGCGTGATCCGAGGACGGGTTGCCTGGAAGTCGTAGAAGTCCTCGGGCTCGATCGTCGCGAAGCGCTGGGCTTCGAGGGCGCCACCGACGAACGTGATCGCCGTCGACGCGGCGTCGGCAGCGTCGTTCCAGCCCTTGAAGCCGCACACCAGGGCAGGTGCACGCAAACCGTCAGGTCTGTACTCCCAGCGCAATGGCTGCATCCGGTCCACCGTACATCATGAGCAGATGCGCCAAGACCGCTCGGTCATCTCGTCGCTCAGGGCTGGAGACCAGCTCGACGGGGTGTTCGCATGCACCCGCAAAGATCGGCTGACTACCAGGTCGGGGTCGCCGTACCTGGCGCTCGAATTGCGCGACCGGACGGGCGCGATGCCCGCCAGGGCATTCCGGGACGCGGACGCGCTCGCCGGTCGGTTCGAGCGCGGAGAGCTAGTGCGGGCAACGGGCACGGTGGAGCGCTTCCGCGATGAGCTGGTCCTCGAGGTGGCAGCGATCTCCCGCGCGGATCATGGCGACGGAATCGACCCAGCGCTGTTCCTGCCGACCGCCTACCGCGATCGCGACGAGCTCGAGGGTTTTTTCGAGCACCTCGCCCGAGAGGTATATGACCGTCGCTATCGCGCACTGCTCGACAGGCTCCTCGGCGACGGTCCGTTGCGGGCGGCTTTTCGACGCGCGCCCTGCACCAGGGCAGGACACCACGCGTACCTCGGCGGCCTGCTCGAGCACACCGTCGCGGTGGCGACGCTGGCCCAGGAGCTATGCCAGCTGCACCCGAGGTTGAACTCCGATCTGCTGCTGACGGCGGCGCTGGTGCACGACCTCGGCCGCACGCAGGAGTTCACCTATGGCGCTGAGTTCGGGCTCACCGAGCAGGGCATGCTCCTGGGCCATGTGACGATCGGCCTGCAGATGCTCCAGGCAAACGCCGGCGGGCTCGACGACGCACGCCGGCTCGCGCTGCTGCATTGCGTCCTGTGCCACCACGGGCCGTCGCTCGCGCCCGGTGGAAGGTTCGCCTCCTCCGAGGCGATGGCGCTCTATCGCCTGAACGCACTCGATGCCGGAGTCTCTGCCACTCCGAACGGCCCGGGGAGCGGTCTGGAGCAGGCGCGCACCGCGCCCTAGCATCCCGATCGGCGCGGCACGGGCCTGGTGGCCCATCTCGTCTTCAAAACGAGTAGGGCGGGGAAGCCCCCCGCTTGGAAGGTTCGATTCCTTCGCCGCGTCGCTGGACCCGGCCGGTCTGGGACCTACTGTCCAGCCGCTCCCGGGGGAGCACCCGTCCCCGGCGGATCACCTGTCCCTGGCGGTCACCCGCCCCTGGAGGCTGACTTTCTGCTTCCGGCGGAGCACCCGCGCCCGGCGGCCCACCCTCCGGTCCCGGTCCGACCTGGACGCCATCGCGCCCGACATATCCGTCCTTCCCGCCTGCGACCACGACGATCGCATCGGTCTCGCCCACGTTGCGCAAGCCGCGGGACGTCTGGGCGTCAACCCGTGCCATGCCACCCGGTCCCAACACGTACCTCGAGCCGTCTCCGAACCGGAACTCGACCTCTCCCCGGTGGATGAAGTAGGTCTCCTCCTGCTGCTCGTGGTAGTGCACGCCGGTCTCGTAGTGCGGCGGGAGCACTATCGCGTTGATCCCGAACGCCGTCACTCCGAGACCGCGCCGAATCTTGCGAAAGCCGTAACCCTCGCCGAGCTCGTCGAGGCTAGAGACCGCATAGCCGTTTCCCTTCTCACCCATGGCGGGCAATCGTATCCGAGGCATCCACGGCGTCCGCGGCGTCCGAGCCCAAGGTTCCGGTCGCGGCCAGCTTCAGCGTACGGCCCACAAGATGCGCGCGTGGAAACCGTAGCCGGTGTCGGAGCGCATCGAGAGTCATACTAGATCCGTGCCCGCAACGCTTTCGCTCGATGCGCTGGCGCCGGTTCGCGAGGATCCAGCGCATGCCGCGATCCTTCTCGACATCGACGGAACGCTGGCCCCGATCGTCGACCTGGCGTCCGACGCCCGCGTTCCTGAACGGACGCGGCAGCTTTTAGCTCAGGTCGCCAAGCGCTACGGCGTCGTCGCGTGCGTCAGCGGTCGCCGTGCCTCAGAAGCACGGGCAATGGTGTCGGTAGGCACGATCTCCTACCTGGGGTCGCACGGGGCCGAGCTGCTTCGCACCGGGTGGACGCAGCCGGTTTTGGACGAGAAGGTCGCGCACTGGGCGCGTCGCGTGCAGGAGTTCGGGCGAGAGGTGAGCACAGCCGATCTACGCCGCCTGCGGGTGCGGATCGAGGACAAGGGCTTGATCGTCGCGTTCCACTGGCGAGGCGCGCCCGACGAGCACGCCGCCCGAGCCGCAATCGACTCGATCGCCGCTCGCGCCGAGTCGGCCGGGCTGCGGACCCACTGGGGCCGGAAGGTGGTCGAGGTGCGGCCCCCGGTCCGGATCGACAAGGGCGCAGGGATCTCGACCTTCCTGGCCGAGGAGGATGTCGATACCGCTCTGTACGTCGGCGACGACAGGACCGATCTCGACGCTTTCCGCGCGCTGGCCGAGCTCACCGAGCAGGGACGGCTCACGCGCGTGCTGCGGATAGGCGTGCAGTCGGACGAGGGCCCCGATGAGATCTCGAGCGAGACGGACTTCGTCGTAGAAGGGACCGACGGCGTGCGCGATCTCCTCTCGATGCTGCTCGAGCCGGCGCAGGCGACCGACCAGAACCACCCGTAGATGCGGTTCACCGACTTCCTGCGCACGACCGTCCTGATCAGCGCCGGGGCGGCGAGTGCGCTGGCGGCGGTCACCGTCGCCGGGGCGGCCAACAACGGCGACTCTGTGATCGTGCCGGTGTCGGCTGGGTGGTGGGTGCTCGCGGCGTTGACCGGGATCTGGCTTGGGCGCCGGGCAGAGGCCTCGCAGCCGATCGCGTCGCTGTTGGCGAACGCACGGATGGAGACCACGCTGCCCGAGGTGAGCCCGTCGCGCACGGTGCTCAACCGCCTGTGGCCGCTGTTGCTCTCGACGATCGGGGCCGGGGCGCTGACGTTCGTGCTGCCGCAGGTTCCCGCCGTCGCTACCGGGTTTGCGATCATCTGGTCGCTGGCTTGGCGGCGGCAGGCCTCCGCGGTCACGGCGATCGAGGAGCGCGACGGTGTTCGCTTCTATATCCAGCGCACATCTCCGTTCAAGCCCATCAGGCTCGTGCGGACGCCGGGATTCCGCTCGAACCTGTTCGAGTTCAACGGCAGCTCCGGCCGCGCGCCCCATGTCAGGCCACGGGCCTGACAGCTGGCAACATCTCCAGAAGTGATCGCCGCCTACATCCCCAGCCCGTCCGCGAACGGCATCCACATCGGCCCGTTCTTCCTGCACGTCTACGGGCTGATGTACGTGTTCGCGGTCGCCGGCGCGATCCTGGTCTCGAGCCGGCGCTGGCGGAAGCAAGGGGGAGATCCAAATCTGCCCTATGAGGTCGCGCTGTGGGCGTTCCCCGCCGGGCTGATAGGCGGCCGGATCTACTTCCTGATCACGACCCCCAGCCAGGTGCCCGACCACTGGTGGGGACCCTTCGCCATCTGGCAGGGCGGACTCGGGATCTGGGGAGGAATCGCGGCGGGTGTGCTCGTCGGTCTGTGGGTCGTGCGGCGACGACTGAGCAAGCCCGACGTGCGCCGTTTCATGGACGCGGCCGCGCCGGGGCTGCTGGTCGCCCAGTCGTTCGGGCGGGTGGGCAACTACTTCAACCAGGAGCTGTTCGGCAAGCCCTCCACGCTGCCGTGGGCGCTGAAGATCTCCCCCGCGCATCGACCGACCGGATATGTCCAGTACGCGACCTTTCAACCCACCTTCCTGTACGAGATCATCTGGAATCTGTCGCTGGCAGGATTCCTCGTGTGGCTGGGCCATCACCGCAAGATCCGCCCGCCGGGATTGTTCGCGCTGTACGTGGCGGGCTACTCGGCCTTCAGGCTGTTCGAGGAGCAGCTGCGGATCGACTACTCGGTCCACATCCTGGGGATGCGCTTGAACTTCTGGATCGCGCTCTTTCTGTTCCTTATCGGCGTCACGTGGTTCATCGCCACGCAGCGCGGTGTGACGTGGGAGCAAATCCGCGCCAAGGCGGGTTTCGCCCCGGCCATCGGGGCTTCCGGAGCCGACGGCAGAGCGCCGGCGCCGAGCGCTAAGGCCGCCCGAAAGTCGCCTGCAGCTCCCCGATCGCCAGGGCGCGAGCGACGGGCAGTGCGCCGGCCCCGAACCCCCGAGTGAGCCCCGACGGCGAGCGCAGCGCGAGGAGCACGAACACATATCGATGGGGTTTCGCGCCGGGTGGCGGGCAGGGGCCTCCGTAGCCGACCCTCCCGAAGCTGTTGCTGCCGGCGACCGCCCCCGGCGGGACCGATTCGCCGGCAGCGAGGCTTCTAACGGTCGGCGGGATCCCGGCCACAGCCCAATGGAGGAACGGGCCGCCTGGTGCGTCGGGGTCAATCAGCTGTAGCGCGAGCTCGCGAGTCCCGCCCGGCACACCGCTCCAGCGCACGGGCGGGGAGATGCCGCGGCCGCTACAGGTGTAGACCGAGGGGAGCGTCCCGCCGGCAGCGAACGCGGGGCTGGACAGCGTGATCGAGACAGGAGCGGACCCGACGCGAATGGGCGTGGTGACCGTCCGTGCGGGACCCGCCTGCGACGACGAGGCGGCGGACGTAGAGACCTGCTTCGACGAGGAACCACCGCAGCCGGCGAGCAGGACCAGCCCGCCGGCGACCGCCGGGAGAAGCCCCTTCACGCTCGCGCGACCCGCTTTCGCATCGCGTCGAGCTCGGCCCACGGCCTGGTGTTCGCCACGTCGACCGCGGTGAGCCAGGCCCGGCGCGCGGTGGCGATCCCATATCGCGGGACGCGCGTGAACGTGGCCGGGCGGTGGGCATCGGTCGAGATCACGAGCGGGACTCCGGCCGAGGCCGCTGCCCGCGCCTGGATGTCGTTCAGGTCCCGGCGGTCCGGATTAGCATTGATCTCGAGCATGGTGCCGGTGCGGGCCGCGGCCTCGATCACCCTCTCCAGGTCGTACTCATAGGGTGGGCGGTGCTCGATCTTGCGGCCCGACGGATGGCCGATGACGTCCACCAGCGGGTGTTCGATGGCCCGCACGATCCGCGCCGTCATTGCCTCGGGCGTCATCCGAAACGAGGTGTGGACGCTGGCCACCACCCAGTCCAGCTGAGCCAGAAGCTCGTCGTCATAGTCGAGCGAGCCGTCGGGCAGGATGTTGACCTCCGAGCCGGCCAGCAGCTTGATGCCCTCGACCTCCGTCGAGTGGATCTCCTCGACCTGCTCGAGCAACCGCTGAGGGGACACTTCGTCCCCGAACCCGAACGAGGCCGAGTGGTCGGTGATCGCCAGATACTCGTAGCCGGCGTCCCGCGCCGCGGCCGCCATCTCCTCGATCGAGGCCGTCCCGTCCGAGGCGGTCGTGTGGCAGTGAAGGTCGCCCTTGAGGTCCTTCTGTGAGACGAGATCCGGGAAGGTGCCCGCTGCCGCCGCCTCCAGCTCGCCACGATTCTCGCGAAGCTCGGGCTCGATGTATTCCAGGCCGAGAAGCCCGTACACCTCGTGCTCGGTGGCGCAGCGGTGGGTCTCACCAGTGTTGTCGTCGAGGACGCCGTATTCGGAGACGTGCAGCCCCTTGCGAACGGCGGCGTCGCGCAGCGCCATGTTGTGCTGTTTGGAGCCGGTCAGATGCTGGAGCAGGTTGCCGAACTGATCCGGGGCGACGATTCTCAGGTCGACCTGGAGACCGGTGTGGGTCCGGAGCCTGACCCCCGCCTCGCCGGGCTTCTGGGCCGACTCGATGAGATCCAGCCCTGCCGCGGCCTGAGCCAGCCCGCCGGGGTCGGTGGCCGTCGCGATGATGTCGAGATCCTTGACGCTGTCCGTCATCCGCCGGGCCGAGCCCGCCAGCTCAACTCGATCAGAGGCCGGATGCTCTCTCAGCGTGGCGACGAGCTCCTCGCCGACGCTCAGCGCCTGGTCGAGCACCACGCGGTGCGAGCGATCCCCTTGGCCGGCGGCATCGAGGGCGGCCAGGATCGCGTCCTCCGCCTTCGGCCCGAAGCCCTTCAGGGTCTGGATGCGCTGGGTTTCGGCAGCCTCTCTGAGCGCCTGAAGCGAATCGATCTCGAGCTCGTCGAACAGCCGTCGCGCCCGCTTCGGTCCCAAGCCCGGTACGTGCATGATCTCGATCAGGCCCGCGGGAAACTTGGCCCGCAGCTTGACGGTGGCGGGGATCGCGCCGTCGTCGGCGAGCGCCAGCACCTTCTCTTGGATTGTCTGGCCGACTCCGGGCAGCTCGGTCGCGCGTCCCTGGCGGGCCAGGGCCGCCACCGATACGGGCGCCTCGCGCACCGCCTTGGCCGCGTTGCGGTAGGCGACCACGCGATGGATGATCGCCCCGTCCAGCTCGGATAGGTCACCGAGCTCGTCGAGCGCAGCGGCGATCTCGGTGTTTGTGGGGTCTGGCATCCGTCTGAAGTCGTAGGCTAGTGGCCGATCGAGGAGTTCGAGGTCGCGTGGGATCGGGTCCCGCTCGGCAACGGCGGGCCCGGCCCGGACTCCCGCCGCCGCCCCGAGAACCTACGCTATACTTTTTGAAGCAACCCTCCCCGAAGGAGACGACATGGCAGGCACCGTTACCGAGGTCACCGACGACAACTTCCAGGCCGAGGTTCTCGAGGCAGAGACGCCGGTTCTGGTTGATTTCTGGGCGCCCTGGTGCGGACCGTGCCGGATGGTCGCTCCCGTAGTCGAGGAGATCGCCAAGGAGCGGCCCGACGCGCTGAAGGTCGTCAAGCTGAACGTCGACGAGAACCAGCAGACGGCCATCACGTATGACGTGATGTCGATCCCGACGCTGATCCTGTTCTCGGGCGGCCAGGTGGCCAAGAAGGTCATCGGCGCCTATCCGAAGCGCAAGCTCGAGGCCGAGCTCGAGCCGTCGCTGGCGTAGGCTCAGGCCCGCGCGCGACCGCGACCCGCAGCTCGCGGCCGTCGATCCTGACCGGCCGTCCGCCGTCAGGCCTAACCCATAGCTGACCTCGTCGCCAGCGTCTCGCCGGCCACGTAGGGCTCGTGCGAGCGAGCGGCGTCGAGCAGCGCCTCGTCGCCGCCCAGCGTCAGCACGATCCGGTCGGAGACGTCCAGCCCCGCGTCGCGACGGGCGGCCTGGATCGCGTGCACGATCTCCCGCGCCCATCCCTCGGCGCGAAGCTCGTCGTCGACCGCGAGCTCCAGCGCCACGGCGTGTGTGCCCTCGCGCTCGACCTGGTAGCCCTCCAGCGGCTTCATCGCCACTAGCAGGTCCTCGGCCCCAGCTCGTGATCGGTGCCCGCGACGTCGATCGCCACCCTGGCGCCGTTGCGCAGGGCGCTCGCGGCGCGGTCGCGCGTCGAGTCCGGCGATCGCCGCCGCCACGGTCGGCATCTGCTTGCCGAAGCGCGGGCCGAGCGTGCGGTAGTTGGGCTTGATCTCGACCCGTCCCAGCTCGTCGGCTTCCGAGACGAACTGCAGCTCCCGCACGTTGAGCTCCTCGCGCACCACGGTCGACAGCCGCTCGATCGCCTCGCGCTCGCGCCCGGTCGCGACCACTACCGCGGCGCGCAGCGGCTGGCGGAGCTTGAGCCTGGCTTGCGCTCGCGCCGCCAGGCCGAGCCGGACCGTCTCGCGTGCGATCGCCATCGCCTCCTCTAGCTCGAGGTCGCGCACGCCCGGCTGGGGGAAGTCGGTGAGGTGCACGCTCGGCTCCGAGCCGTCGAGGTTGTCGTAGATCTCATCCGCGACGAACGGGCAGAACGGTGCCAGCAGCTGTGCGGTCGTCAGCAGGCAGGCCGCGCAGCACTGCGAACGCAGCTGATTCGCCGTCCCAGAAGCGCGGGCGCGAGCGCCGCACGTACCAGTTGGAGAGCTCCTCGATGTAGCCGGCGATCGCCCGCCCGGCGCTGGTCGCGTCGTAATCGTCGAGCCGTTCGAGGACCGTCTCGATCGTCGCTGCAGCCGGGAGAGCGCCCAGCGGTCGAGGTCGCATCCAGTGTGTCGCGGCGGTGGCGGCGGAGCTCGATCGTCGTTCGCATTGGCATACAGCGACGTAGAAGTAGTACGTGTTCCAAAGCGGCAGCAGGAACTGCCTGACCGACTCCTCGATCGTCTTCAGCGAGAACCGGTAGCCGTCCCACGGTTGCTTGGAGGTGAAGAAGTACCAGCGAAGGGCGTCGGCGCCGAAGCGATCGAGCACTTCCCAGGGCTCGACGATGTTGCCGAGCGACTTGGACATCTTGCGTCCCTGCTCATCGAGGATCAGCCCCAGGCAGACGACGTTGCGATACGAGGAGCGGTCGAACAGCAGCGTGGCCACCGCCAGCAGCGAGTAGAACCAGCCGCGGGTCTGATCGAGCGCCTCGCAGATGAAGTCCGCCGGGAAGCGCGCCTCGAACTGCTCCTCGTTGTCGTGCGGCGCGTGGTACTGGGCGAACGGCATCGCGCCGGAGTCGAACCACACGTCGATCACCTCCTCGACGCGCTTCATCGCCGAGCCGCAGTCGGGGCAGGGGAACGACACGCCGTCCACGAACGGCCGGTGCGGATCTTCCAGGGTGACGCCCGAGAGCTCGCGCAGCTCCGCCAGCGACCCGACGGCGTGCAAATGACCCTCCTGGCAGCGCCAGATCGGCAGCGGCGTCCCCCAGTAGCGCTCGCGCGAGAGCGCCCAGTCGACGTTGCCCTCGAGCCACTTTCCGAAGCGGCCGTGCTTGACGTGCTCGGGATACCAGGTGACGGTCTCGTTGGCGGCCAGCAGGCGGTCCTTGATCCGGCTGGTGGCGATGAACCAGGACGGCTTGGCGTAATAGAGCAGCGGCGTCCCGCAGCGCCAGCAGTGGGGATAGGAGTGCTCGTAGGTCTCGGCGCGAAGCAGCCGACCGCGCGCGGCGCAGATCCTCGATCAGGTCGGGGTCCGCGTCCTTGACCCAGCGACCGGCGTACGGGCCGATCCGCCGACTGAATGTACCGTCCGAGGAAACCGGATTGATCACCGCCAAGCCCTGCTGCTCCCCGAGGCGGAAGTCGTCCTCGCCGAACGCGATCGCCGTGTGGACGAGGCCCGTGCCCTCCTCGGCGGACACGAAGTCTCCAGGGACCACGCGTGTGGCCCTTGGGCCCGTATTCGCTGCCGGCGATGAAGTCGAACGGCGGCTCATATCTCGCGCCCACTAGCGCTTCTCCGCGGAAGCGCTCGACCACCTCGGCCCCCGCTCCCAGCACCCGCTCGAGCGGGGCCTCGGCCACGATCGCAACCCGCCCATCGCCGGTGCGCGCCCGCACGTAGGTCAGCTCGGGGTCGACGGCCACCGCCGCATTCGAGACCAGCGTCCAGGGCGTCGTCGTCCACACGATCAGCTCGTCGCCCTGCCGCGCTGGTCCGTGGTCCTCGACGACGGGCAGGCGCACGTACACGCTGGGGTCGATGACATCCCGGTAGACGCCGGGCTGGCCGAGCTCATGGCTCGAGAGCGTGGTTTCGTCGCGCGGGCAGTAGGGGACGACCTTCAGCTCCTCGTACAGCAGCCCGTTCTCGTAGATCGTCTTCAATGCCCACCACACCGACTCGATGTACGGCGGGTCGAGCGTCCGGTAGGCGTCCTCCAGGTCGATCCAGAACCCGATCCGCTCGGTCAGCCGGTTCCAGTCCTCGACATGGCTCAGCACCGTCTCGCGGCAGCGGGCGTTGAACTCGGCGATCCCGAACCGCTCGATGTCCGCCTTCGAGGAGAAGCCGAGCTCCTCCTCGACCGCCAGCTCCACCGGCAGGCCGTGGCAGTCCCAGCCCCCCTTGCGCTCGACGTAGTAGCCGCACATCGTCTTGTAGCGGGGGAAGATGTCCTTGAAGACCCGGGCCAGTACGTGGTGGGCGCCCGGGGGCCCGTTGGCCGTCGGCGGCCCCTCGTAGAACCCCCATGACGGCGCGCCCTCCCGGCGCCGGAGCGACTCGGCGAATACGTCGCGCTGGCGCCAGCGGTCGAGCACCTCGAGCTCGAGGTTGGGAAATGACGCTTGCGGATCGACCGGGCGATGGGCCATTGGGTGGCCGATTGTGGCAGGGCAGTGGCACAGCGGCCGGGCGCGAGCCGCGGCCCGCAGTGGCACGATCCAGGTGTGCGACTGCGCCTCTATCACCACCGCGACGGGGCGCGGGTGGCCTACCGGGAGACGGGCACCGGTCCGGGGCTCGTGCTGCTTCACTCGCTCGGCCTGTCCCATCGGGAGTGGGAGCCGGTGGTCGGGCCGCTGTCGCGCCGCTTCCGCGTGGTGCTGCCCGACCTGCCGCTCCATGGCGACTCCGAGGACCGGCCCCGGCACCCGTACACCGTCGAGTGGCTGAGCGAGGTGATCGCCGGGTTCTCTCATGAGGTATTGGGCCCGCGGCCGCTGGTAGCCGGTCACGACCTCGGAGCGGAACTGGCGCTGCGGGCCATCGCCGGCGGCATGATCGCGCCGGCACGGTTTGTCGTGATGCCCACCCGCCTTCACCGCCGCGAGCAGTCACCGGATCAAGCGCGGCGCCTGGCGCGGAGCCTGCCGAGTGGCCGCTCTGCCCGGGCTCGACCGGCTGCTGTCCCGCGCCGCCACGCTCGTCTTCCGCCCGTCGGTGGGGGAGCGGCTGTCGGCGCAGGGCAACCCGGCCAGCCGCGACCTCCTCCGGCACGCGTTCGCCGACGTTCCGGGCAACGGCAACCGTGCCCGCTCCTGGGCCAAGTTCGCGCGTCGCTGGCCGCGTGGGCCGCAGCGGCAGCTGCTCGACGTCTATGCGGGGATCGAGCTCCCGGTGCTGTTGCTGTGGGCCGATGAGGACCGACTGCATCCGCTCGACGCCGCCCAGGAGGCGCTTGACCTCCTGCCCGACGCGCAGCTCCGGACGCTCGCCGGCGCCGGATTTTTGGTCGCCTACGACGATCCGGTGGGCCTGGCGCGCGAGCTGATCGCGTTCTGCCGATGAGTACGCTTGGAATTGCTGAAGCGTTAGGAAAGGACGGATATGGGCGTTACCGAACAGGAGCAGCTGTGGGGAGGCGAGACCACGAAGGCGATCGCCAATTTCCCCATCTCCGGCGAGCGAGTTCCGGTCCACGTGATCCGGTGGCTGGGCCGCATCAAGGGCGCCGCGGCCCGCGTGAACGCTGAGCTGGGCAAGCTCGACAACGAACTCGCCGAGCGGATCGCGCGCGCCGCTGATCGGGTCGCGGAAGGGGAATTCGACGACCAGTTCCCGATCGACGTGTTCCAGACCGGCTCGGGTACCTCCTCGAACATGAACGCCAACGAGGTGATCGCGAACCTCGCCGGCGACGAAGCGCACCCCAATGACCACGTCAACATGAGCCAGTCCTCCAACGACGTGTTCCCGTCCGCGGTCCATCTGGCGGCGCTGGCCGAGTGCACCGATGACCTGCTGCCGGCGCTCGAGCAGCTCGAGTCCTCCCTTCAGGCCAAGGCTGAGGAATTCCGCGACATCGTCAAAGCGGGGCGCACCCACCTGATGGACGCCGTTCCCGTCACGCTCGGACAGGAGTTCTCCGGTTACGCCGCACAGGTACGGCTCGGGGCCAGGCGGGTGCGCAACGCTCTGCCCCAGGTCTCGCAGATCGCGCTGGGTGGGACCGCGACCGGCACCGGCTTGAACGCCCATGCCGAGTTTGCCGGGCGCGTCCGGGCACGCCTGACTGAGGCCACGGGGCTCGAGATCCGCGGACCCGAGGACCCGTTCGAGGCCCACGGCAACCGCGATGCCCTGGTCGAGCTCTCGGGGGCGTTGAAGGTGATCGCCGTGTCGCTGACGAAGATCGCGAACGACCTGGCGCTGATGGGCTCAGGACCCCGGGCGGGGATCGGCGAGTTGCTCCTGCCCGAGCTCCAGAAGGGCTCCTCGATCATGCCCGGCAAGGTCAACCCCGTGCTCCCGGAGGTCGTGATGCAGGTCGCGGCCCAGGTGATCGGCAACGACGCGGCGATCACGATCGGCGGGCTGGAGGGCAACTTCGAACTGAACGTGCGGGTGCCGCTGATCGGCCGCAACCTGCTTGAGTCGATCCGACTTGCTTGCGGCGGCGGCCCGCGCGTTCGCCGAGAAGTGCATCGACGGCATCCGGGCTAACGAGGAAGGCTGCAAGCGCTCGGCCGAGTCGACGCTGGCCGCCGCCACCGCGCTCAACCCGGCCATCGGCTACGACAAGGCCACCGAGATCGTCAAGGAGGCGGCCGAGTCGGGGCGGATGCTGAGGGACGTGGCGCTGGAGAAGGGCGTCGATCCGGAGACGTACGATCGGGTGATGGACCTCCGCAAGATGGCGCAGGGAGATCTGTAGCGCGTCAGGCGAACTTTGTCCCTCGCGGCACCGAGACGTAGTGGAAGCACCTGCTGCTCGTAACAGCGTCAGCAGGAAGAAGTAGGCGAAGAACGCGGAGGAGAAGAACAGGCGACGAAGTTGGTGACCTCACGGGTGCGGTTGCGTGAAGAACCGCAGCGGGATCAGCGGGTGCCTCGGACCGGGCTTCGATGAGCACCATCAGCGCGAGCAGCGCGAGCCCGCCGAGCAGCGGGCAGCAGCACCTGGCCCGATGCCCACGAGTCGTGTGGCCGCCTGCAGTAGCCCGTCGACGATCGCTACCAGACCGGCCGTGCTGACCGGCGCCCGGCGAAGTCGGGCGCTCCGGTGTCGCGGACCATGCGGCTCTCGGCCACCAGCCGCGGCACCATCAGCAGCGCGATCAGCGCGCCACCGGCAAGTTGATGAAGAAGATCCACCGCCATGAAGCGAGATCGGTCGAGCATCCCCGAGATCACCGTGCCGGTGGTCCCGCCGAGTCCCGGCCAGGCCGCCCCAGATGCCCAAGTGCCTTGACCCGCTCGCGCGGATCGGGGAACAGCAGCGCGATCAGCCCCAGCGCCGCCGGCGCCGACAGCGCCTCGCCGATGCCCTGGGCGAACCGGCTGGAGACCAGCATCCCGGACGAGGCGGCCGCCCCGCTCGTCGCGGAAGCGATCGCGAACAGGGCGATACCGGCCAAGAACAGCCGCCGCCGGCCGAACACGTCGGCCATCCTGCCGCCGAGCAGCAGCAGGCCGCCGGCCATCAGCGTGTAGCCGTTGACCACCCAGGCCAGGCCTGCGTGGGAGAAGTGGAGATCATGCTGGATGCGCGGCAGCGCGACGTTCACGATCGTGACATCGACGACCAGCATGAACTGGCTCAGGCCGAGGATGGCCAGCGCCAGCCACCGCCGTGGATCAGATTGGGTCGGGGTTGAGGTGCTCATTCGGGGCTCCTTTGACGGATTTGCCCCTAAGACCGGCCCTGATCGACCGATTCATCGCCCCGCTGCCGGGAGAGCATTTTTCGAGAAGCGGATGGGCTACGACGCGTCTGCGATGGTCCGAGCGGCCAGCCTTCCGCTGAACACGCACCCGCCCAGGAACGTTCCCTCGAGCGAGCGCTTGCCGTGCATGCCGCCGCCCCCGAAGCCGGCGGCCTCGCCGACCGCATAGAGGCCGGGAATCGCCTCCCCGTCCTCCCGCAGCACCCTGCTGCCGAGGTCGGTCTGGACGCCACCCAGGCTCTTGCGCGCCATGACTGTCATCCGGATCGCGATCAAGGGCCCGGCTCCCGGATCGTCGATCTCCTGGAACCGCGTTGTCCGCAGCTTGTCGCCGCGCCAGCGCCGAAGCTGGTCGATCCGCCGCAGCTGATCGTCGTTGAACAGTGAGCGGCCGCGGCCGATCGTGGCGTCGTAGTGACGGACCTCCGACTGCATCCGCTCGGCATCCAGGGCGCCGTCGTCCGTAACCGAAGCCATCCGCGCCGCCAGCTCCGGGAGCGTGCGGGCAGTGACGAAGTCCGGACAGCGCTCGACGAAGTACTTGACGAGCGTTGGCTTGCCGAGCAGGACCCCGAGCAGAAAGCGGATGCGCCGCTTCTCCCGGATCGCGGGGTTGTGCTCCGAGCCGGAGACGTCGAGCTCCCGCCGGGCGATCCTCCAGTTGCAGATCATCCAGTAGTACTTGCGCTCGTCCTCGCACATCCGCTCCAGCGCGTAGTAGGCGTCGAAGGTGGGCATCAGAGGAATCGGTCCGTACCGCTGGCCGGTGGGATCCAGCACCAGTCCCGAGCGGGGCGGGATCAGCTTCAACCCGTGCAGAGGGCGTCGCGGCTTGGGATGGCGCACCGCGTCGGCGTAGTTCCACATCCTCGCCAGATGGGTCACATTTCCACCGACGCGCTTGACCTCTTTCTGCATCGCCCCGTCTGCGTA
This sequence comes from uncultured Actinomycetes bacterium, assembly GCA_963719305.1. Lineage (GTDB taxonomy): Bacteria > Actinomycetota > Thermoleophilia > Solirubrobacterales > Solirubrobacteraceae > Palsa-465. The sequence goes on along the minus strand of CAVRBL010000002.1, from coordinate 330,609 downwards.
GTAATGGGAGCCCATCAGGATCTCCTTCGGAGGAGGGCCGAGGTTCGCCGGCCAGTTCTTCCTGACCAGGTCCAGGTTGCCGCCGATGCCGCCGGATGCGATCACCACGTGCTCGGCCTCCAGCTCATACTCGGTGCCGTCTGACTCGTCGACGATCCGCGCCCCGGCCACGCGCCCGCGCCGCATCATCAGTCCCCGCACCCGGTGGCGGAAGCGCACCTCGAGCCCGGGACGGCCCCGGAGCGCCTCCCACATGGCGTCGACCAGCGCCTTGCCGGTGCCCCAGGTCAGATGAAACCGGGGCACGGAGTTGCCGTCGCCGTACACCCCCCGCTCGGCCCAGTTGACGACTGGGAAGAAGCGTACGCCGTAGCGCTTCAGCCACTCGCCCACCTCATCGCGGGCCCGGGCCACGTATGCCTCCGCCCACCGGCGGGGCCAGACGTCTGAGTCCTCGAAGCCCGCCACCCGCAGCCAGTCCTCGAGTGCCAGCTCGACGCTGTCCTCGATGCCCGAGGATCGCTGCTCCGGGCTGTCGACCATGAACATCCCGCCGAATGCCTCGCGCGCCAGGCCGCCGACCTCCTCCGGCAGGCAGCGGTCCACGACAAGCACCTGGCGTCCGCGTTCCAGCAGCTCGAGCGTCGTCACCAGGCCCGCCAGCCCAGCCCCGACCACGAGCACGTCGCGGCCGTCGCTCAAGTGGCGACCGTCTCGGCGCCGAGCTGGTCCGACAGCGCCACGTCGAGCGAATAGTCGATTGGCACCACGATCAGCGAAGGCCGGTCCAGCGCCAGCGCCTGGCGCAGCCTGTCGCCCAGTTCATCCGCGCTCTCGAGGCGCCATGCCGCGGCTCCGAAGGCCTCCCCGAGCCGCACGAAGTCCGGGTTGCCGAAGTCGACGCCGAAGTGGCGGCCGAACTTCTTGTCCTGCTTCCAGGCGATCGACCCGAACTCATTGTTCTCCCAGATCACGTTGACGACCGGCGTCCGCAGCCGGGCGGCCGTCTCGAGCTCCTGGGCATTCATCAAGAAGCCCCCATCGCCGTGGACCGCGATCACGTTGCGGTGCGGATAGACGAGCTTCGCCCCGATCGCGGTGGGCAGCGCGAAACCCATCCCCGCCAGCCCGTTGGCGATCAGCACGGTCCCCGGCTCGTGCGCCGGAAACATCCGCCCGATCCAGAGCTTGTGCAGCCCGACGTCCGAGACCAGGATGTCCTCGGGCCCCAGCACCTGGCGGATCTCCCACAGGGCCCGGGCGGGATCACCGGGAAGCGGTCGTCGTCGCGCCCTTCGTCGAACGCTCGGTGAACTACCTCGCGCAGACTGCTCGATCCTCCCGGCGTGGGGTCCTGGCGGCAGGCGCTGGTAAGCCTGGAGAGCACGTGGGGAATCTCGCCGATCAGCTCGACCGCGGGCAGGTAGAACTCGTCGATCTCGGCGGCCACGGTGTCGATCACCACGATCTTCTTGTCGCCGTCCGGGTTCCAGTGCTCGGGTGCGTGCTCGACCAGGTCGTAGCCGATCGTCACCACCACATCGGCCTCGTCAAACCCGGCCATCGCGTAGTCGCGCGATTGAAGTCCGACCGTCCCCAGCGCGTGCGGGTCGTCGTCATCGAGCAGCCCCTTGGCCATGAACGTCTCCGCCACCGGGATCTCGGTCTCGGCGGCGAACGTCCGCAACGCCTCGCCGGCCCGGGTCCGGACGGCGCCGTTTCCGGCGAGCGCCACCACCCGGTTGGCGTTGCAGATGATGTCGGCGGCCTCCTGCAGCTCGCGCATGCCGGGCTCGGGCTTGACCGGACTGTGGCGGGGTAGCGGCGAGGCGTCGAGCTGCTGTGCCATCACGTCCTCCGGCAGCTCGAGGTGCGTGGCTCCGGGCTTCTCGGACTCCGCGACTGCGAACGCCTTGCGCACCACCTCAGGGATGATGAGCGGGCTCGACACGCGCGCGTTCCACTTGACTATCGGGTGCAGGATGCCGATCAGGTCGATGTACTGGTGCGACTCCTTGTGCATCCGCTCGAGATCTGACTGACCCGTCAGCGCGACCAGCGGCGCACGATCCAGGAATGCGTCGGCCACGGCCGTCACCAGGTTCGTGGCCCCTGGCCCCAGGGTGCCGAGGCAAACGCCTGCCCTGCCCGTCAGGCGGCCGTAGGCGTCGGCCATGTACGCGCCGCCCTGCTCCTGGCGGACCGGCACGAACTGGATCGAAGAGTTGGCAAGCGACTCGCTAAGGTCGAGTGTCTCCTCGCCGGGTATACCGAACACGTACCGGACGCCCTCGGACTCCAGGCACTCGACGAACACATCTGACGCCTTGCGCTCGCTCACCTGCACCATCCTAGGGATCGCCGCCTCCCTCGCGCTCGCAGCGCCCGCGTCGGCGGCGAGTGTGTTCTACGTTCGCGGCGGCGGCGACGGACACGGCGTCGGGATGAGCCAATACGGCGCCTACGGGTACGCCCTGCACGGCGCCAACTACCGGACCATCCTGGCCCACTACTACCAGGGCACGACGATCGGAACCGCCGATCCCAACCGGATCGTGCGCGTCCTGCTCGGTCGGGCTCGGCTGCCTTCAGCGGCGCCACCAAGGCGGGCTCGACGGCCCTCAACGCGACCACCACCTATGCGGTCCAGGCGCTGTCGGGCGGCTCGCTGGCGCTCGTGGATCCGTCTGGGAAGCGGGTGGGCACCTTCTCGGCGCCGCTGACGGTCTCGGGGCCTGGTCCGCTGGCCGTCGCGGGCCTCGGTCGGTACCGCGGCGCGCTCGAGTTCCGGCCGGGAGCGGGCAGCGTCGAGACGGTCGACGCGGTGGGCCTCGACGACTACGTCCGAGGCGTTGTCTCGGCAGAGATGCCCTCCAGCTGGTCCGCCCAGGCACTTGACGCCCAGGCGGTCGCGGCCCGCACGTTCGCGCTCACGAGCCACGTCGGTGGCGCGGCGTTCGACGTCTACTCGGACACCCGGTCGCAGGCCTATCGGGGCGTGGCCGCCGAGACCCGCGCGACGAATGCCGCGGTGGCCGCCACCAGCGGCCAGATCGTCACCTACGGGGGGAGGCCCGCGATCACCTACTTCTTCTCGAGCTCCGGGGGCTACACCGAGAACGTGGAGAACGTCTTCGGAGGGTCGCCCCAGCCGTGGCTTCGCGGGGTACCGGACCCGTACGACGGCGCCGGCGGGGACCCCTACCACCACTGGGGCTACCGGATGTCGGTGGCGGCGGCGTCCGGGAAGCTGAGCGGGCTCGTGAAGGGGTCGCTGATCGGGATCAAGGTGACCAAGCACGGAGCCTCGCCCCGCATCCTGGCGGCGTCAGTGGTGGGGACCAAGGGCCGCACGACGGTCACCGGAGTCGACCTTCAGCACCGTTTTGGGCTGCTGACAACGTTTGCCCGGTTTACGACGATCACCACGAACGCGGGATCGGCGGCGCGCACGGCACGCAGGCCATCCGCCGGCCGCAGCCTGGATGTCGCCCGGATCACGGCGGAGACCGCGTCGGCGGTCTCGGACTATGTGCACCAGGTTCTGTCGGCCGGGATTCCGATCGTCTACGGGAAGGTCTTCCCCGGTAACAGGGGCAGTCTGCTGCTCGTCCAGCGGCTGGCCGGGAGGCGCTGGCAGACGGTGCGCCGCGCCCACCTCGGGTCGGGCGGCGCATACAGGGTGAGGCTGGCGGCGGCGGGCTCCTACCGGGTGGTGTTCGGAGGTCTGGCCGGTCCGACGGTCAGGGCGAAGTAGGCATCCCAGCTCTAGCGAGCGCGCCCGCCACGTGCGCGACCACGATCTCCGGCTCGTGCTTGACCTGGTCGCGGCTGACCCTATTGGGGTCATAGTGGGCTTCCTTGAGTGCCAGATCTTTGCGCCGGTCGCGGTCAAAGGCCCGTCGGGTGCTGTGGAATCGGTACCCGTCTCTTTCGAAGACCACCCGCGCCTCCGGCCATAGGAAGTCGACGGTGTAGCCCGCGAGGCGGACCTGTGTCTCGGGCTCCGGGAGGCGAGCTTTCTGTACGAGCCGTAGGAACAGCCTCTCGGCCTCGGATTGGGTGATGGTCTCGTCCGTGCGCCGCTCGAGGAGCCGCCGCAGGACCGCTGCGCCGTTCCGGCCGTTGCCTCGAGCGAGCACATCGCTGAGCTCTCGCCGACGAACGATCCTCAGAACCGACAGCGCCTCGTCGAGTTCCCGCTCGAGCTCATGAACCGTCAGGGTCGCAGCTCGATCGAGCAGCGTACGAGCGGGAGACGTGACCGGAAGGCCCTCGATGACCCGGATGTCCCGACCCAGAAGGTGGCCCGTGCGGTGGGCGTGGACTCCGGACACATGTCTATGCCGCCGTCGGGTAACGGTGAGCTCGACGGGTCCATGCCGCCTCTGGCACAGCTTCCAGAGGCTCGCCGCACTGCCGTGACTCAACAGAGCGTTTGGCCCACAAGCCAGCAATGCAGCGGTCTCGGGACCAAGCGGGACCGGCAAACAGGGCCGAACCGCGTAGACCGCCGGATGGATCCGGATCAGACGCTTGGCGGCAATCATGCGCGCGATTGCGGAATCGCTGATGCCGGCTGCGCGAAGCTGGCGCCGGGTGATGTGACCGCGTTGGACCTCGGCGATCGCTCCGATCCGTTCGTCGCGCCCGCCGTAGACGGGCACCGCTGACCCCACCCCAAGGACGCCGACGAGGTGGGGTTCACCATGTTCGCTATTCGGCCATCCCGAACCCACCTTCTCGCGAGCCGCACTGGTGGGGTTCGTCGTGCCCGCACCGTCGCCGCCCGTGCCCGCACCGTCGCCGCCCATGTCCGCACCGTTGCCGCCCATTTCCCGAGGGTCGCACCCGAAGCCTGCTGTCCGGGCGGCTTTCACCCTTCTGTGACGAGCTTTGGACGAAGCCGTACAACGGTGCGCCAAAGCCGCCACGGGGTACCGTGTGCTCGCCTTTGTGAATGACTCGCGACCTCGGTCGCTGGCGAGGTCGTAGGCATACGACAGAAAGGAGACCTCGATGGAACGCACCCAGGTCAACCCTTGGACGTGGCAGGATCAGGCCGGGTTCTCGCAGGCATGGCGGATAGACGACGGCCGGTCGGTCATCTTCGCCTCCGGTCAGACGGCGATCTCGGGGGAGGGCGAAGTTGTTGGGAAAGGTGACTTCGAGGCCCAGACCCGGCAGGCGCTCGAGAACCTGCGGACCGTGCTCGAGGCCGCGGGAGCCTCGCTCGAGGCAATCGTCAAGCTGACCGTCTTTCTCACGGACATCGCAAACCTGCGCGACTACGGCCGGATCAAGGCGGAGTTCATCCAGGGACCGCAGCCGGCGTCGAGCGCCATCGGGGTGAGCGCGCTGGCGCTGCCCGAGCTGATGATCGAGATCGAGGCCATCGCGGTCGTTTAGCCCTACCCTGGGTGCCGTGCCGCCCCGCTCGTCGCCGTCGACGGCCCGTTCCTGCTGTACCGCTCGTTCTTCGCGCTGCCGGACTCCATCAAGGGCACGGAGGGCCGCCCGATCAATGCCCTGCTTGGCGCCGTCAACGTGCTGCTGCGCATGGCCGCCGACCACACGCCGCGGGCGATCGTGGTCTGCTTCGGTGCCGAGGCCGCCGAGTACCGCGTCCAGCTGTACCCGCCCTACCACGCCGACCGGCCCCCGGTGCCCGACGCCCTTCAGTGGCAGTTCGATCAGGCGCCGGAGCTGTTCGATGCCTTCGGGTGGAGCACGGATACGACCGCCGCAGCTCGAAGCCGACGACCTACTGGGGTCGCTGGCGTCCGTGGAATCCGTGGCCGGCGGGCGGACGCTGATCCTGACCGGGGACCGCGACATGTACCAGTGCGTCTCGGACCAGGTGAGCGTCATGTACCTCAAGCAGGGCACCAGCGGCTTCGAAGAGGTAAACGCAGCGGAGGTAAAGCGCCGCTACGGCGTCGACCCCGGATTTGGTCCCCGATTTCATCGCTCTACGCGGCGATCCTTCCGATGGGCTCCCCGGCGCGCCTGGGATCGGGCCGAAGAAGGCCGCCGAGCTACTGCTAAAGCACCGCTCCCTCGATCAGGCGATCGCCGGCGCCCAGGAGGAGTCGCCTCGCGTCCGCTCCGCGCTGATCGATAACGCCGCGGAGCTGGCGCACTTCCGGGAGATCGCGACGTTGCGCCCGATCGAGGTCCCGCGTCCGCCCGACCGTGCGACCGACCTCGAGCGGGGCGCCCAGGCGGCGCGGCGCTACGGGATGAACCGTCTCGCAGAGCGGCTGGAGAAGGCAGAGAAGGTCACCGATCTTTAAGGCCGGCGCACATGTGCCGGTCCGAACTTCTTTAGAAGATGCTGTTGATCAGGTCGTCGCCCAGGCCGATCCCGGCGCCCATGGCGACAGCCCGGCCGAAGCCGCCGTGCAGGAACCCGCCGAGCATCCCGCCGCCGCCCCCGCCCATCCCCATCTGGGGAGCCTGCGGCATCTGCTGGTACTGAGGCACCTGCTGCTGCAGCTGTTCGTGGGACTCCGCGACGTACTGGTGGATGGCCTGGAGCAAGGAGTTCACCTGAATCTGCTCGTCCTTGACATCCAGCGCGATCTGCTTGAGGTCGAGTAGCCACTCCTTGGCGTTCGAGTCACCCGCCTGCGCCGCTGCCTGGAGCTTCTCGGCGAGCGCCTGGACCGACTTCGCCACATCCTGGAATTCGCCCTGGAGCTGCCCGTATGCCTGATCGACTGTTGATGTGTCCATGGTCCGATTATCGCCCCTTCCAAACCGGCGCCCGTTTCTCGGCGAACGCCTTGGCGCCCTCCTTGGCGTCCTCCGATCCCATCACCGGGCCGGCGATCTCTCCCTGGCGAGCGAAGAACTCCGACTGCGGCCAGTCCACCGACTCCTCCAGGATCCGCTTCGTAGCGGCGAGCGCAAGCGGGCCATTGGCGGCAACGGCCTCCGCCAGCTCCAGCGCGGTCCCGAGCGCCTGCCCCGGCTCGGCCAGCCGGTTGACCAGCCCCAGCTCGTGGCCCCGCTCGGCGTCGATCGGGTCCCCGGTCAGGGCCAGCTCCATCGCCAGGTTGCGGGGTAGAACGCGCGGCAGCCGCAGCAGAGCACCGCCGGCGGCGACCAGCGATCGCTTGACCTCGGGAATGCCGAGTCGCGCTCCGCGAGCGGCCACGATCAGGTCGCAGGCCAGGGCGATCTCCAGACCGCCCGCCATCGCAAAGCCCTCGATGGCCGCGATCAGCGGCTTGGAGGCCGCCCGCTGGGTGATCCCCGCAAAGCCGCGATCGCCGGCCCACGCCGACTCCCCGGCGACGAACGCTTTGAGATCCATACCGGCGCTGAAGCCCTTCCCGGCCCCTGCCAGGACGCCCAGCGACAGGCTCGTGTCGGCGTCCAGCTCGTCGAGCGCCGACGCGATGCCCTGGGCTACCGCGGCGTTCACCGCGTTTCGCTGGTCCGGGCGGTTGATGGTGATGAGGAGAATGCGCTCACGGCGCTCAGTAATGACTGCGTCGGTCACCTCTTGCCTCCTTCCGGTCGGCGCTCTCGATCTCGTCTGCGGGCGTCCAGCCCGCAGTAACCGCTTCGCTCGTTCATGCCGCGAACAGTTTCAGTTCCGGCTTCCGCTCGCCGCGAAGCACTCCCAGATCGACCTCGACGCACTCGATTCCTCTCGCCTCGGCCAGCGTCCGTGCCTGCGGCTTGATCTGCTGCGCCACGAGCACCCCGCGGCAGGAGGCCAACTCCGGGTCCAGCTGGATCCGCTCCAGGTACCGGCTGAGCTGTTCGACGGCTTCGATCCCCGCCACCCGTTTGATCTCGACCGCGACCCACCGCTCCTTGGAATCACGGCACATGAGGTCGACCGGACCGATGTCGGTCGGCCACTCGCGCCGCACGAGCCGGAACCCCTCTCCGCACCACTGGGGCTGGTCGGCCAGCAGCTCCTGCAGGTGGGCCTCGACCCCGTCCTTGGTGAGCGCGGGATCCGGGTCGAGCTCGTGGGTGATGTCGGAGAGGAGCTCCGAAATCTGGATCTCGAGCCGGTCCTCGCTCTGCCCGGCGCGCTTGCGCACGGTCATCCCACTGGGACCTTCCTCGATCACCGTGGGCGGCGTCATCCAGTTGAGGGGCTTATACCCCCCGGCGTCGGCGTGGACGAGAACGGAGCCGTCGGCCTTGACCATGATGAGCCGTAGCGCCTCGGGCAGTAGGGCGCTCAACCTTCCCGAGTAGCGGACTTCGCAGCGGGCGACGATCAGGCGCACGAAGGAAAAACTATGGTCGCGGTCGGACGGTCACGCTGCTCAGGCCGGCGCGACTCTCGTTCCGGAGTGGCAAAAAGGGGCCGTACGCGCCCGCTGGTACCCTCCGCGCTCGTCGAATCCCGACCTAGTGGTTCCCCCCGCAAATACGCTCGCATTCGAGTCGCCCCTGGCGGCGCCCGCCTTCGTCCTCGGAGGCTCGCGCAGCGCCGCTGCGCGTCGCCTCCTGCGTCCTCGGCAGCCATCCGCCAGTGACGCCTCTCGGTGCGACCGTACTTACGGAGAGAACCACTAGCGAGATGCAGGAAAAGAATGGGGCGTGTGCTCTATCTGCTGTTCGCCGCGGCGGTCGTCGTCGGTGAAGCGGCATGGGCCGCGACGTCGCCTCCACCTGGCGAGGTGGCTCCGGTCGTAAAGGTGATCCAAACCAGCCCCAGTCTGGGTCAGAACCTAGCGCCGGTGCGCGAGCTGCGGTTCAGGAGCAAGCAGCCGTCGGGCGTTCCGGTGATCCAGGTCTCGGACTCGGTGCGCTACCAGCGCATCGTCGGCGTCGGCGCGGCTATGACCGACAGCTCCGCGTGGCTGTTGTACACACAGCTGCCGCCGTACCTATTCAAGAAGACGATGAACGCGCTGTTCGGGCAGGGAGGCATCCACCTGGGCTTCATCCGCGTGCCGATGGGGGCCTCGGACTTCAGCGCCCAGCGTCACCCGTATACGTACGACGACCATCCCCCGGGGGGCTTGGACCCTAGCCTGGCGCACTTCTCGATCGGCCACGACGGCCGCTACATCCTGCCCACCCTGCGCAAAGCGCTGGCACTCAACCCGGCGGCGCAGATCATCGCCACACCCTGGACTCCGCCGGACTGGATGAAGATCTACAACAACCTGGGCAACAGCGACAACGCGTCGTACCTGCTGCCGTCCGATTACGGCGCGCTGGCCAACTACTTCGTCAAGTTCCTGCGGGGCTACGCCAGCGCGAAGGTGCCTGTTGCCGCCGTCACCCCTCAGAATGAACCCGGTCAGGGGACGTGGTATCCCGGGCTGAACCTGCCCGAATGGGCCGAGGCCGGCTTTGTGGCGGACTACTTGAAGCCCGCACTGCGGCGCGCGCGGTTGAACACCGCGATCTTCGGTTACGACTCGACCTGGTCGAACGTCGTTCCCCCTTACGTCAGTGGGCTGCTTACGGGCCCGGCCCGTCAGGACCTCGCGGGCGTCGCCTTCCACTGTTACTACGGCACGCCGACCGTGATGAGCGCTCTGCACCGCCAGGCGCCGAAGCTCGAGCAGTGGGTCACCGAATGCACCTCGCAGACTGATCCCACGTGGTTCCCGGCGGAGCTCGAGATCGCGTCGCTTCGCAACTGGGCGAGCGCGGTGGCGCTCTGGAACCTGGCGCTCGATCCGGCGGGCGGCCCGGTGCAAGCGCCGAACACCGCATGCCACGGCTGCACCGGCGTGGTGACGGTTGACGAGCGCACGCACCAGGTCTCGTTCGGCGCCCCGTACTTCCAGCTAGGGCAGGTGAGCAAGTTCCTCAAACCGGGAGCGGTGCGCATCTACTCAAACCACTTCGTCCAGTACTCCGCGGCCGGACCGGGCGCGGGCCTAGACGACGTCGCCTTCCTCAACCCGGACGGGACCGAGGCCCTCGTGGCGTATAACAACTCGAGCGCTCCAGCCCACTTCGCGGTCGTCTGGCACCACCAATCGTTCTCGTACAGCCTGCCGGCGGGGGCCATGGTGACCTTCGTCTGGCGCTCGACCGGTAATCGACAACCAGCAGCCACAGCGGGCGTGTAAGCAGTGTCCACCATCCTCGTTGGGTTGATCGGGCGCATCTCGCTGTGGGACTCTTTTGAGCATGAGCCATTCTGGCCCGTCCAGCCCCACCGTTGATGTCGACTGGATCGCGGCGCACGTCGGCGATCCGAGGGTTCGGTTTGTCGAGGTCGATGTCAGTCGCGCTACTTACGACGAGGGCCACATCCCGGGTGCGGTCCTGTGGAACGCATACACGGACTTGCGTGGTGCGGACTACAGGCCGGTGGAGCTGGAGGAGCTTGAGCGTTTGCTCTCGCGCTCCGGCATTTCGCCCGAGACGTGCGTGGTCGTCTACGGCTACAGCGCCCCACTGGGCTTCTGGCTGCTGAAGACGCACGGTCACGAGGACGTGCGGATGCTGGTGGGCGGGCGGGAGCAGTGGGCGCAAGCGGGTCACCAATGGAGCACCGACATGCCCGAGCCGGCCAACAGCGGGCATCCGCCCGTGGCGGCCAACCCAGGTCTGCTCGCTTCACGCGAGGCGGTGGAGGCCGCGATCGATGACCCAGCTCAGATCGTCTTGGACGTGCGTGCCGAGGCCGAGTACAACGGCGAGCTCTTTTGGCCGTCGGGGGCGACCGAGGACGCCGGGCGGGCGGGCCACGTCCCAGGCGCCGTCAGCGTCCCCATCGACTTGTTGCGCGCTGAAGGCGGGACGCTCAAGAGCGCCGATGAGTTGCGGCGCGCACTCGAGCGGGCAGGGGTGACCGACGACAAGGCTGTGATCACCTACTGCACGATCGGCAACAGGGCGAGCGAGGCGTGGTTCGCTCTCAAATACCTCCTCGGCTATCCCGACGTGCGGGTCTACTACGGCTCATGGGTCGAGTGGGGAAAGGCGACCAACACGCCAATCGAGAGCTAGTTCTAGCGGCCCGGCGGCCAGCTCGGCCTGCCCCGCATTCTCTGCGCTAGCTGGCTGGCGGCGGTCCATAGGCTTTGCGCTATGGCCCACGGCACGCATGACTTCGAGGACGATGCGCGCAACGAGCGGATCCTGGTCTGGATCAACGGCGAGCTGGTGCCGCGCGAGCGGGCGGTCGTGTCGGTGTTCGACGCGGGTTTCGTGCTGGGAGATGGGGTGTGGGAGGGTCTGCGCGTGCGGGCGGGCCACCCCGCCTTTCTGGAGCGGCATCTCGACCGCCTGTTCACCGGCGCCAAGGCCATCATGCTCGACGTCGGCCGGAGCCGGCGCGAGCTGACCGAGGCCATCTACTCGACCCTGCGGGCCAACGACATGACCGACGGCGTGCACATGCGAGTGATGGTCACCCGGGGGATCAAGCGAACGCCCTACCAGGATCCCCGGGTGACGATCGGGCCCGCGACGGTGGTGATCATCGCTGAGCACAAGGAGCCGCTGCCGGCGACGGTGACCGAGGGCATCACCCTGTTCACGACACACGTGCGCCGCGCCGCCCCGGACACTCTCGACCCAAAGCTCAACGCGCACTCCAAACTCAACGACGTCACGGCCTGCATCCAGGCCTACACTGCCGGCGCCGACGAGGCGCTGATGCTCGACCCCCACGGGTTCGTGGCAACCTGCAACTCGACGCACTTCTTCCTCGTCACAGGGCCCGACGACGCGCCGGAGGTGCTGACCTCCGACGGGCGCTACTGCCTCCCAGGGATCACCCGCGCCAACGTGCTCCAGATCTGCCGTGCCAACGGCATCCCGGCACGGGAGACCACATTCAGTCTCACCGACGTCTATGCCGCCCGCGAGGCGTTCGTCACCGGCACGTTCGCCGGCGTCGTACCCGTCCGGTCCGTGGACGGTCGCACGATCGGCGATGGCCGCCGCGGACCGATGGTCGAGCGCCTCCAGGCCCTCTACCGCGAGCTCGTCGACGACGACGTGGCGGGCCGCGTCGGCGCCATGAGCGACGTCGTGCGCGTGGCGATGTGGTCGGGCCCGCGCAACATCTCCACCGCGATGATGCGCGCGTTCGAGAACCGCCCCGACACGGTCGTAGTCGATGAGCCCCTGTACGCGGCTTATCTCGCCCGCACCGGCATCGACCACCCGGCGCGCGAGGCGGTCATCGCTTCCCAGCCCACCGACGTTGGCGCGGCCATCGCCGAGCTATCGGCTCCGCTGCCGCCCGGGCGCCGCGTCCATTACGCCAAGCACATGGCCCACCACGTCCCCCGCGACATGGACCTGCACTGGACGCTGGGCTTCCGCAACGCGTTGCTGATCCGCGACCCGGTCGAAGTCGTCGCCTCGTATGTGCGAGCCCGCGAGACCTGCGAGCCGGATGACATCGGGCTGCGGCAGCAAGGGTGGCTGCTGGAGTTGTGGGACCAGCACCGCGTCGAGGTGCCGATCCTCGACGCGGGCGACTTCCTGCGCGCGCCCGAGGCGTACCTGCGCTGGCTGTGTGACTGGCTGGGGATCGCGTTCACCGCCCGGATGCTGTCCTGGCCGCCGGGCCCGCGCGTCCTCGGACGGCGTGTGGGCCCCGCACTGGTACGCAGGCCGTCTGGTCCTCCACCGGGTTCAAGCCCTGGCGCCCGCGGAAGACGATGCTCTCCGACCACGACGCCGCCGTGGCCGAGGCCTGTCGCCCGGTCTACGCCGCCCTGCACGCCCGGCGGGTGCGGATCTGAGCGGTTCCTGGAGTTGAGTGGCACAAGGCTCCGGCGATCCGAATAGAGTCTTGGATGAAGCGGTGTTGCGGAGGAGGCGAACCGGATTCACGGCAGGGTTGACGGCGGCGCTGGTCGCGCTGGCGCTAAGCGCTGCCCCGGCAGCGGCCTGGCAACCCGAGCAGGCCGCGTACGGTGTGGGCTCGCAGACCAACCAGGCGGTGAGGATGAGCGACGGCACCGTGCTTCGAGCCGACGTCTACTTCCCCACCGATCCGAAGACGGGGAATCCAGCCTCGGGGCCCTTCCCGGTGATCCTCACCCAGACGCCCTATGGGAAGGACGACGCCCAGTTCGCCTCGGGACCGCTCGGGCAGCTCTCGGGTCAGAGCACGTATCTGGTACAGCGCGGCTACATCGACGTGATCGCCGACGTCCGCGGGACCGGGGGGTCGCAGGGCGAGTGGGGGTTGTTCGACCCGGTCCAGGGAACGGATGGCGCCACCCTGGTCAACTGGGCGGCGGCCCTGCCCCACGCCGACGGCGACGTGGGGCTGCTCGGCGCTTCCTACATGGGCATCAACCAGTTCGCGACCGCCGTCGACGCCGGCCCCACGCACGTCAAGGCCATGTTCCCGATCATCTCCGGCAACGACCTATATCGCGACACCGCGTTCGCGGGCGGCTTCCCGGACATTGAATTCTCCTCGTTCTACCTCGGCCTGACCGCCGCGCTCAACACCATCGGCCCGGTCGAGGAGGGCAACGCCGACCTGTTCACGGCCCTCACCCAGCACGTCCACGACCTGACCGACTTCGATCTCTCGCTTCTGCTCGGCGCAGAGACCGGCGGCGATCAGGCCTATGACCAGGCCTACTGGGGCGCTCGCAACCCGGTGGCCGAGCTGCAGCGGATCGTCGACGACGGTATTCCGGCGTTCCTAGTCGGCGGCTGGTATGACCTGTTCCAGCGGGGCGAGCTGCTCAACTACTCCGGCCTCCAGAACGCCTGGAGCCACCGTCCGGTGCTGGGGCCGATGGCGTCGAGCCAGCCGGTCACCCCTCGCTATCAGCTGCTGCAAGGTCCCTGGTACCACGTCACTGCCGGCACGGGGCTCGACTATCACGGCCTGGATCTCAACGGACTCGAGCTGGCCTGGTTCGACCACTGGCTGAAGGGGACGGACACCGGCATCACCGACACCCAGACTCCGCTTCACCTCGAGGATCTGGCTACGGGGCGTTACAACGAGGTGGCTCGCTACCCGCTGGACCAGGCGACGCCGACCACCTACTACCTCCGACCGGGAGGAGGGCTCACCACCCAATCGCCACCAGCCACGGGCGGAACCGACCCGCTCGTGTTCACCGGCACCCAGATTCCGTGCACCACCTCGACCGAGCAGTGGGCCGCGGGTCTGGGCGTTCTGGCGCTGTCGTTCTTCTCCTTGGAGGATCCGTGCACCCAGAACGCGGTCCTGTCCCAGCTCGGCCCCGGCACGCAGAGCTACACGACTGCGCCGTTCGCCGCGCCGACCGCGGTGGCGGGGCCGATCGGGGCGACGCTGTACGCGACCTCCACGACCCGCGACGCCGAATGGGTTGTGCAGCTGTCCGACGTGGCCCCGGACGGCACCGCCAAGCCGCTGACCTCGGGGCTGCTGGAGGGAAACCAGCGGGCGCTCGATCCGGCGCACAGCTGGTACGCGCCAGATGGCCAGCCGTTGCTTCCCTACCACCCGTACACGAAGGCGGCGCAGGCGCCGGTGCCCACCGGCAAGGTCGTCCGCTACGACGTCGAGGTGTTCCCCACCTTCGACACGCTGCAGCCGGGGCACCGGCTGCGGGTGACGATCGCCACCTCGGACTTCCCCCACGCGCTACCCACCCTGACCCAGGCCGTCGGTTTGATCGGCGGCGTGTACCAGGTCGAGCACACGGCCGCGCATCCGTCAAGCGTCCAGCTCCCGCTCATCCCCGATCCGGCCTCGCTGCCGAGCGGTTAGGTAGTCGCCTTCACCGCCGGCCGCGCCTTCGTATGCTGGCTGCGGTGGTCGGTTTTCGGGTCGTCGGCCTCCTATGATCAGGCCTGTATGCGTAACCAGCTTCGACCTCTCTTCGACCGCGTAGTCATCAAGGAGCTGGACCCCGATCGGGTCCGCCGCTCTGGCCTGCTCGTTCCTCCCGGCTCCGATGAGCCTCCGCCCCAGCAGGGCATCGTGCTGGCGGTCGGCCCGGGCCTCGACTGGTGGGACCACGTGGGGGTGAAGATGCCGGTCAAACGCGGCGACCACGTGGTGTTCCCGGCGGCCGCCGGAACGTGGGTCGAGATTGACGAGGAACGGCTGCTGGTGTGCCGCGTCGGGGAGCTTCTGGGCGTGCTCGAGCAGGTCGAGGACTGCCCGGAATGCGGCGGACGCCCGCTGGGACCGGGGGAGGCCTGCCGCGTCTGCGGCCGCGAGGGCTCGCTGGCCTAGCCGTAGCCCGGGCTAGGCCGCGGTCTGCTCCGCGAGCACGGCACGGGCGCGCGCGCCGCCGTTTATTTCTCGCGGGTTTGCGGCACGGGCTCGGGCCAGCAGCTGCTCGACCTCGGGGTCGTCGGTGAGCGACAGCGCTCGGATGCAGGCTCGCTCACATTCAACAAGGCGGTCGGTCCGAGCCAGCGCGTGGGCGTAGCGGGACCAGGCCGCGGCTGACTCGGGATCGAGCCTGGTGGCTGCCTCGGAGACCGAGACCTCAGCCCCCACGTCGCCCGCCAGGTGATAGGCCAGCGCCAGGTCGAGCAGTCCCTCGACCGATGGGCCCAGCTCGCGCGCCTGCTCGAGCGCCGAGATCGCCCGCTGGCGATCCATCAGGCGCAGCCGCAGCCGCCCCAGTCGCTCCCAGGCCGAGGCGTCGTTGGGGGCGCGCTCCGTGGCGCGATGGGCCGCATCGGCGGCCAGGTCGATGGCGCCCATGTCCTCGTAGATCCGGGCCGCGAATCGCTCCGGCGTTGGGCGGTCGGTGTCTGCGCGCGCCCAGTCCCGCACCGCTCGCGCCGCAGCCGGCAGGTTGCCTGCCTGCCAGAACGATGCCGTCAGCAACCGCAGCACGACGGGGTTGGCGGGATCCGCGTCGCGGGCGTATACGAGTCGCTGCGCCGCGAGCCCGGCGTCGCCCTCGGCCAGCGCGTGCTGGGCAGCGGTCATGAACCGCTGCACCCTGTCGGCTGCCGGGTCCGGTCGGGAGAAGTCGACGAACTGAAGCGATCCGGCGGGGACGGTCCGGACCCCGATCTGAAACGACATCCGGGCCCACTGCTGGACGTCGTCGCCCTCGCCGGAGAAGTAGATGCCGCTGACCGTGCCCACGCCCCACTCCGGATAGGAGGCGCAGCGGGCATAACGGTGAACGACCGAGTGGTCGGGCACGCGGGAGCCGAACGGGTCGTGCTTGGCTCGTTCCTCCTCGGCGGCCCGACGGCGCTGCTCGGCCTCGTACGCGCGTCGGCCGGCGTCCTCCCTGGCCTTACGGGCCGCGGCCGCCGAGACCTTGACCGCGCCGCGCGTGACGCGCCCTCCCCGCGAGGAATCGGCCAGCTGCGCCAGCTGATCGGCAGCCTCGTTGATGGCCTGCAGGTGACGCTGGTGCTCGTGCTGGCGGCCGGGCGGCGCGATGTCCGGATGCCACCGCTTTGCCATCCGCCGGCGCGCGATGTGGACCTGACGCTGATCGAATGGAGCTTCCAGCTCCAGCAGGAGCATCGCCTGTTCGACATCGAGGATCTGCGCCATGGCCGTATTAGGTTAGACCGAAACGGGCGATTGAAACAAAATGGTCTCAATTAGATTCAGTTGGTATTTGCTCGGCTATGGTCGCCGCGATGAAGCGCAGATCGAGAGCGCGGAATGGGGTGGTCGTAGTGGTCGCGGCGATCGGGGGGATGGCGCTCGCGGGCCTCGGCGCGGCCCTGCTCGGGCTGCTGCTGAGCGTGTTCACGGAGGGCAACGACTGCGCGAGCTCCCCGAGTGGCTCGATCGCGCTCGGACCTTCGGGCACGGGACGGCTGGTGGGCGCCACCGAGTACGGCGGTCCCGGTGATCCGAGCTCCGGGGCGGTCGGCTCCTCGGGCGCCAACCTCATCCAGGACCCCGACAGCTACGCCGAGCTGGGAGGTGACACCTTCCAGACGGCGACTGCCATGGGCGGCCTTCCGTACATGACGCCGCTGCGGATCACGTGGGGCAACAACTCCGCGGTCGCCTACAAGCGCGACATCGGACTGGGCGGCGGTCCGATCGACGGACTTCCTCGGGTGATCGACCTGTGGTGGCAGTTCGCCGGGCAGCTCGGTATTCCGTACGAGAACGGGCTGTGGTCGGGTCCGGTGCGGATAGAGCGACCGCCGGCCACCGGCTCCGCCACGGTGCTGGGTCAGACTGGCCCGCAGTCGGGCACGCTGCTTGCGCCCCAGGCGCCGGCGTCCGATCCCGCTGCGTGCGCGCCCGGCTCGCTGGCGGGTGTGACGCTCGTTCCCGGCTCGCGCGCCCAACTGCTGCCAAACGGGCTGGCGGCGGCGCCGGCCGATGCGCCACTGGCCGTCAAGGAGATCATCGCCGCCGGGAACCAGATCGTGGGCAAGCCCTACGTCTACGGCGGCGGCCACGGGCTCCCGCTGGACCAGGTCGGGCCCTCGTACGACTGCTCCTCGAGTGTCGAGCATCTGCTCTATGGCGCTCGGCTGGTGCCCGTCACCTATGGGGCCGCCTCCAGCGAGCTCGAGTCGTTCGGCGCGCCGGGTCCCGGGGCGTGGGTGACGATCTACGCCAACCCCGATCACGTGTTCATGTACGTGGCCGGGCTACGGTGGGACACGCACGACGCGGTCGGGCCGGGAGACGGTTCAACCGGCATCGGCTGGCACCCGCTGATCCGCAGCTCGGACGGGTTCGTGGCCAGGCATCCGGAGGGGTTGTGAGGCGGTCGGCGGCGGCGGTCGCCGCCAGCTTGCTCCTCGTCGGTTGTGGGGCCACGCGGCCCGCGCCCGGGGGGCGGTCCAAGCTGGCCGTGGCCCAGGCCACGCACGAGTACCCGTCGCCGAAACCACCGGCGGAGGCCTCCACGGCCACTTCATCCAGCGCGATCCAGGCCGTGCGGAGTTTCACCACCGCGTACATCAACTGGACGGCGGATACCGTCGCGGGCGACATGCGATCGTTGGCTGCGCGCAGCATCGGCCAGGCCCGCTCGGCGCTCGAGCTGGCCGCGGCCCAGACCGCCTCCGACTACGAGCTCCAGCAGGGCGGCGTCTCAAACAGCGGGCAGGTGGAGGTCGTGGCGCCGCTGCCCTCGCGGCGCGATCAATACGTCGTGGTCACCCGGGAGCAGACCGCCGCCACCAACACGACCGCCTACGAGGGGCTTCGACCGGCCTGGCACGTGGCGATCGCCTCCGTCTCGGAGGTCGCGCCGGGGGCGTGGGTCGTGAGCGGCTGGCAGCCTCAGAGCTGACCTGCGGCCGAGAGCGGGGTCAGTGCGCCGCCACGTTCAGCGCCACGGCGGTAGCGAAGCAGAGCACGGCCAGCACGCGAATCACGACTCCTGCGCGGTCGCCGGGCCGGCCGGTGACCATGCCGACGATGGCCACGATGATCAGCCCGGCGGCTATGACGGCGAAGGCGATCGCCAGCGCGTGCAGCACCTGGCCACGCGCTACGCGGCCGCCGGGGCTCGCAGTGGCTCGAGCCACTCGGGATCGAGACAGCGCGGCAGCCGAACCGGATAGTCGGCGAACAGCTCGCGGGCGGGGGCTGCACACCCATGCGCTCCGACGTGATCGTGCAGGTCCTCGAACGCGTCCAGCAGCCGCACCGTAGCCAGGATCTGAAGCGCGGCCGCGTTGGGCGGGTCGAGCTTCAGCGTGCCGTCTGCCAGCAGCCGATCGACGCGATCGAGCATGCCCGGAAGCGCGGCCAGGTCAGCGCGGGCACTGGCCTCGGTGGCTCGCCGTCCGTCGGCCTCGATCGTCCGGGCGTAGTAGGCCACCGCCGGCTGGATCGCCACTGCGACGACGGCGGGCGCCGGCATGCGCTGGGCGCGGGCCATCCGCCGACGGAGGTCGCGACTCTGGGCTGCCGCCAGGCGAAACAGCCGCCGCGGGATCGGTTGTAGCTGCTCCTCGCCCCACCGCTCGGCCTGCTCCACCCGCGCCCGGGCCTCGGGATCGTTGGGGTACAGCGATGGCTCGGGCCAGCGCTGATCCAGGGTGCGCGAGATCTGTCGCGAACCTTGCACCTTTTGTCCGTCGAGCTTGAGCGCGGGCACGGTCCCGCCCCGGAACCCGGCCAGCCTCAGGTGGACCCTCTGGTTGAGCGGCAGCACGTCGACCACCTCGTAGTCGACGCCCTTGAGGTCGAGCATCTTGCGCGCAACCTGAGACGGATGGGAGATCGCCATCCAGTAAAGGACCACGGTCATACGCTGGCAGGCTACTGCGCCCGGCTCCTCCTATCCTCACACGTCGATGTCCTCCCAGTACATCTTCACCACGTATAGGCTGTCGCGGCGGTACCCGCCCGACCGAGAGGTCCTCAAGGACATCTCGCTTTCGTTCCTGCCAGGGGCGAAGATCGGGGTGCTGGGCTACAACGGGGCCGGCAAGTCGACGCTGCTGCGGATCATGGCCGGGCTCGATACAGAGTTCGACGGGCAGGCCCAGCTCGCGCCCGCAGCGACGACCGGGCTGCTCGAGCAGGAGCCACAGCTCGACCCGACCAAGAACGTCAGGGAGAACATCGAGGACGCCGTGGCCGAGACCAAGGCCCTGCTGGAGAAGTTCAACGAGCTGTCCATGAACTACTCCGAGGAGACTGCCGACGAGTTCGCTCGCGTTCAGGAGCGGATCGACGCCGTCGACGGCTGGAACCTCGACACCACGCTCGAGATCGCGATGGACGCCCTGCGCTGTCCGCCCGGCGACGCCGACGTCTCGGCGCTTTCCGGGGGTGAGCGGCGACGCGTCGCGCTCTGCCGGCTGCTGCTGCGCCAACCAGACCTGCTGCTGCTCGACGAGCCCACCAACCATCTTGACGCCGAGTCGGTGGCGTGGCTCGAGCGCCACCTGCACGACTACCGGGGGACCGTGGTGGCGGTCACCCACGACCGCTACTTCCTCGACAACGTCGCGGGCTGGATCCTGGAGCTTGACCGGGGTCGCGGCATCCCATACCAGGGCAACTACTCCGGCTGGCTCGAGCAGAAGCGCGCGCGGCTGGAGGCGGAGGCTCGCCAGGAGACCGCCCGGCGGCGGACCATCGAGCAGGAGCTCGAGTGGGTGCGCCTGAACACGAGCGCCAGGCGCAACAAGCCCAAGGCCCGTCTCAACGCCTACGAGGCCCTGCTCGCTGAGGAGCCGAACGTCAAGCTCGATCAGGTCCAGATCCACATCCCGGCCGGGCAGCGGCTGGGGAACGTGGTGGTCGAGGCCCAGGGGCTGCGCAAGGCCTATGGCGACCGGGTGCTGATCGATGATCTGTCGTTCACGCTCCCCCCGGGCGGGATCGTGGGGGTGATCGGGCCAAACGGCGCGGGCAAGACGACGCTGCTTAGGATGATCACGGGCGAGGAGCGTCCCGACGCCGGAACGCTGCGCCTGGGGGAGAGTGTGGAGCTGGCCTACGTCGACCAATCCCGCGACGCGCTCGATCCCTCGAAATCGGTCTGGGAGGAAATCTCGGGCGGCGCCGATCAGATCAAGCTGGGAGAGAAGACGGTCAACAGCCGCGCGTACGTGGCCGGCTTCAACTTCAAGGGCCCAGACCAGCAAGTACGAGTTGGGAAGCTCTCCGGCGGCGAGCGCAACCGGCTCCACCTGGCGAAGCTGCTGCGCAGCGGCGGCAACCTGTTGCTGCTCGACGAGCCAACCAACGACCTCGACGTCGACACCTTGCGAGCGCTGGAAGAGGCGCTGCTGACATTTGCGGGCTGCGCTGTGGTTGTCTCCCACGACCGCTGGTTCCTGGATCGGATCGCCACCCACGTCCTGGCCTTCGAGGGTGACTCGCAGGTCAGATGGTTCGAGGGCAACTTCGAGGCCTACGAGGCCGTCCGCCGCGCCGAGCTTGGCGCCGACGCCGATCGCCCGAAGCGAATCAGCTACAAGAAGCTCGTCCGCGGATAGTGGCCGCCACCTACGGCCACGACCACTAGACTGCGGCCCGTGCCGTCCGAGGCCGTCCTGATCACCGGGTGCTCGTCTGGCATCGGCCACGCCACGGCCGAGCACCTGGCCGGCGAAGGCTGGAAGGTGTACGCCACCGCCCGGCGGCCCGAGACCATCGCCGACCTGGCTGAAAAGGGCTGCGAGACGCTGGCGCTCGACGTGACCGACGAGCAGTCGATGGCCGCCGCGGTCGAACGGGTATCGCAGGCCGAAGGGACGGTCGGCGTGCTCATCAACAACGCCGGCTACAGCCAGTCGGGCGCGGTCGAGACCGTCCCGCTGGACCAGGTGCGGCGGCAGTTCGAGACCAACGTGTTCGGCCTGTTGCGGATGTGCCAGCTGGTGCTGCCGGGGATGCGCGATCAGCGGCGGGGCAAGATCGTCAACATTGGATCGATGGGGGGGAGGTTGACCTTCCCGGGCGGTGGCATTTACCACGCCACCAAATACGCAGTCGAGGCCCTGTCTGATGCGCTGCGGTTCGAGGTCCGGGGCTTCGGCGTGGACGTGATCCTGATCGAGCCTGGATTGATCGTGACGAGCTTCGGAGACACCGCTTCGGCGAGCGTCGAGGAGGCTGGCGATGGGCCGTACGAGCGGTTCAACCGGCACGTGGCGAAAATGACGCAGGCCGCCTACAAGGGACCGATGGTCAAGCTCGGTGGGGGTCCGGAGGCGGTCGCGAAGACGATCGGCAAGGCGCTGAAGTCCGGGCGGCCCAAGCCGCGTTACCCGGTCACGCCAAGCGCACACCTGATGATCAACCAGCGCCGGTTCATGCCGGATCAGGTCTGGGACCTGGTGATGCGCACCCAGTTCCCAACCCCTCGTTGAGACGCGGCGTCGCTGCCGTAGCGTCGGTGGTCGCCGGCCTGACCGCCGTTGCGGCGGTGGTCGCCGGCCTGACCGCCATTGTGGCGGTTGTCGCCGCCCTGACCGCGGCGCAGGCGTCGGCGCGTCCCCTGCCGCTGAGCACCTTCCACTCCGTGCCGGGCCTTCGTCCTCCGAAGGTTTTCGTGTCGGGGAAGGTCCCAGACCCCGGGGCCGGCGACATCTTCGCCGACGCCCAGAACTCGATCCAGGCCGGTCCGCTCATCCTCGACCCCAACGGCAAGCTGCTCTGGTTCGACGCCTTGCCGAACCGCGGGTTCGCCCACGACGTCAAGGTCCAGAGCTACCAGGGGCAGAGCGTGCTGACCTTCTGGGAGAGCTACGCCGGCGGCGTCGAGGCGATTCTCAACCACTCCTATCAGCAGATCGCGACCGTCTACGCCGGCAACGGCTACACGACCGGCAATCACGAGTTCGAGATCACTCCGCAGGGGACCGCGCTGATCCTTGCCTACCGCGATGTGACCGCGGATCTGAGGCCCGTCGGCGGGAAGCGCCGGGGCAAGCTGATCGACCAGGCCATCCAGGAGGTCGACATCGCAAACCGGCCAGGTGCTGTGGCAGTGGGACGCGCTCGATCACATCCGCCTGGAGGCCACGTATCTCGGGAAAGCCGGATCTCGGCCGTACGACTACCTCCACATGAACTCGATCCAGCAGCTGCCGGACGGCAACCTCCTCGTCTCTGCCCGCCACACCTCGGCCGTCTACGAGATCAGCAAGCAGACGGGAAGGATCGTGTGGACCCTGGGCGGCAAGCACTCGACCTTCAGGATCGGTCGGGGAGCGCGCTTCCACTGGCAGCACGACGCGCGAATGCAGGCAGACGGCACGATCACCATGTTCGACAACGGCGACGGCCCATATCCGGCTGAAGGCCAATCGCGGGCCCTGCGGATCCGCCTCAACTACAAGCGGCGCCGGGCGACGCTGGTACGGGCCTACACCCACCGCCCGCCCCTGCTGTCGCAGAGTGAGGGCGCGGTGCAGGGGCTCCCCGATGGCAATCTGTTCGTCGGCTGGGGATCCGAGCCGTACTTCACTGAGTTCGGCCGTTATGGCAAGCAGCGGTTCGACGCCCATTTCGGGCCGCCGCTTCAGTCGTATCGCGCATTCCGGTTCCCGTGGTGGGGACAGCCGACCGCTCCGCCGGATGTCGCGGCCGCCACCACTCCGACGGGCACGAGAGTCTTCGCGAGCTGGAACGGAGCTACGGAGGTCGCCGCCTGGCGGGTGCTCGCCGGCCCGAGCGGCGCCGTGCTCAGTCCCGTGGGCCAGTTCCCCTGGACGGACTTCGAGACGAAGATGTGGGTGGCTTCAACCCAGCCCTATGTGGCGGTGCAGGCGCTCGGCGCCGACGGGTCGGGTACTCGGGACCTCGAACGCCGTCGCGCGCTAGCGCTCGAACGAGATCCCCGGCTCCAGCCTGCGCGCGAACGCCGCGATCAGGCGCGCCGCGGCCTGGATGTCCTCCACGGCCGCCATCTCCACCGGCGAGTGCATGTACCGAAGCGGCACCGACACCAGGCCCGTCGGAACGCCCCCCCGGCTGGCATAGATGGCGTCTGCGTCGGTCCCAGTGCGCCGCCCGATCGACTCCACGGTGAACGGGATCCCGTCCTCCTCGGCCGCCTCGTAGAGCAGCTCGAACACCCGGGGATGAAGCGCAGTCCCGCGGGCGATCACCGGCCCGGAGCGCAGCGTGTGCTTCGTGCGCTCGCCCAGCTCGACCCCCGGCTGGTCGGTCGCGAACGTGACGTCCAGGGCGATCGCCACGTCCGGCTTGAGCGCAAACGCGCTGGTCTGAGAGCCCGCGAAGGTGGTCTCCTCCTGGACGACCGCCAGCGCAACCACGTCGCCGGGTGCGCCTCCGGCCTCGGCCACGAGGCGCGCGGCCTCGGCCGCGACATAGCACCCAACGCGGTTGTCGAGCGCGCGCGAGACGACGATTCCATCCTGCAGCTCCTCGGGGCCGGCGTCGATCACCGCCACGTCGCCCATCCGCACCAGCTTGCGGGCTTCCTCGCCGTCCTTGGCGCCGATGTCGATATGGAGCCGCTTGAGCTCCGGAATCTTCTTCCGATCCTCGTCCTCGAGCAGGTGGATCGGCTTGCGCCCGATCACGCCCGGGAGCTGGCCGTCACGTGTCAGGAGCCGGACGCGCTGGCCGATGAGCACCGACGCGTCCCAGCCGCCGACCTGGCCAAAGTGCAGAAAGCCGTCGTCGTCGATGTGGGTGATGTGCAATCCGATTTCGTCGATGTGGCCCACGATGGCCAGCCTGGGTCCACCCGCCGCGCCCGGGATGACGGCGCGGGAGGAGCCGAGGCTGTCGCCCGCGACCTCGTCGGCGAACGACGAGCACCATTCCCGCCAGGCCCGCGCCGCATCCGCCTCGTGGCCGGAGGGGCCGGCGGCGCTCAGGAGCGTCTTTAGAGGGTCAGGGATCATGGCGGGGTGGCCCCGTAGGTGTTGGTGGCCTTTGGCTTTGAGTCGAAGAATGTCTTCGCCACCTGGTAGCCCGAGTCGTACAGGAAGGTCTTCTGCTGCTCTGTCAGGGCGAAGTCGAGCGTCGAGACGTCACCGGTCGGGATCGCGATCGAGCGGTTGCCGAAGGCCTGCTGCGCGAGCTTGTCAAGCGCGCTGGTGGAGGTATCGAGGATCGCCTTGAGCATGTCGATCGGCCAGCCGGAGCCGCTGATCTTCGAGTAGGCCGGCTTCTCGGGGCTGAAGCCGGAGAAGAGCTGAAACCCCCAGGTTGGATGCTGCGGCTGGGGGGTGTCGAACAGGAACACGGGATAGGCGCTGACGACGCCGCCGTCGACGAGCACCCCCTCCTTCTTGGTCACCGCGTCGCGGAGCTTCAGCGGGGGGAAGAAGTACGGATAGCCGGCGCTGATGCGCACCGCCTCGGCGATCGGGAGCTCATCGGGATCGAGCGTCTTTCCGCTGTCGTCCACGTACAGCTTGACGTCATCCGGGAAGATCACCATCCGGTTGTGGGCCAGGTCGGTGCCGATCACCCGTAGCCGCCCCCCGAGCTCCCCGAACTTCGTCGCCGGGCGAGGAGCCTCCTGCAGCAGCTGATCGATGAACTCCTTAAGCACCTTCCCGTGGGTGAGCGCGTCGCGGGCGATCAGGTTCTCGATGCGCCCGATCCCGAACGGGCCGCCATAGTCGGCGATCTTGGCGAAGTCGAACTCGTCGAGCTTCTGTTTGAGGCCGTCGGCGTCGTAGCCGACGGCCAGCGTCATCGCGGTTATGGCGCCGGCCGAGGTGCCGGCCAGCTGGTGCCATTCCGTGTAGCCGGCCTCCGCCGCGGCTTTGAGCGCCCCGGCGAACCCCAGGGCCTTGATCCCGCCGCCCGAGAAGACTCCGTCTGCCTCCATCGCTCAGGTGGCCAACAGCTGCCGGAGCACGAACTGGAGGATGCCGCCGTGGCGGAAGTAGCGCTGCTCCTTCGGCGTGTCGATCCGGGCGATCACCTTGAACTCCTCCTCGTCCGCTTTGACCGTCAGCTCACGTGGAACCTCGTCGGCATCCGCCAGGCCGGCGATGCTGAAGGTCTCCTTGCCCGTCAGCCCGAGCGAGGCCACATTCTGATCATCTGCGAACTGGAGCGGCAGCACTCCCATCCCGACCAGGTTGGAGCGGTGAATGCGCTCGAAGCTCTCGGCGATCACGGCCCGGACGCCAAGCAGCCGGGTCCCCTTCGCGGCCCAGTCGCGGCTCGACCCGGACCCGTACTCCTTGCCGGCCAGGACGATCAGCGACACGCCCTCGTCGATGTACTTCATGGCAGCGTCGTAGATCGACATCTGCTCCTCGTCGGGCAGGTGCAGCGTGACCCCGCCCTCCGTGCCCGGGGCCAGCTGGTTGCGCAGGCGGATGTTCGCGAACGTGCCGCGCATCATCACCTCGTGGTTTCCGCGTCGTGAGCCATAGGAGTTGAAGTCCTTGGGCTGGACGTCGTGCTCGATCAGGTACTTCCCGGCGGGGCCGTCGCGCTTGATCGAACCAGCGGGCGAGATGTGATCTGTGGTGACGCTGTCGCCGAGCACCGCCAGCACACGGGCGTTGTCGATGTCGCTGATCGGCTCGGGGTCAGCCGGGAGGTTCTGGAAGAACGGCGGCTGACGGACATAGGTGGATTGCTCTTCCCACGCGAACAGCTCGCCGGTCGGGACCTGGAGCGAATTCCAGCGCTCATCGCCGTCGAATACTTCCTCATAGCTCTTGCGGAACATGTCCGACTGAACGGCCTCCTCGATCGTCTGCGCCACCTCATTCGCCGTTGGCCAGATGTCCTTGAGATACACGGGCTCGCCGTCTCAGTCCTCGCCCAGCGGTTCGTCGTAGAGGTCGATGTCCATCGTCCCGGCAATGGCGTAGGCCACGCACAGAGGCGGGGAGGCCAGGTAGTTCATCTTGACGTCCGGGTTGATACGGCCCTCGAAGTTGCGGTTGCCCGACAGCACGGAGACCACCGCCAGGTCGTTGGCGTCGACCACCTCGGAGATCTCGTCCGGGAGGGGTCCTGAGTTGCCGATGCAGGTCGTGCACCCGTACCCGACGAGGTGAAATCCCAGGTCCTCGAGGTACTCGGTCAGGCTCGCTCGGTCGAGGTACTCGGTCACCACCTTCGACCCCGGCGCGAGTGACGTCTTGACCCATGGCTTTACCTTGCAGGCCCTTCTGCACGGCGTTCCGGGCCAGGATGCCCGCTCCCAGCATCACCGACGGGTTCGAGGTGTTCGTGCAGCTCGTGATCGCAGCGATCACCACGTGGCCATGGTCGAGCACGGTGTCGGTGCCGTCCGCGAGCGTGACCGGCGTCGGGGTCTGCTTGCGGTCTGCGACCTCGGTCCCGCCGGTGGCGCCGCGTGGCTCGTAGCCGTCGCCATTCGGAAGATGGGTGGATATCGGGTCGCTGGCCGGGAAGCTGTCGGCGATGGCGTCGTCCTCGCCATCGTCCTCCGGGACGATGTCCTCCAGTGCGGACCGAAAGGCGTTCTTTGACTCCGTCAGGCTGACCCGGTCCTGCGGGCGCTCTCGGCCCAGCGACGCTGGGGACCACGGTCGAGAGGTCGAGCTCCAGCTCGTCGGAGAAGGTTGGCTTCTCCGAGTTCTCGTCGTGCCACAGCCCTGCTCCTTGCGCGTAGGCCTCGACGAGCGTGATCAGGTCCTTGGGACGGCCCGAGAACTCGAGGTAGCGGAGCGTCTCCGCGTCGATCGGAAAGATGGCGCAGGTCGAGCCGAACTCGGGCGACATGTTGCCGATCGTCGCCCTGTCGGCGAGCGGGCAGGTTGGCCAAGCCGGCTCCGTGGAACTCGACGAATTTGCCGACCACTCCCTTCCGGCGGAGCATCTCCGTCACTGTCAGGACGAGGTCGGTCGCCGTCGCCCCCTCCTGCAGCTCCCCGGTCAGCTCAAAGCCCAGCACCTGCGGGATCAGCATCGACATCGGCTGGCCCAGCATCGCCGCCTCGGCCTCGATCCCTCCGACGCCCCAGCCGAGGACCCCAAGGCCGTTGATCATCGTGGTGTGCGAGTCGGTGCCCACGAGCGTGTCCGGGTACGCCCGCCCTCGCTCCTCGTCTACGAACACCACCCGGGCCAGGTACTCGAGGTTGACCTGGTGGACGATGCCGGTGTCGGGCGGCACCACCTTGAAGTTGTCGAATGCCCCCTGTCCCCAGCGCAGGAACGCGTACCGCTCCTGATTTCGCTCGAACTCGAGGTCGGCGTTGCGCTGGAATGCCTGTCGCGATCCGAACGCGTCGACCTGAACCGAATGGTCGATCACCAGCTCGGCCGGCACCAGCGGATTGATCTTGACCGGCATCGCCGCCCATCTCCCCTATGGCGTCGCGCATCGCGGCCAGGTCCACCACCGCGGGCACGCCGGTGAAATCCTGCATCACCACCCTGGCGGGGGTGAACGCGATCTCCTCGGTCGGCTCGGCCTTGGCGCTCCACTCGGCGAGCATCTCGATCTGCTCCTTGGTGACCGCCTCCCCGTCCTCATTGCGCAGCAGGTTCTCGAGCAGCACCTTGAGCGAGAAGGGCAGCCGGGCGACGTCGTACTTTGACTGCAGGGCATCGAGACGGAAGATCTCGTACGAACGGCCACCGACCTCGAGCGTGGCCTTGGCGTCGAAGCTGTTAGCGGGCATTCACGGTCTCCTGGATGGCTTGAGGATCCTTACTCTAGGCCGTTGGCCACCCCCGCTTGCGGCCCCGGCGCGGCGCGTGCGTCCCCCGGCGGCCCGATCTCCTACGTTGCCCTTAGCGACTTCTTCGCGCCGGCTTCGGCGCCTACCGGATGCTGGTCGGGCGTGACCCTCCTCCGACGGATCCTGGCCGCCGCGGTCCTCGCCCTGCTCGGCGTGACCGCGGCGGCTGGGGTCTACACCGAAGCGACACGAGTTCCCGATCAGCCGTGACTTCTGGGGTGCGGCCGTGTTAACGGGGTCGTGCCGCCTAACCTTCCTGTCCCGTGCTGAGGCCTGGCCTGATACGCGCTTACGCCGCAGCGGCCGCGATCTCGGCCGGGATCGCACTCCTGCCCGCCTCCGCCGCGGCCCAGACCAGCACCCGGAGCCAGAACTGGTCTGGCTATTCGGTGCACGGCGCGCAGTTCCGTAGCGTCTCGGCGCGGTGGCGTCAGCCGCACGCCGCCTGCGGTTCGACGCATACCTACTCCGCGATGTGGGTCGGGCTCGGTGGCTACAAGCTCACCTCATCCGCGGTGGAGCAGGTCGGGACGGAGCTTGACTGCGTCGGCGGCCACCCCACATCGAGCGCCTGGTACGAGCTGGCGCCCAGCGGTTCACACCGGGTCAGGATCGGCGTCCATCCCGGCGATCTGATCGCCGCCAGCGTCGCGGCCGTGGGCGGGCGGGTCACCATCGCCATCTCTGACTTGACAAGCCACCGGACGTTCAAGCGGACCGTATCTCCGGCGAGCGCGATCGATCTCGCCTCCGCGGAATGGATCCTCGAGGCGCCGTCCGAGTGCATCTTTGCCTCGAGCGCCTGCCAGACGCTCCCGCTTGCCAATTTCGGGCGAGCCAGCTTCACGCTCGCCAGGGCACAGCTTGCCTCCGGTTCGGTTGGAACGATCTCGACCGCGGGCGGCCAGGACACGAAGATCACCCTGGGGCCAAGGGCACCGCTGTTCGTGAGCATTCACCCGGGCCAGGTCCCGATAGGCACGGCGACGCCATCCGCGCTCATGAACCACGGATCGTCATTCGCCATCAGCTACCAGCGAAAGTACGTGCAGGGCAACTTGCTGGCCGGCCCCCGTGAACGGGGCAGGTCGTATTTGAGGCACTGAGTCCCGCTCGGCACTGAGCGGCCGGGCTTTGCGGGAGCGGCCGGCGCCCAGCGCCGACGCCTGACGCGGCGTCGTCGCCTACCCGCCCTGACCCGCGCCGACCCACGTCATCGCCGGCTGCCCGCCGTCTAGAGCTCGAAGAACCGCCCTTCGGGACCGAGGTTCACGACCGGCGTGCCGGCGACGGTGGCTTCCTGGCCCCACGCCTGGTGGATGTGCCCGCACACGGTCAGCCGGGGACGCTTGCTCTCGATCGCGCGCAGCACGGCCTCGCTCCCGAGGTGTCGCCCATGTGCCTCGTCCACGTACCCCTTGGGCGGAGAATGAGAGATCAGCACGGCGCCTTCCGGGCACCGCTCGAGCTTGGCCGTCGCCTCCTCTTCTTTCAGATCGAAGCTCCAGGGGAAGGGCGTCACCGGGACGCCCCCGCCGAGCCCAAAGAACTGAACGCCATCGATTTCGGTCCCCTCGCCGTGGAGCACGCGGGCGCTGGACCAGTCGGCACACGCCCTCCACAGCGCCGAATCGGACTCGTTGTTGCCGGGGACGAGGACCGCTGGCATGTCGAGGCCGAGAAACGGCTCCAAGGTGCGGTCCAGCCCCAGCCGGACGGAAGCGAAATCGCCGGCCCCGATCACTACGTCGGCGTCGCGCGCGAGCTCGGCAAGCCTTTGGGCCTGACGACGGTCGCGGTGCAGGTCACTGAACGCGAGCAGCTTCAACGCCGCGGACCATACGGCCCCGGCGGGGTATCGACGCGGCCACCGCGGCCGCTGCCAGGAAGGAAGCCGCGGCGGCGCCCATCGCGGTGTGCAGTCCCGCCACTACCTGGCCCGCGAGCAACGCCCCGAGCAGAGCCACGCCGATCGCGCTGCCCGCCTGCCGTGCGGCGTTCAGCACGCCTGATGCGATCCCGGCCCGCTCGGCGGGGGCGGCCTCGATGATCGCCACTGTCGCCGCGGGCATCGTGAAGGCCATGCCAAAGCCGGCGGCGATCAGTGGGGCGACCAGGATGGCGTATGGCGTCGTCTGCCCGGCGGCGATCAACCCGGCAAGGCCGCACGTTCCGGTTGCGAGCCCGATCAGCATCGGCCCACGCGGCCCGGTGCGAGCCGTGAGCCTCCCGGAAAGGGCGGAGGAGATTGCCACGAAGATTCCTTCAGGAAGCAGCGCCAGTCCCGTCTGCAGCGCCGAGTACCCGCGCACATGCTGGAAGTAAAGGGTCAGGGCGAAGAGCTGACCATAGAAGCCGAGGTTGATCGCCAGCCCGACGAACGCGGCCGCCGAGAACTCGCGATTTCGGAACAGACCAAGCGGCAGCATCGGTCCCCGCACTCGTTTCTCGACCGCCACGAACAGAGCCAGGGACACGACCGCTACCGACAGCAGCGCAAGTGCCGCGGTTGAGATCCAGCCGTGTGCCCCGCCTTCGATCAAGCCACTGGCCAGTAGCGTCAGCCCGGCGAACCCGGTCAATTGACCAAGGGGATCGAAGCCGATCCCGAGGCGGGCCGAGGATGGCTGCCCGAGCCGCCGCATCCCGACCATGAGCGCCGCCACCCCGACGGGCAGGTTGACGACAAATACCGAGCGCCATCCGAACGCCGCCACCAACAGCCCGCCGAGTACTGGACCCGACGCTGCGCCGACGCCGGCTGTCGCGCCCCAGATGCCGACCGCGCGTGCCCGCTCGCGTGAGTCCTCATACGCTCCGCGGATCAGCGCCAGGGAGCTCGGCACCAGCATCGCGGCGCCCGTGCCCTGCACGACTCGGGCGCCGATGAGGACAGCGACCGATGGCGAGGCGGCACAGGCGGCGGAGGCGAGTGTGAACACCCCCAATCCGGCACCGAACACGCCCTTGGCCCCGAGCTTGTCGCCCAGCGCGCCGGCTGATAGCAGCAGGCCGGCGAACGCAACCGTGTAACCGTCAACCACCCACTGTAGGTCGCTGACGGCGCCGTGGAGCTCCCGTCCCAGCGAGGGCAACGCGACGTTCACGATGACCGCGTCGAGGATCACCATGAAGTAGCCAGAGCAGATGACTGCGAGTGTCAGGTGCTTGCGCATGTATTTATTCTGGGTCTGGAACATTTCGGTCCAGACCGAAATTCGATGGTTTAAGGTCTGTCCCATGACTACCCAGGGAGATCCGCCTACTCAGGTTTACTCATGACTACCGAGGGAGATCCGAGGACCCGGCGGGATCCGGCTACACGGGGAGGTACGGCCACCGTCGGAGATCCGGCTACACGGGGACGTACGACCACCGTGGGAGATCCCGCTACAGGATAGATACGGGAGATCCGGCTACCCAGGGAGATGCCGACATCGCAGCGGTGGCAGCACTCGCCGCAGACCCCAGTCGGGCCCGGATCCTGCTGGCCCTCGGGGACAAACGGGCGCTTCCGGCAAGCGTGCTCGCGGACGAGGCTTCGATAGCGACCTCGACCGCAAGTGAGCACCTCTCTCGGCTGGTGAACGGAGGCCTGCTGAAGGTCGAGCGCCATGGCCGCCACCGCTACTTTCGCCTGGCCTCGGTCGAGGTGGCCGAGATGATCGAGGCGCTGGCGCGGCTCGCCTCGCCCGCGCCCGTCAAGTCGCTGCGGCAGGGGACCCGTGCAGCCGCGGTCCGCTCAGCGCGCACCTGCTATGACCACCTGGCCGGACGCCTGGGCACAGGGATGATGGAGGCGATGCTGGAGCGCGGACTGCTGGCTGGCGGCGACGGATTGTTCACCGACGGGGACCGCCTGTCGGCCCCCGGATCCGAAGTCGACTACCGGCTTACGCCTGAGGGAGTGCAGTGGGTGTCGGATTTGGGGATCGACCTCTCGGGCTTGCCCCGCCGCCGGCCCTTGATCCGCTACTGCGTCGATTGGAGCGAGCAGCGTCACCACCTGGCCGGGGCGTTGGGCGCCGCCCTGTGCTCGCGGCTGCTGGAACTGCGGTGGATCGAACGGGCGCCGAAGGGCCGGGCGGTGTTCGTGACCCCCGAGGGTGTCAAGGGGCTGCGGGAGTCCCTTGGTCTTGACTTTTCACAGACTTGACACCCGTGGGGTATTGCCCTGCCTTGGGTTTGGAGGGACCCTCCTTGGATGTCCTCGCCGCCTTCCTCCGAACGATGGCGATCCACTTCCGGCATCCGGAAGTGGAGTACCAAAGTTCGGGTGGGGGCGGTCGCTGCAAGGCAATGGGGACGGATCCATTGGCTGCAGCTAAGGCGTGACTGTGGGGTGGGAGAAGCAACGATCATCAGGTGGGTCGCCGACGGCTATCTCACACTTGTGCATCCACGCGTGTCATGCCGTCGGGCACCTCGCGCCGTCATACGAGGCGGACCTCGTTGCAGCAGTCCTCTATGCCGGCCCAGGTGCCATGTTGAGCCATCTGACAGGCGCGTGGTGGTGGCGCCTCACTGACCGCCGACCCAAGATCATTGATGTGAGCACTCCTAGGCGGTGCGAATCCCGGCCGGGCGTCCGAGTCCACTCCCGCCGATCGCTGGGCCGCGTCTTCCATAACCGCATGCCAGTCACCACCGTTCCCCAGACACTCCTAGACGTTGCGGCAACCGAGCCAGTCGAGACCGTCAGATACATGCTGGCGGAGGCCGACTACCACCGCCTGATCGACTTCGGCCGGATAAACGAGATCCTCGGCCGTGGCAAGCCAGGCAGCGCCACGCTCCGCCAGGCGATCGAGATTCACAACCCTGATCTCGCGCGTACGAGGAGCCCGGTCGAACGCGAGTTCCTGGCCCTCTGTGAAGAAAGCGGCGTCCCGAGGCCGCTCGTCAACGTCCGCGTGTGCGGCTTCAGGGTCGACTGCTACTGGCCTGAGCACCGGCTCGTCGTGGAGCTCGACGGCGGCAAGGGTCACGGCACGGAGCGGCAGGTGGCCCGCGACCATGGCCGGGACCTGAAGCTGCGTGGGGCCCGAATCGCCGTCCGTCGCTACGCCAGGCGACAGATCAGACAGCAACGGGAGCTCGTGGTCGCCGATCTGTGGGCCGCGCTGGGCGAAAGCGAGCGCCGGGCGGCCTGAGCCGAGGCGCAGGCGGGGGCGCGGCGGCCGGAGCCGAGGAGCAGGCGGCGCCAGGCGGCCTGAGCGGGCGCCGGGCGGCCTGAGCGAGGCGCAGCCGTGGGCCCTGAGCTGACGGCGACTACGCCGGGAGCGGCCGGAGGGCGACTACCCAGACTTGGGACGCTCGACGGCTTCAGCCTCGGTGGCTTCGGATGACGGTGCGCCATCCGGGGCGCCTGGCCTGAGCTGCCGCGAACCTCCGCGTTCGATTTCCGGCTGCTCGCGGGTCTCCGATGAACCGCCCTCTGCACGCCGCCAGCGCCTGAACCGCCTCCAGCACCGGCTTGACCAGGTCGATCGGCATCGGGAACACGACAGTCGAGTTCTGCGAGCCCCCGATCTCTCGCAGCGTCTGCAGGTAGCGCAGCTGAAGCGTCGTGGGGTTGGCTCCGATTACATCGCCTGCCTCCGCGAGCTTTGCGGCGGCCTGGATACTCGCCCTCGGCATTGATGATCTTCGCTCGCCGTTCGCGCTCGGCCTCTGCCTGCCTGGCGATCGCGTGCTGCATCCGCTCGGGGATTTCGACGTCCTTGATCTCGACCGTGGTTACCTTCACTCCCCAGGGCTCGGTCTGCGTGTCGATGATCCGCTGGAGGGCTCTCGTTCAGCATGCTCGCGCTCCGAGAGAAGCGTGTCGAGGTCGACGCCGCCGAGGACCGAGCGCAACGTCGTCTGGGCGATCTGCACGGTCGCGGTATGAACGTTCTCGACCTCGGTCACGCCTCGCTGTGCTCCATCACGCGGTAGTAGGCGACGGCTGTGACGCGCACCGGGATGTTGTCGCGAGTGATCGTCTCCTGGGGTGGAATCGTCAGCGTCACGGTGCGCAGGCTGACCCGCACCATCCGGTCGATCGTCGGCATCAGCAGGATCAATCCGGGCCCGCGCGGAGGCATCAGCCGCCCGAGCCTGAATACGACGCCCCGCTCGTACTCCCGAAGCACGCGGACTGATGCCCCGAGCGCGGTAACTCCGATCGCCGCCAGCACCACGACAATGACGATGATCGCGGTAATCATGCGATCAGCTCCCAGTCCTCCGCCTTGCGCACGGCCAGCGTCAAGCCGCTGACCCGCTCGACCACCACCTTGTCGCCTTCGTGGATCTCCTCGCCCTCGGGGTGCGAGGGACAGGCATTCCACAACGCGCCGTCGACCAGCACCGTTCCCTCGGGCTCTTTCCACCTGCGGACCACGCCCGAACGGCCGATCAGCCCGCTTCGATGGCGGTGCTTGCGAACCGCAGCACCCTTGCTGACCGACAGCCCGACGACGCCAATCCCCGTGCCGGCGAGCAGTATGCCGGCCACGGCCCCGAGCGCAAGCCCTCCACCTAGGCCGGCCACAGCCAGCACCGCTCCGGCCGAAAGCGCCACCACCCCTGGGCCGCCGAGCATCCCCATCGACGGCACGTGCGCCTCGACCAGCACGACGATCACACCCACCACCAGGAGTGCGATACCGATCGCGGTCATACCCCAATGGTACGCCTGTCCGCTAGCGGTCTCGACTGGTTCAGGCCGCCGCGGCGACAGCAGGCGCACGCGCTCTCGCGACGCGTACCCGGCCGTGGTTGCCGGGCGCCAGCGTCACACTGCGGCGCACGGGTCGCGCAGGGGGGCCGTCTGGCGCGAGCTCCACTCGCTGAACGAGGGTGTCGATGAACAGCTCGAGTTCGAGCATGGCGAGGGCCGCGCCGAGGCAGCGGTGGGCTCCGCCCCCGAACGGGATGTAGGCGTAGCCGTCTGGCGGCTGCTCGAGGAACCGGTCGGGCCGGAATGCGTCGGGCTCCGGGTACAGCTCCGGATCGCCGTGCACTCCCTGGGCGTCGACCAGGATCAGGGTGCCAGGCTCGATCACCCAGCTGCCGACCTCGAACGGCTCGAGCAGATTGCGCGCCGCGCTCACGTAAACGACCGATCGCGCACGCAGCACCTCCTTGGCAGTCGCCTTGAGGTAAGCCTCGTCGTCGTCGCGCAGCCGTGCGGCGACGTCACCGTTGTGTGCCAGGAGGTCGCAAGCCCAGCCGATTGCCGTCGCCGTCGTCTCGTGACCGGCGAGCACCAGCGTCAGCAGCTCATCGCAGAGCTCTTCGTCCGAGAGCGACCCGACGTGGCCGGCGTCGCCGTCGCGTGCTCGAATCAACAGGGAGAGCGAGTCGGTTCGCTCCTCGAGCGCGGGGTCATCACGCGTGTGGGCGATGTGTCGAGCGAGCAGCTGGCGTACGCGGTCAAGCGGCCGGTAGACCCAGGCGTTCCAGCGCCCCCGCCTCGTTAGCACCTCGGGCAAGAACAGCGCGAGGTTGTTGGCCGGCGTCTGCAGCGTCTCAAACTCGCGGCCCAGGCGAGCCCGGAGCCCAGGGTCGCGAACTCCAAGCACAAGCTCGAGGATCAGCTCGAGCGTCACGGCCCGTGCCCGGTCGGCCGTCGCCACGACCTGGCCGTTGCGCCAGCTATCGACCTCCGCCTCGAAGAGCTCACGGATGCGCTCCCCGTAACGGCGCACCGCTTGGCCGTGAAACGGCGGAAGTTCGAGCCGACGGCGGCCGAGGTGCTCGGCGGGCTCCAGCAGCATCAGCGAGCTGTCGCCGAGGATTCGCCGAAGGAGGTCGTTGCCATGGCGGCGTACGAGGGGATCACCCGTGAACAGCCGCTTGATCGCGTCGCGGTCGGTGGTCACCACGACCGGCGGAAATCCCGGCAGTCGGACGGTCCAGCTGGAGCCGAACTGCCTGCGGCACCGGGCAAAGAAGCGGGGCTGGTCGAACGTGTACCACAGCGTCTGGACCGGACCGGGGAGCCGGGGTCCAGGCGGGAGCGCGATGCGGTCGACCACAGCCGGGAATTATCGCCTGGCCACCCCCGACCACGCGGTTCAATCACCTGATTCGTGGCCTGCGCCATGGGGTAGGGCGCGACCATGGCTCAGAAACTGAATGTCGCCAACCTCAAGCTGCGAAGCTCCGCATTCGACGGGCACAAGCAGATTCCGCCGCGCCACACCGGCGACGGCGAGGACATCTCTCCCCCACTGGAGTGGTCGGGGGTTCCGGACGGCACCGCTGCTTTCGCAGTGGTCATGCACGATCCAGATGCTCCCCTCGTCGACGGGTTCACGCACTGGGTGACCTACGGCATCCCCGGTGACGCGTCAGAGCTGCCGGAGGGAACCGCCGGCCCGGTGACCGGGCTCAACTCGTTTGGCAACACTGGCTACAACGGACCGGCGCCTCCGCCCGGCCACGGGGTCCATCACTACTACTTCTGGGTTTACGCGCTGGACGAAGCCCTCGATCTCCCAGCGAGCCTCGATCGCCGTGCCCTGCACTCGCAGATCGAGGACCACGTCATCGAGCAGGCCCGGCTAATCGGAACTTACGCCAACGAGGGTTAAGCGCTCTCGGGCATCCGACGAGCGCACTCCGGCGCTGCCGGTCTCGTCCGCCCAGAGCCGGGCGATGAGTTTTGGGGCCAGCGCGGGTCATGTCCTCTAAACATGTGCCCGTGACCGACTCGATGCTCATGCTTGCTCGCGCCGGCGACGAGCGAGCGTTTCGGGCGCTCACTGATCCCTACCGACGAGAGCTTCAACTGCACTGCTATCGGATGCTCGGCTCATCGCAGGACGCCGAGGACGCACTTCAGGAGACCCTGGTGTCGGCGTGGCGTGGTCTTGAGCGGTTCGAGGGGCGCGCGTCGGTCCGCGCCTGGCTGTACCGGATCGCCACCAATCACTGCCTGAACATGCTGCGGAACCGCGGCCGTCGCCCCCGTCGCGCGGACCGGTTGCCATTCGAGCCGCCGCCCCCGACGCGGCTGGGAGAAGTAACTTGGCTCGAGCCCTATCCGGATGAGCTTCTGGAGGCCCTGCCGGATACGGCGCCGGGCCCCGAGGCTCGCTACGAAATGCGGGAGGCCGTCGGGCTGGCGTTCGTCGGTGCGCTTCAGCGCCTGTCCCCTCGTCAGCGCACGGTCTTGGTGCTGCGCGACGTGCTGGGCTTCAGGGCCGCGGAGGTCGCAGACATGCTCGGCACCAGCGAGCCGACGGTCAACAGCGCGCTGCAGAGGGCCCGCTCGGCGCTGGATGCGCGACTTGCGCCGGCGCGACAACGCGCACCGGCGCCACGGTCGATAGCCGAGCGCGAGCTCGCGGAGAGCTTTGCCGACGCGTTCGAGAAGGGTGACATGGACCGTGTCGTTTCGCTGCTCACCGACGATGCGTGGGTAACGATGCCCCCGGAGCCCTTCGAGTACCAGGGGCGCGAGAAGATCGGGCAGTTTTTGCGCCACGTGAACGCCAGGCGGCTCCCCGGTGGGACCACTCGGCTGCTTCCGACGCGGGCGAACGGGCAACCCGCCTTTGGCCACTACATCCAGGAGCCCGGTGCGGCGGTCGCGCAGGGGACGGGACTGTTCGTGCTCACGCTGGAGGGCGAGCGCATTGCGGCGATCACTCGCTTTGGCGGCGCCGATCTGTTGCCCAGGTTCGGGCTCCCGCCGACGCTGCCGTCGTAGCACGGCCCAGCCGGCCGCCGCTGGCGCGGGTCTCAGCGATTTCTTCGGGAACCGTGACCGTTTTCTTCGACTCGGGCTCCAAGATATCTGCAGAACTGCGATGACCAGCGCTTACGCAATCACCCTCACGCCGATCCGCGGCGGCTGGGCGGTATCCCTTACCGACGGGCGCCAGCTCAAGAGCTTCTATGGCCCGCTTGCCCGGTGCCGGGCCCTTCACTATCTAGCGCAAGTCACCGGCACGGCGCCCCGCTTCCGTGACCTCCGCTGGTCGTGAACGACATGAATGAGAGTCTGCACTTCGGTCGGATCGGCGGCATCAGGATCGGGGCCAACTGGAGTTTGTTCCCGATCTTCTTCTTGATCGCCTGGAGCTTGGCGGTGGTCCTGCTTCCGGGCGCCGCTCCCGGGTTCAGCGGCTGGGGCTACTGGTTCTTCGCTCTGCTCACTGCCGCGGCCTTCTATGCCAGCCTCCTCGCTCACGAGCTCTCGCACGCGTTTGTCGCCCGGCGGCATGGCGTCACGGTCAGGGGGATCGTGCTGTGGTTGTTCGGGGGCGTGGCGCAGCTGGAGGGCGATACGCCCGATGCCCGTTCCGAGCTTCAGGTAGCGGCGGCGGGCCCGGCCATGAGCCTCGGGATCGCCGCGGTCGCGGCCGTGGTCGCGTGGTTCCTGGATCTCCTCGGCGCCAGTCCGCTGATGGTGGCGGCCGTGTCGTGGCTGGCCGGGATCAACGCCCTGTTGGCGGCCTTCAACCTGCTTCCCGCGTTCCCGCTGGACGGCGGCAGGATCCTCCGCGCCTTCCTCTGGCGCCGCTGGTCGGACCGGTTGCGGGCTACAGCTGTTGCAGCCAGGGTCGGGCGGATGGCCGGTTATGGCCTGGTCGCCGTCGGCGCGGTGGAGTTCCTTGCGGGCGGTGGCGCCCTGGGCGGAATCTGGCTGGCACTGATCGGCTGGTTCATAACGGTCGCAGCGCGACAACAGAATGAGCGGGTGATCGAGCGCGCGCGAGTCGAGCATTCCCGGCCCCCGGAGCATCGGGCCGGTGACTCCACAACCGCCGACCCGGTAGGGGACCCCGCGGATGCGGCCGCCGGCGGCCAGTCGCCGGCCGACGAACCCCAGGGGCCAACGACCGCTGCTCCGGGTGCCTCGCCCGGTGGCGTCTGGGGACCGGCACCTCAACCCTAATCACGGCCTTCCCCGGTCGCAGCCCGCGGCCGACGCGGGACCAGATCGGCAGGAGCAAGGACGTTCATACGGGGTTCTTCACCTTTTCCAGGGGTTCTCTTCGCTCGTTCACACCGAGTTGTTAAAGCGTCGTCGCATAGTGAGTTAAGCAAACCATTGAACCGACTCACTAAGCGAGATGAGAATGATGAGTACAAACAGACTGCCACGCCGCCCAGCCTTGCCGGTGCTGGCATTAGCAACACTGCTCGCCGTCACCGGCGGCTTCGCTGTCAACGCAGTCAGTGCCTCTGCGCAGACCGTTAACGCGCAGCAGGAGGTGAGCGGGAACTGGAGCGGTTACATCGCTCAGAGCTCGAACGGCCAGAACTTCTCGAAGGTCTCCGGAAGCTGGAAACAGCCCTCCGTTAGCAACTCGACCCAGGGATATTCGGCTTTCTGGGTGGGTCTCGGCGGCGCGAGCCAGCAGTCCCAGTCACTCGAGCAGGTGGGAACTTCGGCCGACACCGCAGGCGGTCAGACCACCTACTACGCCTGGTACGAACTCGTGCCGGCTGCAGAGCAGAAATTGAACCTGGCCATTCACCCCGGTGACCAGATGACCGGAAGCGTGACCGTCAACGGAACCAACGTGACAATCGCCCTATCGGACAAGACCACGGGGCAGTCGGTGACCAAGACGCTCACCATGAGCAATCCTGATACGTCGAGCGCAGAGTGGATCGCGGAAGCTCCGTCTAGTGAGTCAGCGAGCGGCAATGTCCAGACGCTGCCGCTGGCGGACTTCGGGAACGTGACCTTCACTAACACGTCCGCAACCGCGGGCGGGCACACTGGCCCAATCAGCGATCCCAACTGGACAGTGCAGCAAGTCGACATGCAGCCCGCTGGGGCCATCGGAAGCCTCGGGGGCGGCGGAAGTTTCGATCCGGCCGGACTGGAGGGAATCTCGCAGTCCTCCTCAGCCGGGGCATCGGCTAGCTCGGTATCGGGCGATGGCTCCTCCTTCACCGTGACCTACGGGAACAGCTCCGCTCAGTCCTCCGGCGGCAGCTCGGGCAACGCCGGCGGCTATCCAGGCTACGGCGACCCCGGCGCGTCCGCCTACCCGGGCGGCGGCTACGGCTATCCCGGCGGTGGCTACGGCTATCCCGGCGGCTACGTCTACGGCTACTAGCCGTCGGGCAGTCGCCTCTCTCCCTCGCGAGACTGACCTTGGCGGCCCACCGCTGAGGTCAGTCTCAAGGTCAGGCCGAGCGCCTTCCGTAATCGTGCTGCGAGCGGGCTATCCCCGGATCCACGTCCTCCAGGCGAACCAGATGTGCGGGCGGTGACTCGATCGCCATTTGCGACGTGACCCCCAGGTCACGATCGACCCTGACCACTTCGCCCGGCTCAAGCATCCGCCATCCTGGATCCTCATCCATCTGCTCGCTGGCGAAGACGACCGCGGCCCGGTCACCCAGCGCGGCCGAGCGGACCCGCACCGTCCCGGCGGGGCTGGCGGCATCCAGGTGACGCGCGCCGGTTTGGCCGCCGATCGCGCGCTCGAGCACCATCAGCCGGTGGGTATCGGGATAACGCAGCGCCCACAGCTCAGACTTCGTGGCCAGTACGCAGTTCAGTGAGTAGACGGGTAATTCGCGAGCGATCCAGCGAGCGGCTGCGGCGATTCCCGCCCCCACGTCTCCGTTTCTCGTTTCGATCTCGCTGGTGATCAGCGCGAAGAATCGCTCCGAGTCGGTGTCGCCATGGACTAGATCCGCCGACTGTCCGAGCCTCGAGTCGAGGGCCGGTAGGTCGCCGATGTAGCCGTTGTGGGCGAATACCCGGTTGTGTTGCTCGAACGGGTGCGTGTTCTCCACAGTCTTGCCGCCGGTGGACGCATAGCGGACGTGGGCGACAAATGTCGGCGACTCGAGCTCCTTGGCCTCCCGCGCGAACAACTCGTCTTCGTACGCCTCGGCCGGGCGCTTGTCGACCTGGGCCGTCCCGTTGCCGTTGTAGAACGCGATCCCGTAGCCGTCGGGGTTGTGCCGACTCTGCTGGGCGAGTGAATCCGGCGCCTCCAGTAGCCAGAACGTGGCACGCAGGGGTCGCAATCCTCCGCTCATTCCGAACAGGCGGCACACGGCATCCAAGATATACCGCTGCTGGGGCCGGGACCCGGAGGGCGACTCGTGTCCCGCGCTCGGAGGGCGACTCGTGTCCCGCCGCCGACGAGGGCGACTCGTGTCCCGCCGGCCGCCTGAGGGTATCTATCGCCTATGCCGAGGTCGATCTGGAACGGCACGGTGACTTTCGGAATGGTCAACGTCCCGGTGAAGCTCTATTCCGCTACGGAGTCCAAGACCGTCCAGTTCCGAGAAGTCCACGCGAAAGACGGGGCGAGCATCAAGCACAGGCGGGTCTGCCCGAAGGAGGACCGGGAAGTCCCGTACAAGCAGATCGTCAAGGGCTACGAGGTATCAGACGGCCGCTACGTCGTCCTTGACAAGGACGAGATCAAGGCGGCGGCGGGCGACCGGGGCAAGGTCATCAACCTGAGCGACTTTGTTGACGCTTCCGATATCGATCCCATCTTCTACGAAAAGACCTACTACGTCGGCTCCCGCGGCGACAAGAACGTGTTCGAGCTCCTGTACCAGGCGCTGCGTAAAACGGGGCGCGCGGGGATCGGCCGCTTCAGCTTTCACGATCGCGAGTACCTGGTCGCGCTGCGCGCCGGCGACGGCGTCCTCGTGCTGCACACGCTGCGCTTTCACGACGAGGTGGTGTCCGGTGAGGAACTCGAGGTTGAACGTGGCCCCAAACCCTCCGACAAGGAGATCGACATGGCCGGTCGGCTGGTGAGCTCCCTGTCGGAGAAGTTCAATCCTCGGACCTACGACGACACCTATCGCGACGCGGTCCTCGACCTGATCAAGCGAAAAGCGAAAGGCGAGGAGATCGACCTCGTTGCCCAGGAGGAGCCCGCTCAGGGCGATGACCTGGCGGCGGCGCTCGAAGCTAGCTTGGCGGGCTCGAGGAGCTGAATTATGGCGCAGGCGCTCTGGAGCGGGTCCCTCAGCTTCGGACTGGTCAACGTTCCTGTCCAGCTGGTGAGCGCTGCCCGGGACCTCGACTACCACTTCCATCAGCTCCACGAGAAGGACAAGGTGCCGATCGAGCAGCGGCGGGTGTGCTCCAAGGAGAATGAGGAGGTCAGCTGGGAGGAGATAGCCCATGCCTACGACTTCGACGGCAGACAGGTGGTCGTGACCGACGAGGAGCTCGCCTCGGTGCAGCCCCGCAAGACCCGCACCATCGACGTCGAGGCGTTCGTCGATCTGGGGGAGGTCGACCCGATCTACTTCGACCACCCCTACTTCCTCATCCCCGCCGGCGACAGCGAGGGCACCCTACGGGCCTACCGTCTACTGGTCGAGACCATGGCCAACCAGGATCGTGTCGCCTTGGGCCGGTTCGTGATGAGGACCAAGGAGTACCTGGTCGCTGTGCGGGCGCGCGAGGGGGCCCTGGCCCTTACCACCATGCTGTTTCACGACGAGGTCCGTCCGACCAAGGAGGTCGACGGCGGTGGCAAGAAGCCGTCGAAAAAGCAGCTTGACACCGCGATCGCGATCATCGAGGGACTCTCAAGCGACTGGGACCCTGGCCGCTATCAGGACTGCTATCGGGAGCGTCTGAAGCGGGTGATTGACGCCAAGCGCAAGCGCAAGACGATCGAGGTTCCCAAGCCAGAGAAGGAACCAAAGCCCGCGCCAGACTTGCTGGAAGCGCTGGAGCGGACGCTCGAGCAGCTACGAGACGGCGAGCAGCCCCGTTCCGAGCGGCACGCGTCAGACGGCGCCAAACGAGGTGGCCGATCGCGCCGCGGGGCGCAGCGCAGCGGGTGAGCACCTCCCCGTCGCGCAGCTACTGGATCGCGCCGACTTGCGCTTACCGGCGACATGACTGGCGGTCCCGTCCTGACGCTAGGACCTGAACCGAGATCTTCCGCGCGCCGTTACAAGCTGCGATCTCGAGAACAGGTGCACCTCTGGGCGAGACGATCGCGCCGCCCTGCACATGCACGGCGTAGGGTCGGCCGTAGATGAAGCGCGGCGTTGAGATCTCGGTGACCGCACCCGCCGCGAACCGTCCCCGGCCCCTGCCCTTGGCCGTCGAGTAGCGAAGGCGGAACGTCCTCCTAAGCCCGTCGTACGACCACGAGATGGGAGTGCCGGCGATCAGCTGAGGGAACGGCTCGACCAGGAGGCCCTGCGCGAATCGTCCGACGTTCGACCCCCGCGGGGGCTTGGCCGGATTGACCACCAGCGGATCCGGAGTCGCTCCTGTGGGGTCGTGGCAGGGGCAATAGGACCACTCGATCCACGGGACCATGTTCGCGTTGGCCAGGCTGAGCATCCCGGTGAGGTCGCCGCGGAAGCGGTTTGAGCCGAACTCGGTGAGGATCAGTGCCTCGCGCGTCTGCGCCACGCGCCCCAGCGCATTGGCGAAACCGCGCGGCTCGCTCGGGCAGCCATTCGGCGACGCGCTCAGGCAATAGTCGTGGAACGCGAAGCCGGCCGGGCCGTGCCCGAGCCCGCCCACGCGAGTGGCGACGCCGAAATCAAACCCGACATCGGGCTCGTAGAAGATGAGCGTGCGCCGGTCCACGGTGCGGATTGCCCTCGCTAGCCGACGATGGAAGGCGGTCAGCTGAGCGTCGAACGCCGGGCAGCCGGTCGATGTCAGGCACGACAGGAACTGCGCGCCGGCCGACGGCTCGTTCAGGAGTTCGTACCCCAGGACGCCGCGGACCGTGCGAAACATCCGGGCGACATGCCGCCAGGCCGCGGCATAGCGGTCCTGAAGACCGATACCTCCGGGCCCCGCGCTGTTGGCCCAGAAGTGATCCTCGGCCCGCTGCAGAGCTGGGTTGGTGGCGTAGTTGATGGGAAACCCGTTCTTTGGGTTCCGCAGCCCATCATCCTGCACCGCCCAGTCGGGTGCCCCCTCGCCCTGGAAGCGCTCGTTGTACATGTCCTGATGGAAGTCGAGCAGCGAGAAGATGCCGTGCTTCGCCAGCGTGCGCACCGTGGCCGCGATGTGCCTGAGGTAGTGGTCGTTGTAGACCCCGGGCTTCGGCTCGACCGCCTTCCAGATCACCCCGACGCGGACGACGTTGAAGCCCATCCGCTGCAGGAAGGCCGCATCGTCGGCGCCGAATCCCGCCGCTGCCGGGTAGTACGGCTCGACCTTGTAGACCATGTTTAGGCCATGCACGACGACCACCCGGCCGCCCGCGTCTGTGATCCACCGTCCCGCATGGCCAAGTCGAGCCGCGGATGGCGCGGACATTGCGTCGGCCGTGAAGAGCGGTACGGACCCTGCGGTAACCGCAGCGAGAATGACCGCGCGGGATGCCCACCGCCGCAGGTTGACGCGGAATGAACCGCTCATGCCTCTCCTCGCTTCGTGGTGCGGTTTCGACGCCACCCTAACATCGCCGAACGGCGCCGCCCGAAGGCGGCGCGCTGGAGCATGACGGCTTCCTCAGACGGCGTCGGCTACGCGAACGGCCGGCGGTGCGCCGCCCACCAAGCTACGACAGCGGAGATCAGCAGACCGGCGCCGACCGTGGCCGGAATCGCACCGAGCGCGATGAGCGTGATCCCCAACGCGATAAGCCACGTGTGTCCGAGCACCAGCAGCACTATTCCGGGCACCTCGAGAACGATCGCGATCAGCACGAACCATCCGGCAGGCTTACGAAAGCGCCGGCTCTGTCGTTGGAGCACTGAGTCGGGTGCGGGGGCTTGGGTCGACATCCCTTTCTTCCTAACCGCTCTCGCTCAGGTCAAGCGAGCTCGTGTCTGCTTGCTGACACCACCGCTTAGCTTCGAAGTCGAGCAATGGCCACCCATTGGCCGCGGGGTTGGTTGGGAGTAGGCTGACCAGCCCGGGATACGTGGCGTTCGACCTGGTCATC
Source organism: uncultured Actinomycetes bacterium (assembly GCA_963719305.1). Lineage (GTDB taxonomy): Bacteria > Actinomycetota > Thermoleophilia > Solirubrobacterales > Solirubrobacteraceae > Palsa-465. The sequence continues at coordinate 285,724 of CAVRBL010000002.1, read as the reverse complement.
GACATCGAGAACAGCCCTGGGGCGCTGGCGGAGATCGCGGCGGCTATCAGCGACGCGGGCGTGAATATCGCCGCGGCTACCTGCGTAGGGTCAGGCGAGCGCGCCGAACTTCACATTCTCGTGCCCTACGCGGAGGCTGCCAAGCACCTGCTGGCGATCTCCCACCTGGCGGTCACGCGCGAGCGCGAGGTGGTGGTGGTCAACGTCGAGGATCGTCCCGGCGTCCTGGCCGATCTCACGCGCAAGATCGCCCGGGCCGGGGTCAATCTCGATCTCGTCTACGTGGCCACGCAGAATCGCCTGGTCTTCGGGGCGCCCGATCTCCCCGCTCTCCGGGCCGCCCTGGACCCGTCGCGATGACGGTCGACCTCCTCAAGCCGAGGAGCTCGCGGCGGGTTCACTCGTCGTGGGCGGGCTGGCGTGCAACTTGCGCCTCGCCCGCCAGTGAGGGTTCGATCACGCCGGAGGTCTGCGGAGCGCCGGCGATCATGTCGGACAGACGACGGCGGCGCGCTTCTCTCCGCACCCAGCGAGCCTCCGATCGGGCGAGCTTGCGTCCGCTGGAGTGGTAGAACCGGCGCGCCCACGGCGAGCGGGGCGACGCCAGGCGCACCGCGCCAGCCAGCGACACAAACGGCACGAATATTCCGAACAGCCCGAGCAGCGGCTTGCCCTTGAGGATCGCCAGTGTCGCTAGGAGCAGGTCCACGGCGACCGCAATGATCAGCGTATCCAGGGACGAGGTGTTGTTGGGAAGATCGAACGGAGCGACTCCAAGCAAGAGCAATCCGCCGATCAGCAGAGCTACGACCGCGGCGGTGACCGAGGAGCGTCCCTCCTCGGCCCAGTAGACGTCACGAAGGTGAATCCACAGCGCGAACTCATCCATCGTCAGGCCCGCTCCCACGCCGAAACCGGCCGCGAAAATCTCCGTCCGCGGACTGCCGGGCCCCGTGACGAAGGCGAGGAAACCCGAGACCAGCAGGAGCATGATGCCCCACACAAGGTGGTGTAGGTGGAGCCCGCCGCTGGTTTTCACGCTCCCGGGCCACCAAGGCACCTTGGGGCTGCGCATCAGTCGTGCGCTCGTACGGATGAACAAGAACGAGATCAGAAACGCCCCGAGTAGCACGAAGCCGGCCCGCTGGCCCGGGCGGTCGAGAAAGTCGCCAGGAAGCTCGAAGCTCAGCCTGATCGCGATTGCCGGCGGCATTACCAAAGACCCACATCTCCCCCCGCACCCGCAGCCATACTGGCCGCGGGCGCTGAAAAGGCGCGTTACCCAGCGCCCATTCTACGATGAGCTGGCCTGACTCGGAGCGGAGACCTTCTCATCCGATCCGGTTGCCTCTGCCGCTCTGTACGCGTCCCGGCTACTCCTCGTTGCGCGGCGGCCGCTCACCGGCCAGCTTCGACGCAAGCTCGTCGATCAGATCCCCGATCCCTTTCGCGGAGGGGTGCTCACTGGCCTCGGCGAATCGGTCGGCGAGCTCCGAGCGAGCGTCGGCGAGGATCTTCGAGATGCTGTCGTCGGTCCTGACGTAGCCGAGCTCCTCGTCGGTGGCGCGGCCGACGCCCTGGGCCGCCGCGTCGCGAGCGGCCTTTCGGGCCCGCTCTTGGGCCAGATGCGCCTCCCGCAGGTCCCGCTCCATTTCCGCCAGCCGCGCCTCCACGTCTGGATCGGTGCTCGCCCTAGGCGGTGTCCGGTGGGGAGGGGGTGGCGGTTTCTGGACGCGCGGGACGGCTTCGCGAAGTTCCCTGATGCGGGCGTAAGCATCCTGAATCTCCTCAAAGCGACGCGCCGACTCGACAGAGCCGCCGTTGTGGTCGGGATGATTGAGTTGCGCGAGCCGCCGGTAGGCGGCGCGAAGCTCTTCGTCGGAAACGTCGGCGCTGACGCCGAGCGTCTGGTAGGGATCACGGCCTGCCATCTGCGTTCAGAGGGTAGCCAGGCCGGGCAACTGCCAGGTCTCCGCGGCGCCCTGAAATGGCTCTGTACCTCGATTTGAGAACCGCTGATCTAAGCGGTTGAACTCGGCTCAATCCCGACGCCGGCCGGTTTCTCGAACACGAATCTGTAATGGTCGAGGAGCTCTCGCTGGAAGCAGACCTGGTTGGCGCTCACCCCCGAGGTGAACGCCAGCCGGAAGTCGGCGCTCGTCAGCCAGCGTGGCAGCAGCTTGAGCTTGAGCAGCGTCTTCCTGAGGCTTCGTGCCCCGATACGTTCGTTCCACTGGCGGATCGTCTCGATGTAGTCGAGCCGGCCGCTGATGCTCGACACGTGGCGGAAGTGCGGTTGGGCGCATCTGATCACCTGCTCCCGGCCGAAGGGGAGCCACGAACCTGGGAATTGCCGTCCCAACAACGCGATGTACCACTCGTCTGAGTCTCGCGGTGGAATCGATCGGAGCGCCGCGAGGTCGATCCGGTCAGAGTTGATCATGTTGCGGCCGAACACCATCGTCTGCAGGTAGAAGCGGCCCCCCGCGGGCACCAGCTCAGCGACCCGGGCGAAAAGGGCCGAATAAACGTCCTCCTGGCGCCCTGCCTCGTAGTCTTCCGGAGAGCAGAAGTGCTCGAATGCGCCAAGGCTCGCGACCGCGTCAAACAGGCCGAAGCGCTCCCGATCGACCTCCCGAGCATCGTGGAGGTAGACGTCCAGGCCGTGACGGCGACAGCTGGCCAGCTGGGCGGACGACAAGGTAACCCCGACGCCGATGCCTCCCCGCTCGCGCACGTAGTGGAGCAGGCCACCCCACCCGCAGCCGAGATCGAGCACTCGCCGTCCCGGGCCGATCCCGATCTGCGCGGCCATGTAGTCGTGTTTACGCCGCTGCGCCTCCTCCAAGCTCAGTGAGAAGTCGCCGTCGTACTTCGCTCCACTGAACTCCGCCCATTCGCCCAAGCTGAGACGAATGATGCGGTCAGTAAACGAATAGGTGAAGTCGATGTCTCTGTGGTCGGCCACCACGCTCCCGTCGAAGGGCTCAGCACTGCATCATGGCGTCTCTGGAGTCGGCTGCCGTCTTGTAACCGAAACTTACCCCGCGCCCTCGGGCACCAGTATGCCGCGTCCCGGGAGACGTCCCTCCCCGAGATCCGCCATCGCGTCGTTGATGGCGTCGAGCGGATATGTGCTCGTGTGCAGGCTCACCTTCCCCTGTGCCGTGAGGGTCATCAGCTCCTGGAGGTCGTTGTAGGTCCCCACAAGATTGCCGATAAACGAGATCTCCCGAGAGATCACGTCGATCGTCGGGATGTTGATGTTCTCGCCGTACCCGATCACGTAGTAGTAGCCGCCATCTCGGATCATCGCGACCCCATCCTCGATCGCTCCCTTCTCTCCGACGAAGTCGATGATGGCTTCCGCGCCCAGGCCGCCGGTGATCTCCTCGACGATATCCACCTGGCGACCGTCCACCTTGACGGTGTGGTCCGCTCCCAGCTCCCGCGCGAGCCCTAACGCCGCCTCGGAGGGATCGATCACGATGATCTCCGTCGGGGTCATCGCTTTCAGGCACTGGATGCCGATGTGTCCCAGACCGCCTGCGCCGATCACGACCGCACGGGTGCCGGCACCCAGGAGCGGAATCGCTTTCTTGACGGCATGGATGGCCGTCAATCCGGCGTCAGCCAGCGCCGCGATGTCCTTGAGCAGGAGGTCGGGCTCGAGCTTGACGACGGACCGGGCAGAGGTGAGCAGGAAGTCTGCGAATCCTCCGTCGCGGTCGATGCCCGGAAAGGAGCCATTCAGGCAGTGCATGTCGTCGCCGCGCCGGCACGGCGGACACAAGCCGCAGGAGATGAACGGGTGCACTATCACCGTGTCGCCGACCTCGACGTTCGTCACCGCCGAGCCCGTTTCGTGGATCCAGCCGGCGTTCTCATGGCCTGGCGTGTACGGAAGCCCCACCTGAGATTTCTCGGCCCACTGACCCTCTTGGATGTGCAGATCCGTCCTGCAGAGTCCGGCGGCGCCGATCCGAACTACGACGTCGAGCGGCCCCATCGCCCTCGGCTCGTCGACCTCGTCGAGCCGTAGCGTCTCGTGGTACGCGTGCAGTCTCGCGGCCTTCATCTGACAGCCTCCTCGGGGTCATCGAGCGCCATCCCCCGGCGAATCTGCAGAAGTGAGCGGCAGATCCCGCCGTTGACCTCGAGGCTCATGCGCACCAGCCGAGCGGTACGCAGCCACCGTTCCAGTTCTTCGGCGGCGATCGGAGCTCCGTTGGGGAGCAGGAATGCAGGATTCTCAGGCTCCGATGGGAGGCCCAGGGTGCGCCGCAGCTCCACACAGCGACGAGCGTCGGGGAGATCCGGAAGATCTGCCAGACGCTGCTGCGTCACCTCCTCGGCGCTTGCACCAGCTGTCAGAAGTGCCTCACACAGGCGAGATTGGCGGGCCACTAGTGCCTTGCGCAGGAACAGCCCGCGCAAGGCGTCCAGTGATTCGTCGTCCGTCTCGCCCGGGAATGCGCCGTTGAAACCCTCGCTCCGTTGGATCGCGGCGTTGATCTCGGCGCTCGTGTAGTGGTGCTCGAGCCTGACCGTGACGTCCGTAACTCCCGGCAGCTGACGCACGACCGTGTCCGCGTCGGCCGCCATCAAAAACGCGAAGTTGGGTGCGCACTGCGGGATGGGCAACCGAAGGACGACCTCCACCTCTCCGTCCTGGCTCACTTCGCACGAGCTCACAAAGCCGAGTGTCGTGATCGGCTCATCTAGCTCCGGGTCGTACACGGCCGCCAGCGCGTCCAAAATGTGCTGGCTATCGCGCCTCGAAGCCACGGAGCCAGCGCCATTCACTCCGCTGATGGTGTTCATGGCGACTCGACGAGCTGCGCGTCCTCCCTCGCCGCCGGCGCCTCGTCGGGCAGTCTCAGCTCACGGGGCACGTCGATCCCATACAGCTTGGCTGCGTTGAGCCCCATGATCTTTTTCTTCGTCGAGGCCGTCACCGGGGGGTAATCGGAGTACTCAGGCTCGTCGGGCAGCGTCCAGTCGACGAATCCCTCGACCTGCCACTTCGGCTCCCAGATCGCATAGTCGCTGGAGAACAGCATCTTGTCCTCGCCGACCCAGAACAACAGCTCGCCCATCACCTTGTTGAAAAAGCGTGGGCGGGCATGCATGAGAGCACCTATCACCACCGCCAGACCTGCGTACACATTGGGCTCCTGGGTGGCCATGAAGCAGAAGTCCTCGATCCGTGGCAGCCCCACGTGCTCGACGATGAAGTTGAGTTCGGGGAAGCTGGTGGCCGCGATGTCCACGTCCTTGACGTCGAACGCGTCCTTGTCCAGCGGCCAGATCGTGGGGCCCTTGTGGGCGTGGATGTTCTTGATCCCGAGCTCCTGACACTTCTCCAAAAAGCGCTGTGCGTCGGGATCGGTAAGCGTCCAGCCGCGTGATCCGTTGTACCACTCGGCTGTGTAGAGCTTGACGCCTTTTAGGTTGTAGCGCTGGGCGTCCTCCTCGAGCTGCTTGAGGCCGCTCTCGCCCTCGCGAGGATCCCAGCGACCATTCACCGTCAGCTTGTCTGGATATTTCTCCGCCAGCCGCGCGTTTTTCTCCGCGGTGTTGAAGCCGTCCCGGTACCACGACTTCAGATACGTTGACTGGAAGATCCCGTGATCGACGTGTCCCTCCTCGAACACGTCTCTGACGAAGTCCTCCTCGGTGTACTTCTGGAACTTCTCGATCGGCCAGTGCGTCTCCGGTGGCCCCAGCCCCTGATAGGCGTGGAAGCACTCGATCCATCCCTTCGCGTACTGCTCCTGTCCCTTCACCCAGTTGTCAGGGCCGGCGTCCCAGAAGTGAAGGTGGCTATCAACGACGAAGTACTTCTCTCCATCCCTCTCGTACATCTCACTCTCACTCTCTCGTTATGGCGGGATCGTTGTGCAAGCTATGTGTTCGGCATCACCTCCCACCATCGTCGTGGTCCTGGGGCGTCGGAAACTGGTGGTCGATGAGCTCGACCCTGTAGCCGTCAGGGTCGCGAACGAAGCAGATCCGCCCCACGTCCTCGCGGCCACCAGGTGCGTACGGGGCCCGCTCCGGTTCGATCCCGCCCTCCGCCAGCGACGCCAGCAGCGAGTCGAGATCGTCGACCACCAACGCCATGTGGTTGTACCCATCGCCCAGCTCGTATGGCTGCTCACGGCCGCGATTGACCGTCAGCTCGAGCGTGTCGCCATCTCCCGGGAGCCCCATGTAGAGGTTGTAGGCGGTTTCGAAGTTCAACCGGCCGCGACGCTCGAAGCCCAGGGCACCGTAGAACTTCAGCGATGCATCAGGGTCGCGGACCCGAATACAGCTATGCGCGAAGCGCATCGCTTTCAGCGTAGCGCTCGCCCCTGGCACCGTCGAGCGCCTGCCCGCCGGGCGATCGTGGCGGTCTCGCGACTGGATGTGGCGGTTTGCGACTGCCCTAGGTCCGGGCCGCTACGCTCGCGCCATGTCAGCCGGGCTGCCTGGGGCGGACGTTGGTGAGCTCGCACGAATCCGGCGGGAGTACGAAAGCTCGCTGAGCTGGCGCTTGACCCGGCCGGTGCGGGCAGCGGGGCGCATCGGTCGCGCTCTCCGTCCCAGAAGAGCGTCAGATGCTGTCTCCCAGCCGCCGGTACAGGACCGACTCGATTCCTGGCTTGAGCACTTCTACGGCGGTCGCCTGGCAGCGATCGATGCGGCGTGCGCGGAGGGCTCCGAGGGCCCGGGTTACGCGGCGTTTCGCGGCCTCGACGACGATCTCTGGGCACTCCTGTTGACCCAGCAGTATGAGCTCTATCCGCACATCCGGGCCCTTCTGCCGAGCATGCCCGAACCGGAGCTCCAAGAGCTCTGGAACGGGCGAAGCGGCCTACCCCTGGCCCACCAAAGCAGGGCCTTCTACACCAAGCTCCGTCACTCTTTCGAGCGCCACGGCGAGCGTCCGCTAGTCGACGCCTCCGTGCTCGACTTCGGGTGCGGCTGGGGCCGGCTGACCCGCTACCTGGCCCGTGATGTTGCTCCAGGCCGGCTATACGGCTGCGACCCCGTCGAGGGGATCCTCGACGTCTGCCGGGCCAACCGAGTCCCGGCGAAGGTGGCCAGGTCCGAATTCTTGCCGGATCGCCTGCCGTTCGATGAGCGGTTTGACCTCGCGTTCGCGTTCTCGGTCTTCACGCACCTCTCGGAGGCGGCACATGAGCGGTCCCTGCTGGCGCTCCATCGATCGCTGCGCGATGGCGGACTGTTGATAGTGACGATCCGACCACCTGAATACCTGTTCAGCTGTGCGCCAATGCGTCCCCTCCTGGACGCACTGGGCCCGGATATCGAGGCGTCCCTGACGGCCCCGCGCTACCTGTTCCTGCCCCATGCCGCCGACCCGCACCACTTTCAACAACATGACCACGGGCAGATCGACTACGGCGAGACGGTGATGACGATGGCATATGTCCGCGAGCGCTGGTCGCGGTGGTTCGAACTGCTCGAGGTCGACCTTCAGCTCGAAGACCTCCACCAGGTGATCCTGACCATGCGACGCGCATGACTTCGCTCTCTTAGGTCAGGTGAGTCTGCGGTCGAGCCAGTCGAATACCACCTGGTTGCGCCGCCTGCGGCGCCATCGGGGCGTCGTGGTACTCCGCGCCCTCGGAGATCCGGAACGTGACGATCGACTTGCGCGACTTGAGCCGCCTGTAGAGCCTTGGCCGAGCGGCATCCCCGCTGGCCGCCCACAGCACCCCGAACCGCCCAGCCTGGGCAGGCCCGCGCCAGGTGGGATCACCGAGGTTGCCGCTGCTTGTATAGACGAATGGCCCACAGATACGAGGCCGCGGCGATGCCGACGCTCCACGCGATCGCGATGATCGCGTGCGTGCCGATGTGGGTACCGGTGAGCAGGCCACGCTGCCACTGTGAGGCGCGAAGGAGGTCGCATGCCTGACACCGCCCAGTTCATCCTCAACCGCCTCACGCAGTGGGGGATCAAGCGCATCTACGGTTATCCGGGGGACGGGATCGCGCGCCGCCGACAAGGCGTTGCTGTCGCTCGCACAGGCGAACCGATGCTGGGACGGCGACGCGCCCCGGCGCGATCGCAGCTCGTCCGCGGCGGCACGAGATCAGGGGCGAAGCTGCCACACGGATGCGGTGAGCGCTTACAGCAGCTCGTTGATCGAGGCGCGCAACAGCCGGTCCCGGCGGCGAAGAAACCCCCGACGCGGCCCGTAGAGAACGAGCTCGATCCGACCCGCTAACAGTTCAGCCCCGTCCGGATACTCAATCTGCAGCGAGTCGAGGTCGTAGTAGGTGACCGTACGGGCGGCTACCCGCGCGCGCTCAAGCGGTCCAGACAGTCCCACCGCTCCCGTCACCGATGAGCGCAACGCCAGGAACTCGGCGTCTCCACCCCAGTGCTCAAGCACGACCTCCGGGCTAGGTTCGCTGACCCGACCCCTTGACACGAATGACCCCGACCCCGGCTCGGTGACCCTCACGCGGTACTGATCGGCTGATGCGGAGCACTGCCCCCGGCCGGCGCGAACGCTCGCAGCGCGAGAGAGCCGGCCACACGAGACAGCCGCGAGCGCGACGACCACACGGTCCTGCTGCGCTCTCGCCAACACGCCGAGCACGATATCTGCCGCCGCTCGCCGAAGGCTCAGTCTCCGCACGCCGGTGGCGCGGCTTGATCAGCGGCCTCTTTACTTCGGCAGCTGCCCGCCGCGCTTGGCTTCCAGCTTGCGGCGCTCTCGCCGCGCGCCGTGAATCTGGCCGACCGCATACCCGCCGCCAAGCGCGATGATGGCCGGGACGAACGCGAGTACAAGCGCGCTGACCGCGGCGATGACCTTCAGCACGACGATCACAGCGATGACAGCCGCGACCACGACAAGCACTGCTCTCATGCCAGGTGACTATAGGACCCCGCCTTGCCCGGGAGCCGTGAACCTGCCAGCCGCGGGACAGGGCGTGCTCACGATCGCGCCGCGGTCTGTCACACTTTCGCCTACGACGAGCTCCGCGCCGGCGCCGGCGCTTGTCCTCAACGCCTCCTGGCAAGGAGTGATCGAGCAGTTCATCGCCGACCTCCGCGCTTGGGACGTTCCGGCCGGCGTTACAGCTCAAGCGTGTCCAGTGATACCCAGGCGTGTGGGAGGTGAGCTGGGCAGCCGACGGTCGAGCAACCTTCGAATATGGCGACGAGAGTCCGCGGGGAGCCTCACATCGTGTGGCGGCGGATCGGGACGCACGACATCTTCCGTCGTCCGTGAGAAGCGCAGGTTGCGCGGGAACTCATGTACCCGTTTGGTACCCGTGATGAGGGAACGAAAGGAGTTCGGCGCCTGTCGCGGCTGCGATATCTCCCACAAACAAAGGCGATACTGAGAGTGGAGCTAGCCGGGCTCGAACCGGCGACCTCCTGGGTGCGATCCAGGCGCTCTCCCAACTGAGCTATAGCCCCGTGCGGTGGCGACCGTCCTAGAAGTGTAGCCCTGGTCGGTCCGGCGCCGACGGCTCGAGGCAGCGCGGACGGGCTCAAACTGCATGCCCGCCTTTCGGACTGCCCCAGATTGGCCGATACCCTCACATCGCCGGGCTTCAGCCATGAGCTTCCGCACTCGCCTCACTGGGTTTTTCGTGCTGATCGTCGTGGTGCCGATGATCGCGTTAGCCGTTCTGGTGTTCCGGCTGATATCCGACAGCCAGAACGGCAAAGCCGACGCGAGGGCCAGCGGGCTGGCGAGCGCCGCAGCGAGCCTCTATCAGAGCGAGAGCGCCAGCGGGAGGGTGGACGCAGAGACGATCGCCCGACAGCTCGGGACCAACGGGCCCGCACCACTTGCGAGCCTGGGGGCGATCTCGGCCCGGAGCGGGCTGACCCGAGTCACGGTCCGCCGTGGATCAAAACTTCTCGTGGATGTCGGCAACCGGACCGCGATCGCCCCTGGTGCCGCGCGGCTTCCCGTTACGAGCAGGGTCGGCGCTGTGACGGTCATGGCCTCTGAGGTGACCGCTGCTCAATATGCGCGGGACCTTCGCGCTTCCGAGGTTCAGGTGGTGGTGCGCGCACGCGGGAGCACGCTGGGTGCGACGCTGCCGGCGGCGGCCAGTCGCAGCTTCCCTCAACGCGGCACCGTGAGCATCGACGGAGCCGATTACCGGACGGTTACCGAATCGTTCCGGGGCTTCGGGTCCAGTCCGGTCGCCGTCACGGTCCTATCCAATCTTTCCGCAACCGAGTCCTCGACAGGGACGAGCCAAGCAATAGCCGGCGCGTTCGTCGCTGGTTTTCTGGTGCTGGCGCTCGCGTTCTCAATTCTGGCCGCCCGCGAGCTTGAGGGTCAGCTCAGTCGGTTTCTACAGGCCGCGCGGCGGCTGGGGAGTGGGGACTTCTCGTCACGGGTTCCCGTCGAAGGGCGGGACGAGTTTGCGGCGTTGGGAGAGGAGTTCAACAAGATGGCGGGCCAGCTCGAGAGCCGGCTCGAAGAGCTTCAGCAGGAACGCTCGCGGCTGCGGGAATCGATCCGCCGTATTGGGCAGACCTTCGCATCCAACCTGGACCGCCCAGCCTTGCTCGAGCTCGCCCTTCGGACAGCGGTCGACGCTGTCGATGCCGACTTCGCCCGCCTCAGTGTCCGCTCGACGAGCGCTGAACCGCTCGTCCAGACCGGCGTCGTCGGGTCGCTGGACGGTCTCGAAACTGCCGTTCATGAAGCCGAAAGCTCTGCGCTACGGACGGGTGATCTCGGCGAGGCGCAGTCAAACGACGACGCGTCCGTTGTTTCGGTGGCGCTAGGGAGGACCGAGCCGGGTGGCCGCGCGTACGGCCTGATTACCGCCGGTCGCCGGGAACGCGAGTTCACCGAGGATGACCACGAGGTCCTCCGCTCGCTGGCAGGGCAGGCGACGCTGGCGCTCGAGAACGTCGAGCTTCATTACCAGGTGCGCCGCCAGGCGGTGACCGATGAGCTCACGGGCTTGGCCAACCACGGGCGCTTCCAGGAACTCCTCCAGACGGAGATGGAGGAGGTGCGACGCTACCGGTATCCGGTCGGGTTGATCATGCTCGACCTCGACGATTTCAAGTCAATCAACGACACGTACGGACACCCACAAGGTGACGTCGTGCTCGAGCATGTGGCTCGGGTGCTCCGCGAAGCCTCGCGCGAGGTCGACATCCCGGCTCGCTACGGCGGGGAGGAGATGGCGGTGATCCTTCCCCACACCAATCTCGCCGGTGCATATGCGATCGCCGAGCGCCTGCGAAGGGCTATCCAGAATCTGTCGATACCCGGAGGCGATAGCGACGGCGGGCTGCAGATCACCGCCAGCTTCGGTGTCGCCGCATCGCTTGAGGGAGACAAGGACGCGCTTATCTCCGGCGCCGACGCCGCGCTATACGTCGCCAAACGACGGGGCAAGAACCGGACCGAGGCATCGCAGCCGCAGACCACGAAGATCTCGACTGCCGAGTAGGCTTTTGACCCATGGGTCTGCTTGACGATGCCATTCGCGACCACCTTGATCTGAAGCGCCGCAGAGGCGCAGATCCGTCGGACGTCGAACGTGCGGAGCGCGAGGCGCTCGGCCCCGTGCGCCGCGACTCGTTCGACCCCGGCCTGGACGAGTTCCAGTCGGCTTCCCTCCCCGATGACGGGCTGCGCGCCTACGACCAGGAGGAGGAGACCTCGGACGACGAGGGGTACGAGGAGTACGGCGCAGAGGAGGAATGGGAAGAGGACTTCGAGGATCAGACGTTTGAGACGCAGTTCGCTCCGGAGGAGGCCGAAGCGGGGCCGGGCGAGCTCACCGATCGCCCCACCGTGATGGATCACGAGTACTTGGAGGAGCCGCAGCCGCCGGTGGCCGAAGAGCCTGCTGCGCCGCCGTCGTACCCGGCGGAGGCCGGCGCGGGCGATGAGACCATGCAGTACGACGTCGAGGAAGCGCTGGCGTCCGAGGGCTCGGAGGCGAAGCCGGCACCCGAGTGGGTCGAGCAGTCGGACGAGTGGGTGGAGCAGTCGGACGAATGGGTCGAGCAATCGGAGGAATGGGCCGAGCCGTCTCATCATCCGGTCGAGCCACCCCGGGCCGAGCCTGGAGATACGGCGACGGAGGCTGGAGATCCCTACTTCGAGCCCGCGGAACACGATTTCGGATCCGAGGAGTCCGCGCCACACCTCGAGCCCGACGCCCCCCCGCCGCCTTCAGATGATCCTGAGGCCGAGCACGGGGCTAAGCCCGAGGAAGACGTACTGGAGGAAACGCTCGAGTCCCTCCAGGACGCACCCGACCACGACCAGCTCTGGTTCGAGCAGCGCCCGCCGCGAGATCTCGACTTCGACGGCTGAGCTCCGCCCCGGCAGAGCTCTACACTCGCTGTGGACGGGGCCATAGCTCAGTTGGGAGAGCGCGTGCTTTGCAAGCACGAGGTCGCCGGTTCGATTCCGGCTGGCTCCATCTACGAAAGTGCCCAGCGCCCACATCGTGAGATAGGGTCGCGGCGACACGCGAACCATCGTTTACCCGTAGGAGGCGCCGTATGCCACCAGCCAGGAAGTCCCCCCGCTCCACATCCCGTAGATCTTCTGCGTCCGGTCGCTCGACGTCCCGCAGATCTTCTGCGTCGTCCCGCCGATCACCGGCCTTCAAGGAGCCGGCGGCCGTCAAGCAGTTGAACCGGTCACTAGCGGCCGCGCAGAAAGCGATCAACGAACTGCGCAAGCAGGCAGGCCGCGACGCCGGAGCGGGCACACGCTCGCTGCACCAGGACCTGCGCAAGTTCGTCACGAACGCGAAGCGGGACTCCGGCAAGCTGACTACCGCCCTCAAGCGCGACTTCGACCAGGCTCAAAAGACGCTCGCCAGCGCGCAGAGCTCACGGTCCGGGCGCCGCACGACCTCAGGCCGGCGGTCGGCGTCGTCAGGCCGGAGGTCCGGGAGCCGGAGCGGCACGAGGCGCAGCAGCACCCGGAAGACCAGCTGAGAGAGCGCTCACCAGTCGGGCGCGGCGCCAGCGCGTACGCCCACCGCTCGTAGTAGTCACGATATTGTCAGCGCCTCGATGATGGCGCTGGACGACGCTGTCAGGGCGCCCGGGGTGCCGATCCCCGATCACCGCGGCTTCAAACTCGTCGCGCCGTCATTGCGGCGGCGTGGTTGGCCTTGCCATCGAACGGCTGGGTGATGCGTGTCGCGCGGCTCTGCTTTGTCCTGCTTGCGCTGGTCGTCTAGGCGTGGTTTGCGCGAACTCCCGCCCGCCCGGCGGACTAGCATCCAGCCGCCGTGGCGGTTGAGCCAATCGACATCGAAGCCGAGCGCGCCCGGTCGACTCCGAGCCGGCAACTCCTCCAGCGCCTCGATCGGCTAGTCCGCGACAGCCCAGCTTGGTGGGCGTGGATAGGCCTGGTGGCCTTGCTAGTCGCCGGTGGCGTGGTGCTCGCGTACGAGACGCGAGGGACCACCTTCTGGGCCGACGAGTGGTCGTGGATCCTGGGCCGCCGTTCCGGTGGCGCGGGAACCTTCCTGGAGCCCCACAATCAGCACCTGTCGCTGGTTCCCGTCGCGATCTACAAGCTGCTGTTCGCGACAGTGGGCCTCCGGCATTACGGCCCGTACCGCGCGGTCCTGATCGCGTGCGACCTCGCGTGCGCAGCGCTCGTCTTCGCCTACGTCCGGCGCCGCTTGGGAGGTTTCCTAGCGCTGCTGGCGGCCGCCCTGATCCTGCTGTTCGGGCCCGGCTGGCAGGACATCCTTTGGCCGTTCCAGATCGGCTGGCTGATCGCCATCGGGGCCGGCGTCAGCGCGCTGCTGATGCTTGACCGTCGCGAGCGCCGAGGCGATATCGCAGCAGCGATCCTGCTGATGGTTTCGCTCGCGAGCTCTAGCGTGGGACTGGCGATCGCGGTCGGAGTAGCCATCGACGTGCTCCAGCGCCGGCGGAGAGGCGACTGGTGGATCTTCCTGGCGCCGCTGGCCGTGTACGTGCTGTGGTGGCTGGCCTACCAGCACACGGGCTTCCACCGGCATGCGCTAGTCCTGCTCCCGCGGTTCGTGTTCGATGCCGCCGCGGGGGTAATGAGCTCGCTAACAGGACTTGCCGGCATCGATGTCACTCACGACACCGGCGCTTCCTGTCATGGGGGGCGCCGCTGCTGGTGATCGCGGTCGGCGCGATCATCTGGCGGCTGCTTCGTCGGGCGGCGCGGCCACGCGTGGCGACGCTGCTCGTGACGCTGCTCTCGTTCTGGATCTTCGCCGGCTTGGCTAGGGCGTACGTGACCTTCGGTCCGCTCACGCTGGCGGGGACCGGGGACGAGAGCCGCTACCTCTACGTGGGCGCGGTGTTCACGATCCTGCTCGCCTCGGAGCTGTTGCGCGGCTGGAGACCCTCGCTATGGGCGGGCGCGGTAGCAGCGTTGCTCGTGGCCGCCGCCATTGTCTCGAACATCGGACCGCTTCGAGACGGGTCGAGGCTCCTCCAGACCGAGGCGAACTACACCGCCGCGGCCCTCGAGACGGTCGACCTCGAGCGCCCCGTGATCAGCCCGGAGTTCGTGTCGAACGGCTTCATCTTCCTGCACGTGACAGCGCGGGAGTGGTTTTCCGCCAAGCGCGACCTCGGCTCTCCGTTTGCCGACCAGCAGCTCTCCTCGCTTCCCGACTACGCCCGGCAGCAGTGCCGACGGCCAGCTGATCAATGCTCAACGACTGGGGCTGATCGCGACCGGGTCGGTCGCACCGCACGGGCGGCCTTGGGCCGCCGAGCGTCGAGGCGACCGTCGGTGGAGTCGCCCTTGCGCACGGCACCTGCACGGTGTTCCGGCCTGCGGTCTACACCCCCTCCGGCTCGCAGAATCTCCTTCAACTCATCGTGCCGAGCGGCGGCCTGCTGGTCAAGGCCGGAAGCGCAGCGGTGAGCGTAAGCGTCGGGCGATACTCGTCGCAGTTCCTGTCGCTTGGAACCGTCGCGGGCTCTGGGTCCGCGGTGCTGCGACCAGCGCGAGACCTCTCCTCCGTACCGTGGCACGCGCAGCTCGCGGCCGGAACAACGTTCTCGGCCTGCAGCCTCCGCTGATACGTGCGCGTCCTTGTCACAGGTGGCGCTGGGTTCGTCGGCGCGAATGTCGGCCTTGGGCTTGTCCAGCGCCATCCCGACTGGAAGATCATCGCTCTCGACAACTTGCACCGGCGTGGGTCAGAGTTGAACTTGTCACGGTTGCGGACGGCTGGGATCGAGTTCATCCACGGCGACGTCCGGGTGCTCGACGACCTGAGCGTCGTCGGCGAGATCGACTCGATTCTCGAGTGCTCGGCAGAGCCCTCAGCCCTGACCGGGTTCGACGGTCAGCCGGGCTACGTTATCGATACGAATCTCCGCGGCGCATATCACTGCCTGGAGTTGGCGCGCCGTCAGAACGCTGACCTCGTGTTCCTCTCGACCAGCAGGGTGTACCCGATCCCCGCGCTGTGCTCGCTGCGCCTGGAGGAGGGCGAGACGCGATTCGAGCTGAGCGCCGAGCAACCGGTCGCCGGAGCTTCGCGCGAAGGGATCACGGAGGAGTTTCCGTTACAGGGACCCCGGACGCTGTACGGCGCCACGAAGCTCGCGGCAGAGCTACTGATCGAGGAGTACAGGCACGCTTACGGCCTCCGCGCGGTGATCAACCGCTGCGGCGTCATCGCCGGCCCGTGGCAGATGGGCAGGGTTGATCAGGGCGTGTTCAGCTATTGGGTACTCGCTCATCAGTTCAAGCGTCCCCTCCGGTATATCGGCTTCGGCGGCAGCGGCAAACAGGTCCGCGATCTGCTGCACGTCCAGGATCTGGTCGAGCTGCTGGACGAGCAACTTTGCGATCCGCAACGTTGGGATGGCGCGACGCTGAATGTCGGCGGTGGGCGCGCATTCAGCCTCTCGCTGCTCGAGACGACGGCGCTATGCGCGGAGATCACCGGAAACCGACTTGAAGTGAAAGCCAGCGGGGAGACGCGGGCGGGCGATGTGCCGTTGTACATCTCCGATTGCCAAGCCCTTGCGAAACTTTCAAACTGGCGTCCACGGCGCGGCCCGCGCGAGATTCTCGCGGACGTACACGAGTGGGTCTGCGCACACGACGCGGATTTGAGGCGTACGCTCTGATCCCTGTACGTGCGGTCTGACGAGGATGAGATCGGGTGCGGAGCGCGATTATTACCGGGTCTGGTGGCCTGATCGGCTCGGAGGCGGTACAGCATTTTGTGCAGGCGGGGCTCGAGGTAGTCGGTCTCGAGAACGATGTGCGCGGACGCCTCTTTGGTCCCGAGGCGTCGACCTCGCCGACCACGCTCCGTCTGTCCCGAACGTTCGGGGATTCGTTCCGGAGCCTGGAGATCGACGTCCGCGATGCCGCCGCCGTCGATCGAGTGGTGGCTGGGGTGCGTAGCTCGCTCGAGCTCGTGATTCATACCGCAGCGCAGCCCTCCCACGATTGGGCTGCATCGGACCCGCAGACCGACTTCACGATCAATGCGAACGGCACCTTAAACCTGCTCGAGGCGACCCGCCGCCATGCGCCCGACGCCACGTTCATCTTCTGCTCGACGAACAAGGTCTACGGAGACCTACCCAATCGCCTGCCGCTGATCGACCTTGGGGGCCGCCTCGATCTTCCGACCGAGCACCGTTACTACGGCGGGATCGACACCTCGATGTCGATCGATGCCTCTACCCACTCGTTGTTCGGTGTCTCTAAGTGCGCCGCGGATCTGTTGGTTCAGGAATATGGGCGCTACTTCGGGATGCCCACGGTGTGCTTTCGGGCAGGCTGCCTCACGGGTCCGAACCATGCCGGCACGATGTTGCATGGGTTTCTGTCCTACCTGATGCGCTGCACGATCACGGGCACGCCGTACACCGTCTTCGGCTATGGCGGCAAGCAGGTGCGGGACAACATTCACTCCGTCGACCTAGTCACTGCGTTTCACGCCTTCCACCGGGCGCCACGTGTGGCGGCGGTTTACAACATCGGCGGCGGAAGGCAGAGTAACTGTTCGATGCTGGAGGCGATTCACATGTGCGAGCAGATCGTCGGCCGCGAGCTGAACTGGGAGCTACACGATCGGAACCGGACCGGCGATCACCGCTGGTGGATCTCCGACCTCCAGCCGTTTCAGGACGACTACCCGGAATGGGGCATCACCTACGACATCGAGTCGGTGCTGTCGGAGATCCACGAGCACAATGCGGAGCCATGGCTGACGGCACGATGAAGCTGTCGGTGGTGATCCCCGCCCACAACGAAGTCGACTCGATCGGAGAGACCGTCGAGTCCTCGGTCAGCGAACTGGAGCGAGCCGGAATCCCATACGAGATCTTGGTTGTCGACGATGCCAGCGGCGATGGCACCGTCGAGGTCGTGGACGCCATCGCCGAGCAGAACCCGCGTGTCCGGTGCGTGCGCTCCCACCTACCGCCAGGTTTCGGATACGCGATCCGGGCCGGGCTCGAGCACTACACGGGCGACGCGGTGGCGCTCATGATGGCGGACCTGTCCGACTCGCCGAAAGACTTGATCCTCTACTACCGAGTGCTCGAGCAGGGCTACGACTGCGCATTCGGCACACGGTTCGGTAGCGGGGGTACCGCTCAGGGGTATCCCGCCCTCAAGCTCGTGATCAATCGGATCGTGAATGCCGGGATCAGGCTCCTGTTCCAGCACGGCTACAACGACACCACCAACGCCTTCAAGGCCTACCGCCGAGACGTCGTTGACCAGCTTCAACCGCTGCTGTCAAACCACTTCAACTTGACAGTGGAGATGCCGCTCAAGGCCGTCGTACGGGGTTTCAGCTATGCGGTGGTGCCCGTGACGTGGCGCGGCCGCCAAAATGGTGCGTCGAAACTGAGGCTCCAAGAGATGGGCAGCCGCTACCTGTTCATCATCTTCTACGTCTGGCTGGAGCACCACCTGAGCCGCGGGGACTACCGCAGGAGGGATCTGCCGGCGGCAGTGACGAAACGACCGTCGCCGACCGGCCGATTCTGAGGCGGCAACCACGCTGAGCATCGGTCGGTACCTCGTCGGCGTATCGCTGGGCATCCTCTGCCTGGGGTCACTCCTCCTCGGAGGTCGGCGCCTGCGCATTCGGCTAATGCCGGCCGCCTGTGGAAGCGACTCCTGGGTTGCTGACGGCGTGGTAGTGGTCGCCCTACTTGTACTGGTTTGCCAGGCGACCGGCGTTATGGGCGTGCTCGATCGCTTTGGGCTAACGGTCGGCTGTGTTTTAGCTGGTTCCCTGGCGTGGCTTGCCGGCGAGCGCACTGTGCGCGTTCGCCCGACCACGAGCGCCGTCGGCGTAGGGTTGCGCGTGTGCGCAACGGTCGCGACAGCCGTCGTGGCCGCGGCCTGGCTCGGCTGGACGGGTTACGCATACCGGCACGGTATGCAGACAGTCGACTCGCTCTGGTACCACATGCCCTTCGCCGCACGCTTCGCCCAGCTGGGCAACGTCGTCCACCTGCACTACGTCGACCGTGACCCGGTGACGGTCTTCTATCCGGCGAACGCCGAACTAATACACGCGCTCGGCCTGGTGTGGTTCCGCAGCGACCTGCTCTCACCGCTGATCAACCTCGGATGGGCGGCGTTGGGTGTCGCCGCTGGGTGGTCGATTGGCCGTGCGCTGGGCCGCGAGCTTCCCTGCCTGATCGCCACCTTGATCGTGCTCGGAACCCCAGGACTGGTCGATACCCAGCCGGGTGGCGCCTACAACGACGCCACCTGCGTCGCGCTGGTGCTGAGTTGCGCCGCGATGCTGTTAAGAGGCACTCAGGGAAGCGAACTGACCGCCGGCCAGAGCTCCGTGGCCGCCATGGCCGCCGGCCTGGCTATTGGGACGAAATTCACGATGATCGCTCCAGCGCTCGCCCTGGCACTGGGCGCGGTCGTCATTTCGCCGCGCGGCTGGCGGCTGAGACACGCCGGTCTGTGGTTGGTGGCTCTGTTCCTGCTCGGCGGCTATTGGTACCTCCGCAACTGGGTCACGGCTGGTAACCCGCTGCCATCGCTCTTGGTCCACCTCGGCCCCCTTTCATTACCTTCACCGCACGTCCTCACACCGACATTCACGGTGGCGCAGTACTTAACCAACGGCCATGTCTGGCACCTGTTCTTCATCCCGGGCTTGCGGCAGTCGCTCGGACTGGCGTGGTGGGCGCTGCTGCTCGCCAGCGCCGTCGGCGCTGTCGGCGCCTTGGTCTGGGGCTCCGGGCGAGCAGTGCGGATGCTCGGCGCAGTGGCGATCGTGTCGGCCGCTGCATTCCTCGTCACTCCGCAGTTCCTCGGCCTCCCAGGAGCGCCGATATTCTTCGTCGCTAACGTGCGGTACGCCGCCGCGCCGCTGGTGCTTGGCCTCGTGTTGCTGCCGGCGGTCCCCGTGCTGCGCGACGGGTGGGGCGCACGCGCGCTGGTGGCGGGGCTTGTGCTGGCGCTCGGGTTCACTGAGATCGACCCTGGCGTGTGGCCAACCGGCCTAAAGCTCAAACCGTTCGCCCCCCCGATCAATGGCGCGTCGGCGCTGGTCGGAGTGCTACTCGCGGCGCTGATCCCGCTGAGCGCGTTGAGCGCCTGGCGTCTGCGAGGACGCGCCGGCATGGCGCGACGATCACGATTGATCGCAGTCCGGGCCCTGATCCCGCTAGCCGCGACGCTAGCGCTCGGATTGATGGTTGGTGGCGGGTATGCGCTGGCCCGCGCCTACAGTCACCACCGCTACACGGACATGCAGCCGCTGCCCGCCATCTTCGCGTGGGCGCAGAAGCAGCACCACGTGCGGATCGGCATCGTGGGGCTCGACATCCAATACCCCCTGTACGGCGCCGACGAGACCAACTATGTGCAGTACATCGGTGCTCCCGCTCCGGACGCCGGGTTTCAGCCGATCACGACCTGTCAGGCTTGGCGCCGCGCGGTAAATCGCGGGCGCTACAACTGGTTGCTGGTCACCCCGTTCGGGTTTCCACTCGGCAGCGCCGCCAACACCGCCCCGGAATTCGGCTGGACCGGCTCGAGCCCTGCTGCCACGGCTGTACTGCGCGAGACAAACGACCGAGGCGAGTTAGCTGTGCTCTATCGCCTTCGCGGGACCCTCGATCCCCGCCGTTGCCCGCGTTGATCGCCGGTAATCAGAGGACGATGTCAGCGCCGCTCGCAACTTGGATCGGCGATCATGTGTCCGTGCTCGCGGCTCGCGTCTCGCTCGCCATCCTCGCGCTCGCGGCAGGCGCCTGGTTCGCGCTCGGGATCCGCCAGGCCCACGATCTCGGCGCCGCTACGTCAATTGCGAATCGGGGTTCGATTACAGCGCACCAAGCGTCGAGAGCCAACGGGCTGCTGAACGCCTCCGCGACGCTGAACCCCGACCAGCAGGTCAAGCTCACGCGGTCGCAGCTGGCCTTCGACCGCCGCGATAGCCGGCTGGCGATCAAGCTCAGCGAGCAGGCGACGCAAGCTGAGCCCGAGAACGTGTTCGGCATGGTACGAGCTTGCGAAGGTCAGCAGCGGCGACTCCCACCTGCTGCTGATCGCCTTCCGCCACATCCGCCAGCTGCATCCTCCAGTCCGCAGCGGGGGCTAGTCCCGGCGATGTCATCCGAGCGCGTCGGCGACCTTGTCGAGTAGCTCCCCGGGGAAGGTCTGCTCCCAGGATCGGCTCCAGCGGACCGCACCGCCGTCTACACGGCGGCCGAAGTCATCGGCAGCATCGAGGGCGGCTCGCAGGCCGGCGACGATCCCATCCAGCGACGGCTCGACCGCGATCAGATTCGATGAGATCGAGCTCAGCGCGCTCTGCGTCTTGTTTTCGAATGTATTGGTCACGGTCAGGAGGCCGGCGGCGGCCATCTCGATCGGCACGAGGCTCGGGTGCGGCGTGTACATGAGTGCGAGGCCGACGTCGTGCTCGCGCAGCAGCCGGCCGTACTCGTCCTGCCCGGAACGCGGCAGAAGCTCGATCGAGCCCCCGCCACCGAGGGGGATCACTCGGCCGGGTTCGACGCTCCCGATCCCGCTCACCTCCCACCCGTACAGCAGACCGTCCTGCGCCAGGCGAGAAAGCGCAAGCACCCCCAGCTCGAACATGTTGCGCGCGGCGTGCGGCTCGGGACGCGCGTAGAACAGCAGCCGACGGGATGCCCGCGCCTCCAGCTCCTCCACGATGGGCGCGCTCACCGGCGTGATCGCGTTCTGAAACGACGCCGAGGTCAGATCACCCGCGTCCCACACCGGAGGCAAAGACCCCCAGTCGGTGCTGACGGAAGTACTCCCGCAGCAGCTCGCTGGAGAACAGTGCGAAGTGCTCGAATCGGTAGGACTCGGCGGCCAGCGCCGCGTAGCTTCCCATCGGGAAAGTGAATGGTTCGTATTCCTGAATCAGGTAGACAAACCTCCGTTTGTCAAGCGTCCTCAGGGCGCTCGCGGCGATGTGCGCCGTCCACCAGGTCGTGGCGATAAACGAGTCATCCGGTGAGACCTCCAGAGGCTGGCCACCGCGTCCGAACGCCGCCTCGACATGCTCGAACAGCCCGCCGAGCCCGCTGTAGGACTCGAGCGTCCTCTTCCAGCCAGGCGGCAGCGCCGCAACCGGATCGGTGGCGACCAAACGGACGCGCAGGCCGCGCTCTGCGAGCCGGCGGGCGAGGTTCAGCTTCGTGATGTAGCCGCCGAAGAAGTGCTTCAGGTCGATCGTCGGGATCAGTAGGTTGACTCGAGTTGGAGCTTGCTCTGAGACCCGCAGGTCCAGCGGTGCGATCTTCTCGGCAACCTCGCGCTCTGCTCCGGCGAGTTCGCTTCGATCGGGGGCCGGCGCCAGCGAAGGTGGCGGCACCGCATCTAGCCGCAGGACCCTCTGCGGCCGAGGCCTGAGGCTGGCCTCGAGCGCTCGCCGCCATACGAGCGCCAGCAGCAGCATCCATTCGGCGCCCAGCGTTTCCTGCTGCCCAACCAGCTCGCGAGCGCCTCGGATCAGTAGCCGCGAGAGCGTCGGTAGCGAGTCGTCAGCGCGCGCGAACCGGCGCAGGACTTGGCGCTTGCCAGCCGGGAGTCGCTCGCCACAGCGCAGCTCGAGCACCGCCGCCACCTGCATCAGCCGAGCGATGTCCACGAAGTAGTGCATCCGCCACTTGCGCGTCCGCTCACGAGCGCTTCGCGTCCGCAGCGACCCCAGGCGGTCCCCCAGTGTGCGCACGCGGTTGGCGGTGGCATGCCCGAGCCACGCGTCGCCGTGCTGCACGTAGTCGTACAGGGGGCGTCCGACAAACTCGATCTTCCCTAGCGCTAGCGCCGTCAACGCGATCCAGTGGTCGTGGAAGTGGGCGAACTGCGCGGGCGGGAACGGCAGCGCGTAGTCGAGAAGCTCGCGCCGGACCAGCGACGCGGCGCCGGTGACGGAATTGGCGACTAGCAGCGAGGTCAAGTCGGAGTGGTTGTTCCGCCGCGAGCTCCAGTAGGTGTCTGAGATCAGCCGGCCGTCGCGGGCCACGATCCGCGCGTCGCTGTAGACAAGCTGCGCGTCCCCCATTCGCCCCACCAAGGTCTGGAGCTTGTCCGGGTGCCAGCAGTCGTCCTGGTCAGCCATCGCCACGAACCGCGCCCCGGGCGGGGCCATCGAGAGGGCTCGCTCGAAGTTGCCATAGAACCCGCGGCGTTCGCTCGACCTCGAGACCACGAACCTCGGATCGTCAGCCCACAGTTCGCTGGATCAACTCGAAGGCCGGTGCGCTGGAGTGGTCGTCGCTCACGTAGCAAATCCAGTTCTGGTGGGTCTGGGCGCGGATTGACTCGATCTGGCGGCGGAACAGCTCGGCCGGAGGGTCATAGGTGGCCATGCAGATGGCGACCTCTGGTGCGGGACCATCACCATCGGATTGACCGCGGGCGGCGATCACGCGGAGATGGGCGAAAGGGGCCTGCACGATGCGGCCATCCTCGAGGTGGGCACGCAGTGCGAGCTCACAGTCGCCGTCCTCGGTCCGCGCGGGGATCCTCGCCAGACCCCAGAAGCCGCTGAGGTAGCTCAGCATCAGTGGATCCTCGGCCGAATGAGGATCGGACTCAAGCCCTGCCGTCGTGTAGGGATCGAGCTGCGGGTGCAGTGACGCGAAGAAGTCCAGCCGGGGCATCGAGTGGGCGCCGACCGGCTGCGGTTCGCCGTCGACAACCAGCTCGAGCGCGGCGAGGGGCGACTCCGGACAGAAACAAGTTCCGCATACGAACAATGCCGTGCCGCGCCCCACGCGCACCGACTCCGGGAGCTCGATGTCGAGGCTGACGTGGAGTTCTGCGGACTTCGCGCTCGATTTGCGAGCTGGTGACAGGCTGCTGGCGGCGGACAACCGGGCAAGTGTATGAGTCGGCACCCAACGCTCGCCTGCCAGCAGCTTCAAGCGCGCAGCAACGCTAGGCGCCGTTACACTTCCCGCCCTTCCATGGAGAGGGTCCCCCTGAACCTAGGCAAAGAGGTCACGGTGCGTGCCTTGGAGCAGGGCGAGCTTCCATGGACGCTTCACTCGGCCTGCGCATTCGCCAGCGACCCCGGCCAGTGGGGCGCGTCGCTGATCAACGACGGCGAGATGATCACCGCCTGCTTGGACATCGCCCGGCCGCGCTCGGTGGTCGAAATCGGCGCCTACGCCGGCGACCTGACCCGCTTCTTGCTGACGTGGGCTGAGCGGTCGGGCGCGCGCGTCTGGTCGGTGGATCCCTCGCCCCAAGACGAGCTGGTGACCCTGGCGGAGGAGCGGCCCGAGGTGGAGCTAGTGCAGGAGACCAGCCATCAGGCGCTCCGGCACCTGCCGCGCGCCGACGCGTACGTGATCGACGGCGACCACAACTACTACACCGTTTCGGAGGAACTCCGCTTGATCGCCGAGACGACCGGGCAGGAGCCGCTCCCGTTGCTGATGTTCCACGACGTGGGATGGCCCCACGGCCGGCGCGACGACTACTTCGACCCCGAGCTCATCCCGGACGAGTTCCGACAGCCGACGGTGGAGGGCGGCGGGTTGTTCCCGGGTCTGGAGGAAACCCGGCCCGGTGGCTTGCCATACAAGTTCCCGGCCACGAGGGAGGGCGGGCCCCGAAACGGAGTGCTGACAGCCGTGGAGGACTTCGTTCGCACGCGCTCCGGCCTGCGCCTGGCGATCCTGCCGGCGTTCTTCGGCCTCGGTGTGCTGTGGCCAGAGGACATCCCGTACGCCCAGCAGCTCGCTGAGCTCCTCGGTCCGCTGGACCGCAACCCGATCCTCGAGCGCCTCGAGGCAAACCGGACTTTTCATCTCGCCTCGGTTCATCAGCAGATGGTGGAAGTCACGGCCGCGCAGGACCGGCTTCGTCGACAGGAAGACTTGCTGCGGCGGATGTTGCGATCAAGCGCGTTTGGCTTGGCGGACCGCCTTTCGCGGCTGAGGCACCGCGCGGGGATCGCGCCGGCGGATGTGGCGGTCTCGCGAGAGGAGATTCTGAAGGCGTTGTCCGACTGAGCCCGCGTTTAGGGACGAGCCGCGTCGGTGCGCCGCCAGGGCAGGCCGGAGGTGAACCGCTGGGCGATTGATCGCCTGAGCGCGTTCCCGCGCCGGAGCGCCGCAGTCACCCGCCAGCTCCTGCTGCGCTCGATCTCCTCCTGCTCTTCGGTTGACTCCTTGGCCATTGCATCGAGGCGCAGCAGCTCGCTGGCCGCGAGCAGGCGCGCTGCGGCGGCTGACGCCTCCGCACGCCGCGCTCGTTCCTTCCATACCGGAGCATCCGGGTCCTCGGGCCCCGAGTCGTCCCACAACTCCGCGGCGCGCATATGCGCCGCGACCCAGACCTCGGGCTCCTTGACCATGTCGAGCGAATGGTGATGCGCGATCCCCAGATCCGCAGCCATGACCTTCCGGCCCGCCCGTCGCGCCTGGCTACAGATATCGAAGTCGTAGCCGTGCCGCGTCCCAATCGATTCCTCGAAGCGCAGGTTGCGAACGACCCACGGCGAGAACGCCATCATCACGCCGTAGACACTGTCGACCTCCCCCGGCGGACCGGAGTCGTCAGGCTGCCAGCGAAGCTCGCCTGCCCCCAGCTCCCCGTAGTGGTAGGTCGCAGAGTTCCACGTCCCCGTCCCGTCCCACCAGGCGATATCGCGCACGCTCCTGGAGCCGACGCAGCCGACCACCCCGACCTCCGGATCAGACAGCGCGGAACGCAACTTCGCGCAGAACACCGGATCGACGATCTCAGCGTCTTCATGAACGAGCACGAGCGCTTCTAGTTCCGGCAGCTGCGCGGCGGCCTCGAACAGAAGGTTGTAGCTGCGCGCAACCGAGCCAGCAGCGGCGTGGGCGAAGATCACGGATTCCGGTTCAGCGGCACGCTCGAACCCGCGCTTCGCCCGCGCCTCGTACACGTGGGGTGCGACGATCGAGCAGCCGAATGCGATCACGGGGCGGGCGATGATACCCGCGCGCTCCTTGCAGCCACGAGCCCTGCTGAGGGATCAATTCCACGGTTACACTCGGGCCCGATGATCGCCTTCGGCTCAGCGGTCACGTCCCCGGAGGACTACGAGCGCTACGCCGAGCCGGGTATCCAGCGCGCCAGGGAACCCGACTCGCTCGTGCTCGCTCACGCCGCTGCGGGGTCGATCCAGCACAACTACAACGCGATCATGGAGAAGGCCACGGCGATCGAGGGGCTCGAGGCGCTGGTGCTGCTGCATCAGGACGCGGAGATTGTGGACCCGCGCTTCTGCGTGAAGCTCAGGACGGCGCTGGGCGATCCCGACGTCGGTGTCGTGGGGTGCGTGGGTGCCCTGGGTGTACGGAGCATCGCGTGGTGGGAGGGTTCCGTCACCTGGGCCTCGTTCATCCACCGCTACAGCGAGTTCGGCGGCGGGGACTCCCCCTCTGTGACGTGGGACGAGAACGCGAGCGCGCCATACGCGCGGCTCGGCGAAGTGGACACGGTCGACGGCTTCGTGCTCGGGCTCTCACCATGGGTCGTCCACAACGTCCGCTTCGACGAGTCCCTGGGACAGGCGCTCCACGGTTACGACTTCGACTTCTGCCTTCAGGTCCGGGCCGCCGGCCGCAAGGTAGTGACTGCAGATTTCAAGGTCATTCACAACCACTCGCTCAACCTTGCCAGCGATCTCGATCACTGGTCCGAGGCGCACATGGCCGTCTCTGAGAAATGGGACGGCAAGGTGCCCGGCGTCGGGTTCGCTGGTGGTGACTGGCGCTACCGTGCGCGACGAGCCGAGGCAGAGGCCGCAGTCACGCGTGCCGTGGCTATGTCCACGCGGATGAGGCAGGCCGCGCACGTCACGCGGCACGAGCGCGTCATGTCCGAGATGACCGAGAGCTTGAGCTGGCGGCTGACGGCGCCGTTACGCCGGTTTAGGGCGTTCCAGCGGGATCGCCGCAAACCTGCCTCGCAGGCCCCTGAGTCGCCGCCTGAACAGTCGGTTCTCGGGCGACGGATCGGCTAGCCCTCAGGTAGCTCCTCAGCGCCTGACGAGCACGTAGACGGACAGCCGCAGGAACCCAGGTAGTACGCGCGTCTCCGACCGGGGCGAAATCGTGGCTCACGGCCTTCAGAAAAGCGGAGAGCGGCACGAAGATGGGGGCGTAGATGCGTCCTGACTCGCCAGCCCCGAAGGAGGGGCCGAGGACGGCGAGCGGATCGACGCGGCCAGTCTTGAGCAGCGTCGCGATCGGGGCGGTACCGGGCGCGACGACGAACAGGCGGCCGCCCGGCGGGACCGCCTCAGCCTGGCGGGCAAGCGCGGCCACCGGGGTCGGCGGGAGCAGCGCGTATGGCGGCGCGCGCAGCACCGCGGCCAGCGTCGGCGATCCGATCCGGATCAGCGGCCGCTGTGACTGGCCGGCGTAGGCCAGGGCCGCATCCATCGCCGCCAGCGGTCCCGGCGTAGGTGCGGGCACGACCGCCACCGCATCGCTCGGTCGGCCCTCCGCCACGATGAGCCGAGCCGCGGCGCGGTAGTCCGGTCGCTGATTGGATTGGCTCAGGAGCGCGACGGCCCCGACGCCGAAGCCCGCCATCGTGAGCGCGGTGCAGACATACCTGGCGGGGGCGCGCGGGGCAGTCAGCAGCGCCCCGCCGAAGAGCGCCAGGCCGGGCCAGGACGCGATCAGGTTCCGCACGTCCCATGTGTCCTGTCGAAGGATGCTGTACATGGCCAAACCCACCGGCGTCGCGAGCGCAAGCCACAGCGGCAGTTGCGCCGGCGAGCGCAGAGCGCGTGCCGCGTGTGCCAGCCGGGGCATGGTGGCGCGCTCAGCCAGCCCGATGATTGCGACCAGCGCTCCAGCCGCGATCAGCGCGAGCCCGGCGCGCCCCGGGACGGTGTACAAGGACAGGTACGGGTGGCCCAGCGAGAAGTGCGCCAGATCGTGAGCGACCGCGTGCGGCCCGAACGGCTCGAGGATCTCGAAGACCTTGGTGCCGAACGACCTGCTGTTCTTGACCAGGACAGGGATCCACGGAGCGAATCCAGCCAGTGCCGCCGCGCTCGCGACGACCAGCCGACGCCGGCTCTCCGGGTGGGTCGCCGCCGCCCATAGAAACTGCGCCGCGAGAACGAACGCCGCCGTGTAGTGCGTGTACATCGAGGCGCAGACGAGCACCGCATAACCGGCCCACCAGCGCGCCCGGTGGCGCTCGAGCGCGATCAGCAGACATAGCGTGGAGCCGAGGACCAGCGCCATCGCGAGCCCGTACGCACGCGCCTCGGTGCCGTAGAAGATCAAAAATGGGCTGAGCGCCATCAGCGCCGATCCGACGAGCGCGGCTCGCCTCCCCACGGTGCGCAGGCCAACCAGGTAGGTGACCGGTATCGCAGCGGCGACGGCCAACATCGGATACCGCGCGGAGCGCCACCACCGAGTTGCCAAGGTGCGTAGTCAGCCGCGCCAGCAGGAAATACAGCGGCGGAGTGAGATCGACCGAGTGACCGTCGAGCAGCCGGATGATCCCGCCGAGGCCGTGCCGTGTCACGATGAAATAGGTGCCCAGCTCGTCTCCGAACAGCGAATTGCCGAGCGACGGCAGGCGTAGGAGCACACCCGCGAGGACGATCGCCGCCAGCACCAGCCAGTCCCGCTTGGGCGACGGCGAACGGCCTACAGCCAGCTGTTGATCGGGCCCCAGCTGTTGCTTTTCGGTGGTGGCTAAGCCAGCCGCGGCCACAGCGCGTCGATCCTAACTATTCACGCGCTCGCAACGACCGCATCGCTTGCCCCGCCGCCCGGATCGGTCGCGTCAGCGTCCAGCTGACCGACTGCTCGTATTCCCGTCGTACCCGATCGAGCTCGGCGACCGCCTCAGCCCGCGACGCGCGCCTGGACTCCTCCAGCCGATCGTCGTCGCGCTGCTTGACCTCCTCGAGCTCGCGCTGGAGTTGCCTTAGGTTGTGGCGAAGCGCGGCGTACTCGCGGGGATCCTCGCCGGGCCGCTCGAGGTCAGCCACGGACAGGCGCAGATCCCGCTTGCGGAGGACCGCCCAGCTCTGGTTGTGGATCTGCGGGGCGATCTCGAGCACCTCGAACGCGCGGCCCCAATGTTCGCGAACCCACCAGTCGGAGATCAACACGAGCGGCGCCCCGTCGCTTGAGGGGTGGTCGTGTCGAAGCACGTTCATGCCGATCCTGTCCTCGTCCCAGGGTTCTCCCGCCAGCACCTCGGATACCCAGCGGCCCATGTAGGTCGCGATCAGCAGGGCGCCCGGTTTGAGCAGTCGATGGAGCTCGAGCAGCCATGGCAGAGAGTTGTCTGTGAGGTGCGTGAACACCGAGATCGACCAGATCAGATCGAAACTCGCGCTCTCCAGCTGAAGCGGCGGTTCATACTCAGAGCGCATCACGTACAGGGGCGGACAGACGGTTTCGCGTAGCAGCTCGATGCTGGTCGCGTCGATGTCGACGCCCCAGAGCTCGGCGCGATCTGCCTCGTCCATGAAGTGCCTCAATGTCCGTCCCGCCCCGCAACCGAAGTCCATCACGCGCTTGCCCTCGAACGAGAAGCCTTCCGGCAGAAGATCAATGATCGCGGTCCGGGTCTCGGGTCCGAGCCTCTCCCACAGCTCGGCGAAACGCTCGATCCAGCCGGGCTCAAGGTAGGTCGACATGCGCTCAACTCTACGGCCGCGGATAAACTGGCGACGGTGAATCCGCTCTCCGGCCAGGATGCGAGTGGCCGCCGGTAGTGCGTCGCGACACGCGCGCCTGAGCCACGAGCCGGTGCTGATCGAGGTGCAGAACCTCGAGAAGACCTTCCGGATCCCAGACCATCGGGTCGACACGCTCAAGGAGCGTGTGGTGCATCCGTTGCGGCGGGTGGATTTTCGTGAGTTGCGGGCGCTTAGGGGGATTTCGTTTGATGTGCATAGGGGGGAGTTCTTCGGGATCGTTGGGCGTAATGGGTCTGGGAAGAGCACGTTGTTGAAGGTGCTGGCGAGTATCTATCGGGCGGACGCGGGGCGGATTCGGATGGCTGGGAGGTTGGCGCCGTTCATCGAGTTGGGGGTGGGGATTAACCCGGAGTTGACGGCCCGCGAGAATGTGGAGCTGAACGGGGTGATGATGGGGTTGGGGCGCCGGGGCGCTCGGCGCCGGCTGGATTCGGTGTTGGATTTCGCGGAGCTGCGGGAGTTTGTCGATCTCAAGCTCAAGAACTACAGCTCCGGGATGATGGTCCGGCTGGCGTTTGCGGTGATGGTGGAGGCCGATGCCGACGTGATGCTGGTCGATGAGGTGCTGGCCGTTGGCGATGCCGCGTTCGCGCAGAAGTGCACCGATGTCTTCCGTGAGAAACGAGACGCCGGGAAGACGCTGGTGCTCGTCACGCACGACATGGCCACCGTCCAGGCGTTCTGCGATCGCGCGATGCTGATCCACGACGGCGAACAAAAATTCCTCGGCGAACCCGAGGAAGCCGCGCTGGGCTACTACCGGCTCAACTTCGGTGTTGCCAGCGCTGCGAGCAGCCCCGAGAGGGCCGTCGACGTACCCGACATCAATGTGCGGATCGAGGACGTGTGGTTGGAGGATGAGAGGGGGCAGCGGGTGCAGAACGTGGAGCAGCGCAAGCCGTTTCGGCTGAACTTCGTCGCGCAGGCTCGTCAGGAGCTGATCGATCCGGTGTTCAACTTTCACTGCTTGAACATGGAGGGCCACTGGGTGTTCACGTTCGCGACGCAACTGGGGGCCGACGTCGAAGGGCGACAACGTGTGGCCGAGGGCGAGCGGATACGGGTCGTTGCCGAGATCGACAACCCATTGCTCCCCGGGCGTTACATGACCCAGTGCTGGATCTCGCGTAGCGGCCAGGAGGGGAACATGGCCGTCCAGATTCTCCGGCTGATCGACTTCCACGTTTATGGAACTCGCCCCGGGCCCGGAAACGTGGCACTCGACGCCGACGTCAAGGCGGTGGTCGACCCTCCCGTCCGGGCTTGAGCCTTCGGCTCCGGCTTGACCGGCCGCTACCGGAGTCCCTGCGAACCGATGCCGCGACCGCGTTGTTCGTCGTGGGCAGCTGCTTTCACCCCACCAAACGAATCGAACGCCTTTCAATCGTCTTCGACGGCATCGCTTATCCGGCCGCTGCGCACGGTCTGCCCCGTCCCGATGTCGCAGCCGCGCACCCGTCCTGTCCGCGCAGCAGCTTCTTCAGCGGCTTCTGGGTCACGGTGCCGGTACCTGCGCGCAGCGAGCCGGGACCAGTCGAGCTTTTCCTGGCGGCCGTGCTTGAGGGCGGCCGCCGAGCCGAGACCCGGCTCGGGACGATCGCCTTCACCGAACCCGGCGCGCGAGGTCGCCCACAACTATCCGTGACGCCTGACGGGTGCGCGCCACGCCAGTCGGGCGTGATCGCGATCTGCATGGCGACGTTCGAGCCCGACGAGAGATTATTCCGAACGCAGATCGAGTCGCTGCGAGCCCAGACCGATCAGAACTGGGTCTGCGTGATCAGCGATGACGGCTCGGGCCCTGAGCATTTCGAGAAGATCGTCGAAGTGGTGGGCGACGATCGGCGGTTTGCGATCTCCCGCTCACCCAGACGCCTGTTTCCATACCGCAACTTCGAGCGGTCGCTCGAGCTGATACCCGAGGGCGCCACGCTGATCGCGCTGTGCGATCAGGACGACCGCTGGTATCCCGAGAAGCTTCGCACGCTCCGAGATGCGATCGGCGACGGCTTGCTGGTCTACTCCGACATGCGCCTCGTCGAGGCCGACGGCAGGGTTCTCCGCGAGACGATGTGGCAGGGCCGGCGCAACAACCACGACGACCTCGTATCGATGCTCGTGGCGAACACGATCAGCGGCGCTTCGGCGATGTTCAGACGCGAGCTGCTCGATCTCGCTGTTCCGTTCCCCGACACGCCGGGCTTTCAGTTCCATGATCACTGGTTGGCACTGGTGGCGCTGGCGGCGGGGCGTGTGGAATACGTCGACCGGCCCTTGTACGACTACGTCCAACACCCGCGCGCGGTCTTCGGCCACGTGACCCACGGCGCCCGTCTCCCGAACGCGCCAGCGGCTGCTAGGGCTCCGAGGGCGGCGGAGGGTGCCGCGGTGGCGGGCGGCCTACTTCTATGGCTATTGCTCCGAGCAGATCCAGGCGAAGGTCGTGCTCTTGCGGTGCGTCGATAGGCTGTCCCCCGCAAGCGCCGAGCCCTGGAACGATTCATCGCGTCCGACTCATCCCTGCTCTCGCTGCTGTGGCTCGCATTCCGGCCGTTGCGCCGGTTGATCGGCCGCACTGAGACGCTCGGGACCGAGTTCGAGCTTGCTAAAGGAATTGCATGGAAGCGGCTGATCGTGCTGCGCGCGCATCATTGGCGGCACCGCCGGGGTCGCCTGTCGGACGCAAGCATTCCGCCGCCCGACGCCTACTCTCAGAAGCGGTTGCGCCGGTGGCGGGCGCGCGTCTGACACCCGCGACGGCACTAGCATCCATTGCTCCGCATGCTCAGTTTGCAGCACTCATTGCAGCGGGCCGCGTTCGGGCTCGATGACGACGGAGTTCCGCGCGAGCGCGCCGCGAACAGGGCGAAGATCTTGGCGGGCCCGGTGGTGATCGACGTCCGGGGGCTGCACAAGACATTCCGCGTCCCGCTCCGCAGTCACGACACGCTCAAGGAGCGTGTGGTGCATCCGTTGCGGCGGGTGGATTTTCGTGAGTTGCGGGCGCTTAGGGGGATTTCGTTTGATGTGCATAGGGGGGAGTTCTTCGGGATCGTTGGGCGTAATGGGTCTGGGAAGAGCACGTTGTTGAAGGTGCTGGCGAGTATCTATCGGGCGGACGCGGGGCGGATTCGGATGGCTGGGAGGTTGGCGCCGTTCATCGAGTTGGGGGTGGGGATTCAACCCGGAGTTGACGGCCCGCGAGAATGTGGAGCTGAACGGGGTGATGATGGGGTTGGGGCGCCGGGGCGCTCGGCGCCGGCTGGATTCGGTGTTGGATTTCGCGGAGTTGCGGGAGTTTGTCGATCTCAAGCTCAAGAACTACAGCTCCGGGATGATGGTCCGGCTGGCGTTTGCGGTGATGGTGGAGGCCGATGCCGACGTGATGCTGGTCGATGAGGTGCTGGCCGTTGGCGATGCCGCGTTCGCTCAGAAGTGCACCGATGTCTTCCGTGAGAAACGAGACGCCGGGAAGACGCTGGTGCTCGTCACGCACGACATGGCCACCGTCCAGGCGTTCTGCGATCGCGCGATGCTGATCCACGACGGCGAACAAAAATTCCTCGGCGAACCCGAGGAAGCGACGCTCCGCTACTACCGGCTCAACTTTTCGGGGACGCCGGAACGGCCCGAGGGCGTCGAGAACGATGCGAGGCTGCTCGACGTGTGGCTCGAAGACGAGCACGGGGCGCGCCTTGAGGACGTAGCCCAAGGTCAACGGTTCCGGTTCAACCTGCTGGTTCGAGGCGGTTCGTGAGCTCCCGTCGCCCTCGTTCGCGTTCGAGCTGCTGAACGTCGACGACGTGTCGGTCTCAGGTTTCCGCACGCAGCTCGAGCGAGAAGATGGCAGCCTCAAGCCGATGCATCCCGGTGAGCGCCTGTTGGTTTCCGCAGAGCTAGATAACCGCCTTGTGCCCGGTCGGTATACGGTCATCGGCTCGATCGCCCGGAGCCGCAACCGGGGGGACATGGTCATGCACGATGTGCGCCTCACGGACTTCGTGGTCAAGGGAACCGACCCGATGCCCGGGATGGTGTTCGTCCGCGCCCGGGTTCGTGCCACCATCGAGGGCCCGCGATGACGACGATCCCGGAGGAGGGGGTCGAGCCCGCGGTGACCGCCATCCCAGGGGAGAGCGGGGTTGAGCTTCGCGACGTCCACGGTCCGTCGGCGCTCAGCGGCGGCTGGAAGCGCTTCTGGGAGCTGACCCTCCTGATCGCCTCGACCGACTTCAAGCGCACTTACTTCGGCACCACGCTCGGCTACCTCTGGTCGGTGGGGAGACCGCTCCTGCTGTTCGCGGTGCTGGTCGAGGTGTTCACGCATGTGTTCAAGCTCGGCTCGCAAATCCCCCACTATCCGGTGTTCCTCTTGTTCAACATGGTCCTGTTCGGCTTCTTCCAGGAGTCCACCATCACGGCGGTTACCTCGATCGTGACCCAAGAGGGCGTCGTGCGTAAGACGCAGTTCCCGCGGCTTGCGATTCCCACCGCCGTTGTGCTGACGGCATTCTTCAACCTGCTTCTCAACCTGATTGTGGTGTTCGTCTTCATCCTGGGGTTCGGTGTCTCGCCGATGTGGACCTGGCTGCTGCTGCCCGTGATCCTGGCCATGTTCTGGGCGATCACACTGCCGGTCTCGATGCTCCTGTCTTCGCTGTACCCGCGATTCCGCGACTTGTCGATCATCTGGACCGTGTTCGCGACCGCGCTCTTCTACGCCACCCCAGTGCTGTATTCGTTCGACAAGGTGGAGGCGCGCTCTCACACGATCGGCACGCTGATCGCCCTTAACCCGCTGACGCCAATGCTCCAGCTTGCCCATCGGTGGATCATCGGTCCCCCGTCCGCGGCCCCCTACCCGGGAACTGCCGGCGCCGGTGGCCCCGGGAAACTGATCGTGGCGGTCGTGATCCTGCTCATCCTGATCGTGCTGTCCGTCTGGGTCTTCAACCGCGAAGCTCCGCGGATCGCCGAGGAGCTGTAACGCCCCCGCAGCTACTTTCGACGCAGGAACGGCAGTTCGACAAAACCATCCGCGGCCGAGAGCGCCGCGACGTCCGGCGAGCGGTAGGCTACGGCCGCCGGGGGCCGTCGTCACCTCAGTCCGCCAGATGTCATCGCCGACCGCAGTCACCCTCCCCGCTCGCCAGCTCAATGTGCCAAGACCGCGACCGGAGTTCGGGTCGCTTCGAGGCGCCTACCTCGAGTTGCTGAAGCTGTGCCTATGCGATCTGGTCGGCGCCGGCACGCAGACGATCAGTTGGACCGGAGACCGACGGGTGTTCACGCGTGAGTTAACGGGCGAGGATCAGCTGCAGTGGCGGATCGACGGCCGAGATTGGCCGGACAATGCGCTGACGATGACCGGCCTGCGACGGCTCGACAGCCTGCAAGCGTGCGTGGAATCAGTCGTCGCCGACGGCGTCGCGGGCGACCTGATCGAAGCGGGAGCTTGGCGGGGCGGGTCGTCGATCTTGATGCGGGCGACCCTCGACGTACTTGGCGCCGACGACCGGACAGTGTGGGTAGCCGATTCGTTTCAGGGTTTCCCGGTCCCGGAGAAGCACGATGTCGAAGAGGACCGCGAGCTGGTGGCCGACCTCGGGGGCCTCGAATATCTCTCCCCTACGCTCGAACAGGTTCGAGGCTATTTCGAGCGGTTTGGGGTCAGCCAGGATGTGAGGTTCGTCCCGGGCTTCTTCGAGGAGACGATGCGGTCGCTCCAGGGTCAGACGTGGTCGGTCGTGCGTCTCGACGCCGACACCTACAAGGCGACCCTCCTGACGCTCGAGGCGCTGTATCCCGGTCTGTCGGTCGGCGGCTACCTGATCAGCGACGACTACAGCTTGCTACCGGCTTGTCGGCGCGCGATCGACGAGTTCCGCCGGGCACACGACATCACTGAACCGATCGAGGAGATCGATTTCAATGCCATTCGCTGGCGCCGCGAACGTGCCCCGGCGAGCGGCGAGCGCGCCGCCGGCACGAGCCCGCTCCCCTCGTCGGAGACGGCGCCACCTACGCCCGGCAGGACAACGCTTGAGCGAATTCCCACCGACCGCGAGCTCGATCTGCAGGATCAGCTGGGGGTTGTGCAGGCCCGGCTACAGGCGGTCGAGGCTGAGCTCGAGGCCTTGCGGAGCTCGCCCCTGGCGGGACCGGCCGAGTGGTGGAGGCGGCGCGTCCGGCGCCGCGAAACTTGAGCGCCTGATGCACGAAGCGCAGCACGGTTACCAGTTACACGAGACCAAGTCCCGCCATCCGTGATGTCACTTCTGCTCCTCTCCTCGATTTCAACAAGCACTCGGCCGCTGGACGCCCGCTAGCCGCACAAAGGGTTGCGTGGTACGCCCCGGCAGGGATTCGGCATTGTCGGCTGACGGCCCGGTGTCGGCTGTGGAACCGAGTTCCGCGGCACATTGAACAGGGTAAGGATCACACCCAGCAGCGCACCGCCCGGGTTCGGGGTCGTGGCGTTCTGGCAGCCCCACGCGCCTTGGACGCCCGCCGGAACCGACGTGGCGAATGTGTTCCCGGACAGGCAGTTGTTGACCGAGTTCTTCGAGCCGAAGACGCCGCCCGCCATCCCGATGTCGGCGCCGCCCGAATTGGTGCCGTTGCCCGAGAAGCGGTTGCCTGAAATCCGGTTGCCCGACAGCTGGAAATAGATCGTGTTGCTGGTGGGGGGGAAGGGATCCGGGAACTCGAACCCCAGGAAGCCGAAGTTCGGATTGCCCCTAATGGTGTTGTTGGTGATCAGGTCGGCGTAGGTTCCCGGCAGCTCCATGCCGACGCCCCACGGGGACTCCTGCACGTCCGAGTCGGCGGGCGCCTGGATGTTGCCGTTGTTGGCGATGACGTTGTTGCGGATGATCGTGCAGCGCCTGATATTCGTCGATGCGAACGTGGGGGTGGGGGAGCGGTTGGCGCCTGAGTTGCAGGCCCCGTCCTGCGGCGGCGGAGGGTCGCCACCGGAATCTGAGTTGGGCGCCAGCCCGACGCTGTTGTTGCGGAAGGTCGAGTTCTGAATGATCAGGTGACCACCAGAGTTGGAGCCCGAGTAGCCGAGCCCGTTGTACGCGGAGGTGGCGTCGGAAACGAGCGCCCGACAGTCGCGACAGGCGCCGATGTAGATGCCTGCGTCATCGAACCCCGAGGCGTAGACGTGCTTCATCCACCCGTTCACGGACTCACCGGCGTAGATGCCATATCCGCCCAGCAGGCCGGTGTCATAGGCAGTCAGGTACTGGCCCCACCAGCCGCGCAGCCCGATCCGGGAGCCCTTGCGGCCGCCGTTCCACCAGATCTCGTTCCCCGCGCTGAAGTTATCGCGGCTTGAGCGATCGAAGTTCCGCACCGTTAGGTTCTCGATCCAGACCCCGTTCGCCTTTCGCACCTCGATCCCGTTGCCGACCCGGTGCCGGCCGTCGATGATCACTCCGTTGCGGTTCATTCCGCGCAGGTGCAAGCCGGGCTTGGTGACCAGCACCGGCCCGAAATAGGCCCCGCGGGCGATCAGGATCCAGTCGCCCGGCCGGGCCGCGTTCACGGCGCGCTGAATCGAGTTGAAGTGCGGGTAGGACACATGCCGCTTGGTGACGACCAGGACGCGAGCGGCCGCGCTCGCGGCGAGCAGCAACGAGAGCAGCGGTACTGCCAGAACCACGAATACCCGACGGGAGAACATCCCCTCCTCCTCTTCTTGGCGTCCGACCGCGCATGAAACCTACCACCGCGGGCGGCGAGGCGCGCTAGCTGCGAGCGCCGACCTTCCTCAGGAATGCCACCAGATTGTGGAAGAACGCGTTCTTCGGATAGGCGCCGGCCGGGTCGTTGTGGGCGTAGGTGCCCTGGCGGCTCAGCAGCGTCAGGTTGCGCATCGGGATGCGCGATTGCTTTGCCAGCGCGATGGCCGCCGCCGGCACCCGGGGTCCGCCGAGGGCGGCCCCGAACGCGTAGATCAGAAGGCGCTTCGGCAGGCGGCGCCCCATCGTCGCCCGCAATCCCAGGACCTGCTGGGCCGGATTGGCGATCCCGTTTCCGACAGCGGCGGTGTCGTCGGTCAGGCGCTGCGGGAAGTACCACTCGGTGCCGTCGGCGCCGCGGACATCGATGCCCGAGAACATCCTCGCGAAACGCGCGATCGGCGTCAGCGCGCCGCTGCCGTCCCACGTGTGGTAGCCGTTCACCGTCTTGGCGGAGATTCCTCTCCCCAGGTGCCCCTGGGCGGCGATCAGTGACCGGGGCGAGGTGCCGACGTTGAGCGAGTAGCCGTACTGTGCCCGGTTCGTCATAGGGACCGGCGGCTTCAGGATCGCGGGTAGCAATGGGAACGTCTGGCCTAGGTTGGGCGCGTTTGGAGCGATCAACGCGGCAAGCGCGCCGCCGGTACTGAACAGCCCCGCGAAGGGGGCGCTGATCCCCCCGAATGCAAGCCACGGGGAGGCCGCTCGAAGCGTGGCCAGGGCAGCCTGGGCCTGCTGGGCGCTCTCGGCCGGACCACTACCGCCGTCGTCGTACACCAATCCAGCCAGCTGACTGGCACCGGGGCGGCCGTTGAAGTTCCAGGTCGCATATGCGGTGACTACCGAGCCACCGAGCGAATGGCCCCCGAGCACAACCTTGCCGCCGAGGCGTCTGGCCGCCGTGATCACATGCTTCAGGTCGTCTACCGCGACCCTCATCCCCCACTGCTTGGCGAACTGGACACTGGCGTCGGGAATCAGCCGAACGTGACGGGAGATGGCGCGGTTTGAGAGCCACCCCAGGTAGTAGTTGAAAATCGCTTGCGGGCTCGCCTTTCCAGCTTTAGCCCGGTCGAACACCGACTGGTCCTCGAGCAGGTTCTCGCGACGCTCGACCGACCACACCTGCCACCCGGGCACCCGCGAGACGATCCACCGGGCGAGAGGTACGAAGTAAGTGCTGCCCGCGGAGGTGCCGGGCTCCAGCACCAGCACGTTCCTGGCCGAGCTCGAACCGATCTTGAGCACGCCGACCTTGTCGTATCGCGCGGGCGTGCCCGGCGGGGCGGCACCGCGCATCCACGTGACCCGGAGCGGACGCGCCGAGGCGGTGCTCGAGCCGAGCGCGAGGAAGGCGATGGCGGCTGCGCTGAGGACGATTCGCGTCAGGGCGCTCGGCATCATACGTTCTTGGCGCCCACCAGGACCGCGGTTCTGGACGCGTCGCTTTCAACCGTAGCCTCTTGGCCTCGTGCCTCGCCGGTGCCGTCCGCCAGCGCCAGCACCATGCCGGCCAGCACAAACGCCACCAGCGAGAGGGCCGGCATCTGCCAGTCCCAGTCGAGCGGAGAGTGGACTACATAGACCACGAGCGCTGCCACCGGCCCCGCGGCCAGTGCCGGCCGGGCGCGCATGGCTCGCGCCGAGGCCAGGGCCACCCCGCCGACGAACACCAACAGCAGCGCCATCCCCACCACGCCCAGCTCGGCCAGCGTCTGGAACGGCAGCGAGTGAGCATCCGTCGCCGACTCCGAGAACGGGCGGTAGCGAAGCCACCACACCGCCCAGCCGCCGGCCCCAACTCCGTGGATCGGCTCGTGCTCGAACGCTCTGAATGCCACACGCCAGTACGCATAGCGGTTGCTCTGCAGCGTGGTGTACCGCGACGCGCCCCCGCTCAAAGCCGCCGCCGAGTGCTCCTTGGCGCCCAGCACGACCGCCCCGCCAAGCCCAGCGCATATCAGCGCCGTGGCCAACCACGGCGCCGCCCTCGGCAGCCGCAGGCGTCCGCCCTCGCTCGGCCGGCGCAGGAGGACCGACTGGGCCAACCAGGCCACAGCCATGATTACGAGGAGCAGCGCGAGCACCACCGCTCCCTGCCACTCGCGCCTCGACAGTGACCCCGTCAACGAGGTCACGCCGCTGAACGGCGCCGCGGCAGCCGCGGCCAGCGCTCCGGCCGCGATCGTCACGATCAGCCCCTCGAGCTGCTCGCGTCGCGGCGCGAGCACAACCAGCGCGACGACGCCCGCCGCGCACGCGAACAGTGCCCCGCGGGAGAAGGACAAGTAGAGCCCCAATCCGAGCGGCGCCGACGCAGCGGCCGCCGCCGCGCGCAGGCGCGGATCGCGGTCGCGGTCGCCCGCCAGCCGGGCGCACAGCACAAACCCCAGAGCGGCCAGCTCGCCCATCGCGTTCCAATACGTGAGCGGCTGCTCGAGGCGTCCTTGCGCGGTGACCGACCGGGAGAAGTGAAGTACCCCGGGCAGCAGCCGCTCGGAGATTCCGTAGCCCACCACGATCAGCGTCCCGGCCGCGAGCGCAGGCTCGACCGCAAGCTGCCAGCTACCCCGTAAAAGCATCGCCGCCGCCAGCAGCGCGCCGAGATAGAGGACAGTGGTCTGGCCTGCGTGGTAGGCGTTTCCGGCGATTGGTGCCCAGGCGATCGACGCAAGCGTCCAGGCCGCAAGCGCCGCCAGACCGCCGAGCGCGAGCCACGCGCTCCCCTTCCTCGGCAGCGAGCGGCCATTGACGACGGCGGCGACCGCCACCAGCAGCCATACGATCAGCCCCGTCCACACGCGGGGCTCATCGAAGTACCCACCGGTGAAGAACGCCAGCGCCGTCGGGCCGGCGAGCAGCACGGCGCGGGCGCCGATGAGCACGCCGCGGCTCATGGAGCTAGCGGCGCGCGTCCCTGGCCGTCGCCACGCGGCGCCTTACGAGACGCGTGGCTCATCAGCGGCTGGCGCTCTGTTTGGGGACGAGCCGTCGTCAAGGACGCGGCGGCGATCTGCTGCCGGATTCCC
This sequence comes from uncultured Actinomycetes bacterium, assembly GCA_963719305.1. GTDB lineage: Bacteria > Actinomycetota > Thermoleophilia > Solirubrobacterales > Solirubrobacteraceae > Palsa-465. The sequence goes on along the minus strand of CAVRBL010000002.1, from coordinate 245,733 downwards.
GCCCTGAAGAAGGCGGCGTCAAAGCGGGCCGCGTTGCGGACACACGCAGCCGGATCGATCGAGGCGTCGTCGAACTCGAGCACGGCGCGAGCCAGCTCCGTCGGCCCGCCCGACCAGAAGCGTCCGGTGACCCCGTCGAGCACGGTCTCGAGCGCGCCTCCGCCACGCCGCGCGATGACCGGCCGGCCGGCCGCCTGGCTCTCGACCGCCGCGATCCCGAACTCCTCGATCGAGGTCATGATCAGGGCGCGCGCGCCCTGCAGGATCTCTGCCACGGTCGCGTCGGGCACCCGCCCGGCGAATGACACCGTGGGCCCGGCCTGGTGGCGAAGTGTGCGCGCCAGCGGCCCGTCGCCGATCACGATCAGCGGCAGGCGCAACCGGTTGAACGCTTCTATCGCCACATCGATCCGCTTGTGCGGCATCAGCTCGGACACGAGTGCATAGTGGCCGCCGACTCGGCCCGGCGCTGAAGCGAGAAGTCTCGACCGGCGGGTAGACGACCTGGGCGTCGCGGCCGAAGAAGGCGCGGATTCTGGCCTTGGTCGTATGCGAGTTGGCGACATAGCGGTCTGTGTGCTGGGCGGCCATCCGGTCCCAGTGGCGCCAGCGGTGGAACGTGACCCCCAGGAACTTCCGAGTCAGCGGGTTGTGGCACCGGGCCAGAGTCTGCTCGCGATCGTTCCAGGCATAGCGGAAGGGGTTGTGGCAGTAGCTCACGTGGAGCGTCCGCCCGTCGCACATGATCCCGTGCGCCCATGCCGAGGAGCTCGAAACGACCAGATCGTAGTCAGACAGATCGAACGATTCGACGGCCGCCGGATACAGCGGCAGCAAGGTCCGGAATGTCCGCGCTGTGGGATGTAGCCGCTGCAGAAACGATGTATGTAGCGACCTGTCGGAGAAGCGGCCCTCGGTGCCGCCCTCGTCGTACACGGCGGTGTAAATGTCGGCTTCGGGCCACATGGCGCTCAGCTCGAGGAACACCCGCTCGGCGCCGCGCAGGTCGAGCAGGAAGTCGTGGACGAGGGCGACCCGGCCCTGGTGCGCCGGCAGCGCCCCGTTTGTGCTGAGTGTGTACTGGTCTTCGGTGAGGCGGGTCGTCAAGCGGACTCCTCTAGAAGCTTGCCCATTACCCGGTCGGTGAGCACTGCGGTCCGCCGCCAAGGATAGGCGGCAGCGCGCCGAAGTCCCGCGGCGATCAGCCGCGCGCGCAGACCCTGGTCACACGCGGCCGCCACGAGGGCGGTCGCCAGCTCTCCGTCGCTTTCGGGATCCACCAGCAGCCCGGCCTCGCCTACCGTCTCTGGCAGCGCTCCACGCCTGGCGGCGACGACCGGCACCCCGCTGGCCATCGCCTCCAGACAGGGCAGCCCGAAGCCTTCATGCAGCGACGGCACGGCCAGGACGCGGGCGCCGGCGTACAGCGAAGGCAGGTGCGCCTCGGACACGTAGCCGAGCGTCCGCAGGCTGGTGTCCGAGTCGCGTAGGTAGCCTCGCTCGCCACCGGCGAGCACTGGCTCGATGCCCCGCTCGCGCAGGGCGCGCGCGGCCGCTTCGAGTCCTGCAATGTTCTTACGCGCCGATCGGGTACCGAGCGCTAGGGCATATGGTCGCTCCAGCCCGTATACCTGCTTCGCCGGAGCCGGATCGACGGTGGGGCGAAAGCGGTCGTCAACCCCCGCTGGGATGACCTTGACACGGTCCGGAGCTACCCCAAGGAGCTCGACCAGCTCAGTGCGGGCAAACTCCGAGACGGTGATCACGAGTCGCGCCCGACGCGCGATCAGCGGCAGCATCAGGCGCTGGTAGGCGACGTAAGTGCGCGAATAAGCGCTCGGCATCCGCAGCGCGGCGGCATCGTGGATCACGACGACGTTGCGCCGGTCGGCGAGAGGCGCGAGGTTGGCAGGGCAGTAGAGGAGCGCGCTGGCACGTGCCCGCGCGGGGAGCACCGCTTGCTCCCAGAGGTGGCCGGCGCGGTGCGCGAGCACGGGGGCCGGCGACAGCACGCGGTAGCGGTCCGGGCGCATGGCTGGCAGTCGCAGCGCCATCTCTCGCGCCAGTCGTTCGACGCCGCCGATCTGCACCCGGATCGCCGCGCGGGCATCAATCGCGACCGGCGGCGGGCGGCCTTCAGCGACCGCGGACCGGTCGGTCGCTAAGCCCTGCGGTTCGCGCGGCGCAGGCACGTGCCGAGCGCCAGCAGACCGAACCCAGTCAGTACTGCCAGCGGAGCGTCGTAGCCGGTCACCGGCAGCGTATTGCCCGACGTGGCCTGCGACGTCGAGTTCGTAGAGCTCGTCGCGGTGCCGGTCGTGGTCGTGTTCGAGCTTGTGCTCGTGGGGCTCGACGCGGACGAGCTCGTCGCGGCGGGCGCCGAGCTCGACGCCGGTGCGGACGAGCGTCGAGGACGGAGTCGTTGAGGAATCGCCCGCTCCGCCGACATGGCTCGAGCCGGCGAGGGGGTCGATGTACTGCTGGTCGCCGGCGGACGGGCCGCTGGCGAGCGCGGTAGCGGGAACGAGCATCGCGGCCATCAAGGCCGCGATCAGAAAAGTGGTCAGCTTGCGCGACATCTGGAGCGGGGAAGTATTGCATTCGGCCCGGGACTGTGAGCTCCATTGGACAAAGTCGAAGGTCAGGCCGACTACGCCCTGTCTCTCCCCTGGGACCCTCGGCCCGCCGGACTTCCCCTGCCCGACCCCTCCGGATCGTACAGCAGGGCCCCGGCCCGCTCACCAGCAGGCGATAGCCTCGGCCACTCGATGCGCCTGCTGATCAGCTACTCCGGGGTGCTGGGGGGCGCGGAGCGCGCGCTGGTCGAACTCGCGGACGCGCTTGGAGCAGAGTCGTGCCTCGCCTGTCCGCCCGGCGCGCTCGCCGAGGCGGCGCGTGCGCGTGGGCTGCGGGTATTCGTGCTGCACGGCCACCGCCTCGAGCTGCGCGGCGAGCGTCTGCTGGCGGCGGCGCGGCTCGCGGCGCACGCGCGTGAGGCCGGAGCGCTGATCGACGCTGTGGACCCCGACCTGGTCGTGGCCTGGGGAATGCGCTCCGCGCTCGCGTTGTGGCTCGCCCGCGCCAGCCGCCGTGCGCCCATCGTCTTCGCCCACAACGACTTCCTGCCGGGGCCGTCCATCGGCGCGTTCGTCCGTGCGGCCGCTGCGACTTTCGACCGGGTGCTCGTGCCCTCCGCCGCGGTCGCCGCCGACCTCGACCCTGCCGGGCGGCTCGGCGACCGGATTGCTGTGGTCAATCCGGCCGTCGAGGTCGAGTCGTTCGCCGCGTTAAACGGCCGGCCGGCCCATCCGCCCGAGGTGCTGGTGCTGGGAGCGCTGGTGGACTGGAAGCGGCCCGACCTGGCCCTGGAGGTGGTCGCCATCGCCCGGACCCGCCGGCCAGAGCTGCGTCTACGGCTGGTGGGCGCGCCGCTGGGCGCGGAGGCAGAGAAGCTCTGGGCGCGGCTGCGTCAGCGTGCCTCCCAGCCCGACCTTGAGGGTGCCGTCGAGTTCGTGGGCCCCGTCGCCGATCCGCGCCCGGAGCTCTCGCGCGCCATGTGTCTTTTGCACTGTGCGCCGCAGGAGCCCTTCGGGCTAGCCCTGGTGGAGTCGCTTGCCAGCGGTCGCCCGGTGGTGGCCCCGGACGCGGCGGGACCGCGGGAAATCGTGGATCGCTCGTGCGGAATCCTGTACCCACCAGGGGACGCGCAGGCCGGCGCCGCCGCCGTACTGCGCTTGCTCGACGATCCGGCTCAGGCCGCGGCCATGGGGACGCGGGGGCGCGAGCGGGCTCGGGCGCGCTTTGACCTGGCGCAAGCACGGTCGCGGTTCGCTGACGTCACGCTCGTCGCCGAGCGCCACCGGCCATCGCGGCGCCGCGACGCGGCGGAAGCGCTCGCCCTGGTGACCGTGACCCACAATTCATCGAGCGAGCTGGAGCGGCTGCTCGATTCGGTGGCCCGCCACCTGCCAGGCACCAGGGTGTTGGTAGTCGACTGCGCCTCGGAAGACCGCAGCCGCGACGTGGCGCTACAAGAGCGCGAGGGAATCGCCATCGAGCTAATCGCGCTCGAAAGCAACGAGGGCTTCGGCGCGGGCTGCAACCGTGGTGTTGCGGCAGTGCACGAACCGGTCGCGGCGCTGGTCAACCCCGACGTCGAGGTGATCGACGATTCGCTGCTGGCGCTGGTCGAGGAGGCGCTACGGCCGGCCGGTCCGGACCGGCTGCTGGCGCCGCTCGTACTCTCGCCCGACGGCTCCCGGCAAGACACCGTCCACCCGGCTCCCGCATCCGGCGCGGAGCTGGCGCGCTCGGTGATTCCGCCTGCGCTCGCCATCGGACCCCTTGGCCCCGCGCTCGGGTCGCGCCCTGGCGCTCACGCAGACCGCGGCGCGTCGGCTGGGCGGTGGCCTGCGCCCTCGTCGGGCGGACCGACACCCTCGCCAGGCTGGGGCCGTTCGACGAACGGATCTTCCTATACGGCGAAGACCTGGACCTCGGGCTGCGCTCCCGAGAGCTGGGTATCGAGACCTGGTTCAGCCCGCAGGCGAGGGTCATCCACTCCCGCGCTCACGCCACCAGGTCGGCCTTCGGCGGCGAGCCGTTCGAGCTGCTCGCCCGGGCCCGGCACGAGGTCGTCGCCCGGCGGCTCGGGCCGCGGTACGCACGGCTCGACGATTCGGCCCAGGCGATCACGTTCAGCTCCCGGCGCCTGCTCAAGCGCGTGCTGGGCCGCGAAGCGGAGAGGGAGCGTCGGCAGTTGGAGGCGATCCGCGCTGTGCGCCGGCAGTCGTGAGCGAAGCGCCGGTCGTGCGCCGGTCGCTCTCATGCAGAAGCTCAGCGCTGGATCGAGCGCGCCGTCTGGGCGAAGGCCTTGAGCGCGGGCTTTCTCCTGATCTGCCCGTTGTGGAAGGAGAGCAGACCTGAGAAGTTGAACGGGGGCGCCCCCTGGAACTCGTCGCCCATCCACGTAAACCAGTAGAAAGCGGTTAGCCGCAGCGCACTTCGATTGGCCGCCAGTTGCGGCAGCAGGGCGCGGAGGTTGCGGGCCTGCCCCGTCTCCGTGGACTCAAAGTCGTAGATGTGTGCCGTCTGGTGAAGCGAGGACGTCCATCCGGTCTCGCCAGCGATCAGCGGCTTGTTGCGATCGCCGGCCCGGTTCATTGTGCTCCGCACATAGCCGAGGATCCGCACGACCCCCTTCGGGTACTTGGTGTAGGGATGAACTTCGACCACGTCAAATAGTCGCCGGGCGCCCCGCACGCGATAGATCGATGCCAGGTCCACCCAGGCGTATGACGTCAGTCCCCCCAGTACCACGCTGGCACGCGGGTCGGCCCGTTTGATGGCCGCGTGGGCGACGCCAAGCATCGCGACGTAGCTGCGCGCGAACGGCTGTGTTGGCCAGAAGTAGCTGAGGTCGGGTTCGTCCCAGATCTCCCACATCCGGATCGGTCGCCTTGGGAGGGACGGGTGCTGGCCCCAGAAGCTTCCACGGGGGCCGTAGCGTCCGATCAAGGTCGTCAAATATTGGCCGTAAAGGTGGTTGTCGCGGGGTAGGGCAACGGTGCTGGACCCCGGGAGAGCGGCCCAGGACGGCGTGTACAGGACGATTGGCAGCACAGTCATCCCGTGGGACGCCGCGGCGGTGACGATCTGATCGGTGCCGGCGAAAGTCGTCGGGATGCCGCCGGCGCCGGTTACGAACGCTCCCCTTTGGTCTGCCGGTACGTCGGACGAGGTCGCATAGGGCTGTGCGGCCGACCAGTTAAAGAGCGCGCGAATGCTCTGCACCCCGCTCGAGCGCATCAGCCCGAACTGACCCGGCAGTGCCGTTCCGTCTTGTGGGGTGAGCATGGGCCCGTCGATGTTCACCCCGACGAAGCCCTTCGGTACAGGCGTTCCGGGCAGTGGCCGCGAGGCGGCCACCGCCAGAGTCGGTGCGACAAGGGTCACTGCCGCGACCAGGACAATCCGTTGAACCCGGCGCATCTGCGCAGGCAGTGTAGTCATGCTTCGCTCGCTGTGAGGCACATACACTCGCGCCGGTGAGCCGCGTCGGCTTCAGTCGCGCGGCGGCCGCGGCTGGACTGGCCGCAGGCGTGATCGCCGCAGTCGTGGTCGTCGTGGTCGTCGTCGCGCCGGGCGGCGGGGGCTCACCCGTTCGAGGTCCGGCCCCCGCGCCGCCGCGTCCAACTACGACCGCACCGGCCCCCGCGCCACCGCTGTCGAGCGAGAAGTTCGGCGCCAATGTCAACCTCCTCTTCAACGGGAGTTCCCTTACGACCGCACAGATCGACTCCCAGCTGAAGGCCCTGCAGGAGACCGGCGCGACCCTTGCGCGCAGCGACGCCTTGTGGGAGCGCTCCGAGCCCTTCGCGCCGATCGGAGGCATCCACCGCTACGACTGGACGTTCGACGACAAGATCGCCGGCTCGCTGGCGGCCAGCCATCTGCGGTGGCTCCCGATCGTCGATTACTCGCCGGGATGGGCGCAGTCGATCCCTGGGCAGGATCACTCCCCGCCCACTTCGAACGCAGACTATGCGGCGTATGCCGCGGCGCTCGCCGTCCGCTACGGCCCGGGTGGCTCCTTCTGGCGCCAGCATCCGCAGCTTCCCGCGCTGCCGGTGCAGGCGTTCGAGATCTGGAACGAGCCCGACAGCGTCTACTTCTGGGTGCCCCGCCCAGATGCGGCGCGATACGCGCAGCTGTACACAAGTGCGCGCGACGCGATCCACGCGGTCGACCCGAGCGCACGCGTGCTGGTCGGCGGACTGTCGGCCGAGCTGGTGTTCCTGCCGCATTTGCTCTCGGCTGATCCTGGGCTCCGCGCCAGCATCGACGGGGTCGCGCTGCACCCGTACGGGGGGACGCCCGCGGGCGTGCTGGCCAGGGTGGTGGCCACGCGACGCGCGCTCGAGCGGCTCGGGCTCACGACCGTCCCACTGTACGTGACCGAATTCGGCTGGACGACGAGTCCCCCCGGGGCGCTCGATTACCTCCCGGAGCCGCTGCGGCCCGGATACATCGAGCAAACGGTGATGGCGCTCGGGAGCAGCGGCTGCAACATCGCGGCGACCGTCCTCTACACGTGGTTCCAGTCCCAGGGCGATCCGCGCAACAGCGGGAACTGGTTCGGCATCAGCCCACCGGGAGCAGGCGGGAGCCCGGATGTGACGGCGTTCGCGACCGGGCTCCGGAATGCGCGAGCGGCACCCGCCCACGGCCACCGCTGCTAGCCCGGGATCAGTCCTGAGCGCTCACCCCTGCCTTTCGGCCACGAAGCCCGCGTTCAGCAGCCGCACGGCCTGTGCCCCGCTGTCCCTCGAGTTCAGCAGGACCACGCCTAGCCATGTTCGTCCGCGGCGCGCCGTTGCCACGATGCACTGACCCGAGGCGGTCGTGTAGCCGGTCTTGACGCCGTTGGTGCCCGGATAGCCCAGCAGGTACAGCGGGTTGTTGTTGTAGAGCCATAGCTTCCCGCCCTTGACCGGGAGGGGCATCACGGCTTTCGAGGAACCGACGATGCGCGCCAGCAGTGGCTGGCTGAGTAGCGAGTGGGCCATCAGCGCCAGATCCGAGGCACACGAGTAGTTGCCGTTGTCCACGATCCCCGAGTCCGTGGTGAAGTGGGTGCAACTAAGCCCCATCGAGTGTGCCTGTGCATTCATCATCGCGATGAATCGCTGCTGTGTCCCGGCCACGCGCTGCGCCAGCGCGATCGCCGCGTCGTTGCCCGACGGGAGCATCAGCCCGTAGAGCAGCGTCTCGACCGATACCCGTTTGCCCAGCGGCAGAAGCCCGATCCCGGAACCCACGAAATGCACCACCTGCGGCGTTACCAGCGCCTGGTCGGTGGGGCGCACGTGCTCCACGACGACGAGCGCCGTCATGATCTTGGTCAGGCTGGCGATCGGCAGGATCGTCTGGGGAGCTCGTTGCCATAGGAGGCGGCCAGTGGGTACGTCGAACAGCAGCCCGCTGCGCAGAGGGAGGGTCAGCCGCACCGGGACTTGCCGCGGAGCAAGCGCGGTCCCGTAGCTGCTGCGGCTCGGAGCGGAGGCCGCCGCTCCGTGCTTCGCCGCCTTGGGGACCTGCGGCGAAGACGCGCGCGACGCCATGAAGACCAGCAGCACCACCAGGCACACCACCACCAGGAGCAGGACGAATCCCAGGACCCGGAGGATCCGAGGCGAACGGCCCCGCAGCCGCCGGGAGCGCCGGGGCGAGCGCCCGCGGAACCCCCGCCGCCTCATGTGTCCCTCTTGCAGGATCGAGTAGGGACTCATTGCTGGGGAGGATGGCGCAGAGCGCCGAGGATGCCAATCGTGAACAGCAAGACGATCATCACCCCAAGTACCCCGATTGCGGTGACGCCATGATGGATGAAGTCGACGATTGTCAGGTAGGCGAGCAACACGATGAACACCAGCGCGATTGCCAGCACTGCTCCGCGCATAGGTCTTGGCCGACTCAGTACACGGGGTACGGAGGCGGCACCTCCTTCCGCCTTGTGGCCAGCGGCCGGATCGCGAGTAACCCGAACGCAAACCCGCCCACGTGCGCGAAGTATGCGACACCGCCGCCTCCTCCCGCCGGGTTCGTGAGCCCAACGGCGCCAAACACAGCCTGCTCCGCGAACCAGACCCCGAGCATCACCAATGCCGGCAGCTCGAAGACGGTTACCAAGAAGACGATGAACACCAGCGTCAGGACCCGAGCCCGCGGATAGAGCACGATATAGCCTCCGAGGACGGCGGCGATCGCTCCCGAAGCGCCGAGGGTAGGGGCGGTGGAGTTCGGCCCGATCGCCACTTGGAGACCGAGAGCCGCCAAGCCGCCGACGATGTAGAAGGCCAGATACTTAATCGATCCCATCGAGTCCTCGACGTTGTTGCCGAAGATCCACAAAAACAGCATGTTGCCGCCGATGTGCAGGATCGAGGCGTGCATGAACATGCCGCTGAAGATCGTCTCCCACGAGGGGAGCAGGTTCTCGGCCGGGATGTGGTTCGCGTTCAGCAGCGCCGTGTTGCAGACCATCTGCGGCGACTGTGGTGCCGCCTGAGTCACGACCTCGGCGCAGTGCAGTCCGGGATGCGTCAGCGCCTTTGGGATCGCGCCGTACTTGATCACCTCCTGCGTGTCCGGCCCGCTCCAGAACGACCCGCCATGTCTTATCGCCAGGATGTAGACGATGAAGTTGGCGACGATCAGCGCCACCGTGACGAACGGGAACCGATCAGTGGGGATGTTGTCCTTGATCGGCAGCACGCGCGTGGATTATGTAGGGGCGGCTCCGCAGGCTCCGCCGCCCCCGTTTTTTGCTCGCTCGTTACGCCCCTACGAGCGGAGAGGCCACAGCGACGATCCGCCAGGGATTCGCATGCCGGCCGTCGAGCGCCAGCGTCCAGCGCTCCGTGAACCTCGCCTCGCGCGATTTGTCGCCGGCCACGACCGCGGTCGTGGCGCGGTCCTCGAGATATCGGCGGCCGACGATCTCGACGTCGATCGCCATCGTCGGCGGCTCGGCATGTGGGTCCAGTCCCGCGATCCGGATCTGTTTCACGCGTGGCCCGCGGACCACGAGTCGCGTACGCCCGCTCGGGTCGCCGGGATGAAGTAGCTGGCGTGCGGCGTCGCGACTCGCGAGCTCGAGCAGAGCGGCGTCCTCACCGTCGACGGCATCTGCCCAAGCCTCGACCGCGCGCCTTGCGGCGACCTCGAGCACATCCGGCGCGAAGCGGCCATCGACCAGGCTGAGGTCCAGCGCCGCGGCGCGAGCGCTGCCTTCGAAGCTGAGGGAGGCCAGCTCGGCGACGTCGGGCGCCGCCTCTGCCAGCGCCCCTTCGATCACCGCCTCGTCCCGCATCGATCGCTCGTCCGCCCAAGGCGTCGGAACGAGCTGCTCACCCAGAGCGTGGACTCCTTCTGCCCCCTGTTCGATGGACTGGAGCACCCAGCGGTTCCCTCGTCTCACCAGCGTCCAGAACTCCCTGACCGGCACCGTCTCGCTGAGGCGCCCCTTGCGCTTGATCCGGGTCCCGTGGGCGTCCTCGACGTAGTCGCGCAGCTTGGCCTCGATCCGGCACGTGACCTTGTCGCCGACAGGACCGCCGCGGTGCTGCAATGAGACGTACTCGACCTTCGGGTGTCCGATCAGCTGGACCCTGTTGCGCCACCCGCGGCGCTGGAAGTCGTCGAGTCGGTGCTCCCACTCGGTAAGCAGCTCGGAGGCCACGAGGGGCCGCAGACGGCCGCGGTCGCCGGCGTCCCAAGCGACCTGGACCTGCCGGAACAGTGACGCCACCTGACCGCGGACATTTGCCGGTGCGAAGGCCGGTTCGTCTTCGGCGGCCTCGGCGGCGGCCAGCTCGACCCGACGCTCGCGCTGCCTGGTGCGTCGCCGGGCTGCCGGTCCCGCGGTCTGATGCGCCGTGAACCACCCGCTCGCATGCGGCACGAAGTTCATGACCAGCACCGCGAGGATGATCAGCCCGACCAGGACCAGAGCACCGATCCCGTGACCGAAGATGGCGATCCTGATCAGGATCTGGATCAGGATGTAGAGGCCGGCGCCGCGGCCACCACCGCCGCCACCTCCGAATCCGCCGGAGCCTCCGCCCGCTGCCGCCAGCGCTTCGGGCGCCAGCGCCAGCGTCAGGAGCAGCACGGCGAGCAAGATCAGCGTGCGGCGCTTCATGCGCGCGCCACCACCCAAGCCACCGTTCGACGCCTCATCCGACTGCGACCTCCCGCGCCACCGGCCCCACCCCTGGCTCGTGCTGGGCGACGTGCTCGTCCGCGTGGTAGCTCGAGCGCACCAGCGGCCCAGCGGCCACGTGCTCGAACCCTAGCTCGTAGGCGGCGATCTCGAGCTCCTTGAACTCGTCCGGATGCCAGTAGCGGACGATCGGCAGGTGGTCTTTCGTGGGCCTCAGGTACTGGCCGATCGTGAGCACCTGGACGTGGTGCTCGCGCAGGGTGCCGAGCGCGTCGACCATCTCATCGAAGCTCTCGCCAAGTCCAACCATCAGCCCGGACTTCGTCACGATCTCGTCTCCCGCCATCTCCTTGGCGGTTCTGAGCACCCGGCAGGAACGCTCGAACTTCGAGCCCCGCCGGGCGACCGGGTAGAGCCGAGGGACGACCTCGACGTTGTGGTTGAACACGTCCGGTCTTTCGGCGATCACCTTGGCCAGCGGCATCTCCGCTCCCCGGAAGTCGGGCGTGAGCACCTCAACGCGACAACGGGGCGCCTGCCGTCGAATCTGCCGGATGACCCCCACAAACGCCGACGCGCCGTAGTCCGGCAGGTCATCGCGGTCGACGCTTGTGATGACCGCGTGTCTCAGCCCCATCCGGGCCACGCTGCGCCCGACCCGGGCCGGCTCGAGCGGATCGTTCCAGGTCGGCTTGCCGGTCCTGACGTTGCAGAAGCCACACCGTCGCGTGCACGTGTCGCCCAGGATCATGAAGGTCGCCGTGCCGCGCTGCCAGCACTCGCCGATGTTGGGGCACGCGGCCTCCTGACAGACCGTATGGAGGTTTTCAGAGTCGATGAGGCTCTTGAGCTCGCGGTACTTCGGGCCGCCGGGGGCGGGAACCTTGAACCAAGGTGGCTTGCGCCCGCGGTGCGGCTCAACCTCTGGGCCAAGGACCGTAAGGACGTCCTTTAGGCCGCCGGGATTGGATCTAGACCGCGTGGCGCTCACGTCTCAAGGCTACCGCCCGGCTGAAGGCTCCCCATCCACTCGATGAACCGGCTGGCGGCCGCCCGTCCTCCGGCAAGCCGCACGGCCAGCTGAGTCTTCCAGCGGAATTCAGGTTTTTTACAAATGACCAGCTCTTTTTTGGATAATTGGTGCGACGGGAAGCAGTGAACCGGGCAGAGCAAACTGAATCCAGGTGGTCGTACCCGTGTCCGGGTGGTCGCGTAGGACACAACCACATAACCGATTGAGGGCGTTCGCGCTGGGCGCAGTGTGCGTCGCTGTACTCGCCATCGGGTTCCCCACCGGGGCACTCGCCGCGAAACGGACAGTGCCGGGCGGTGCGCCGGTAATGCGCGCGGCGGCGCCGGTCTTGCGCGCGGCGGCCCGGGACGCGGCACCGGTGGTCCACGTGGTGACGCCAGTCGGTCGAGAGGCTGCACGGGTTGCGGCGCCGGTCGTGCGCGAGGCGACACCTGTGGTCCGGGCGGCGGAACCGGTGGTCCGGGCGGCGGCGCCCGTCGTCCACGGGGTCGTCCGAGCGGCGGCCCCGGTCTTGCACGCCGCGGCGCCCGTGTTGCACGCCGCGGCCCCGGTGTTGCACGCGGCGGCCCCGGTGTTGCACGCGGTGGTCCCAGTCGCGCATCATTTCCCCAGGCCGCCGACGAACGGGCCCTCCTCGACGCGCCCTGCACCGGTGCGGAGCGCACCTGCGGGGGCGCCCACGTCGCGGCCGGCGCTCCATCGTGTGGCCACGACCGGGAACGTGATCGGCGGGCACAGCTCTCAACCTCAGCTATACAACCCGACTCATCCCGCATTCGGTCACGGGCCGAGCATTCGCAAGGCGCTGTCTTCACAGGCGCCTGAGTATTGGACCAGTGTGTTCGCGGGCAACGCCGCCGCGACGCGAGCGGGGCATTCCCTCCCCGGGCGTGGCGTGAGCTGGGATCCGTTCCCCGCTCCGCAGCCTGGACAGGGGGGTGGCGCCACAAGTGCCGCGGGCGCGTCGGGCGGTGGCGGTGCGGGACCGCTCGTTGCGCTTCTTATCTTCTTCGTCTTGGCGACGGTGATTGCCGCCCGTCGCCTCGTGGTGACCCCGGATTGGCTTCCGCGGGTCGAGTTCGCGCTGCTCCTCGAACGTCCGGGTTAGTCCCGCCGAGTGACCTGAGGATCGTCGCCAGGCGGCTTGCTGTCCGGCGGCGCAGGAGTGTCGCCGCGAGGCTCTCTCCCGGCGACGAAGAGCACACGAACGAACGAAAGGACGTACACATGAGACGAGGTCTCTGTGCGCTCGTGGCGGCTGGCGCCGTCACAGCGCTCACGACGGCACCCGCCTCGGCTGTGATGCAGCCGCACCCGCGAGGACAGTCGCAATCCGCGACGGCTGACCAGACTGCGTCGGCCAACGGCGGGACCGCCAAGGCCAACGGCGGTGATGGCGGCAACGCCTATGGCGGTAACCAGATTGGTTCCGCCATGCTTCAACGCAAATCGGACGCGCAGCAGGGCGGCAATACCTACGGCGCCGACGAGATGCGTTACGGCCGGAGCCGATCGGTCGAGCAGAAGGGCGGCAACGCCGTTGGCGGCGATGGTGGCAACGGCGGCACTGCCAGTGCCAACGGCGGGTCGAATAAGCAAAAGCACATCGATCGACCAAAGCCAGACCGACAGGGGCCGCGGCAACGGCTCCTCGGAGCCGAGGCTGCAGCCCCTGCGGCAGCTCGGACTGAGCGCGGCAGCTCGACGAACCAGTCGCAGAACGCGTCCGCTGACCAGAATGCCTCGGCCGACGGCGGAACCGCCAAGGCCAACGGCGGTGACGGCGGCAACGCCTACGGCGGAAACGAGATCGGTCCCGGCGAGAGCCAACTGAACCCCCAATCGCAGCAGGGCGGCAACGCCTACGGCGGCGACGAGATTGGTTCCGGCTCGCGCCCACCGGTCGAGCAGCAGGGCGGCAACGCGGTCGGCGGCGACGGTGGCAAGGGCGGCACCGCCAGTGCCGACGGCGGGTCGAACAAGCAAAAGACATCGATCGACCAGAGCCAGACCAACAAGGGCGGCGGCCAAGACTCCCCGGAGTCGCGCTGCAATCCCTGCGACAACTCGGATGGGCAGACCAGCTCGACGAGCCAGTCGCAGAATGCGTCCAGTAGCCAGGACGCCTCAGCCAACGGCGGAACCGCTAAAGCCAACGGCGGCGATGGCGGCGACGCCTATGGCGGCAACAATCAAGTGCTGAGCGGCGACAGCGTGCAGATCGGGATTAGTCCCGAGCCGGTGAGCCAGTCGAGCTCGGACACGCAGCAGGGCGGCAATGCGGTTGGCGGCGACGGTGGCAACGGCGGAACGGCCAATGCCAACGGTGGCTGGAATGATCAAAAGACATCCATCGACCAGAGCCAGACCAACAAGGGCGGCGGCGGCTCCTTCGCAGCCGAGCGACGCCTCCCCGCAGCCGGGCCTCGCCGCGATACAGCAGAGCTGCATCGCACGCGACGATCCGGTCGGCGGCCAGTCGCAGGATGCGTCCGCTGACCAGTGCGCGTCGGCCAACGGCGGAACCGCCGAGGCCAACGGCGGCGACGGCGGCGACGCCTATGGCGGCAACAATCAAGTGCTGAGCGGCGACAGCGTGCAGATCGGGATTAGTCCCGACCCGGTGTGGCAGTCGAGCTCGGACACGCAGCAGGGCGGCAACGCCTTTGGCGGCGACGGTGGCAAGGGCGGAACGGCCAATGCCAACGGTGGTTCGAATGACCAAGAAGTGTCCATCGGCCAGAGCCAGACCAACAGGGACGGCGGTGACGCCTCCCAGGGCTCGAGCTGCGAAAACGTCTTCGACGCGGTAAGCAGCTCGAGCGGCCAGTCGCAGTGTGCGTCCTCTGACCAGAGCGCGTCGGCCAACGGCGGAACCGCCAAGGCCAACGGCGGTGATGGCGGCGACGCATACGGCGGAAACCAGATCGGTTCCCCGAACCGGGTGAAGTCAGACACACCGCAGGCCGACGACGCCTCCCCTGCGGACGAGACTGGCTACGGCATGGGCCAATCGGTCAAGCAGCGGGGCGGCAACGCCTTTGGCGGCGACGGTGGCAACGGCGGATCGGCCAGCGCCAACGGTGGTTCGAATGACCAAGAAGCGTCCATCGGCCAGAGCCAGACCAACAAGGGCGGCTCGACGAGCCAGTCGCAGGATGCGACTACTAGCCAGGATGCGTCGGCCAACGGCGGAACCGCCAAAGCCAATGGCGGCGACGGCGGCAACGCCGAGGGCGGCAACGCACAAATGCAGAGCGACGGCGGCGGTCCGTACACGAGTGATCTCGCCTACGGGAGCAAGCCGCGGTCGGACACGCAGCAGGGCGGCAACGCGATTGGAGGCGACGGTGGCAACGGCGGCTGTGCCAATGCCAACGGCGGCTGCAATGAGCAGAACCAGTGCGTCGACCAGTGCCAGACCAAGAAGGGAGGCTGCGAGCAGCAGGGCTGCTGCGCTGGGTGATCGTCTAGATCGCTGACAGGCCACGTGGTGCGGGGGTCGCTCCGGCGGCCCCCGCTCCGCCTGCCTCGAGGCTCGATCCGCTAGTAACCAAGGCCGGCGCTCAGGCTCGAGCCGGCAGCGGTGACCCGGCCGGCGCTCACGCCGAGCCGGCGTCCCGACCGCGACGATCCGCCACGGCTGCTCCTTGTCGCCCGTCAGCCCCATCGTCCAGTGCTCGGTGAACCGAGTGTGGGCGGAGGGGCTTCCGGATACGACCGCGGTGGTGTCGCGGTTCTCGATGTAGCGGCAGCCCGAGAGGCGCACCTCGAGCTTCATCGTCGGTGGATCGGCCTCGGCATCCAGCCCCGTGATCAGGATCTCCCTGGCCTCGGGTCCGCGGATCACGAGTCGCGTCTTGCCGCTGGGATCGCCGGGGTGAAGCAGCTCGTCCACCACCTGGCGGTCGGCGATCGCGTCGAGTGCGCCGTGGTCCCCGTCGACGGCTTCGGCCCATGCGGCCACCGCCCGGCGAGCGGCGATCTCGAGTACGTCCGGCGCGAAGCGGCCGTCGGCGAGGCTCAAGTCGTTTGCAGCCGCCCGAGCATCGCCCTGGAAGTTGAGGTCGGCTACCTCGGCGATCCTGGTGCCCTCTGGAACCGCCTCGGCGCTCGCGCCCTCCACCAGCGCCTCGTCATGTATTGCCTTCTCGTCGGAATCCGGCGTGGCAACGAGCGGCTCCGTGAGCTCGTGCGTGCCTTCTTTGACCTGCTCGATCGACACCACGATCCACTTTGCCCCGCGATCGGTAGTCAGATCCCTGCGATTGGCCAGCGTCCAGTACTCGAACATGTGACTGATCTCCGACGAGCTGTCTGCGCGCTTCATCCGTCTCCCGTTGGAATCCACGACGTAGTCCCGCAGCGTGGCCTCGATCACCACCACCACCCGATCCTCGCGATCGTCGGCGACGTTGTGCAGGCCGACGTACTTCACCTTCGGCTTCCCAAGCGGTTGCACCCGGTTGCGCCACTGCATGTGGTCGAAGTGATCCAGCCTTCTCTTCCACTCCTTCCACAGCTCAGGGCCAGCCAGCTGCTGGAGGCGACCGCGATCGTTGGTGTCCCAGGCATCCTGGATGTCCAGGAACAGCTCGGTCGCCTCCTCGTGGACAGTGTCGCTGGCGAAGGCAGCATCGTCCTCGGCTGCCACCGCCGCTGCTGTCTCGACCCGGTGCTCGCGCTTCGAGACTCGGTGCTCCCTGCGCATAACGACCACGCGGCGGTGGACATACACCGCGAAGATGATGATGAGGACGACCGCGATCAAGATGCCGAACGCCGCCGCGCCGCCCGATCCCGTACCGCCGCCTCCGTAGAAACCGCCGCCTCCGCCGCCGAAGCCCCGGCCGCCGCCTCCGCCGCCGAAACCTGCGCTGCCGCCGCCTCCGCGTGCCAGGGCGGAGGAAGCTGTGAGAAGCGCGGTGAGCATCGCGCTCGCCGTGGCGATGAGCGCGTGTCGCACGTGATTCCGATTCGTAAGCATGGTGGCCCCTTCTCAACCTGCGTACGCCCCATTCCGGCGGCGGCCGGACGCCCGCCCGGCTCCGAGAAGCCTACTGAAGGTGAGCTGTCAGACGGGCGTAGCCGTAGGCGCCGACACGGCTGCCTCGAGACGCCTCGGGCTCACGAGCCGCTGGCGGCGGCCTAGGGCCTCCGCGACACGCCAGGCCGCTCGACGCCGGAAGCACTTCAGCTGCCCCTGAAGCCGTCCGGTCTCCTTGATCAGCGACGTCATCTGCACGCCTTCCAGGCCGCAGGGCACGACCCAGCCGAACGGCTGCAGGTCATTCTCGACGTTGACCGCGAACCCGTGTGTGGTGACCCCGCGCGCGACGTGGACCCCGATCGAGGCGATCTTGCGGTCTTCCACCCACACCCCGGTGAAATCGGGCCCGTCCTCGGGTCGGGCGCGGGCGCGGATCCCCTCCTCGCCGAGCGCGTCCACCAATGCCTGCTCCAGTAGCCGGACGTAGGCGACGACATCGTCGACCCGGACGATCGGATAGCCGACGAGCTGGCCTGGCCCGTGGTAGGTGATCTTGCCGCCGCGGTCGGTCTGCACGACGTCAATCCCCTGCATGCGGTACCAGTCCTCGCCCATCGGCAGCTCACCGGGCGTCGATCTCCGGCCGCGCGTGTAGACCGGCCAGTGCTCGAGGGTGAGGAGCACGTCCGGCACCCGATCCTGCTGGCGGGCGGCGCGCACGCGCTCCTGGAGCGCCAGCCCGTCCCCGTACTCAACCTTGCCTAGATGGCAGACCCAGAGCTCGGGAAGGTCCCGCCGTGAGGCGGACGCGCTCGACGGGCTTGCCGGCGCCGCCTCAGGCACCGGTCCAACCCTCGAGGTGGCGCTTTACCGTGGCCAGGAACTGCGCCGCCTGGGCGCCGTCGAGAGCTCGGTGGTCCCAGCTCAGGCCCACGATCGTCGTCGGGCGGATCGCGATCGAGTCGTTCCCATCGGCGTCGGTCACAACCACGGGATGCTTTACCACGGCCTCGAGATCGAGGATCGCGACCTGCGGCTGGTTGATGATCGGGGTGGCCATGATCGACCCGTACTGGCCGGGGTTGGTGATCGTGAACGTGCCGCCGCGGACCTCATCGGGAGCGAGCTCGCGTGTACGCGCGCGCTGGGCGAGGTCCTTGATCCGGGAAGCGAGTCCCTCGACGGACAGCTCGTGCGCGGCTCGAACCACCGGCACGATCAGCCCATCCTCGCCAAGCGACACCGCGATTCCCAAGTCCACGTGATCGTGGCGGGTGTAGCGCTCATCCTCGAGCCAAGCATTCAGCGCGGGATGCTCGCGCAGCGCGGCGACGGTGGCCCGCGCCACGAACGGCAGCGCGGTCAGCCCGAGCCGCGCCCGGGCAGCCTCGATCCGACCCATGTCGACTTCGATCCACGTGGTGCAGTGAGCCGCCGTCTGAAGCGAGCGCTTCATGTGCTCGCCGATCTCGCGCCGGATGCGAGGAAGCCGGCCGGCAGTTTCGGCGGGGGCCGGCTCAGGTCGATAGGGGCTCTCGATGTGAAGCGCCGGCTCCTCCGCCGGGGCTGACGCCCCGCCTGACTCGATGAAAGCCAGGACGTCCTGCTTGCGGACCCGCCCTCCTCGCCCGGTGCCGGGTACTCGATCTAGGTCGACGCCATGCTCGGTGGCGATCCGCTGCACGACGGGGGAGTAGCGGCGCCGCGGAGGCCCCGTTGGTCACGACCGGTCGCTCCGCACGGGATTCCGGTGCACCGCGGCCGGAGACGGCCGGGGCGGCCTCGGGCGCGGGCCGTGGTGCGTCGGACGGGGCTCGGGCGCGTCCGGATGAGGCTCGGGCCCGGCCTGATCGCTCGGCCCCGTCACCCCCGTCCGCCGCGATTCGAGCCAGCACCTCCCCGACCGCGACCGTGGTCTCCACCGGCACGAGGATCTCGGTAACGACGCCGCTGGCGGGAGCCGGCAGCTCGGTGTCGATCTTGTCGGTCGAGATCTCGCAGATCGTCTGCTCGGCCTCGATCCTGTCGCCAACCTCGACCCGCCACGCGACGACCGTGCCCTCCGCAACCGAGACTCCCATCTGGGGCATGGTCACGTCGATGAGGGTCCGGGCGCCGGTGGCCGGGCCCGGGACCGACCCGCGGCTAGTACTCGAGGAGCTCACGGCACGCCTCCCTTACGCGCTCGACGGTGGGCAGCACCGCCTGCTCGAGCGGCGGTGAGAACGGGATCGGGACGTCGGGGGTCGCCACCCGGACCACGGGGCCGTCCAGATCCTCAAACCCGCGCTCGGCGATCAGCGCCGCCACCTGGGCGCCGGCGGCGCAGGTGGCGTTTGCCTCATCGACGATCACGACCTTCGAGCAGCGGGCCACGGACTCGAGGATGGCCTCTTCGTCGAGCGGGACCAGCGATCGCAGGTCCAGCACCTCGACCGAAGCCCCGTCCAGCCCGTCGGAGACGGCCTCGAGCGCGACGTGGACCATCGCGCCGTATGCGATCACGACCAGGTCGGACCCTTCTCGCGCGACCCGGGCGTGTGAATGGCGTCTCGAACACGCCCTCGGGCACCTCGCCCTTAACCCGTCGGTACAGGTGCTTGTGCTCCATGTAGCACACCGGGTTGGCGTCGTGGATCGCCGCGTGCAGCAGCCCCTTGGCGTCCGAAGCGGTCGATGGCGCCACGACCTTGATCCCTGGGGCGTGCATGAACCAGCTTTCAGGGTTCTGGGAATGGAACGGCCCTCCCGAGAAACCGCCGCCCGAGGGCAACCGTACGACCAGAGGAACCGCCAGACCCTGGCGGTAATGCATCTTCCCCGCGACATTCACCAACTGGTCGAAGCCACAGGAGATGAAGTCGGCGAACTGCATCTCGCACACCGGGCGCATCCCCACCACCGCAGCGCCGATGGCCGTGCCGATGATCCCCGACTCGGCCAGCGGAGTGTCCATGACGCGGTCAGCACCGAACTCTTCGATGAAGCCATCGGTGACTTTGAACGCGCCGCCGAAGACTCCGACGTCCTCGCCCATGACCAACACCCGTTCGTCGGCGCGAAGCTCGTCGCGGAGTCCGGCGGAGATAGCTTGGAGATACGTAAGCGTGCTCATGACGCGTACCCGCTCCACGGCGCTTGCCCGTCGCCGAGCGGCTCGGCCTCGCCTTCGCAGAAGACGCCATCCGTAGCCGTGGAGGGATCCGGCATGGGCGCCGCGAGCGCCTCTTCGGTCGCCTCATCTATACGGGAGGCGACCTCCGCGTGCAGCTCGTCCACGTCGACCCCCGCCGCGCGAAGGCGCTTCTCCTGACGCTCGATCGGGTCGCGCGCTCTCCACTCCTCGACCAGTTCCTTCGGTACGTACTTCATGTCGTCGTGCGCGGCGTGGCCGTGCATCCGCATCGTCACGGCCTCGATCAACGTCGGCCCGCCGCCGGCGATCGCCCGCTCGCGTGCTGCCAGCGTGGCCTCGAACACGGCCTCGACGTCGTTGCCGTCGACGGTCTCGCCCCCGAAGCCGTACGCCCCCGCTCGCTGCACCGGGTCGACCGCAAACTGCTTGTCGAGCGGAGTCGAGTAGGCGTACTGGTTGTTCTCGAGCACGAAGATCACGGGCAGCCGCTGGACGCCCGCCCAGTTCATGGCCTCATGGAAATCTCCCCGGGAAGTGGAGCCGTCTCCGAACCAGGTCAGAGCGCACCGTCGCTCCCCCCGGAGCTTGAACGTCATCGCCATGCCCGTCGCCACCAGCATCATGTCGGGCAGCATCGACACCATCCCCACGCAGCCGACATTCCGGTCGCCGAAGTGCACATTGCCGTCGCGACCATGGGTGATCCCGGTCTCCCGTCCGAGGTACTGGGCCAGAACCCGCGCGGGAGGTACGCCGCGGACCAGATGGGCCGCCAGGTCGCGGTGAAGCACGCACAGCCGATCCTCGGCGGCCATCGCGAACGCCGCTCCCGCGGACACGGCCTCCTGTCCGCAGCCGTCATAGAAGGAGCCAGGGACCTTGCCCTGGCGGTAGAGGCTCATCGCTCGCTCCTCGAGCCCGCGCATCATCAGCATCGCCCGCAGCAGCGAGACCCGGTCCTGGATCTGGAGATGCGCTACAGCGCCGCTGGCCTCCGCGGTCCGCTGAGCCGTTTCGAGTGTCATCTCTCTGCTCCCGTTGTCCGTGGACCGGGCGGGATCTCCGTCCGAGTCCGCTTCTCGGACCGCGCCGGGATCTCCGGCTGCGGCCCCTCGCTCGGGGATATCGAGGTTACTCCACACCTCGGGCGGCGACTGAAACGGGCTCGCCACCGCCATTACCCTTGGACGGATGGAGAGTGCCTGGTTCGCCCGCGTTCGCTGGCGCTGGCGTGGTGCCTGGCTCTGGCCGGCATTCGCCGCCTTGACGGTGGCCGACGGAGTCATCGGGCACGAGCTGCCACCGGTCGGCGACACGCAGAACTTCGTCGCGGCGATGCTGCTGGGATGTGCGCTCAACCTGATCGGCGTCATCCTGCTCCGACGCCCTCTGGGAGCGCTCCTTCGTCGCGTCCGGACCGATCTGCCCCGAGGGGTGGCCGGTGACTACGCCGGGACGGGCGTGGTGGTGGCCGTCTCGGTCGTACTGCTCGTCTGGGGGCTCGCGAACCACTCCTCGATAATCGCCGACCGCAACGCCCTTCGCGACGCGGTAACGCGAGCACAGGCCTGGATCGGGGGCCAGGCGCCGGCGGAGTTCCGGCGCAACGTGTCGCGGATTAGCACCCTCACGATCGAAACCGGCCGCGTCTACCGCAGCTGCGTCCCCAGCGTGGATGGCCGCCGGACGTTCTGCGTGATCGTCAGGCCGCATCTCCCGACCGCGGGCAGCGTGCGCTTCGATGGCTATGAGCCGAACGCCGCGTTCGCTCAGGGGCTGGGATGACGGCCGTGAGCGCACAAGCCGGTGCGAGCGACGCGCGAACCAAGCGCATCGTTCTGCTGGCCTCGATCCTCGGATCTGGGATCGTGTTCCTGGACGGCACGATCGTTAACGTCGCCCTGCCGGCGATTCGCAGCGACCTCCACGGCGGGCTCGCTCAGCAGCAGTGGGTCGTCGAGGCCTATCTGCTGACCCTGTCGTCGCTGCTTCTGATCGGAGGATCGCTCGGCGATCTGCTCGGCCTTCGACGGATCTTCTCGATCGGCCTGTTTGGCTTCGGAGTGTGCTCTTTGCTCTGCGCGATCGCCCCGACCAACAACTTCTTGATCGGCGCGCGCGCCCTGCAGGGCGTCTTCGGGGCGCTGCTTGTGCCCAGCACCTTGGCGCTGATCATGCAGAGATTCCCCGAAGATGAGCGAGCGGGCGCCATCGGCAGCTGGACGGCATGGACGGCGATCGCGACGGTGATCGGGCCACTGGGCGGCGGCGCCTTGGTGCAGCTCGCGAGCTGGCGATTCATCTTCGCCGTGAACCTGGTGCCCGTGGCGATCACGCTCTGGTTGCTGACTCGCCTGGAGGGCGATGAGCGTTCTCCCGGACACGTCGACATTCCTGGTGCGGCGCTGTGCACGCTGGGGCTGGCCGGTCCCGTGTTCGCGCTGATCGAGCAGCCAACTTCCGGATGGACCAGCACGCGGGTGCTCGTCCCGCTGATCGGCGGTCTGATCCTGTTCGCGGGTTTCCTCGCGTGGGAGCGCCTCTCCCCACAGCCAATGATGCCGCTCCACCTGTTCCGCCGCCGCAACTTCTCCGTGGGCAACCTGACGACCCTGGCTCTGTACGCGGGTCTTGGGGTCGCGACCTTCTTTCTGGTCGTGTTCCTTCAGCAGGTGGGTGGCTATACACCGATCCAGGCCGGCCTATCGCTGCTTCCGTTGACGGTCGTGACCTTTTTGCTGGCGCGCCGGTTCGCAACCCTGGCCGACCGGTTAGGTCCGCGTTACTTCATGGGAGGCGGACCGATCGTCGCCGGCGCAGGCCTGCTGTTGCTCGCGCGCACCAACGCCAGCGCCGACTACGTGAGTCAGATCCTGCCGGGCGTTCTGGTTTTTGCCATCGGATTGGCGGCAACCGTCGCTCCGCTGACCGCGACGGTCCTGGGATCCGTCGAGCCGGGCCATTCCGGGCTCGCGAGCGGAATCAATAACGCGATCTCCCGCGTCGCCAGCCTCCTCGCCATAGCTGCGATCGGCGCGGTCGTCGCGAACGCCTTCGCCAACCGGCTCGACAGCAACCTGTCAGGCCGTCGCCTCAGCCCGCAGGCCGCTGCCGTGGTCGCTCAAGACCGAACGCGGGCGCTCGTCACTACCGTGTCGGGCGTTCCCCCGCCCGAGCAGGCGGAAGTTCAAGCCGCGCTGGTGAACGCGTCCGTGTATGCGTTCCGGGTCAGTGTGGTGATCGCCGCCGCCCTCGCAGTGTTGGGAGGCCTCGTCGCGCTCGTCGGGATTGAGAATCCTCGACGCAAGGTGCCCTGCACCGACTGCCCGGGAGGCGCGCTCGCAGCCGGAAACGCCGACACGGTGCGCATCCCACAGGCGCGCGGGCGCCAGCCGGTTCCGGCTAGCGCGGCCGAATGACCGTCTACACGATCGGGCACTCGACCCGGTCCGAGCATGAGCTGCTGACGCTGCTGCGCCAGGCAGGGGTCAAGCTCGTTGCGGACGTCAGAGCCTTTCCCAGCTCCCGGCGGCACCCGCAGTTCAACCGAGCCGCGATGGCCACATGGCTCCCGGAAGCGGGACTGCGCTATGTCCACATGCCAGGGCTCGGCGGCCGGCGCAAGCCGGCACCCGGCTCGCCCAATGGCGGCTGGCGCGAGCCCGCCTTCCAAGGCTACGCCGACTACATGGCGTCGGAGGAGTTCCGCAGCGCACTGGCCGAGTTAGCGACCGCGGCCCGCGAGCTGCCGACGGCGATCATGTGCGCGGAGGCCGTGTGGTGGCGCTGCCACCGCCGGCTGGTCGCTGATGCGCTTACCGCACGGGGATGGCGCGTGGAGCACCTTGGCCTCGGGGACGCCCGCGCAGTGCACGAGCTGCCCGAGTTCGCCATGGTCGAGCCCGACGGGACGGTCACCTACCCGCCCCGCCAAGCGACGCTGCTCGACCCTGAGCAGCGCCAGAGGTGAGGTGCGTTTTCAGGCGCCGCTAGCTCTGACCGAGGATCTTCGCCTTCTGGGCGGCGAACTCGTCATCGTTCAAGGCGCCCCGCTCATGCAGATCCGCCAGTTGGCTCAGCTGCTGGGCGGGATCGGCCTGTGCCGCTGACTGGGCCATCATGTCCTGGAGGCTCTGGCCGCCGATCATGACGTTCGCACCGGCCGCTGGCATGTTCGCGCTGACCAGCTCGATGAGCTTGTTGCTCGCCTCGTCCTTCGCGAGGGCGACCTGGTGCGGCATGCCGACCGCGCCCTGGGCCTGCATCTGCCGATCCGCCGCCTTCATGTAGCGGTTCTTGCTGTCGATGGGCAGGTAGATGATCAGGATCTGCCGGTCTTCGGGCACTGCACCCGACACGTTCGCGCCCTTCGACGGATTGGGCTTTGCCTTGAAATCGTCGCGATCCCAAGTCTTGACCACTTTGCCGGCGACCATCTCGCCGCCGTGGTGATTGTCCTCGAGCGCGTAGACCTTGTCCTTGGTGACGGCGAGCACGAAGCTCTTTGGCAGCCCACCGGTCTCCATCTTCTTCAGCCCGGACGACGTGCTCGGCATGAGCACACGACTGGGAGCCCTCATCACCTTCATGATGCCCCGATTGATCCCGCTGACGCCCGCGGCCTCCATCTTCATGTCACGCGTCACCTGCTCGCAACGAGCGGCGGCTTCGACGGGCTCGCCGAGCGCCTTCGCAGCGACGTCCGCAGCCTGCTCGTTCATCCGCAGGTCCTCGTCGGACAACTGCTTCATGATGTGCCCCTTCCGGTCCCGGGCGCTGGATCATTCCCGCGCCGTCTGACGCGAGTGTACTCGCGGCCGGACCGCAACACAACCGCCGCGCCGGATGCCCTAAGCGCGACGCAGCACGACGATCGGGATCTCGCGGATTCCGGTGGTGCGGCCCTCGTAGACCTCGAACCCCGGATAGAGATCGACCATCGCCGACCACAGGCGGTCCCGCTCCTCGACCGAAGCCGTCCTCGCCACGTAATCGCCTGTACGTCCTCCCGGCGCGTACACCTTCACGCGCGGGTTGGCGCACACGTTGTGGTACCAGGCCGGGTGCTTCGGTCGCCCGGTCGCCGAGGCGACCATCACGAGCTCGCCATCCACCTCCTTGAACAACAGCGGCGTGCGCCGGATCTTGCCGCTCTTCGCGCCCGCCACCTCCAGGCACAGGACGGGCTGCCCGAGCGACAGGCTGATGCGGCCGCCCGTCAGCGGCAGCAGCTGGCGATCGACCGGATTGGCGACGTTGAGGTAGAACCAGCTGCCGGGCCGTGACGCGGCGAAGGCTGCGAGCGCGCGCTCGACCGGATTCATCCGCCGCGGAGACACGAGCGCAAGACTATTTGTCGGCGGCGCGTGCCGGCAATCTGAACAGGCCCGGGAAGCGCAGCGCGATGAACGGGTTGCCCGCCAGCTCGAGCCGACCCGAGGCGAGCAGCTCCGGGAAGCTCACGGCGCCGCTCACCATCCGGATCAGGTCATCGGCACCGAGCGGTGGCGGTCGCGACAGGATCGGATGCGGCACCCGCGGTCACATCACACCGCCCATCGGCGACCGCTAGCTGAAACTGCGTCGGCTCGCCACCTCGCGGATCGCGTACCCGCAGCTCAAACACGGCGTGAAGATCACGAGCCGCGTCGGGATCGAACCGGCGCGGGATCGCATGCTGAATGACCCGCAGAATGGCCCGGTGCGGGACCGGCCTTCTGTCGAGCTGTGCCATGCGGGACCCACCGCGGCTCAGCATGGCCTGAGCTCGCACGCGACCGCGCTCGCGAATCGCGCTCATGACGACATCAGGTGCTCCATCGCCTCGGTCGGGTCCGAGAACAACATCAGCGCGTCATCGGTTGCGACCATGCGTCCGTAGTGGGTCGACATCTCGTGCTGGATCGAATAGGCGTCGATCTCGTAGCCGAGCTCTTCTGAGACCTCCTCGTAGGGGATCACCAGGCGGTCCTTGGCGCGGATGTCCCAGAACGCCGGTTGCTCGTGCACGGCGATGTCCTCGCGCTCGCTGAGGATGCGCGCCACGGCGTCGCCCTCCGCGCTCTTGGCCATCACGATCCCGACGAAGTCGTAGGTGCCCTCGTCATCGGTGGGCGGGGGTGGCGGGCGCCACGGCCACCGCGCCTTGGGCGCGAGCGGCGGGCGCGGCGCTCCCGTGGCGGGCGAACGCGGCGCGCGGCGGGCGATGGCGCTGGAGCCTCCGTCTCAGCCGGCTCATACCCCACCAGCGAGCACACCTCGGGCAGGCCTGCCTCTTCGAGCATCTGACCGGCGTACGCCTTGACCCGCTCAGTCGCGCTGCTCGGCGTCGATCCCGGCGGGTATCTCGTCGGCCAGCGGTGTGAGGGCCAGCGCCGCCTCGAGCGCCAGCGGGAGCCAGTCGCGGATCCAGCCCGAGATCGTCGCGCGGTTCTCCTCGCCGAAGTGGGGATCGTCGAGCAGGAAGCGCACCAGCGCGACCGTCCACGCCCTCGTCCACTCCCACTCCTGCGTCTCGACCCGCGCGAGTACGGGCGTGACGGTGTCTCCGTTCGCCGCGGCAGCGCGGGTTCCCAGCTCGCGGCGGATCAACGTCGCTACGACCGGCTCGAAAACCAGATTTGCGGCGATCACGACCTCGCCCCAATCGGCTGACGCCGCCAGTCGTTCAAGCAGGCGTCGGGTCGGCTGCCAGGCCTCATCTTCAAGGAAGGCTCCGCGGGCGGTCTCGATCGGGAACTCGACGTCGAGGTGCTCCTCGAGATCCATCGCATAGAGCACGATCGCCTGGGCCGAGCGCTGCTTCATCGCCGCCTGGAGGCAGACGCAGGTCGACACCGAGTCCGAGAGGCAGTCCCGGCCCGCGGTGGCCAGTGCGAACCACAGCCCGTGCTCGACGTAGGCCGGCACCTGTAGGAAGTGACGGAGGAACTCGACCCACTCCGGAGCGAAGTCCTCGATCAACCCCTCCTCCCGGGCGGAGCGCATCGCTCCCTCGATCTGGTGCTCGACCGCCGTACCCACCTGGTAGTACGGCCGCTCCCACTGCTCGCCCGGGTCCCGGAACTGAAACCAATCACTCGCCCTCAAGCGCTGTGGAAGCGTCATCCCAGGTGCCGCGGCCGTCCTCGAAGCTGACCGGCCACCCCCGCCGCAGATGGCGGTGGACCGAGGGCTGGGTATCGACCGTGACGTCTTCGTACAGGGTCGCCCTGCGCTTTTGCGGGATGTACCAGGAGAACTGGCGTTCGGCCTCGTCGCGGGAGGGGCTGGTGGCGCTGCCCACGCGCTTGGTCGGGGCCGCCGCCCCGCCGCCAGGGGCCAGCCCCGAGCCGTCGGAGGGGGCCGCCGCCGCGCCGTCGGTCCGCGACGGATCCGCCTCGGCCGCGGTCGTGAACTTGTCCTGGAAGATCCGTTGCTCGTCGACCTTGTGCTGCTCGATGAGCATCGGCTCCGCGGCCTCGAGCATGGGCGGCGGCCCGCACATGTACACGTCGGGCTGGGACAGCTCCCGGGCCGCCAAGAACTGGTCGACCGCCTCCAGCATCGAGCGGTCCGGGAACTGGGCGCAGGTGAAGTCCGAGAGCTTGATTTGGCCGAGCTCGTCCGTCGCAGAGGGACGTCCGCGTGGCGAAGAAGAGACGCACTGGACGCGAACAGCCGGTGGCGTCGAGCTGGCGCAGCAGGGAGAGGATCGGCGCGATCCCGCTGCCGGCCGCCAGCATCAAGATCGGACGGTCGCTGTCGCGGACTCGCAGCGCGCCGTATGGCCCGGTGAAGTCGAGCTTGTCTCCGGCCTTGAGCTGTCCGTCGAGCTTGCCGGAGAAGCGCCCGCCGGGATAACGCTTGACGATCAGCTCGATGCGGTCGGGATCCGCGTTCGCCATGGAGAACGAGCGCGTGGCGCCGTCGATGTGCAGGTCGACGTACTGGCCGGGGGTGAAGGTGAAACCTGGGGCATCCAGCACCACCCGACTGATGTCCTCAGCCAACGGCTCGATCGCGTTGACGGTGGCGGTGGCGGTGTGGATCGCATGCTCGAGGCGGTAGTTGTCGGGGTCGTAGTGCAGCAGCTCGATCACCAGGTCCTGCTCGGGCATCGCCCTGCACATCAGCGAGTAGCCGCTCGACTGCTCCGAATCCGACAGCGCGAAGTTGGAGTAGGGCTTCAGCGCCACGTCGCCTTCGATCAGGAAGCACTTACAGGCCGAGCACTGTCCCTCGCGGCAGCCGTAGGCCAGGTTGTAGCCCTGACGGAAGGCCGCGTCGAGAACGCTCTCGTCCGGGGCGCAGTCGATCTCCTCGCTCGATCGGCTCGAAGCGGACCTTCATCGAAGGGGCCCCAGGGCTGGCGGATCGAGCTGGGCCAACCGGACCTTCACAGGACTGTCTCCGCAAGCTCCAGCGGGACCGAGCCGTCGCCCTCGGGTGCCGAGGACCAGTCCCCGGACGGTAATCCCAGCTCCCCGGCCGTGCGGATGTTGGGCGAGACGATCTTCAGGCCGTGAGCGCGGATGTCCGCCAGCGTCCAGCGGCGGGGGCCTCCGTTCCCGTCGCCGGACCCCAGGTGCGGCTGGCCGATCAGCGTCTGGCCGTCGGAGCGCACGAGCCCCAGGTCCTCGATCACCTGCGAAGCCTCCCAGCCGTGGTAGCGGTCGAAGAAGTTCCGATCTCCGGTGTAGCGGCCGGGATTCGATTCGTCGAGCCAGGCGCACTCGGGTGAGCAATAGAACCGCGTCCGTCCCTCGACGATCCGATGACGGCGGTCCTGCTCTGAGACGCAGAAGCCCTGGCAGGTCCAGCACGAGGGGGGCGCGAGCCTCAGGAAATCGAGCAGGAGCAGCCCGGCGCTTGGGTCGACGCCGTGACGGTAGGCCTCAAAGAACGCGCCGTACTGCGCGTACCAGCCGGGGTACTTGTCCTCGAACCACTCGAAGTCGCGCTCATCCAGCGGGTCGATCCGCCAGTTGGCAAGGGGCCAGGCCGCGAACAAAAACAGCGCGTGGCGGTGGTGGACGCCATTCACGATCCGCTCCCGGGCCCGCTCGAAGATGTCGGGCGGGATGTCGAGCCCCAGCTTGCCGAGCTTCATGATGTAGGCGCGGTGCCAGTCGTCGCGCACCCACCGATCCCACTTGTCCAGGAACGACTCGGGATCGGAGCGGTCGCGCGAGAAGTACTCGATCACGATCGCCGAGAACACGTCGATGAACGCGTGGTTGATCCAGAACGCCTGCTGCAGGTCGCGCTCGATCAGTGGCGCGTTGTGGTCGTCCTGCAGGACGGTGAGCAGCGTCGCGTAGCCGTTGGAGATGTGGCGCGCCTCGTCGGACTGGACGGACAAATAAGTGGTCGGCAACGTGAAGTCGCCGTTTCGCGCCGCGACGTCGGGGGTGGCCACGAACACGACGTTCGTGAAGGCCGTCTCGGCCACGACCTGGAGCGTGAACGCGCACTGGATCGGGTCGCCGACCATGAAGTGCGAGAGCATGTTCAGCCCCGGAGAGAGCATCACCGAGTTGGCGAGCGCCTGAGGACCGATGTTCCAGCCGGCTGGGTCGGGAACGTGCTTGGCATACCAGCGGGCCAGAGACATCTGCATGCCGGTGTGGCGGATCTCGTCGACGAACTGGACGTGGTAGCCGTTTCGAAGCTCGTTGTTGGGCACTGCGCTCATCAGCATCGACATGCAGCGCCCGGCGCCAATCTCCGCGAAGTTGGTGACGGGGATGAACGCTTTGAGGATCTCGAGCCAGCGTTCGTGCGCCTTGTGCGGCATATCGGCGCGAACCGCCGCGTCGTGGCCGCCGTACACCCGCTCGTCCTTCTCCAGCTCCATCGGCAGGTACTCCCGCATGATGTGCTTCATCGGGTCCTTGGCCTTGTTCGGGAAGCGGTAGCGGGTGGGGTAACGGCGGGCCGGCTGGTGATATGAGGGCTCCCAGCCCAGCTGCGCGATCCGCTCGTGTGTCTTGGTGATGCTGCGGCGCCGAGTTGTCATGGCGCACACGCTACGCCTCCGTAGACACCGTAATCAACCGCCTCCAGCAACGTTCTTTCGGAGGCCATTTGTAAAGTTTTGACAATGGAGCTCTGGAGCGCAGCGCCGCTCGAGCCCGAGACGGTGGCCGCGGTCCGGCCCGTCGCCGGCCGCCTGGTGAACGACATCCTGAGCTCGGTTCGCGCCGCGAGCCCCGTCTACGCGGACGTCCTGGCCGGCCCGGAGGGAGTCGGGATCCGCCTGGGGATCGAGCAGGCAATCAGATCGTTTCTTGATGCCGTGGAGCGCGGCGAGCGGCCGGGCGCCGAAACCGGCGAGATCTGGCGCCGGCTCGGCGAGGCGGAGTTTCAAGCTGGGCGGAGCCTCGAGGCCCTGCGGGAGGCGTTCCGGACCGGCGTTCGGGCCGCATGGCGGGGCGCCGCGGAGCTGGCGAGCGAGGCGGGGGTGCCGACCCCGAGCGTGATCGCGCTGGCCGAGGCCATCTTCGTGTACGCCGACTCGCTGACCAACGATGTCGTCGAGGGGTACCTGCGGACTCAGTCGGACGAGGCGAGCGAGCGCGAGCGCCGCAGGCGCCGGCTCGCCGCGCTGCTGCTGGACATCGATGGACACGATCCGGAGGCCATCGAGCACGCCGCCGAGCTCGCGCGGTGGGCCGTTCCCCAGTCGCTCGCGGTGCTCGCGTTAGGTGACGAGAGCCCGGGCGCCATACCCAGGCGGTTCGACGTCGATGTCCTCGGCGGCTCCGACCAGGAGGGAGCGTTCCTTGTGATCCCCGATCCCGACGGGCCCGGCCGGGCGGCCGCTCTGCGACGGGCGGTCGGCTCCGAGGCCGCGGCGCTCGGCCCGACCGTCGTGCCCCGCGACGCGTGGCGCTCGCTGCGCTGGGCACGTAAGGCGCTCGCGCTGTCCCGGACCGGGGCGATCGACGATCACCTCTCATATCCGATACGGGCGCGCGAGCATCTGGCCACCCTCATCTTGCTGGGCGACCAGGAGCTGGCGGCGGCGCTGGCCTCAGACCGGCTGTCGCCGCTGCTCGAGTTACCCCAGGTGGAGCGCGAGCGGATGATCCAGACGCTGGAGGCCTGGCTCGACCACCAGCGCCACACGCCGCGGGTGGCCGCCGAGCTCCATGTCCACCCCCAAACTGTGCGCTATCGGCTCGGCAGGCTCAGGGAGCTGCTCGGCGAACCGCTCGACACTGCCGACGGGCGGTTTGAGCTCCAGATGGCGTTGCGTGCACGGCACGCTCTCCAGAGGTAGGATCGCGAGACACCCAGGCGAAGGAGGACGGTGATGGCGGAGACGACCGAGGCCACGAATACTGGCGCCCAGAACAAGGCGACGGCTGGGAGCGAAACCGAGCGCAAATCCCCTTCGGGGACGCGGAAGAAGGCGGCCGAGCCGGCGCAGGACGCCGCCCACAGCGGGGCGCTGCCCAGCGGTCCGGTCGCGGAGCGAGTGGCCAAGCTGCGGGAGCTCTCGCAGCCCGACCCTGAGGGCGCTCGGGAAGAGGCTTGGAACTGGATCAGCGATCTGGGGGAGCGCGCTCGATCGGATCGTGAGGGCGCGCTGGCGGACCTCCAGGCGCTGTTCCTCTGCGGGCGGCCCGCAGAGGGGATCGAGGGGCAGACCGAGGGGA
The DNA here is from genome assembly GCA_963719305.1 of uncultured Actinomycetes bacterium. Taxonomy (GTDB): domain Bacteria; phylum Actinomycetota; class Thermoleophilia; order Solirubrobacterales; family Solirubrobacteraceae; genus Palsa-465. The sequence goes on along the minus strand of CAVRBL010000002.1, from coordinate 214,203 downwards.
TCCTCGTGACATGGACGATGCACCCCCTCGCCGACAAGCTCGTGGGCACGATCACCAACGCCTGGATGCCGTGGCTGGGCAAGAAGTTCGACCTCGAGCAGCGCACGGGGCTCAACACCCTGACCAACAGCGCCCGCTGGCCGGCGAAAATCCTATGGCCGCTGTACTCGACCCGCGAAGCGCCCCTGGGCCGAAGCGCGTTCGACTTCAGCACCTACGTGGAGGCGGGCCGGCTGGACCCGAGCGTCGACGTGCTTGTGATCGACTACGAGAGCGTCAGCAGCAACCCCGGTCTGCTGATCCGCCAGATCCGTGACGAGCTGGTGCAGATCGTTCCCGGCGCCAACCTGGGCAAGATGCTGGTCAATGTCCCGGGGCGCCGCGAGCCGTTCCCGGCCCTCTACTTCGCGCTCAAGTCGAACTACTAAGCCCCGGCCGGAACATGTTCCGGCCGGCCGGGCCGATCATGATCGGCCCGGGGCCGGCGCGCATGCGCGCCGGCCATCATGTTGAACTCCTGAGCGCTTCGATCTCGGCCTCGCCGGACGGGAGGCACACGCTGCAGAAGTCTTGGCCGAACGCGGTCAGGCGGACGCTCCGGTGGACGGTCTTGGCCCGACCGGCCTGCCTGATGGCCTGCATCGCATCCGGCTGCGCCTCCAGCACCTGGTAGCGCATCGGATTGTCGATCGAATCGCGCGGGAACCAGACCAGCCCGAGTCGGTCGAGGTTGTTCAGATAGAGCGGGACACGGTCCGGATGCCGGCAGCCGGCCTCGGCGCCTATCAGGTTCAGGCCCTGCGCGATCAGCTGTGAGCCGACGCCTATCAGGTTCGCGGCCCGCACGTCGATTGCCGGCTGTGGGCCCTCGACCGCCAGCAGCCGCAGGATCCGGGCCTCGTCGGGCGCCAGCTCGGACAGGATGCGGGCATACGCGGGATGAGCGCCGTCCTCGGCGCCCACGTCGGCGGACTGGCGCAGGAGGTCGGCCCCCTGCTCACGCAGGGACCGGTCAGCAGACGGCTCGCCGCGCGCCGTGGCCCGCATCCGGCTGGCCGGACCCGGCATCAGCTGGCGTACGCGGGTGTCCAGGTCCTGGATCCCGAGCAGCTCGCGGGCGTAGCTGCGCAATCCCGAGCCAAACTGCTGGAGCATCCGCGCGGCTTCCTCTACCGAGATAGCGCCCCTCACGATCTTCAGTGAGGTCTCGATCCCCCAGAGCGCGGTCCGCAGCCCGGCACCGACCGCGACCCGTGCCAGCCCCGGCAGCACCTGGACCAGCTCGGTGCTCGGTTCCTGCTCTTCTTCCGCGGGCCCGCGCGGTTCCCCTGCGCTGTGACCTTCTTCCGTCATCCGAAGATCGCGAAGTGGATCAGCCCGGCGCCGAAACCGAGCACCGCGCCGTGCAGCAACAACAGCCACTCGTCTTGCCTGGTGGCGGTACGCAGCATCTCGCTGAAGTCTGTCGGTGGCAGTTCGCGCATTCTCTCCGCGATCAGCTTACGCATGGTTGCGCTCTGGCTCCGGCTGAACTCGGGGTCTTCCAACGGGGTCATCATCTGCCTTACCGGCTCCGTGGCGAATGAGCGTGAGATGCGGTCGTATTCATCGGCCCCCACCGCGACCCGCACCGCGGCCCGAGCCCGCCCGGTGGCGCGGTCGATCGCCGGGCGCATCGCATTTTCGATCAGGTTTCGAGTGCGGTCTCCGCGCGGCCCTTCCAGGAGCTCGTGGCCGAAGTTGCGCACTGTCAGCACCTCATCGGAGACGATTCGGGCGTAGACGTCGGCTACCTCAGGCTGGCGGCGGATGAACAGGCCGTGAACGCGGAAGGGGCCTATCCGCCACGGCTCGGGAGGCTCGTAGATCATCCATAGGGCCAGCCAGTTGGTGACGTAGCCGACGATCACCCCCAAGATCGGCAACAGCCACCAGAAGGCCACGAAGTGCGTGATGGCCGCCACGGGGATCCCCAGCGCGAACCCGAAATAGAAACCGAAGTTCTGGATGAACTTCAGCTCCCTGCGGCCCATGTCGAGGAAGATGCGATTCGCCAGATCCGGCTGCTCCTCGAATCGCCTGATCACCATCAGCTTGACGTCGGCCAGCTGCTCGATGTTCTCGCCGATCTCGTTCGTCAGCTCGCGCACGATTGCCGGTAGCTGCTGAAGCACCCGGGCGTGCACGACCGCCTTGACCTGTGGTGGCAGGTCGCCCCACAGCCGCGGATGCTCTCGGTTCATGATCCGCTCGACGGTGGCGCGCATGTCCTCGCGCGTCGTCCGCACGATCTGCTCGGCCATCTGCTCCGGATCGAGCTGGCGCCAGAACTCCGACAGCGTCCCCAGCTTGGCGATACCGACGTCCACCGCCAGGCTGCCCATCTTCGCCGAGCGCGACGGGACGATGCCCTGCCAGCCGATGCCGCCGACCATCAGCCCAGGGATCTGCTGTAGCCGGCGCGGCAGGAGCTTGGCCAGCATCGCCAGCAGCTTGAAGCGCAGGCCCTTGAACTGCACCGGATAGAACAGCATCAGCACCCCGGTCCAGTTCGTTACATAGCCGATCGCGCCCGTGAAGAACGGAACGGTTACAAGGGCCAGCGTGCTCTTGCTCAAGTCGGGACAACGGTATCTTGCGCGCCCGTGCCATTTGTTGCCTTGATCACCGGCGCCTCCAGCGGGATCGGCGAGGCCGCGGCCCGACGACTCGCGCGGGAGCCTGACGCCATGCTGGTGCTGGTAGCCCGGCGCGAGGATCGTCTGCGTGCTCTGGCCTCCGAGCTCGGGGGCGCGACTGTGGTCGCAGTAGACCTCCTGGAGCCCGATGCGCCCGCGCGCGTGCGAGAGGCGGTCGAGCGCGAGCACGGGGAGCTTCATCTATTGGTGAACAACGCCGGCGGGTCTTGGCGAGGGCCGTTCGGCGATGTCGGCTGGGAGAACGTGGAACGCCACATGAAGCTGAATTTCGAGGCTCCGGTGCGGCTGACCGAGGCCCTGCTGCCCTTGCTGCGGGCGACGGCCGCCGCCGGCGGCCACAGCGGGCGACGGGTGTCGATCGTCAACGTCGCCAGCACCGCAGGCCGCGTGTCGCGTCCCGGATCGGGCTCGTACTCGGCGAGCAAGTTCGCGCTGGCAGGCTGGAGCGATTCGCTTTATGCCGAGGAGCGTCCGCACGGGGTCCATGTCGGATTGGTGCTGCCGGGGTTCGTCAAGACCGAAGGATTTCCGGCGCGCGAGCTTCTCGCCTCTCCGGTGACGCGGCGGATCGTGTCGAAGCCCGAGGTGGTGGCCGAGGCGATAGTCGCGGCCGGGCCGGGCGGGAAGGCGGAGCGGTACGTGCCGCGTGGCTACTGGTTGGCCGCCGCGGCGCGGATCCTGGCGCCGGCGCCTCGTCCGCCGGGCGACCGGGGGTGGTGCGTTGTCGACTACCACGCCCGCGACCGAGAAAGCCCGCCGGCCAAACGCCAGCCCGCCGAGCGCGGACTAACCTACACCCCTGTAAACATAATCAGGAGCAGACGATGAACTCAACAGTCCGCCGCGTGGCTGTCCTCGGCGGCTCAAGGATTCCGTTCGCCCGTCAGAACGGCCCGTACGCCAAGGCTTCCAACCAAGACATGCTGATCACGGCGCTGAATGCGGTCGTGGAGAAATTCGGGCTCGAGGGGGAACGGCTCGACGAGGTCGCTGCCGGAGCGGTGCTGAAGCACAGCCGCGACTTCAATTTGTCGCGCGAGTCCGTCCTGGGCTCGAAGCTGGCCCCGGAGACACCCGCCTACGACGTGCAACAGGCGTGCGGCACCGGGCTTGAGGCGACGATTCTCGTGGCCAACAAGATCGCGCTGGGCCAGGCCGAGGTCGCGATCGCCGGCGGCGTCGACACCACTTCGGACGCGCCGCTGGCGCTCAACGAGGATCTGCGCGAGATCCTGCTGGAGGTAAACCGGACCAAGAGCAACGCAGGGCGGTTGCGGGCGTTGACAAAGCTCCGTCCGCAGCAGCTGGTCCCGGAGATCCCGCGCAACGCCGAGCCCCGCACCGGCCTATCGATGGGGGAGCACTGCGCGATCATGGCGCGGGATTGGGACGTGGGGCGCGCCGAGCAAGACGAGCTCGCGGTCCAGAGCCATCGCAACTTGGCGGAGGCGTACGAATCGGGTTGGCTCGACGACCTGGTGGTGCCGTTCCTGGGGCTGGAGCGCGACCAGAACCTGCGGCCGGACGCGAGCCGGGAGAAGCTCGGACAGCTGCGGCCGGTGTTCGGCGGACCCGAGGGAACGATGACCGCGGGCAACTCGACGCCGCTGTCCGACGGCGCCTCGGCGGTGCTGCTGGCGAGCGAGGATTGGGTCAAGGCCCGCGGTTTGCCGGTACAGGTTTATCTGATGACCGCCCAGACGGCGGGCGTGGACTACGTCCACAAGCGCGAGGGGCTGCTGATGGCTCCGGCGTACGCCATGCCTCGGATGCTGCAGCGCGCCGGGCTGAAGCTTCAGGACTTCGACTTCTACGAGATCCACGAGGCGTTCGCCGCGCAGGTCCTGTGCACCCTGAAGGCCTGGGAGGACGAGCGGTTCTGCTCCGAGCGGCTCGGGCTGGACGAGCCCCTGGGTCCACTCGACCGCGACAAGCTGAACGTCCACGGTGGCTCGCTAGGCGCCGGTCATCCGTTCGGAGCCACCGGGGGACGGATCGTGGCCGGGCTCGCGAAGCTGCTGTCGGAGAACGGCTCCGGCCGCCGAGGCGTGATCTCGATCTGCGCCGCCGGCGGGCTCGGTGTCACTGCGATCATGGAGGCGGCATAAGCGATGGCGGACAGATACCAACAGCTGGTGAACACCCCGATCGGACGGATCGTCACCAAGCAGGTGGGGCTGCCGTCCCCGGTCGAGTTGGAGCGCTACGAGCCGGGCGGCCGCTGATCTCCGGTCCGGTGCTGGTCGGCGCGGCCCGTGGAGGAAGGCTCTCAGAAGCGGCCGAAGGCGTGCTGCGCGAGGCGGACGCCGAGGTGTTCTCGGGAATCCCGGGCGCCGACGAGACATTCAAGGCACTCGTGTTCGACGCCACGGGGATCAGCTCGAGCGAGCAGCTCCGCGAGGCATGGAGCTTCTTCCATCCGGTTATTCGAAGTGTCCGCTCCTCTGGCCGGGTGATCGTGCTCGGCACGCCGCCCGCTGAGACCGCAGGGCCGCCGGAGGCCATCGCCCAGCGGGCCCTCGAAGGGCTTGTGCGCTCGATCGGCAAGGAGGTACGCAGGGGCGTCACCTCACAGCTTCTGTATGTGGCGCCCAAAGCGGAGGATCAGCTGGCCTCGACGCTTCGGTTCTTCGCTTCCCCGAAGTCGGCATACGTCTCAGGCCAGGTGGTGCGCATCGGCCCAGCCGTTTCTCAGGCCGTCCCCGGCCCTGAGTCGGGGCTGACGATCGACTGGGAGCGGCCGCTGGACGGGAAGGTCGCGCTCGTCACCGGGGCAGCCCGCGGGATCGGCGCGGCGATCGCCGAGGTGCTGGCACGCGACGGCGCGCACGTGGTCGGTGTGGACGTGCCGTCGCAGTCGTCCGAGCTGGACGCTGTCACCGGCCCCGCTGGGCGGCTCGTCGCTGCTGCTCGACATCACCGCCCCCGACGCCCCGGCAACGATCGCCTCGCGGCTGAAGGATGAGCACGGCGGCGTCGACGTGGTCGTACACAACGCCGGTGTCACCCGAGACAAGACGCTGGGACGGATGAGCGAGGACCTGTGGGATCTCGTTCTCAGCATCAACGTGACCGCGCCGCAGCGGATCGACAAGGCGCTGTTCGAGCAGGACGTCGTGCGCGACAACGGCCGGGTCGTCGGCGTGTCCTCCATCAGCGGCATCGCCGGCAACGCAGGGCAGACCAACTACTCGACCTCCAAGGCCGGCGTGATCGGGATGGTCGAGGCTTGGGCCCCGGCGCTCGCCAAGCGCGGGGTGACGATCAACGCCGTCGCGCCGGGGTTCATCGAGACGACGATGACCGCCGCCATGCCGATCACAATCAGAGAGGCCGGTCGGCGGATGAACAGCATGGCCCAGGGTGGGCTACCGGTGGATGTGGCCGAGACGATCGCCTGGTTTGCGAATCCGGCGTCGGCCGGCGTCACCGGCAACGTCGTGCGCGTCTGCGGCCAGAGTCTGCTGGGGGCGTGATGGCCGAAGAACGGACGTTTGACTCGCCCCCCGGCATGCTGGGGCTGTTCGCCCGCGCCGGCGTGGGGCTGATCCCGGGCGCGGACAGGCTTCCGCTGATCGGCGGGGGCGGGCGCTCGCGGGAGATCCCATCGCTGACGCTGACGCTTCCCGAGGCGCCGGTCGATCGACGACCGCCTCACCGCGTACAGCCGAGTGTGCGGCTTTCAGCTGTCCGACACGCTGCCGTCCACCTATCCCCACATCCTGGCCTTCCCGCTGCACCTGGCCTTGATGACCGACTCGAGCTTCCCGTTCCCGGCGATCGGGCTCGTCCACATCTCAAACCAGATCACCCAGCACCGGCCGATCCGGGCCGACGAGACGCTGGCGGTTCGCGTTTGGGCCACCCAGCTCGAGCCCCACCCGCGAGGGCAACAGTTCGGCATCCGCACCGAGGCTTCGATCGGTGACGAAGTGGTGTGGGAGGAGGTATCTACGAACTTGCGGCGTGGAGGTGGGGGCGGGTCCGCGCCGCGCGAGGAGGAGCGTCAGCGGAAGGCCGGCGAGCTACCGACTGCCGCCACGTGGCGCCTGCCTGGTGACCTCGGGCGCCGCTACGCCTCCGTGTCCGGAGACATCAACCCCATACACATGCACTCGCTCAGCGCACGGCTGTTCGGCTTTCAGTCGGCGATTGCGCATGGCATGTGGACCAAGGCCCGTTGCCTGGCGGCGCTGGCCAGCCGGCTCCCCGACGCCTTCGTTGTCGAGGTCTCCTTCCGCCGGCCCATCCTGTTGCCCGCCGCTGTGGAGTTCGCCGAGACATGGGCGGAGGACGGTTCGGCCCGTTTCGGCGTGCGGGACGCGAAGAAGGGAACCCCGCACCTGGACGGATCGCTCAAGCCGCAGGCGTGAGCGTTTCCTCCACGGTCGCCGAGCCCGGCGTCGCGGTCTCGGGCCGCTCGGCCAGTTCTTCGAACATCTCCCCGACCCGGTCGAGGATCGCTGACGCCGTCCTTAGGTCCTGATTCGTGAAATCCGCAAGCGCCGCCCGCCATCGCGGCTCAAACAGCGCCCGCCGGGACTCGACCACCTCCCGACCCCGCCCGGTGAGGGAAGTGAGAACTACACGTTTGTCCTGCCCCGAACGGACCCGCTCGACGAGCCCCGCTTTCTCAAGGGCGTCGAGCATCTGCGTGGCGGTCGCGGGCGAAACGTCGGCGGCGAGCGCCAGCTCCCCGGCGGACAGCGCCTCGCCCGCCGCCAGGCTGAAGAGCAGGCCGTACTGGGCGTGGCTGAGCTCGCCGGGATGGTGGGTCTCGCGCCCCCGCAGCCGCCGCACCGCGGCCATCGCCGCCTTGAACGATCGCCCGAACTGCTCCTGGGGGTCCAGCTGCTCCTGAGGGTCGAGCGCCGTCACGCGGCCGCCTCCACCAGCGCCTCCTTCGGAACCTCCCCCTGTGTTTTCCTGCGGGCGGCGCGCTCGGCACGCAGCAGGACGATGCACGGGCCGATCCCGATCGCGGCGATGATGGCCGAAGCCCAGAATGCGGTCCCGTACCCCGCCGCCGCCCCGGCGACAGTGTGCACGCCGGCCAGCGCCCGCTGGAGCACGACGGCCAGAACCGCGGTGCCCAGCGAGCCTCCGACCCGCTGGAGCACGTTGAGCTGCGGCGTGGCGTCCGACAGCTCAGAGCGCTCCAGCGAAGCGAACGCCGCCGTCATGGCCGGCATGAACCCGAAGCCGATGCCGGTGCCGCGGACGAACAGCACGATCGAGAGCCAGACGATCGAAGTGTGGGCCCCGATCAGGCCGAATGGAATCGCCCCCAACGCAGTGATGGTTACCCCGATCAACGCGATGGGGCCGCCGCCGAAGCGGTCCGACAGCTTGCCGGCAAGGGGCATCACGGCTGCCGCGCCCAACCCCTGGGGCGCCAGCAACAGCCCGGTGTCAATCACGCTTTCGTGACGGACGTTCTGCCAGTACAGCGGCATCAGGATCATCGCTCCGAACAGCGCGGCGGCCAGGCAGAACATGGCCACCGACGCGGAGGAGAACGTGGGCCGCCGGAACAGCCGAAGGTCGAGCAGCGGCCGCCGGACCCGTAGCGCATATAGCGCGAACAGCCCGATCAGCGCCAGCCCCACCAGCAAGGAGACGAGCACCTTGGGCGAGGTGAAGCTGCCCGTGGAGCCGATCTCCGCCAGACCGTAGATCACGAGCGGCACGCCGGTTGACATCAGCAGCAGGCCCGGCACGTCCAAGCGGTCGGTGGGCTTGGGGGCGACTCGAGGAAGCACGCGCACGGCGGAGACCACCGCCAGCACCCCGATCGGCACGTTCACGTAGAAGATCCAACGCCAGCTCGCGTTCTGGAGGATCAGTCCGCCGATGGTGGGGCCGAGAATCGGCGCCAGCATCACGGGGACGGCCACGATGCTCATCACACGGCCCATGCGCTTCGGCCCTGCCGCCTCGGCCATCATCTGCTGGCCAAGGGGCAGGATCATGCCCCCGCCCAGGCCCTGCAAGACGCGGAACAGGATCAGCTCGGTAGTGGATGTGGCCAAGCCGCACAGCGCTGACCCGACCGTGAACAGCACCACTGACGCCAGGTACACCTGCTTCGCCCCGAACCGGCGCCCGGCCCAGCCAGAGACTGGGATGGCGGACCCAAGCGCCAGCATGTAGCCGGTGATCACCCATTGAACGCTGGAGATGGTCGCGTGGAGGTCGCGGCTCAACGTCGCCAGGGCCACGTTTACGATCGTCGTGTCGAGGATCGACATGACGGTGCCGACCAGCACCACGAGGCTCACGCGCCAGACGGCGGCGTCGATGCGATCGTCCTTGGCGGGCTCCGTCTCCGCAGCGGTCATGAGGTACCTAAATTTTAGGCGCTGAACGATTGATGTCAAGACTCGGCAAACGGGCTCGGCCCGCACCTGAGGTGCGCGGGCGCCTCACCGCCGTCTATCGTCAGGCAGGTGACCGCCTTCAACGAACTGGGCCTGGCCCCCGAGCTACTCGAGGCCATTCACGACGTCGGGTACGAGGCTCCCAGCCCCATTCAGGAGCAGGCGATCACGCCGCTGCTCGAGGGGCTGGACGTGATCGGCCAGGCGCAGACGGGCTCGGGGAAGACGGCCGCGTTCGGGCTGCCGATGCTCCAGCAGGTGGACCCTGACGGACACGAGGTTCAGGGCCTCGTCCTCACCCCCACGCGCGAGCTCTGTATCCAGGTGACACAGGCGCTGCGCGCATACGGATCCCGGAAGGGCGTTGACGTGGTGGCGGTGTTCGGTGGGGCCCCCATCCGTTCCCAGCAGGCCCAACTTCGCGCCGGCGGCCAGGTGGTCGTGGGGACCGTGGGGCGGGTCAGGGACCTGATCTCGCGCCACTCGCTGCTGCTTCACACCTGCCGGTTCGTGGTGCTGGACGAAGCCGACGAGATGCTGGACCTCGGCTTCCTCGAAGACGTGGAGCGGATCCTGGCGCTGATGCCGGCGAGCCGCCAGACCGCGTTGTTCTCGGCCACGATGCCCCCGGCGATCAGGCGCCTGGCAGACCAGTACCTCTACCACCCGGTGACCGTCAAGGTCAAAGCCGCGACGCTCACGGTCGAGACCGTGGAGCAGTTCGCGCTCGAGGTCTCCCCGCGGGAGAAGGCCGATGCGCTGGTGCGACTCCTGGAAGCCGAGCATCCGGAACAGGCGCTCGTGTTCGTACGCACCAAGATCCGCTGCGAGCAGCTCTTCCGGACACTGCGCGACCGGGGGATGGACGTCAAGGCGCTCCACGGCGACATGACCCAGGGCGCTCGCGACGGGGTGATGATCTCTTTCAAGGAGGGCCGGCTGCCGTTGCTGGTGGCCACCGATGTCGCCGCCCGCGGACTTGACATTTCCGGCGTCTCGCACGTGATCAACTTCGACGTCCCGCCCTCGCCTGATGTCTACGTGCACCGGATCGGGCGGACTGCGCGGGTGGGGCGCAGCGGCCGCGCGATCACCTTGTTCGAGCGCCGTCAGCGCCGGGAGATCGAGGCCATCGAGCGCCACGCCCGGGTCAAGCTGGCGCCGTGGGTCAAGGATGCTCACGTCGCGCCGACCCGAATCACGGCGCCGCCGCGGCGGCACTCCAAGCCGCATGTCTCGGCGGATGGCCAGGGGCCTGTGCGCAAGCTGATCGTGGCCGGCGGCCGCGCCGCCGGCCTGGAGCCGTCCGACATCATCCACGCCATCACCGCCGCCAGCGGCCTCGACGGCGAGGCCGTCCGCAACGTGCGCGTGCTCGAGCGATTCGCGTTCGTCGAGGTGCCGGAAAAGGACGCCGATCGCGTCGTGGAGCGGGTCGCAGCTTCCGAGGGCCTGCAGATCGAATCCGCGCGCGGTTAGGCTCCGCCATCATGAGCAAAGCCAAGATGCACACCACGCAGGGCACGATCGAGCTCGAGCTGTTCGACGAAGACGCGCCGAAGACGGTCTCCAATTTCCGAAAGCTGGCTGGCGAGGGCTTCTACGACGGGATCATCTTCCACCGCGCGATCCGCGACTTCATGATCCAGGGAGGGTGTCCGGAGGGAACCGGAACCGGTGGCCCCGGCTACACGTTCGAGGACGAGATCAACCAGCACAAAGTGGTACGGGGCGCGCTGGCGATGGCCAACGCCGGGCCCAACACCAATGGCTCCCAGTTCTTCATCGTCACCGCGGAGGAGGCTCCGTGGCTGGACGGCAAGCACACGGTGTTCGGGCGCGTCGCGGCCGGCATGGACGTGGTGGATGGGATCGAGGCCCAGCCAACCGGCGCAACGACCGTCCGCTGGATCCACCGGAGATCGAATCGATCGAGTTCGAGTCGGCTTGAATCCCGCCCGCCGTCCCGCCGCGGACCTAGTTGACCCGCGAGCGGGAGCGGCCCCGATCAGTTGTTCACGAGCTCGCTTACCTGCGTCAGCCGGAACGAGTTCCCTGACGGGTCGCGGAAGCCGGCATCGATTCCGTAGGGACGCTCCTCCGGCTCCTCGCTGAACTCAATGCCTCGGCCCTTGAGCTCCTCGTAGTCCGCGCGCACGTCGTCGGTGGTGAAGAACACCGTGCCGGCGAAGCCCTTGGCCATGAGCCCCTTGACCTGCTCGGCCGTCTCGGGGTCCATCACCGGCGGGCCGGGGATGGCCATCAACACGATGGAAATGTCGGGCTGGCGAGGGGGACCGACCGTCAGCCAGCGGAAGTTGCCCAGCTCCGGCACCGTGACGTCGGACCTGACCTCCATGCCCAGCTTCTTCGTGTAGAAGGCGAGTGCCTCGTCCTGGTCGTGCACCCACAACTGTGTCGTGCTCAGCGTGATCATCAGCTGTCCTCCGGTTGGTCGACTGTTGCGTTCTCGGCAACCTAGTCGGGGGCCGTACCGTTGTCTTCTCGAAATGTGCGGTGTTGGGGACGTCCGTAGACGCGCAGCACGCACGTGGGAACGAGCGCGCGCTGCGACGCCGGAGGAAAGCGGGCGCGGTACGAGGTCGGAGGAGTGCCGAACATCCGCTTGAAGCTGGTCGTAAACGAACCGACGCTCTGCAGCCCGACCGCGAAGCAAATCTCGGCCACGGAGTTATCAGTGCTGCGCAACAGCGCCGCGGCGCGCTCGAGCCGCCTCGTCAGAAGGTAGGCGTGAGGTGATTCGCCGAACGTCTGCCTGAACTCCCGGCTGAAGTGGGCCCGCGAGAGCCCGGCGGCCTCGGCCATGTGATCGACGCTGAGCGTCTCGAAATAGCGAGCATCAGCCAGGTCCTTCGCGCGCAGCAGATGACGGGCTGGAGGAGGGAAGGCCATCCGTCTTTCTGAGAGTAGCCTTGCCGATCCGATGAGCGACACGTCCCCCATCTTCTACTACGACTTCAGCTCGCCCTATGCCTATCTGGGGGCGTGCCGGGTGGACGACGTATTGCCCCGTCGTCCGGAGTGGCGGCCGATCGCGTTCGGCGTGATCGTCCGCCGCATCGGCAAGCGGCCGTGGTCGTTCAACGAGAACCGCAAGACGGACTTCGACGAGATCGCGCGACGGGCCGCGGACCGTGGGCTACCCGAAGTCCGCTACCCGGAGGGATGGCCGGTTGAGACCTACTCGCTGGCTCCGCTCCGTGCGGCGCTGGTCGCCTCGGACCAGGGCCAAGACAGGCTGCGGGCGGTCTCGCGCGAGCTGTTCCGCACGGCCTTCGTCGACGGCCAGCACCTCGCCGATCTGGATGCGGTGCTCGATGCCGTCGCGCGGGCTGGGATGGACCGCGCCCGCGTACGAGAGGCAATCGAGACGACTGAGGTCAAGGAGCGGCTACGGGCCCAGACCGACGCCGCACTCGAACGCGGCGTCACCGGGGTGCCCACCGTCGCGGCCGGAGATCAGCTGTTCTGGGGTGATGACCGGCTGGAGGCGGCGGCGGTGCTTCCCTGAGAAGGCCCCACGCGCCTGACACTCCAGCGTGCCTAGGCGTGGGCCCCACAGGGGGGCTATCTGATCGCCTTCCAGGGCGCGAACGCGTTCTCGGGATTGATCGCGTCGGCCAGGTCCGGGTGGTGGCGCCGCACGACGTCCCCGAACAGGTTGTCCTCCACCCACTCGATGCCCTGCGGCGTGTACACATCGGGCGTGTAGTTGGCGGTGAAGAAGCGGTCTGACTTCAGCCGCCGGGAGGCCATCAGGATGAAGATCCTGAACGCTGTGTCGGAGAACCCGAAACCGGGCGGGAGCTGCTCGCCCAGCATCCCGACCTGCGTGTCGACCTTGTCGATGTCACCGCTGTAGACCTCGCGGATCTGCTCGTTCCACTCCGGATTCGGCGTCAGATCCTCGAACTTTTCGACCCGCGGCTTGCGCAGCTTCTGGCGGAAGTCGTTGTAGCGCGGGACGCCCCGCTCCCGGTCGCGGAGGATGTCGATCGTGCCGATGTCGACATGATCGCCGTTGACCCTGACCAGGCTTCGAAGCGCGTTCGGATGGTTGTGCAGCGTGATCGCGCCGGGATGGGCGAGCCCGAACGAGTAGATCCAGTCCGTCATCCCGTACTGGTCAATCGCCGCGCGGGTCCCGTGTCCCTGCATCGGCGTGAAGTCGCTCTCCCCGATCACCTCGTCGGTCTTGTGCGAGCGGATCTGATGATCGTCGGGGATCAGCGGATGCATCCGGTAGACCGAGACGAATTCGCTGGTGATCGAGTAGGGCGCCGTGTGGTGGTCGAGCGGTGATCCCACGATGCCCGACAGCAATTCTCCTGAGCCAATGTGGCCGAAGCGCTTCTTCACCCACTTCGGCAGCACGCCGTACCAGTTGGCGTTCATCCCGAACTGGAGCGCCGGGTGGGCCAGGATCCCCGGGGTCCACTCCACCGTGTGGATCTTGGCGATCAAGGCCGCGTTGATCAGCCGAGCCTTCAGAAACAGTTGCTCGTCGTCCCAGGTGGGGTGGTGGGCCTTGAGCATGTCGCAGATCGCGTTGTGCTCCCGGGCGAACAGGGTGTGCATGACGGACAACCCGACCCAGTAGTTGTCGGAGAACCCAGTGAGATCGACGCCGTGCAGGGCCTTGTTGGTCTCCTCCGGCAGCCGCCCGTCCTCCATCGCCAGCTTTCCGTCCTCACCGGAGCGGAGCTGTCGGTTGCGCTCCTCGGTCGAGCCGTACAACTGCGAGCCGTCCCACCACGGCGTCACCTTGTTGATGTAGGTAGGGGGCAGCTTGCCGCCGTGGTTGGTGGAGTCGGGCGACGTGCGGCGGACCTCCATCACGCCGTCGTCCCACTCGTCGCCTTCCTCCAGCGGGACTTGGATGAACTCCGTCTCGGAGTTGTCGCCGTGGCTGAACCAGTCGTGGTTCTGGAACTGAAGCCAACACGCAGCGAGCACATTGAGCGTTGTCGCGGGCTTGAACGTGTCTCGGTTGAGCAGCCGGTTGGCGACCACTCGCGGGCTGGGGTCCAGCATCGACTGCTCTTCGGGGTACGTGGCCTCGATTGGCATGTTGCGGCCGAACCGGGTTCCGGTCTTGCCCATCGTCGGACTCTCTGGGTCGGTCTGCGAGCCGTCGTAAGCGCGATAGGGAGGCGGCTCTGCGACGACTGCGGCACCGCCGTTCTGGGGTTCCTCGGTGTCATAAAGGTTGAACTCCCGCAGGTCCTCGCGGAACAGAGCCAGTGCCGCGAGCTGGCCGGGGAGGGGCAGCTGCCACCAGCTGACGCCTCGCTTGCTCGCCTCCTCGAAGACCTTCCGGCGGGCACCGCGCGCGACGCCGAGCGTCGCCTCGCCCGCCTTCGACGCCGCGCCCTTGGTTATGTCACCTGGCTTGTACGGCACGCTCGCTCTCCTCCTCTAACCCGGGACTGTGTCCTTCAAAGGCAGAATGGCGCGAGTCTAACTGGGGGCCGTGGGCCCGTGGGAGCGGTGGCGTCGGTCCCCGCGGCGCTCGGCGGCCGCGGAGGCTAACGACGCAGCTCCACCCCCAACAGGCCCTCGAGCTCCGAGATCGTCTGCTGCGCGCTCACGTGGTGAACGGTCGCCATCCCCAGCCGAGCCGCCGGCTCGAGATTGAACGGCAGGTCGTCGACGAACACGCACGCGTCAGGCTCGACCCCGATCCGCTGGGCCCCGAGCTCGTACATCTCGGGCGCCGGCTTGCGGATGCCGATCTCGCCCGAGATCACAATCCCGTCGAACAGCTCCTCCAGCTGGGAGCGGTCATAGCGCCGCGTCCCCCAAGAGTTCGAGATCAGCCCGGTCCGGACGCCCGCCCGGCGAGCTGCCCGCACCGCGCCCAGCATCGGCTGATCGGGCTTTGACCCCGCGAACATGCGATCGATCAGGCCGGGGGCGCTCACCCCGAGCAGCGCAGCGAGCTGGGGTTCGAACTCCTGTTCCTCGACCTTGCCGGTCTCGAGCCCGATCAGCAGCTCCCTGCATCTCCGATCGCTGCGGAAGCGCTCCCCGAGCGTCTCCGGTGCCAGACCCTCGGACTCGCAGAAGGAGCGAAAGGAATCGAACAGGCTGCTGGTCAGCACCCCGCCGTAGTCGATCAACAGGCCGCGGTACGGGCCGCGGCCGTCAGAGTCCATGTTGCGAGACTTGGACCGCGCGGCGTGCGAGTTCGACAACACCCTCGCCGAACGCCTTCAGATAGGGGTCGTCGGTCGAACCGGCAACCGCGCGCTTGTAGTTGCCCTCCATGAACACGATCGCCTTCCACAGCGCGAGCGTCACATACCAGGTAAGTGCGCGCATCGATCGACCGGAGCGCTCCTCGTATAGAGCGATCATCTCTTGCCGCGTCGGGAAGCCCTCTCGTCGCGTGACGCCTTGGAGGTCGTACATGCCGACGCTTGGGTCGTCGGCCTGAAGCCAGAACATCATCAGGTAGCCGAGATCGGCGAGCGGGTCGCCGATCGTCGCCATCTCCCAGTCGAAGATCGCGATCAACTGCGCCGGTGCACCGGCCGCAAGCATCGTGTTCCCGAGCCGGTAGTCGCCGTGCACGATCGTTGCGGGGGGAGACTCGGGCATGTTGGCTCGAAGCCACTCGCCGACGATTGCTACTTCAGGTATGTCGCGAGTGCGGTTGTGCTCCCACAAGCCGATGAAGCGACGGAGCTGTCGCTCGAGATAGCCCGTCGGCTTGCCAAAGCCTTCGAGCCCCACTGCCCGCCAGTCAACCGCGTGTAGCTCAACTAGTGCGTCGATCAACTCTTCAGACATGCGCCGGCGCTCGGCCGGCGTGTCTAGCTCCGGCGGGATGTCGTTGCTCACCACCACGCCGTCGAGGCGCTCCATCACATAGAACGGGGCACCGATCACAGAGGGGTCGTCGCCCACCGCAAGCACCTTGGGTGCGCGCACGGGTGTCGGCTCGAGCGCCCGCAGCAGCCGCGCCTCGCGTAGCACGTCGTGGGCGCTGGGAGGCAGCGGACCGCGGGGCGGGCGCCGTAGGACGACCCCCGTGGACAAGCAGAACGTGACGTTCGAATGGCCCTCGCCGATGGGAGAGGCCTCGATTGCGGGCGGCGCGGCCAGCCCGTTGTCAGAAAGGAACTCGAGCAGTGGGTCGAGCACCAGCAGCGGCTCGCGGGCGTTCTCGGCGCCTTCCGCGTGCGTGCGGACGATGTCGTCGGGGGCGAGCGTGACGCTCATCGACCGCGCAGCGTAACCGCTCGGTCCCTGCTCAGGCTCCCGCTCAGTCCCTGCTCAGGCTCCCGCTCGGTCCCTGCTCAGGCTGCCAGCGGGGCGTCCGCCTTGGCCCGCACGACGCGGTCGAAGCGCCAGCCGCGCAGCTGATCGGAGTCGCCGGCCAGCCCAACGACCGTCGCGCCCGTCCGGTCCTCGATCACGTGCAGCAGCACCGCCAGCCTGTCGCGCCGTGCGGCGCCGGGTTCGGACTCATCCGAGCCCCAGTCCGGTGCTTCTTCCTCGAGCAGGACCGTCACGCGGTCTCGCCGGCAGACATTGAGGTCGTCAACCAGCTCTTCGGTGCCGTCCTGAGGTCTGATTACAGCGAGTACATCGGTCATGGCGCCAGTCTTCTGCGCGTTTCTAAGTAGAGGGTGAACTGGTCTGATGAGTTTCGTAGCGATTGGGTGAACACCCACGGCTACCCTGAAATTGATGCCCGAATTGCCCGAAGTGGAGATCACGGCCCGCCTGATCGACGAGGCGGTGGCTGGTGCGCGAATTAGCTCCGCGTTGGCGCCGGGCGTCAATGCGCTCAAGACCTACGACCCGCCGCTGTCCGTCCTCGAAGGCGGGAAGATCCAAGGCATAAGTCGGCGGGGCAAACTGTTCCTGATCGAGCTCGAGGACGAGTTGACCCTGCTCGTCCACCTGATGTCAGCCGGGCGGCTTCAGCTGTTCAATTCCGGAGCCTCTCTGCGCGACCGTACGTCGCGGTTCCTGCTCCGGCTGGACGACGGCCGCGAGTTGCGGCTGCGGGAGTTCGGCAGCAAGCAGCGGGCATGGGTCAAGTTGCTGCGGTCAGAGGAATTGGCGGACGAGGAGACGGTCAGCTCGCTCGGCCCGGAAGCTTGGCCCGACCCGCCTGAATTGAAGGACCTGCTCGACGCTCCCAGGCCGCTGTACGCACTGCTCCGCGACCAGCAGGTTTTGGCCGGGATCGGCCGATCATGGGTCGATGAGATCCTGCACAGCGCGCGCCTTTCCCCGTTCAAGCGTGGGTCGGATCTTGAGGGCGACGAAGCCGAGCGTCTGCGGGCGGTGATGATCGCTCGCCTCGGCGGAGCGATCGCCCATTACGAGCAGGCGATGTCTCTCCCCATCCCGGACAAGCTGCCGATGCCGCTGACGGTCCACCGTCACAACGGGGAGCCCTGTCCGCGCTGCGGCGATCGGCTCGAGGCGGTGTTCTACGAGGACTACGTACTGTGCTACTGCCCGACCTGCCAGACGGAGGGCAAGTTGATGAAGGACCGGCGGCTGTCGCGGCTTTTGAAGTAAGCCCGTGCCTTCCAGCACTGCCCGGGTCGCAGCGAAAGAGGATCGAAGCTGGCGGTTGGCCATCGCAGAATCCGACGCACTTGGACCGGTCAGCTCTCCGCCTCGCTCGAGCGCCACATTCCCGTCCGGGTCGTCGACGTGCTGCGGCAGCGTTGCCGGCCGGCCCTCAAACGATCGCTAGACCTTCGCCCGGCGCTACTGAAGCCCCTCGCGCGCTTCGCGCACGAGCGTCACCGCTTCGGGGAAGACGATCGCCATCACCGAGCGAAGCTGCTCGGCCTGCTCTGAGGTCGTGCCCTGGATGTTGGCGCGGTTGATCGCGGCGACGGTCAGATCGACCGCCAGCTTGATCGCGTTATCCGCCCAAGCCAGCCGTTGCGCCCCCTGCATCTGCTCGGCGAATTCTCCAAGCCGGCGCTGGAGTTCGTCCGGATCACCGAACAGATCGCCAAGACCGCCGCCTTCCATCGCGAATTAGGTTAGCGCCGCCGCGCGAGGACCGTTAGCGCCGCCGCGCGAGGACCGTTAGCGCCGCCGCGCGAGAACCGTTAGCGCCGCCGCGCGAGGACCGTTAGCGCCGCCGCGCGAGAACCGCGATGGTTCCTCCCCGACGCGCGACGTCCGCGAGCACCTCGGCGAGCGCGGCAATCGGCGCCAGCGGAAGCGCGAGCGCCGTGATCGCCAGATCCGTCGAGCGCGCGGGGGCGTTGCGCTTCAGCAGGTTGTACAGGTAGGAGGGATGCCTGGTCACCCGATTGACGAGCGACTGCCACATTCCGAACATGTTCTGCTCGGCCAGAAGGTGATTGGTGCGAACCGGCTCGAAGCCAGAGGCACGCAGCAACGACCACATCCCGGCCGGGGTGAAGTGGACGCGGTGTCTCGGGACATCGAGGTGGTACCACCGGGCCCCACCGAGCCGAGCTTGTGCGCTCGCGAGGTTGGGTACCCCGACCAGCAGCGCCCCGCCAGGACGGACCCAGTCACGAATCCGTAACAGCGCCCCGCCAGGACCGTCCAGGTGCTCGAGCACGTGCCACATCGTCACGGCGTCCAGCGATCCTTCCTCCACGTCCGCCTGCTCGATTCCAGCCCGCTCGAGCCGCACCTCGTCGCCGCCCCGTGGGGACGGTTCGATCCCGCGGGCGTCATACCCCGCCTCGAGGGCGCTGAACACGAATCGTCCTCGCCCCGCCCCCACGTCGAGCAGCCTGCCACCGGGTGCCGCCAACGGCCGCAGCATCGCCAGGCGCTGGCGGTCAAACCCCCGAAGGATGGGCTGCGCCATGCGGTGAAAGCGGGGTGCGCCCACCTGGTACGCGCCGCTTTCGTGGAGCCCCTCCGGGGGCTCTCCAAGCGTCACCGCGCTGCGACACCGGTCGCAGCGCGCCAGCTCATAGCGGTTGTCCGCAAATCGCGGCTCCGAGCCGGGGACCGAGCGCCACCACGACAGCGCGCCACCGCACGCGGGGCAGGAGCTCGTCATCGGGGCGAGTGTAGGGCCGTACACTGAGGACGCCCGATGTCTCCCTCCCAGACAAACGTGGTCCTCCTCCGCCGCGTGGAGCGCGTGATCGGCATGCTCTCGCCCCTGCTCGATCTCCTGTTGGCAGCGGGCGATCGGGCCTCGCGCCTGTTGGAGCGGGACGACCGCAACTACGCTCCGCCGCGGATGGCGCGCGAAGGGGAGTCCGCTCCCCGCGGATTGCGCAGGCCGATCGTGGCGGCGGCGGCGCAGGACCGTAGGCGAGAGGGGTCGGCATGAGCGCGGTCACGGCCTCGGGGCGGCTCTCCTACGAGGCCCGCGTTCGCCCACGCCAAGCGGTCGTGGCCGCGGCGGCCGGGATCCTGCTGGTGGTCTCGGCAGCGCTGCAGCTCGCCGGGCCGCACGCGAACGTTGCCGAGCTGACGCTGGGGCTTCTGTTCGAGCACAAGCGGTTCACGCTTGATCTGATCGGTGCCGTGATCCAGGGAGTCGGATGGGCGGCCGTGGCTTGGACGCTCACCTTCCTGCTGGACGCGGTCCGGGCACGGGAATCGGGGGTCCAGCCGTACATCCGCTACATCGCGCTCATTGGTGCCCCGCTGGCGGCGGTGGGGATCATCGGCTACATCGTCGCCTACGGCATACAGGCCCAACACTTCGTGAGCCACGGCAGCCAGACCTACCCGCAGGCCAACCACCTGATGAGCGCTCCCATCCTGGCGGTGTTCCAGGTCATGGACTACGGGGGCGAGCTGTTGCTGGCGGTGTCATTCGTGCTGGTCTCGATGCAGGCCATGAGGGTGGGGCTCCTCACCCGGTTCATGGGGTACCTGGGCATCATCGCCGGGATCCTCGTGCTGTTCGTGATCACTCCCGTTCCGATCGTTGAGGCCTACTGGCTGGTGGGGCTCGGCGTTCTGTTCGCCGGCCGGTGGCCGACGGGGATGCCGCCGTCATGGCAGACGGGACGGGCCGAGCGCTGGCCCTCCTCGCAGGAGACTGCGCGAGCAGCGAACGCGCTCGACCAACGGCAGGCAGCGGACAAAGCCAGCGGCCCGAACGCCCACCCCGCCGGAGCCGACCGGCGTGAGGACCGGCGGCCAGGCTGCCGAGACTACGACGGCCAAGGGCCCGAGGAGCGCCACCCCCAAGCGCAAGCGCAAGCGGCGCAAGTAGGGCCCGTCCGCTCTGGCCGACTGGCCGCGGCCCGCCACAGAAGACCGAATCCCGCGTAGAAGACCGGCGACCGGCTGCCGCTCGTCGGTGGCAGACGACCGCTCAGGGGCAAAGCGGGACCGTTCAGCGATCCAGCGTTGAGCCGGGCACCGCCGCGCTGTAACGCTCCCCGCCAGTCCCTTCCAACCAACAAGGAGGCGGAGCAGATGGAAGCAAGTCGTATACCGGGTGCACGGGAGGCCGATGTGGCCCCCGCGCCGTCGACCGAACCGACCGGCGGCCGTGCAGCTGGATGGACGCCGGCGGATCCCGGCCCGCTGGGCCTTGCCGGATTCGCCGCCACGACATTCGTGCTCAGCTTGGTCAATTCGAACCTGCTGGGCATTACTCGGATCACTGCCGTATTGCCACTTGCCATCGCCTACGGCGGCCTCGCTCAGCTCCTGGCGGGGATGTGGGAGTTCCGCACGGGCAACACGTTCGGCGCCGTGGCCTTCTCGTCATACGGTGCGTTCTGGATCTCCTTCTACTTCCTCGTCAAGGTATTTCCGGCAAACGTCACACCCGCACTTGCGCACGGTGTGTCGGCGTATCTGTGGGCATGGGCGATCTTCACCACCTACATGTTCCTCGCCTCGCTGAGAACGACGGCTGCGGTTTCGCTTGTGTTCCTGTTGCTGGCAGTCACATACATCCTGCTGGCGATCGGCGACATGGGCAGTGGCCACACGAGCATCACCCATGCGGGCGGCTATGTCGGGATCGCGACCGCGGTGGCCGCTTGGTACGCCTCATTCGCGGCGGTCATCAACTCGACGTTCGGACGGGTTATCGCGCCGGTTGTCCCGCTGCGCCGCTAGCTGCGTCTAGCCGCGCCGCTGAGGACGGCGATTGTTCGGCCGGGGCGCTCGCGCCCCGGCCGATCGGCGTTCTAAACCCCCAGTCGGCGCCGCAGCCCGGCTACGTGCCGACGGGCGATCGGGATCGTCTGTCCTTCCGGAAACGCCAGCTCCGCCGTTCCCCCCAGCTGGGGCCGCAGTTCGAGCACCTGGCCGAGGTTGGCCACGTACTGGCGGTGGACGCGGACGAACCCGAAAGGCTCCCACCGCTCCTCGATCGCAGCCAGCGTCGCCCGAAGGAGGTAGCGCCCCTCGCCGGTCACGATCCGGACGAAGTCGCCTTGGGCTTGGGCGTACAGAATCTCGCTCCGAGCCACAAGCCTGACCGCGCCGGTCCTGGCGTTGGCAACCGCGACCATGTCGTGCTCCGACGGCGCCCGTGGATCATGGACGGCGTGGTCGTTTGTGGCCTGGGGTCGGCCACGGTCCAGCGCTGCCGCCACCCGCTCCAGTGCCTCCTCGACCCGAACGCGGCTGACCGGTTTGCGCAGGTAGTCAAGTGCGGCCAGTTCAAACGCGTCCACCGCGGCGGTGTCATAGGCGCTGACGAACACGATCTGTGGCGGAGACGCGAAGCGCTTGAGCACCCGCGCCAGCTCCAGCCCGTCGAGGTCGGGCATGCGGACGTCGAGGAAGATCGCGTCGTAGCGGCTCGCGGATGCCTTGACCACGGCGTCGTGACCGCCGAACGCACACTCCACCTCCTCCACGGCCGGCGAGGCTCGCAGGATCCGAGCCAGGTCCTCGAGCTGGGTCTGCTCGTCGTCGACGGCAAGGATCGTGAGCCGATCGAAGCTCACGCCAGCTCTGCGAGCGCCCGCCGCTCGGCATCGGCCCGCAGGTTGGGCACGGTCATCACCGCCGTCGTTCCCTCTCCGGGGCCGGACTCAATCCGCAGCGCATATCGCTCGCCAAAGGTCGCGCGCAACCGCCCGTCGACATTCGAGAGTCCGATCCCGCCGCCGGTGCCGGCCAGCACCGCGGGCACGCGCTCGGGCTCGATCCCGGTGCCGTCGTCTCTGCACCAGCAGTTCGACGTCGTCGCCGACGATCCGGCCGATCACCTCGACGCGACCGGTGCCCGCCCGCTGCTCGACCCCGTGACGCACGGCGTTTTCGACCAGCGGCTGGACCGACATGGCGGGCACAACCGCCGACAGCGCCTCGGGAGCCACGTCGACAGTTATGTGCAGGCTGTCGCGAAAGCGGGCCTGCTCCAGCCGCAGGTAGCGCTCGACATGCTCGAGCTCCTCGCCCAGGGTCACATACGAACGCCCGTCCCGGAACAGGTAGCGGGTGAACTCCGCGAAATCGATCAGAAGCTCGCGCGCCTCCTCGGGCCGGGCGTGGATGTCTCCCGCCACGGCAGCCAGCGCGTTGTAGATGAAGTGCGGGGAGATCTGAGCCCGCAGCGCGCGCAACTCTGCCTGCGCGATCCGCTCCTCCTGCTCGGCCATCACCGACAGCTCGACCTGTGCGGACACCAGGCTGGCTGCTTCTTGCACGACTCGGAGCTCGTCGTGGCTCGGTCTCCCGACCGAGCGGTAGAAGGTGATCAGCGTGCCCGCCCGCTTGCCTTGGACGATGAGCGGTGCCATCACGGCGGAGCGCAACGGACACCTCGGGTCGGATGAGATGAGGCGCGGCTCGATGTGGGTCCGGTCGTCGGCGGTGCGGGCCAGAAGCCTCGAGAGCAAGTCGCCCGGGCGGACCTGCTCCCGCCCCTCGCCCTCGATCGCCAGGACCGCCTGGGTGTCGGCCAGTGCGATGGCCGCCGCACCCGTCAGCGCACGCAGGTGGGGAACGGCCTGCTCGGCGGTTGTCGCAGCGAGGCCGCGACGGAGGTAGGGGAGGGTCGAGGTCGCGGCGTGCAGCGCCGACTGCATTCCGACAGCCTCGGGCGTTTCTTCGGCGCGACGCATGCGTACAAGCACCCAAGCCGCGGCCAGAACCGCCAACCCCACCAGGATGCCGACCACGACCTCCATCGAAGCGTCAGCACAAGGTTACTCCCGCCGTGGACGGCCATCGAGTTCTGCCGGCATGGACGGCGCTTGAGCGGGAGGTCCCAGCGCGCGATGATGCACCGATGAGCACTAGCACGATCACCTCATACGAAGAGGCCCGCGCCAAGCACCGCTGGTCGGTGCCGGAGCGCTACAACATTGCGGCTGACGTCTGCGACCGGCACCCTCGCGACAAGCTGGCGATGATCCACGAGGACTCCGGCGGCGGAGTGCGGCGGGTGAGCTGGGGAGAGCTGCAAGACAACGCAAACCGCTTCGCCAACGTGCTGGTGGCGCACGGCGTGGAGAAGGGGGACCGGGTGGCGATGCTGCTGCCACCGACGCCCGAGACGGCGGCGGCCTTCTTCGGCACCTGGAAGGTCGGCGCGATCCTGCTTTCGATGTCGATCCTCTACGGAGACGAAGGGATCCGCCATCGCCTCACCGATTCGCAGGCCAGGGTGCTCGTGACCAACGCGGCCAACGCGGATCGGATCGAGACATCGCTGGTCCAGAGCCTGCTGATCCTCGACGACGAGCTGCTGAGCCGTGGGGGGACGACGTTCGAGACGCTCGACACGGGCGCGGACGACCCGGCCCAGCTCTATTACTCCTCGGGGACGACGGGGCTGGCGAAGGGCATCCTCCACGCCCATCGGTACATCCTCGGCCCACGAGGAGTTCATTTACTGCCACGACGTCCGCGAGAACGAGCTATTCCACGGCATGGGCGAGTGGGCGTGGGCGGCCGGAATATGCCCGCTACTCGGCCCCTGGCGGACGGGGGCGGTCCAGGCGGTCTACCAGCGCGAGGGCGGGTTTGACCCCCACAACCAGCTCGACTTCCTCTCCCGCCACGAGGTCGCCAACGTGTTCGGCACCCCGACCGCGATCCGGGCCATGATGTCGATCGGCGACGCTGGAACGCGTTACCCGCAGAAGTTCAGGATCGTTTGCTCGGCGGGAGAGCCGCTCAATCCCGAGGCCATCCGCTGGTTCCGCGAGCAGTACGGGATCACGGTCCTCGACTACTACGGGCTGACGGAGTCCTATCCACTGTGCGCCAACTACCCCTTCATGGAGGTCCGGGAGGGCTCGATGGGCAAGCCCATGCCCGGCTGGGAGGTGGAGATCCTGGATGAGGACGAGCGCCCGGTGGCCCAGGGCGAGCGCGGCGAGATCTGTCTCAAGGCCCGCTCAAATCCCCATTACCCGCTGGGCTACTGGAACCGTCCCGCGGAGGATTCCGAGGAGGCGTTCGGCGGCGAGTGGTTCCACACCAAGGACGCCGCTCGGCAGGACGAGGATGGCTACTACTGGTACGAGGGTCGGGCAGACGACGTGATCATCTCGGCCGGCTATCGGATTGGACCGTTCGAGGTTGAGTCAGCATGCCTCGAGCATCCGGCCGTGGCGGAGGCGGCGGTCGTCGCGTCGCCGGAAGAGAGGCGGGGCAACGTGGTCAAGGCCTTCGTCGTCCTGGCAAAGGGATACGAGCCCGGATCCGAGCTGGCGGACGAGATCAAGTCGTTCGTGCGCGACCGCCACTCGGCGTACGCCTATCCCAGGCTGATCGAGTTCGTGCCCGACCTGCCAAAGACGCTGACCGGGAAGATCAGAAGGATCGAGCTGCGCCAGCAAGAGCAGGAGCGCTCCCGGTCATAGCGGCGAGCGCGTCGCGCAGCTCGTGGGGCGCGTCGGTCGTGATGGCGTCCAGTCCGAGCGGCGCCAGCAGCGGCAGGATCTCGGGATGGTTGAGAGTCCCCGTCGAGACGCTCAATCGTGCCGCCCGCAGCGTGTCGACCAGATGAGGTGAGAGCAGGAAGTGCTCGACGCACACGCCGCCGACGCCGGCGTGCCGGGCCCACTCCGCCAGCTCTTCGATCCGGTAGTCGGCGATGATGATGGCCCTGGTCGGGAAGCCGAGCTCTGCCGCGAGCTCGCATGCGCTCGTGAAGAAGCTGATGATCTCGATCCGCTCCCTTGCCGGGTGGCTCTCCAGCTGCCGGCACACGGCGCGGGTTGTGTCGCGAGCCAGGGACGGACCCGCGTGAGCCTTGATCTCGAGCTGAATCGGCATCTCCGCCGGTGCCAGCTCCAGCAGCTGCTCGAGCCGCAGCGGCCGCTCGGTTGTCGGCCTTCCGTGGTGGTCGCGCAGGTGCCCGGCACAGATCTCGTCGGCCGTGCGCTCGCGCGCCCAGCCCGAGAGGTCGGTGTCGAGCTGCAGCAGGGGGTCGTGCAGCAGCACGACGTCGCCGTCGGCGGTCAGGCAGCAGTCGGTCTCGAGGCCGTCAACCGGGCGTTCGAGCGTCCTCGCCAGAGCTGCTCGCGAGGAATCTGGTCCATACGAACCGCCCAGGCGGTGGGCATAGATAGCGGGAAGCATCGCGTCCAGCATGTACGCGTGAGCACCGGGTTCCGTTACCGCTGTGTGACGGATTTGACACTAGGTTGTGACCCACGCACATGTGCGCCGGCCGGGAAAATCATCTACTTACGCCACCAGCCGACCCATCAGCCGCGGGTGGCCGTCGATATCGACCATGTCCAGCTGCTCCGTGCGCGAGAACCCCGCGATCCGAGCAAGCCGCTCGAGCCCGCTCTCGTTGAAGCCCCAGTAGACGAAGTCGTCTTTGGCGTAGACCTCACCAGGCTTCGAGACCCTCACCGCGGGCCCATCCCGGTGCTCGGCACGGATTCCGTAGGTCTCGACCAATGCGGTGCCACCGGAGGCGGTACGCGTCCGCAGGACCCGGAGGAGCCCGAGCGGATTCTCGACCCGGTGCAGGATGCCTAAGCAATAGACGAAGTCGAAGGTCTCATCCAGTTGTTCGAGCTCCATCGCGTCCATCCTGCGGTACGCGACGTCTGAATCGAGTAGCCCGTGGATCGCTCGGAACCCTTCGCCTCCCTCGAGCCGGATTCCCCACCGAGCCGCAACCCAATGCTTGTACTGCTCGTTGTCGACTGCGACGACTCGGTCGGCGCCGCGGTGCTCGGCGAGGAAGGCGTAGAACCCGTCGAAGGTCCCCACGTCGAGAACCCGTTTACCGGTGAAATCGTCGGGGAGCATGGGTACGCGATAGCGGTGATCGCGCGCGGCTCCCGCGGTATAGATGCCAGCCCTCCGGTTGAGTGCAAACGTGTGAAACCAGAAGCGGACGGTTACCTGGGTTTCACGGGCAAGACCTGGCTCGACGTCGATCGGCAGCAGGTCAGCGACCGTGCGCTCTGCGTCCGTAACCACGAACTGCTGCAGATTGACCTCCCTCTCTGTCGCCCCTCAAGTTAGCTCTGACGCGCGGCTCGCGCCAGAGTTATTCGTCAGCGTTGTGCAGTAGCCCGGGAGTGCGACCGAATTTCCGCAAGCATCCGCTCGAGCCGAGGCTCGGTCTCGAGATCGACGTAGCTCATCGCGCCCGCCACCGCCGGGTGCACGGCCGCGATCTGGGCGTGCATCTCCTGGGCCACGGCCCGGTAGCTGGGATGGCCCTCCCGCCCTGAGCGAAGCTCGATCAGCTGCATGGCCTCGCGGGCGTTGAGGTCGAGCACGTAGCGGATCCTGTAGCCCAGGCAGAGGGCGTACGGAGCGGCGTGCGGGAATCCGCCGTCGCGCAGCCGCCCGTACTCGGCCTCTGACAACTCGAGACCGCGGCGGTAGTCATCGCCACAGCCCGCGAGCTCGACCTGCTCGGGAACCTCGGCGCCGAGGTCGGGGGTCAGCGCCTGCCACTGGATGGTCAGCATGCGGTGGCGCTGAAGGTCCCGAAACGCGCCGTAGTCGGAGACGATCTCAAACCGGTAGCGAAGAGCTTCAAGCCCCCGCCCCGGTCGGTGGCGGCGGTTCGAGCGCTGTCCGATGAGATCGGCGAGCAGCTCGGAGCGCTGCTGCTCCCCAAGCCGATCAATCGCGTCGCGGATCGACTCCTCAGAGCACGAGCAGGCCTCGAACAGGAGTGCCGCCAGCAGGTCGTCCTCGTCCCCTTCGGCATGCAGCAGCGTGACCGAGGGTCCGCCGCCCGGCTCATCCCTGAGATCCAACCGTTCTGCCCACTTGCGGCCCACCGCCTCGCGCCGCTCGAGGTACGCGGTCCACTCGCCGCCGCGGTCCGGACGATCTACCCGGGCCAGGAAGCTCGGGATCACGTCGTTCAGCTCGGTGAGGATCATCTGGCCGTAGCGTCGGGCCTCGGGAAGGGGATGCGCAAGCAGGTGAAGGATCAGCTGCTCGTATGTCTGGCCGGTGGCGAACATGCCCATGTGCGACAGCGAGCTGGCTGGCAGCAGGCCGCGGAGCAGATCCAGCGCCTTGGCCTTGATCGCGCGCGCGTGCGCGGCCTGCGGCTCATCGGGCGCCCGGGGGAACTGATCCTCTGCCCAGTTCATGACCACCGGAAGCGCGGCCGCATAGATCGAGAACAGCTCGTCCATCGCGGCGCCGTACTGCGGGCCGAGCTCGGGATCCCGGTAGTAGCGGTAGCCGCCAGGGGGGTCGGGCATCGGCGCGTCGTAGGCGATGTAGCGCGTCGACTGCTCGAGGTACGCCGCCAGCCTCGGGCGCTGGAGAACCTTGGTCATGATGTTCGAGACCCACTCGCAGGCCACGTGCGCTCCGCCGAGCTGCGCCACCGAGTCGTCGCCGTAGCCGAGGAAGATCCGGTCGTAGAGCTGAGCCGCCCTCCGTCCCTCGCCCGCCTCTACCTGGTCGCTGGGCCGAGGCAGGTCATCGGCGAACTCGTCGAGAAACAATCTCCGCAGCGTCCCCGGGTAGCGCGAGTAGCGCGCGAACAGCGCGCCCTTGACGGTCTCGGGCAGGTTGACCAGCGCGAACACCGGCCGGTCGAGGTTCGTGAAATGGGGGCGCAGGCGCTCGCGCTCTGACTCTGTGAAGCTCTCGACGGGGTAATCCACGGGCCGGGCCGATCGTAGCGGCGGAGGCGGCTGGCCTCCCTGGGGCCCGGGCTGATCAGCTAGCCCGCACCCTCGGGGTGTCCGGTCGACTGCGAGCCCTCGCCCGCGGCGCCTTCGTCGTCCGCGTCGTCCTCGGACTCGGACTGGGGCGGTCGTCGATTCATGCCCTCGGTCTCGTCGTGCGGAGCCTCACCCTCTTCGGGCATCTGGTTCGAGACGGAGCCCGGCGGCTCTTCCGGTTCGTCGGCTTGCATGGCCCGTGGCTACCCGGCGCCGGCCGCGCCGAAAAGCGCGCCTGTCGAAGCTCACAAAAGCGCGCCTGTCGAAGCTCACAAACCGGCCCCATTGACGGCCGGAATGTGAGATCGAACATGACTGAGCTGTCGAAACTCACGAACTCGTCGTGGGCCGAGCAGGTTTGTGAGATTGAACAGGCGGGGGCCTAGGGCGAAAGCCCGCCCAGCGCCGCACCAGCGTGGTTCACGAGATCGAACAGCGGCGAGGGGAAGATGCCGAAGAACACGGCCGCGGCGGCGAACAGCAGCGCGACGAACGCGATCTCTGGCAGCGGAATCGCCGTCGCCGGGCCCAGCGGAAGGCCAGCGCCACCCCCACCGGGGGCGCCGCCCCCACCGGGGGCCCCGCCGCCACCGGGGGCCCCGCCTCCATCAGAGGGCGCATCCTCGCCGGCATCGGAGTCCGCCTCCTGCGACCCACCGGCGATCGGGGCGTACGGTGCAGGCGCGATCGCCGGACCCGTCATCCACATCGTCGCCACCACGCGCAGGTAGTACCCGAGCGAGATCATCGAGGCCACCACGAGCACGATCGCCAGCCAGGTGTAGTCGCCGTCGACCAGCGCGTGGATGAGCTGAAACTTGCCGATGAAGCCGGCCGTCCCCGGGATCCCGGCCAGAGCCAGCATGGCGATCGTCATCGGCCAGGCGAGCCACGGCGCGCGGGAGCCGAGCCCGCGCAGCGCACCGATGTCATCGCCCTCACCGCCGATCTTCTCGATCGCCACCACGACCGCGAAAGCAGCCAGATTCATCGCCAGGTAGATCGCGATGTACAGCACGGTGGCGTCCACCCCGAGCCGCGTCCCCACCACCACGCCGCCCAGCATGTAGCCGGCCTGGGCGACCCCCGAGTAGCCGAGCATCCGCTTCAGCGAAGACTGCCCGAGGGCGCCGATGTTGCCGACGATCATGGTGATCGCCGCCAGCGCTGCCAGCATGGGTGCCCAGGTGTTCTGAGCTCCGATCACGGCCACGTCGAAGAAGCGCAGGAACACGCCGAGCGCGGCGGCCTTGGTGGCGGTGGCCATGAACGCGGTGATGGGGGTGGGAGCGCCCTCGTATACGTCGGGTGTCCACTGATGAAACGGCGCCACCGAGGCCTTGAAGGCGAAGCCGACGACTACCAGCCCCACGCCGGTCAGGAGCATGGAGTCGCCGGCGACGCCGCCGGACAGCTTCCCGGCGGATACCGCGGCCGCGATCCCGGAGAAGTCGGTGGAGCCCGTGGCCCCGTAGACGAGAGCCAGACCGTAGACGAGGGTGGCCGAACCGACCGACCCGATCACCAGGTACTTCAGCCCCGACTCGAGCGAGCC
This sequence comes from uncultured Actinomycetes bacterium, assembly GCA_963719305.1. GTDB lineage: Bacteria > Actinomycetota > Thermoleophilia > Solirubrobacterales > Solirubrobacteraceae > Palsa-465. The sequence goes on along the minus strand of CAVRBL010000002.1, from coordinate 184,466 downwards.
CTCGCGCCGGGCCTCCGACGCGCACAGTATGTACAGGGGGATCGACAGAAGCTCGAACCCCAGGAACAGCGCCACCAGGTTCTGGGCCGAGACGAGGATCGTCATCCCCAGCACGCTGAACAACAGCACCGAGTGGTACTCACCGTGGCCGGCCTCGCGGGGCGCAGGAATGCGGGCCGACAAAGCGACGGCGGCGAAAGCTGCCACCACAAACACCATGTCCAGCACCAGCGCCAGGTCGTCGAAGCGCAGCGCGCCGGAGATGAATGACGCGCGATGCTTGAAGTGGGCGATCTCCAACGCCAGCGTCACCCCCAGCGTGACCAGCGTGAGCAGCGGCACCATCCGTTCTCGTACCACGGGCGGGCGGAACAGCCCTAGCAGGAGCACCAGCAGGGCCCCTGCCGTTAGCGCGACGAACGGCGAGAGGGCGGTCCAGTCGATCGCCGGGCCGCGGATGTGAGAGGCGGCGAGCGCGATCAACGGACCGCCTCCAGCGCGTGCGCGGGGGGATCCACCGCCCGCAGCGTCGCGTTCACCGTTGGCTGGGACCGCTTGAGCCCAAACTGGGGATAGAAGGCGAACACCACGATCACCAGCGCCAGCGCACCCACCGGCACAAGGTTCGAGATTCCGATCTCGCGCGAGGCCACCCGCGGTCCCGCCCGGTTGTGCATGGCACCGATGAACACCCGCAGGGCGTAGAAGGCGGCGCCCACCACCCCCAGGAACGCGATCACAGAAATTGCCAGCTTGGCGCGGAACACGCCGAACAGGATCAAGAACTCCCCGATGAAGTTGGACGACCCCGGCATCGCCAACGTCGCAAAAGCGACGATCAGAAACAGCGACGCCAGGACGGGCGCTCGGAACGCGATCCCTCCCATGTCGCTCAGCTTCTCGGAGCCGCCGGCGCGGGCCGCGAGCGCCGCCACGATGAAGAACAGGGGCGCCGTGACGAGCCCGTGATTCAGCATCTGGAGCAGCGCTCCCTGAGCTCCCTGGGACCGCAGGGAGAAGATCCCGAGCGTGATGAAGCTGAGCTGCGCCACGCTCGAATAAGCCACAACGAGCCGGGCGTCGGGTGTGGTGAACGCCACCGAAGTGGACCACAGGATCGACACCAGGCAGATCAGCAGCATCAGCAATTGGAAGTGCACGGTGGCGAACGGGAACAGCGGCAGCACGATCCGCAAAAAGCCGTAGGCCGCCACCTTCGACAGGATCCCCGAGAAGACCGCCACGGCCGGAATGGGCATCGACTTGTACCCGTCGGCCAGCCAGCCGTGGAAGGGGATCAGCGGCATCTTGACGAGGAACGCCGCCGCGAACGCCAGGAAGATCCACTCCTGTGAGGCATGCGACAGCGGCAGGTGCTGGAGGGAGGAGAGCGCGAACGTGAGCGGTGTCCCGTGCTGGCTCGAGGCCAGGGCGCCGGTGGCGATCGCGCCGGCCAGCATGAAGAACGACCCCACCAGGGTGTAGACGACCAGCTTCGTCGTGGCCCGCACGCGGTCGCCCGATCCCCACATGCCGATCAGGAAGTAGAACGGGATCAGCATCAGGTCGAAGAAGGCGACGAACAGCGCCAGGTCCTGCGCGCACAGTGCTCCCAGCACCCCGCTCTGCGCCAGCCCGAGGTGGAAGTAGAACAGGCGGGGCTTCTCCCACTCGCGGAACGCGGCCCAGATGATCGAGGCGCTGAACAACAGGCACCCCAGCACGACCAGTGAGACGTTCAGGCCGTCGAGCCCCAGCTTGTAGTGGATCCCTAGCGCTGAGATCCAGACCTGGTCGGTGACGAACTGGAGCCCGGAGTGAGAGAGCTTGAAACGGGCCAGGAACGAGATCGCGATACCGAGCGTGACCAGGCTTCCGACTGCCGCCAGCCGGCCGGTGATCCGGGCCGGCAGCTGTCCGGCGACCACGGCGATCGCGAGCGGCAGCCAGATGAGGATCGAAAGCGTCACGGCCTCAACTCGAGATCAGGAAGTAGAGCGCCACACCCGACAGGCAGATCAGCATCGCGGCGGCGTAGTAGCGCAGAAAGCCGGTCTGCCAGCGACGGACCGCGGCCGAGCCGACCCGGACGGCGCCAACCGCCCCGCCGGTCAGCAGCCCTTCAATCACCGTGCGCTCGAGGACGGAGCCCGCCAGCCGCCCGAGCGTCAACGCGGGTCTCACGATCAGGAAGTCGATCGCCTCGTCGAAATACCACTTGTTCACCAGGAACGTGTACAGCGCGGGCAGGCGCTGCCGGACCCGTGTCGCCGTCCCCGGCTCCGCCACCCAGACGCGGTACGCGACCGTGATGGCCATGAGCGCGACCGCGGCCCCAATAGCGAGCCCAACCCAAGACGAGGCTGTCGAGGGCTCGGATCGCACCAGGTGTGAGTCGGCGAAGGTGGTCGACAGGAACCGCTCGATACCAAGGTCGATGCCCGGTATCTGGATCAGGCCCCCGATGATCGCCAGGATGGCGAGCGCGCTCATGGCCACCTTCATTGGCACCTCCCGCTCGGCGATGTAGTGGCCGGGGCCCGGGAAGCCGATGTCGGTGTCCTCCTCCTCGCCCGTCATGGGGTTCCTGGGCACGTCTGCGTGGGCCAGGTGGCCGTGCTCTAGCTCGCGCGCCTCCTCAACGGGCGGGCCCCAGAAGGCCCGGAAGATCATCCGGAACGTGTACAGCCCGGTCAGGAACGCCCCCAGGTAGCCGAGGACCCCCAGAATCTCAAAGCCACCGCCACGGTGGTCTAGGAACGCGAGGATGTCGTCCTTTGACAGCCAGCCGGAAAAGGGCGGCATGCCCGTAAGGGCCAGCCCGCCGACGATGAAGCACACAAACGTGAACGGCAGGGCGCGGCGGAAGCCGCTCATGCGGTCAAGCGACTGGACGCCGGCCATGGCGCCGATCAGCGATCCGGCCGCCATGAACAAAAGCGCCTTGAAGAAGGCGTGCGTCATCAGATGGAACATCGCCGCCGAGTAGGCGCCCACCGAAGCGCCCATGATCATGTAGCCGATCTGGGACATCGTCGAGTAGGCGATCACCCGTTTTATGTCCGTGACCGCGAGCGCGATCGTGGCGGCGATCAGGAGCGTGAGACAGCCCCCGATCGCCGTGATGTCGCCCGCGGTGGGTGCCTGCTCGAACAGCGGGTGCATGCGGACGATCAGGTACACGCCCGCGGTGACCATGGTCGCGGCGTGGATCAGGGCGGAGACCGGCGTGGGGCCCTCCATCGCGTCCGGAAGCCAGGTGTGGAGCGGTACCTGCGCCGACTTGGCGAACGCCCCGACCCCGAGCAGCAGGCAGGCCACGACCAGGTCGGTCGAGTCGTGGCCGAACACGTGCGGGGTGGCCGCGAACACCTTGAGGAAGTCGACCGTGCCAGTGTGCTTCAAGATGAAGAACGTGCCCAGCACGAGCCCCACGTCGCCGACCACATTGATCACGAACGCCTTGAGCCCCGCCCTGGTCGCGGTCGTGCGGCGATACCAGAACGAGATCAGCAGATACGACGCGGCGCCGACGAACGCCCACCCGATGATGAGCACCACGAAGTTCCCCGCCAGCACGAGCAGCAGCATCGACAGAACGAAGAAGTTCAGGTACGCGAAGTAGCGGTGGAAGCCGCGATCGCTCTGCATGTACGTCACCGAGTACAGGTGGATCAGCGCCGAGACCCCCGAGACCACCGTGATCATGAACACCGACAGCGGATCGACGAGGATCTGCATCTTGGCGTCCAGGCCGCTGGTCACCGCGTAGTTCCATAGCGTCGAAGTCAGCTCGCGGTGGGCCGGTGCGTGGGCCCGGATGCTGACGAGGGTCACGACGGCGCACCCGAACGCGGCGAAGATCGCGAGCGTCCCGATCCAGCCGGCCGACCGGCCCGGCCACCGGTTCCATCCCAGGGCGATCACCACCGTCCCCACCAGCGGGCAAAGCAGCACCAGCCAGCCGAATGTGGTCGCGGTCATCGAGAGCCCGCGCTCACCCTTGGAGCTCGTTTAGCTCGTCGACGTCGATCGGGAGCCGGCGGCGGTAGATCGCGACAATCAGGCCCAGGCCAATCGTGACCTCGCACGCCGCGACCACCATTACGATCAGCGCGAATACCTGCCCGTCCTCGCCGCCCCACATCCGCGCAAATGCCACCAGCGCCAGATTGGCGGCGTTGAGCATCAGCTCCAAGCAGAGCAGGATCACGAGTGGGTTGCGCCGAGCGAGCACCCCGGCGGCGCCGATACAGAAGATCAGGGCGGAGACGACCAGATACCACCCGATCGCCACTACCAGCCCCCCTCGTAGCCGCTCGGAGCGGGCTCGCGGCGCTCATCGTCCGCTACCTCGTCGACGCCCGGGGCCGGGATCGTCTCGGCGACCCGCGTCCCCGCGGCCTCGGCCATCGTCCCGGTGTAGGCCGGAGCCGGGACGTGAACCCGCCGCTCCAGCTCGACATCGGGCTCGAGCCCTCGCCTGCGCCGGGCCAGCACTACGGCACCGACAGCGGCGACGAGCAACAGCAGCGAGGCGACCTCGAAGGCAAACAGGTACTTGGTCAGGAACAGGTTGCCGATGTGGGCCGGGGTGCCAAAGCCAAGCCTGTACTTGGCGCCGCTGTGCTTGACGCCCTTCAGCGCCGTGCCGAGCATCGCGACCGATAGCTCCGCCGCCAGGGCCAGCGCGAACAGCGGGCCGAGCACCTTGAACGGGGCCCCGCCGGCCTCAAGCGGCTCATCCCCGCCGCCCACGTAGGCCACGACGAACACGTACAGGACCATCACGGCCCCGGCGTAGACGATCACCTGCGCGGCGGCCACGAACTCCGCCCGGAGCAGGAGGAACAGCGCCGCCAAGCTGATCAGGTGGAAGACCAGCGACAGGACGCTGTAGAACGGGTTGCGCACGGTCACGACGCCGATCGCCCCCCCGACGGCGCCGATCGCGGCGATGAAGAAAAGGATGTCGTCGAAGACCACGGCTATTCGTCCTCGGTGCGCAGCGGCGTGCGCTCGATCGACTCGGCGAGCAGCATCTCCTTTGTAAAGATCAGGTCGGAACGGGTGTAGTCGGACAGCTCGTAGTCGTGTCCCATCGTGATCGCATCGAACGGGCAAGCCAGCTCGCAGTACCCGCAGAAGATGCACCTCGACATGTTGATCTCGTACACCGCGGCGTAGCGCTCCCCGGCAGAGACGCGGTTCTCCGGAGTGTTCTCGGCAGCGACCACGCGGATGCAGTCAGCGGGGCAGGCGGCGGCGCACAATGAGCAGCCGACGCATTTCTCGAGCCCGGTGTCCTCGAAGCGGTGAAGCTTGTGGCGCCCACGAAAGCGGGGGTAGACCGGGACCTTCTGCTCGGGGTACTGATACACGTGCGGACCTTCGATGATCCGCGCGAACGTCGTCTTCAAACCCTTGAGTGTCGCGCCGAACGTGCGATAAGCGCCCGCCACCGGCCCGGACGCGGGATGGCGGATCACCTCGATTACGTCGGACCGGGGTCGTGAGGGGTCATCCCGGATTCCTTACGCCACGACGACGATCGCGGTCACCAACAGGTTCAACGTGGCCAGCGGCAGCAGTACCTTCCAGCCGAAGCCCATCAGCTTGTCGTAGCGCAGACGCGGAAGCGTGGCTCGCACCCAGATGAACAGGGTGACGAAGATCGCCATCTTCGCCAGCACGATGAACGGATCGACCCACCCGGGGACGTGGGGGTTGCCGGGAATGAGCCAGCCACCGAGGAACATCGTCGTCGCGAGGCCCGCGACGACGATCATGTTCGCGTACTCGGCAAACGTGTAGGCCGCGAACGGCGTGCCGCCGTACTCGGTGTAGTAGCCCTGGACCAGCTCGCTGTCGGCCTCCACGAGGTCGAACGGCGCCCGGTTGGTCTCGGCAAACGAGGCGACCATGAAGATCAAGAAGCCCGCCAGCTGAGGGACGATGTACCAGATCCCGCCCTGGCCGCGCACGATCCCCGTCAGCGAAAGCGTGCCGGCGGTGATCACTACGCCCACTACCGAAAGTCCCTGGGAGACCTCATAGGAGATGAGCTGAGCGGCGCCACGCATCGCTCCCAAGAGCGAGTACTTCGAGCCCGAAGCCCAGCCCCCGAGCATGATCCCGTAGAACGAGATTCCCGAGAACGCGAAAACGAACAGGGGGCCGATCGACACGTCAATCCCGTACAGGCCGACACGCTGGGAGCCGATATGCACCACGTCGCCGAACGGGATGATCGACAGCGACGTGACCGCGGTCAGAATCGCGATCGTGGGAGCGATCTGGTACAGGAAGCTGGCGGCGGTCGCGGGCCGGAACGGCTCCTTGGTCGCCAGCTTGATGATCTCGGCGACCGGCTGAAGCAGCCCGAATGGCCCTACGCGGTTGGGGCCGAACCGGCCCTGCATCCGTCCGAGCAGCTTGCGCTCGTAGATGATGACCACCGGCAGGAGTCCGAAGATCACGAGAAAGATCACGAGCGCCTTGAGGATCTGGACCCACCAGGGCTCGTAGAAGAACTGATCAGCGAAAGCGATCATCGCTTGACAACCTCGATCGTCAGGCCGGTGAACGCGTTGGCGGAATCGGTCGCGATCCCCTCTGCGAGGAACGCTGTCCCCGCGGGCACGCCGCTGCGCACCACGGCCTTCGCCCGCAGCCAGGTGCCGTTCTGGCTCACCTCGACCGCGTCGCCGGTTGTGATGCCTAGTCGCGTGCCGTCCTCCGGGGAGAGCTCGAGCTGCTGTTGGGCGATCGTGAAGTGAAGGGCGGGTGAGAGCTCGACTTCGGGGGCGGCCCAGAAGGGCCGGTAGGTACCGAACCGGAGGGACCTACTCCGGGTGCCAGGCGCACCGATTTCCGGTGCATCGTCGCGGGGCAGTGGCTCGTCGTCGCGCGGGACTGGCTCGTCGTCGCGCGGGACTGGCTCGTCGTCGCGCGGGACTGGCTCGTCGTCGCGGGGCACCGTGGACTCGGCGGGTTCACCGATTGTCGGTTCGTCGGCGAATGCGCCTGCGTCGGCAGCCTCGGCGTCTGGTGGCACGCTCGATGGTGCGGGCGACGGCCCGGCCGGCTTGTCGCCCAGCGAATCCGCCTGCGGGCGCTCCGGCCAGCGAATCCCACGCCCGCCAACCTGGTCCAGCGTCAGCCCGGCGTAGAAGGGGACGGTCTCAACCAATTGTCCGAAGGCCATCGCGCTCGTCAGCACCCCGGTATCGAGCCCGACGCGCTTGGAGAGCTCGGTCAGGACCCACCACCCGGAACGGACTTCGCCCGGATGGCCGATCGCCGCGCGCAGTCGCTGCAGGCGACCATCCGGGTGAACGACTGTGCCCTCTTTCTCGGCGTGGGACTCCGCGGGGAACACCACGCTGGCGTGTTCACGCAGGCCGTCGGTCAGGACCGACGCGTGCGCGACCACCAACCCCACGTGATGCAAGGCCTGCTCCCACGAGGCGCGGTCCGGGTGATCGCGGACCGGATCGGTCTCGAACAGATACAGGGCGCTCAGGGCGCCGCTCGCGGCCGCTTCAGCGATCGCCGGGGCGGCCCGGCCCCTTTCGGGCGCCTCCGCGTAGCCCGGCAGAGAGTCCGGCAGCGCCCCCACCTCCCGCAGGCCGCGGCCATTGCTGCCAGCCGGTATCTCGAGCAGCCCCGCGCTGTCGTGGTCGGCGAGCCCCAGCGCATCGGCGATTTCGAGCAGCCGCTCGGCCGCCGCCGCGGGCAGTCGCTCGCCCCACACGATCACGACCTGCTCGCCCGCCTCTCGCAGGAATCGGGCCAGCTCACCCTGGGCCTCACCGGCCAGCTGCGCGGCCAGCTCGGCCACGAAGGCCTCCTCATCTCCGGGGGCGTAGCGCACCACCAGCTGGGCGTTCGGGTCGAGCGCGCTCGGGCGCGCGCTGGCGACGGCCAGCTTGACCTTATTGCGACGCACGCCCTTGCGGAGGCGCAGATCGAAGATCGGAGCGTCGTCCAGCGGCTCGCAGCCCAGCACCAACACGGCGTGCGCGAACTCGAGATCGCCGAAAGCGGCCTGAAGCTTGGGACTGGCGAGCGCACGGGCCACCCCTCGACCGAGCGGCGCTCCGGTGCGGGAGTCGATGTCTGGAGAGTGAAGCGCCTCGCGCATCAGGCGCTGGAGCAGGAAGGCCTCCTCGTTGGTCGCTTTCCCGCCGACGATCGCGCCGACGTGGCCTCTGTGGCGATCGAGGCCAGCCGCCACCTCGAACGCCCGATCCCACGAAACCTCGCGCAGTTCGCCTCCGTCGCGCACCAGGGGATGGGTGATCCGCTCGTCGGCGTGGATCGCTTGGTAGGCGAAGCGGCCCTTGTCGCACAGCCAGCCATCGTCGACGTCGGGGTGGTGTCGCGGCACGACGCGGAGTACCCGTTCGTCGCGGACGGTGAACTCGACGTTGCACTGGGACGGGCACAGGGTGCAGATCCCGCCCGAGCCCTCGATGTCCCAGGGCCGGGCCCGGAAGCGGTAGGGCTGAGACGTCAGAGCGCCCACCGGGCAGAGGTCGACGATGTTGCCCGAGAACGGCGCCACGTAGGGGTGGCCGTCGTAGGTGGCGACGAACGTGTCCGCCCCGCGTTCGGCGAAGATCAGCTGGTAGTCCTCCGAGATCTCCTGGGAGAAGCGCACGCAGCGGTAGCAGAGGATGCACCGTTCGCGGTCGATCGCGACGAGCGGGCTCAACGACAGGGGCTTCTCGAAGTGGCGCTTTGGCTCGATGAAGCGCGAGCGGCCCAGTCCCCAACCGAAGGTGATGTCCTGGAGCGGGCACTCGCCTCCCTTGTCGCATACCGGGCAGTCCAGCGGGTGGTTGACGAGCAGAAACTCCACCACCGCGTGCTGTGCGTGTCTCACCCGGTCGGTCTGGGTATGAACGACCATGCCGTCCTTGACGGGGGTCGAGCACGACGTCTGGAGCTTCGGGATGCCCTCGATCTCCACGAGGCACATGCGGCAGGCGCCGACGGGCTGACCGAGCTTGGGCTCGTAGCAGAAGTAAGGGATTTCGACGTCGCCCCGCTTGGCGGCGTCGACCAGCATCATCCCCTCCGGTGCAGTGACCTCGCGCCCGTCGATCGTCAGCTGGATGGTGTTGGGCTCGGGACGGGGCATTCGCGTCTTTAATGGACCGGCAATGGGCCGGCGTGTTCGTCCGCCACGCCGAGCGGGATCACGTCCTCCAAATCGCCCGCGCCCGAGCGCTCGCGCGCCGCCTCGATCTCGGCCTCGAGCTCGTCGCGGAACTTCTCGATCATCGACCCGATCGGCATCGCCATCGAGTCGCCCAGCACGCACAGGCAGTTGCCGATGATCTCCTCCTGGACCGAGGCCATGATGTCGAGGTCCATCGGAGTGGCCTCGCCCGTCTCGATCCGCCGCAGCATCTTGACCGTCCAGTTGGTGCCCTCGCGACAGGGGACGCACTTCCCGCACGACTCGTGGGCGTAGAACTTCGCGACCTTCTGCGCCACCTCGAGCACGGTGTGGGAGTCGTCGATGACAATGACCGAACCCGAGCCGAGCATCGACCCGGCCTTGGCCATCGTGTCGAAGTCGTAATTCAGGTCGAGGTCATCCTTGGTCAGGATCGGCGAGCTCGATCCACCGGGGAACCAGAACTTCACTTCTCGTCCCGGCGGCGGGCCACCCGCCAGCCCGAAGATGATCTCCCTGCTGGGGGTGCCGAGCTCGACCTCGTAGTTGCCGGGCCTCTGCACATCGCCGGAGACGGACACGATCTTGGTCCCTGTCGAGCTCTCGGTCCCGAGCTTCGCGTACTCGGCGCCGCCCAGCCGGATGATGGGGGGGACGGTGCTGAGCGTCTCGACGTTGTTGATCAGCGTCGGGCCGTGGTAGAGGCCCTCGATCGCCGGGAACGGCGGCTTCAGGCGGGGGTTGCCGCGCTTGCCCTCGAGTGAGTCGAGCAGGGCGGTCTCCTCGCCGCAGATGTACGCCCCGGCGCCGCGGTGGACGACGAGCGTCAGCGAGTGCTCGGAGTCCAGGATGCGCTCACCCACATAGCCCGCCTCCGACGGCTTCCGCGAGGGCCGCGTCGATGATGTCTGCCTGAAGCGAGTACTCGCCGCGGATGTAGATGAAGGCGCGGCTGATCCCGGCCGCCCAGGACGCGATCACGATCCCCTCGATCAGCCTGTGGGGGTTCTTCTGCATCAGCTCGCGGTCCTTGAACGCCCCGGGCTCGGACTCGTCCGCGTTGCACACCAGGTACTTCTCCATATGGCCATGGGGGAGGAACGAGACCTTCTTGCCCATTTGGAAGCCGGCGCCGCCGCGGCCACGGATGCCGGATTCCATGATCTCGTTGGCCGCTTCGTCGGGCGACATCTGGAGCGCCTTGCGCAGGGCCTCGTAGCCCCCGCGCCGCTCATACACGGACAACGTATTGAGCCCGGGCTCGTCGATCCCCTCGAAAAGAAGTAGCGTCATTGCTCGGCCACCCGAGGGTCCGCGGAGCGCCTGTATCGAAGCTGCTTATCCTCGAGCACCGGCCCGCCGGAGCGCAGATCCTCCATGATCCGCCCCGTGTCCTCCGTGGTCAGTGGTCCCACGTACTCGCCGTCGACCGAGGCCATCGGCGCGATGTCGCAGGCCCCCATGCACTCGAACGAGCGGACGTCGACGTTCTCCTGGTCGGCTGCGGCCGCGATCATCGCCTCGAACAACTCATCGGCCCCCAGCAGCGAGCAGGAGATGTTCGTGCACACGTACACGTCGTGACGCGGCTTGGGCTGGGTCACGAACATGTCGTAGAACGTGGCCACCGACGTCAAGTACGCGGGCGTCAGGCGCATCACTGCCGCGACCTGATCGATCGCCTCCGGCGAGCACCAGCCGTGAACCTCCTGGGCGGCGTGCAGCGCTGGGAGCGCTGCCGAGCGCCGGTCGGGGTACTTGGCCATCGCCTGCTCGATCCGGGTCCTCAGCTCAGGCGGAACCGCGGTCGTCGCGGGGTCCGGCACCTCCGCGGGCGGCTTGCCTAAATCGACCGATTCATCCCACCCCGGCACGCGGCTGCCGTGGCCGAATCGTGGAATCGGGATCGGCGGGCTCACCGATCAATCCCCCCCAAAATCGGGTCGAGCATGGCGACGGTGGCGATCAGATCTGCGATGTACTCGTCGCGGACCATCGACGGGAATGCCTGGAGGTTGGTGAAGCTGGGGTCGCGCATGTGCACTCGCGCCGGCTTGGCCGACCCGTCGGCGCGTACGAAGCAGCCCAGCTCACCGCGCGGGCCCTCGATCGGATAGTAGGCCTCGCCCGGCGGGACTCGGAACCCCTCGGTGACGAGCTTGAAGTGGTGGATCAGCGCTTCCATGCTGGTCGCCAGCTCGTGGCGCGGCGGCAGCGCGACCTTGCGATCGGGAGTGATGAACGGCCCTTCCGGGAGGCCCTCGAGTGCCTGCTCGATGATCTTCGTTGACTCGTAGAACTCCGCGTGGCGAACCCGAAAGCGATCGTAGTTGTCTCCCATGCTCCCCACCGGAATCTTGAAGTCGAAGTGGTCATAGCTGGAGTAGGGCTGGGCCTTGCGCAGGTCCCAGGGGATGCCAGCCGCGCGCAGCAGGGGACCGGTGACGCCGAGCGCCAGCAGTTCATCCTTGTCCACCGTGCCGGTGTCGCGGAGGCGCTCGATCAGGATCTGGTTTTGCTCCAGCAGATCGGCGTATTGGTCCGCGCGCCTGGGCATCGCCTTGCAGAATTTCTTGACCCGGTCCGCGAAACCCTGGGGGATGTCCTCTATCACCCCACCCACCTGGATGTACCGCGTGTGCATCCGCTGGCCGGAGGACATTTCGAATAGGTCCAGGACGCTCTCGCGCTCGCGGAAGGAATACCAGAGCATCGAGACCGCCCCGAGGTCCAGCGCGCTTGTCCCGAGCCACACCAGGTGGGACATGATCCTGTTCAGCTCTAGGTGGATGACGCGCAGGTACTGGGCTCGCGGCGGCACCTCGATCCCGAGTAGCGTCTCGACGGCCCCGCAGAACGCCATCGCGTTGAAGTAGTACGCCAGGTAATCCATCCGCTCGACGACGGGGATCACCTTCCAGTAGGCCTTGTCCTCCGCGGTCTTCTCGATCCCGGTGTGGACGTAGCCGACGATCGGCTTGACGTCGCGGACGATCTCGCCCTCGAGAGTGGCGAGCAGGCGAAGGACACCGTGCGTGGCTGGGTGGTGCGGCCCGATGTTCAGCGTGAGCAGCTCGTGCGTCTCGCCCTCCCCCGCAGGCTCGGCGCTCAGCGTGACCGACTCCTCGCGCCGGCGATAATCCTCGCTGAGCGTCATCTGCGGGGATTCCGCCTAGGCCTCACACCGACTTCCCGTAGCTCTGTTCTTCGTTGAAGGTAAACAGCACCGGCTCGCCTCCGACTGGGAAGTCGCGGCGCTGGGGGAAGCCCTCGTAGTCCTCCGGCATAACGATCCGCCGCATGTCGGAATGGCCATCGAAAACAACCCCGAACATGTCGTACACCTCCCGTTCGGGGAAGTTGGCTCCCGGCCAAAGATCGATGACGGTGGCGATGCTCGGAGCGTCGGTATGGATCCGGGCCTTGACCGAGATCCGATCGACCCGCTCCATGTCGAGCAGCTCGTAGAGGACACCCAGGCGTGGCTCCTCGGGGTAGTAGTCGACCCCGTGCAGGCTGGCGAGAAAGCCATAGCCCTTTCCCTTCAGCCGCCCGAGCACGTCGTGCGCTTTGGCGGGAGTGGCGAGCAGCGTGGCTCGGCCGCGGTGGAACTCCGTGCCCAGGATCGACTCCGGAATCGCATCGGAGAGCTCCTGGGCAGTGAGCTCCAGGCCCGTGGCGTCAGGCACCGGCCGTGTCCCCGGGCTGGTAGAGGTTGATCGCGGCAGTCTCGGTCTCTGTCTCCGGGAGCACTTCCTCGGTCCCGACGGCGTCATAGCGCTCCCGCCACCCGTCGGGCGCGTGGCCCTGGACCTTGTCGCGCAGCCTGAGGATGCCGTGGATCAGCGCCTCCGGGCGCGGCGGGCAGCCAGGGACGTGAACGTCGATCGGCATGAACTTGTCGGCCGGGACGAGCGAGTAGTTGTTGAACACGCCCATTGAGGAACAGCAGGCGCCCATCGAGATCGCCCACTTGGGCTCGAGCATCTGGTCGTAGATGCGGCGAATCACCGGCGCCATCTTGATCGATACCCGGCCCGAGAGGATGATCAGGTCGGCCTGGCGCGGCGTGGCCCTGAATGCCTCCCAGCCGAATCGGGCAATGTCTGTGCGCATGCCGACGAGCGAGATCATCTCGATCGCGCAGCACGCCAGGCCGAACGTGAGCGGAAAGAACGAGTTTCCACGCGCCCATGCGACCGCACGATCAACCGTGGTCGTCATGACCGCCTGCTCGACGTACCGCTCGAGGTCCTCTCCCTCGAGGTCGCCGCGGAGCATGTCTCTGGCCTGGAGCTGGCGGACGCGGAAGTCGCTCAGCGGCTCGCGCTTTATTTCCACTCGAGCGCTCCTCGACGCCACACGTAGACGAACGCGATCATCAAGAGCACGACGAACACGATCGTCTCCGAGAGCGCGAACGCCCCGAAGGCCCGGAGCTCTACGGCGATCGGGAACAGGAAGATGACCTCGATGTCGAACAGGATGAACAACATCGCCACGAGGTAGAAGCTGATACCGAACCGGAATCCGCGCCTCACTACCGACGGCATCCCGGACTCGTATGGAGTCACCTTGGAGCGGTTCTTGGATGCTCGAGGACCCACGAACTTGTTCAAGATCGAGAACGTCGTCCCGATGGCCCCGCCAAGCACGAGAAAGACAACCGCCGGGAGGTACGTTCGGAGCATCGAAAACCCGTTATATCACTGCGAACCCTTAGCTTGTAACACCCTGTTACTTAGTGGCGCACGCCACAAATGCGCCGCTGTTTCGGGGCGATCCGGGCGCGTCGCCCGGCGCCGACCCCGTCGCGACGTCCAGCCTCGATCCGGGCGAGGGCCGACGCCTTGAAGGAGGTCCACATCGTGCTCGGCACCGCGGCGATCGTCGTCAACGCGCTCGCCGGGGTGTACGGAGCGTGGAGGTGGTGGCGGGTCGAGCCCCGGACGGTGTGGTTCTGGCGGCTGCTGCGCGCCGGCCAGGCCTTGGTAGTCATCGAGGCCGCCCTCGGGGGCGTGCTCGATTTGACCGACCGCAAGGCTCCCGGTCTTCATGTTCTGTACGGGCTGCTTCCGCTGCTCGTCTCGCTGCTGGCCGAGCAGCTGCGGCTCGCCTCGGCCCAGATGGTGCTGGACGCGCGCGGCTATGAATCCTCGCGGGCCGTGGGCGAGCTACCCGAGGCCGAGCAGCAATCCGTGGTTGTCTCGATCCTGCGCCGCGAACTTGGTGTGATGGCGCTCTCGGCGCTGGTCGTCGTAGGGCTGTTGGCGAGGGCGGCGGGAACGGGCTAGGTGGTCCTAGTCGAGTGGCGCCGCGTGGTAGCGCCCCGAGTACCACAGCAACGGCTCGCCCTCTCCCAGACCCATCGCGATCACCTCGCCGATGGCGATCGTGTGATCTCCGCCCGCGATCAGCTCCCGAAGCTCGCACGCCGCCCACGCCAGCGAGGCCTCGATCAGCGGCACACCGTGCTCGATCCGGTGGGGGACGCCGTCGAGCTTCTCGTCTTCCGGGAGCTTCGACGCGAACACGCCCGCGAGCGTTTCTTGCTCCGCCGTCAGCACGTTGACGGCGAAGCGGCCAGAGTCGCGGACGATCGGGAGCGTGCGGGCCTCGTTCTCGAAGCAAACGAGCGCGAGCAGCGGGTCAAGCGACAGCGAGCAGAGTGCGTTGGCGGTCATCCCGCCGACCCCTGACGGCCCGGAGCCGGTGATCACCGCCACCCCCGTGGCGAAACGGCCGAACACTTCCCGGAACAGCTCGTGTTCGCGCCCGGAGCTCATTGCGGCGTTATAGCTGAGGGCGGAAGGCGCCCATCCGGTCGCCGTCCCGACGGCGAGGCGGGGCCCCCGGCGCCGGCACTCGGTTGCCGCCGTCGGAGGACGATCGCGCTGGCATCAAGGCGAACGTCTCACTGACCGGCGCCGGGGATGTGGCGGCTTTCGCCGCTGAGCGCCGCGCTCCTGCAATTCGGCTAGCGAATGACGAGCGTCCCGTACAGCCCGAGTTCCAGAGTCACTGCGAGCTTGGCGCCGGCCCGAGCCATGTTCCCTATGATCTCGGCCCGCATGAGCCGGCCGGTCAGGGTCCTTCTCCTCACGTCTTCGGTCGCGGTCTCGGCACTTGCGACGGCGTGCGGTACCCAGAAGATCAGCGTGTCCAAGAGCCAACCCGGCCTGTATCGCGGCGCGGTGTTGTTCAACCAGCGCTGCTCCGGATGTCACACGCTTTCCTACGCGGCCACGCATGGCTCGGCGATTAACGTCCGCACCAAGGAGCCCAACAACGGCCCCAACTTCAATATCCGCTGCGAGCGGCCGATCAGCCGTGTCGTTTACGCCATACAGAACGGCGGCTTCTCCGGCGCGATCATGCCTCAGAACGTCGTCGTGGGCCAGGACGCGATCGACGTCGCGAACTTCGTCGCCACCTACTCGGGGCGTCAGGCGCCGGCCATACCAGGGGTCGCGCCCTGCACCTCCAAGCCCGTGGGCACGGTGCCCGTGCTGACCACCACAACCGTCCCGACCTCGTCGGCCACCAAAGCGTCTGGCGCCAAGTCATCGAAGAAGACCAAGTCAGCAGCTCAAACGGCGAAGCGCACCCAGGGCCGAACACCCGTCCCGACGCCGTAGCCGGGTGCTCGATATCAGGCTGATCCGTCGCGAGCCGGACGCCGTGCGCGCGGCGCTCGCCCGCCGGGGAGACGCACCGGCCGCGGCGATCGACCGAGTCATTGAGCTCGACGAACGGTGGCGGGCGCTGACCGCGGAGGCAGAAGAGGTGCGCGCGGAGCTGAACCGGGCAAGTCGAGGGCGCAAGGGCGCCCCCAGCCCCGAGGAGCGGGAGCAGCTCGCACGCCTGTCGGCGCGCGGGCGCGAGCTGTCAGACGAGGTCTCTAGCGTGCTCGCGCAGCGCGACGCGGAGATGTCCTCGCTACCGAATCTCCCCGCCCCGGACGCTCCTGACAGCGATGAGGTGGTGCGCGAGGTGGGCGAGGCCGGCGCGACGGGTCGCGATCATCTCGAGCTGGCGGGTGACCGAATCGACATGGCCCGTGCGGCGCGGGTTTCGGGCTCACGCTTTGCTTACCTGCGGGGCGACGTGGCGCTGCTCGAGGTGGCGCTGATCAGCTATGCGATGCGGAAGCTCGTGGGCGAAGGATTCGAGCCTGTGATCCCGCCAGTGCTGGTGCGCGAGCGCGCGTTGTACGGAACAGGGATGCTCCCGGACACCGAGCAACAGATCTACCGGGTAGCCGAGGACGAGCTCTACCTGGTCGGTACCTCCGAGGTATCGCTCGCCTCGCTGCACGAAGACGAGATTCTGTCCGCGCACGCATTGCCCCGCCGCTACGCGGGCTTCTCGACCTGCTTCAGGCGCGAGGCGGGCGCGGCGGGAAAGGACACGCGCGGGATCTTCAGAGTCCACCAGTTCGACAAGGTGGAGATGTTCTGCTTCGTCGAGCCGGACCAAGCCCGCGCCGAGCACGAGCGGCTGCTTGCGATCGAGGAGGGGATTCTCCAAGAGCTCGACATCCCCTATCGGGTTGTATCGATCGCCGTCAATGACCTCGGCGCCTCGGCGGCGAGGAAATACGACTGCGAGGCGTGGCTACCGGGCCAGGGCCGCTACCGAGAGCTGACGTCCTGCTCCGACACGACCGACTACCAGGCCAGGCGGCTCGACATCCGCTACCGCCCGGGAGAGGGCAGGCCGGCCCACATCTACACGCTGAACGGGACGGCGGTAGCCGTAGGGCGGACGATCATCGCCCTGCTCGAGAATGGCCAGCGCGAGGATGGGTCGGTGGTGCTGCCGGACGCGCTCCGGCCGTTCGGCGCCCCAGAGGCGCTGGCGGCGGCCGAGTAGTCAGGTCGCGCCAAACTCGGCCAGTTCACAAACCCGTGGGGAGAACTATGGCTTCGTTCACGTCATCGTCAACAGCGTCTTCCATTCTCTCAGCTGGGGTGGCCCAGTCGAGCGTCTTGCGTGGGCGGCCGTTCAGTTCGGCGGCGATCTGGTCGAGCTCGATTTGGCTGCGAGCAGCCAGATCGAGCTTGCGCGGCAGGTATTGGCGTAGAAGCCCGTTGGTGTTCTCGTTGCTGTCCGCGCTGCCAGGGGGAGTGCGGGTCGCAGAAGTAGACCTCGATGCCGGTCTGGCTGGTGAAGCGCTGATGGGCGGAGAGCTCGCGACCCTGGTCCCAGGTCAGCGATCTCTTCAGGTGCTCGGGGAGCTGCAGCGATCCGGGCTTTGAGCGCCTCGGTCACATGCTCGGTTGTGCGGTCATAGCCGAGCTGGGCGAGCAGCACGTAGCGGGTCTGGCGCTCCACCAGCGTCGCGACCGCGGACTTGCCCTCGGCGCCCATCAGCAGATCGCCTTCCCAGTGCCCCGGAACAGCGACGGTCATCGGCCTCCTGCGGACGCTCGGCGATCGAGACCATCTCCGCGGATTCGACCGCGGCCGTCGGCGCGCCCCCGAGACCGCCGGTCGTGCGCCCGTCCGCAGCTGGGCGCTCAGCTGACGGCGCAGCTCGCCGCGAGACTGCACATACAAGCGACTGGTAGATCGTCTCGTGACTGATTCGCATCCCCTCATCATCGGGATGATCGAGCCTGAGTCTGGCCGATATCTGCTGCGGCGACCAGCACCGCGCCAAACCCTACCTAGAACGGCTGCCAACAGCTGCGTCGCGCTCGAGAGCTTGGTCGGCTTGGGCCGGCGCGCCAACCGCCGCGCGACGCGCTCGGACGCCAGCGGCCGATAATGCCGCCGCTCCACACCACACCGGCAGATCTCCCTGCCGATCGTCGAGCGATGCCACCCCAAAACCCGGGCGATCTCGCTATCGCTCTCACCCGCAATGGATCCCCACGAAGATCCGCTCGCGCTCCTCAAAAAAAGCCGATGCGGCGAGTGCTCCCACCCGCCGGCGGATCAACGCCGCCTCATCCCGAATCCGATACGCCGAACTGCTTCGGCAGCCCAAACTCGCCCATCACCTCCACGACCCGAGCGCCCGCCCGAAACCGCGCCCGGACCGCAGCGCGCTCTGTCGGACTCGAGAACCGAAACCGCTCACGTCGACCTCGTCGCTCGACCATCCGATCTCCGATCTCTCAACACGAAAACACGATCGTGTTGCGTCGACCGTCCGCCCGCATCCACATTTACGCCTCCGGTCACCGGTATCGGTAGAGGGACCCCCGTCACCGGTATCGGTAGAGGGACCCCCGTCACCGGTATCGGTAGAGGGACCCCCGTCACCGGTGTCGGTAGAGGGACCCCCGTCACCGGTATCGGTAGAGGACCCCGTCACCAATGCGGGCCCCGGGCAGCCAGCGGAGAGGGGGGGATTCGAACCCCCGAACGAGGTCAACCCCCGTTACGCGATTTCCAGTCGCGCCCGTTCAACCACTCCGGCACCTCTCCGGGAAGCCCCAGCGTAGCGGGCCCCGCGCCCCGTCTGGACCCGCGCCGCCGCGAGCCGGAGCGTACCGTTCGGGCCGTGGATTCCCGACCGGTGCTCCTGCTCAGCGTCGACTTCGAGGACTGGCACCAGCTCGTCCGGCGGCGGGTGGGCGCTGACAACTGGCAGGAACCGGGCCCGGCTCTCAAACGGCAGACCGATGCGCTGCTGTCCCTCCTGGACGAGCTGCACGTGAAGGCCACGTTCTTCATCCTCGGCATGGCCGCCCGCACCCATCCCGAGTTGGTGGAAGCGGTGGTCGAGCACGGCCACGAGATCGGCTGCCACGGCGACGCCCACCTCCCGGTGCATACGCAGACACCGGCGGAGTTCGCCGCCGACCTTAATTCCGCACGCGAGACGATCGAGCGCCTCACCGGTCGCCAGCCCGCTGGCTACCGGGCGCCTGGGTTCTCGATAACGCGGGAGGCGAGTTGGGCTTACGACGTTCTGGCCGAGCAGGGATTCGAGTACGACGCTTCTCAGCACGACACCCCCCGAATACGCGACCGCGCCATCCCCGCCAGCTCCTCGCCCCATCCCCTGCGGGGCGCGAGCGATGGAACGCTGTGGGAGTTTCCGGTCGCCGTATGGCAGGCTCGCCTCGGTCGCCTGCCGGTGGGCGGCGCCTCGTACTGGGCGACGATGCCGACGGAACTGGTTCTGCGAGGGCTGCGGCGGGCCGGCTCCTACCCGGGGCTTTACCTGCACCCACACGAGCTCGACCCAGACCCGCTGCGGGTGCATCTCCCAGCCGGTGCGACCCTGGCGCAGCGTGCCCACGCCGCGGTCCGGGCGGCGCAGCGAAACTCGGCCCGGCGACGGGCGGCGGCCGTGCTGCGGGCGATCGCCGATCGCTTCGAGTTGATCCCCTATGGTGAAGCTCATGCCAAGCTCAGCGCCGGCGCCGACCCGCGTCCGTAACCGCTTCCGGGCTAAGGCGGAGCAGTTCGACGACCTCTACGAGGACGAGCGGCCGCTCGTTCGCCTGCTGCGCCCGGGCCTGCTCCGCCGTCGCCAGCTGGCGGTCGACACCGTGCGCTCCTACGGGAGCCCCCACGTGCTCGACGTCGGCTGTGGCTCGGGCCGGATCGCCGAGCTGGTGCTCGAGGCCGGCGCCGGGCATTACGTGGGGATCGACTTCGCCGAGGAGATGCTGGCGTTGGCCCGGACTCGTCTTGCGCGATTCGGCGAACGGGCGGAGCTGATCGAGGCCGACTTCATGGAGGCGGCTCTCGAAGGCCCGTTCGAGGTCATCCTGGCCCTGGGCCTATTCGATTACCTCCCCGATCCAAAGTCGTTCAGCCGGCGGATGGTCGAGCTGTGCGCCCCGGGGGGTTGCGTCGTGGGCTCGTTCCCCGCCTGGTCGCCGGTCAAGGGACCGATTCGCAAAGTCCGCTACGAATGGATCGGCGACTGTCCGATCTTCAACTACAAGCGCCCCGAGCTGGAGTCGATGTTCGAGGACAGTGGGTTTCGGCGCGTGGAGGTCGTGAGCCCTGGGCGGAGCGGTTTCCTGGCGCGCGCCTGGCGCTGATTTCGGCCTGGACTGGCTTCCTGGTGGCGGCCGGGCGGCAGTAACTCCTAGATCTGCCAGGCGCCGCCCCGCAGCAGCGCGACCTCCCGCCCCGCACGCGTTATGCCGCTGACCGCGACCTCGTCGCCGCCGATCATGAAGTCGATGTGGATCTCCGAGCCGTTGATCCGCTCCGTCTCGGGTTCAGCCACCGCGAAGTTGAAGCCTTGCCCTAGCGCAATGTGGCTGGCTGCGTTCTCGTCCAGCAGCGTGTCGTAGAAGACCGTGTCGAGCGGCCCGATCCGGCCCTCGCGGTCGACCAGCGCGACCTCGCCCAGCCTTGCGGCTCCCGGGTCGCGACCCGCGAGGCTGCGCAGCGTCTCCGCACCCTCGTCGGCATCGATCTGTACCGCCCGGCCGCTCTCGAACTTGACCGTCAACCCGGTGATCATCCGGCCCGAGGTGAAGAGCGGCTTCGTGGCGCGGACGGTGCCGCTGACCCGTTCTGGGTCGGGCGTCGTGAACACCTCCTCGGTCGGGAGATTCGGCGTGTGACGGAGCCCGGCAGCTGTCTCGAACCGTCCGCAGAGCCATCGACTGGACGGCAGGAGGCCAACGCTCAAATCGGTTCCCGGGCCCGAGAAACGCAACGAGTCCAGTCCGAGCGCGTCGAGCCTGCCAGCCGCGCGTACGAGCTGATCGAGCCGCTCCTTCCAGGCGGCGATGGGATCCGGCTCGTCCAGCCGGCAGACGTGCGCGATCTGCTCCCAAAGGCGCTCCAGTGCCGACGGGGAATCGAGCTGCGGATGGACGAGCTCGGCCCAACCGGGACTGGGACAGGGACCGATGGTCCAGTTGGTCGTTCGGTCGTTAACGACCGCGATCGACTCCCGGATCGCCGGCAGCATGTCCCTCCCTGCCAGCGCGGGATCGACACCGTCCATGATCCGAGGCGCGACGGGTCCTGAGAGCACGATGCGAGCCGCCCTCGCGTCGCCGAGGGCGAGCATGCGCTGTCCGTACCAGGGAGGCACGAAGCCCAGGGTGTCAGGGTCGGCATACAGCGCCCGAGACCGCTTCAGGTAGACGTCGAACACTTGGAGATCGACGAACCTGGCGCCGGCCTTGTAAGCGGCTTCGGCGAGCGCCCTCGCCAGCGGCTCCTTGCCCGGCTCCGAGGACAGCGCGACGATCTGCCCGGGCTGGACGTTGGCGCCGAAGCGGACCAGGAGCTCGGCGAGCGAGCGGAGGTACTCGGTGCGTGTGCGGCACGCTCTAGCGCTTGCTGCGCCAGTTGGGCACGGCGAGCAGCGGCAGCCTCAGCTGCTTCTCGGCCACGCGCGCGATCTCGTCGAGAGCCTTGGAGGGCGGCTGGCCGCCGTTGGTCGGCAGGTCCAGGATGGCGGCCACGTTGAGGATCATCGTGTTGACGAGCAGGCCCGCCAGCATCTGAAGGTCCTCATTCGTCCAGTCCCGCAGGGCCTCAAACCGCGCCAGGTCGGTCGCCAGCTCGCTCGTCACCAGGCGGATCTCGTTGTTCACCGCGTGGCGCAGGACGGAGTTGCCATCCGTCCGAGCTCGGGCGATCAGCGCAAAGTGCTGGCGGTTGGCCAGGACCTGCTCCACGATGACCTCAACCGAGCGGCGGATGACGTGCTTCGGCGGCAACCCGCCCTCCCGTGCTTCGCGCAGCAACGAGCGCAGCGTGTGGAACGACTCGTCCACGAGCGCCAGCCCGAGCTCGTCCATGCTCGAGAAGTGCCGGTAAAACGCCGCCGGCACAACCCCGGCTGCGCGGGCCACGCTGCGCAGGCTGAGGGCGTCAAAGCTCACGCCGCCGTCCATCTGCTCGAGCGCGGCGTCCAGCAACGCCCGACGCGTGTGCTGCCGGCGCTCCGCCTGTGTCAGGCGGCGATTGTGCCTGTGGGAACGCGCCCTGGACCGGGACGAGGGTGCACGCCTATTCACGGTCATCGTGTGCACCTGACCACGGCAGCCGAGTGTAGCTTCGGCTTCGTCGGCCGCCTGAGAAGCGCACCTGCTGGGGTAGCCTGGCGGTCATGAGCGAACGTCCGCTATGGGCACCGTGGCGGATCGAATACATCAAGGGGCCGAAGGGCGATCAGTGCATCTTCTGCGATCCCGATCCGGCCCACGTCGTCGAGCGCGGCGAACGCTGCTTCACGATCTTGAACACCTACCCGTACGCCCCGGGTCACGTGATGGTCGCGCCCTTCAGGCATGTGGCCGCGCTCGACGAGCTGATCGAGGAAGAGATGCTCGAGCTGATGCGGCTCGCCCGGAGAACGGTCACCGCCCAGCGCGCTGCGATGAGTCCCGACGGCTTCAACGTCGGGCTCAACCTGGGGCAGGTGGCAGGTGCTGGAATCGCCGACCACCTGCACCTGCACGTCGTGCCCCGCTGGGAAGGGGACAGCAACTTCATGCCCGTGATCGGGGATACGCGCGTGATCGGGCAGGCGCTCGAGGCGACGCGCGAGGTGCTGGTCGAGGCGCTGCGCGCCCAGTCGTGATGAACGAGTGGCGGAATAGGTGAGCGCCACCACGCCAGCGCTGATTGCCGCCGCAGCCGGCGTCGGGCTTTGGACACGCGGTGCTGCCCGACCACTGGGTTCCGCTGGCGGTCGTGGGCCGCACCCGTCGCTACCCGCTGTCGCGAGTGGCTCGGCTCTCGGGGCTCGCCGGGGTCGCGCACGTGCTCGTGTCGTTGCTGCTCGGCGCGGCGATCGTCGCCATCGGGCTTCAGTTTCGCTCGAGGGTCGAGAGCGCCCAGGGCACGATTGTCGGGGCGGTGTTGGTGGCGACCGGGATCGGCTTCCTTGCGTTTGAGTTGAGAGGCCACGGTCACTCGCATCCGCGCTCTCACTCCCATGAACACAGGCATCGGCCAGCCCATTCACCCCCGGGCGACCACGTCGGAACGCTCCCGGGGCTGCTGGCGATCATGGTTCCCTTCGGGGCCGCGGCTTCACCCGATCTCACGATCCTTCCGGTGTTTCTGGCGGCCGCGGCGGTCGGTACCGGGACGGCGATCGGATCCCTGCTCGCGTTCGCCCTGGTCACGGTCGCCACGATCGTCGGGCTGACCCTGCTGGCCACGCTCGGCGGCTACCAGGTACGCGGCGAGTGGCTCGACCGGTGGGGGAACGCCATCGCGGCCGTGGTGCTGCTGATCATCGGGACGCTCGTCCTGGCGGGCACGATCTGAAGCGCTCCACCCCCCGCGACCACCAACCCGACGAGCTATTGGGGCCCCTGCCTGCCGGTCATCCGGACTCGCCCAGCGCGGGGGTGGCCGGCGAATGTCTGGTTCGGCGCGCGCCGAGGCGCATGGCCAGGAGCACGAAGGCGGGCGCCGCCGTGACCAGGATCAGCGCGATGAACCACAGCTGCCCGGCGTCGGTCCCCTCGGTGAACGTGTGCACGAGACCGCCGATCCAGGCCAGCACAGTGAACCCGTGGATCGCCTTCCACCGCTGGTGGCCGATCCTGGAGCGCAGGTAGTACGACAACCCCAGCGCGACCATCGCCCACGCGGAGACGATCCCGATCGAGGTGGGAATGGTCTTGTAGGAGAGGGCGAACGGCACCGTGACGTCGAGCACGGTCGGGCGCAGGTAGGTGTCACCGAGAAGCGTCACTGCGTGCACAGCCAGCGCGACCATCACCGCCAGTGACAGCGTCTGGTGGATGTAGAGCCGATCGGCGCCCCGGAAGCGCTTGAACAGCTTCCCGCCCATCGCCAGCCCCACCCCGACCGACGCGCTGGCCAGGACCATCGCGGTGGTGCCGGCGGCGCGACTGGTGATCCAGAACAGATAGTGCGAGGGATCGGTCATGTCTCGACCTCCGTCGAGTCCGCGGCGACGACGTCGATCGACGAGTCGTCGTAGACGACGAGACCTCCGTGCGGGAGCCACGCCGTGGCCCGATCGGCGCCGCTCAGGAGTGATGCCTTGCTCAGCGCCTCGGCCTCGACGCCCGTGGGCGCGAGCGCCGTCACCTGCATGACGCCCGTGAACGCGGGTCTGCCGGTCGCAGGATCGAGCATATGGTGGGCCGCATCGCCGTCGCGGTCGATCCAGCTGCGCTTCGAGATCCCGCTGGTGGCCGCCGCGCCGGACAGCAGTTCGAACGTGTGGAGAATCGACTCGTCGAACGGGCTCGCGACCTGTATCGGACGCGGCCGCCGCGCTGTGCCGCCGAAGCGGAGGTCGCCCGCGGCGGCGACAGCGAAGCTTCGGTGGGTGCCGAGCGCCACCGCGAGGACATCGCCAAACAGCCCCTTGGCGATCCCACCGCTGTCCAGCCGCAGCCCAGCGGGACGCGTCACGGTGCCGGCGCCCCGGTCGACTGTGACCTCGCGCCAAGGGGCATCTGGACGCGGTGCACCGGGGCAACGGCGGCGCCTGAGGCCCATGAAGTCGCCCGGGCTCAGTTGCTCTAGGTCCAGGGTCTCGGCGTAGCCGGCGCGCTCGATCTCGGTGACCAGCGTGGGATCAACGAGTCCGCCGGTCATGGCGGCGGCGCTCAAGGCAGCTTCGACGAATCGGGCCATCAACCGCGTCACCGGCACGGTCCGGCGCGGATCGGAGTTCAGCCTCGAGAGCTCGCTTTGCGCCTCGAAGCGCGAGAACTGGTGATGCCAGCGCTCCAGTCGCCGGCGCGCGTGGGTCGCGGCCCGGGCCGCTGTCCACGCCAGCCCATCACCCTCCACGAGAACCGCGCAGGCACCGCCGAAGCACGGGAAGCGCTCCACGACCTCCCTGGCGGGGGCGACCGGCGCTTGCTGGTAGCTCTCGACCGGCATCACGACTGACTCGTGGTGATCGCGCTCGTGCTGCCAGAGCCGGAGGAGCCCGAGCCAGAGCTGGCGGAGCTCGTTGAACCGGAGGAGTTCGAGCCCGAGTTGCCGGAGCTGGTCGAACCTGAGCCGGTTGAGCGCGGAGTTGGAGCTCGACGATCCAGAGGAGCTGGTCGTGGACGACGAGGCCCCCCTCGAGTTGTGGGCCAGCGCGGGGTCGTGGCCGGAGACGAGCTGGACGAAGATCACGCCCCAGAGCAATGCAAAGGCCGAGCCCGCGATGGCCAGAGTCCGTTTGCGGATCCGGGCGACCCGTCGGCGACGCGCCCTCAGCCGCGCCGTGACGCTCGGGGGGACATCGACTTGCCTCTCAGTGCTGGGGGCGGATGTCGTTGTGGAAGTGTCGGGAGGAGTCATAGTGAAGAAGCCTCACGGCCGGACGTCAGAGGGCCGTGTGACCGGAGTAAGGAACTCGTATGAGCCCTAGTCCGTCGGCGCGGCGGGCTGCAGGGTCCGCGGGCGATTGCGCGAACGAGCGAACACCCAGGTCCGCAGTGCCACGTAGCGGGTGACCGCGGCGACCGCACCGGCAAGGACGAGCACGATCACCTCGATTGAGCGAGGGGGTCGCGGATCGATCGCCCGCAGCAAGTTCAGCGCACCATCGGTCAGGGCCAGGGCCAGGACAAACACGAGCGCACCCGCTGCGTGCTGACTCAGCAGCCGGTGTCGGCCACGAACGCCGAACGTGAAGCGGCGGTTGGCCTGGGTGTTGGCGACCGCCGTGCACGCCAGGGCCAGCGCGTTCGCTCCGCCAGGAGCCAGCCCGCCACGCAGCAGCAAATACAGCAGCGCGTACGCGAGCGTCGAGAGCACCCCGATCAGAAGAAATCGCGCCAGCGGGGGCTGCATCACAAGCCGGCCCACGCCGAGCAGGTCGCCGACGGCCGTGGGAATGATCTCGACGCGGGAATCGGGATCCTCGACCCAATCGACCGCCACCTCATGGATGCGGAGCCCTCGTCGCTGTGCGGCGACCAGCAGCTCGGTGTCGAAGAACCAGCCATCGTCTGCGATCTCCGGCAATAGACGCCGGGCCACGGAAGCCCTGATGGCCTTGAAGCCGCACTGGGCATCCGAGAAATCGAGCCCGGAGGACGACGTGTAGCAGCCGGTTGTACGTTCGGGAGATCGCCTCCCGTTTCCGGCCGCGCACGATTCGCGAGCCGGGAGCAAGGCGCGTGCCGATGGCGACGTCGCTATGGCCGGACACGAGCGCCGCAATCAGCGGGAGCAGCGCCCGGAGGTCCGTCGACAGGTCGACGTCCGTGTAACAGAGAACGTCTGCGTCGCTCTGCATCCAGGCGGCCCGGAGTGCGCGTCCCCGTCCCTTCTGGTCCAGGTGCAGTGCCCGGACGGCGTCCAGTTCGAGGCTCAGTCGCTGCGCTATGTGCCATGTCTGATCGGTGCTCGCGTTATCAGCGATCACGATCGTCCAGGCGAACGGCATGCTCGCCGCGAGGAACCCGTGGAGGCGACGGATCGACCGCGCGAGCACGGCCGCCTCGTTGTAGACCGGCACCACGATCTCGATCTTTGGGCCCTGGTCAGGCTGGCGCTCGACCTCAGGCGCTCGCTGCCGACCGAGTGACAGCGGTCACCGTCAGCTCGCCTTCGGCTGTGTCAGGTCGTACACCGTCGTCCCGTTGACCGTCGTCGACTTGTAATGCGAGGAGACCCAGGATTGGATCTGGCTCTCGACGGCGCTGGCCGGGCTGCCGCCCGGGGCCCCTCGGCCCGCGAGGCCGCCGGCCGGAGGGCCGCCGCCGGGCAAACCGCCGGGCGGCGGGCCGCCGCCTGGGAAGCCGCTCGGTGGAGCGCCGCCGCCCGGGAATGCCCCGCCGCCGGGCGCGCCGCCCCCGCCGCCCGGGAATGCCCCGCCGCCGGGCGCGCCGCCTGCGCCTCCACCGGAGACGTAGTAGTGGATCTTGCCCTGAGCGACAAGCTGCTCGAAGCGGCCCAGCGTGGTCGACGGATCACGTCCGCTGAATCCGCCGATCGCCATAACCGACTTCCCGGTCGAGAGCTCGAGTGAGGCAGCCGTCTGGGCGGAGGAGGTGGCAGCCACCCACGTGTAACGGGAGGAGCCCCGGACGAGCAGTGAGCGCAGTGCGCCGCTGACCGAATCCGCGCCGCCGCCTGCGCCGGCGGGCGCCGAGCCGCCACCGCCAGCGGGTGCGCCGCCACCGGAGGGTGCGCCCGCGCCGCCGACGGCGCCACTACCGCTGCCGGGGCGGAACGAGCCTGGGATGCGGCCCGCCTGTGTCCCTCCCGGGAGCCCCTGCGCCGAGGCTGCCGCGGGGCCCGCACTCGGGTTGGGCCCTGTTTCGGCGTTCGCGACGGCGCTCAGCGTGTACGCCGCGGGGCCGGCAAGCGCGGCCAGCAAGCCGACCGTCGCAACCGCCGGGCGCATCGAGTCCTTTAGCCGCCGGCCGGCGCAGATCCCGACCACGGCCAGGGCCGCTCCAACGAGGATCGAGAACCGCAGCCACGGATGCCAATTGGGGGAGCGGTCGAGCAGCGCATACGACCAGATGGCGGTCGCGGCGAGCATCGCCGACAGCACCATCCGAGCGGCCAACCGCTCACGCCGTCGCCAGGCAACTGTCGCGCCGACTCCGACCAGCACCGCGATTGCCGGGGCGAGCGTGTTCGTGTAGTAGGGGTGGATGACGCCCGTCATGAAGCTGTAGACCGCGCCGGCGACCGCGAGCCAGCCGCCCCAGAGCAGGAGCGCGGTTCGGTGGTGATCCGTTCGCTCGCGGCGGAAGGTCCACACGGCGCCCGCGAGGAGCGCGATCACCGCGGCAGGCAGCAACCAGCTGATCTGGCCTCCGAGCTCCGAGTTGAACAGTCGCAGGATCCCGGACGACCCGCTGAAGCCGCCTCCTGGCCCGGCGCCGGCGCTGCTGATCCGGTCGAGTCCGTTGGGTCCGAAGATCAGCTGAAGGATGCTGTTGTCGGTCGAGCCGCCGATGTAGGGGCGAGAAGATGCCGGCCACAGCTCCACCAGCGCCACCCACCAGCCGGCGCTGAGCACCAGGGCCCCGCCGGCGACGGCGAGCTGCCACACGCGCCGGCGCAGCGGGACCGGAGCCGCCACCAGGTAGACGAGCGCGAACGCCGGCAGGACCAAGAACGCTTCGAGCTCCTTGGTCAGGAAGGCGAACCCGACCACGCTGCCGGCCAGGGCGAGCCAGCGGGTCGAACCGGCCTCGAGCGCGCGAGTGAGGGCATAGCCGGCGACCACCAGCAGCAGGACCAGCAGCGCGTCTGGATTGTTGAAGCGGAACATCAGGGCCGCCACCGGCGTGATCGCCAGGACGAGGCCGGCGAGCAACGCCGCCGGACGGCCGAACCACCGCTTGACGCTCGCGTACAGCAGCCCGACCGATGCGATCCCCGCGAGCGCCTGGGGCAGCAGCATGCTGAAGCTGGAGAACCCGAACACGCGAGACGAGATCTCCATCAGCCACAGCGAGGCGGGCGGCTTGTCGACGGTTATGTAGTTGGAGGCGTCCAGCGAGCCGAACAGAAACGCCTTCCAACTGTGGGTGCCGGCCTGAACTGCGGCGGCGTAGTAGCTGTTGGCGTAGCCGTTATGCGACAGCTCCCACAGGTAGACGACCCCGGTGAATATGAGGAGCGTCGCTAGTGGAGCCGAGTCTTTGAAGCGGCGCAGATTGATTACGGAGCCGCGCTCGCGCCCAGATTCGCGCGGCCAAGGGATTCCCGGCGATGTCGTGCTCATCGGCGGAAGGATGCGGACCCGGTCGAAGCCGGCCGTTCGAAAACCGTAAGAGTCTCGTGTGAACCGGAGCGAGGGGCGCCACCGGCGCCGCGCCGCGCCGGGCCGCTGGCGCCACCGCGCCGCGCCGTTCCCCTACCGCCGCGCCGCGCCCAGAATGTGCGGTATCGGCGGCACCGGCGGCCCGGGGGAGAAGGTGAACCGCTCGCACCACTCCACCGTGAACCCCGCAGGTTCAAGTGCCGCACCCGTATCTCGACTCATATGGCAGCCCCCCGCGACCCGAGGCCAGAAGATCGCGTCGGCGAAACGCTGGAGCGTGGCGCCCACCGGATGGTGCGCGATCACGTGCTCGTAAAACCGCAGCTCGCCGCCGGGCCGCAGCACCCGGCGAAGCTCGGCAAGTGCGCGCTCTTGATCGGGCACCGAGCACAGGACGAGCGACGCGACGGCCGCGTCGGCGCTCGCGTCGTCCGCCGGCAGCCGTCCCGAGACGCCGTCGACGACGCTTACCTCGACCGATGCCTTCGCCGCGCTGTTGAGGCATTCGGTGCGGAGCACGGATTCAGGCTCGACGGCGAGGACATGCTCGACGGTCGGGGGATAGAACGGGAAGTTGTTGCCGGGGCCGGCGCCGAGCTCGATCACCTGACCGGCAAGCACGGCCAGCAGCTTTCGTCTGTATTGCTCCTCGCCCAGCTCCGCCCGCCGGGTCACCGTCCGCAGGTACATCCGAGCAAACAGAGGGTGATGGACGCGCTCTTCCGGAGGCTGTGGACCGGGCGCGGCACCCACCGTGCCATCGTATCCGGTGGGGTGGACTCGCCCCTGGCGGGCGTTCGTCGCTCAGCTGAGGACCGCGGCCGCGCCGCGCTCGACGGCGATCTCGAGGCAGCGGCGACGTGAGTCGAGTCCGAGCCCTCGATAGACAACTTCGCCGTCCGGAGTGATCAGCGACCAGCCGTCTTCGGTGGGTCGCAGGACCAGATAGCCACCGGCGGCGCGGTGGACGTCGCGCTTCTCAGCCCCGGAGATTGCGAACGCCGCGGGGTGGTAGTTGAAGGTCGTCATCGTGAGAGAGCATCGCGCACGCCCGTGAGAGAGGAATGAATTTAGGTTCTGATTTTCATAAGATCAATCGAGCCCCACTCGTGCGCTCGACGGTGGATCAGTAAATGCTCTGCATCGCCGTCAGCGCCGGCTCGAACAGATCGCCGATCTGCTCGACCCGAGCCAGCGTCTCGTGCGGGGCGAAGCGGAGCATTCCATCCGCCTGTTCGATCTCGGTCCAGTGGAGGGGAGTCGAGACCGTCGGGGCGTCCGCCGCGCGTAGCGAATAGGCCGCGACCATGGTGCGGCGCTCGCCGTTCTGAGCCCAGTCGACGAGCACGGTCCCGGCCCTACGATCGCGATGCGCAGCGCTCGCCACTACGTGCCGATGATCCGCGGCCAGCTCGCGGGCAGCGGTGCGAGCGAACTCGCGCGTCTGCTCGTAGGTGTGCGGGCTGTTCAGCGGAACAAGAACGTGAAGTCCAACGCCGCCGGTTGTCTTGACGACGGCCAGCAGGTTTCGCTGGGCCAGCCACTCGCGTAGGAGGAGCGCCACCTTGGCGGCTTCGCGAAACCCCGCGGGCGGCTCGGGATCGAGGTCGAACAACACAGCGCTCGGCCGATCGAGCGGCGACGCGGGCGCCAGGAACGTGTGCAGCTCGATCGTTCCCTGGTTGGCGATCCACAGCAGCGATGGAAGATCCTGCGCCAGGCAGAAGTTGCGCACCCGGCCGTCGCGGAGACTGATCGCCGACGTCTGGAGCCAGTCGGGCCTGCCGCGACACTCGGTCTGGGCGAACCCTCGAGCGTCGACTCCGGCCGGAAACCTACCTAGGGTCAGCGGCCGGCTGGCCAGATGCGGCAGCAACGTCACGGAAACGCGGGCGTAGTAGTCGAGCAACTGCCCCTTCGTGAATCCAGTGCTCGGCCACAGCACACGGTCGAGGTTCGTGAACTCGAGCCCGGCCGGACCGACGGCCATCGCACGATCGCTCACCCCTTGATCACCCCGATAGGCCTCAGCCGAACGACTTTCGCGGCGAGGCCGGCGGCCTGCACGACATCGACCACGCGTTCGACGTCCTTGTAGGCCTCGGGCGCCTCCTCGGCCAGCCCGCGCGACGACAGAGCCCTCACGGCGACGCCCTGTCGTTCGAGCCGCTGGCGCAGCGCGCCGCCCTGGACCTGCTTGCGGACCGCGGTGCGCGAAAGTCGTCTTCCGGCGCCGTGGCAGGTGGTGCCAAACGAAACCTCGAGCGATCGCTTGCGCCCGGCGAGCACAAACGAGGCGGTGCCCATGCTGCCCGGAATGAACACCGGCTGACCGACTGGCCGGTAGGCGTCGGGCAGCTCGGGATGGCCCGGCGGAAAGGCGCGGGTGGCGCCCTTGCGGTGTACGCACAGCTCGCGCTCCTCAGAAGCGCTCGGATCCGCCCCCGCTCGATGCGGTTCGAGCTTGGCCACGTTGTGCGCGACGTCATAGACCTGTCTCACGCCGCGGGCGACGCGCGCCCCCAGCACGGCGTCGACCCCCTTGCGGGCGCGGTCGGCGATCGCCGCGCGATTGGCCCAGGCGAAGTTGGCGGCGGCCGACATCGCCGCCAGGTAGGCCTGTCCCTCGGGAGATGACACCGGCGCGCAGGAGAGCTGACGATCCGGAAGCTCGATCCGGTAGTGCGCGAGCTGGGAGTCCATGCGCTTTACGAAGTCGGTGCAGACCTGATGCCCCAGCCCGCGGGAACCCGAGTGGATCAGGATCGTCACCTGCCCCTCGCGCAGCCCGTACGCGTCCGCCGTCGCTTCGTCGTAGATGCGGTCCACGCGCTGGAGCTCGAGGAAGTGGTTGCCGGAGCCGAGCGTCCCGATTTGGTCAGCGCCGCGCTCCTTCGCCCGCGCGGACACCGCCCCGGGGACGGCGCCCTCCAGACAGCCTGCGGACTCCGTCAGCTCCAGCTCTTCTTCGCCACCGATGCCCAGGTCTTCGAGCAGCGCCCGAGGGCCCAGCTCGAGTACCCGGTCCAGGTTCGCGCCGCTGACTCCCTCGACGGCTTCCCCTGCCGCCGGTGCCCAGCGGCACCCGGCGCGAGAGCTCGTGCACCAGAGGCTTGCGCCGATCGCCGAGCTCCTCGACCCCGATCGGAAGCGCGAGCAGGCGCACGCCGCAGTTGATGTCGTAGCCAACTCCGCCCGGCGAGACCACCCCCTCGGGCGGCTCGGTGGCGGCCACTCCCCCGACAGGAAACCCGTAGCCCTGATGGATGTCGGGCATCGCCAGCGCCGCCTCGACGATTCCCGGCAGCGTGGCTACGTTGGCAAGCTGCTCCAGCGAGTGGTCGTGCTCGATCGCCGCAAGCAGCTCGCGGTCGGCGAACAGCACGGGCGGGGACCCGCATCCCAGGCCGAGCCGAGGCCGGGATCTCCCACAGCTGCCCATTCACGGGCTCGATTGGGAGTTCAGGCATCGATCGGCAGCTCAGACATCCAAGACCACGGTTGCCCTATACCCGTCGCCGACGGGCAGGAACGAAAGCCGGTGGTATGTGACCGCCTTGACCAACGGTGGTGGCTGGCCCAGCCGGCCGGTGACGGTCGCCTGCGGCCGAGCTCGGGCCAAGCTCGAGCGTTTCCACCGCCAGGGGCTCGAACCCGTCCGTCTCCGCGAGGAACACCAGCTCCTCCATCCATGCAGCCAGGAGCGCGGGCCGGTCCTCCGCGTCCACCGATATGTGTCGTCGCACCCTCGTCTCATCCTCTGGCTGGCTCGCTAGAAGCTCCGCCAGCGCCGCGAGCGCGTCGGCGAACACGCCCTCCTCGGTAGGGGCCTCGATCTCGAGCTCTAGCTCCGCCGTGTGGTCCACCCACCGGAACACGGCCCAGAATATTCCTGACGGGCTGCGCCTTATGAAGCGGCGACGCTGGCGGCTCGGGCCTCGGCGTCACAGGTGCTGCCGGTCACCTTGTGCAGCGCGGCCGTGATCAGGTCGGCTTCGTCGGCGCTCAGCGTGCTCAAGTGCCGCTCGAGCTCGGCTTCGTAGACGAGCTGCATTTCCTCGAGCATCTCCTCCCCGGCGGGAGTCAGCTCTGCTTGTAGGGCGCGTCTATCTCCCGCGCACGACACCCGCTCGAGATATCCCGCTCCCTGGAGTCGGTCCACCAGCTTGGTGATGCCACCCCGACTGAGCGTCAGCCACTCGGCGAGCTCGCTCATCCGGGGACGACCCGTAGGGCTGCGCTTCACGGCGGACAACAATTCGAACCAGCTGAGAGGCGGCAAATCCGCCGCGGCCAAAGCTCTTTGGATCTGCTCGGTCACGGCGGCGTGGCTGGTGACGACCGCTCGCCAGGCGGTGAGACGGGCCTCAGAATCGCTCATGTGGTAATCGTAGCCGGGGAAACAGTTGACGCAGAAAGCATCTCCTGCTAGGATGGTTGTTCTCTCAACTATTGCCACGTCAACTGAAGGAGCAACCGATGAGCACCACTACCACGAAGGTCCCGACCGGCACCTACAGTCTCGACCCCGTCCACAGCACGTTCGGGTTTGCGGTCAAGCACAACGGTGTATCCACGTTCCGAGGCCAGTTCGAGCAGGTGGATGCCAGGCTCGAGGATGGCGTTCTGACCGGCACCGCGCAGGTGGAGTCAGTCAAGACCGCGATTCCCGACCTCAAGCAACACCTCCTCACGCCGGACTTCTTCAACGCCTCGGAAACCCCGACTGTCGAGTTCCGATCGACCGATATCCGCATCGCGGACGACGGCGACGCCGAGGTGGACGGCGAGCTGACGATCCGCGGCGTGACCGAGCCGGTTACCGCGAGGGGCTCAGTTGCCTCTGGCATCGGCATCTCCGGCAAGGAGGTCGTGGGATTCGATCTCGAGGTGGCGATCGACCGCCGCGAGTACGGCCTGAGCTGGCAGGCCCAGCTGCCGAGCGGCGGCGACGTGCTGGCCTGGGATGTCGTGCTCGAGGTCCATCTCGAGCTCCTGAAGGCGTAATGGCCCTGCGGATCCTCGGCATATCCGGGACCCTGCGCCGCGGGTCCCACAACGCGAACCTGCTTCGGGCGGCGGCTGAGCTGCTGCCGCCCGGGGTGGACCTCGAGGTGTTCGACGGGCTGCGAGAGCTGCCGCCCTACGACCCTGACCGGGACATCGAGCCCGCCGACCCGGGCGTTGCTCGGCTGCGCGAGGCGATCCACTCGGCCGACGGGGTCCTGATCGCCACGCCCGAGTACAACGGATCTATTCCCGGCATCTTGAAGAACGCGCTCGATTGGGCCTCACGACCGTTTCCGGACAACGCGCTGCGCGGCAAGCCCGTGGCGGTGATCGGCGCCTCGACCGGACTGTTCGGCGCAGTTTGGGCCCAGGCCGAGACTCGCAAGGTGCTGGGCACCATCGGCGCGGACGTGATCGAGCACGAACTGCCCGTCGGTCAGGCGGAGACCGCGTTTGGCGAAAACGGCGAGCTGCTCGAGGCAGAGCAGCAGGAGGTGCTCGCGGACCTCGTCCGCGTGTTGGCCGCTCGAGCCGGCGCGGAGGAGGCGCAGGCGGCCGCGTGAGAGCCGCCACCTTCTAGGGTGTTAGGTGATGGCCACCTGGATCTTCGAGCCCGGGCACACCGAGGCGGAGTTCCGCGCCCGGCACATGATGGTCACGTGGGTGCGCGGTCTGTTCAAGGACATCCACGGCAAGCTGGAGCTCGACTGGGACAACTGCCTGGACGCGACGTTCGAAGGCGAGATCGACGCGGCCGGGATCTGGACCGGAGAGCCGGCGCGTGACGATCACCTCCGTAGCGCCGACTTCTTCGACGTCGACAACCACCCCAAGATGACGTTCAACGGCCGCTTCAGCGAGCGCAGCGGCGCAGCCACGTTCGTCGGCGAAGTGGAGCTGACGATTCGAGGCGTCACCAGGACCGTTCCGCTCGAGGTGCACTATCTGGGCGAGTGGAAGACGCCGTTCTGGGCGGACGGGGAGAACAGGGGCGAGTTGCGGCGGATCGGCTTCGAAGCCACGACCAGGATCAACCGCCACGATTTCGGCGTCTCCTGGCAGGATGAGATTCCCGGCGGCGGCGTAGTCGTCAGCAACGAGATCGACGTGGTCCTCGATGTGGAAGCCATACTGCTCGAGGATCTCGAGCGCACCGGAGCCATTGACTACTACCGGGCCGAAGCAGAAGCCACCTGACGACCAAGGGACGAGCGTCCCCGGCGCGCCGATGCCCGCTGAGCTCAGCCCGCGGCGAATTCAGCGAAGGCTGCTGCAGATCGCTTTCGTTGTCGTAGTGATCGCGGTCGTGGTGCTCCTCGGCCCCGGGCTCGGGAGCCTGCGCAGCGAGCTCAGGCATGCCGCACCCGGCTGGGTTGTAGCCGGCGTGGGCTTCGAGGTGCTCTCGGCGCTGTCCTACGTAGTGATCTTCCGGGCAGTGTTCTGCCCGCGGATGAGCTGGCGGTTGAGCTACCAGATCGGGATGGCTGAGCAGGCCGCGAACTCAATCCTGTCGGTCAGCGGCGCGGGCGGCCTCGCGCTCGGCGTGTGGGCGCTACGCCGTGGTGGGATGAGCACCGAGCACATCGCGCGCCGGACCGTGGCGTTCTTCTTCCTCACCAGCATGGCGAACGTCGCCGGCGTGATCCTCTTCGCTCTCCTGTACCTGGTGGGGATCCTCCAGCACGACCGCAACCCAGCGCTGACCTACGCCTTTGGCGGGGCCGCAGCGGTGGCGACCGTGATCGTCGTGACGCTTCCGACGGTGCTGACGCACGGGGCGGCGGCGCAGTGGCGGACGCAGCCCGGCGGCAAGCTCGGGGCCGCGCTGCACTACGTCCGCTACTCGCTCGGGCAGGGCATCCGAGACGGACTGTTGTTGCTGCGCCAGCGCTCGGTCGGGGTCCTGGTTGGCTCGGTCGGCACGCTGGTGTTTGACCTCGCGGTCCTGGGTGCGTCCTTCAAGGCGGTCGGATATTCCCCGGCGCCAGGCATGCTCGTGCTGGGCTACTTGATCGGGCAGCTCGGCGGGAACCTGCCGGTTCCGGGCGGGATCGGCGGCCTCGATGGCGGGATCATCGGTACGTTCGCGCTCTACCACCAGCCGCTCGCGCCCACGACCGCTGCCGTCCTCATCTACCACGCCATTGTGCTCTGGATTCCGGGATTGCTCGGGAGCGTCGCGTTCGTGCAGCTGCGCAACACGCTCCGGCGGGAGGAGCGGCCTGCCGCGATGTGCGCGCCGATGGCCGAACCGATTGAGGTCGTCCGCCCCGCGGCGGTCGCACGCTGAACCGAGTCCCCCAGGAGGGACTGCCGCCGCCGATCATCTAGCTTGGTCGGGGTATGCAAGCCACGATCGCCGGCGACAGATCGCTGTTCGACCGTGTCCCGGCCCCCGGGCTGGTGCTGGTCGGCATCGCCTCGGTGCAGGTGGGGGCGGCGTTCGCGACGAAGCTGTTTGTCCACCTCGGGCCGGGCGGGACCGTGCTGGTGCGGGTCCTGTTCGCGGCGGTCGTGCTGTGCGCGATCTGGCGGCCACGGCCATGGTCCTACACGGCGCGCGAGCTTCGGCTGGCCGCCCTGTTCGGGCTGGCACTGGCCTTGATGAACTTCACCTTCTACGAAGCCCTGGACCGCATCCACCTGGGGATCGCGGTCACGCTCGAGTTCGTGGGGCCGCTCGGGGTCGCGCTGGCCGGATCTCGGACCCGCTTGGACGTCGTCTGGGCGCTCCTGGCAGCGGCCGGCGTCGCACTTCTGGGCGGCGTCGGCGGGGCGCAAATAGGCGGCGTGCTGCTCGCGCTCACGGCCGGCGCCTTCTGGGCCGCGTACATCCTGCTGAACGCCCGGGTCGGTCGGGCGTTCAGCGGCGGGCACGGCCTGGCGATAGCGATGGTCATCGCCACGGTGCCGCTGATCGGACCCGGAATCGCCGACGGCGGTTCGAACCTCCTGCAGCCCGCCTACCTCGCCGCGGGCCTTGCCGTGGCGCTGATGAGCTCGGTGGTGCCGTACTCCCTCGAGCTCGAGGCCCTGCGACGCATCCGGCCCCACGTGTTCGGCGTGCTCATGAGCCTCGAGCCCGCCATGGCGGCGCTGGCCGGCCTGGTGGTGATCGGCCAGAGCTTGAGCGCCCTGGATGTACTGGCGATCGCGCTGGTGGTGATCGCCAGCACCGGCGCGACGTTCGGAGCCCGCGGCCCCGCTCCCGTGGACGCGTAGGCTC
The DNA here is from genome assembly GCA_963719305.1 of uncultured Actinomycetes bacterium. Classification (GTDB taxonomy): domain Bacteria; phylum Actinomycetota; class Thermoleophilia; order Solirubrobacterales; family Solirubrobacteraceae; genus Palsa-465. Next base: position 147,374 of record CAVRBL010000002.1, on the reverse strand, counting down.
GTACACGCGACCTCGCGACAGCACGAACAGGTAGGTTCTGCGCCCGTGCTCGGTCTGCCTTCCAACGTCAACGCTTGCCTGTTCGATCTCGACGGCGTGCTGACCCAGACCGCAAAAGTGCACGCCGCGGCCTGGAAGCAGATGTTCGACGACTACCTTCGCCGGCGGGCCGAGCAGCGCGGTGAGAAGTTCGTCCCCTTCGACCAGGTTTCAGACTACGACCAGTACGTCGATGGCAAGCCGCGATACGACGGCGTCCGCTCGTTTCTGGAATCGCGCCACATCGATTTGCCGCAGGGGACTTCGGACGATCCGCCGGACGCCGAGACGATCGACGGGCTGGGCAACCGCAAGAACGAGATCGTGCTGAAGATGATCCACGACGACGGCGTGGAGCCATACGAAGGGTCGGTGCGTTACGTCAAGGCGGCGCGCGACGCGGGCCTTCGCCGGGCCGTCGTGTCCTCCAGCACCAACTGCCGGGACGTCCTAACCGCAGCCGGGATCCTCGACCTGTTCGAGGAGATCATCGACGGTCATACCACCGAGCGCGAGCACCTGAACGGAAAGCCCGCTCCAGACACCTACATTGCCGGTGCGCGGGCGGTCGGCGTGGGGCCCGATCAGGCCGCCGTCTACGAGGATGCGCTGGCCGGCGTCGAGTCCGGCCGCGCGGGGAACTTCGGTTTCGTCGTGGGGGTCGATCGTGTGGGACAAGCGGACGCCCTGAAGGCACACGGCGCCGACGTGGTGGTGAAGGACCTCTCCGAGCTGCTCGACGCCACGTGATCCAGCATCGCGCCTTCCGCGTTGAGCCCTGGGCTGTGCGCGAGACCGAGTTTCACTCGGACATCCTCGCCCAGACCGAGTCGATGTTCGCGCTTTCAAACGGCCACATCGGGCTGCGCGGAAACCTCGATGAAGGCGAGCCATTCGGCCTTCCCGGCACCTACCTGAGCGGCTTCTACGAGCTCCGGCCCCTGCCGTACGCCGAGGCGGGCTACGGAAACCCGGAGTCCGGCCAGTCTGTCCTCAACGTCACCAACGGCAAGCTCATCCGACTGCTTGTCGTCGATGAGCCGTTCGATATCCGGTACGGCGAGCTCCGAAGCCACGAGCGGGTTCTGGATCTGCGCGCCGGAGTCCTGCGCCGAGAAGCCGAATGGGTGTCTCCCACCGGGCGGGCGGTGCGCGTCACGTCGACCCGCATGGTCTCGCTCACTCAGCGCGCTGTCGCCGCGATCTCCTACGAGGTGGAGCCAATCGACGACGCCTTTCCTGTCGTCATCCAGTCGGAGCTCGTGGCCAACGAGTCGATGCCGCAGACCGAAGACGACCCCCGGGTCGCTGCCGCGCTGGCCTCGCCGCTCCAGTCCGAGGACTACATCGCCATCGACTCGCGCGCGGTCCTCACGCACAAGACCGCCGCCAGCGGGCTGAGGCTGTCCGCGGCCATGGGACACGTGATCGACGGTCCCGACGGCACCGAGTCGAACTGTGAGGCCTTTGAGGACATGGCCAGACTGACGATTACAGGCGACATCTCAACTGGCCAACCGCTTCGAATGGTGAAGTTCCTGGCCTACAGCTGGTCCGCCCAGAGATCGCTGTCGGCGGTTCGCGACCAGGTCGGGGCTGCCCAATCCGAAGCCATGCACAGGGGCTGGGACAAGCTGCTCGCCGAGCAGCGCGAATTTCTCGACGATTTCTGGGATCGGGCAGATTGCGAAATAGAAGGAGACGAAGAGCTTCAGCAGGCCGTGCGCTTCGCGCTGTTTCACGTCCTGCAGGCTGGCGCCAGGGCGGAGCAGCGCGCAATCGCAGCCAAGGGCCTAACCGGATCCGGATACGACGGGCACGCGTTTTGGGACACGGAAACGTTCGTGCTGCCGCTTCTGACGTACACCGTTCCCCGCGCCGCCGCAGATGCGCTCAGGTGGCGCCACTCGACGCTCGATCTGGCCAGGGAGAGGGCGCAGCAACTCGGCCTGGAGGGCGCTGCGTTCCCCTGGCGGACGATCCGCGGGCAGGAGTGCTCGGGCTACTGGCCGGCGGGCACCGCCGCCTTTCATATCAACGCAGACATCGCCGACGCCGTCCACCGATATGTCACGGCGACCGAGGACGACGCTTTCGACCGTGACGTCGGGACCGAGCTGCTGGTCGAGACCGCGAGGCTCTGGCGGTCGCTTGGCCATCACGACGCGGCGGGCAGATTCAGGATCGACGGAGTAACAGGTCCTGACGAGTACAGCGCGATCGCCGACAACAACGTGTACACGAACCTGATGGCGCAGCAGAACCTCCGTGCCGCCGCCGACGCCGCGGGGCGGCACCCAGAGGTCGCCACCAGGCTCGGTGTGAACGCGGAGGAGGCGGCAAGCTGGCGTGACGCCGCACAGTCGATGGTCATCCCGTACGACGACCTGCGGGGGATTCATCCCCAGGCCGAGGACTTCAGCGAGCACGACCGCTGGGACTTTCAGAACACCTCGCCCGAGCAATACCCGCTGCTGCTGCACTTCCCGTACTTCGACCTGTACCGCAAACAGGTCGTGAAGCAAGCGGACTTGGTGCTGGCGATGTTCATGCGGCCCGACTCCTTCACCGACGAGCAGAAAGCGCGTAACTTCGCCTACTACGAGGCCCTGACCGTTCGCGATTCCTCGCTCTCGGCCAACACCCAGGCTGTCCTCGCCGCTGAGGTCGGCTACCCGGAGCTCGCCTATGACTACTTCGCCGAGGCGGCTCTGATGGACCTCGACGATCTCGAGCACAACACCCGCGACGGGCTACACATCGCCTCGCTCGCCGGGGCTTTCATCGCCGCCATCGCCGGGTTCGGCGGCGTTCGCGACCACCGAGGCGCCCTCAGCTTCGCGCCCCGCCTGCCTGAGGCTCTCAGCCGGCTCGTATTTCGGCTCAGCTTCCGCGGGCGACGCCTGCGGATCGAAATCAGCCACGCCCAGGCGCGATACACGCTGGTGGAGGGCGAGCCGCTCGAGATCGAGCATCACGGGCAGAAGCTAACGGTGGATGGACGGCCGCTCACCCGCAAGATCCCGCCAGCACCGAACCTCACGGCCCCGAAGCAGCCGCCCGGCCGCGAGCCGGTCAGGCGGCGGCCGTCGCGGTGATGTGCGACCCGTAAACGACTCCCCGATCGAGCAGCTGCTGGGGGCTGTCGACAACGCTCGACCTGGACGCCGCGATGGCGCTATTCGCGCCGGATGTCCGGTTCCTGGCGGTGGACGGCCGCCGCGGCGAAGGGAGGGAGGCGGTGCGCAAGCTCGTCGCGGACTTCGTTCTCCCAGCTCCGCTCGACCTCCCACCAGATCACCGCTCAGTGGCACCAGGACGACGTGTGGATCGCCGAGGTCGATTGCAGCTATGAGCTACAGGACTGGCTGCAGTTGAACGCGCTTCCCCGAGCGTTCGTCCTGCGGATGGGGCCCGAGGGCATCATCGACCTGCGGGCCTATGGCGCGCACGAGCAGCCGCTCACCGAGCACCGCACCGGCGAGGAGGGGATGTGGGTGGGCGGCCGGTGGATACCGCCGCTCTAGCCGGCGCGAAGCGCGCGGGCCGCCGACTATTGCTGGTAGCGCTCGACGGTGTCGGCGTCGCGCACCTGCGCCTCGTTCGGATCCTGCCCGAACTCCTCGCGCGCTCGTCGCTGCCGAAGGAGATCCCAGCAGCGGTCCAGCTCGACCTCCACCGCCTGTAGCCGCCGCTGGTCTTCCTCGAGCTGCTCTTCGTGGTCGCTGTCTGCCGCCTCGCGGCGGCGGAGCTTCTGCTCTTCGGCGACCAGTTTGTCGATCCGATTGGCGATGCTCTCATCGTCCATAGCGCAATCCTAGCCGCCCGGTGGATACGATCGGCACATGCCGCGTTCGGAGGCACTCATCGACGAGATCGCCAACGAGCTGGCCACCTGGCCCGGAGTGCTCATCGAACGCGGCGAGGAAGGTGCGGCCCGAGTCCGCTACGAGGATTCCACGCTGGGGCTTCTGTATCCCGATCGGGGTGTGGCCGAGTTACCGGTGCTCGATCCGGAGCACGACGAGCTGATCGAGGAGGGAGAGGCCGAGCCGGCCGAGCTGACGCCCGATTCGAGCGGGGTCAGTCATGACGTGCACGGACCCGCCGATGTGACCGCGGTTCTGGAGTTGTTCGATCGCCGCTATCGCGACGTCCGCGGCGAGGACGACCCGTACAGCTCAGAAGATCCGGGGTAAGGCCTGTTGCGGGCATGGCTGTAGACGGCTCCTCTGCTCCCGCAGTCCACGTTGAGAATGTGGCGAAGCACTTCGGCGCGACCGTCGCGCTCGCGGGCGTGGACCTCGACGTGCAGCAGGGCAAGGTGTTCGGATTGCTGGGGCCGAATGGGGCCGGCAAGACCACCCTCGTGCGGGTGCTCGCGACGCTGCTCATGCCCGACGCCGGACGGGCAGAGGTATTCGGTCACGACGTCGTCCACGAGGCGGCGACGGTACGTCAGCTGCTGGGGCTGACTGGACAGTTCGCCGCCGTCGATGAGATCCTCACCGGACGAGAGAACCTGCAGATGTTCGGTCGCCTTTTCGGCCTCTCGGCGGACGAGACGCGGCGGCGGGCGAGTGAACTGCTGGAGCGCTTCGAGCTCGCGGACGCCGCCGACCGTCCGGCGCGGACGTACTCCGGCGGCATGCGTCGCCGGCTCGACCTGGCGTCGAGCCTGATCACTCGTCCACGGGTCCTGTTCCTCGACGAGCCCACTACCGGCCTCGATCCGCGCAGCCGTAACGAGATCTGGGTCACCGTGCGCGAGCTCGTCCGCGAAGGAACGACGCTCCTGCTCACAACCCAGTACCTCGAGGAGGCCGACCAGCTGGCCGACGAGATCGCGGTGATCGACCACGGACTGGTGATCGCGCAGGGCACGGGAAATGAGCTCAAAGATCGCGTCGGGGGACAGATCCTGGAGGTCGAGCTGATGACCGCCGGCCAGCGCGAGCAGGCGTCGTCCGTGCTGGCGTCGGTGGGGTGCGGCAACCCTGAGCCCGGCGACCGCTCGGATCAGCTCACGCTTCCCGCGCCGCGTCATGGGCTCGAGCTGATCGAGGACGCCGCGGCGGCGTTGCGCAAGGCCGGGATCGCCGTGAGCGACCTTGGTCTGCGCAGGCCGACCCTCGACGACGTGTTCCTGCAGCTGACGGGGGCACCTCCCGGCGAAGACGGCAGCGGGGACGGCGCGGATGCCTCACGCCGGGAGGCAGTGCGCAGCGTGTCAAGGGACGGACGGGTCTCCAGGGATGGCGCGACCTTCCGGCGTGAGGCATTCCGTGCCCCCCTTCAGCATCTTCCATCGCCGGGCGCTCTGCGCCGTGCCATTACCGACGCCTGGGTGGTCACGGCTCGCAACCTGCGCCATTTCGTCCGCCAGCCGGAGTTGCTGATCTTCTCGACCATCCAGCCGATCATGTTCGTGATCCTGTTCGCCTACGTGTTCGGCGGCGCGGTCAAGGGGTCGCTGCCGCACGGAGTCAGCTACGTCGACTTCCTGTTACCGGGGATCTTCGTGCAGTCGGTGGCCTTCCGCGCGACTCAGACGGCGGTGGGCCTCTCCGAGGACCTACGGCGTGGGGTGGTGGACCGCTTCCGCTCGATGCCGATGGCCCGCTCCGCCGTCCTGGTCGGGCGCACCACGGCAGATCTGGTCCGGAACGTTCTGATCATCGGGCTGATGATCGGCGTGGGGTACGCGGTCGGCTTTAGCTTCCAGGCCGGAATCCCGCGGGCGATCGCTTCGGTGGCGATCGTCGCCGCCTTCGGTCTGGCGTTCAGTTGGATCTTCGCCTTGGTCGCCCTCATTGTCAGGGGCGCGGAAGCCGCCCAGTCCGCAGGCTTCGTCGTCATCTTCCCCCTCGTTTTCGCGAGCTCGGTGTTCGTGCCGGTGGCGAGCATGCCGGATTGGCTGCAGGCCATCGCAAAGGTGAGCCCCGTCACGCTGACCGCGAACACGGCACGGTCCTTTGCCCTGTACAGCGGAGTTCCGGGCTCGCTCGGACCCGCACTGGCATGGATCGGAGGGATCCTGGTGGTGGTCGTGCCCCTGTGCGTTTGGCGCTACCGGCGGATGAGCTGACTGCGTCAGACCTCGATCCCGCGCTGGGCGAGCAAATCCCGCACGCCGTAAGGAGGATCTCCCTTCCACTCCGCTCGGGCCGCCATGCGAAGGACCTTGCTCGGCTCATCGCCGAGCTCGTCGCGGCGGTGCGCCAGGTAGAGGACCGCGGCCACCGCCATCGAAACAGCCGGATCCTCGACCTCCACGTCGGCGCCTTCCGCCGCGATGGCAAGCCGCTCGTCGAGATTCTCGATCGCGGTCACCGGCTCATCCGCGTCCTCGAACTGGATCAGCAGGCGGTCTAAGCGGGGGTCGGAGTCGGTGGGATCGACGATCTCGACTGCGCGCTTGACGACGTCGAACAGCGTGATCGGAGGGGGATCGGTCGGCATCGTGCGCCAGCCTACCCTGACGCCAGGTTCTCGAGCACGAGCGCGACTCCCTGCCCCGACCCGACGCACACCCCGAGAACTCCATATCGCGCGCCGCGCTGGCGAAGCTCGGTAGCGAGCGTGAGCACGTAGCGCGTGCCGGAGGACCCGAACGGGTGTCCAATGGCGACTGCCCCTCCGTTCGGGTTGAGCTTCTCATCGGGCACCTCGAAGCCGTCGAGCTGGTTCGGGAGCTCGCGCAAGACCCCGAGCGCCTGCGCGGAGAATGCCTCGTGCACCTCCCACACATCGATCTGCTCCGGAGTGAGGCCGGCTCGCCTGATGGCCTTCGGAATCGCCCAGGCGGGCGCGATCCCCATGACCTGGGGATCCAACGCGTAGGTGGCCGACGCCACCACCCTGGCCATCGGGTCGACGCCGAGCCCGGCCGTCGCCTCCTCGCTGGCGAGGACCACCGCGCTGGCGCCGTCATTGAGGGCCGAGGAGTTGCCTGCCGTCATCTGCTTCATGTTCGGCTGCGGTGGCAGCGCGGCGAGCTTCTCGGCGGTGGTGTCGTCGCGGATGCTCTCGTCGTGCTCGAAGGTCCAGGCGGGCTGTCTACGCGTCGCCGCGATCTCGACAGGATGGATCTCTAGCGCGAAGCGGCCGGAGTCCCGGGCGGCCGCAGCCTTGGTGTGGGAGCGCAGCGCGAACGCGTCGATCTCCTCTCGGGAGAACCCGTAGCGATCGGCCACGTTCTGCGCCGTGCGGATCATCTCGATGTAGGCATCGCGGGCGAGCAGCGCAGGGTTGGGCGGCCCGCCGGCGCCGGCCCACATCGTGTCCAGCAAGAAGATCGGGCCCCGCGGCGAAAATGGCGCTTCGCCCTTCATGAACGCCCAGCCGGAGCGGGACATCGACTCCACGCCGCCGGCCAGTCCCACACCCAGCTCGCCAGAGCGGATGGCGTGAGCGATCTGGATCGCGCAGGTCACCGAAGAGGCGCAGAAACGGTTGACCGTGGCGGCGGGAACCGAGTCTGGGAACCCGGCCGCGAGCGCCGCCCACCTGGCGATGTCGCCCATTCCCTCGTGCGCGGGATTTACGCAGCCGGCGGCGATGTCTTCGATCCGGCCGAGCTCGACGCCGACCCGCTCGCAGGCCCAGACCATCGTCTGGCCGAGCAGGTCGTCGGTGCGGATGTGCGACAGCGCTCCGCCGTAGCGCCCGACCGGCGTGCGTACGCCGCCGAGGATGAATGCATCAGCCATTTCAAACGGCCCGACCGTTGGCCGTCAGCGAGACGTCGATGTTGCCCCGAGTGGCGTTTGAATAGGGGCAGACCGCGTGCGCGCCGCGAACCAGTTCGGCGGCGGCCTCGGGATCCTGCACGGACGGCAGAGTGACGGCGAGCTCGACCGCGAGGTTGAATCCCCTCTCTTCGGTCGGCCTCAGCATCACCGCCGAATCGATCTCCACGTCCCCTGCTTCGAGCTTCTGACGCCGGGCTACGACACCAAGCGCGCTCTCAAAGCAGGCCGCGAAGCCGATCGCAAACAGCTGCTCCGGATTGGTGCCTCCACCTTCGCCGCCCAGCTCCGGCGGCATCCGCAGATCCACGGTCAGGCTGCCGTCGGACGTCTCGCCATGGCCGGCGGCTCGACCGCCGGTTACGTGGGCCTTGGCGGCGTAAAGGGTCGTAGCCATCGTGTACCTCCTCTTCAGACCTCGAATGCCTGGCCTTCGCGGGCCAGGCGGATTCCGCCGTCGACGCCGAGGCTGGCTGCTTGCTCTGCAGCCTGTTCGGCCAGAAGCTCGAGGGTCCTGTCGTCATGGGTTGGGTCGTGGTGGAACATCAGAAGTCGGCCGGGACGGGTGCGACCCGCGAACGCCACCATGTCGCTGATGCTCGAGTGGCCCCAGCCACGGCGGCCGGGGTACTCCCGATCCGTGTACTGGGCGTCGTGGATCAGGGCGGTTGCGTCGTGGGCCAGGCTGTGGCCTGAGATCCAGTTGGCGGGCGCAGAGGACAGCTTCAGCCCGAGCCCGGGCTCGTGATCGGGGATGTAGCAGAGGCTGGCGTTGCCCTCCATGATTCGGTAGCCAAGAGTAGGTCCGCGGTGCGAGACCAGAGCGGCCTTCACCTGCAACTCGCCTACACGCCAGCCGTCTACTGGGACGTTCTCGAAGCTGACGCGGGCGGGCAACTCGCCGATCTCGATCGGGGACAGCGGGTCCGACAGGTACCGCGCCAGGCGTCGGCGGAGAGGGACGCGACCGGGCGGTCCCCAGACCGTGATCTGCGCCTCGGGGTCGAACAGTGGCGCGAAGAACAGCAGGCCCTGGATGTGATCGAGGTGCAGGTGAGTGAGCAGGATGTGCAGTCGCTTGGCATGGCCCAGGTCCTCGGCCGTGAGATCACGGATGCCGCTGCCCGCGTCGAGGATCAACTCGGTGTCGTCCTCCCCGATCACCTGCAGACAGGACGTATTTCCGCCCACCGCCTTCGTGTCGGGCCCTGGCGCAGGGATTGAGCCGCGGACCCCCCAGAACTTGACCCGCATCAGGCTACGCGGCTTCGTCCACGGGCACCGGCCAAAACACAACGACCGCGCCTTGGTAGCCGCCGGGGCCCGTGAGCGGCAGCGCGCCGCTTTCCACTTCCTGTAGCCCCGGCTCAGCCCGGACGAAGAACCGCCCGTAGGCGGGCCGTGATTCCCTGACCGCGGTGGTGAGCGGCAGCTCCTCCCGCGGTACGGCGTGACCCTCGGAGTCGAAGGGGCCGTAGCGGGCGTTCCATTCCTCCGGCTCGAGCACTCCAATCTCCTCGAAGGGGGCGCCGATCAGCTCGGCCGCCGCCTCATTGAAGAACACAAACCGGCCGTCGGCGTCGACCAGGACCGCGGGCAGCCAGAGGATCGAAATCAAGTTGCGCGCCAGGATCAGCTCGAGGGGGCGCTCGACGAGCTGGTCACGTGAGCTCGTCACGAGTGCTGGAGCGTCGAGTGATCACGGGTGAGGCTTCGGTCGCAATCGGCATGCCCGCGATTATGAACTGGATCGCCGGCGGCCAGTCCTGCAATGCTCCGCTCGACTGCCGATGCTTTCCACCTAGGAGGTCGACATGATTGTGATGTTCAGTGCCCGGCGCCTGAAGCCCGGCGCCTGGGAGCAGTTTCGGAGCGCATGGGGTCCTGGTGACTCGCCGCCACCGGGCTTCCAGAGGGCTTACCACGCGCGCAACATCCGCGACGAGGACGAGGTGATCTCGTTCGGGCTCTTTGACATGACCGAGGATGATTACCGTCGCTGGCGCGAGGACGCCGACGCACAGGAGACACAACGCGTGGACCGCATGTCCGCGTTCGTCCAGCACGAGTACGTTTCGGGCGTCTACGAAGTGATCGACACCTTCGAGCCGTAGGCGGCGCTAGGAGCCGGACGCTAGGCGACCACGGCGGCGCGGGCACGGGCTGCCCGCACCTCTGCCGACAGGGTGTCGATGTCATAGGCCCCATAGTGCCTGCGATCGTTGATGAAGAACGTCGGGGTGCCGGAGACGCCGCTGGCGTCGGCGGACTCAACGTCTTCCGCGATCCGTCCCTCGTACTTGCGCTTGCGCAACGCTTGCCGGAAGCGCTCGACGTCGAGCTCCAGCTCCTGGGCGTAACTGATCAAGTCCTTGACTCCCAGAGCTTCTTGGTGTGCCAGCAGTAGGTCGTACATCTCCCAGAACTTGCCCTGCGCGGCGGCGACCTCGGATGCCTCGGCGGCCAGCTGGGCGTGCGTGTGGACATCGTTTAGCGGCAGGTGCCGCCACACGTAGCGCAGGTCACCGAAGTCGGCGAGTAGTGCGCGGATATTGGTTTCCGCCTGTCCACAGTACGGACACTCGAAGTCGCCGTACTCGACCAGTGTGACGGGCGCGTCCTCGAGGACCGCGGATGTGGTCGCGCTCGGGATCGACGGGAACCGCTAGATCGACGACCGCCTGAGACGTGCCCAGCACCGCGCGCAGCTTCAGCTGTTCGGGAAGCATCCTGATCACGCGAGAGACCACCCACGTCAGGGCGGAGGCACCCAGTGCCGCGGTTAGGACGCCGAGCTTGGCCTCTTGCAGCTCGATGCCTGTGAACGCAAGCGTCGCGATCAGAATCGAGACCGTGAAGCCGATACCGGCGATTGCACCACCGGCCAGCACCGAGCCCCACCCGACCGGTGGCTTGATTCGACCGCCACTCAGTCTCGTCACCAGCCATGTCGCGCCGCTGATCCCGGCCGGCTTGCCGACCACATACCCGACGATGATCCCGATCGTGATCGGCGAGCCGTAGGCGGTGGTTATGAAGTGACCGCTGATAGGGATGCCGGCGTTCGCAAGCGCGAACAGGGGGAGGATCACGTAGCTGGAGACCGGGTGGTAGAGCTGCTGTAGGCGCTCGTTGGGGGAGAGCGCGGTACGCACCCCCTCTCGCACCGTCTGGGCGTACTCGGACGTCGGCTGCTCACGGAACAGTCTGAAGAGATCCGTGGCCCGCTCTAGATCCGCCCGCACGGCCGGATAGGCGATTGACATCAATCCGACCACCACCCCAACGATGATCGGATCGACTCCCGACTTCAGGAAGGCAACCCAGGCCACCAACCCGATCGCGAGGTACACGGCACCGTTGCGAACCCGACGGGCGCGGACGGCGAAAGCGACCCCGAGAGCCCCGATTCCCACCAGCAGGGGCACGACGCTGACCGTGTTCGTGTAGGCCGTGGCTATCACGACGAACGCCACCAGGTCGTCGGCCACCGCCACCGTCAGGATGAACGTCCGGAGGCTGGACGGAAACCGGCGCCCGACGAGCGCCAGCATGCCCAGCGCGAATGCCGTATCCGTCGACATCGCCGTTCCCCAGCCGTGCGCCGTGGGCCGCCCGGCGTTGACGAGGAGGTAGATGCCGATTGGGATGAGCATCCCCCCGAGCGCCGCAACTGCCGGCAGCGCCAGGCGGCGGCGCTCGCGGAGCTCACCCAGGTCGAATTCACGGCGCGCCTCCAGGCCGACAATCAGGAAGAAGAACGTCATCAGGCCGTTGTTCACCCAGAGGCGGAGGTCCTGCGAGACGCTGCCGCCACCGATGTGAATGCTGAGATTGGTCGTCCACAGCGAGTCGTACGAGGAGCGGTCGACGTTGACCCAGATGAGCGCGGCCACTGCCCCGGCCAGCATGACCAGAGCTCCGCCGGTCTCGGTGCGAAGGAACTCCCGGACGGGCGCCTCGAGGTTGCGGAGCCAAGCGGTTCGCCCGACAAACGGAGTGGCGGACTCTGTCGACGTGGCCACCGTGTCAGCCTAGCCTCCCGCTATCGGCCGACGGGGGCGGCCCTCGCCCTAGCCCAGGGTGCGCTCGAGCAACGCGCGGAGCTCCCGGAAATGACGCTCGCGCGCGCTCTCATCAAACGCTGGTCCGTCGGCCATCGTGTAGCCGTGCCGGGCCCCCTCATACACCTCCGCGCGGTACGGGGCGCCGGCGTCTTCGAGCGCATGCTCGAACGTGGCGATCTGCTCTGCGCTCATGCTCGGGTCCTGGTCGGCGAAGCCAAAGTACATCTCGGCCTTCACGTCGGCCGCTTTGCGGTGCGGGCTGTCGGGCCCATCCGTGGCCATTCCGCCCGCGTGGAAACCGGCCAGCGCCGCGACCCGATCCGGGTGGGCGGCCGCGATCCACCACCCGACCCGCGCGCCCATGCAGTACCCGGTGATCGCGATCGTTCCCCGCGCGTCCACTTGCGCCAGGTAGTCGAGGTAGGCCGCCCCATCAGCGGCCAGCCGTTCGGGGGTCAGCTGCTCGATCAGCGGGCGGATCGACTGAAAGAAGCTCGAACGCTGTTCGGGGTCGGTCAGGTCCGGCATCGGCCGCACGGGTGAGCGACCAGCGCGATAGAAGACATTCGGCGCCAGCACCACATATCCGTCGGCCGCGATCCGGTCCGCCATCTCATCGATGGTCGGTCGCAGTCCGTAGGCGTCCATGATGAACAGCACCCCTGGATGGGGCTGATCGTCGGGCCTGGTCAGGTAAGCGTCGGCCACGCCGTCCGGTGTCGGGATCTCGACGGTCTCGGACTGCATCAGTTCCGGCCCACGGGGCAGAGGCTCCTCACGCCGGAAAAGCTACAGCGCGGACCGTCTCCCGTGAGAGCATCATCTCCATGACCACGGTCAAGGGCAGCCCGGACACTTCGCGGCTCGCGAGGATCAGAGGGCACCAGTGGACCCCACTCCAGCGGGCAACACTGATCGCCGCCCTCGCAATCGCCATGGGTTGTCTCTTCCTCACCACCTACTCGCTCGCGCTGGGCGACCCTGTGCCGCGCCACATCAATGCCGGAGTAGTGGGCAACCCGGCGGCGCACCCGAGCACGGTGGACGCGGTGCAGGGGGTGGCCCGGCATAGCCTCGTCTTCCGGAGCTACCCGTCGGTCCGGGCCGCGATCGACGCCATCAGCTGGCAGCACATCTACACCGCTCTCGACCTGACCTCGGGCCGGCCCACGCTGTACGTGGCGAGCGCCGCCGGAGCTTCCGTGGCGCGAGTGCTCGAGAAGATCTCCACCGTCGATCCCGCAGTTCGAGTGGTCGACACCCATCCCCTGTTGCCGAGGGACCCCAATGGCCTCGACCTCTTCTACCTGATGCTCGTCGCGACGATCATCGGCTTCCTCACGATCTTCCAGGTTCTGGCGCAGGCCGGTCGCTTGGCGTTGCAACACCACGTCTGGTTCGTGTTGGCCCTCGCGCTGGCGGCGTCGTTCGCGCTCACGCTTGTCAACGCGGCGTTGCTTGAGAACCTCGGCCTCCATACCGCGGAGGTCTGGGGCATCCTCGCTCTGCACCTGCTGGCCGCGTCGTCCTTCGCCCTGTTGATGGCCGTCCTGATAGGCCGCTGGGCGCTGGTGCCGACGTGGCTGTTCTTCGTCATCCTCGGCAACGCCTCCTCGGGCGGCGCTGTCTCGCCGCCGCTGCTCCCCCAGCCGTTCGCTTTCCTCTCCAGCTGGCTTCCCTCGGGGTCAACGGTCACGGCGATTCGTGATGCCGTTTACTTCCGCCACTACCAGCACGTGCACCCCGTCGTCGTTTTGGCCATTTGGGCGCTAGTGACGTTCGCCGCCTGGCTCGTTATCGCGGGTGGGCGTGAAGAGAGTGGGAGCGTTGCCGCCCCAGCGGCGGCCGCCGGAACGTAGCGGCCTCACGCTGCGGGCGGGCCCGGACCGGCGTCGGTCGATGTCCCTCGCGATCACCGAACGGCGAGCGCCGCGCCGATGCCGAGTCCTGTAGCTCATGCCGTTGTGTCTCCCGTCGCGTCCGAGTGGGGCGAACGGGCCGGCCCACGCCGTGGGCATCCGCCAGCTCCCGGATCGCATCTGCGAGCAGCTCTGGATGCTCGGAGGTCGTCAGATGACCACCCGGGAACATGCGGATGCCGACGCCGAACGGCCCGAGTCGCTCGCGCGCGGCGGTGATCTGTCGGGGCTCGTAGGGGTCCTCCTCGCTGCCGGCGACATGGAAGGCAACGTTGTCTCGGAGCTCGCGCACGATCGCCGCGAGATCCCACCGCTCGGCGTTGCGGCGATGCTCGTCGACGAACCCGGCGGCGCGATGCATAAATGCCGCGCCACCACGGCGGCGGATCGCGTCGCTCAGGTCCGCGAGCTCGGCATCGCTCACCTCATAGGACGAAGAGAAGAGCTTCGCGTTGCGGAGCGTCGTTTCCATCACGCCCGGCACATGCTGGCCGAACCACATCGCCACCCGGCCAACCGCCGTCCCCAGCATCGGAGTTGTGTCCCACGGGTGCGAATGGCAATCGGCGAACAACCCACCGTTGACGATGAACACCGCGTCGATCGTCGCGCCCGGAGCCTCGCCCGCGGCGTCGCGCTCCTGCTGGCGGCGCAGCAGCTCCAGCAGCGACAACGAGGAGTAGTCGAACGCAACCACCATCGTGCGGCGAACTCCGTGCGCCCGCCACTGCGCCTCGACGAGATCGGCACGCTCCATCGACGAGTAGCGGTAACGGGCGGGCTTGTCGGAGTCGCCCTGGCCGAGGTACTCGATGTACAGGCGCGGCGCAGGCTGGGGGCCGAGGTACCGATCGACCTGCGCATAGCCGTAGGAGCCGTCCGGATACCCGGGCAGCATCGTCAGCCACCGGCTATCGGCGCCGACCGGCGGCGTAGCGACGACTTTCTCGAAGACATGCAGCGGCTGTGCGGAACCCTCGCCGGCTGCTGTCTCCAGCATCGTTTTCGCGATCGGGTCATACGGCCGGCGGGATCCGGACGCGAACCACTCGGAAGCGGTCACGCGCCGGTCGCTAGCGGCGTCCGAAGAGTGGTCTTGCGGTGCTGCGGTTGGCTGGGTGGCAGTGCTTGCCATGAGGGGCCCTCTCTGTCGTCGGAATTGTGGACGCTGTCCACTATAGCGCTGTTGTGGACACTGTCCACTATAATTGTTGTGAGGTGCGTCACACGCAAGCGAGCGATCGGCCGAAGCGCCGGGGACCGCGCCCCCGCGGCGCTGTCCGCTCTGCCCTCGTCGAGGCTGGCGTCGAGCTCGCGCGATCGGGCGGTCCGGACGCGGTCGTGCTGCGCGAGGTGACACGCATGGTCGGGGTCGTTCCCAATGCCGCCTACCGGCATTTCGCCGACCGCGACGCACTCCTCGCGGCAGTCCGCGACGAGGCGGTCAGAGAGCTCGCTCAGCGCATGGCCGACGGAATGAGCCAGGTCCGCGCGGGAGCGCACACACCGACAGGCGCGCGACTGCGACTCCAGGCCGTCGGCAGGGCATACCTCGAGTTCGCCCGCACAGAGCCAGGCCTCTTCGACACCGCATTCGCTGTCACCGAGCACCCTCTGGCCAACCAGCGAAACGAGGAGCCACAGCCGTTGGAGCGCCTCCAGGCCGCGCTCGACGACCTCGTCCAGGCTGGACTCCTGGAGCCCGGCCGCCGCCCGAACATCGAATACCCAACGTGGGCCACGGTCCACGGACTCGCGGTCCTCCTGCGCGGGCCCCTGCGCTCGCTGCCAGATCGCGAGAAGGCACGCCTCGAGACCCAGACGCTGGCCTTCATCGGGGCGTCCCTGAGCTGAGCGCAGATCCGTAAGCCGCGGGACTGGCAGTCGCGTCTGGCGCCATCCTCGGGTAATCGTGGCCTAAGACCGTTCCTGCCGACCTGGTGCTATACGACACGCGATGGCGATTGCGGCCATCCGGAGCAATGCCACTTACTGGTGATGATGCTTGAGCCGGTGATCGGCGGCGGTCGCACCGAGGCTGTGCGGTTCCCCGAGGGCACATTGCGCTACGCCGAGCTGCGTACGGCCGCGCTGGCCCTTGTTCCACGGCTCGAGGAAGCCGTCCGTGTAGCTGTGTGGGCTGAGCCGCGGCTGGAGACGTGCGTTGGCGTCCTCGCGGGCCTCATCGCCGGCGTGCCGGTCGTGCCGTTGAACCCGCGGATAGGGGAGCGAGAGCTCGAGCACGTCGTCAAAGACAGCGATCCGACGCTGGTTCTGGCAGCACCAGGAACCGAGCTTCCCCGAACCCTGCACAGCCGCCAGCAACTTGTGACCGATCTCGGACAGCGCAACGAGACCGCGCTGCCGGCCGAGCCCGACGAGGAGGCACCAGCCCTCGTGATCTACACCTCAGGCACGACCGGTGCTCCGAAAGGCGTGGTCATCCCCAGGCGGGCGATCGAGTCAAACCTGGACGCGCTCGGGCGTGCGTGGGGGTGGAGTGCCTCCGACCGCGTCGTGCACGGCCTGCCCCTGTTTCACGTACACGGCTTGGTGCTCGGCGTACTGGGGCCGCTGCGCCGGGGAGGATCCGTCGAGCATATCGGCCGCTTCTCGCCTCAGGCTGTCGCTGCTGCGCTTGAGCGCGGGGGGACGATGGTGTTCGGCGTCCCAACGATGTACCACCGGCTGGCCGAGGAGGCGGAATCCGACCCGGCGATCGTCGCGGCTCTACGTAAGGCGCGCCTTCTGGTGTCCGGCTCCGCGGCGCTGCCGGCGGCTTTGCATGCTCGCATCGAGCGCTTGTGCGGACAGCGGGTCCTGGAGCGCTACGGCTTAACCGAGACGTTGATGAACACCGCAGTCCGTGCTGATGGGGATAGGCGGGCTGGCTACGTGGGGCCGCCTCTCGAAGGAGTGGAACTGCGCCTCGTCGATGACGCGGGCGGTGTACTCGACGTCTCGGACGATCAGACGATCGGAGAGATCGAGGTCCGCGGCCCGAACGTGTTCACGGGCTACCTGAACCTGGCCGAAGCGACCGCGAAGGCCATGCGGGGTGGCTGGTTTCGAACAGGCGATCTCGCCACCCGAGCAGCCGACGGCTACGTCCGAATCGTCGGGCGGCGGGCGACCGATCTAATCAAGAGCGGCGGATTCAAGGTCGGCGCGGTCGAGATCGAGAGCGCGCTGCTCGAGCACCCCGCGGTTGCGGAGGCAGCGGTCACTGGCGAGCCCGATCCAGACCTAGGCGAGCGGATCGTCGCATGGGTCGTGGTTCGGGAGGGCCGCGGCGTGGATGCCACGGAGCTCTCGAAGCACGTCGCGCGGCTACTGGCGCCGCACAAGCGCCCCCGCCACGTGCGCTTCCTCCAAGCGCTGCCGCGCAACGAGATGGGTAAGGTGCGCAAGCAGGCGCTCATCGACGGCTAAGCCCTGAGCTGGGGCCGGACAGATGGCGAGACGGCGGTCAGGCGGCCCTCGCCTCAGGTGAGTAACTGCCGTGGCGGAACTCGTCGATTAGTCCTGGATGGGTCGGAGCCCAGTCGAGCTTGTCCCGAGCCTTGGACGCGAATGTGCCCTGATCGAGCAATAGGACTTCGGCGAAGTAGTCGCCCAAACGTGCCCGAGCCTCATCATCGGAGCCGGGGACCGCTCCGGGAGCGCCGGCTGCGACAGCGGCCGCTTGAGTTAATTGGGCGACTGTCGGATTGAGTCCGTCACCGATGACGTAGTAGCCACGAGCCGAGCCGTTCTCAAGCACGCGCCGGAAGAACCTCGCGAGGTCCGCAACGTGGATTGTCGACCAGTGCTGTCGCCCGGTACCGAGCATGATTAGGTTGCCATCGTCATCTCGGGGTGAGTTGAGAAGTAGCCCGGGGATTCCGCCGCCGCCGTCGCCGTAGGCGACGCTGGAGACGATCACGGCCCCGCGCATGTCTGGGGCGTCGAGGATCCGGCGTTCGATCGGCTCCCTCCATGCCACCAGCGCAGGCGGCTTGAATGGCGATTCCTCGCTGATCGAGGTGTTGTCGCCGTAGATCCATGCACCGCTGGTATGGATGTATGGCTTGCCGGTCCCGGCGAATGCGTCGATCGCCGCGTCGGCCACCGCGGCGTCCAGGTTTGCGCTGGTCTCGTCGCCGGGACTGGCAAGGTGGATCGCCCCGTCTGCGTCGCCCAGCAGGCCGACGACCGCGGGCCGGTCGTAGAGGTCGACCGCGATCGGTGTGGCGCCTCGGCCTCCGACGAGGTCAGCCTGGGCCTCGTCGCGGACGAGCGCCGCCACCTGGTGGCCGTGCTCCTGCAATTCGGTTAGTACGTGAGATCCGATGAATCCTGATGCTCCGGTCAGTGTCACTCTCATTGGTTCCTCCTTGGCGGAGCGCTCGGCATCCGCGTCATACTGTATTTGATCAAGCGTTTGATTGAGAATAGCTAGCCGGGGACCCATTGTCAAGCAGTTGCTTGAAGTGTTTGGGGCCGCGGAAATCCCCGACCCACTTCTTGCCGTTGGCGCCGATGGGCTTGCGGGTCAGTCGGAGCTCGTACCGCGAAAGGCGCCGGCGACTACCGGGACCACAAGTCGCTCGAGCTGCTTCTCGGACTTGTTCCTGAGCTCGGCGCCTACGGGGGCGAGGGCCAGCCAGTTCAACATTCCGGCCACGCAGCGGGTGCGTAGGAGCAGTTCCTGGTCCTTGGCATCAGAAACGTTGGCCTTCAGCACCCGGAGGACATCGGCACGAATCCCATCGAACCTGGCATCGAATCGGGCCCATCCCCGTGGAGGATCGATTCCTGCCCGGGCCACGATCCGCATCACCGCGAGGTCACGACCTCCCGCGGCCAAGGCGCGCATCATCGGTCGAGCGAAAGCAGCCGCCAGTTCCTCGACCGTCGACTCCGGGCCTAGCCTGCTGACCGCCTCCTGTTGAGCGTCCAAGTAGGCCTCCAGCGCCTGCTCGATCGCCGCGTCGCAGAGGGATTTCAGCGAGCCAAAGTGGTAGCTGACCGCCGCGACGTTGGCCCCAGCAGCATCCGTGAGCTCGCGCAGCGTCACGCCATCTTCGCCGCATTCAGCGATCCGTTCCAGCGCGGCGTCTGACAGCCGCCCCCGCGTCCGCAGACCTGCCTCGCGACGCTGGTCCGTCCTTGCAGCTTCCATACAACTTATTCAATCAGATGCTTGAAAAGAGGTCAAGCAAGCGCTTGGGCGCCAGGTCATCGGCTCGGTGCCGCGCAAAATCACAGGAATCTCTTTGGTCCGTCTCACGCGGTTCTTACCGCGTCCGGCCATCGTGGAGCTCACGATCAACAGACGACGGAAGTGACCAGTACATGTTCTCCCGGAGACTCACCAGGTCCATTGCAATCGGCGCCGCGGCCATCGCGATCGGGGGCGGTGCCTATGGCATCGTCAGCGCAACCGCCAGCACCGGCGCGGGCACCGCGACTACAGCCACGTCCACCCCGGCAGCATCAGGGCAAGGCGTGTCCGGCGGCGGGGGGTCCAACGCTCGGTCCGGACCCGCCTCAGGGGGAGCAGTCGGCACGGTCAACAGCGTCTCCACGTCGAGCTTCACGCTAACGACGTCAGCTGGTCAGAAGGTGACCGTCAACAAGGCGTCCTCTACGACACTACCAGAACGGGACGAGCTCGAGCACGGCGAGTGCGATCACAAAAGGCGAAAGCGTCCTCGTACTCGGGACGACCAACGGAACGACCATCACCGCCAGCCAGGTCCTCGTGCAATCGACCGGCGGCGGAACTACAACTTCCTCCACGGCAGGGGTGGTCCCCTTCAAGCGTGGCGCGCCGTCCACGTCAAAGCAGGTCGGTCAGATCCCAGCGAACTACAGTCAGGGGTCGGGGACGATCGTCAGCGGAACGGCAGCGAACAAGGCGACCGAAGCTGCGCTGACCGCCTACCCGGGGGGCATCGTCGACCGTGTGGTGAAGCTGAGCAACGGCGAATACGAGGTCCACAACATCGGCGTCAACTGGCCGCACCACATCTTCGTCAACCAGAACTTCAAGGTCATCGGCGCCGACTAGAGCGCTTACCGCCTGGTCACGGATCGCTCACCGACGCGATCTGACCTCCTCCGACCGCCGGCGCGCGAGAGAAGGAGGCGCGCGCCGGCGGTGGTCGGAGGGTGGGTGGCGAATGATCTACTACATCGTGTAGGGGATCATGGCTGGATTGTCAAGCAGCCCGTGTCACGCTGCGGCCTTCTAGCCACGGCCATGCAGGCGGAAGGCGCTTCGGTGATTAGTCGAGGACAACAGGGCTCTGTCCACTACGAAGTCGGCTACCTGTGCTCCCAACGACTGTCCGGCATCCTCGTCGTAGCGGAAGTGCTGCCCGGCGAAGATCCGGCTGGCGGACGCCTCATCAGCCGCCGCCGTGAAGCTGTCGAAGCTTCGCGTGATGCCAGTTGTCGCGTTGCTCAGAGAGAAGGAGAAGTTGTCGGTGCGGAAGAAGTCCACTAGCACCGTCGCCGCTCCCTCACTGAACTCCGCGTGAGCGCCGGGGTAGCTGGGGTCGTTGGCGGTGTTTGCCAGCGGCACCCAGGTCGGATCACTGATCGTGTTCGTGTTGCCCTGGTCGGCCGCCGTGATCGCCGTGATCGGACGCCAACGGTGGTAGGTGTACTTGGCGTCGTAGAGCGTGATCGCGCCGTCGCCCAGCGTCCCGTCGAGGAGCGCGAACATCCGGGCGTTCTGCTCGAGGTTGTTGTGGAAGGCCGACCCGGCCTGCTCGGCCACCTGGTTCCACACGATCCAGATCGGGGCAGCGCCCCAGAACTTGCCGATAGACGTCTGATCGGCGGTGCCCCGACGATCGAGGCAAACGTCGCGCTTCGTTTCATGACAGGGGTGTTCTCCAATCAGGTTGTTGATCTACTACTCTCCCTCAGACTACGTAACGTAGTAGATCCTTCCCGATAGCGCCGAAAAGGTGGCCGAATTCCGATGAGCAGCCGTAAGGAGCAGAAACTTCAGGCACGCGCGGAGCGATTGGCGCGCGAGGCCGAGCTAAAAGCCGACCGGCGACGCAAGCGTTCACTTCGCCGCGCAGGCGCATTCGTGGCCGTGATCGGCACGATTGGCGTTACCGGGATCGTGCTGGCAACTGGCGGCGGTGCAAGCCCGGCGCCCCCGCCGCCGGCCGCGGCATCACCGCTACGTCCGCTCGCGCAGCTCGGGCGCCTCCGTTCGCCCGGGCCACCTGGCGCGCTCGGCGCCGAGGGGGTACCGGTCCCGAACGCCCCTGATCTGGCCGGCGCCAGAACGGCGCAGGGCCACCTCCGTCGACGGCATCCAATGCCTAGCCGGCGAGCAGCTGGTGTTTCACATCCATGCGCACTTGACGGTGTTCGTCAACGGCCAGCCTCGGCGCATCCCGCAAGGGGTCGGCATCGACAACCCGGTGGTGTCTGCGACGCCGGCCGGTCCCTACGTGGGCGGGGGAAGCTGCTTCTACTGGCTGCACACGCACGCCGCGGACGGGATCATCCACATCGAATCGCCGATCGAGCGGACCTACACCCTCGGTGATTTTTTCGATGTCTGGGGCCAGCAACTCGGCCCTACGCGGGTGGGACCGGTCGCTGGTCGGGTCACCGCCATCTACGACGGCCGCGTGTACCAAGGCAACCCACGGGACATCCCGCTCACTCGGCACGCGCAGATCCAGCTCGAGGTCGGCGCGCCGCTCGTCTCCCCCGACGCGATCGCATTCCCTCAGGGTCTGTAGAGCTGGCTCGCGGCCGCTAGCGGCTACTCAGCACGGCCGCCTGCAGCTACCCGGTGCCCCGGGGGAGCGCGTGCTAGCTGCTTGAGTCCCGAAGCCCCAGGGGGGCCCCAAGCCAACACGCGCCCCGGCGCAATCGCAAGGCGAGAAGGGCAAGTAGGGCAGCAGGTATCAGCGCGAGCACGACGATGCAGGGCTGAGCAGAGAGGAACGGCGGGGCGAGCGAGGCCGAGCCCGTGGCCACCTGTCCTGCCAGCACGGCTATCGCGATCACGAGCGCAATCACGGAGATTGCCGCCAGGGACAGCAGGGCGGGGAAGCGCCAGCTTGGAGGGTCGCCCAGCAGGTAATCGACCCTGGCCGGGTCAATGCCGACTAGATCGTCTGACCCTGGCTCGTCGGCGAAGCTCAACATCGCGCGCGCAAGCGCCGGACGGTTCTCTGGGTCGCCACCCACCGCGTACTCGTCCGCGCTCAGCTCGGCCATCGCCCGTTGGCGACGGACCAGTTCCGCCAGTCCGGGCACGAAGAACAACGCCCGGGCGATGACTCGGCCTATCGCCAGCCTGAGAGGGTCCCAGCGGCGGGCGTGGTGACGCTCGTGGGCCAGCACGGCCCGCAGCGCCGCCTCGTCGAGCAGTGCGACGGCACCGCTTGTGACATAGACGCGCGGTCTGAGCAGCCCGGCGCAGAAAGCGCGGGGCTGCTCATCGGGAATGACGACGGCGTCCTCCACCCGTCCGTAGTCGCCGGAGCCGATCAGTCGCTGAAATCGTCGGTTAGCGACGTACTCCCGGGTAGCGCCGAGCAGTACCAACCCGGTCGCGGTCAGCCCTATCAGGGCAAGTCCGAGGACGATCACAGCGGCGAAGTTCGCCGCCGGATAGCTCAGCTTCTGTCCGAGCAGGGAGATGTGATGAGACGCAGTCTCGGGCGTCACCCGCCAGGACTCAGCCAACCGCACGATCACAAACACCGAGCCTGCGAGCCCCAGGGCACCTAGCGCCACTCCCGCCCTCGCGACACGAGCAGCCGCGACCGCAGCGGGTTGCTGTTGGGGAGCGACGGCGGCCCCGGCGGGAGGTCGAGAATCGGGGTTCTTCGTCCTCACCGCCCTCTGACGCACGCGAATCGACGGGATGAGCCATATGGTACTCCTGCTATGGTTCGTCGTAGATGGCGCGGCGCTCCGGCAATCGATCGAGGGCCAAGATGGTTCCGCCGCCTCTGCACGAACTCGAGGCCGAGGTAATGGAGCAGCTCTGGAAGCGCGGCGAGTCATCGGTGCGGGACGTGATGCAGGCGCTCAACGCACGGACGCCCAAGGAACGCGCCTACACGACGTACATGACGATCATGGCTCGGCTGCACAGGAAGGGCCTGCTCCTCCGCAGACGGGAAGGCAAGACCGATTTCTATGCGCCCGCTTACGAGCGGGACGAGTACATGCGATTGCGCGCCGGCGCGGAGGTCGAAGGGCTTGTCGACCAGTTCGGGGAGGCGGCGCTCAGCCACTTCGCGGAGCAGATGGCGAAGCTTGACCCTGCGCGTCGCCGATCGCTGCAGCGCTTGGCACGCAAGCCCTAGCGGCATCCGTCGCTACCGGAGATCTCAGGCGAGCACCGAGATCTCCCAGTTGCGGGGGATCTCGGTGCTTCCGCTGGTCAGATAGAAGGATTGCTCCGATCAGTAGCCGTAACCCGAGCCACCGCCGGTGCTCGACCCACTGTTGGCTGGCGCGCTCGGGGCCGCAGCAGCCGGCGTGGAGGTCACGGCGACACCCCCGGGAGAGAGGACGTACCACAGTCCACCGAATTGGTTCAGGCCCTGGCCATTCGTCTGGCCCGGGTTGTGGTCGCCCACGTAGTAGTACAGCGGGTGACCGTTGTACGTGACCTGCGTGCGGCCGTTGGTGCCCGCGATCGTGCCGATCTGAGCTGCGGACGCGCCGCCGGTTGCCGCCGGCTTGGCATTCGCGTTGAATGGCGGCCACACCGCCTGCCCGGCGGCGGACAGCCTGCTCACGTTCGGCTGGTCACCTTGGAACAGATACAGGGTGCGTCCTTTGGCATCGACCAGCGTCTTGCCGAGCGAGGTCTGCTTGACGCCGATGGCTGAGCTGGGCGCCACAGCCGGCTGGTGCTGCTTCTTCGTGCTTCCGGCGCTTGTGGCTACAACGACCACCGCGAGGATGACGGCGAACAGAGTGACTATCAAAAATCGAGTCCGATTCATGGGTTGGTCCTTTCTGGTTTTTGCCAACCAGGCCGGGGTTACTTCTGGCGCCCCGGAACGGTCGACCGAAGGGTCTCGTTGAAAGGGACGACGTCCGTCTGGCCGCAGAGCTTCCGTGTCTACGACAATTCATAGTAGTTACTTACATAACTCCTACGACGATTTGTAGTAGACTGCCCGACGTGAGCGGCAGCGGCACGATCCTTCTCACCGGCGCCACGGGCTACGTAGGCGGCCGGCTCCTGCGCCGGCTCGAAGCATCAGGAGCGCACACGGTGCGGTGTCTGACGCGACGCCCAGAGCTCCTTGCGGACCGTGCCGCGACCGAGACAGAGATCGTTGCCGGCGACGTCCTTGACTCCGAATCGCTCGCCCCCGCGATGCGCGACGTCGACACCGCCTACTACCTGATCCATTCAATGGACGCCTCCGGCGACTTCGAAGCGCTCGACCGCGAAGGCGCCAAGAACTTCGCCGAGGCAGCGTGCGCGGCAGGCGTTCGCCGAATCGTCTACCTCGGGGGTCTCGGAGCTGGCGATGGCCTGTCGCCGCACCTGGCCAGCCGTCAGGAGGTGGGTCAGATCCTGCGTTCTACGGGCGTGCCGACGATCGAGTTCCGCGCGTCGATCGTGATCGGATCCGGAAGCGCGTCCTACGAGATCGTGCGGGCTCTGGTCGAGACTCTCCCTGTAATGGTTACGCCGCGCTGGGTCGAGACGGCCGCGCAGCCGATCGCGATCGAAGACCTGATCGAATACCTGCTGGCTGCGCTCGATCTGCACGACGCGAGTGACTCGATCTTCGAGATCGGCGGTGCGGACCGCGTCACGTACGCCGAGATCATGCGCGACTACGCTCGCCAACGAGGGCTGCGTCGGCGACTTATTCGCTCGCCCCTGCTCAGCCCACGGGCGTCACGCTTCTTCCTCGGACTGGTCACGCCGGTCTACGGACGGATCGCCAGCGCCATGGTGGACAGCCTTCGCAATGAGACTGTGGTCAACACCAGTGCCGCACGCGAGTCATTCGCCGTCCGGCCCCGTGGTTCGACCGACTCGATCGCCCGAGCGCTCGTGAACGAGGACCGAGAATTCGCCGAGACCCGGTGGTCCGACGCGCTCCCGCCCGCGACGCCTCGCCGGTGGACGGGAATCACCTTCGGCCGGCGACTGGTGTCGTCCCGCTCGATTAGAGTCAACCGACGACCGGTATACGCCTTTGACCCCATACGTCGGATCGGCGGGCAGACGGGCTGGTACGCCGCTGACTGGTTTTGGCGCGCGCGAGGGTTGCTTGACACATTGAGGGGCGGCGTCGGGCTACGGCGTGGCCGACGCGACCCGATCGACCTGCGCGTAGGCGACACCGTGGACTTCTGGCGGGTTGAGCGGCTTGAGGCCGGCAGACTGCTGCGCCTGGCCGCCGAGATGAAGATTCCTGGGCGGCTGTGGTTGCAGTTCGAAGTCGATCCCGACGGCAACGGTGGTACTGACGTTCGCCAGACAACCGTGTTCGATCCCGCGGGGTACGTTGGTATGGCCTACTGGTATGTCTTCTGCCCCGTCCATCAACTCGTCTTCGGACGCATGCTCCACGGGATTTCACAAGCGGTCTGAAACGGTCGCACGACCACTTGGCCTCGGTGATCTGTTCGCCGAGTTGCCGAGTCTCGAGCGCTCAGCGCACGCGGTCGAGTCCGGCAGCGCGGACGCCCGCTTCGAGTTCGTCCAGGCCGAATGCGGCGACGGGTCCGAGTGCACCGGGAGTGTTGACGTTTCCGGCCGGCGGCTTCGATGGCCGCCCACGCGAGCATCTGGAAACCGAGAGCTCGCCGAACGGCTGGCCGCGGCCCATCCATCGCCCTCGACCCCCGAGCAGCTCGCCAGCGTGGCGGTCGCCTACGTGCAGTTCGCGCTCGAGCGGCCCGCCCTGTTCCGAACCATGTTCGGAGAGCCCTGCGACCACGACAACCACGAGCGCGTCGCCGCCACCGCGGCCGTATCGCTGTACGTCCGCCAGATCGTCGAGCGAGCCTTCCCGGATGCTGACGCTGGACCGCTGGGAACCGCGATCTGGGCGCTGGTCCACGGCCTCGCCTTCCTCCACCTCGACGGCAAGCTCGATGCATCCGACCCGTCAGTCGTGTCCGATCAGACGAACGCTGCGATCAACGCCCTCCTGAGCGCGACCGCGGCCAGTAGCACGGTTATCCCTTTTTAGGATTCGCTCCAGCGCTGTCCTGTGTGAGCAGTTCGTAGAGCGCCGCGATGTCGCGGTGTTCGTATCCTTTCTCGGTCGCTTCTGTCAGGACCTCACCGGCAAGGGCGGCAGAGGGGAGCACGACTTGCTGGTCGTCTGCGGTGGTCAGGGCGAGCTGGATGTCTTTGTGCATGAGGCCCACGTCGAACCAGGTCTCGTCGGGTCGGTCGAGCACGAGCGGCACTCGCGCCTTGAGCATCGGCGAGCCGACGGCGCTCTCGGCCATCACCGTGGCGGCGCGGTGAGGATCGATCCCGTCGCGTTCGGCGAGCAGCAGGCCCTCGGAGAAAGCGAGCATCTGCACGGCGAGGCTGATGTTGATCGCGAGCTTTAGCACCAGTCCCTGACCGTTCTCGCCGACGTACTCGGGCGTTCCGAGGACGCGCAGGACCGGCTCGACGCGCCGGTAGGCGTCCTCGTTGCCGCCGACCATGATCGTCAGCGTTCCGGCCTGGACCTGCGGGACGCTTCCGGAAACGGGCGTGTCGAGCATCTTTGCTCCACGCCCCTCGTCGCGCACTCGCGCTGCGAGCTCGCGGCTCATCCGGGGGCTGATGGTGCTCAGATCAGTCCAGATCTTCCCTTCGCCCAGGCCGGCTATCAGACCGTCGGGTCCTGCTGCGACGGACTTGACGACGTCGTCACTCGGGAGCGAGGTCATCACAACGTCCGCCGCCTCTGCGACCTCGCGCGGCCTGTCGACCCACCGCAGGCCCTGGTCGATCAGCCACTGCGCGGCGTTCCGGTTGCGGGCCTCGCCGTAGACGGTGTAGCCGGCGGCCAGGTAGCGGGCGGCCATGTTGCCGCCCATCTTCCCGAGGCCGATGAATCCGACCGAGCTCATCCCGTCCCTCCCTCGATCTGATCGAGGTCCTCGTCGCTCAGCTCGAGTCCGGCGGCCGGAAGCAGTGGATCGACCTGCTCGGGTGAGCGGAAGCCGACGATCGCGCCGTCGACTGCCGGGTTGCGAAGCGCCCAAGCGATAGCCACCGCACCGGGGACGGTGCCGTGGCGGTCGGCCACCGCCTTCAGCCGCTCTACCAGCTCCAGGTTCTGGGAGAGATCGGGCTCGTTGAAGCGCGAATCGCCCCTGCGCCAGTCATCTTCCGGCAGCCCAGCGACCCGCTCTCGGGTCATCCTTCCGGTCAGCAGACCGGAGCTCATCGGCGAGTAGACGATGACCGCCGATCCCTTCGCTCTCGCACAACGGGAGGATGTCCCTCTCCGCGTCGCGCTCGACCAGGTTGTACTGGGGCTGGAGCGTCTCGATCGGAGCGATGTGCTGGATTCGACGCATCTGCTCGGCGTCGAAGTTCGAGACGCCGATGTGCCTGACCAGCCCCTGCTCCTTTAGCTCCGCCAACGCGCCCCAGCCCTCCTCGACGTCCTCCTCTGGGTTCGGCCAGTGGATCTGGTAGAGATCGATGGCATCGCCGCCCAGCCGCTTCAGGCTGGCCTCCGCCTCGAGGAGGATCGAGTCGCGCTTGAGGCTGTGAACCACCCGGCGACCGGGGCCTTCGAGGAGCGAGCACTTGGTGAATACGTAGGGACGCTCGGGCATGCCCTCCAAGGCGCGCCCCACCACCTGCTCGGAGCGACCGAAGCCGTAGGCCGCGGCCGTGTCGATCCAGTTGACCCCCTGCTCCAGCGCGCGATGGATGGCCGCGATCGACTTCTCGTCCTCCTGTGGGCCCCAGCCGAACTCCCAGCCTCCGCCGCCGATCGCCCAGGCTCCGAAGCCGACTCGCGTGATCTCAAGGCCGGTGTTACCCAACTGCGTTTTGTCAAGCGTTGCTGCGTCCATCGCGCTCCTTTTCAGCTGTACTGGATTTTCGATGCCTCAGGCTGTACGTGACCCCCTCGCCAGCAGCGCCAGCACGATGCCCGATAAGGCGGCCACCACGGCCGTGAATGCGAACCCTGCGGGCTTTAGGCCGCTCGCTTGCGCCAAGCCGCCTTCGCCGATCACCGGCACGGAGATCGCGACATAGGCAACGACGAAGAAGCTCGAGGCCACCGCCGCTCGCTGGGCGGCGGGGGGCTCGGCGTTCAGCGACGCCAGCCCCGCCCGGAAGCTCAAGCCCTGTCCGAAGCCGGCGACCACGCCCCCCAGCACGAGCAGCGCCAGCGAAGAGAGTCCGAGGCTGAGCGCCAGCAATCCCATGCCAACGATCAGCAGCGCGGAGCCGATCGGTAGCGCCAGTGCCTCTCCCAGCAGCGGCAACGTCACCTGGCCGACCGTGGAGGCGGCGAATACGGCGAACACGACGGCACCGACTGCTGCTCGGCTGGTGACCCCCAAGTCCTGGCCCAGGAACGCCGGCGACACCGCCGTGAACAACCCCAGGACGGCAAACCCGGCAAAGCCGGCCAGCGCCGCGCGAATGAAGATGGCGCGCATCTGGGAGGGAACCTGCGGGAGCTGGGGGCGCAGGCGGGGTCTATCGCTCACCTTGACCGGCTCGGGCATGGCCCATATGCCGATGGCGGCGGGGACCAACAGCGCGAGGTTGACCCAGAACGTGAGGCGCAGCGGCGAGCCCGCCCACTGCGAGAGGATCCCGGCCAGCAGCGGCCCGCAGCCCAGGCCAGCCATGTTTGCGAGCGTGGCCACGAGCGTGGCGCGTCCCCGCCGCTCCGGTGGCGCGAGGTCGACGAGGGTGGCGGTCGCCGTACCCGTGAAGATGCCGGCCGAGAGCCCGGAGAGGATGCGCCCCACGAGCAGCAGCGGCAGGCCGTTGGCCGTCAAAAAGCAGACGGCGCTGAGCGCCGACAGTCCGAGACCGGGCAGCAGCAGCCGCCTTCGTCCGACCTCGTCCGATAGGCGACCGAATAGGAGGAGCGCCGCGATCACGCCGGCCGCGTACGTGGCGAAGATCACCGTGATCATCAGCTCGGAGAACCCGAACCGCTCCCGGTACAGGACATAGAGCGGCGTGGGAAGCGTCGTTCCCACCATCGCGATCGCAAACGCGAGGGCGGTGGCCGCGAACCCCGCATCGCGTCCGAGTAACGGCAGCCCTATGCGCCTATGAGTCAGGCCGACGGACGGCACGGACCGGCTGCCCTGGCCCTCAGCTGAGGCTGCGCACGGCTTCGACGATTGCCTCTGCGTCGATCCCGGCGGCGTGAAGCAGCTCCGCTGGCGTTCCGGACATGGGCATGTCGCGGACCGCGAGCTTGAGAATCGGCGGGCGGCTCGGTGCATCGGCGAGCGCACTCATCACCGCTTCGCCCAGACCGCCCTCCGGCCAGTGATCCTCGACGGTGACGACCGCCTTGGTCTCCCTGGCCGCCTGCGCGAGCGTTTCGGCGTCTATCGGCTTGATCGAGTAGCAGTCGATGATCCGCACCGTCACGCCTTCCGCCGCCAACTGATCGGCGGCCTGCTCGGCCTGCTCGACAGTCACCCCGCAGCCGACCACCGTGAGGTCGTCCGCGTCGCTCGAGCGCACCAGTCGGCTGCCTCCGATCCGGATGTCCTCGTCCGGCCGCGTGCGAACTGTGGTCTTTCCCCGGAGCGTCCGCAGGTAGGAGATCCCCGCGCGGTCGGCCATCTGCTCCACCAACGGCGGCACCTGGTTTGCGTCCGAGGGGTGAAGGACGGCGCTTGAGTGGACCGCTCGCAGCGCGGCGAAGTCCTCGAGCGCCATCTGAGAAGGGCCGTCCTCGCCGATCGACGCCCCGGCGTGCGACCCGGCAAGGCGCAAGTTTGCGCGCGAGATTGCGGCCATCCGGATGAAGTCGTATGCGCGAGTGAAGAACGCCGCGAACGTCGAGGCGAACGGGACCCAGCTCCGGACCTGGACGCCCACGGCGGCGGCCACCATCTGCTGCTCGGCGATGAACATCTCGAGGTAGCGGTCGGGGTGTGCCTTGGCGAAGGTCTCCGAAAGCGTCGAATTGGATACCTCTCCGTCCAGGGCCACCACGTCGCCGCGCCGGCGACCCAGCGCCGCCAGGGCTTCACCGTAGGCGTTTCGGGTGGCCACCTCCTCGCCGAGCTCCCATCGCGGCGGCTCGCCGCCTTCCGTCTGGAACCGGTGCGGGCTGCCGCTGTCATCTGGGGATGCGGGCGTCACCCGCAGGTTGCGCTCGCCCCCCAGCTCCTGGATCGCCTCCTCGGGCTCGGCGAGCGGCTTGCCGTGGTACCCGTTCTTGTCCTCGACCGCCTTGACCCCTTTGCCCTTCAGGGTGCGGGCCAGGACCACGGTCGGCTGGCCGGTCGTCTGCCCAGCCTCGCGGTAGGCAGCGTCGATGGCGTCCAGATCGTGACCGTCGATCTCGATCGCGTGCCAGCCGAACGCTTCGGCTCGAGCGGCGTAGCCCGCGACATCCCAGCCCAGCATCGTCTCCCGCGTCTGGCCCAAGCGGTTGACATCGACGATCGCCACCAGGTTGTCGAGCCGTTCCCAACCCGCGTGCTGGAACGCCTCCCAGATCGATCCCTCGGCCATCTCGGAGTCGCCGCACAGCACCCAGACCCGGTATGGCAGACGATCGAGCCGCTTGCCGGTGATGGCCAGCCCGACGCCGATGGGCAGCCCTTGCCCAGGGAGCCGGTGGCGACGTCGGTCGGCGGGATGCGCGGCGTGGGGTGACCCTCGAGCCTTGAGCCGAACTTGCGAAACGTGAGGAGCT
This sequence comes from uncultured Actinomycetes bacterium, assembly GCA_963719305.1. Taxonomy (GTDB): domain Bacteria; phylum Actinomycetota; class Thermoleophilia; order Solirubrobacterales; family Solirubrobacteraceae; genus Palsa-465. Next base: position 116,706 of record CAVRBL010000002.1, on the reverse strand, counting down.
CCTCGTCGTCGATCGCCCCCACCGCCTTGAGGATCGAGTAGTACAGCGGCGAGGCATGGCCCTTGGAGAAGATCAGGTGGTCGCGGTGCGGATCATCAGGGCGCGAGTAGTCGAGCCTCAGATATCCGTCGAGGAGGACTGCCATCAAATCCGCCGCCGACATCGAGGAGGTGGGATGGCCGGAACCCGCGGCGGCACTGGCCCGAACCGAGTCGACCCTCAGCTGCTGGGCCAGCTCGTGACGAAAGCGTTCCTCCCCGCCAGCCCCAGCCTTAGTCAGCTCGCTAGTGACCTGGTCGGTGGTTTCCATGGAGGCTCCTTTGTCGCGTAATCAAGGAAGTTTCGAAACTGATCGCGGAGACGTCATTGATGCTTTCCGCGAGGGCTTGCGCGCCAATCGCGATTTCCTCACTCAGGTGGCGGCTTCACCGACCCTACATGATCGGAAACCGCCCGCCGGACCGAGCGCGTGCCCGGCGTGGTGACGCCCGTCAACCGGCCGATCCCCGCCTGCGGCCCATGCGCTCTTCGAGCTCATAGACGCGGTCAAGCAGCTCGCAAGCCAGCACTGCCCCGGCGAAGTTGAGCCCCAGGTCTCGCCGCAGTCGCTCTGCTGCCGCCAGACGTGCGGCACAGCTGGGCTCGAACAGCGGGGCCTCGCCGGTGCCCGCGCAGGGATCAAGCAGACCAAATTCGAGGTAGCGGCGAACGAGCGACACCCGCACCCCTGCCCGCCGGGCGACCGTGCCCAGCTCGACCGGCTGCTCGCTGCCGGCGTCTCCGAGTGCGGCGTGCGCAGGATGGGCTCGCGTGCGGCGGGAACTCATCGCCCTCCGGCACGGGGCTCGAATTCGGAGACGCTGGCGAGCTTCTCGAACAGTTCGCTCTCCTCGTCTGACAGCCGCTTTGGTATTGCGATCTGGACGGTGGCGTAGAGATCGCCATGGCCCCCGCCCTGCTTGGGCAGGCCACGGCCGCGCAATCGCAGCCGGCGACCGCTCGACGATCCGGCCGGGACCCGCACCTGGGCCGTTCCCGTCAGCGTCTGCACGGGGACCGTGGCCCCAAGCGCGGCCTCCCACGGCGACACCGGTAGGTCCAGGTACACGTCATCGCCCTCGCGGCGAAAGCGCGGGTGAGGCCTGAGCCGCACCCGCAGATACAGATCTCCCGGGGGCCCCCCGTCCCGGCCGGCACCGCCCCGACCCGCGAGCCGGATGCGCTGACCATCTCTGACGCCCGCCGGGATATTGACCTCGAAGCTGCGTCCGTCGTCGAGCGACAGCCGTCGCCTGCCGCCGGCCAGCGCCTCCTCGAGCGAGAGCTCGAGCGCGGCCTCGTGATCGCGGCCTCGAAGTGGCCCGGTGCTGGCGGTGGCAGCCCGGTCGCCGAACAGACGCTCGAAGAACTCGGAGAAGGCGCCGTCGCCGAACTCGACCCGCGTGTCACCGCCGCCGAAGCCCTGCTGACCAAACAGGTCCTCGAAGTCCGGCGCTCCCTCGCCGGAGCGCCAGCGGGCGCCGAGCTGGTCGTAGCGCTCGCGCTTCTCGGGATCGGACAGCACCTCATACGCCTCGCTCACATCCTTGAAGCGCTCCTCCGCATCGCTCTCCTGGTTTAGGTCGGGGTGGTAGCGCCGCGCCAGCTTCCGGTAAGCCCGGCGTACGTCGTCCTGGCTCGCGTCCCGAGGAACCCCGAGAACCTCGTAATAGTCCTTGTACTCGACTGCCATCAGCGCCTGATCCTCACTGAGCATTCCAGCCTAGTACGGCCGGGCGAGGCGTTCGGGACGCAGCCGGCTACGGGTCTAGCCGCGCGCCCGCGAGAGGTGCCGGAGCGCATACCCCAGCCACTGGGGCGCCCATCGCTCCCACAGGGCCGTGCTGTGCCCGCCCGAGTAGACCTTGAAGAGGTGGGCGATGTGATGGGCGGTGAACGCTTGGTCCAGCTCGAGGTTTGCTTTCAGAAACGTGTTGTCCCGGCTGCCGACGTAGAAGCCGATGAAGGTCGGTCGCGGGCCCAGCTTCTCGACCAGATGGCGGCTACGGGGAACCCGCGCCCGCCGGTTGGCCTTCGTCGAGCCCAAGTCGAGGGTGACCAGCCCGCTGGGGTCGGTGGCGGCGAAGTATCCGCTCCACGACTCGATGGCCGCAAACCTGTCCAGATGCCGAAGCCCGATGTTGAACGCGCCGTACCCACCAGCCGATAGGCCGATCAGCGCCCTGCCATCTCTGTCTGCGATCGTCCGAAACCGGGAGTCGATGCACTTTGGGAGATCGTTGGCGATGGCGTTCGGCCAGTTCTCGTCGGGCGCCCAATCGAGGTACTCCCGATCGCTGTCCTTGTCCCGTGCCCCCTGCGGCATGACGACGATTGCCGCTCGCCCCGTAGCGGAGACGGCCCGAGCTACGAACGGATTGGCGGTGTACTGGTCGGGGTCGGCCGGCAGCCCATGCAGGAAGTAGATGACGGGATATCGTCTCGAGCCAGGCGAATAGCCCGGGGGCAGGTAGACCATCGCAGGCAGATTGCCTCCCAGCGAGGAGGAGGGGCAGCTGACCTGGATAGCCCGGGACGGCGACTGGGGGGAAGCCGCCGAAGAGGTTTGGCCGCCGGCCAGCACGAGCGCGAGGCCGACCGCCGCGGCGGCAGCCGCGCTCAGACCGAGAACGAGCTTGGGGCGAATCGGCATAGGGGGGCAGAACGTCGCTGCCCGGCGGGTTGATCGGCATCATCCCTTTGGGGGTGATCCCTGGGGCGCTGGCGGCCGTGCTCAGACCGAGGTCAAGCCGTCCCCCGCGTGGCGCGACGACGTTACCTTGCGTTCATGAGCGTACCGGCGCGACGTAAGCTGAGCGTCAGCTCCGTTGGGCGCGTTTGGAGGACGAGCCGTCTCGGTACCGGTGCTGCGATCATCCTTACGCTGCTCGCCACGCTGCTGGCCGGCGTGGGGTGGCTATACGCGCTGCGGGGACTGGGCTGGCTCAGCGGCGGTCCCAAGATCAGCGATTCACTGCCGTTACTGCAACTATCGGGGCGTGACGCGCAGCCGCTGGAGCGAGTGGTCGTGGCTTGGCTAGCCGCCGGCTTGGTGGCGGGGGTGGTCCTTCGCCGCTTGCCCCGCTCGGGAAGAGCGGCGGCCGCCGGCGTGATCGGACTGGTTGTGCTGTTGCTCGCCTCTCAGGCGTCGTTCTCAGCGACTCGCAACGTCAGCTTCGGCCATGCGCTCTTCTCGCGCACCCCCGGACTGGGCCCGTGGCTGGAGGCGGGGATGTTCACAGTTGGCTGTCTACTTCCGGGCCGCGCCTCCCGCCCCGACCTCCAGGGCCGCGTCGGGAGCCAACCCCCTCCAGGCAGCGTCTCCCGCTCGAGCCCGGTCCGGATCCTCGAGCGAGTCGGGCGGCCCAGCCGAGTCCGCGATCTCGGCCTGCGCCCCCGCAAGGACCGGGACACAGGCCAGGACTAGCCCGATCGCCAGGAAATGCAGCGCCCATACGGCCGCTCCAGTGCCGAGCGATTCTCCGAATGCCACCAGTCCGGCGACTAGCGCCACGAGGGCGGCCAGGCAGTTCATCAGCGATATCGTCGCCACCGCGCTGCCCGATCGCAGCGCAGCCTGGAACGAGACGAAGCCGGCGAACGTGGCGGCCAGGGCCACCACGGTCCAACCGGAGAGCAGGGCGCCGGCGCCGTGCGCGCCCCAACGGACCGATACGGCCTTGATCGCCGCGTCGGCGACTCCGTAGAAGAGTCCGGAGGCAATCGCTCGCATCGGCGCGGTCCGAATCGCTCCGAGGCCGGTTGCCAGAGCGAGAACGAGGCCCGCGGTAAAGACCAGGCGATCACCGGCCAGGTGGTCGCCGTGTACAGCGAGCCCGATCGGCAACGCGGCCAGTCCCACAGCCACCAGCAGCGACAGCCACCTGCTGGCGACGGGAGATGCGAAGGCCGAACAGGCGGGCCGCCAACGGAACGGACAGCGCCAGCCCGCCGGCGGCGAACGCCTGAACGAGAGACAGCGGCGCGATCGTCACCGCCAGGATCTGAGCGGCGAACCCAACCCAACCGAGTGCCTGGCCACCGAGCCACGATCGGTTGCGGGTCACCGTCCGGACCAGCTCCCAGCGGCCGCCCGGCAGCGAGCGAGCTGAGCTCAGTCCGCGATGCTGGAGCAGGAACCCCAGGTTGATCGCGGCGGCCGAGAGCAGCGCCAGCAGCAGACCAGCGAGAAGTTCTCCGGTGCCCGTCCCACCTCGTCCGTGGATCCGAGTCGCGGGGTGGGCCAGAACCCTCGGGGACGGAGCGCCGGCGGGGATTCCGGAGGGCTGTCGCCGAATCGCGGCGAGAGCGCCGGCTGTGCGCCGAATCGCGGGCCGAGCGCCGGCTGCGCGCCGAATCGCGGCGCGAGCGCCGACGACCCACTCGTCTCCCGTCCGGCGAGGATCAGCATGTGATCGAGGTGGGCGTTCCACAGCTGCCAGTCATGGCCGCCCCGGTAGATCGCGTAGTTGGTGGAGACGCGATCGGCCCTGAGCTTTTCACCATCGGCTTGATCAGAACGCTGGCCGGATCGGAACGGCCGCCGTAGATGAACACCCTGAGCGGGAGCCGCTCGAGCTGTGAAGCCACCCGGCGCACATAGTCTTGCGGGCTGTTGTAGGCCAGCGTCGCACGTGACGCTCGCGCGAACGGACCCGCCGGGCGGGGCTGGACGTAGTACCCGGACCACATCTGGACCGACGCGAACACACCGAGGTGATGAAGGGCAATGTTGAGAGCCCCATATGCGCCTTCCGAGTAGCCGGCGATCACCCGCGCCTGCCTGTCGGGGATTGTCGCGAACCGGCTGTCGACGTTGTGCACCGTCTCCACGACGTAGCTCTCGAACGCGCCGGAGCGCGTGTTGGCCCACTCCGAGTCCGAGAACTGACTGCCGCCGATCCGGCCGTCGGGAGCGACCAGGATCATCGGCTGCGTCGCCTGCTGGGCATCCAGGTTGTCGAGGCGTATGCCGACGTTGCCGACGTCGAAGAACAGCTGCGGCCGGCCCGGGCTCCCGTGCAGGAGGTACAAGACCGGGTAACGGCGGTAGGGGGAGTAATTGGGCGGCAGATAGACCAGGTACTGCGCCCGCCGTCGCAGCGCGTGGGAGTAGAAGGAAACCGTTTCGAGGTGTCCGATGCCGGCGTGCGCCACCCGCGCCGGCGGGGTGAACCCGCGGTGTTGGTAGTAGGACTCCCAGTAGCTGCCGGCCCCGAGCCAGGCCGATCGTCACGAACGCCAGCGCCGCCAGAACGATCAGTGCACGCCGGACCCCAACGCGCCCAGCCCGAAACCCACCCCGCCCGAGCCTGTAGCGAAGCTCAGCGAGTCGCATGAGCGCGCACGGCTCTCGGTAGCAGGCGCATTCGCGCCGGCACCCGCATCCGCATCGGCTGGCGTTGCGGGATATACCCCTCGGCCTGGAGCACGCGCAGGATGGCGCGCGGAAGCGCGGCGCGAGACTCATACACGAGGTAGCGCGGTCGCCACTCGGGGAAGAACTTGTCGTTGAAGCGCACCAGCCGGTCCAGTTGGAATTTGGTGCCGAGCAGGCGGAGAACGAGCCGGTTGAGGCGCCGCGGCTTGCGGCCTTCGGTCGAGCCCTCGCGGGCCAGGTGCCCGAGCCCAGCGTAGTTCAGGCTGACTTCTTCAATGCCGACGTGCGCGCGCCACCTCCAACGCGCGGCACACGAGCGCCTCGTTGAGGCCGTTGGGGGTCCCCTCGAGGCGGTGCATGGTGTCCAGCGAGAGCTTCCCGCGGTGAGCGACGAACCGCATTCCCGCCAGCAGCTCACCCTCGGGAGAGCGGCCCAGGACGTACAGGTCATCGGGGTTCACTTCGCTCTCGTAGGGCCCCATTCCCATCGCGAACCCGATCAGCCGCTGCCTGCGGTGCCGCCAGGCGCTCTCGAGCATCTGGAGCTCGGACCACGCCGCGTCGTCTAGCTCGCGGCCCTCGAGCGCGAGGATCTCCCACCCCCGCCGCCGCATCCGGTGAACCGACTGACGCAGCTTCCGCACCGCGCGGCCTTCGAGCGTGAACCGTCCCGGGTGGACGAACGCCTCCTCTCCGGACACGAGCGCGTGCAGCCCCAGTGTCCGATACGCACCCAGGTGACGCCGCGATGCGCCCCACACCACCAGCTGCCAGCCTCTGGCACGCGCCAGCTCGCGGAAGCTCGACAGCACGGACTCCAGCTGGTCCGCCGGCGCGACCGGGTCTCCCGAGACGACCGCCGTCTCGCCGACCACGCGGTACGCGAGCACCCCGTCCTCGTGGAAATAGAAGCTCTTGTCGGGCCGGAGGATGAATGACGCGAGCGAGTCCTCTCCATGGCGTTCTAAGACCGCCCTGGCGTTTCGATGCTCATGGTCCGTGTGGCCGCTCGCATCTGCCGCCGGCCGCAGCAAGGACCGCAGCGTGAGCAGCGAGATCGCAGCCGCACAGCCAATCAGCACCTCCACCAACGCGATCCAGGTGGCGCTCAGGTGCGGAGCTACCAGCGACACGCGCAGGACGTGATGAAGCGCGTGCCTGATGTCCCGCGAGTGGGCAGAGACCCCAGGCGCGGCCACTGCCGCGAAATAGGCGAGAACCCAGGCGCCGCTCGCGGCGAATACCAACGCTCGACGGGGACGATTTTGGGACCCCAGGGGAAACGCGTGCCGGCCGAAGGCCAGCACGAGTGCGAGCAGGAGTGCCACGCCCGCCGCGGCAAACCCGATCGGAGTCATCAGGTGCAGCAGCGAGATCGCGGCGAGCGCGCCTACCGTCAGCGGAACGGCGGCGCGGATCCCGCGCAGCAGCTTCGGCGCCAGCACCAGCAACGCGAGCCCCATCAGCAGGTCGACGACGCGGAATGCGCTCGGAAACGCTTCGGGATGGAGGTGCGCGAGCAGTCGCCGCCGAGCGGGGTCAACCCCCACTTCGGGCCCGAGCACGGTCGCGATTCCCGCCGCCGCCACTCCCGAGGCGACCACCTGCCGAATGGTCAGAGAACGAAATGTGCGCACTGTTCTCCGTGGTTTTGCGTTGCCCCACAATGTTGCCCCAAAAGCAAAACTCTCACTGCCCCGGAAGCCAGCGTAACCGTTCGCTAATGGCTCCCATGGCGGAGACTAACGGAAGGCCCTCTGCCCAAACGAGAAATTTGTCGCGGCGTCAGTCGACGCTCATCTCCCGCGGTGAATAATCAGCGCCACGTCGATGGTCGGTCTCTCCTCAGCTGCGGCCTTCGCTCCGGTCGATCAGCACTATCTGCTCCAGGCCCGGCAGATGCAGGCGCTGTCGTTCGCGGTGCACATCCCGCTGGTGGCGTTCGCGATCTCCTTCCCGGCGATGGTGCTGTTCGTGGAGTGGCTGGGACACCGGACGGGCGACCGGCTGTACCTCACGTTGGCGCGGCGGTGGACGCGGGTGATGGTCGCGCTGTTCGCAGTCGGGGTGATCACCGGAACGGTGCTGTCTTTTGAGATGGGGCTGCTGTGGCCGAACTTCACGGGCACCTTCGGGTCGGTGTTCGGGCTGGGATTCGCGATCGAGGGATTCTCTTTCTTCATGGAGGCCATCTTCATCGGGATCTACATATACGGGTGGGGACGGCTGTCCGGCCGGGCGCATCTGTTGAGCGGGGTCCCGGTCGTGATCACGGGATTCACCGGGTCGTGGATGGTGATCTCGGTCAACGCCTGGATGAACCACCCGGGCGGCTTTCACCTGCACGGCGGCAAGGTGGTGGGCGTCGATCCGTTCCAGGCCCTGTTCGCGAACACCTACCTGTGGCACGAGCTGATCCACATGTACATCGCCGGCTACATCGTCAGCGGCTTCATCCTCGCCGCCTGCTACGCGTTCGCGCGGCTGCGGGGACGCTTCACCCGATACGAACGCACCGCCCTTGGCCATCCCCCTGACGATCGCCGCCCTGGCCTCCCCGGTTCAGGTTCTCGTCGGCGACTGGGCCGCGCGCGACGTGGCCACCACCCAGCCGATCAAGCTGGCGGCGATCGAGGGCCTGTACAAGACGACGCGGGGCGCCCCCGAGCACATTCTGGGCTGGTACACGGACAACCAGGTCAAGGCCGGAATCTCGATCCCACACCTCCTGTCGCTGCTCGCCTTCCACAGCTGGAACGCAAAGGTCCAGGGCCTTCAGACCGTGCCGGCGAGCCAGCGCCCGCCGATAAACATCGAGCGGTACGCGTTTCAGACCATGGTCGGAATCGGGACGCTGATGGCGCTGCTGGGGGTGGTGTACGTGGTCATCTGGATCTGGCGCCGGCGGCTGCCGGAGTCGACCTGGTTCTACCGAGCGGTGGTGCTCGCCGGGCCGCTGTCGGTCGTGGCGCTGATCTCAGGCTGGGTGGTCACCGAGGTCGGGCGCCAGCCCTGGGTCGTGTACCGGGTGATGACCACCGCGGCCGCGGTCACCGGGGCCCACGGAATCCCCGTCGGCTACGGCGTGCTGGCCGCCGCATACGTGGTCGTGGCCTGCGGCCTGGTCTGGGTGCTCAGGCGGCTGGCGCGGGCGCCGCTTGACCTGCCGCTCGAGCCCGAACCTCCCACACAACTACAGGCGGCGTAGGCCATGCTGCAGTCCCTTCCGTTGGTGTTCGTGCTCGCCGGGGTGGCGCTCTACACGGTGCTGGCCGGCGCCGACTTCGGGGCCGGGTTCTGGCAGCTGTTCGCCGGCCGCGGGCCGCAGGCCGAGGAGGTTCGCGAGCACGCCCACCACTCGCTGGCGCCCGTATGGGAGGCGAACCACGTGTGGCTGATCTTCGTGCTGACCGTGTTCTGGACCGCGTACCCGAAGGCCTTCGGATCGATCGCCTCTACGCTTGCCGTGGTGCTATCCGGAGCGTTGCTCGGGATCATCTTCCGCGGTGCCGCCTACGCGCTCAGGTCGGGCGCTTTCGAGCGCGCGAGAGTCCGGCGTCATCGACACGATCTTCTCGCTGTCCTCGATCCTCACCCCGTTCGCGCTGGGGGCGGCCGTCGGCGCCATCGCCACCAACCGGGTGCCGGTCGGCAACGCCTCCGGGCAATCTGTTCTCGAGCTGGCTGAACGGCACCTCGATCTTCATCGGCGTCCTGGCCGTCGTCAGCTGCGCGTACCTGGCCGCCGTCTACCTGGCGGCGGACGCCGCCCGCGACGGCCAGCAGGCGCTCGAGCAGGGCTTCCGCCTGCGCGCCCTGGGCGCGGGGGTCGTGGCAGGCGCCCTTTCGATCGGCGGCATCTTCGTCGTCAACGCCGACAACCACGCACTGTTTCACTCGCTGATGAACGGCCGGGCGCTCGCCGCCGTGGTCGTCTCGTTCGCCGCCGGCCTTGCGACCCTCGCGCTGGTCTACGGCCGCCGCTATGAGCCGGCCCGCTACTGCGGCGCGCTGGCCGTCGCGGCCGTCATCGCCGGCTGGGCGCTGTCGCGCTGGCCGACGATTCTTCCCGGACTCACCGTCTACCAGGCCGCGGCCGGCCACGACACGCTCGTCTGGGTGATCGCGGCCGTGCTCGGCGGCGGCGCGATCCTGTTCCCATCGCTCGCTCTCCTGTTCCGACTCGCCGTGACCGGACGCCTTCGCGCAGCCGAGACCACACGGCCAGAGCAAGCCGGGCCAGGCCTCAAGGCAGTCAGGTCCGGCCTGGCGGCACGACTGGCGGTGGCCTGCCTGGTCGTCGGCTTCGGGCTGCTCAACGTCGCCGACGCCCGCTGGGCGCACGGGGTCGGCGTCGTGTGCCTGCTCTCCTTCGTCGTGCTCGGATTCCGCGCGATCATCTTCACCGGGCTCGGAGGTCAGACGACGAGTAAGTAGGCCCGCGGCCGGGAGGGCCGCTCACGTTGGCGGCGCGGTTTGGCTCAGGGTGGCGGCGAGCGCCAGCGCGGCAACCAGAAGGGCCGCCTCGAGCACGAGCGTACGCCGGATGGTGGCGACCGGCGCGCCGGACGCTATCCGCGGCACGACGAACCGGTGGTGATAGCCGCCGACAGCGACGGCTCCGATGGCCACGGCGGTCTTGAGGAGCAGCGTGACGCCGTAGCCGGTTGAGAGGAGTGACGAGGGCCCGGGGAGCTCGCTCAGCGCCAGATACGCGCCGGCCAGCCCGACCACCATCACGACCGGCACGGCCATCGCGGACAGCCGCAGCAGCGAGGCCCGGAAAGCGCCTCGCGGGCCGAGCGAGACAGAGGACGCGCCCCGACGGCGATGATCGCCAGCGCGACCAGCCCTCCCACCCACAGCGCGCCGGCCAGAAGGTGCAGGTAGTCGGCGATAAGCGCCGGCGTCCCTCGGGCCGCGGGATGGCTGGCCCAGCTGATGCCGAAGGCCGTGACCAGGGCCACCACTCCGGCCCACCCCAGGAGTCGCTCGCGCCTGGCCGGCGTGACCCATGCCCCGACGAGCAACGTCAGCACCCCGAGCCAGGCGAACGTCGTCACCATCCAGGCCTGGCCCAGATGGGTCCCGACGCGGATCGGCTCGATCTCGGTGTTCACAAACCCCGACAGCCCGCCGCCCACGATCGGGTAGGCGCCGGTCAGAAACGCCAGCAGGCCGGCGTGTAGTCCCAGCACCGCTCCCACCACTCCCGCCCACAGGGCGACCGTGCCGTCGCGCGCTCCGGCATCGCGCTCGAGGAGCCGGGGCCTCACGATGGCCCGGAAGGTCAGCAGCCCGCCGGCCAACACGACGCCCACGAACTCGAGCCACGCCAGGAGCTCCGGCGCGACCGGGATCCCGAGTCCGCTCGCCGGCGCCGGCGGCAGTGGCTTGACGCCCACTCCGTAGCTGTATGCCCCCTCCGTGGCGTGCCCGTCGGTGGTGGCGACCATCCGCCACCGCACCGTGTAGCTGCCGGCCGCCCCGGGCGCAGCGGAACGGTCACCACAGACCCAGCCACGGTCGGGGAGCCGGCGAGGTCCTGGCCGTGTGCGCCGATTACGGTCACCCGAGCCAGGCGCGGGACCACCTCCTGGTCGAACACAAGCTTGATCGTCCGCGGCGCTGCCTTCATCGTCACGGCCGAGGCCGGTGTGGCGGTCTCGAGGGCCGCGTGCGCGCCGGCCGACGACGGGATTGCCAAGAGCGAGCAGTGCGCACCCAGCGATGAGGAGGCACCGGCGTACGGCGTGTCTGAAGACGAGCCGGGTCATGACGCTGCCGCCACAGGGATCGCGATCACCGCCAGCGCGAATCCGGCAAGCGGCAGGAGCGCGAGCGAGATCAGCGGCGCGCGCCGGCGCCACAGGCGCAGGAGCTCGAGCGCTCCTCCGGTGATCAAAAGGAAGCCCATGGCCAGGTGCCAGCTCCCTCCCTGGCTGGCGGGATCGATGGCCACGTGGACCAGGAACAGGCCCCCGCAGCTCAGAAACGCAAACGGCAACACCCCGTCGAGCCACGGTCGCTCATACACCCCTCGCCGCCTGGCGAGCTCCAGGGCGCCGGCCGCAAACAGGATGTCCCCCCACAGCGTGTGCACCAGCATGTCGTGCACGATGTCGGCGAACACGGTCGTGGCCCAGACCCCGACCCCGCCCAGGATCAGCGCCCACGGAACCAGCAACGACCGCGATCTGAGCCGGCGGCCGTCACGCCCCAACAGAGGCACGTACTCCTCCAGGATGATCGCCAGAAACAGGGCGCCCAGCGCCCAGTGCGCGCGCGCGATCTGAATCTGGGGGAGGATCAAGTACGGCTCCGGTACAGAAGCCAGACCCCCACCGCGACGAGCAGCAGCGGCGGCTGGTCGAGGTCGTAGGCCAGGTTGATTGGGCTCAGCCCGTAGAACTCGAGACCGCGGAAGACCGCCCACAAAACCCCGCCGGCGATCAGCACCAGCCCGAGGAGGAAGCGGGGCTGGGTAGTCCCCTCTCGTAAGCCATGAACGACCGCCTTTGGCTGCTCGTGGAGCGGAACCGGCTGGTCTCGAGTGCTCACAACGCGGGAGATAGCAGACGGGCCGTCGGCGCGCGGAAGGGCAAGGCCCGCAGCACTCTGCCCTTGCCGTACGCTATCGATAGGACCGAGAACCAGTGGCCGAGCCCGAACCAGCACCGAGCAGCGCCGAAGGCGCAGAAAAGGCCGTGCCGCCTGCGCCGATGCCGCACGACAAGCGCGGCTGGCGAGTGGCGCCCGCGCCGGACGGGCGCGGGATGCCGGAGGAGCACAAGCCACGTCCGCCCCATCGATGGCGCGCCTTCTGGATCTTCTTCATCGTGTTGCTGGCGCTCAACTGGATCTTTGTGCTCGTGGCCCAGCCGGGCAGCCAGCCACGGGTGAATGTGCCGTTCAGCCCGTACTTCATCCAGCAGGTTCAGGCCGGGCAGGTCAAGTCGATCTCCACCAAGGGTGACCAGGTCCAGGGCACGTTCGTGACCAAGCTCCGATATCCGCCCAGTGACCAAACGGCGACCCCGACGACGCTGTTCTCAACCCAGGTCCCGGCGTTCTGGAACAACAACGAGCTGACCGCCCTGCTTCAGTCCAAGGGGGTCCAGGTCAACGCCCAGAACCCCAGTTCGGGCTCCTCTGTTGTGGCCGAGATCCTGCTGGGGTTCGGCCCCACGATTCTGTTGATCGCGCTGTTCTACTGGCTGGCGCGGCGCGCAAGCGCCGGCGGCGGCGGGCTGGGCGGCCTGGGCAACTTTGGTCGCTCACAGGCCCGGCGCGCGGACCCGGAGAAGATCCGCGTGACGTTCGACGACGTCGCCGGGATCGATGAGGCCAAAGCCGAGCTGACCGAGATCGTCGACTTTCTCAAGACTCCCGACCGGTACGTGCGGCTGGGCGGACGAATGCCGCACGGCGTGCTGCTGTTCGGCCCACCTGGCACCGGAAAGACGCTGCTGGCGCGGGCGGTCGCCGGTGAGGCTCATGCCGCGTTCTTCTCGATCGCCGCCTCGGAGTTCATCGAGGCGATCGTCGGCGTGGGCGCGGCGCGCGTGCGCGACCTGTTCGCGAAGGCCAAGGAGGCTGCCCCCGCGATCGTCTTCATCGACGAGCTGGACGCGATCGGCCGCTCGCGCCAGGGCTCCGCGGGGATAACCGGGGCCAACGACGAGCGGGAACAGACGCTCGATCAGATCCTGACCGAGATGGACGGCTTCGAGCCCACCGAGGCGGTGGTCGTCCTGGGCGCGACCAATCGTCCCGAGATACTCGACCCCGCGCTCCTGCGCGCTGGCCGGTTCGATCGCCGGGTCGCTGTTCAGCCGCCCGACCGCGACGGGCGGGTGAAGATCCTTCAGGTGCATACCCGCTCGATGCCGCTCGCCGATGATGTCGATCTGGGGGAGCTGGCGTCCACGACCCCGGGGATGGTCGGCGCCGACCTGGCCAACCTCGCGAACGAAGCGGCATTGCTGGCTGCGAGGCGCGGTCACGCCAAGGTCACGATGGCGGACTTCACCGACTCGCTAGAGAAGGTCTTGCTGGGCGCACCTCGGGGCATTGTGCTGAGCCCGGATGACCGCCAGCGCACCGCGTACCACGAGTCAGGTCACGCGTTGGTGGGGATGCTCACTGCGGGCGCCGACCCGGTCCGTAAGGTGTCCATCATCCCCCGTGGCCAGGCACTCGGCGTCACCCTCTCCACTCCCGACGCAGACCGGGTCAGCTACTCCCGCGAGGAGCTCGACGCGAAGATCAGGGTCTCGCTCGGAGGCCGAGTTTCGGAGGAGATCGTGTTCGGGAACGTCACCACCGGCGCAGAATCTGACATCGAGCAGCTGACGCAGATCGCGCGGGAGATGGTCGGCCGCTGGGGGATGAGCGACAAGCTCGGGCCGGTCACGTTGCTGCCACGCGACGGACAAGGACCCCTGCTCCCGGGCGCAAGCGAAACGTCGCCTCAGATGCAGTGGCTGGTCGACGAAGAAGTGCGCCGCATCGTCGACGACGCCCACGAGGAAGTCACCCACCTACTGGCAGACCACCGCAACCAGCTCGAAAGCCTGGCCCAGGCGCTGGTGAAGGCGGAGACGCTGGATGCGGCGGACGCCTACGCCGCCGCGGGTGTGCCGCTGCACGCGGCGGAGTTGCAGCCCCAACCCAGCTGACGTGCGCCATTTCAAGGTGGGGTGGGCGGCTTGGTCTTTCTGTGCGCGTAGGCTCTCGGCTGCGGCATTCGGAGTACGTCGCCGGTCGGGACAAGGTTGACACGACGGACGTGCCTTGAGATGTTTGCGCCTGGCGAAGGCATGGGCGCACCTGAGGGGCCAACCGACGATCCGCAGGCCAAGGCAGCGGTAACCCGGCGCCGGCTGATGACCCAGGCCGGCGTGCTCGGTGCTGCGGCGCTTGGCGCCGAGCAAATGGTCGCTTCCGAGGCGCTCGCGGCTCCTAGGCCGCCGCGCCGGCCTAGTTCCCCGGCCGGGGCGTTGAAGGTGCTCATGGACGGCAACGGGCGCTACGTAAAGGGCAGGATCAGGTCGATCGACTACAACCGCCTCGGGGACCGGATCGCCGAAACTCAGAAACCCCTGGCGGCGATCATCACTTGTGCCGACTCCCGGATCTCGCCCTCGGTGATCTTCGATCTCGGACTGGGAAACGTGTTCGTCTCGCGGGTCGCCGGCAACAGCATGGACGCTGGAACCCTGGGTAGCACCGAGTACGCGATCGCTGAGCTCGGTGTGCACCTCGTGATGGTGCTTGGTCACAGTAACTGCGGGGCGGTCAAGGCCGCGATCGCCGTGGCCAACGGCAAAAAGACCTTCCCGCCCAAGAAGTACGGCGCGATCGGGCAAGTCGTCAACGCAGTCGTCGGCCCCGTGCGCACGCTGCCACGGTCACAACGGACGCTACAACGATCGATCGCCGCCAACGCCCGGGCGCAAGCACGACGCATCGCCGGTCGTCGGCCAATCATCAGTGCGGCGGTCCAGTCAGGCCAGATACAAGTGGTGGCAGCCGTGTACGACATCCGCAGCGGCCGCGTCTCCCTGGTCTAACCGTGCAGCCGCGCCAAATCCCCAGCCATCGAGCGGAGAGGGAGGGATTCGAACCCTCGATGGACGGAACCGCCCATACCGGTTTTCGAGACCGGCGCATTCAACCGCTCTGCCACCTCTCCGGTCTGCGGCGAGCCTAGCGCAGGGGCTACGGATGGCGGTCGGCAGTTGGCTCCTGCCAGCAGGCTCGGCGCCAGGAAGCGTACGGTGCGAGGTCATGAGCGGCATCGGGGATGCCGAGGTCGGTTTCGAGGAGCTGTACGCGAGGGCGGGCGAGAACCTGGAGGCGGTCCCTTGGGCGTTGCTGGCTGCGCACCCGGCCCTGGTTTCGTGGCTCGACCGCCAGCCGCGTCCGGCCGGCGCGCAGGACCGGGCGTTGGTCATTGGCTGCGGATATGGAGATGACGCCGAGGAGCTGCGCCGGCGCGGCTACCGCGTCACAGCGTTCGACATCTCGCCGACCGCGATCGGGCGCTGTCTCGAGCGCTTCCCAAGCTCCGATGTCGAGTACCGCGTGGCTGATCTGTTCGCTCTCCCTCAGGAGTGGCACGCTGGCTTTGATCTCGTGGTGGAGATTCGCACCCTGCAGTCGCTCCCCCTTGGTCAGCGAGATGCCGCCGTGCGTGCCATCGCGCAGGCGGTCCGAGTCGGTGGGACGGTGTGGCTACGGTGCCTGGCACGCAATGACGATGAGCCCGTCAGGGAGCGGCCTTGGCCCGTAAGCCGCCGGGAGCTGAGCGGATTCCGTCGAGCCGGCCTACATGAGCTCGAGTGGGTCGAGCAGCCACTCGGCACGGGCCGTGGCAAAACCTTCACCGTCGTCTACCAACGGCGTTGATGGCGCGTCCCGGCTCGTGAACCGATCGCAGTTCATCGAGTTCGTCCGCCACCGCGGCCTGGCCGTCGTCGCGACCCGCGGCCCGGACGGTGCTCCGCAAGCAGCGCTAGTCGGCATCGCTGCGACCGATCAGGGTGAGCTGGTGTTCGACACTGCCGCCAGCTCGCGAAAGTGCCGGAATCTCCGAGTGTCTCCTCGGGTGGCCGTAGTGGTCGGCTGGGAGGACGAGATCACGGTCCAGTGCGAGGGAGACGCCGATGTCCTAACCGGTCGCGAGCGGGGGCGCTGCCTCCGCGCCTACCTTCGGCAGTACCCGGACGGCCGCGAGCGCGCGCAGGACCCGGCCATCGTTCTCGTACGTATTCGTCCCGACTGGGGTCGCCTCAGCGACTACCGTCCCGACTCCTTCGAGGCGGAAGCGATCACGTTCGACCACTGAAGACGCGGCCCGGCCGCCTACCGTACCGGGCGCCGACCGCAGTCTGGCGGCTCAGCGCCGCGGCGCGAAGAACGCCTGCAGCAGCTCCGCACATTCCCCGGCCAGCAGCCCGCCCTGAACCGTAGGGCGATGGTTGAGGCGCGGTTCGGCCAGCACGTCGAGCACGCTGCCGGCGGCGCCCCCCTTCGGATCCAGTGCACCGAAGATCACTCGCGGAATCCGTGCAAGCACTATCGCTCCGGCGCACATCGGGCACGGCTCGAGTGTCACGTACATCACGGCGTCCAGGACGCGCCAGCTCCCGAGAGCGCGCGCGGCCTCTCGGAGCGCGATCATCTCGGCATGCGCCGTCGGATCTGCCCGGACCTCGCGTTCGTTGTGCCCGGAACCGACCACCTCGCCTTCCCGCACGACCACCGCACCGATCGGCACGTCGTCGTGTTCAAGCGCTCGGGCGGCCTCGCGCAGCGCAAGCCGCATGAAGTACTCATCGCGGGGAAAGAAATGAGAGCTCACGCAAACGGAGGGCGTACGTGTCCCACCGGGGGGACACTCGATGATGCCTTAAGAGCCAGCGAGGCGCCCGGGCCCCCGCACGGGCGCTCCTTCCGTGAGCAACGGCATTAGATCGATAGCTCGCCTCACCGCGATAGCGCTGAGCGCTGTTGCGGCGGCGGTGGCACTCGTCACGACCGGAGCGGCCGCCACAGCGCCTTCGCACCCCCATCCTTCTCTCGACCTGCCCGCCTATGTTCCCGGCGAGGTGGTGGTCGGATACGCGGCCAGGCCGTCGCAGTCGACGGCGGCGTCCCGGCTGCGGACGATGGGGGTTCGCGCCTCGGCCGCGCCCTCACCGGCGCCGGGCACGGCGATCCTTCGCGTTCCGGCCGGCCAGAGCGTCCCGGAGGCGCTTGCCCGCCTGAGGACCGTTCCCGGGATTGCCTATGCAGTGCCGAACTACGTCGCCCACATCGCCGGCTCGTGGATCCCGAATGACCCGGGCCGAGCCCATCAGCGCGGCGGCTGGCAGAAGATGCAGTGGAACTTCCTCGCGGGATCTGGCGTCAACGCACCTGCCGCCTGGGCGAATCTGAGAGCCGATCGTCGCGCCGGCGGGCGTGGGGTGGTGGTGGCATTGCTCGACACCGGTGTCGCGTACCGGAACTGGGGCAGCTACGTCAAGTCGCCTGATTTCAAGGGCACGCGTTTCGTCCACCCGTATGACTTCGTGGCCAATAACGCCTTCCCGCTGGATCGCGAAGGTCACGGTACGTTCGTCGCCGGAGAGATCGCCGAGGCCACCAACAATGGCTTCGCGCTGACAGGACTCGCGTATGGCGCGACGATCATGCCGCTGCGGGTCCTGGACGCGGGCGGCACCGGCGACGCGGCCACGATCGCACGTGGCGTCCGCTACGCCGCGACCCACGGTGCCCAGATCATCAATCTGAGCCTGGAGTTCGGGGTCGGCGTCGGGCCGACCGCGATTCCGGATCTCATCAGCGCGATCCGCTTCGCTCAAAGTCATGGAGTCCTGGTCGTGAGCGCGGCCGGCAACGATGACACCACCCAGATCGCGTACCCGGCCCGAGCGTCGGGGGTCGTCGCCGTCGGCGCGACGACCGCGGACCGCTGCTTGGCTTGGTACTCGGATACGGGACCCGGCCTCACCCTGGTGGCACCGGGTGGGGACGATGACGCGACCGGTGGTCCCAGCTGCCATCCGGACCGCAACCTGCCGTCCATAAGCCAACTGACGTTTGCGACCCACTCCAACCCCCGGCGGTTCGGATACCAGGCGGGCGTCTACGGCACCTCGATGGCCGCCGCGGAGGTCGCGGCGACGGCCGCACTGGTGATCGCCAGCGGGGTGGTGGGTCGCCATCCGGCCCCTCAGCAGGTCATTGCCCGCCTCGAGCAGACGGCACGTCCACTCGATAGCTCTCCCCGTCCCAACTCGAGCTCCGGCTACGGGCTGATCGACGCTGGCGCGGCCACGGCCCGGTAGGGCTGAGCGACTTCGGCGCGGCCACGGCCCGGTAGGGCTGAGCGACTTCGGCGCGGCGACGGCCCGGTGGGGCTGATCCACTCTCGCCGCGACGAGCCCCTCCCCGCTGCCGCACTCTCGCGCGACGAGCCCCTTCCCGCGCCGCCCGGCGCACGTGGGCCTAGGTGGTCCGCACGATCAGCACCGAGCAGGGCGCGTGGTGTGAGACCTTGTTCGGGACCGAGCCGAGCAGGAATCGCTTGGCGCCGGTCATGCCCTTGTTACCGACCACGATCAGGTCGGTCCGTTGCTCCTCGGCCACGTCGAGGATCGCGTCGGCGGCGTCGCCCTGACGGGCGAATGTCTGCACCTCGGACACGCCAACGCTCTGCGCCTCGTCGCTGGCCTCTTCGAGCAACGCGAGCACATCCTCGCGCGGATTGATGGTCCACTCCAGATCCTTGGGCGCCTCCAGCCCCTCCCGCACCAAGCGCTCGGCAGGGACGGGCTCGTACGCGCTCACGACCTGGAGGCGCGCACCCAGCTCCCGGGCCAGGTCGATCGCGTACCTGACGGCGGTGGTGGCGGTATCCGATCCGTCGGTTCCCACCAGGATCGACGCAAACACGGCGCGATCCTACGCCAGCCGGGTGATCGCGATCACCATGCCCGCGACGACGAACACCACGACCAGAACCTGCAGCCAGAACCAAAAGCGAGGCACCCCTGGAACGGTACCCGCGACCCGCGGGGCGCCGAGCGGCGCCCCGCATAACTCTCGTGCGTCCTAGGCTGCGGCCGCCAGCGCGGGGAAGCTCAGCGGCACGCCTCGGGCGAGGACAAGCACTGGCGCCGTTGCGCCCTCGATCGCTCGCTCGGACTGAGCCGAGATCATCACTCGCCCCTCCGGAGCCTCGGGCCGGGACCCCACGATCAGCAGATCGATCCTCGGCTCATCGCGGGTGAGCGTTGCGGCGAACGACTCCGCGAGCTCCCGGGCCGTGGCGATGGCCGCGTCATCGCCGGGAGCGGCAAGGACGCCGATCGTCCGAACCCGGTGGTCGTCCGCGCCGAGGTCGCGGTAGCTGGCGGGGGCGATCGCGACCGCCGTCACACCGCCTTCGAGGAGCTTCTCCGCAGAATGCTGCGGGGCAACGTGTCCGGGAGGCGTGCGGTAGTCCGACCCGAACACGACGATATCGGCTTCCTCCTCCTCGGCCAGCCACCTGAGCCCCTCGGCGGTTGAGCCGCTGACCACGACGCGGCGCTCGGCGTCGATTCCGTCCAGCCAGCGGGCGCCACGCTCGAGCAGGGCATGGGCCTCGTGCTCCTCGAGCTCCTCCCGCCGGCGCTCGGTCTGAGTGGTGTGGCGCACATAGGCGAGCGTCAGCTCGACCCCGGCCTCGGCCAGCACGCGCCCCAGCATGAGCGCATCGTGGTCGTTCGGGGTGTCGTCGTAGGAGACAATCGCTTTGGTGGCCATGGTGCTCTCCAGTGATTCGTGCAGGTGCGGTTTCGCGTTCTGTTCGGCGCGAGGATTGCATCCACCTGCCATCAGTTCTAATGAACTTGGTCATCTTTCAGATAAGCTGTGCTTATGCTCCACCTGGGTCGACTGAAGGTTCTGAGCGAGGTCGTCTCCAAGGGGTCGTTCTCGGCGGCCGCCGAGTCGCTCTCGTACACCCAATCCGCCGTCTCGCAGTCGATCGCGCGCCTGGAGTCGGAGACGGGGGCGACGCTTCTGGTGCGTGACCGGCGGGGAGTGCGGCCCACCCCGGCCGGCGCCACTCTGGTGGCGCACGCCGAGGAGATCTTCGGCCGCGTCGAGGCGGCCGAGGCAGACCTGGCGGCGGTACTGGGCGTCCGCAGCGGCCGCCTGCGCGTGGCCTCGTTCCCGTCCGCGGGGGCGACCCTGATGCCGCTCGCGGTGGCTGCCTTCCGGGCCAATTACTCTGGGATCTCCCTGACGCTAGCCGAGGGCGAGCCGGAGGAAATCGCTCCCCGGCTCAAAGCGGGGGAATTTGACCTGGCGCTGTTGTTTGAGTTCTCCGGCGTCCGCGAGAGGCCGGGAGCCGGGCTGCGCTCGGCGAAGTTGCTCGACGATCCGATGCACGTCGCGCTGCCGGCCGAGCATCCGCTGGCGCGCAAGCGAGCGCTGAGGCTCGTCGACCTCCGCGACGAGAACTGGGTGCAGACCTCCGCCAGTAGCCCCTGCGCCCGGCACGTCGTCCGGTCCTGCCTCGCGGCGGGTTTCGAACCGAACGTGACGTTCGAGTCAGACGATTACGAGACCGTGCAGGGGCTGGTGGCGGCCGGCGTGGGCGTGGCGCTGATCCCGCGGCTGGCCCTGACCCGGGTGCATCAGGGAATCGTGGTCCGGGCCCTGGCGCCACGCAGCCCGACGCGTCAGGTCATCGCGGCCACCCTGGGAGCACGCGGAGGAGCGCCGGCCGCCCAGGCGATGATCGGCATCCTCCAGGATGTCGCCCGCCGCTACTCCGATGAGGAGTTGCCGACCGCGGCCTGAGCCGAGCTAACGCTCAGAGTCGGTGGGAGAACTGTGGACTATTTCCAAAGAACTCCCACGAGGTCCCCACGGGCGCGTGATCGGGCTCCCCCAAGGGGGCGCGTGATCGGCCGCGTGATCGGGCTCCCGACCGACCGCCGCCTAACCGCCCTCCACCCGCCGCGCCAGCTCCTTCGCGCGCGGATCGACGACGATGGCCCGTGCCGCGCGCTCGAGCGGCCCGCGCGCCAGCAGCCCCATCCGCCCGGGATCGACCGCCAGCCCATACGTCACCCGGGTGCGGCCGTCACCGAGATCTGCGAGCTGCCAAGAGCCCTCCATCGAGGCGAGCTCGCCGTCGATCATCTTCCAGGACAGTCGGTCCGGAGGCTCGTAGCTAAAGCGCTGCCGGGTTCTGATCTTGCGCAGCTTCACGTCGCTGAGCGCCTCACAGACCAGCGGCCTTCCCTGCTCGTCCCGCTCGATCACCTCGAGCTCCAGCAGCCCACCCTGCCAGTCCGGCGCACTGGCGACGTCCTCCACCACTTCCCAGCAGCGCTCGATCGGCGCGTTTACTTCGGCCGAGGATGATCCGGTTATGACTGGCACGGACTACCTCTCAGTTTCTGGGCTTGAGCGACGCCGTCAGCCCTGTCGGATGCCACCGCGCATCGCTGACCGTGAAGCTGAAGCGCAGCTTGCGCGCTCGGCGACGTCGCGCGGCGGTCACTTCGCTGGCGCTCGCGGTGATGGCGGCGTAGTTGATCGTCACCTTGATCTGGCTCTTGCTGCTCTTGAGCGTGATCGTGAGCACGCCGCGCCGCAGGCTCCAGCTAAACAGGGCGCGGTGGCGATTGGGCCCGATAACCGTGATGGCTCGCGGCTTTCGCCCGAAGCGCAGGGGGCGCGGCAGCCGGATGGCGAGACGCTTGACCGCCGGCGCGTTCTGACCCGCCGTCACGGTGAGCTGAAGCTTCGGCCGTGCGCGCCGCACCCCCGACAAAGACACACCTGAGACCGTTGGCGGGCGCGCCACGTGGGTCTGGACGGCGTGCACGCACATGGCCCCCGTCAGCGCTGCGGCATTGGGGCTGCCCAGCCCCGTTGACATGTCGTAGCCGAAGCCGGCCGGGTACCTCCCGGCGTTCGTGCCAGTGAAGTCGTTGTTGCCCACGGAGATGTCGTTGAAGCCGCTGCTGTACGAGGTCGTTGCGGCGTTGTAAAGCAGGGGATTGGCGAACCCGATGCGCAGCCCCTGACACGCGCTGGAGGCGTTCGCCAGCGCGAATACCGCTCCCCACAGGGGGGTCGCCCCGCTGGTGCCGCCGATGCCCTGCCACCCCCTCGGGAACCCAGACGCGCCTCCAGAGCCGTTCCAATAGATCAAGTAAGGAGTCACGGGATCAGAATTCGCGGCTACGTCTGGGACCTGGCGACAGTAGCCGGCGCCGCCGCCGCAGAAGGCACTTGACGAATAGGCCTGAACGACGTGTAGCGATCCCGGGGCTCCCGACTGGTAGGAGGGCATCCGCCAGCGCGAGGACAGACCGCCGCCGCTGGAGCCCGCTCCGGACAGCGACGCAAGGAAGTTGCCGCCGTTGTTCCATACCTGCTCGACCGGGCGCGGACCCGGCGATTCCAGGCTGGTTCCGCCGACCCCCGTGACGAAAGGCTGGCTGGCGGGGTCGCCGACCGCCAGCGAGAAGTCGGCCGGCCCCTGGCCGGGCGGGTTGTTGCAGCCCTCCGATCCCTCATCACCGGAGGCGGACACGACCGTCTGCCCCTGGGCCGCAGCTTCCGCAAACAGGTCGCCTAGCGCTTGCGTGTCACCCACTGGCTCCAGCGCCTCGCACTGGCCCCAGGAGGCGGACACGACCTGGCCGCGATCCTGGCTGATGATCGCGCTCCACGTGTCGTAGTACCCGGACCCGGGACCGGTGGCGGTCGAATTGGGCCCTTCGTAGACGACGATGTTTGCCGCTGGCGCAAAGCCGATCGCCTGCTCGATGTCGAGCGCCGCCTCACCCGCACCGGGTCCCCCGCCGGCCCCGCCATCTACCGCGATGTTGGAGACCGGCGCATGGGTTCCGTAGCAGGCCTGGAAGGCGGCGATGTCGGACGGGTCGTAGGGCTCGAGCTCGTACAGGACGATCGTCTGTCCGGCCCCCTGATCGCCGGTGAGGTACAGGCCCGAGAACCCATACGCGGAGGCGATCTGGTCGGTTGTGAAACCGCCCTGACCGGCCTGCGCGGTAAGCGCGTCAAGGCAGGGCTGGGGGCCGCCGGTGAGCACGTGGGCGGTCGCTCGTGGGCGCGCGGCCCCCACTGCCGAGCGCTGGAGCAGCGGCCGCGGGTGGGCCAGCGTGTCCAGCCCGACCACGCTCTGGATGACGCCCGCGACATTCGCGTCCAGAAGCGGAGCGACGGTGTTGGCGATCGCGGTGCGAGAACCCGGCAGCGCGACCCGGGCCAGCGACAGCGAGAAAGCCTGCTCGAGCTGCCCCGCTGTGGTGCTCACGGGAATGGAGAGGCCGTTGGGGCTGACCGGACCGGGTGAGAGCCCGTGGGCGCGCAGAGACGATTCGACCTCGCTGATCTGAGCAGGCGTGGGTCCGAAGCGTGCGGCGAACTGAGCAGGCGTGAGGTATTGGCCGTAGACGCTCGAGCCGGGAGTCGAGACCTCGCTCGCAAACGACTGAAGCCCAGCCGGATCGCGCGGGCGCAGCGCGACCGCCACGTTCATCCGGGTCGCTCCGGGCAGGAGGCCCTGCACGCTGGCTCCGGTCGGCAGGTGCGGCGCCACCCCCAGGCGGCTGGCTGCCATCGAAGCGGGTGCCGCCCATATGGCGACAGCGACCGGACACCCCACCGCTGCCGCCAGCATCGTCAACTTTCGATGCACCATCAGCCGGGGGCAGGCTACCGGGGCGGCGTGCCCCGGCGCGTCGCTACAGGCTTTTCACGACGCCGATCAGATGTCCCTCGGGATCGGTGAACTGGCCCAGCTCGACCTGCGCGCCTTCGGGAGTCGCCGGCCCCATGACCCGCTTGCCACCGAGTCGCTCTGCCTTCTGAAGCGCCTCCTCGATGTCCGGGACCTCGACGTAGAAGGTGACGTGTCCGTCGTAGTTAGGCATCCCGCCGCCTATACCTCCCGCGATGCCGGCGCCTTCGGCGTTGACGTTTCCCTCGCGCGAGATCATGCCGTACCTGATCGGGTTGTCGGCGTTCATCTCCCAGCCGAACATCTCCGCGTAATACGACTGGAGCTTGTCGGCGTCCTTCCCGATCACCTCGAAGTGCACGACCGGCTGTCCCATTCTCGCTCCTTTCGCTTCGGGGGTTACCGACCCGAACACTAATCCCTCGGGGTCGCCAATCGGGCTCACGCACCCGCCCCGCCACGCTCCCAGCATCCCTTCCGTCGTCTCCGGTTGACACTTAGACAGTAAATGTCATATCGTCTGATACCGGGACTGATGGCGGTAGCAATCGGCAGCGGGATCAGCGACGACGAGACGGCCGAGGCGATTCTCTCCTCGACACGCACCGCAGTGCTCGACTTCGGCGTTAGGCGCACGACGCTGTCGGATGTCGCGCGGCGGGCCGGCGTGAGCCGGATGACCGTCTACAACCGCTTCGGCGACCTGCACGACCTGATGCGCGCGCTGATGACTGTCGAGTTCGGAACCCTGCTAGAGCAGGTCGCCCAGGAGGCGCAGGGCGAGCACGCGCGCGCCAGGGTGGTGGCGGCGCTGGTGCTGATCGCCCGCCAGCTGCCGGCAAACCCCCTGTTCCGCAAGGTGCGGGCGGCCGAGCCCGAGCTGTTGGCACCGTACGTGCTCGAGCGCCTGGGAGGAACGCAGCGGGTCGGCCTTGAGCTGGTCGAGCGCTCGATCGTCGAGGGTCAGGCGGACGGTTCCGTCCGGCGGGGCAAGGTCCGCGCGCTGGCCGCGATCGTCCTGCTCATCGAGCAGTCGTTCGTGTTCTCGGCATCGACAATTCCTGGTGCAACGCGCGGAGAGCTGCTGGCTGAGCTCGAGTCGGCGCTCCACGGCGCGCTGGCGCCGACCGGGCCGAGCCGGTGACCGGCCGGGAGATGCGGTGGTCTGGGTGGGGCGATCCAGGGGAGGCTCCGGTCCTTGCCCCTGTCGCGCTGGAGCTGTTGCGCGGTGCGCTTGGAGTGCGACAAGCTACGCCGCCCGTACCAGCCGAGGACGTGCGCCTGCCTCCAGTTCGGCTGGGCGACCACGAACGGGAGACCCTGTCGGCCATCGTCGGCGAGGAGCAGGTGCGCCTGGACGACGGGATCCGGCTGCTTCACACCCGGGGGAAGTCGACCCCAGATCTGCTCCGGATCCGCTCCGGGGAGGCGGACGACGCCCCCGATGCGGTCGTTTATCCCGGCTCGCACGAGCAGGTGCTGGAGCTGCTGCGCAGCTGCGGCGAGGCCCACATCGCCGTCGTACCGTTCGGCGGCGGGACCTCGGTCGTCGGCGGGCTACAACCCCGACGCGACGGATTCAGGGCGGTCGTCGCCCTCGACCTGGGCCGCATGAACAGGCTCCTGGAGCTGGACGAGGAGTCCCGAACCGCCACCCTGGAGCCCGGACTGCGCGGTCCCGATGCCGAGGCGCTCCTGGCCGACGGGGGCTACGCCATCGGTCACCACCCGCAGTCGTTTCAGTACGCCTCGGTTGGTGGTTTCGCCGCCGCCCGCTCCAGCGGACAGGCATCCGCCGGCTACGGACGGTTCGACGAGCGCGTGGTCGCCCTGCGCGTCGCCACCCCCCGAGGGACGATCTACGCCGGGTGCGCGCCCAAATCGGCGGCCGGCCCAGACCTGCGCCAGCTCTTCCTAGGATCGGAAGGAACTCTCGGGGTGATAACGGCGATACGGGTCGAGGTGCGCCCCTTGCCCGACACGCGCGTGTATGAGGGGTGGAGGTTTGACTCGTTTGCGGCCGGCAGCAAGGCTGTCCGCCGGCTGGCCCAGGATGGGCCGCTGCCGACGGTGCTGCGGCTCTCGGACGAGGCCGAAACAGCTGTCAACCTGGCGCGTCCGGAGCAGCTCGGGGACGGTGGAGCAGCCGCCGGCGCCCTGGCGATCACCGGCTACGAGGGAACGGCGGAGGAGGTCGAGTGGCGTCGCGATGGTGTCAGCGCCCTGTTGCGCTCCCTGTCCGCTGAATCCGACTCGGCGGCCGGCGCCGACTGGTTTGACGGTCGCTACAAGGGCCCGTACCTCCGCGACGCGCTGCTCGACGCCGGGGCCCTCGTGGAGACGCTCGAGACGGCCGCCTTCTGGTCCGGGATCGAGCGCCTCTATCGCGCTGTCGGGGGGGCTTTGCGCGAAACGCTCACCAGGCTGGGAACGCCGCCCGTGGTGCTCTGCCACATCTCGCATGTCTACGCCTCGGGTGCTTCCCTGTACTTCACAGTCGGCGCAGCCCAGCTGGCCGATCCCGTGGCCCAATGGAACGCCGCCAAGGCAGCGGCGAGCGATGCCATCCTCGACGCGGGCGGCTCGATCACCCACCACCACGGGGTCGGCATCGATCACCGCGAGCACTACTGGCGGGAGGTTGGGCCGCTCGCGATCGAGGCCCTGAGGGCGGCCAAGGCGACGCTCGACCCGGACGGGATCCTCAATCCAGGGGTGCTGCTGGGATGAGCACCCAGGGTCGGGATGGGCCACGCGGGGCGCGGACGTTCCTGAGCGCCTCGCGCCGCAAAGCGGATGTCGACGCGCTCGCAGACACCACGCAGGTTGACCTGCTGGTGGTCGGCGGCGGCGTCACCGGCGCCGGCGTGGCGCTCGATGCCGCCACCCGTGGAATGTCGGTCGCGATGCTCGAACGGCGCGATCTGGCCAACGGAACCAGCCGCTTCAGCTCCAAGCTCGCGCACGGTGGGCTCCGCTATCTGGCGAAGCTCCAGTTCGACGTCGCGTGGGAGTCCGCGCGGGAGCGAGCGACGCTGGCGAACGTCACCGCCCCGCACATGGTGCGGGCCCTGCCGCAGCTCTCGCCGGTGTACGGCCGCTTCCCTCCGCCGGACGCGCTCGCGATGAGGGCCGGCATCCGGATCGGGGACGCGATGCGTGCTCTGTCGGGCACCAGCCGTCGGCGGCTGCCGGGCGCGAGGCACGTGGGAGCTGAGGAGATCAGCTTGTGGATGCCGGCGGTGAAGGTCGGCGGCCTGCGCGGCGCGATCCTGGCATGGGACGGGCAGCTCGAGGACGACGCACGGCTGGTCATCGCGCTGGCCCGGACCGCCGCCGCTCACGGCGCTCGGATCTGCACCCACTGCGAGGTGACCGCGTTGACCGGGGAGGGAGCGAAGGCTCGGGACCTGATCAGCGGCGAGCCGTTTTTCGTTCAGGCCCGGCACGTGATCAACGCCACCGGCGTTTGGGGCGACCGCCTGGTCGACGGCATCGAGCTGCGGCCGAGCAAGGGAGCACACGTGCTGGTCGCGGCCGAGAGGCTTGGAAACCCCAGGGCGATGTTGACCGTCCCCGTTCCCGGGCACTTCGGCCGGTTCGTGTTCGCCTGTCCGCGCTCAGACGGTCTGGTGCTGATCGGGCTGACCGACGCGTCATACGAAGGGGAACCCGCGGATGCACCGGGAGTGACCGACGAAGAGGAACAGTTCCTTTTGCAGACGGTCTCGCAGGCCCTGGACCGACCGCTTCAAGGCGAGGACGTGGTCGGTCGCTATGCGGGGCTGCGACCGCTGCTCGACTCTGACCGCGGCGGGTCCACCGCCACTGCCGATCTCACGCGACGCCACGCCGTGATCGAGGACCCGGCCTCTGGCGCCGTGACCGTGGTGGGTGGCAAGCTCACCACCTACCGGCAGATGGCACAGGACGCGGTCGATCGGGTCGCGGCTCGCCCGGACGTTGCGGTCGGCAACTGCCGGACCGCTGCCCTGCCGCTCGTTGGCGCGGCCTCCCGTGGGCGGCGGCCGCCGCGGGGAGTGCCCCCAAGGCTATGGCGGCGGTTCGGAGCGGAGGCGGTGGAGCTCATGGCGCTGGCGCGAGACCGGCCCGAGTGGTTTCGGCCGATCGTGCCCGGCCTGCCAGCGCTTGGGATCGAGGCCGTGGCCGCGATCGAACGAGAGGGGGCACTCAGCGTCGACGACGTCCTGGACCGGCGCCTGCGACTGGGACTCGTGCCCGCGTGGTACGAGGCGGCCCGTCCAGCCGTCGAGTCGCTGATGGACGACGCGCTGGAGACGCGCGCTCAGGGCGCGCTGGGCTCGGCCTCGCCGACGATGGTCGGCAGATAGGCCGCCTCCTGGGGCGCTATCCACAGCTCCTCGACGAGGATGATGAACAAGGACATCAGCGGGATCGAGATGATGACCCCGATCAGGCCGAACAGCTGGGCCATCACCAGCACCCCGATGGCGACCACCGCCGGGTGCAGTTTGACCGTCCTCGACATCACGAGCGGCAGGATCAGGTTTCCCTCGATCTGGTTGACGATCACGTACACCACCAGCACCAGCACCGCCTTCCCCGGAGAAATCGAGAGTCCCGAGCAGGATCGGAGGCACGGCGCTGATGATCGACCCGTAGTTGGGGATGACGGTCAGCACGGCGGAGAACACCGCAAACCCCAGCGCGAACGGCAGCCCCACGAGTCGCATCCCCAGGTACAGCAACCCTCCGAGCACCAGCATGTCGATCGCTATCGCCTGAAGCCAGCCGAGCCAAGAGGTGGCGATGCGCCCCATCACCTGACGGGCCATCTGGCGGCGCTCAGAGGGCAGCAGCTGAAGTATTCCGTCCGTCAGCGGCCCGGGGCTGATCGCGATGTAGAGCGCGGTGATGATGACCACCACCAGTCCGGCCAGGATTCCGGCCACGCTTACCCCGACGCTCTCTAGCGGCGCGATCAGCTTCTGGGGGTTATGTGTATAGCCCTGGACGAAGTGCGTGACCTCGTTCGACAGCGTCTGCTTCTTGACCCCCGTGAGGCCGTGGATGTAGCGCTCGGTTCGATCGATCGTGTGCGGCAGGGTGTTCGCGAAGTCCTTGACCTGGTTGACGAACGCGGGAACGATGAAATAGCCCAGTAGGCAGATCACGCCAATGACGATCAGCAGCCCGGCGAGCGCTCCGAACACGCGCGGGACGTGGTGGCGCTGGGCGAAGTCGGCCGTCCGTGAGAGCGGCAGCGCGATGATCACAGTCAGGGCAAAGGCCAGCAGCAACGTGATCAGCTGCTGAACGACCAATGCCAGCAGAGTCAGCGCCGCCGCCAGGAGTACTGCCCGGTAGGCGACCTTCGCACTCATGGGCTGAGACCGTCATGAAGACTCAAAGGAAGTCCAAGCGGGAAGATACGCGTAGGGATGGCCGAGCCAAAACTGAATTCTGGGGCCGTGTACAAGGCCGTGCTGCTCGCGTTCGGCCTGGTCGTCGCGGGGCTCGTCTTCCAGCAGTTGATCACGCTCATTCTGGCGGTGCTGATCGTGATCATCATCGCGCTGCCGCTGGCGGCGTTCGCGACGATGCTCGAGCGGTTCCGCGTCCCCCGCCCGTTCGGGGTCCTACTCGGGCTGGCCATCGGCATCGGCCTGGTGGCGCTGTTGGTCTGGGCGATCATCCCGGTGTTCACGCACGAGATCAACAGCTTCGTGAACTCACTGCCGACCGAACGGTCGATGCTCTACGTCGCAAGATCAGTGCGCTGACAGGCAATTCACCTACCAAGGTAGGGCAGCAGATCCAACACTTCGTCAACAGCTATACCCACCATCCCACGAAGCTCCTGGGGCCTGTGGCTTCGATCGGCAAGAGCGTAGCCGCGGCGATCGCGGCGATCGTGGTCGTGCTGCTGACGGCCGTGTATACCGCGATCAACCCCGACCCGCTCGTGGGCGCGGTGGTACGGGTCGTGTCTCCGGCGCGCCGTTGGCAGGCCGCGAACATCCTGTCCCGCCTGCGCGACGCCTACCTGGGTTGGTTGCGGGGCCTGATCGTGGGGATGGTGATCCTGGGGTCCCTCACGTACTTGGGCCTGCGTCTGGTGGGGCTCCAGTTCGCCGTGTTCTTCGCGATCTTCACGGCGATCGCGATGATCATTCCCTACTTCGGGGCCCTGGCCAGCTCGATCCTGCCGATCCTTTATGCGCTCACGGTCTCTCCGACGAAGGCCATCATCGTCGCGGCTATCTACATCGGGGCCCACCAGGTCGAGAGCAACATGATCCAGCCCCTGGTCATGGCTCGGGCCGTCGAGCTTCACCCCGCCGTGGTGGCCGTGGGGGTGGTGGCCGTAGAGCGTCTGTTCGGGTTCATCGGGCTGGTCGTCGCGGTGCCCATCCTGGCTACGATCCGCATCCTGGTCCAGGAGCTGTGGATCATTCCGATGGAGCGACGCAACCTCGAGCTGGCCAAGCCCGGTCCGGTGGCGGCAGAGCCCACGCCCTTGGTGCGTCGGGGGCCGGATGGATAGAGCCACGGCGCCCGACTGGCTCTCGCCAGAGCTCTACCCGTTCGAGAGCCGCTATCTCGAAGTGGGCGGCGCGCAGCTCCATTACGTAGACGAGGGCCGGGGACCGGCGCTGCTGCTGCTGCACGGCAACCCGACCTGGTCGTTCCTGTACCGCGAGATCATCAAAGCACTGCGCGACTCCTTCCGCTGCATCGCAATCGATTACCCCGGGTTCGGCCTCTCGCAGCCCGCTCCCGGGTACGGGTTCACGCCGGCGGAGCACGCCCGGGTGGTCGAGCAGTTCGTGCTCGAGCTCGACCTCCGCGACGTCACGATGATGGTGCAGGACTGGGGAGGGCCCATCGGCTTCGCCGTGGCCGGGCGGCACCCCGATCGGTTTGCGGCGTTCGTGATTGGAAACACGTGGGCATGGCCGAAGTCCGACCCCGGCACCCAGTTCTTCTCGCGCCTGATGGGCGGCCCGATCGGCGGCTATCTGATCCTGCGCCGGAACGTCTTCGTCGAGCAGATCATCCCTCGGAACGTCAGGCGAAAGCAGCTCCCGCAGGAGGTCATGGCCGCGTACCGGGGGCCGTTTCCAACCCCCGAGTCCCGGCGTCCCATTCACGTCTTCCCCCGGGAGATCCTCGCCAGCCGGCCGTTTCTGGCCGACGTCGAGCGCGGTCTGGCGCCGCTGCGCGATCGTCGCGCGCTCCTGGTCTGGCCCACCAAGGACATGGCGTTCCGGGACCGGGAGCGGCGGAAGTGGGAGTCGAAATTTCCCCAGCACCGAACGATCATCCTCGACGGGGCCGGTCACTACATCCAGGAGGATGCAGCGGACGAGATCGTCGACGCCATCCGCACCTGGACGTCACCCACCACCGCGTGATGCGCGGGCACGCAGTGCTACTGGCAGCTGTCGGCTGGGCCCCAGTTGTGGGAAGGGGGCCGGTGGCGGGCCGGTAGCGCAAAGTCCTCGGTCCAGGTCGCAGGACCGCTCGCATATCCCCTGACGAGGTGGGGGTTGACTCCCGTGCCGACCCTGCTGTAGCTCGGATTGAGGATGTTCCGACAGTGCTCCACGCTGGCCATCCACGCCGCCACAACCCGGCGCGGAGTCGGGTAACCGGTGGCGATGTTCTCGCCGGTCGCCGACCAGCTGAGGCCTGCGGCGGTGATACGCGCGGATGGATCGCTGCCGTGGCTGAAATCGTCGGTGGCGACCATCGTGTCCGTCCATCGCTGCGCGGTGCCGTCCAACTGGCTCGAGTCGCGCAGCGCTGGGAGACCGTGCGCGGCGCGCGCATCGTTGATCAGGCAAACCACAGCCGCGCGCAGCTCGGGCTTGGGAAGCCGGGTGGCCCGGGCGTCGGCGTGGCGGCAACCGCGATGGCCCGCGGCGGCAGCGGGCGCGGTCATCACGGTTTCGCATGCAAGCACGCCGCTTGTGACCACGACTACCGTCGCGGCTAGGCATCGGGCGCGCGCCCCGAGCGCGCGCCGCGGGGCTGTCGGCACACCGGGCACGGGGCAATCGACGATGGACGGCCGGTCCCTTCCAAAGCGAGCGCCGTTCGCTCGCCCACGACATCCGACTCTGACCGTCGGAGTCGGACGGCGGCATCCTAAACACTTCGGCGGCGGAACGACGCACGGGGCGTTGCATTACAACGCGGTCGCCGGCAGCGCTGCCTCCCTCAGCAGCGCCACACCACGGTCGATCGCCGGTTCGGCCATATACGCGTGGCCCAGCACCAGGCCTGGCGCGCACTCGCCCGTGTAACTGTGTAGCGACAGACCCTCGATCCCGACGCCGTGGCGAGCGGCGGTCGCCAGCAGCGTAGGCTCGTCGACATGCCGGGGGAGGGCGACGAGGAGGTGCAGGCCCCCAGAGGCCGTTGTCGGCCGCCAGTCGGGGAGGCTTCGCGCCAGCGCGGCCAGCAGCGTCTCGCGCCGTCGGGAGTAGCGCAGGCGCATCCGCCGTAGGTGGCGCTCGAGCTCGCCGCCGGCGATGAAGTGGGCGAGCGCCAGCTGACCGGCGATCTCCGAGCCGGCGTCCTCGATCGCCTTGGCCGAGATCAGCGCCCACGACAGCCACGACGGCGGGAGCATCCAGCCCAGGCGCATGCCCGGTGTCAACCGCTTGCTGGCCGACCCGATGTAGAGGACCCGGTCCGGAGCCAGCCCCTGGAGCGCACTCACGCGGTGATGGCATAGCTCCGCGTCGTAGTCGTCCTCGATCACCAGCCGGTCGCCCCGCTCGGCCCACTCGATCAGCGCCGCCCGTCGGCGGGCGCTCAGCACGGCGCCCGTCGGGAACTGGTGCGCGGGCGTCACCACCACTGCCTCCGCTCCGGTGCGGGCCAGCTCTTCCACGTCGATCCCCTCGGCGTCGACGGGGATCGGCGTCACCGCCATGCCTGCCTCCTCGACGATCAGCCGGTGGGCGTGCCAGCCGGGATCCTCAAGCGCGACGTGCTCAATGCCGTTGGCCCGCAGCCAGCGGCACGTCAGCGACAACCCCTGACGAAACCCGGTGCATACCAGCACGTGCTCGGGGTCGGCCACCGTGCCCCGGACACGGCGGAGGTAGTCCGCGAGCGCCTCGCGCAACTCGGGAACGCCGCGCGGGTCGCCATATCCGACCGCGTCCAGTGCGCTCTCGCGCCAGGCACTACGCAGAGAGCGCAGCCAGCGGTCTCGCGGGAATCCCGCCAGGTCGGGAAGACCGGGACTGAAGTCATAGGCGAACCGCTCGAGCAGCGAGGGCGTCGGCCGGCGGGGCGGTTGTGCGCGCACCGCACGTGCGACGCGGACCGACGCTCCCTGCCGCGTCTCGAGGTATCCCTCCGCGGCCAGCTGATCGTAGGCGGAGGTGACCACTCCACGGGAGATGCCGAGCTCAGCCGCCAGGCCTCGGCTCGACGGCAGGCGGGCGCCTGCGGGCAGGCGACCGTCGCGGATAGCGTCGCGCAGCGTCCGTTCAAGCTGCTCGTACAACGGGCGGTCGGCGCGGCGATCGAGCTCGACCAGCAGGTCAACTGGCCCTTTGACATGGCTCACAAACTGGAACTGTACGCAGGGCCAGATGCGGCGTACGGTCTCGGGCGATGAGCGATATCACAGTCATTGGAGGCGGAGTCGCGGGGTTGACCGCGGCGATCACGTGCGCCGAGGGCGGCGCCGGCGTGCGGCTGTTGGAGGCACACGAGCGGGTAGGGGGCCGGGCCCTCTCGACCGGCGGGCCATACAAAGCAAACCTCGGGCCGCACGCGATCTACCAGGGCGGCGTCCTCTGGGACTGGCTGACAAAGCGCGGCGTGATGCCCCCGGTGGCTCGCCCGCTGCTGACCGGCGTCCGATTTCACTACGAGGGGGCGGTCCATCGCACGCCGCCCCTGAGTCTGATCCCGCCCGGCCTGCGCCTGCGCGGGCGGATGGCTCCTGTCGATCAGGACTTTCGCTCCTGGGTCACCGACCACAGCGACGCCCGCACCGCGGATTTCCTGTCATCGCTGGCCGGCGTCTACACGTTCCACCACGACCCGGGCGCGCTCTCGGCGGCGTTCGTCTGGGAGCGGACCCAGCGGCTGTTGCTGACGGCCAAACCGCCGGCCCGGTTCGTCGTCGGGGGTTGGACGATGCTGGTCGACGCGCTTGAGCGCCACGCGCGCGCGCTCGGCGTTGAGGTCATCACCGGCGAGCGGGTCCAGAGGCTGCCCGAGCCGCCGGTGATCGTCGCGCTCGAGCTGCGCGATGCCCGCCAGCTGCTCGACGACGACACGCTCCAATGGGCCAGTGGCAAGACCGTCTGCCTCGACCTTGGGCTGCGCGACCGCCGCGGCGACCCGTGGGTGGTGTCCGACCTGGACAGCGCGGGATGGGTAGAGCGCTATACGGCCCAGGACCCCACGCTGGCGCCGGAGGGGGAGCAGCTCGTCCAAGCCCAGATGCCGATCCGCCCGCATGAGACGGCCGACGATGCCGGCCGGCGGCTGGAACGGCTCCTCGACGCCTCGTTTGAGGAGTGGCGCGAGCGCGCCACCTGGCGCCGGCGGCAGGTGATGGACGGCCGGAGCGGCGCTCTCGACTTCCCCGGCACCACCTGGTGCGACCGCCCCGCCGTCTATCGCGGAGACGGGGTATACCTGTGCGGCGACCAGGTCGCCGCGCCGGGCTGCCTCTCCGAGGTGTCGTTCGCCAGCGCGATCGAGGCCGGCACCCGCGCGCTGAAGCAGGCACGGAGCGGCGCGCTTCGGCCAGCAGCCTGACCGGAAACGATGCGCCTGGCGCTTCTGATCCAGAACCGAGTGATCAACCGGCTGGTACGGATCCTCCTCGCAGCTGGTCTGGCGCCGCCCACGTACGCGCTGCTGGAAACCACTGGGCGCCGCAGCGGGCGTCCTCGCCAGGTGCCCGTGGCCAACGGTCTGCAGGGCGATACCTTCTGGCTGATCGCCGGTCTGGGGGACCAGGCTCAGTACGTCCGCAACATCAAGGCCAACGCGCGGGTGCGCGTCAAGGCACGCCCGGCACGGCTCCGGGACGGTATCCGAATGCGCTGGCGGACCGGCACCGCTCGCCCGAAGCCGGATGACGACGCCCGAGCGCGGCAGCGACAGCTCGGTCATGGCCGCCCGGGCTACCGGGCGGACGGAATCCTGCTTCGCATGCTGGCCGCCACCGGCGGCGGGAACATGATGACGGTGCGCATCGACCTGGATCCGCTGGCCTGAGTGCGGGAGCCAGGTATGCGGACAGTTCTTGTCCGCAATTCCTGGCAAGCTTTCACGCGCAGTGGTTCAGACCTCCGCTCGCCTACTCGCGCTTCTGTCGCTACTTCAGCTGCGGCGCGAGTGGACCGGCCAAGAGCTCGCCGAGCGGCTCCAGGTTGGGGCCCGGACCATCCGGCGCGATATCGACAAGCTGCGCTCGCTCGGGTACCCGATCGAAGCCGCGCCCGGCGTGGCCGGCGGCTACCGGCTCGGCGCCGGCGGAGAGCTTCCGCCGCTACTGCTGGACGATGCCGAGGCAGTGGCGGTGGCAGTGGGGCTAAGGACCGCCGCCACGGGTTCTATCTCTGGAATCGAAGAGACTTCCGTGCGGGCGCTGGCCAAGCTCGAGCAGGTTCTGCCGAGCCGGCTCCGCAGGAGGGTCAAGGCGCTTGGCGATGCGACCTTCGCCTTCGGCGTCGAAGGCCCGCGGATCGACGCCGACACACTGGCCACGCTCGCCGGCGCCTGCCGGGACGCCACCAGCCTGCGGTTCACCTATGTGGCCAGGGATGACCGGACCTCGCAGCGCCGCGCTGAGCCGAGCGCTGTCGTCCATAGCGGCTACCGCTGGTATCTCGTCGCCTTTGACCTGGACCGCGACGAATGGCGGACCTTCCGGATCGACCGCATCCGCGGTCGGGTCCGGGTGGCGGAGCGAGGGCGGCAGCGAACGGTTCCCGGCGGCGATCCCGCCGCGTTCCTCGAGCAACGGCTGCGGTCGCCCTTTACAGACGAGCCCGTAGCGCCCGGGCAGATCCGCATCGAGGCCGCCGCCGGACGGATTCGCAAGCGCGTCCCCAGTCGCCACGCCACGGTCGAGCCGGACGGCGAAGACGCCTGCATCGTCACCACTCGCGGTACTTGGTCACGCAGCTTCCTGGCCTGGATGGCGCTATTGGAGGAGCCGATGGAGGTCCTCGGCCCGCCCGAGCTGATCGCCGCGGCGGCCAGCCTGGCGAACCACCTCGCCACCGCTGCGGGCGCACCGGAATAACGCTCCTCCAACGCTCCCGGCACGGGCCGACTCGAACGCTCCCGGCACCTGCGGACTGCAATATCCGTCAAGTTGGGCAGTTTTTGCCATACGGCCCGTGCAGATGACGTACAGTCGTACTGCAGATCGTGGGTTAGTTTCCTAACTCAGGACCGGTCACGGGGCGGACCGGAACGACACGTCCTCGCTTGGAGAGGGTGTCAAATGATCGGAGAGTTGGTGCGGGCTCGACGTATTCGCGGGCGGTGCTGCGGCCTGGCGGTGGTCGGTGGGCTGCTCTGCTGGGCGTGGTTCGGCGCCGGGGTGGCCGGGGCGACGACCACGGCCACCACGACGTTTAACTCCGCCGGGAGCTACACGTTCACGGTGCCGCGGGGGTGAGCAGTCTGTCGCTCACGGCGATCAGCGCGCGGCTCGGCAGCGGCTGCTCCGCCACCGGACAGTTGGGCGGTCAAGGGGCGTCGGTTTCAGCCACAGTGCCCGTTTCGTCCGGGGAGGAGCTCTTTGTGGGCGTGGGAGGGGTGGGGGGAGACTGCGTGATTAGCGGCACCGGCTTCCGGACCCGGCGGCGTCGGTGGTGGCGGCGCTGGCGGAGCGCGAGACCCCGCCGGCACCTATTCGGGGGCTGGCGGTGGCGGCGCCTCCCTGGTTTCCACGGGATCCCCCTCGCCGGCGTTCGACAACCTGCTCGTGGTGGCGGGCGCCGGCGGCGGTGCGGGTGGCGCGGCATTGTCCGGTGGTCAGGGTGGCGACGCCGGCTCTACCGGTGGCGACACCTCCGCCGCCAACGGTGGCGGTCCCGGCACCTCAACTGCCGGCGGCGCCGGCGGCAGCGGGGGTGTAAGCGGCGGCGATGGTAGCCACGGGTCGTTTGGCCAGGGCGGCGCCGGCGGCAGTGCCGCGCTCGCCTACGGGGGTGGGGGCGGCGGCGGCGGCTACTACGGCGGTGGCGGCGGTGGTGGGCCGCAGAACGCGAACGGCGGTGGTGGCGGCGGGGGCGGCTCGAGCTTCTTCGCCGCGAGCGCCACGGACCAGAGCGGTCCCGCGGTGACCTCCGACGCTGCCGAGGTCACGATCACCTACGCGGCCCCGACCGCCGACGAAAGCACTACCTCATTCGACTTCGGTACGGAGCCCCAGGGCGTCGCATCCGCCGAGCAGACGCTGACGGTGACCAACAACGGCTCGGCTCCGTTGCTGGTGTCAGGCGTGCTCCTTGGAGGCTCGAACCCGGGCGACTACCTAATCGACAACCGCTGCCAGCAGCCGGTGGCGGCGGGGTCCACCTGCGACGTTGGGGTCAGGTTTGCGCCGCAGGCGCGGGGGCCGAGCTCGGCGACGCTGACGCTGTTGACGAACGCAGCGACGCCTCCGGGCGCGGTCGCGCTATCGGGTACGGGCGGACCGCTGCCGCAGGGGCCACCAGGGCCACAGGGTGCCGACCGGGCCACAGGGTCCGACCGGGCCACGGGTCCGACCGGACCGAAGGGTCCCACTGGCGCGACCGGTGGTACCGGCCCGACCGGGGCAACGGGTTCCTCCGGAGCGACTGGGGCCCAGGGCCCCGTCGGCGGAACAGGGCCCGCAGGGGCCCGCTGGTACGACGGGGTCCCAGGGTCCTGCCGGGAAGGTCGAGCTGATCACCTGTAAGACCGTCACCAAGAAGATGAAGGGCAAGCTCCGCAAGGTGCGGAAGTGCAGCGGCCGGCTTGTCTCGGGCACCGTCAAGTTCACGACAACCGGCGCGCAGGTGCATGCGACGATCAGCCGGGGCCGGTTCGTGTATGCCACCGGTGCCAGTGTTCCGGCGTCGGGTGGCGGCAGGCTGCTGGTGCTCAGCGACTCCGGCGTGCAGTCAGGCAGTACGTCCATGCACCACCTCCACCCTCCCGTAGCCGTAGCGGGCACCGGTGGGTAACCCGCACGGAGGCGATCACGCTCGGCTGAGTACGAGCGGGCGGCCGGGTCTTTCGAGTCTCGGCCGCCCGGTCGGCTCGCTCGCCCGTCGCCCGTGACCGGCTTCGCCGCTGCCCGGGGGCGTGGGCAGGCTTCTTCAGATTCGGCGCATGGCCGCGCGGGAGCTGCCTCCGGGTCCACGCCTCACCTCGCCGATCGGGGCGCTGCACTTCCTGATTGACCCGCTGGGCAACGTGAAGGTTCGCGCGCCGGTCTGCCCGTGGCCAGGGCCGGCTCGCCCGGCTTCGGGCTGATGATCTACCTGAACGAATCCCTACCCCGAGCTCGTCAAGCAGGTCTTCACCGGCGACCCGACCGTGTACCACGCGGGCGAGGCGGGCGCCTTGGTTCTGGGCCGGGGGTCGGTCCCAACTCCGTGCTCACGCTCGACGAGCGGCCGCACATGCGGCAGCGCAAACTCCTATTGCCGCCATTCCACGGCGAGAACGTGAGCCGCTGGGGCACGACGATCCAAGGAGTCACCGAGAGCGACATGGAGACCTGGCCGGTCTCTGTTCCTTTTCTCGCTGCGCTCGCATACCCAGCGGATCACGCTGGAGGTGATCCTCCGAGCCGTGTTCGGCCTCCGCGGGCGGGAGCGCTTTGACCGTGCGTGGCCTCTGGTGGACCAGTTCGCACGGCGCGCCGGCCTCGTCCTGCTGCTGCCTCCGCTGCACCGCCGCGACCTGGGGCCTTGGAGTCCGTGGGTTCGCTTCAAACGCGCTCGCGCAGCTCTGGATCAATTCCTGTACGAGGAGATCGAGCAGCGTCGCCGGGAAGCGGATCTCGCCGAACGCGACGACGTGCTCTCCCTGCTGCTTCAGGCCACCGACGAGGAAGGCCGAGCCGATGAGCGACCGGGAACTGCGCGATGAGCTGGTGACGGTCATCGGTGCCGGCCACGAAACGACCGCCACGGCGCTGGCTTGGGCGTTCGAGCGCCTGCTGCGCAATCCGTCGGTGCTCGAGCAGCTCGAGCAATCGCTGTCGGAGGGCGACACAGATCCCGAGGCCACCATCAAGGAGACGCTCCGCGTGCGGCCGGTGATCTTGGACACTGCCCGCCGGGTGACTCGGGACATCGAGCTCGGCGGCTATCGCATCCCCGCAGGGGGTGTTGGTGTTGCCGAGCATCGCCGCGGTCCACTTCCGGGAGGACCTCTATCCGGACCCGGACGAGTTCCGCCCCGAACGTTTCCTCGAGCAGCCGCCGAAGACCTATACCTGGATCCCGTTCGGCGGAGGGGTGCGTCGGTGCGTCGGCGCCTCATTCGCGCAGTTCGAAGAATCCTCGGCTGATCATGCGGGCCATCCTCGAGCGCGCCGAGCTTCGGGCCCAAACCCCGCCCCCGAGCGTCCGAAGCTCCGGAGCATCACGATCACCCCCGCGCGCGGATGCCAGGTAGTGCTCGAGCGTCGGCTGCGGACCTCCCGCGAACCGGCCGTGTCGGCGGCGCCGCTCACTGAGCGAGCGCGTCCCCACTGGGACCGGACGTGTTGCTCTTGCCGTGGTTCGGTGATAGACCGTGCTCGAATGAGCTGTTCGTCCCGAGAGGAGGAGTCGTGAGCTACAGCGAAGACCCCACCCAAGGTCGCGAGGTCGGCGAGCGACCTGGTGAAGATGCCACCGAGGGCCGCGAACGCGGCGAGCGTCAGACGAAGATCCGAGCCAGGGCCGAGAGCTCGAGAGCAGCCCGCAGAGGACCCGAGCCAGGGCGGCGAGGAGGGCGGAAGGCCGTATGAGGATCCGAGCCAGGGCGACGAGGTTGGCGAGTCGCCCGGAGAGGATCCGACTGAGTAGGACTACTCGCCGCTGGGCTGCCGAAGGTCGACCGCGATAGGCAGCGCCGACCGGCGCCAACCGGTGAGGTCCCCTCCATAGCCGCTTGCGTATTTGTCGTGGACGAGCGCTCGGGCAAGCTCCTCCTCGGCCGGATCGGCGACGACGCGTGCGTGCCCCTCGAACAGGCCGGCCCCCAACTCGACGGTCACGGCGGGTGTGATCATGAGGTTCTTGACCCAATCGGAGCGGGTGCCTCCGCCGGAGAGCATGTAGAGCGTCTCCTCCTCGATCGCGAACCAGATCTCGATCCGGCGCGGTCGACCGGTGACGCGGCCCCGCGTCGTCAGGTAGCAGTACTGCTCTGGTCCAGACGCAGACCAGTCACCCATGCTGGTGCGGCCGCACCCCGGCGATTGCGTGCTCACGCCGCGTCTGGAATGCCATGCGTGGCCACCGTCCGCTCGTAGTTCAGGCGCATGAGCCGGATGACCTCTTGCACGTCGGCCTCGCCCGTGATCCTGCGCGCGGCTGGCCCCACCTTTCCCGGGAACACGGGATGCTCCCGGATCCGGCCCTGGTCCCAGAGGTCGGCCCATACGTCCTTCGGGAATGAGAAGTGGGCGGCGTGGTCACCGTGCAGGTGGCCGATTTCCCTTCGGCCGACCCTGAAGGCGAACTCGCCTCGCCTCCCGGGACCGGCCTGGACCCCGGACCAGGAGGTGACTTCCTCTGTGATCTGCTGGCTGGGTGTCGGGCTGCTCGTCATCTGGCCTCCTGTTGGTTCGCCTTCTCCGGCCACAATCCGATGAGTGTGGCTGCCCAACCCAGCCTACAAGTTCAACTTAGCTTGAAGTCAAGGGTCAACTGTGCTTGGCTTCGTCTGTGCCGGATCTGCTTACGATCAGCGAGGTGTCTCGACGGAGCGGCGTCGCCGCGTCCGCTCTTCGCTTCTATGAGGATCGCGGCCTGATCACCTCCGAGCGCTCCGGCTCCGGGCATCGCCGGTTCCGGCGCCCGGTGCTGCGACGGATCTCTTTCATCGTGTTCGCTCAGCGCGTGGGTCTGACCCTGGAAGAGATCGGCGCCGAGCTGGCAAAGCTCCCTGGGGGTCGCGCGCCCACGCGCCGCGACTGGTCGCGTCTCTCCAGTCGATGGAGCTCGCGCATTGACGAGAGGATCGCCGAGCTCGAGCGGCTCAAGGCAGGGCTGACGGAATGCATCGGGTGCGGCTGTCTGTCGCTGGACCGCTGTCAGCTTTCAAACCCGGGCGACCGCGCGTCGAGGCTCGGTCCCGGGCCGCGCTACTGGATCGGCGATCGTCCGGTCGCCGAAGTAGCTGCCGCGGCGGCCGGCCGCCGCTAGGTCAGTAGCTGGGCGTTGGCGGGATCTCCTCGCCGCGAGCCACGGCGTCGACCACGACCTGCGCGTCGGCGACGCGGTACTCCTCGCCGTACACCGCTCCGGGTCTGCGCGGGGCCTCCATGACCTGGCAGGTCTCGGTCCCGCCGAAGTCGACAGGCACGTAGCCCATGTCCTCGATCAACTGGGTGACCACTCGCTTGGCATCTGCGTCATCACCGGCGATCCACTGCACGACCTTCTCGTCGCCGTCCCGCCCGGCGGCCTCGGCCTGGAAGCTCGAAGTCAGGGTGTTGAACGACTTCGTGTACCGGGCCCCCGGCATTCGGGAGGCATTGAAGGAGGCCGCCGTCTGACCTCGCTCGGGCTTCGGTCCCGAGCCGAACTGGTTCGTGGTGTCGATGACGATCTTGCCGGTCAGCTCGCCGGCCGCCTCCAGTGCCTCCGGTATCGCTCCCCAGGGCACGGCCAGGACCACGACGTCGGCGAACTGCGCTGCTTCGCGGGGACTCCCGACCGAGGCTCGGCCCCCCAGCTGGTCCGACAGGGCCTTCAGCTTTGACTCATCCCGGGCGAACGACAGCATCACGTCGTGCCCTCCCTTCACCGCCTGGGCGGCGCAGTTACCGCCGATGCGGCCCGCGCCGATGACTCCGATCTTCATCTCACACTCCCAATGCTTCGATAACGCTTTTTGAGTATGTCTCTAGCAGCTCTCCCAGCTCCGGCGGACTCCCGGAGGCGAGTCCCGCGATAGCCTCCTCGCGAGCGGCAAGCGGGTTCCGCCTGCCGTCGTCGAAAATGTCTCCTGCACGTGTCGCTTCGGCACCGGTTAGGACACGCGGCCTCGATCCGGGCCATCATGCCGCGCGGCCGGACAACCCCGCCGGCCCGCCCGGTCCTGTTTCAAACCGGGGTGCGGCGGCGCCGGCCTGTCCGCAAACGCCTACTGGCGGTGGCCGCGGCGCTGGTTGCGTTGTTCGTAATAGCGGTCGTGGTGGCGAGCTGGTTCCTGTCCGGGCTGCTGATCGACCCCCATCACGACCTGGTCAACGACAACATCGAGACGCTCGCGGTGGGTCATGGCCGGATCGTGCTGGCCCGCACGCACGACAGCCAGCGCAACGGTGTCTATGGCCTCGACTGGCGCTCGGGCCACGCGGTCGTAGGGAAGCTGATCTCGACCACGTCCTCCACCGTCACCCGACGGCTCATGTCCCTCGCCGGCAGGCTCGCGCCGCACGAGAAGGTTGGACTCGACCCCGACGTGTGGACCACGAACCCCCGAGCCGCGCTCGGCATTGACTACCGGCCGCTGAGTTTCCCCGACCCCCTCGGTGCGATGCCCGCGTGGCTGGTCGCCGGGCAGGGATCAACGTGGGTGATCTTCGTCCATGGCATCGACGGCAGTCGCACGGGCGGTCTCAGGCCTCTTGCCTCGCTCCATAGCCTCGGCTTCCCGACCTTGCTGATCGACTATCGAAACGACGCGGGCGCGCCCGCCAGCCCGGACGGACACGTCCACCTGGGGATGACCGAATGGCAGGACCTTCAAGCCGCGGTCCGCTGGGCGGTTCAACAGGGAGCACAGCGACTCGTTCTGTACGGCGACTCGATGGGGCGGCTCGATCGTCACCCGGTTCATGGACGTGTCATCGCTGTCGAGCAAGGTCACCGCATTGGTGCTCGACGCGCCGGTGCTGAACTGGGCGGGGGTTATCGACCACCAGGCGTCGCGCCTGTACTTGCCGTTTATGGCGCCCCCGGTCAAGTGGATGGTCGGGGCCAGGACCAACGTCAGCTGGAGCGCGCTGGATGAAATCGCCAAGGCGCGCTCGTTTCATCTGCCGATCCTCCTCTTTCAGGGCACCGACGACGCGTTGGTTCCGGCCAGTGAGAGCCACGACTTCGCCCGCGCGGCACCCGGACCTGTGACCTATGTGCCGGTCAGCGGCGCCGGACACATCGAGAGTTGGAACGCAAATCCGACCGCGTACGAGAGCCACCTACGGCAATTCCTCGGCCCCTACGCGCCGCACGCGCAGCCGTGATCCCAGGTTTCGGTTAGGTTTGGTCGCGGTGCGTGGGTTCACATTCG
Source organism: uncultured Actinomycetes bacterium (assembly GCA_963719305.1). Taxonomy (GTDB): domain Bacteria; phylum Actinomycetota; class Thermoleophilia; order Solirubrobacterales; family Solirubrobacteraceae; genus Palsa-465. The sequence continues at coordinate 73,522 of CAVRBL010000002.1, read as the reverse complement.
TCGAGGTCGGGACACGGATAGGGCGGGTGCTGATCATGACGGCGGCCGCGCTGGCGGCCGGCGGGACGGCCGCGGCCGCGGCGACCCCGATCCCGTCCGGCCCGGCATCGCCGGTGTTCACCGGCGGCCGGGCGCACGCGCAGCCCGTCCGGGGAATCCCGCCGACCCCGCGCAACCGGTTCATGGCGCCCAACGGGCGCTCGGAGATCCACAACGACGCGTGGCAGACCGACGCCTACCGGTGGGGCGGCGCGCTCGGGCGCTCACCGCAGACGCTCTCGACGTCGCTCGGTCGGGACTGCGGCTCGATCACGTTCGATTCCCGAGGGCGGATCATCACGATCTGCGTCGGCCCGGGCGGCCCGCAGCTGTTCATGATCAACGCTCGGACACTCGACACGCTGGCCACGCTCAACCTGCCGCCGCGCCAGGGCATCCCGCCCGGCGCCAACATCTTCCAGGACTTCACCGGGGGCGGGTACTTCTATCTCGACCGCTCGGACCGGGTCGTTACCTCCACCACGACCCACCACATCTGGGTGATCGCGGAGACGGGCTCTCGCAGTTTTCGGCTGGTACACGACTACAGCCTGACGGGTGTGCTCAGCTCGCAGGAGAACCTCACCTCGGCGCTGCCGGACTCGAACGGCTTGCTGTGGTTCGTCACCAAGACCGACGGTGTTGTGGGCACGCTCAACCTCAAGACCGGTCGGATTCGGACGATGCGGCTCGGCCATGGATCGCTGGGCGAGATCGAGAATTCGTTCGCCACCGGCCAGAACGGGGGCGTCTACATCGCCACCAACCGCAAGCTGTACCGGTTCGCGGCCGGTCGCGGCGGCCGTCCGCGGATCACGTGGCAGGTTCGCTACCCGAATAGCTTTGTGCACAAGCCGGGACAGGTCGATGACGGCACCGGCACGACGCCGACGGTGATGGCGGGCGGCTACGTCAACCTCACGGACAACGCCGACCCGATGGACGTCGTCGTCTACCGGACCGCGGTCCGGCTCCAGCGCCATCAGCCCCGGATGGTCTGCCGGGTGCCCGTGTTCACCCGGGGAGCCAGCGCCACCGAGAACTCGTTGATCGTCGCTGGCCGGGCGATGATCGTCGAGAACAACTACGGCTACGTCGACCCCACGAGCGTGAGCGGCGGCAAGCGCACCGCACCCGGAATCGCGCGGGTCGACATCAACCGCAATGGACGAGGCTGCCACCGCGTATGGATCAACAGGAGCGTCCGGAGCCCGACCGTGGTCTCGAAGCTCTCGCTGGCCAACGGACTGATCTACACCTATACCAAGGGCCCTGGCACGAGCGATCCTTGGTACTGGACCGCGATCAGCTTCAAGACCGGGCGGACGGTCTGGAAGCGGCTGTCGGGTACCGGCGTGTCCTACAACAACAACTACGCCGGGATTGCGGTGGCGCCGTGGCACGCTGCATACCTCGGGGTGATCGGCGGGATCGTCGCGCTCCGGGACGGCCGGTGACCAGGGAGTGCGGCGCCCAGCACCCGCTAGTTGAATGCGGTATCGCGCTTCAGGTTGGCGCAGCCTGCGGGGCCGGCCGCGGACAGGTGGATCGGCTGAATCTTCCATCCCGCTCCCTGCGGTTCGAACAGGACGATCGGCTTGCCCTTCGCTATCCACGCGCTCGGGTTCCAGCCAACCTCGGCGACGTTCTCGCCGATCTCCCACGCGAGGATGCTCTGGAACGCGACCTCGGTCACTGGCTGTCCGCATGCCAGGACCTGCTTGGCGCCGCCCTCCTCGGCGATCACGGTGCGCAGGCGATCGATTTGCCGGCTCCAGTTGTGCGCAAGGAAGCTGATCTCGTTGCCAGCGAGCCGAACACGGGTATGCGTGGGCGAGATCAGCGCGACAGCGAGCGCCGAGACGATCCCGGCCGCCGCCGCCCAACGCAGCGGCCACAGGCGCCGAGGTCCGGCCCCCAGCACCTGCCCGATGGCGGCGGCCCCCAGGACGACCAGAACGGCCGCCGGCTCGAACATGTAGCGGGCAGCGCCCGTCCACCCGTGTAGCGCAAAGCCGATCTCGACCAGCACCCATGACAGCGCCGCGCCCACGAGCAGCAGCGACGTTCGATCGCGACGAGCGACCGCGAGCACGAGCGCGAGCAGCACCGCCACCTTCATCGGCAGGTCGTACAGATGCCAGAACCCCGGTAGCACCTCCGACGGTCCGCGGTGCGGTAGCGCGACCGTCGATTCCGTCGCGATATCGCCGGCGATGGACCAGCTCGGCGAGGTGAGTGCAGCGACGCCGAACCACAGCGCAGGGATCGCCACAACTCCAACGGCGATGGGCAGCCTCATTGACGGCACGGCACGCCACTTCCACAGCGCATACAGGGTTGCCGCCGGCCACACCTCGGGGCGGCCGAGCGAGGCGAGCACCAGCGCCAGCCACGCCAGCTTCGAGCGTCCGGACAGATGGCATTCGATCGCCGCCAGGCACAGCGCCACGACCATCGGGTCGGAGGCGGAGATCAGGATGTAGTGCCAGTAATCCCCAAGCGCCAGCACTCCGAACCCCGCGAAGGCCGCTGCCGTTATCCGGGCATACCGGCGCTCGCTGTAGCGGCCAGTGAGCGTGTACGCAATCCGCCCGGCGAGCAGTATGCCGGCAAACGCCGCCGCGACCGCGGTCACCATCCACAAAGACAGTGCGCCCCGCCCCGCGAGCGCGTAGGGGAACGTGAACAGGAAGGTCAGCGGCTTCCAGGACGGCGCCGCATTGGTATTGAGAGCCAAGTGGGCGGCCTGGCGGCCCCAGACGAGCCAGCCGTAAGCGTCGTACTCAGGCCGCATCCCCGTGGCCACGACGAAGGCCGCCGAGGCGCCGATCAAAGCCACGCCGGCCACGATCCACGGATGCCGCCCGATTCCGTTCGTCAGGCGACGCGACGAAGCCAGCCTCGAGATCCGCGTTCGCCGCGGGATCAAGGCTGCAGAAATCGGCTGCCCTGTCATGGCGCTAGGCAACCTAACAAGCGCTCCGTCAGCTCAAGCTAAAGCACGCGAACTCAGCCGCCAGCGGCCCGCGGATGCTGTGTCCCGCATCCGAAAGCGCCGGGACACGCGGTCGAACTCAGCTCGCCCGCCGGTTTCGGTTGGATAGGACCGGGTAGTCGCCCTCGTGTAGGAGGCTCAGCGAGCGCATGAGGCGCACAAACACAGATGGCTGACATCCAGGAGCGGCCGTCGGAGGAGATCATGAGAGGTGCTACTGCTATGGGAAGGCGAGTCGTCGCGGCTCTGATCGGCATCGCCGCGATGGGCGTACTAGCTGCTTGCGGAAGTTCGTCGAGCTCGAGCCAGGATCCGGTAGCCGCCGCTCTTCAGAACCCTGGAGTGAGAACGGTGGTGATCCCCAAGCAGCACAACGCGCTCACGATCGCAGTTCCTCCTTGCTCGGAGGCAGCGGTCACGGGCGAATCCGCCACCGGCACCATCCCTCCCGGCTCCAACAGGATCATGATCCCGCGCAGCGCCGTGACCCAGAGCGTTGCGATCGAGCCATGTGGATCGTCTTCGAGTTCGTCGAGTTCGAGCAGCTCAAGCTCGAGTTCAAGCCAGGCCGTCGCGCCGCCACCGGCAAGCACGATCTTGATAACTCCGGGTGGTAGCGCGAGCGCTCAGGCCGCCGGCGCAGCCCCGCAGAACGAGCTGGTACTCCCGGCCAATAGCAGCGTCGCGACGCTCATCGTGCCTCCGTGCCTTCCGTCGAGCTCGAGCAGCAGCAGTACAGCTCTAGTAGCTCCAGCAGTTCAAGCTCTAGCAGCTCGAGCTCTGGGCCGACGCAGTCCACCGTGGTCCCATCCGCCAATAGGACGGTCGCGACGGCCTCTGGCTGTCAGGCATCGAGCAGCAGCAGTAGCAGCAGCTAGGGCCAGCCATGCAGGGCAACCGCATCGTGTTGATGACGATCGCGGGGCTCCTCGTGGTCCTAGTGATCGCGGGCACGGTCGGCAGCAGTAGCAGCAAGAACAGCAGTACTGTCAACCAGGGCACGCGCGCGGTCATCGTGCCCACGGCGGATGCCGGACGCACTGTGGTTGTCCCGCCCTGTGGCACGGGCACCAACGTGCGCTCGGCTAACGCAGCCGCGATCGTCAACACGCCCGGCACCACGAGCGTAGAGCTGCCTCAGGGCGAAGGACTGCGCGTCGTGCTGGTCCCGAGATGCGGTGCCGGGCACGGCGGATCGGCAGGACCCAGCAACCTGCCCTCGGCGGTATTCGTACCCAGCCCGGCGGCGAGGCCCCCACCGGTGGGTACCGGGAGTAACGCCAGCTCATCGCAGGTCGCGGCATCGCAGGACGCGCAGCTCCAGCTGACGGTCCCAGATGGCAGTCCGATCCGGACGATCATCGTGGGCCCGTGCGAGAAAGCGTCCGTGTCGGGGGCTGCTCAACAGGTGCTGGGCGCCGCGAGTGGCTCGACCACCGCCGTCGCGCCTCCGTGCTGATCGGACGCGTGCCGCCCCGCGCTTGGGCGCTGCTGGCGGTCGCCCTGATTCTCCGGTTGGCGATTGTCGGTGCCAGCTTCGATGCGCCCACCACGCTCGATCCGGCCGACTTCAGTCGCAATGGATGGTCGTTCGCACAGGGACACGGCGTTCCGCCCAGCAACCGAGCTCCAGCGGGTGGGCCAAGCGCGTTCCGTCCGCCCGCGTACCCCCTGTTCCTCGGTAACGTCTATGCCGTCGTCGGGCGTGAGGCGCCGGCGATCGCGCGCCTGGTACAGACGCTGCTCGGCACGCTCGCGGTCGGCCTTATTGGTTTGATCGCGGCCCGCATCTGGGGCAGGCGCGTGGGGATGCTGGCATTGGGAATCGCCGCCATCGCTCCACCACTCGTAATCCTCAGCACCGCTCTGGTCTCTGAGGCGCTGTTCGTCCCGGTCATGCTCGCGGCGGTGCTTGCCGCGCTCGAGGCCCGCCGGTCCAGGCGGCCGCTTCGCTGGGCGATCGTAACGGGCGTGCTTGTGGGCGTGGCGGAGCTGACGCGCACCAACGCACTGGTGCTGCTGCCCGCACTGGGGCTCGCCCTGTGGACCGCCCAACCGGGGAGCCGTGGCCGGGCGGTGGTGCGCGTGACCGCGATGGTCGCGGCAGCGGTGTTGACCGTCGCGCCTTGGACCGTCCGCAACTGGTTCACGTTCCACGCCTTCGTGCCGGTGTCCACTGAGGTCGGGTATACGCTCGCCGGAACCTACAACGCGGCGTCGCGTGCCGACCAGCATTGGCCTGCCGTATGGAAGGAGGCCGATCACGGCGCCTCGCGTGAGTACGGGACGATCCTCTTCTACGCGTCGACCCAGCGGTGGGACGAACGCAAGCTGGGAAACCGCTTGCTGGCCGCGGCGATCTCGGATATCGGTCGCGATCCGGGCTACGTGCTGAAGGTGGGAGAGTGGAACACCATCCGCATGTTCCACCTCGGGGAGCTGGACTTCGCGGTCAAGAACCTCCGCGACACAGACATCCCGCGAGTACCAGCACTGCTGGCGATCTATGGCTTCTACCCGCTCGCAATCCTGGCCCTCGCGGGCATTGGGACCGGGCTGGTACGGCGAGCGCCACTGTGGATGTGGCTGGTGCCGATCTGCCTGGCGTCCGCGGTTTTCGTCACCGGTTTCATCCGGTTTCGCTCACCAATCGACCCATTCCTGGTCATGCTCGCGGCGCTGGCCGTCGCGGCAGCGCAGGAGCGGCGTAGGCCGAGGGAGCGTCGCCCGCGTGGAGGCTCGCGACGCATGCGGGCGCCCCACGCTCACGACCCAGGCTTACGCCGTGGAGTGAGGGGGATGCGCGTGGGCAGGATCGTGAGCGCGATGTCCAGGCGCCACTGATCAGGCGGGAGTGAGCAAGTCGCTGGCAAGGGCGCAGCCCACGTCCTCGAGCATATCCGGGGGACCCTGCCAGCTGCCGACGTCGGTGAAGGCCCAACGCTTCGCGACTGCAGAGAGTCCTCGTCTCTCCTTACGGAGCGACTTCGGCCGAAAAGGCGCGAGAGCGTCCGCAAAGTCCTGAGGTTGGTCCAGATGCTAGGTCTGGGCCGCGAAGACGCGCCATGATCCGGTGACGCCTTTGAGCTGGTGCTCTCCTCGGTCGGTAAGGATCTGATCGGAGCCGACAGTGAGATCCCGGACGGTACTGCTAACCAGTACCTCACCCCGGCCGGCGAGGCTGCTCATGCGCGCAGCGATGTGTACGGCGAGTCCCCCGACGTCGTCATCGGCGAGCAGCTCAAGTTCGCCGCTGTGCAGACCAGCGCGAACCTCCAGGCCCAGCTGGCGAACACCGTCACGAATGGCGATCGCGCTGCTGATGGCGCGACTCGGGCCGTCGAAGGTGGCGAGCAACCCATCACCGAGCGACTTGACAAGCCGCCCTCGGTGGCGCTCGACCTGCTCGCGCACGAGCGCATCGTGACGTTCCAGCAGCGCGCGCCAACGGCTATCGCCCAGCTCGGCAGCACGGTCGGTAGAACCGACTATGTCGGTGAAGAGCACGGTTGCCAGCACCCGGTCGCTGACGACGGGTCGTCGCACACCGGTCAAGAACTGCTCGATCTCGTCCGCAGCCTGGCCGCGTACGGCGACCTGGACGTATCGCGCGCCCGGGATGTGAGTCGCCGCATAGCGCGAATGACGCTCGTCGACGAATGCGTCGCTCACTCGGTGCAGCACCAAAGTCGGACATTGCACGCTGGAAAGCGCGTGACGCACATCCAGCTCCCCGACCATGTCAAGCGCCGCAGCGGCGGCATCGGGAGTCATCGATAGACGCCGGTGGCGGGCGAGGAGACCTCGTCGCTGCTCGTCCTGACCGGCGAACTCACCCCACGGCTGCTGCGGTGAGCTGCTACCCCAATGCTCGACGACCGCCTGAACCATCCCAGCGCGCTCCGCGACACTTTGCGCCCACTCATAGTCCGGCCCGCGGACCACGCGCGGCGTCGGCGTGATCAGCACGAGCGCGCGAACGAGGTCAGGGTGCGACGCCGCGAAGAGCACTGCCAGGGCGCAGCCTTCGGCAATCGATATCAACGCCGGCTGCTCAGAGCCCGCGGCGTCGAGCACCGCACGCACATCATCGATCTGCTCCTCCAGCGGCGTGGCACCAGCGATCCCGCCTGACATGCCGGCCCCACGTCGATCAAACTGGATCAGCCGCGCAAACGAGGCCAGCCGCGTGAGAAAGCGGGCCGAGGGCGGCAGTTCCCAGTCGAGCTCAATGTTCGAGAACCACCTCGGCACGACCAGCACATCGAGCGCCCCTTCACCGGCCAGCTGGTAGGCGATCTGCAGATCACCGCTACGCGCGTAACGCGTGACAACCTCCATTGCACGCATCGTATGCCCGGGACGAGAAGCCGGACCGGGATCAACGACGCGAGCCGGGGGTGGAGCTCATTCGATCCGCATAACCCACAAACCTCCCAGGGGCGGTACAGGCTTACGCGGCAGGGCCGCCAGTCGGCTCTGCGTCGAGGGCGTACAGGCGCCACTCGCCGGGCACGCCCTTGAGCGGTGCGACGCCGCGGTCTTCGAAGCGAAGCCCTGAGCCGACGACGAGGTCTTTGACGGTGCTCGAGACGAGCACCTCTCCGGATTGCGCGCAGGCGCCTAGGCGCGCTCCGATGTGTACCGCCATGCCGGCGATGTCACCGTCGCGTAGCTCGCACTCGCCGGTGTGCACTCCCGCGCGCACCTCGATTCCAAGTGGTCGCACTCGATCGGCGATGGCAGCTGCGCATTGGACTGCCCGCGCCGGACCGTCGAACGCGGCAAAAAATCCGTCGCCAGTCTGTTTGACCTCCCGGCCGCGAAACCGCGCCAGCTCCTTGCGCACGAGTGCGTCGTGGCGCTCGAGAATCTGGCGCCAGTCGCGGTCACCCGCAGCGGCGGCGCGCTCGGTCGAGGAGACGATGTCGGTAAACAGCACCGTGGCGAGCACGCGCTCAGGCTCGCGTTCCCGACGCGAGCCGGTGATGAACTCCTCGACCTCGTCGAGCAGCGCGTCCCGGTCGCCGGTGAAGGCCAGATGGTCGGCGCCCTCAAGCTCGACGTAGCGCGCATGGGGGATCAACGCGGCAAGCGCCGCGGCGTGGTCGAGCGGGACCAGCCGATCGCCGGTGCGGTGGAGCACCAGCGTCGGGGCAGTGATGGCCGGCAGCGCCGGGCGCGTGTCGAGATCGGTGTACATCCGCATCAGCGCGACGGCGGCACGGGGGCTGGTGCCCGAGCGCAGCAGCCGCGCCCACCAAGCCACCATCTCCTCGTCGCGTAGCACGCTGGGAGCCCACAGCTCCAGCCCGACTGGCCCACCCCATCCGGAGGCGGTCGAATCAAACCAACGTTCGAACATCTGCCGAGGTACTCCGGCGGGATAGTCGTCCGCGCGTGTGATCCGGGCGTAAGTCCCATACAGCACGAGGTGACTGACGCGCTCGGGAAATGACGCGGCGTAGAGAACCGACATCATTCCCCCTTCGGAGATTCCGAACAGCGCTGTGTGCTGCGAGCCGACCGCATCCAGCACGGCCCCGAGGTCATCCATTCCCTGCTCGAGCGTAGGCGGCTGCCCGAGTCGGTCTGACAGCCCCTGCTCGCGCTTGTCCCATAGGACGAGGCGCGAAAAGGACGCCAGGCGCTCGAAGAACCGCCGAACCGGCGATGCCTCCCACAAGACCTCCAGATGGCTTACGAAGCCCGGGACGAACGTCAGGTCCGGTGGCCCCTTGCCGACGATCTGGTAAGCGATGCTCACGTCGCCGTTGCGCGCATAGTTGACCTCCGGGACCTCCATCAGCCGCAGTGTATGGCGCCCCCTAACGACCGATTGCAAACCCCTCGGCCGGGACTATGCAGCGATCCTGGTTGGTGAGGACCGCGGGGCTGGGTAGCGCGTCCGGCGAAGTGTGTGCGCTTGCCGGGATTTGACTGGGGTCAGGTCAGGGGCAAGAATCGCCATACAGGTTTCAACCAGAGGAAGGGATCGCCATGTCGTGGAACCTCAAAGGCAGTTACGTCGAGACGTGCTCCTGCGAGCTGATGTGTCCGTGCAACTTGTCCATGGACCATGGCGCCACCTACGACTTCTGTCGCGTGGCCCTCGTATTCGACATCCGCGAGGGTCAGATCGACGGGACAGACATCGGAGGACTGACGGTGGCGCTGATCGCCGACACGCCGAAGGTCATGACGGAAGGAAACTGGCGTCTCGGCGTGTTCATCGACGATGGCGCGTCCGACGAGCAGGCCGAGAAGCTTGGCCAGGTGTTCGGTGGACAGCTTGGCGGCCCGATGGCGGGGCTCGTCCCGCTGATCGGAGAGATGCTGGGCGTCGAGCGCGCGCCGATCGAAGTACGCCACGACGGCCCGCGGCACAGCGTCCGCATCGGACACGCGATCGACTTCGAGATCGAGGACATTGTGCCCTTCGGTGTCGAGACCGGCGAGCCCGTGCGCTTCAACGGCATGTTCCATCCCGTGGGATCCGACCTGACGATGGCAGAGGCGAAGCGTTCCCAGATCAACGGCTTCGGCATCGAGTTCGAGGGCAAGACGGGCTTGTCCAAGTCCGAGTTCTCGTGGGCGGCGTGAGCGGCGTGAGCGCGGCAGTCGTTTCCTCCGGCGACGCCTGGCGCTCGTAGCTCGCCGAGTCGCGCTCCGTGGTTCGGGCACGACGTTGGAACTTGTCCCCGCGAAACAAAAACCCCGCTTACGCGGGGCTTTCGCAGCGCGCCCGGAGAGATTCGAACTCCCGACCTTCGGTTCCGTAGCCCACATCGGCACTGTCGACAAGTGCCGTGTAGACCCGAAAACGCCTGCTAATCCAGCATTTGACCGATCGCCACTCGCTCGCTTGTGGCGTGCTGTGGCGTGGCGTCTGTTTGCACCCTGTTCGCACTTTCACCAGCTATCCGAGGGATCGTCACGTCCCGGCCTTCGGTTTTGCGGACCGATGGTTCGAGCGGCTCACCTAGGTCCGCGTCGAGCAGATGAACGTACGTGTCGAGCGTGAAGCTCGCCGAGTGATGCCCAAGCCACCGCTGCACCTGCACCGGGTTACGGCCAGCCGCGAACAGCCGAGACGCCACTGTATGCCTGAACGTGTGAAAGCCCGCCCACTCGACGCCAGCCTCCGAACACGCTGGCGCCAGCACCCGCTCGGCCAGGTTGTCCGGGTCGAGCAGCGTCCCCACCGTGGACCGGAACACCGGAAGATCCGGTGGCGTGCCGAGCCCCCGGAGCCGATCCGCCAACTCCAGCGAGATCGGCACGTCCCGCCGTGCGTAGCGCGACTTCAACGGCCCGACGACCAGACCAGCGCCGCGCCGGCGACGCACCCGCTGGCGAACCTTGACGTGCGGCTGATCCCCGTTGAGCGCCAGATGCCGGCCCTCCAACGCCAACAACTCCGAGCGGCGCAAACCCGTTGCCGCCAGTAGATCGAACATCAGCCGATGCTCGGGGTGAACGAACGAGACGACCATCTCCATCGTCCCGTTAGCAAAGGGCCGGGGACGATCCTCGTCATCCTGGACGCGCTCCCGATGAGGAAGCGCAACATCCGTCACCGGGTGGTGACGAATGAGCCCCTCCCGACGCGCCGTTGCAAGCCCCGCCCGCAGCGGGGACAGCGCGTTGCGAACCGTGCTGTCCGCCAACTCACGCCCCTGCTTCGCAGGGTCACACAGCCACGCCACAAAACCCGCAACGCCACTGGGCGTCAGCTCGGTCAGCTTCAACCGGGGCGGGAAGAACCGGAGCGCGTACTTGTCGAGCAGCGCCCGATACTCACCGCGAGTCTCCTCGCGAAAGCCACGCCGACCAGTCCCCTGATAGCGGCCGACCCACTCGCGCAGGTACTCGTGCAACGTGAGCGAGGTCCTATCCCTCGCACTCGCGGAGCTTCTGAGGCGCCTCCAAGCCGATCCCACTGCCCTTGAGGTTGACGAGCTTCGCCAATTGGTCAGGGATGGCGTACACCGCCCAACTCTTGAGCGGCGGCGAGACCGAACGCCACGGCGTTCCCATCGAGGAGCTCGACAGGGAGATCACCGAGCTGTTGGCCCAATTGAACGAGTCGGGCGGCAGCTAGCCGTGCTTGCGGCCGCTACGGCGACCGCGGCGATTGCGCAGCAACGGTCGAAGGTCGCGCCAGCGTTCCAGCAGCCCGAGCTTTTTCAAATCCCACAAGACCCAACTGGCGATCGTGCTTCGCGGAATGCCGGTGATTCGCGAGGCCGCGCGAATCCCGACCGGCAGGCCATCGTCGCCGTTGGTGAAGCAGGCGAGCTGCACGGCACGCCGGCGATCCTCTCGACTCCAGACATACGGGTATCGCTTGCGATGCCAGCCCGGTGGCCGCGGAATCGGGCTCGCGGTCACGGCTAGTTGTACGGCACCGATTCGAGCCCGGTCGGGAAGAGCGGCAACGAGCCCCACGCAGGCACGGACGACCACGGCACCGCTTCTAGCTCTGTCTCATGCCCGATCGTCGTAGATCCCATCGTTGCGTTACACGCGTAGACCATCGCGTCCGCGAGGTGGGGGCTCTCGCGGTCCCAATCGGTTATGCACCATTCGTCCTCGAGCTGGGCGTGCTCGCCGACCCATTTGACCTTGCCCTGCTCGATCAACAGCGCGACGGGTTCGGCGCGGGTGCGCTTCCTGACGCTCGCCCACACTTCGCGAGTGGGCAGAATGATCCGCCGCTCGGCCATGATCCGGTTGAGCAAGTCGACTAGGTACGAGCCCCCATGATTGCGTTCCGTGATCAACATGGCGTCATGCGTCTGGGCGATCGTCACCGCGTGCCGTAGGAAGTCGGCGGCCGATCCGGGGACCATCTCGCTCCGTTCGACGTACAGGAAGCCGTCGAACCCTGAGCTGACCAGTGCCAATGCCTGTGAGCCTTCGCCGCCGGGGTCGAGTCCGACCGCTCGGAGTTTGAGCAGTTTCGGCCGGCGCCCGGTCGACGCGACACTGCTCGATCCATTCGCGACGGACCAGCGCCCGCTCCGAGTCCTCGATCAACTCGCCTTCTCAGTTCCTGGCGACCCAAGCGGGTGTCGGCATAGCGGTCCTTCATCTGGTCGAGATATGCGGGGCGGGAGATGTTCCCGGTTATCCCAAATCGTCATGCGCCGCGTGTCGGCGCGCGGGTCACTCAGGACACGGCGCACCAGGCGGGTCGCGGCCGGTGTCGTCGTCACGATCAGCTGAGGGTTCAGCGAGCCGGACAGCGCCGGAAAGATGGACTGATCGAGCGCGGTCTCGCCGGCTCGGTCGGGCGCCAGGCGCAGCTCATCGAGCCAGGCGCACGCGACCGCGTGACCCTGCACGCGCGGGGCGCCATCCTCGAGCCCGTCGATCCGCAGCACACTTTCGCCGCGATAGCGAAGCTCGCCAATGCTTCGGTTCCACTCCCACTCTCCGCGCCCCTCGCGACGCACGCGGACGCCCCGGCGCGCGAGCGCGTCGAGCACACCCGAACGCGGCTGCTCGATGCACACGTCCCGCGCTTGCCCGAACGTCGGACCCACGACAGCGACCAGGCCACGCCCGGCGACCAGCAGGTCAGCGACGTGCTCGGCTGCGGCGATCGTCTTGCCTGACCGGCGGCCGCCGACGAGCACCACAAACGGCTCGTCGCCCAACCGCTCAGCAGGTCTGAGAGTGACCGGCCGGTAGCGCACCCGCTCTCGCAGGCGGTCGCGCAGAACCAGGCGGTCAGCGGTCGTCTTCCGGTCCATCCCTGCGAGTATCGCGCCGGCGTCGGCGCTAGATGGCGTAGTGAACGTTTGCGAGAGACGGGTCTAGCCTGTGCGCCGCTATGGGCTTCGGCGCGGGTGTGGGCGTTGATCGTGACTGCGGCGGCCGGCCACGCGCTTCCGGCGTCCTCGTCGTCCACGCTCTCGGGATGTCGGAAGCTGCGCGGCGATCATCACGGCGCTCGCGGTAGCGCCTAGTGTCCTCCGCGACGCCGCAGAGCGCCTTCTGAACGTCTCGACCGTCAGGTTGGCTCAGCCTTGCGAGACGCTGCTCACGTATCAGCTCGAGCGGTACGCTGCGCGCGCCTAGGTTTTTCTCGATCCCTAGGCCGGCCCCGGCGGGGAATGCAGACCCCGTGCGGGGGCGACCTTATTGGGACGGGAGCGTCGCGGAGCCGCACGAGAAACAGAAGTAGCAGTACCCGTAGCGCGTGGCTTAGAGGCGCGTGGCCGCCGCACCCGATCGGGTAGGTCTAGCCTCGTCCGAAAGTCAAGCCGACAGGGCGATAGGCGGCCGCGCTCGGCGGCCCGATACTAACCGCGGGAGTGGCGGGCAGCGTAGTACGAGTCTCGAGTTCAACGGCGGCTGTCAAAGGGGGTGGGTGCCAACCGGTAGGCGATTTGCCGAACGCTGGGGGGCGGAGGTACGCTCGGCCGAGCGCGATTAGGGGGTGCAGGTATCTGGGGTGCGGGTTTCATGAAGCGACGCAAGGCGCGAGACGTAGGAGTGAAAACTCTCGAGTGGACCAGAGCCGGCGTGGTGATGGGAGGACTCGGCGTGGTCGCAGCGATCGCGATCGGCGTCGTCTCAATCGTAGTCGCACTGAACCCCTCACATCCAAGTGGGTCAAAGCCGTCAGTCGATTCGGTGTCGTTCGGCCATCGGGCGGACGGCGCGCTCCTGATAGCCGTAGCTGGGGCCGCTCAGGATGTGCCCGTCGGAGATTTAATCTACGCGGTAGCTGAACCAACTGGCGGAGTCGCTAAGGGAGCTGGCGTGGCGGCGGAAGTGGCACCCGCATCCGGGACCCGGTGGTTTGCATCCGGCGGCTCGAAGCCAGACCCCCAAGGTAGATGGACAGCCGAGATTGTGGTCTTCCCGGCTGTCACCTCCCCGCTTACGGTCGAGGCGACCGAAATGCCAGCCCAGCCGCCGCTTACCGCCCTCGTACGACCACGTCTCCGCCCGCGACTTTAAAAGCGAACGGGCGGCCTGGCGGGCGTGGCGGGCCAAGGGGAACGTCTACCCCGACCACGGCCACAGCGTCCAACCAGTCCGTCCTTGAGCAAACGGGCCCTGAGGCGGCTGGGGGCACAGTTTCGTCGTCTGTAACAGCAACCCCGTCGCGCTGATGGTCTGGCACGCCGCCGCCGTGGATCGTTCTAGCCGAGTACGTCAAGTCGTTAGACACATCGGGAGGACGCGCTAAACGATCTTTCGGAGGAAGCTGCGGCCAGAGCCGCTCGCCCCGTGAAGCTAGGGCCCCGTCCCAAAGTTTCCGTCCGCTCCACGAGCGACAGGCTGGCGCTCAGCACTTCGAGCGGCAGCGATGCCCGCGGTTGCGTCATCCGGCAGCCAGATACCCCTGGGCGAGCTAGCCGTTCAAAACGGCTTGGGCAGCGCTTAGGACGATCTCCCCTTGCGCCGTCCGGACGAAACCGGGCAGGCCGCTCGCCGGTCCGCTCGATCAGAACACGGCGGCGAAGCTGGCCGATCGCGCTTTTGATCGCGAGCGGGCCGCGCTGTAGCCGGCCGGCGACCTCGTTAGCTGTACGCGCCTGTGCCGCGTCGGTTGCCGCGAGGACGCTCTACTGGTCGATGGCTTCTCGGGCATATACCAGATCACCGGCCAGCAAATTCCGCCCTCTTCGATCAACGACTTCGCCGGTCGCGGGGATTTAGCCGAAGATCGAGATCGTTACGTCCCCCGACTGATCGAGCTGCACAACTGCCGAAACGATGCAACTGGTCGATGGCGCTGGCAGCGGCAACGTCAGTGTGGTCGGGAGTGAGCCTTGCACCTCGCCGCTCTTTTCCCCTACGCCCCCGCCCTGCTCGTCGCAAACCATGTTCCAGTCGATCGACCCCGTCTGGGAGGGTGTCGCGGAGACGCGAAGCTCGATGGTGGTGGGATGATTGACCGTGCCCGACGTCACAGCAAGCGCATAGTCGCCGGCAGCCCAACCGCTTGCGATCTGGCTCAAGCCGGAGCGCGGGCCGGAGCTGTGCGATGTCGACGGAGGATTCAGCCACGTTTCGACCCAGGTCACGCGCGCACCGCTGGACCGTATGCAGAGGCCATTGGTATGCGTTGGGTTGTAGGACCTGAAGACATCGCATTTCCAGAGCCCAATCGAGATCTTGGAGCCGACTGCGTGATGGCGTTGATGGACCTTCGCGTCGAACTTCTGGATGACGCTCCGGGCGGTCTTGCAGGTGCTCTTCCGGGTCTTGATCGAGCCGACCCTCAATCGAAATTGCTTATAGGTGTAGGTGTATGAGCGACAACCGCTAGCTGCGTCTGCGTTGGCCGCGAAAGCGACTACGAGCGCGGAGGACAGAAGGACCGTGGTAAGGATTCGTAACCGTGACATATCTCAGAACTTGCTCACATCGTGTTGTCGGATAGCGAGACGGCGGCTCCCGGACTGCGCCCCAGGGTCTCTCGCGCCGCCGCCTGGCGTTTCACCGCTAAGCATCGACCAGTCAGAGGCCAATCATTATCGGTCGTTAGGACCTTTCGCGGACGATGCTGGCTCCCCCAAACGGGTAACCCATGCCGCCCGAAAGGATGAACGACCAGCGCCTTGCCTAGCCGCGCGGCTGCCGCCGCCTGCTGCTTTTCGATCAAAGCGGAAGCGCGGCAGCTGGACGGATCACGACGGTAGGTCGTTGGCCGAACGGTCCCGGACAGGACTAACCTCGCGGCCGAGCGGCAACACGGGGCAGAGCACACACGGGGGACCCATGAGTTCGACTGGAACATCCACGGGCCAGACGCCTGGCTAAGCCCGAGACCACATGAGTGAACAGGCTGACAGCGACGCTCCGACCGGGCCGCTCGTGCCCGCCGATGCGGAGGGTCCGACAGTGCCGGCGTCGCCGCCGCCTTCGTGGCTCTCCTCGCCACCACTACCCAACCCCAAGCCCGCTCGGAGTAGCAGGGTCCAATACCCCGCGCAAGTAGCACGAAGGGGCGGGACCGGGCAGGTAGTCATCGTCATCCTGGCGCTTGCCGCGCTCGCAGTTGGAGGATTCGCGTTCTACGACGCCGAGCACCTGAGGCATCAGTTGAATCAGCGCATAGCCCAGGAGCGCGTAGCGCTTACGCAGTTCGGCCAGGGCCTCAACCGCGAGCAACTGAATCTCGCCGTCTGTTCGGATTGGCCCGCGTACTCATCTGCCGTCGCAGCACTCCAGCCGCTCGAGAACAATGCGGGCGTCTGCCAGACCCAAGTCGAGTCTGCTGTCCAGGCGGTGGGTCAGATAGGTCACGACCTAAACGGGGTCAGCGGCATCCCAGGAGTTGCCGGGTGGCAACGCGATCTGCATCAGGCATGGGTGGACCTCCGAGCGGCGGATAGCACGTGGGATCAGCTTGGCGGTTCCAGTAGCGCCTTGGGTTCGGTTACGACCGACGTTCGATCCCTCTCGTCGGACGTTAAGACGGTCGGGATCAGTTGCTCTTAGGGATCCGCTGCCATCCTCATGGTCGCGGCCGACACGAGCCCTAATCTGACCGCTGATGTCGCGCACCGAGCTGGATGTCGCCTGGGCTGCGGGGTTGTTCGAGGGCGAGGGCTACTTCGAGATACCGAAGACCACGAAGAGTTCGTGCCGCGCAGGGATCTCTTCAACCGACCTCGATGTGCTGCAGCGCTTCCACCGCATCGTCCGCGTGGGAACGATCCACCTTCATAAGAAGGCGAACTACCGGAGCAGTGTGAAGCCCGCGTGGATGTGGCGCACCAGCAACCGCGAGGAATGCCTGACGATCATCTTCCTGTTCGCGCCGTTCATGGGGCAGCGGCGTCGCAAGCGGGCTGACGAGTGCCTAAGCACTTTGACCCGGCCCATTCCGGAGCGCATGTGTGACCACTGCGGCAAGCCGTTCGTGCCGGCCCGAGCGATGCAGGGCCATCAGCGCTTTTGCTCATACCGCTGTCGCCGTCAAGCGGAGTACGTGCGCCTCGGAGGGCGGAAGGTCGAAGGGCTCGCCGAGCGTCGCCATAGTCGTTCCTGATCCACCTGTTGCTTTTCGATCGAAGCGATCGAGACTTCCGCTTTGGCCTACAACCAGCAGCGCGGCGAACGTCTCCGGGAAGCAACCGAGGACGCCGCAGAAAGCGTTCTGAACGCTTTGAGCGCTGCGGGTCAACCTCACTGCCTAATCGGCGGTAGTTGCGACAGCGCCCGGCGCATCGAGTCGCTGACGGTCTTGACGATCTCCTGCCTCTCTGGCCGTCATGCGCGCCGAAGGGCGAATCAGGGAACGGCTCGAAGGATTGCAGCCCCGCGATCCCGGGTGAGAGTGAACTTCGGCGGTCGCCCGTCGTGCTGCTCGACAAGGCCGCGGGCGACCAGACGACGCAACGCTCCGCTTGCGACCCACTGTGCGCAGCGGGCGCGAGCTGCGATGCGGTCCGGGGTCTGCGGCCGGCCACGCTCGAGGACCGCCAGCACGTCGGGCATCGACCGTTCTAGCGGTCATCACTGTCCGCGGATTGCTAGTTGCCGCTTGTGGTATTCGATGATCGGGTCTGGCTGCGTGTCCCAATCGGCCTGCCGCTGCTCGGGCGATCGGTAGAAGCGCGGCTTGTCCTCCGGGCCCTTGGCGACTATGCGGCTGCGGTCGTCGGAGAGCTTCTCGTCGCGGCGGACCTTCGCCGGCCGCACGAGCAGGGCGCCTTCCTCGCGTCCGGCAACGCACCAGTTCGCGTCGCCAAAGCTCGCATACTGCTCGCCGCCGAGCAGGATCAGGTCGCCGATAGCCAGGTCAGCGGTGCCGGACGCTTGTAGCTCCCGCAGTTCTCCGCGGCTGACGTATTGGTTGCCGATTTGGAACTGTTCGATCACGCGCGCCTTGGCCGGCACCTTGCGCTCGCAGCCGAGATCCGCGTTCCAATCGTCCGTCGGGACCTGGGTTTCAACCAAACCCTCGCCGGCGGCCTCGCGGTCGCCGGCAGCGTCAGCGACGCCGGCCCGGTGGTCGGTCACCTTCCGCTCTGCGCGATGACGCCACGAGCGCAAAGTTGCTTCCGGCACGCCGAACAGCAGCGACGCGGCCCGGTCGCCATGCTCGTCCGCATAGGCGAGGATTCCCTCCCGCTGCTCAGTGGTGAACGCACTGTCGGTCATCTACATCGCCCAGCGTGGTCTTGATCCGCTCGGGTCGGCCGCTCTCAGCGCCATCACCATGTCGGCCGTCTCCTGGGCGGTCGCGGTCGGCTTGTTGTAGAGCCAATCCGGACTGCTCGGTCGACTGCGCATCTCACCGATGATCCGCTGCTGCCGCTCGCGGATCTCTTCGCGGTGCACGAGCGCCGCAAGCTGCTCCTCAGGCGGGGCGGCCGACTTCGCGATCACGCCTAGAGCACGGCGCGCCCTGATCGCCGGCTCAGCCTTCGCAAGCCTGGCCTCGGCCGCATCGAGACGCTCCTCGATCGAAGGCCGAACCGCGCACGCCTCAACGAGCTCCTCCGCCTCCTCGCGAGACAGCGAATCCACGAACGCCTCAAGCTCGGCGTCCTCGTCCGTCTCGGGCGCCGACTTGAGCAAATGCCAACGATGCCCTGACGCTGGCCGTTTGACCAGCGCCAGCTTCTTGATGTTCGGGTTACGTATCCGGTAGAGCATCCGTGCTCACAATCGGGTTGCTTGCCGCCCTCAATGTTGCCACCACTATCGGCGGTGGCAACCGGGGCTACTTCAAAGCACGCCGGCGGCGCACCCGCCCGATGACCGCAGCGACCACCGCCACCAGCACGCAAGCCAGCAACACGGCCGCGACGATCGCCGCCACGACCGCCGTGACCGCGGCTATCGCAGCGCCGACGAACAGGTAGCCAAGCAGCGCTAGCAACAGCGGCATCGAGACCGCCGTGCGCGGGCCGGTGCGGTGGTAAACGTGGATCACGTCACGCCCCTCCTAGTGAGAGCCCGAATGGTGGCACGTTCAGCCACGGCGGCCGAGCGCGGTGACGTGTTCGCACTTGCGTTCACACCCCGCCCCAAACCGCGCCGTGCGACCGTGCTCCGAACATAGGAAAACCCCGCCAATGCGGGGCTTTCCTGTGACGCGCCCGGAGAGATTCGAACTCCCGACCTTCGGTTCCGTAGACCGACGCTCTATCCAGCTGAGCTACGGGCGCTCCGCGGCCGATTCTAGCCCCGCCGCGGGTCACGCGGCGACTGCGTCAAGAGCCCGCGGCTACGGGCGACCGGCCGTCGCCGGCGATGTCCTGATCGGGCTCGTGATAGCGGGCGACAGTGAACCCCACCAGCGCCGGGACGTGGATCGCGAACACCACAAGCGAGAGCGTGAGCACGACCAGGGTTCCGCCCTTGACGTGGTTCTGAAGGAAGGCGTATTCGATCAACCCAGCAATCACGGTGTAGGCCAGTAGCGACCACTTCCCTACTTGAAAGAAACGATCCCAGGCGAAGCCCGAAACCCGTGCCAGCGACGCGAGGTTGCCCACCATCAACAGCGCCGACACGGCCAGCAGGATGATGGCGGGCGTCAGGGGAACGTGCTTGGGGATGTGGGAAGAGAGATAGATCCCGCCGGCCACGATCAATGCCAGCGACGCCATCGCCACTTCGGTGAACGGTGGAAGCTTGCGCTCGCTCACGGGAATGACGCCAGTCTGGTCATGATCACGAGCGTCGCGACCTGCATTGCCCCCAGGACGCCGGCGCAGTACATGAAGCGCTTCATCAGTCGCTCGACCACCTCCGGCTGCGGGCGGCGCTTCTTGAGCTCGATCAAGACCGCGATGTTTGCGGGCTCGAGCAGGCCCAGGGCGAGCACGGACATGACGCCCACCACGATGAAGCTGGCCACGATCCAGCTGTGATGGGGATAGGTGGTCAGAACCGTGCCCATATTGCTGGCCAGTTGCCAGCCGACCGCGAGCGTGACCGACACGACGATGGGCATGATCACCAGCATCTTCGGCATCAATCTCGTGAGGAACTGGACCCGCGCCGGCGGCGGCATGGCGCCCATGATCGGGCCAAGCACGAAGCCGAGGAAGAGATCGATGATCGTCCACGCTGCGCCGAAGCTGACGTGCAGGAACACCAGTGGCCAGAGCTTGTTGATCGCGATCACGACGACGATGGCAACCACCGCGATCGCGGCGAAGACGAGACCCAGCCGCGGCACGACTTGGAACTCCGGGATCTCGACCGCAGGCGGTGCAGCCACCTCCGGCTCTTGAGTGACCGAGAGCGCCCCTTCGACCATTGCGCGCGGCAGTGTAGCGAGCCGACGGACGGTTAGCTAGGTCGATGCCTGACAGCTAGTTAGGTCGTTTACCGAGCGGACGGCAGCGCAGCCCGCTCGTTTACCGAGCGAGAGGGCAAGCCCGCCGAGGCCCGGCTGCGCGAGCTCCGAGCCCCGCTCAGACGCCGATGCGGAGGGGGCGGGATTCGAACCCGCGGTCCGGGGTTACCGGACGCCAGTTTTCAAGACTGGTGCATTCGACCGCTCTGCCACCCCTCCGGGGGACTGTGCGGATGCTAGCCGCGCACGTCTCGCGGACCTGAGATCGGCGGCTAACAACCTCTACACTGGCCGGGACCCCAGGGAGAGGTGGCCGAGTGGCTGAAGGCACTCGCCTGCTAAGCGAGTATGGGGTTCACGCTCCATCGCGGGTTCGAATCCCGCCCTCTCCGCTCCCGCAAAGTCGCTGCAGCCTGGCGAACGTCTGCCAGCTCGTCGCGTCGAGACTGCTGCTTGTCTCGTTGCGACACTCCGGCGGGGACGCGGCACAGCGTCGCCAGCCCGACGGTTCCGGCTGCGGCCGGGCGCCTCCTAACGGCAAGCTCCGGGCTACGGCGTCACGATGTTGTGGACGTCGATCGCCTCGACGGTGATCTCCAGGGGCACGTTGGGCTTCACCTGCTCATCGAACCAACGATCGTGCTGCTCCCTCGACTCCCAAATTTCCGAGACAGTGAACCCGTCCGGAGTCCCGAACGCCACGTGGTAAATGAAGCCTGACTGTTGCTTGAGCTGCGGAATCAGCTGTGTCGACACCTGATCGTACGTCGCGACATCCGCCCCCGCGACGTGATGTCTATAAAGCACCGCCATCGTTGCTCCTCCCTTGTTCGAGGTAGCGCGGGACGCTAGCAGTGCGCCAGAGCTGCTGCGGGCGATGCCGACCGAAGGCACCTCGCGGCGCGCCGGGTGCGACATTCCGATATTCCTATGCGTCGATGCCGCTGCCGCTCGAGCAGGCCAAGGTGCTTGTGGAGCACGCCCACGCTCACGCGCGGGAGGCGGGGTTACGGGTGACGGTGGCCATCGTCGATGAGGCTGGTCTCCTCCAGATGCTCGCCCGCATGGACGGCTCCCCACGCCTGAGTGCCCAGATCGCCGAGGCCAAGGCCGCCGGCGCCGCGGTGTGGGAAAAGGAGGGTGGCGAGCTAGCCGACCTGCAGGAGCAGCGGGGCGGGTTTTTCGATGCCGTGAGCCGGATGTCGAGGCTTCCACTCATGCCCGCGCGTGGAGCGGTCCTGATCAGCGACGGCAGCACCATTCTTGGCGCGGTCGGCGTGAGCGGTGCGAGTTCTGAGCAGGACGAGGAATGCGCGATGAGCGGTCTGCGAGCGCTGTCGAAGATCGAGCCTTCCGGCTGACGCACGTGCTCCGGGGGTTGGACGACCGGCGTACTACAACGGCGCCCCGTCAACGCTCGTCCCCCCGCGCGTCGATTCCTCGGACCTCAGACGGAGGTGCGGCCTCCGGAGAGTGTTACCGCGGCCTGGTAGCGGTCCCGAACACGTAGTCCCAGAACGGGGCGCTGATTCCGAAGCCCCGCTCGTGGTCCTGAAAGTGATGGCGCATATGCAGCTCGCGCAGCCGCCGGCCCAGCTCAGTCGTTGGCCGGTGATGGTGGACGTGGTAGTGGAGCATGTCGTACGCCAGGTAGCCGCCGAGGAAGCCGGCGGCGAACGGCAGGAAGGCTGGCACGCCCAGGACCGCGTAGAACCCGAGCACGAATAGCGTTGCCAGCGGCACGCTCACCGAGGGAGGCATCACGAGCCGCATCGGGTCATTCGGGTGATCGTGATGGACGCCATGGATGATCCAGTGCAGCCGCGCGCCGAGGCCCTTCTCGGGCTCGAAGTGGAACACGATCCGGTGAAGCCAGTACTCGGTCAGCGTCCAGAAGAGATAGCCCCCGGCGATCCACCCGATTGTCGGCCAGCCGGACCCGCGCACGATCCCCTCCACCAACAGGACCACGATTGCCGGGCCGAACAGGAGCGGCGGAACACCGGGATGCACGCGCGAGACCTTGTCGAGCAGGTTCGATTCGAACATGCGCGGCGATGCGCGCAGAACCTCGCTCCGGCTCAGGCCCTCGAGCTCTTCCTGGCTGACTGCCATCGCCAAAAGCATAGCTCGAGCACTCCCACACGCGCCCAAATCGGGCGGTTGTGACAGCCGCCACTACCCTCCTGAGCGTGCCCCAGCCTGCCCCGCCCCGCTGGTGGTCGGTCCGCCGGGCGCAGAACCGAAAGCCGGCCACGTATCGCTGCCCTCTGTGCGGCAAGCACCTGCCGGCGCTGTCCGAGCACATGCTGATCGCGCCCGAGGGCGATTCCTCGCGCAGGCGCCATGCTCACACCAGGTGCGTGCTGGACGCGCGTAGGAAGGGGCGGCTGCCGAGCCGGGACGAGTGGCTGGGCACGCAGCCGCAGCAGCCGAGCGTGTTGGGGCGGGTGGTCGCGCGGTTGGGTCGCAGAAAGTAGGGTTCCGCGGCCATGGCCCGCGAATTGAAGCTTGGGCTCAACATGGGCTATTGGGCAGGCGGCCCTCCCCCAGGCCTCGAGGAGTCGGTGCTCGAAGCGGAGCGGCTCGGATTTGACTCGATCTGGGCCGCGGAGGCTTACGGATCGGACGCGCTGATGCCGCTCGCCTGGTGGGGCTCGCGCACCGAGCGAATCAAGCTCGGTACGGCGATCGTCCAGATCTCGGCGCGCACACCGGCCGCGACGGCGATGGCGGCGATGACGCTCGACCATTTGTCTGGAGGGCGGCTGATCCTTGGTCTGGGGGTGTCCGGGCCCCAGGTGGTCGAGGGCTGGTACGGCCAGCCGTTCCCCAAGCCGCTCGCGCGCACGCGTGAATACATAGGGATCCTGCGCAACATCTGGGCGCGCCAGGGCACGGTCACAAACGAAGGCCCTCACTACCCGCTTCCCCTGAGGGAGCGACCCGGAGGACCTGCGCCCACCGGCCTCGGCAAGCCGCTCAAATCGAGCATCCATCCGCTGCGCGAGGAGATCCCGGTCTACCTGGCGGCCGAGGGGCCTAAGAACATCGCGCTCGCGGGGGAACTGTGCGACGGCTGGTTGGCGCTGTTCTTCTCGCCCCAACACGACGGTTTCTACCGGGAGGCGCTGGAAGAGGGGCTCGCCCGCCCCGGGGCGCGCCGGAGCATGGAGAGCTTCGAGGTGGCGGCGACGGTGCCGCTCATCGTGACCGACGATGTCGAGGCCGCTGCCGACATGCTGCGACCGATGTATGCCCTTTACTTCGGCGGGATGGGGGCGAGGAGCGCCAACTTCCATGCCAACGTGGCGATCCGGATGGGCTACGAGCAGGAGGTGGCGAAGATCCAGGAGCTCTACCTTGGTGGCCACAAGCAGGAAGCGGCGGCTTCGGTGCCGACAGCGCTGCTCGAGCAGCTGACGCTGATCGGGCCCAAGGAGAAGATCCGCCACGACCTCGAGGCCTGGCGGGAATCGATCGTCACCACGTTGCTGGTCGCCGGCGATCCGGCAACGCTCAGGACGGCCGCGGAACTGGTGCTGGATTAAGTTGTTCGGGTCGGCACATGTGCCGACCACGCCGGCCGCGCATGCGCGGCCGGGAGCGAGGCGCATGCGCCTCGCTCTACGCGTCGTGGTACAGCGCGAACTCCCACGGATGCGGCCGCATCCGGATGGCGTCTACTTCCTCCTCGCGCTTGTACCGGACGTAGGCTTCGAGAAGCCCGGCGGTGAACACGTCGCCCTGCAGGAGGAACTCGTTGTCTGCCTCCAGCGCGTCGAGGCTCGCCTCGAGCGAGGACGGCACCGTCCCGATCTGGGCCAGTGTCTCCTCGGGCAGTTCGTAGATGTCGGCATCGAGCGGCTCGCCTGGATCCAGTTGGCGCTTGATCCCGTCGATGCCGGCGAGCATCAGCGCCGTGAACGCGAGGTACGGATTGGCGGTCGGATCCGGCGATCGGAACTCGACCCGCTTCGTCTTCGGCGCCTCGTGGTACATCGGCACGCGGACGCATGCTGAACGGTTGCGAGCCGAGTACACGAGGTTGACCGGCGCCTCGTAGCCCGGCACCAGTCGGCGGTAGGAGTTGGTGGTCGGAGCACAGAACGCCAGCAGCGCGGGAGCATGCGCGAGTAGCCCGCCGATGTAGTACCTGCCGAGCTCGGACAGGTGGGCGTAGGCACTCTCTCCGTACATCAGCGGCTCGCCGTCCTTCCACAGCGACTGGTGTACGTGCATGCCTGAGCCGTTCTCCTCAAAGATCGGCTTGGGCATGAACGTGGCCGTCTTGCCCGCGCGCGCGGCGGTGTTCTTGACCACGTACTTGTAGATCATCATCTGGTCCGACATCCGCAGCAGCGGCTGGAAACGCATGTCGATCTCGCCCTGGCCGCCTGAGGACACCTCGTGGTGGTGGAACTCGCAGCGGATGCCGAGCGACTCCATAGTGAGCACCATCTCGCCGCGCAGGTTTGCCAGTGAGTCGGCCGGCGGGACCGGGAAGTAGCCCTCCTTCTGACGGAGCTTGTATGCCAGGTTCGGCGCCGTTCCGGGCAACTGGCCGGTGTTCCAGAAGCCCTCGGCGGAGTCGACCTCGTAGAACGCCCGATGCTCCACCTGCTCGTAGGCGATGTGGTCGAAGACGAAGAACTCGGCCTCCGGCCCGAAGTAGGCGACGTCCGCGATCCCGGTCTCGATCAGGTGGCGCTCTGCCTTCTGTGCCACGAACCGTGGGTCACGGGCGTAGGGCTCTCCGAGCACCGGATCAGCGACCGAGCAGATCAGGGACAGCGTGGTGCGCTCGTAGTAGGGGTCGATGAATGCCGTCGTCGGATCTGGCATCAGCAGCATGTCCGACTCATGGATCTCCTGAAAGCCGCGGATCGACGACCCGTCGAATCCCAACCCGGCTTCGAAGTCGCTGGCGTCGATGGCCCCCAGTGGCAGCGTCATGTGCTGCCAGGTGCCGGGCAGATCGACGAACTTCAGGTCGACGAGCTGGACGCCCCGCTGGGTGGCGAACTCGAGGACCTCGGCCGCGCTTGTCGCGCCCGCCGCTGCGGCGGTGTGGGCCGATTCTGTGGTGGCGGTCAACCTGATCTTCCCTCCTCTTGCGTGTCTGGCAGGCGCGAGCCTATCCAGGTTTCCTAAGGCGTTCATCGGCGGCGAGTATCCGCCGCGCCTTCAGCCCCGAGACTGAGGCACTCGCGGCCCTCGTATTCGTATGGAGAGAGTCGGAAAGAGCTGCCGCATCGATTTTCTGTAAGCGCCTCGGGGGCGCTGCAAGAGGCTCGCCGAATGACGGGATCACAACCGCCGCTGGGGAGCCGAGCGCGGCGGCGGCGTGGCCCAGACCGGAGAGATCCCCGCCGGCAATCGCCGCCCAGACGAGCTCGAGCGGGGTGGACCGGGAGGCGGCTTCAGCCGCCCCCCGCTCATCCACTGACTGTGATCCCAGCTCAACCGGCCGGCCGGGCCTGCATCCTGGATGCAGCCGCCCGCTCGAGCTTCCGGGAGGGGCCAGGGGTGCATCACGCGGTCGATGGCGCTGCTTCGCTGGTTCCGGTCGCGAGACCTGGGACCCCGCTTGGGTAGCCCAGTGAGGGCACGTCGGACGGATACACCTCGTGTCCATGCTCGGCGATGTCGCCCTCCTCCATGTTCTTCTCCGCCATCCGTAATGGGATGAACAGGCCGACCAGCTTGAGCAGGACGAACGTGATCACTCCCGTCCAGCAGATCACGAACAGGGCCGCCAGGACCTGCCATTTGAGGAGGTTCCAGTTGCCATGAAGGACGCCGGACGCCGTGCCGGCCGCGATCAGATGGCCGTGCGGGCCCGTCTTGTAGCTGAGCGCCATCTGGGGGTCGGCGAAGATGCCGACCAGCAGCCCGCCCGACAGCCCGGCGACACCGTGGGTGTAGACCACCCCGAACGTGTCGTCCACGTTGCGGAACGGGCGCAGGCGGCTCAGGTAGTTGAGCGCGAAGTACACGATCGTCGAGCCGATGACGCCCAGCGCGATCGCGCCGAACCCGTTCACGTAACCGGCCGCAGGAGTAATCGACCACCAGGCCGGTGATCATCCCGTTGACGCCTGAGATCAGCCCCGGCTTGCGACCGGTGAGGTAGTCCCATCCGACCCAGACCAGGAACGCCACTGCGGTACAGAGATTGGTGTTCAGCACCGCGGCCGCAGCCGACATGTTCGAGGCGTACGGGTCACCGCCGTTGAAGCCATTCCATCCCAGCCACAGCAGGCCCGCGCCGACCGCGAGCATCGCCACATTGTTCGGAGCGTCGATCTCGCGATCGCGCTGGAGCCGTGGACCGATCACCGCGGCTGCGACGAAGCCGGCCACTCCGGCCGAGAGGTGGATCACGTAGCCGCCGGAGAAGTCGACCGCCCCCTTCTGGGCGAAGAAGCCGCCGCCCCAGATCAGGAACGCGTCAACGCAGTAGACGCATGTGATCCAGAGCAGACAGAAGGGGACCCACGCCTTCAGGTTCACCCGCCCAAGCACCGACCCCAACGCCAATATCGGAGTGATCGCCGCGAACACGAACTGGAAGTACACGAGCGCCGACTTCGGGAACGCCTGGCTTCCGATCAAGGGGATATTCGCCTGGTGCTGCAGCTCGGTGTGGGACAGCACCGGGCCGGGCTTGCCGATGAAGTTTCCGAAGAAGCCGGAATGCGACAGTCCGTGCCACGGCGTACCGAAGCCCATCTTGAATCCCCACAGCACCCAGACGAGGAGCACGACGGAGAACGTGGCGAACGTCAACATCATGCTGTTGATCGACCACCGCTTCTGCATCACGCCGCCGTACAGGACGGCGAGGCCAGGCACGCTCATCAGACCGACGAGAGTCGCGGCTGTGATCTGCCAGGACGTGTCTCCCGGATTCAGCCACGTGGGTGCTTCTACTGGCATGGATCTCCTTGTCCGTCGAACTTGGTCATCCACCGCTAAGCGATGGTCGGCCTGTTGCGGCCAGTGTCTGCGGCGAGTGTGGACCCCGGGTGCTCCTGGCACCATGGCCGTGCGTCTAGGGACCGCGGCGACCGTCTGGACATTGGGATAAACGGACCCCGCAAATACGGGAGACGCGCCCCACGTTCGGGACGCGGCGCTCGTCGCGCGAGGCGTCCGAACGCGGCCCGCGTCCCCGCTTATCAGGAACCACAGCCAGCCGCTCTCGAAGCGTTGGGCGCTCGAGCTGTCCGGGCGAATGGCCCGGGGGTTAGGCCCCTACCTGTTCGAACTCACATTCCGCTTGCCGGCGTCGCCGGTTTGTGAGCTCGAACACGCATATCGTGTTCAAGCTCAACCTCTCGTCTCGGCCAGGCCGGTTTGTGAGCTCCAACATGTGCCTGCAGAGTGGCTTCAGGGCCCGACCCGGAGACCGGCGTTCCGGCACTGCTCCGCGATCACCCGCGCTGCCTGCTGCGTGTACGCGCCGGGAGCCCTGACGGAGGCGCATGTCGACTCGGCCGCCGCGCCACATTGAGCGAGCTCCTGCGCGCCGGTCGCGGCTGGCACCGTCGCGTAGATGCAGCCGTGGGAGGAAGTTCGACCGCCGGTCGCCAGCGCCACCACCACCGCGATCGCGATCGCCGCGACCGCCGTCACCACCCCTCGGATCATCCACTTCTCTCGCCTCGAGAAGCGACGCCGGGCGTCGATCGCCTTGGCGTGCCCGGGCGGCAGGATCAACACGGGGGCGAGTCTACGGCCGCTCCGCGGGCCGCTCGGGGATCAGATCTCTACGGGCTGGCCGCGGGGCACGACGACGACCGCACTGCGGACCGAGCCCAGGAACGATCGCGCCGCACCGCTGATCGCGATCCG
The DNA here is from genome assembly GCA_963719305.1 of uncultured Actinomycetes bacterium. Classification (GTDB taxonomy): domain Bacteria; phylum Actinomycetota; class Thermoleophilia; order Solirubrobacterales; family Solirubrobacteraceae; genus Palsa-465. The sequence continues at coordinate 45,335 of CAVRBL010000002.1, read as the reverse complement.
GCCTTCGGGCGCACTCGGCTGGGAGCCGACCACGAGCAGGTCGACCCGCTTCTCGCCATGCGCAGCCACCTTCGCACCCAGCTTCGCCGCGAGCGCATCCACCGTCTCACCGGCAGCCGCATCGGTCTCATCGGCAAACAGGGCAACCGAGGAGATCGTTCCGTTTGGCTGGGCCCTGAGGCCCGCCGGCGCGACCGCCACCGCGACCGGGCCGCCCTCGAGCAGGTGCTGCGCGGAGGCCCCGGGCTCGACGTTCCCGGGCGGGGTGCGGTAGTCGGAGCCGAATACCACCAGCGAGGCTTTCTCAGCCTCCGCAAGCTGAGCCAGCCCCTCCCCGGTAGAGGCACTGAAAACGACGTGGCGCGCAATGTCCGACTCCCCGAGCCAGGCCGCTCCCTGCTCCAGCCTGCGAGCGGCGTCATGCTCGGCGAGCTGCTCACGGCCCGGGTCGTACTCGCGCGAGTGGCGGACGTAGGCGAGCGCCAGCCTGGCACCCGTGGCGCCCAACAGGCGCCCCAGCGCCAACGCGTCGTCGTCGTTGGGGGTTCCGTCGTAGGAGATGATGATGTCCGAGCTCACGCGCCGCCGTGAATCGTCGCCGTCGGCGGCTGCGGTGGCATTGGCCATCGGGACAAGGATGTGGCCCCCGATTACTCCATCCGGTCGTCGAGCAAGCGGCGGCTGCGCCGGGGGCGTGTGACACGATCGCCCAGTGAAGGACAGAGCTTGCGCATAGCGGCACTCCAGCGATCAGCCCTCCTGCTCATGCCCGCGCTCGTCCACGTGCACCTCCTTCCGCGCCCGCCCTCCCCGCCCACCTCCTCTCCGCGCCGGCGCTCGTCCACGTCCACCTTCACCACCGCTTCCACGGCCCGCCATTCGATTACGCTGGCCTGGCGCTGGCCGCCGCCGCGAGCTGGATCGGTCTGCCCGGTCCGGGAGAGCCGGTACTGATCGCCGCCGGGCTACTGGCCGCCCACCACAAGCTGGACATCGGCTCGGTGATCCTGGTGGCGTTCCTCGCGGCCGCTGGCGGAGGGGTAGTCGGCTGGCTCATCGGGATGAAAGCCGGCCGTCGGCTGCTCAGCGCGCCCGGTCCGCTTCACAAGCTGCGGCTGCGCGCTCTGGAGCGAGGCGACGAGGTATTCGAGCGGTATGTGGCGATCGCTGTGATCGTCGCTCCCACCTGGGTTGCCGGCATCCACCGCGTGCGGCCCGCCGTGTATCTGCCGTTGAACGTGTTGGGGGCGGTGGCCTGGGCGGTTGGGATCGGGCTTGGCGCTTACTTCGCCGGCCCGCCGATCGAGGACCTGGCGTCCGATCTCGGCTGGGCGATCACGGTCGGGATCGTGCTGCTGGTGTTGGTCGGGGTTTGGTTCGAGGTTCGACGTCGGATGCGTCGCGGCTCCACACAGCCCGGGGCCGCCGACCCTGGGACGAAGAAGATCGTGCCGCCCCGGGGCGGCTGAGCGTTAGTCCTAGCTGCGCCCGCCTCCGCCGCCCAGCAGCCGCAACATGAACAAAAAGACGTTGAAGATGTCCAGGAAGATGCTGGCGGCGATCGGGACCGCACTGGCCACGTTGGCGCGACGCAGCCGGTTGAAGTCAAAGATCGTGAACGCTCCGAACACCACCAGCCCGAGCACGGAGTAGATGACGTTGCCGTGTGGGATCGAGATGAAGATCCCGATCAGCCCGAACAGGATCAGGGCGAGCAGTGCCCAGAAGAGCGCTCGGGCCCAATACGACAGATCACGTCGGGTGGCGTAGCCGACGGTGCCTAGGCCTAGGACGAAGGCGCCCGTCGCGCCGGCGGCCTGGTACAGGACGCCGGGGTCGGATTTCGCGTACTGGGCGAGGACAGGCCCGATGGCCAGGCCCAGCAGCAATCCCAGGCCGAACAGGAGCCCGATCGCGAGCTGCTCGCGGCCGCGGGCCGAGGCCATGTTGAGGCCGAAGATGCACGCAAACGCCGCGATGAAGAACACGATCCAGAGGCGGCCGCTGCTGTTGCGCGTGATGTACGCGCCCAGCGCCGTGCACCCGACCGTCAGGGCCACGAGGCCCATGACCTGTCCGAAGACCGCCCGAGAGCGGTCGCGCGTAATTGCGGCGCCCCCGCCGTAGCCGACCTCTTGATATGTGGGCATGCCCGCCTGCTCCTAGTCCGCGATTGTCAGCGTAAGGACAACAACACGGTAGACGATCGGGCGGCTCTCCGGAAGTCGTTAGCGCACAGAACGCAGGGGTAGGATGGGTACCGCTCCGGATGCCGAATCACCGCCGCCTGAGTCCGCCACTTCTCCGTCAGCTCACCACGGATGCGCTCGGGCTAGGTCGAGCGGCACAGTCCCGGCGATCGGCGACGCTCGAGCCCCGCACCACAACGGCGGACCGCGTCGTGCAGTCGGTCTGTCCCTACTGCGCCGTCGGCTGCGGGCAGAAGGTCTACGTAAAGGACGAGAAGGTCGTCCAGATCGAGGGCGACCCTGACTCGCCGGTCTCCCGCGGCAGGTTGTGCCCGAAGGGTGCGGCCTCAGAAGCACTGGTCAACCAGCCGGGACGGGTGACCGAGGTCCTGTACCGCCGGCCGGGCGGCGCGGACTGGGAGCGGATCAGCCTGGAGGAGGCGAGCGACATGATCGCCGAGCGGATGATCCGTACTCGAGCCGAAACCTGGGAGGAGCAGACGGAGGACGGAAAGCCGCTCAAGCGGACACTGGGGATGCACTTCCTCGGCGGCGCGACGCTCGACTCCGAGGAGAACTACCTGATCAAGAAGTTCTTCTGTGCCGCCGGCGCGCTGTCGATCGAGAACCAGGCCCGCATATGACATAGCTCCACGGTCCCCGGTCTGGGGACCTCGTTCGGACGCGGCGGCGCGACTACCTTCCAGCAGGACCTCCAGAACTCCGACTGCATCATCAGCATGGGGTCGAACATGGCCGAGCAGCACCCGGTGGGATTCCAGTGGGTGATGGAGGCCCACGAGCGGGGGGCGAAGTACATCCATATCGATCCGCGGTTCACACGCACTAGCGCGATGGCCGACAAACACATTCCCATCAGAGCTGGCACCGACATCGCCTTCCTGGGCGGGATCGTCAACTACATCTTCGAGCACGACGCCTGGTTCAAGGAGTACGTCCAGCACTACACCAACGGCCCGGTGATCATCCGTGAGGACTACGTGGACGCAGAGGACGCGGAGGGGATGTTCTCCGGATGGGATCCCGAGCACGGGGCGTATCAGATCGAGAGCTGGGGCTACGACGAGACCACGCACGAGGCCGCAGGCGGCAAGAAGGAGCAGCAGGGCGACGTCTCAGGTGAGCAGGCGCACGGCGCCCACGGAATGAAGCTCGAGCGCGGCGACCCGCCGAACGTCGATAACGACATGCAGCACCCGCGCTGCGTGCTTCAGATCCTCAAACGCCATTTCGCGCGCTACACGCCGCGCGTGGTTTCTGAGATCTGTGGCTGCTCCGAGGAGGACTTGGTGGCGGTTGCCCGGGCGCTGTGCGAGAACTCGGGACGCGAGCGAACCTCCGCGCTCGTGTACTCCGTGGGCTGGACCCAGCACACGGTCGGTGTCCAAAACATCCGCGCCGCCTCGATCGTGCAGATGCTGCTGGGCAACATGGGCCGGCCGGGGGAGGGATCCTCGCGCTCCGCGGCCACGCCAACATCCAGGGCTCGACAGACATCCCGACGCTCTACAACATCCTGCCGGGATACATCCCCATGGCCCATCCCACCTCCGGCCCGGATCTCGACAAGTTCATCGAGCTGAATGGCCCCAGCACCGGCGCCTGGGGAAATTTGAAGAACTACATGGTGTCGCTGCTCAAAGCCTGGTGGGGAGACGCCGCCACCGAGGAGAACAACTACTGCTACGACTACCTGCCGCGCATCGACGGCGACCACTCGCACTACCCGATGATGGTCAAGATGCTCGACGGCGGGGTGAAGGGCATGTTCTGCGTCGGGCAGAACCCTACGGTCGGTTCTGCCAACGCCAAGCTGATGCGCCTGGCGCTGGCAAAACTCGACTGGCTCGTGGTGCGCGACTTCCAGCCGACGGAGTCGACGCTGTTCTGGAAGGACTCACCCGAGCACGAGTCTGGTGAAACCCGCACGGAGGACATCCAGACCGAGGTGTTCTTCCTACCCTGCGCGGCCCACACCGAGAAGAACGGCAACTACACCAACACCCAGCGGCTGCTCCAGTGGCACTGGAAGGCGGTCGACCCGCCGGACGACGCACGCTCCGAGCTTCATTGGATTTACCACCTGGGCAAGACGGTCCGCGACAAACTCGCCGGCTCCGACGAGGCCCGCGACAGGCCGATCCTCGACTTGACTTGGGACTATCCGCTTCAGGAGCCCCACGGCGAGCCGGACGCCCAAGCGGTGCTGCAGGAGATCAACGGCCGCGGCCCCGACGGGAAGATGCTCTCCACCTACGAAGAGCTCGAGGGCGATGGGTCCACGGCCTGCGGGTCCTGGATCCACTGCGGGATCTTCAAGGACGGGGTCAACCAGTCCGCGCGGAGGAAGTCGGGTCAGGACCAGAACTGGATCGCCCACGAATGGGGGTGGGCATGGCCCAAGGACGTCAGGATCCTCTACAACCGCGCCTCGGCTGATCCGGACGGAAAACCCGTGGTCGGAGCGCAAGCGCTACGTGTGGTGGGACGAGCAGGATGGCAAGTGGACGAGCCTCGGTGACTCGCCCGACTTCCCCGCGGGGCAAGGAGCCGAGCTTCGAGCCCGAGGAGGACGCCAAGGCGATGGAGGCGATCTCCGGCGACAAGCCATTCATCCTTCACCCCGACGGTCGCGCCTGGCTGTTCGCGCCGTCGGGATTGGTCGACGGACCGCTCCCGTCGCATTACGAGCCGGAGGAGACGCCGGTTCAAAACGCGCTCTATCCCCAGCAGCAGAATCCGACCAGGCAGGAGTTCCCGCGCGAGGAGAATCCGTATCACCCGGTCGGCTCGCCGGTGTTCCCGTACGTGCTGAGCACCTGGAGGCTGACCGAGCACCACACCTCGGGGGCGATGTCCCGCACCGTTCCCTACCTTGCCGAGCTCCAGCCGGAGCTCTTCTGCGAGGTCTCGCCGGCCCTGGCCCGTTTGACGGGCCTCGGAGCACGGCGGCTGGGCCACGATCGTCACTGCCCGCAATGCGATAGAGGCACGAGTGATGGTCACCGAGCGGATCAAGCCCCTGATCGTGGAAGGGCGGCGGTTGTACCGGGTCGGTGTGCCATATCACTGGGGCGGCGTGGGGATCGTGACCGGTGACTCGGCAAACGACCTCCTGCCCGTGGTGCTCGACAACAACGTCCACATCAGCGAGTACAAGGTCGCGACGTGCGATCTCAGGCCGGGGCGAAGGCCACGCGGAGCGGCACGCCTCGAGCTGGTCGAGGAGTACCGTCAGCGGGCGGGAGTGAGGGTGTCATGACGCTTGAGACGGTCTCCTGGCCGGCGAGCTACGGAGACGAGGCCAAGGCCCGCAAGGGGTTCTTCACCGACACCTCCATCTGCATCGGCTGCAAGGCGTGCGAGGTGGCGTGCAAGGAGTGGAACAAGGTCCCGATGGAGATTGAGGGCTTCACCGGCAAGTCCTTCGACAACAGCGTCGCCTTGGGTCCAAACCGCTGGCGCCACGTGGCGTTCATCGAACAGCGAGTTCCGGCCACCGTCGACGATGGAGCGTCGTTGGTCGAGGCGGCCACCCGTGCCGAGGCCATCGACGCCGGAGTTCATACCTACCAGGAGGGTGACGGCCTCAGGTGGCTGATGGCCTCCGACGTCTGCAAGCACTGCACCGACGCGGCCTGTCTCGAGGTCTGTCCCACGGGTGCGCTGTTCAGGACCGAGTTCGGGACGGTGGTGGTCCAGGAGGACATCTGCAACGGCTGTGGCTACTGCATCCCGGCCTGCCCCTTCGGGGTGCTGGACCAGCGCAAGGATGATGGGCGCGTATGGAAGTGCACGCTCTGCTACGACAGGCTGAAGGAGGACCAGGAGCCCGCGTGCGCACAAGCCTGTCCCACCAACTCGATCCAGTTCGGCGACCTGGACGAGCTGCGCCACCGAGCCGAGGGGCGACTGAAGCGCCTTCAGGATGCAGGTCAGGCCGAGGCCCGGCTGTATCTGGCCGACGACGATGACGGCATCCATGGCGCCGGCGCCTTCTTCCTGCTGCTCGACGAGCCGGAGGTCTACGGGCTGCCGCCCGACCCGGTCGACACGCGACACGAGCTGGGCTCGATCTGGGCCGCCGCCGGGGCAGCGGCACTGGCGCTGGGGGCCGGACTGACCGCCGCTGTGTTCGGAGGCCGGCGATGACGGCAACGGAGCCGAGCACTCCCACCACGCAAGTCGCCACGCCGGCACCCGAGGCGGTCGCCGGAGACGGTGGGATCCGCTCCTACCACGGCCAGCCCGTGCTCAAGGAGCCGGTCTGGAGCTGGGAGATCCCCTGTTACTTCTATACCGGAGGGCTGACAGGTGCCGCGTCAGGCCTCGCCTTTTTAGCTGAGCTTCGCGGCAACGATCTACTCGCGCGACGCGCCTGGGCCGCGGCCATGATGGGCGGCGTCGCCAGCCCCATCCTGCTGATCTCCGACCTGGGCAGGCCCCAGCGCTTCCTCAACATGCTCCGTATGTTCAAGGTCACCTCGCCGATGAGCGTCGGCTCTTGGATCCTGGTGGTCGTCGGGGGGTCTACGCCGCTCGCCGCCATCGACGCCTGGACCGGCCTGATCCCGGGCGGCAAGTACGCACGGCGGATGGCGGCGCTGTTCGGCCTCCCGCTCAGCACCTACACCGGCGCACTGATCTCGAATACGGCCGTTCCGGTCTGGCACAAGGCCCATCGGATGCTGCCATTCGTGTTCGGGTCAGGCGCGGCGATGAGCGCCGGGGCGGCGACCGTGGCTCTGACTCCTCCGGCTGCCGCCGCTCCCGCCCGTCGGCTTGGCGCTCGCCGGGGCGGTGGCGGCCGCCGCCGCCTCCGAGTTGATGGAGCGACGCCTGGGCGAACAGGGCGAGCCCTACGAACAGGGCGCAGCGGCCAGGTTCAGACGAGCCAGTCGGGTCGCGGGGGCAGCCGGTGCGCTGCTGCTGGCCTCGCGGGGCCGTTCATCCAGGGCCGCCGCCGTGGCCTCGGGCCTGCTCCTGTCTGTAGCAGGCCTCAGCACCAGGTGGAGCGTGTTCAAGGCCGGCTTTCAGTCGGCTGCGGATCCCAAGTACGTGATCCGGCCCCAGCGGGAGGCGATCAGAAGCGGCGAGCGTCGGGGCGCGGCCCGGCGCGAGCCACGGCCCTAGGCGACCGGCTCGCCCACCACCTCCCGGGCCCAATCCTTAATCACGCGCACGTATTCGGTTCCGGCGCTAACGAGATCGCTGTGGCCCAGCCCCTCGAACACGTGCATCCGCTTGGGCTCCGGGGCAGCCTCATACAGGGCTCGGCCTTCGGACAGCGGCACTACCTCGTCGCGGTCTCCGTGAAGTGACAGAAGCGGAACCTGCAGCTTGGCGATGCGTCGGATGCTCGGATAGGCGTCGGGGACCACCGCCGAGGGAATCACCGGGTAGTGGTGGCGTGCCACCGCGCGCACGCTGGTGAACGTCGACTGAAGGACCAACCCCCGGGGTGGCGATCGCAGGGCGAGCTCCAGGGCGATCGCGCCGCCGAGGGACTCGCCCACGTAGATGACGCGCGCGGGATCGCACTCGGGCTGGCCGACGAGCGCGTCCCTCGCCGCGCGGGCGTCAAGGTAGGTGCCCTCCTCGTCCGGCCGACCGGTGCTACGGCCGTAGCCGCGGTAGTCGAACAGCAGCAGGTTGAATCCTGCGCTGCACAGAAGATCGGCGTCGATCAGGCGATCGCCGATGTTGCCGCCGTTTCCGTGGCACAACAGGATGTGTCCGCTCGAGGGGGTGCGCTCGGTCGTGATCCACCATCCGAAAAGCCGCTCGCCATCGCCCGTGTCGAAGTGCAGCTCGCGATATCGCAGACCGAAATCGGCCGGCGTCCGCGCGATCTCCTTCTCCGGGAAATACGTCAGCGAACCCATCGCCGCCCGGGCGATGTGCTCCAGGGCTGCTCGGATCAAGTTTCTAGGCCGTCAGCGCCACCGCGGCCTCGGGCGTCGCGACACGGAAGCTGAAGCTCTCCTGCAGGTACAGCCGGACAACTTCGGCGTCATGCGAGTCGTAACCGATCGAGAGGTCCTGGCCGGATTCGAACAGGAAGTCGCCACCACGCAGGCTGACGACCACCGCGCCCCTGGCACCGGGGGCCCAGACGAGCGGACCCTCGACGATCTTGCGCAGATGGTCGAACAGCAGATAGCCGCCGTGTTCGGCGGTCTCGATCACCCGGCGATACTGCTCGCGTCCCAGAGCCAGCCCATAAGGGCCGGTTACCCCATCGCACTGCAATCGTTCGACGGCTCCGGCCACCAGCGTCGGATACCTGTCCGTGTCCTCGCCCAACTCGAGCACGTCGTGTGGCGAAGCTTCTGCGATGCCCGTCACGGCGTCCTGCCAGCCGTGGAAGACCGCGACGTTCTCGGCCAGCGCGATCTGATGAGCGGCCTTGTCGAGCGCCTCGAGGTCGGCGTCCTCTGCGCCGCGATCGGCGTCGCGCAGCTCGGCACGCGAGAGCTCAAAGTCCGCCCGCAGCTCGACCAGCGGCAGCACCTGGCGCTTCAGGCCGGAGACACCCTCGGACGGCGCCGAAGCCAGCGCACGAGTGCGCCCCAGGTTGGTCGCGGAGTAGTCCCAGCCGTGCGGGCCGGAGAAGTCGACCAGCTTGCGTGCTGCCAGCGGCGGGGTCAGACGCTCGCGCGCCTCCTCGTCGAGGAGGGTCCAGGCGGCGTCGCTGATCGGGGCGTGGGTGCGAAGCAGGTGGTTCATCGCGATGCCCCCCTGAGGCTTCCGATTCCGAGCGATCCCGCCTCATAGGCGCCCTCGGCTCCAGCGCCATCGCCCTCGAACGTTTCGGCCTCCGCCTCTTCGCCGTGCTCGACGATGTCTCCGGTCTGGAACAGGATCCCCTGTGCGATCTCCCGCCATGCCGGCATCCGGCGCAGCAAGAACTCGAGGTCCATGCTGAAGTGCTTGAACTCCTCACCCTGGGCATCGCGCATCACGGCCAGGGCCTCCGGGTCGGTCTCGAGCGCGATCCGCTGCTCGTACCAGCCGATTGCCTCGGCCTCCTCGGTCAGCGAAGCGCACAAACGGGCGAAGGTCCGCGTGGCGGGCGGAAGCTCGCCGGGGGGTTCGTGGTACTGGTCGAAGCCCATCGGATCTCCTATCTGAGCGGGTGTCGACCGCACTCTAAGGCCGGGGGCCGGCTGGCGTGATCTGTCGTTTGCCCCGCACGGCGCGATCTGTGCTGAAGGTCACGCGTAATCGCCTGCGCCGGTCCTAATGTCCTTTGCGGAAGAATCGAGAAAAGGCAGACCACCATGAGCACGTTTGAGATCGTCACAGTTGCCGTGACCTTCCTGAGCCTCGCGCTGTGCTTGACACGCTACTTCCGGACCGGACGCGTGCTGGCGGATCTCGGGCACCAGGGGTCGATGTGGTTCGACCACCAGGAGGACCTCGCCCTCGACGAGCGGCCGACGGAGGACGCCGTCGACGCACCAATCCCGCACCGGCCGCTTCGAGCCCGGTACTGATCAGCCTCAGGCGGCGGGCGGCACGGGGCCCCGCCTGAAACGCTAAGTCGGTGTTCTCCCGCGTGAGGCTGGAGCTGACCGCTTGCCGCGGCACCGCGAGATCGATCGCTCGCCGCTCGCCGTAGAGGACGCGCCGGGCCGTCCATTCGCCTTCGGCATCGCTCCAGCGCCGCTCCGGCTTGCGGCGCCGCCGCGAAGGCGGCAGCGACAAGGACCGCGCCACTCTGCCGATGCGCGTTCGTACGAGGGGATTGTCAACGGGGGGCAGCACGCTGACTGTGCGGGCATCTAAACGTGCAGCGACCCGCCACTCAAGCAGGCCGTTGCTTTACAACAGACGCGTCCGGGGCCGTCAGGTGCATCGTGGCCCTCGTTTCCCCTCTATCTCGGCGCGGGTAGCGCCGACCCGAAAGCAACAGAAAGGGCAACCAGATGGAAGGGGGATCCCGGCCTGAGCGGATGACACGCCTGTGCCGGTCGACGCTCGAGAACAATTGGCGGGAGGGCGAGCGCGAGGGAGTTCGTTATGCGTACACAGCGCCGAGCGGCCGGCGCTATCCCTGGCAGTGGTACTGGGACTCCTGCTTCACCGCGATCGCCTGGCGACGCTTTGACCGTTCGCGGGCGCGGGCCGAGCTCGAGTCGCTGCTGGCGGCCTCGACGCCAGATGGCTTCATCGGGCACACGGTCTTCTGGGGACAGCCGGTAAGCCCCGTGCGCTCGCTGTTCTACAACGTGCGCTCGCGCGCCGACTTCATGACCGCCACCATCCAGCCGCCGCTACTGGCGTGGGCGTGGCGGATCGCAGTCGGAGATCCGGCGGCGGTACCGGCGCTTGTCCGCCATCAGCAGTGGGTGGAGCGAGAGCGGGCGATCGACGGCGACGGGCTGGTCTGGATCGTTCAGCCCGACGAGTCGGGTTTGGACGCCTCGCCGAAGTTCGATTCGGCGTTCGGCTGGTATGCCGACGGCTTGCCCGGCTTTCCGTTGCTCGTTCGGCGAAACCGAAGTTGTGACTTCGACATCCGCCGGATTGTGGCCGAGGGCGGCCCCGTGGTGTGCGGTACGGCAACTAACGTGCTGAACGGACTATCGCGGCTTGCGCTGGGCCTCCCATCCATCACTCCGCGCATCGTCGAGCGCCTCTATGACGAGCGCTCGGGCCTCTTTCACCAAATCGTCCGTCGGGGCTCCCGCCGCGCGCCGGCGCGACATCCGGTAGTCACCTGGGCGGCGCTGTCCCCGCTTGCCCTCCCCGACCTGCCGGAAGAGATCGGGCGGCGCCTGGTGGAGGAGCACCTGCTCGACCCACGTCGCTTCTGGTTGCCGATCCCGCCTCCATCGGTGTCGGCCGAGGAGCCACGCTTCTCCCGGCACGACCACTTTCTGTTCCTGCGCCGCTACTGGCGGGGCCCGACCTGGGTGAACGCCGCGTGGCTCCTGTGGCTGGGGCTGGTCTGGCTCGGATACGACGAGCAAGCGGCCGACATGGCTGCCCGGATCGGGGAGGCGGTCGAGGTGGCCGGATTACGCGAGTACTACGACCCCTTCACGGGGCAGGGAATGGGAGCGACCGACTTCTCGTGGTCGGCGCTCGTAATGGAGCTGATCGAGCCGGACCCGAGCGCCGGGTCGAGCCACATCCCGGTGCAGGTCGCGACCTGATGGACCTGCTGGCGATCTACTTGAACGATCACCTGGCGGGTGCGACCGCTGCCCGGGAGCTGGTGCGGCGCGCGGCTTCTAGCAACCGCGGGTCTGACTACGGCCGCTTCCTGGACCGATTGGCCTCGGATATCGATGAGGACCGGGACACGTTGCTTGCGATCATGCGAGCCCTCGGAACGTCGGTCGATCAGCTGAAGGTGCTCGGCGGATGGGGGGCCGAGAAGCTCGGCCGGTTCAAGCTCAACGGGCGCCTGCTCGGCTATTCGCCGCTCAGCAGGCTCGTCGAGCTCGAAGCGCTGGCCCTTGGCGTTCGAGGGAAGCTCGGGCTGTGGCGCGCGCTCGAGCTGCTCGCGCCCGAACGGGCGGAGCTGGAGAGATTCGACCTGTCCTACCTGATCGGCCGCGCGGAACGTCAGCTGGAGGAGCTCGAGACCCATCGTCTGCAAGCGGCCGCCGAGGCGCTCGGTGGCGAGCCCGAGCGGGCGAGCCAGCCGAGGTCCACATGAAGGAGTTTGGGGAGCACTACCGCCGGGGCCTCGGTATGTCGGCCCGCAACAACGCGCTGGCCTACGGCTACTCGGTGACAACCACGGCGTCGTTCGGGATGCTCGTTCACACGGCCGGGCCGTTGAGTGTGGTGCGGATCTTCATGTTCGTGGTCGGGAGCGGGATCGCGTTCGCGAGCGTGAACGCGCTGGTCACCCGCGGCTTTCGCCAACGAGTTGAGGAGGAGCCGCCGGTGGTCGTGGCGCTGGCAACGGCGTTCGCCCTGGTGTCGATCAGCGCCGGCGTTGGGCTGGCGGCGCTTATCGGCTGGGGTGTGGGAGGTTGGGCGGCGTGGCTGCTCGGGGCGCTGTTGCCGACCTGGACCTACCTGTCGATCGCCGCCCTGGAGATGGCGCTGGCCCGCGGAGTCCAGGTGACCGTGGCCGATGAGCCCCCGCACGAGCGCTGAAGGGCCGGGCGGGCTGGCGGCGGAGCGGGCGCAGCCGCCGAAACGTCATCGTGCGGACAGACACGATCGCGGGCTGTCATGCGCCGTACGAAACGGGTGGGCCTGCCCAGGCGCGCCCTATCCAGTGGGAAGCCCAGAGAGAGATCCACACGGGATCGGCACCACTTCCAACTGGAGGTTTGCAATGAGCACAGGTACACAACCCGTCGCTCGAGGCACGACCAATGGCGCGGCCGGGGAGCTGCGCGAATGGCGCGACCATGCGCGCGTCTTTCTGCAGCCGATCGCGGCGCCGTCGATCCTCGGGCTGTACGGCTTCGCCTGCGGCACGTTCATCGTGACCGCGTACTTGGTCGGCTGGTACGGGAAGGCCAACTCGCCGCTGCTCATCTTCCCGTTCGCCACGGCAGCGGGCGGAATCGCGCAAGGCGCGGCCGCGCTGTGGGCCTATAAGGCCCGCGACGGAATGGCCACCGCCGTCCACGGGATCTGGGCTGCGTTCTGGCTCGGCTACGGGTTCCTGAACTTCATGATCGCCTTGAAGCTGGTTCCCGCGCCGGCGCCGCACGCGGCCGTTCCTGAGTTGGGCTACTGGTTCTACGCCCTGGCGGCGGTCACGGTCGCAGTCGCGATCGCGTCACTGGCCGAAAGCCTGGCGATCTCCGCCGTGGCATTCCCGCTCGCGGTCGGAGCCGCGCTGATCGGCGTGTTCTATACGGTCGGTGGCACCGGCTGGGAGAAGGCCGGCGGCTACGTGACGATGGCTTCGGCGTTCACGGCGTTCTACGCCGCCACGGCGATGATGCTGGCGAGCGCCTTCGGCCGGGTCATCTTCCCCCTGGGCAAGTACCGCAAGGAGGCGAATGTCCCCGGTGGGCAGGCGACCTTCCCGATCCAGTTCGAGCTCGGCGAGCCGGGCGTCAAGCAGGGGCAATAGCCCAGCCTGAGCTGATCCTCGCCGGCGGCGACACAGGCCGCCGGCGAGGCGCTGGCTGGACGGCCGCTCAGCGCTGCCTGGCCGATAGCGCGGTCAGGGCCATGGCGACCGCCGCGCTCTTGAGTGCGTCGCGGCGGAGGCTACGGCTCGCGGCGGCCACGGCCAGCATGCTCGCCGCGTGCAGTAGGTCGACCGCCATCGCCCACAGGGGTGGTCGGACCTCCGGCTCCCGCAACAGCAATCCTGACTCCACGAGCTGACGGGCGCCAAGAACTCGCGCCACGGTCCGCAGGGAACCGCGGGCCTCGCCGCCGTCGGAGCTCACAAACCTCTGCGGCGCGATCAGGAGTGCCGCGCCCCATGCGCCCCGAGCCACTGCGAGGAGCCTCGCCACGGCGGGTGGTCAGTCCGTGTCGAACAGCCGCTCGTAGATCCGATAGCGCTTGATGATCCGCCCGGTGAGGGCCTCCATGGCGCGGTTCATCGCGTCGTTCGTCTCAAGGATCCAACCCGTCTCGGCTCTCCGCTTCCCGGTGCGGAACACCGAGTCCCAAACGTCGCGATACAGGGCCGCGGCGACGCCGGTGTGTTGGTAGGCGGGCTTGACCCCGAGCGCGAACACCCGGATCTCGTCGATCCGTCGCTGCTCACGGAGAGCGCGCAACCAGCCCAGCGGAAACAGGCGGCCGTTGAGCCTGGCCAGCACCTGGTTGAAGTCCGGTAGCGACAGCGACACGCCAGCGACATCGCCGTCGCGCGTCTGCGCCACGCACGCGAAGTTCTCATCCAGGACCGGCTTCAGCTCCTTTGCCAGATGGTCCAGCTCGGCGTCGGTCAAAGGGACGAACCCCCAGTTCGATGACCACGCCTCGTTGTAGATCTCCATGAACGTCCGGACCTCGTCTCGCAGGTTGCGCTTGCGCATCCGGCGCAGGCTGATGCCGTGTTCGGGCTCCAGTCGGTCGGCGAGATCGTTGATGACCTGGAACATCTGCGGACGGTGGTCGGCCATGATCTCCCACTTGTAGAGATCCATCGCCTTGCTCATCCCCTGGCCCTCGAGCAGATCGCGGTAGTAGGGGTGGTGCCAGTTTTCGAGGATCTGCGGCTTGAACTCGTGACCCTCCACCAGCAGACCGCACTCGTGGTTGGTGGAGAAGTCGAGCGGGCCCACGATGCGATCCCGCCCGCGCTCGCGCAACCAGGACTCGGCGGCATCGAGCAGCGCCGCCGCCACCTCGGGTTCACGCTCGCACTCGAAGAAACCGAACAACCCCCAGCGGTTGTCCTGGAACTCGTTGAACCGATGATCGACGTGAGCCGTGATCCGGCCGATGGGCTCACCATCGCGCCAGGCCAGGAAGTACTCGGCTTCAGCATGCTCGAAGAACGGGTTGCGCCGCTTGTCCAGATGTCGTTTTCGCTCTGACAGCAGGGGCGGCACCCAGGCGGCGGAATCCCTGTACAGCCGCCATGGAAGCCGGATGAACGCCTTAAGCTCGCGGCGGCCTCTCACCGGACGCACCTCGAACGGCCTCGACGGCTCGGCGGCCCGGCCGATATCCCGCTCGGACGGCTGCGTGCTGGTGGGGCGCTTGTTCACCGTGGGTCCTCCCGTTGCTCGGCCTCGTAAGTGGGTGGTCGTTTGAGCGGTGTGGAACCTAGCGCAGCGGCAAGGTAGGCTGTGCTCTGAGTAAGCGACTCGAATCCACCGATGGCACGCCAGCGCTTCGTCTTCAACCTCAGTGCTCTCGGGGTGGCAGTGATGCTGGTGCTCGCAGCAGCGGCGTTCGGGCCGCATGCCGCCAAGTGGGTCGGGCTGGGGATCGGGATAGCGGGGGGCGTGACTTCCTCGCTGTTCATGGCCCTTCTAGTACACGAGCGTCGCTTCTCGGGACGCGTCGAGTTTCGCCTCCGTGGCCGTCGCATCGACGTTTTCTCGTTCCTCGGCGGCGCGACGGCGAGCATCGCGGTGTGGGAGATCGTGGCTGCCGCCGCCTTCCAGCCCAGGGTCAGCAGGTGGCTTACGCTCGCGGACGGGCTGATGATCGCCGTGCTGGCGTGCGCGGGGCTGGTCCTGCATGAGGTCAGCAGGGAGCGGGTGGTTCATGTGCTCGAGGTGGTCGAGCGGCCTCGAAGCACGAGCTGAGCGCTCAGCACGCGCTCACGCCTTCACGCCTGCTTCCTGTAGCGACGCCTCCAGGGCCTGGTCGAAAAGTGAATGCACACGGGCGGCGGCTGCCCGCTCGTCGAACAGGACCTCATCCGCCATCAACACCGTTTGCTCATCGCTGGCCCGGGCTGCCACTCGCTTCAGGAGCTCATAGGCGGCCACCTCGAGATGCTCGAACGCGTATGCGAACGCCGCGAGCTTGGCCGGCGTGTCGGTCTGCGCCTTGAGGAACATGCCGAGATTCAGCGCCCCGAGCCGCAGCGCGGCGTCCTTGATGGCCGAAGGGCTACCGCCCCGAGCCTGCAGCCGTCGGTTGACCAGCTCGGAGTGTCGTCGTGTTTGCTCCAGGTGCTCTTCGAAGGCGCTCGCCAGCTCCGCGGCGCCGGCTAGCTTCGGCGCCTTCACCAGCAGCTTCGCCGCCTGTTCTTCGATCGCGTGCGCGTCGGCGAGGTACTTGTCGAGCTGCTTGCTCACGTCGTCGTTGTCAAGCTCCCGCAGCGACGCGTCAACCGCGCGGTCGAACGAAGCCGCCAAGCGATCGGCCATCGCCCGCTCGTCCCGCTCGATCATCCGTGCGGTCAGCGCCGTGTCTCCGTCTCCGGCGCGGTCAGCCAGCCTCGCCAGCAAGTCGTATGCCGCGAGCTCCATACGCTCATAGGAGTACGCATGAGCCACCAGCTTGCCCGGGGTGTCGGGCTGGAACCGGGCGAACAGCGCCATGCCGACGCCGCTCACCTTCCCCGAGATGTCCTTGTGGGGCACGGGCGCCCAGGAGCGCGCCATCAGCCGATCCTCGACGTAGGTCCGGTGCCGCTCGGTTTCCCTCGCGTGGTCGGCAAACGCGGCCTCCAGCTCGGGATCGCCGGCCACCTTGCGGGCCCGCTTGAGCTGCTCCAGAGCCTGCAGCTCGATGGCGTGGACGTCCGTCAGATAGATGCTGAGCTGCTGGTCGAGACTGGAGGCCATCGCTGTCTGCGCTGGCGCTGCCCTACGCGCAGGTGTGCGTTCGTAGCTCTTCCGGCCTCAGAGCTCCCGATGGGGTCGGCGGGCCGCTGCGTCGTGCTCTCAATCGATGCCGGGAATGCCGGCGCGCCCATGTCGACCAACTCGTCGACCAGTCCCAGTGCGCGCGCGTGAGTCTCGTTGGTCACGTTTCCCATGGCCTTGATCGCATACCGTGCCCCGGACTCCGGATGGTTCCATTTAGGACGGCTCACCCGGTGCATCAGGCGGCGGCGCAGCCAGCGCGGAGAGCGCCGCTGCCACATCTCCTCGCCCCACGCGATCAGCCGCTCGGCGCGCTGGCGCTCCGTCCGCTCGCGCCCGGCGGTACCGACCACCCGCGAGGCATATGCGTACAGATCCTGGCGGCGTCGGTCGTCGAGAAGATCGTTGTACATGCGCAGGAACGCCGCGATCGAGCCTGACACCGAGCTCGGATGGTCGGTGAATGGCTCACGCGCGAGCATCGAGGCCAGTTCCATCACACACACCCCGCGGTGAGGCGAGGCGTGCTTTCCCTTGGTGAGCTTGACCGTCTGGTAGCTGGGGTGCTGCATCTGTACCTCCTTACGATTGGACCGCGCGGCGTCTACATCAAGTAGTTCCCACTCGGCGCGGTTTGCAGGCGGAAGCCGGTTCGCACGCTGACTTGTCAGGACGGCCGCGATTTGGCGACCGGTGAACTGCTCGCGATGCGAGCAGGTCAGCGAGCCGGGCCCGGTTGATCTGGCCGGCGGCTCCTGGAGCGCTGTGACCGCGTCACTTCGCTGGCGTAGGCCCGGAACTCACGCTCGAATGAGGTCCACCAATCGCCCCGCAGCTCGGCGGGACGCCGGTGGCCGCGCACCTCTTGCACCAGCAGACAGATCCCAACGACTCCGATGACCGCCAGAACCAGCACCACTAGCGGCAGCATCTATGGCTCCTCGGTATCTCTACAGGTCCCATCGATTGATCTTCTACCCGGCCATGTCCGCGGACGCTGCCGCTCGCCGTCGTTCTCGTCATGACGCGAACAGTCGCACTAGCTTGAACGGGCCACCGAGGATGTTTGTAGGCCGACCGACGTCGTGTGACGCCGACTCCAGTGGGGTAGGCGCAGTGCGATTCGTGCTTATCGCAAAGGAGCGTCATGGCCAAGCGGACTGAGGTTGTAGTGATCACCGGGGCGTCCGGCGGCGTCGGGCGAGCGGCCGCGCGGAGGTTCGCCGCCGACGGCGCGAAGGTCGCGCTTCTGGCGCGCGGGCGACGGGGCCTCGAGGCGGCGGCCGGCGAGGTCGAGCGGGCAGGCGGCCGAGCGCTGGTGCTTCCAGTCGACGTCGCCGAGCATGACCAGGTGGAGGCTGCCGCTTCAGCCGTGGAGGACGCGTTCGGGGAGATCGATGTGTGGGTCAACGATGCGATGGTCACCGTCTACGCCGAGTTCCTCGACATCGAGCCCGACGAGTTCCGGCGCGCCACCGACGTGACATACCACGGGATGGTGTGGGGCACCCGTGCCGCCCTGAAACGCATGGTCCCGCGTGACCGGGGCTCGATCGTGCAGGTCTGTTCAGCGATGTCGTACCGCGGGATCCCGCTGCAGACGCCGTACTGCGGCGCCAAGCACGCCTGCAAGGGATTCACGGAATCGATCATCACCGAGCTGTTGCACAAGAAGTCGAACGTGCGGATGTCGATGATCCAGCTGCCGGCCCTGAACACCACGCAGTTCACATGGGGGCGGACCAAGCTGCCCAAGCAGACGATGCCAGTGCCGCCGATCTACCAACCGGAGATCGCCGCCGACGCCATCCACCACGCCGCACACCACAAACGCCGCCAGATCTACGTGGGCATACCAACGGTGATGAACATCATTGGCGAGCGCACGGCGCCGTGGCTGCTAGACCGCTTCCTGGCCAAGACCGGCTACAAGAATCAGATGACCGAGCACGACCTCGACCCACACGCCCACGACAACCTGTTCGAGCCCGTCGACGAGGATCGCGGCGTCCACGGGCCGTTCGATGACCAAGCCCACAAGCACAGCCCGCAGTACGAGCTGGCCAAGCACCGAACCGCGGTGCTCGCCGGCGTCGGGGCCGCTGTGGCCGGTGCGGGTGCCGCGCTCGCGCGGCGCAACGGCCGGGGGTGATCAGCGCCCGCGCGGCGCAGACGGTCGCTCGGCAGAGGGGATCGCTCGCGCGCGCCGACGCGGTCACTCCAACCGCCCACTTCTTCGAGGTTTTGCGGTCTATGGCGGCAAAAGCTCGAAGAAGTCGGGCACCAGCGCCGCGAGGATGATCCGCGCCTCGCGCTTGGGGCGTGCCCGGAGCCGCGCCGCTAGCGCTGGCGTAGCTGCGGGAGCACCTCGCGGCCGTAGGTGCGCAGCATCCCGATCGGGTCCCGGCCCGAGATGTTCATGATCACGATCGCCGTCGCGCCCAGTTGCTGCATTGCCTTGATCTTGCGCACATGCGCGCTCGGATCGGAGCTGATCAGGCCCATCGCCTTGAACTTCGTGTCCGACACGTCGTTGCCGAGCGCGCCCACGTCGGCAGGGTCGTAGACGGGGTCTGTGTAGTTCTCCTCCACGAGCGTGCCCTTCCATTCGCGCGCTCCGTCCAGAGCGGCGTCATCGTCCGGGGCCCAGGAGGCGAGTCCCTGAAGGATGATCTCCCCTGGCTCACGTCCTGCCTCCTCGGCCGCCCGACGGTAGGCGGCGATCACGGCAGGCGCCTTCTGGGGGTCCGCCAGCGTCCAGACGCCGTCGGCCAGACGACCGGCGATCTCCGCCGCCTGGGGTCCGAAGGCGGACATGTGGACGGGCGGGCGGCGATCCAAGTCGAGGTATAGCCGCGCAGCCTTGGTTCGTGAAGTACCGACCGTCGAAGTCGACCGTCTCGCCGTCTAGCAGGCGCTTGATGATGGTCAGCGCCTCCTCGGTTCGCTCGAGTTGCTCTGTTACCGAAGGCCACTGCATCCCCGCGGGCACCTCATTCATCGCCTCGCCGGAGCCGACGCCCAGGAACGCCCGGCCCGGATACAACGTCTCCAGCGTTGCCACCTGCTGGGCGACTACCACTGGGTTGTAGCGGTGGACGATCGCGGTGACGGCGGACCCCAGCGAGACCCGCTGCGTGACGGCGCCGGCGGCGCCCAGCCAAACCCAGGCATTGCCGCAGTGCGCAGGAGGGCCATGGCTCGAGTCCCACCAGGGACCGAGGTGGTCGCTGCAGCAGACCGCGTCGAACCCAGCTTGCTCTGCCTCGCGCGCCTGCTCGAGCAGCTCGGGCGGCGAGAACCGTTCGTGCCCCAGCGATATCCCGTACGCGATCTCCTCCGGCTGACGCTTGCGGGCCCAGAGAAGGCCGCGGACGGACTCGATCACGCTCATCGCGTTGAAGCGCTACCCACCGCGCGGTGACGAAAACGTGCGGGCGCGTCGAGCCGATGTCGTCGCGCTGACGCTCGAGGGCTCGTTGTGTCGCGGCCCAGACCTGGACGCGCTACGGTCCCATCGGTCCGGTGGCAAGCCGCGCCGCAAGTATGTGGTCAGACGCCAGAAGGATCTTTGCGGCTCTTCAGACAGCACAGGGGAAGTCCGAGGCCCGGTGCGGGTCCCGACGGGACGCGCCCAGAGCAGGGTCGACTGTTTGTCGATGTGCACCACCACGACGGCCAGGCGACGGTCGTTTCCGCGCGCGGAGAGCTGGATCTGGCGTCCGCGCCTGTACTCGAGGCGGTGCTCTACGAGCTGATCGAACGCGAGGCTCCGCGCGTGCTGCTCGATTTCGAGGCCATCGAGTTCATGGACGCGGCGGGACTGCACGCTCTGCTCGAGCCTCGTCGGGCGGCGCTCGCTCGAGGCTACTGGTGGGTGCTCGGGGCGCGCAGCTGGCAGGTGGATCGGCTGATCCGCCTGGCGGGCATGCAGGAGCTTCTGGTCGGATCGAAGCCAAATGTCTCTTGAGGACCTCCCGTTGACAGAGGATCCCCAACGCAGCGGCCATCAGCCCGACCGTGGCGCGAACGAGAGCGTTGAGCTCGAATGGCACCTCGCGCGAGAGCAGGGTGATGCGTACGGAGACGCACTCCAGCACGCGACACGACTGGCCGCCGGCGATAGCGGCGAGTGTCGAACCGGCGACTACTGGATCACGTACCTGGTCGATTCCCCGAGGCGCATATACACCTGGGCCGAGGGTAAGCCGGTGTGGCACGAGCCTGAGGGCGCGAATCTGTATGTCGGAATCGCGGTACGAGACGCGACGGACGGTCGTTTCATCCCGGCGATGCGGGTGGGCGTCACATTGATCGACGAGGCGGGAAGAGTGGTGGGCGCGGGCGAGCACTCGCTGGTGTGGGATCCGCTGGCACACCAGTACGGGCGGAACTGGAACGTGGAAGGCACCGGCTCGCATTCGCTGCGGGTTCGCATCGAGCCACCAACCCGCGCGCAACCGGCCACCGACCAGGCCATGCGTCCAATAGAGGTTGAGTTCTCCGGTCTGAACCTCACGCTCCGTCGAGCATCCGGCCGTGACCCGGATCGGGGCACGGCTCTGCCCGGATAGCAACAGCGCCAGCTCGTAAGGAAGATCACTCGCCACTGCCGCGGCCGCATCAGTCCGCTGGTTATGTGCTATCACCGAGAGCGATGGGTAAGCGGGTGTATCCGTCGATGCCCGGATCGCAAGCCCCCGGGGCCGGTGCCGGCGGCAAAGCTCCGGAACATGCAACTCCCGTCGTATCGCGGGCTCAGGCCAACGGCCACGCACACGGGAGCGTCCTAGATCGGCCATCGCAGGCCGTTGCGGACCAGGCCAACGGTTCGGCCGCGGCCGGCCCCGTCGCAAGGTGAGCGGCGGAGTGGCCAACCGGTCGCGTTCATCCTCGCCGAGGATCCAGAGCTGGGCGAGGGCCTCCCGTCCCACCTCCGCCGCGCGGCCACCGAGATGCTGCGGGCACGCGTAATCGTGATCAATCGTCCGCGCTGGCAACCGCCCGAGCTCGATCCGAAGACGACGTACGGATTGCTGCTACTCGACGGCCTGATAGGCCGCCGAATTCGCGTCGGCCGCGCGGTCTCCACCGAGCTGCTCAGCGCCGGCGACATCCTCCGGCCGTGGGAGGAGCCGTGTCTGTGGAACCTGATACCGCCGGAGGTCGACTGGCGCGTCTTCCGCCCCACGCGGGTGGCGATACTCGACGAGCGGATTACGAAGCTCATCTGCAGTCGTCCCGAGCTCGCGATCGCGTTCTCGGGACGCCTCTATAGGCGCGCCCGGCACGCGGAATACATCATGGCGATCAGCCACCTACCAAAGGTGGAGCACAAGCTGCTGGCGACCCTCTGGCACCTGGCAAGCAACTGGGGTCGGGTTACTCCCGAGGGGGTCTACATACCGTTCCGCCTGACACACGAAGTGCTCGGAGAAATTCTGGGGGCCAAGCGACCGTCGGTCACCACCGCGATGACCCAACTGCAGCGGCGCGGTGAGGTTGCGGTCGGGGCGGGCGGCGGATACCTGTTGAAGGGGAACCCGGCCGACTGGGATCGGGTTCAGTAGCCGGCCCACACGTCGCGCTTGGGCCCGCGATGACCCTAGTGCTCGAGCGCCGGCTCGCCCTTGTCCGTGCGCGTGCCCGCGCCTCCGGTGTCCTCGCCCCTGCGGCCGAGCTCCCGGAGCTTCGGGATGGCGGCGACCGCCGCCGGCAGCGGCACCCATAGCGTGAACAACCGGTAGGCGGCCACACCCAGCGTCGCCGCTGCGAATGGCACCGCTGCCCCGTACCACAGCGTCGGCACGAGCGCGACGGTGATGAGGCCGGCTCCGGCAAGCGGCGCCGTCCGCCGAGTGAAGATCATGCCGGTCCCGAGCGCGACGATCACCGACAGCGCCGTCATGTGGAAACCGAACGCGGCGGTTGCCGCCCACAGCGCGAACATGTCGGCGCCCCAGTAGAGCGCCATCCCGGCCAGCGCCAGCCCATGGCGGCGAAGATTTGTGAGCACGGTGTACACCAGATGGACGGCGTCGAGGGAGTTCGCGATATCGCGGCGCCATCCGCCGCGGCGGCGCAGTCGCTCCCGGTAGCGCTCTGCGAGCCAGATCACGAGCACGAACGCGGGCGGCGGGATGATCGCCCACGGCCAGGTGAAATCGGTACGCGGGACGACCACGCCTGTGGCCAGGGCCACGATCGCCGCCGGGCAGACGATCATCGCCAGGACACCGTGCTCGAATCCGGCCAGCGCCCCCACCCGCACCTTGGCCTCGCGCTCGCCTGCACCGCCGGCGCGCATCGCGAACTCATCGAGCGCCGTTCCGCCGTGGGCCAGAAAGCCGCCGAACCCAGCCGTAACCACGGCTAGCAGCGCTGGAGTGTCAAGCTCGGGTCCGCCCTCGGCCCACTTGATGCCGCGGTAGGCGAAGTAGTAGCCGCAGAACGCGAGCACCACGGCGCCGAACGACGGCCCGAGCCACCACCATTGCGCGTGGACCAGCCGGTTGTGCACGGCGTCAAACCCCGCCACATACGCCATTCCGACGACACCTGCGACCTCGAGCGCGGCGACTACGGCCACCAGCGCTGCGAGCTGCGGCCAGGTCCGGTTGACGTGGTGGGTCGAGAGGAGGCGCATCGGCGCTGGTCGCCTTCTACCCCCTACCGGTAGGTCTCCTCACCGACGGGTAGGTTTTGTCTCGGGAGCATGCCTGGCGCTGTCATTCAATTGCTGCGGGAGGATCCGGATCTCGCGGAGAACATGACCGATCGGGCGCGCCAGCAGGCCACGGAGCTGGTACGTGCCCGCGTGTTCCGCGTTCCGAAGGGAACCTGGGACCCGCCTGAGATCGACCACGGCACGCTCGGGCTGCTGCTTCTGGACGGCCTGATGGTCAGGACGTTGGAGCTAGGGAGGGTGTCGTCCTCCGAAGTGGTAGGACCAAGCGACATCATCCGTCCCTGGGAGAGGGAACTGATTCCCAGCGTCGTGCCGGGTCTCAGCAGCTGGCGGGTGCTCGAGCCCGCTCAGGTCGCGTTGCTGGACGCGCGAGTGACGGCGCTCATCGGGCGGTGGCCCGAGTTGTGCGCGGCGGTCGCCGGACGGTTCCTGAGGCGGGCGCGATCGCTCTCGTATCTGATGGCGGCGCAGCATTTCGTGCGGGTGGAGGACAGGTTGCTGGCGACGCTCTGGCACCTGGCGAGCATGTGGGGGAGGGTCACGCCGCGGGGGACGGTGGTCCCCTTCCGCCTGACCCACGAGATGCTGGCGGGCATCATCGGCGCGCAGCGGCCGACAACGACCACGTCCATTCGCTCACTGGTGGATCAAGGCCGGCTCGCTCGCGACGACGGGCGACGCTACGTTCTCTTAGGCGAACCGCCCGACTGGTTCCGGGAACCTGCCCCGCTCGTCGAATACGAGGTCTGATCCGAAGCCGGCCGGGGGCGGTCGCGCGGCGCGCGCGGTCCGGGCTCGTCGATGGGCGCCAGAAGGGTCGGATTGACCGCCTTGAGAAGGTAGTCGCTCATTACCGGTTGCTCATCACCGCCGACTGCCTCCAGGAGCCGGAAGAGCTGCTCGAAGCCGTCGGCTCCGAGTTCTGTTCGCAGCCGTCGCTCGATGTCTCGCGCCGATCTTCGCTGGGCCGCGAGGTAGTCGATCGCTCGCGCTGTCAGCTCGACGAGCTTCTCTCTACCGTCCGCCGGTGACGGTCGCAGAGTCACGTATCCGCGATCCCGGAGTGCGGCGATGAGCTTGCTCGCCCCCTGCCGCGTGATCCCCAGCTCGCGCCCGATCTTCGAGATCGTGGGCTCGGTGGAGCCGGCGCAGATGCGCAGGACTCGTCCATCGGGAAGACCGCGGGCGAACCCGGCGGCGGTCATCTCTTCGTCCAACCGCCGCTGGTAGCCGACCCAGGCGCGGGCCAAGGCTCGGCCGAGGCGCACTCCTCGCTCCGGACGACGGGGGGTCATACCCCGCCCAGACCGACAACCATGGTTGACATTCTAGGCGGGATCCGATAGCACTCCAGCGATGCGCCGATCGCTACGGCGAGGGGCCGGGCGCTCGCACAAGCTTCTCCTGGTTCTCGCCGCTGCGGGTGGGCTGGCGCTCCTTCGCCGCCGCGTGCGGGCGCTCGCCGCAGCGACGCCAACAGGCGCGTCTCGGTCCTTCGCGGTGACGGCGAGACGCCAGCCGCTCACGACAAATCCGGGCTCGCCCGTCGCTCACGACACCGAGACGATTGCGTTGGTTGCGCACGCCGGCAGGCTGTTTGCGGCGACCGGTCAGTGGGAGTACCCCGGACCCTCAGGGGCCGGTCAGGTCCTGGTGAAGAGCTCCCGCACGGGCGGTTGGTCTGTGTTCGAGCAGACCCAGTCGCTCCGGGTTCAGGCCCTTGACTCGTTCCCGATCCCGAAAGACCAAGGTCTCGGGGCAGGCCATTCGCTGCTGATCACGCAGGCGGTCGTCGGCGGTAGCTCGCGCGTGCAGTGGTTACTCGATCGGGCGGGATCGTTCGTTCCCGCGCGCTCATTTGTGTTGACCCCGAACAGCGCTGACGTCCGAGCCTTCGGAGCCCACGAGTCCGGCGGGACCTGGGCCGTGTACGCCGGGGTCGCTCCGACCGGCATCCTCCGCGGCACTTGGTCGCGCACCAGGCACACGCTGGTGTTCAACCCAAAGCCCGAGCTGACGGCGGCGCCGCCGGGATCGCCCGGGCTGAAGTCACAGAAGGTCACCGGCTTTGCGGACTGCGCCGGAGCGCTGTACGTCTCGATCAACACCAAGCTGTACCGGAGAAACGACGGCGGCTTGCGTCCTGGCCAGAGCCGCTGGGTTCTGGTCTACCAGGCACCGCCGGTGGGCCCGCTCAACAGTGGCCTGCGTGGCTTGACTTGCATCAACCATCGCGGCTCGCCGGCACTACTCGTTTCCACAGAGGGAACGGGCCGCGTGTATCGGCTGGATCATCTTCCCCGGGGACGGCTCGCAGGTAGCGCTTTCCCGACTTCCGGCCACCGCCCGCCGGGAGCCTTGGCGGCGAGGCTCGAGTTCTCTCCGGCCGCCGCGATCGGCAGGATGCTCGCGGCCACCGGCACGAGACTGCCGGCGGCTGGCCGCGGCCCGATCAACTACGTGATCGCCGCCTATAACAACTTTCGAGCGATCCAAGTTGGCGGCATCAGCAGGCAGGCCTTCGGCATCGAGTGGCACTACAGCGGGGGCTGTCCGGCCACCCGGAGGTGCACGCCAGCTGGCTGGAACGCCAACGCTTGCCTGGCCATTCGCACGGATCGGGGACGCTCGCCCAGCTACGTCCTGCGCTGCCTCACCGGTCCCCAGTTCACCCCGTCCCCGAGGGTGACGAAGCCGGTCCGCTCCGGCCAGGCCTTTGTCTCTACGCGGACCATCGAACCCTCGCCGTTCGGCGACAACCGCATCTACTACGGCGGGTACGACTGCAACTTCTTCCCCGCCGACGGCACCGCCTGGATCGCCAGCTCGAAGACAAGCGCGCTACACCCCGACCGCCGCCGGTGAGCACCCGAATGCCACCGGTCAAGCTTTCCATCGGCGTCCTTTTGGTGGCCGTCGCCTTGGTGGTCGGCGGGCTCGCGGTCTCCTCGTCGGCCGCCGGTTCGCGCGCGGCAGCGGCTGCTCGGCCCGCGGGACTGCCACGCTAGGGCTCCGCTCCCGCGCCCGCGTGCAAAGCTAAGCGATCGACTTTCAGCGCCAGCTCCTGACCGCTGAGATGCTTGCGCCCGACACGGGCGAGCGGATACGGACGTCGATCGAGGTGCGGGTTGACCCGCTCACGGGCCACGGCTCCCGGATCCTGCCCCAGCGCGGTCTGATGCCCACTGACGATTTCGACCTGGCGGCGTTCGCGAAGCAGAACCAGCCACAGTGTCCCTTCTGTCAGGACCGGATCGACTCAATGACGCCGAGGCTTACCCCGGAGCTCGACCCGAACGGCCGGCTCGTGCACGGCGAAGCCATCCTATTTCCCAATCTCCACGCCTACTCCTCGCACAGCTGCGTGTCCGTCTATTCCCCTCGGCTGCATTACCTGCCGCTTGAGGACATGACCGACCGTCTGGTGAGCGACAACGTCTGGACCCAGGTCGAATACGCGAGACTTGTCATGGCAGCCGACCCGGAGTCGAGGTGGGCGTCGGTCAACGCCAACCACATGCTGCCGTCGGGCAGCTCGCTGTTCCATCCCCACCTCCAGGGAATCGTCGATTCCCAGCCGACGACGATGCAGCGGATGCTGGCCGAGGTTCCGGCCGGCCGGTTCGAGTCCTACCTGGAGAGCGAGCGCCGGATAGGCGAGCGCTACCTCATCGACACCGGCCGGGCGGAGTGGCTCGTCAGCTTCGCGCCCATCGCGCCCGCGGAGCTGAGGGCGTTCGTACCTGGGATCTCATCCCCGGCGGAGGCCGACGAGGACCTGGTCGCAGAGCTGGGCCACGGCCTCGCGCTTGCTTTGAACGCCTATGCCGAGCTGGGGTTCGAGAGCTTCAACCTGGCCGTGTACGGGGCGCCGCCCGGGACCGACGGGTATCCCTTGAACCTAAGGCTGGCCTGTCGCTCAAACCTCAAGCCGTTCTACCGCTCGGACTCGACATTGCTGGAGCGACTCCATTGGGAGGGAGCCATTGACCTTCCTCCCGAGACGGTTGCCGAACGGATCCGCGATCGGTTTGGGCGGTAGTGCGAGTTGCAGAGCGGATCCGCGATCGGTTTCGGCGGTAGTGCGAGTTGCAGAGCGGATCCGCGATCGGTTTGGGCGGTAGTCCGAGCTTCGGTCTGGATAGCGGCCTGCTAAGGCCCACCCTCGTCACGAGCGGCGACCTCGATTTCGTCGCGGAGGCGGTTCATCTCGGCGTTGAGGTGGCCCTTTTGCAGCGGGCCGATTCCCAGGATGCTGCCGTTCAGGCGGACAACGGTTTGATCCCCGGACTCATGAAGTAGTACCTCGATCTTCGACGGATTACGGGTCAGGCCCACTCCTACCTTCGGGACGATCCGGTCCGGTCCGCTCTCCTTGACGTGCCACCCGATTGCTGCTATCGCCCGACGACACGCCGAAGATGCCCCTTCAACCCGCAATGCGATCGTAAATTCGTCGTGCAGCTTGGTCACGACGTCACCCTACGCCAGGCCTATCGTTCCATCGAGCGGTCCTGGGGCCCGCTCGCCGCCTGACCCATGCCTCCGACCTGGCTTACCGTCATCGCTTGGACCTCGTTAGGGGTCGCGTTCATCACCTGTGGCGTGATCGTGTTCGACATCTTCGGCCGCGGCCATCGCCAGCAGATGGGCGTGATGGACGCGGTTTACCCCATCACCGCGCTCTACTCCAGTGTCCTGGCCCTCCTGCTGTACTGGCGGTGGGGCCGAAACGCCGCCGAGCAGCCAACCGGACCGTCCCCCACGAACAGCCCGGCCATGATCAACCCGGCGGCGGTCATGCCCGAGGCGGCCACGGTGCCCGCTCGACCCGGGCTGCCCGAGCACCAGGGCGGGATCCTCGAGGAGGAGCTCGTCCACACCGCCGCGGACCGCCCGCACCAGGCTGCCCACCGTGTCGCGCCGGCCAGGCCTAGGTGGGTCACTCTCGCGATCGAGGTCAGCCACTGCGGTTCCGGCTGCACGCTGGGCGACTTGATCGGCGAGTG
This sequence comes from uncultured Actinomycetes bacterium, assembly GCA_963719305.1. Classification (GTDB taxonomy): domain Bacteria; phylum Actinomycetota; class Thermoleophilia; order Solirubrobacterales; family Solirubrobacteraceae; genus Palsa-465. The sequence continues at coordinate 17,209 of CAVRBL010000002.1, read as the reverse complement.
GGCGGTCTACGCGCTGGCGCTCACGGTCGCAGGCCATGCCCTGTTCGCGGAGTACATCGGCGACTACTTTCTCGCTCTCGCCTTCGGCATCGTGTTCCAGTACTTCGCTATAGCTCCGATGCGCGGCCTCGGTCTCAGGGATGGGCTAACGGCAGCCGCCAAGGCAGATTTCATCGCGCTGACGTTCTTCGAGATCGGTCTTTTCGGCTGGATGGCGCTGATGACCTTCGTCTTCTTCCCGGCGCCACACCACCTGATGCCGAACTCGGCCGCCTTTTGGTTCCTCATGCAAATCGGGATGCTCATCGGATTCATCACCGCCTGGCCCGCGAACGTCTGGCTGCTGAACCGGGGCATCAAGGTCGCAATGTGATCTACCCCGCGAGCTCGAGCAGTCGCTCGGCCTGCTCGACCCCGGCAAACTCACCGATGATCCTGCTGACGGACCACAACCGAGGCAGGCCGACCAGCGGCCATCGAGCGACCACCGGCAGGAGCACTGCACTGGCCGACCCATTACAAGTCCCTAAACGTTTTTGATGACCGTCTCGGCCGACGGTCCCTTCGGCCTACGCTTCCGGTATGGGTGTTCACTCCCGTGGCCGGGTGCTCGTCGTCGACGACGAGCCGACGATCAGGGAGGTGGTGTCGCGATACCTGGCGCGCGCGGGCTACGACACGACCGTGGCCGCCACCGGCAAGGAAGCGATCAGGCACGCGGGCCACGACCGCCCGGACGTCGTCGTACTCGATCTGATGCTCCCCGACATCGACGGGCTGGAGGTCATGCGCAGGCTCCGCCAGCAGGAGCGCGACCGCACGGCGATCGTGCTGCTCACCGCTCGCGGCGAGGAATCAGATCGGGTCGTCGGGCTTCGCCTCGGAGCTGACGACTACGTCGTCAAGCCGTTCTCGCCGGCGGAGCTGGTGGCGCGTGTCGACGCCATGCTCCGGCGGCTGGAGCCCGCGCTCGAGTCGCAGCTGCCGCTCGTCTTCGGCGGTCTCGAGCTCGATCCGGAGGCGCGCCAGGTCCGGCTTGACGGTCAGCTGATCGAGTTGACGCAGCGCGAGTTCGAGCTCCTGCTGTTCCTCGCGCGCCACCCGGGGCGTGCGTTCACCCGCGACCAGCTGATGGAGTCGGTCTGGCAGCACAGCTTCTACATCGATACCTCGACCGTGACCGTGCACATCCGCAGGCTGCGCGCCAAGCTCGAGCGCGATCCAGGACGTCCTCGGTTCGTCCAGACGATCTGGGGAGTCGGTTACAGGTTCGTCCCATGAGATCCCGCGCTCTCAGGATCGTCGCGGCGGTCGCGGCAGCGGCAGGAATCTCCGCGATCGCCTGGCTGGTCTACGGCCCCGGGGCATTTCTGTCCTCGTTCGAGATCCTGGGCCCCCTGGGTGCCGCAACCGCGCTGCTGGCTGAAGCGATCGCCAGCCAGCACGCATGGATGCGAGGGGTGCGGGCGCAGCTCGCCACGCTGGCGGCGCTCGTCGCCGCGCAGCTGGCGCTGGCCGTGGCGCTGTTCGCGTCGCTGATGTTCGTCTCCAAGCACGACGCCCTGTTCATCGCCCTGGCTGCCGGCTATGCCGCTGTGATCGGCCTGGGCGCGGCGCGCCTCGTCACGAGGGGGGCGCTCGCGGATCTGGACGCCATCAGGCGGGCCGTCGAGGAGGTGGGCGAGGGCTCGCGCCAAGTCGATATCCGAGTTCGAGGCGAGGGCGAGCTGGCGACGCTCGCGGCCGACCTTGAGGCGATGGTGGCCAAGCTCGACGCAGCCGAGCGCGCCCGCCGCCAATTGGTCGCCGCTGTATCGCATGATCTGCGCACCCCCCTGACCACCCTGCGGCTGATCGCCGAGGGCCTCGAGGACGACATATTCGAACCCGACCGCAGGCGCGAGCAGCTCCGCTTGGTCGCCACCCACGTCCGTACGCTGGGTTCGCTGATCGATGACCTGTTCGAGCTCTCGCGGCTCGAGGCGGGCGACATCCGCTGGTCGATCGAGCAGGTCCGGCTCGATGAGCTGTTGCGCGAGACGATCGAAGCGATGCGACCCCACGCCGACGCGGGCCGGGTAATGATCCGCACCGAGCTCGACGGCGGACTCGCGCCGGCGCGCGGGAACCCCGAGCAGCTCCAGCGGGTGCTGTTCAACCTGATCCAGAACGCGATCCGCCATACCCCGCCGGACGGGAGCGTCGTCGTCCGAGCCGAACCCGCTCCCGACCGAGGCGTCGAGATCGAGATCGCGGATACCGGCCCCGGCATCGACCCGGAGGCGCGCGGGCGGATCTTCGAGCCGTTTGTTCAAGGCCCGTCTCGAGTGGCAGGAAGCAACGGCGCCTCAGGCCTCGGTCTCGCGATCGCGCGCGCCATCGTCGAGGCCCATGGAGGCCGCATCTGGCTTGCGGACAGAAGCCCGGGAACTTACGTGCGCTTCACGCTTCCCACTGCCTGAGACCGGCTAGGCTAGGAAGGCGATGGTAAGCGCCGCCAGCGGCCTCGAGCCTCGGACGTTGATCCTCGGTGAAACCGGAGGAGCGCTGCGCGTCACCCTGGATCGGGCCGAGAAGCGCAATGCGCTCTCGCTCGAGCTGATGGACGAGCTCACTGCTGTGCTGGAGACGGTAGGCGGGCGCTCCGACGTCCGCGCGATTGTGCTGGAAGGGGCTGGCGTCGCATTCTCCGCCGGCCACGACCTCGCCGAGATGCTGGGCCGCGAGCTGCCGTTCTACGAACGGCTCTTCAACAGCTGCACCGAGTTGATGGAGACGATTCACCGTGTACCTCAACCAGTGATTGCGAAGGTGCACGGGATCGCCACGGCGGCTGGTTGCCAGCTGGTAGCCGCTTGTGACCTGGCGGTCGCTTCCGAGGACGCGCGCTTCGCCACTCCCGGAGTGAAGATCGGTCTGTTCTGCTCGACGCCGATGGTGCCGCTGTCGCGCGCGATTGGCCGGAAGCGGGCCCTCGAGATGCTGCTCACAGGCGAGCCGATCACCGCAGCCACCGCACTCGAGTGGGGTCTGGTGAACCGCGTCGTGCCGAGCGCGCACCTCGACAGCGCTGTCGAGCAGCTGGTTGCCGCCATCGCGCGCTCGAGCCCCCTAACCGTCAGGATCGGCAAGGAGGCCTTCTACGAGCAGATCGAACTCGACGAGCACCGGGCGTACGACCTCACCAAATCGGTGATGGCGATGAACTCCATGGCCGCGGACGCACAGGAAGGCATGTGCGCATTCCTCGAGAAGCGGCCGCCGACCTGGACCGGCACCTAGCCCCGGCCGGACCGTGTGCCGCGGTGTCGGCGCTATTGCTTCTACGGCCTGAGCCGTTGTAGGCTGCGCACGTGTCGATCCAGGGGCGGGCGCGGGCTCTGGCGCTATTGGCTGCGATCGCAGCGAGCTGTCTCCTCGCCGCTTGCGGGACCAGCGCAAGCAGCGGGACCAGCGCAAGCAGCGGGACCAGCGCAAGCAGCGGGACCAGCGCGACGTCCTACTCGATCGCGGACAAAGACGCCTCGGCCACGGAATGCCGTAGCGAACTGGCTGTCGGCGACCGCTTGGTGTTCAACATCCGAATACACAACGCCACGGGACATGCCTGGGGAGGGACATATGCCCTTGTCCACACCGACGGCATCACCCTCGATCAGATCGTGGACGAGCACGGGAACAGTGCACAAAGCGTCGGCGCCGGTCAATTTCGCCTTCCCGGACTTCGAGCCGGCGAGTCGCGCCGGTTCACGGCCCGATTCTCGGCCAAGCAGCTCGGCAGTCACACCTCTGACATGCACTGGTACGGCAGCTCGAAGACGTCTGGTACCGCACGTCCTCCGAGCAGCACTTTCGAGGTTGCCTGCGCTGGAGCAACCCTCACGCGCTGACTCGTCGCGTTCAATGTGTCAACCGCCGGCGCGCGAGCATGAGCGCGCCGCCGAGCTTCGAATGTTGCTTGAGCCACGGCGCGATTTGCCGATCGAATGCCGCGCCCGCGGATGCGGGCTGCCCGGCGGCGTGCGCGAGGTCCAGCACGTCGTAGCAGAAGTACACCGATTGCGTGATCATCAGCGGTCCGTAGGTGCTGAACGGGACGTGTCCAGCGCCGTCGAGTGACTCAAAGATCACGGGCACCCCGGCGTTGTAGAGATCGTCGGCTGTCTGCACCGCCCTCGAGAATGGGACGACCGTATCCGCCGTGCCGTTGAACATCAGGATCGGCGAGTCACCTGGGTCGAAATAACTCGACGCGAGAGAATGGGGGAAGTCGGCCGAGATGGCGACGGCGCCGCCGACCTTGGACGAATGACCGGGGTTGCCGCTGCTGCCCGGATCCCCCGAATTGACGCCCACCGCCAGCGCTATGCCCGCGCCGGCCGAAGTGCCCTCGATCGCGATCCGTGACCGATCGACTCTGTATCGAACGGCGTTGGCGCGCAGCCACCGCACAGCGGCCTGAGCGTCATGCTGGGCGGCGAGCACGGCGGTAACGCAGGCCTGCGACGGAGGGTCCTCCTGGCCGCACTTCTCCTTGTCACCAAGCAGGCGATAGTTGATGGAAACGGCGACGTACCCTCGCTGCGCGAATGCCTTGGCCAGCTTCACAACCCCCGAGTCCGTCGACGAACCCCCCACGAAGCTGCCGCCGTGAACGAGCACGATCGCCGGACGCCTCGCTTGGGTATCGCCCGCGGGCCGGTACATGCCCAACGTGAGCTTCACCGGGCTTCCGGACAGATCGGGAGCGCTGCCGTACGTCAGCCCGGAGGTGATCTTCAGGTTCGGGAAGATCACGTCGCGATAGCGAAGCGGCGCCGTCCCGTCTGGCGGCGGCAGTGTGCAACCGGCGATCGCACCGACACAGAAAACGACAATCGCTGCGCGACCCAACCGCGCCCGACTATCCGCTGCCGCTGAACGCACGAAAACAACTAGTGAAACGAACCACGGCCCTCCTGCGAACGTCCATGCTGCGGCCTCCAGGTGAGAAGTTGTCGCCTGGCGGTAAGAACCGCTTGGGCGCCACAAGTTTCGGAGCGCCGCCAAGTGCGTCGCAAAGTCGCAGGGGCGGGGGCGTGTGCTCTGGCGCCGCCGAGAGGGGCTTACCAGTACTGGTTCAGGGTCACGAAGTGATAGCCGCGCGCGCGGATCGCGCGGATGATCCCCGGAAGGGCATCGGCGTCGAGGGTGGAGTTGTCTGCGGCTACCGAGCCCACGTGCATGAGGATGATCTCGCCCGGCTGGAGGTGGGCTAGTGCGCGCGAGGTGACTGACGCGACGGACTGGCCCATGACCGTCCCTTCCCAGCCGAGCGTGTCGACCGTCCAGCCGACCGCCGTGTAACCGGTGTTGTTCACGACCCCAAGCGTCGCGCCATTGCTCGAGCCGTACGGGAAGCGGAACAGCCGAATCGGGGGACGACCGGTTGCCTTGTCGATCGACGAGGAGGCCGACAGCACCTCGTTTCTGACCGCCGGCAGCGTGAGGCCCAGAACGTCGCGATGATCGAAGGTGTGATTGGCGATCGGGTAGCGGGCAGCGATCTGGCTCGCATACCCGGGGTACAGCTGGGACCAGCGTCCGGTCATGAAGAACGTGCCCGTCACCCTGTCCCTGGCCAGCACGGGGAGGATCTTCGGAGCGCCGGCGTCATTCGCGCCGGCGTCGAACGTGAGCGCAACCACCCGCTGCCTCGTCGGCAGCCGGTCGGGGATCTGGCCGCCGATCAGCCGGTGCACTCGGCCCTCCATGAACTGGAACGTCTTATGCCCAGATCGGCATTGCGTTACGGAGCCCTCCTGGATGCCGCTGCCCAGCCGGGGCGGATCGGCGCTTGGAAAGTCGTCGAGCACTTCCCGGCAAGCCCACCACTGCGGCGATGCCCGGCCGGGACTCTGGGAAGGGGTTCCCCCCCACACGACCTTGCCCCATCGCCACACCCACGCCTCGCTGATCAGCTGATGGACGACCGAGCAACCAACGCCCGACGCGGACTCCTGTGAAGCGCGTACGCCGTCGCTCAACCGGCTGTCGGAGCAGAAGGCCGTCCGCGCGCCGGCGGAACTGGCGAGCGACGCAACAAGCGCGAGCGTCCCGCAACCCAAAGCGACGACAACGGCGACCCGCAACCTCCTCATGTGGGTGATTCTCCCTGGACGCCGGCGGGGATGCAAGCGGCCGAGCCCGGTCCGATCAGCGGATGAGGCAGCTCGGGCTCGCCCCGTACTTTGGGAACGCCTTGACGAGGGCCTGCGCGATGAGCCGAGTGCGCGCCACGTAGCCAGTCGTGGTGTAGTGGATGCCGTCGGGGATAAACCACTGCCGCTGTGCGTCGGTGGCCCAGTCAAACACGCGCATCAGCGGATACCGCGGACAGGCCGCGAGGAGGTCGTCGTTCCAATGCTGCATGGCCTTCACGGCGTAAGGGATCGATTGCACGAGCGTCGTCACATTGACCCACATCACGGGTTGATCGCCGATGATCGCCATCATGTGCGCGATCCGGGCCGGCAATCCGACGTTGGAACCCACCTCGACATCGGCCGCGTCGTTGGTTCCCAGCGCCAGGATCCAGCAACCTCTGAAGCCCGCCGCGACGTGCTGCTCGGCGACGGTGGCCGCGTTCGGGAAGCCATGCCAGGTTTCGACGATGGAGCGAGCGCCGGACACCTCGGGCAGCGTTTCCTGCACTCCGACCCTGGCCAATTGTGCTCGGAGCCTGCTACCCGCGTCGGGAACGTAGTCGGCCTGGACCTCTCCGTCAGAAGTCGAGTCGCCGATGTAGACCACCGAGCGGCAGCCAGTCTGCGTATGTGGCGCCCGCAGCGCTACGACGATCGAGTCCCATGGAGAGCTCGCCGTGTGCTTGGGAGATGCTCTGGCAGGTTTGCCCCCCGAACCGGTGCTTCCACAGGCAGCCAGCAACGCCACGATCGCCATGGCCCAAACGATCAGCCGAATCCGTCCGACGGCCGCAGCCGGGCCGCGTGTCTTACGAGCAAGAAAAGCGGCGTGCAATCGACGTACGGCCGACTCATCCCCCGCCTACGGCAGCGTTGCGACGTGCGCCCGGTAGAGGATGCCGAACGGGGACTTCGCAGCGCCCGCCTCGTCGTTTGTGACGAGCACGTCGTTGTAGTTCCAGCTGTTCCACGCCCAGGCGTAGTAGGAAACGCCGTTGCGGTCGGCCCAGTTGAGGAAGTCGTTAACCGGCCCCAGGTTGGATGAGGCCATGTACACGTCCTCGTTGAGCTCTCCCGCGTCGAGCGGCATCACCTGCGCTACGGGCAGTAGCTCGTGAGTCCACGCACCGAAGCCCCTGTTGGGACCGCCGTTCTCCATGTAGAGGTCGAGATCCGCCATCAGCTGGGGCGGGTTTAGCGTGTCTCGGACCCTAATGCCGTCAGCTGAGTCGAGAAAACCGCACTTGAGCGGTGACACCGTGGTCGATCCCTTGCATTGCACCTCGCCGGCCCACCAGATGCCGGGGACCTGGATCACGTTCGTGGCACCACTTCCACGGATAATGTTGAGTAGCGACTGCATCCCGACGGCGTCGATGAAGCCCGTCTGACCCGAGCAGTGGGGAACTCTCCCGTTCGGGCTGGGCGGTGTCGGCGGGCGGTTATCAGAGCTGGTGGTGTACTGCACGTCGCCCATGCTCCAGCACTGCCAGGCCGCCCGAGAGTCGACGTCGGACGGATGCGGCTCCTCCTGCAAGCGGAAAATCACGCGGGGGTCGTTCTTGAAGGTGTTCGCGACCTCCTCCCAAAACAGCGGTGCGTGGTCGTTGTCGGGCATCAGCGGCTGCGATTGCGCGAGCGTCGTTCCTTCATGGCCGGAGAAGTAGGCAATCACGGGGTATAGGCCCTTGGCCTCAGCCTCCGTGACGGCGGCCTTGATCGCGTTGATGTAGTTCTGGCCGCTGTACTCCGGAGGCACGCCGTTGATCCCCAGCCAGCAATCCTCGTTGAGGCCGTACACCACGCTGTTGACGCCCTTCCACGTGCTGATCGCGTCGATGACAGCGCCGTCGTCCATCGCGTTGGCCCCGTTGAAGATGCCCGCGTTCTGTGCGCACAGATACTCGGTCCCGGAGCGATCCACGCCCCGGAGATGCACCAGCCTGCCACTCCGATCGAGCAGCTGGTTCCCGGCCACCTGCAGCCCGCTCAACGGCAGAGAGCCACCGGTCTGCTGCCTGCGAGCCGGAGCCGGAATGCCGCTGACATAGGTCGAGATCGGGCAGTAGCGCGAGCGTGCTCCTGCCAGCCATCTGCGTGGCAGGGAACGAAGATTCGTTTGCGCGGATCTCTCGCCGTAGCAACCGCCCTGCTTGACCCCGCGGAGATAAAGCCTTCCGCCTCCAGCCAGGATCGCAAGCCAGTACGTTGCCCCAGCCCGTAAGGGCGTAGGCCGGATGGAGACTGTGTTCCACGCTCCAGGCATGAGTCCGCGTCTAGAACCCGAGACCAGCCGGTACCCGGGTCGTGTGGGCGTGCCCGAATACAGCCCCGCGACCAGTTGGGTCGCGCGGCTACGCGAACCGACGTAGACGGTGATCGCTGAGGCCCGGCCGCTCGCCCCGTCGTCGAACGGAATCGCCCCGGCCGAACCAGGCGTATCGTCGCGCACGTTTGTCTCGATCGCCCTGTCTCCAAATAAGAAGGACCGCCGCGGCGATCGCCTGCTCCCGCCACTGCGTCTCGGTGGGCGGCGATTCCGATGCTGATGAGCGCTCGCACCGGACCTCTCCATGCCTGCCTGGCTGGGGCGGGAGCTGGACGTCGCGCCCGAGCCGACGCGACCAGCCAGCGCCGAACCCCACAGGCAGGCCGCGTTGATAACCACAGCAGCAAAGCAAACGAGGATGAGACGCCGCATGATCACATTCCCTGGTGCCGGCACGGCCAGAGGCCCGCCGCACGAGGAGCAATGCTTAGAACCAACGCGCTAGAACTGCGCAGACTGCCGCCACGTGCTGTCACGGCGGGTTGAAAAGTGCCCCTCACGCCGGTTGAAAGTTACATGCTAGGCCTAGAAGTGCCCGCCGATGTGGAGTTGCCTCCCGAGGGCTTTCTGGAGTGGGGCCAGCCGGGATCGAACCGGCGATCTCCTGCGCGCAAAGCAGGCGCTCTACCAAGTTTGCGGCACGCGTCGCCTCGGTGCTGGTCGCGCTCGGGGTCGATCCGGGCTCGGTGAGGGATCAGCTAGGGCACACGGACCCGAGCTTCACGCTTCGGGTCTGCCGGCACGGGATGCGCCGGGACGAGGCGTCGAAGCGGGCGCTGCGCGAGCTGGTCGGCTTCACCGATTGGGCAGCACCGGGCAGCAGTGCCGTTTTGGCGATTCGAGTACCACTGAGTACCCGAACGAGGGCAAAGAAAAGCGTCGATTAGCAGCGCTTTCGATGATGGGCGCGCCTGGTTTCGAACCAGGGACCTCTCGCGTGTGAAGCGATACCGCAGCGGATCGTTTTGGGCACAAAAGCCCTGCAATAGCGCTAGAACTTGCAGCTCATCCAGGCTCCGCGAAATTCTGCCAATTTGCGTTCAATTCGGCGGGATTTAGTCCCGCGAAGCCTCTCAAGGTACTAATCAATCCGGGGCGCTCCAGGGAGCGGTTTCAGGTCTCCAGCCAGCTCGATCGGGCCTCCGGGGGCGTCCTTCGCCGGTGAGATGATCGCCGCGTGATCTCACCCGACGACTGCTGACCGATGGCGCGCAGAGCAGTCCCTAAACGTTCCGCGGCGCTAATGCCTCCAGGGGAGCACCCGACGTGGCTTCGAGGGGAGGCGGCTCAGGCGACCGAGGAGTTGGATAGTGAATCTGAGCATGGTCGTGGTGTCGCCCCCGCAGGGCAACATGCTCGATTAAGCATGTCTCTGGTCAACTATCCGCGTCGTCAGCAGTACCGACGACTCTCGAAAGCAGGCGCAGCCGCCGTCGCATCAGCTACTGCGGGATTAATGGCCCTCACGCTCGCCAGCGCGGGAGCAATGCCGTTCGCCGGCGTCCTCGCGGTCGTTGCGGTCGCGCTCGGGCTGTACGCCCGCCGTTGGCTTCGGCTTGCCGGCCGCAGCCGGATCGGCGCACGCTCCGAGGACGAGGTCCGTCGAGCGCTTGCGTCGTTGGAGGCGGAGGGATGGCGGCTGCGGCACTCGTTGCGGTGGCAGGGACCGGGCGACATCGACTCTTTAGCGATTGCACCTAGCGGAGTGGCGGTTGTCATCGAGACCAAGACCAGGACCTACCACGACGGTCATCTCAGGCGAGTGCTCGAGCAGGCGGCCTGGCTGTCTCGTCGCCGGCGCCGGTGGTGCCGCAAAGGCGTGGTGCCGATGCTATGCCTCGTGAGGGCCCGCGCGGTGGCGCACCTTGAGGCCGGGGTAATCATCGTGTCGATTGATCGACTGACGACGATGCTGCGAAACGCCGCCGAGACCATGCACCGCGACGTCTACCGTCAGACTGACGGTCGCTCGCGGGATCGCAGAAGTCATACCGCGGTGTCGTCGGGCTAGCGCGGCTCGTCCAACGATCGCATTCATGGCCAAGGGCTCGTCCGCCGGAATCTCGGACAGTCGAGCCCTGGGCCGCGCTGGCTTCTGGCGCTGGCTCTGGAGTAGTTCGCCCGTCCGAAGCATCAACGGCCTCTCCCGCCGCCCAGGGGTGATGGGCAACCGCCTGGCTTCCGGCTAGCCGCTGCCGCCTAGCTCTCCGTCCGGTGTTGGCGTGGACCGATGGACCTTCCACGTTCTGTCCTCCAAGTCGGGATGGCGCACGAGTTCGGCCCGGCACTGCGGGCAAGTCGCGCGTTCATACCGCACGTCATGTTGGCCCATCGTGTACTTCCCCAGATCGAGGACTGGCTCCCCGCAATTAGGACAAGTAAGGTCTGCTGCCATTCCGATACCGGTACGCAGGCAATGTACCCCGCCGCGACCCAATCGCGACGTCATACGCCCGGAAACCGGCTCTCGAGCGTCTCGTTGAGTTCGCGTCACACCTCCACTCCGTCAGCGCGAACCGGCAACGCGACCGCGGCCGGTGGCGCCTGGGGCCGGTGCTCCTTCCAATTCGAAAGGAGTCGCGAGAACCGGGAAAGCCGTGACCGGGCCCTACCTGGGCAGCACGTCGCGGCCGAGCAGCTTGCCCTGATAGCCAAACGGCTCCTCCCGCAGCGCGCGTGTGAAGTACGCGATGGCCTCGCGCGGGAGGCTGCCGCCGTGCATGCCGTGAAGCCAGTTGGGGTCGAGGGCCTCGATTCGATCGACCACATCCCTGACCGGCTGCTCGTGCGCGAAGATCCCGATCTGGCGGTAGTACTCGCACATCATGCTGCCGAGGTTCTCGTTCACGACCGGCGGCTGATCACCGGGCTGGATGAACAGGTCCGACGGGAACACACTCTTCGTGGTCTCATCGAACAGCATCATCGAGTCCCAGTGATGCACGTGCGGCGTCTCCAGGAAGCGGAGCTTGTGCTTGCCTAGATCGATTACTTCCCCCTCCGCATGTCCTTCGACGCGGCCTGAGTAGTTCCAGCCGCTCAAGTTGAGGATCGCGCTCAAGGCGCTGCACGCGAGCGTTGAGTTTGGCGCCCCTTCCAGAAAGCGGTCCATGCCTCCGTTCTCGTCCGCCTCGAAGTGCAGGAGGATCACATACTCGAGCGTGCTTGGATCGAGCACCTCCGCGATGCCCTCGCGGACACCCTCGTACAACCCGTACATGCCGGTGTGGATGAGCGCGGGGCGCTCATCGTCGATCAGAAACTGATTGAACTGAAACTCCGTATCGGGAAGCTGGACGGTGGTGGAGACCCTGTAGATCCCATCGACGAGCTCGTTCACACGGGCCATGGCTGGTGCTCCTCCCTATCCTCGAACATAGAAGCGATCGGTTTACCGGTGCGACCGAAATCACCCGTCGCGGACCCTATCGCCAGCGGACGTTCCCGGGCACGGGCGTAGCGTCGGAGGGTCCCCTCTCCTGCGAAGCGTTCTGCTCACGCTCGCGCGACACAGAGTTGTGCTGGTGGAGAGTCACTCACGACCGCGGCTGAGATAGCCATCGTTTCAGTGTGACCCGACCAGGCTTGTTGGGTAGCTGCCTACCACTACCGGCGAGCGCCCCCACTCTCGCTTCCGGCGGCAGCCGCGACTGCCCTCCGGCTCGAACTCCATCCAGTCATCGCCGCGACGTGCGACGGCTTCTCCAATCCGCCGAATCCGCCACTTCGATCGCACGGCTAGCACGATTGCTTTTCGAGTCACGCCGCCGCGTCGCGGACGACTGCCTTGGCGACCAGGGAGTCGCCGGCGCGGTGACTGGCGCACGAGCGCTTGGCCATGAATGCGATCGTAGGCGACTCCGTCGTGCACGTACGGGCGTGCCAAGGCGCCACGCAACCTCGAGTTCCGCAGGGGCCGTCACCTTCCCGAGTCATCGGGTGTTTCCTCCGCGAACACCCATACGGTGAGCAGCCGAGCGAGCGTCTCCGCCAGGCTGGCCGCGCCCTCGGGCGAGCCCTGGTCGAGGTCGGCGATGGCACGCGCGAGCCAGCTGACCGCGTCTTGCGTTTGTCGGACGATCGATGGCGGCTCTTGATCTAGGCGCGAGGCTTCAAGCAGAGGGGCGGCGGTGTCGTAGATGACTGGGAGCCATTCGTCGGCGCTGTAGCCGTGGTCAGCGCCGTCGAGTTCGAGCGCCCGGTGGCAGCGGTGAAGCGCAGCAGCGGCATTGCTCCCCGCGGTGGCGATGAGCTGTTCGTCGAGCTCGCGATCGGCCGGTTGGGGGAGCATATGGAGCACGTGAATCGCGACGCTGAGCGTCGCGGTTGCGGGGATCGCGATCGCGAGCATGGCGATCGGACGATTGAGGCCGTCATCGCCGGTCTCGGGCGGTTGCGCTCCGCGGCGATCGGCTGCGTGGTAATGCGGGGCGAGCTGCTCTCGGGTCCAGGGACGCGCGAGGCGCCGGTAGGTCTCCTCGAGGTCGATCATCGACAGCTCGGCAGCATGACGAAGGCGCCGGTTGTCCCGTCCTCGGGCCGGTTGCAGTGGCGCTGAGCGGCGAGGCGGTCGTCGCCCGGGGTCTCGGTGCCGCTGAGCCATATCTAGGCGTGTGTGGACCCAGCGTCTGAGACCTGGCCGGCGATGGCGGTGGCGGCGTGTGGGCAGGTTGCGGTGGAGGTTCCTGCCGCGGGATGACGGGCCTGTTGCTGGCGGCGCTGGAGCGTCTTCCTGCTCGTGCCCGGCGCGTGGTGGTAGCGGTGGGGGCGCTGCTCGTGCTCGGGGCGGCGATCGCCGCGCTGGCACTGACGGCCCCGCGGGAGGGCGGCCGTCACCGCAGCTCGGCCTCGCAAGCTCGGCCGACGGCGGCGGCCACGCCCACCTCATCGCATCGGGTTCCGGCGCCCGTGGCCGCGAGCGAGCTTTTCCGGGCGCGACTGGTGGCGGAGCGGTTCCTCGCCGGCTATCTGCCGTTCGCGTACGGTCGGGCCACCGCGGTCGCGGTCGGTCGGCGTCACGCCGGCACTGCGCCGGCAGCTGCTTTACGAGCGGGTGCAGGTGCCGCCCGCGGAGCGGTGGCGCCGCCCGCGCGTTGTCTCGCTTGAGCTGGTCGGCACCACGCCGGGCTTTGTGGTGGCCACGGCGACGATCGACGACGGCGGGGTCAGCGCCTACCGGCTGCGGTTCACGGTTCAGCGCCAGTCCGGGCGCTGGGCGGTGAGCAGCGTCGTGGAGGGGTGAGCTCCCGGCGTGCCGGTCCTCACGCGCAGGCGAAGCGTCCGGGTCGTGCTGATCGCCGCTGCCGCCGTCCCGCTGCTGCTAGCGGGCGGCGTCGCGGTACTGACGGTGTTTATTGGCCAGAGCTGCACCGGCGGTGGCGTCGGAGACGCTGCCTCCCAGGTGGCCGTGCGCGACATCCCGGCGAACATGCTCGCGATCTACCAGCAAGTCGGGGCTCAGTACAAGCTGCCGTGGGAGATCCTCGCCGGGATCGGCAAGGAGGAGTGCGATCAGGGGCTGGATCCGGATCCCTCGTGCACGCCGCAGCCGGGAGCAAGCGGTCCCGGGATCGCGAACTATGCCGGCGCCTCGGGGCCGATGCAGATCGGGATCGGCGGCGCCGCTGGCGACGAGTACGACGCGCTGCGCCACTTCCTGTCAGACCCGTCGCTGGGTCCCCACGACCCGACCACCGCCGTGCAGCTGGCGGCGCTGGTTCTGATCAAGGACAAGGGCGCCCCTACCGGTCAGCCGATCGACGCCTACCGGGACTTCGTGCGCGCCTACAACGGCTCGGGCCCCGCCGCCGACGCGTATGCCGCGCGAGTGCTCGCTGACGCGCACGCCTACCAGCGGAGCAGGGACGGTCAGCATCGCTGCGGCCTGCAGCGCTCTCGGCACCCCGCTCGTCCCGGGCACCAAGGCGCGGATCCTCGCCGGTGGGGTGGCCGCCGCCCCCGCTGATGCGCCCGCTGCGGTCCAGAACATGATCGCCGCCGGCAACCGCATCAACCACTTCCCCTACAGCTACGGCGGCGGACACGGCGACCCGGCGCAGACCATGAGCCAGACCAACCCCGACCCGGGGGCGGTGCCGGGCGACGAGGAGAACGGCGGTCCGGGCTATGACTGCTCCTCGGCGACCTCTTACGTGCTGTGGGGCGGCGGATTCGGCCAGACCCTGCTCGCAGGCGATGTCCCCGACTCGACCGGGCTTGAGAGCGTCGGCGAGCCCGGGCCGGGACGATGGGTGACGATCTACGCCAACGCAGGGCACGCCTACATCGAGGTGGCGGGAATCTACTTCGACACCGCCGCCGGGCTCGGAAACCCCCCCAACCCGCCGCCCACCGGCCCCCGCTGGAGCACGGCCGGCACCGGACCGGCGGGGTTCGTGGCCCGCCATCCGCCGGGGCTATAGGCGGCATGCCACGCGGAGGCGGTCAGTCACGCGCTCGATCCCGGCGTTTGGCAACTGCATGGCTGCCACAACCGGACCCCCACGGGTTGTCTCGCTGCCGGGCGACTCAGCCCGAGGCTACGGTGACTGCGTGGCTAGCCGTCACGTTGCGAGCGCGCTTTTGGCGAATCTCAGGGACGTGACGGTGCTGAGGGTCTGTCCTGCTTTCGTGACTCCGCGGGTCTTCCACTCGCGGGCGATCGCAAGCGTGGCTTTCGATCGTGTCTCGGAGGGTCAAAGCGAGCGTCGCGTCGAGGCAGCTCTTCGTTGCTTCCGCGGCGACGAGGCGTCTGTGGCCCGCTGGGTGAGATCGAGAGCATCAGGGTGGTGGAACGATGGTGGCTGAGGTGCGACGATGGGAGAGGCAAGCGATCGGGAGTGTGAGATGGGTCGTGAGGACGTCGTGTTCATGTCGCATGGCGAGCGGTGTGCGGGCTGGTTCTACCGCGTCGAGCGTGTCGAGCGAGCCTCGTGTGTGGTGATGGCCCATGGCCTGGCCGCGGTGAAGGAGATGCGGCTTGACGCGTACGCCGAGCGCTTCGTCGCCGCGGGTCACCATGTGTTGGTCTTCGACTATCGCCACTTCGGCGCGAGCTCGGGCGAGCCGCGACAGCTGCTCGACATCGCGCGCCAGCACGAGGACTGGGTCGCGGCGGTCGAGTACGCCCGCGGCCGTCCCGAGGTGGATCCGGATCGCGTCGCCCTGTGGGGGTCGTCCCTGTCGGGTGGTCATGTGATCGCGGTGGCCGACCGCGTGCGGCCGGCCGCGGTGATCGCGCAGGTGCCGCACCTCGACGGCTTGGCGTCGGTCTTGGCGATGAAGCCCACCGAAGGGCTGAGGCTGACCGCGCATGGGCTGGTCGATGTCGTTGGCAAGTTGCTCGGTCGCCCGCCGCACTACATCCCCGCGTCCGGGGCGCCCGGCACGCTCGCGGTGATGACGGCACCCGAAGCGGCCGGTTACCTCCGGCTCGTCCCGCCCGGACAGGACTTCGACCAGCGTCTCGCGGCCCGCTTCACGTTGCAGGCCACCCGGTACTCACCGGCGCGCAGGCTGCGGCACCTCGATGTTCCGGTGCTGATGCAACTCGGCAGCCGCGACGAGACGACCCCGCCCGGCCGGATGAAGTTCGCGCGGCGCTCGCCCACGACGACGGTGCGCGTTCACGACACGGGCCACTTCGAGCCCTATGTCGGAGAGCAGTTCGAGGTCTTCGTCGCCGAGCAGATCGCGTTCCTCGAACGGACGGTCGGTGCTCCGACTCACCAGGGCCGGACCATCGTCATCACCGGTGCGGGCGCCGGGATCGGGCGCGAGGCGGCGGGGCGCTTCGCGGCCATGGACTGGACCGTTTGTGCCACCGACATCAACGCGGACGCCCTCGATGCGCTCAAGCGGGAGCTGGGCGAGCGGCACACCTACGCCGAGATGGACGTGGCCGACACCGCGGCCATCGAGCGCGTCTTCGGGGAGTTCGCCGCTCGTCACGGCGGAGGGTTCGACGTCCTGTTCAACAACGCGGGCGTCGCGTTCGTCGATAACTTCGAGGACGTACCGCTCCGCAACCACGAGCTCGTTGTCCGGGTCAACGTTCAAGGCGTCGTCAACTGCACCTACTTGGCGTTGCCGTACCTGTCAAAGGGCGTCGCACCGCAGGTCATCAGCATGTGCTCGCGGGCGTCGGACTACGGCGTCCCGAGCGAGGCGACCTATTCGGCGAGCAAGTTCTTCGTCCGCGGCTTCACCGAGGCGATGAACATCGAGTGGGAGCGCCTGGGCATCCACGTCTGCGACATCCTGCCCAACTTCGTCGACACGCCGATGATGCAAGCCGCGCAGGGCGCGATCGTCGACGCGATCGGCATCAACCTCACCGTCGGCGACGTTGCGCAGACGGTCGTGAAGGCCACCGCGGATCGCACGAAGGTGCATTGGGTGGTCGACCTCCCGAAGAACAAGCTGCTGCGCACCGTCTTGCACCACGCGCCGGGGGCCGTCGAGCGCGCCGCCGTCAAACACTACGCCGGATTCTGAGAACCACGACCCAGAACGCCTCGGATGCCGCCGCGACCCGAAGGCGTGCAGCAGCCACGTCGATCCATCTCCGACGGCCTGGTCCTGCATCGCTCGTGGCAGAGGTGCCTCGCCGCCGACGAGGAGCGCCCTGAGTTGCGCGGCGAGCAGGTCGGTCGGCGGTTCCGCCGGGCCCCCGGCGCCGACGGTCGCGCTCGTG
>CAVRBL010000001.1:0-216729 GCA_963719305.1 uncultured Actinomycetes bacterium | reverse complement strand
CTTTCACCCCTGCCGAGGCACTCGCCGCTCTGGTGCTACTCCCCCTCTGCGCGGAAACCACGTCTACGCGGACGATCGCTTCCACAATCGAGAGTCCGCGGAACGGACGATCGGAATGGCGACGTCTGGATCGTGTCGAGCTTCCCAAGTTGGAGCCGGCGCGGACGGGTGCATTCGCCGAGCTGCTGCGGCTCGACGGCCCACGGCGCGGACGTCTATGTTGCCGCACTCGCTTCCGTCGATGCCACGGGCGCTCGCAACCAACGGAAGGACGCGCCCGCGCGGGCGGCTGACTCCCCACAGGCATGCGCGCACAAGCGGCCTGGCGCCATGCCTGCTCGTGCATCGAAGCAGCAGCCACGCCGGCCGTGACCGTTTCAGGCGTAATGCGCGGGCGGGCGAGGATTCGATTCCGACGACCCCCAAGCCGGCGTATAACGCCGTGATTAACGCCGCTAGCCGGAAATCGGCCGACTCGGAGTTCGGCCGCGGACCGCCGCGATCAAAAAGCCCCGCATTTGCGGGGCTTTTCAGAGCGGCTGATGGGGCTCGAACCCACGACCTTCTGCATGGCAAGCAGACGCTCTAGCCAACTGAGCTACAGCCGCGCGGAGCGGTCAGTATAGCCTCGGACAGCCCGGGGACAGCAGAGGCGACGACCGGAATCGAACCGGTGTAGACGGCTTTGCAGGCCGCTGCGTAACCACTCCGCCACGTCGCCGGTGAGCAGTCCGTAGCGTAGCGTCGGCCGAGCCCCGGACGGCAGCGCGGCCGCTACTCGACCGAACAGGCGCCTTCGCTGGAGCGGGCGCCCGGGAGGCGGCTCAACAGGGCCGCCAGCTGCTCGATCTCGTCCGGGGTGAAGTGCTCCACGAACAGTTTGCGGACGCTCTGGATGTGGGCACAGCCGGCCTGGCGGAGCTTTTCGTACCCGCCGTCAGTTAGGCGCGCATACGAGATCCGCGCGTCCTTGGCACAGGGAACGCGCTCGATCGATCCGGCCTCGACCAGGCCATCGATCAATCTCGTGATCCCAGATCGGGTGAGCATCGTCTGCTCAGCAAGCGCGGACATCGGCAGCTGCCGCTCGGGCGCCTGGGCCAGATAGAGGAGGACCTCGTAGTCACGCGTGGTCATTCCCTGCTCGGCGACCAGTTCGGCGTCGAGCACCCGCAGAATCGAGGCGTGGCTCTGGAGGTAACTCCGCCAGGCGTCGAGCGCGGCCCCATCGAGTCGTTCAGGAGTGGTCGTGGCCATTGGTCAATTGTAGTTGACAGATCAAACTTTCCGTACATCTGAAGGCGCGCGTCGGGCGTCGGAAGGAGCGGGCTATTATCGTGTGAAGTCGCCGGAAGGGGAGGCGACCACCGGGTCCGGTTTGCACCAGAAGGGACCGCTCAGTGATTGGTCTGACACGTTGGTGTCTGGCACATCGTCGTAGGGTCGCAATCGCCTGGGTCGCGGTTGCCATCGCGGCCACCGTCCTGGCGCAGGCGGTCGGTCGCCATTACGCCACCAACTTCACCCTGCCTGGAACCGAGGCGCAACGGGCACTGGACCTGCTCCAGAGGGAATTCCCGGCCCAGAGCGGCGACGTGGACACGATCGTGTTTCACAGCTCGCAGTCGACCGTCGATTCGGCGGCGGTTCGAACGGCGATCACGCCGCTGCTCGCGTCGGTGCAGAAGATGCCCCATGTTGTGACTGTCGTGAGCCCGTACAGCGCGCGAGGCGCGGTCCAGGTCTCGCGGGATCGTAAGACGGCGTTCGCCCAGGTTCTCTACGACAAGCGCGCCAACCTCTTGCCCAACAGCACAGGTCAACCGGTGCTGGACGCGATCCATGCGGTCCATGTGCCGGGTATGACGATCGCGGCCGGGGGCCAGGTGATCGAACAGGCGGAGGGCTTCAGCATCGGGCCGGCGACGATCGTCGGCGTGCTCGCAGCAGTAGTGATTCTGTTGCTGACGTTCGGCTCCTTGATCGCGGCCGGAATGCCGCTGATCACCGCCGGGCTTGGCCTCGTCACAGGAGTGGCCCTCATTGGCCTGGCCACGCACGTCACCAGCATGTCCAACGTGGCGCCCCAGCTGGCGCTGATGATCGGGCTGGGCGTGGGCATCGACTACGCGCTGTTCATCGTCACCCGCTTCCGCGAGAACTACGGCCGCGTGCACGACGTGGACCAGGCGACGATCGGAGCGATGGACACCTCAGGTCGCGCGATCCTGCTCGCCGGCACGACCGTCGTGATCGCCTTGCTCGGCATGTTCGCCACCAGCGTCAGCTTCATGTATGGCCTGGCGATCGCGTCCGTGCTGGCGGTGCTGCTGACAATGCTCGCCTCGCTCACGCTGCTTCCCGTGTTGCTCTCCCGCTTCGGGGAGCGGATCGCTCGGCCCGGGCGGGCGGCGCGCCGCCGTCAGGCCGCGGGACTCGCTCCGCGCCAGTCGCTGTGGCGGCGGTGGAGCCTGACGGTGCAGTCGCGCCCCTGGCCGCTGGCGATCGCGTCGCTACTGGTAATGCTGGCGTTCGTCGTGCCGGTGACCGCGCTCCGTCTGGACAACAGCGACGCGGGCAACGATCCAGCAAACACCAGCACCCGCCACGCATTCGATCTGCTCGCCCAGGGATTCGGTCCCGGCTTCAACGGGCCGCTGCAGATCGTGGTCGAGCTTCGCAACCCCGGCCAGAGCGCGTCGTTGCCCGCCGCTCCGGTCCGCGGTGGCATCGACGCCCGATGTGGTCGCGGTCACGGCCCCGCGGATCAGTCCGTCCTCCACAGTCGCCGTGATGCAGGCCTATCCCGCCTCGGCGCCGCAGGCACAGGCGACCACCGACCTCGTCAACCATCTGCGCCACGACGTGCTGCCGCGATACGAACGCAGCGCCGGGCTCACGGTGCTGGTGGGCGGCTTCACCGCCGGCTCGATCGACTTCGCCAACGTGCTCGCGGGCAAGCTGCCGCTGTTCATCGCGATCGTGGTCGTGCTCTCGGCCCTGCTGCTGTTCACGATCTTCCGCTCGCTGGTGATCCCTGTTCAGGCCGCGATCATGAACCTGCTCAGCATCGGCGGCGCGCTCGGGGCCACCGTCCTCGTCTTCCAAAAGGGCTGGCTATCGGGCCTATTCGGCGTGGAGAAGGGACCGGTCGAGCCGTGGATCCCCGTGCTGATGTTCGCCGTGGTGTTCGGGCTGTCGATGGACTACGAGGTGTTCCTGGTCTCGCGCGTGCGCGAGGAATGGGTCCGCCGCCGGGACGCGCGGATCGCGGTCGCGGATGGGATCGCTTTCACCGGCCGGGTCATCAGCGCGGCGGCGGCCATCATGATCTGCGTGTTCTTGTCGTTCATGCTCGGGAACCAGCGGGCAGTGAGGGAGTTCGGGTTCGGTCTGGCGACCGCCGTGTTCCTCGATGCTCTCGTCATACGTTGCGTCCTGCTGCCGGCGGTGCTCGAGATTCTCGGCTCGGTGACTTGGAAGCTCCCGGGCTGGATCGACTCCCGACTGCCGCACGTGAACATCGAGGGGAGCGTGGAGGAGGACCTCCAGCTCGAGGAGCGGCGGGAGCGCGAGCGCGCACCCGTCTGAGCTTGACCACGGGAGTAGCTTGAAGCTTGCTCGATCGCGCTTTGCCCCCGTAGGCGCGAGTCTCAGAGGAAGGGAGATGATCGCAATGGCACGTCCCGAGACGCCAGGCAGCGAGTCCGAGCGGGCGATGGAGGCCGAGATCGCGCGAGCCTCGGATGCCGCGGCGGTGGAGTTGGCCGCGGCGGAGGCCGGCGAGACGGAGACGCACCGTCGGTACACGAGCAGGTCGAGCTCCGCGGAGCGCGACCGGCTGGTTCAGGACGCCCGCAACATCGAGTTTCCGATCGCGTTGCGCGGCTACGAACGGACGGCCGTCGACCGGTACGTCAAGGACATCAACCGCCTCATCACCGAACTCGAGATGTCCTCGTCGCCGGAGTCGGCAGTCCGGCGCGCGCTCGAGGAGGTGAGCGAGGAGACGCGCGAGCTGCTCCAGCGTGCACATCAAACGGCGGAGGACATCACGGCCCGCTCACGCAGAAAGGCCGATGACCGCGTTCGGCAGGCCGAGCTCGAGGCCGAGGGGCTGAGCGAGGCTGCCCAGCAGGGAGCGAACGAGGTCAGGGCCCGGGTTCAGCAGGAAACGCAAGAGCTCCGCGAAGCGGCGCAGCGGGATGCCGACCAGTTGCGTGAGACCACCACCGGCGAGATGAACGAGCTGCGGGAGACCACGGCGAGCGAGACCCACCAGCTGCGCTCTACGGCCCAGCGCGAGGCGGATGAGCTTCGCTCGGGCGCCCGTCGCGAGGCCGACGAGCTGCTGGAGGCCGCCGAGAGTCGAGTGCGGGAGCTGTCGCAGAGCGCCGACACGATATGGCGGGAGCGCAAGCGCCTGATCGAAGATATGCGGGCGGTCGGCGAACAGCTGGTGGCGGTCGGCGAGGCAGAGGCCAAACGGTTCCCGCGACTGGAGGACGAAGCCGATAGCGGGACGGCGACGTCAAGCGCGGGCTGATCGTTAACTACATGTTCGCCGCGGCCGACTCGATCGCCTGGCGGATGCGGGGATAGGTCCCGCAGCGGCAGACGTTGCGAAGCGAATCCAGATCGGCGTCGGTGATCGTCCGGCCCTGGGCCTTGGCCTCTTGCACCAGCGCGACGGCGGCCATGATCTGACCGGGCTGGCAGTACCCGCACTGGGCGACGTCGAAGTCGAGCCAGGCCTGCTGCATTGGGTGTAGCGGCTGACCGACGGTGGCCGGCAGCCCCTCGATCGTCGTGATCTGATCGGTCGGCTTGATGTCCTTGACCTGCACCGAGCAGGGGTTGAAGGCCTTGCCGTTGATGTGGCTGGTGCACGCCTTGCAGACGCCGAGGCCACAGCCGTACTTCGGCCCGTTGACGCCGAGCAAGTCGCGCAGCACCCAAAGCAGGCGGACGTCGTCCGGGCAGTCGACGGTGACTGACTTGCCGTTGAGGATGAAGCTGTGGGTGGGCATCAGAAGGTGTCCTGCAGTCCGTCGGTCGGGGACTGGGGTATCGGTGGCACGGTCGGCAACGGAGTGAACCCCAGCGAGGCGTCGTGGTTGATCGGAAAGCTGGTCGGCATCGTGCCGGTCGCGCGGGCGTAGGCGTTCGCGACGGCGGCCATGGCGGCCGCCACGCCGAACTCGCCGGCGCCGCCAGGACTGTCACCGCGGGGTGGCATCACGATCACCTGCACGTCGAGCGGCGTGTTCCATTCCCTCGTGTAGTAGGCGTCGTCCCAGCTGCCCTCGAGGAAGTAACCGTTCTTGAGGTGCAGGCTGTAGGTCAGAGCCTGGGCGATGCCATCCATGATTCCGCCCATCATCTGCGCCTGAAGGCCGAGGGGGTTGATCGGCAACCCGACGTCAACCGCGAACACGACCTTCGTTACGCGCGGACCCGTGTAGCCGTTCTGGACCTTGCGATTGACGGTGGCGGGGGTGCAGTCGATCTCCGCCACGCAGGCCGCAAATCCCTTGTACTCGCGGTGAAGGCCGATTCCCTGGGCGGTGCCGGCCGGCATCGCCTTGCCCCAGTTGGCGGCCTTGGCCGCCGCGTCGAGCGTGGCCAGCATGCCGGCGTCGCGGATGAAGGCGCGCCTGAATTGGTAGGGGTCCTGCCCAAATGTCTTTGATCTGCGCGCCGTGAGGCTGCCGGCAAGCCAGTGGCGGCGCAGCACGGCGAGAGTCTCGACATTCACCAGGTCGGGTGCGGCCACCTCGCCAGCTGACCGGACCTCCCTGCGCGCCCGGTCTCCGTCCGCTCCGTCGTCTGCGATCGCGTTGGCTAAGACCGAGGCGTCGAGGACGATCAACTGCGCGCCCGCTCGGCGGCGAGATCCTCCACCGCTTGTTCGAAGCCAACCTGGCCTCCCCGGCGGCGATCGACGCGCTCTAGCAGCTCATCGAGCGCTGGGCGTTGCGCTAGGCGCGTGAGCTCGGCGGCGAGATATTGCTGCAGCGACTGGCCCCGTCGCTCGGCGCGGCGCTGAAGTGCGGCACGGACCTCGTCCGGGAGATCGCGGATCAACACGTTCATGCTTGCAAACCGCTAGCAAACGCGGCCGACGGTCGAATCTCCGGCTCTCGACCGCCCTGTCTGACCGGGCACGCCGCCCTGCGATCGAAGGAATGGGCGATGCTGGGCTCGAACCAGCGACCTCCGCCTTGTCGAGACGGCGCTCTCCCAGCTGAGCTAATCGCCCTGGGGCGTGAAATGTAGCGCGCCGATGACGGGCCAAGTGCGTGCTGCCGGGGCGCGGCTAGCATCCTCGGCCGATGGCAGACGTCGCCGCACAGTTGATGTTTGAGCTCCCGGACGGGACGACACTCGCGCTGCCCGAAGGCGCGACTGGCGCCGATGCCGCAGCCACGATCGGGCCCGGGCTGGCGCGGGCGGCGCTGGCCGTCAAGGTCGACGATGAGATACGCGACCTGGCCCGTCCGCTTCCCAGCGGTAACGGCCGCGTGCGCAAGCTGGAAGTGATCACCGAGCGCAGCGGGGCGCCCGCGCTGGAGTTGATCCGCCATGACACGGCGCACGTGCTGGCCACCGCGGTGATGGAGCTCTATCCGGGCGTGAAGATCTCGATCGGACCTCCGATCGAGGACGGCTTCTACTACGACTTCGACTTCCCCGACGGGGTCACGGTGTCGGATTCGGACTTCGAGCGGATCGAGGCCAAGATGCGAGAGCACGTCGACGCCGACGAGCCGTTCGTGCGCGAGGACGTGTCGGTGGGCGACGCGCTGGCGCGCTTCACACGCGAGGAGCAGGACTACAAGGTCGAGCTGATCGAGGACCTGATCCGAGATCAAGGGGTGGACACGGTTTCGCTCTACACCAACGGACCGTTCACCGATCTGTGCCGGGGTCCGCACTCTCCGTCGACGAAGCGCATCAAGGCCTTCAAGCTGCGGTCGGTGGCGGGTGCCTACTGGCGCGGCGACGCCAGCAAGCCGATGCTCACGCGCGTGTATGGGACGGCGTTCTTCTCCGGCAAGGACCTGGAGCAGTACCTGCAGAGGCTGGAGCAGGCGCGAGCCCGGGACCACCGCAAATTGGGACGAGAGCTCGGCCTGTTCATGTTCAGCGATCTGTCCCCGGGGGCACCGTTCTGGCTGCCGGCCGGGGTCGTCGTCTGGAACGCCCTGACCGACCTGTGGCGAGAGCAGAACCGCGCCCGCGGCTACACGGAGGTGCGCACGCCGATCCTCTACGACGTCGAGCTGTGGAAGCAGTCCGGGCACTGGGACAAGTACCGCGACAACATGTACTTCACGGATGTCGAGGGTCGGCAGATGGGGCTGAAGCCGATGAACTGCCCGGCCCACGTCCAGATCTTCAAAGCCGACCGTCGCTCCTATCGGGAGCTCCCGATCCGTCTCGCCGAGCAGGGGCTGGTGCACCGCCACGAGCCGAGCGGCGTGCTGCACGGGCTGCTACGGGTCAGGCAGTTCTCCCAGGACGACGCCCACATCTTCTGCACTGAGGCCCAGATCGAGGACGAGGTGTTGCGGTGCCTCGATCTCGCCTTCTACCTGTACGAGCTGCTGGGCTTCGATCCGCGGGTTGAGCTCTCGACCCGGCCGGATAACCGGCTCGGTACAGACGAGACCTGGGACCACGCCGAAGGCGCGCTGGCGGGGGCGCTCCGACGTCGCGGTCTGGAGTACGACATCGCCGAGGGAGAGGGCACGTTCTACGGGCCGAAGATCGACCTGCACATGACCGACTCGATCGGCCGCTCCTGGCAGCTCGGCACCGTGCAGCTCGACTACATGATGCCCGAGCGGTTCGAGGTGACCTACACCGGGGAGGACAATGCCGAGCACCGGCCGGTCATGATTCACCGCGCCCTGTTCGGGTCATTCGAGCGCCTGATCGGGATCCTGACCGAGCACTACGCAGGGGAGTTCCCTCTCTGGCTGGCGCCCGTGCAGGCGATCGTGCTGCCGATCGCCGACCGCCACCTCGAGTACGCCTCGAGCGTCCGCGACCGGCTGCGTGAGGAGGCGGTTCGCGTGGAGCTCGACGGGCGGTCGGAGTCCATCTCCAAGAAGATCCGCGACGCCGAGCTGCGCCGGATCCCGTACATGCTGGTGGTCGGGGACCGAGAGGCGCGAGGGGGACGTGGTCGCGGTGCGCGAGCATCGGCTGGGCGATACCGGAGCGACCACCGTGGCCGAGTTCGCGGCCAAGATCGACGAGCTCGTGTCCTCTCGCGCACCGCGGTCGTAACTCCCCCGCAGGCTCCCTTCCCGCCGCTATACTCGCTCGCGTTGATCGAATTGCGGATTCACATACGGCCCGGCACCGTTTGACGTCCCGTCCACACCGCAGCTAGTGCCGGTCCCCAGGAAGCTCGACCGGCGACCGCCTGAGCGGGACCCGACCAGGATCAACGACCGGATTCGCGTGCCCGAGGTTCGCCTCATCGGCGAAGACGGCAACCAGATCGGGATCGTCCCAACGGAAGAAGCGCTCCGCTACGCCCAGGAGCGCGACCTCGACCTGGTCGAGGTCGCGCCGGACGCCCGTCCCCCAGTGACCCGGGTGCTCGACTACTCCAAGTACAAGTACGAGCAGGCGCAGAAGCAGAAGGCCGCCCGCAAGCACCAGCAACAGATCACGATCCGGGAGATCAAGTTCCGTCCCAAGATCGCGCAGAACGACTATGACACCAAGAAGGGGCACGTGACCCGCTTTTTGCGCGGCAGGGACAAGGTCAAGATCACGATCATGTTCCGAGGTCGGGAGGTCACGCACCCCGAGCGCGGAACGGCGCTGCTCGACCGCCTCGCCGAAGAGCTGTCGGAAATCGCGGTGATCGAGCAGGCCCCGATCCAGGACGGGCGGAACATGACCATGCTGCTGGCGCCCTCGAAAGCGGTGCTGGCGGGGGACAAGGACGTAGCCAGCGCGGATGGTTCGGGCGCCAACGGGCGCGCCGATGGCGAGCGCAGCGCAGACGGCGACCCTCGCACCGAGAACGAGCGGCGCGAGGCACCGAGCGGCGTCGGCGCCGACGCGGATCGCTCGGCGACAGACCAAGCGGCGTAGTCACGCAGCGCACCTGCTCGAGGCGGTCATCCGCTTCGGCGGAATACCGGTGCTCTGCTTTACTAAGCCACCCCGATGCCCAAGACGAAAAGGCACTCCGGCACTAAGAAGCGCTTCAAGGTGACCGCCACCGGGAAGGTGCGCGGCCGCCGCGCATTCTCGAGCCACATCCTCGAGAAGAAGTCGCCTAAGCGGAAGCGGCGCCATCGCACTCCGGCGGTCATCTCAAGCCACGACGCCGGACGGGTCAAGGAGCTGCTGGGGGCGAAGAAATGACCCGCGTCAAGCGCTCGATCCACGCCCGCAAGAAGCGCCGCGCGACGCTCAAGCTGGCCAAGGGCTACCGCGGCGACGCCAGCCGCCATTACCGCAAGGCCAAGGAGGCGGTGCTCAAGGCCGATCAGTACAGCTATCGGGACCGCCGCAACCGCAAGCGCGACTTCCGCCGGCTGTGGATCACCCGCATTAACGCCGCCGCGCGCCAGAACGGCATGTCCTACTCGCAGTTCATCCACGGTCTCCAGCTCGCCGGGGTGGAGCTGGACCGCAAAATCCTTGCGGACATCGCCGTCCGCGACGCCGACACCTTCCGACGCTTTGCCGACCGCGCCCGCGAGGCGCTGGCGGCCGGCTGACGAGACGCCGACCATCCAGCACCAAAACGGGCGCCGCTCTTAAGCGGCGCCTTTTTTATTTGAAGATGAAGAACCCAACCGACATACAACCCTCAGCCGCCGGCCTTCAGGGCCTCTGCTCTGCAGGCGGCGGCGGCTGTCCTGTAGGCCGGGCTGCTCGTGTTCAGCGAGGTGATCGCGCCCAGGTAGGCGGAAGGGTTGCTGGTGGCGCTGGTCGGGTCCGGGAAGGCAACGCCACGGGCGCGCATGCATTGAGCGAACGCGACCCCCTCCCGGCGGCGCTGGGCAAGCTGGGCGCTGCTCAGGTTCGCGCCCGTGAGGTTCGGGAACGCCTGGCGGATCGAGGAAGCGCAGGCCTGAGTCACGGACTGGACCTTCGCCGCCGGGTAGCCGGCGATGATCCGTGCCACGGCCCGTATGCGACCGCCGCCCGGGGTGAAGTCGGGGATGTCGATCCCGTGGGCGCGGAAGCACTGCGCTGCCTGGATCCGTGCCTGCGCCACCTGGGGGGTATTGGTGGGGACGCTAGGAGTCGGCGAGGCGGTACTCGTCGAACTCGACTTGGAGCCGCTCGAGCCGCACGCGGCAACGGCCAGCGCCAGCACCATGGCGATCATCCCGCTCTTGATCACGCGACCCCGATGGTACGCCGATGACCATCACCAGCACCCACAACCGCAAGCTCAAGGAGATCCGCAAGCTGCGCATGCGCAAGCGTTGGCGCGAGCGGTCGGGCCGGTTCGTGGCCGAGGGTGAGGACCTGTTGGCGGCGGCTGATGCGGCCGGTTGGACGGCGGTGGAGCGCTTCTGCGTGGCGGGCAGCGGGCTGGCCGGTGAGGAGGTCGACGAGAAGCTGTTGGCTTCCGCGTCCGGCATCGGCTCGGGCACCAGGACGCTGGCGGTCTATGAAGAGCGATGGGCGCCGGCGCCAGGGGGGCCGTTATGCGTTTATCTACATGGACGTTCACGACCCCGGGAACGTGGGGGCCGTGTTGAGGAGCGCCGAAGCGTTTGGGGCTTCCTGTGTGGTGCTTGGCCCTGGGGCTGCTGATCCCTTCGGCCCCAAGGCGGTGAGGGCGAGCATGGGGGCGATCTTCACTGTGGCGGTCGCCAAGGAGGGGCCGCTACCTGGGGTCAAGATCGCCCTGGTCCCGGGCCGCGGCGTGCCATTGAGCGAACTTTGGCGATCCACTTCCGAGGGGCGGAAGCAAATCGCCATCGTTCGGGAAGAGGTGACGCTGATGGTGGGGTCTGAGCGGGAGGGGCTGCCTGAGGAGGTCATAGGGCAGCGCAGACCATGTGGCCCACATCCCCATCCACACCAACTCCCTCAACGCCGCCATGGCCACCACCGTCGCCCTGTATGAAGTCAGCCATAGGATCAGGCCGTGATGCTCGACCGAATCGCCCAGCTCAGAGACGAGGCCGAGCAGGCGATCTCCGGCGCGGCGAGCGCGCAGGCGCTGGAGGAGGTCCGAATCCGCTATCTCGGCCGCAAGGCGGAGCTGCCGAACCTGTTGCGAAACGTGGCCCAGCTTCCGACCGAGGAGCGCGCGCAGACGGGCAAGGCGGCCAACGAGGCGCGCCGGGCCCTGGAGGAGCAAATCGAGCGCAGGGCGCGCGAGCTCGAGGCCTCTGAGCTCGACGAGCGGCTGACGGAAGACCGTGTCGATATCACGCTTCCCGCCGACCCGCTACCGAGCGTCGGGCACCTTCACCTGATCACCAAGACCCGACGTGAGATCGAGGACGCGTTCATCGGATTGGGGTTCAACATCGCCGAAGGACCCGAGGTCGAGACCGTCTACTACAACTTCGACGCGCTCAACCACGCGCCGACGCATCCCTCCCGGCTGATGACGGACACGTTCTACGTCAAGCCGACCACGGACATCTTCGACCCCAATGCGGTGCTGCTCCGGGTTCACACCAGCCCCATGCAGATCCGGGCCATGGAGCAACAGCCGCCGCCGATCTACATCGTCGTTCCCGGCCGCACCTACCGACCGGACTCTGACTCCACCCACACGCCCCAGTTCCACCAGGTCGAGGGGCTGGCGGTGGACACCGACGTCACGCTGGCGGACCTGAAAGGGACGTTCCTGGCATTTGCCCGCGCGATCTTCGGCCCCGACCGAGAGGTTCGATTGCGACCGCACTTCTTCCCCTTCACCGAGCCCAGCGTCGAGCTCGACGTCTCGTGCTTCAACTGCACGGATGGAGTGACCGAGGACGGCGAACGCTGCCCACTGTGCAAGGGAACGGCGTGGATCGAGATCCTCGGGGCCGGGATGGTCGATCCCAACGTGCTCGAGCACGTTCGCGAGCACGGCTACGACCCCGAGAAGATTCAGGGGTTCGCGTTCGGGATGGGCATCGAGCGGATCGCGATGCTCAAGCACGGCGTTCCCGACCTGCGGCTCCTGTACGACAACGACGTCCGGATGCTGGAGCAGTTCGACTAATGCTGGAGCAGCTCCACTGATGCGCGCTCCGCTGGAATGGCTCGATCAGTACTGCGCTCCCGAGCTGCCGGCAGCGAAGGTGGCCGAGCGGCTGGCGATGACTGGCACCGAGGTCGAGCGCGTCGAGCGCTACGGCGTCACGGCGCTCGATCGCTTCGTGGTCGGCAGGGTGCTCGAGAGGCGTGCCCACCCCGGCGCCGATCGCCTGAGCGTGTGCACTGTGGACGTCGGGGACGGGGCGCCCGCCGAAATCGTGTGCGGCGCTCCCAACGTGCGGGAGGGCCAGCTTGTGGCCGTGGCCAGGCCGGGGGCGGTGATGGTGGACGGCACGACGCTTCAGAGGGCGAAGCTCCGGGGGGTGGAGTCGGAAGGAATGATCCTGGCC
Source organism: uncultured Actinomycetes bacterium (assembly GCA_963719305.1). Lineage (GTDB taxonomy): Bacteria > Actinomycetota > Thermoleophilia > Solirubrobacterales > Solirubrobacteraceae > Palsa-465. Next base: position 204,124 of record CAVRBL010000001.1, on the reverse strand, counting down.
GAGGATGAGCTGGCCATCGGACCGGACCACGACGAGATCATCGTGCTCGAGGACGACGGTCTGAGGCCGGGCGAGCCGCTTGGGGAGGTGCTGCCGATCTCCACCGACGTGCTGGTGCTCGAGATCACGCCCAACCGTCCCGACTGCCTCGGGATATACGGCGTGGCCCGAGAGGTGCACGCGTCGACCGGCGCGCCGCTGCGGCCGCCGCCGTGGGCCGTAGATCCCGGCGGACCGGGGGAGGTTGAGGCCGCCGCCGTGGAGGTCCGCTGCCCCGACCTCTGCCCTCGCTTCACCGGCCGGGTGTTCGAGGGCGTCAAGGTCGGGCCCTCACCCTTCTGGCTGAAGGCACGGCTGATGGCCGCGGGGCAACGGCCGATCTCCAACGTGGTCGACATCACCAACTACGTGATGCTCGAGACCGGCCAGCCGCTGCATGCCTTCGACCTCGATCGGGTGGTCTCTCACAGGCTGACCGTTCGCCGGGCGAGCGACGGCGAACAAGTCCCGACGCTTGACGGCCAGCTCCGCACGCTCGACCCGGACATGGTCGTGATCGAAGACGGCGAGGGGCCGACCTCGATCGCCGGCGTGATGGGTGGCGCCCGCTCGGAGGTCGGCGCCGACACCACCCGGGTGCTGATGGAGGTCGCGAACTGGAACGGCGCCAACATCCACCGCACCTCGCTGAAGCTCGGACTGCGGACGGAGGCCTCCACCAGGTTCGAGAAGCAGCTGCAGCCAGAGCAGGCGCTCGAGGCTCAGGCGGTAGCCACCCGGCTGATGATCGAGCTGTGCGGCGCCCGTCTTCAGCCCGGGACAATCGACGTCGGCGGACCCGGCCCGGAGCCGCCGACCATCAGGCTCCGCGAGGCCCGCGTGAGCGGCCTGCTCGGAGTTGCAATTGACCGCCGTCGTAGCAGGGAGATCCTCGAGGCGCTGGAGTTCGGTGTCGAGGAGGCCCCCGACGGCCTGGACGTAAAGCCGCCCGCCTTCCGCCGCGCCGACGTTCAGCGCGAAGCGGACGTGATCGAGGAGGTGGCACGGCTGGACGCCCTGGACAAGCTCCCGGCGACGCTCCCCGCCACCCACCGGGCGACAGAGGCTGCGCTGGCCCGCGGCGCCGGGCTGGCCGGCGCTCAGCTGACCTCCCAGCAGAAGCTCCGCCGCGCGGCCGCTGACGCGCTCGCCGCTCAGGGCCTGTATGAAGTCGTGGGCTGGAGCTTCGTCGGCCCCGGCCTTGCCCAGCGGCTGCGCTTGGGAGATCAGCAGGCGGTGGAGCTCGAGAACCCAATGTCGATCGAGCAGTCGCGGCTGCGCACGACGCTGCTCGGTTCGCTTCTGGACACGGCGGCCTTCAACCACTCGCGCGGTATCACCGCCATCCGCCTGTTCGAGGCCGGGGCCGTGTATCTGCCGCGGGAACGCCAACCGCTCCCCGCCGAGCCCTACCACGTGGCCGCGCTCCTCATCGGTCCGGTGCGTCGCCAGACGTGGCGCGATCCCGACCCGCGCCCGGCTGACTTCTTCGCCGCCAAGGGAGTCCTTCAAGGGCTGCTCGACAAGCTCCGCGTTCCGTGGAGCGTCGAGCCGGGCAATGACCCTTTCCTGCATCCCGGCAGAGCCGCCAGGATCAGAGCCGGCGGCGTCGAGGTCGGGTGGATCGGCGAGATCCATCCGCTCGTCGCCGATGAGTGGGACCTCGAACAGACGGTCGCCGCCTTCGAGCTCGACCTGGACGCCCTGGGAGAACCGACCATCCCGATCTACGAGGACGTCACCAGCTTCCCCGCGGTGCGGGAGGACCTGGCGGTGGTCGTGCCGGAGAGCGTTGCTTCGCGGGAGGTGGTCGAGGTCGCGCTCCAGGCCGGGGCACCGCTGCTGAAGCAGGCCGAGGTGTTCGACGTGTACCGCGATCCGGACCGGATCGGGCCGGGGAAGGTCTCGCTGGCGATCCGGCTGACGTATCGCGCTCCCGACCGCACGCTGACCGACGAGGAGGTGGCCGAGCGCCGCGGGGCGGTCATGGAGGCGATCGAGCGGCGGCTGGACGGGAGCATCCGTGCCTAGCGGCGGCGCGCCCAGCGTCTCCGTGTTCGGGGCCGCCGGCTTCACCGGCGCGCTCACCGCCCGGCTGCTCTACCGGCATCCGACCTTCAGGCTGCACGCCCTGACGGCGCGCTCCGATGTCGGCAAGAGCCTCGCCGACCTATACCCCTACCACCGCGTCCCGCTCGCTCTCGAGGAGTTCGACGTCGACCACCACGACGGCGTCGACGCCGCGGTCGTCGCCTACCCGCATGGCGCAGCCGCCCCGGTCGTCGCCGAGCTGCGCCAGCGGGGGATCAGGGTGGTGGACCTGAGCGCGGACTTCCGCCTTCGCGACCCGGGGCTGTACGAGGAGTGGTACCGGGAGCACCCGGCGCCCGAGCTGCTCGACGGGGCCGTGTACGGACTGCCGGAGCTCGGATACCGCGAGCGGATTCGCGATTCGGATCTCGTCGCCAACCCCGGCTGCTATCCGACCGCGGCCCTGCTGGCGCTGGCGCCGCTGGCTCGCGCCGGGCTGATCCGGGACGTGGTGATCGACGCCAAGTCCGGCGTGTCGGGGGCAGGACGGGCGCCCAACGAGAAGACCCACTTCGTGACCGTGGACGAGAACGTCAACGCCTATGGCGTGCCCCGCCATCGCCACACGCCCGAGATCGAGCAGGAGCTGTACGCGCTGGGGACAGACGTGACGGTGACGTTCATCCCGCATCTGCTGCCCCTCGATCAGGGGGAGCTCGTCTCCTGCTACGTGACCCCGGCCGACGGCGCGGACAGCGATCTGCACGAGCTGTACGCCGACTTCTACCGTGGCGAGCCGTTCGTCGAGGTCTCAACGACACCCCCCGGCGTACGCGACGTGCGCGAGACGAACATCTGCCGGATCTCGGTCCACAACGACGCGCGCGCCGGACGCGTGCTGGTGTTCGCGGCGATCGACAACCTGTGGAAGGGCGCGGCCTCGCAGGCCGTTCAGAACCTCAACCTGATGTTCGGGCTGGAGGAGGGGGAGGGGATCTCGTGAGCCCGTTCTTCGGCTCCCGCTGGATCGAGAAGCCAGAGCACGTCTCAGAGCTCGAGCCCACCGGGCTTCCGCTCGGGTTCCGGGCCGCCGGAGTGGCGGCCGGGCTGAAGCCCGGCGGGCCGGACGTCGGCCTCCTTTACTCCGAGCGCCCGCAGACGGTCTCCGCCGCGCGCTTCACGACCAACGCCCGCGTGGGCGCTCCGGTGGTTGCCTCACGTGAGGCCCAGCTCGACAGCTTGCGCGCGGTTGTGGCCAACTCCGGTGGCTCGAACACCGGCGACGGGGCCAGGGGTCTCGAGACCGCTCGCGCTACCCAGGCGGTGGCGGCCGAGCTGCTGGGCGTCGAGCCGGCGCAGGTGGGGGTGGCGTCCACCGGGGTGATCGGGACGGAGCTGCCGCGGGAGAAGCTGCTGGAGGGCGTTAGCGTGGCGGTCGAGCAAATGGGCGACGATTGCGACGGGTTCTCGCGCGCCATCCTCACCAGCGACCGGGCTCCGAAGCGGGCCTGCCTCGAGGTATCGCTCCCCGGCGGCCAGGTGCGCCTGTCGGCCCAGGCCAAGGGTGCCGGGATGATCTCGCCCCGGTTCGCGACCATGCTCTGCTTCGTTCAGACCGACGCCGAGATGTCCGCGGAAACGGTCGAGCTCCTGACCGGGGTGACGGTCAAGCGGTCGTTTGACCGCATCACGGTCGACGGCCAGCTTTCGACCAGCGACACAGTGTTCGTGCTGGCGGGCGGCGCGTCGGGAGTGCGGATCGATCCGGAGACCAGCGCCGAACTCCGGTTCGGAGAGGCGATGGATGCCCTGCTGCGCCAGCTGGCGCTGCTGATGGTGTCCGACGGGGAAGGCGCCAAACGCGTGGGCCGGATCGTCGTCCGGGGTGCCTCGGAAGCGGTCGAGCCGGTCGCTCGAGCCATCGCCAACTCCAACTTGGTCAAGACGGCGCTCCACGGCGGCGATCCCAACTTCGGCCGCATCATGCAAGCGGCCGGAATGGTGTATCCGCCCGGCAACGGGTTCGTCGCCGATCTGGAGATCGAGGGCCGGATGGTGGTGTCGGGCGGGGAGGCGGTCGTCGATGACCTGCGCGAGCTCGAGCCGCTCGTTCAGGGACAGGAGGTCGAGTACGTGCTGACGCTGCCCGGTGACGGCGGCGAGACCGAAGTGTTCTTCTCTGACCTCTCGCCGGAGTATGTGAACTTCAACGCGGAATAGGCTCCTCGCAGACGCCCGCATTCGAGCGGCCTCTGGTGGCGCTGGACTACGTCCTCGTCGCCTCGCGCAGCGCTGCTGCGCGTCGGCTCCTGCGTCCTCGTCCAACATCCACCAGAGACCACTCTCGGTGCGACCGTACCTACGAGGAACCACTGACCGACCACCTGCGCGACGTAGCCACCCTCCTCGAGGCCCTGCCGTACATCCGCGAGTTCCACGGCAAGACGGTGGTCATCAAGTACGGCGGGGCGGCGATGACGGACCCCGCGCTGGAGGAGGAGTTCGCCCGTGACGTGGTGCTGCTCAAGTACGTGGGGATGAACCCGGTCGTGGTGCACGGCGGGGGACCGGAGATCACGACGTACATGGAGCGGCTCGACCTGCCGGTGCGGTTCGTCGGCGGCCTGCGGGTCTCCGACCCCGAGACGGTGGAGGTGGCGAAGATGGTGCTGGTGGGGAAAGTCAACAAGGACATCGTCTTGCGCCTCGGCCGCCACGGGCAGCCGGCCGTCGGGCTATGCGGAGACGACGGGCTGCTGTTCCGGGTGACCCGCCAGGCGGCGCCCGGCGGGGAGGACATCGGCTTCGTCGGGCGGATCGAGCGGGTCGACGTCGAGGTGCTGACCCACGTCGCGCAGGACTACATCCCGGTCGTGGCCAGCGTGGGCGCCGACCGCGACGGCCACTCCTACAACGTCAATGCCGACGAGGCGGCGGGAGCGGTTGCCGGAGCCCTCGGCGCGTACAAGATCATGTTCTTGACCGACGTCCCGGGGTGGCTGCGGGACCCGGCCGACCCCTCGAGTGTCATCTCCCAGGCCACCGCCGAGGAGGTCTCGCAAGCGCTCCGGGGGATCGAAGGAGGGATGGGGCCCAAGCTGCGGGCATGCCTGGACGCCATCCACGCCGGCGTGTCGTTCGCCCACATCGTGGACGGACGCGTGCCGCACTCGCTGCTGCTCGAGCTGTTCACCGACGCCGGCCAGGGGACGAAGATCGGGGGCGCGGCATGAGCGCCGAGACGTCCACGGCGCGGGCGGCACCGGATCTGGCGGAGCTCCAGGAGCTTGAGCGCTCGTACGCGATCTCCACCTACGCCCGGAATCCGGTGCAGTTCGTGCGCGGCTCAGGCTGCCGATTGTGGGACTCCGACGGCAACCAGTACCTCGACTTTCTGGCAGGGATCTCGGTGCTGAACGTAGGGCATTGTCATCCGCGCGTGGTTGAGGCCGTGCGCGACCAGGTCGGTCGGCTCATGCATGCCACGAACCTGTATTACACCCAGCCGGCGCTGGAGCTCTCCGCGCGCCTGTCGGAAAGCTCGCTGAAGGGCAAGGTGTTCCTGGCCAACTCCGGCGCCGAGGCCAACGAGGCGGCGATCAAGCTGACGCGCAAGGCGCGGCCCGGGGGCAAGATCGTCGTCCTCCAGGACGCATTCCACGGCCGGACGTATGGAGCACTGTCGGCCACGCCGCAAGAGTCAAAGCAGGCACCGTTCGCTCCCCTGGTGGCGGGATTCAAGGTCGTGCCCAAGGACCCGGCCGCGCTGACGGAAGCTGTCGACGACGACACCGCCGCGGTGATGTTGGAGCCGATCCAGGGCGAGACAGGCATCAATGTGCTCTCGGATGAGCTGCTTCGTGCGGCACGCGAGGCGTGCGACCGCACCGGCGCGGCGCTGGTGTTCGACGAGATCCAGACCGGGATGGGACGCACGGGCACGCTGTGGGCCTACGAGCAGACAGGCGTCGCTCCCGACGCGCTCACGAGCGCCAAGGCCCTCGGCGGCGGGCTTCCGATCGGCGCCCTGGTGACGGGTACCCGGCTGGCCGATGTCCTCGGCCCCGGCGATCACGGCTCGACGTTCGCCGGCGGGCCAGTGGCCTGCGTCGCGGCGCTTCAGGCGCTCGAGATCTGCTCGGACGAGGCCCTGCTTTTACGGGTGCGGATGCTGGGGGAGCGGCTCGCCGCCGGCCTGGCGCAGCTCCCGTATGCGGCCGCGGTCCGAGGGCGGGGGCTGATGCTGGCGATCGACGTTCGAGATGGCGTGTCGGCGCCGGAGCTGGCCTCGCGAGCCCTGCTCGAGCAGCGCCTGGTCGTCAACGCCACCGGACCGGAGACGATCCGGTTCGAGCCTCCGCTCGTGGTCTCAGAGGAAGAGATCGATGAAGCGCTCGTCCGGTTACAGTCGCTTCAGTGACGGCCGTCTCCTCGCCAGCTGATGTCAAGCTCGAGTTCGAGCAGCCGGCCGATGCCGCCGCGGCAGACGTCCTGCGTGCGCTGCTGGGAGCGGTCGAGGCCAATCTGCCAGGTGCGGTCGAGGATCCGGACTCCGAGGCCCTACACGACCTCCGGGTCGCGGTTCGACGGTCCCGCTCGGTGCAGCGACAGCTGAAGCGGGCGTTCCCGCCCGTCGAGCTGGGGCACGTCCGGGCCGAGTTTCGATGGCTACAGGGCCTGACCGGCCCGGCCCGCGACCTCGACGTGTACGTGCTCGGCTTCGACGCCCTGCGGGAGCTGGTGCCAGAGGCGACTAGGGGTGACCTCGAGCCCGTCCGGGACGTGCTGCGCCGCCACCGCGAGCAGGCTCGGGAAGAGATGGCGGAGGGGCTCCACTCGGAGCGGTTCACGATGCTGATCAGCGAATGGGCCTCGCTACTCGAGCTGCTGCCCTCGATGCCGGTTGCGGATCGACCGGATGCGAAGCGCCCGATCGGACAGTTGGCCGGCGGGCGGATCGTCAAGGTCTACAAGCGGATGGTGAAGATGGGCGACGCGATCGATTCGTCGAGCCCTGCCGAGGCCTACCACGAGCTGCGCAAGAAGGGCAAGGAGCTGCGCTACCTGCTCGAGCTGTTCGCCTCGCCCCTCTATCCCAACAAGGTCGTCAAGCCGATGGTCAAGAGCCTCAAGGCCCTCCAGGACGTGCTGGGGCGACACCAGGACCGCCAGGTTCAGCAGGCGATGCTCCGCTCGCTGGCCGGGGAGCTGGCCGAGCTCCCCGACCACGCACCAACCCTGATGGCGGTGGGCGTATTGCTCGCTTCGCTGGACCAAGACGCGCGTGCCGCCCGCGAGCAGTTCGCCGAGCGCTTCGAGGCCTTCGGGAGCAAGGCGCAGCGGGCGCTGGTCAAGGACACGTTCGCGTAGGCCCGCAATGGATTTCCCGCGCACTGCGTCCTACGAAGCCGACCCTGCCGACGTGAGGCGAGTGCTGCTGCTCTACAGTGGCGGCCTCGACACGAGCGTGATGCTCAAGTGGATCCAGGACTCCTACGGGGCCGAGGTGGTAGCGCTGACGGTCGACCTGGGCCAGCCCGGCGAGGACTATCAGGTCGTGCGGGGCAAGGCACTCGAGCTGGGGGCGATCGACGCCCGGGTGGTGGACGCCAGGGAGGAGTTCGCCCGCGACTATGTGGTGCCGGCGATCAAGTCAAACGCCATCTATGGCCTCGGCTATCCGCTGTTCACGGCCCTGGGCCGCCCCCTGATTTCGTTAAAAGCGGTCGAGCAGGCGCGTCAGGCTGGGTGCGACACGATCGCACACGGCTGCACGGGCAAGGGAAACGACCAGGTGCGGATCGAGGCCACGATCGCCACGCTGGCCCCGGAGCTCAAGGTCATTGCTCCGGTCCGGACGTGGCAGATGGGGCGCGAGGAGGAGATCGCCTACGCCCGGGAGCACGGGATCAAGGTCAAGGGCTCCACGGAGGTAGTCCCGTACTCGATAGACGACAACCTCTGGGGACGATCGAGCGAGGGACGGTGGATCGAAGAGCTGGAACACGCTCCCGAGGACGATGTCTTCCAGCTCGTCACCCCTCCCGAGCGCGCACCGGACGAGGGCGAGACGGTGACGGTCGAGTTCGAACGGGGCATGCCGACCGCGCTGAACGGCTCGCCGATGGGCCTGGTGGAGCTCCTGGAGCGGGCCGCGGAGATCGGCGCCCGCCACGGGGTGGGGATCGTGGACCACATCGAGGATCGGATCGTGGGCCTCAAGGTGCGCGACATCTACGAGGTCCCGGCGGCCGCGATCCTGCTGAGCGCCCACCAGGAGCTGGAGAGGCTGGTGGGCACCAGCCATCAGAACCAGCTGAAGCCCACCCTCGACCAGCGGTGGGCCTACCTGGTGTACGCCGGCCTGTGGTGGGAGCCGTTGCGGGAGGACCTCGACGCCTACATGGACGCGGCCAACGAGCAGGTGACCGGGACGATCGGGCTCAAGCTATACAAGGGTTCAGTGCGAGTGATCACCCGGGAATCTGAGAACGCCGTCTACGACCCCCAGCTGGCGACGTTCTCGGAATCGGGCGGGTTGTTCTCTCAGGCGGCATCGCCCGGCTTCATCGAGCTGTTCACCCTTCAGTCCAGGATGGCGTGGCGTCTGAGGCACGTGCGCGGGCAGGGCGACTGAGGGTTCTCCATCGGGGGTAGCATCCGCCCGATGGGTTACAAGCTCCTCGGATACGTCGTCTGGCAGGGCGGCAAGTGGTACGCCAAGCGCCGGCTGCACGGCGCTCAGCGCGGCCTGGCGATCACGGGCGTGGTCGCGCTCGTGCTGGCCGGCGGCCTGCTGGCCGCCTCCCGGCAGCGGGCGAACCAGGACAGCTAGCTCCCTTTAGCCGCAACGAGCGATCCTCGGGCGGCCCTGGCGTCCGCTCCGATGCCTATGCTCGTCAAGCCCGAGCATGAGCACCTCCTGCGCCCACCTTCACGTCCATTCTGAGTACTCGCTGCTGGACGGTGCATGCAAGATCGACGCCCTGGCGGCCCGGGCGGCGTCATTCGGCCAGCCGGCGCTGGGACTCACCGATCACGGCGTGATGAACGGCGCCGTGGAGCTGTCCACGGCCTGCCGGAGGGAGGGCATCAAGCCGATCATCGGCTGCGAGGTGTACCTCGTCGAGGACCACCGTCGGCGGGCACCGGGACGACTGGATCGCTTCCATCTCACGTTGCTGGCGGCGACCCCCGCCGGGTACCGGAACCTCGTCAAGCTCTGCTCGAGAGGCTTCCTGGAGGGCTTTCAGCGCGGTAAACCGTCGGTCGACGTCGAGCAGCTGGCGGCGCATGGGGAGGGGGTGATCGCGCTCACGGGCTGCCTTCAGTCGCGCTTCTGCCAGTACCTGCTCGAGGGCCGTCAAGGGGATGCGCGCGCCCACGTGGAGCAACTCCTTGAGACATTCGGCCGGGACAACGTGTACTTCGAGCTGCAGAAGAACGGGCTGGCCGAGCAGGAGAGGGCCAACGAGGGCGTGATCCGGATCGCCCGAGAGCTCGGGCGCCCGCTGGTCGGCACATCCGACGTGCACTACCTTCGCCGCGAGGACTACCACCACCACTCGGCGTTGCTCTGCGTTCAGACCAAGTCGACGCTCAAGGCGCCGAAGATCCGCTTCGAGACCAACGAGTTCTATCTGCGCTCGAACGAGGAGCTGGTGAGCGCGTTCGCTGACTGTCCGGAGGCCGTGGCCACGACGGTCGAGATCGCCGAGCGCTGCGATGTCGAGCTCGAGCTCGACCGCCAGCTGATTCCGCGCTACCCGACGCCCGACGACGCCCCCGAGCGCGAGTACCTCCGCTCGCTGGTGCACGAGGGCCTTCGTCGCCGGTACGGCGACCCGCCCCCGGCGGAGGCGATTGAGCGAGCCGAATACGAGCTGTCGGTGATCGACCGGATGGGCTTCAGCTCCTACTTCCTGATCGTGTGGGACTTCGTCAAGTACGCAAAGGACTCAGGGATCGCGGTGGGGCCCGGCCGCGGCTCGGCGGCGGGCTCGATCGTTGCCTACTGCCTTCAGATCACGGACGTCGATCCACTCTCCTACGACTTGCTGTTCGAGCGCTTCCTCAACCCTGAGCGCGTGTCGATGCCCGACATCGACATCGATTTCTCGGTCCGCGGTCGCGAGCAGGTGATCCGCTACGTCGCCGACAAGTACGGCAAGGAATCCGTGGCCCAGATCATCACGTTCGGCAAGATGTTCCCCCGGGCCGCCACGCGCGACGCCGCGCGCGTCCTGGGGTACGACTACGGCGCCGGTGACCGGCTGGCCAAGCTGATCCCCGAGCCCCAGCAGGGCCGTCCACCCAGTTTCGAGGACTGCCTGAAGCCCGGGCAGCCCCTGCGCGCGGAGATCGACAAGGACCCGGCCGCGAAGGAGATCGTGGACGTCGCCCGGGGCCTGGAGGGAATCGTCCGTAACTCCTCGATCCATGCCGCCGCGGTCGTGATCGCCGACCGCCCGCTGACGGACATCGTGCCCCTGCAAGTCGCGGACGCGGGTCTCGATCAGAACGGGGAGCGTTCCCTGCGGATGGTTACCCAGTTCACGATGAAGCCGATCGAGCAGATCGGGCTTTTGAAGATGGACTTCCTGGGCCTCCGCAACCTCGACGTGATCGAGGACGCGCTGGACATCGTGGAGCGCTCCACAGGGGAGCGGCCCGACATGGCGACGCTGCCCCTGGACGACGCCAAGACCTACGAGATGCTGGCGCGGGGCGACTCGGTGGGCGTGTTCCAGTTCGAGTCCGAGGGGATGCGCGAGGCGCTAAAGAAGGTCAGGCCCGACGAGTTCGACGATCTGGTGGCGCTGAACGCGCTCTATCGACCGGGAGCCATGGACCAGATCCCTACCTACGCCCGCGGCAAGCGCGATCCGAGTTCGATCGCCTACGCCGACGAGCGGTTGCACCCGATCCTCCAGCCGAGCAAGGGAGTCATCCTCTACCAGGAGCAGGCGATGCGAATCGCCACGGAGCTCGCGGGTTTCAGCGGCGCCAAGGCCGATGACCTGCGCAAGGCGATCGGCAAGAAGAACCGAGAGGCGATGGCCAAGCTGAAGCCTGAGTTCGTCGAGGGCTGCCGGTCGTCAGGGACCACGGAGCAGGTGATCGAGTGGCTCTGGGCCACTAACGAGCGGTCAGCGGACTACAGCTTCAACCGAAGCCACGCCGCGTGCTACACCCTGATCTCCTATCGGACGGCATGGCTGAAGGCCAACTACCCGGCGGAGTACATGGCCGCGCTGATCTCGTCGGTCATGGCCACCAAGGACAAGGTTCCGTTCTTCGTCTCCCAAGCCGAGCAGATGGGGATCGCGATCCTGCCACCGGACGTAAATGTGTCCGAGCACAAGTTCGTCGTCGTCGAGGGAAACATCAGATTCGGGCTGGACGCGGTCAAAGGCGTCGGCTACCAGGCGGTGGAGGCGATCAAGCGCGCCCGTTCGGAGGGCGGGCCGTTCAAGGACCTGTGGGACTTCTGCGCCCGCGTGGACGGGCGGGCGGTCAACAAAAAGGCGATCGAGGCGCTGATCAAGTGCGGGGCATTCGGCTCTACGGGGGCGTCGCGCAAGGGCATGCTGTCGGTGCTCGAGCAGGCCCAGGGTGCGGGACAGAAGGCCCAGCATGATCTGGCCATGGGGCAGGGGTCGATCTTCGACTTCGGCGGCGCAGAGGGGGCGGACGCTGCTGTTTTCTCGACGCCGAGCCACGCGCCGATCCCCACAGAGGAGTTCGAGCGCGGCGAGCTGCTGGCCGCCGAGAAGGAGTCGATCGGCCTGTTCATCTCCGCTCACCCGCTGAAAGAGGTGGGGCCTGCTCTCAGGACCCGGGTCGACATCCCGATCTCCGGACTTCCGGAGCGCCGCGACGGCGACTGGGTGACGGTAGGGGGAATGATCACCCAGGCCAAACGGATCAGGACCAAGAAGGGCGACTGGATGATGTTCGCGACGCTCGATGACCTCGACGCCTCGGTCGAGCTGGTGGTGTTCGGCAATGCGCTTGAGTCGAACCGGGAGGCGCTGGTGAACGACTCGATTGTGCTCGTTCGAGGCCGCGTAGACCACAAGGATCGGGACAAGACCTGCATCATCGCCCAGCAGATCGAGCGCTTCGAGCCGAGCCAGGATGAGGTCCTGGAGGCCGCGGCGGCTGCGGCCAAGGCGGCCGAGCCGCCACGCCCGCTGCGGCTGCGCATGGATGCGGCGCTGCTGCCGGCCACCGCGCTCACAGAATTGAAGGAACTCCTGCAAGGGTTCCCCGGTGAGTCGGAGGTGCTGATCGAGCTCTCGACCTCCACCGGGTCGCGCCGGATCAAGCTGGGGCCGGAGTTCAGGGTCTCGCTCGGCGCGGGACTGCACGCCGAGCTCGACGCCCTGCTGGGTGGAGCTCTGGTGGCTGAGCAGGGACCGCCGCGGCTTGCTGCGTCAGCCTGACGGCGTGATCGCGATCACCGGTATAGGCCTGCTCGTCTGGCGCTGGTAGGCGGTGTAGCGGTCGCGATTGTTGTCGTTGACGATCTTCCACAGCCGCTGGTAGTCGGGAGCTGAGGGCTCGATCACCCTGGCCGTAGCGTTCCGGCGTTCGCGGCCGACCTGAATGCCCACGTCCGGGTTCGCTTTTAGGTTGTGCAGCCAAGCCGGGTGGCGGTCGGCGCCGCCGTTGGAGGCGACCAGGAGGTAGTCGTCGCCGTCGTGGGCGTATACCAAGGCGTTCGTGCGGGATGCTCCCGAGCGGCGTCCGGTCGTCCGGAGCAGCAGCGTCGGCACCCCGATCGTGCGGTGGCCGATCCGTCCGTCGGTCGCCTTGTACACCGCCTCATGGATCCGCAGGATCTGACCGGTGAGGCTCATGTCCATTCAGCGTACGGGAAAGCAGGGAACGGTGACCGCGCGATATAAGCTCGCACCATGGCTGTTGCGTTCCTGACCGGAGGCTCGGGGTTTATCGGCGGGAGGCTGATTGAGCGGCTGCGCTCGGACGGCCACAGCGTGCGGGCTCTAGCTCGTTCCGATGCAGCGGCAGACCGGATCCGCGCGCGGGGCGGAGAGCCGGTTCCCGGCGACCTCGGCGACGTCGACGCGATGGCCTCGGGGGCCGAGGGCGGCGAATGGGCCTTTCACGCCGCGGCCACGCTGGGCGATTGGGGGACGCGCGATGAGTTTGAGCGCGGCAACGTCCAGGGCACGCGCAACGTACTTGTGGCCTGCGCCCAGGCCGGCGTTCGCCGCTTTGTCCACGTGGGGACCGAGGCCGCGCTGATGGCCGGCGAGCCACTCGTCAACGTCGACGAGTCCGCGCCGCTCCGACCGGATTCCCCGGCGCTCTACCCGTCGACGAAGGCGCGGGCCGAGGAATTGGTACGGGAGGCCAACGGCGGCGGCTTGGAGACCGTCGTGGTTCGTCCCCGATTCGTGTGGGGCCGGGGCGATACGACACTGCTGCCGACGATGACCGAGATGGTGCGATCGGGCCGGTTCGCGTGGATCGGGGGCGGCCGCCACAAGACCTCGACGACCCACGTCGACAACGCGGTCGAGGGATTGATGCTCGGGGCCACCCGCGGCGCTCCGGGCGAGGTCTATTTCGTCACCGACGGCCAGCCCGTCGTCTTCCGCGACTTTGTCTCCGAGCTGCTGTCCACGCAGGACGTCGATCCGCCGAGCCGAAGCATTCCTTCGCCAGTGGCCCACACGCTGGCGGTCGGGGGCGAGACCGCCTGGCGCGCGCTGCCGCTCCCCGGCCGCCCGCCGCTGACCCGGTTCACCTACTGGGTCTCGGCCCAGGAGTGCACGATCAACATCGACAAGGCCCGCCAGCAGCTGGGGTACGAACCGGTGCGTACGCGGGCCGATGGCCTGGCTGAGCTGCGAGACGGCGCCTAGCCGGGCTGGTCCGCGGGCCACGGCCCTCGCCAGCCGCCGTAGCCGGACGCGAGCTTCTCAGCCTCGGGCGGGCCCCAGGAGCCCTGCTCGTAGGGGTGCAACTCGGGCGGGGAGTCGAGCAGGGGCTGCACGATGCGCCACGACTCCTCGACCAGATCCTGGCGGGTGAAGTGGGTCGAGTCGCCGACCAGGGCCGCGTGCAACAGGACCTCGTACGGCGTCGGGCCCTCGGCCCCTTCCTCGGCGAACTGCATGTCGAGGTGGATCTCCGTCGCGTCCGGCTGCTCGCCGCGCAGCGCGTCGAGCGCGATCCTGATGCCCGTGCTCGGGTCAAGCCTGACCACGAGCTGCGACGGCGCCGGCCGGCGGCGCTTGGCGGTCGCGAACCCGAGCCTGGGGGGGTGCTTGAACACCAGCCGCAGCTCGGTCTCCTTTACGGGCAGTCGCTTGCCCGTGCGGATCAGGAACGGCACCCCGGACCAGCGCCAGTTGTCCACCTCCAGCCGTAACGCCGCGAACGTCTCGGTGTCCGAGTGGGCTGCGACTCCCTCGACCTGGCGATAGCCGTCGTACTGCCCGCGCACGCATCTGCTCGGGTCAGCGTCTGCCATCGCCCGGAACACCGCGAGCTTGGCGTCCTTCAGTGTCTCCGGATCGCTCGTGGCCGGGGGCTCCATGGCTGCTTCGGCCAGGAGCTGCAAGAGGTGGTTGACGACCACGTCGCGCACGGCCCCGACCGGGTCGTAGAAGTGGCCGCGGTCCTCGACGCCGACGCTCTCGGCCATCGTGATCTGGACAGAAGAGACTTGGTTGCGGTTCCAGACCGGCTCGAGCATCGTGTTGGCAAAACGCAGGTAGAGAAACTCCTCCAGCCCCAGCTTGCCGAGGAAGTGATCGATCCTGTAGATCTGCGACTCGTCCACGTACTGGTGGAGCTCGGCCGCCAGCGCTCGGGCCGAGGCCAGGTCGTGGCCGAACGGCTTCTCCACAACCACGCGCTCCCCGTGGGACACGAGCTTCGCCTCCGACAGGCCCTTGACGACGGTGGCGAACAGCGACGGCGGGGTCTCGAGGTAGAAGGTCGCGTCGCCTTCTGCTTCGAGGGCCTGGGCCACCTTCTGGTAGGTCTCCTGCTGACCGAAGTCGCCGCTCACGTAGCGCAGACGCTGGGCGAAGCGGGCGAACGCCTGGTCGTCGAGGTGCTCACCGGCAGCTTCGATCGACTCTCGGGCGTGGTCCCGGAGGTGATCGACGGTCCAATCGTCTGCCGCCACCCCCAGCACCAGACATCCCAGCATGCCGCGGCACTCGAGCCTGTAGAGGGATCGGAACGTCTGCAGCTTGGCCAGGTCGCCGGTGATCCCGAACACGACCAGGGCAGCTGCCTGCTGCTTGGAGGCGCTCATCAGCGCGGCACTCTATTTCTTGCTGCGGGCGGAGCGCTTGCTCCGGCCCGCGCGGCGACGCTGCGCCACCCCCCGCTTTCGGAGCTTGAAGGCCTTCGCCACGTCCGCGGCGCTCGGAGCTCCCTCTTCCCCCGTCTCCAGCACGCAGGGCAGCCGATCGAATAGCGGCTCTGAGAGAAAGACCGCGCAGCCACCGTCGCCGAGCTCGCCTTCCCCGAGCAGAGCGTGCCGGTCACGGTTGGACCCGAGCTTCGTCATCGAGTCGTTGACGTGAACCGAGCGCAGGCGCTTCAGCCCCACGACCCGATCGCAGAGCTCCAGCGTCTCCTGCAGGCCGTTGCGGGTCGAGATGTCGTATCCGGACGCGTACAGGTGGCAGGAATCGAGGCACATGCCGAGCCGCCTGTCGCCTCCCGCCGCCTCGAACAGGTCGGCGAGCTCCTCGAACGAGCGCCCGAGCGTTCCTCCCGCGCCGGCGGTGTCCTCGAGGTGTAGCTCGCATCGCTCTGAGTCGGACAGCGCCTGCTTGATCACCGTTCCGGCCCGCTTGATCGCCTTGGGGACGTCCCCCTTCTTGGCAGACCCTGGGTGAAGCACGACCCCGGCCGCGCCGATCCCCTCCCCGACCCGCAGCGACTGGATCAGCGAGCGGCGTGACTTCTCCCTGATCTCACGATCCTCGGAGGCGCAGTTGAGCAGGTAGACGGCGTGGATCAGGACGGCATCGATCCGGCTTGCATCCATCGCCTCCCGGAAGGCGGCGAAGTCGTCCTCGCCGTACGCCGTCGGCCGCCACATCCGCGGTGACTGGTTGAAGATCTGAATCGCGTCCGCGCCACGCTCGGCGCCGCGCTCGATGGCCTTTGCCAGACCTCCGGACTGGGACACGTGGGCGCCGATTAGCATGCTGAGAAAGAGGTTCTCATGCGTGTTCGCTTCGCACCATCCCCCACAGGGGCGCTGCACATCGGTGGCGCCCGCACCGCTCTGTACAACTGGCTGCTGGCCCGCGGCCAGGGCGGGACGTTCGTGCTGCGGATTGAAGATACAGACCGCGAGCGATCCACCCCGGAGAACGTGGAGCAGATCCTGGACGCGCTGTTATGGCTGCGGCTGGAGTGGGATGAGGGCCCGATCTTCCAGTCGCATCGCTCAGCCCGCCATGTCGAGGTTCTCGAGCAGCTGCTCGCCTCAGGCCATGCGTACCTCTCCACGGCCACGCAGGAAGACGTGAAGGCCTACAAGGACCGGCACGGGTGGGAGCGCGGCTTCCGGGGAGAGCCCTCGGAGACCGGTGCCGTCCGCTTGCGCGTGCCCGACAGTGGCGACACGGTGGTCGATGACGTCATCAGGGGCGAGATCCGGTTCCCGAATGCAAGCCAGGACGATCCCGTGATCGCCCGAGCGGATGGGTCCGTTCTCTACAACTTCGCCGTCGCGGTCGACGACCTCGACGCCGGCATCACCCACGTCGTGCGGGGTGAGGATCACGTCTCGAACACTCCCAAGCAGCTGTTGGTGTTCGACGCGCTCGGAGCCCCGCCGCCGCGCTACGCCCATCTGCCCCTCCTACATGGGCCCGATGGCCGCAAGCTCTCGAAGCGCCACGGCGCGGCCTCGGTACAGGAGCTCCGAGCTGCCGGTTACCTGCCCGAGGCTGTCGACAACTACCTGGCCCTGCTCGGCGCGGGCTTCTCCTCGGACGAGGAATTCTTCACGCTGGAAGAGCTTGCTGAGCGGTTCCGGTTGGAACGCGTGTCCCACAACCCGGCCGTATTCGACGAGCGAAAGCTGAGGCACTTCAACGGCCGGTGGCTGCGGACGGTGAGCATCGATGAGCTGACGCGCCGCATCGAGGCGTACACCGGTCGCAGCGGCCTCAGACCGGCGGTCGAGATCTCCGCGGAGAAGATCCAGACCCTGGCCGATTTCTGGCCCCTTGTCGCGTTTCTGTTCGACGGACCGGTCGACGATCCCGCTGCGTTTGAGAAGACGGTGTGCCGCGACGGTGGTCTCGACACGCTGGAGGCCGCGCGTGAGGCGCTTCAGTCCGTCGAGCCATTCACGGTGGAGCGGGTCGAGGGTGCGTTGCGCGAGGTGGTCGAGCGGCTCGGTCTGAAGCCCGGAAGAGTGTTCCAGCCGGTGCGGGTGGCGATCGCGGGCACTACCGTCTCGCCTGGGATCTTCGAGAGCGTGACCGTGCTCGGCCGCGACGAAACATTGGCCAGGATCGACCGCGCTCTCGAGCGCGGGCGCGCTACGTGTCGCTAAACCCGCATCGAACATTTGCCGATACGGGCCCCATGGGAGCAGTCGCCGATGTCCCACCCACACCCAGCGAGGAGGAAGCGGCTCTCGCGGGCGAGCTGAATGCCGCTGCGGGCGAGCCGAATGGCGTTGCGGGCGAGCCGAATGGTGCTGCGAGCGAGCCGCACGGCGCTGCGACCGAGCCGAATGCGGCTGAGTCCCAGGGCGCCGAGAGCGAGCCGCGCGCGGTTCGCAACCGCCACCACAACGAGGGCCATGGCCGGCGGCTGACGGCCGCGTTCGAGGCGCTGGAAGGCTTTCCGGTGCTGGTCGAATCCCGCAACCGGGTGCTGCGGTTGTTCGAGTCAGGCGTCGTGTCGACCAGCGAGGTCGTGGCCGCGGTGGAGTCCGACGTGGCGCTGGCGATCGCGGTGATGCGGCTCGCCAATCGGGTGAAGGGGCCCCTGCACGGGCGCGTCGACAGCGTCGTCAAGGGGGTCGAGGTGCTCTCGCCCGAGGCGGTCCATGCGATTGCGAGCCGTGCTCGGACGTTTGACTTCTTCGAGCACACCGCCGTGTGGCAAGGCATTCCGGAGCGCTTCAGGCTGCACGCCGTCGCCACCCAGCGGGCCGCAGGCCGGCTGGCTAAAGAGATCGGCTACGACGATCCGGATCGGCTGGTGGTCACCTCGCTGATGCACGACATCGGCAAGCTCGTCCTCATCCACGCGTACCCGGGCTATCCGCGTCAGGTCCACGGTCGAGCGCGAACGCCTGAGGAGCGGGTCCAGCGGGAGCGACGTGAGCTCGGTGTCGACCACGCACTGGTCGGCGGAGTACTCGCCCGCCGTTGGGGATTCCCGAGTTCGATGGCGAGCGTTATCGAGCGCCACCACGCGGACGACTGCGAGGGCGAGGCCGCCCTGGTGCGACTCGCGGACATGCTCGCCCACCACTCAGTGGGCGGCGCGGTTCTGCCCGCGGCGCTGCTCAATGTCGCGCGGGGGCTCGGACTCGCGGTACCGGAGCTTCGCGCCGTGATGTACGACCTGCCCCTGACGAGCTCGGAGGGCCGCCTCCGCCAGCTCGACCCCTGCCCACTGTCGTCCCGCGAGGTTCAGGTGCTGCGCGGACTGGCTCAGGGGAAGGTCTACAAGCAGATCGCGGCCGAGCTGGGGCTCTCGACCAGCACCGTACGCACCCACCTGCACAACGTCTACGGCAAGCTGGGGGCGATGGATCGAGCCCAGGCCGTCCTGACGGCCACCGAGCGCGGCTGGATCTGAGCCCGGTTCCGACGGGGCTCGCCGTCCCCACGGTCGCGTACGATCGCGATCAGGCGTGATCTCGATCACCACCAAGTCCCCGTACGCGCTCGCCGCGCTGGTCGAGCTGCAGCTGCACGGCGACGCCGGCCCGGTGCCGATCGCCGAACTAGCTCGCCGGCGCCAGATCCCGGTGCAGTTCCTGGAACAGCTGTTCGCCACCCTGCGCCGAGCCGGAGCGCTTCGCTCCCAGCGAGGCGTAGGCGGGGGTTACAGCTTTGCCCGCCCGCCCGGCGAGATCACGGTGCTGGAGATCGTCGAGCTCCTAGACGGCCCCGTCGGCCAGGGCTCCACGGGCATCTTCGCGGATGCCGCCCAGGCCGCGCGTTCGGTGCTGGAGGCCTCCACTGTCGCGGACGTGGCCGAGGCCGAGGCACGCGCAGCGGGCGCGCCCATGTACCACATCTGAGCTGCCGTGGCCGGTCCCGCCCCGGCCGCGGATTCCGTAGGGTTCGCGCCGAATTGCCGCGAATTCCTACCGACATTTCGGAGCTTGTCGGCCGGACTCCGATGCTGGCGCTGAATCGGATGGTCGGGGATCAGGACGTCGAGCTGTTCGCGAAGCTCGAGGCGTTCAACCCGGGCGGGAGCGTCAAGGACCGCATCGGCGTATCGATGATCGAGGCCGCCGAGCGCGAGGGCCGGATCGAGCCCGGGCGGACCACGATCGTCGAGGCCACGAGCGGCAACACCGGGATCGCCCTGGCGTTCGTGTGCGCCGCGAAGGGATATGAGCTCGTACTGACGCTCCCACAGGGAATGAGCCGCGAGCGCGAAGGGTTGCTGCGGCTCTATGGCGCCCGCGTCGAGCTGACCGAGTCGCTGGGGGGCATGACGGAGGCGGTCCAAGCAGCGCAGGCCATGGCTACTCATGACGACGTGTTCCTCCCCGACCAGTTCTCAAATCCCGCCAACCCCGAGATCCATCGCCGCACGACCGGGCCCGAGATCTGGGAGGCACTCGACGGCCGGGTCGACGTGTTCGTCACGGGCGTGGGCACAGGGGGGACCATCACCGGCGCCGGCGAGGTGCTCAAGGCCGGGAACCCTCGCTGTCGCCTGGTCGCGGTCGAGCCGCGGGCGTCGGCGGTCTTGTCGGGCGGCCGCCCCGGGCCTCACAAGATCCAGGGCATCGGGGCCGGATTCATCCCCCAGGTCTTGGACCGAGAGCTGATCGACGAGGTCATCCCGGTAGGGGACGAGGAGGCAATCGAGACCGCGCGCCAGCTGGCCTTCCGTGAGGGGGTGCTGGCGGGCATCTCCGGGGGTGCCGCCGTGTTTGCTGCCCTAGAGCTCGCCAAGCGCCCCGAATCGAGGGGTCAGCGGATCGTGACGATCCTCCCGGACTCGGGCGAGCGCTATGTGTCGACGCCGTTCTTCGCGCCGTAGGCTGCCGGACCATCCCCGGACGCACCATGCGCTTCGCGCGACGTGCGTCCGTGGACGGCCCCGGCAGCCCGATTCAGCCGTCTAATGCCCCCGGCTACGCTATACCGATGCCAGGCCTTGTCGCCCGCACGGCCGCCGAGATCCGCCGGGACGTCGCCGCCGCCCAAAGCCGCGATCCTGCAGCGCGCGGCGTCGCCGCGGCCGAGATCGTCGCGACCTGGCCAGGGGTTCACGTCCTGCTGTCTCACCGCGTGGCCCACGCCCTGTACACAGCCGGCGTGCCGTTCCTGCCGCGGCTGATAGCTGCCGTCTCGCGCGCCATGACCGGCATCGAGATACATCCCGCAGCGAGGATCGGCAACGGGTTCTTCATCGACCACGGGATGGGGGTGGTGGTCGGCGAGACGGCCGAGATTGGAGACAACGTCACGCTGTATCAGGGCGTCACGTTGGGCGGTACCGGGTTCGCGAGAGGCAAGCGCCACCCGACCGTGGAGGACAACGTCACGATCGGCTCCGGCGCCAAGCTGCTCGGTCCCATCACCGTCGGTCACGGGTCGAAGATTGGCGCCAACTCGGTGGTGATCCATGACGTGCCGCCAAACTCGACGGTCGTCGGGAACCCAGGCCACCCCGTCCGCGTCGAGGGCAGGCGCCCAGAGGGGCCTGACGCCGACTGGGTCCACCTGCCAGACCCGCTCGCGGACGCTGTCAAGGGGTTATCGGCCCGCATCTCGGCGCTCGAGCAGGCCGCCGGCGAGAAGGTCGGCGACCCGTCCGAGGAGAAGGTCGGCGACCCGTCCGAGGAGAAGGTCGGCGACCCGTCCGAGGAGAAGGTCGGCGACCCGTCCGGCGACGGCTCATCCCAGGCCACGTCGTTCGGCCCGAACCCCGCCGGGGGCTAGGCGCTTCCCCGCCGGGCTAAGGCTCCCGTTCGACGAGCGGCGGCTCGGCCCCGGTGTCGCCACGCTCCGGTGAAACCGATCCTTCTGCCGGGCGGAGGTTCCGCGTGCCGCGCACCAGATAGAGCGGACGGCCCTTGACCTCGTCGTAGATGCGGCCGACGTACTCGCCGATGATCCCGATCGCGATCAGCTGGATCCCGCCCAGCAGCAGGATGGCGATCGTGATCGAGCCGAACCCCGGCAGGTACGACCCCGACAGCCGCAATATGACCACCACCGGGATGGCGATGAACGCGAGGGTGGAAATCAGGAATCCGAGCAGGGTGGCGAGCTGTAGCGGCCGGTGCGAGAAGCTCGAGATCGCGTCCAGCGAGAACTTGAACATCTTCGACAGCGTGTACTTGGTCTCGCCGGCATGGCGCGGATCGCGCCGATACGACACCGCCGCCTGGGTATAGCCGACCCAGACCGTCATGCCGCGCAGGAACCGGTTGCGCTCGCGCATCGACAGCAGTGCGTCGAGCGGCCGGCGGTCGAGCAGGCGAAAATCGCCGGAGTTGTGCTCGAGCTCGACCTGGGCGAGTTTGTCGAACAGCTTGTAGAACCACTTGGCCGTGCTCAGCTTGAAGCGAGACTCGCCCTCGCGCCGCTCGCGGACCGCGTAGACGATGTCGCAGCCCTGACGCCAGTGGTCGAGCATGCGGGGGATCAGCTCGGGCGGATCCTGGAGATCGGCGTCGAGCATCACCACCGCCTCGCCCCGGGCGTGGTCGAGCCCCGCGGTGAGGGCCGTCTGGTGGCCGAAGTTTCGCGACAAGTAGACCAGCCGGACCCTGGGATCGCTTTCGGCCAGCCGTTCGAGGATCGTGGCGGAGGAGTCCGTCGACCCGTCGTCGACCAGCACCAGCTCGAAGTTCAGCCCTTCGAGCGCGGCGCGCACGCGGCTGTAGAACTCGTCGATGGTCCCTTCCTCGTTGTACACGGGGGCCACCACGCTCAGCAGCTCGAGCTTCCTCCCGCCATTGACCAACTTCTCGGTGCCGGTGTTAGCCATCCCTACAGTCCTGACCCCACATGGGGGATGTATCCAACCAGCTCAATCAACTGGACGCAGCCGGTCAGCACGAGCGACATTCGCCACAGGCGCCGGTCAGAGGCGAGCGCCGCCAGAGGCATCAGCCAGGCCATGTACCAGGGCAGCAGCGAGCTGGCCGTGACAAGCATCGCCACCGTGGCCCAGCCGGCTCCGTCGATCCAGTCGACCTCGCGACGCCAGACGCGGCGCACGAGCCAGCAGATGATCCCGACGCACGCGACGGCCAGCACGATGCCCGTGATGCGGCCGGCAAAGCCCAGCCCGACAAGGGTGGTGACGAAGCCCGGAATGCTGTGCCAGTCACCCTCGCTCTGTGAGGTATGGATCGTGGCCGGGAGGTGAAGCGGCCCGGTCCCGAACAGGGCGAAGCCGACCGCCGTCACCAAGGCTGCGACGACAGCGGCGCCGATCACGATGTCCCGGCGACCGGTACGGCGGACTGCACCGCCCGCGATGGCGAACGGGAGCATCACGAAGCCTGTCAGCTTGATTCCCGTGGCCAGCGACAGCAAGCCGCCTGCGGCCCGATCGCGGTGCTGGAGGATGGCGTAGATGCCGGCCGTCATCGCCGCCAGCATGAGGAGATCGTTATGCCCGCCTCCCACCCCGTAGATCACCGTAAGGGGGTTGAGTCCCACAAGCGCCGCTGCCTTGACCGGATTGACGCCGCGCCAGCGAGCGGCGTTCCAGACGAGTGCCACGGTCGCCAGGCTGGCGACGGCCGCGAGACCCTTGTACGCCACTACGCTCGCGGCGACAGATAGGGGGGCGAGCACGTAGCTGAACGCCGTGAACACGGGACCGTAGGCCGACGGGGTGGTTACCCATTTGGCGCCGATGAACGGGTATACGGGATCCAGCGCGATGGTGGATGGCCCATGGAGGTACGGATTGGCGCCGTAGAGCGTGCCCATCCGACCGTAAGCGCCGTAGCTGAAGATGTCGGTCGAGAGCATCGGCGGGGCGAGCATGACCAGGGCGTAGAGCGCCGCGATCGTCATCAGCACCGCTCGAGCGGAGAGCCGATCGGCCGCGCGGACCGCGAGCACGTAGCAGCCGAACATGGCAACCAGCACTGCGATCAGCCCGTAGGAGCGCAGGTTTATCCCGGCGCCGCCGAACGGTCCCGCCAGCGACCTCGGGATGGGGCGGACCGACTCCGGCAGCAGCTGCGCGGTGTGGGTGGCGCTGATCGAGATCAGGAGCCCCGTGAGCACCAGCCCAGACAGCGCCATCAGCCCAACGCGCTGCGGGGCCGCAGTAGTACGCGCTCGAAGCGCGGAGGATTCGAACTCGAAAGTACCGCTCTGCGGGGTGGCGCCGAGCGGGCCGTGGGCGCTCATTCGAATTACAGGATGGCGGTACAGGGACCGTTTCGGGGTTTGATCAACATTGTGATTTCGTTAGGACGCTCGATCGATCATCCCGACGCGCCGTCGATCGCTGGCCGCAGCCACCGCGGCGGCCCCGCTCCGGCGCAGCTGGGGTACGAGCCACATCGCCTCCAGCGCGATACGGGGCGACATCTTGCTCGTACCCGCCTTGCGGTCTTGAAACACGATTGGGACCTCGCTCACGGTGAACCCCGCGATCAGCGCGCGGTACGTGACCTCAATTTGGAACACATAGCCGTCGGCACGTACCGAGTCGAGGTCGATTGCCTCCAGGACTTCGCGACGGATGCACTTGAATCCTCCCGTCAGGTCGTGCACGTCGACCCGGAGGATCGTGCGCGCGTAAAGGCCGCCCCCGCGGCTGACCAGACGGCGCACCAGGCCCCAGTCCCGCACGCCCCCACCCGGTACATAGCGGGAGCCGAGCACCAGGTCGGCCTCCGAGGAGGCTTCGATCAGCCCGGGGAGGTACCGGGGGTCATGCGAGAAGTCGGCGTCCATCTCGATTATCAGCTCCGCCCCCGCCGCCAGTGCGTGCACAAATCCGGCCCGGTAGGCGTGGCCGAGACCGTCCTTGGCAGGCCGATGAAGGACCTCCACGGCGGGGAGCTCGGCCGCCAGGGCGTCGGCGATTGCACCCGTACCGTCCGGAGAGTTGTCGTCTACGACTAGGATCCGATGCGCGCCGGGCACGATCCGCTCGAGTTCGGCATCGGCTGCGCGGACGATTCGTTCGACGTTGACTGCCTCGTTGTAGGTGGGTATCACCACCCAGAGTCGCGCGCGCATGGGCCGACACGGTAGTGGAGGACAATTCGAAGGCGCAGTGGGATCAACCGGGAAATCAGACCTAGGAGAGCTCGAGCGCCGCGTGGCGGCCGCGCTGCACCGTGCGGCGGTGACCGAGCGCGCTCCTGCCCAGCTCCGCGCTCGAATCGAAGCCGATCGACCTCGCGCCGCGTCCGTCGCCCGCCGCCGGATGGCGATCTACGGTGGGGCTCTCGCCAGCTCTGCCGCTGTCGTCTTGGTGCTGATAGTGCTCCTACTGCCTGCGGGAACACCGGGAGGGCCGTCGGTCTCGGAAGCGGCGACGATCGCGGTTCGAGGCCCGACCGGCCCTGGGCCCGGTCCCGATCCGCGCGCTCCCCTGGCGAGACTCGAGCAAAGTGTCGGCCGGGTCTACTTCCCGAACTGGGCCTCTGAGGGCCTGGGCTGGGCGCCCGTCGGCCAGCGGAGCGACCAGTTGCGCGGCCGGCAGATGGTCACCGTCTACTACCAGAGCCACGGCACGCAGATCGCCTACACGATCGTCTCCGGCCCCGGCTTGCCGGTGCCTGCGGGAGCGGCGGTTCGCAAAGGTGCCGAGCGGCTCCGCACGCTCAGCGTCGACGGCCGGCTCGTCGTGACCTGGAGACGCGCCGGTCACACCTGTGTGCTGTCGGGGATGGGCGTCACGGCTGGGCAGCTCGAGCAGCTGGCGGCGTTCCGCTACCGCTAAGCCTCTGAAAGAGATCCGCGCTCGGGAAGGTTCCCGCCGCGGGGGCGTCCTTAGGCACGAGTACTCACGATCGAGGAGGAAGCAGCTATGCGTAGGTCTGGTCCGAAGATGCTGAGGCTGTGGGCCGCCGTTCTCGTCGTCGGCCTGGCCGCGATGGTCGGGGTCGCGACCGCGGCCACGGCGCCCACGCTCGGGGTGTTTCAGAGCACCGTCACCAACTTCTTGAGTCCCAACACCCACCAGACCTTCACGGCGAAGATCGTCGGCGCCGCCCGCGGGTTCGCGGTTTACACGCTGACCGGTGACTCGAAGAGCCACCCCAAGTGTCTCTCGAAGGCCTGCCGCACGATCTGGCCGTGGGTCGCGGTCGCCAATGGCAAGACCCCCACCAAGAACGCCGCCATCAAGGCGAAGCTCGGCGTCTGGAAGCACAACGGAGTCTCCCAGCTGACGCTCGGCGGACACCCGCTGTACTTCTTCGCCGGACTGCCCCCGGCCATCGCCGGAGACAAGACGAGGAAGCGGGCCCACGGTGAGGGCATCGTTAGCTTCGGCGGCACTTGGCATGTGTGGAAGGTCTCCAGCTCGTCCCCGGCCAGCACCATGCCTACGACGATGCCCATGCCCGGCCCCAACCCGTACCCCTAGAGTTCCGTCTTCTCCGCGACGAAAGCGAGCTTGCGGACCCGTCCTTCCCCCAGCCAGTCGCTCCACAGCCGGTGGGCGGCCAGCAGCTCCTCCAGTGCCGGGCGTCCGATCTGCGCGGCAATGTCTGCAGCATCGGCGGCAAACGCGCTGATCAACGAATCCGCCACGGCACGGTGGGCCCGACTGCGGTCATCCTGCCAGCGGACAACCAGCCCGACCCTCTCCAGGCAACTGAGCATCTCTTGCAGCGGGGTGAGCCAAACCGTCTCGGAGTCAGGCATTCTCTTTCGCTCTGCCTCCGTGAGGGGCAGGCCCTCCTCCATCGTGAAAGCGAACCGCCCGCCGGTCACGAGCGCCCGCGATATCTCCTGAAGCAGCGTTTCCTTATCGGGAAAGGCGAGCATCGTCTCGAACAGGAGAATCACGTCGAAGGGGCCGGCGGGGACCGGGGGGACCCGCCCGACTGCGAAGCGACAGGGAAGGTCGCCGGCGCGCACCCGCGCGATCTCGATGGCACTGGAGCTGTAGTCCACCCCTAGATAGGTGCAACCCAGCTCCCGGGTGATGAACCGTCCCGGACCGGCGACCCCGCAGCACAGGTCCAGCACGGAGACCCCGGGCGCGATGCCGGCCTGATCCGCCAGGACCCGAATCTCTCCGGCGCTCATGAAGCTCTCCTGCTCGACAAATTCGTCCGGGGCGTACGCCGACGCGCGGGCTCGCCGGAGGGCGCGGAAGAACGGAGCGCGATCGTCCTGTTTCACGGCTGCTCTAGGCCCCGCCGGTTCACGCCCCGGAGCATGTCAGCACCGCAACGGGAAGGCTTGCCATGGCCCCAGCGTCTTATTGGTTGGCATGAAGGCCGAGCACGCTGCAACCGCCACGGTCGACGCTCCGCGCTCGGTGCGCG
This sequence comes from uncultured Actinomycetes bacterium, assembly GCA_963719305.1. Lineage (GTDB taxonomy): Bacteria > Actinomycetota > Thermoleophilia > Solirubrobacterales > Solirubrobacteraceae > Palsa-465. The sequence goes on along the minus strand of CAVRBL010000001.1, from coordinate 177,339 downwards.
GCGCGGCGTCGTGGTCGCGGGGACGGAGCAGACGATCAGAGGCGGTCACCGACCGCCATCTCGGCCCGGTAACTGGGCTGCTCGCTCAGATATTGCTCCTCGCCGCGTTCGCGGGGACCGTCGGGCTCAGCGGCCCCGGTTGGGTCGTCGGAGTCACCTGCGCAGTGCTCGCGAATCTTGCGCTGGCGCACGGCCTCTCCCGCTACGGCGCCGACCGGCTGGGGCTGGCCGACTGGGTGACCCTCGCGCGGGCGACGCTCGCCGTCGGCGTGGCGGCGCTGGTCGCGGACTCGTTCGTCCGGCCCGCCCCGGTCATGGTGCTGGTGTCGCTCGCGGCGGTTGCGCTCGCGCTGGACAGGGTCGATGGATCGATCGCGCGACGCACGGGGACGACGGCGACGTTCGGCGGGCAGTTCGACGCTGAGGTCGATGCGTTCCTGATCCTCGTCCTCAGCGTGTATGTCGCCCGCTTCGCTGGCGTGTGGGTGCTCGCGATCGGCGCGGCACGCTACGCGTTCCTCGCAGCCGGGTGGCTGCTGCCGTGGATGCGTGAGTCGCTGCCGCCGCGCTACTGGCGCAAGTTCGTGGCTGCGACGCAAGGGATCGTGCTGACCATCGCGGCCGCGAACATCCTGCCGCTGGCCCTGACCCGGGGCGTCCTTCTCGCGGCCCTCGTCCTGCTTGCCGAGTCGTTTGGCCGCGACGTGTGGTGGCTGTGGAGCCACCGGCAGGGCATCCATAGTCCCGTGGCGGCAGGTGCGGGCACCACCTACACCGTCGGTCTTGCCCCCGCGACTCCCCCTGCCCCCGCGACTCCCCCCAGCGCTAGCCGCGGACGGGTGCGAACGGGTATTGCCGCGGTGCTCACGGTCCTCGCCTTTCTGCTCGTGTGGGCGGCGCTTGTCGCTCCCGATCAGCCGCAGGCTCTGACGGCCACGGCGTTCCTGAGGGTCCCGCTCGAGGGCCTGTTCTGATCGCGTTGGCCGTCGTTCTGCCCGCGACACCCTCGACGCATTCTGGCGGGGATCCTCGGACTGGCTCTCGCTCTGCTGGTCATCTTGAAGATCCTCGACATCGCGTTCTTTACGGCCTTCGCCCGGCCGTTTGACCTCATCGGGGACGCGGGCGACGCCGGGATCGGCATCGAGACGCTGCGGGGCGCCGCTGGGGCATACGGAGGCGAACCTGATCGTCTTCGGCGGCGTAGCACTCGCCGTCGCGCTGCTTGTCCTCATGACCCTGGCGATGCTCCGGTTGACCCGGGTCGCGGCCGGCCACCGCCGATGGTCTGCCGGCGCGGTCGCGGGGCTCGGCGCCGTCTGGGTGCTCTGCTCGGTCTCAGGCGCGCAGTTCCTCTCCCACACGCCCGTCGCCTCCACGAGCGCTGCCGGCTACGTCGTCCACGAGGTCGGAGCGGTGCAGGCCGACATCCACGACCAGGGCGTGTTCGCCAACCAGATCAAGCACGATCCCTACCGCTCCACCCCGGGCGGCCGGCTGCTGACCGGTCTGCGTGGCAGCGACGTCCTGCTCGTGTTCGTCGAGTCCTACGGCCAGGTTTCGGTCCAGGGGTCCTCCTTCTCGCCAGCCATCGATGCTCTACTCAACAAGGGGACCGGGCAATTGCGTGACGCCGGCTTCTCCGCTCGCAGCGCGTTCGTCAACGCGCCGGGTTTTGGCGGCATCAGCTGGCTCGCGCACTCCACCCTGCAGTCGGGCGTCTGGGCGAACAATCAACGGCGCTACGACCAGCTCGTCGCCACCGACCGGTTCACGCTCAGCGACGCGTTCAACCGGGCCGGGTGGCGGACCATCAACTTCGCGCCCGCGGACGATCGCTCCTGGCCGGAGGGGTCGTCGTTCTACCACTACGACAAGCTCTACGACCGCCGTGACATGGGTTACCGGGGGCCAAGCTTCAACTACGCGCCGATGCCCGACCAGTACATGTTCGCGGCCCTGCAGCGCCTCGAGCTCGCGAAAGCCCACCGCCAACCCCTGTTCGCGGAGGTGGACACCGTGTCGAGCCACATGCCGTGGGACCGCATCCCCCAGACGATCCCCTGGAACGACGGTGGGCGACGGCTCGATTTTCAACCGCGTACCGGTGGACCGCGAGCCAAGCTCGTTCTGGTGGCACCCCAACCAGGTGAAGGCTGCCTACGCCCGGTCCCTCGAGTACTCGCTGAACACCCTGATCTCGTTCGTCCGGCACTACGGCAAGAAGAACCTCGCGCTCGTCGTCGTGGGCGACGAGCAGCCGTTGGCGAACGTGAGCGGGCAGAACGCCAATCACGACGTGCCGATCTCGATCATCGCCCACGACCCGGCGGTGCTGAAGCGGATCGGAGGGTGGGGCTGGAACGCGGGCCTGCGGCCCAGCCCACACGCGCCGGTCTGGCCGATGAGCGCCTTCCGCGACCGCTTCCTCACCGCATACGGGCCGCAACCGGCGGCCCGGTAGCAGGTGGTGGATTCTCCTCGGCAGCGGCGGCTGGCTGGCCTGGACGGCCTCCGGGGCCTCGCCGCGCTGTTCGTGGTGGTGAACCACGTCTTTCTGCGCGCATTCCCCGGCTACCCGGTGGACCATGCACCGTTCTGGGCCAGCCCGTTCATCTACGGACGCTTCGCGGTCGTCGTGTTCATCGTGCTGTCCGGTTTCTCGCTGGCCCTGTCGCCGGCCCGCCACGGCTGGCGGCTGGATGGCGTTGCCAGGTTCGCGCAGCGTCGGGCCTGGCGCATCCTGCCTGCGTACTGGGCTGCGCTCCTCTTCAGCCTCGCGGTGGCATGGCTGGTCGTGCCTCAGCCGGGGCAGGGGCTGCCGGACGCGAGATCGGTTCTCGTCAACGGCCTTCTGGTGCAGAACTTCGACGCCTCGCACAGCCCAAACGCGGCATTCTGGTCGATGGCGGTCGAGGCTCAGCTTTACCTCGTCTTCCCTCTGTTGCTGTTGATGGTGCGCCGGTGGAGCGCCGTCGCCATGGTGGCCACTGTCACCCTTCGTCGTGGCGGCGGTAGGAGTGGTGGGTCCACACGTGCCGCGACTGGACACCTTCGTGATCCAGTCTCCACCCGAGCTCGCCGCGCTCTTCGCCGCTGGGCGTGCTTGCCGCCGGGATCGTGAGCGCGAGCAGAGCTCGTAGGTCGTGGCCGTGGGCGTGGCTCGCGCTGGCCGCCGCAGCACCTGTGGTCGCGACGATCTGCTGGCAGGGCTCGGTGTGGACGGTCGACCACCTGTTCTGGGTCGACCTCGCGCTGGGCCCAGCCATCGCCTGCCTTCTGGCGGGTCTCGCCACCGGCCGTCCTGCCACCCTCCTGCGCCTGCTCGACGCGCGGCCGATACGCAGCCTCGGCTTGTCGTCCTACAGCCTGTACCTGACGCACGGGCCGATCGTCATGGTGGTCTATGAAAAGGTCGTGGCCGGGCGGGTCCGCCAGGGCGTTCCGGCCTTCCTTGTAACGCTCGCGCTGGCGCTGCCACTGACGATCCTGTTCGCGCGGGTGTTCGCGTCCGTATTCGAGACCCGGTTCCGGCAGCATCTCAGCTGGTTAGGAGCTGGCCGACGGCACCAGCCTCGGACACAGGGGGTGCCGGGATGAGCCGGACGCTGTGGGCGTGGGGCCGCGTTGTGGGCTCTGCCCTCGTGCTCGCCGTACTGGTCTGGCGCCTGGGCGGGGGCCCGTTCCTCGCTGGCCTGCGCTCGGTTGACGGCAGCGCACTGGCCGCAGCGGCAGGCATCGGGGTGCTGACCACGGTGTGCTGTGCCTGGCGGTGGACGATCGTGGCCGGTGGTCTCGGCGTCAAGCTGTCGCTGCCCGCTGCGGTGGCGGCGTACTACCGGTCGCTGTTCCTCAACCTCACGCTGCCCGGGGGGATCGTGGGCGACGTCCACCGCGGGGTCAGCCACGGTCGCGACGTGAGCGATGTCGGGCGCGCACTGCGGGCCGTCGGGTGGGAACGTTTCGCCGGGCAGGTCGTGCAGGCCCTCCTGACCGTTGTCCTGCTCCTGGTCCTGCCGTCGCCCGTGCAGTCGTCCATGCCGCTGGTAGCGGTCGCAGTCGTCGTCGCGGTGTTCGGGATCGCGCTTGTGGCTCGGGCGCGACCCGAGGGCGCTCGGTCCGGGTGGGCGCGGATCCGGAGCGCCGCGGCCGGCGACATCCGGAACGGGCTACTCGCCCGGAGGGCATGGGTGGGCATCGCGCTCGCGTCTGCGCTCGTGGTGGCCGGCCACGCGATCACCTTCCTGATCGCTGCGCGGACCGCCGGCACCACCGCCTCACCGTCCCAGATGCTGCCGATAGCGTTGCTGGTTATGTTGGCCATGGTGCTGCCCAACATCGGTGGCTGGGGGCCGCGGGAGGGCGTGACGGCCTGGGCGTTCGGCGCGGCCAGCCTGGGTGCGCAGCGTGGGATCGCCACCGCCGTCGTTTACGGCGTCATGGTGCTCGTCGCCAGTCTGCCGGGCGCCGTGGTCCTCCTGGCCACATGGTTCCGCCGTACCCGGCTACCGGTGCGGGCCGAGCCGGCGCTCCGGGAGAGAGCAGCACATGCCTAACCGCCCCTACATCCTGCTGAGCTGCGGCATGTCGATCGACGGCTATCTCGGCAGCGCGGCGCCGCGGCGCCTCGAATTGTCGAACCACGCCGACTTCGACCGCGTCGACGCCGTGCGCGCCTCATGCGACGCGATCCTGGTGGGTGCGGCCACCGTGCGGAACGACAACCCGCGCCTAGTGGTGCGCTCCAACACCCGCCGCGACGAGCGGGTGGCTCGTGGGCTCCCGCCGTCGCCGATCAAGGTCACCGTGACCGAGAGGGTGGAGTTGGATGCACGGGCTGACTTCTTCACCACCGGCGACACCGAAAAGCTCGTCTACTGTGCGAGCCCGCGGTTCCTCGATGCCCGCTCGCGATTCGGAACGATGGCGACCGTGGTCGACGGTGGCCAGCCGGTCGAGATGCGCAGCGTCGCTCAGGACCTCGGCGACCGGGGTGTGGAGCGGCTGATGGTCGAGGGCGGCGGCAAGGTGCACACCCAGTTCCTGACCGATGGCCTCGCCGACGAGCTGCAGCTCGTGGTCGCTCCCTTATTCGTGGGCGACTCCCGGGCCCCGCGGTTCGTGAGCGACGGCCGCTTCCCCTGGAACCCCGACCGGCGGGCGACGCTCGCCGAGGTCCGCCAGATCGGCGACGTGGTGCTGCTTCGCTACGCGCTCTCGCCGCGGTTCCAGCCCGATTGACCGAGGAGATCGATGTCGCCTCCACTGGCCACCGCGACGATCCGCACCCACGTGTCGGTCCCTCTGCGGTTCGCCGACGGGTACACCACGGCAGCCCGAGTTTTCAGCTTCGACGGGCTGGTCGACGGCCAGGAGCACCTCGCGTTCGGGCTGGGCGATCGAGCCGCCGCTGTCACGTCCGCGGGACGGCGAACGGTGCCGCTGGTCCGGCCGCACAGCGAGTGCCTCACCGGGGACGTGTTCGGCAGTCAGCGGTGCGACTGCGGGCCGCAGCTGCGCGAGGCCGTCGAGCGCATCGCCGACTCCGGCGGCTTTCTGTTGTATCTGCGACAGGAGGGCCGTGGCATCGGCCTGTACGCCAAGCTCGACGCCTACGCGCTACAAGACGCGGGGCTGGACACCTATGAGGCGAACCTCGCTCTGGGCCATCGCGAGGACGAACGCAGCTACCTCGTAGCGGCCCAGATGCTCCAGGCGCTGGGGGTATTGCGGATCGCCCTGCTCAGCAACAACCCCGACAAGGCCCGGCAGCTCCGCCGCTTCGGAGTGACCGTGACAGCCCGGGTTCCGACGGGCGTGCACCTGTCCGCCACGAACGCTCGCTACTTGGCGACGAAGGCGGGAAGAGGCGCGCACACGCTCGACATCCCGCTGTCAGCGGGGTGAGGTCCTCTCAGCTGGGGGGCAGCACCAGCAGGTCAGCGTGGTCCACCGTCACGGCGAGCTGTCCGGCTGCCGCCTGCGCCAGACGGCGGGGGGTGTAGGCCTCGGTCTCGGCGGCCAGCTCGACCTGCTGCTCGCAGGCGGCACCTACCCACCCGGTGAACCACTCCGTGGCCAGGTCGGCCTGCAAGGCGCCGAGTCGCCAGGGGCTGGGCCGGACCAGGACCTCGGCCCCTAATCGGCCGAACTCCTCGACCGCGAGCGCTACGGCATCCGGGCCGAGCAGGCGCCCCCGCTCGGTCGCACGGCGCTGGTGGGCATCAAATGCGGCGGCCACCCGGCGGTCCAGTGGATCCGAGGGGGCCAGGCGGACGCCACCGACGACGGACAGAGTCAGCAGCATCGGACACCCTGCGGCGGCGCAGACGGTGACCAGCCGAGCCAACTCCTGCTCGGTCAGCAGGTCAAGCAGCGCCGACGCGGTGATGAGCGTTGCGTCGGCCAGATCGCACGGTCGCAGCCGGGTGATGTCGGAGTGCTTGGCCTCGACGGTGACCGCGTCCCCATCAGCGGCCGGGCCGGGGAGGTCGGCGGCGGCGACCTCCAGCAGCTCTGCGTCACGGTCGTGCAGGACCCAGTGCTGCCGCCCGGGCAGCATTGGCGCCAGCCAGCGGCCCATCGCTCCCGTGCCGGAGCCGAGGTCGTGGATCACCTGGCGGCCAGTTGCCCGGAGATGTGGCCTGAGGTGCTCGACAAGGTCGGGCGCACGGGCCGCGGCGTCAGCAGGCTCGCGCAGGGCAAGCCATCCCGCGCCGACCCGGATGCCCGGGGTGGTCATCGCTACACCCCGGACAGGACGCCCGCAACGACGGACGTGGTGGTCGACCACCCAGAGAGCAAGTCGCGCCGCTCGCGGGCGGCCCGGCGCAACCGCCCTCTCAGCTCGCCGTCGCCCAGCCAGGCTCGGAGCGCGGTACCCAGTGCCGCAGGGTCGTCCGGCGGGACCAGCAGCCCCGGCCGGATCCCGTCGGCGCCGTGACCGAGGGCCTCCGTCACCCCGCCGACTTCGGTTGCGACGAGCGGCAGGCCGCGGGCCAAAGCCTCGGTGACGACCATGCCGTACGTCTCGGCGCGCGACGCCAGCACCACCAGGTCCGCGGCGGCGTAGCTGCGGTCGAGATCGGCTCCGGTCCGTGGTCCCGTGAAATCCACGCGGTCGCCCAGGCCGCTGCCCAGTGTGCGGCGACGGACAACGTCCACGAAAGCCGGGTCGCGGTTCAGGCTGCCGACGCACACGCAGTGCCAGGCCAGGTCCGACGCGGTGGCCAGCGCATCGAGGAGCACGTCGTGGCCCTTGTCGAAGGTCACCGCCGCGACGCACAGCAGCGCCCCGCCGGTCGCGGTCCCGGTCGCGATGCCGGCGGCATTGACCGCCGGCTCGGCGACGTGCACCCTGTCGGCGGGCAGCGGGTACAGCTCCAGCAGCCGACGCCGGGTCCACGCGCTGGTCGTGACGACGGCAGCGGCGGCCGAAAGGACCTCGCGCTCCCGCATCCGGACCTCGTCGGCCCGGTCGTCTGCCGGGCGGTGACCCAGCGGCATGTGTACGAGCACGACCAAGCGCAACCGGCTCGCCTGCGGCACGAGCACCTCGGGGGCGGTCGAGGCCACCAGTCCGTCGAGCAGCACGACGGCGTCGTCGGGGATCCGCTCGACGACGTCCGCGAGGGTGGCGAACGACGCCGGGTTGGGTCGAGGCCAGCAGCCGGGGGCGGCGTGCTCGTGCACCGACCAGCCAAGCAAGCTGAGTCCGCGGCACAGATGGCGGTCGTAAGCGTTGCCTCCGCTTGGCCGGGCCGGGTCGTCGATGCCGTCCGGTACGACGAAATGCACTGCCCTCATAGCGCCCGCTCGTAGCTCGCCCACGCGATGTGTGACTCGTGCAGCGTGACGACCAGTCCCTCGAGCTCCCGAGCGGTGTCGCCCAGGGCACCTGCGTGCACTCTCTCTGCGAGTCGATCTGCCACCACCCGGGCGAGCGCCTCGGTTGAGGTGTTCATGCCCGCGAAGGCGGTCTCGTCGTCGAGGTTGCGGTATGTGAGCTCGGCCACTACGGCGTGCAGCTCCTGGGCCGCTCGCCCGATGTCAACCACGATGTTGTCGGCATCGAGGGCCGCCCGCCGGAACGTGGCGTCAACGACGTACGTCGCGCCGTGCAGGCGCTGCGCAGGCCCGAAGACCTCGCCGTGGAAGCTGTGGGCGATCATCATGTGATCACGGACGGTCACGCTGTACACGATCTAGCCCTGGTCGTAGGCGATGGTGTGGCAGAGCGCCCGCAGACTCCCCGCGGCCAGCCGGGTCATCACGTCGGGCAGCTCGCGGAAGCGGGACTGCCCGGTGACGAGCGCGTCGAAGGCAGGGTCGCGCAGTAGGTCGAGTGCGAGCCCCAGCCGGTCGGCCGTCGTGCGGCGCCCGCTGCGGGCCGGAGAGAGGGTGCCGACCTGGCTGGCCCTGACGCCGAGGCGTCCCGAGTGGAATGCGCCCCCCAGCGAAAGCCGGACCTCCGTGTCGCCGTACCAGCTGAGGTCGAGAACCGTGCCCTCGGGCGCGAGCAGATCAAGCGACCGCTGGAGCCCAGCGGACGTCGCGCTGGCGTGCACGACGAGGTCACGACCGTCGGCGGCGTCGGCCGGCAGCGCGAAGTCGACTCCCAGCGCGGCCGCGACGTCGGCCCGGCTGGGATCGACATCTACGAGCGTGACCTGCAGCGCCGGGTACCGACTGAGCAGGCGTGCGACGCAGCAGCCGACCATCCCGGCGCCGACCACGGTGACCCGGTCGCCGAGTAGTGGTGCGGCGTCCCACAGGGCGTTGACGGCGGTCTCGACGGTGCCGGCGAGAACGGCACGAGCGGGTGGCACGTCCTCGGGCACCACCGTCACTGCGCCGGCCGGCACCACGTACGCAGTCTGGTGCGGGTACAGGCAGAAGACCGTGCGGCCGCGCAACTCCGCCGGTCCCTGCTCTACGGCACCGACGTTGAGGTAGCCGTACTTCACCGGCCCCGGGAAGTCCCCCTCCTGAAATGGCGCCCGCATGGTGGCGTACTGGGCCGGAGGCACACCGCCCCGGAATACCAACGTCTCGGTGCCTCGGCTGACGCCGGACCGCAAGGTGCGCACCATCACCTCGTCCCGCGCCGGCTCGGGCAGCGTGACCGGTCGGATCTCGCCGACGCCGGGCGCGCGCAGCCAGAACGCGTGCGCGTCGGGCGTCAAGACCCTATCGGCGAACCCGACATGCGATACATCGTATTTGGAAGGGGCCTAACGCTTCACGTACGCGACGCGGTTCCAGCTCGGTTCGGGCGCGAGTTCGACCGGTTCTCCGCCCCGATCGGGCTGGGTATAGACAAACGCGTTGGCCTCCTCGTCGAAGCTGACGTCGAGCTCGCCCTCCTTGACTCTCTGATCGAGCCAGGCCCCGCGGAAGATGAGCCTGCGCAGCCAGTGGACGAGGGAGCGCTCCGAGGGCCCGACGAGCTCGGGCCAGCAGTCCTTGACGTGCTCTCCCAGCGGCGAAGCCGGCTCGGTGACCTCGCCGTTGACCACCAGGTTGATGAGATCTTCCGACTCCGCCTCCTCGACCGGGCCCCACAGGAAACCCAGCTTGCGCGCCGCCTGCTCGCAGCGCTCACGGAAGTCGCGCTCGTTGAACGTGAAGCGCAGATCGCCGTATTCGAGCACGAAATCGTCTCCGGAGCTGTAGTTCCCGCGGCGGTACATATGGCGTCGTGATCATATGTCGGATTCCTGCGCGGGCGCAGTGGCTGAACGCGATGTTGCATTCGAGGGGGGTGAACTCCGGCTCGTCGCTGCTCTGAAGGTCGTGAGCACTGAGGCAGCGACGATCCTGTTGATCGAAGACCACCGGCGGACGCGCCGTTTCCTTGCCGACAACCTGGCTGCCGATGGCTACGAGATCCTCGAGGCAGAGTCGGCCGAGGACGCGGAACGGATGATCGCCTCGGAGTTCCCGGACATCGCGATCCTGGACCTCGGACTGCCCGATCGTGACGGGCTCGAACTGTTGCAAGACGTGCGAGATTCCGACCGCGTAGCGGGCCGCTTCGACCCCGACATCCCGATCCTGGTGCTCTCCGGTCGCGCGGGCGAGCTCGACCGCGTCCGCGGGTTCAAGCGCGGCTGCGATGACTACCTCGTGAAGCCCTTCAGCTATCCCGAGCTTCAGGCACGACTGCTCGCGCTGCTGCGCCGGGGTCGCCGGCATCCGGGGCCGGGCAGGCTGAGGATCGGGCCGCTGGAGCTCGATCCGCTGGCCCGACAGGTCTGGCTGCGCGGGGAGGAGCTGAAGCTCTCGAAGAAAGAGTTCGCGCTCCTGCGCGCGCTGGCGGGAGATCCGACGCGAGTGTTCACGCGCGAGGAGCTGCTGCGGGGCGTGTGGGGCTTTCGATCGATGGGAATGACTCGCACGCTCGACTCGCACGCCTCACGGCTGCGCAAGAAGCTGGCCAGAGAGGGCGACAAGTTCATCGTCAACGTGTGGGGTGTGGGCTATCGGCTCCTGGACGGGACGATCACCTGATGCTGGCGGCGGTGGCAGGTGTGGGGTGGGTCCTGGTCCTTGCGGTTGGCCTCCTGGCCCTCGGCCTACGCCGACGGCTGGCGGACCGAATGGAGCTCGTGGCGCGCGCGTCGCACGAGCTGCGCGGATCGATCACCGCTGCCCGCCTCGGAGTGAGACCCGGCGACCCATCCCCGGCGCGGCTACGGGCGCTCGACCTGGAGCTTGGACGGGCCGCGGCGGCGGTCGAGGATCTCCTCGGGTCCGGCGCTCGTCGCCGGGGTGGACGCGAGCTCGAGCTTCTCGACGCCGCGCAACTGCTCGCGGATTCGGTCGAGGCCTGGCGGCCGGCCGCCGGAGAGGAGGGCACCGCCTTGACGCTGAGCTGGTCGGGACCCCAGGCCTTCGTGCTCGGCGATCGCTACAGGCTCGCGCAAGCGACGGGCAACCTGATCGCCAACGCGATCGAGCACGGCGGTGATGTCGTACAGGTCCTGGGGCGGCCCGACGGCGCGAACGTCCGACTCGAGGTGACCGACTGCGGTCCAGGCCTGCCGGCTCCGGTGAGGGCGCTCGCGCGTGGTGCGCGTGGGGGGAAGGGAAGGCGGGGCCGAGGTCTGGCCATCGCCTCGGCCATCGCACGGGATCACGGCGGCCGCCTCGCCGCGGCCCCGAGCGAGCGCGGCGCCCGGCTGGTGCTCGAGCTGCCGGCGGCTCCTGCACGGGGCGTTGCAGCGCGAGCCCCGCTGGCCACCAGCCCCGGCTAGTTCCAGCCTAAGCAGACGCGCCGGACGGAACGGCGCTCAAGATGCAATCTGGCCCCCGCGGCCGCGATCTGCACGAGAACGTGCAGCGCAGGGCCCGCCACGGCCCATGTTCTCCCACCGGAAATCGCCCGCAGCTGCGGGCTATTCGTCGTCTGGAGGCCCTCAGAAGACGTGAAGTGGGTGGTGGAGTGAGAAAAGGGTTGCATTGTGGGATGAAGTGGGTTATGGTGGGGCTCGCATGCGGAACCCGGGTGGCAGGGCTCCTCCCACCCGGCCACCCGGGTTCGGAATTCGCTCAAGCGGCATGAAATCCCTTGACCTTCCGCGGAACCTTCGAACACGCGCTCGACGCGAAGCACCGGCTGACGGTTCCCGCAAAGTTCCGAGCCGCGCTAGCTCCCGGAGTGGTCGTGGCGCTCTCGCCGGAGACCGAGCCAGGGACGCCACGGACGATCGCGCTCTGGACGCCAGACGGGTACGACAGCTACACGACGGCCGCGCTGGCCGGTACGAACCCGCTCTCGGCGCAGGCGCGAGATCTGAAGCGCATGCTGTTCAACAACTCGTGGGAGCTCGAGCTCGACTCCGCCAACCGGGTGATGATCCCCGCGCCGGCGATGCAGTACGCGGGGCTGGCCAAGGAGGTCGTCATCACGGGTTCGGGCGAGTGCCTCGAGGTGTGGAACCGAGGAGCGTATGCGGCCTATAACGAGGGCGTCCTGGCCCGGTACACCGACATCGCTGCGAGCTTTGCCCACACTTCTTGACATGAGCCAGACGCACGTTCCGGTGCTCGCCGGCGAGCTGATCGCCCTGCTCGACCCTAAGCCGGGCGATGTCGCCGTCGACTGCACGGTCGGCGGTGGGGGACATGCCCGGCTGATCGCGGAGCGAATCGGCCCCACCGGGTTGCTGGTCGGAATCGACCGTGATCCCGCGGCCGAGGAACGATTCGCCGAGCTGGCGGCGGAGATGCCGTGCCGGACGCGGTTCATCTCCTCGGATTTCGCGACGGCGCTGTCACAGCTGCGCGAGGAAAGCTTCGAAGCGGACCTCATCTACCTGGACCTCGGCATGTCCTCGATGCAGGTCGATACCTGCGAGCGGGGTTTTTCGTACACATACGACGCGCCCCTGGACATGCGGATGGATCCGGGTCAGGAGCTGAGCGCTCGGGAAATCGTCAACGAGTGGGACGAGCGACGCCTGGCGCGGCTGCTGCGCGAGTACGGAGAGGAGCGCTACTCCAACCAGATCGCCCGGGCCATCGTCCGCGACCGCAGGCGCGAGGAGCTGATTTCCACCCAGCAGCTCGTGGAGGCGATCAAGTCGGCGGTCCCGGTTCCGGCTCAGTTTGGGTCCGGGCATCCCGCTCGTCGCACGTTCCAGGCGCTGAGGATCGCGGTCAACGACGAGCTCGCGCAGCTGGACGAGGCCCTGCCGGCGGCCTGGGACGTGCTCGCGCCCGAGGGCCGATTCGCCGCGATTTCCTTCCACTCGCTCGAGGACCGGCGCGTCAAGCGATTCCTGGCCGAGCGGGCGCGCGGCTGCATCTGTCCGCCGGAGCTCCCGGTGTGCGTGTGCGGCCGCGTCCCCGAGGCGGAGCTCCTGACGCGTCGCGCGGTCGCCCCCACGCCTGGAGAGGTGGCCACCAATCCTCGCTCGAAGTCTGCCCATCTACGCGCGGCTCGCAAGCTGGGCGGCGATCAATGACGCCACCCGCAGCCACCGCCGCCGGCGCTCGTACAAAGAGCCGGGTCACGCATCGGCCGCAGTCGAGGCGCGTGCCCCGACGGATGTCGGTCCCGGCGGCGCCCCGGCGTGTGTCAGGCCCGCTGCCGTCGCGCTCGGCGCGCGAGCGGCTGGTGCCGCTGCGGGAGCGAGCCGCCGAGCTCATCCGGACCCTGCCCGACCGAGCGCTGCTCGACCGCATCGTCCGCGGGCGAGCTTGGATCCCCCTGCTGGGCGTGATGCTCGCCGGGATCGTGGCCATGCAGGTCGAGCTGCTCAAGCTGAACGCAAGCATCGGCCGCTCGATCGAGCTCGGGGCAGCCCTGCAAAGCCGAAACGACACTCTGCGCGCGAGCGTCTCCTCGCTGTCTGACGCGCAGCGCATTGAGCGGCTGGCATCCGGCATGGGGATGGTCATGGCCGGCCCCACGGCGGTGCAGTTCCTCGACGGGCGGCACGTGGACCCTGCCAAGGCGGCGTCGAACATCCACGCGCCCGACTCGACGTCCTTCCAGTCCGCGCTACAGGCGATGTTGACCAGCGCCACACAGAGCACCACAGCGCCGGCCACCACCACAGCAACATCCACCGCGACCCCGCACGCGTCCTCTACCGCGACCGGCCCCGCGACCGCGACCGCCCCCGCGACCGCGACCGCCCCCGCCACCTCGGCCGCATCCTCAACCCCGACAACAACCGTCACTCCGACCGGTGGCGCGGCGGCCGCTTCGACCCCCGCCCACTCCGGGTGACCCTTGTCGACCGTCGCATCGGGATCCTGTTCCTGGCGTTCGCCGGGCTGCTCGGGTTCGCCGCCGTCCGGGCCCTAGAGCTGGGAACGCTGAAGGCCGGGTCGCTGCGGAGCGCGGCCAAGACGCAGCAGGTGCAGACGGTAACGGTGCCCGCGCCGCGGGGCACGATCACGGACCGAAACGGCGTCCAGCTGGCGATCTCGGAATCCGCGGACGACGTGGCTGCCGATCCGCTGCTCATTCGCAAGGGAGATCCGGTAGGGGCGGCGCGCAAGCTGGCGCCGCTGCTGGGTAAGCCTCCCGCGACCGTCGAGGCGCAGATAACCAAGCCCCGCACCGGCTTCGTCTACCTCGCACACCAGCTGCCCGGTGACGTGGCACGACAGATCGGAGCGCTGCGCATCAACGGCATAACGCTGATCCCCCAGATCAAGCGCATCTACCCCCGCGGAGCCCTGGCGTCGCAGGTGCTGGGCACGGTGCAGTGGAACGGCAAGGGCGCGAGCGGCATCGAGTACGGCTACAACCGCGTGCTCCGGGGCAATGACGGAGTGCGCAAGATCGTCAACGCGGGCAATGGGCAGGCGATCTCGATCGATGAGCAGCGGCCGACCGATGCCGGCAGGAACGTCCAGCTGACGATCGATACGGCCCTCCAGGATGAGGTCGAGCAGGTGCTCGCGGGCGTCGGGAGTCAGTACCAGCCAAAGGGTGCGACGGCGATCGTGATGGATCCCCACAGCGGCGCGATCCTGGCGCTCGCAAACTGGCCGAGGGCCAATCCCGACAACCCGGCCGCGGCCTCGCCGTCGGCGTTCGAGGACCAGGCCGTCGGCCTGAATTACGAGCCCGGCTCGACGTTCAAGGCCATCACCGTAGCCGGCGCACTACAGGACGGGCTCGTGACCCCTTCGACCACCATCGGCATCCCGTCGCAGCTGGTAGTGGCTGACCGCGTCATTCACGATGCGGAGGACCACGGAGACGAGGCGCTGTCCGTCGCCGAGATCCTGAAGGTCTCGAGCAACATCGGGGCCGATGAGATTGGAGCCAAGCTCGGCCCGCAGCGGTTCGACTGGTGGGTTCATCGGTTTGGCTTCGGCAGATCATCTGGAGTCGACCTGCCCGGCGAAGACAACGGGATCGTTCCCCGCTGGTGGCAGTACTCCGGTTCGTCGATGGCGAACCTGCCGTTCGGGCAGGGGGAGTCGGTGACGCCGATGCAGATCATGGCCGCCTACTCGGCCATCGCCAACGGGGGCGTGCTCCGGGCGCCGCACATCGTGCAGTCCGTCGGCGGCAAGCCGACGCCCGAACCTCGGGCGCAGCGGATCATCTCCCCGAAGGTCTCGGAGGAGCTTCGCGACATGCTTCGCGGGGTCCTGGCCGACGGGGGGACGGCGTCGGGCGCGGCAATCCCGGGCTACGACCTGTCGGGAAAGACCGGTACCGCCAACATCGCCATCAACGGTGGCTACTCGGACAGCGCGTTCGTGGCGTCGTTCCTCGGTTTCGTCCCCGCGAGCAACCCGCGGCTGCTGGTCGCCGTGGTGGTCGACCAGCCCCACGGCAGCATCTACGGAGGTTCGGTGGCCGCACCAGCGTTCCAGAAGATCGTCGGCTGGGCGGTGCCCTACCTGGGGATCAACCCCCGCTAATCCGGGTCTAGCCCGGGAAGCGTCGCCGAAGCTCCGCCAACCGCCGGTCCCACTGTCCGCCGACGTCCGCCATCCACGACACGGCGGCGGACAACGGCTCGGGCGTGACGTGATAGCGCACTTCGCGTCCCTCCCGCTCGCGATCCACCAGGCCGGCCTCCGCGAGTGCCGCCAGGTGCTTCACCACCGCCTGGCGCGAGATGGGCATCTTGGAAGCGAGCTCGGTGGCAGTCGCCTCTGGCCGCGCGGCGATCGTCTGAAGTAGCGCCCGGCGCGTCGAGTCGGACAGAACGCCGAATACGGCTCCCGCGCGGTCTGGCGTGCCGGACACGATCAGGCGGCGACCAGCGCCGGCCCGAACGACGCGCCACCGGTGCGGCCTAGTGGGGTCCCGACCAGGTCGAGCACATCGAGCGGCCGCGACTCAACCACCCGCAGCCGGGTCCTGCCGTTCTCGTCTGGCTCGAGCGTTAGCTCCACGCGCGTGGCGGGCTCGTCGTCCACTGCCCACCAGAAGGCGAGCCTTGAGGGAGCCACCGCCTCCTCGACCCACCCCGCCTTGCTCGACCGCGGTGACTGGAAGTAGGCATCGCCGCCGGGCCGAAGATCGAGGCGGACCTCCTCGGCCAGCCAACCGTCCGCTGTCACGACGTCCCACACCGTCTCTGGAGGCGCGGGGAGGGAGAGGGTGCGTTCGACGCGGTCTGCCATGGGATACCTCCATGTGCAACCAATTGGTTGCGTTTCTGCTATGTTGCTGTGCAACCGGCTAGTTGCACTATACAGGAGGAACCATGCCGCTGATCCCGATGGTCGTGGAGCAGACAGCTCGCGGCGAGCGTTCGTTTGACATCTATTCCCGGCTGCTCAACGACCGGGTCGTCTTCCTGGGCGGCCAAGTGGACGAGGAGACGGCCAACCTGATCGTCGCCCAGCTCGTTCACCTGGAGTCTGACGACCCGGACAAGGACATCCACCTGTACATAAATTCACCCGGCGGCTCGGTCTATGCCGGCCTGGCCATCTACGACGCGATCCAGTTCATCCGCCCCGACGTACAGACGATCTGCTACGGGATCGCGATGTCGATGGGCTCCTTGCTTCTGGCCGGGGGCGCGCCCGGCAAGCGAATGGCGCTGCCGAACTCCAGGATCTTGATCCACCAGGCTTCCGGCGGCTTCGAGGGCCAGGCGAGCGACATCGAGATCCACGCCCGCGAAGTGCTGGCGCTACGGGCTCGCATCGACGAGATCTACGCCAAGCACACCGGACAGTCCGTCGAGCGGGTTCACGCCGACATGGATCGCGATCGGTACTTCACGGGAGAGGAGGCCGTGGCGTACGGGCTCGTCGACCGGGTGCTCGAGCAGCGCGAGATCGCCGCGAGGAGCCGCGGGTTCGGCAACGGCGCCGGCTGATCGCGGCTGATTCTCGAAGGCTCCAGCTGACCCCCCGATTACACTCGGGCGGCGATGCGCCTCCACGAGGTGATGCCGGACGCCCCCGCCGGGGCGCGGGAGCTCGACGTGACCGGCCTCGCCTATGACACGCGACAAGTAGCTCCCGGCACCCTCTTCTTCTGCGTCCCTGGATTCACGCGTGACGGCCACGAGTTCGCGCCCGAGGCCATCGCGCGTGGCGCGGCGGCGCTGGTGGTGCAGCGGCCACTCGAGCTCGAAGTTCCGAAGGTCCTGGTGCCCGACGTCCGCGCGGCGATGGCACCGGCGGCGGCCGCCTTCTACGGCGATCCCACCGATCAGCTCCTGACGGCCGGCGTCACCGGCACCAACGGCAAGACCACTACGGCCTTTCTGCTGCGCGCCCTGCTCGAGGCCAGTGGCCGCCACACCGGACTGCTGGGCACTGTGCTGAGCGTGATCGGGGGAGTCGAGCACGAGGTTGTGCGCACGACGCCGGAGGCGATTGACCTCCAGGGCACGTTCCGGAAGATGCTCGACGCGGGCGATGAGGCGGTGTCCATGGAGGTCTCTTCCCATGCCCTGAAGCTGCACCGGGCGGACGCGATCCATTTCGACGTCGCGATCTTCACCAACCTCACCCAGGATCACCTCGACTTCCACGGCACGATGGACGATTACTTTGCGTCCAAGCGACGTCTGTTCAGCGACTCTGCACCCGCCGCGTCGGTGATCAACGTCGACGATTCGTACGGTCGACAGCTCGCCGCCGAGCTCGCCGATCCGATCACCTTCGCGCTCGAGCGCGACGCGAGTTACCGGGCCCTGGACGTGCAGACCGAGCTTGGTGGCTCACGGCTAACTGTGGTCGGACCGGACGGCGAGGCGGAGCTCTCCTCGCCGCTGCGGGGTCGATTCAACGTCTACAACGTGCTGGGGTCGTTCGCCGCGGCGCGGACGCTGGGGGTCGCAGCCGATACCGCAGCCCGCGCCATCGCGAACGCGGGGCAGGTTCCAGGGCGCTTTGAGCCGGTTGACGAGGGCCAGAACTTCGCCGTCCTGGTCGACTACGCGCACACGCCGGACTCGCTCGAGAACGTGCTGCACGCGGCGCGCTCCCTGACTGCGGGGCGGGTTCACGTCGTGTTTGGCTGCGGAGGGGACCGCGACCGCGGCAAGCGACCGCTGATGGGCGAGATCGCCCGGCGGCTGGCGGACCGGGTGATCATCACCTCCGACAATCCGCGCTCCGAAGACCCCGAGGCGATCATCGACGAGATCCTGGCCGGAGCGGGCACCGAGGTTCCGCACACCGCGGACCGACGGGCGGCCATCGCCGAGGCCATCGCCGGCGCAGAGGCAGGCGACGTGGTCCTGATCGCCGGCAAGGGCCACGAGCAGGGCCAGGAGTTCGCAGACGGACGCAAGCTCCCCTTCGACGACTGTGCCGTGGCGCGCGAGGTGCTACGGGGGGTCGTCCCCACACCGTCCACGTGAGGGCCTGGAGCCCCGACCAGCTCGCCGCCGCCGCGGGCGCGCGGCTGGTCGGACCGCCTGCCACCACGACCGGTCCAGAGCGAGTAACGATCGACTCGCGCGACGCCGGTCCGGGCACGCTGTTCGTCGGGCTGCAGGGGGAGCGGGTGGACGGAGGGAGGTTCGCCCCGCAGGCGCTTGCAGCCGGCGCTTGGGGTGCGCTCGTCGCCGAGGAGCACGCGCAGGCCGCTCGTTGCGAGGTCCCCGGGGTCCTGCTGGCCGTCGAGCGGCCGCTTGAAGCCCTCCAGCGGCTGGCAAGCGTGTGGCGGACCGAGCTCAACGCGACGGTGATCGGCATAACCGGCTCGACGGGAAAGACGACGACCAAGGACATCCTTCTGGCACTGCTCGCGCCGGAGCGGCGAACGGTCGCCTCCCGCGCGAACTTCAACACGGAGATTGGGCTACCACTGGAGATCCTGAGCGCGCCGGCGGAGACCGAAGTGCTCGTGCTGGAGCACGCCATGCGCGGGCCGGGCCAGATAGCAGAGCTGGCGGCGATCTCCCGCCCTGACATAGCCGTGATCGTCAACGTCGGTCCTGTGCACCTGGAGCTGCTGGGGTCGATCGAGGGGATCGCGGCTGCCAAGGCCGAGCTCATCCGGGCCCTGGAGCCTGGGGGCGTCGCGGTGGTGCCGGCCGGCGAGCGGCTGCTCGCCCCCTTTATACGAGACGAGATCGAGGTGATCACCTTTGGACCCGGCGGCGACGTCAGGCTTACCCGCTCAGAGGACGAGTACGTCGAGGTCGAGCTTGCCGGTCGCAGCATTCAGCTCGACGTGTCGTTCACCCAGGCCCACCTGCGCGAGAACCTGCTGGCCGCGGTGGCTGCGGCCAGCGCCGCCGGCGTGACCCCGGGCGGCCGGGTCGAGGTAGCTTTCTCGCCCTCCCGCGGTCAACGCGTGGTGCTGCCCTCCGGCGTCACGTTGATCGACGACTGCTACAACGCCAACCCCATGTCGATGCGAGCAGCCATTGATGATCTGATCGAGACGGCCAGACGCGCCGACGGGTCACGCACGGTGGCGGTGCTCGGAGACATGCTCGAGCTGGGGCCGGCCGAGCGCGATTTCCACCGTGAAATCGGCGATCACGCGGACGCGGCAGGCGTTGACGTGCTCGTGACGGTGGGGCCGCTGGCGGCCGCGATCACCGAGCGATTCGGTGGGGAGGTCTACGCTGTGGCGGACGCTGGCGAGGCGGCCGCGCTGGTAGGAGAGCTGCTCGAGCCCCAGGATGTGGTGCTCGTCAAGGCCTCGCGCGGCGTGGGGCTGGAGCTCGTGTCCGAGTCGCTGATCGAGAGCGAGGGCTGATGCCCCTCATAGCCGCGTCCTCGGGCTCGATCTCCGGGCGGGTTCTGATTGCCGGCACCGCGTCGCTCTTGATGTGCCTGTTCCTGTCGCCGAAGTTCATCGAGTTCCTGCGCCACCGGGAGTTCGGCCAGAACATCCGCGAGGAGGGCCCCCAGGGGCACAAGCAGAAGGCCGGCACGCCGACCATGGGGGGGATCCTCATCCTCGCCGCGATCACGATCCCGTTCCTCGTCCTCTCAAGGCGGGACTGGCCATCGATGGCCGTCTTCGGCGTAATCGTGGGCTGCGCGTTGCTTGGATTCGTCGATGACTACACAAAGGTCGTCAAGCGGCGCTCGCTCGGTCTGCGGGCCCGGACCAAGCTCGTGGTCACGGTGGCGATCTCCGTTTGGCTCTGGTGGGTGGCAACCCAGAAGCTTCACCTCCCGCAGGCCGTTCGGTTCCGGTTCGTGGACGTGAACATCGACCTCGGTCCGGCGTACCTCGTGTTCATCTACTTCGTCGTCGCCGGCACGACTACCGCCGTCAACTTCGCCGACGGGCTCGACGGGCTGGCGGCCGGCTGTGCCGCGATCGTCCTGCTGGCCTACATCGGGATCACGTTCATCACCAGCGGCGACAGCAACCTGACGCTGCTGTCGGGGTGCCTGGTGGGCGCGTGCATCGGCTTTCTGTGGTTCAACAGCTTTCCGGCCAGCATCTTCATGGGTGACACGGGCTCGCTGGCACTGGGCGGGGCCATCGCCGGGCTGGCGGTGATGACCCAGACCGAGGTGATCCTGCTCCTACTGGCTGGGGTGTTCGTGCTCGAGGTCCTGTCGGTGATGATCCAGGTCGTGTCGTTTCAGATGTTCCGCAAGCGCGTATTTCTGATGACCCCGATCCATCACCACTTCGAGCTCCAGGGCTGGTCGGAGACGAAGATCATCCTGCGCTTCTGGATAGTGGCGGCGGCGTTCGCGGCGATCGGCTTCACGGTGTACCAGCTGAGCATCAAGTGAAGCGTCGCCCGCCGCTGCCCGGCGGTCCCTACCTGGTTGTAGGCCTGGCCCGCTCGGGCGCCTCCGCGGCGCTCGCGCTGCGCGCCCGCGGAGAGGAGGTGATCGGATGCGATGCGGGCGCGCCCGAGGAACCACGGCTCAGGCAGGCGGCCGGGAGGCTTTCCCAGGCGGGCGTCGAAGTCCACCTGGATGCGTCAGGCGACGTCCTTGCCGCCCGCGCCCGGACGCTCATCAAGAGCCCGGGCGTTCCGGGAAATGCGCCAGCGATTCGAGCGGCGCGTGAGCGTGGCTTTGCCGTCCTGGGGGAGCTCGAGCTCGCTTGGAGGCTGTTGCCGAACGAGTTCATCGCCGTGACCGGCACCAACGGCAAGACGACCACCACCGAGTGGATCGGCCACATCCATCGCCAGGCCGGTGCACCGGTCGCCGTGGCAGGCAATGTCGGGACCGCCGCCAGCTCGCTGGTCGGCAGCCTCGAACCCCGCCACACGGTGGTATGCGAGGCCTCCTCCTTTCAGCTCGAGGACACGGAGGATTTCTCACCCGAGGCTGCCGTCCTGCTGAACCTCGCCCCCGACCACCTCGATCGTCACGCCAGCTACGAGCACTACGTGGCGGCCAAGCTGAAGGTGTTCTCAAATCAGGATCGCCAGGACGTCGCGGTGGTGCCCGTCGACCTCGGGATCGACGAGCTTCCGGGCACGGGGCGCCGAGTGAAGTTCGGGGGGGAGCTCCCGCCCGCGCTCGAGCCGCTGCTGAAGCTCGACGAGATCTCGCTGCCCGGAGAGCACAACCGGCAGAACGCCATGGCCGCCGCCGCCGTGTGTCTGGCGCGGGGGCTCGATCCCGACGCTGTCGCGGCCGGCCTGCGGACCTTCAACGGCGTCGCCCACCGGCTGGAGCTGGTGGTGGTCCGGGGCGGCGTCTCCTACGTCAACGACTCCAAAGCGACCAACGTAGCCTCGACGGTGGTCGGGCTGCGGGCATACCAGGCCGGGATCCACCTGATCGCTGGCGGGCGCGGGAAGCGGCAGGACTTCTCTCCGCTCTCCACGCTGGTCGCCGAGCGGTGCCGTGCCGTATATCTGATCGGCGAGGCAGCAGGGGAGCTGGCAGAGGCGCTGAAGGACACCGGCGTGCCGCTTGAAGTCATGCACGACCTCGAGCAGGCGGTCTCCGCCGCGTGCGCGGCCGCGCAGACGGGGGAGATCGTGCTGTTCTCCCCGGCCTGCGCCAGCTATGACCAGTACCCGGACTTCGAGGCCCGGGGCGAGCACTTTCGTTCCCTGGTGGAGGGCGCCTGATGGCGAGTGCGGCGGCCGCCCCTGACGGTCGACCGACCACGGGAGGACGCTCTTTCGCGCGCCGCCAGCCGGCCAAACCCCGCGCCCCCCGCGCGGCGCCCCCGCTCGAGCATCGGATCCTGGTGACCGCCACGCTGTGCCTGCTGGCGTTCGGCGCGGTAATGGTCTACAGCGCCTCCTCGCCGTCGGGCGTGATCGCCGGCAGCGGGCTGGGAGCAGGGGAGTTCGTCCGGTACCTCATATTCGCCGGCCTGGGCCTCGTGGGGATGCAGGTGTTGGCGCGTGGCGGCCTGAGTCTGCTCAACCCGCGCGTGGTCAAGCTGATGCTGATCGGGTCGGTGGCGCTGCTGCTACTGGTCCTGGCTCCGGGGTTCGGCGTCAATGTCAATGGCGCCCGGCGCTGGTTCGCGGCGGGGCCGGTCCAGTTTCAGCCCTCGGAGCTGCTCAAGCTCTCGCTGGTCCTCTATGTCGCGCACTTCCTGGCCACGAATCACAAGCGGGTCGGGGGTCGCGGGCGCCGGGCCCGCCTGGTCCCGCTGATCACGCCGATCGCGATCGCCGCCGGTCCGGGCTGCCTGCTGATCATGGTCGAGCCCGACATGGGAACGACGCTGGTGATCGTGTTCACGATCGCCGCGCTGCTGATCGCGGCCGGGGTGCCGCCGCGCCAGCTGGCACTGATCGGCGTGGTGGCGGCCGGAATCGTGGTCCTGTTCGTGCTCGCCCAGCCCTATCAGCGCGCCCGCCTGACGTCCTTCCTCCACCCCTGGGCCTCGAAGTCGACGGCGGGATTTCAGGCCGTCCAGGGGCAGATAGCGCTCGGCTCCGGGGGCCTGTTCGGGGTGGGCCTCGGTCGCTCGGTGCAGAAGGTCTTCTACCTGCCCGAGGCTCAGACCGACTTCATCCTGGCTGTCGTTGGCGAGGAGCTCGGCGTGATGGGGATCGGCCTGGTCGTCGTTCTGTACGGCATGATCGGCTACGCGGGGCTGCGGGCCGCGCGCCGGGCGGCGGACCGGTATGCCAAGCTCCTCGCGACCGGACTCACGTCGCTGATCCTGTGCCAGGGAATTCTCAATATCTTCGTCGTGCTCGGCATCGCGCCCCTGACGGGTGTTCCGCTTGCCGTTCGTCTCCTACGCCCCGACAAACCTGTGCGTGCTGCTCGCCGCCGTCGGATTGCTCCTGGCAATCGCGCGGCCGGGCGCCAGACGGCTGCGGGCGGTCGAGGCGCCGCCGGGTGACGCCGCCGCGGATCGTGATCGCCGCCGGCGGGACCGCGGGGCACGTCGTGCCGGCGCTGGCCGTCGCCGACGCGCTGAAAACTGACGGCGCAGAAGTCATGTTCGTCGGGGGCGAGAGGGCCGAGGCCGAGCTCGTCCCCGCCGCCGGCTACGAGCTGCACCGGCTGGACGTGGCTCCCCTTCCCCGCCGCCGACCGGTTGCCGCTGCTCGGGCCGCGCTGACCGACGCTCGTGCCGTGCTGGCCGTGAGCGCGCTGCTCCGGGCGATCGGGGCGGACGCGGCGGTGGGCGCGGGCGGGTACGTGGCGGCGCCGCTCGGTTTGGCGGCGACGGTCAGGCGGGTGCCGCTGGTGCTGATGGAGGCAGACAGCCACCTGGGGTTGGCCAACCGGTTTCTCGCTCCCTTGGCACGCCGTGTGTTCCTGTCGTTCCCCATCGACGGTCGCATCGGCGATCGCTACCTGCTGACCGGCCGTCCCGTCCCGGCCCCGGCCACCGATCGGGACGCGGCTCGGGCCCGGTTTGGGATCCCGGCGGGCGAGACCTGCGTGGTGGTGTTCGGCGGTTCCCAGGGGGCACGTTCCATCAACCATGCGGCCGTCGATGCCTTCGCCGGCGCACGGTTCCGGGTCCTGCACGCCGCCGGCCATCGGGACATGCCCGACCTGCGCTCCCCTGGCCCGCACTACGACCTCCGCGCCTACATCGAGAACTTCGGCGAGGCCCTGCTGGCCAGCGACCTGGTGGTGGCCCGCGCCGGCGGCTCGATCTTCGAGATCGCGGCCCACGGACGCCCGGCGGTGCTGATCCCGTACCCGTACGCGACCGCCGACCACCAGACGGAGAACGCCCGCTGGATGGAGCAGGCGGGAGCGGCCGTGGTCGTGCCCGATGCCGAGCTCACTCCGGCTCGGCTCGCCCAGGAGGTGGGGCGCCTGCTCGCGGATCCGGGCCGTCTGGCCTCGATGTCCCGGGCCTCGGCCTCCCTGGCGCGACCCGACGCGGCGCGGACGATTGCCTCCGAGGTGCTGGCGGTGGCCCGCCGAGGCACGTGACGCCCGCGCAACCGCCCCCGGGCGCCGCCAGGGACGACTGGTCCTCGCGCCGGCTTCACTTCGTCGGCGTCGGCGGAGCCGGCATGAGCGGGCTGGCGCTGATCTCGCAGGCGCTCGGTGCCCAGGTCACCGGCTCTGATCGAGCCGAGTCCTCCTACACCGAGCTCCTGCGCGAGCATGGGTTCCAGCCGGCCATCGGACACGCGGCGGAGAATGTGCCGCCCGGCGCGGAGGTCGTCTACTCGACTGCCGTGCCCGAAGACAACCCCGAACGGGTGGCGGCCGGCGGACAGGAACTGCACCGGGCGGACCTTCTGGCCCAGATCGCCGCGCTGCGGCGATGCCTGGCCGTGACCGGCACGCACGGCAAGACCACCACCGCCGGCATGCTGGTGCAGGCGCTCGCCGGCGCGGGGCTCGACCCCGCGTACGTGATCGGCGGCGAGCTGCGCAGCACGGGCCTGAACGCCGGCTGGGGGACGGGGGAGTGGATCGTCGTCGAGGCAGACGAGTCCGACCGCTCGCTGCTAAAGCTCGAGCCGGAGCTCGCGCTCCTGACCAGCGCCGAGCTCGACCATCACTCCACCTACGCCTCGACGCTCGAGCTCGAGGAGACGCTGCGCCAATTCATGGGCCGGGCGCGGCTGGCGGTCGCGTGGGATCGTCCCGCGATCCTTCGCCTATGCCCGCCGGGCACAGTCCCCTACGACGCTCCCGAGCCGGTGCTGTTGGAAGGGGGGTCTCTATTCCGCTGGAGGGGGCTCGAGGTCTCGCTCCGCGTACCCGGCGCCCACAACGCCATCAACGCCGCGGGGGCGCTCGAGGCGGCGGTGCTGGCGGGCGCAGAACCTGCTTCGGCTGTGGCCGCCCTGCACGACTTCGCCGGAGCCCGCCGGAGGTTCGAGCCAATCGGCTGCTCGCCGTCCGGGGCGACGCTGTACGACGACTACGCCCATCACCCGACCGAGGTCAAGGCGGCAATCGCCGCCGGCCGGACGCTTCAGCCGACCCGGCTCGTGGCCGTGTTCCAGCCGCACCTCTACTCTCGGACGGCGGCGCTGGCCACCGACTTTGGGCGCGCGCTGGCGTCGGCGGACGTCGCCGTGGTCCTGGACGTGTACCCCGCGCGCGAGCGCGGGGAGGAGTTCCCGGGCGTGGACGGCCGCCTGATCGCAGCCGCCGCCGCGGACGCCGCTCAAGGGCGGCAGGTGGCGTGGCTGCCGGGTTTCGACGAGGCGGGGCCGTTCCTGGAGGCCAGGCTGCGGGACGGCGACCTGTGCCTGCTGATGGGAGCCGGCGATATCGACGCCCTAGGACGATCACTCGCCCGGTAGGGGTCACGTGGTAATGGTCGAATGAATAGAGGTGAGGATCCCGCGGAGTTCTCGCCGGTTCCCGCGGCTCCGTCCGAGGGTGGTGGCGGCGCTCGCCGCCGCACTGGTCGTCCTCGTGGGCGGCTGGCTCTGGTTGCGCGACTCCTCGCTGGTGGCTGTGAAGCGCGTGACCGTCGTCGGCGCCGCGGGACCGGAGGCGTCGAAGATTCGCTCGGCAGTTGTCGCGACGGCCCGCAAGATGACCACGCTCGACGTCGACGCGTCGAAGCTCCATCGGGCGGTGTCGCCGTTCCCCGTGGTGAAGGACTTGCAGATCTCGACGCAGTTTCCCCACGGCTTGAGGGTCAGAGTGGTCGAGCAGATCCCGGTGGCGGCCATCACGGCGGGCTCTCACCGGATCGCAGTCGCGGGCGATGGAACGCTGCTTCGCGACGTCCGCCCGTCGCCCTCCTTGCCTGAGGTCTCGGTTCGAGCACTTCCCGCCGGGTCGCGGCTAAAGGACCGCGCTGCGCTGGCGGCGGTTTCCGTGCTGGGGGCCGCGCCCTACCAGTTGCTGGCGCATGTCGGCGCCGTGACGCAGAACCCCGCGCACGGCATCGTGGTGGACCTCCGCCACGGCCCCAACCTCTACTTCGGCGACGCGACGCTGCTTGGCCTGAAGTGGACCGCGGTCACCAGCGTGCTCGCTGACGCGGGCTCGGTCGGCGCCTCGTACATCGACGTCGTCGACCCTGAGCGGCCCGCCGCGGGGTCGTCTGGAGCCACGGGGTCGCCCGCGGTCGGCGAGCGTCGCCCTCGTCGGCGACCTCCGGGCCCTCGACTTCGGACGCGGGATCCCCTGCCGCCGCCCAAGGATCGCCGATCTCAGCTCCAGCATCGTCCGCCTCAGCTCCGGCGTCGTCCGCGTCAGCGCCAGCGTCGTCCGCCTCAACTCCAGCGTCGTCCGCGTCAACTCCAGCATCGCCCGCCTCAGCGGCCAGTCCCTCGACACCAGGAGGAGGCTAACCCTCAACCAAAGGTTGACCCCTCTCCGATAGCAACCCTGTGGTCCTGATCGAGAATTAGGCGATCTGCAACGAACGTTGCGCCGGCGCTCGGGCCCATTGACTTGCCGCAGTCCCAGGCGTACCGTGCGAAACTTCGCTAATACGGCAAACCCGGATCAAAGAGACTTAACGCTAACTCGAGGGTTGGACGGAACTCATGGAAAGCGGTAGTTACCTGGCAGTCATCAAGGTCGTCGGCGTCGGTGGCGGCGGCACGAACGCGGTCAACCGGATGGTCGACGCCGGGCTGCGCGGGGTGGAGTTCATCGCCGCCAACACGGACGCGCAGGCGCTGGCCATGGCCGACGCCGACATCAAGCTGAACATTGGCCATGAGCTGACGCATGGACTCGGGGCCGGGGCCAATCCGGACGTGGGACGGGGTGCGGCGGCCGAGTCGCGGGATGACATCAAGGAGGCGCTGAAGGGCGCCGACATGGTGTTCGTGACGGCCGGGGAGGGGGGCGGCACCGGCACCGGCGCCGCACCCGTGATCGCTGACATCGCCAAGAACGAGATCGGGGCGCTCACGGTGGGAGTGGTCACGCGGCCGTTCGTTTTCGAGGGGACGCAACGAGCGCGTCAGGCCCAGACGGGCATCCAGGAGCTACGGGAGCACGTCGACACCCTGATCGTGATCCCGAACGAGAAGCTGCTCTCGATCGTCGAGCGACGGACGACGATCCTCGACGCCTTCCGGGAGGCCGACAACGTACTTCGACAGGGGGTGCAGGGCATCACTGACCTGATCACGATCCCAGGCCTGATCAACCTGGACTTCGCGGATGTGAGGACGATCATGCGCGACGCCGGCACCGCCCTCATGGGAATCGGAACGGCGGCTGGCGAAAACCGAGCGGCGGAGGCCGCGAAGATCGCGATCTCCTCGCCACTGCTGGAGGAGTCGGTGGAGGGAGCCATGGGGATCCTTCTGAACATCACCGGCGGCCACGACCTCGGCCTGTTCGAGGTCAACGAGGCGGCCGAAATCGTTCAGAGCGCCGCGGACGCGAACTCGAACATCATCTTCGGCGCCGTGATCGACGACTCGCTCGGCGACGAGGTCAGGGTCACGGTGATCGCCACCGGTTTCGAGCACGACCGGGTGCGCACCACCCCGACTCGCCCGCAGGCGCGGACCCAGCGCCGGGATCGCGAGGTCTCGATGGACGACCGTCAGCGTTCCTCGCTCGAGATCCGCGATGACGAGATCGACATCCCGTCGTTCCTGAAGGATCGCTGAGACCAGAACCGACCCGGCTCTAGGGCGGTGGGGCTACGCGGAGCAGGCCCTCTACCGCGATGTCGTAGTCGAGCTTGTCTCCCGCGGAGCGCGGGGTGCAGGTGCGCTGGTCGATGCTGAGGCCGTGGTTGCGGTGCTGGTGGCGCAGGCCAGGCCCGGTGGCCCGCTTGACCGGTCCGGCGGACGGGATTTCGCGTCCGTCGGGTCGGCGGAAGCGGATTTTTCGTCGTCCGGCGCGCTCGACTCGGAAGCCGCCTTCGTGCACGAGTCGATGGTGATAGCTGCACAGTTGGATGAGGTTGCTGAGGATCGTCGGACCTCCGCGTGCCCAGTGGTGGATGTGGTGGGCGTGCAGGTAGCGGCTGTTGGTGCAGCCAGGGAACTGGCAGCCGTGGTCGCGGGCCCGGAGTGCCCGACGTAGCGCCGGCGGGATAGTTCTGGCGCGTCTTGAGATGGTCAGCGGCGTGCCGTCTTTTTCGATGATGCGGGTGAGCGCCGCGTCACAGCCCAGCCGGCGCGCAGTCTCGGGCGCGAGGGCAGGGCCACGGTCGAGCTCGGAACGGTCGGTTATCTCATCCGATATGAGCGTGTGGGCGTCTACATGCACGACCACCTCGACGGGGTCGCCGCCCTGGCGCTCGCGTGTGCCGGCCGCGAGCGCGGTGCGGGCAAGCGTGGCGAGCGCGTCGGCGCGGCGCTGAAACGGGGTGCCGCGGACGGGCGTCTCCGCCGAGATCTCCGTGGCGCCTGCTCCCATCAGCGCCGGGCCCTCGGCTGCTTCGAGGGCCTGCAAGAAAAGCGCGCCGTCGTCGGCCGAGAGCCGGCCCTCGAACCGAAGGGACCCATCTTCATCCCAATCCCAGCTCACGTACCGGCGTTCGTGTGCCGCCGTCGCGCGGTCCAAGGTCGCCCTCTGTGCCCGCCGGTAGCCGCGCACGACCTTTTCGAGTTGCGCGCCGGTCGCATGTCGCGCGAGCTCCAGGAGCTGCCGCTCGGTCTGGGGCGTCGCGATCCTCGTGAGCGCTCGCACCTTGCAATACGAGAGCTCCCCGCGTGAGAACGCCTCGCGCACGAGCGGCAGGTTGTGCAGCGCGCGGGCCACGCGCACGTGCTCGCGCGCCGTCCCGAGCCCGATCGAGCAGCGCCAGGACAACCAATGCGCGCAGCTGACGATCCCGTCAACCGCCCACCCCCGGCGCTCGTCGAACTCGGCAATCAGGCACAGCCACCGGCATGTCGCGGCGGCGATGTGCGCCGCCAGCTCGCGGATCTCCCGCTCGAGCTCCCGCAGCCTAAGGGTTGGGCGCTCCGCAGGATCGACGCGCTCTGGACGATCGACGAGGGCTTCAGAACACATGTTCGATAGCGTAGGAAACGCTCCGGACGGAACCGAAGCGCGGCCGAGTGCGTGGAAACGCGGCCGCCGGATGCGTGGAAACGCGGCCGCCCAACCGGAAACGCCGCCGACCCGTGCGAAACGCCGTCGATCGCGCGGCAACGCAACCAGACAGTTGCGGGATTTCCGCGGAAACGTCTGAAGCTGGATTTCCGCGGAAACGTTGGGGCTAAGCGCTCGGGCGGAACGGTGAACCGGTGCTGTTTCCCCTAAGCCGCGTAGCGGAGCTGGGTCTCGTACAGCCGGCTGTACAGGCCTCCCTTGGCCGTCAGCTGTGCGTGCGTGCCCTGCTCCACTATTCGGCCGCTGTCGAGGACAACGATCTCATCGGCTGCGATCACGGTCGAGAGCCGGTGTGCGATGACGACGGTCGTTCGGCCCGTGAACAACTCGGCGACGGCGGCGTGCACAAGCTGCTCCGAAACGGTGTCAAGGTGCGAGGTGGCCTCGTCGAGCAGCAGTATCCGAGGGTCGCGCAACATCACCCGGGCGATCGCCAGGCGCTGCTTCTCTCCGCCGCTGAGGCGATAACCGCGCTCGCCGATAACGGTGTCGTAGCCGTCCGGAAGGTTCGCGACGAGTGGCTCGAGGTTCGCTCGGTGGATTACTTCGTCGAGGTCGGCCTCGTCGGCGTGCTCCCGGGCGTAGAGCAGGTTGTGACGCAGGGTGGCGTTGAACAGGAACGTGTCCTGGAAGACGACGCCGGTCAGCCTGCTGAGCGTCTCGAATGTCAGCTCCCGGATGTCGTGGTCGTCGATCAGGACTCGACCGATGCCAGGATCGTGGAAGCGCAGCGCCAGGTTCGCGATCGTGGTCTTGCCGGCGCCGCTCGGCCCCACCAGTGCCACGAGCTGGCCGGGCTGAGCGGTGAAGCTAACGGCGTCGAGTGCCCGCCTATCCCGGCCGGGGTACGAGAAGGTGACCGCCTCGAACCGCAGCTCGCCTCGCGCCTCGGAGAGCGTCCGCGGCGTCCGTGTGCTCTCGCACCGCCTGCGGCTCATCGAGCACCTCGAACACCCGGCGCCAGTTGGCGAGCGACCCGAGCAGCGTGAGCATCCCCTGGGCCCCGGAATTCAGCGCCCCGACCAGCCGCATCAGCAGCAGCGTCGAGAAGCTCAGCAGCGTCCCGAGCGTCGTTTTGCCGTGCACGACGAGGTACGTCCCGAACAGCAGGAACAGGATCGGACCCAGGACTTGAAGCGTGGACAACCGAGCCACGTAGGTGCGGCCGGTGAAATCGGCTGTGATCTGACGGCGGCGGAGCTCCTCGTTGATCTCTGCAAACTGTCGGCGCTCGAGCGGGTAGCGCCCGAACGCCTTGACGAGCATGATCCCGCCGATACCGAGCGTCTCGTGGAGGTAGCCGCTCATCGTGGCGAACTGCTCTTGAACGCGCCGGCGAGTGCGCACTGTGCGCCGGGCAGTGCCCGCGTGCGCCCAGCAGGACGACCGGCAGCAGTATCAGCGCCGCCAGCGTGAGCTGCCAATCGAATACCACCATCACCACCAGGAGCACGACCGACAGCAGCGCGTTTGCGATCACCGACGGCAGCGTCGTTCCTAGGATCGCTTCGAGCCCGGCGATATCGGTCATCAGCCTCGAGAGCAGCTCGCCGGAGCGGATGCGGGTGTAGTAGGCGACCGACTGGCCGAGCAGGTGGTCGAACAGCTTGGTGCGCAAGTCCGCGAGCGCGTTGTGCCCCATCGTCTGCGCCAGGTAGGTCTGGAGCAGGCTCAATGCCGCCGAGACGATCATCACGGCCAGCGCGATCCCAAACAGCCCGAGCACGTGGGTGAACGACCGGTGCGGCTTCCCGAGGTAGTCGATGAAGTCGCGCAGCACGATCGCCGGGACCACCGCCATGAGGCTCGAGACAGCAGAGCAGGCGAGCACCAGGACCAACCGTCTCCGGTAGGGGCGCAGGTAAGAGAGCACCCTGGCAACCACCGTTCGGTCGAGTGCGATACCGCGGCGCGCCAGTGGCCGGCGGAAGTGCTCGATCACCCGCGCTGCGCCCATCGCGAGGCGACTGTAAGGCATCGAGCGGCACTTGGGGACCACCCAACCGGACTGTCGGTTACCTTCCCGGCGTGAGTGACGCCAGCCGCGAGTTGGCGCTGGGGCATCTAGCCGTCCAGGCCCAGACCGTCCGCGCCGTCAAGGCCCTCCGCGGCGCGGGAGTCGACTGCATCCTTCTGAAGGGAATCGGGCACGAGCTGTGGCTGTACGGAGACGGGGACCGCCGCGCGAGTCGAGACGTCGACGTGCTGGTTGGGCCGATGCAGTTCGACCTCGCCTGCGAGACGGTGTTAGCGCTCGGCATGAGACTCGAGCGCGGGCAGCGCCTCCCCGCGAAACCCGTGCCGGAACTGCGATTCATGCCCACGGACCGAACCGGCACGCCGGTCGAGCTACATCGCTCCTTTCACTTCGTGCATGCGCCCGCCGAAAGCTGCTGGGCGCTGCTGAGTGCCGATAGGGAACAGATCGAGGTAGGTGGGATGCAGATCGACGTTCCGTCGGTACCTGTCCGTTGCGCGTTGCTCGCGTTGCACGTCGCCTTCCACCGCGACGACGGCGAGTGGGCGATCGAGGACCTCAGGCGCGCGCTTTCAGCAGTTCCGCTTGACGAGTGGCAGCGGGCCGCGGACCTGGCTGACGAACTCGGCGCGTGGGCCGCATTTTCGAGCGGCCTTCGTCTGCTGAGCGATGGTGCGGCCGTCGCCGACGCGCTAGGCCTGGCCTCACCCGACGATCCCGAACTGATCCTGTATGCGCAATCGGCAACCGATCGCAGTGTCAGGATGCTCCGGTACGCCGGCCCTCGTTCGCTCACGGGGCTTGCTCGGCTACTGGGCGCAGAACTGATTCCCCCTGCGGATCGAATGCGAATCTGGTACCCGTTGGCCCGTCGCGGACGGGGGGACTGATGTTCGCGTACGGCACCCGCCTCGCGCGGCTGGCGCTTACCAGCCCGCTCCTATTCGCGAACTGGCGCCAGGCGCGCGGCGCGGCGCGCCAAGTCACGAGATGACGCGCGACGGCGCTCTGAACCTCCAGGCCACCGTGACAGTCCCCGAGGACGTCCTGTGGCAGCAGGTCGAGGACCGGGTCATCCTGCTCGATCTGCGCTCGAACGAGTACCACTCGCTCAACGACTCCGGCAGCCGGATGTGGATGCTGCTGATGGAGTCAGACGATGTAGCCGCTGCCCTCGAGTGCTTGCAGGCCATCTACGACGTGGACGAGGTCGTCCTCTCGCGCGACCTCGCCGCGTTCATCGGCCGCCTGACGGATAGCGGCCTGCTGGAATCCGCCCCCCGATGAGCGCGATCGTCGCCGCGGCCGCCCCTCGCGAGCTGTCGGAGCAGACGCGCAGATGGGTCGTCGAAGCCACCGCTTACGCCGCAAGCGCTGGACCGGACGAGCAGGCGGTCGCGTTTGGAGAGCGGCTGGGGACTCGGTCACGCCCTGCTACGCACCGGTCGGGACGGCGTGGGGCAGCCCCTGACGCGCGACCATCGCGTCTGGCTGGCGGCAGATGTGCGTCTCGACGCCCGTTCGGAGCTTGTCTCCAGCCTGCGCGCCTACGGTCAGGCGGCCGACTCCGGCGACAGCGACCCCGAGCTGCTGCTCGCTGCGTATTACGCGTGGGGAGAAGCGTTCTTGGACCGTGTCGCGGGCGACTTCGCATTCGCGCTGTGGGACGGGCGCGGGCGCGGCTGCTGTGTGGACGGGACCAGATTGGCGTGATTCCCCTTCACTACGCGCGAGCCGGAGAAGAGCTGCTGGTCGCGACCGCGCTCGACGCGCTGCTGCTGCACCCCGCCGTACCGGATGAGCTCGACGAGGAGGCGATCGCCGACTTCCTCGTGATGGGTCGCGGAGATTTCGCCCCCACCACGTTTCGGTCGATCCGCCGGCTGCCGCCCGCCCACACAGCGAGCTGGGTCGATGGTGACATGCGCCTGCGCCGCTATTGGCTACAGGACGACTGGCCGCCGCTCGTGCGCTTCAAGACCGCGGAGGAGTACGTGAACCGGTTTCGCGAGTTGCTGGAGGCCGCGGTGGCCGACCGGATGACCGACGATCGCGTTTCGGTACAGATCAGCGGCGGGATGGACTCAACCAGCGTGGCGGCGTTCGCCCGGCGGGTCGTCGCGGGGCGGGATCTCCCTGCAAGTGCGATCCGTGGCACGACGATGACGCTGGGCGCAGATACCGGCGATGAAGAAGGCAAAGTACGCCGAGCTCGTCGCGCGGTTCCTAGGGGTCGAGCTCGAGATCGAGGACGAGTCGCTGTTCGAACCGCTTGATCCGTTCGCGCATCTCGCACCGCCGATGCCCTTCCCGGAGCCGATCCCATATCGGTGGACGCCGATGGAATACGTGTCGTTCACGCGATGCACCGGCCACGCCCGTGTGCTCCTGACCGGCCTTCCGGGAGATGGGCTGTTGACGTTCGTGCCGTGGTACTGGATGGAGTGGCTGGCGCGTGGTCATCCATGGCGGCTCATCCAGGCGTTCGTCGACAACGTGCGGCTGTTTCGTGCGCGTCCGCACCCGCACCTCAAGCGGAGCGCGAGCGTGGTACTTCGAGCGTCGCGCAAAGGCGGCGAGACCGCTCCACCGTGGCTCGCACCAGACTTCGCAGCCCGGACGGCAGCGGCAGACCGGATGCGCCGAGCGACAGTAGCGCGGGCGAGCGAGCTCGACGTGAGGTCCATCGGCCGAGA
Source organism: uncultured Actinomycetes bacterium (assembly GCA_963719305.1). Lineage (GTDB taxonomy): Bacteria > Actinomycetota > Thermoleophilia > Solirubrobacterales > Solirubrobacteraceae > Palsa-465. The sequence goes on along the minus strand of CAVRBL010000001.1, from coordinate 143,316 downwards.
CCCCGGCTGGAGTGCGCTCTACATATGGACCAGCCCTTCGTTCAGCCGAGTGCCGCTCGCGGTTCGCCACCCCTTGGGCGACTTGCGTCTGCTCGAGTTCGCGGCTCGGCTTCCACCCGAGCCTTGGCTGATGCGCAAGCGGATCCTGCGTGAAGCCACGCGCGACCTCTTGCCAGAAGCGGTCCTCGCGCGTCCGAAGACGCTCCTCGTACGCGCGAGCCGAGCGAGCATCACCCCTGCTGCACTCGAGCGGCTGGCGGAGCTTGTGTACACGGTGCCGGAGAGCGAGCGGTTCTTCGATCGTAAAAGCCTTGATCGGGACTCTGACGGCTCCGGACGCGGCGGTGAATCACCCGCATGATCACTTGCTCTTGCAGGCGTTGGGGCTAGTACACTGGCGGGCGCATTGGCGGCGGCCAGTGGTCGCGAAATCGGGTTCACGAGGGATCCGGGTCATGTCGGATCTCGCTCAGAAGGGGAGCAATGAGAGATTTGCGCGCACAGGAAGAGTCGGTCTCTCGTGATCAAGCAGAGCGCCGTCCCTACTCGCCACCGCAGATCGAGCATCTCGGCGTGATGTCCGAGCTGACGAGCCAGTCACCCGCGCCGGGCGCTGGTGACAGCGCGTACGGAAGTCACGAGGCTTCCTGACCGGCCCGGAAGTACCAGCCGCCATTGCCGAGTCACTGTCACGTCGTGGGCGCCCCAGCCCGCTGACGCGGCGTTCCGCGCGAGCGCACAATCCCTTGCTTTTACGGGCGTGGCGGGTGGTATATTGCCGCGCGCGTCCGCGGTCCCCCAGGCGCCTCGGGACTGAGCTTGAGGGCAATCGAATCCGAGGAGGGCAGCGTTGGCAGATCCACAGGCAGGGCGCAGGTCCCGTCCAGATGATCAGGCCGATCGGCGGCCATACAGCCCGCCGAAGATCGAGCATCTCGGTCCGATGTCAGAGCTGACGACGTTTGATTTCGAAGCTCAAGGCACTGACGGCCCCTACGGCAGCAGCGGCCCTTCTTGACGGAGTGGCACTACCGCCACTACGGCCTCACTGTCAGCTGCAACCAAGCACTTCCTAGGCTGCCGCCGCGGCGCCGGCGCTGGCCGATGTCTCGATCGCCGTCCTAGATCCGGACAGAACGCAGGTCCGGACTTGTCGTCCGAGCAGCTCGGTCCTTCGCCGACCACATGGCGTTGGCGGACGGAGCACGGGACGTGCGTGCGCCTGCTCTACGCCCACGCCGACCACTGGGCTGAGTTCGTCATCGATGAAGACGGGAGCGACGTGCGGGTAGCCCGCAGCGGGAACGTGCTCCTCGACGATGTCGCCGAGCTGTTGCTGGGGCAGGTGTTCTCGTGCTTGCTCGCCCAACGCCGGCTGACTTGCCTGCACGCGGCCGTGGTCGAGGTTGGGCAGCGGGTGCTCGCTCTGGTCGGCCCCGCCGGCGCGGGGAAATCGACGACGGCGCTGGCGCTGCTCCAGCGCGGTGCGGAGTTGCTATCCGATGACGTCGCGGTGGTGCAAGAGCGCGGCAATCGATTCTCGGTTTCTGTCGGCGCCCCACGTGTGCGCCTACGACCCGATGCAGCCCGGTCGCTGGTTGGCCCGCTGGCGACGCTCGAACCGGTCTGGGCACATCAGCTCGACATTCCCGAGAAGCGCTACCTCCGGGCCGCCTCATCAAACGGAGCGGGCGCGGTCGACCACGCGCTCGATGCGGTGTTCCTCCTTTCGCCCAGGGAAGGCGCGAGCGTCGAGCCCAGGCTGGACTCGCTAGGAGCCGCTGAGGCGCTTCCCCGACTGATGACCAACCGTCACATGGCCGATGTCCTCGACCGGAGTTCGCACGCCCGCGACTTCAAGCGGCTCGGTCGGCTCGCGGAGACGGTCCCACTTGTCGAGTTGATCCGGCCGGCCGGACTGGATTACATCCACGCATACGGCCCTCCTGATCGAGGCTCGGGCGCAACAACTGGGGTGATCCGAACGTGAGTGGGCTGGCGGACTCGCTGGAGGTCGTTGCGCCGTCGCTCGCACCCGAGCTGGTTTCCACCACGCCGTCAGCGCGGTCATGGAGGTCGCCAAGGTGCTGCCGCCGATCCATCGGGCCGGGTTCGAGTGCAGGCTCCGCGCCGGGGACCAACAGGTCGACTTCCAGCAGGGCATCCCTCGAGGCGACGGCGAGCCCGCGCGGCTGACAACCTTTCTGGACCAGCGGGAAGTGCAAGCAGCCGCCTGGCAGTGCGTCAGCCGTCTCGCGCGGCGCTGGGAGACGCCCGGGGACCTCGTCAACGAGACCGTGTCGCATCTGTGGCTCGAGTTCGACTTGGTGGCCAGCGGCGATCCCGACAGCGTGGCCTCGAGGCCGTCGGCCTTTGCAGTCCTTGATCCGGCACGCAGAGATCAGGCGCCCGCGGGGATGGATCGGGTGCTGGACACGCTTCTCGGCCCGGAGGAGGCGACACCGCTGGCTCGCGTCGTCGATCGCCTCCAGCGGGCCGGGCAGGGCGTGGCGTGGGTCAGCCACGTCGGGACGATGCTCGGCCGCTCGCGGCACGATGTCGCCGCTCCGGCAGCTGCGATCACGCATCCACATCAACGACCTTCCGCTGCACGACCTCCGTGGATTTCTGGAGCGGATCGAGTGGGAAGGCGACGCCTCTCAGGTAGGGGCCGTGGCACAGATGCTGCTCGACCATGGCGACTCGTTGGTCCTCTGCCTCGACTTCGCCGGCGAGCTGACCCCCGTAGCCGGGCTCGAGTGCTTCTTCGCCCAACGTGAGGGCGTCGACCCTCGGTGGCGACCGCTGCTTGACCGGCTGACCGGTCTGGGGCTGTGTGCCCCGGAGAAGGCCGAAGCCCTCCTGCGCTGGCCAGGGTGCACCACCCCCACGGATGACTCCGTCCGCTGGCCGGAGGACCTAATTGTGCAATCGCTGTCACGAGGACCGGACGTGCTCGGTGTGATCGAGCGACGTCTCAGCCACGTCAAGGTGACCTGCACGCCCGACGCGCCGCTCGTCGCCAAGGGCTACTTCGGCTACGGCCACCTGTGGGTGCCGGCCCACCATGGGAGTTCAGAGCCCGTCCGGTGCCGGCACGTTCGCCCGGCCAAGACGGCCGAAGTCGCGATCGCCGCCGCGACCGCCCGACTGCTGGAGATGCGAAATCAGGCCGGCTGGTGGCGGGACTTCTTCGATCGCGCCCGGCCCGCCGATACCGATCGTCGGGTCACCGGCTACGCGAGCGACGAATGGGTGACCGCTTTTGTCGCGGCCGCGCTTGCGGGCATCGCGGCACACGAGGCACGCGATGCCGCCCGCGCCGCGCTCTCGCTGCTGCTCGCTCGACGCCACGACTCCGGGGGGTGGGGATATCACGCGCTGTTACCGGCCGACGCCGACACCACCACCTGGGTGCTGAGGCTTGCACGGTTGCTGGGGGCGCCCGACGAAGCGCCACTGGCCGCCGGGCGACGCATGATCGAGCGGCTGACAGGTCCGGATGGGGGTGTCTCGACCTATCCCAGCGAGGCGGCCGCCCCCCTTGCCCGGTTCCTGCATATGGACGGCAGCTACGCCGGCTGGTGTGCCCCTCACACATGCGTCACGGCAGCGGCCGCGGTGCTGGATATGGCCCCCGCAACGACGTCATATCTGCTTGCGGCTCAGACGCTCAGCGGATCCTGGACCGGTCACTGGTGGAACGATGATGAATACGCCACCGCCCGCGCGGTGGAGGCACTGGCCAATTCCGTCGCCTGCGCCGGACCGGTCACGGCCGCGGTGGCGTGGTGCAGTGATCGGATCGGACCAGACGGCGCCGTGCGTTCGGCGGCACATGGAGGGCCCTCTCCGTTCGCCACCGCGCTTGCCCTGCACGCGATCCGGGTCGGCGGTTCACCGTCCGAACCGAGCTCGATGGGACGCCGCCGCGGAGAGAGCCGAGCGCTGGCTGCTCGCCCACCAGCTGGAGGACGGCTCCTGGGAGTCCTCAGCTCGGCTACGTGTCCCCGCCCCCTCGGCTAGGGATCCCCAAGAGGTCCCCGAGCTGACCCTTAGCTACGTAGATGACAACGGCGCGTTCACGACCGCAACCGTGCTGGCGGCTCTGTCCACCGGCCGATCGACGCCGACGTAATGCACCCGGCGGAGCGCCCAGTCGTGCCTGTGGGCCTGGCGGAGATCGTCCTCCGTGAACCGGTACCCCAGCTCCGAGGCAATCCTCAAGACCGGCCGGAGTCCGGTCCCCGGCTCCAACCGCTCCAGACGCGCGCGGAGCGCCGGATCGGAACGTGCGATTCCCGCGAACTGCATCGCCCCCTGCACGCCGCTGGCCGAGCTCATCGCTCCTCTGGGCCAGCTGGCTCGATCATCCCCGCGGACTGCATCGACTCGAGCAGACGGTCGATGTCAGCCACGGCTACGGGGTGCTCGACCTCGAAGCGTGCGCACAGCATCGTCACGAGCTCGTCGCGAGTCGCACCCCCGGCGAGGGTCTCCCACACCGCGGCGGCCGTCTCGTTGGCTGCCAGGTACTGCGACGTCTCGAGGTCGAGCACGATCACCTCATCGCCCGCTCGCCGCCACATCAGCCCTTCATGCCGTAGCCGCACGACCTAATCGTACGATGGAACGTCGCACATCGCCCAACCCGAGCAGCCTTCGCACACTTCCCGGCGCGGCGGCCCGCCGTGCGCTGCCGCCTCCGGCGCTGCAACGCGCGCGGGGACTACGGTCGGCCCTTCGCGAACGCGCCGCGGAGAAGAAATCGCCGCTGTTGTTCTCGTTTCCCGGTGGCACGGGCGCTCGGGACGGTATGGGCAGGCAGCTCACGCCGCTGAGGCCCGGTTTAGAGCCAGCGTTGACGCCTGCAGCCAGGTAGCCGAGAGCCGGCTCGGATTCCGGGCGGTTTGTGCGATCAGGGGTGATGTCGCCCCGGACCCGTCTCCCGATTTTCAGATCGCGTGGCGGAACAAGACCGTGCTGCTCGCGATCATGCAGATCGCGCTCTGGGACCTCTGGCAGGATTCGGGAGTCTCGGCGGACGGGGTCCTGGGGTTGAGCCTCGGGGGCGTTACGGCGGCCTACGCCGCCGGCGCCCTGTCCCGCGAGGACACGATGGCGGTCGCCTGTTCGATCGCGCGCAGAGTGTCGCGAGCGTCCCAACAGGGCCGAGATCGTCGTCGTATCGACCGACGTGGATAGGGCCAAGAGGCTGGCCCAGGCGGCTCCGGCGCCGCTTGAGTTTCTCGGGGAGCCCGGGACGGGGCTGGCGGCGTTGATCGGGGCTACGAAGCACGCAAGATCAAACCGGGAATTCCTCGCGCGCTACGTCCGGGTCGTACACACCGCCGAGACCGACTGGACCTACCACACGATGCTGAAGCGATTCGACCGACAGGAGGTCCTCGATGATCTTCGGAGCATCGCGCCTAGGCCGGCCGGCCTGCCGTGTTACTCGTCCTCCGTCGGCGGTCGTCTCGCCGCGGACGCGACCCTCGGAGCGATGCACTGGTACTGGGGACTCCGTAGCCCGTTCTACTACGGATCGTCGCTGGCCGCGGCCCTCCGTGACGGGTACCGGGTGATCGTGAACGTCGGCTCCCGGGCCCTGATGAGCGCGACGATCCGGCAGACGGCAGGCGCGATGGGAGTGCCCGTGCGTCTCATCGACTCGATGCAGGCCGATGAGCCTGAGCTCGCGACCTGGCGGCGCGCGAAGGCCCAGCTGAGCGGACGACCCGGCGAAAGCAAGCGACGCCGACGGCTGCGAGCCAACGCCCACGAGAATGCCCAGAGCTCTGGCCAGCCGGCTTGTTTTCGACGATCCCGATTTCGTACGAGATCCCGGGCCCTACGTCGAAGCGCCTTCGCGACGCCGCGCCCGTGCACTACCTCGTACGGCAGCGGTGCTGGCTCATGGTCGGCTATGACGCGGTGCGTACGGTGCTGTCGAGTCCCGGCGACTACTCCAACCGCGATATGGCGGAGACCGAACCCGCACTGATCGGGGCAGATGGCCATCCCCACGTCGAGGCGCGACGGCTACTTGGCGCGCCTGTTCTCGGCGGAGGCCGTTCAGAGCACGGCTCGTTACGCAGAACAGGCGGCCGATCGACTGCTCTCTTCGTTCGTCGGCAAGCCCGAGTTCGACGTGGTGCGTGAATTCTCGACGCCACTGAGCGCGCTTGTGGCGGGACGGGTGCTGCAGCTCGACGACGACTTGCTCTCGCGGCTGCGGGCAGCCCTCGACGGCCCGCCACAGCCGACCGGCGTGCAGATCGCGGCCGCTCGGCGCGTGATCGAGCCGCTCGTCGACCGCGTCCCGCTGTACCCACTGCTCGTCGGAGAGCACGGGTACGAGCACGACATCGCGCTCGGTCTGATCACGCTGCTGTGGGTGGGGGCGACCAGCTCCACGGTCGCGGCGCTCGCTAGTTCAGTGCTTCGGGTCGCGGAGTGCTCCGTGCGAGGCGAGATCAAGTCCAGACCCGAGCTGTTGCCGGACTTCATCGAGGAAGCGTTGCGGCTCGATCCGCCCGCGCACGTCATCGGTCGGAGGACCAAGCGCGAGGTGACGGTGGCGGGCCAGGAGATCCCAGCGAACTCCCCCGTGCACCTGATGGTCGGGGCCGCCAACCGTGACCCCGCGCGGTTCGAAGACCCAGACCGGCTGAATCTCGAGCGACCAAACAAGCGCGACCACCTCACATTTGGCGGCGGGCCGCACCATTGTCTCGGTGCACGGCTCGCGCGAGCAGAGATCAAGGCCGCCATGACCGCGCTACTGCGGCTGATGCCCAACTTCGAGCTTGTGCAGCCCCCACATACGATCCGCTACGTGGGTAGCGCCACGCGCACGCTCGAGCAGCTCGTGATCACCTCTGGCTGATCCCTGCGATGGGCTCGACGATGACCGCATCGAAACTCGCCTGGGGCGTCCGCCGAGCGCCGATGCTCGCCGAGACGCTCCTCACCTATGCGCGGACGCGTCGTCGCATGGCGCGCGAGTCCGACGTCCGCAAGCTGCTCGCTGCCGCGCGGCGCGGCCAGACCGGCCAGAGCGCGCCCGAGTCGCTGCGCGAGGCGCGCAGGCTCGCGTACGCCGTCTCGCTGACGCTGGCGGTTCTGCCCAACGACCCGCGCTGCCTGGTCCGCTCGCTGGTCCTGATCGAGCTGCTCGCGCGCCGCGAGATCGCTGCGACACTCGTTATCGGGACCAGCGCGAGCTCCGACTTCAGCGCCCACGCGTGGGTTGAGCTCAACGGGGAGGCCCTGTTGCCTCCGGCCGGCTACGGCGTCGGGCGGCTGGCGGAGCTCTGAGGCCCGCAGGCCGCCGCAGTCCCGTCCGCTAGCCTCCGGCCCCGAGATGAGCGGGGAACGCTCAGACAGGAGCGGGGAACGCTCGGGCAGGGGCAGCTCAGGCGATGCGACCGACTTTGAGCAGCATGGCTGGTTGCGGCTGCCGTCGGTGGGCAGGATGCTCGGAGAGCCGCTCGCGGACCTGGTGGCGGCGGCTGCCTTCCTAAGGCGCGTACTGCCCGAGATCGCGGCGGACCTGGGCGCGATCCGAACCCATGTCGGCTCGATGGACCCCGAGATGGTGGGGATGCATGCCTCGGTCGAGCGGATCGAGGGTCAGATGGGCGACCTGAATTATCGGATCGGAGAGCTGGCGGATCGGATGGCAGATGTCGAGCGAGCCGTGGAACGCCTGGAGCCGCACGTAAAGGACGTCAACCTGGCGGTCCGGCCGCTGCGGCGGGCCTGGGCACGGATGCGGCCACAGGGTGAGGTTGAGGAGAGCGGCGGCGCTCCTCGGTTGTAGCCTGCGCAGTCGATGACTCAAGCCGCCGAGTCGGTTCTCAAAAGGACGCCCCTGCACGAGCGCCACATGGCGGCCGGCGCTCGGCTGGTCCCCTTCGCCGGGTTCGCGATGCCAGTCCAGTACGCCGGCATCCGGGAGGAGCATCTGGCGGTCAGCCGCGCCGTGGGCGTGTTCGACATCTCTCACATGGGTCAGGTCGAGACCCGCGGTCCGGACGCCCAGTCGTTCCTCCAGCGCCTGCTCTCCAACGACGTTCGGCGGATCCCGGAGGGCGGGGCCCAATACAGCGTCATGTGCCGCGAGGACGGTGGCGTGCTGGACGACCTGTTCACCTACCGGCTGGCCGACTGCGAGTTCCTGACGGTCACCAACGCCGCCAACCACGAGCGGGACCTGGCCTGGATGCAGGGGCACACAGAAGGCTTTGATGTAGACGTCGTCGACCGGGCCGCCGACTTCGCGATGCTCGCGGTGCAAGGCCCGAATGCCCGCGAGCTGGTCAGGGACCTCGCCGACGGGACGTTGCCCTCGCGGTTTCACTGCTGCGAGCGGGACGTGGCCGGCGTGCCAGCGCTCGTGTGCGGCACCGGCTATACCGGGGAGGACGGAGTGGAGCTACTGATCGCGCCTATTGCCGCGGATATCGTCTGGGACGCCGTGGTTCAAGCCGGCGCCACGCCCGCCGGGCTCGGGGCACGTGACACGCTGCGGCTCGAGGCCTGCTTTCACCTCTACGGCAACGACTTGGTCGAGGAGCGCGGTCCGATCGAAGCCGGACTGGGATGGTGCTGCAAGGAACAGACGGGGTTCATCGGCTCCGAACGGGTTGCCGAGGACCGCACAAACGGCACGGCCGAAAAGCTCGCTCCGTTCGTGATCGACGGCCCGGGAATCGCGCGGCAGGGCAACCCGGTTCTGGGCGGCGGCATCGTGACCAGCGGAACATTCTCACCCTGCCTCCAGCAAGGCATCGGTATGGCCTACGTTTCCTCTGACCGAGCGCAAGCGGGAACGCCGATCGAGCTTGACGTGCGGGGCACGGTCCGTCCTGCGACCATCGCTCAGAAGCCCCTGTACCGAAAGGAACAGTAAAACGATGCCCGAGGCCAGCTATCCCGATGACCTGCTGTACCACGCGGAGCACGATTGGGCCCGCGTCGAGGGTGAGCAGGCCACGCTGGGGATCACCTGGTATGCCCAGGATCAGCTCGGCGAGGTCGTGTTCTTCGAGGTCCCTGACATCGGCCGCCTTCTCAGCAAGGACGAGCCATACGCGGAGGTCGAGTCGGTCAAGGCCGTCTCAGACGTCATCGCGCCACTGTCGGGGGAGATCGTGACCGTCAACGACAGCCTCAAGGACAAGCCGGAGACGATCAACGAGGATCCTTACGGCGAAGGGTGGCTGGTGAAGGTCAAGCTGTCCGACCCTTCCGAGGGCGAGTCCCTGATGAACGCCCAGACATACGAGGCAACGCTTCAGTGAGCTCCTACGTCTCCGCCACGGACGCCGACAAGCGGGAGATGCTCGAGGCCATCGGCGTCTCCTCTATCGAGGGGCTGTTCGCCGACATCCCCGCAGGTCTGCGCCTGGACCGAAACCGCCCGCTCGAAAGCGGCCGGTCCGAGCAGGAGGTCTACGAGGAGCTGCGCGCTCTGGCGTCCCGTAACACCTCGACCGAGGACGAGCTGTCGTTCCTCGGCGCGGGCATGTACGACCACTACGTGCCGGCGCTGATCGATTCGATCATCGAGCGATCCGAGTTCCTCACTCCCTACACGCCGTACCAGCCGGAGATCTCCCAGGGTGGCCTGCAGGCGATGTTCGAGTATCAGACCGCGATCTGCGAGCTGACCGGGCTGGAGATCTCAAACGCGTCGGTGTATGAAGGACCGAGCGCCGTGGCCGCGGCGGGATACGTGGCCAAGCTGGCCCACGGCCGGGAGCGGTTCATCGTCTCTCGCGGGGTGCATCCCCATTCGCGCGAGACGCTCAAGACGCTGGCCCACGGATACGGGATCGAGGTGGTCGAGGTCCCGCTGTCGGACGCCGTGACCGAGCTGCCGGAGCTCGATGAGAGCGCGAGCGCGGTCGTGGTCCAGCAGCCGAACTTCCTGGGCGCGGTGGAGGACCTCGGGAAGGTTGCCAGCGCCGCTAAGCAGGTGGGGGCCCTCACGATCTGCGCCTGTGACCCGCTGCCGCTGGCCCTGCTGAAGCCGCCCGGGGAGTGCGGCGTCGACATCGTGGTGGGGGAGGGACAGACGCTGGGCAACAGGCTCGACTTCGGCGGTCCGTCGTTCGGCTTCTTCGCCGCCACCCAGGCGCTGATGCGCCTCATGCCGGGCCGCATCGCAGGCGAGACGCAGGACGTCGATGGGCGGCGCGGGTTCGTGCTCACGCTTCAGACCCGCGAGCAGCACATCCGCCGCGAGCGGGCCACGTCGAACATCTGCACGGCCCAGGCCCTGAACGCCCTGGCCGGGGTGATCTACCTGAGCTGGCTCGGGCGCCGCGGGATCGTAGAGCTCGCCGAGCTGATGCTCCAGCGGACGGCCTACGCGCGCGAGCGTCTAGAAGCGCTCGACGGCGTCAGCGCCCTGCACCAGCAGCCGGTGGTGCGGGAGTTCGCGGTGCGCCTGGACGCGCCGGTCGAGCCGGTGCTGGCGCGCTGCCGGGCTGAAGGGGTAAACCCCGGCTACCCGCTCGGGCGTGACTACCCGGACGAGTTTGGCGATGGATTGCTCGTAGCGCTCACCGAGCGCCGCACCAAAGAGGACATCGACCGCCTGGCGGAGGTCCTGGGCGCCGCGGTCGCGGCGGAGCGCTCACCGGTGGGGGCGCGGGCATGAACGGGCGCTGGTTCACCGCGTCGGCCGACGACCAGCTGACGATCTACGAGCGCTCCAAAGAGGACCGGCGGGCATTCGTGGCTCCGGAGCTCGACGTGCCGGAGCGGCCGCTCGACGAGCTGCTGGCGCCGGAGCTCAGGCGTGCCGAGCCTCCGAGACTGCCCGAGGTCTCAGAGCCCGAGATCGTTCGCCACTACAACCGGCTGTCGAAGCGCAACTTCGATCTGGATACGGGCTTCTACCCGCTCGGGTCGTGCACGATGAAGCACAATCCCAAGCTGCACGAGCGCGTTGCGGCCCTTTCGGGACACGCCAAGCTGCACCCGCTCCAGGATCCCGGCCACGCCCAGGGGGCGCTCGAGCTGATGTGGCGCCTGGAGCGTGAGCTGGCGGAGGTCGCGGGCCTGCCCCACGTCTCCCTGCAGCCCTCGGCCGGGTCTCACGGAGAGCTGGCGGGGGTGCTGCTGACCCGCGCCTACCACGAGGACCACGGGGAGCGGAGGACCAAGGTGCTCACGCCCGACACCGCCCACGGGACCAATCCCGCGACCGTGACGATGGGTGGCTACGAGGTGGTGAAGGTCGGTACAGACGAGCGCGGCAACGTGGACCTCGATGACCTCCGCGGGAAGGCGACCGACGAGGTCGCCTGCCTGATGCTCACAAACCCCTCGACCGTGGGCCTGTTCGAGGAGGGGATCGAGGAGATCGCCCACATCGTGCACGGCGTGGGCGCCACCCTCTACTACGACGGGGCCAACCTCAACGCGATCATGGGGATCAGCCGGCCGGGGGACATGGGCTTCGACATCGTGCACTTCAACCTGCACAAGTCCTTCACCCAGCCCCACGGCGGTGGCGGCCCCGGCGCGGGGCCGATCGCCGTCTCCGATCGCATCGAGCCGTACCTGCCGCGGCCGCAGGTTGTGCGGCGGGAGCCCGCGGAAGGCGACGGGGCCGCGCCGTTCTACGACCTCGACTACGACCGTCCGAAGTCGATCGGGCGACTGAGGGGCTTCCAGGGCAACTACGGAGTCTTCGTCCGCTCCTACGCATACATCCGCTCCCTCGGGGCGGCCGGGCTGCGCGAGGTGTCCGAGGTCGCGGTTCTGAACGCCAATTATCTGCTGGCCCGGCTGCGCGGCGAGGGCGTGGCGGAATACCTGCCGGCCGCTTATGAGCGCATCTGCATGCACGAGTTCGTCCTCTCGGGGGCCCCGATGAAGCGAGAGCTTCAGATCAAGACGCTTGATCTGGCCAAGCGCCTGCTCGACCACGGCGTGCACCCGCCGACCGTCTACTTCCCGCTGATCGTCGACGAGGCGCTCTTGATCGAGCCCACCGAGACCGAGACCAAGGAGACGCTCGACCGATTCGTGGAGGTCGTCGCCGACATTCTGCGCGAGGCGCGTGACGACCCATCTGTCGCCCAGAACGCTCCATATATGACCCCGGTGCGCCGGCTCGACGAGGCGGCCGCGGCGCGGCGCCCGGTCGTCCGCCAGGCGATGTAGGCGATCCTCCCGAACCGAAGGTATGCGCGCGGACGTCCGCGCCGCTACCGGGATTCGCCAGCAGGGAACTTCGCTGGACAAAACTAGGGGAAAGTCGAGAAAGGAGCCACCATGCTTCTAGTACTGGGCGTCGTGCTCTTGGTCATCGCGATCGCCGGTGGTGTGATCATTCATCCGCTGCTGTTCCTGATCGCGATCCTGGCGCTTGCGGCGTTCTTCGGACGTCGGCGCAGCTTCGTCCCCTGAGGCCCCCTATTTGAAATACCGGCCGGCCTCGCCTGATAGGCGGGCCGGCCCTTTTTCTAAGTCATCGCCGCCACCAGGCGATGGTGGCGCAGCTCGTCGGGCGGCGACCCGTGCAGGATCCAGCTCCCGTCGTCTTGGCGGCTGACCGACCGCGAGCGGGCGAGCTTGCCCATGGCGCTCGTCACCGACGGGCGGTGCGCCCCGACCAGATCGGCAAGACGTTGGTGAGAGAGCGGCAGGTCCACCGCGATGCCGTCTGATCGGACTCGTCCCCAACGCTCCGCTAGGTGCCAGAGGGTGAGAAGCAGGCGGTCGTCAACGTGCGGATGATGGGCGATTGCCAGCGCCACCGCCAGGGAGTGCGCTCGACGGGTCCCGCGGGCGAACAGCTCCAGGCCGAGCTGCGGCCAGGGATCCATCCTCCGTACCAGGCCGTGGTCGAGCACCGCCAGGCGGCTCGGCTCCAGCACCACCCAGCCCACTTCGGCGTGGACGTGCGAGCCATCCTCGTCCCAGGACCACGGCCTAAGCACGTCGCCGGGGCCGATCAGCTCGACACAGTGCCGTCCGAGTACCTCCACCTCCCTGGACAAGAGCCCGTCAATGATCAGAAAGCCGCGGTGGAAGGCGTCCGGCTCGATCGCCAGGTGGACCTTCCACTCGCCGGGCGATAGTCGCCGCTCGCTTGTAAGGGCCTGCCGCCGGGCGCGGTCGCGCTCCTCGACATCCAGCAGGTCGGCCAGATCGGCGTCGGCATCGATGATGCTGATCAGATCCGTGATCGAACCCACGGCCTGCCACCTAATCACAATCGCGGTCGGCCGGGCACAGGTCGCGCGTTACGAGCGAAGCTCACGGCGCCCCGGCCCGAGTCAGGCAGCGGGCACCGCATCGCGCTCCCAGAGTCGCTGCTTCCCGAACCGAGAGCCCGCCGGCCAGCCCGTAGGTGAACCCTGCGGCGAACGAGTCTCCGCAGCCGTAGGAGTCCACCGCTGGGCCCGGCGGATCAACGGCGTCCCACCGACCCTCCGACGTGCCCCACCAGCGTCCACCGGCGGGCCCTTCGGTCGCGACCAGCAGCTTGGCCTGCCCAGCCACTCGCCGCGCCCACTCGCGCTCGTCGCGGTCGTGGGAGCTGAACACCAGCGCATCGACTTGGGGTCTCGAAGCCTCTAGCGCCGTCCGGGCTCGCGGCGAGGCAACGACGATTGGCGCCGTCCGGGCCCGCGTCAGCGCGTGCGCGTCGCCGGCGGTCACGTACACCCCGTCGGCGGCGCCGAGCGGGCCCCAGTCCAGATCATCTGAGCCGAGCGGATCGAGGCGCATGCCGATGGTGACGATCGTCCGCTCGCCTCGGTCCTGCAGCAGTGTCATCGCTCGCCGCGACGCCTCGGGACGCCACGCCACGTGCATCCGGACGCCGCGCTCACGGAGCTGTTCGGCAGCGGCATGGCCGTGGCCATCATCGCCCAGCGCCGTATAGAAGTCGACCTCGGCGCCCAGATCCGCGAGCACGGCGGCCGCCACGCCGCCGCCGCCGGCCGCCCGGGTGAAGGCGCCGCGGGCGTGGATCACCTCTCCCGGCTTCGGCAGCCGGGTGACTGGGACGAAGTCGACCCACTCTATGTGCCCGACGACAGCCACGCGCGTCATCTACGTTTGAGTTTGATGGACGACGCGATCCACAGCGACGCCGCCGCGATTGCAACCCGGGCAGAGCGCGAGCTCGAGGCGCTTATCGCCGTATCGTCTCCCTCCGGCGACATCGAGGGCGCCGAAGAGGCGATCGCGGTCTGCGTGGCGCTGCTCCCCGTGGAGGCGAGCGTCGAGCGGGTGCCGTGCTCGACGAAGCGCAGCGCCGCCGATCTGGTGGCCACCATCTCCGGCCGTGGCGCCCGGCGGCTGCTCCTGCTCGGTCACGTCGACACGGTCATCGGCCACCACGCCCACGGCCCGCTGAAGCGCGAGCCGGGGCGACTGTACGGTCCGGGCGCTGCTGACATGAAGGGTGGGGTGGTGCTGGCGCTCGAGGTCGGGCGGATGCTCGCTCAGCGCCCGGAGCTGTTCTCCGAGCTCTCGGTGCTGCTGGTGACGGACGAGGAATGGCGCACGACGCCCTTCCGCCATGTCGAGCGCTTCGCCGGCTACGACGCCTGCCTGTGCTTCGAGGCCGGACAGTTGGGGGAAGATGGCGAGGAAGGGGTGGTCGTGAAGCGCAAGGCGGCCGGCACGCTGCGGGTCAACGCCGCGGGCCGGGCCGCGCACTCGGGGAGCGCTCCCGACCAGGGACGAAATGCGCTGCTGGCGCTGGCGGAGGCAGCGCCGGCCATCGCCCGCTTCCACGCGCCCACCGGCCCCGACCGGCTGAGCGTCGTACCGACCATCATCCGCTCGGGCGAGGCGTTCAACGTGGTGCCGGCGGCCGGCGAGCTGATCTGCGATGTCCGGGCGGACCGCCTCGAGACGTTCGAGCCCGTGCTCGAGGCGGTCCCGCGCGAGCTGAGAGGCGTCGAGCTGACCGCGACGTTTGAGCGACGGTGGCCCGGAATGGATTCGCGTCAGGCGACGCGCTCTCTGTTGGAGCGCGCGAGCGCCAGGCTCGGCCGGCAGATCGTCGGAGCCGCCCGCGGCGGCGCAAGCGACGCGAGCCACTTCGCGCCGCTGATCCCGCTGACGGTGGATGGCCTGGGCCCCAGAGGCGGCGGGGCCCATACCCCTGATGAGTTCGTGTTCACGGATTCGCTCCGGCAACGGGCGGAGGTCGCGCTGGCTGTGGCGCTCGAGGCGCTCTGCGATCCTTTAGGCAGATGAGTGTCACCACCCCAGAAGCGCAGGGCCCCCGGAGGCGGCTATCCCTCAAGTCCCAGCGGCGCGTGGAGGGATTCCGCCTGCTCGCGGCGATAGTGGCGGTGATGTGGGTCGTCGAGATCATCAACACGGTCGACTCGAACAGGCTCGACCAGGACGGAATCTATGCCCGCAGCGTGAGCCACCTGTGGGGGATCCTCACCGCTCCGTTCATACACGCCAGCTTCGCCCACTTGATCGGGAACACGATCCCGTTCGTGTTCCTGGGCCTGATCATCGCGCTGCGGGGTGCCGTGCGGCTGGCGCTGGTGACGGCCATCGTGATCGTGATCGGCGGCCTGGGCACGTGGCTGATCTCGCCGGCGGGCGTCAGCACGATCGGCGCCAGCGGGTTGGTGTTCGGGTACGCCGCATACCTCCTGGCGCGTGGCGTCTTCAACCGCAGCCTGCTCGAGCTCTTCATCGGCGTGATCGTAGGCGTCGTCTGGGGTGCGGCCCTGCTTGCGAGCATCGTGCCGCACCACGGCGTGTCATGGCAGGGACACGTCAGCGGCGCTGTGGCGGGCGTGATCGCCGCCTGGCTTCTGAGACGCGATCGCACACACACGCGGGCCGAGGATCCCAGGTCCGGGCAGCCGGTCCTCCGCTCGTTGGCGAAGTAGCCTGACGCGTCAGCTGCAATGAGGATCTTCTCCGGCATCCAGCCGACGGGCCGCAAGCACCTCGGCAACTACATCGGCGCGATCACCCAGTACGTCGCGGGTCAGGAGCGGGGTGACGCCATCTACTGCATCGTCGACCTGCACGCGATCACGGTGGCCTACGAGCCGGCCATCCTGCGGGAGTCGGTCTACGACACCGCCGCCACCCTCCTGGCGGCCGGGCTCGATCCGGCGCACTGCACCTTCTTCCGTCAGAGCGATGTGCGCGAGCACACCGAGCTCACCTGGCTGCTGTCGAGCGTCACCGCGTTCGGCGACCTGAACCGCATGCACCAGTTCAAGGACAAATCCGCGGCGCAGCGGGAGCTTGTCTCGGCGGGGCTGTTCTTCTACCCCGTGCTGATGGCTGCGGACGTGCTGGCCTACCGCGCCGAGGAGGTCCCCGTGGGCGAGGACCAGCGCCAGCACGTGGAGCTGATGCGCGACATTGCCCTGCGGTTCAACGCCCGTTTCGGCCAGACGCTGGTCGTACCCGAGGCGCGGATCCCGGAGGTTGGAGCCAGGATCATGGATCTCCAGTTCCCCGATCGCAAGATGTCGACCACGGGCGGATCGCCGCAGGGAACGGTGTACGTGCTCGACGAGCCGCGGACGCTGACCAAGAAGATCCGCTCGGCGGTCACCGATTCGGGCACCGACGTCCTGCGGGCTCCGGATAAAGCAGGGATCTCGAACCTGATCGAGATCCTGGCCGCCGTGCGCGGAACGGCGCCGGACGAGGTCGAGCGGCAGTTCGACGGCGAGGGCTACGGCGCGTTCAAGCAGGCTGTCGCCGACGCCGTGGTCGCCTACCTTTCGCCCGTGCGGGAGCGCTACGCGCAGCTGCGCGGGGATGAGGCCCAGCTGGAGCGGGTACTGGAGGAGGGGGCGGCCAAGGCCCGCCACATAGCCTCGGGCACGCTGGCGGATGTGCGCGAAGCGATGGGCGTGGGTCCGGTCCGACCGCGGCAGTAGCCTCAAGCGCGATGCGCCTGATCGACCTCGAGCTCGACCTCGATGTGTTCGCCGGTCCTTTCGACCTGCTGCTGACGCTGATCCTGCGTGAGGAGGTCGATCTGCTGGAGGTGGACCTGGCCGAGGTCGTCATCACATACATCGACCACCTCGAGCGGCGAGGAGAGCTCGAGCTCGAGGCGGCCACCGAGTTCCTGGTGCTGATCGCAGCCCTGCTGGAAATGAAGTCCAGGCTGATGCTGCCCGGCTCCGAGCAGGAGGAGATCGAGCTCGATCCGGGCGAGGCGGCCGAGGAGCTGCTTGCGCGCCTGCTCGATGCCCACCGTTACCGCACCGCGGCGGAGAGCCTGCGGGAGCGGCTCGAACGCGAGTCGCCCTATCGGTACCGGTCGGCGCCGCTGCCGGCGGCGCTGCGCCGGGCGCCGCTCCTTCAAGCCCGGGCCGTGTACGACCCGCATGTCCTGGGCCAGGCGATCGGGGAGCTGCTCACGCCCCCGCAGCGGGTCGACGTGCGCCACATCCCGGTGTCGAAGGTGACCGTCGCCGAGCGCCTGGCGCACCTGCGTCAGCTACTCCGCCGGGGGAGCTTCAGCTTCGACGAAGCCGTGGGACAGGCGGATCGGGTGACGGTCGCGGTGACCGTGTACGCGCTGCTCGAGCTCTACAAGCAGGGCGAGCTGACCTGGGCTCAGGAGGAGCCATTCGCAGAGGTGACGGTGCAGGCCCTCGAGCCGGCCGACGGAGCCGAGCGGCCGCAGAGGGTCTCGGCATGAGCCTGGAGCTCGAGCGCACGCTCGAGGCGTTGCTGTTCCTGTCCTCCGAGCCCGTGGAGGCAGCGGCACTCGCCGACGCGACCGGGGCGGAGCTACACGAGGTCGTGACGGCTCTGGAGCGCCTGCGCGAGCATTACGAGTTCGAGCGGCGGGGGCTCGTTCTGAGGGAGCTGGCGGGGGGTTACGGCCTCTCGAGCCACCCCGACGCAGAGCCCGCTGCACGCCGGCTGCTGGCCAAGCCGCGTACGCCGCCCCTGACCCCCGCCCAGTCGGAGACGCTGGCGATCGTCGCCTACCTCCAGCCCGTATCTCGGCCTGAAATCGCCCGGATTCGTGGCGTGAACGCCGAGTCGGCGGTGGCCACGCTGCTCGAGCGGGGGATGGTTCAGGAGAGCGGCCGCTCCCAGTTCGGGGCCGTCCTGTACCGCACCAGCGAGCTGTTTTTGCGCCTGTTCGGGCTTCGCTCGCTGAAGGACCTCCCGGATCCGAGTGCGTTTGACCCCTCGCCCGAGCTCGAGGCCGAGCTCCGGGACCGGCTGCTGCGCGCTGGCGAGGCGCGGGCAAACGCTTGAGGGGGATGCCGCCGGCACGCATCCCGTTCGACGCCGCGTCCTTCCGGTGGAAGGGAATCCAACCGCGGGCCTACCGGGACACGGCGCGCGAGGGGCGAGGGATGGCTTTCCGGGGGGTCGCCCGCCACGCGCTCGCGGACGGACAGGCGCTCCCTGCGGGGTTCGAGCTTCGCTACTTCGAGTTCGAGCCCGGCGGCTACTCATGCCTCGAGAAGCATCGGCACCCCCACTTCGTGATCGCATTGCGCGGCAAGGGGCGAGCGCTGGTCGGCGAGGACGTGCTCGACCTGGGGCCGTTCGACGCCGTCTACGTGGCGCCGCACACTCCCCACCGGTGGATGAACTCAGGCGATCAGCCGTTCGGCTTTCTCTGTCCGGTGGACTCGATCCGCGACCGGCCCCAGCCACTGGATGAGGCCGAATGGGAGGCGCTGAGCGCCAACCCGGTGACGGCGCCGTACGTGTTCTGAAGGAGGGACCCGCTTTCTCAGCGGGGGACCGCTGAGGAGGTGCCCAGCACTCGGCCCGAGCTGTTCAGCGCCTGGACCGCGAAGAACGGCTGGGTGCTCGACGTCGAGATCCCGGTTTCGAACCCGTTGAAGCCGCGGCCGCCGACCGGCTGCAGCGCGCCTGGGCTGGGGCCCGCCAGTAGGCGCCAGGAGGCGATGTCCGTGGCGCCGTTCCAGCTGGCGTAGACGGTCGTGCCGCTGCTGGTCGGGGAGGCCGCCGCGGATGGAGACCCTGTGGGCTGGCCGCTCCATTGCTGGCGGAAGGCGCGGTAAAGCTGGACCGGGGAGCGGAAGCTGCCCGTCCAGAGCTGCTTGCCGGTGTTCGTGTACTGGGCGAACACCGGGGTGTTGCCGAACCCGAGAAATACGTTGCCGTTCGCCAGCCGCTGCACGTTGCCCTCGCTGATCGAGAGCACTGACGGACTGTGCGCGTATTGGCGGATGAGAGTGGCCTGCCTTTTGGACATGTTCAAGCGAATCCGGAGCCCTCTCGACTGCTTCTCCGTGCGCTTGTAGCCGGCGCCGTTGTCGAACACGGTGATGTCGCCGTTGGGTTGCATCTGGGCGTCGTGCTGCCAGGAGAAGTTCGCCCCTCGTCCGATCCGGAAGGTCGAGTGCTTGCCGCCCACGACCCAGACGATCTTGCCGGTCGCGGGGTTGATCTCGTAGACGGCCCACGTGTGGCGGCCCGAGATCAGGAAGTTCCCGTTGGGGAGCTGCTGGATCGAGTTGACGTGGAAGAAGTCGTAGGGACTGGTCCCGGGCCTGCCGGCGTAGGACTCGGCGATGTGGATGTGGCCGTACGCGTGCCACTCCCACAGGAGCCGTCCGCTGGCGATGTTGATCTCCTCGACGATCGAGTCCATCAGCATGCCGTTGCGCGAGCCGCCCACGGACCGCAGGTCCGCCTGAACCGGCGCGAAGATCGTGATCAGCGCGTTGCCCTGGGGCGTGATCGAGAACTCGTGCAGGTCGGCCTTGTATCCGTTGGCCGCGCTCACGGTCTTTACCACCTGGTAGGCGTGGTTGAGCATCACGTCGTTCCCGGACCCGACGCCGCCGCTCACGTAGCCCTGCCAGTAGGTCAAATAGGAGTGGCCCCGGTAGCTCTGGACCTGGGTGTCAAAGCCCGCCTGACCCCCCGACAGTGGGTTGAACCAGATGGGCCGGCCCTGAGGGTCGAGGATCAGCGGCCCGGCCTGGATCGACCTATGAGCGTCCGTCAGGATGTCACCCGAGGCCTGATCCGGATTCGTGCGGCTGACCGACACGATCGGGAGATGCAGCCCGGGCTGTGAGAAGAACGAGCGCGTGAACCCGTTTGAATCGTTCGGGCCATGGACAACTCCCTTCGATCCGCGGGAATACTCGGAGGCCGCGGTGGTCGCGGCGTTCACCGTCATCGGCACCGGCTTGGCCACGCCGAAGCCGAAGCTGACCCGGCCGCCGTTCCGGAGCGTCCCCCGGACCGTCACCTGCTCGCCGGACGCGAACGGCCTCGCGGGCACGAACGCCGTGCCGTGCCCGCCGCCCATGGTGTCCAGCATTCCCTGGTGGGCGCCGCTCCGGGAACCCGAGACCGTGACCGCTGTGAGCTGCGAGGGGGCGAGGGCGGGGAAGTCGATCTGCGTCTGGGGAGAGGCGTCGGGCGTGCCGGGATACGGCAACACATCGAGCCGCTGCGAACCGGTGGCCCCCTGGCTGACGCCCGCGTCGGCGACGGTGAACGCGATCACGAGGGTGAGCGCGATCATGAGGGCCGCCAGGCCGCGGGGATTGATTGCAGGGGCTCGTGGGTGCATCAGGTCGAGTTCATCGTCCGGCTCGGTGGGGCCCCGCGTCGCCCACTATGAACACCGGCCTTGACAGAAAGTAGCGCGGTTCTAGCACACTGGTTCGGTGCGACTTGGGAAGTTCCTGGCGTCTGCCGGCGTGGCCTCGCGGCGCGCCTCGGAGGAGCTGATCCGGGCCGGGCGGGTGACCGTCGATGAAGAGGTTGCGACGGACCCTGCCCGCCACGTGGACGGCACCTCGAGGGTGTTGGTCGACGGCCAGGCGATAAGACAGCCGTCCGAGCGCCTGGTGTACGCGGTCAACAAGCCGGCCGGCATCATCTCGACGGCGCGCGACCCGCAGGGAAGGCCGACGGTTGTGTCGCTCGTCCCGGATCCTCCCGGCGGCGCTCGCCTGTACCCGGTCGGGCGCTTGGACATCGACACCACCGGCCTGATCCTGCTGACCAACGACGGCGAGCTGGCGAACCGGCTGATGCACCCGCGGTTCGAGGTCCCAAAAACCTACCGGGCGCGCGTTGAGCGCCCGCCGGTCTCGCCGCGCGCGATCCGGGCCCTTCGTCAGGGCATCACCCTCGACGACGGCCCAACCGCGCCGGCAGTGGTCCGGGCGCTGGCCCCCGACAGGCTCGAGCTAGTGATCACCGAAGGCCGCAAGCGTCAGGTAAAGCGGATGCTCGAGGAGGTCGGGCACCCCGTCAAACGGCTCGAGCGCGTGGCGTTCGGCCCGCTTGCGCTCGGCGATCTGAAACCCGGTCGTTACAGGCAGCTCGGAGCCAGCGAGATCCAGGAGCTGCTCAGCGCTGGATCAGGAGATCGTCGTAGATGAGGTTCGTGTTCGTCAGCGTGGCGGAGACCATCTGGGGAGAAATCACCACCGGATGCTGGGCGCGCAGCCGCATGATCGTGAACTGCTGGTAGTGGCGGATCCAAACCGGCTTAAAGCCCGGGATCTTGTAGGTGGTCTGAAGCTGCGTCTGCTCCAGGTTGCACGCCGACCCCCACCAGCAGACCTTGCCGCCAGGGGAGGTCATCGTGACCACGTCGAACTCGCTGACCGCATTGGTGCCGGTGTAGATGTTGTATTTATCGGTGCCGTGATGGGTCCAGGCCTTCAGGCTGGGCATGTACAGCGAGAGCGGTAGCACGTCCCGGTAGAGCTGGATCAGGATCGCGCGGCCGGATACGCCGGGCGATGGCCGGGCACCCAGCACGCGCACCACGCCGCGCCAGTCGGGCCGTTGGTAGTTGCGATCCAGCGCGACGCCCACGGCCGCGGCCACTCCGATGCCACACAGCACTGCCGCCAGCGACAGCCCGGCGATCGCTGCGCGGCCGCGGATGGCGAAACCGGCCGCGACGAGCGCGGCGACGGGCAGCCACAGCCCGATCACGTTGCGGCTGATCAGGTTGTCGATGCTCGACGGCGATCAACAGGGCGTTCAGCACGATCGCGAGCACGACGATCCCGACGAGAATCGCCGCGCCGGAGCGTGCCTCGCCCCGGCGGACCCTGAGCGCCAGCAGCGCGAGCCCACCCACGGCGGCCGCCGCCGCGATCGGCACGAGAACGTCGTGCCCGGGTGCCCCGAACCCCAACAAGAACTGCGGGAAGATCTCCCCGACGCGGTGCCCCAGCGGGATGGGCGCGATCCATTTGGCGTGCCCCGTGGCGTGCTGGCTGAGCGCAAACCACAGAAGCGGCAGGCACCAGACGACGAGCGCCGCCACACCGACGAGCAGCGCCCGCGAGCGACGGTGCCGATAGAGCAGCCACAGGGCCTCGGGGATGATCACCAGGGCTGCGTAGTACTCGGTGGCGATCGCAAGCGCGCACGCGATCGTCCAGGCCGCGATGGCGCGCGGCGTCGGGTCGTCCTTCGCGTAGGCGAACGCCAGCAGTGAGGCCCCTGTCAGCAGCACGACCAGCTCGTACGCCCGCGCCTCCTGGGAGTACCAGATCAGCAGGGGGTTGGTGGCGGCTAGCCCTGCGGCGATCAGGCCGGCCCGGCGAGTGAACAGCCTGGCGCCGAGCGCATACGACAGCGGCACGACCAGCACCCCGCATACCGCCGACAGCGACCGCAGCCCGACTTCTCCGAAGCCGAAGATTCTGGCCCACACCCAAGCGACGGCGTAGTAGAGCGGAGGGGTGGACTCGTAGTGCTTGAGCAGCGAGAGCATCTGGCCGGGCGTGTAGTGCACCTCCTGTGAGGTGTTGGCCTCGTCGAACCAAAAGCCCTGGTGGCGCAGCCGCCAGAACCTCAGGAACGCCGCCAGGACGATCAGCAGGGCCAGCAGCACGGCGTCGCGGTCCAGCGCGAACCTCCTCGCCGCGGCCGCGCGTCCAGGCGCGGGCTCCCGGGTATCACGGGTAAGTGTGCCGGCGCTCACGCGGCGCAGGCTACCCTAACGGCCTTAACCGGATTCCAACCGCGGCGGCTGGCAGTTTGAAGGCTGGTGACGGCACTATTTCAGGCTCCATGGGAGATCATTCCAGCCCTCGCGAGACGCCCGTAGCGCAGATGGCTACGACCGGCCAAGCGGACGGGACGGTTGCCCTCGGGGCGCTTCAGCCGCTCGAGAGACGGTTCAGCCTGCCCCGCCCGCGGCTGGCGCTGGGGCCGCTGCCCGGCCAGCTCGCGCTGGCTTTCATGATCGCCGCGTCGTTCACGGTGGTGATGTTCTCGAGCGCGCGGGAGTCGACACTCGTGCCGGGCTCCGCAATCGCCTTCCCCCACTGGATGTCAGGCCCGCTGCACGGCCTGTTCGGCGGGTTGACCAACCACGCCAAGACGCTCGATCTGGGATTCACGATCGTGATGCTGGCGATGTTGGTGGCCTATGGGATCGTGCTCGCGTCGGTGCGCACGCTGTCCATGCGGACGCTTTGGATCTGCCTGGTCGTCCTGCTGGTGATCATGCTGATGGGACCGCCGCTCCAGCTCACCGACGTCTTCAACTACCTGGGATACGCCCGGCTCGGGGGCCTTCACCACCTGAACCCGTACACGCACGTGATCGGGGCCATCAGTTACGACCCGGTGTCAAGGCTGGCGAGCTGGCACAACCTGACCAGCCCCTACGGCGAGCTGTTCACCGCCCTCACATACCCGCTCTCGTATCTTCCGCTGGCGGTCGCCTATTGGATCCTCAAGGTGGTGACTGTCGTGGCCGCGCTGGCCTTCGTGTGGGTGGTCACCTTCTGCGCCCGCCAGATGGGCCGTGATCCTCGCTTCGCGCTGGCGTTCGTGGCGCTGAACCCTGTGTTCGTGATCTACGCCGTCGGCGGCTTTCACAACGACTTCTTGCTGCTGCTGCCGTCCATGGCGGCGGTCGCGTTCGTCCTGACCAGGCGCGATCGAGCTGCCGGCGCCGTGCTGATGCTGGCCGTGGGGGTGAAGTTCACCGCGATCGTGCTGCTGCCCTTCCTGCTGGTGGCGACGCGAGCTGACCGCCGCTGGCTGCGCGTGCTGACCGGAGCGGTGCTGGCGGCGATTCCTCTGGTCGCGGGGAGCATCGCGCTGTTTGGCTCCTCGCTTCCGAACCTCTCGGATCAGAGCACCCTGTTGACCGACTTCAGCATCCCCCAGGTCGTGGGATTGGTGATCGGGATCGGCGGCGGCACGCCCGGGCCTGTTGGCGATCGCCAAGGTCCTGGTGGTACTGACCGTGGGTTACATGGTGTGGCGGGGGCGCGACTGGCTCTCGGCTGCCGGGTGGGCGACCCTGGCGCTGATCGCGAGCCTGGCCTGGCTGATGCCGTGGTACGTGATCTGGCTGCTGCCGTTGGCGGCGCTCGGCACCAGCATCCGGCTGCGCCGGGCGGCGATCGGGCTGACGCTGTTCCTGGTCCTGACGTTTGTGCCCGAGGTGTGGCTGTACATGAACAAGCACAACATCAACCCGCTCAGCGGGTCGGCGGGCCAGGCGTCGCAGACGCTCCAGCGCAAGCTGGAGCAGGGGCCGTAGCAGCTAGCGGGCCAGCCACCGCCTCGACGCGGAGCTGACACCGACTCCGCTACCGTCGCGTCCTTCGATGAGCACCGAGGTCGCACCAGCTCCGGCGAGAACCCGCCCGCGGGCAGCTGCGATCACGACTCCAGAGCGCCGCTTCGACTGGTTCGACGCCTCGGTCCTGGGCCTGTTCGCCGCGGTATCGGTCTGGGTGCTGGCGCTCGATCTGTATCAGGTCGCCTCGCATAGCGACCTGGTTTGGACCGGGACCGACGGCCTCTTCCTGAACGACCAGATGCAATACCTGGCCTGGATCCAGGACGCCTCGAAGCATTTTCTGGCCTCGGACATGTTCGTGCTGCGGGGCACGCCGCACGATTACTTCCAGCCGGTGATCGTGATATCGGCAGCGCTGCACGCCGTGGGGGTCGCGCCGTGGCTGGCGCTGCTGCTGTGGAAGCCCATCGCGGTCGCCGCCGCGTTCTTCGGGGTGCGGGTCTACGTCCGTCGCACGCTCCCGGGCGGGTTCGATCGCCGCGTAGCGCTCGTGCTGGCGCTGTTCTTCGCCACGTGGGCGGCGGTGGGGGACGAGTGGATGCCGTTCTGGACCTGGGGCTATCCGTTCGGGCTCCTGGCGATCGCCGCTGTGGCAGCCGCGCTGGTCTCATACGACCGGGCGCGCGCCGAGCGCCGCTTCACGTGGCTCGCGCCGCTCCTGGGCTTGGTGGCGAGCTTCACCCACCCCTGGCAGGGGGAGGTGCTGATCCTGATCGTGATCGGAGCCGAGCTCGTCACCTTCAGGCGCGGCGACGGGCTGCGCCGCCTTGCCCTGCCCGCCGCCACCGTGATCGCCACCGTGATTCCGCTCCTGTATTACGAGGCCCTGTACCGATTTGACCCCGCTTGGCATGCCGCCCAGCACGCGAGCAGGCACGTCTACTCGCTGTCGGGGATCGTCATTCCGCTGCTGCCGCTGATGGCCGCCGCCGCGCTCGCCTACCGCCGGCGCCCGAGGACATTCATCGACGCCGCCACCCGCGTGTGGCCGTTCACTGCGCTGGCCATCTTCGCCTTCTCGCAGACCGGGATCAGCGGCACGCCGCTGCACGCGTTCGACGGCATCACTATCCCTCTCGCTGTCCTGGCGGTTGAGGGGGTCCAGAGCATCGGGCTGCGTCGTCTCCCAGGCTGGCGGCTGGTGGCGGTGGCGCTCGTGGCCGCGGCCACCATCCCCGGGAGCGTCTCGCAGCTCAAGGCGGCCAAGTACTGGGCCTCGCCCCAGGGCCACAATGCGAACTTCATCTACACCGGCGAGCGGCAGGCGCTCGACTACCTGGCTCAGAACAGGACACCTGGAGGCGTGCTGGCCCGCGCCACGTACCTGGGTGTGGTCATTCCCGCCGAGACGGGTAGGCGGACGTACGCCGCGGGCTGCCTGTGGTCCGAGCCTGATTGCGTAGACAGGATCGTGAACACGCGCGACCTGTTCCTCGGCACGATGAGCCCTGCCAGGGCTCGGCCGTACGTCCGCTCGACCGGAGCACGGTTCCTGTTGAAGGACTGCTACTCGCCCGAGGTCGTGCCGAAGCTACTGGGATCGATGATCGTCGACACCAAGCACTTCGGCTGCGCGAGCGTCTACCAGGTCAGGGCCCAGGGCTAGACTGCCGCCGCCATGCGAGTGTTTGCGCTCCGCGGCGCCAACAGCGCTGCTCGCAACGACGCGGAGTCGATCCTGGGGGCAACCGATGAGCTGATGCGGGAGCTGATGGAACGCAACCGCCTCGACCCTGATTCGCTCGTCAGTGTCATTTTCACCCTCACTGCGGATCTCGACGCGGAGTTCCCCGCCGTGGCCGCTCGCCGACTGGGCCTCGACCAGGTGCCGCTGCTGTGCGCGCAGGAAGTAGCGGTACCCGGCTCGCTCCCGCGCGTGATCCGGGTGCTCGTCCACTACTACGCGCCCGATGGGCACCGCCCCCGCCACGTCTACCTGAGGGAGGCGAGCGTGCTGCGCGCCGACCTCGAGTCGGCACAATAGGCCGAGATGCCAATCGAGTTCGCCGAGCGAATCCGCCGGATCCCCCGTTACCCGACCGCGGCTGGCTACGACCTCGGCGCCGACGTCGCCATGCTGGCCTCAAACGAGTCGCCGTTCGCCCCGGTGCCAGAGGTCTTCGAAGCGGTGCAGCGGGCGCTCGGAGGCGTCAACCGCTACCCCGATCCCACCTATTCCGCCCTGCGGGAAGCGCTCGCGGACCGTTACGGGGTCGCGCCGGCGCGGATCGCACTTGGCAACGGGTCCTGTGACATTCTGCTCGCGGCCGGCGAGGCCCTGCTCGAGCCGGGCGCGGAGATCGTCTACGCCTGGCCGGCGTTCAGTGAGTACCCGCATCTGGCGGCGGCCTCGGGCGCCCGGGCGATAGAGGTGCCGCTCGACGCGGACGACCGTCACGACCTCGACGCGATGGCGGACGAGATCACCGCCGCCACCAGGCTGGTGCTGGTCTGCAACCCGAACAACCCCACCTCGACCTCCATCGGCCTGGACCGGGTTGCAGCGTTCCTGGAGCAGGTGCCGAGCCACGTGTGCGTGGTCCTCGACGAGGCCTACTGCGAATTTTCGTTGGGTCTCGGCGATCCGTACGCCTCGGTCGAGCTGCTGCGCTCCTGGCCCAACCTGGTGCTGCTCCGAACCTTCTCCAAGGTGTACGGACTGGCGGCGCTGCGCGTCGGCTACGCGCTATGTGGCGACGCCTCCTTCAGGCAGGCGGTCGATGTCGTGCGCCAGCCGTTTCACCTAAACGCCGCCGCGCAGGCCGCCGCGGTGGAGGGGCTGCGCCACCAGGATGCCGTCGAGCGCCGTGTGACCGAGACGATCGCCGCCAGGCTGGAACTGGAGCAGGACGTCCGCGACCTCGGCCTGTGGGTGGCCGCCTCCGACGCCAACTTCGTCTGGGTGCGGCTGCCGGAGGACGCCGATGAGGCTTCGATCCTCAAGGGGCTGGCCGAACGGGGCGTCCTGGTGCGCTCCGGCACCTCGCTGGGCCGCGAGGGCGCGCTCCGGGTGACGGTGGGCCGGCCGCGGGAGAACAGCCGGTTCGTGGCCGCGCTTGGTGAATTGATGTAAGCGCGAGCGTCTGCTACAAGTAGCCACAGCCATGCGCGCCCCCAGCCACAGTCCCTACGTGACTCTCAGCGACTGCGGCTACCTCTACGCCTGGCGATTTATCTAGGCGCTCGGTCCGTCTGAAACCTGCGCCCGCTCACTCGCGGGCACTACCCCGGAACCGAGCGCCGGCAAAGAGAGGGCCTTCCGTACAGTTTCCGTGGCGTAGAGAGGATGACGATGAAGACGACGACAGCAACAGGCGACCTGGTTCGCGACCAGCGCATCCAGCGGCTCGTGCCGCTGATTGCGCCTGGCGAGCTGTTTGACGAGCTTCCGCTCACCGACGAGCACATGCGCACCGTATTGCGGGGACGCTCTCACGTCCACGCCGTCGTGAGCGGCGCGGACGATCGCCTGCTCGTCGTCGTCGGCCCCTGCAGTGTCCATGACATCGACGCCACGGTGGAGTACGCGCAGCGTCTGAGCGAGCAGGCGAGCAGCCTGCGCGGCGAGCTGCTGGTGGCGATGCGGGTGTACTTCGAGAAGCCGCGTACGACGACCGGCTGGAAGGGCCTGATCAACGACCCTCACCTCGACGGATCGGGAGACGTGAACTGGGGGCTGCGGCTGGCGCGGCGCGTACTCCTGGACGTGCTCGCCCTGGGCCTTCCGGTCGGCTGTGAGTTCCTGGATCCGATCACGCCTCAGTACATCTCCGACGCCGTGTGTTGGGGGGCGATTGGGGCCCGCACGACCGAGAGTCAGATTCACCGTCAGCTCGGCTCGGGCCTCTCGATGCCCGTGGGATTCAAGAACCGGACCGACGGCGACGTGCAGGTGGCGGTCGATGCCGTGCGGGCCGCTGCGGTGCCCCACGCCTTCGCCGGGATCGACATCACCGGCACACCGGCGATCCTGTACACCCGGGGCAATCCCGACGGCCACATCATCCTGCGGGGCGGCAAGGACGAACCCAACTACGGCCCCGACGGCGTGGCCGCCGCCCTGGCCCTGCTGCGGCGCGCCGGTCTGCCCGAGCGGGTGGTGATCGACTCCTCGCACGACAACAGCCGCAAGGACCCCCGACGCCAGCCCGCGGTCGCCGAGGACGTCAGCACTCAGATCGCGGCCGGCAACAGCGCGATCGTCGGCGTGATGCTCGAGTCGTTCCTGGTCGGCGGCCAGCAGCGGCTCGGCTCGCCAGAGGATCTTGTCTACGGCCAGTCGATCACCGACGGCTGTATCGACTGGGAGACGACGGTCGAGGTGCTCGATCGGCTCGCCGGCGCCGTCAAAGAGCGCCGCGCGCTCCGGTAGCGTCGTCGGGGATGCGGATCGCCGTCGTGGGGGTCGGTCTGGTCGGTGGCTCGATCGGGCTGGGCGCCCGGGAACGGCTGGGCGCCGAGGTGAGGGGGACGGACCGTTCCCCGGATGTCCTGATGGACGCCGTCGAGCGCGGCGCCCTCGACCATGCATGCCGATCTGCCGAGGAGGCCCTCGATGGCGCCGATGCGGCATTCGTCGCCGTGCCGGTGGGCGCGCTCGTTCCGGTGGTGGACGAGGTGCTGGCGGCGGCTGCCGACGATTGCGTGGTCAGCGACGTGGGATCGACCAAGCGCGCCGTCGTGGCCGCGCACTCCGACCCCAGGTTCGTGGGAGGACATCCCCTGGCCGGCGCAGAGAGCTCCGGGGTCGAGCACGCGCGAGCGGACCTCTTTGACGGCGCCACCTGGTACCTGACGCCATCGCAGACCACCTCGGGCGTGCTGTACGAACGGCTGCACCACCTGCTGCACGGGCTCGGGGCTCGCCCGGTCGCGATCGACGCCGACACCCACGACACCATCCTTGCCACGGTCTCCCACCTGCCCCACGTGCTCGCCAACGTACTCGCCTCGCCGCGCCGCCGCGGCGGTGCGATCTGGCGAACAGCAGCTGGAGGCCACCGGGCCCAGCCTTCGGGACGCGACGCGCGTCGCGGGCGCCTCGAGCGCCATCTGGACCGACATCTACATGTCGAACGCCGACGTGCTGGCCGAGGAGTTGAAACGGTTTTCGGGGCGGCTGAGCGAGGTCCGGCGGGCCCTGTCGGCCAAGGACGTCGGATGGCTGGAGCGATGGAATGAGTCCGCCGCCGCCGATCGCCGCCGGCTGCTCGAGGCGCAGCTCGCCGGGGAGGAGCTGTTCGAGCTACGGGTCTCGGTCCCGAACCGGCCGGGGGTGATCGCCGAGATCGCGCTGGCGCTCGGGCGGGCAGGGATCAACATCACCGACTTGGCGCTGTACCCGGCCCCCGACATGCGAGAGGGCGTGGTCGCGCTATGGATCGCCGGCCCAGGCCGGGCCCGCCGAACCGAGGAGCTGATCGCGGACCTCGGGCTGCCGGTGGTCAGGGCATGAATGTCCTCTTCGAGCCCGCCGATCGACTGCGCGGGCGCCTGCGCCCGCCGTCTGACAAATCGATCTCCCATCGCGCGGCGCTGATCGCCGCCATGGCCTCCGAGCCGGTCCAGATCCGCAATCACCTCGACGCGGACGACACGCGCAGCACGCTGAGGGCGATCCAGCAGCTGGGCGCGGTAGTCGAGCCCCGGGATGGCGGACTGATCGTGCGCGGCGGCGGGCTGCGCAACGCGAACATGCCGACCGGGGCCATCTATGTCGGGAACGCCGGCACGCTCATGCGGCTGCTTCCGGGCTGGCTCTCGTTCCAGATGGGCGCCAGCTTCACGCTCGACGGGGACGAGTCGGTCAGGCGCCGTCCGGTGGACCGGATCGCGGACCCATTGCGTCAGATGGGCGCGGGAATCGAGGCGCGCGAAGGACGGTTTCCCCCGTTCACGGTCCATGGCGCCGCGCTCCAGGGAATCGAGTACGAGCTGCCGGTCGCCAGTGCCCAGGTCAAGTCCTGCCTGCTGCTGGCTGGGCTGACGACCGACGCCACGGCGGTGGTCGAGCCGGTCGCGACGCGGGACCACACCGAACGGCTGCTGCTGCGCGCCAGGGCACCGATATCGCGGGAGACGCTTCACAACGGTGGTCATCGGATCACGATCAGAAACGCGGACGAGCTGGAGCTCGACGAAATCGTCGTTCCGGCCGACCCGTCATCGGCTGCGTTCCTGATCGCCGCCGGAGCGCTCGTCTCGGGCTCCCGGCTGGTGCTGGAGGGAGTGGGAGTGAACTGGACGCGGGTGGGGTTCATCCGGATCCTTGAGCGGATGGGAGCGATAGTGCTCTCGGAGCTGGAGCCCGAGGGCTCATTCTCCGAATGTGAGCCGGTGGCCGACATCGACGTACGCCACAGCCCACTGGAGGGCACTACCGTCAGCGCGGAGGAGGTGCCCCTGGCGATAGACGAGCTGCCGCTGGTGGCCCTCGTTGGCTGCTTTGCCGAAGGCGAGACGGTGGTCTCCGGCGCGAGCGAGCTGCGGGTGAAGGAGTCCGACAGGATCGCGACCGTGGTCGACGGGCTGCGGGCGCTCGGAGGTGACGTCGAGGCACTGCCGGACGGCTTCGTCGTCAGGGGGACGGGCGGGCTCCGCGGCGGGCGGCTCGACGCAGCGGGCGACCATCGGCTGGCCCTGCTGGGCGCGGTCGCCGGGCTGGCGTCAGCTCAGGGCGTGGAGGTCGTGGGCATGGAAGCGGCCGGAGTGTCGTACCCGAGGTTCGCCGAGGACGTCGCGAGGCTGAGTAGCTGATGGTGATCGCGATCGACGGCCCCGCCGGGTCCGGGAAGTCGAGCGTGGCCAGGGCCGTCGCGCAGGAGCTCGGGTTCATCTATTTGGACTCGGGCGCCATGTATCGCTCGGTCGCGCTCGCCGCGATGAGGGACGGACGTCCCCCGAGCGAAATCGCGCCGCAGCTGCGGATCGAGCTCGACGACGGCCGTGTCGAGCTGAACGGAGAGGACGTGACCGAGTCGATCCGCGACCCCCAGGTCTCGGAGGCCGCGTCCCAAGCAGCCGCCGATCCCTCCGTTCGCACCGCGTTGGTGGCAATGCAGCGACGGCTGCTCTCGCAGGGTGATTGGGTGGCCGAGGGTCGCGACGTCGGCACCGTGGTCGCGCCGGACGCCGCGGTCAAGGTGTTCCTGACAGCGTCGGCGGAGGAGCGCGCCCGGCGCCGGGCCGCACAGCTGGGCGCCGATGCCGGGAAGGTGCTGGCCGAGCAGGCGATCCGCGACCAGCGCGACCGCACCCGCACTCACTCTCCATTGGAGCCGGCCACGGGGGCGGTGGTGCTCGACACCACCAACCTGAGCTTCGACGATGTGGTGCGGCGAGTGGTGCAGCTGGCGCGGAAGGCTGGCGCCGACTAGGGCTACGCTCGGGCGGTCATGAAAATCGCGGTGCTGGGTTACCCGAACGTCGGCAAGTCGTCGCTGGTCAACAGGCTCTCCTCCTCTCGCGACGCCGTCGTACACGAGCGCCCGGGCATCACGCGCGATCGCAAGGAGGTGCCAACCGACTGGAACGGCCGCCAGCTGACCCTGATCGACACCGGTGGGGTCGACCTGGCAGACCGCGACCAGCTGGCCCAACAAGTCCGGGAGCAGGCCCGTACGGCGCTGCAAGACGCCGACGTAGCCGTCCTGGTCGTCGACGCGAAGGCCGGCCTGCGGCCCGGGGACCACGAGCTGGCGGACATCCTGCGGCGAGCGGATGTCCCGGTAGTGCTGGCCGCGAACAAGGTTGACACGCTGGCCGACGCGCCGCTGGTCGCGGAATTTAACGCGCTGGGGTTGGGGGAGCCGATCGCGGTGTCGGCCGCGCAGGGACTGGGGACCGGCGACCTGCTCGACCGGATCGTGGAGCTCGGTCCCCAAGACGCTGAGCGTGTGGCGGACGAAGACACGATCCGGCTGGCCGTGATTGGGCGTCCGAACGTCGGCAAGTCCTCGCTCGTCAACCGGTTCCTCGGCGCGGAGCGGGTGATCGTCTCCCCGGAGGCGGGCACCACCCGGGACGCGATCGACTCCGAGCTGCGCTTCGAAGGCCGAACGCTTCAGTTGATCGACACGGCCGGGCTGCGGCGGCAGTCGAAGGTCTCCGGGTCGCTCGAGTACTACACGACGCTTCGCTCGCAGCGTGCCGCGGAGCGCGCCGACGTGACCCTGGTGGTGTGCGACGCCACCGACGGAGTGACGGCCCAGGATCTGCGAGTCGCCGAGCTGGCCATGCGAAGCGGCTGTGCCACGGCGCTCGTGCTCAACAAGTGGGATCTGGCACAGGACGTCGATCTGGACCACGAGCGGGCGCGGGTCAACACCAAGCTCCGACTGAGGCCCCGGGTCCTGACCGCCAGCGCCAAGACGGGGCGCAATGTCGAGCGCCTGCTGGTCGAGGCCGTGGCGCTCGCCGACCGCCGCAGCGGCCGGATCCCCACGCCCCAGCTGAACCGGTTTCTGTCAGAAGTTGTGGCAGCCCGGCAGCCTCCGGCTCGCCGCGGCCACCGGCTCAAGCTCCTGTTCATGGCTCAAACGGGGGAGCGCCCTCCACGGTTCTCGGTGCAGGTCAACTCGCGTAGTCGCGTCACGCGCGACTACGCCTACTACCTCGAGAACCGCATGCGGGCGCGATATCGCTTGGAGGGGATCCCGCTGTTGATCGACTTCGTCGAGCGGCGCCAGCGCCGCCGCCCTGGCGCGAGGGCCGCGGTCGCGTGATTTAGTGCTGGGCGTGATTCGGAGGGTGATCGCGGCCGCAGCCGTGTTGTTCGCGGCCGTCGCTGCCGCGGTCGCGATCATTGTCACCTCGGGGGAGGCGGCGCCGGCCACCGGGGCCGCTTCGCTCGTGCCCGCCGACGCTCTGGCCTACATCCATCTTTCGACGGATCCCAATCGCCTGGCCGTGAAGCAGGCGCTCCAAGTGGCGGCAAGGCTCCCTGACTACCCGCTGTTCAGCGGCCAGCTGATGACGCGACTGGGCACGATCGCGGGCGGCGAATCCCGGGTCGATTTCAAGCGCGACATCCGTCCGTGGCTCGGCAACGAGGCCGCGCTCGCGCTGCTCAATGCCCAGAGCTCGACCGCCGGTTCCCTGATCGTGCTGGACGTCCGCTACGCGGCAAAGGCACGGGCGTTCATCACCGCTGCCGGCGCGGCATCCGCCGGCGCGTATCAGGGCTCCGGCCTGTACCGATATCGCTCCGGCACCGAGCTGGCGTTCGTCAGGCACTACATGGTGGTCGGCCAACCGGCCAGCGTCCGCTCGGCGATCGACGCGGCCGCCGGGCGGCTGCAGCCGCTGTCTGCGAACGGCGCTTATCAGCGGGCGGCGACCGGGGAGCCGGCGGACCGCGTTCTCGACGCCTACGCCTCGCCGGCCGGGGTGCGGCGGCTGCTGGTGCCGCGGGGCGGCCTGGTCGCCGCGGTGGGGGCCCTTCTCTATCAGCCGACGTTGACGGGAGTCACCGTCTCGGTGTCGGCAGCCGCCGGCGGGGCGAAGCTGCGTGTGCACTCAAGCCTTGATCCCAACCTTCAGCCCGCCTCCGGTCCGCACAACCCTCAGTTCACGCCCACGCTCGACAACGTGATCCCGTACGGGTCGATGCTGCTGCTCGACGTCACGGGGCTTGACCGCATCGCCCCTCACGTGCTCCAGGCGGGCGCCACCGGCGGCGTGGTCCCAGGCCTGGGGCCGCTGCTGAGCCGGCTGGGCTCGGCCCTGCAATCGGAGGGGGTCAACGTCAAGGGCATCGAGTCGTTGTTCGACGGCGAGACGGCAGTCGCCATCGGGCCCGCGACGACGACTTCCAAGAAGGAGAGCTCAGGCTCGCCCCCGCTCATCATCGTCACCCGGACGGCGAATCAGAGCCAAACCGCGACCCAGCTCGCGAACCTGGAGGTGCCCCTGTCGCAGCTGTTCCCGGCCCCCTCCTCCGGATCAGGCCAGGTGCCTCAATTCTCCGACCGCCTGATCGATGGCGTCACCGCCCATGAGCTGTCACTGGCGCCGGGTCTCCAGCTCGACTACGCGGTGTTCCGTGGGCTGGTTGTCATCTCCACCAGCCTCGATGGGATCGGCGCGGTGGCGTCGCATGTACGATCGCTGGCCGATCAACCTTCGTACACGGCGGCGCTCGGCTCTCGCCCCCAGCAGGTCTCCTCGCTAGTCTTTCTCGACTTCAGCCAGCTCCTCAGCCTCGCTGAGCAGACCGGACTGTTCCGCGGCACGCGCTATCGGCTGCTGCGGCCGGACCTCGAGAGGATCCGGGCGGTGGGTCTGAGCTCAACGAGGGGGGAGGCCGATTCGACCGCGGAGCTGTTTCTCCAGATCCCATGACCACGCTTTCCGACAACGAGTTCCTGTTCACCTCAGAATCCGTCACCGAGGGGCATCCGGACAAGATCGCCGATCAGATCTCGGATGGGGTGCTCGACGCGGTGATGCGTGATGACCCTACCGGGCGGGTGGCCTGCGAGACGCTTGTAAACACCGGGCTGGTGGTGGTCTCCGGCGAGATCACGACCGAAACGTACGTCGACATCCAGGACATCGCGCGCGAGACCATCAAGCGGATCGGCTACACCGACGCCTTGTACGGGTTCGACTGCAACACGTGCGCGGTCATCAACGCCATCGACAAGCAGTCGGCGGACATCGCGCAGGGAGTCGAC
Organism: uncultured Actinomycetes bacterium; assembly: GCA_963719305.1. Lineage (GTDB taxonomy): Bacteria > Actinomycetota > Thermoleophilia > Solirubrobacterales > Solirubrobacteraceae > Palsa-465. The sequence continues at coordinate 108,060 of CAVRBL010000001.1, read as the reverse complement.
AAGGCGTATGAGGCCCGCACCGATCCCGGCGATGACGACGAGCTCGACCTGGCCGGCGCCGGCGACCAGGGGATGATGTTCGGCTACGCCACCAACGAGACCGAGGAGCTGATGCCGCTCCCGATCCTGATGGCGCACAAGCTGGCCAAGCGCCTGGCGGACGTGCGCAAGGCGGAGATCATTCCCTACCTGCGCCCCGACGGGAAGACTCAGGTGACGGTCCGCTACGTCGACGGCCGCCCGGTTGAGATCGAGAAGCTCCTGATCTCCACCCAGCATCGGGACGGAGCCGAGTCGCTGCTCAAGGACGATCTCTGGGAGCACGTGATCGAGCCCGTGATGCGCGAGAACCCCGAGCTCTACGACCCGCGCAAGCTGCACCGCAACGTCCTCGTGAATCCCACGGGGCGCTTCGTGATCGGCGGCCCGATGGGCGACTGCGGGCTGACCGGGCGGAAGATAATCGTCGACACCTACGGCGGGATGGCCCGGCACGGCGGCGGCGCATTCAGCGGCAAGGATCCCTCGAAGGTCGATCGCTCGGCGGCGTACGCGGCCCGCTATGTGGCCAAGAACGTGGTCGCGGCGGGCCTGGCGGAGCGTTGCGAGGTACAGGTCGCGTATGCGATCGGCGTCGCCCACCCGGTCTCGGTGATGGTGGAGACGTTCGGCACCGAGAAGGTCAGCCGCACGCGGATCCTGGAGCTGATCGCAGAGCACTTCGACTTGCGGCCCGGCGCCTTCCGCCAGTACCTGCGCCTGCATCGTCCGATCTTCCAGAAGACTGCGGCCTACGGGCACTTCGGGCGCGAAGACCACGATTTCACGTGGGAGCGGACCGACAAGGCCAGCGCCCTTCGGGCATCGGCCGGCCTGGGGGCCGCTGCCGTCGAGGCGTGACTTTGAGGACCCGGTTCGGAGCGATCGTCGCGGCTGTCGTCCTGCTGGGGGTCGCGTACCCCACGGCGGCCTCCGCGGCCACGGCAACGACGACCGCGCTCTCGCCTAGCCCGGCGAACCCTGTGACCAACCAGACGGTGACGCTGACCGCCACCGTGACGGCCTCCTCGGGCACGGCCACGCCAACTGGCACGGTCGCATTTGTCGATAACAAAGGCGTGATTACCGGCTGCGGCAGCGTGCCGCTGTCGGCGGGATCGGGTACCTCCGCCACGGCCACTTGCCAGACCTCGTATGCGGCGTCTAGCTCGCCCCAGGCCCTGACAGCGGCCTACACGCCCGCCGACTCGAGCTTCCAGCCTTCTGCGACGACGTCGCCGGTCTTGCTGAGCATCGGCAGGGATTCGACCGCGACGGCGCTTGCGGTGTTGAACCCAACCCCGGGCGTCGGCCAGACCGTCGCCTTAATCGCGCCCGTGACGCCCGCCCATACGGGCCCAATCTCCACATCGGGGACCGTGGCGTTCCTCGATGGCGGCGCGCCGATCGCGGGATGCACAAGCCAGCCGGTGACCGGCGGCGGCGCGACCTGCACGACCAGCTACTCGGCACCCGGCTCGCACAACATCATCGCCACGCTACTCCGGCGATGGCAACTTTGTCGGCTCGACTTCTGCGCCGCAGACGGTGACGGTCTCCGCGGCGCCGCCGGCTACGAACTGCACCTCGGCCTACAACGAGGGGTTCAACACCGGGTTCAACTCGGGGTTCAACAGCGGATTTGCCAGCGGCTATCGGTCGGGATTCCAGAGGGGCTTCAAGCGCGGCTTCAACTCTGGGTTTGCGCACGCCGGTCGACTCGCCGCTCTCATCTCCAGCCCCTCCGCCCGGGAGGCGCAGGCGATCCCACCCGAGTGCAACCAGGCGTACAACCAAGGGTTCAACACGGCCTTCAACCCCGGCTTCAACAGGGGCTTCAACCCCGGGTACAAACCCGGCTTCAAGGCCGGGTTCAACAGCGGCTTTAACGCCGGCCGGCGAGCAAGGCACCACAGGCACTCTTAGTTCGCCTGGCCCCGCAGCGCGCGGTCCACCGTGCGCACGATCTCGGGGGGGTTGGCCACCCCGTGGAACGTGAAGTCGTAGTCGACTCCGCCCGCGGTGTCGAAGTCAACCGTTCCCACTCCCAGCAAACGCTCGAGCATCGACTGGCGAGCGTTTACGTTCTGCACCCGATCGAGACGGGTCTGACGGACGTCTCGGGACACGAGTCCTGTGTGAATCGTGAGCCGCTCGCTGGTGATCATGTAGGTGGTGCGGGCGCGGTTGATCAGGCCCGCGAGCAGCACTACCACCAGTATCACCAGCACCACGACGATGATCCATTCGGCCATCACGTGGCCGGAGGCGACGGCGGTCACGGCACCGGCCAGGGCACCGGCGATCACCGCCGCGACGAAGCCCTTGGCGTAGAAGTCGAGGGTGGACCGCCACGAGGGGTGGCCGCGGAAGAACACGATCTCTTCCATTCAAAAGAAGGATGTCAACCGCTGGCGAGGGCCACGAGCCCGCCGAGGACGGCGAGAGCCATCGCCATCACGGAAATGGCGCCGGCGAGCGGCGCCGGCTCGGCGGCGACCGTGCCCTGCCGCTGGTGGGAGGCGAACGTCGCCACCAGCGGGCTACCGCCCAGGGCGCAGAGCCAGGCCCAGTCGCGCAACCCGGCATGACCGGCGCCGACCGTCCCCAGCGCGCGCGCGCCGGCGTCCAGCGCGAACGCCAAGGCAAGCAGCGGCTGTCCATGGCCGGCGCCCACTACCGCGACCCCGAAGTAGACCTCGGCCAGCAGTACCGCGACCAGGATCACTCCCAGGACGGCGCCGAATCGGGCTCCGAGTGGGACGACCTCGGCGACCGGCGCCGGGCCCTGGTGCGCCGGCTGCGCCGCGGGTGGAGCAAATGCCAGGCGGTTCTGTCGCGGCCGCGCCTCGCGGGCCCAGGGCGGCGTCGGACCCAGCTTGTCGATCCGCGCCCGCAGCTGGGCCTCGGCCGCCGCCGGGTCGGCGCCGACGGCCTCTGGCGTGAGCTCGAGCAGCCTGAAGCCGTGGGCCGGTACGAGCTCGGAGTAGATGCTGGCGTTTGCGTCAGGCCCGTCGTGCCAGACGACGACCAGCTTGTTGCCCGGGTAGTAGCCGTCCACCGGCAGCCACTCGTCCGATGCCGCCCCGGGGGCGCGAAGCCAGGCGAACAAGTGCCGCCGACGGGCAGGTTCCCCGAGGATGCGATCGCAGATGTTCAGGACCTGCGCGACCGTGGGTCGCCCTTGAGCCCCTGTCGTGGCGCGAGCGTCGCGGGCGGGGCTTTCTCCCGTGAGCTCGAGGCCAAGCTCATCGGTCGTCATCCTGACCCCACTCTACTCTCCGGCACCGACGATGGAGACGATCGCGCGTGTCGAGCCGTTGACCCTGACCCGTGCCGTGCAGGGCCCGTTTGACTATCGGCTGGCCCCAGATCAGCCTGGAATCGGCGTCGGTTCGCTGGTTCGGGTCCCTTTTGGCCACAGCCGGACGGTGGGCGTCGTGGTCGAGCTGGTGGATCGCTCGCAGCTGCCGCACGATCGCCTGGCGGAGCCCGAGGAGGTGCTACCGGCATCGGTTCCGGAGGACCTCGTCGTCCTGGCCAGGTGGATGGCGGACGAGTACTGCTCGACGCCGGCGCGCGCTCTCGGCCTGGTACTGGGGCCCGGTGCCAAAAAGGGGCGCCGGCCCCGCAAGAACCGCACTCGCCGGCGGGCGCCCAAGAGCTATCGCATCGCTTCCGCGCCAGCCGCACCGCCGCCCCTCACAGCCGCTCAGCAGGCGGCGCTCGAGCCCATCTTGGCCGCGACCCGCGAGCGGCGGGCAGCCAGGTTCCTGCTTCACGGCATCACCGGGTCAGGCAAAACGGAGGTCTACCTCCGCGCGGTTAGCGAGGCGCTGGCCAGCGGCCGAGGGGCGATCGTGCTGGTGCCGGAGATCGCAATGACCCCCCAGGCGCTCGGGAGGTTCACGGCCCGCTTCGGAGAGACGATCGCCGTCTTGCACTCGGCGCTGACAGATGCCGCGCGCCGCGACGAGTGGCTCCGGCTGGCGCGGGGCGAGGCCCAGGTGTGCGTGGGACCGCGCTCCGCGGTCTTCGCGCCGCTGAAAGACATCGGGCTGATCGTGGTGGACGAAGAGCACGAGGCTTCCTACAAGCACGAGGGCGACCCTCGCTATGACGCCAGGTCGGTGGCCGCCAGGCGCGCGCAGGACCACGGAGCGGTGCTCGTCCTCGGCAGCGCGACGCCCCGGCCAGAGAGCTTCCACCAGGTGACGAGGTTGCGTCTGCCGGATCGGATCGACCTCCGCCCGCTTCCGCCGGTCGAGCTGCTCGACATGCGCGGGCTTCATCATCCACTGCATCCCCAGACCCGGGCCGCGCTGGCGAGGCTTCAGCGCATCGGGGGCAAGGGGATCGTGCTGCTCAACCGGCGCGGCTGGTCCAACTTCCTCTCCTGCCGATCCTGCGGGCGGGTCTGGATGTGTCCCAACTGCGAGGTGGCGCTGGTCCTGCACCGGCTGGGTGGCGCTCCGGGGTTCGTAGCCTGCCACCACTGCGGGCACCGCGAGCCCTCGCCCACGGTCTGTGGCGCATGCGGGTCGAGCACCGTGGCCAGGCACGGAGCCGGCACCGAGCGCATCGAGCACGAGCTGCGAGAGGCGATCGGCGATCGCGATTTCCCGGTGCTGCGGTTGGACGCGGACTCGGCCGGTCTCGACCGCCGCGCCAGCACGCTCGAGCGGTTTGCGTCCGCACCTGCGGGGCTCCTGATCGGCACGCAGATGGTCGCCAAGGGTCACGATTTCGCGGACGTGACGCTGGGGATCGTGCTCGACGCCGACCAAACGCTTCGGTTCCCCGACTTCCGTGCCGAGGAGAGAACGTTCTCGCTCATCACCCAGCTCGCCGGCCGGGCCGGGAGGGGCGAGGGCGGCGGTCGTGTGCTGGTGCAGACGCTTGCCCCGGACGCCCGCTCGATCGCCTTCGCCGCCGGCCACGACGCCGACGGTTTTCTGGCCGGGGAGCTCGGGCGACGGGAGGCACTCGGCTATCCGCCGTTCTCCTCCTTGATCCGAGTCGTGTTCTCGGCTCCCGCTGCCACGGATGCGCTGGCCGCCGCCACCGCTCTGCGGGAGCGAATCGCACCGCCCCAGGCCGATGTCCTTGGCCCGGCTGCGTTGTTCGCGCTGCGCGGGCGCGCGCGGAGTCAGGTGGTGGTCAAAGCGAGGGCGCGTGCCGCCGCGATCGCCGAGATCGGCGAGGCCGTGCAGTCGCTGGCACGAGAGCGTCGCGGGCCCGCGGTGAGCGTCAGCGTCGACGTCGATCCCGTTTAGGAGGCGCGCCTAAACTCCTATTTGATGGCTGACGAGCAGACAATCGAAGCCCCCGAGGAGCAGGACGAGAAGCTCGATCCCCAGACCGCGGCCCGCCGTGCAGCGGCGCTGTCTCGCGTACGGAAGTGGGGAGATCCTGTTCTGCGCACCCGCGCCCGAGCGATAGACCGCTTCGACGACGCGCTGCGCGAGGAGGTGGCCCGGATGGGCGAGATCATGAACGACGCGCTCGGCGTCGGGTTGGCGGCCACCCAGCTCGGGGTGCTCCATCGGCTTCTGGTCTATCGCGTCCAGCCAGAGTCCGAGGTGGCCGCGCTCGTCAACCCCGAGATCGAGTGGGCGGGCGAGACGCAGGAGCTCGCGGAGGAGGGGTGCCTGAGCCTTCCGGAGGTGCTCGTCGACGTGGAGCGGCCGCTCCACGTCCGGGTTCGAGGGCGCGATGAGAACGGCGACTCGGTGGTCGTCGAGGCCACGGGCCTCGAGGCCCGCGTGATCCAGCACGAGATCGATCATCTGGACGGGGTGCTGATCCTCGACCGCACCACGCGCGAGCAGCGAAAGGACGCGATGCGGGCTCTGCGCGAGGCTCAAGCAGCCGCATAGCCGCGACCGCGCACGTGCGGACGGTCTTCCTCGGCACCTCCGATTTCGCTGTCTCCGTGCTCGAACGATTGGCTTTAAGCGATCACGCGCCGTTGCTGGTCGTCACCCGTCCCGACCGTCCGCGCGGCCGTGGCCGCAAGCTGACGCCGCCACCGGTGGCCGAAGCAGCCCGGCGGCTGGGCATCGACCTACTTCAGCCGCCGTCGGTCAACTCCGAGCAAGCTCGGACGCAGATCGCGACCCGCGGACCGGAGGCCATATGCGTGTGCGCTTTTGGAGCGCTGATCAAGGAGCCACTGCTGTCGGATTACCTGATGCTCAACGTGCACCCTTCGCTGCTGCCGCGGTGGCGCGGCGCCGCCCCGATCGAGCGGGCGATCATGGCTGGCGACGAGCGCACCGGTGTGTCGATCATGCGGGTCACCGAGGGGCTGGACAGCGGCCCCGTCTACCTGCAGGGGACGGAGCCCATCGACCCTGGCGATAACTACGGGACGCTCGCCGCCCGGCTCGAGCGCCTGGGCGGCGAGCTGCTGGTGCGGACCCTGGATGAGCTCCCGCCCGGCATCGAGCAGGACGACTCCCGGGCGACCTACGCGGAGAAGATCACCGCCGCCGACCGGCGGCTGGATCCGACGCAACCGGCCGCGGCAGTGGAGCGGGTGGTGCGGGCGCTGACGCCGCACATCGGCGCTGTTCTCGAGCTCGCGGACGGGACGCCGCTCGGGGTGCGCGAAGGCCGGGCCGTGCAGGACGGACCTGCGGCGGGCATCCTCTCGCTCGACGGACACCGGCCGGTGCTTGGCTGCGCCGACGGAGCGCTCGAGCTACTGGTCGTCCACCCCCCGGGGCGCAGGCCGATGTCCGGTGAGGACTACCTTCGAGGGCTGCGCAGGTGACCGTAACCGCATCGCGCGTGAGCCCCGCTCGAGCCTGTGCGTTCGAGGTGGTACGTCGGGTTTTCGAGCGCGGCGCGTATGCCGACCGGGCGCTCGCGGCGGAGGCCGGCCGCGTAGCGCTGCCCGCTCGCGACCGGGCATTGGCCATGCAGATCGCCTACGGGACCGTCCAGCGGCGAGCAACGCTCGACCACGTCGTCGAGCGGCTCGCCGAGCGAGAGGTGCGCAAGCTCACACCCCCGGTGCTGGCCGCCCTCCGGGTGGGACTGTTCCAGCTTCTGTGGCTGGACGGAGTAGCCGAGCATGCGGCTGTCAACGAGAGTGTCGAGCTGGCGAAGGTCGGCGGGGCGGCGGGAGCACGGTTGGTCAACGCGGTCCTCCGGCGGGCTCCACGGGACGGGCCGGCGATCCTGGGGGAGCTTGACGACTCAACTCCGGAGCGGGCCGCGATCCTTCACTCGGTGCCCGGCTGGCTGGCCGAGAAGTGGTGGCGCGAGCTCGGAGGCGGCGCGGCTCGAGCGCTGCTGGAGCGGATCAACGACCCGGCCGAGTCGGCGCTGCGGGTGAACACGCTGATCAAGCAGCCGCGACGCAGTCGCTTCGCGCCTGCCGGTGAAGGCGCGGCCGGCTCCCGGGCTGCCGGAGGCCCTGGTCCTCGAGGGCCCATTCGACGTATGGTCCTCGGAGCTGTGGCGGGAGGGCGCGGTCATGGGGCAGTCGACCGGATCGATGCGGGTGGCCCGGATGCTCGGGCCCAGGGCGGGAGACCGGGTGCTGGATCTGTGCGCTGCGCCCGGGGGCAAGACGACCCATCTCGCCGCGCTGCAAGGCTCGAAGGGGGAAATCGTCGCCGTGGAGCGCCACCCGGGTCGGGCGCAGGCCCTTCAGCAGACCTGCGAGCGGATGCACGCCGGGAGTGTCCAGGTTGAGGTCGGCGACGCCGCGGAGATGTCGTGGAGCCCCACGTTCGACCGGGTATTGGTTGACCCACCCTGCTCCGGCCTGGGGACCCTGCAATCGCGGCCGGACATCCGCTGGCGCGCCAGTCCTCAGTCGATCGCCGAGCTGGCGGAGCTCCAGCTCCGCATCCTCCGGACCGCCGCGGCCGCGACTTCACCGGGTGGCGTCCTCGTCTACTCGGTGTGCACGATCTCCCAGCCCGAAGGCGAAGGCGTTATGGAGCGATTCTTGGCCCACCACGAGGGGTTCGGACTCGACGAGAGCCTCCAGCTGCTGCCCCACCGCGATGGGACCGACGGCTTCTTCATCGCCCGGTTGACGCGGAAGTGACAGGCGCCGCCCTTTAAGCTGAATACGTTGTGAGCGAGCTCGACAGCAAGCTGGGGATGGAGTGTCCGAACTGTGGCGAGCCGTGGCTTCGTCCCACGGCAGCGCCGGGGCGATACCGCTGTGTGTACTGCCTTCAGCGCTTCGAACTGGTTTCCGTTTGCCCCAACTGCGGCGAGCATTCGACGATCGTCCGCATGTCGAGCACGTCCGTCACCGCATGCAACCACTGCCACGGCAGCATGCTGAAGGCGGTCTAGGAGGCAGTGGGTCAGACGGAGGTGTTGCGAGGGCGCCGGGTTGCGCCGTCGATTTTGTCGGCTGATTTCTCGAGGCTGGGCTCCCAGGTGGACGAGGTGCTTGCGGCCGGAGCACGGGTGATCCACGTAGACGTCATGGACGGGCACTTCGTCCCGCCCATCACGTTCGGCGCGCTGATCGTCGAGGCCATCGCGGACCGTGTTCATGATGCGGGTGGCGTCGTCGACGTTCACCTGATGATCGAGCAGCCCGAGCGCCACGTACGAGACATCGCGAGCGCGGGGGCGGACAACATCACGGTGCACTTCGAGGCCACCCCGCAGCTGCACTACGTGCTGGGTGCCATCCGGGAGGCCGGGTGTAGCGCAGGCGCTGCCGTCTGCCCCGGGACCCCGGCCGCCAGCCTCGACGAGGTAGCTCACGACGTGCTCGACCTGGCTCTGTGCATGAGCGTCAACCCTGGCTGGGGAGCGCAGGAGCTGATCCCGGCGGCGCTCGGGAAGCTCTCCCGGATGCGCGCGGCGCTGCCGGATCGCGTAGCGCTCGAAGTCGACGGCGGCGTGCATCAAAAGACGGTCAAGGACTGCGTTGATGCCGGCGCGGAAGTACTGGTCACCGGCTCCGCGGTGTTCGGCTCGCGCGACCCGGCGGCCGCTTACGCCGAAATCGCAGAGCTGGCCGGGGCGCTGTGAGAGGGACGGTTCGGGCCCTGGCGATCTGTGTCTCGGTGGCGGCGCTCGCGGCCTGCGGAGGCTCCTCCGAGGTCTCCGCTGCTTCGTACGTGAAGTCCGTGTGCACCACGGCAGCGACATGGAGGAGCTCGATCGTCAGCGCCGGAGCGAAGCTGCAATCGGCCTCGACCAGCACGTCGCTGCCCGAGACAAAGTCCGACCTCGTGGCCTTCGTGGGGACAATCGAGACCGCCACCGGCCACGCCGCAGACCGGCTTGCCTCGGCCGGCACGCCGTCGGTCTCGGGAGGCAAGTCAGTCGCCTCCACGCTCGTTAGCACCTTCACCAGAGCCAAGAGCAACCTGTCGCGGGCCGAGTCGGAGGCACGCGCCATCCCCACTACCGACAAGACCGCATTCGACGCCGCCGCTAACAAGGTCCAGACGGACGTCCGCAACGCGCTGGCACAGATGTCGTCAATTACGCCGGCGAACAACCCCCAGCTTCGCTCCGCTGCCGCGAACGACTCGACCTGTAAAAGCCTGGCCTCCGGGGGCTAGGCGTATTTGGGCTGCCTGCCGGCTGGGCCGCGGGCGTAGACCGCGGTGAGCAGCGCGCACAGCACGGCTGCCGCCAGGAAGTAACCGACCTCGACCCGGGTGACCTCGTTGGCGATCGTGGGAGCGGCCACGAACGCCACGAACAGCCCGGCCGCGATCAACCAGCCGACCGCCGCCAAGGCTGCCCGGCCACGGGCCAGCGCGGCCTGGTTGAGCGTGCCGGCGACGAGGTGAAGGCCCATGCCGACGCCCACGAGCGCGAGGCCGAAGCGGCCGTAGTGGAAGCCCTTGTTGCCCAGCAGAGCAGTCATCACCGCCGGGCCCACTGCCAGAAGGCCCAGTGCCACCGCCCCGGCGAACACGGCGATAACCATAATCGTCATCCGGATCGCCTGGCCGAACTCGTCGGCCGAATCGTGCGCCTGGAGGCGCGCCAGATGGGGGAGGATCGCCGTCTGGATGGCCTGAAACAGCTGCAGCGGCGCGCGCACGATCAGCAGCACGTTGAACACGAACCCGGTGAGACCCGTTGTGATCGATCCCCCTGTGGTCGCGGCGACGATCAACACGCCGCCGTTCAACAGCGTCTGCTCGGCCAGCATGATCCCCACGACCGACACTGCGAAGCCCGTGCCGTGCTTGAGCGTCAGGTCCGTCGCCGCCTCCTCGAGCTGTCCGTGGACCGGGCCCTCGCGCGCCGCGTCCGCGACCTGCAGCTCGCCGAGGGAGCGGCCCTGGATCCGTGAGAAGGCGAACGGGATCACGCACAGGGACGCGAACGGGGCCACGGCCATCCCCAAGCCAACCGCCCCCTGGCCGGAGCTGATCCCGACCGCCGCGGCGAGCGCGAACAAAAAGCGCGAGGTCGATTCCAGGAAAACCAGGCCTCCGTAGAGGGCGAAGCGCTGATGGCCCCCGAGCCAGCCCCTGGCGAAGTAGCTGGCCGCGTACGCCAGTACGCCCACCACCAGGATCCAGTAGAGCGCCGAGGATCCGTCGAACATGCCCTGCTCGATCTGGGGGCGCAGCGCCAGGGCGGCGACCAGGAACAGGGAGGCGAAGCCGAGCTGGATCGCCGCCGGAATACGCAGCGGATGACCATGCAGGCCCCGGGCCCGGCGGTCGGCGATCATACGCGAGAGCAGCTGCTCGATCGGCCGGTAGATCACCGACAGGATCACGAACATGATCGCCCAGCACAGCGATATGCGGCTGTAGGCGGCCTTGCTCAGCACGTGGCTGGCGGTAGCCAGGTACAGGAAGGTGAAGATCCCGGTCGAGGCGATGCCGATCGACAGGATGCGGGCGCCGGCGGCGAAACTCTGGTTGGACTGCGCGGCGGGGCGCCCGTTCGGTGACTCGGTCGCGGCGCCCGCCTGCGGCTGCTCCTCGACGGAGGTCAATGGCTCGGTCATCGAACGCCCACGAGCAGCATCGTCCAGGGGAAGGGCGCGCGCACGGCAGAAACGGTAGCGGGATACTCGAGCTCGGAGATGGGCCGTGGCCCGGCTTGCAGGCGGTGAGTGCACCTAGGCTTAAGCTCAAGGAACATGGCGCTGAAGACCTCGATCGACGAACGGCATCTCGCCCGGGCCATCGAGCTGGCCGAGCAAGGGCGGGGCCGAGTCAGCCCCAATCCGCTCGTGGGCGCGGTGATCGCCGCCGAAGGGCAGACCATCGCCGAGGGTTACCACGGCGCGTTCGGCGCCCCGCACGCCGAGGTGGAGGCCATCCGTGGGGCCGCGGGACGAGAGCTCGACGACGCCACGCTGTACGTGTCGCTCGAGCCCTGCTGTCACCAGGGCAAGACCCCTCCGTGCACCGACGCCATCCTGGACGCCGGCATCAGGCGCGTGGTCGTGGGCTCCGATGACCCGAGCGAGCACGCCTCGGGTCGGGGGCTGGGAATCCTGCGCGACGAGGGCGTCGAGGTGGTGCTCGCCGACGGCCACCTGGCCTCCAGGGCGCGGCTGCTCAACCAGCCGTTTCGCAAGTGGGCCAGGACGGGGCGGCCGTGGGTGCTGTTCAAGGCGGCGATGACGCTGGACGGGAAGGTGGCCACGCAGGGCGGAGACTCGAAATGGATCTCGAGCGAGGCCAGTCGCTTTCGCGCCCATCACTGGCGAGCCGAATGCGATGCGGTGGCTATCGGCATCGGGACCGCACTGGCCGACGATCCCCAGCTGACCGCGCGAATCAAAGGTGTCCATCGTCAACCGCGCAGGGTGGTGTTCGACTCGCTGGCCCGACTGAGAATCGACTCCAGACTCGTCCGCGACGCGGCCCGAGTGCCGCTGACGGTGGTCGTGTCCCGGGCCGCGCCCAGGGCGGCCACCGACGCGCTCGAGACCCACGGTGTCGAGGTGCTGGTGGCCACGGGCGAGAACGAGCCGGCGCGCGTCCGCTCCGCGCTCGTTCAGCTCGGCGTGATGGGCGTGAGCTCGATCCTGCTCGAGGGCGGCCCTCACCTTGCCGGCGCCTTCTTCGACGCACAGGAGATCGATGAGCTGCGGCTGTTCCTGGCGCCCATGGTCCTTGGGGGGCGCACGGCACGCGCGGCGCTGGAGGGCGAGGGAGCCGAGACGATCGCGGACGCGCTGAAGGCCACTGGGCTCGAATGCGAGCAGATCGGCGAGGACGTGCTGATCTCCGGCCGGCTGAAGGAGTGGTGATCTTTACCGGCTTGATACAGAACGTCGGCACGGTGGAGGGGGAGTCCTCAGCAGGTGACGGCGTCCGCCTGACGGTCTCGACCACGCTCGCGGGCCAGCTAGAGGAAGGCGACTCGATAGCCGTCAACGGCGTCTGCCTGACCGCCAGCGACGTCGACGGCGACTCGTTCACGGCCGAGGTGATGAACGAGACACTGTCGCACTCCTCCTTGGGGTCCACTGGCCGCGGCGCCGCCGTAAACCTCGAGCTGCCGTTGCGTGCCAGCGACCGCCTCGGCGGCCATATGGTCCAGGGACACGTGGATGCCGTCGGCATCGTGGCGTCGGCGAGCGAAGACGGCTTCGCGCGTCGGCTCGAGATCGAGGCGCCCGAAGAGCTGCTTCGCTACGTCGTGCCGAAGGGTTCGATCGCTGTAGACGGCGTGTCGCTGACCGTCGCCGAATGCAGCGAGCGATCGTTTACCGTCTCTCTCATACCCGAGACGCTCGCTCGCACGAATCTCCGCGAAGCGCAGCCCGGAACCCAGGTGAACTTGGAGGTCGACGTGCTGGCGAAATACGTAGAGAAGGCCGTGCGGAGCACGGCCGGTCAAGAGAGCCAGGAGGGCTCACGATCTGATCAGAACGCGGGGCCGGATGCCCCGCGGAGGTGACCCGAAGATGACGTCGACGCGGACTCCGTTCGCGACCATCGAGGAGGCGATCGAGGACATCCGGCGGGGACGGATGGTGGTGGTGATCGACGACGAGAATCGCGAGAACGAGGGCGACCTGACGATCGCCGCGCAGTTCGTGACCCCCGAGGCGATCAACTTCATGACCAAGGAGGGCCGAGGGTTGATCTGCCTGGCGCTGACCCCCGAGCGCTGCGACGAGCTGGGGCTGGACCTGATGGCGGCCAAGAACGAATCCGCGTTCGAGACCGCGTTCACGGTCTCGATCGAGGCCCGGGAGGGCGTCACCACCGGCATCTCGGCGCCCGACAGGGCGCGCACCATCCAGGTCGCGATTGACCCCGAGACGGCGCCTCGTGATCTCGTCCAGCCAGGTCACGTGTTCCCTTTGAAGGCCCGAGGCGGCGGAGTGCTGGAGCGCGTCGGCCAGACCGAGGCCGCCGTGGACCTGACGAGACTGGCGGGGCTGACCCCGGCCGGAGTGATCTGCGAGATCATGAACGACGACGGCACCATGGCCCGCGTGGACGACCTGATCGGCTACTGCGAGCGCCACGAGCTCAAGATGGTCACCGTCGCCGACCTGGTGGCGTACCGGCGCCAGCACGACAAGCTCGTCGAGCGGGTGGTGTCGACCAACCTGCCGACCACGTTCGGAGACTTTGTGGCCGTCGGCTATCGGTCGCTGGTGGACAACAAGCACCACGTCGCGCTCGTCAAGGGCGAGGTCGCCGGAAGGCCGGACGTGCTCGTGCGGGTGCACTCGGAGTGCCTCACCGGCGACGTGTTTCACTCCCTGCGCTGCGACTGCGGTGAGCAGCTCGAGTCCGCACTGGCGATGATCGAGCGCGAGGGCCTGGGAGTGCTGCTCTACCTGTCACAGGAGGGCCGCGGGATCGGACTGCTGAACAAGCTGCGCGCGTACAAGCTTCAGGAGGAAGGGCTGGACACCGTCGACGCCAACCTCCGCCTGGGGTTGCCCGCCGACCTGCGTGACTACGGGATCGGTGCCCAGATCCTGGCCGACCTGGGGCTGTCGAGCATCCGCATCCTGACCAACAACCCGAAGAAGATCTCGGGTATGTCGGGCTACGGCCTGTCGGTCACCGACCAGATCCCGATCCAGCACCTGGCCAATCCCCACAACGAGGCGTACCTGCGCGCCAAGCGCGAACGGTTGGGCCACACTCTGCACCACCAGGGGTTGCCGCTCGACGAGGAGATGCTCCGGGACGAGCAGCGGCGCGAGTGACGGTCGCCCTCTGCGTCGCCCGCTTCTACGCGGAGCTCGCGGACAAGCTCGAGCAGGGAGCGCGGGCGGTGCTGGCGGAGGCGGGCGTAGGAGACGTCGAGAAGTTCGAGGTTCCGGGGGCGTTCGAGCTACCGCTCGTGGCGAGCTACGCGGCTCGCTCCGGTCGCTACGCGGCGATCGTCTGCCTGGGCGCCGTGATCCGGGGCGAGACCGACCACTACGACTACGTGTGCCGCGAGGCGGCACGTGGGATCGAGCAGGTACAGCTCGGTAGCGGGGTCCCGTGCGGATTCGGCGTCCTGACCGTGGACACGATGGAGCAGGCGCTGGAGCGGGTCACCGGCGGGTCCAAGCGCGACACGGGCCGCGCGGCGGCGGAGGCCGCGCTTGCCGCGCTGGCGGTCAAGCAGAAGCTCGGGCTCTGAGCGCCTTTATATACTCGCTCCCATGCCGAAGGTCTGTCACGTGTGCTCCAAGGGCCCGGCATTCGGACACAGTCGCAGCCATTCGATGGTCGCGACCAAGCGCCGGTTCGAGCCCAACCTACAACGCGTCCGCATCGACGACGGCGGGACGCCGCGACGCGTGTACGTGTGCACACGGTGCCTGAAGGCCGGCAAGGTGGCCAAGGCCCGCTAGTGGCCGCAGAGGCCGCGAGCCGTTACGTGTCCGACCCCAGCATCGTCCGCTTCCGTGCGGTGGTCGAGGCCGCGCTGGCCTCGCTGGAGGCTCGGCGGGAGGAGGTCAACGAGCTCAACGTGTTCCCAGTCGCGGACGGCGACACTGGCGACAACATGGTGCTCACGCTGCGCTCCGTGGTGCAGGAGCTCGACCGCCTCGAGAGCGCCTGTCAGGACCGGACGATCGATGACATCGGCCGCGACGAGATCGTGGCCTCGGTGGCGCGAGCGGCGCTGCTCGGCGCCCGCGGCAACTCCGGAGTCATCCTCTCCCAGCTGATCCGGGGCGCGGCGGAGGAGCTGGCCAGCCGACCGGGGGAGTTGGTCGACCCGGTGCTGATCGTGGCCGCGATGGCCCGCGCCGCTGACCAGGCCTACGGGTCCGTGCGCGACCCCGCCGAGGGAACGATCCTCACCGTCGTACGCGAGATGGCGGCCCGGCTGGCGTCGGAGGTGGCTCACATGCGCAATGGCCGGCTGTCCGAGGAGTCCACCGCCACCGAGCAGAACGCGGTCATCGCCCAGGTCATCGAGCGGGCGCTCGAGGTGGGCAAGGACTCGGTCAAACGCGGTCCCGACCTGCTGCCGGTGCTGCGTGAGGCGGGCGTGGTCGACGCCGGCGGTTACGGCCTCACTGTGATGCTCGCCGGGATCATCGGGGCGCTGCGAGGATCGGAGCCTCCGCCGCTCGAGCACCAGCAGGCCGCGCGCGTGACCCACCCCCAGCACTCCTCCGGCACGTACCGCTACTGCACCAACTTCGCCGTGACCGGCTCAGGGCTCCAGCCCCGCCGGTACGTCCATGCGCTCGAGCGGCTGGGCGACTCGGTGCTGGTGGTCGGTGACTCGGCCACCGTCAAGGTCCACGTTCACACCGACGATCCCAACGCCGCCACGGCGCTGTTCAGCGACTCCGGAACGGTCTCCCACCTCGACGTGGCGGACATGCGCACCCAGGTCAAGCGACGCGACGAGCGCCTGACCGCCGGGATCCAGACCGCGGTCTGCGGAGCGGTGGGTGTCGCCAGCGGTGACGGCATGCGTGCCCTGTTCGAGAGCCTCGGCGTCTACGTTCTCGACGCCGGCCCCACGCTCAACCCCTCGATCTACGACCTGCTCGCGGCGATCCACGCGGCAGACGCAGAGCAGGTGGTGGTGCTGGCCAACAGCCCCAACGTGGTCCTGGCCGCCGAACGGGCAGCCGAGCTGTCGGACAAGACGGTGTGCGTCGTCCGCTCCCGCTCACAGCAGGCTGGTCTGGCGGCGGCCGTCAGCCTGGATTCCACTCGCACCGCGGAGGAGAACGCGGCCGCCATGACCGAGACGCTGGAGCGCATCCGCACCGGCGCGGTGGCTCCCGCCGCCCGGGACGACGCCCATGGCCGCTTCCGCGAGGGCGAGGCCGTGGGATTCGTCGAGGAGGAGATCGTGGCCTGGGGCAATCCGCGGGAGACGCTGCGCGGAGTGCTCGAGCAGCTCGCCGACAACGCGGAGCTGATCACCTGTCTCAGGGGGGCCGACGTCCCGCTGGACGATGAGACCGTGCAGGCACTCGCGGCCGGCGAAGTCGAGTTCGAGCTCTCAAACGGCGGCCAGCAGAGCTACTGGTGGCTGCTGAGCGCTGAGTAGGCGACCGCTCGGGCTGTCGGCACCGACCGGCTGCCGCGCGATCATCCGTCTCGCCGCCATGCCCGCCATCGGCTTTGCCTCCTCAGAGCCCTTCGACCCCGACCAGCTCGAGGCCGCTCCGATCCGCTACCCGCGCCCGTCGCGCCTGGCGGCACCGCTCGAGCTGAGCGGCCCCAAGGCGAGCCGGGCCGCGGAGGCACTGGGCCTACGGACCGTGGGCGATCTGCTCGAGCATCTACCGCGGGACCGCCGCGAGGCACGCACCATCGCGGAGCTCGTTCCCGGCGAGAGCGCCACGATCGTGGTCGAGGTCAGACGCATCTCATCGCGCTCCGTGCGCCGGCGGGGGATGCGTCCGCTGGTCGAGGCCACGGTCGCCGACGAGACCTCTCACATCAAGGCCACGTTCTTCAACCAGCCTTGGCTCGTGGGTCGCTATCCGCCGGGAACGCGGCTCGTTCTGCACGGTTCCCTGAACGCCCGCCGGCGGTTCAACGTCCAAGACCACGCCCGTACCGCCGGGGCCGCGGCGGGCAACGGTTCGGTTGCTCATTACTCGACGAGCGAGGGCCTGACTTCCGCACAGCTACTGGCCCTGGTGCGACGGCACGCGGACAGGCTCGCGGACGTGCTCGAGCCGCTCCCGTCCGCGGTGCGAGCTGTCGAGCGCCTTCCCGACCGGCCCAGCGCGCTGGCGTTCGCGCATTTCGGAAGCGGTGACGGTGCGGCCCGCCGCCGGCTGTCGTTCGAGGAGCTGCTGCTGCTCCAGCTCGCACTGCTCCGGCGCCGGGCGCTCCGCAGGGAGACGAGCACGGCGCCGGTGATCGATGCCGAGCGGACGCTGACGGCCCGCTGGCTCTCGGAGGGACTGCCGTTTTCGCTCACGGGCGACCAGGCGGCGGGCACTCGCGGCAATCGACGAGGACATCTCCGCGACGCGCCCGATGCAGCGGCTGCTGATGGGCGAGGTGGGGTCGGGCAAGACCGTCGTGGCGCTGTACGCGATGCTGCGGGCGGTCGAGCAGGGCATGCAGGCGGCGCTGATGGCCCCCACCGAGACGCTCGCCGAGCAGCACTTCCAGACCATCCAGGCGCTGCTGCCTCAGCGAGCTGGTGGGCATCGGGCTGCTGACCGGCTCGACGCCGGCGCGGCGGCGCGCTGAGGTGCTCTCGAGGCTCGAGACCGGGGAGATGTCGCTGGTGGTGGGCACCCACGCGGTGATCGAGGATCCGGTGCGGTTCGCGTCGTTGGCGCTCGCCGTGGTAGACGAGCAGCACCGGTTCGGAGTGCGCCAACGCGCCGCGCTCGACGCCAAGGCTCCGGACGGGGCCAGCCCTCACGTCCTGCACATGACGGCCACGCCGATCCCGCGCACGCTGGCTCTCTCGCACTACGGCGACCTCGACTTCAGCCTGCTCCGGGAGCTTCCGCATGGACGTCGGCCGGTCGAGACATTCGTGTGCTCGACCGAGCGCGAGCGGGCTCGAGCCTACGACCGAATCCGGGAGGAGCTCCGCGCCGGCCGCCAGGCGTTCGTGGTCTGCCCGCTGGTCGAGGAGTCGGAGCTGCTGCAGGCCCGAGCCGCGACGGCGGAGTTCGAGCGACTGAGCGCGCACGAGTTTCGCGACTTCAGCGTCGTGCTCCTTCACGGCCAGATGCGTCCATCCGCCAAGCAACAGGCGATGGCGGCATTTGCTTCGGGCGCCGCCGACGTGCTGGTCGCGACCTCGGTGATCGAGGTGGGAATCGACGTGCCCAACGCGACCGTGATGCTGGTGGAGGACGCTGACCGCTACGGGATCTCGCAGCTGCATCAGCTGCGGGGACGGATCGGACGTGGCGCGTACCGCTCGCTGTGCCTGCTGTTCGGTCCCCGGGACGCCCCCCGGCTCCGCGCGCTGCAGACCACCGCCGATGGGTTCCGACTGGCCGAGGTCGATCTCGAGCTGCGAGGGGAGGGGGAGCTCGTCGGGAACAGACAGCACGGCCTGGCCGAGTTTCGGTTTGCCGAGCTACCGCGAGATGCCGAGCTGCTCGAGCGGGCCCGCATGTACGCCCAGCGGATCGAGGCCGAGGACCCCGATCTTCGCCTGCCGGAGCATGCGCTGCTGGCGGACGCACTTCGGGCCCGGTACGGGGCCGAGGCGCTGGCCCCGATCCGGGCCTGAGCATGAGAGTTGTCGCCGGACGCCTGCGAGGCCGCACTCTGACGGCGCCGCGAGGCCCGGGGACCCGTCCCACCTCGGATCGGGTGCGCGAGGCGGTGTTCTCGATTCTGGGCCCGGTCGACGGTCTGCGGGTGCTCGACTTGTTCGCCGGGTCAGGGGCGCTGGCCATCGAGGCGCTGTCCCGCGGCGCCGCAGAAGCGACGCTCGTCGACTCATCGGCTCGATCCATAGCCGCGATCCGCCGCAACCTCCATGCGCTCGGCCTGGAGGCCACCGCGGTCCAACAGAAGGTGGAGGCCTTCCTCGAACGAGCACGACGGGACGGACGTCAATACGATCTCGTGTTCGTCGACCCGCCTTACCGCCGGGCGAGCAGCCTCAGCGAGAGGCTCTCGGCGGCGCTGGCGCCGGTGCTCGCCCCGGGTGCTCGCGTCATCGCCGAAAGCGACAGGCGGGAGCCGCTGGAATTCGACCTGGTGCCCGTGGACCGCCGCCGTTACGGAGACACACTGATCCTGATCTTCCATGTCCCCACCAGATAACCGCGTAGCGATCTGCCCCGGCACGTTCGATCCGATCACGAACGGCCACCTGGACATCATCGGCCGCGCCTCGAACATGTACGAATCATTGATTGTCGCTGTCGTCAACCATCCATGGCGCAAGAGCAAGACGATGTTCAGCGCCGAGGAGCGGGTGGCGTTCATCGAGAACGCGACCAGGCCGATGGGCAACGTGTCCGTGCAGCCCTTCAGCACGCTGCTGGTCGAGTTCGCGCACCGCGTCGGAGCCATGGCGATCGTCAAAGGGCTGCGCGCGATCTCGGACTTCGAGTACGAGCTGGAGATGAACCAGCTCAATCATCGCCAGGCTCCGGACATCGAGTCGGTTTACCTGATGGCCTCAGCGAAGTACAGTTTCCTGAGGTCCAGCGGGGTCAAGGAGCTCGCCACCTTCGGCGGTGACATCGATGATCTCGTGCCCCAAGACGTGGCGAAAGCATTGAAGGAACGGCTCAGCCATTGACGAAACAGAGGTCTTGCAATGGACGTCCTCGTACTGATTGACAAGCTCGACGATCTCGTTCACAACGCCAAGCCGGTCCCGCTGACCGACCAAGTACGCGTGGACAAGGAAGAGATCTACGACATCCTCGACCAGATGCGCGCCACGATTCCCGAGGAGATCAAGCAGGCCCGGTGGATCGTGAAGGAGCGGCAGGAGATGCTGGCCGAGGCCAAGCGCGAGGCGGAGAGGATCGTCAAGGAGGCCCGCGAGCGCCAGGAGCGGCTGATCTCCGAAGAGGAGGTCACCAAGCAGGCGGAGCGAGCCGCCGAGGACATCATCGAGGACGCGCGCGCACGCGAACGCGAGATCCGCCTCGGCGCCGAGGACTATGCCGACGAGATCCTCAACACGCTCGAGGTGAACCTGACGAAGTTCATCGCGGCCGTGCAACGCGGGCGCGATCGACTGGCGGGCAAAGAGGAGCCGGCCGAGGTCTCCTAGGTCTTTTTGGTGTCCGCCTCCATCGAGGTCGCCGAGGCCGACATCACGCAGCTGGACGTCGACGCGATCGCGAACGCGGCCAACACGCAGCTGATGCACGGCGGCGGCGTTGCCGGGGCGATCGCACGAGCCGGTGGCCAGGCGGTTGTCCGCGAGAGCCAGGCCAATGCGCCGATCGGGCTGGGGGAGGCGGTAGAGACCACCGGCGGCGACATGCCGTGCAGATGGGTGATCCACGCCGCGACCATGGAGCTCGGCGGCCCAACTTCGTCAGACGTGATTCGCCGCGCGACCGCTTCGACGCTGCGGCGCGCGGACGAGCTCGGCGCCCGCTCCCTGGCGCTGGTGGCGTTCGGCACCGGCGTGGGCGGGTTTCCGCTCGACGAGGCGGCCCGGATCGAGGTCTCCGAAGTTCGCAAGCACCTGGAGGGCGAGAGCGGGCTCGAGCGGATCGTGTTCGCGGTCCGGGGCGCCGAGGCGCGGAGGCGTTCGAGCGGGCGTTGGAGGACTGAGCGGGGAGGCGGGCGCCGCGCCGCCACCTGTCGAAACTCACATTTCTCTCCCGAGTACCACCGCTTTGTGAGATCGAACACGACAGTCATGTTCGATCTCACATTCCGGAGCGGCTGGCGCCGGATTGTGAGATTGAACAGGTCCTCGACGGTCGTGGCCGAGTTCCTCGACAGTCGTGGCGGCGGTCCTCGACAGTCGTGGCGGGCGGTCCTCGACAGTCGTGGCGGGCGGTCCTCGACAGTCGTGGCGGCCCCGTCCTAACGGATCGAGAACCCGCTTAGCCCCTCCGGTTCCTCCTCGCCGACTTCGACGTCTTCGACCTCTGCCCGCGGCGGTCCCTTACGGCAGAAGTCAACGAGTCGTTCAACCTCGTCGGGCGATCCCTCGAACACCGCCTCGACCGCGCCGTCGCCCCGGTTGGACGCCCACCCGGCGACGCCGTGGGCCTCCGCCTCCTCGCGTAGCGAGTCGCGGAAGAAGACGCCCTGCACCCGACCCGCGAGAACCACGTGCCGCCGGACCACGTCCGCCGCCATCAGCGCGCCAGCCGCGCCACCGCGGCCTTGAAGCGGGCCGTGTCTCTGAGCGGCTTGCCGTGTCCGAAGCACACGAGCGAAGGGTCGAGCTCTGCCAGTCGCCTTGCCGACTGGCGGTTGAGCTTCGGATCGGGGCTGGCGACCGGGAATGGTTCCTGGACGCCGCCCGCGAACAGGAACGGGTTCTGTCCCCAAATCACGTCGCCGCAGACCAGGACCCGGTCGGCCTCGCGCCAATACGAGATGTGACCGGGCGAATGCCCCGGGGTGTCGAGGACCCTGAAGCCGGCGACCTCGTCTCCATCCTTGAGCGTGCGCGACACCGGGTGCGCCTTCGCCGCGGGGACCATTCTCCCCCCGCGGACGACCATCTTGCCTGCCTCCACCGCCGGCGCGTCCTGGACGCCGCACCACAGCGGGATTCCGAGCTTCTCGCAGATTGCGTGGCTCGAGCCGAAGTGGTCGAAGTGAGCGTGCGTGAGCGCGTTGGCGGTGATCTGGCGGTCGGAGATCTGGCTCAGGATCCGGCCACGGTGGATCGCCCGGCCCGGCATCGATCAGCACGTCGCCCACGACGTAGACGTTGACGTTGTTGGGAGGCCAGCCCGACAACTGCCAGACGCCGTCGGCGATTTCTCGCATGGGCGGCGATTCTGACATGGAGCGGCGCGCGCCGCGGTTCCGTCCGACCACCGCGCAATGCTGTTCGATCCACATGAACGTTCTCTGGCTACTCATTGGGCTTCTTCATCGGGGCGACGCTCGCCGCGGCGCTGCTGTGGACCCGGTTGCGCGCCCAGGGGCAGCTGTCGGACACCTTCAAGGCCGTGAGCGCCGACGCCATGAAGGCCAGCATCGAGCAGCTCTCCGAGCTCAACCGGGCCCAGCTCCAGGCGGCCCAGGCGGAAGCGAAGGGCGACCTGGACCAGCGCCGGCAGGCGGTTCAGCAGCTCGTCACCCCGCTCACGGAGCAGCTCGTCCGGGTCGACGCCCAGCTGCGGGGGCTCGACCAGGAGCGCCGCGAGTCGCGGGGACAGCTCCATGCTCAGCTGCGGACGCTCACCGAATCCAACGAGAAGCTGCGCACCGAGACCGGTGCACTGGTCACGGCGCTACGCAAGCCGAACGCCAGGGGGCAGTGGGGCCAGATGCAGCTCCGAAACGTGGTCGAGCTGGCGGGAATGGTCAAGCACTGCGATTTCCTCGAGCAGGTTTCGCTGGGTGGAGACGAAGCGTCGCTTCGCCCCGACCTGGTGGTGCGCATGCCGGGGGGCAAGCAGGTGATGGTCGACGCCAAGGCTCCGCTGCAGGGCGTGCTGGACGCGTACGAGGCGCGCGACGAGGAGGAGCGTCAACAGCATCTGCGCGACCACGCTCGCCTGCTGCGAAAGCACGTGCGCGCGCTGTCGGACAAGTCCTATTGGTGTCAGCTCGATTCGGCCCCCGATTTCATCGTCATGTTCCTGCCGGGAGAGCACCTGTACGGCGCGGCGCTCGAGGCTGATCCCACCCTGATCGAGGATGCGATGACGCGGCGAGTGCTGATCGCCACCCCGACGACACTGCTGGCGATGCTGCGCGCCGTGGCCTACGGGTGGCAGCAGGAGCGGGTGGCAGAGTCGGCGCAGGCCATCTCGGAGCTGGGGCGGGAGCTGCATGCCCGCTTGGTGAAGCTGTCCGGCCTGCTGGGGACGCTCGGCTCGAGGCTCAACAGTGCCGTTCGTGCCTACAACGAAACGGTCGGGTCCTACGAGGCCCGCGTGCTCCCGGGAGCGCGGCGGTTCGCCGAGCACGGGGCGGCGAGCTCGGGCCGTGAGCTGCCGAGCATCGAGCAGGTCACCGTCGCCGCCCGCTCCGTCGAGGCCGCGGAGGCCGTCGAGGCCGCGGAGGCCGCGGACGACCCGGCCGCCGCCGGCGACGACGACTTCACGGTCCGTCCTCTGCGGGCGGCCGAGTAGCAGTCGAAGTCGTTCGTTGGTCCCACCAGCGCCTCAGGTCGTCCCGCTGGTGGGGAAGGGGGTCGGCGGAGGGCTTTCGCGATTGCACGAGCGCGAGCGCCTCGTCGATGTCCATCTGCTGGTGGATCGCCACCACGCCGGCGGCGAGAGCCGCGGATCGCTGCCAGCCGGCACGGCAATGGAGGTAGGTCCGTTTGCCCTCCTCGAGCCAGTCGACGATTTCGTGTACGGCGCGCTCGATCAGTCCCGGGGGAAGCCCCCCGTAATCCGGCATTGGCAGGCGATGCTCCTCGATTCCAGCGGCGTCGAGCGCAATCTCGACCGCGTCGCGGTCTCCGGGGCCATACTCGGACTCCTCGGCCAGGTTGAGCACCCGCTCGACGCCAAGCGAGGACAGCGTCGACACGTCGGCCTCGTCGAGCGGGTAGGCACCGATCAGCAGTCCGTCGGACACGTCGGCGAACCCGTAGGAACGAAACCAACTCGACACGATTCACAATGATGGCCGGTCGTGGCCGTGGGCGGCCCGCCGAGGGGTCTGGACAGGGCGATCGGCGCCGCTAAGCTCGGGCTCATGCCCGTGCGAACTGACACCTTCGATCTGGGCGGGCTGCATCTGACCTCCGGGGCTGGCCGGCGGCTCGAGCTGTTCGTTTCGATCGACGATTTCATGCTCGGCGGCGAGCGCTACACCGTTCCGTCCGAGCTGGTTCCCGTCCAGGTGGATGTGTCCCGTACGACCGCCAATGGATATGCACTCCGCCTGCGCTTCACGGCCGGCGTGTCCGGTCCCTGCATGCGCTGTCTCGACGAAGCCACCCCCGCGATCAGCGTCGAATCGCGCGAGGTATCTCAGCCCAGCGAGTCCGAGGAGCTCCGCTCTCCGTACCTGGAAGGCGAGGTCCTCGATCTGCGCGCGTGGTCACGCGACGCACTGGCGCTCTCGCTGCCGGCCAAGCTCGTCTGCCAGCCGGACTGCGCCGGGCTCTGCCCCGTGTGCGGCACGAACATGAACGCCGCTGGTCCCGAGCATCGCCACGAGTCTGCGCCCGATCCCAGGTGGGCCAAGCTTTCCGAGCTCCGGTTCGAATAGAGATCCAGTTCGAAAAACAATCCGGTTCGAGCGATCCGCGACCGGCGGCTACACTGGCCCGCCTATGGCCGTTCCCAAGCAGAAGCAGTCTCACGCCCGCACGGCCCGGCGCCGGGCTCAGCACAAGCTCGTGCCGCCGTCCTACAACGCCTGTCCCCACTGCCACAGTCCGCGGTTGCCGCACCGTGTCTGCCCGGTATGCGGTTACTACCGGGGGCGCGAGGTAGTGTCGATCGACGCGGGCGACCAAACCGCCTGACGCCTTTAGCATGGTCACGGTCGCCGTTGACGGGGGCGGAGCTGACCTCGGCCCGGCGGAGGTCGCCGCCGGCGCGTCGCTGGCCGCAGCCCGTGGCATAGGGGTCCTTCTGTTCGGCCCTGCCGCGCAGATCGGGGAGGTCTCCGAGGGCGTGGAGGTGATCGACGCCCCGATCTCGATCGCAAAGGCGGCCGATCCGGCCTTCGCGGTCCGCTCCACCCCCGAGGCTTCAATCGTGCAGGCCGCGCGGGCCGTTGCGGAGGACCGGGCCCAGGCGCTGGTGTCCGGAGGCTCCACGGGCTCGGCGCTCGCGGCCGGGCTGTTCAATCTCCGCCGGGACCGGGGGATCTATCGCCCGGCTCTTGCGCTGCCGATCCCGATTCCGGGCGCCCAGCCGGTGCTGCTGCTGGACGTCGGGGCAAACGTCACCTGCCGCCCCGAGCATCTCGTGCAGTTCGCGCACATGGGTTCGGCCTTCTCCCGGGCGGTGTTGGGAGTCGAGGAGCCGCGTGTGGCGCTTCTGTCCAACGGCGAGGAGGCCGCGAAGGGGACGCCCGACCTGGTCTCTGCTCATGAGCAGCTGGCGGGCAGGGGCGGCACGGGCTTGAACTTCATCGGGAACATCGAGGGCACGCAGGTGACCGCCAGCATCGCCGACGTCGTCGTCATGGACGGCTTCACCGGCAATATCACGCTGAAGCTGATCGAGGGAGTCTCGGGCCGGACGCTCCGAGCGATGCGCGAGCTGGCGATGAGCTCGACGCGCGCCAAGCTCGGAGGCTGGCTGCTTTCACCGGCGATCCGTAGCCTGCGCGAGGAGATCGACCCTGAGACTCCAGGCGGGGCCTACATGCTCGGGCTGCGCCGGCTGGGCGTCGTCGCCCATGGCCGGTTCACCCGGCGGGGGTTCGCCCGCGCGATCGAGGTAGCCGCCAGGGGTGTGACCGAAGACGCGATCGGCAAGACGCGGTCCGCGCTCGAGGCGGCCGGCGCACTCCGGTCCGCGCCCAGTCCCACGATCGACCCCGGCCCGTCCGAGCACGCCGCTACCTTCTAAAAACGTGGCTCTCGACCGCGAACAGGTCTTTTCGCTGATTCGTGCCCATCTAGCCGACGAGCTCGAGGTGGAGCCCGACGTGATCGAAGAATCGACGCGCTTCCGGGAAGACCTCGAGGCGGACTCGCTGGACCTCTACACGCTCGTACAAGAGCTGGAGGACTCCTACGGCATCAAGGTCTCCGACGAGCAGGCGGCGAAGATCCTGACCGTGGGGCAGGCTATTGACTTCGTGCTCGAGAGGGGCGCTCCCACGACGACCGCACACAAGCCGGAGTGAGCGCGACAACGGCGAGCGTAACCAGGCTCCAGCAGCTGCTGGACGGGCTACCCGAGGACCTATCCGGGCCGGCGTTCACGCACGCCTCGTGGACCTCGAGGCGAGCCGACTCCTACGAGCGGCTGGCGTTTCTGGGGGACAGCGTCCTGTCGCTGGCGGTTACCACGCACCTCTATCCGCGCCTCGATGCCGAGCAGTTCGGCGCCGGCGAGCTGACCAAGGTCAGAGCGCAGGCCGTGTCCGGGCGCTCGTGCCGGGCGGTGGCCGAGCGGATCGGGATCCCAGAGCGACTACGTGCCGCTGCCCCGCCCCCCGCCGCTCCTACCGTGCGCGCTCTGGTCTCGACCGAGCGCGTGCTCGCCTCCGTGATCGAGGCGGTGATCGGCGCCTGCTACCTCGAATACGGCTACGAGCAGACCGCCGCGGCTGTGGTCGACGCGTTCTCTCCCGAGACCGAGGACGCGCTCCAGCATCCCGCGGACTTCAAGTCGACCTTGCAGGAGCGCCTGGCGCAACGCGGCGAGGCTGTGACCTACGAAGTGGACGACGAGAGCGGACCACCGCACGACCGCACGTTCCGGATCAGCGCGATCGTCTCCGGCGTGGAGGTCGGACGAGGAACGGGACGGAGCAAGAAGGACGCCGAGCAGGAGGCGGCGCGCGTGGCGCTGGACGCGCTGGGGGAGTGACACACGCCACCGCGAGCAGATGCACCTGAAGTCGATCACGCTCAAAGGGTTTAAGTCGTTTCCGGACCGGACGCGGCTTGAGTTCGGGTCCGGGGTCAGCGTTGTCGTCGGTCCGAACGGCTCCGGCAAGTCGAACATCACCGACGCCGTCCTGTGGGCGCTGGGCGAGCAATCCGCGGCCGCCGTCCGCGGCTCCTCTATGCAGGACGTGATCTTCGCCGGATCGCCCGGGCGCCAGGCGGCGGCGAGCGCCGAGGTCGAGCTGGTGCTCGACGACAGCGGAGGTCTCCTCGGCCTGGGCGCGCCCGAGGTCTCGATCCTGCGCCGCCTCGACCGCGGCTCCGACGGCGAGTACTGGCTCGCCGGCGCGCGTTGCAGGCTGGTGGACGTGATCGAGGTGCTCTCCGACACGGGGCTCGGCAAGGAGATGCATTCGGTCATCTCCCAGGGTCGGGTCGAATCGCTCGTAACGTCCAAGCCGCGGGATCGCCGGCTGCTGATCGAGGAGGCTGCCGGGCTGGGCAAGCACCGTAAGCGCCGCCGGCGCGCGCAGCTGAAGCTCGAGCGCACCCAGCAGAACCTCGATCGGGCGCTCGACGTGGAGCGCGAAGCGCGCTCGCGGCTGCGTCCGCTCAAGCGCCAGGCCGAAGCAGCTGAGCTGCACGAACGGCTTGAGCGCCAGACGCTGGAGGCCCGCTGGGAGCTGGCCCGAGACGACCTGCGCTCCTGGCGCCACGAGCTCCGGTCCGCGGAGGCTTTGGTCGAGCAAGCTCGAGGCCGCAGAGGAGCCGTCGAGCACGAGCTGGAGGCGGTCGCCGCCCGGCGGGAGGCGGCCGAGGAGGCGCTGGGGGCGCGCAGCGCCCGGCGAGAAGAGCTCTCGAGACGCTCATTTGCAGCCCAGTCAGCGGCCGAGCGCGTCGCGTATCGCGCCGAGGGGCTAGCCGCTGCGCAGGCGACGGTCCAGGCCCGCGCGCAGCGGGCGCGCGAGCTGCTCGACGCGTTTAGATCCGATGCCGCCGACGACCAGGGCGACGAGCAGCCGCTCTCCCTGATCGCGGCCCTGGAACAGGAGCTGGATGCGTTGGAGC
This sequence comes from uncultured Actinomycetes bacterium, assembly GCA_963719305.1. Lineage (GTDB taxonomy): Bacteria > Actinomycetota > Thermoleophilia > Solirubrobacterales > Solirubrobacteraceae > Palsa-465. The sequence goes on along the minus strand of CAVRBL010000001.1, from coordinate 80,406 downwards.
GTGATCGCGATGCCGAGATCGCCGCGCGGGTCGAGGAGCTCGAAAGGCGGCGTACGGAGGCGGAATGGCTGCTGGCCAAGCGCGCCGATGCCAGCGCTGGCACGCATCAGGAGCGCCAACGGGCCGAGCTGGGCGTCGAAGCGGCCCGCCAACAGCTACGCGAGGCCGAGCGCGCGGTCGAGGCGGCCCGCCGCGAAGCGGCCAAGGTCGGGGGCGAGCTGGCGTCCGTCAACCAGTTCCTGCGTACCCACACCCGGCTCGTGACTGGAGCCACGGCCTTGGCCGACGGGCTCGAGGTCGATCCCGGTTACGAGATGGCGCTCGCCGCGGCGCTGGACGGCCGCCTGGGTGCCGCCGTTGCGGCCGATCGCGGCGAAGCGAGAAAGCTGCTCGATGGCGCCGGGGAAGTCGGCGGCCGAGTGCTCGTGACTGGGCCATCCGACGACCGCGAGCCGGTGCCGGCGCCTGTCCCTGGCGCCGAGCCCATGTCCAGCCACGTGCGCGGCCACGACGAGGCGGCCACGATCGCTCGCGCCCTGCTGCGAGACGCGTGGGTGGTGGACGACATCGAAGGGCTAAGAGAGGATTTCGAGGGTCTCGCTGTCACCCGCTCAGGACGAGTGTGGGTGTCGCGAACGCGCGAGCTCAGACAGGCGCCGGCGGTCGGCGAGGATCGGGTTCTGTCCGAGCGCAACCGGCATGAGCAGCTCATCCGCGCAAGCGAAGCCGCTGCCCAGGTGGAGCTAGCCGCCCGCACCCGCGTCGAGCGCGCGGTGGAGCTCGTCTCACAGCGCGAGGCTGAGCGCGAGGAGGCCACGGCCGCCGATCGCGCTGCCGTCCGGGAGCGCGACGAAGCAGCCGAGGAGGAGCAGCGGCTGCGAGCGTTGATCGAACGACGGCTAGAGGCGCCGGATGAACGTCCACGGGCGGCGCGGCGGGCTCAGCTCAGGGCCGAGCTCGACGGCGAGCGACGGATGATCGAGCGCTCCCAGCGCGAGCGCTCGGAGCGCGAGAGTCGTATCGAACTGCTCAGCGAGGCCATCCAGCGCGACGAAGTGCTGCTGCCCGCGATCGGGAGGCTGATCGCGTCGCTGAAAGCGGCTGGCGAGGCAATCGACGACCAGCGGCAGCGGTTCCAGCAGGCCTTGGCCGCGGACCGGGAGGCGGGGGAGAAGGTGGCGCTCGAGCTACGGTCATGCGCCCAGCAGGAAGCGGAGCTCCAGGGCCGGCTGCACGCCGAGAACGAGGCGCTCACCCAGGTCGAGGTCCGAGCGCAGCGAGCCCGCGATCAGGCCTCTGACGTCGAAAACGAATTGGGGGCGCTGTCCCGGCGCCTGGGGCTCGATCCCGAGCCGCCCGCAGAGGAGCTAGGAGAAGAGCAGCGCGACGCGCTCCGGCAGCGGATCGAGCGCCTGGCCCGCCGTCGCGAGCAGCTGGGGCCGGTAAACCCCCTCGCGCAGGAGGAGTACCGCCAGGCCGTAGAGCACGTGGAGGAGCTAGAGCGACAGCGCGAGGACCTGGAGACGGCGCTGAGAGAGCTCGAGAAGCTGATCCGGGACACCGATCGGCAGATCCGCGACTCCTTCGAGCGCACGTTCGCCGCCACTGCTCAGAACTTCGAGGAGGTTGTGGAGAAGCTGTTCCCGGGCGGCCGGGGACGGCTGCGACTGGTGCACGCCCGCGACGAGGCGCCGGCCAGGACGCTCGGGGCCCAGGACGCGGCGGACGAGGAATCGGCCGCCACCGGCGAAGACGAGGACACTTCGGTGCCCGACGATGAGGACGACGTGCTCGGGGTGGAGATCGAGATCACCCCCGCGGGCAAGGAGATGAAGCGCCTGTCCCTGCTCTCGGGCGGGGAGAAATCGATGACCGCGCTCGCCTTCCTGTTCGCCGTGTTCCTGGCCCGGCCGTGTCCGTTCTACATCCTGGACGAGGTGGAGGCAGCGCTGGACGACTTGAACATTGACCGCTTCCTGGACCTGCTGCGCTCCTACTCTGAGCGGGCCCAGTTCATCGTCGTCACCCACCAGAAGCGGACGATGGAGGCGGCCGACTGCCTGTACGGCGTGTCGATGGGCTCGGATGGGATCTCGAAGGTGATCTCGCGCCGACTCCCCGAGGAGCGGGCGGCGGCGTAGTCGGAGGCTGGGCGGCCGGGCCTTTCTAGCGCGGGGGCCGGTACCGGTGCCGCGGCGGCTTGCTGGTGCGGACGAAGGTCCTCTTCTTGGTCGTGTAGCGGGGGGTGTAGATCCCCCAGGCGGCGCCGAATGCCGTCAGCACGATCACACCGAACACGATCCAGTCGCCCCAATGCTGGACGTGCGTGATCACGACCCACATGGCCAGCGCTATCAGCAGCAGCCCTTCCAGGACCTGGAGAAAGACCTTTCGTCTCCTCATGCCGTCTTCACCACGACCACGGTGCACCTAGCCTTGTGGGTGACCGTGTTGGGGACGCTTCCCAGGATCCGGCGGTTCATGCCCCTGTTGCCGACGACGAGTACGTCGGCATCATGGTCCTCGGCGTGCTTGATGAGCACGTCGGCGGGATCTCCCTGACTGGCCACTGTCGTGACCTCAATATCGGCCTCGATCGCACGCGACTCAACCGACGACAGGATGTCCTCGACGTCCTCCATGGGGTTGATCGACCACTGGATCTCCTGCGGAGCTTCCTCCTGCTCCTTGCGAAGCCGCGTCTCGGACACGGGGTGGTAAGAGGAGATCGCGACCAGCTTCGCGCCGTAGCGCTTTGCCATGTCGATCGCGAACTCGACCGCCTTCGCTGCCCGGTCCGACCCATCGGTGCCGACGGCCACGGTGCTCACCATCTCCGCCACGTGGCGAGCATACTTCTCCCCGCCCGCTCGGAGTGGGAAGTTCGTCACGAAAGGCGGTTGCTAACGTCGCGCGCCGCATGGCGCGCGACTGGAGCGAGTTGTTCATCGTCGATGGCAGCAGCCCGGCCGCTGCCGCGGACCGATCCGAGCCGGAGGAGCGGCGAACGGGCCGTTTTCGCCGGCTGCGCGAGAACCTCCGCAAGACGCGACAGGCACTCACCTCCGAGATCCAGGCGACGCTGTTCGAGGATCTGAGCGACGAGACGTGGGAGCGCCTCGAGGAGGCCCTTATCTACGCGGACGTCGGTGCGCGGACGACGGCCCAGGTCGTCGAGCAGCTGGAGCGCGAGGCAGGCCAGGGAAAGCTGACCGGCGGCGAGCAGCTTACGAGCCGGCTGGTCGAGCTGCTGGCCGAGTTTGCACGGACCGGGGAGGACCGGATAGACATCCGGCCCGTTCCCACCGTGATCTTGGTGGCCGGGGTCAACGGGACGGGCAAGACCACCACGATCGGAAAGCTGGCCTGGCACCTGCACCAGGAGCTCGGCCGCTCGGTCGTGATCGGCGCGGCGGATACCTTCCGCGCCGCCGGGATAGAGCAGCTCGAGGTATGGGCGAAGCGAGCGGGAGCGAGCTTCGTGGCCCGCAGCCAGGGCTCGGACCCGGGATCGGTCGCCTACGACGCGGTGGAGGCCGCCCGCCGTGACGGAGCGGACGTGGTGATCATCGACACCGCCGGGCGTCTGCACACCCAGCAGGACCTGATGGGAGAGCTCGACAAGGTGCGCAGGGTGATCACCAAGCAGATTCCAGAGGCTCCGCACGAGACGCTGCTGACGGTGGACGCCACCACGGGCCAAAACGGGCTGCGGCAGGCACAGCTGTTCTCGGAGGCGGTGTCGGTCTCGGGACTCGTGCTGACCAAGCTAGACGGGACCGCGAAGGGCGGAATCGCGCTGGCGATCGCCCAGGAGCTCGACATCCCGGTGAAGCTGATCGGCGTCGGCGAGCAGCTGGAGGACCTGCGTCCGTTCGAGCCCACCGAGTTCGCGCGGGCCCTGGTTGCCGGCTGAGACGCTGGCGCTAGGCTCAGACCAAAGGTGTTCGACTCCCTCTCAGACAAGCTCCAGACGACGCTCTCCGAGGTCCGGGGACGCGGCACGCTCACGGAAAACGATGTCTCCGCGGCGATGCGCGAGATTCGCCTCGCGCTGCTCGAAGCCGATGTCAACTTCAAGGTTGTCAAGAGCTTCACGGATGCTGTCAAGGAGCGGGCGCTGGGCGCCGACGTCATCGGTCAGCTCAACCCTGGACAGCAGGTGGTCAAGATCGTCTCCGACGAGCTGACCGACCTGCTGGGCGGCGCCGCCCGTGATCTCTCGTTCTCGCCCCGCCCCCCGACGATCGTCGTCATGGCGGGGCTGCAGGGCTCGGGCAAGACCACCGCCACAGCGAAGCTCGCCCGCTACCTGCTCCAGGAGCACGGCTCCTCGGTCGCGGTGGCGGCGTGTGACGTCTACCGCCCCGCCGCGGTCGATCAGCTGATCAAGGTCGGCACGCAGGCCGGAGCCGAGGTCTACGAGCAGGGCACCGACCGCGACCCGGTCCGGATCGCGGCGTGGGCGCGCGACCAGGCGCAATCCGAGGGCAAGGACGCGCTGATCATCGACACCAGCGGCCGGTTGCACGTGGACCAGGAGATGATGGCCGAGCTGGCTGAGATCAACAAGGCGGTGCGGCCCCACGACGTGCTGCTCGTCGTCGATGCCATGACCGGACAGGACGCGGTCGCCGTGGCGGAGCAGTTCGCGGAGGTCGCGGATTTCGACGGCGTCGTTTTGACCAAGCTCGACGGCGATGCCCGTGGCGGCGCCGCTCTGTCCGTCAAGGCGATCACCGGCAAGCCGATCCTGTTCGCGTCCACCGGAGAGAAGCTCGACCAGTTCGAGCGCTTTCACCCCGACCGCATGGCCCAGCGAATCCTGGGGATGGGCGACATGATGACCTTGATCGAGAAGGCGCAGGGCGCCTACGACGAGGAGCAGTCTGCGGAGCTTGAGCGCAAGTTGCGCAAACAGGAGTTCGGGCTCGACGACTTCCTCGAGCAGATGCGCCAGGTACGCCGGCTGGGGCCGCTCCAGTCGCTGCTGGGGATGATCCCCGGCTTGGGTAAGGAGCTGCGAAACGTTCAGGTGAGCGAGCGCGAGTTCGACCGGCTCCAGGCGATCATCCTCTCGATGACCCCGCAGGAGCGACGGCATCCAGAGCTGATAAAGGGCTCTCGGCGGCTACGGATCGCGCGCGGATCGGGCACCAACGTGCAGGCCGTCAAGCAGCTCATCAAGCAGTTCGAGCAGATGCGCAAGGTGATGCGCCAGGTCGCCCAGGGCCGGATGCCCGACCTGGGCTCGTTGATGCGCCAGGCGCGGTGACGCGTCGAGCGCGGTAGTCACCGAGCCGCTAACCTCAGCCGCCGCATGTCGGTCAGACTTCGTTTAACACGAATCGGCAGCCGCAAGAACCCCATCTGGCGGGTCGTGGTGGCTGACCAGCGCGCCAAGCGCGACGGTCGCGTGATCGAGACAGTCGGCCATTACAACCCCCAGACCAACCCTTCCACGATCACGCTCGACGAAGAGCGGATCAAGGATTGGCTCGCGCGAGGCGCTCAGCCCAGCGGGACCGTGCGAAAGCTCCTGCACACGCAGGGAATCCAGTAGCCAGCCGGCACCAGCTCATGAGGGAGCTGCTCGAACATCTGGCCCGCGGACTGGTCGAGCACCCCGGGGAAGTGCGCGTGGCGGAAAGCGAGGAGGACGATGGGTCGATCGTTCTCGAGCTCTCGGTAGCCGACGACGATTACGGGAACGTGATCGGCAGAGGCGGCCGCACGGCGCAGGCCCTGCGGACAGTCATCAAAGCCGCGGCGGTCAAAGACGGGCGCCGGGTGTTCGTGGACATCGTCGACTCTGCATGAACGCCAGCGCCGCGAGGCGCAGCAAGCTGCGCGCCGGACGTGTCGGCAGGCCCCACGGCCTGGACGGGAGCTTCTACGTCGAGGAGGCGAATCTATTGCTGCTTCACCAGGGTCAGCCTCTACTGATCGGCGAGCGGCAGACCGACGTCGCGGAGCGCAAGGGGACCGACGAGCGGCCGATCATCCGCCTTGAGGCACTCCGCGACCGGTCGGCAGTGGAGGCCATTCGCGGCGAGCTCCTCCTGGCCCCTCGCGATTGCGCGCCCGAGCTCCCCGAAGACGAGTGGTGGGCCGATGATCTGGAGGGCTGCGCGGTCGTGGCCGACGGACGCGAGATCGGCATAGTGAAGCGGCTGATGGGACTTCCATCGTGCGAAGTGCTCCAGGTGGAGCGAGAAGACGAAGGGCAGGAGCTGCTCGTGCCCCTGGTCGCGGACGCGGTTGGACGCGTCGATGTCGAGCAGAGAACGATTGAGATCGACCTCGAGTTCCTGGGTCTGGGGCCAGAACCATGAACGTCGACGTATTCACGCTGTTTCCCGACGCGTTCCAGTGGTTCGAGCGCCAGCGGCATGTGGCCAACGCGCTGGCCCAGGGGCACACGATCTCCTACGTCAACTACCGAGACCACACGCCGCTGAGCGCGGGCCAGGTAGACGACACTCCGTTCGGGGGCGGCGCCGGCATGGTGCTGCGAGTCGATGTGGTGGAGGCGGCACTGCGGGCTCGTTACGGGGTCGATCCGGTGCTTCTGCCCGGGCGGCAGCGGATGATCGCCCTGACTCCGGGCGGTCGACTGCTCGACGACGAGCTGGTCGACGAGCTAGCCGCCGAGCCGGCGCTGACCTTGCTGTCCGGCCGCTACGAGGGATTCGACGAGCGGATCCTCGAGCACTTCTGCAGCGACCAGATATCGATCGGCAGGTACGTGCTAGCCGGAGGCGAGCTGGCGGCGATGGTCGTCTGCGACACGGTTCTCCGAAAGCTCCCCGGAGCCCTCGGACATTCCTCCTCGGCGGTGGAGGAGTCGTTCACCCGGGCGCTCGAGGGCGGCCCCGAATACCCGCAGTTCACCCGCCCGGCGGAGCATCGCGGATGGCGAGTGCCCGAGATCCTGCTGTCGGGACATCACGAGCGGATACGCCGGTGGCGCCTGGACCAGAGTCGCCGGCGCGCCACAAAACGTCCGCTACCATAAGCCGCCCGCGCTGACCGGCACACCCTGGAGGCTGTGCTCACGGGCCTGATGCTGGCGCGGCACCGTTGGCTTGCCATGAGTACCGTGATCGACAGTCTGGAGCGTTCTCAGCTCCGCCGGGTCCCGCGCTTCGACGCCGGTGACCGCTTGCGCGTCCACTTCCAGGTGACGGAGGGCACCCGGCGGCGGACACAGGTATTCGAGGGTGTCGTGATCAAGCGCCAGGGCCACGGGGCGCGAGAGACCTTCACGGTTCGAAAGCAGTCGTTCGGCGTGGGCGTCGAGCGGACGTTTCCGGTGCACTCGCCCAAGATCGAGCGGATCGAAGTGGCCGCACGAGGGGACGTGCGGCGCGCCAAGCTGTACTACCTACGCTCTCGGGTTGGGAAGCGTGCCCGGGTCCGCGAGCGGCGATCGATCGGTCCGGAGGAGATCGTCGACCGGGAGCTGCTGTATGCCGAGTCGCCGGAGGCCGAGGTGGAGTCGGAGGCCGAGGTGGAGTCGCCGAAGGCCGAGGTGGCGGAGCCGGAGGCGAGCGAGGCCGACTCATCCGAAGAAGAGGCGCACGAAGGTGGGGTGCCGGCTGACGGGGAGCCCGAGGCGTCTGACTCCTCGACGGCGGCGCAGGACGCCGGACCGGCGGACGAGGAGACCGCCGGCGAAGAGAAGGTGTGACCCGAGCGAAGCGGTCGGTGACCGGTTCGCTGCTCGAGCTGGTCGTCATCGTCGCCGCCGCGCTCGGTCTGGCGCTCGCGATCCAAGCTTTCATCGTGAAGCCATACCGGATTCCGAGCGGGTCGATGGAGCCGACGCTCAGCATCGGACAGCGGATCCTCGTCGACCGGATCGCCAACAACTTCAGCTCCCCGCACGTCGGCGAGATCCTCGTGTTCCACCCACCCCAAGCCTACGCCCGCGGTTGCGCCAACCCCAACGAGGGCCAGAATGGTTCCGGACAGGACGGCAGCCAGGTCTGTGCTGTCGCCTGGAGCAGGCCTTCCTCCCAGGCATTCGTGAAGCGAGTGGTCGGTCTGCCGGGCGATCAGATCTCCATCCGGGATGGCCATGTGATCCGCGATGGAGTGCAGGAGAAGGATTCCTACATCTCCCCTTGTAATGGATCTGGCTCGTGCGATTTTCCGACCACGATCACGGTCCCCAAGGGCGAGTACTTCATGATGGGAGACAACCGAGGCGAATCCGACGACAGCAGATTCTGGGGCCCGGTGCCAAAGTCTTGGGTCATCGGCCAGGCTTTCTTCACCTATTGGCCGCCCGACCGGTTCGGACCGCTTTGATTCCACGCCATGGCTAAACCACGCACCGCAACCTCCAGGTCCGTGAGGGGGCTGATCGAGCTCGTCGCGACGATCGCGATCGCGATCGGTCTGGCGCTGCTGATCCAGGCATTCATCGTCAAGCCCTACCGCATCCCCAGCGGCTCGATGGAGCCCACCCTGTCGATCAACCAGCGGATCCTCGCGAACCGCGTGATCAACCACCCCAGCATCGGAGACATCGTCGTGTTTCACCCGCCCGTCGGCGCCGAGCAGGGAAACGGCCAATGCGGGAATCCGAACGAGGGGTCCGGTCATGCGCAGGCGTGTGGGGTGCCGACTCCTCAGCAGTCCTCCACGACATTCATCAAGCGGGTGGTCGCGGGACCGGGGGACCGGATCTCGATCCGAGGGGGGCACGTGTATCGCGACGGCGTGCGGGAGAAGGACACCTACATCGCACAGTGCGGGGGCGGTCCGGACTGCGATTTTCCGAGGTCGATCGTCATTCCGCCCGGCGATTACTTCATGATGGGGGACAACCGTGGCCAATCAGACGACAGCCGGTTCTGGGGTCCAGTCCCAAACAAATGGATCATCGGCGTCGCCTTCTTCACCTACTGGCCTCCCGACAGGATCGGATTCCTCTGAGCAGCGCGGCAACGGGACGAAGCGCCCCCGGCCGATGGGCCGCCGCCTGTTCGCCTTCGACCGCTCGTTCGGAGTCCGCTACGTCGCTGGCGCAGACGAGGCTGGACGGGGCTGCCTGGCGGGCCCGCTGGTCGCCTCCGCCGTCCTGTTCGACCTCGAGCGTCTGACGCCACGCGACGTACGCGCCCTCGGCGCCCTGAACGACTCGAAACAGCACACCCCGGAAGGCCGGGCCGAGCTGTATCCGGTGATCCTTCGCATCGCGGCCCAGGTGGGGATCGTCACCCGCTGCGCGCCGGGCATTGACGAGCGTGGGCTACACGTCACGAACCTGGCCGCCCTGCGCGACTCTTTGGCGCTGGTTGCCCGCGAGCCGGGTGTCTGCCTCAGCGACGGGTTCCCGCTCGGCGACCTCGGCCATCAGCACCGCGCAATCGTCGGCGGCGATGCTCGCAGCGCTGCGATCGCGGCGGCGTCGGTGATCGCCAAGGAGACGCGCGATCGCTACATGCGACGGGCCGACGCCGACCACCCAGGGTTTCGGTTCGCGGAGCACGTCGGCTACTCGACCCCGGAGCATCGGGAGGCAATCGAGCGCCTGGGCGTCTCGCCCCTGCACCGCCTCTCGTTCCAGTCCGCGGCCTACCAGCAGCTGCAGCTGTAGCTAGAAAGCCCCCTCCAGGTGCACGAGCTCGGCAAGCTCGCCGCCTGAGTCAAACGTCACGCCGATCGCATCGAATCGCAGTCGCGTCGCATAGCGGCGCCCGGCCCGCGCGGACAGCCACTGGCGCGCCATCCTCCGCACTTTCGTCCGCTTGCGCGGGTGCAGCGAATCGAACGGGCGCACGCCGCCGGGGGCGCGGCGCACGGTCTTGACCTCGCAGAACACGAGCGTGTCACCGTCGAACGCGACGAGGTCGAGCTCGCCCCAGCGGGTGCGGTAGTTGCGCTCGACGATCTCAAATCCGCGCCGACGCAGGTGCTGAGCGGCGACCTCTTCGCCTCGACCTCCCAGGAGCCGGCGGACGTCTTCCTCCACAGCGGCGACCGTACGCCGCAACCTGTGACGCGTGGCTCGCACGATGTGTCAGTTCTGTCTCAGCTCGAACGTGTCGCTGACACACAGTTGGCACACCGCGTCACCCACACGCGAGGCGGTGAGCCCTAGCGTGCCGCTTCAGTGCTGGCGCGCGTCTGCACCTTCACGATCGACGGCGTTGACCCTCGCCAGGTATGGGCCGAGCTGGACATTCGCAGCGGCCTGCCGTCGTTCACGATCGTCGGGCTGGGAGACGCAGCGGTCCGCGAGTCGCGCGAGCGGGTCCGCTCAGCCATCCAGAACTCGGACTTCGAGTTTCCGCAGATGCGGATCACGGCGAACCTCGCGCCGGCCTTCCTGAAAAAGGTAGGCCCAGGATTCGACGCCGCGCTGGCGCTGGGAGTACTGGCCGCCAGCGGCCAGGCGCCGGCCGACGCGCTGCGCGGATATGCCGTGTTCGGGGAGCTGTCGCTCAGCGGTGCGCTCCGGGACTCGCCGGGCGCGCTGGCCGTCGCGGAGGGAGCCAGGCAGGCCGGCTTTCCGCGGTTGATCGTGCCCCGCGAGCGAGCGCGCGAGGCGGCGATCGTCGACGGCGTGGAGATCGTGGGCGTATCCAGTCTGCGGGCCGCAGCCGACGTGCTGAAGGGCGCAGGGGTGCCGCCGTTGCCGCCGACCGAGCCCCACACCTCCGCGGCGCTGCCCGAACCGGATCTGATCGACGTACGTGGACACGTGGCGCCGCTGCTGGCGCTGCAGATCGCGGCCGCCGGTGGTCACAACCTGCTGCTGGAGGGGGCGCCCGGGACCGGCAAGACGATGCTCGCCCGCCGGCTTCCGTCGATTCTGCCGGCGATGAGTCGGACCGAGGCCATCGAGGTGACGAGGATCCACAGCGTCGCCGGGATCCACGCCAACGGGCTGATCCGGGCGCGGCCCTTCCGGGCCCCGCACCACACGATCTCCCCCGCCGGGCTGGTCGGCGGCGGGTCGCCGCCCCGACCCGGCGAGGCGACGCTCGCAAACCACGGTGTGCTGTTCCTGGACGAGCTCTCGGAGTTTCAGCGCTCGAGCCTCGACGCGCTGCGCCAGCCACTCGAGGATGGCGCGGTCACGATCGTGCGCGGCCAGCGGGCGCTGCGGTTCCCGACCAGGTTCATGCTGATCGCGGCCACGAACCCGTGCCCGTGCGGCTTCGCCGGCGTGGACGATCGATGCGGGTGCGGAGAGGCCGACCTGCGCCGCCACCGCCGAAAGCTGTCGGGGCCACTCCTGGACCGCATGGATTTGCTGGTCAGCGTGCAGCGGCCTACCGAGAGCGAGCTCCGCGAACATCCTGCGATCGGCTCAGCCCAGGCCCGCGAGCGGGTCGCCCGGGCCCGCGAGCGCCAGCGCGTGCGACTGGCGGGAACTCCGGCGACGTGCAACGGGGAGATGGACGTGCGTGAGGTGCGCCGTCATGTACGGCTCGATCCTGGCGCCGAGCAGGCGCTGGGCGACGCCTACATGGCCGGCGTACTCAGCGTTCGTGGCAGGCACCGGGTGCTGCGGGTGGCAAGGACCATCGCCGACTTGGAGCGGTGCGATCGGGTGGCTCGCGAGCACGTTCTGACAGCGCTGGGGCTGCGCCAGCTGACGGGTAGCCAGGCCGCGCTGGCAGCGTGAACGACAGCCGCGCGTGCGACCGATGCCTAAGGCGGACCTGGTTGCTGGCCCGCCTGTCGGGGCATCTCGATCAGGCGCGCGGCCGTGTAGAGGAGATCCTCGAGCTAGCCGACACCGAGCTCCTCGCGGCGCTCGCGGGCGCTCGCCGCGAGGCTGTGACTGCCGAGTACGCGCGAATGCAGCCCATGGCGTTACGTATCGCGCCACCGCGGCCGGTTTGGAGCCCATCTGCCGCTGCGACCGGCGCTATCCACAGCGATTGCTGGCGCTCTCGAGCCCGCCGTCGGTGCTGCACGTCGGGGGCGGGTTGGAGCGCTTCCTCGAGGTTGCGTCCAGCGATCCGGTGGCGATCGTCGGGGCTCGGCGCGCGTCGGGCTATGGCCTGGAGGTGGCCCGCTCGCTGGGCCGTGGGCTGGCCAGCGCCGGCGTACCGGTGGTGAGCGGGATGGCGATCGGCATCGACTCGGCTGCCCATGCCGGTGCGCTCGACGGGGAGGGGCCGACCGTGGCAGTGCTGCCCGGGGGCGCGGAGCAGCCCTACCCGCCGGGCAAACGGTCGCTGTACAACCGGATCCGCGAGGCCGGCGCGGTCGTGTCGGAGCTGCCACCGGGAACGGCGGTCAGGAGGTGGATGTTCCCGGCCCGCAACCGGATCATCGCCGGCCTAAGCGCGGCCGACGGTGGTGGTCGAGGCCCGTGAGCGCTCCGGTGCTCTCCTAACGTCATCACGGGCCGTCGAGCTGGGCCGAGCAGTGGGGGCGGTGCCGGGACGGGTGACCTCCCCGCTGGCGGCGGGCCCCCACCGCCTGCTGGCCCGAAGCGCCACGATCATCCGCGGCCCTCAGGACGTGCTCGACCTGCTGTTCGGTCGTGGAGCCCGCACGGCTCCGGAGCAGGCACGCGCCGCCTTGACCGGCGAGCTCGAGCGGGTTCTGCGAATGGTGGGCGACGGCCACGACACGATCGCCGCGCTGGCCCGCGCGGGGCTGCCGGCCGATCAGGCGCTCACCGCGCTCAGCGCGCTCGAGCTGGCGGGCTACGCCAGACGCGAGGCAGGCGGGAGATACAGGGTGGTTCCGTAGTAGCGCTGACCCTAAGCTCGTAGTCGATGAGCCGCGATCGCCGCATCCCCCGCGCGCTGTCGATTGCCGGGTCCGACTCGGGCGGCGGCGCGGGCATCCAAGCCGACCTGAAGGCCTTCGCGGCCTGCGGGGTACACGGGATGACCGCGATCACGGCCATCACCGCGCAGAACACGGTCGGAGTGAGCGAGATCCACAGCGTCCCACCGGAAACGATCATCGCCCAGGTTCGCGCCGTCGCGTCTGACATCGGGGTGGACGCGGTCAAGGTCGGGATGCTGGGGACGGTGCAGACGATCGAGGCCGTGAACCGAGCGCTGGACGAGCTGGAGTCCGCGACGCCGATCGTGCTAGATCCGGTGATGGTCGCCGAGTCCGGAGCGCAGCTGCTCGAACCCGACGCCCGCGACGCGTTACGCGAGCTGCTCCTGCCCAGAGCAACTGTGGCGACTCCAAACCTGCCAGAGGCGCGCGCGCTGGCGCGCTCCGACGATTCCTCGGTTGCCGACCTAGCGCGGTCCGTGCTGGCCCTCGGGCCGGCGACGGTGGTTGTCACCGGGGGTCATGCCGACGCAACCGATCTCTTTTTCGATGGCGCGACAGTCGTGGAGTTGCGGGGCGAGCATCACGCCGACGGCGCTGCGCATGGATCGGGCTGCACTCATTCCTCGGTACTGGCGGCGCTACTGGCCTGGGGCCTCTCGCCCCTGGAGGCCGCGCGGAGGGCGAAGGAGATCGCAGCGACGGCGGTCGAGCGGGGGCTGGTCGACCTCGGCGCCGGAGCCGGTCCGGTCGACGTCCTCGGGCTACCGGAAAGGGCCCCGCCTTTGACATAATCCCGGCGTGCGCTTCCTGCGGATGAGGCCTGGGCACGGTGAAGTGCTGATCGCTGAAGGCGATGTCGACCTCGTCGAGGACGAACAGCGGCTGATCGAGGAGTTCCGACGGCAGCTGGACGCGGGACTGTGGGCTGCGGTTCCGCTGGAGGGTGACCCCGGTGGACCTCGGGCGCGGATGGTCAAGGAATTTGACGAGATCCCGCGCGACTCGGAGCGCGTGATCTTCTTCCCGCGCGCTGCGGGCGGTAGCTAGGAGGCCGGGGTGTATTTGGCTCTGGCCGCGACCGCGCTGGTGGTGCTGGCGCTGCTCGCGGAGGAGCTGATTCCGCGGATCGAGCATGCCTGGGCGAGGCATCGCGCGCGTGCGCGCCGCGTGCCGACCCTGGAGTACGACCCCGGTCGCGAGCTACGAGCCGAGCAGCGTGCCCGACAGCTGCTCAAGTCCTGCATCGGCGAAGAGGAATGGGCGATGTACCGGGACCTGGGGTTCATCAGGGTGTGGGGCTCGCAAGCCGATGGTCCCGAGGACGCGGGGGGGACGGGTGGCGCGGCCTACGCCTACCTCATTTACCCCCACAAGGCGATCGTCGCCTACCTCGCTCAGACGCACCGCCTGCTGAACGAGTACTGCGTGGTGTTCCCCGACGAGACGCGTCCGTATGGAAGCGCGATGCTTCCCGACTCCGACGATGTGCTCGCCAAGTGGATGGCCCTCACCGGCGACGAGCGGAAGCTGATCTCAACGGCCAACATGCACCTGCCAGGACGCCAGCTCGACCCCACCAAGGTCAAGCGGGATCTCTGGCGCCTGTCGCAGTGGGAGCGGGCGAGGATGCGCGAGCAGGGCGCCTCAGAGCGCGCCTCTCGCTGAGCCAGAAGCTCTCCCGCCGGGCCCGGGCTGACTCCCCGCTACAGTCGTCGCGGCGTGAACTTCGACCTCAAGCATCGCAGTCGCGCACTGACCGATGGTCCCGAGCGCGCGCCCGCACGCGCATACCTGAAGGGGATCGGATTCGACGATGAGGCGCTCGCCAAACCGATCGTGGCGGTGGCCAACACCTGGATCGAGACCATGCCCTGCAACTTCCACCTGCGGGCGCTGGCGGCCAAGGTGAAGGAGGGCATTCGGGCCGCAGGCGGCACGCCCATGGAGCTCAACACGATCGCGATCTCGGACGGGATCACGATGGGAACCCCGGGGATGAGGGCTTCGCTCGTCAGCCGGGAGCTGATCGCGGACTCGATCGAGATCGTCTGCGACGCGCACATGTTCGATGCCGTGGTCGCCATCTCGGGTTGCGACAAGACGATCCCCGGGACGGTGATGGCCCTATGTCGGCTCGACGTTCCGAGCGTGATGCTCTACGGCGGATCGATTCTTCCCGGCCACTTCCATGGCCAGCGAGTCACGATCCAAGAAGTGTTCGAAGCGGTCGGCGCCCGCGCCGCCGGCCGGATCTCCGACACCGAGCTCCTGGAGCTGGAGGACGTGGCGTCGCCCGGCGCCGGGGCCTGCGGCGGCCAGTTCACGGCCAACACGATGGCCATGGCGTTCGAGGTGTTGGGGATCTCGCCCCCCGGCTTTTCGCTCGTTCCGGCCACCAATGCGCACAAGGCCGACGTGGCGCTCGAGACAGGGCGGCTCGTCCTGGACATCTTGGGAAGAGGGCAGCGGCCGAGCGACATCATCACCCGCGAGAGCCTCGAGAACGCGATCGCGGCCATCGCGTGCAGTGGTGGCTCCACCAACGGCGTGCTGCACCTGCTGGCGGTGGCCAAGGAGGCGGGCGTGGACCTCTCGATCGACGACTTCGACCGGATCTCGGAGCGCACTCCGCTGCTCTGCGATCTGAAGCCGGGGGGTGAATATGTGGCGCCTGACCTCTACCAGGCGGGAGGCGTGCCGCTGGTGCTCAGGCGGCTCAAGCAGGCGGGTCTGCTCAAGGACGGCGCCCAGACCGTGACCGGGCGCACCGTCGGTCAGCACGCGGACGAAGCGGTCGAGAAGGACGGACAGCGCGTCGTTCGCCCCCTCGACGATCCGCTCAAGCCCACTGGCGGCCTGGCGATCCTGCGTGGGAACCTCGCGCCCGAAGGGTGCGTGGTGAAGCTGGCTGGACACGAGCGGCTCCATCACGACGGACCGGCGCGAGTGTTCGAATCCGAGGAGGACGCGATGCGGGCCGTCACGGAGGGCTCGATCAGGGCCGGAGACGTGGTGGTGATCAGAAACGAGGGGCCAGCCGGCGGTCCTGGCATGCGCGAGATGCTTGCGGTCACGGCGGCGCTCGTGGGGGAGGGACTGGGCGAGGAGGTCGCTCTCCTCACGGACGGCCGCTTCTCCGGCGCGACGCACGGCCTGATGGCCGGCCATGTCGCGCCCGAGTCCGTCCGCGGCGGCCCCATCGGCCTCGTCCGCGACGGCGAGCGGATCACGTTCGACGTCGAGGGGAGAAAGTTGGATGTAGCTGTGCCCGACGACGAGCTGAAGCGTCGCGCAGCTGCTTATAAACCGCCAGAGAGGCCGTATCCGGGCCCTGCTTTAGCCAAGTACGCGAAGCTGGTGGGAAGCGCTTCGCTCGGCGCCGTCACCCGCTAAGCAGGGCGGGGAGCGGTCGCCGGCGGGACGCCTCGCGCGAAGCGCAGCGGCGTTCCGACGGCGATCGCTTTCACGCCCGGCAATGCGACAATCGCCTCGCCATGAGCGAGGAGCTCCCGACTCAGCAGATCGAGCGCCCGCTTCCCGCAGCCCGGGAGGACCTCCGCGACCAGCTGCCGGGACTGGAGCCCGAGCGTACGGTCACCGACTGGGGGCGATCGGAGCGGGTCGAGGGCGTGTTGGACCGGGTCGTGTATGAGTTCCTGTACCGCTACTGGTTCAGGGTCGAGATTGAGGGGATCGAGAACGTTCCGGACGACGATGGCGTCCTGCTAGTGGCAAATCACGCCGGCGCGGTCCCGCCCGAGGGGGCGATGGTGGCCAAGGCCATCAGGGAGGAGCATCCATGTCCGCGCGCCGTCCATGTCCTCTCGGGGCGCCAGCTCAGCGTCATGCCGGGGGTGGGGATGCTTCAGAGGAAGCTGGGACGTGTACCGGGTCACCCGGCGAACATCCACAGGCTGCTGGCGGACGAGCGCCAGGTGGTGCTGGCCTTCCCGGAGGGCGACCCGGCGCAGGCCAAGCCGCTCAAGGAGCGCTATCGGCTGAGGCCGTTCGATCGGGGGCGCCTGGTGCAGGCGGCGCTGCGCGCCGGCGCGGTGATCGTCCCGGTGGCGATCGTGGGTGCCGAGGAGGCTCTGCCGGTTGTGGCCCGGATGCGGTATTTGCCGCTCGTGGCCCCGCTGCCGCTGCCGGCCAAGGTCAGGATCCGGTTCCTGGAACCGGTGCCAACCGAGGATCTGCCGGCGCGCTCCTGGGAGCAGGAGAACGTCGTGGTGTCGCTGACGGAGGACATCCGGGCGCTCATCCAGGAGAACCTGCTGGAGCTGGTCGCGGAGCGGCGCAGCGTATGGCTGGGTTGAGCGCCAAGCGGATCCTGATCACTGGTCTCTCAAGTCACTGGGGAGGCCGGATCGCGCAGGCGCTGGAGCGCGATCCGCACGTCGAGACCATCGTCGGAATCGACACCAACGATCCCCGCCGCGAGCTCGAGCGGACGGAGTTCGTGCGCGTCGATGTCCGGCCGCCGCTGATCCGCCGCATCCTGGCGGCGGCAGCCATCGACACTGTGATCGATACACGGCTGATCACCGATCCGCTGGCCGTGCCGGTGGCACGGGCGCACGAGGTGAACATGACGGCCACCGGCGGGATCCTCGAAGCCTGTGGAGGTCCGGGCTCTCCGGTCCGCAAGCTGGTGTTCAAATCGTCCGCCCAGTACTACGGCGCCGAGGCCGATGATCCGGCGTTCTTCACCGAGGACATGGTCCCCAGCCATCCTCCGCGGACGGCGATCGAGCGTGACGTCGTCGACGCCGAGCAGGCTGTGCAGGCCTTCGCCGCGCGCAACCCGGCTACGCGGGTGACGGTGCTGCGCGTGGCGACCGAGATCGGGGGGGAGGTCCGCGGCTCGCGGGTGGGGATGTTCGGGCTTCCGGTCGTCCCGGGGATGCTCGGGTTCGACCCCCGCTGTCAGTTCGTCCACGAGGACGACGTCGTCGGGGCGCTGGTCCATGTCTGCATCCACGATCTGCCAGGCGTGTACAACGTCGCGGCTGACGGTGTGCTGGCTCTCTCAGAGGTCTCCTCGCTGCTCGGTAAGCCGCTCTTGCCCATCCTGCCCCCTTGGGGTATGACCCTTGCCGCAGCTGGGCTGCGCCGGCTCGGGTTTCCGGTCCCGCTCGAGGCGCTGCGCGAGCTTCGTTTCGGGCGCGGACTCGACAACCGCCGCCTGAAGGCCGCCGGCTACACCTACCGCTACACCACCCGCGAAGCACTGCTCAAGCTGCGCGCCCACCAGCGTCTGCGGCCGCTTCTCCGCAGCGGCAGCGACTCCTACCGCTACGAGCGCGAGGTCGAGGAGTTCCTGCGCTGGAGCCCCAGCGTGCAGCGCGCCGCAGGAGCACAGCACGATCACGAACGCGTGCGGGGCGCACCACCGGACTACGACGAGCTTCCGGCCGCGGAGGTGATCGGCCTCATCTCTTCGCTCGAACCCGAGGCTGCGGCTCGGCTTCGACGCTATGAGGCGGAGAATCTGGCGCGGGAGGGGGTGCTCGAGGCACTCGACCGCCGCCTTGCCCGCGCCCGCCGACGGTCTTAGTCGGCCGCCGCAAAGCAGCGCCCAATAGCGATCCTGCATCCTTGCCGTTCAGTTGGCCGGTAGGATGTGCGTTCGATCAGTGGCAGACGTCTCCTACCTACGCCCCGCGGACGGAGGGGAGCGCTCGGCGCAGAGACTGCACCGGCGGCCGACCGCGAAGACCCGGAGAAGTGGCCCCCGGCGCCCAGCGCTGTTGCTGGCGCTGGCCCTGCTCGTGCTGGTTGTGGCCGGCGTTATCGCCCTTCTGATCTCGAGCGCCAGCCTGAGCTCGGATTCCCACGCGTTGGCGAACGTCAACATGCCCTTAGGTGGTGGATCGATTGAGCGGGTGCTGGTCACCAAGGCGCCCAGCAACGAGCCGATCCGGGTCGAGCTCAGAGGCGATCAGATCTGGCCGCGGGGGATCATTCGTGCCGGGCAGCGACTGTCGATCGATGTCGTCGTCAAGCGTCCCGGCATCATCTCCTGGCTGACCGGCTCGACCGAGCGGGTCCATCTTGACCTGACCACGCCCACAGCGGCGGTGAAAACGCCGTTTGTGACGCTGCGCTCCGGCCAGGCGCTGCGCGTCCGATTCACCCAACCGGTGCAGCTTGTCTCGTACGGGCAGCCGGGCGCCATGCAGCACCACAAGCTGGCCTCCCCTCAGGACACGGTCGAGCTGCCGAGATCGGGCCCGGCCGGATCGCTTCAAGTGGCAGGCGCGCCTCGGACCTGGGAGAGCGCGACCTCTCAGGCCGTCAGCTGGTTCCCCGCCGGCACACAGCAGGCGAGCGCCGTCGCCAGTCCGGCGCCGGGATCGAAGATCGGCGCGGCGACGCCCATCACGCTCACGTTCTCAAAGCCGGTGAGCAGTGCGCTCGCCGGCCACCTCCCGCCCGTCTCTCCGAGCACGCCCGGGACGTGGCACACCGTTAACGACCACACGATCGTCTTCCAGCCCCAGGACTATGGCTACGGTCTCGGCGCCACCGTCAAGATCGCGCTCCCAAGCGGCATCCAGCTCGTCGGCGCGCAGCAGGGCGGCTCCGGTGCGGTCGCCACCTGGACGGTGCCGCCCGGCTCCACGCTGCGCCTTCAGCAGCTGCTGTCGCTGCTCGGCTACCTGCCCGTCAACTTCCAGTACCGCGGCGGTGCGGGCGTCGGCCTCACGCCGCAGGCGCAGGAAGCGGCGGCGGTCAACCCGCCCGCCGGCACGTTCCCGTGGCGTTGGGCCAACGTGCCCGGCGCCCTGCGATCGATGTGGCGGCCGGGAACCGCCGGCACGATGACCAAGGGTGCCCTGATGGCGTTCCAGAATGACCACAACATGACCGCCGACGGCGTGCCCGGCCCGGACGTGTGGAGAGCGCTGATGCAGGCGGTGATCTCCGGCAAGCGCTCGCCCTTCGGCTACACGTTCGTAACTGTGAGCGAGGGGACCCCCGAGAGCCAAACCACGTGGCACAACGGGCGGGTGGTCGTGTCGGGGCCGGTCAACACCGGCATCCCCGGAGCGGCGACCGCGCAGGGTGTGTACCCCGTGTTCGAGCACGCGCTGTCCGTGACGATGAGCGGCACCAACCCTGACGGCAGCCACTACTCAGATCCCGGCGTCCCCTATGTCAGCTACTTCAACGGGGGAGACGCCCTGCACGGATTCCTTCGCGGTTCCTACGGGTCCGCGCAGAGTCTCGGCTGCGTGGAGATGCCCTACGGCGAGGCCTCCCAGGTGTACCGCTACACCCCCATCGGAACGCTCGTCAACGTCACTTAGAGGCGTGGCCGCGGCCGCGGCGAATTACGCCGCGTGACCGAGGAACCGCTCCCAGCTTCCTGGAGCGCGGCGCTCCAGGCTCTGGACGCCGACCTTCGCCGCCGAGCGCTCGCCGAGAAGACCCGCCGGGCATACGCGATCGACACCGGCCAGTTTGCCCGCTGGGCGGCGGCCCACGGCCTTCAGCCGTCGAGCGCCGACGAGCGTGCCGTGCGACGGTATGCCGCCTCGCTCTCGGAGCAGGGGCAGGCGCCGTCGAGCGTGGCCCGCAAGCTCGCCGCCGTCCGGTCCCTGTTTCGGGTCCAGGTCGAGATGGGCTCGCGAGAGGACAATCCGGCGGAGCTGGTGGGCTCGCCGAAGCGTCCCCAGCGACTACCGCGGGTCCTGAAGGCGGACGAGGTCGCGGCCCTGCTCGACCGGATCGGCGCCGCCAGCCCGCTCGAGCTCCGGGACAGGGCGATGTTCGAGCTCGCGTACGCGTCGGGGTTGCGAGCGGAGGAGATCGTCTCGCTCGACCTGCCAGCGGTCGACTTCGACGCCGAGCTGGTGCGCGTGGAGGGCAAGGGAGGACGGACGCGAGTCATCCCCGCCGGTGAGCATGCGCTGGGCGCGCTCCAGCGGTATCTGGCCCGCGGGCGTCCGACACTCGCGTCGGCGGGCGAGGACGCCCTGTTTGTGTCGAAGTCCGGTCGACGTCTGAGCACGTCCGACGTCAGGCGCCGCCTGCGAACGTGGGCCCGGCAAGCGGCCCTGGCCGGGGCGCATCCCCACGCGCTCCGTCACTCGTTCGCGACGCACCTGCTCGAGGGCGGCGCCGACCTGCGTGCGATCCAGGAGCTGCTCGGACACGCAACGATTTCGACCACGCAGGTTTACACTCGCGTCCAGTCGGGACGGCTCAGGGCGGCATATGCCCGCGCTCACCCCCGTGCTTGAGCCGATGAGCCGAGGAGAGGGTCAGCCAGGGTGGAGGCGAAGGTCAAAGCGATCGAGCTGCAGGATCTATGGCGGCGCTACAAGTCCTCCAACGAGGAGCGCGCCCGTGAGCGGCTGGTGGTGGCCTATTCGCCGCTGGTGAAGTACGTCGCGGGCCGGATGGGCTCCGCGCTGCCGGCGCACGTGGAGGAGGCCGATCTCATCTCCTATGGCCTTGGGGGGTTGATCTCGGCGATCGAGCGGTTCGACCCGGGAAGGGACATCAGATTCGAGACCTACGCCATCGCCCGCATCCGGGGGGCGATCATCGACGAGTTGCGCACGCTCGACTGGGTTCCGCGCTCCGTGCGGGCTCGCGCCAGGGAATTCGAGCGCGTCAACACGAAGCTCGAGGCGCGGCTGCACCGAGCGCCGAGCGACGAGGAAATGGCGGCCGAACTTGCGATCTCGCTGGATGAGCTTCAGGACACGCTGCTGGCAATCGCCAACTCGACGATCGTGGCCCTGGACGAGCTGTGGACCGTGTCCGACTCGACCGGCGATCAAATGTCGCTGCTGGACACGCTCGCGGACGACGCCGCCGAAGATCCGCAGGCGGTGGTCGAGCGCTTCAGCTTTCGCGACCGGGTGGCGGACGCCATCGTCGTCCTGCCCGAGCGCGAGAAGATGGTGATTGCGCTCTACTACTACGAGAACCTGACGCTGAGGGAGATCGGGGAGATCCTGGGAGTGACCGAGTCTCGGGTCTCGCAGCTGCACACGAAGGCCGTGCTCCGGCTGCGATCGAAGCTCGTCGGTGAACTAGAGTAAGCCCGGGCGGGGAACGAACCGATTTAGAGAGAGGAGCCAGGCATGCACAAGGCCGCGGATCGGATTCGCAACGTGGCGCTCGTCGGCCACCGCGGTAGTGGCAAGACATCGCTCAACGAGGCGCTGCTGTTCCAGGCAGGAGTCATCAATCGCCTGGGCTCGGTGCTCGAGGGAACGACCGCGGCCGACACCGATGACGATGAGAAGTCACGTCAAATGTCGATCTCCGCGTTCCTCTCCTCATTCGAATGGCGGGAGCGCAAGGTCAACCTCCTCGACACCCCGGGGGATTCGAGCTTCATCGCCGACGCGCTCGGCGCGCTCCGGGTGTGCGAGTCGGCTGTTTTCGTGATCAACGCCGTGATGGGGGTCGAGGTCCACACCACCAGGCTTTGGCAGCGCGCGGCGGAGCTGGACCTGGCCCGGCTTCTGTTCGTGAACATGCTCGATCGCGAGCGGGCCGACTTCTTCAGGACGCTGGATTCGCTGAAGGCCGCCTTCGGCCAGCACGTGGTCGCCACCGAGATCCCGATCGGCTCCGAGCACGAGGTCTCGGGCGTGGTCGATCTCGTCGATATGAAGGCTTACTCGTACGACGCTTCAGGCCGCGAGAGCTGCACCGAGATCCCGATCCCTGACGACCTGGCCGACCAGGCGCAGGAGTACCGCGAGAAGTTGATGGATGAGGTCTCGGAATCGTCCGACGCGCTGATGGAGCGTTACCTGGAGGGTGAGGAGATCTCCCACGAGGAGATCGTCACCGCGCTCAAGGAGGGCACGAATCACGGGAAGATGTTCCCCGTCACCTGTGGCGTGGCCACGAAGAACATGGGCATCAACCGGCTGCTCGACGCGATCGTCGAGGACCTGCCCTCGCCGGTCAAGCACGGCGGGCTACGGGTCGGAGAGATGACGCTTGAGCCGGTCGAGGATGCGGAGTCGTTTGCGTACGTGTTCAAGACCCGCGCCGACCCGTTCGCGGGGAGGATCAACCTGTTCCGGGTCTACCAAGGCGTGATCAAGCAGGACTCCCAGGTGCTGAACACCCGGGCTCATTGCAAGGAGCGGGTGGGTTCGCTGGTCGCGTTCGAGGGTTCCCACACGCGGCCCGAGAACGAGTTCGGGCCGGGTGACCTCGGCGCCGTGGCCAAGCTCAAGGAGACCCGGGCCGGCGACTGGCTCTCCTCGCGCGACGAGCCGGTGCAGATGCCGCAGATCAAGCTCCCGGCTCCGGTTATGGCCTTCGCCATCGAGCCCAAGAGCAAGGGCGACGAGGACAAGGTCTTCACGGCGCTGCGCCGGCTACAGGAGGAGGACCCGACGATCGACCTGCACCGGGACGCCCAGACCGGCGAGCAGATCGTGGCCGGTCTCTCCCAGGTCCACGTGGAGGTGATCGTCGCGCGTCTGCGGTCCCGATTCGGCGTCGAGGTCAACCTGAAGCCACCGCGGGTCCCCTATCAAGAGACCATCCGGAAGCCGGCCAAGGCGCACGGCCGGTACAAGAAGCAGACCGGCGGCCGAGGGCAGTTCGGCGATGCCCACATCGAGATCGAGCCGCTCGAGCCGGGCGTGGGGTTTGAGTTCATCGACGCCATCAAGGGCGGCGTCATCCCCTCGGGATTCATCCCGGCCGTCCGGAAGGGCGTGGTGGAGGCGATGAACGAGGGAGTCCTCGCCGGCTATCCGGTGAAGGACGTGCGCGTGCGGCTCTACGACGGCTCCTACCACAGCGTCGACTCCTCAGAGATGGCGTTCAAGGTCGCGGGGTCGCTGGCCATGAAGCAGGCGATGGCCGAGGCCGCGCCGGTGCTGCTCGAGCCGATCATGCTGGTCACGGTCAGCGTGCCTGAGGACGCGGTAGGCGACGTGATCGGCGATTTGAACTCCCGCCGGGGGCGGCCACTCGGGATGGAGCCCACCGGCGGCATGACCGAGGTCAAGGCCGAGGTGCCGATGGCCCAGATGTTGAGCTATGCCCCGGACCTGCGGTCGATCACCGGCGGCCGGGGAGAGTTCACGATGGAGTTCCTCCGTTACGAGGAGCTTCCCTCGCAGCTGGCGTCGAAGGTCGTGGAACAGGCCAAAGCCGAGCGCGAGGCCGTGAAGGCTTAGACGCTACCCTCGGCGCGGTGAGCACCAAGGACATACGCACATCAGTCCACCACACGACCTGCGACGTCTGCGGCCGCACGCTGCTCCGAGGCGAGAGTCCGGAGCCATACGTCGCCGGCGGCGAGCGGCGCTGGGTGTGCGACCTGTGCACCAGCCGGGCCTTGCATGAGGGCTGGGTGCGGGAGGGCACGGTCCCCACCTACGACCGCACCGAGTCGGCACGAGAGCGCAGGCGCCCGCTGCGGGGATTTCTGCGCAACCGGCGCCCGCTCGTTGAGACTTCGCGGGCGCCGGAGGCCAACGGGCCCGCGGTCCCGCGGCCAGTCGCGGCGCCTGCCGAGCCCGCGGTTCCGGTGCCCCCGGTGCGCGAGCCGCGCCACGTCCACGCGATCCCCGCCGCCGACGAGCACAAGGTTGCGGCGGCGGTCGAGGCGTTCAACTCCTCCGAGCATCCGCGCACGGTCGCCGGCGTGGCCCGTTCACTCGGTTCGCCAGTGGTGTCCGTACACGCCTCCCCGACGCACCCCAGCATGGTCAAGGTGGTCGCCGCCTGGGAGCTCTGCTGGTACCGCTACGAGATCGACCTCGCGGACGAGCTGCCCGGCGTGCGGGTCGCAGCCCAGGGATCCGAGCTGTCGGAGCTCGAACCCGACGAGCATGAGGGCAATGCGGGCGCTGACGAGAATGGGCTGCTGGCGCTGAGGGACTCGACGGAGTGATCTACTGCGTCGTTCCCGAAGAGCTCGCCCCGGAGCTGTTCGAGAAGCTGGAGCGCCATTACGCCGATGATCCGAACGTCACTGTGATCGTCGAGCGGAGGAAGGCCTCGCGCCGCGCGCCCGGCTCCGGCGGGGGAGGACAGCGCACCGTTCGCGACCGCCGTCGCCCGCGGGTTACCGGGGATATCCCAGAGCTGCGGAGCGAGTAGTCCCCGGGAAGCGATGAAACTCGTCGTCAATGTGGACGGCGGCGCGAGGGGCAACCCCGGCCCGGCGGCGATCGGTGTCGTGATCTCGGATCCCGACGGCAACGTGATCGACGAGCTCGCGGAGCCGATCGGCGTGGCCACAAACAACGTAGCCGAGTACAGGGCGCTGCTACGCGGGATCGAGTGGGCCCGGGGTCTGGGCGCCGATGAGCTCGACATCGTCGGGGACTCAGAGCTGGTGGCTCGCCAGCTGACCGGCGCCTACAAGGTCAAGCATCCGGCGATGAAACCGCTGTACGAGGAGGCGATGGCGGCGCTGCGGGCATTCGACGACTGGCGTATCCGCACGGTGCCCCGCTCGGACAACGCGCGCGCGGACGAGTTGGTCAACCAGGCTCTCGACGGGGCGGCCTAGGACTTCTGACCGATCAGTAAGGGGAAGGAGCCCCGAACATCTCGGGCAGCTTCGCTGCCAGCGAGAAGTCGCCCTCGAACGAAGCCCGATCGCGGAGCAACGGCACCGCGGGATCGATCGTCCCGGCCGCGACGCGGACGAAGTCCGACAGCGGGAAGCGGATCCTGAGCGCGGGATCGCGGCCCGCACCTGGGCGGGCGACGGCCCGACCGTCGAGGACCTCGATCGTCCAACAGCTGGGAGGGGCGCCGGTGGCCGGGCGGTCAATCTCGTACACCAGCCTGCCTTCGAATCCGCTGGCGGCCTCGGGCTCGAACGATGCGGCCATCGCCGAGAACATCGCCCGCTGGACGATGCGGGAGCCGAACCGGCGCTCGATGGTGGCGTCATCGGCGCCGTCGACGGCGCGGGCCAGCAACTTGATCGCCCGTTCGCGGGTCGCTCGGCGAGCTCGTGACCGAAGGCGCTGAGGTTGGCGCCAGGCTGCCGACACCTCGGCCTGCTCGTCGATCACGTACGGCGAGGACAGCTGTCGGCCCGGCTCGCGCCTGGCCAGTGCGGCCTCGATCGCGTTCTCCAGGCGTTCGGCCTTGGCCGCCTCGCGCTGCTCGCGGCCGTCGAGGAAGGGCGGCATCACCCGCTGTGCGAGCAGCTCGAGCGACTCGCAGATGTGCTCGTGGCGGTTGCGCCCGGCCTGCAGGATGAAGATCACCTGATCGACCCCGGCCTGTTCGTAGCGGCGGACGAGATCAGAAACCTGCTCCGGTGTGCCGATCGCGCCCCGGAGCGACCCCAGACCCTCCTGAAGGAGCCTTACGCCTAGCGGCGCCTGGTCGGGCCTGACGATATGCCGCGCAAACCCCGCCTGGTCGCGGTTCTCGGCGAACTCCTTGTACACGTCGGTCCGGCCCGGAGCATGCTCGCTCAGGCCGTAGTAGTGGCCGAGCGAGTAACCGAAGAAGTGTGCGCCGTCGATGCCGCGCTCGATCGCCTCGGCCTCGGAGGAGGCGAGCATCATCGGCAGCACCACCGCGACATTCGCGTTCACGGCGAAGCCGGCCGGCACGCAATCTTCGGAGCCGAGGAGCTCGTAGTACTCGCGCACCCACTTGGCGGCGTCCTCGGGCTCGACGAACGAGAACGAAAGCGCACCGATGCCGTTGCGGGCCGCCTCATGAATCGTTTCCCGTCGGCTGCACGCCACCCATACCGGCGGGTGCGGACGCTGCACCGGCTTGGGGATCACATTGCGTGGGGGCATCCGCACCCACTGTCCGTCGATCCCGGCGAACGGCTCCTCGACCAGCATCCGGGTGACGGCGTCGAGGCTCTCGTGCCACATTGCGCGCTTTTGCTCGCGCTCGATCAGAAAGCCGCCCAACTCGGCGGCGGAGCTCGACTCGCCGGTCCCGAACTCAACCCGTCCGTTCGATACGAGGTCGAGGGTTGCCAGCCGCTCGGCCACCCGGGCCGGGTGGTTGACCTGGGGCATCACGTTGACGATTCCGTGGCCCAGCCTGATGTTCGTAGTTCGCTGCGAGGCCGCAGCCAGAAACACCTCAGGCGCGGAGGAGTGCGAGTACTCCTCGAGGAAGTGGTGCTCGACCTCCCACACGTAGTCGATCCCCAGGCGGTCGGCCAGCTCGATCTGCTCGAGCGCCTCCCGGTACAGCTGCGCCTCGCTTGACTCGGGCCACGGGCGGGGGAGCTGGTGCTCGTAGAAGATCCCGAAGCGCATGTTGGCGGCATGTTAGGCCCGAGGGGGGTGCGCGGCGTCCGCTCTGGGGGTGTCGTTAGTCTCCGCGGCGTGACCGATGCTCTGAGCGAGCTGGCGGCGCGCCTCGAGGACGCGGCCGAACGGCTGCGTTCCGGCGAGCTCGAGCCCGAGTCGGCGCTGGCGTTGATCGAGGATTGCGCCCGGCTGGCCTCCGAGGCCAGCGCCAGGGTCGACGAGCGTGCCCGGGCCGCGCTCGAGCCGCTGCCCGACCTGCCGGGGCAGCTGCCGCTTCCCGCGTCCTGACCAGGTTGGCCGCACCCGAATATCCCGAGCCCGCCCAGTATCCCGAGCACCTGCGGGACCAGGTCGATCGCTACCTGAAATCGCTGCGTTTTTCGACCGAGGGCGCCGCGGGCGGGCTCGAGGAGGCGATGCGCTACTCCCTGCTCGCGGGCGGCAAGCGCATCCGGCCCGTGCTGGCGCTGGCGACCGCCAGCGCCATCGGCCGGGAGCCCGCCTGGGTGCTGCCGCTGGCGGGCGCGCTGGAGTTGATCCACACCTACTCGCTGATCCATGATGACCTCCCGGCGATGGACGATGACGACATGCGCCGCGGAAAGCCCACCTGCCACAAGGTGTTCGGCGAAAACGTTGCGATCCTGGCCGGCGACGGCCTGTACGCCGAGGCCTTCGCCCTGCTGCTCTCCGAGCAGCAGGGGGATCCGGCCAACGTGCTGGCCGCCGCGCGCGAGCTGGCAGGGGCCACCGGGGTCCGGGGAATGGTCGGCGGGCAGTACATCGACGTGGCGGAAACCGCCCCTTCCGGGCCCGACGGGCTCCGCCGCCTGCACGAGCTAAAGACCGGGAAGCTGATCGCGGCCAGCGTCGCCTGCGTGCTGGACCTCGGCGGAAATCTCGAACATGAGACAATTTCCGACTTCAGAGCCTTTGCGAGCGAGCTTGGCGTCCTGTTCCAGATTGTCGATGACATCCTCGACGTGGCCGGGTCGGCGCAGACGCTGGGCAAGCCGCAGGGCAGCGACGAGCGGTTGGGAAAGCGCACCTACGTGTCGGAATTCGGTATCGGAAGGGCGCGCGAGCTGGCAGCTGTGTCGCACGGACGGGCTCGCGCGGCGCTCTCTCGAGCGGCGGGGGAGCGAGGCGCAGAGCTTTCGCAGATCACAGACTTCATCGCAACCCGGAGCTATTGATGTCAGACCTCCTAAAGCGGATCGATTCCCCGCAAGACCTCCACGAGCTGAGCGACGAGGAGCTTCAGGCGCTTGCTCAGGAGGTGCGCGAGTACATCATCGACACGGTGGGGGAGATCGGCGGTCATTTCGGCGCAAACCTGGGCGCCGTTGAGATCGCCGTCGCCCTTCACTCGGTGCTCGATTCACCGCGGGACAAGATCCTGTGGGACGTCGGTCACCAGGCCTACCCGCACAAGATCCTGACCGGCCGTCGTGACCAGCTGCACACGATCAGAAAGTACGAAGGGCTGGCTCCGTTCTGCGCCATTCACGAGTCCGAGCACGACATCATGGGCGCCGGCCACGCCTCGACCGCGATCGGCTACGCGGTCGGGATCAAGGAGGCGATGCGCCGCGGCCTGGCCGAGGACACGCACGTGGTGGCGGTCGCCGGCGACGGCGCGCTGACCGGCGGCGTGGCCTTTGAGGCCGTCCATCAGGCGGGCGGGCTCGGGACCCCGATCGTGGTGCTGCTCAACGACAACGGCATGTCGATCGCGCCGAACGTCGGCGCCTTGTCGCGTTACTTCAACCGCATCCGCTTGAACCCGAAGCTGTGGCATGCCCGCGAAGGAGTCGAGGAAGGGTTGATCAAGCTGCCGGTCGGAATCGGCGCCGCGTTCGAGCGCTTCGGGCCTCACTTCAAGGAGTCTCTGAAGGCCTTCTGGGCCCCGGGTCTGTGGTGGGAGGAGCTCGATTTCGTCTACATCGGCGTGATCGACGGCCACGACGTCCGCGCGGTGCGGAGCGCGCTGCGAGACGCGCTGGCGGCAGAGCGACCGGTCGTCGTGCATTGCGCCACGGTCAAAGGGAAGGGCTTCCCCCCGGCCGAGGAGGGGGGACTCGAGGGAATGGAGAAGTGGCACGCGGCCAAGCCCAAGTCGATCTCCAACGGCGCGCCGGCCAAGGCTTCCTCAGGCGCCGGGTCGGCGGGCGCGCCGCCGCCGCCCCAGTACACCCAGGTGTTCGGCAACGCGCTCGTTGCCGAGTGCCGGCGCGACCCGCGCGTCATCGGGATCACGGCGGCGATGAACTCCGGCACCGGTCTCAACATCCTCCAGCGAGAGCTTCCCGACCACTACTACGACGTCGGGATCGCCGAGCAGCAGGCGGTGCTGTTCTCCGCCGGGCTGGCCCTCCAGGGGTGCAAGCCCGTGGCCGCCATCTACTCGACCTTCCTGCAGCGGGCCTACGACCAGATCGTCCATGACGTTTGCCTCCAGAAGCTGAACGTCGTGTTCTCCATGGATCGCGCCGGACTGGTGGGCGACGATGGACCTACCCACCACGGCGCGTTCGACATCGCCTACCTGCGCTGCCTCCCGAACATCGTGCTCATGGCCCCTCGGGACGAGGCGATGCTCGTGCACATGCTCCACACGGCCCTGATGTACGACGACGGGCCGATCGCGCTGCGCTACCCGCGCGGCGCCGGGGTCGGGGTGCCGCTGCCCGATCGTCCTGCCGCGATCGAGGTCGGGAGCGGCGAGATCCTGCGCGAGGGCTCGACCGTGGCCCTGCTCGGATACGGAAGTGGAGTGAGCAAGGCACTCGAGGCGGCCTCGATCCTGGCCGAGCGCGGCATCTCGGCGACGGTCGCGGACGCGCGCTTCGCGAAGCCGATCGACCTGCCGCTCGCGGCGCAGCTCGCCGCCGAGCACGAGCTGCTGGTGACCGTGGAGGAGGGGGTGCTCGCCGGCGGATTCGGGTCGGCCGTGTGGGAGACGCTCTCCGATGCCGGCGTGGCTGGGTCCTCGGGCGCCGCCCGCATCCTCCGTGTCGGCCTGCCCGACCGGTACGTGACCCACGGGGCACCGAAGCTGCTCCACGAGGAGGTCGGCTTCACCGGCCAGCGGATCGCGGAGCGGATCGAAGCGGCGGTGGCGGAGCTCGAAGGGGTGGCGTAAGGGGTTCCCGGCCGCCCGCGCCGCCACACCGGTCTCCCCTTAAGGAGAACGGCCCGCGCTGTACGCGGGCCGTCCTGAGGGAGGAGAGATGTATCTGCGCTTTGGGTGGTGGGTAACCCCACCTGCTCCCAATGGAAGCGGCAATGCCGCCAGATCTGTGTGATCTCCATCACGTACGGTTGACCACCGTGAAGAGAGTCCGTCTGGACGCCCTGCTCTCCCAGCGGGGCGTTTTTCCATCGCGTACCCGCGCCGCCGCCTCCGTGCTGGCCGGCGACGTGCTGCTGCTCCCCGAGCGCAGGCGGGCCCAGAAGCCGGGGCAGCTGGTGCCCGAAGACATCCAGGTCGAGGTGGCGCAGGGTCCGGAGTTCGTCTCGAGGGGCGGGATCAAGCTCGCCAACGCGCTGGCCACGATCGGGCTCGAGGTCGCTGGACGGCTGGCCCTCGATGTGGGGGCCTCGACCGGCGGGTTCACCGACTGCCTGCTGAAGCGTGGCGCCGAGCACGTGGTCTGCGTCGACGTCGCCTACGGACAGCTGGACTGGAGGCTGCGGTCCGATGAAAGGGTGACCGTGATCGAGCGCCGCAACGCCCGGGCGCTACGCCTCCAGGAGCTTCCGTACGCTCCCGACCTGATCGTGATCGACGTCTCCTTCATCTCCCTGAAGAAGGTTCTGCCGGCGACCCTCGCGTGCGCCGCCGAGCGGTTCGACTGCCTGGCGCTCGTCAAGCCGCAATTCGAGGTCGGACGCGAGCACGTCGGCTCCTCGGGCGTGGTCCGTGACAGCCAGCAGCGACGGCGGGCGCTGGTCGAGGTCGGCCTGGAGGCAAAGGGCCTGGGAGCATCGATCCTCCGCTATGCAAGCTCTGGGTTGCCAGGGCCCAAGGGCAACCGGGAGACGTTCGTGTGGCTCGCGGAGCGGGCCCGCGAAGGCCTGGGACACGACGAGCTCGAACACGCGGCACGGGAAGTGGAACCTTGAACCCGCCCCGCACCGCTACGGTGCTCACCCACCGGCGGCCGGCAGAGACCGCTCCGGCGGTGGCGGAGCTGCTCGAGGCGGCCTATCGGGCGGGCGTCGTGCTGCGCTTCGATCCGCAGGAGACTCGCAAGCATCGTGTCACCCCGCGGGAAGGCATCGAGGTGGACACCCCGGTGGTCAAGGACGTCGACATGTGCTTCGCGCTGGGAGGCGACGGGACGATCCTGAGCGCGCTGCGCGAGTACGCGGGCACGGGGGTGCCGGTGTTCGCCGTCAACTTCGGAGAGATCGGCTTTCTGGCCACCGTGGAGCGCGACCAGGTCGGCTCCGGCTTCGCTCGGGCATTCGACGGCGATTTCGAGCTGCTGTCGCTGCCGGGGCTTCGCGCTTCGGACGAGCGCGGGGTGTGGCTGGCGATAAACGACGTGTCGATACACCGCCAGCCCGGGAATCGGGTGGCACACCTGGCGTACGGCCTTGGCCCCGACGAGATCGGGCGCGTCCGCTGCGACGGGCTGGTGGTCGCGACACCTGCAGGGTCTACGGGCTACAACCTCGCCAACGGCGGACCCGTCATGGCATGGGGAGTGGCGGGCTTCGCGGTGTCGTTCATCGCCCCCCATTCCATCACCGCGCGGTCCCTGGTCGTGGCGCCGGGAGACGCTCTGGTGGTTCACAACGCGTCGCGGGAGGAACCTGTCGACGTCGTGATCGACGGCCGTCCAGTCGGGGTGCTGGCGCCGGCGGAGCAGATCACCGTGGCCTTTCTCGCCGAGCAGGGAACACTGGCCCAGATACCGGGCACGACCTTCTACCACCGGTTGAGCGAGAAGTTCGGGCGGCTTGTCTCGCCGCTGTAGCAGACCGGGTTGATCCGTCGGGTACGCCTGGTACACCCCTGGCGTGCTACACGAGCTCCGGGTCGAGAATCTGCTGCTGCTCGAACGGGCCGAGCTCCACTTGGCCCAGGGCCTGAACGTACTGACGGGCGAAACAGGCGCGGGCAAGACCCTGCTCGCCCAGGCGCTCGACCTACTGCTGGGTGGGCGGGCCGGCGGCCGGATTGTCCGCCCCGGCGCGCGCGAAGCATTCGTGGAGGGGGTATTCGCGCTGCCCGAAGGGCTGGAGCTGGACGCGCTGTCCGACGACGCGGAAGAGCTCGTGTTGGCCCGGCGGGTGTGGGCCGACGGCCGGACGCGGGCCTACCTGAACAACCGCTCGGCGACCGTGGGCGACCTCCGCGAGCTGGCCGCTCAGCTTCTTCACTTCTACGGACAGCACGAGCACCGCAAGCTGACGCTGTCGGGAGCGCAGCTCGACGTGCTCGACTCCTACGGCGGCGCCGACCTACTGCATCTGCGGCAGCGGATCCGGGCCGCGCACGAGCGTGTGCGGGACCTCGATCGGCAGGTCGCGGAGCTGCGCGCGCTGGCCGGCGCTCGCGAGCGTGAGCTCGACCTGATCAGGTTTGAGCTTCAGGAGATCGAAGCCGCTCGGCCGAGCGAGCAAGAGGAGGCGGAGCTGATCGCCGAGCGCGATCGGCTCAGGCACCTGGACGCCCTCCAGGCGGCCGTGTCCGCGGCAGCCGAGGCGCTGGCCCCCGAGGCCGGCGGCGGTGTCCGCGAGCTGCTCGCCGACCCGGTCCGACGGCTCGAAGCCGCGAGCGAGCTGGATCGCACGCTGTCACCGCTCGCCGAGCGTCTCAATACCCTCGGCTATGAGGCAGAGGACTTGGGCGCTGAGCTTCGCCGTTACGCGCTCGAGCTCGACGACGGTGGAGGAGGGGGGCCCGATCGGCTGGAAGAGGTCGAAGAGCGGCTCGAGCTGTTCGCGCGGCTGAAGCGAAAGCATGGTGGCTCCATCGCCGAGGTACTGGACCACGCTGCCCGATGTGCCGCCCGTCGCGAGGAGCTCGAGCACGCGGACGTCGCTCTGGAGGGCGCCGAGCGCGAGCTGACGTCCGCCCGCGAGGAGCTCGACCTGCTCGCGGCCGAGCTCTCCGAGCGGCGCGCCGCCGCCGCGCCGGCGCTGGCCAAGGCGGTGCGCCACCGGTTATCGGATCTGGCGATGCCGGACGCCACATTCGACGTCCGGCTGGTGCCGAGGGCGGAAGGCTGCGGCCCGCGGGGGGCCGAGACCGTTGAGTTCGAGATCGCCGTCAACCCCGGAGTGCCCGGAGGCCCGTTGCGCGAAATCGCCTCCGGCGGCGAGCTCTCGCGCGTGATGCTCGCGCTGCTGAGCGTCGCCCATGGCGAGCGTGCCGGGAGGGGACGGCGCACCGCCGGCCGCACCGGGCCGAGCGAGCGCGGCTTCGAGCCCCTGCTCGTGTTCGACGAGGTCGACGCCGGCATCGGCGGCCACACAGCGCGGGCCGTGGGCGAGCATCTGCGGTCTCTGGCCCGGGGACGTCAGATCTTGTGCATCACGCACCTGCCACAGGTCGCGTCGCTCGCGGACCGTCACTTCAAGATCGAGAAGCAGAGCGCCGGCGGGTCCGCCACGACCACCGTGTCCGAGGTCTCGGGCGACGGCGTGGTCTCAGAGCTGGTGCGGATGCTCGGCGCGAGCGAGGGAGATCGGGCCGCGAGCCAGCACGCCCGTCAGCTGCTCCGGGCGGCCTGAGGACGCCAGGCCCGTCCGCGCGCCACGCTACCGTAGGGGGCCATGGCCGACAGCGAAACGCGCTTCATCTTCATCACTGGTGGGGTGGTGTCCTCGCTGGGGAAGGGGATCGCGGCGGCGTCGATCGGGAGGTTGCTCGTATCGCGGGGGTTCGACGTGCAGCTGCAGAAGTTCGACCCCTACATCAACGTGGATCCGGGGACGATGTCCCCCTATCAGCACGGCGAGGTGTTCGTCACCGAGGACGGCGCCGAGACCGATCTCGACCTCGGCCACTACGAGCGGTTCACCGACGCGAACACGAGCCGGGCCTCGAACGTCACCGCCGGCGGGATCTACAACACCGTGATCCGGCGCGAGCGGCGCGGCGATTACCTGGGGGCCACGGTTCAGGTAGTTCCCCATATCACCGACGAGATCAAGCAGCGCATCAAGTTGATGGCCGAGTCGACTGAGGTGGACTTCGTGATCACGGAGATCGGCGGCACCGTCGGCGACATCGAGTCGCTGCCGTTCCTGGAGGCGATCAGGCAGTTCCCGGTCGACGTCGGCCGGCGCCGATGCATGTTCATCCACCTGACCTTGGTTCCGTACATCGGGCATGTCGGCGAGCTCAAGACGAAGCCCACGCAGCACTCGGTCAACGAGCTGCGGCGCATCGGGATCGCCCCGGATATGGTGGTGTGTCGTTCCGAGTCGCCTCTGTCTGCCGATATCCGCCGCAAGATCGCCCTGTTCGCCAGCCTGCCGGTGGAGGCGGTGGTCTCCGCCCGGGACGTCGCCGACATCTACCAGGTGCCGCTCGTGTTCCGGGCCGAGGGCGTGGACGACTACGTCGTGTCCGAGCACTTCGGACTGGAGGCTCCCGCGCCTGACCTCGGACCGTGGGAGGCCATCACCCAGCGCGCGAGCGAAGCGACCGAGCCGGTGCAGATCGCGTTGGTGGGGAAGTACGTCAAGCTGGAGGACGCCTACTTGTCGGTGGTAGAGGCGCTCCACCACGCCGCCGTCCACCACGGCTGCAAGATCGACGTGGCGTGGGTTGACTCGGAGGCAGTCGGCGAGCAGGCGGTGGGCGACAAGCTCACGGCCGCCGATGGGATCCTGATCCCGGGCGGCTTCGGCGGGCGCGGGATCGAGGGCAAGATCCGCGCCGCACAGATTGCTCGCGAGCAGCGGATCCCCTACCTCGGGATCTGCCTGGGCATGCAGATCGCTACGTGTGAATTTGCAAGGCACGTGGCCGGGATGCAGGGCGCCAACTCGACCGAGTTCGACCTCGAGACCCCGTTCCCGGTGATCGACCTGCTGCCCGAGCAGAAGGAGATCGCCGACATGGGCGGCACCATGCGGCTCGGCGCCGACCCGGTCAAGCTCCACGGCGGGACGCGTCTGCGAGAGCTGTACGAAGAGGCCGTCATCTACGAGCGCCACCGGCACCGCTACGAGGTCAACAACCATCTTCGCCGCAGGCTGGAGTCAGCGGGGCTCATCTGCTCCGGGACCTCCCCCGACGAAAGGTTGGTAGAGGCGATCGAGCTCTCCGCGAACGTTCACCCGTTCTTCGTCGCCTCCCAATACCACCCGGAGTTCAAGTCACGTCCCGAGCGGCCCGCGCCGCTGTTCAGAGAATTCGTCGGTGCGGCGCTGAAGAGCGCCCGGGCGCGGGCGGCGCAGGCGCCGGACCAGGCTGCTGCCAGCGCGTGAGGCGAGCCACCGACGCCGAGCGCCAGCGGCTCAACCAGACATTCCAGACGTTGTGCAGGATCGAGAGCCCCTCTGGGCGGGAGCGTGGCTGCGCGGAGTGGGTGAAGCGCGAGCTCGGCTCGCTGGGGATCGAGGTGCAGGAGGACGACGTCGCTTCACGGGTGGGCTCCGACGCCGGCAACCTGCTGGCTCGGATTCCGGGGCGCGGCGGCGACGGGGGCGAGGGCGGGGGCGGGGGCATCCTGCTGTGTGCGCACCTGGACACCGTGCCTCTGACCGCGCCAGTCGAGCCGGTGCTCGTAGACGGCCGGTGGGAGAATGCAAACCAGGGCATTCTCGGCGCGGACAACAAGACCGCGGTGGCGATTCTGATCGAGCTCGCCCGTCGCCTCCGTTCCGGGACGCAAGTGCCACCTGTCCCGGTCGAGCTGCTGTTCACCGTCTGCGAAGAGGTGTCTCTGCGAGGCTCAAAGGAATTCGACGTCGCTCGTCTACAGAGCCGGTTCGGATACGTGTTCGATCACGCCACGCCGGTGGGGGAGATCGTGCTGGCGTCTCCCACCCACTACCGCATCGACGCAGAGCTCCACGGGCGGGCCGCGCACGCCGGTCTCCGGCCGGAGGAAGGCCGCAGCGCGATCGCGGCCGCCGCCAAGGCGATCTCCGCGATGCGCCTCGGCCGCGTCGACTCGGAGACCACGGCGAACGTGGGCGTTATCGCCGGCGGGACCTCGATCAACGTCGTGCCCGAGCGGTGCCGGATCGAGGCCGAGAGCCGAAGCCTGGACGAGGCTAAGGTCCAGGAGCTGGTGACGGAAATGGTCGACCACCTGCAGGACGCGGCAAACGCCACCGAGTGCGACCTCGACGTCACGGTCCAGCGGATGTTCAAGGGCTACCGGACGCGGCCCAGAGCGGCGCAGGTGGAGCTGGCCGAGCGAGCGTTGCGGGCGTGCGGCTATGAGCCTAAGCACATAGTCACCGGCAGCGCCTCGGACGCCAACTCGTTCGAGGCGGCCGGATTCCAGTGCACCAACCTGGCCGACGGGACCGAGCGCAACCATCAGCCCGACGAGCGCGTCAGCGTCAGCGCGCTGGAGGGGATGTTCGACGTGGCGATCGCGCTGGTGGAGGAGGCGACCCCGTGAGCCAGGGACCGAGCTTCGAGGCGGTGGGCAGCGAGCCCAAGTACGAGGGCAAGATCGCGACAGTCAGCGTCGAGCACTACCGCTACGAAGACGGCGACGAGGTCACCCGCGAGAAGGTCTCCCATCCTGGAGCCGTGGGGATCGTGGCGGTCGACGGGAGCCACGTCTGGCTGACGCGTCAGCCGCGCGAGGTGGTTGGCGACAGCGCCTCGCTCGAGATTCCGGCCGGGAAGCTCGACGTCCCCGATGAAGGCCCGCTCCAGACCGCCAAGCGCGAGCTGGCCGAGGAGATAGGCCGGCAGGCCGACTCCTGGGAGGAGATCATGTCCTTCTACACCAGCCCGGGGTTCAGTGACGAGCGCGTGTGGCTTTACCTGGCGACCGGTCTGTCCGAAGCGCCTGAGGCCCAAGCCGACGAGCTCGAGCGGATCGAGATCGTGCCGTGGCCGCTCGAGGAGCTGGACAGCGCGATCGCCCAATGCGAGGACTCCAAATCCCTGATCGCTCTGTTGTGGCTCGCTCGCCGTAGCGAAGGCTAGGCGGCAGGACTTCGCCACCCCGGGGGCGAACCACGTTCCCATGGCCATCGTCGCGGACCCGTCCGCGAATCCTGCACGGCACCTGACGGAGCTGACGCTCGACTTCCTCGCCTACCTGGAGCTCGAGCGGGGGCTGTCGCGCAACACCCTCGAGGCCTACCGCTCGGACCTGCAGCAGTTCGGGGAGTTCCTCTCCCGTCGCGCCGTCGACCCGCTGGCGGTGCGGCCGGGAGACCTGCGGGCGTACGTCTCGGAGCTGGCCAACGGGTCCGGTCATCGACCTGCCGCCGCGCCCGCGACCCTGCAGCGGAAGATCGCGTGCCTGCGCTCGTTCTACCGCCATCTCCGCCGGGAGCAGATCCTCGAGGCCGATCCGACCTCAGAGCTGCGGGCGCCGCGCTCGCGCGCCAGGCTGCCAAAGGTCCTCAGCCGAGACGAGGTCGCGCACCTGCTCGCGCAGCCTCGCGGCAGCTCGCCGATCGTGCTTCGCGACCGGGCACTGCTCGAGACGATGTACGCCTGCGGGCTACGGGCCAGCGAGGCGATCACGCTTGAGCTCGGCCAGCTCGACCTCCAGGCCGGGATCGTCCGGGCCCGGGGCAAGGGATCCAAGGAGCGCATCGTCCCCATCGGGTCGAAGGCGATCCAAGCGCTGCGTCCGTACCTGGACAAGGGACGCCCCCGGCTGGTCGGCCTGCGAGAGGAGCCGCGCGTGTTCCTGAACGCGCGCGGCGGCGGGCTCTCGCGCCAGGGTCTCTACAAGATCGTTCAGCGGCACGCTCGCACCGCCGGTCTCGCGCGGCGGATGAGCCCACACACGCTCCGCCACACGTTCGCCACGCACCTGCTGGCGGGTGGTTGCGACCTGCGCTCGCTCCAGGAGATGCTGGGCCACGCTGACATCGGGACGACGCAGGTCTACACCCACTTGTCCGCCGACCGGCTACGGGACGTGTACTTCAGCGCCCACCCGCGCGCCCAGATCGACCATTCGTAAACCGAGTTTCGCTGGCAGAATCGAGGGGTGCGCCGCAGCTGGCTACTGGCTGTCCTACTCGTGGTGCCTGCGGTCGTCGCTTGCGGGAACTCCCGTACGCGGGTGCCAAACCTGGTCTCAGCCTGCCGCGCCCCGCGGGATCCAGAAGCTCACGTACAGCAAGGCGGGGATAGCGCTTGTGGCCCCCGCCAACTGGACCGTGTCACGGCAGAAGCCGCCACTTCTGGCCACGGTGAACTCCGGGGCGGCGATCGTGGCGGTGTGGCGCTACCCGCGGGCTGCTCCCGTCCCGGCGACGCCTGCCGCGCTGGCCCAAACGCGCTCGGCGCTGATCCGATCGGCGCAGTCCAGCGACCCCAGCCTGCGGCTGATCGGCTCCCGCCTTGGGCGGCAGCACGGCGCGCCCACGATCATCCTCGACGCGACCGAGCGCATCGCGGGCTACGAGCGACGGGTGCGCTCAATCCACATGTTCGGCTCCGGTGAGGAAGTGGTGGTGGACGAGTATGCGCCACCGGATATCTTCGCCACGGTTGATCACGTCGTTTTCTCCCCGGTGAGCAGATCGCTGACGCTGCTCCCCATCTCCGGCGCGTGACGCAGCCGAACGGAGTGACTTTCGGCTCGCGGCGCGCGTTCGTGATCGTGCTTGACGCCTGCGGGGTCGGCGCCCTGCCGGATGCCGGCGCCTACGGCGATGAGGGCACGAACACGATGGGCCATCTGGCGCGGATACTCGGCGGCCTGGAGCTGCCCACGCTTCAGCGGCTCGGTCTCGG
Organism: uncultured Actinomycetes bacterium; assembly: GCA_963719305.1. GTDB lineage: Bacteria > Actinomycetota > Thermoleophilia > Solirubrobacterales > Solirubrobacteraceae > Palsa-465. The sequence continues at coordinate 41,463 of CAVRBL010000001.1, read as the reverse complement.
TTCGATCCTCCCGCTCGAGGGGGTGCCTCCCGCGCCGCAGCCCGTGCTTCACGGCCGACTGCGCCCGCTCGGCCCGGGGAAGGATTCGACCGCCGGTCATTGGGAGCTGATGGGCGTCGTGAGCCAGCGGCAGCTGCCCGTGTACCCGGAGGGGTTCCCGCCCGAGGTGGTCTCGTTGGTGAGCGCCGCGAGCGGCCGGGAAGTGATCTGCAACCGGCCATACAACGGCGTGGGGGCGATCGAGGACTTCGGCTCCCAGCACCTCGCGACCGGCGCGCTGATCGTCTACACCAGCCAGGACTCCGTCCTTCAGATCGCGGCTCACGTCGAGGCTGTCGAGCCCGAGGAGCTCTACCGGATCTGCGAGACGGTCCGCAACGGTCTGGACGGCGAGCATGCGGTCGGCCGCGTCATCGCCCGGCCCTTCGACGGAACGACCGGAGGCTTCATTCGCACCGAGGGCAGGCGCGACTTCTCGATCGCGCCGCCGGGCCGAAGCTATCTGGAGGCCCTTTCGACTCATGGAATCGAGGTCCACACCGTCGGCAAGACGGGCCAGCTGTTCCGCGGCATCGGTATCGACGTCCAGCATCCGGGCGCCAGCAACCTGGAGGCGCTGTCGCGTACTGGCGCGTTGATCGATTCGCTTCACTCAGCTTTGGTGTTCACAAACCTGATCGAAACCGACCAGACGTATGGGCACCGCCACGACGCCGCGGGCTTCCACAACGCCCTTAAACAAATCGATGCCGCCGTGGCGGAGTGGCTGCCGGTCCTCCGGCCTCAGGACCTGCTGATGCTGACGGCAGACCATGGCTGTGACGTGACCGCCCCTCACACCGACCACACGCGCGAGTACGCGCCGCTGTTGGCTTCGTTCGAGGGCCACAACTCAAGGCGCCACGACGGCCAGCTGGCGGACGTCGGCGCCAGCGTGTTCCGCTGGCTCACATCGTCCGAGGCGCCAGAGCTCCCGGGCGAGGCCTTCCTCTGATGCCCGAGCTGCCCGAGGTCGAGACCATCAGGCGCCAGCTGGCGCCGTATGTCGAGGGCCGCACGATTAAGAGCGTCGAGATCCTCGACGCCCGCTGGACCCGCCCGGAATCACCGGCCGCCGTGGAGCGGGAGCTGCGCGATGCCGTCGTCTTGCGTCTGTCTCGGTCGGGCAAATACCTGATCATGGAGCTGTCAGGCGACCGCCACCTGCTCATGCACCTGCGGATGACTGGTGCGCTGCTGGTCGACCCTCCGGTGGAGTCGCTGCATACGCGCGTTCGCTTCCGGCTCGACGGTGCCCACAGCCTTGTGTATGTCGACCCGCGCCGGTTCGGCACCGGCCATCTGCTCCACGGCATGACGCTGCGCGACGCCTATCTGGCGCAGCGGATCGGGATCGAGCCGTTCACGGCCGAGTTCACCGCTGAGCACCTGTTCCGGCTCACCCGGGGTCGCCGGGCCCCGATCAAGTCGTTCGTGCTCGACCAGCGCCGCATCGCGGGAGTGGGCAACATCTACGCAGACGAGGCCCTGTTTCGGGCCGGTATCCACCCCCTGCGGCCGGCCGGGCGCCTGACCCGGGCGCAGCTCGCTCGGCTGCGCGACGCGATCGAGCAGGCGCTCCAGGCCGGAATCGACGCCAAGGGCGCTTCGATCGACGACTTCCGTCACGTCGACGGCGCCCGAGGCTCGTTCCAGGATCGATTTCTGATCCACCGCCGCGCCGGTCAGCCCTGTCAGCGCTGCGGCGCGATCGTGCGCAAGCTATTTGTCGGAGGACGCGGCACCTACGTCTGCGAGCGCTGCCAACGCCGCCCGCGCCGCGTCGTCAGCCGTGCGTAAGCTCGGAGCGCGGGAGGCGGAGCCGGCGGCCGCGCTCCGCGTGCGCGAGATGGAGCCGGCCGACGTCCATGGGGCGGCGTCTGTGGCAGCTGCCGCCTTCGACGTGGAGCTCGTCGAACGGGTGGCTCAGCGGCGGTGGATCGACCGGCTCGGCCATCCGCTGGCCACGGACCCGGGCGGCGCATTCGTCGCCGAAAGCGACGGCCGCGTCATTGGGGTGGCCGAGGCGATCCGGCGCGAGCGGTTGTGGTGTCTGTCGCTCTTAGCGGTCCGGCCGGGCGTACAGAGCGCGGGCACGGGCCGTGCGCTGCTTGAGCGCACGATGGCATACACGGAGGGCACGGACGCCGGGCTGATCGTCAGCTCAAACGACCACCGTGCCCTGCGGCTCTACGCCCGGGCGGGATTCTCGCTGCGTCCGACGTTCGAGGCCGTCGGAGTCCTCGACCGCCGGGCGCTGCCCAGGCCGGACCGCGGGGTGTCTGAGCGCGGCAGCGGCGACCTTGAGGCCCTGGAGTCCATCTCCCGGGAGATTCGGGGCGCCCCGCACACTCCCGAGCTGGAGCTGGCGATGCGCTCCGGGGCGCGGTTGCTCCGCCACGGCGATCGCGGGTTCGCGATGGCCCAGCCGGGCATGGGCGTCTGGCTGCTGGTGGCGCGCGACGAGCCGGCGGCCGTCGCGCTCCTGTGGAGCACGCTCGAGCTGGTGGGGGACACCGAACGCATCGGGGTCCGCTGGATCACCTCGGGCCAGGATTGGGCGATCGACGTCGTGGTGCGGGCGGGGCTCAAGGTGACCGCCAGTGGGGCGCTGTGCGTCAGCGGCCAGCCGGGGCCGCTGCGCCCCTTCATCCCCAGCGGGGCGTTCGCGTAGGCCACACGCCCTGCTCCTAGGCGGCAGCCAGCAGGTCCGTCAGGCGCCCTTCGTAGTCGGCGGCCAGGAGCTCTCGGAACCCGCCGATGATCTCGTCTCCGATCACGATCTGGGGAAAAGTGATCATCCCCGTCCGTTGCTGGAGGGCGGCGCGGCCGTCCGGATCGCGTGCCAGATTGATCTCCCGGTAAGCGATTCCCCGTCGTTCGAGGAGCGTCTTGGCGCTCACACACAGCGAGCAGTGCTCCGTCGTGTACAAGGTCACAGACTTCATTGCAGTGGTAAGCATAGGATGCCCCGTCCGCTAAAGACACAAGCAATCGTGCTGCGCTCGATTCGCTACGGGGAGGCGGATCGGATCCTCCACCTGTACACGCCTCACCTCGGCCGCATCAACGCCATCGCCAAGGGAGTGCGACGGTCGCGCAGCCGCTTCGGCGCCCGATTGGAGCCTTTCTTCCACGTCACCGTCGTGCTCCACGAGGGCCGCGGCGAGCTGGCGACGGTCACGGGCGCCGACACGGTCGCCGCCAATGCCGAGCTGCGCGACCACGCCGAGACCCTCGACGCCGCGGCTCGCGCCTGTGACGCGGTCGCCCGGCTGTTCGAGACGCCCGAGCCTCACCCTGAAGTGTTTCGCCTGCTCATCAACGAGCTGGCGCTGCTGAACGACAGCAGAGACCATGCCCGGCCCGCGAACGGGCTCGCGTTTCGCCTGAAGTTACTGCTGGCGGCCGGGATCGTCCCCCAGCTCGGGGTGTGCGCCTCCTGCGGCGCACGCGAAGACCTCCGTGGTTTCTCCGCCGCGGCCGGCGGGGTCGTGTGCAGCTCGTGCCAGGGCTCGGGATTCCCGCTCGAGGAGGAGTCCTACCGGTTCCTTGTAGCCGCGCTCGGCGCCCCGCTGGCGGAGGCGCCAGACGCTTCCGAGCGGGCGCTTCGCCAGGTCGAGCGGGCCATCGCCGAGCAGGCCGAGCACCACGCGCACGTACGCCTCAGGCCTCTGCGCGCATTTTCCGCCTCCGAAGGTGTCTCGCCTTCGTCACGGTCCGTGCCTGTCGTGCCGGCCGCTGTCAGAATCGACGGCGATGGGTGATCGAGTTCTTGAAACCCCCTACGAGCACCCTGGCGGCCCGGTCGCGGAGGCGTTCGCCGAGCGGATGCGGGACCGGGAGGAGACCGAGCTGTCTCCGCTCGCCGCCCGCTCATACCCCGCCCGGCGGGAGCGTCCCGAGCCGGACTGCGGACTGCGAACGCCCTTTCAGCGCGACCGCGACCGGATCGTGCACTCCAAGGCGTTCCGGCGCCTCAAGCACAAGACCCAGGTGTTCGTCGCTCCTGCCGGGGACCATTACCGAACTCGGCTTACGCACACCCTCGAGGTAACGCAGGTTTCTCGCACCATCGCCCGCGCCCTGCGGCTGAACGAGGATCTGGTCGAAGCCATCGGGCTCGGCCACGACCTGGGCCATCCCCCGTTCGGCCATATCGGAGAGGAGGCTCTCGACCGGTGCCTGACCGAGCGCTTTGGGACCAACTTCCTGCACAACGAGCATTCCCTGCGGGTGGTCGATGCGCTGGAGCGCGACGGTCGTGGGCTCAACCTGACCGAGCCGGTGCGCGAAGGGATCGTGAGGCATTCGTGGCACGCGGATCCGCCGCCGACCCTCGAGGGCCAGATCGTTCGCTTCGCCGATCGGGTCACTTACATCAACCACGACATCGACGACGCGCTGCGCGCGGCGTTGATTGCCCGGAAGGACCTCCCGGCGCACGCCATCGGGGTGCTGGGCGACAGCGGCCCACGCCGGATCGATGCTCTGGTGCACGACCTGGTCGAGCACTCCGATCAAGCGGGGCGGATCGTCCAGGGCGAGTTGGCCGGCGCTGCGATGTCCGATCTGCGGGAGTTCATGTTCGCGCGCGTCTATCTCGGCCCCGAGGCGCGTCGCGAGCACGCCAAGATCGAGTTGGTCGTCCGCTCGCTGTTTGAGCACTACTGCGCGTTCCCCGAGCAGATCCCGGACTCCATCCCCGAGGGCGAGCTCGCGCAGCGGGTGACCGACTACCTGGCTGGGATGACCGATCGCTTCTGCATCCGAGCCTTCGAGGAGCTGAGCGTGCCGGTGGCGTTCGCGCCGTGACGCGCTACACGGCCGATTCGCGCGACCGAGTGCGTGATGCCGTCGACATGGTGTCGCTCGTCTCGGCGCGGACCGAGTTGCGTCGCGCCGGCGTCAACAGCTACTTCGGTCTGTGTCCGTTTCACGACGAGCGGACTCCCTCGTTTCACATCAGCCCCGATGAGAAGCTCTACCACTGCTTCGGCTGCCAGGCCTCGGGAGATCCGTTCAGCTTTGTGATGGAGACCGAGGGCCTGGACTTCACGGGGGCGCTCGAGGCGCTCGCCGGGCGGTTCGGCGTACAGCTCGAGGCCGAGGCCGAGAACCCGCAGGCCGCCGCGCGCAGGCAGCGCCGCGAGCGGTTGCAATCCCTGCTCACGCGAGCGGCGGTGTACTACATGCGGTGTCTGTGGGAATCGGGCGAGGCGGAACGGGCACGCGACTACCTGCTGGGGCGGGGGCTGAGCGAAGACACGCTGCGAGCGTTTCGCATCGGCTATGCCCCGAGTGCCTGGGACCGGCTGCTCGGTGCCTCGCGGAGCGCCGGTTTCAGCGAGGAGGAACTTTTGGCGGTCGGCCTGGTCCAACGCTCAAAGGACCAGCCAGGCCGCGTGTATGACCGCTTCCGCGAGCGGATCATGTTCCCGGCCTCCGACGCTCGTGGCCACGTCGTCGGTTTCGGGGCCCGCGCCATGCGCGACAACCAGCTGCCGAAGTATCTGAACACTGCGGACGGCGAGCTCTACCACAAGCGAGAGGTCCTCTACGGGATCGACCTGGCGCGATCGGCCGCTGCTCGAGCGGGGCGGATGATCACCGTCGAGGGGTACACGGACGTGCTCGCACTCCACCAGGCCGACTTCTCTAACACCGTCGGCGTGATGGGAACCTCGCTCACTGAGGAGCAGCTGAGCGCCTTGGCCCGGGTAGTGGGGGTGATCGAGCTGTGCCTCGACGCAGATCGCGCCGGACAGGAGGCGATGCTGCGTGCAGCCCGGCTAGCTGCGGGCCGCAGGATCGAGCTGCGGGTCGTTCCGCTGCCGTCGGGAACTGACCCGGCCGAGCTCGTCGAGCGCGACGGGGCGGATGCGCTTCGGTCTCTGGTCGAGTCCTCGGTCCCGTTCGTGGTCTTTCAGGTCGAGCGCATCCTCGAGAGGGCCGACACCGCCAGCGCCGAGGGCCGCGACCGGGCGCTTGAAGAGCTACGGCCCGTACTGGCAGAGCTGCCGGCCAGCGTGCTGCGCGAGGACCTGCTCCGTCGTATAGCCGGGCGACTAGAGCTCTCCGAGGCCAGGCTGGGGTCGCTGGCGGTCGGCGATGGGCCGGGGACCGCCACTCGGGGTGCCGCAGCGCCGGCCGCGATTCCGGGCACCCCCGCCCACACCGGCGCGCGTGCGGACACCGGCGTCCCCGCCAACACCGGCGTCCGCGCCGACACGGGCGTCCGCGCCGAACGGACGTTTCTGGCCCTGTGCATTGCACTGCCCGAGGCGGGACGCGCCGTGTTGGCGACGATCGACCTCCAGGAACTGCTTACCAGCGAGCCGTTGCGGCGTGCGGCCGCGCACGTCGCCCAGCGCACCGACAGGCCGCTGTCGGACCTCCCGCCCGACGATGAGGAGCTCGCGCACGTGGTCGCGGAGCTGGTGGCGCGAGCGGGGAGGATGCCTGACGTCGACTTGGCACGGCTCGAGCACGCCCACCTGGTGCTCGAGCTCGGTCGAATCGACCGCGCCATCCGCCGGGCAAGGGTGGAGGCCGGCGCCGATGTCGCGCGCCTGGCCCGCGAGCGCGAGCAGATTCTGGAGGGAATCAGGAGGGTCGTGGGACAGCTGGAGCAGGCGGTCTAGGGGCTGGGCTGGCACCGGCCGCAGCTTGCGATTCCCGAACATGCCGCAATTTTTCCGCCGGAGCGGGTGGGAACATGTGTTCGTCAACGTACGGGAAATGACGAACATGGATAAGCGGTCGCTGGAGTTTCTGCTCGCTCGCGGTCTAAGCGTTGGCGAGATCGCTCGTCGATTTAGCAAGGACCCGTCAACGATTTCCTACTGGGTGAAGAAGCACGGGCTTGAGGCGCCCAACCGCGAGAAACATGCGGCGAGGGGCGGGATCGAGCGCGAGCGACTGGTCGCGCTGGTCGAGCGCGGGTTGAGTATCGCGGAGATCGCGAAAGAGGTAGGACGTAGCAAAGGAACCGTCCAGTACTGGCTGCGTCGCCATGGTCTTCGAACGGGTAACGCGCTCGGCAGGAGGTCCCAAGAGAGACTGCGGGTCGCGAAAGAGGCGGGTCAGCTCATCGTGATGCACATATGTGCGCACCACGGGGAGACTGAGTTCTTCCTCGAGGGTCGCGGCTACTATCGCTGCAAGCGCTGCCGGTCCGAGGCGGTTGCGCGCCGGCGGAGGAAGCTGAAGGAGATGCTTGTGGCCGAGGCGGGCGGTCGGTGTCGTCTCTGCGGCTACGACCGCGCAGTTGCGGCGCTCGAGTTTCATCACCTCGACCCGGAGACGAAGCGAATGCCACTCAGCTCTCAGGGCGTCGCTTATGCGATCGAGACGCTCCGCGAGGAGGCTCGAAAGTGCGTGCTCCTCTGCGCCAATTGCCACGCTGAGGTGGAGAACGGCGTTGTGACGGCGCCCGCTACAGTAGGCGGCAGAATGGTCCGTCGGGGACCCGATGCGCGGATCGTCGACGGATACACGGTGATCTGGGGTAGCTCAATCGGCAGAGCGAACGGCTGTTAACCGTTAGGTTGTGGGTTCGAGTCCCACCCCCAGAGCTCTTCGACTATGAAGCTCTACGTCTGCTACGGAACCTGGAAGCCCGCGCCGCGGCCCGGCGGCCATCCGTGTGGCAGGGCATACCACGCTCTGAAGGATGCGGGCCATGACCCGGAGGTGATCCGCTCCTACGGACTGGGGATGCTGCCCGACGTCTTCAACCAGACTCCTGGTCGGCAGGAGGTCAAGCGGCTGACCGGCAACGTATGGGTGCCCGTGCTTGTTACTGACGATGACGCTGTCGTTCAGGGCTCGCGAGAGATCGAGAGCTGGGCGCAAGCGAACCCGGCCGCGAGCTCCGGCCTGTCGGGAGGCGGGGGTGCGTCGGAAGGAGCGAGCGCGCCGAGAGGCGCCGGCGCTCCGGAAGGCTGAAGATGGGACAGCGCGACGGGTCGTCCTCGGTAACGGTCGACTATCTGAAGGACTGGGAGCTACACGGAGCCACCTGGCGCACGGTGGAGGTCAGCGACGAGCGCGCCGTGATCGAGCTGTGTAGCTGCTCTGGCGAGCCGATGGATCTCGTCGAGGGAGACGACGCGGGGCTCATCGAGTACGTACGCGCGCATCGCCGCTCGGCGTAGCGAGCCGTTCGACCAACTCTGCTGCCCGCGAGGCCCCATCGGTCTCGGCCGCCCACTGGCGAAGCTCGGCCGCGCGGGCCGCGAGGCCTGCGTTCTCCAACGCCCGCCGTACGGCCAGTCGCAGCGTCGTCGGGCTGAGCATCCGCCACGGAAGTCTGACGCCGACTCCCGCCCAGTCAGCTCTGGCGGCGTTCTCGGCCATGTCGCCGGAGTGGGGGATGGCGACCACCGGGCAACCTGAGGCCAACGCCCGTACGAGCGTCCCGTGGCCGGCATGCGTGATCACGAGCGCGCTTCCCGGCATCGAGCGCGAGTAGGAGACCCACTCCACGAGCCGCCCGTTGTGGGGGACAGGGATCGGGACCGCGGAGGTGGGCGCCGCGCCGGTGGCCGGACGCCGGTTGGTCGCCGCCAGCACCCGCACAGGCTCCCGTGCCAGCCCGGCGAGCGCGCAGCGCACCAGCCGATGATCTGGGTCGTGGGCAGTGGAGGGCGCGACCAGCACCAGCGGGTCTGATCCCGGCGGCGGCGCCACATCGTGGTACGGCGGTTCCCACAACAACGGCCCTACCACGTGGGTATTCGGTGGCCAGTGGCGCGGATATTCGAGCTGCGGGAAGGTCCCGACCAGGGCAAGGCTCTCGCTGATCCCGCCGTGCAGCCGCTCCAACGGCACCAGGCCGAGCCGCGAGCGGGTCTCGTTGAGCTCGGCTCGCCCCCGTTCGAACCCCTGCTCGAGCGGTCCCTGCAGTGCCCGCCAGAAGGCCCTGCCCACCGCGGTCCGCGGTCGTCGTGCCCCCAGGGCATAGGGCGGCAGGCTCGCCTCGGGTGCCGGGTACACGTGCGGGATCAACGTTGCTACGGGGATGCCCTCGAGCTCAGCGGCGAGCGCCGGTGCGACCGTGAGGATGTCGTGGACGACCACGTCTGGCGTGGCCGCCACGATCGCGCTTCGCGTTTGTGGTGTCGCGAGCACGACGGCCTGATAGGGCTTGATCGGATGATCACGGGTCGGGAAGACCGGATACTCGGGCGCGGGGACGAACTGAAGGCCACTCCGCTCGACGTCCGGGCGCCAGCGCTCCCAGGTCTCGAACGTGACGTCGTGCCCACGCTCCACTAGCCGCGCCCCGAGCGCAAGCATCGGGAACGCGTGTCCCGGGTCGCCGAAGGCGCCTAGGAAGACCCTCAAGCGGCGAGCTCGGCCACTGCCCGCAGCTGGGCTATCCGATCATCGACGCTGAACGCCATCGGCGTGATCATCAGCGTGCCGACCCCGGCATCCCGGAACGCCGCGATCCGGTCGCGGACCGCGTCGGGCGGGCCGCACAGTGACACCAGATCGATCAGCTCGTCCGGAATGGCCGCGCCGGCTTCGGCCTTCTTGCCGTCCAGGTAGAGGTCCTGGATCTCCTTGGCCGCGTCCTCGAAGCCGTAACGCTGCACAAGCTGGTTGTAGAAGTTCTGCTTCCGGGACCCCATTCCGCCGATGTAGAGCGCGAGCACGGGACGCATTACGTTGCGGGCCATCTCGCGGTCGTCGGACACGAACGCATTGACGGTCGGCGCGATCTCGAAGCCGTCGAGCGACCGGCCCGCCCGGTCGGCTCCTTCTTCGAGCAGCGAGCGCAGCTCGCCCACATGGTCGGGGGAGAAGAACGTCGGGATCCAGCCGTCGGCGATCTCTCCTGCCAGGGCGGTGTTCTTGGGGCCGATCGCGGCCAGGTAGATGGGGATCCGCTCCTGTACGGGGGAGATCATCAGCTTCAGTGGCTTGCCCGGCCCGTCGGGGAGCGGCAGCACGATCGTCTCGCCGTCATATTCGAGTCGGTCCCGGGCAAGCGCCTTCCGGACGACCGAGACGTACTCGCGTGTTCGCTGTAGCTGGCGCCCGAATCGCTGACCATGCCAGCCTTCGGCCACCTGTGGTCCTGAGGAGCCGATCCCCAGCATCATTCGCCCGCCGGACAGCTCGTCGATGGTCGCGGCAGTCATTGCGGTCATTGCCGCGCTCCGCCCCGGCATCTGGAAGATCGCCGATCCGAGCTTGAGCTTGCTCGTCTGCGCAGCCAGCCAGGCAAGGACAGTCGCGGCGTCCGACCCATACGCCTCCGCCGTCCACACCGAGTCGTAGCCGAGGCCCTCCGCCTCCTGAACGACCTGAAGCTGATCCTGCGGACCCATGCCCAGGCCCCAGTAGCCGACGTGCACCCCGAGCTTCATCTTCTTTGCACTATTTCTTTCGTCTCCAGGAGATCGCTTGTCGGTCGCGACGAGCGCAGATAGAGTGCCGCCGCCTTCGAGACAGGGGGATGAACCCTATGCGAAGACGGCAACGAGCGACGATCAGTGAGTTGCGGCAGGCGGTCGAGTGCCTGCCCAGGACAACCAAGGTTGCGATGCTGGAGGGCATCCGCGCGAACGAGATCATCGTTGGCGCATACACGGACGGTCGCGGGGTGTGTCCGATGCTCGCCGCTCACCGAGCCGGGGGCCGTACCAGCCTGATTTCGTTTGCTCGGGCATGGGATCGGTTCGCGTTCCGGGGTGCCCGAGTGGGTGCCGCCCGGCGCGCCACCGAGCGGGAGCTGCTGGTGCTGAAAACGCATCTTCAGGCAAGCCTGCTCGAGGATGACGCTCCGAAGTGCGGAGCTGGCCCGCGCGATGGCCGAGCACCGGGCGCTGGTTACTGAGCGATCCGAGCACCGGGCGCTGGTCGCTGAGCGATCCGACCACCGGGCGCCGGACAGCGCGGAGCCGGACGGCCGTCGGCGCCGTGGAGATCGCGACCGGACCAGCGAGCTGCGCCGCCGAGAGGGTTGGGCGTGGCTGCGCGTGTTCCGCCGCTACGACGACTACGAGCGGGCGCTCGACCGGCTGGCCGACGAGCGGGAAGAGGTAAGAGCCTAGAGCTGCTCGCCCGGACGCTGGAACACGATCTCCGGGATCACGCATGCCGGAGAGAGTGAAAGCAGGAACCGGACCCCCTCGGCCACGTCCTCGGGTCGGATCATCTCCTCTGCCGGAACGGATTCCTTCACGAAGTCCGTCATCGCGGTGTCGACGAATCCGGGGCACAGCGCGCAGGACTTGATCCCCGCGGGGTTCAGTTCCTTGTTCATTGCCTGCGTGAACCCGATCACGCCGTGCTTGGTGGCCGAATAGACCGAAAGCCAAGCCTGCCCTGACTTGCCCGCGATCGAGGACGTGTTGATCACCAGGGCGTTTTGGTGCTCTGCGCCCGCGGCGCGCAGCAGCTCATCGCACTCGCGATAGAAGAGCACGATCGAGCGGAGGTTCACGCCGAGCTGCATGTCGAGGAATTTGGTCTGGATGTCTCCGACCGCGGCCCCGATTCCGACGCCAGCGTTGTTGACCAGCACGTCCAGCCGTCCGAAGCGGTCGCGATGAGCGGCGACGACTTCACGGACGACGTCCTCGGAGCTCATGTTGCCGGCCACGTGCTGGACGTCGTAGCCGTCACCGGTCAGTTGTGAAGCGGCGGCCTCGAGCTTCTCTGGACGCCGCGAGACGACCGTAAGACCGTAACCCTCCTCGCCCAACAACCGGGCGATGGCCAGCCCGATCCCGCTGGACGCGCCGGTCACGATCGCGGCTCGCTGGTTCTGGCCCGGTGAAGTTCCGCTCATGGGCGCGGTATCCAATCAGGATTTGCCGAACTCGGAGCTTGCGCGCCTCCGATTCCGGCGGTGGTCTCGCCAGCGCGGGGATCGTGGCCGGCCTGGCCGGGATCCTCAAGGCGCTTGTGCGCCGGCACGATTTCTGACCGAGCCCTTCGACGCTCGCCTGCAAGGATGCACGGCTGTGGCAGCGGCCGACATCGAGCTGCGCGGAACGATCGACCAGGGGTTCGATGAGGTCCTGACGCCCGACGCCGTCCAGTTCGTGGCCGAGCTCCAGAGACGATTCGGAGCCCGGCGCCGCGAGCTGCTTGAGGCGCGGGCTGAGCGGCGCCAGCGTCTGAGCGCCGGCGAGATGCTCGACTTCCTGCCGCAGACCCGGGATGTGCGCGAGGGCGACTGGCGCGTTGAGCCGGTCCCGGACGATCTCGGCAGGCGGTGGGTCGAGATCACCGGCCCCACCGACCGCAAGATGGTGATCAACGCGCTCAACTCGGGCGCCGACGGGTTCATGGCCGACTTCGAGGACGCGAATTCGCCTACCTGGCGGAATATGGTCCTGGGCCACGTCAACCTGCGCGACGCGATCGACCGAACGATCTCCTACGAATCGGCCGACGGTCGCTACTACGAACTGGATCCCGAGCCGGCGACCCTGCTCGTTCGCCCCCGCGGCTGGCACCTGCCCGAGCGCCACCTGGCGATCGACGGCCAGCCGATCGCTGGCGCGCTGTTCGACTTCGGCCTCTACGTGTTCCACTGCGCTCACCGGCTGCTGAGCGCCGGAACCGGCCCCTACTTCTATCTGCCCAAGCTCGAGTCCCATCTCGAGGCCCGGCTGTGGAACGACGTCTTCCGCTTCGCGCAGGAAGCACTTGGGATCGCCCGGGGCACGATCAAGGCGACCGTTCTGATCGAGACGTTGCCGGCCGCGTTCGAGATGGACGAGATCCTGTTCGAGCTCCGCGAGCACTCGGCCGGGTTGAACGCCGGACGTTGGGACTACATCTTCTCGTCGATCAAATGCTTTCCCAATCGCCCGGAGATGGTCCTCCCCGATCGCGGCGATGTGACGATGACCGTGCCGTTCATGCGGGCGTACACCGAGCTGTTGGCTGCCACCTGTCACCGGCGGGGAGCTCACGCCATGGGGGGAATGGCCGCCTTCATTCCGTCCCGCAGCGACGAGGAGGCAAACGCGAAGGCGTTCGAGGGCGTCAGAGCCGACAAGGAACGGGAGGTGTCGCAGGGCTATGACGGGACCTGGGTGGCCCATCCGGACCTGGTGCCGGTCGCGCGTGAGGTGTTCGAGCGTGGGCTCCTGGGAGCCCCGAACCAGCTTCAACGGCTTCGCGAGGACGTTCACGTAACCGCAGCGGAGCTGCTCGACCTGCCTTCCACCCCCGGGGCGATCACCGACGCCGGCCTGCGGACGAACGTGAACGTCGGCTTTCAGTACATCTCGTTCTGGCTGACGGGCCGCGGAGCCGCCGCGATTAATTCCCTAATGGAGGACGCGGCCACCGCCGAGATCTCGCGCTCACAGATCTGGCAATGGATTCACCATCAGCGCCAGCTCGAGGACGGCCCAACGGTGACCCCACAGCTCGTTCGCCGCGTGCTGGAGGAGGAAAGCGAGCGCATCCGGGGCAGTGTCGGCGAGGAGATCTGGGAACGCGGCCGTCCCGCCGAGACCCGAGAGGTGTTCGAACAAGTAGCTGTGTCTCCCGAGCTGTTCGAGTTCTTCACGATCCCTGCCTACCCCTACCTGGACTGACGCCGGGCGTTTACGGCTGGGTGACCGTGCGGACGCGCGCCAGCTCTGCCGCCACCACGTCGCGCTGGTTGTCGATCTCCAGGCGCTTCTCGAGCACCGGCACGGCGGCGGTGGGATCGCCCTTCAGCTCGAGGGCCCGGCCGAGGTCGTACATCGCGTAGGCGTACGTGAGGCAGGTCTCGTTGACAGGCTCCAGGCAATCGCTGAGATGCATGCCCGTCGCCGCTAGCGCCCGCCTCAGAACGGGCACCGCGTCGCCGTATTGCCCGGACTGCAACAGGTCGTGTCCCTGCGCCTCGAACTCCGTCGCCAGCGCGGGGGAGACCGGCGTCGCGGGCGGCTGTGGCTGCGGGGTCTGCGGCGCGCGCGCGACCACCGCGGAACGAGGGTGAGGCTTCGACACATGGTGCCTGGCCTCGTGACGCGAGCTCACGCGAGATGTCTGCAGCGCTATGACCACCACGGCGATCACGACGATCATCGCCCCGATTAGGGCGATCGGGGCGAGGGCCCGCGTCGTGGGGCGCAGCTCGCTCCAGCGCCAACCCGCCGGGACCCTTGGTCGCATGCCCGCTGGGACCCTTGGTCGCACGCCGCTGCCGGGAATCCTTGGTCGCATCCCGGTCGGTCGCATCGCGGCTGGGACCCTTGGTCTCGTGAGAGACGGGACGGTCAAGCGCTTTTCCGTGAGGGTGGTGAATGCCCTGGCGAATGGGGCGGTGAGTCGCTTGGCCAGTCCGGACGGGGCCGTCCATTGCCTTCCCGCGGCGTTCGATCGCGCGCTGGGCTGGACACTAGCAGCCGCGGCCGCATCCAGCGCGGGCCGCTCGGGGTCGAGCGCTGGGTTCAGCCGGACACCCGGACGCCGCGGGGAGCGCACCGCCGCCCTCGGACCGGTGCTCGATGGGGATCCCGGCGAGCTCGAGCTCGGATACGACGCTCGCCGGAAGCTCGATTCCGGCGTTCCGCAAACGTTCATAGCTGACGGTCGCTCCATCGGCTTCACGCAGCAGCCGAAGCAGCAACGCCTGCTGGCTTTCGCGCGCAGGTGAACCCGCGCGGCGGGCGCCCTCGTCACCGGAGAAGAACCTAATGCTCACCTGCCTAACCGCTTCGCTTCAACGCCGGGGGGACTTCAGACCACCATTATGAAGTACGTCTACCCACCCTCGGCCCGGATAAGTAAAGGATCACCCGGATAAGTAAAGGATCAGTTATAGATCGGGAGGGGTCTGAACCGACCCCAGGAGAGGATCAGTCGCCACTGTCGTACTTGAACGAGATCCCCAACCGCACCCTGAACGAGGTCACGCCCCCGTTCTCGATCGTCAGGTCCTGCCGGACCACCTCGGCGATGCGCAGGTCGCGAACGGTCTTTGCCGCCGTCTCGACCGCATTGCGCGCGGCCTCCTCCCAGGACTGGTCGCTGACGCCGATCACTTCGGTGACTCGGTACACGCTGCCTGCCATGTCCGCTCCTCTCCTCAGGTTGAGTTGACCGCTTTCACACCGTCTGGCTCGACCCTACCGCTACCGTGGCCGAGGCGGGCGGTTTTCGCCACGATTGGCTAGACGCCACCGACGCGAGGGTTGTAGCGCCAGGTGCGGCCGCCGTCCCTGGAGACGTACTGCCAGGTGACGCCGCTGCCTTTGACCGACTGGTCGATGAAGGCCACGAGACGACCCCCGGGGCCACGCACCACGGCCATCACGAGCCCGTTGAACAGGGCCCTGTACCACGCCGAGCCGCCGTTGCTAGTGGTGTCGATTGCCTGACCACCTCCGTATGCGAACACCTTCGTGCGGCTGGCGGCACCGATGTTGGTGACGGCCAGTGGAGCCTGGGCTGCGTCGAGGTGAAGCGCCGGCCCATCCGTCTTCCACGTGATTCCTCCGTCATTGGTGGCAGCCGGGTACTGCGCGCCACCGGAACCGGCCAGCGCGAACCCATGCAGGGCATCGGTGAACACGCGCTGGCCCAGGCTTGACGAGCTGACCGCTGTGCCGGATGCCAGCGTTCCCGGCCGGACGGCGATCCGGGATGCTTTGACTGTCTTCCGCGGTCCGGCAGCCGACGCCGCTGATACACCCACGAGCGTCGATCCCAGCGCCGCGGTTCCGAGTACGAGCAGCGGGCACGCGAATCGTCGAGATAGCGAGAACGGCATGACACCTCCTGGTGGACGAGCCCGTTAAGTGCGCGGCATTGTGCCAGCCGGCCACGTCACCCAGCTGGACCTGGACGAAACGACGAGTCACGAACCCAGCGATCCGGGATCGGCAGGAACGTCCACCGCGTACTGCTTGAGCACATCGAGGGGGACGATCTCGAGTGCCAACTCGTGAGTTGCGGCCAGGACGACGAACGCGGCGACCCCCGCCTCGTGCGCCAGCAGCCAGTTGTGGGTAGTCACGCACCACCTGTCGCCGGGCTTGAGCCCCGGAAACCGGAACTCGGCAATGGGGGTGATGAGGTCGTTGCCGATGCTCCGCTGATGGTCGAGAAACTCGGCGCTCACCACGGCACAGATCGTGTGACTGCCCAAGTCTCCCGGCCCAGTGCGGCAGCATCCGTCACGGTAGAACCCGGTCAGTGGATCGTTGCTGCAGCTCTCGAGCGGGCCGCCTAGCACGTTCCGTTCCATCCTCCCGAGAGATTATTCGTCTGTGGACAATCGCCAGATCGCCGACCGCCTGGAAGCGTTTGCGGCATTGCTCGAACTCAGTGACGCGAACCCATACACGACTCGGGCCTATCGCCGGGCCGCAGAGACGGTGCGCGGGGCGCCGCTGCCAGTCGCCGAGCTGGTGCGGTCTGGCCGGGTGCGGGAGCTGCGGGGAGTGGGACCCGGGATCGAGTCTCGCCTTCGTGAGCTCGTAGAGACAGGAGAGATCGCGGAGCTGGCGGAGCTCGAGCGGGAGCTCGCGCCCGACCTGGTCGGTCTCGGCCGGTACCTGGGGCTCAGTGCCAGGCGCTCCCTTCAAATCGCGCGCTCGCTCGGCGTTCGCAATGCCGACGAGCTGCGCCAGGCTGCGGCCGAGGGCCGCCTGCGTAGCGTGCCGGGGGTCGGACCGAAGATCGAAGCCCGCCTGCTCGAAGCGCTGGCCCGCGAGGGCGAACCGCAGGTCAGGCAGGGTCTTTTGCTCAATCGTGCCTGGGCCCTAGTCGGAGGTATGGCGGAAGCACTCGACGGGGAGGCGGCTGGCGATGTGCGCCGTTGGCGCGATAGCTGTGAGCGGCTGGCGGTGGTCTGCGCCAGGGAGGATGCGCGGCCCGTCCTGGAGCGTTTCGCCGCGCTGCCCCAGATCGTGGCACTGCTAGAGCAAGACGAGCGGCGTGCGGTGGGAGTGACGGTCGAGGGGGTGCCGGTCGAGCTGACCGTCGCCGAGCCCGAGCGGTTCGGGACGGCGTTGCTGCGGGGAACGGGCTCGTCCGACTACGTGGCGGCGCTCGAGCCACTCCCGGAGGGAGTCGACGAGCAAGCGGTCTATGCCGCGCTCGGCGTGCCCTGGTGCCCGCCCGAGCTGCGCGAGGAGCCGTTTCGCGGCGAGCCGCCAGACCTCATCGAGCTCGATGACATCAGAGGCGACCTTCACTGCCACACGCTGTGGTCGGATGGGAGGGCGAGCGTGGAGGAGATGGGCCGAGCGGCGCAGGAGCTCGGCTACGACTACTTGGCGATCTGCGATCACACGCCCGCCGTAGGCGCGGTCCGCGGCTTGACGCCGGATGACGTCCGCCGACAGGCCGAAGAGGTAGCCGCGGCGAACGAGTCCCTGGCGCCATTTCGCCTGTTGCGCGGGATCGAGTGCGACATCCTGGCCGACGGGCGGCTCGACCTCCCGGACGATGTGCTGGCAGAACTGGACTGGGTCCAGGCGAGCGTCCACGGGGGCCAGCGAATGCCCCAACGGGAGATGACCAAGCGGGTGGAGGAGGCGCTGCGAAACCCCTGCGTGCGCTGCCTCAGCCACCCGAAGGGGCGTTACATCAATCGGCGCCCCGAAAACGCGCTCGACCTCGACCACGTGTTCGGGGTTGCCCTCGAGGAAGGGGTGGCTCTCGAGGTCAACGGCCTCCCGGACCGACTCGATCTGAGCGGCGAGCACGTCCGCGCGGCCCTGCGGGCCGGGATACGAGTCGTTTGCTCAACCGACGCCCACTCGGTCCGCGGGCTCACGAACATGGCGCTGTCAGTCGCCACTGCGAGGCGCGGATGGGCAGCCACGGCAGATGTACTGAACACTCGAACGCTCGAGCAGATCCTCGCTCCACGCCGAGGCCGAGCCGTCACGTGAACTCCTAGCGCCCTCGGGGTTGGCGGCCGAACGGGCGCACCCAGACCTCACGTCGCCGGGACCCGCTAAGTTCCGTATTTGCTCCATGCCTCGCATCAGCAACCAGCCATTCGGGGATGCCCTCCGGGCGCTGATGAACGACCGCGGGCTGACCTACCGTGAGCTAGCGCAGCGAACGCGCCAGCTCGACGGCAGGGGAATGACGCACGCCCACATCAACATGCTCGCCAACGGGCACGACAGGCCGTCGACGAGAGCCATGGAGCTGATCGGTGAAGCGTGTGGGGTCGAGCCGAGCTACTTCGCCGAGTACAGACTGGCTTTGGCCATGCGCGAGCTCGATCCGGACGAGGTCGGCTTTGAGCAGGCGCTCGAGAACCTCAACGCGCGACTCGGTGCCCGCCGAAGAGCCGGCGCCAGAACACGGCCAGGGCAACGGCCGCAAGCGCGACCTCGTCCCAGTGGGTAGCGGACAGCGGACTGACGGCTAGCACGAACAGCACCAGCCACACCAGCCACGCTACCTGCACTCCACGCCGCGTGATCTCCGGGTAGCGCCAGATCCTCTGTGCGATGCGGGCAGAGAAGAAGCCAAGCTCGTGAGACTCGCCCAGCATCTTCGCCGCCAGCGATAGCGCGCCCAGCGCCACGACGAACGCCAAGTAGCCGAACGGCCGAAACACAAACCGCAGTAGAGCCAAAATTCCGCCTCTCATATGAGGTCACTTAGGAAGCTACCACGGGAGTTCGGGCGGTCAGCGCATCGATGGCGTGATATATTGCTACGGCCCCGTAGGAATTGTTCGGAGGGAGGTTCGAAGGTGCGCGCTGCGGTTGTACGTTCGCTGGTGGTGGCGGTGGCTGTCGTGGGGGCGTTGCTGGTGCCGGCGGTGTCGGCTCAGGCGGCGACGTTCCAGAACGGCAACGGGATCTCGGTCGTCAGCCAGAGCACCAATGGGCGGGAGATCGATTTGCAGGTCACGACGACCGCGGTGCAGGGCACGCACGAAGTGATCGTGCTGCTGCCGGAGGGCTACACCACGAACACCACGACCCGCTACCCAGCGCTGTACCTGTTTCACGGGGCGCTGGCGGGCCCGTCGGCGTGGGTCGATCCGCCGGGTGCTGCACCTCAGATCACCGATCCATATCCGATCATCACGGTGATTCCGGACGCTGGGGTGAAGGGCTGGAACACGAACTGGGTCAACGGCTATGAGCTCTCGCCGCAGAACTGGCTTACATTCCATCTCAACCAGCTCGTGCCGTGGATCGACGCCAATCTGCGCACGATCGCCGATCGCTCCGGCCGGGCGGTAGCAGGCCTGTCGATGGGCGGCTTCGGCTCGATCCACTACGCCGAGGAGCGACCTGATCTGTTCTCGTACGCCGCGGGCTTCTCGGGCGCGCTCGACTTGGGGAACTTCTGGACCGAGTCGGCTATCGGCGGGGAGGAGCTCGGTCTCGTGCCGGGGTCGGGGACGCCGGTACCGCCTGGTGCGATTTTCGGCCCCGAATACGCCCCGTTCAACCAGAACGAGATCAATCTGAGCGATGTCAATCCGGCCAACATCGCCAACCTGCGCAACACGACCGTCGCCCTGTACGTGGGCACCGGCAACTCCACGAGCGGCGCGGGCTTGATCGAGAGCCAGGTCAAGCCGCAGAACGATCTGATGGCCAGCCGGATGGCACAGGAGGGGATCAACTACTGGTACAGCCAGGATCACGAGCCCTCGCCTGACTTCGGTTGGGGCTGCGACAACGGCCACGACCAGATGTGCTGGAACGCCTATCTCGCGGATGACATGCCGCGGATGATGGCCGTCCTGCAACATCCGTAGCTGCCGCCCACGCGAGCTAGCCGCGTTCGAATCAGCCGGCGATGAGCCCCTCGAGCTGGTCAAAGCACCCGTGCCATCCCCACTCCTGGGCGGCGCGGCGCTCGTCTGTCGAAATGTCGCGGTTGACCATCCGTACCGTGGTCGAGCCCTCCGACTCGGCAAAGGAGAGCTCGATCAGCTGCTCATTGGACGGGTCATCGTCGAAGCTCCAGTTCATCACCAGCCGGTGCGGCCGGTCGATCAGCCTGTACTCCCCCCGCGCCCCGGCTTCCGTGCCATCCGGCCTGCGCATCACCACCCGGACCTTTCCGCCCACGCGGAGATCGACCTGAGCCTCGGGCGTGTCCCAGTCGGGAGCGCAGTGCAACCAGCGCCGCATGACTTCGGGGCTGGTCCAGGCATCGAAGACTTCCTCCGCCGAAGCGGGGAAGGTCCGCTCGATACGCACCACGTGCCCAGCCTGTTCGTTCATCGGCGCCCTCTCTGTTCCTCCAGGTACTCGCCTACGACCTCGAAGAGGCGCTCCCAGCGCTCGCGCTGGGTTCCTATCCAATCCGACGCCTCGGCAAGCGCCTCCGGTCGCAGAACGAGACGATGGCTCCTGCCGTCGATCACGCGGCTCACGACACCCGCATCTTCCAGCATCTTCAGGTGCCTTGAGATGGTCGGCTTGGAGACGCCGAAGTCACGGGTCACCTCTCCGACGGTTGCCACCCCGCCGCTGAGCCGTTCCACTATGTCGCGACGGAGCGGATGCGCGAGCGCTCTGAACGTATCGTTAGCCATTTTGCTAACTATATAGCCGGACCCCGCGGACTCAAACAGGAGGTGGCGTGTGATGACGGAGCACAGGATCGGCACACAGGAGGAGTGGCTGGCGGAGCGCGACGAGCTGCTGAAGCAGGAAAAGGAGCTCACCCGACGCGGCGACGAGCTTGCCAAGAAGAGGCGCGAGCTGCCCTGGATCCCGGTCGAGAAGGACTACCGGTTCGAGACCGATGAGGGCGAGAAGACCCTCGCCGAGCTCTTCGACGGCCGCTCCCAGCTGCTCATCTATCACTTCATGTTCGGGCCTACCTGGGAAGCAGGTTGTCCGGTCTGCTCCTCGATCACGGACACTCTCAATCCCCAGGTGCCCCACTTGAAGGCCAGAGACGCCACTCTGCTGCTCGCCTCCCGCGCATCGCTGGAGAAGCTCCTCGGCTACAGGCGGCGGATGGGCTGGGGGATCGACTGGGTATCGAGCGGCGGTAGCGACTTCAACCGTGACCTCGGCTTCCTGAGCACCGAGGAGGAGCTGAAGCCCTTCCTGGAGGGCGAGATCCCGGTCACGGTCGAGCAGAACGCCCGCATGTGCGGGACTGATGTCGCGAGCTATGTCGCGGAGGGTCCGGGCATGAGCGCCTACGCGCTATCTGATGGGACCGTCTATCGGACCTATGTAACGACCGCGCGCGGTCTCGAGATCGCAATGGCCTTCTACGCCTTGCTCGACCGGACTTCCAAGGGGCGCGACGAGAGCGCCACGGAGCCGCTGTGGATCCGGCGTCACGACGAATACGAAGGGCGGTAGTCGCGGGTCAGACCGACTCAGTCTGAGGTCGACATCGCTTCCGCTGCCTGCGCGAGCTCGCGCTCGCCTGGGGTGCGGAACAGCGGCCCCTGGTATGAGCCTGGCTTGGGCGCGCGGCTTTCCGCCGGGGAACGCCAGCCGCAGGATCGTTCGCTGAACCTGCCCTAGCTGCTCGTGCAGGGGCCCGGTGTTGTAGGGCAGGTCGTAGCGCTCGCAGATCTCTCGCACTCGGGGGGCGATCTCGCCGTAGCGGGTGCTCGGCATGTCGGGGAACAGGTGGTGCTCGACCTGGTAGCCGAGGTTGCCGCTGAGGACATGGAACAGCGGGCTGCCGTCGATGTTCGCCGCGCCGAGCAGCTGGCGGAGATACTTGCCGCCCTCGTTCTCGGTCTCGTACTGCTCCCGGGTGAAGGTGAATGTCTGGTCGGGAAAGTGCCCGCAGAAAATGATGGCGTACGACCAGAGGTTGCGCACCACGTTGGCGGTGAAGTTCGCCGCCAGCGTGGTCAGGAACCCGGGGCCGCTGAGCAGCGGCCAGCCGATGTAGTCCTTGACGATCTGCCGCCGGGCCTTGCCGAGTATCCCGCGGAAGTCTTTCACCACCTCGAGCCATGATCTCTCCCCCGCTCGCACGGCGGTGAAGTCAAGGTCGTGGACCGCCACGCCCCACTCGAAGAACGCCATCAGCAGCAGGTTGTAGAGGGGCTGCAGCAGATAGATGGGGTGCCAATCCTGGTCCGGATCGATGCGCATGATCTCGTAGCCCAAGTCGCGGTCCAGGCCGAGCACGTTGGTGTAGGTGTGATGAATGAAGTTGTGCGAGTGCTTCCACGCCTCCTTGGTGGAGGCGGTGTCCCAGTCCCATTCCTGTGAGTTGATGACGGGATCGTTCATCCAATCCCACTGCCCGTGCATGACGTTGTGTCCGATCTCCATGTTCTCGAGGATCTTCGCCAGCGACAGCACCGCCGTTCCAGCCAGCCAGGCCGGCGGAAACAGAGAGGGGAGCAGCAGTACGCGCCCGCCGAGGGCCAGCTTGCGGTGCAGCCCGATCAGGCTGCGGATGTAGCGGGCATCGCGGTCCCCAAGGCTGTCGAAGACCTCGTCGTGCAGTTGCCTGAACTGTTCGCCAATCTCCTCGATCTGCTCGGGCGTAAGGCGGTCGAGCGGGTGCTCGGCGGGCGCCTCCCGGTGCTCAACGGCGCGGTTTCCGGACATCAGAAACAGGCCTCCCCTCGTCTGGCAGTGGCAGTCCAAAGACATCTGCCACCAAAACCGTTCCAACAAACGAGATAGATGTCGCGCTCTCGCGGTAACGGTCGTCGAGTCAACGCGAATTCGAGCGCCGTCCCCGGGGTAGCGTTCCGGCGTGCTAAGGATCCCGCGGCTTCCAAACGTGCCGGACCCACTGCGGCGAGTGGATGTCCCGAACGACTTGGAGTCGGTCACGACGGTCGGGGAGGAGGTCGACTCGGCGCCGCTCGGCGTCGACCCCGACGCGATCGCGCGGATCTGGGAGGCGGCCTGCGACCTGTATCGCAGCAGAGTTCACCCCGCGCTCCAGCTCTGCCTGCACCGGCATGGCGAGGTGGTGCTCAACCGGGCCATCGGCCACGCGCGCGGCAATGGGCCGGAGGACGACGCCGACACGCCGAAGGTGCCGGTGAGGCCGGACACACCGTTCTCCGTCTTCTCAACCTCGAAGGCGGTTACGGCGATGGTCATGCACCTGCTCCAGGAGCGGGGCGCGCTGGACATAGCGGACCGGGTGACCGACTACATCCCTGAGTACGGCGTGCATGGCAAGCAGGACACAACGATTGGCCACGTGCTCGCCCATCGGGCCGGTCTCCCGGGCATGCCGCGAGCGGCGCTCGATCTCGACCGGGTTGGGGACCGCGAGTTCTTGGGCAAGACGATCAACGAGTCCAAGCCGTTCGTCAAGCCAGGCACGGCCCTGGCCTACCACGCCGTCGCGGGCGGGTTCATTCTCGGCGAGATAGTGCAGCGTGTCACTGGCAAGACGGTGCGGGAGGTGCTCGCGCAGGAGATCCTCGACCCACTGCACTTCCGCTGGGGCAACTACGGTGTCGCCTCGGAGGACGTCGATCAGGTGGGGCTCAACTACACGACGGGGCCGCCGCTGCTGCCACCACTCTCGATGCTGGTAACGCGCGTGCTGGGGATGCCTGTTGAGCAAGTCGTCGAGCTCTCCAACGATCCGCGCTTCCTCACAGCGGTTATACCGTCGGCCAGCGTGATCACCAGCGCAGAGGAGCTGTCGCGCTTCTTCGAGATCTTCCGCTGCGGCGGCGAACTGGACGGGGTGCGAGTGATGCAGCCGGCGACGCTGCGCCGGGCGCTGAGCGAGCAGTCCCGGCTCGAGATCGACCTGACGCTGGTGTTCCCTACACGGTTTAGCTACGGCCTAATGCTCGGCGCGAAGCTGCTCAGCCTCTACGGTCCCGACACCGATCTCGCCTTCGGCCATCTGGGGCTGATCAACATCATGGGGTGGGCCGATCCCGAGCGCAGCATCTCGGGCGGGCTGATCACCAGCGGCAAGGCGATTGTCTATCCGGAGCTGCTGCGCTTCTACCGTTTGATGGAGACGATCGCATCGCGGATCCCGAAGATCCCGGAGTCGGAGCGCCCATTCTGACCGGCGAGGATCCCGCGGTGGTGAGCGTGACTCAGAGACCACCGGCGGCGCCTGACGCGAGCGGGCCGTCGGGAGCCGGCACTTAGGCCGGCTCCCGACTCCGGTCGAAGATCCGCCTCGCGGCCCGTTACTTCGCTGCTGATGAAGCGGGCCGTGCAGACGAGGCGGACGCGCCAGTTGACGTTCCCTTGACGCACACGGCATATGCGTGCCAAGTAATGGAGCTGGCGCCCGGGTTTTGCACAACGACCCCGACCGTGTAGCCGGTGATCCGGACCTGATTGAGGACGGCTACGGCGTTTGCGCCTTGGGTGCTGTCGTTCGCCTCGCCGCCGCTGATCGCCACCATACCCTGGGGGCAGTTGACCGCTTCGAAGCCTTTGGGGATGGAGGCGGGGCCGCTGGGCACCGGGCCGGTCCCGCTGGGCCCCGGGAGTCCGGCCAGGCTCATGTCCGGGCCCGCCACGATTTGGATGCCCGCCACCCCGTTGGCCGTGCCGGCCGTCGTGGAGTTGGTGGCGTTTGTGGCGTTGGCGGCGGTGGTGGCGTTAGTCGCGTTCGGAACGGTCAGGCCGCTCGTGTTGATCTTCGATGCGGTCACAGCGCCGTCGCGGATCTTCGCTGTGCCGACCGAATTGGGACCGAGCTTGGCGTTGGTGACCGCCCTGTTCTTGAGTTGCTTGGTGCCGACGCTGTTGTTCGGCGCGGAAATTGCCGCGTAGCTCGTGCCGCCGAGGGCGACGATCAGCGCGACGAACGACACCATTAGCGCAGGGCTGGGCGCCCTCAGGCGCAACCTAGTCATGCGTTACCTCCTATGGTGGTTTTGCGATGGCGGGCGGCCGGTGTGCGCCGGCCCGTCCGGCCTCCTCGGAGCTCGCTGCGCGAGGATTTGTCGCGGAAATAGTCTCCGACGCTGAGTCGATAGCCCCGGTCCTACCTGCCCACCAAGCCCCACTTTGCTCCTCCGAAGATGGCTGTCGACAGACTAGGCGGCGGGAGCTAGAGCGGTCAAGGCATGGCACCAGGCCTGCATCGAGGTCACGCTCGCGGCCGCCGACCCGTGGCGTTCGTAGATTGCCTGCGCAATCGCGGTCTGGGCGGCGGGTGCCGTTGGGACCGGTGTCAGGCCAGCAGCGCTTCGTGTACTTCGTCCGAAAACGCGTGTGCGGGCAGCCGATCCGGTCCCACCCAGATCGCGCCGAGGGCGGTGAGGACGCCCTCTTGGCCGTCTCGCGAGGCCTGGTAGTAACGGGCGCGCCGAGCGCGACCAGTGTCAGTGAACGTTGTCATGAAGGCCGCAAATGTCTTCGACACTCGCCGCATGCGGCGAAGGCGTTCAGTCCGCCGTTCGCCGTAGGGGCGCAAGGCAGGTGCTGTCCAATCCTTCGAGGTCAACAACAGTTGGCTGAGTTGACGGACGTCGCTGAGGGCGAGCGATAACCCCTGGCCGTCGACCGGATCATCGTAGCCGCCTGCGTCTCCCATCAGAACGATTCCCTCGGTATAGGGCTTCTCACACCACGTGTGCTCGCAGCCGAAAGTTGTGCACGGTCCTGCCGGGGTGACGTCGGCTAGGCCCATCTCCTGTCGGGATTGCGCGGAGCCCCGCGAACTCCTGAACCATCCGCTGTGCCCCTCCGGGTCCGGCCCACCGCGCCGCCTGCTCGTTGGCGTGGCAGGTGTACAGGCGGAGGCGAGCGTTTGCTTGCGGAAACACGTAGAACTGGAGATCTCCTTCGACGCCGATGGCGTAGTGGTCGCAGGGCCAGCGCGACGCGCCGTCGACCAGCAAGCCAGCGACAACGTGGGTCGGCAGGGCGGTGTTCATTTCGATGCCCGACTGTTTGCGCACGGTCGACGTTCGTCCGTCGGCACCGATTACGAGGCGCGGCCGCACCTCCGTCTGCGTACCGTTGCGATAGCCGATCGTCGGACGGGTGCCCGGCTGCACTGTCACGCTGGCGACACCGCGCACAACTTGTGCTCCCGCGTGCGCGGCCTCGCCGACGAGCGCCTGACAGCTCTTGGGATGCGAAGCGCACAGCGGGCCGGAGACATCCGGCAGGAATGCTGAGTTATCACGCGTGGAGGCTGCTGCGACGGATGGGCTCAAGCCAGCTCGTCGAATGGCACGGTGTAGCGCCCCTCAACAGCCTTGGTGGAGCGAATCGCATCTTCGAGCCCGAGGGCGCGTGCTTCCAGCACGCCCCATGGCGCCAAGTACTCGCCGCGCACCCGGTCGCGATACTCGCGCTGGCGCTCGAGCAACAACACCTCGAGTCCGCCTCGAGCCAGGACTGCGGCGATTGACGCGCCGGCGATGCCTCCACCGACAACGACTACGTCGGGATTATTCGCTCTTCGCTGTATCCGCATCCGATCACGCCCGACTTCGCTTGCAGGCGAGCGTGACGATATATTCGCTCGGCGCGCGGAAGCCGCCGTCCCCGTCGCCGTTCATCTCGTTGCCGACAGCGACGAGCTCGGACCGCAGCGCCTCCCAGCGTCCGCCGGCCGCTGAGCTTGGTTCGCGCCTGCAGCAGCGGCCCGTAGAAGTCGGCCAGCAAGTCGACGAACGCTTCGGCTGACTGGGCTTCGAACTCGAGCGCGTGACGCTCGAAGGTCAACTCGACCGGGTACTCCGCGAACAGCCGCTCGACGTGCTCGCGCTCGCCCCAGCCAGCCGGAGGCGAGGCGTACTCGGGCGGCGGCGGCAGGTACGGGCCCATGATCGTCCAGAACCGCCCGATGTAGCCGTCGGCTGCCCAGTTGCCCAGCGCGATCGTGCCGCCGGCGCGGCAGACGCGCACGAGCTCTGAGGCGACGACCTCGTGGCGGGGAACGAACTGCACGCCGAGGCTCGAGAGCACATAGTCGAAGCGCTCGTCCTCGAACGGCAGATCCTCTGCATCGGCGGCGATCCACTCGACCTCCACGGCCGTCCGCTGGGCGCGCCGGCGGCCGGCGGTGAACAGCTCGGGCGTGAGGTCCGTGGCGATGACGTGAGCACCAGCGCGGGCAGCAGGTATCGAGGCGTTTCCCGTACCCGCGGCCACGTCCAGTACGTCCGCGCCAGCCTGCACGCCGGCGCGCTCCACCACTCGCTCGCCCACGTCGGTCACAAGCTCGGCGATCCTCGCGTAGTCACCTGATGCCCAGGTCTTGCGGTGGGCCTCCTTCAGGGCCTGGATCTCGACAGTTACAACGGACATTGCACTCCCTTCGATTCGTGGCGATTTCGTCTTCCAGTCCACCACCTAACAATCGGCGCGCCATCGCGCGTACCAGCCATCTTGCGATGGCCCGATCGGGCCATCGCCGTCTGCGCTCAGGCGATCAGAGCAGCCCGGCGCGCGCGGCGCGGGCGGCAGCCGCGGCGCGGGTGGGCAGCCGCAGCTTCGCCAGGATGTTCGCGACGTGGCGATGCACCGTGTGGGGACTGATCACCAGAAGCTCGGCGATCTGCGCGTCGCTGAGGCCCTGCGCGACAAGCCCGAGAACCTCGCGCTCGCGCTCGCTGAGCTCATCCAGAGCGTTCGTGTGCAGCTCGCTTGCCGGGGCGGGCGGCGCCTGGATCCCAAGGAACGGGGCCACGACGCGCAGGACCGCCTCGCCGTCGCCATGCCACGGCAGGTGGGCGTCACCCGGCAATGTCACCAGCTCAGCCTCTGCCACCAGCGCGGCGACCTCGCGCGCGCCTCTCAGCCCCATCGCACGATCGTGCTCACGATGCACGACCAGCGCCGGCGCACGGACACGCGGCAGCTCCTCGCGCACGTCGGCCTCATAGATCAGCTCGAGCAGACTGGCAGCGACCTGGGCGTCAGCGGACACGCGCTGGGCCGCGGTGAAGGCAGCACGAACCTCCGGCGACCAGCTCGGACCGAACACGTCCGCCAATAAACGGCTCCCCAACCCCCAGTGCGAACGCACGAGCTCGACCATGGCCCGTCGCGCCTCCGGAGGCCCAAGCGCGTGGCCGTCGGCGTAGCTTCCATAGAGCACGAGGCGATCGACACGCTCAGGCCAACTCGCGGCAAAGCTCACCGCGGTACAGCCCCCGCACGAGATACCCAACAGCGTCACACGCTCCAACCCCAACTCCGTAACCACAGCGCGCAACGTGGCAAGCTCGAACTCGGGCGTGAACGTCTGCTGCGGGCGCTCGCGATCCGACATACCGGTCCCCACCCGGTCATAGCGCACGACCATCCGCTCGGCCGCCAGGTCCTCCACAAAGCGACGCAACGGATCGAACTGCCAGTCCTCCGCCACATGGGAGACCCACCACGCCGGCAGCACGACCGCCGGGCCGCTCCCCACCACCGAAAACGCCACCCGTCCCACGTCCGGGAGCCGCGCGAAGCCGGTGGTCTGTCGCATCGGCCCACAGTAGCCGTAGCCCATCGCCGGCACCACCGAAACACGCCCTGTGATCGCAGAAGTACCAGGGCTTTTCCATGGCCCGGGCAGGATTCGAACCTGCGCGCGACGGATTATGAGTCCGCTGCTCTGACCACTGAGCTACCGGGCCGGATTACGGCGCGACGCTAGCACCGGGCAGCGGGCCGGCACGCGGCCGCGGGCACACTGCGCGCGAGCGTTGAGGTACCCTGCGGCTCAATGCTCCTGGCTGCCGACGCCGCACTCGACCAGACCCTTGCGCTGCTTGCGACCTTCGTCGGCATCGGGATTCTGGTCAACGTGCTTGTGGTCTACATCATCGGCCAGGTGCTGGCCGAGCGCAGGCAGAACCAGGAACGCCGCGAACGCGGGTTCTGAGGCGCCGCGAACGCGGGTTCTGAGGCGCCGCGAACGCGGCCTGCGACGAGTCGCGGACGCGGCTTCTGACGGGCCGCAACCCCTCAGGCGGCGCTCTTCGGCGCACGCCTCGATCGATGCGGTGAAGGAACGGCATGGTCCGGCGTCGAAACAGACGGCTGCCGATGAAGCCATCCGCGACCACGACGCCATCGCGCAAGCCGAGGAGCGCATCCAACGCCAACGGGTCGGCCACGTCGGCCGGCACAAAGGCGACGCATGGAGCGATCCCGGCACAGGGCGGTAGTTCTGCGCAGGCGCTGTCTGCCTATATCTGCTCTCGCTTCGACGAGTTCTCGCGCTCGCAGAAGGACGTCGCCCAATACATCGTCGACCACCTCGACGAAGCGGCTTTTCAAACCGCCGAAGAGCTGGCGCGGCGGGCCTGCACTTCCTCGAGCACGGTGGTTCGGTTCTCGCAGGCGCTGGGCTTCGAAGGATTTCCTGAGCTCCAGCAGGCGGCCCGGGACGAATATCGCCGTCGCCTGCCCCAAGCTGGCGCGACGGTGGCAGCGGCGCCGCTGTTCTCACTCGACCACACCGAGTTCGAGGCCGCCCTGGCCGCTGACCATGTAAACGTGGAGGAAACGGCGCGCAAGCTGGCGCGCTCGTCGGTGGAAGCCGGGATCGACGCAATTGCTTCTGCGGAGAAGGTGCTGATCGCCGGCACCGACCAGATGGCCTTCTTCGCCAGCTATCTGCGCCACCTGCTGATGCTGCTCGACCTGCGGGCCGAGATCGTCGCCAGCCCCTCGCAGGAAGCGCTTGGTCGGCTGAGCCGTATCGACGCGGAGACGCTCGTCATCGGCCTGTCGGCGGGACGGCCGCACCCCCTCATCACGCGGACCATGAAGCTCGCCCGCCACCGGAAGGCTCCCACGCTGGCGATCACCGACGCGACCATGTCGGAGGTCGCGCGGTTGGCACGTATACGCCTGTACTACTCGTCAAATTCGCCCGCGTTCGTGCGCTCACATGCCGCATTGCTGTCGCTCATCCAGGCGCTTGCCTATGGCGTCTACGCCCGCGACTCGCAGCAGTACGACATTCGCATCAAGGCCTTCCGGCTGAAGTAGGGCGGCCTCGCGGAGACATCGAGGCCTGCGTCGCGGCAACGCTAGGGACCTGCGTCGCGGCCACGCCGGGGTTCGGGCGTGGCGGTTCTACCGTCGCGCCACCAGCAGCGCCTGAGTCGCCCGGCCAACCTGCTCCAGCTCGTCGAACAGCTGGCTCTCTGCGATTCCCACGCCCCCCGGGGAGATTCGCGTCTGTGCCTGCAGGCAGACCCACTCCCCGACCGGCTGGCGCTCCACGTAGATCGTCAGATCGGGATTGATGAACAGATGGTCGTCCCACGGCACCACAGCGCTGATCCCGTTTCCGAAGTCGGCGGCCGCCGCCAGGGTCTGCAAGGAAGAGGTCGGCTCCCCCGCGACCAGCGGCACCCGCAGCCGAAACCAGCCGGTGGACGGGCCGGGGCGGAGAATCCCCCGGTGACGAAGCGGATCTCCATCGCGTCGGTGGCGAACATCGGACGCTGTGCCGGCGAGAAGTCGCCGGGCACCGTTTCCGCGGGGCCGGCCGGTGGTTCCGACGGCTCCGGGACATGATCGGCCTCCGCTCTGAAAACCTCGAGCGCCCGCGCCCGCGCCACCTCCGTTCCGCTGGTGGAGAAGATCGAGCCTTCGAGCAGTTGCACCCGGCGCCCGGCCCGCAGCACCGAGGTCCGGACCTCGAGCTCTCCGAGCGGCACGGATCGCAGGAACTCGTACGTCACTCGGGCCAGGACCAGCTCCTCGGACCTCGCCAGCCGCTCGAACGCGCGCATCAACAACGCGGCCGGAGCGCCACCGTGCTGCGCCGCGGGATCCCATGGGCCGCGCGCGAGCTCGGTCGCGAGGAACTTCCCGTCGCCCACTGGCACGAACACGCCCTCCTCGGACATGGCGGCACAAACTACTCGGTCACTAAACTCGGTCCCGATGAGTGACGGGCTGCAGCAGCCCCGCGACGAGGCCACCTTCACGGTCAAAGCCGGTTTGGCGGAGATGCTCAAGGGGGGCGTGATCATGGACGTCGTCACGCCCGAGCAGGCAAAGGTTGCCGAGGACGCCGGTGCCGCGGCCGTCATGGCGCTGGAGCGGGTTCCGGCCGACATCAGGCGCGACGGCGGGGTTGCTCGCATGTCCGATCCCGTGATGATTCGCGGCATCCAGGAGGCGGTCACGATCCCCGTGATGGCCAAGGCGCGGATCGGCCACTTCGCCGAGGCCCAGGTGCTCGAAGCGCTCGAGGTCGACTACGTTGACGAATCGGAGGTTCTGACGCCCGCCGACGAGGCCAACCACATCGACAAGTGGCAGTTCAAGGTCCCATTCGTGTGCGGCGCCACCAACCTCGGTGAGGCGCTTCGGCGAATCGGTGAGGGCGCGGCGATGATCCGCTCAAAGGGCGAAGCCGGCACCGGCGACATCGTCGAAGCTGTTCGCCACCTGCGCCTGATCCGCTCCGAGATACGCCGTCTAGCACCCTCGACGACGGGGAGCTGGCCACGGCGGCGAAGGAGCTCGCGGCGCCGCTAAATCTCGTGCGAAGAGTGGCCGCAGGATCGCCGGCTGCCGGTCGTGCTGTTCTGTGCCGGAGGGATCGCGACCCCGGCCGACGCGGCCCTCGTGATGCAGCTTGGGGCCGAGGGAGTGTTCGTGGGCTCGGGCATCTTCAAGTCCGAGGATCCCGAGCGGCGCGCACGGGCGATTGTGGAGGCCACCACGCACTTCAACGACCCCGCACGGGTCGCAGCGGCGTCCAGCGGGCTTGGCCAGCCGATGGTGAGCCTCGAGAGCTCGAAGCTCGAAGGCGAGCAGCTCCTGGCTCCGCGCGGCTGGTAGCCCTCTCGCTGGTGATCCGGACCGTCGGCATCCTGGCTCTCCAGGGCGGCTTTGAGGCGCACGCCATGATCCTGCGCAGCCTCGGCGCTCAGGCCGCGACAGGTACGTGTGCCCGCCGACCTGGAGGGACTCGACGCGCTGATCATCCCCGGGGGCGAGTCGACCGTGATGACGCTGGGGATTGAGCGCGAGGGGCTGGGGGAGCCGTTGCGGGCGCTGGCTCGATCCGGCGTCCCGATGCTGGGGACCTGTGCCGGGATGATCATGCTCGACCGCGACCACCTGGGCCTGCTGGACATCCGCACCTCCCGCAACGCCTTCGGCCGGCAGCTGCGCTCATTCGAGGCGGACCTCGAGTTGGCCGGTATGCGGGGCGGACCGCTGCACGCGGTGTTCATCCGCGCGCCGTGGGTGGCCGAGCACGGCGACGCCGTGCAGGTGCTCGCTCGCGTTGACGGTCACCCCGTGGCCGTCAGGCAGGGAACGCTCCTCGCCGTCGCTTTTCACCCGGAGCTGGCCGGCGAGAGCCGGCTACACCAGCTGCTGCTGGAGATGAACGGAGGCGGGCGCCGGCCCGGCGCCGACGCCGGCTAGCGCAGCGCCGACTCGCGGCGCTCCGACGCGGCCTCCGCGTGGGCCCGAAACTCCTTTTCGAACGCCGCCCAGTCGAACTCGGGCAGTCCGTCCGGCGATGGCGGCGGCTGCTCGTCGGAAGGCTCGCCGCCGCCTCGCGGCGGGTCGTCACCGCTGTCGGTGCCTCGGGAGAGCCACAGCGCGAGGGCGCACACGCCGATGCCGGCGGCGTACAGAAGCGCCGCGACCGTGGCGTGGTGGCTGATGGTCGCTATGCCGCCTACCACGTACAGGGCCAGTGCCGACAACACCAGCCGGCGCAGATCGCGAATTGGGCACCGATCGCCGCGGAGCGCTTCCGCACGCCCCGGCGAAAATCGTCGCGCCGAGCGCGATGGCGAGCACGAGCTTCCACACGTCGGACAGAGGAAGAATCATCGCCTCCCCCGATGATCGACCCCCGCGAGGCAGAAATCAAGGGTTTCGGGAGGGTAGCCGGAGGTTTGCCCGGCGGTCCAAGCGGATCTCCCTCATACAACGAGCCCGTGGCGCATCGTGTTCTCGGTCACGGCCTGCGGCTCCACGAACTGAAGCAGGTAGTCGGGGCCTCCCGCCTTGCTGCCGGTGCCGGACAGCCGGTTGCCGCCAAACGGTTGCCGGCCCACCTTGGCGCCGGTGATGCCGCGGTTGACATACAGGTTGCCGACCGGGGTGCGGGAGCGTACGTAGCGGACGGTGCTTGGGTCGCGGGCAAAGAGCCCGCCGGTGAGGGCGTAGGGGAGGCCGTCGACGAGGTCGCAGCCGTGCTCGATGTCACGGATCGGCTCGACCGTCAGCAGCGGACCGAAGACCTCCTCGTTGAGGACGGGCGAGGAGGGATCGAGCTCGCTGGCGACCGTCGGGGGGCAGAACCACCCACGGCCTGGTACTGGCTCGCGCGAGGCGAGGACCCGACCGGATTCCGCGAGCCGGCGATAGCGATCAACTCGCTGCTGCGCCGCCTGCTCGATCACGGGCGGGACCTCGGTGCCGAGCTCGTCGGCCTGACCGACCACCAATACGCGCACCGCGCCGGCCACGCGCTCCGAGAGCTGCTCGAAGATCGCCTCGTGCGCCAGCACGCGCGAGGCGGCTGAGCATTTCTGTCCCGCGTACGCGAACGCCGAGGACACGATGGCGGGCACCGCCTCGTCGAGGTCGGCATCCGAATCGACCAGCACGCAGTTCTTGCCCCCCAACTCGGCGACCACCCGCTTGAGGTGTCGCTGGCCGGCGAACGGCTGCGCCGCGGCCCTGACGATTTCAAGCCCGACCGCGAGCGAGCCCGTGAACGCGATCGTGTGTACGCCGGGGTGTGCCACCAGGGCCGCTCCGGTATCGCCTTCGCCAGGAAGGAGCGCGATCGCGGCCGGCTCCACCCCTCCGGCCCGCAGCGCCTGCACCAGGCGAACGGCGCAGCCGGGGGATTGCTCGGCGGGCTTGAGGACGACCGAGTTGCCGGCCGCCAGCGCCGCGGCTGTCATCCCGCAGGGGATCGCGAGCGGGAAATTCCACGGAGAGATGACCGCCGTCACGCCCCGGGGCACGTACTGAAGCTCGTTGCGCTCGCCCGGCACCTGGATCAGCTGGCGGCCGTTGGCAAGCTCGATCGCGCCGCGCGCGTAGTACTCGAGGAAGTCGATCGCCTCGCACACGTCGGCGTCCGCCTCCGCCCACGGCTTGGCGCACTCCCGGACCTCGAGCGCCGCGAGCTCGAACCGACGCTCGCGCATCCACGCCGCCGCCCGAATCAGGGCCTGTGCCCGAGCGCCCGCGCCAATGGCGCTCCAGGTGCGAAACCCCTCGCTCGCGGTCGAGACCGCTGCCGCCACATCATCGGGCGTGGCAGACGGCCCCCGGGCCACCAGCCGCTCGGGCTCCCCCGGGTCGGTGGAGACGAGCTCTGCGCCGCCTTCAGCGCCTGCGCCCTGTCCGACGTTGTCTTCGAAGGTCAGCGGCAGGTGGCGGTCCGCCGCTCGAAGCGCATCCTCCAGCTGGGCGCGGACGGAGGCGCGGCGCAGCTCGAGCACGGGCTCATTGGCGAACGGCGCGAGTGTCGGCACGCCAACGACCGTACCAACGGCGGGAGGCCCCTCGAGAGCGCGCCGAGTGCTCTACACGCCGCGCTGCGCGATCACATGCGAAAGCGTGCGCAGCAGGATCTTGATGTCCGTCCAGAGCGACCAGTTGGCAGGTGCTCGGGCCCTCGCCTCGACTACCAGAAATTGCCGCACGATCCAAGGTTGCGCGACCTGTTCATTCGTCTACGGCGCCGCCAGCAGCGTCTCGAGCGGCGTCCCGCGCGCCTGCTCATGAAGGAACGACTCGTTGCTCGTGTTCTCGAGCAGCCGGCGCACGAGGTAGGCCATCCCGGCGATCAGGTCGCCGACCGGGCAGTACGTGCGGACGCGGAAGCCGCTGGCTGGCGAGCGCATCCTGAAGCTCGTCGCCGAGCCCCCGCAGCACCTGAAGCTCGAGATCCGAGATCCGCTGCTCCGAGCAGCCGGTTGACGGCGATCGCGTTGCGACACCGAGCGAAGGTTGTGCGAAGCCGACCGCCACCCGTACCGCGGGGCCGTGCCTCGAGCAGCCGCCGCGTAAGCGCCTCGAAGTTGCGGTCGCACTCGGCCTTGACCTCGTAGACCGGCGTCGGCCACCCCTGCTGGCGGGCCTGCGCGAGCTCGTGGTCCCAGTAGGCGCCCTTGACCAGCCGAACCTGGAGCGGTGAGTCCGTTCGGTCGAGGCCGCCCAGCTCGAGGATCCGATCGAGCGTCTCGGACGCGTCGCGCAGGTAGGCCTGGAGCACGACGCCGGCCGACGGCCCGGCCGCGAACTCGGGCTCGGAAAGGAGCTCGAGCACGAGATCGAGCACCAGCTCTCGGGAATCGAGCGACTCCATGTCGATGTGGATGTGGGCGCCCTGGCCGCGGGCGTCGCGCAGCAGCGGGCGCAGCCGGCCGGCGGCATCGCGCCGGCCGAGCTCGGGAGCATCTGGCCGCAGCAGCGGCGTCAGCGCCGAGACCTTGACCGAGAGGTTCGCGCGCGGCAGCGTCCCGCTGCGCGTCGCGCTCGAGCGTGCGGACGCGCTCGGCCAGCGAGCTGTCGCCGGCGCGAGCTCGCGCAGCGCCTCCACGCACCGGCCCGCGTATACGTCGGCCTCGGCTGCCGTGACCGTCGCCTCGCCGAGCAGGTCGACGGAGCTGGCGACCCCGCGGCCCCACAGGTGCCGAGGACGCCCAGCGCCGCCGCGCGGCGTCTCACCGACGATGAATCGGTGCGCGAGGTGGCGCGACGCCCCCGGCGGCGGCCGCGCCGAGCGCGGCGCGGCCGGCCTTGGTGTGGGAGATCCGCATGGCCGCGGCGATCGGCGGCGGCGTGTCGGGCAGCTCGTCGAGGAAGTCCCGTCAGGTGCCGGGCGAGGTCGTCCAGCGAGCGGCAGGCGGGCACCACGTCCACGAACCGGAACAGCGCGGCCCGGAGCTCGCGGTCGCCCGAGGCGATCTCCATCGCTCGGCTGTCGAGCGCCCGCATCGGGTGCCGCGCCGCGGACGGGAACGCGGCCGCCAGCTCCGCGCCGATCCGGCGGATCTCGCGCTCGACGGTCTCCTGCGCAGTGTCCACTGAGCCTCAGGCCAGGATGTTGACCGCCCGGGAGACCACCAGCCCGACGATCAGCAGCGAGGTCAGCGCCTGCGCGGTCATCAGCAGCTTCGCCGTCTGGGTCAGCGGCATCGTGTCGGTCGGGCTGAACGCGGTGGCGTTCGTGAACGACACGTACAGGTAGTCGATCAGGCCTGGCTTCCAGTCCGGCGGCGCGACCTTCGGCTCGTCCGTCTGCGGAAACATGAAGTCGGGCGGCTGTCGGTTCTCGGCGGCGCGCTCGCAGCGGCCCGCCGCGATCGAGCTCCCAGTACCAGAGGCCGAACAGCAGCACGTTCGTCACCCACAGCAGGACGCCGGCGAGGATCAGCTCGCGCCCGCTCCCGACGTGGTGCCGTGCAGCAGGAAGCGGCACAGCTCGACCAGCGAGAAGATGTTGTCGGCGCTCACGAGGCGCGATCAAGCCGATGGCGATCCTGCGCCTGAGCTGAGAGTGACCGCAACCGCGGGTGGGTAGACGACACCACGACGAGCACCACCAGCAGCAGCCCTTCGATGCCGGGCAGACAGCCAGCGCGGACCTGAGGTGATCCTGCTCGGGGAGGAACAGGTCGAGGGCGATCGCCCCCGCGACGAGGAGCTGCGGCCCCAGAACGGATCGAGCTCGCGACGGTCTGAATCAGCGCGCGCCGTGACCGCACTTGGCCGGGCCCGTCGCGCCGTGCGGTGGGGTCCGTCATAACGCTTGGGATACTCGCACGCGGATGTCCGGGAAGGAGCAGACGGGATGAGAGGCGAAAGACGGAGTATGAAAGCGACCATGCTGGCCTTCTCGGCGGTCACTGTTGCTCGCCGCCTGCGGCGGCTCGGCCAAGCAGCACGCCGTCGCCGAGCCCCACTCGCCTCGCCCCGACGACCACCAAGTCCACGGCCCGCGGCCACGACCACCACTCCCGCCATCCTCGACCACGCGTCGCGACCACGGCCGTCCTGCGAGCACTGCTGCCGTGCGTCCGATCTCCAGCTGTCGTTCCTCGGCGGGCAGGGCGCCACCGGCCACGGCGTGCTCGGCTTCGCGCTCGAAACGCCAGCTCCCACAGCTGCCACACGCTACGGCTATCCCGGGGATCCAGTTCCTCGACAGCGCCGGAGCGGCCGCTGCCCACGGTCACGACCCGCACGACCCACGACTTCTTCGGCACCGCGCCGCTTCAGGCGCTGGTGGTCGCGCCCGGCACGAGCGTCTCGTTCCGGATCGGCGTGACGCACTGGACCGCCTCGAGCGCCGGCTGCACGACGGCGGACGGGATCCAGGTGATCCCGCCCGAACGACACGTCGACCCTGCGCGTCACGATCGCCGACAGGGCGCCTACGAGTGCCAGACGGCGACCGTGTCGCCGGTCAGGCCGGGACGCTCGGCGTACCCCTAAGCGGCCTCGAACCGCGGCCGCGCCGTCCCGTCATCGGTCTCGTCGCGCCAGACCCGTCTCGCACGAGCAGGTCCATGTGCCCGAGCACCTCGGAGATCGTCAGGTAGCCTGGGTGACGGCGACGTTTCCCCACATCTCGAGCGCCAGCTCGTAGGCCGTCATCGGCCCGTCGGCCAGCAGCCGCTGGAGCTTCCGCGCGCGGCGCTCGTGCATCCGCAGACGCTCGTCGATCAGCGCGCCGTGGTCGGTGATCGGATCGCCGTGCCCCGGCAGCACGAGCTCGACCGGCAGCTCGCGCGTGGCCCGCATCGAGTCCGATGTACGTGAGCAGCGGCGCGCGGCTCGCGGTCTTCGTCAGCGTGCCCCGCGCCATCGACAAGCGGGCGCGACACGAGCGCGTTCGAGGAGATGTGCGCCAGCAGGTGGTCGCCGCCGATCAGGATGCCGCGCTCCTCGTCCCAGAACACGGTGTCCGACGGGCTGTGGCCCGGGCGGTGCAGGACCAGGAGCTCGCGGTCCGCAGAACGAGCCGGTCGCCGTCGCGCAGCTCGCGCGTGACGTGGCCGCCGTGAGCCGAACGCCCGGAACGCCGCGCCCACCGCGCCGAGCACGGTCGCGAGGTCGGCCGGGACGCCGTGGCGGCGCATCACCGTCTGCGCGAAATCGTCGTCGGCGGTGGCGTTCTGCCGCGAAGTCCTGCAGGTAGGGCCCCAGCAGGTGAAGC
This sequence comes from uncultured Actinomycetes bacterium, assembly GCA_963719305.1. GTDB lineage: Bacteria > Actinomycetota > Thermoleophilia > Solirubrobacterales > Solirubrobacteraceae > Palsa-465. The sequence continues at coordinate 3,390 of CAVRBL010000001.1, read as the reverse complement.
GCCGCGACCTCGGCGCCGGAGCGGCGGGCGAGGATCTCGAGCAGTCCGAGGTGGTCCATGTGCTGATGGGTGATGACGATCAGCTCGAGGTCCTCGACCGCGTGCCCGTGAGCGCGCCAGCGCCTGCTCGAGCTCGTCGAGCGACTTGCCCGGAGTTGGGGCCCGTGTCGAGCAGCGTCAGCGGCTCGTCCTCGATCAGGTAGCAGTTGACGCGGCCGACGAGAAACGGGGTCGGGATCGCCAGACGGTGGATCCCGGCCTGGGCGGCGCGCTCCAGCGCGGCGAGGGCCGGCGGACCGCTCACGAGCGGATCACTGCGAGCACCTCGTCGCGGCGGCGCTCCATGTCCTCCTTGCGAGCGCAGCGACTCGAGGCACAGCCGCAGCAGCGGCTCGGTGTTCGACGGGCGCACGTTGAAGTGCCAATCGTCGTAGTCGACCGACAGACCGTCGAGCCATGACTGGCGGCCGTCCCCATAGCGCTCGGAGAGCTCCTCGACCTTGCCCTGCTGGTCGTCGACCTCCGAGTTGATCTCGCCGGAGATGAAGTAGCGGGAGCGATAGGGCTCGAGCAGCTCCGACACGCGGGCCTCGCGCGTCGACAGCAACTCGAGGATCAGCAGCGCGGGGATGGTGCCCGAGTCGGCGCAGTAGAAGTCGTGGAAGTAGTAGTGGCCGGAGACCTCGCCGCCGAACGCGGCGTTCTCCTCCCGCATGCGGGTCTTGAAGAACGCGTGCCCGACGCGGTTGATCAGCGCCCGGCCGCCGGCGCGCTGCGACCGTGTCCGCGACCGCGCGGCTCGCGCGCACGTCGTACAGGATCGGTCGCTCCGGGCTGCTTTTCGAGCATCGACTCGGCGAGCAGCGCCGTCAGGAAGTCGCCGTCGACGAACGCGCCCTCGTCGTCGATGAAGAAGCAGCGGTCGCCGTCGCCGTCCCACGCGATCCCCAGATCCGCCTCCAGCCGAGCCACCTCGCCCATGATGAACTCCCGGTTCTCGGGCAGCATCGGGTTCGGCTCGTGGTCGGGGAAGTTGCCGTCGGGCGTCCAGTAAGTTCTTTTCAGCGTCGATTCCCAGCCGCTCGAGCAGCGGCCCGACCATCGGCCCGGCCATGCCGTTGCCGCCGTCGACGACGACCTGCAGCGGCTTCACCGCATCCGGATCGATGAACCGCAGCGCCGCGTCGTGGAACTCATCGTAGGTCTCGATCGCCTCAGCGCTGCCGCCACCTGGCGGATCTCCCAGCCCGGCCTCGATCAACGCTCGGACTCGGTCGATCCCGGCGTCGCCCGAGAGCGCGATCGCTCCTCGCCTGACGAGCTTGGCGCCCGTGTAGGCCTTGGGGTTGTGCGAGGCCGTGCACATCAGCCCGCCGTCGAGATCTCGCGAGCCGACCAGGTAGTAGAGCATCTCGGTCCCGACCTCGCCGGCGTCGAGAACGGTCGCGCCCTCGGCACACATCCCATCGCGGTAGGCGGCTGCGAGCTCCGGCGCGGTGAATGCGCATGTCGCGGCCCAGTCCCAGCCTGAGCTCGGACGTCGGCTTTTCCTCCAGCTCGGAGATCACGCGCGCGAACGCCCGGCCGATCAGCTGCCGCGGCGTCGGCGTCGATGTCCTGCGCCGTACAGGCCGCGAATGTCGTAGGCCTTGAAGATCTCCGGCGCGAGGCGCTCATCCCGCACCGGATGCTAATGGGGGCCGTCGGAGCCAGGGCCCCGTGACGTCGCGCGGAGCGCATTTCCGTCACGGGCCGCGTGGTCCGGGGCCTAACCCCTCGCGATCACCAACGTCCTCTTCGGCGCGCTCACGACCGACACGTGCTGGCCCGGCTTCAGCTGGCCCAGGGTGCCCTTCTGGCGGTTGACGCGCACGTTAGCGTTCGCGGGAATCGTGACCGTCACGGTCTTGTAGGCGGCCTTCTTCGTCCGCTCGGTGATCGTCAGCTGGTTACCCGACACCGAGTTGACGACCCCGCGTTCGAACGTGACCGTCCCGAATCCCGACTTGGTGTGCACGACCAGGCTGCCTTGCACCGCGCCGCGGAACGCTCGCCGCGCGAGCCCCATTGGGCACGGCGGTGTGCGGCCGCGCCCGAGGCGGTCGACGTGGTTCCCGATGCCGGGGTCGCGGCGCCAGCGCTCGTGATCGCACTGACGCCCGCACCGAGCGCCACGCACGCCGCCCCGAGCGCGACCAGCTTGTAGTGGCGTTTGAGCAGTCTCATGTGTGGTGAACCCTCCTGTTGGTTTGGCAGCCCCCTCCCTCGTGGTTGCCACCCGGAAGACTGGGCGCCGCGCGCAAGCAGTCGGTTAGCGAAATGTCAGCTGCGTGTAAAAACGCGCGGATCAAACGGATTCGCGGGACCTACGATGTCCAGTATGAGCGCGCTGATCATGGTCGTCGAGGACGAGCCGAACATCGGCGCGCTGGTTCGCACGTACCTGGAGCGGGCCGGCTTTCGCTCGCTCTGGGTTCGCTCCGGCGAGGAGGCGTTCGCCGAGCTGGGGCGCCATCCGGTGAAGCTCGTCGTGCTCGACATCGGCCTGCCGGGCATCGACGGTTTCGAGGTCTGCCGCCGCATCGCCGACCGCGTCCCGGTGATCATGCTGACCGCGCGCGACGAACTGCCCGACCGCGTCGCGGGCCTCGAGCTCGGGGCCGATGACTACGTCGTCAAGCCCTTCTCGCCGCGGGAGCTGACCGCACGGGTCAAAGCCGTACTGCGCCGTGGAGACGGAAGCGCGGACCCCGACGACGTCGTGGAGCTCGGGCCGGTGACGCTCGCGCGGCCGCGCGCGAAGTGAGGGTTGATGGCGAGGAAATCGAGCTCACCCAGCGCGAGTTCGACCTGCTCGAGTACCTCTTCCGCCACCGGGGCCAAGTTGTGACGCGGGACCAGCTGCTCGAGTCGGTGTGGGGTTTCGTCTCCCCGGGCGATACGCGCACGGTCGAGGTACACGTGGCGCAGCTGCGCAAGAAGCTCGGGCACCCCGGGCTGATCCGGACAGTCCGCGGCTTGGGTTACAAGGCGATGGCGACCCGCCCACACCCTCCGAGGCAGCGCCTGAGGCTCAGGCACCGGCTGCTGGCCTACTTGGCGCTGGCGGCGATCGCCTCCTGCGCGCTGACCGTCGGCATCGGCGTGCTGCTCGTCAGGCACCAGATCTCGAGCCAGCGGATGACGGCTTTGGAGACGCAAGCGAATGAGCTGGCGACGTTCGGCGGAGCACCCGGCGCCCTCGGCGTCGGCCAGCACGTGTACGCGGTCGGTAGCGGGCGAGCGCGGCGGCTACGCCCCGCTCGGGCAGCGGCTGTCCTTCAAGCCATCCCACCATCCGGCGACGTTCAGGGCAACGTCTCGATTCAGGGGCTGTCGATCCTGTACGCA